>CBDHDZ010000015.1:0-182575 GCA_965261905.1 Nitrosopumilaceae archaeon | reverse complement strand
CTTATAGCGATGCCACAATGCCTCCGAAGGTTGTGCCGCATATCTTTCTGCCTGAGAAGGTACCCCATGCGTTTTGTGACGAAGCTCATCCCTCTGATCCCGACCTTGGCCCTGGCCGCCTTGCTGACGCTCACCGGCTGCCATCCGACGATGCAACCCGAGGCACCGGCACCGGTCGCACCGCCGACCGCCGAACCAGCCACACCCGAGCCCGCATCCACACCGACACCAACGCGAGAACCTGCATCGACAGTCGCACCCACATCAGAGGACGAACCCGCGGCGGCACCTCCCCCATACGCGCCGCAGGGCACCGACCTGCCGGCTGGTGGAGGATTCGTCTCCGTCAGTGGCGGATTTGATCACACATGCGGTGTGCGCGTGGACGAAACCATCGCCTGCTGGGGCGCGAACGACCACGGCCAGGCGATCCCGGTCGCAGGACGGTTCGTCTCCGTCCGTGCCGGAAACTTTTTCACCTGCGGCATGCGAAAAGACAGCAGCATTGCCTGCTGGGGGTTGAACGAACGGGGGCAGGCCGCACCACCGGACGGAACGTTCGTCTCCATTGACACCGGCTACGATCATGCGTGCGGGTTGCGCACCGACGGTGCGATTGCATGTTGGGGCGCGAACGAGCGCGGTCAGGCAGCACCGCCGCGCGGGGAGTTCACGGCGGTCAGCGTCGGCTCGCACCGTGGCTGTGGCCTTCGGCCCCACGGCACGATCGAGTGCTGGGGACGGAACGAAGATGGAGCGGGAACGCCACCGGCAGGCAGATTCACCGCCATAAGCGCCGGGTACAGTTACACCTGTGGCGTGCGCGAAGATCGTAGCGTTGCCTGTTGGGGCTGGGACATGGACAGACCGGCGACTGCACCAGGCGGGACGTTTACCACCATCAGCACCGGGGAGGCCCACACCTGCGGGATTGGATCCGATCGCACGATTCAATGCTGGGGTGGCTGGAACCTCGACGGTCAGACCACACCGCCTGCCGGTGAATTCCTGGCTGTCGACGCAGGTGTCTTTCACACCTGTGCGGTGAGAGTTGACGGCAGTGTTGCCTGTTGGGGGCAGGACTATAGCGGCCAAGCATCACCCCCTGTCGGGAGGTTCGTGTCGGTCGATGCGGGCGGATACCACTCCTGTGGCGTGCGCACCGACGGTACGGTCTGGTGCTGGGGGTCGGATCAATATGGCCAGGTGACGACACCGGGAGGGACTTTCGCCTCCGTCAGTGCGGGCCGACACCACAGCTGTGGGCTACGGAGTGACGGCACCGTCCATTGCTGGGGAGAAAACGATGTCGGCCATGCCTCACCACCGCCCGGAACGTTCACATCCGTCGACTCCGGGAATGAGCACACCTGCGGTCTGCGGCCCGACGACACGATCGAGTGCTGGGGTTCAAACCATGACGGACAGGCGACCCCACCGCCCGGTGCGTTCGCGGCCGTCAGTGCGGGCGGGAACCACACCTGTGGCCTGCGACCCCAAGGTTCGGTCGAGTGTTGGGGCTGGAACTATTTTGAGTTTCAGCAACTGGCGGTGCCGGGCGGGACTTTCGTTTCGATTAGTGCCGGCAACGACCATACCTGTGGCATACGGCCCAACCGCACCGTCGCGTGTTGGGGCCGCAACAGTGCCGGTCAGGCGGCTCCTCCGGCCGGCGAGTTCATGTTGGTCAGCCCCGGGGCATTTCATTCCTGCGGGTTGCGGGTCGAGGGGACGGTCGCATGCTGGGGGACGAACGACGACGGTCAAACCGATGCCCCTGCCGGACAGTTTGTGTCCATCAATGCCGGACACGGCCACACCTGTGGCCTGCGGCCCGATCAGACCGTCGCATGCTGGGGTCGGAATCTTGTCGGACAGGCGACGGCGCCAAGGGCATGGGACGCGCCCGCGGTGGCCGTATTGACTTCCCTGCACAAGGCGGCGGAGAGCGGCGACGTGCAGACCGTGGCGATCCTGCTCGCGGGGGGCGCGGACCCGAACGAACCGGACACAAACGGTGAAGCACCGTTGCACCACGCGGCGCGGCGCGGGCATGCCCAGGTAGTCGAGCTGCTGCTCACGGAGGGCGCCAATCCCAATGCCGTAAACCGCAAGCTTTCCACGCCCATACACCTTGCGGCCTGGTTCGGGCACGCGCAGGTCGGTTCCTTGTTGCTCGACCATGGCGCCCGACTGGATGTGATTGACAGCTGGGGCGACACGCCGTTCGACAATGCGGTCGTACAAGGCCACATCCCGGTGGTGAGCCTCATGGAGCGCTTTTGGGAGGACTTGATCCCGCGCAGTCGCCGGTTTGTGACCGTTGACGCCGACGACAGCCACACCTGTGGCCTGCGTGCCAATGGTCTCGTCTCGTGTTGGGGCGACAACCATTTCGGTCAGGCATCGCCACCCGGCAATCAGTACATCCAAGTGAGTGCGGGTTCGACCCATACCTGTGCCGTACGGGTTGGCGGCCTCGTCGAATGTTGGGGGGCTGACGACCATGGCCAGTCCACACCGCCGCCTGGACGATTCACAGCCATCAGCGCAGGGACATGGCATACCTGCGGCTTGCGCGCCGACCATTCCATCCTGTGTTGGGGCGCCAACGACCAAGGCCAAGCGTCGCCTCCAAACGAAGTGTTCATCTCGGTGAGTGCGGCGCCCTACCATAGCTGCGGGGTGCGCGCCGACCACTCCATCCGGTGTTGGGGTGCCGACGACGACGGCCAGTCCACGCCGCCCGGTGAAGGACGGTTCATGGAGGTGAGGGCAGGGATGCTCCACGCGTGTGGAGTGCGGCATGACGGCACCATCGAATGTTGGGGAGCGGACAATCACGGTCGGGCGACGGCACCCAACGTACCGTTCGCAACCATCAGCGTTGGAAGCCACCATTCCTGCGGGATTGACGTTGACGGCACCGTGCGTTGTTGGGGTTGGAACGAGTACGGGCAAATCACGGCCCCGAACGGCCGGTTCATCTCCGTGAGCGCAGGCAATGCCCATACCTGCGGGGTTCGCGAGAATGGAACAGTCCTGTGCTGGGGCAACAACTGGTTCGGGCAGGCCGTCCCCCCACGTGGTTAGAGGCACAACCACTACGCCGATGGAAGCCCCGCCCTGCGGTTGGCGGTGTGTCCTGACCGCCGTCCACCGGCACCTGGGCGTGATTGCGGACTGCAACCCCTGGCGCGACGGTTCCGGAACTCCGTACGTTCGCCCGCGAGGGTGTGTGGGGAACGTCGCGATCGCCGAGGGGCGGGAACACCCTGGGGTGGATTCGGATCTGTCCCACAAACGGCCGTAGGTACCCCGGCGGAGCAGCCACCGTACCGCATCATCGGTCGGTCCACAACCCAGAACGTCCGATTGTTCCTGCAACCGGCGGGCGAGACGCCGCGCATCTTCGGGACAGAGTGCCAACAGTGTTCAAGGACCTTGGCGCCCTAACCGGGTTCAGGTGGTGGCGTGCCGGTGTCTGCCGACAGTTCACCGATCCGTTGCGTGATGCGCCCGGTGAAAACCGCAGCTGTCTGATCCACATCCACAATTTCGTGCCCCCAGTGTTGGCGGTCAACACTGTTTTCAAGTTCCGGGATTGGCTGGTTGTCGATGGTGGCGGAACGCGACAGCGTGGCCCTGTCGAGGCGCCAACGTATGGAGAATTCCACCTTGAATCCGCCCTGCCCCTTGCCGGTATATCTCTCGAAGCGATAGGTACGCCAAAGTTCCAAGGGCCTTGTATCACTCAATTGGAACCCACCCACAACAATGTACTGAGATTTTGTCCGTGGCCAACGGCGGGCCGCCAGGAGGTCATCGCCAGACTGGGTCGTGGTGTTGTCCATCTTCACGCAGGAGAAAGAGGAAGCCGTGCCGAAGAACCCTGCGACACTCCTGCGCTCCGTCTCCAACTCGTCCAGGACAGGACGGATAAATCTCCTGAACGAGAGATCCAGATCCCTGATGTCAGCCTCGTCAGGTTCCGGTCCTTGGTTCTCGTCCACGAAATCATCGAACTCCCGGCCCACCTCAAGCCTGGCCAGGGTTCCGCCCAGGTTGGCCAGCGGTATTACCGTGCCGGCGCTGCGCGGCTGGCGTTCCGTGCCGCCATAGACCACGAACTTGGACATTACGTTGGGCACCACTTCAGCCACCCGATTGAGTGATCGGAAGGCATCTGCGCCGGTGGTCGCGCCCGACTTGACCTCAAAGGCGGCAATCCCTTGCCCAACCGGATAGAGCAGGTCGCACTCCAAGCCTTTCGCATCCCGGAAAAAGGAAAGTGTGTCGGCTCGTTTCCCTCGGTTGAAGCGATGCTTGAGCGCCTCCACTACCACCGTGTTTTCAAAGAGGTGGCCGCGCAGCGGGTGGGTTGCGATCTGGCCGGCATGTTCGATTCCGATCAGGTAGGCGGCCAGGCCAACATCATGGAAATAGAGCTTGGGTGCCTTGACCAGGCGCTTGCGGATGTTGGCAAAGTACGGTCGTAGTCGGAAACTGATGAAGCTCCTCTCCAGCAGTGCGAGCCAGGCACCGGCCGTGTGGTTCGACACCCCGGCGTCACGTCCCAGGGAACTTAGATTGACAAGCTGGCCCACCCGGCCGGCACACAGCCGCACGAAGTTCTGGAACAGGGGCAGGTCCTGGAACTCTGCCAGCTGGCGTACGTCACGCTCCACGTAGGTGTCAAAGTAGTCGGCCAACGCCTCGGTCGGATTGAGCTTGCCGGCAATGATCCGAGGATGGAAACCCGAGTAGAGAATATCGTCCACCGCGCTGCTGGCCCCTGTCCGGCGGCGTTCCGTCAACGACAAGGGCAGCAATCGAAGCAAGGCCGTGCGGCCGGCCAGTGATTGAACCTTGTCGGTGAGCTTGGGCTGCGCACTTCCGGTCAGAACGAACAAGCTGTTTGAACCCTTTTCGTCCACGACCACCTGGATGTAGGACAGGAGATCAGGCACACGCTGCACTTCGTCTATGATGGCGCCGTTTTGCAACCGGGCCAGAAATCCCCTGGGATCCGACTCGGCAAATTGCCGTACGTCCGAGGCTTCCAGGTTGGCGTACGCCAGGCCGGGGAAGGTGTTCCGACAGAGTGTTGTTTTCCCTGATTGCCGGGGGCCCAGCACGGTGACGACGGGACACTCCTTGAACCGCCGCTCCAGATGCCGGGTTATCTCTCGTTGAATCATTGCAGTGTTGGTGCAAATTGGAAATGGCAGTTCCAATTGTGTCCCTGTGGGCGAAACCTGCTCGGTGATGCGGAAGGACGCGCCCGGGACGCCGATCAGCCGCCGCCGCGGGAACAGTCCCCACCCGAAGACGCTCGGTAGATCCCGCGGGGTCCAATTGGGTGCTGCCACAGGACTCGACCTCCTAAAGCTCACTCGCAGCCTGGAGGTTTTCAAGCGTTACCACGGGCTGGCGTTGGCCTGAGTCTGGCGGCCGTGCACATGCATGGACGGCCCGGTGCTGCCACTACCAGGAAGCAGGTCGGCCCAACCCGTAGCTACTTGATGCCAGGAAGCACGCAGCGCTCAATCAGGCGGGTGGCGCACCCGGCGTTCCCGCGGGTCGTCTTCTGCGCGCGTCGTCAGCAACCGGGCCAGGTCGGCCTGTGCGACCTGCAGGCACGGCCCCGTCTGCAGGTCCCGGCGGAAGGCGAGGCCGACGGCCGTCACCGTGCGGCCGGTTCCCAGATGTTGGCGTCCGTACTGCCGGTCCCGGATCTGGCGGAGAGCTTCGCCTTCGGACCGGTTGTACTTGACCTCGAAGACGTACACCCGGTGGCCGATGTGGACCTCGTGGTCCGCGCGTCCGCCCCAGTTCGACGGCTCCGACTGCGCGGGGACGGCCATCAGCAGGAACAGGGCCTGCAACAGGGCGCGGTAGCCGGCCTCCTGCTGCAGATTCTCGTGTGCGATCCCAAAGACGAAGTCTTCCAGCCGGCGGCCGAAGCCGTCCCCGTCCCCGGTTGCCAGGCAGGCCCGCAGGTCCGGGATCAGGGTTTCGTTCAGCGCCGGTGCGTGCGCGGCCAGCCCCAGGATGTCGCGGGTCCACGATTCCGCGACTTCCAGGTTGGGGAAGTCGAGATGGGCTTTCAGATCGTCGCGCCCCCCGTGCCAGGTGTAGTAGCCGGTCTCCAGCATCAGGGTGGCGTAGTCGGGCCGGGTCAGGGCCTGCAGGCCGGGGTCGGAGGCGTCCTCGGCCCCGCCCTTTGGCAGGGCCTGGCGCGTATCGGCGGCCAGGCGCGCGATCAGGCCGGGGTGGCCCGACTCGCTCCAGGCGGAAGGCCAGATGCCGGCCGCGGCCTGGCGTCGCATCCCCTTGGCCGCCAGCACGTCGGTCAGGCCGTCGGTCAGGGTGAAGGGGTTGTAGACGCGCGGGGCCTCGGGCAGGGGCGAGAAGCGGTAGCCGTTGTAGCGCAGACGCCAGTCGGCCTGGATGTCGCGGTCGCGCAGACGCGGTTCCCTGTCCGCCAGGGCCTTCCGGTAGGGAGCGAAGTAGCGGTCCACCTCTCCTTCCGTAAATCCGCAGAGGGCACCGTAGTCCGGCAGGTCGGAGATGTCGCGGAAGTTGTTGGCGGCCGAGAACAGGTGGTGACGCGCAAAGCGCGTGATGCCGGTGACGAACACGCCGTAGAGCAGGCCCTCGTCGTCCTTCAGTACGCGGAAGAACCGCCGCAGGACATCCACCGCCGGGGTCGGGTCCGCATCCGTGCCCAGGTGCTCCGTGATCGGCGCATCGTACTCGTCGACCAGCACCACGGGCTGGCGGTTGTAGGCTTTCTCCAGGCGCTGGATCAGGTTCCGCAGGATCCGCTCGGGTCCCGAAGCAAGCAGGGAGGCGGGCCAAGCCGATCGCCAAGGCGCATCGCGGTCGGTCCACCGCCATACCATGTCTTCCATGTAGTCGCGCAGGGCGGCGCGCGTGCCGGCGGGGTCGGGGCTGCCCAGCTGGGACAGGTCCAGGCGAATCACGGGATGCCAGCCGTGCGTCCCATGCCAGGTTTCGGCAACCAGGCCGTCCCACAGCCACGGCGGCGAAGTCCAGCCCGCGGGCAGGCCCTCCAAGGGCGCGGTGTCGCCTTCGGGATTGGCCCTGTGACCCGGCGGCAGCCCCTGGAACCAGGCCTCCAGCGTGTTGACCAGCAGCGTCTTGCCAAACCGCCGCGGACGCGCCAGGAACTGGTGGCGCGTGGCCAGCCGGCGCGTGGAGGTTGTGGCCAGCAGTGCGCGCAGTGCTCCGGTCTTGTCGACGTAGAAACTGCCTTCCGCACGAATGGCCGCAAAGTCGGCGTCGGTGGGGTGCAGGAGCGGAAGTGTGCGCATGGCGGTGTGCATTCCCAGCTGTGGCGGGAACCTGCGGGATTGTACAAGGGCCGCCTGGGGCCCAAGGCAGGCCTTTGGCACACCGCAATCCGCACCTGGAGCCAGCCTGCGGACCGCCCTCTGCTCAAGGTCCTGTCAAATTGGAATACGATTGCCCTGGGCAGTTCCCTAATTGTGTCCCTCCGCGGGGTCTGTGCGGGAATGCCGAAAGAGGACGTAGCGGCCCCAGGGCTGGTCCTCCGGCTCCAACGCGGGGCAGGCCACGGACAGCATCGGAGCCGTACACGCCCTCCCCGACACGACCGTCGAGGACGCGCAGGGCAAGCGGTACCAGCGCAGGATGGCCCGTCAGCAGAAGGGCTCCCACCGTAGGCGCGGCACGGCCGGCCCACTGCGCAAGCTGCACCGCCAGCGCGCCCGGAGCCGGGACACGGCCACACACCCAATCCGCCGCAACGCGGCGGGACACCGCCCACACGGTCATCATGGAAGACCTGAACACGAAGGGTATGACGCAGAGTGCGCAGGGCACGGTCAAGAAGCCCGGCCGGAACATGCAGCAGAAGTCCGGCCTCAACCGTGCCATCCCGGCGTCCGGCCGGGGACCGCGGGAGCGCAAGCCCGCGTACAAGGCCGACCAGGCGATGTTCGCGGACCCGGCCCACACGGCGCAGGCCTGCAGCCGGTGCGGGCACACCGCCCAGTCAAACCGACCGTCGCAGGCGGTGTTCCGATGCGGAGCCTGCGGGTTCCGGGGGCATGGCGATCCGGGGGCGATCCACATCCGGGTTTGGGCGGGGTAGTTCCGTTCGGATCCGTTCCGACCCGCGGGACCGGGGCTGCTGCACGGCGAGGAGCGCTCCCTCCCCGGTCGACCGCAAGACCGGCCACAGGGACTCCCGCGCCCCGTGAACCGGATAGGCGCGGTGCTTCTCCCCGACGTAGTCGTGGAGCGGGTGACGCCACAGAGCGTCCTCCAGGCAGCGCAGCACGGTGCGGGTCTGGTACAGATCGCCCATCAGTTCGATGGGGTGGAGTGGGCCTGGTCGGCGTCCTCGTGGGCAAACAGCTGCTCACCCACGCCGTCCACGTGGCCGACCGTCAGCTGCAGGGCCCGGCCCGGCTTGCGCGTCGTGGGGTCGATCATCTCCCGCCATGCGCCGGTCTCGGGATCAATCATCGGTTCCTCCCATGGGTCCGTTGCCCGCCAATGTTGAGCGCAGGGGATGGGCTGCGATACCGATGTTTCAGCCTTCGCAACCGTTCAGAGGACGGTTGCGTTCTCTTCATTTCCCGGCTTGCGTAGTGGCCCAGGTGGATCTGCGACAGGCGGCACACGCCCTGGTCGCCCAGGCTGCGGTGGTCGACCTCCCGGTGCTGGGGCAGCTGCGCGTTGAGGGTGTCAGCCCAGTGTTTGCGGGCCTTGAGAATCCATTCCCGGTCGAAGTCGTTGTGTTTGCGTGTGCCGCCGGCGGCCGCTTCGCGTTGCAGCAGTCCGGGCCTACGATGCTTCCGGTCCCTGCGTCTCCCCCTTCGGCATCCGGTAGCCGACGCGGGGTTCGGTGAAAACGTAGGTGGGATTGGCTGCGTCATCCCCCAGCTTGCGACGGAGCTTCTTGACGACGGTGCGCACGGGCCGCAGGTCGCCACCGCCGCTGTTGCCCCAGACCCGTTGCAGCAGTTGCGCGTAGGTCACCACCCGACCGCCGTTCGCCGCAAGCTCGGTCAGCAACCGGTACTCGATGGCCATCAGTGCGACCGGACGACCGGCCAGCGTCACCGCGCGGTTGCCGTAATCGATGGCGAGGTCTCCCTTCACATACGGCTCGGACGGCTCGGACACCGCCAGCTTGCGCAGCGCCGCCCTGATCCTCGCGGCCAGTTCCGACGGCGAGAAGGGCTTGACAATGTAGTCCACCGCCCCCAGGTCGAAGGCCTTGACGACGATCTCCTCCTGACCGTACGCGGACAGGAAGATGACCGGAACGTCGGCCATCGTCAAGATATCCTTCATCAGTTCGATGCCGTCGGCGCCCGGCAGCATGAGGTCGAGCAGCACCAGATCGGGCCCCTTCTCTTCCAGGAGGCGCAGTGCCTCCTCCGGGTCGCCGGTCACGATCGGCGCGTAGCCGGACTTGATGAGGGTGTCGCGGACGTACAGCAGGTCCCGGGGGTCGTCGTCGACCGCGAGGACGCGCACCCGCGCGCCTGCCGCGCCCGTCGCCCGCCGCTCGCCGCGGGTCGCAAGCGCAGGGCGGTTGCCGGCGATGTCGCTCGCGGCCGCCCCGTCAGTCGGGAGGGTGAAGGTGAAGCGCGCACCCAGGCCCGGCCCTTCGCTCGCGGCCCAAATCCGTCCCCCGTGCGCCTCGACAATGCCCTTGCAGATGGCCAGGCCCAGGCCCGTGTCGTGCCCTTGGTTCTCGGGTTCGAGGCGCAGGAACTTGCGGAAGAGATGGGGCAGCCGCCCGGAGGGTATGCCGTTCCCCTCGTCGGCCACCGAGAACGCAACATGGATGTCTTCCCCAACGACGGTCACCCTGATGACCGTCGACTCCTTGGAATGCCTGGCCGCGTTGGACAGCAGGTTGCCCAAAACCTGAACGACGCGCCATCTGTCCGCCATCACCAGGGGCAGGTTCGGCTCGATTTCGATGACGAGGCGGTGCCTGCCCCCCGCGTTGGTGAAGCCGTTTCGGGCCCGGTCCACGAGCGCGGCCACCTCCGTGGGTTCGGGATTGACCGCCAGCGTTCCCGACTCGATGCGCGCCACGTCCAGCAGGTCGGCGACCAGGCTGTGCATGTGGTCGGCCTGGTCCTCGATGATCCGGAAGAACTGGCGGACCACCGCCGGATCGAGGTCGGTGGCGGAATTCAGGACGGTGGCGGCGGAGCCCTTGATGGAGGTCAGCGGGACGCGCAGTTCGTGGCTTACCGTGGCCAGAAACTCCGCCCGCATTCGCTCCAGTTCCCCAAGGGGCGTCATGTCCTGAAATGTGACGACCATCGACTCCAACTCGCGCTCCCTGTACTGAATGGGCGTTGCGCTGACAATGGTGGCGATACTCCGCCCGTCGGGGACGCTGAAAACGACCTCCTCGCTCTGTATCGTCTCCCCTGTGCTCAGCATTTGGGCCAGCGGTGCCTCCTGCACCAGAATCTCCGGCCCGCCGGCCCGCCGGTACATCAGTGTCTGCAGCAGTTGCTCCTGCGACTGGCCCGGATTGTTCAGGCTGTCAAAGATCCTGTTCGCCTCCCTGTTGAACGATGTGGGCGTTCTCGTCTTGGCATCAAGGACCACCACACCCACCGGTGCCATGTGCACCAGGGTCTCCAGGTCGGCCCTGGCCCGTTGCTCCTCCCGGTGTCTTTCGTCGTTGACGATGGCCATCGCCGCGTGGGAGGCGAACATCAGCAGCGTGTCCACATCCTCTGGGGAGAACCCCCCTCCGTCCTTCCTGTCCCATACGTTCACGATGCCGATGTTCTGCCCCCGGTGGCGTATCGGTGCCCCCAGGAAACCCTTGATCGGTCCCAGCGGCGGGCCGATCGCGGGGAGACCAAGTGACGCTATGTGGGCTGAGTAGTCCGTCACCCTCAGCGGTTCGGGCAGCCGGGTCAGGTAGTCGTACAGCTCCTTGCCCCCCGGCAGGTCGAGGATCCCCCGGTACTCCTCCTCCGTGACGCCGGATGTGAGGTACGCCGTACGGTACCCGGCCTCGTCGAGGGTGACGAGGATGCCCCGCTTGGCTTCGGTCAACGCCCGCGCCCCGTTCACCACCTCCTGCAACACGGTTTCGAGGTCGAGGTCCTCGGTGATGCGGAGACTGGTTTGGCTCAGCCTGGCGAGGCGTTCCCGCAAGGCTGCGGCTTCTCGCATCGAGTCGTCCGGTCGCTTCATGTCTTCACCTGGTCAAGGGCCTGTGTTTTCGTCTTCGTGGCGCGGCTGGATTGCGGGGCCACGGAGGCGATTATACCGTTTGCCGCAAATGGTCACAGAAGATCATGTGTATTTCCTTTCATAGTCACATATATGTCATACACGAACCCTATAGTAGGCCGCGACTTAGACCGCATGAGGAGACGGCCGCATGTTGTTCGATCCCGGCAATGTCCATACCCCGAACCGCGCGCAGCCCAGCGCACTGGATGAGAAACACGCTCCACGGGAGGCATGAGGGCGCTGCGCGCCAATAGCCAAAGTTTCTCCCATCCTGCCGGGTGTCTCCCGCCGGTGCTCCGGTCCACACCCGGCCCGTGTCGGTCCCGAACACACCCAAGCGGCCGTCCCTCGCGAGCCAGACGGCAGGACAGCCGACCGACTGCCTGCGGGAGTCCCCGCAGGGTTGCTTCAAACCTGTTTCTGTCAAGGAAAACCGCATTGTGAAAAAGCTGCTTTTGGTTCCCGTATTGGTGTTGGTTCTGTTTCTGCTATTCATGTCCCGTGTGGCCTTGGCCCACTACTGTGACGATGGAAATTATGTTGGGCAACAGGCCCGGGAGGATTGTTGGTGGCGCTATTGGACCAACAGCCAAACGGATGCAGACCTGTTGTTGGCCTCGCAAGAGGAGGAACTGGAGCTGGTCGGGAACGACCGGCCCGACTTCAACATCCTTCAGGTGGGGGAAGGTGGCAGTCTGCGCGGATACAGTGCCCCGCCCCACACGGCCTTTGGCCAACTCCACCCGAACACGTTCACCTGGCAGGGCACCGTGCACCGCATCACCGATTTGGCCATCAATCTAAGCCACAAACGTCAAACCGACTGGACAGTGGTACTGAGGGTGTTGCCAACTCCACTCCCAAACACCGAACGCCTTACCTTGCAGGTGGGTGACCACTGGTTCAATTTCGCCGATGCCTACCGGGACGGCGGGAGTCTGTATTGGTACGGAGTGCGGCCCAACTGGACCGAAGGCGAACGCGTTGACTTCAGGCTTCACGTCTTCCCGGACGCCTTTGTGCCGCGGTCCATAGACGGGCGTGGCAACAATCCAGCCCATCCGGATCGAGGCACGGCACACTCCCCCTTCATCCGGATCAGCCCGGTCATGCCCAACCACATCGCCTCAACCCCCGCATCCGCCGACAGCCTGCCCAACCCCCGCACCGTCAGCAACCTCGTGTGCGACCAGCCGGCCCAGGTGTTCGACCGGTATCTGGTCTCGGACATGACCTGGCAGTGGGGCCAGTTCATCGATCACGACATTGTCCATGTTCCCGAGGGCACACCCCGCGAGGCCCTCCCCATTCCCATTCCCGTTGGCGACTCGGTCTTCGACCCCGGCGGCGTCGGCAACCGCCACATTCCCTTTTTCCGCTCGGCGTTCGACCCGTCCACCGGCACAGGGCCGGACAATCCGCGGCAACCGGTCAACAGCATTACCGGCTTTATCGACGGTTCCGGCATCTACGGCTCGGACCCGGGGCGTGCATTCGCCCTCCGGGCCCACGACGGCTCCGGCAGGCTCAAGGTGTCCCACGACCGCTTGCTGCCCCTCAATACCCGGGGACTTCCCAACCAGGGCGGCAACCATCGCCCCGATCTCTTCCTGGCCGGCGACATCCGTGCCAATGAACAGGCGGGTCTGATTGCCATGCACACCCTCTTTGTGCGTGAACACAACCGCTTGGCGGACATCTTCGCGGTGCAAAACCCCCAACTCGCCAGCCAGGAGGTTTTCGAGTTGGCCCGCAAGGTGAACGGAGCCCAGATCCAGGCCATTACCTACAACGAGTTCCTGCCGCTGCTGCTGGGCCCCGACGCCATCGGTCCCTATCCCGGCTACAACCCCGCCATCGATCCCGCCATCGCCAACGAGTTTGCCTCGGCGGCCTTCCGCTTCGGCCACTCGCTCCTCTCGCCGGCCATCCTGCACGTTGAGCCCAACGGAACGCCAAGGTCCATTGCCCTGGTGGAAGCCTTCTTCAACCCCGCCTTTGTCAGGGAGCATGGCATTGCCGGCCTGCTTCTCGGCCTCTCCATCCAACAGGCCCAGCACCTGGACACGCATGTCGATGACCAGGTTCGCAACATGCTTTTCAGAAATCAGCCCGAATTGGGCGGCCGGGACCTGGCCGCCATCAACATCCAACGCGGCCGGGACCATGACGTGCCCTTCTACAACGATGTCCGCCGCGCCTACGGACTGACTCCGGCGCCAGCCTTTGCGGACGTATCCTCGGACCCTGCGGTCCAAGCGAAACTGGCCCAGGCGTACGGCGGCGACATCGAGCGCCTGGAACTCTGGCCGGGCGGCCTGGCGGAGGACCACCTGCCCGGCGCCATGCTCGGCGAGACCTTCCACGCCATTGTGGCCGACCAGTTCCGACGCCTCCGCGACGGGGACCGCTTCTGGTTCGAGAACGATCCCTATTTCCTCGCCCACCCCGAACTGCTGGACCGGATGCGTGCGGTCACCCTGGCCGATGTCATTCGCCGCAATTCGCAACTCGACCACCAACTCGCCGCCAATGTCTTCCAACGGCCCGACTCTCCGGGCAACCCTTCACACCTGGCTTACGGAGTGCACCGGAGGACCGTGGATCGCTCGCCGCGTCCGGCAACGCGGCCCCGTTCCCCCGTGGGTGAACCCATTGTCGCAGCGGCGGAGAGCACAAGGCGGCCCGGCCCACGGTTCCTGGAGTGATGGCCGATGAGGGCTGTGGCGAACGGGGGCAGGATCGGCCGGCCGACCGGCTCCGAGCGTCCTGTGATCCATGGCATTTAGGGGATTCGAGGATTTCCAGTCGGATCGGTGTCTGGGAGAGGTGTCCCCGGCGTCCACAAAACGGCCCCTGTCTTGCGCCCGTTCCCGTCCCAAGGCACCCATTGACCGAGCGAGTACTGCACAGGGTCCTTGGACCAAAGGGCCTTGATCGAAAGCGGGCGGCATACTGCGAAACCCAATTCAACTCACGGCGGAGAAAGAACAAATGGCCAACCGAACCCCCATGTTTCATCCCCGCGCCCTCGGAATCCGGATCCGGGGGCACTTCCAATAGGTGTTTTTCCATGTTGCATCGACTACTTCTCCCTGTGACCGTGCTGCTCGTCGCCCTGGCGGCCCTCGGCTGCGTGACCGAACCGGCCGTCGAACCCGCCCCGCCGGCCGCCGAGCCCGAAGTCGAACCTACCGCCGAACCCGAAACCCTGATCGTGACGGTGATCGCCAACTCGAACGTGCGCACCGGGCCGGGGACCGACCACGGCATAGCCTTCTACCTGACTCCCGAATCTGTCGTCGCCGTGACGGGCATCGACGCGTCGGCCCAATGGCTGCAAATCGAACACAACGAGCGGTCCGGCTGGATCTTCCATTCGCTGACCGACATCGCCGCCGCCACAATCGCCGATCTGAGCGGCCAGGCAATGGCCGACGAACCCGCGGCCCCGGTGGTCGAACCAACGCCCGCAACAGTGGCCGAACCGACCATTGAGGTGCCGGCCGACGAACCCGAGCCGGCCGCCGTCCCGGATACGCGCACAACCGTTACGGTGACGGGCACGGTTGTCAATCTGCGCGTAGGGCCCGGTACCGAACACACGCAGGACGGCCAGGTGCGAGAAGGCGACGAACTGCATGTAGTGGGCCGCAACGCGGACGGCAGCTGGCTGCAAATCATGCACCCCGTCGCCACCGGCGAACTGGTGTGGATCTACGGACCCCTGACCGACATCGCCGGTGCGACCGTTCAGGCACTGGCGGTCGTCGGTGCGGTCAGCGTGGAGATCGAGGCCGCACCGGAACCTGATCCCGAACCGGCGGCCACACCCGAACCGCCCGCACCTGTCGTCGAACCTCCCCAAACCGAAGCCCGCGAACCGGTGGTGCCGCCCGGCTGCACGCGCCTGCATACCGTCAACCCGAACGAGACGCAGCTGTCGCAGATCACCGACTGGTTCGGGCTCGACCTGCAGACCACCGCAGTGCTCAACGCCATCGAACCCGACGCGCCGCTGACCACCGGTTGGCAGCTCTGCCTGCCCGAAGCCCCGGACACATCTCCCGCGACCGCCGATCCGGAACCGCGGCCCGTTCGCCGGTCGCCTTCGGCGGGCGGGGATTGTCGACACCCAATGGGACATGCATTCCCTTGCCCCCTCCTTCCCGACAACCCCGAACGGGGCCACCCCAACGCCGGGATCGGACCTTCGGTCCACACCATTTACGCCGTCCTCTGGCATGCGCCCGGCACCTACGACCGCGACCTGCCCGGTCTCGACCACGACTTCGAACTGGTCTTCAACGACCTCTCGATCCTGTGGGACTGGTTGATCCGCGACTTCGAGGGCTGCTACGACGCCCTGCGCGTCCATATGGGGTCGATTCCCAAAGAGATCGGGCTGACACGTCTGGAATTTCGACTTTCCGATCCGTTCCGGGTTGACCCGCCTCCGGATGTGTGGTTCGACAACGGCATTTACCATTCGCCCTGGGGCAATCCGGCCAACGTACCGTGGGATGAATATCCGAACTGGGATCCCGCCTCATTGCCGCCCGATCTTTCAGCGGCAACCTTTGGCTGCTACCTCGGACCTTGGGAGCAGCTCGTGTGCGACATCCATCCGCAGTGGGGCAATTCACACAGCATTTACCTCAACGCGGCGGTCGCAAAGGCCATGGCCAACATCATCATTAACTATTCGTCGCACTCTCTAGGCAACCAATACAACCGCCTGTCGAGCCGCGTACTGGAAGCCAACTCCTACCTCTTCCCGCTCGACGACCGCATCGGCGATCCCGTAGGCCACGGCCCGTGCGCCGACGTGTGGCACGCCCAATAGAGGACGCGCATCCGGTAGAGACCCTGTGCTTCGATGCCCGGGTGTTGCGCGGGGTCCTGAGTATTAGGGGTCGGAAGTGATTCGACCAGTTCGCGCCCATTGGCAGGGTTTCGCGTCGCGGCCGCAGCATGGAAGGGCAGGTGCGTACCGGGCCGTCAAGGCGCGTCCGGACCCCATGGAATTCGTCGTAGAGGTCGCTGCGGCAGCCGGAGAGGATGGCGTACAGTGCCGGCTGACGATCGGCGATCTCGCCGTGCCCCGCCCTGCAAAACGGCCGTTTGTGGGGAATTCATCCGGATGGCGGCCCCCTCTCATCCGGGTGCTATTGCGCCAGCTCGGCGACTGGCTCCACCGTCACGTCGAGCACTTCGTAGCGGAACGTGTCGTAGGTGCAACGGTAGGCCTAGTGGGTCAACTTCACTCAAAGGTAGGGTACAGGTGCAGGAGCTTGATGCGGGCGTCCTCGGTCGTCAACTGCCAGTTCACGGGCTCGCCCAAGGTGTTGCGGTCCTGCACCCAGGCCGCGATCTCGGCTCGCAATACGGCCTGGGTGCAGGCACTGCGCGGCCAGGGCCGCGAACTCGCTTGCGGCCCTGTTGAGCCAGCTGCCGTGCTTGGGCGTGTAGTGCCACTCCAGCCGCGCGGCGATGCGCCGCGCCTCGGCCGGAGCAAAGGCCTCGTAGAGCACGCTGGGGTGGTGCGTGTTGAGGTTGTCGCAGACCAGGACCACCTTCTCGGCCTGCGGGAAGTGCACATCCACCAGGTCGCGCAGGACGGCGGCAAAGTCCAACTTGGTGCGCCGCGCCGTCACCTTGACCGTGCGCCAGCCCTGCTGGGGTGCGGCGATCAGGAACAGGTTGCACACCCCTTGGTGCCGGTACTCGTAGTCGTAGCGGACCGGCTGGCCGGGCGCCGGTGCCAGCGGCACGCGCGTCTCCGACACCAGGTCCAGCGCGCGCGTCCGGGCGGCGGCTTGGAACAGGCCAGCCGGGCCAGCTCGGCCTGGGCCACCCCGTCCAGCTTGGTCGGACGCGCGGGCTGCGGCTTGCGTTGCAGGGCCGTTTCCATCGGTCCTCCAGCCAGCGACCGGCCGCCGCGGCCGTGGCGGCATCGAGCACCAGGTTGAACTCATGCCCCGGTTCCGTCAACCCGGACTGCGAGAGGTTGGAACTTCCGGCCAGGCCCTGCCACGCCTCCGGTCCGGATTCGATCAGGTAGAGCTTGGCGTGCAACTGGCGGCGCGGATCGCGCAGGCGGATCCGCAACCGGCCCGCGCTTTGAAAACCGGCCAGCCGCCCCAACAGCGCACGGTCCAGCTCCGACGCCCTGGTTTGCATGGCGCGCAGGACGTAGGTCGCGTGGGCGTCGGCCGACTTGGCCAGGAACTTCCAGTTGTGCGGCGCCATGCCGACCAGGAGCAGCAGCTCGCCGTCGGGTGCCATGAGGTCCAGCCAATCGAGCAGGCGCGCCAAGCCGGCTTGGGAAACGTAGCCGACGCAGACCAGGACCCGGCGCGCCCCGACCACTTCGTTGCGCATGAAGCCGTCGACCGTGCGGCCGGTGTTGTCCACGAAGGCGAGCGGAACTTGCGGGTGATCGGACATTGTTCAGCCTGGTGGCGTCGGGCAGTTGGGGCCGCCCGCAGTCAATTTCGACGCGCATCGGGCGGGGCAACGGGATCCAAACCCAGCGCCGACTGCTCTGATCCGCCACCTGAATCGTTGCGACACCAAGGTCGAATGTTGGCGCATGTTGGACCGCGGCGGCAACGGCACAATGGCGTCGGGCAGGCTGGGCATGATGAACCTTTGGTGATGTATTGGTTCATTCCGCCGGCCCGCTTTGCCTGCCCCAACCCGATGTCAAAGGGTGCAGGGTCTCCGGGGAGAGCGGCCCGCAGGCCGGCACCGCGCCTCGGGAATCGCCATTGGGAGCCTGTTTGACCTCCCCTCGGCCGAGGGCCGGCCGTCACTGTTGTGCGGCGGCATCCAACAATCGGTCGAGGATCGCGAACAACCCGGGCGGCACCGGCTCCAGCGTCTCGTGGAGCGTCCAGCGGTCGGTCAGATCGTCGTCCAGGACCTGCACGTGCACGAGGTCGGGCATGTCGGACGGTGGGCGCTGCCGGCTGCCCCGCACCCCGAAATACGCGGGCAGCACACGGTAGCGCTGCGTCGCTTGTGCAAGGTGGGCGCACGCGTCGCGCAGTTGGGATCGCCCTATTGCTTCCATGTGCGGGTAGACGTCGCCGATGATCAGCAGTTCCAGGGGCGGGCCGTCGGCCTGTGTCCACGTGGTGCGGATGATGAAGTCGCAGTTCCAGATGGCGCGCACGGCGGGGATGCCCAACTCGTTCCGGAATGCGCGCCACCGGGTGTGCCCCGGTTTCTCAAATCGATCGGACCACAGCAACTCGACCTCGAGATCCGTGTAGGGGCGCGCAGCCGTGTAGGCGTCCAGCCAATCCTCAAGGGCGTGATGGACCCCCTTTTCGTAGCGGATCCCCCACTGGTCGCCGTAGTCCAGCCAATGTCGCGTGTGTCCGCCCCGCAGTGCGGCCTGCCCGGCCTTCGGGTCTTTGCCGTCGCTTTTCATTTTCCAGGGCGGGTCGGACTGCGCGGGTCCAGCAACAGGGCGCGGAAGATGGTCTCGCCCTGCAGGTTTTCGTGGGCAAAGTCGAACATGAAGGTTTCCAGGCGCGCGGCAAATCCCGGCACATCGCCCCGCTCCAGCATGAGGAGGATTGGATCGGGGCGGTTCAGGCCTGCAGGACCTGCGATGGCGGCGGCATGCGCCCGACTGTCTCCGGCAGGACCTAGCGCGGGTCTGCGGCCAGACGCGCGATGAGACCCGAGTGACCGGACTCGCCCCAGGCCGACGGCCAGGTGCCGTCCGCCGCCACGCGGCGGCGATCCGGCTCCGCGAGCACGCGGAACACCCCGTTGGTCAGCGTGAAGGGGTTGTAGACGCGCGGGGTCGAGGGCAGTTCCGAGAAGCGGTAGCCGTTGTAGAGATCCCGCCACGCGGCCCGAATGGCCGCATCGTCCAGTCCCGGCTCCAGTTCCGCGAGGCGCGCCCGGTAGGGGGCGAAGTGCCGGTCCACTTCGTCCTCCGTGAAACCGCACAGCGCCCCGTACCTGGGCTCGTCGGAGATGTCGACGAAGTTGTTGGCCGCGGTGAACAGGTGCGGCTTGGCCAAGCGCGTGATGCCCGTCACGAACACCCCGTAGAGCAGGCCCTCGTCGTCCTTCAGCACACGGATGAATTCGCGGAGTTCGGCGACCGCGGGTTCCAGGGAACGGTCGGTCCCGATGTGGTTGACAACGGGCGCGTCGTACTCGTCGACCAGGACCACGGGTTCCGGTTCGTAAATTTCCGCAAGGTCTTCAACGAGGGTGGTCAGGAGTTCCGCCGGCGACGCAGTGGGCGGAACCTCGGTACCGATCCAACTGCTGCCACTGCGTCGCCGCCACAACCGGATCACGCTGTGCAGGTAGTTCTGCAGGTATGTGAGTGTACCGGCGGGCGATGAAGCCGCCGCACGGGACAAATCCAGTCGAATCACGGGATGCCAGCCATGCGTTCCATGCCAGTCCTCGGCATCCAGGCCCTCCCACAGCCACGGCGGCGAAGTCCAGCCCGCGGGCAGGCCCTCCAGGGGCTTGGTGTCGCCTTCGGGATTGGCCCTGTGACCCGGCGGCAACCCCTGGAACCAAGCTTCCAGCGTGTTGATTAGCAGCGTCTTGCCAAACCGCCGCGGACGCGCCAGGAACTGGTGGCGCGTGGTCAGCGGTGAACTGGACAGGGGGCTTGGATCCGCCTCAAGCAGATCCCGGAACAAACCGGTCTTGTCCACGTAGAAGCCATCCCGGCGGCGAATGGCCGCAAAGTCGGCGTCGGTGGGATGCAGGGGCGGAAGTATGCGCATGGCGGTGTGTCCGGGCCGCGGCGGGAACCTGCGGGATTGTACAGGAGCCGCCCGGGCCAAAATGCCAGCCGCGAACAACAGACTGGGGTCTGGCTCATGCGGTCACCGGACACCGCCACGCCCCTCGGTCGAGATAGGAGGGGTGGTTGTGCCGGTAGATCCAGTAGCTCAGGTTGGCCTTCTGCGCGTCGGTCAGAGAGCGATAATTCGGCCTGAGTTCAACGGTGCCCGAATATTCGAGTTTGAAGCGGCCGCCGGCCCGCGGGGAGTCACAGAGTCGTCCGTGATGCCCGATTTCCCGCGGGAAGGGTGCGGTTTCCCAAATCGGACAGGGAAGTTCATTGGATGACATGGGCAACAGTTGTCTCTCTGGTTTCGACGGTTGGAATCTTACCGGCCATCTGGGCCGAAGGGTGCTGCCGCGGGGCCGCACAAGGCGCGCCGCGTTCAGCTCTTACCGATGGGAAACGTCACAACGATTCACCCTAATGGGCTTAATCTCTTGGGGTCGATAGGCCCAGCAGCAGGATTGCCAGAAAGATGACGGCCACCGCCCGGATCCCATCCCCGACACCAACCTCCTTTGGGCGCTTTGGAAAGACCGGGCCAAGGCGTCCTGCGTACGCAAACTGCTGGAGTTGCAACGGCACGGACAAGTCGAGTTGGTGGTCACAAGCCGTGTCCATGCCGACATTCCCGCCGAACCCTGGGCCGGCCGCCTCAAGGAGGAACTCGACAAACTGGATGTCCTGGAAATCCCCTCGGTCACCAGGTTGGGCTACTGGATCCTGGGAGCGGACAAGCCACCCTCTAAGCGGTTCCTTGCAGTCGAGGACTCAATCTGCGACCGGCGCACGCCGAAAGATCCCGGGCTGCCCGATGCGCGCGACTGGGATCATCTCCACGGCCACCATCTGGCCAACAGGGACGTGTTCCTGACGTGGGACAAGCCCGTGCTGAGGCTGGCATCCGAACTGCGCCAGCGCCTGGATTTGGTTGTCACGGCCCCCGAAGAGTTCCTGGGCAAGCACCGGCCCCCAAATGGGCAGATTCCCGATGCCCCGTAGGTCGCCGGCCCCCTGAATCCAGCAGCCGGGAGGCGTGTTACCGCTGTCCAGGAGGATTTCCCAGCCCCCCTCGGAAATCGGTGTCACATGACAGTTCGCTCGAACGGCGACAAGCGGCACCGTACAGGCGCGGCAGCCTTAAGCGCAAGCTACGGTTGAGCGGTTCTCGCACTACATCGGGAATGTCCGGAGTGACCGCGACTACGGACAGCAGTCGCTGAACCCCACGTTGTCGAAGCCGCGGTGCATGCGCGCCTCGAACCGGTCGAAGCGGAGGTGCAGCTGGTCGAACCCTTGGTGCATGTCGGCGCGGAGCTTGCGGTTCACGTCCTGTCCCCATGGCACTCAGCAGATCCAGGCTTTGGCCCGGCGTCCACCCTTGTTCACGGGTCGTTGGGGTCCCCTGTCGGATCGCCCCTCCCCGCGCAGGTCCTCCCTCAGCGCGTCGCACTCGTCCACGTCAGCCCTCCAGATCGAGCCCGCCACCGGCGGGCAGTTCGGCAAGCCACACCACGGTGTCGAACGGTCCGGACGGTTCGCCGTAGCGCCGGCCGCCGCCCCGCCCGGCCGCGTAGCCGACGATCGGCCACCAGAAGCCGGGCCCGTCGCTGGCCGCGCAGAAGCGCAGCTCACTGCCGACCGGGGCGAGGGCCCCGTCCCGCCCCCGCACGGCCAGGGGTTTGGCCCGGCCTTCGACCTGCACGAATACAACTTCGCCGAGCTCCCGATCCGGGCTGCTGTACGTGCCCCAAAAACCGGCGGCCGACGGGCCCCCGACCACGATGCCGGCATAGTGGGCGACCGTGCGGTCGTCCCACCGCTCCTCCGGGCGGGCCACTTGCCCACCGAAGGCGGGATCGACGCCACCGCCGGCCGCCAGGTCGCACCGGGCCACAAGTGCCGCCCGGGCGCGCTGTGCGTCCCGCGCGTCGAGGACCTCGTTGAATTGGAACAGCACGACGACGACCAGCAGCATCAGCGCCAGATAGAGGGGCCAATCCTGCTTGAAAGTCCATAGGACGGGCCTTCGCGCCCACAGGTCCTGGTCGCGCTTCCCCGCGGTGGCCATCGTCAGCCCCCCGATCCTGCCCCTTGGGCAGGCAATCCCGCGGTCCGGAGGGCGTCGAGCTGTTGTTCTGGAGTGGAGACGCGCGCGTAGCCGATCTTCATGATTGCCGACCGGTGGCCGGCTCGCAGTGTATCGCAAACGCAAAGTCACCCCGGAAGCGGTACATGGAATTCGGGAACGGGTTTTGTGACGGCGGCCGCCGAGGACGTCGCGGAGCCGGAACCCGCCCTGGGCCGGATGTCGGCGATTCAACGATGCGCGCAGGGAGTTGGCCAATCCCGGACCGCCCACCGCAGACGGGTACGGCTCCGTTGTTTTGCGATCCGCGACGCGTTATGTCAACATTGGTTATGCGAACAACGGAGGACCCCGACACATGACCAGGGATTTCAACGTCGGCAACGAGATGTACCTCACCGTCAAGGAGGACATCTACGGCCGCAAGCGTCTCTATACCTACAACAGCTACGGCAATGATTTCCATCCGATCGAGTTGGAGCACAATCATCTCCGGCTACTGGTCTCCGTCATGGACATGGCGCTGGCGGCCAATCCGCTGGTGAATCCGCTGATGGACGACTATGTGGACGATGAGCAGGGGTTGCTGGCCAGCGTGCTCCAGCGAGAGCACGCGGTCATCCGCGAGACCAGCCGCCAGCTGGAGACCCTCGACCGGGAACGCAAGGACACCTATGCGCGCCTGAGGCAGGCGGAGGAAGCGCAACGCGAGCAGCGGCTCCAGGAAGAACGGCGCGAACGCAAAAGGCAGCAGGAACGGGCACAGTGGCAGCGGGAACGCGAACAGTGGGAGCGCGAACGGGAGCAGTGGCAGGCCGCGCAGCAGGAGGCCGACGGTGAAGGTCAGTGACTTGATTGACAAACTAAGCAGGATGGATCCCGACACTGAAGTGTCCATTCTCAATGAGTGCGGATGCTGCGAGTTCTATGAGATCCCGCCCGGGTGTCGGAACGAACCCGTGCGGACCGCCACGGCGGACGCACTCGCACCAGCAGACGACCCCGACGAGAAGGCCGACGATGAAGGTTAGGGAATTGATTGAGGCCCTGCAGGACCTCGATCCCGACGCGCCGGTGATGACGATCGACACGTGCGACTGCCACACCCACTTCGTCGAACTGGAGGCCCCGCACATCGGCGCGCAGCAACTCGAGAAACTCAAGCTGTGGGCCGAGCGCGAGGCAGAGATCTACGGTGTGTCCGACGCGACGGCCGCCTGGGCGAAGCCGCTGGTCGTGATCGCCGGCGGCCGGTGGAGCCGCTACCCGGACTTCGACTGACCGACCCCGAATTGTTGGAATGGGACCCTTTCCTCGTGGATCTGAAAACCCTCAAGGACAATGCCACCGCCCGGTTGACGTACGACCGGCGCTTCTCCCTGCCGGAGGATCTCCTGGGTTTGGAAGTGGTCCGCATCCTGAAACACGAGGACCTGAGAAAAATCCTCAACTCCTTGACCTCGAAGCCTCGCTCAAGACCTGCCAGGCCCTCGTGTCCCGGCTGCTGTTCAACTTTGCCGGCAACGAGGACGGCAAAGCGGACCGCGACGACTACAACTTCGAGGTCGCCCACAACGCCCTCAAGGCCGGCTTGGCCGCGGCCCTGGCCGCCGCCGCTGGCACTCCAACGCCATCGAGCATCCGCACACAATGCACAGACACAGCTGATCGGAGGACGTGACCATGGACACCCAATCGACAATACCCGCCGCGTGCCGGTCGCAGGCCCACGCGTTCATCGGCGACTGCGGGCGCGAGGACATTCCGCCCCACGACCTTGAGCGCGTGCTGGAACGCCGCGGCGCGCAGATCGAACCCTACCCTTCGCAGACCGCGGGCTGGACGTTCCCCGACGGTTCGGTGGTCCGCGTCTGGAACACCGGCCGCTCGCTGCTGCGGCCGCTCGTGCATCTCGAAACCCGCGACGGGGCCGAACTCGTGCAGCGCTGGTGGATTTGGTGGAAGGCGCGCTGGAGCCGCTTCGAGCGCGCGTTGGAGACCGTGCCGACAATCGAGTTCCAGCCCTCGTCGCCGCCCGACCGCCAGGACGACACCGACGCCGACGCCTATCGGATCCTGGTCGACGGCCACCGTGTGGGCGAACTGGTGTGGGACATCGAGGTGCGGCGCTGGTTCCTGGAGGCCGGCAGCCTGTTGCCGCCCGGCTGCGGCTGCTGGCTGGATTTCGCCATGCCGCGCGCCCAGACTGGGGCGCGCTACATGCTCGCGCAGGCCCTGTTGTGGCAGCACTCGGAATTCCCCGGTGCACTCGCCTTCTAATTTGACAGGACCTTGAGAAGGCGATCACCCGCATCAACGGTCGGCGCCGGGCGGCTGCGGGAGGGCCGCCGCCGCTGGCACGAGGCCCCGTCGATGACCGATCGCGTGCTGCGCCAGTGGTGGGGCAACGTGCGCCTGCGCTGGAGTTGCCATTCCAACGCCATCGAGGGCGGCAGCCTGTCGTATGCGGACACACTGGCCGTCCTCGCACACGGGCGCACGCCCGCCGGCGGATGGACGAAACTCCTCGATGTCGACCAGATGCGCGGCCACAACGAGGCCGTACGCCTGTTGACGCGGATGGTCAACCGCAGGCACCGCCTGGACATCGAGGACCTGCACACCACGCACAGACACATGCTGGTGCGGTCGTATGCGGCCCACAACACGGCCGGACAGCCGTCGGGCCAGGTGGCGCTGGGTAGATTCAAGAACACGCCCAACGCCCTCCGCTCCGCGCGTCGGCTGGTGGTGTTCCAGCCGCCGGACGCGGTGCCGCACCTCATGGATCAACTGCTGGACCGCATGCACCAGCGTATCGACATCCTGGCCCATGATCCGCAGGCGTTGGACCCCGCCTGGGCGATCGCCTCCCTGCACTGGGACTTCATCGCCATCCATCCCTACGACGACGGCAACGGCCGCATGGCGCGCTGGCTGGTCAACTGGATGGCGATGAACGCAGGTTACCCGCCGCTGGTCGTCACGCTCGACCAGCGGACCGACTACTTCGCAACCCTGGCCGGCATGGAACCGCTGGACGTGCCGGCCCGTGAAGCCGCGGTCCGTCCGCTGCGGGACTTTCTGGCCGCCCGCCTGGACGAGGCCCTGGCCTTTGCGACGGCCGTGGCCGAAGGCCGCACCGATCCCACCTGGGACAACGCGGAGGGGGATCCAAACCGGCCCTACCGGGAATCGGGCGTGGTCCCCGTGGACGCCACCGTGCCGTGGCTGCGCGCGCGGGACTGGCACGGCGACACGGAGTTCGGGGGTTGAGGGCGGAGCGGATGCCGACCGTGCAAGGCCGCAATCCGGATCGACGGGGTCCATGGCGGATCCAACGACGGCAGGGCCGGGATGCGGGGATTGATTGGGCGCGTGGGGATCAACCGTGGCGGCAATCCAGCGTTACCGCCAGCCAGTCCGGCGCGGGCTCGACACCGCAGGCGCGGCACTGGCGCAAGGCGTCGAGCACGAAACCGTTAAAGACCGTGCTTCGCCTTACGGGTTCGCCCCAAAGCTCGACCCTGAACTGGAAAAGTTCCTTGTCTTCGTTGGCCACGACCACCGCGTAGGCTGTGAGCTTTTCGGGGATCTGGTCAACCCGGCAGATATCCTGCTCCCCTTCCGGGTAGTAGGGGGACAGGGGGAATTTACCGACCTCCTCCTCGGGAAACCACTTGCGCCACAGGGCGTCCACTTTCGGAAGGTCCGTCTCACTCCAGATTCTGCCCCAGCGGGTACTGCTTCTGTGATCTTCAAAAATGCCCTCGATGCCCCACAAGAGGGAATTCTCACTCCAGAATCTGTCCAGGTCGAAACTGCTGCGATCTTCAACATTGCCCTGGCTGATACGGTTGTCGGTGCTGAACGACTCGCGGTCAAGCTCGTCCCAGAATTGGCGGCGCCGTTCGGGATCGAGCCGCAGGTAGAGCTTGGTGCCGGCAAAGTTTCCGCCGAAGTAGAACCAGTCGTAGAGGCTGTCGTAGAGGTTTTCCTCCCTGGCCCATCCGCCCAGGGGGTACATGATATCAAGCACACGCCCCTTGATTTTGACCAAAGGCGTGGGCGGCATGACAGTGGGCGGTACGATCAACTCGACGTGGTGGCGCATGATGCAATCGCTCCCGTATGTGTCCGCGCGTACTCCAATTCGTCCTCCTCCTCCATCGACGGATCCCAGCCCGTCGGATGTTCCTCGTTCAGCAGGTCGGGGTCGTCGTTCGGCAGCAGCGGCAGCACCTCCTCCCACAGCTGCGCCATCACGATCTCCTTCCTCTGGTCGTTCGGCAGGGTCGTCGACCGCAGCCGCAGGTCGGTCTGCGCCGCTCGCCGGCAGGCCGGGAGCAGCAGCTCCCGGATCTCCTCGCTGAACGCGATCGCGTCCGGCTGACCCATCAGCGCTCTCTCCAGATACGCGTAGGCCAGGCTCTCCGTCGGACTCAGTTCCTGGTCGTCGTCGATCGGCTCCGGCGGGAGGTTGGTCGACCAGTTGGGGCGGGTCGGTGTGTCCATGGGCAATCTCCTTGCATGCTTCAACGATCGAAGGGGTTATGTCAACATACACCATCCAACGCTTAAGGTCCAGACCAGGGACAACCGTGACGCCCGGCAGGGCGTGCGCGCCGCGCCGTCCGCCTGGCCGGATCTGCTCGAACCCGAACCCGCAGGATACCTGCCCGCGACCGCGCCGATCGCCCGCCGCCCGGGGACTGGTAGGTACCATTGTGTCCACAGCCGTACGGCACAACCCCTGCGTGTCGTGCGAACAGGAACTGGCCTCCGAGCGTTGCGACTTGCGCTAGACGCCAGTGTCCAGCACCGATTTGGACAGTTTGGGTCGGGCTCACCAACCGCGCGGCGGCTTGAGTTGGTCGGCGTCCTGCCGGTTATCGTTCCCGCCGAACGGCGGGCGGCGACCGTCGATAAGGTCCACGACCGACGGCCAGGCGTCGCGCGGATTCCGGTCCAGATGGTCGCGCAGATCGTCCACCTGCCGGGGATGTTCGAACAGTCGGCGAGCCACCCCCAGCAATGCCCTGCGCCTCTCTGCGGCGAGGACGCTGTCGGTCGAGACAGCGGCCGGCCGCAGGTCCTCCAGGCCGCCGAGCGGCCGGTCGGGATCAAACGGCGGGTACCTCTCGCGCTCCGAATAGTGGTACTCCACGTCGCCGGGTTTGCGTTCCACGATGGCAAGCACGCGCGCCGCGACGGCCCCGCAGGTGGCTTGCACGAGGTTGACCGTGTGCGCACTGGGTTCAAACAGGGGCCGGCCGAATTCGTAGGGGCCGTAGCGGCGATATTCGCCCAGCGCGTCGCACCACGCGTCGGTCAAATGCGAGAAGTCCACGCACTGCTCAACTCCCTCCACAGTCGTGATCAGCCTCTTCAGGTCGTGGGTCTTGCGAAAGGTGCGGCCCAACGCGCTCACATGGGCTTTGAGGACCTTTTGCAGTGCGTCGTGGGCCTGCAGGACACTGGTTGCGCCATTGCCGTCGCCCTCGGCGCGCAGGGCGTGGAACAAGGCCTTGTGGCACCTTTGCAACAGGTTCTGAACGGACGGCCAGGGGTCGTTCTGTTCGATCGGCCGCACCCGTTCCCCCCGGGCGGTCAGCCCGTCGTGCTGCGCCGCACCGGCCAGATGCATGCGCGCCCGGCGGGCCCAATTGAATTCCTCGGCTTCCATGACAAACACCTGCACGTCGACCGGCTCCGGGTACAGATGGGCGGTCTCCGGTTTCAGTACGCGCCAGCCCAGCTGCGAGTATTCAAGGCGCTGTGCGTCCGTCAGCCGATCGGCCACGACCATCAGGTCGATGTCGGATGCGGCGTGCCAATCGCCGCGGGCGCGCGACCCGAACAGGATCACCTCGGCCGGAGCCACGCGCGCCTGCAGGTGCTGTGCGACCGTCAGGGCACGCGGATCGTGTCGTGTGGCCATTCCGTCCTCCCTGCCGTCATGGGGTTTCCGTTGACCGCTGCCGGGGCCTACCTGGCCGGATGGGCCCGGTGCGCGCCTGCCGTTCCGGGCGGCGGCCGCGACGCGAACCCCTGCAAATGGGGCGAACGTCCCCGACCCCTAACCCTCGGGACCCCGCAAAACGCCCGGGAAGCGAAGCACAGCGCCTCCCGATTCGGTGAAAGCAGCCGCAATCGGGGGAGCGGCCGCTGTGGCCGACCGTCAGCCGCAGGGCCAGGCCCTGCTTCCGTGTACTGGGGTTGATCATGGGTGCCGTTGCCCGCCCGCTGGCTCCGGGAACCCCGTCCTGGGCCTGGTCCGAACATGTCTCGGTGTGCCCGTCGTCCGCGTGCTGCGCAGCCCAGTCCTGCATGAGGGCCGTCACCGTCGAGACGTCGCTCAGGAATGGGACATCATCCCGATCCTTCGGCCGGTGCAGGAAGTGCGCGCCGGAGCTGGCCACTGCGCCGCCGCCGTCTCGTGCGGCCAGCTCCTCGCTGAAACGGTCTCCGACGACCAGCACGTAGCCGTCCCGTGTGCCGGCATCGAGGTCCTGGCGATGGCCGGCCGCCAGGGCCAACACGCGGTCGTCGACCTCGAGGGCAACCTCGCCCACGAACAGCAGCGGCGGCAGCACCGGTGGGCGACCGGCGTCCTGCGGCCACCGCACCTCGTAGATGAAATGGCAGAACTGCATCTGGGCGTCGGGGGCCACGCCCAGGTGACGGCACTGTTTCCGCCACCGGGAGTTGTCGATGCCCGTCCCGAAAAACTCCCACACCAGGTCGACGGCCTCCGGTGGCGGCACGTCGCCCATGCGGCACGCCTGGCGGATCACGTCCTGCAATTCCCGCCGCATCCTGTCCGCGTACAGGTCCTCCACCAGACCATGCAGTGTGCGCATGGCGTTTGCCCACCGCTCGCCGATGTCGTCCGTCTTCATGGGTTGCCTCCTGTGATACGGGCCAAAAACGGGAGTCCCATGGGCCGCCGGGTGGTGTCGAGTGCTTCGTGCGCGGTGCAGCACTCGCAGGTGTCGATCGTCCAGACCGGCGCGTTGGGATCGAGGTCCTGCAGGGCCTTGATCAGTTCCTTGACCTTCACCATTCATCCTTCCGGTCGTGGAAGCTGCAACTCGGCCCTGCGATCACGATCGCGGGGGCGGTCCACTCGTTGGTGCCGGGCGAGCGCGGGTGCAGGTTCCGGTTTGCGATGGCCAACTTGTCGAGTTCGATCACATGGCGATCGTTCTCATTGTCGAGATCCTCAATCCGCTGTTGGCCCACGCACCGGTCGGTGACTTCGCAGTACGCCACCCAGTTGTGCATGGGGTCGACGGTGAACACCGGCGCGTCGGGATCGAACTCGCCCAGTTGGTCAATCAGTTCGCGCACCTTCATCGTCGGCCTCCTCCTGCCACTGCTTCCGCTTCGCGGCCAGTTCCGCTCCCGTCGGTGTTCGTTCGTCATTGCCGGTTATGATCAGGGCCTCGTTGTCAATTCCCGCATGTTGACATAAGTTCTTCGCGGAGCGCAAACTCCGGACCCACACCGCGGCGATGTGGGGGTCCGTTCCCAGGTCGGTCCTCGGCGGCCAAGTTGTCTGCCGTCATGGGGGGCTCCGTGGTCGGCTCGACGACCCGGATGTCAGGGGGCCTGCAGGTTGCAGGACGTTGGCTCGGCTCCTCCTGGGAACTTTCAGGGGTGGTGTTTGCGGGGGATCGGACCCCGATCCCGCCGAATCGGGCGATTCCCGCGGTTTGGGTTCGTCGCTGAACGTCACCTCGGCGCGTTTGCGGCCAGGGCATCGAGTTCGGCTGGATCGATGGGTGGATCGGGCGTGCGTGGGGGGCTGTGAACGGGTTTGGCCAGGTCGCCGAAGTCGACGGGCCGGCGCACATTCGCGCGGCGGACCTCGGCCAGGGCCGTGCGTTGGCTCCGAACAGGGGTTTCGGATCGGGTTTGCGGTCGGAGCCGCACCGGGTTCTAAAGCCAAAGTCTATCGGGTCACGTCCCGCTTCTCCGAGGACATCGACCTGCTCCTGTCCGCGCAGCGGCCCGGCCCGGTCGCCATGGACGCCAAGCTGCGGGTGTGGGAGGATTTCCAGGCCTATCTGGAAGCCAAGGTGTTTCCGCACATGGCCGGTGTGCGCATCGACAAGCGCCAAACCGGCTTTGGGCGCACGCCCGACGGCGAAGGCCGGTCGACGCAGCATGTGGCGATGCGGTACGCATCGCAGTTTGCCGACCACCTGCGGGATCCGCTGCGTCCCGTGACCGCACCGGACATCCGGGGCCGGCGGCGGCCGTGGACCCTGCGCTACGACCTGACCTTCGTGCCGCAGGCCGAACGGCCGCCCACGGTGTGCCAAACAGTCCTGGCCAATCCCGATGTACTGGAGTTCGACGACATTGCCGTGGGGACCTGGGAGTGTGTGGATTTCGTACACATCGCCATAGGCAAGATCCTGAATTTGGAGGGGTTCGACCAGGGCCGGAAACCCAGCGGCAACAAGGAGGGTGCGCCGCCGGTTTCGGTCATGCGCCACGTTCAGGATTTGTTCGAGATGGGCGCACTGCTGACCGCGCCGACCACTGCTCCGATCATTTCCGGAGAATTGTCGGCCGCCACCCTGTCCAACTTGGGCGAGGCGTTTGCGCGCTGGCGCACGGATCCGGAGAAGGAAGCCTGCTTTGCCGCCTACAGCAAGCTGATGCGGCCGCACGTCGATCCCTCGATGGTACCCCGGTTCGGACCGGCCCTGCGCCTGCTGGCCGGCATGGTCGACACCTGGACGGCCTACCGGGATGCGTCCGATGGCCGCGACACGGCCGACAGGCGTGAACCCAGGCGCCCGTTCAAGAGCTTCTGACGCGCCGCCGCGCGGACCTTGGTGCGATACGCTGGGCGGGTGCGGTCCCACCGGTCCGCCGCCCAGCCGGCACCCTCAACCTGGCGGGTACGGCCGTCGGCGTTAGCGCGGGACGGATTCTGTGTCGACAGTCAGCAACCGGGCCAGGTCGGCCTGTGCGACCTGCACGCACGGGCCCGTCGACAGGTCGCGGCGGAAGGCCAGACCAACGGCCGTCACCGTGCGGCCGGTGTCCAGGTGTTGGCGACCGTAGCCCCGGTCCCCGATTTGGCGCAGGGCCGCGTCGGCGGGCCGGTTGTACTTGACTTCGAAGACGTACACCCGGTCTCCGATTCGGACCTCGTGGTCGGCGCGCCCGCCCCAGTTCGACGGCTCCGACTGCGTGGGCACGGCCATCTGCCGGAACAGGGCCTGCATCAGCACGCGAAAGTTGGACTCGGTCTGCAGGTTTTCGTGGGCGAAACCGAACACGCAGGTTTCCAGGCGCGCGGCAAAACCCGGCACGTCGCCCCGCTCCAAGTGCGTGTGCAGTTCGGTGAACACGCGGCCGTCCCGTTCGGGGGCGAGTTCGCCCAGCCCCAGGATGTCGTAGGTCCATGATTCGGCGACTTCGCGGTTGGGAAAGTCGAGATGGGCGGGCTCGCCGGCCGCACCGCGCCATGTGTAATAGCCGGTCTCCAGCATGAGGAGGATGGGATCGGGGCGGTTCAGGTCTGTGAGACCCGGGGACGGCGGCGCCCTGCGCCCGTCCGCGGCCAGGCGTGCAATGAGACCCGGGTGACCGGACTCACTCCAGGCGGAGGGCCAACGTCCCTGGACGGCCAAATCGCGGAGATGTTCATTGTTAAGTGTTTGTTCCAAGCCGCGGATCAGGGTAAAGGGGTTGTAGACGCGGGGCGTCGAGGGCATCTCCGAGAAGCGGTAGCCGCTGTACTGCTCCCGCCACGCGGTCTGAATGGCAAGGGGATCCAAGCGCGGTTCCCTATCCGCCAGGGCCGTCCGGTAGGGGGCCAGATCCCGGTTCACCTCCTCTTCGGTGAAGCCGCACAGCGCGCCGTAGCGGGGGTCGTCGGAGATGTCGACGAAGTTGTTGGCGCCGGAGAAAAGGTGGCGGCGCGCAAAGCGCGTGATGCCGGTCACGAACACGCCGTAGAGCAGGCCCTCGTCGTCCTTCAGCACGCGGATGAATTCTCGGAGTTCGTCAACGGCGGGTTCGAGAGGGCGGTCGGTCCCGATGTGGTTGACAAGGGGTGTGTCGTACTCGTCGACCAGCACCACGGGCTGGCGGCCGTAGGCTTGCTCCAGGCCGTCGATCAGGGCTGTCAGCATGATGCCCGGGGGCTGGTCGGGGAATGGACCGAAGAGATCGGACACGGTCCAAGGCGCGCCGCGGTCATACCACTCCCCGATCACATCCCACAGGTAGGCTTGCAGAGCGGTGCGCGTGCCGGCCGGGTCGGGGGTGGCGACCCGGGACAGATTCAGTCGAATCACGGGATGCCAGCCGTGCGTTCCATGCCAGTCCTCGGCATCCAGACCTGCCCACAGCCACGGCGGCGAAGTCCAGCCCGCGGGCAGGCCGACCAGTTGCGCGGTGTCGCCTTCGGGATTGGTGTGATGGCCCGGCGGCAACCCCTGGAACCAGGCCTCCAGCGTGTTGACCAGCAGCGTCTTGCCAAACCGCCGCGGACGCGCCAGGAACTGGTGGCGCGTGGTCAGCGGTGGATTGGACAGGGGGCTTGGATCCGTCTCCAGAAGATGGCGGAACAAACCGGTCTTGTCCACGTAGAAGCCCTCCCAGCGGCGAATGGCCGCAAAGTCCGCATCGGTGGAGTGCAGGGCCGGCAGTGTGCGCATGCGGGGGTGTGTTTCAAATCGACGAACCTATGGGATTGTATATGGGCCGCCTGGGCGAAAGGCAGGCGTTTGGGCGCAGTGCGCAACTGCGCAATGTTCCGGGCGCGGACGCATCCGGGCCAAACAGAAAACCCCCGCGCGGACGGGAGCATGCGCTTGCTTGCGCGGCGTGCCTGCGGGTGGTTAAATTAAGAGAACGCACGCTGCCACCCACCGCCGAACTCCGAGGCTTGTGCCATGTCCCGGATTGCCCCCGCGTTCAAGATTTTTCTGTGGTCCGTCCTGTTCGTTGCCTGCCTGGCCGGTCCGGGCTTGGCCCGCGACGGCCTGTTCGAGACCGCCTACACGGACTGCCCGCCCTGGGGCCGGTTGCGCGACGGCCAGATCTCCCAGCTGTCCGTGACCCGCGACGCGGACGACGAGCACACGGTCAACGTCACCTGGGAGGCCACCCGGCCGCACACCTGGCGCATGGGACCGCGCAGCTTCGACGCCCGGCTGGTGCTGCTGCTCGACGACGGCGACGGCCCGCCGACCGCGCAGGCCCTGGCCCTGGGCGCGCGCACGGCCGCGTTCGACGGTGTGCGCACCGGCACGGAGGTGCGGGTCGAGTTGGGCGTGGTGGTTGAGACCGACGGCGACGCCTACCTGGTCAGCGATGTAGTGGGTGCGACGATCGACCAGAGCATCTCGCCGCCGACGTTCTTCACCACCGACTGGAAGCAGGGCGTTGCGCCCCATCTGGTCCAGACGCCGATTGCCGGCGGCACGTTCTACTACGTGGGCTACAACGAGGCGTTCGGCAACTACCGGGCCGCGTCCGGGCTGTTGACGCGCCCGCAGACCCCGCGCCTGCGGATCGGCCTCGCGCATGGCGGCGAGACCCTGGCCCAGCGCGACACGGTGGACTTCGACACCTATGTAATCCGCATCGTCGACGAGGACGGCGACGTGGTGCCCGAGGGCGACGATGTGTCGGCCATGATGTCCATGTACGGAGCCAAGCGCCTCGTTACCTGGTGCATCATGCAGGACCTGAGCGGCAACACCGAGCGGTTCTCGAATCTGCGGATTGTCGACGACGGCGACATCCGAGCCTCGATGTTCTGGTCGTCGCCGGCCTTCGTGCTCGATCCGGTCAGCCAGGCCGTGCCGTTCAAGGAAGTGATCTTGCAGGATGCGATTACGCCGGTGGCCGGCGTGCCGGTGTCGATCACGGCGGCCGTCACGCCCAATCGGCTGATCGAGGACTCCGCCGATGCGAACACGTTTCTCTACGCCCTGCCGCCCGACGCGCACCGGGACTTCCCGATCGACGTGCTGGCCAGCGATGTGACGTACACGCTTTCCGCCTGGGCGGTCAACGGGGACGGCGAGACCATCAGCCCGGTGGCCACATTGCGGGTGCGGCCGCAGGACCGGGCGTACGGCGACGCGATCAACGTCGTCCAGGACTACGTGTCGCTCGAGGAGATTGTCGGCGGCCCCAACGAAGGCAAGAACGCCGCGGTGTCGGGGTTCGTCCTGACGGCCTTCACGGTGCTGAAGTAGCACTCCACGGGGCGGCCGTCACGACCATACGAATATGTACATCAGGCCGGCGGCCACCAAACCGCCGACCACGAACGGCCAGCGCGGGACAATGGGCTTGAGGGCACTCCGGCCGGAGTGGTCCATGAGTTCCCGTGCGATCTGGTTGTCGACGAACCTTTGATGTTCAGTCTGTGCGTGCTGGTGGTCCTGTTGTTGCCAATGCTGCTGCTGGTGTCTCCACAACTGGTCCTGCTGTTCCTGTAGCTGCCGTTGTCGCCACATCTGGTCCTGCTGGTCGGTCGATCCCAACGCCCCCGGTTCCCCCATCGGCGATGATTGGCTGCCGTCCACGATCCTGTTCGTCGGCGAGGTCGCGACCAGCCCCGACGCGCGGGCGCGGGTGGGCGATTTGTGGAACGCCCTTGATTGGGCGCACGCCCCCGACAATCACATCACCCTGCCCTTGCGGTTCGCACCGACGCGGCTGGAGCCGGCCGATGGGGTCTTATGGCCGCCGGCCGTCGTGCAGGTGGAGATCGATGCCGACGCGCCGGCCGCTGCGATTGCGGAGACGGTTGCCGACGCCGACGCACTGGCTGGGATCGACAGCTGGCTGACGATGGCGTTCGGCTTCGACGAGTAGCCGGATTGTCCGCAGGACCCCTTCGCGCGCAGCCCCCGCCCGGCACCTTGCTATTGTAGGGAATCCCCTACATTAGCGAGAAGCCCCGGCGTTGCAGACTGCCGAGGCTCCCCTGGTCATGTCGGTGTTAGCGCACCCCATGCTTCCAGCCAACAGGAGGTCAAGTCCTGTGGCACCCGCAAGTCTAAGCGAATACCCGACCGAGCCGGTGATCCGGATCGAACAGCTGCCGGGCAGCGTGCCGGGCGCGGCACCGCCAGACCGAGAAAACGCGACCCCAAAACGGGATGAAGGGCGACAGTGCAACCCTGCCGGCAGCCGTGAAACCGTGTAGACTTCCGCCGTTATGCGCCTGCCGATCCCCAGGGGGGAAACACCGCCCACCAAGACAGCCACCTTCACGGAAAGCGATCTGCGCCGGGCCACGGCGGAACGGGCCCCCGCGCCCGGGGAAACCCCGCCGCGGGAAGCCCACCTGGGTCTGATGATGTACTTCAAGAAGGGCGGACTGCTGCTGGTCCGGGACGGCCTGCACACACTGCGGCACAATGTACGGCTGTTTCCCGCGGAGTTGTACCAGCGCCTGACGCAGGTGGGCCGCCAGCTGCGGCACAAACTGATCGAAACGCCCGTGGCCGGCGTGCGCGATCTGGTCTGGCGCGGCTGCGCCCTGCCCATGCCCCACATCTTTTTTTTCGTTCTGCCCTGTTCGCCGGCCGTATTGGGAGCCGGCCGGGTGCGGCGATAAGATGAGGCTACATGCCACCGATGACCGGGAGCTTGCCTCATGATCCGTATGATGACCGTCGGGTGCGGGGGCCGGGGCGCCGCCGGGGCCTCATGGATGCCGTCGGCGGGGTGTTAGCGGACCATGGCACCCCGACCTCTGGCCTCCGGTGCGGGTCTGGATAGCGCGCGCTGGGCGGAGCAGGAACTGGGGGACGCCCCGTTGGGGGATGTGCGTCTGAGCCGGCGGCTGGTGCGCTGTGCCCGGGTCCAGGCGCCCCAGGCCTCCTTTCCCGGTGCGGCGCAGTCCGACCGGGCCCTGGTCAAGGGCTACTACCGCCTGATGGACCGGCCGGACGACACGCAGGTGACGCCCGACCGGATCCTGCCCCCCCACCGGGCGCGCACCCTGCAGCGCATGCAGCAGGCCGGACGGGTGCTCTGCGTACAGGACGGGACCGCCCTCAACTTCGCGGATCATCCCGGCTGTGCGGGCCTGGGCTTGATCGGTCGGAATCGGGCGTCGGAAGGCACACTGGGCCTGCACATGCACTCCCTGCTGGTGCTGGATGCCCAGGGGGTGCCGCTGGGCGTGCCCCACATCCAGTACGACACGCACTCCGGGAGCCGGACGGCCCGTTGGCAGGAGGGCCTGAAGGCCTGTGCGGCCTTGGCCGCGGAGCTGGAGGGAGTGCGGCTGGTCGCCGTCATGGATCGGGAAGGGGACATCTTCACGCTGTTTCGGCACCAGCAGGACCAGGGGACCTACGACCTGCTGGTGCGTTCCCAACACGACCGGTCGCTGGGCCCGGCCCAGCCCCGGCTCTGGGCCACCTTGGCCCGGGGGGCGGCGCAGGCCCGGCGGACCCTGACCGTGCCCCGCCAGTCGGCCCGGGCCAGCACCCGCCGGCAGTCCGCGCGCAAAGCCCGCGCGGCGCGTCAGGCGCGTGTCGGCCTGCGTTGGCGGCCCCTGACCGTGCCGCCACCCCGAAACCGTGCGGACCGCCATGCGCAACCCGTCACCCTGTACGGCCTGCTCGTGCAGGAAGACACCTCGGACAGCCAAGGGGTCGCTATGGGTCTGGTCAACTACACGGGTTTGTGGGCGTTGCTGGTGGTGGGGGGCGCAATCCTTGCCGCCAGGGTGCAGCCTGCGTTCCTCCTCGCGCCGTCCGTGCAGCATGTCCTTTTCTGGACCCTGCTGTCGGCGGCGCTGATTGGCGGCCTGGTGGTGGCCGGCCTGTACGTGGGGTTGGTGTGGGTGACGGTGGTGCATCTGGTGTCGCGTGCGCGGGCCGCATGGCGCGCACGCCGCCAGCGTTGAACGCCCGGCCCCGGCCCCAAGCTCGATCGAGACCTGAAATCCGCCGCTGCCCTTCCGCTCACGGTCTGAAGCAATGGCCAACGGACAGTCCCCGCTCCCGTTCGTGGACAACCTCGGGGCGTCCACGGTCGAGGGCTTCATGCGCAACGAAGTGGCTCGGCGAGGAAGCCGCGCACGATTCGTCGCTGGCAGTCCCAGGAGGCCGACACGCCCACACCTTTTCCTGCCGAACAGGGTACCGGGTTGTTGCAAACGTTGCTGATGATCGGTGCCTTCGCTTTGGTGTTGCTGATCCTTCACTCCTTCCTTTAAACCCGTTGCCCGCCTACACTGCGGCCGCGGGTCCCGGCGGTACAATCACAACCCCTGACCGGTATGACGACGGAACCGTCGGCTGACTTGTCCTTTCGTCCCTTCGACTCTCGATCGAGACTATAATCCCGGCTGTCACCTGAGCGGAACGGTCTCCGTGTTCCTGAAACCCCCGCGTGAACCCACCATCCGAATCAAGGATGCGACCACTCATCCGGAGACGGACTTCGTCCGCCTGCGGCCGGTGCTCGTGAAGGCGGGCGACCTGCTGAAATCCGGCGCGGCGGTTCTGTTGGATGCGTGGGAACGCCTGCCGCAGGTCAAGGTGGATCTCTGGCACCGGGGACAGGATCTGGAGGCCGATCTCAAGCGCTTGCTTTCAACGCACTACGGCACCGACAACGAACTGGGTTCTTTCCTGTTGCGTTGCGGGCGCTGGACGGTGGAGGTACGCCTGTTGCGCATGGAGACCGACGCCGACACCAACCCCGAATTGTTGGATTGGGACCCTTTCCTCATGGATCTAAAAAACGTGTTGGACAACCAGCCCGAGGACCGGCCCCCGGACAACCGCGTCGTTGCCGATGCGATCCTGCGCCTCGCCGAGCAGACGGGCGCAGGTTTCCGAACCCTGTCCGAGGGACAGGTCCGGCTGGCGGGCCGCATGGACCGGATGGAGGGTCGCCTGGATGGGGTAGACGAGAGTCTGAAAACCCTCACCGAAGGCCAGAAAACCCTCACGGAGGGGCAGGCAACCCTCACCGAGAGGGTGGATACCCTCACGGACATTGTGGGCGAACCACAGGAGGGCCAGAAACCCCTCACCGAGGGGGTGCAAGCCCTCACCGACGAGGTGAAATCCCTCACCGATATTGTGGGCGAACCACAGGAGGGCCAGAAACCCCTCACCGAAGGCCAGGCACGGATAGAGGGTCGCCTGGATGGGATAGACAAGAGTCTGAAAACCCTCACGGAGGACATGGGCGACCTCAAGGGCGATGTTGCGGGCCGGGTCACGCGTACCCGGTGCTTCATCCTGGCGCAGGCCCTCCTGGGCCTGAAAGTGGTCAAGGTATTGGAACGCGCGGACCTGAACGACCTGATCGAACCCTTGCTCCCGACGTTGGCGCCCGGGACCCCGGAGAGCTTCTGCGTAGCGGATTTGGTCATGGATTGTGTACACCGAACCGACGGCACGCGCGCCTATGTGGCCGTCGAAGCCTCCTTCACCGCCAACGAGGGGGACTCGAACCGGGCCCTGCGCAATGCCGATCTGCTGACGCAGAGTACGGGGGTCAAGGCGCACGCCGTGGTGTCCAGCGTGCAGAACGACCGCGCGGTCCAGAAACTGGTGGACGACGGCGACATCCTCTGGTACCGCCTGTCGCGCAAGTCCCTGAAGCCGGACTGAGGCGCGCCGGACACCACGGCGCAGCCCCGCAGGCTGCGCACACCTGCGGTTCCTTCTCCGTTTCTCGTACGGGGTTCGATCGTTTGGCGCCCGCCGCCGCGGGGCCGCCGACCGGTCTAGAACTGGCCTCCCCTGCGGCCCCGGTCCACGGGCGCGGGCTCCCGCCCGTCCACCACGCTCCATGCGGACAACATATCTTGCAGGTCGCGCAGTGTCTGGTCGAACATCGGCACCATGGCCGGATCCTGGTGGGGGCGCATCAGCTTGCTGTACTCGGCGAAACAGCCCCGCTTTTCGGAGTCCGCTTCCCACGCGGCCAAGCCGGTCCGCAGTTCGGACCGCTTGGCGGCGGGCATGGCCCGCGCAATCGTGTCCGTCAGGGCGGGGACCAACAGGAGAATGCGCAGTTCCGCCAGGTCCTGCACGTGACGCATGACCGATACGGGCGGGCCGCCGCGCAGGTTGCCGCTGATGCGGCGGCCATGCAGGAAGCCGTGCAGGTTGTCGAGCTTGCCAATGGCGATGTGCTCGGGTGCGACGCAGGGCCAGGCATCGGCCACCACCGCCTCGGGGAACTCCAGCACGTTCGGCAGGGCCAGCAGGGGTTGGGTCCGGAGCGGCGGGCGTTCGTGGGGCGGGCGGAAGGTCAGGTCGAAGCGCACGGCCCACGGCCGGTCGGCATGGCGCTGGTCCGGGGCCATCAGGGGGCGATCCGCATCGCCCAGATCCTCCGGGAAGCGGGACGCGTACGCCAGGGATGCGTGCTGGGTGAACCGGCCCTGACCGTCGCGCCCGAAGAGGAAGCGGGTCTCCCGCAGGTCGACGGCACCGCCGTCCACGACGGGTACGACCCGAGTCTCCAGATAGGCCAGGAAACTGTCCCACACGGCCTGCTTGGTTGCCAGCGACACGGGGCCCGGCTCCTCGGGGTATATGTGCAGGTCGACGTCCTCCGAAAAGCGCGTAATGGCCCGGTAGCCCTTGGCCAGGGCGGTGCCGCCCGTCAGGGCCGTGTCGCACCCCGGCGGCCGCCAGTCCTGCAGTAGATGCAGGACATGGTTGACCTTGAGATCCTTCTCCAGCCGAATCGGGTTGATCTGCGCCGCATGGGCGGCGGTGCGGAACGCCGCCGCGTCCAGGACTGAGAACGGAGTTGCAACGTCGCCCAGGGGCTGATCCATGAACACATCCTTGTATTCCGTAAAGTATTCGCGGTTGGCCCAGCGCAGGTGCAGGGCCACGGGACGGTCCACCCCGATGATGCGATCCTCCGGCACGCCCCATACGCCGACCGGCGGCGCACTGTCGGGCGTGTCGGTCTCCGGGTGGGCCTGGCCGCCGTGGTCTGCCAGCCACTGCGCGGCCTTGGCCGTTTCGCGATCCGCCATGCTCCGCACCTCGCGCACGCCCATGCGCGCCAGCAGCCGCACGGCCATGTGGCGCATGTAGGCGGGTGGCACAAAGCGGTCCGCGGCGTGGTCGCGGATCTGGCGGACCAGCGGGAACCAGAGATCGGGGGCGGGGGAGCCGACCAGATGCGCGCGTTGCAGGGTTCGGAGCGCCGACCGCACGCGGTCGGGCGCGCCCAGGTCCGCCAGGTCCTGCAGGCGGAAAAGCTGGTCGACGGGCTCCGGCGCGCGCATGAAGGCCAGCACGCGTGCGGACAGTGCGGCAGGGTCTGCGATCACCGGGTGGTGTGCGGGGGACTCAACGCGCATGGCGGGATTGTACCCGAAGGGACGCATGCCTGCCTGGCGGCGCGGCGGTTGTCAACTCAACGAGTTACGCCCCGTTTGTTTGGCCCGTGCCTGTGCGTTGCGGATGGCGCGCAGGAGGCCCGGCGCAGGATCTGGTTTCTGTTTCTGCTGCAGCTTGCGGATCGCCCGCATGAGGGCCGGCGACGGGGACCGCTTTGCGGCCTGTGCGTGGCTGCGGATCAGTTCGGCCAGGTTGCTCGGCATGGGGTCCTCCCCCGTGGTTGATGTAGGAAAAGGGGGCTAATTTCGCGTCTTCCACTCTGCTTGCGGATCCCCCACACTGTGGCACTCGCTTGTTCCGGGAGGCACAGTGTCGGACTCCATGACCCTTCTACTTAAGCGCCAGGAGGTCGAACATGCCTGCGCGTTGTCGAAATCAACCCTCTACCGCCTCGTGCGGACCGGGTATCCCCCCCCTGAAGATCGGCCGCAAGTCGGTCCGCTGGTGGCGTCCCGGCCAAACCCTGGCAGCCGCGGGAACCGTAGGGGGCGGCTAGTAGTTGTTCTCCTGCACCTGCCAGCACAGGATGCCGAGTGCGCGCCACCAATGGACCGACGATGTGCGGTCGTCGAGCACGAGGTCGGGCTTCCGTTCGCAGGCGGCCAGCTACCGGCCCTTGACGGCTTGTACCGGTCCGCGGTCGGCATCGGCGCGCATGCGCAGCGGGATGGCGCTGAGGGGCGGGATCCACCTGGCCATCGGTCCGTACACGTGCTCGTTGAGCCACGCTTCGGTGACGGCGCGCGTGTGCTCGGGGCGGCCGGTCCAAATCTCGACGCGGTGGTTCTGCATCCACAATTGGCGCAGGAACTCGGCCGTCGGCTCGAACACCGGATCGTCGCCGCACAGGGCGAAGTAGGCCGCATAGTCGTCGTCGGTGGGTTCTTCCTTGTCCAGGTGATGGGAGCGGTGCGCGTCGTTGGCAATCGTGCCGTCCAGGTCGAAAACGACAAACATCTTTGGTTCCATCGGTCGGCTCCCCACCTTCCCCAAGCCCCCCGTTAACGGAATCCCGTTAACGGGTCCGCGTGTGCCCTCATTTTATGGATCGCATCCGCGATCCAGCGCCAGTGGTCGGGATTGTCCAGGTCCAGCTTGCGTGCGGTCCAGGCCTGGGTGTCGAGATTCGTACAGTGCCACTCGGCCGTGTGGCCCGTCAGGTCGATCTCCAGGCTTGGAGCATTGCGGCCGATCGACCACTCGGCCTCAACACCGCCCTCGGGTGTGGGGTAGAGCCGCGGCACGGGGGCGGCGGGGTAGTGGGCTTCGAATTGACCGGCCAGCCAATCAAGGCCCGCGTGGCTGGGCGCCGCACCGTAGCCGTTGCCCCATTTGGATGCAAGCTGCATGCCGTCCGCCCAGCCGGCGCGCACCTGCTTGAGTTCCTCAAGGCGGCGGCTGGGGGCTGCAGGCATGTCGTTTGCGCGTGTTGTGTCCATGCCCGGAGTGTAGGCGTTCGGACAGGCGGCTGTTGGGCGGCTGTGTCGGAATCGCGTTAGTGCTTCGGCTAGAACGTGCCCGAATACGGGGGCCGCTCCTGCGGCGGCTTGGCTTCCGGTGCGTCCGGCTCCCGGCGGTCGCCGGCCAGTTGCGCCCAGAGGGCGAGTATGCGGTCGCCCATCGGCGGACCTGCGTGCCGGATACGCTCCAGATCCCACGGCTGCCGGTCCGGGCCCATTGCTTCAAAATAATTCCACTCCCGCTTGGGCGCGGCCCGGGGTTCGGCTTTGCCCAAGGCCGTGCCCAGGTCGTACAACAACCCCTTGCCCGCACTCCACGCCACGGCCAACTCCCGTACAGGTTGTCCAGAGGTGCCAGTGCGGCCTCAATGCGTTCCGGTTCCAGGTGGGCGGCCAGGGCCAGGAAGTCCACATGGTCGCGCGTGTAGTTGCGATCCAGCACCAGGAACGCCTTGATGCGCAGCAGTTCGTCGTACGTGGGCACGCACAGAGGCTGCCCCGCGTAGGAGATTGTTTGTGTTTCCAGCCGCACTGTGCGCCTGAGCTGGCGCACCCCCGCGGCCTGTCCGTCCAGCGAACCGAGAATGACCACCGGCGCCTGCGATGCGCGGGCCGTCGTCCAGCCTTCAAGGCTTTCCAGGTGTTGGCGCACCTGCGCATAGCGACTCGTCAGATCGGCCACCACATGATCGGCGTCGGTCGAATACCGATGGCCGACCTGCAGCGCAACGGCCGTGCCGCCCACCAGGACCGCGCCCCGCACTTCGCGTTGCAGGCGGGCAGCCGACAGCAGCAGGGCGTGCCAGTCAGCCTGGGCGTTCGTGTTGGCGGGCAAAGTTGAGCCACCTCCGGTACAGGCCGGGTCGGTAGGGATCGTCGTTGACGGCCGCGCACACCTCAATCACGTCCCGGCGCACTGCGGGATCGTCGATGATCGCCTGGCGCAGCGCGTCCTCGGTCTCGTCGGGGCCGCGGTCAATGGCGCGCAGGATCGAACGGGCGTTCCAGCCGTCGAACGTGCCGAACACAAAGCCCGCCATGTCGGGCAACACCTCCGGGCGAATGTCGTGCTCGTCTAGGTAGGCGCGCAGGGTGGCGGGCGTCCAGGGGTTGCCCTGGGGATCGCGCAGATTGCTTTCGTTCAGGAAGGGCGCGGCCTCTGCGGCGATTACGGGCCGCAGGCCCATCACCTTCAGGGTGGCGGTTACGCGTTCCTTCAGCGTTGGTGCGGGATACGTCGCCTGCGCGCTCACATCATTCCTTCCTGCGATATGACGGGCCGCGGGATGAGGCTAGGATACCAAACCCATTCGGGACAAGCCGGGCGGGCCGTCAGGGCCAGTCCGGGAACCGGCTCCATCTGCCGCCGGCGATCACCTCCAAGGGCTTGGGCCAGGCTGCGGATGCGTCCGACACCTCGGGCGCGAACGGTGTGCTGGGGGTCGTCAGCCGCAGTTTCGACAGGTGCTGCTCGCCGATGTGTGCGGCTTCGAGCTCGCTGAAGGTCGTGCAGCACTCGCAGGTGTCGATCGTCCACACCGGCGCGTCGGGATCGCATTCACTCAGTTGCGCAATCAGTTCCCGCACCTTCATGGTCGGCCTCCTTGTGGTCCGTCTCCTGCGGTGTGGCCTGCCAACGGGCGCGGTCCCGCTCCCACTGCGCCCGTTCGGCGGCAAATCCTTCGCGTTCCGTCCGCCACAGTGCGCGGTCCGCCCGCCACTGCGCCTGTTCGACCTCGCGTGCGCGTTCGCGCGATTCCGCCTCGCGCTGCCGGGCAAGGGTGTCCTTGCGTTCCTGCCGAAGGTTGGACAGCAGTTTGCGCGCATGGCGGACAATCTCGTGCTCGCGGCGGCCCACGTCGGCCAGCGCGTGCTCGGTGTTCGGCGGGAGATCGCCCAGCATGTGGACGGCCGGCGTGGCGGCCAACGCCATCTCCATGATGTCCAGCAACACCACGAGGTCGTGGTGGTCGAACTGGACGGGGTGGTAGCAGTTCGGTTGCTTCTCGTGGGCGTAGAGCTGCTTGCAGCCGTAGCTGTCCTCCTCCACGGTGAGGTACATCCGAGAGCCGGTGATGAGACCCCCGAGCCCCGGCGCGGCCGCACCGGCCGTCGAGGTCGTGCAGGACAACAACGGCCGCTGGACGGCCGTGTTGAAGAACGCGCGCCTGTACGTGCCCGCAGGCATGGCAACCGACGATCTTGTGCTGGGACGGGGCGGTTCGCGCATGGAAGCCGTCACCGCGGCCCTGCGGCAGGCGCAACCGATTATTGAATCCGCGCAGCGCCTGCGCGACGAGATCGGATTCGAACCGGCGGACGCCACCCGCGGGGACGGTGCGCCGGCGGGCATCAGATCACCGCCCACCAGGAGACCCACAACGCGGTCGACATGCTGGGCCGGCCCGTGCAGCGTCCGCTGCGGCGCGGGGTGTGGAAGGACTTTCCCAACAACCCGACGCGCCCCGATGGCACGAAGCATCTCTACGCGCCGCCCGAGCAGGTGGATCCCCAACTGGACATCCTGCTGGAGTTGTACGCGGACTACGAGGCGAACCGCCATCCGTTGCTGACGGGGGCCTGGATGCACCATCGTTTCATCCAGGTCCATCCCTTTGCGGACGGCAACGGGCGCACGGGCCGCGTGTTGTTGAACTGGCACCTGATCCGCAACGGCTGGCTGCCGCTCCTGGTCCAGCGGCAGGACCGCGACGCCTACCTGCATGGCATGCAACAGGCGGACGCGGGCAGCCTGTCGGTGCTGGTCAATTTTTTTTTTTGCGGGCATGTCGCGCAAGTCGATCCGGATGGCGATGACCGACTTTCCCGTGGAGGAAAGGCTGCGGGTTTTGGGCCCCGAGGACCCCGACTACGTGTACCGCAAGGAGGACGGCTGGCGCAACGGAGTGTAGCGGCACCGTCACCGGCGCGCAACTGGAACGGATCGACAGCGTGCTGCGGGAATCCGGCTAGGCGGGCAGGCGCGTACAGGCCCGCGCATCTCAAGGCCCGGTGTCCGTGCGGCCAAGGAAGGTCAGCATTGAAAGGCAGGGCACAAGGGTTCAGGAGGACGGAACGGACGCCTGAAGGGCAGGTGGCCGGCGCGGAACCCTAAAGCGCGGATACCGGTTGTAATCCTCGGACGCGGGGTGCCACCATCTTGAGGTCGTCGTCCAACGCTTTGTCGAAGCCCCCGCAGAGCCGGCTCAGAGTGCGCCTTGCTCTGTCAGCCAAGCCTTGAGCACCTGACCGATTTCCGACACGTCCTGCCAGCCGTCGGACTCCAGATCCTCGGGCCGCTCCACCCACACCAGGCCGCGCGCCGCCACCGCTTCGGCACCGCCCAGATCCTGCATCCGGTCGCTAAAGCCGGCTCCGACCAGCAGCGTCCGCACCGCTCTGCCCTTCGCCTCGATTTGCGCGTGCAATTCCGTAGCCTTGTCGAGAAGTTCGGCATGCACTTGGATGCCGGACTCGCCCACGATGTACAGGTCGGGCAGCCGCGTGTCCGGCCAGCGCAGCCGGTAAATGAAATCGCAGTACCGCGCCCTGGGGTTCTCCCAGGGCTCGAATCCCAATTCGGCTGCCACTTTCGCCCAGCCGCCGCGGTGTCGGTCCGACCACCGCAGGCTTGTCTCCCCGGGCCGGGGCAGGGAGAGTTGGCTGATCGCCATGTGGGCCTGGTCGATGAAATACGCCCGGAATTGATCCTCGTAGGCGCGCCCCGCGGCGTCGCCCATGCGACCATCGATCCGTCCCAGGCGCTCAATCACCGTGTTTTGGCTTTCGACCATCTCTTCCATCACGTTGGTGAGCTTCAGCACAACGTTGGCCAATTGCCGATTGTCCGGCGGTTCGGCGGTTCGGCATTGGGAGGCAACTCCCCTGGCGGCCGACCACCGGGCGGCGGCGTGTGTCCGGTGCCCACAAGTTCCTCCCTGATGTCCGCAAGCTTGGCCGTTTGCCGCGCATTGGGGTTGCGCCCGTTCGCGCGGGAGCTGCGCAACAGGCAGACCTCGATGTACCAGTCGCAACCGCGCGCCGTCAACCGGCCGATGATTTTGGGATCCGGAGCTTGCAGTTCCCGATCCAGGTCCCGACCCTCGCGCAAAAGCCGGACCTTGATGCGCGGCAGGGAATCCCATTGCCGCTGCAACCGGTCCAGTCCGTCGTGGACCAGCTTCCGCGTCCCCGTGAGCAACGTCGCCGACAGGCGTTCCCCGACCGGCGCGCGCTCCCCCGCATGCGGGCCGGCCGCAATGCGCGGTTCAACCCGCGGACGATAGGGTTCGGGGGGGCGGACGGAGGCGCATGGTCGATTGGCGGCGACGGGAACACTTGCCCATCGGATGCCAAGCATACACGACGGTGCGTCAACGATCACAGGCCAGTTGAAACAAGGGGAAGCCCCCCAGCGCAGGTCGCGCGCACATCAACGCGGCGGCACTGCCAATGCCTGCCGTGAGGACCGCAGACTTGCGGTCCGGTGTGGATGCCGGCGCGCCACCCGGTAAAGTGGATACCAGATGTGGCGCACCTGGTTGTAGTCCTCGGACGCGGGCTTCAGGGACGCGATCTCCGCGTCCCGCCAACCCAGGCGCCGCAGTTGGCTGCGGGAGGCGAGAAGCTCGGTCTCCGGGTCGAGCGGCGGCGAGAGCGGGCGCAGCCGCAGCCGAAAGGTGCCGTCCGCGGTGGCGATCGCCAGATCGACGATTTCGTCGTAGCCGGGCTCCAGGCCGGTCGTCTCGGTGTCGAGGTAGACGCAGGCCGCCAAGGCGACGGGCGGAGGCCCTGCCACCCCCACCCGAACTTCGTCGGCCTGCCCGTAGACGAACCTCTGCCAGGGACAACGCGGCAGAGCCCGCGCCCCCACTGGCGGCGCGCACACTGGCACGCCTTCCGGATAGGACCACGCGACGATCCAGCCAAGCGCACGAAAATCATGCGACGGCTTGATCCGATTCATGTGGGTGGCGCGCGTGGGCCGCACGGTCGTCAACCCACAAGTGACGGTTCGCTCTGTCCCCACTGTCACATAGGGCCGAAAGCCCACGTGGTGCCGGGCGCGCGGTACTGTCCGTACTGGGGGAAACTGGATTGCCGGGGCCACCGCGCGTCTCTGCGGCCTTTGTATTGTCCATACTGTGCGGCACTGAAGCTTTAGGGACCCCGGTCTGGAAGCGTGGGGTGCACGTTGCCGGGCCGGGCAGCGCTCCTTGGGCAGTGATCCGATGCGGGTGGCATGCTGCGCACCCGCGGCCATGGCCGCCCATCCCACTGAACCCCCATGCACCGGTCCGGTGATACACCGACGTGTACGTGGCGCGCAGCGCGGCCACATATTCGCCATCGCTGGCGGTCAGGAAGCGGTTCCGGAAGTCATCGTGTCTGTTGTACGGCCTGGGCGGGAAGCGCCGGGACGATGCCCCGCTGGAACTGTCGATGTACCGCTGGCGGCCGTTGGATACCGGCCGCTTCCGGATTGTCGGAACCCCCAGGCCCGGTCCTGTACATGCCCCACGATGCCTGGACCGATGGGAGACCGGCCACCGGTTCAGAGCGGCATCGGCGCAGGTGGACAACCGCGGATGGGTTCAGGAGGCGCGACGGCTCAGCTTCTCCTCCAGTGTCCGGATCCGCGCGTCCGCGGCCTGTTCCGATTCCAACCTTGCCTGTTCCGATTCCAACCTTGCCTGTCGTTCCGCTGCGGCACGCTGTTCCGCTTCCTCGGCGCGCTGCTCCGCCTCCAGCCGTGCCTGCCGCTCCTCCAGTCGCGCCTGCCGCTCCGCCTCCGCCCGGCGTTCGGCTGCGGCCGCGATCTTCTCCATCTCGGCCAGCGTCATGATGGCCGCCCCCGTCTCGGGGTCGTGCCACTGGAGCCGGCCCTCCTCCCAGCGCAGGCACAGTTCCAGCGCCTCGCTGTAGCCCTCCAGGCTGCCGTCGGCCAACTCCGTGATCTCGATCGGCTGGTAACGCCCCGCCACCAGCCGGTCCCCGGCCAGCCGCGTGCCGTGACTGGCCCCGGTTTCGTCGAAGCGCCAGTACTCGGGGATGCCGAGGGCCGCATAGGCGGCCGGCTTGTCCTCGACATCGACGCGTCCCGTGGATTCCGAGGCGACCTCGAGCACGAAGTCGGGCGGCTTGCCCTGCTCGGAGATCACATAGGCGTTGCGCCGGTAGCAGGCCTCGGGGTTCACGTTGAAGGCCACCATCATGTCCGGTACGCGCAGCCCCCTGACGCCGCGTCCGGGTTCCGGCACGAGATACAGCTCGCCGACAATCAGGGTGGTGGGGTTGCGGAAGTGCATCCCCAGGTAGTGTGCGCCGCCGGTGTTGGAGAGGTGTCGGAAGCTGCTCATCTCGTCGGGATGTCGGGGCGGCGGGTCCGGGTAGGGCACCAGCAGGTCGGTGTCCGTCCCGGCCGGGTCGAAGGCGGTGGTGCTCATGGCGATGCGGGTCAAACCGAATGGGTCGAGGGACCGGGCGGTCCGACGGGGATTATACCGTTGGGCACGATCCTAGGCCGGCGCGTGGCCATTGGCTTGGGTTTGCCATGCCGCGGGAACCAACAGGCCCGCGGGCGGCATTGGGGCACCGTCGGCAGGATGGCACGCGGTACGGCCCGGAACTGGCCCGTACAGGCCGAAGCATCCCGACCGACGCCAGACCCTCGCACCGTACCTGCGCGACACCGCCCGGAACCGAGCCGGCCCCGTGACGCTTCATCTGCCGCAAGGATCGCACGGAAGCCATCCACTTCGACATCGGCCACCTCAACCGTCCGGAATGGGCAACACCGGAGGATCTGCGGACGAAGCTCAAAACCCGCATCGAGGCCGTCCTGGGCCGCGGCCCGTTCAAGCCGTCCACCGGGAGGAGTGGCGAGGCCGACACCTTGCACGAAGACGCATAGCGTGCAGACGGCAGTCCGGCCCACGTTGCGGGTCATGCCCGGCAGTCCGTAGGGGATGACCCGCGGGGTTTGCGGATTTGGATGCCCAAATCCCCTCGGGAAGTGCGCCTCCAGATCCGCTTGGCCTTCCTCTCCGTGTGGCGCGCCCACCTGGAGGCCTTGCCGCCCTACGACCCCGCCTACGCGTGCGACGAACGTTACGACCATGAGGATGACTGGACCTCGGATCCCGACTATCGTGGGTCCGTCCCGCATTTCCGGGCCTATTCACCGAGACGGTGGGCAAGGGCCACGGCCGCATCGAGATCCGCCGCGGCCCGTTCCCGGTGAAGACGGTTGCATCCAAGCTGCGCTCCAGCCAGTCCATGTCCGGGAACCAACGGAACAACAGGTTGGACTCGAGCTCCCCACAGGCAGCCCGTTCGCTGCGCCCCGGCAGAAGCCGCCTTAACAATGTTGTGTACCGTCGGCGTGCGGGGACCGGGAGCCAGGCCGCATGCCGTGCGCCATGCCATGGGGCACGGTGGCCAGGTGGGTGATGGTTCCGGCGCGCCGAAACCGATGGGGCAGGGAGCCCGTATCGGTCGGAACCAAGGCAGGTTGGTCGATTAGGGTGGATTCGCCCCGAACCCATCGCGGCAACGGGATGGCAGGGATCGATCCGATTCCTTGGAGATGGACGAAGCAGGTGTTATACGGCTTGTCAGTGGACCATCCCAAGCAGCGCAGCAACCACCCTCAATCAGGCGGGTGGCGCACCCGGCGTTCCCGCGGGTCGTCTTCTGCGCGCGTCGTCAGCAACCGGGCCAGGTCGGCCTGTGCGACCTGCAGGCACGGCCCCGTCTGCAGGTCCCGGCGGAAGGCGAGGCCGACGGCCGTCACCGTGCGGCCGGTCCCCAGGTGTTGGCGTCCGTACTGCCGGTCCCGGATCTGGCGCAGAGCTGCGCCCTCGGACTGGTTGTACTTGACCTCGAAGACGTACACCCGGTGGCCGATTTGGACCTCGTGGTCCGCCCGCCCGCCCCAGTTGGACGGCTCCGACTGCGTGGGGACGGCCATCAGCAGGAACAAGGCCTGCAACAGAGCGCGGTAGCCGGCCTCCTGTTGCAGATTCTCGTGTGCGATCCCAAAGACGAAGTGTTCCAGCCGGCGGCCGAAGCCATCCACATCCCCGGTCGCCAGGCAGGCTCTCAGGTCCGGGATCAGGGTTTCGTTCAGCGCCGGTGCGTGCGCGGCCAGCCCCAGGATGTCGCGGGTCCACGACGCCGCGACTTCCCGGTTGGGGAAGTCGAGATGGGCCTTCCCTGCGTCCCGTTCCCCGTGCCAGGTGTAGTAGCCGGTCTCCAGCATCAGGGTGGCGTAGTCGGGATGGGTCAGGGACCGCAGGCCGGCATCGGACTCGTCCGCGGCCCCGCCGGCCGGCAGGGTTTGGCGCGTGTCAGCGGCCAGGCGCGCGATCAGGCCGGGGTGGCCCGACTCGCTCCAGGCGGAAGGCCAGATGCCATCCGCCGCCGCGCGGCGGCGATCCGGCTCCGCGAGCACGCGTAATATCCCGTTGGTCAGGGTGAAGGGGTTGTAGACGCGCGGTGCCGAGGGCAACTCCGAAAAGCGGTAGCCGTTGTAGAGATCCCGCCACGCGGCCTGGATGGCGCGGGGCTCCAGGCGCGGTTCCATGTCCGCCAGGGCCTTCCGGTAGGGGGCCAGATCCCGGTCCACCTCCTCCTCGGTGAAGCCGCACAGCGCGCCGTAGCTGGGTTCGTCGGAGATGTCGACGAAGTTGTTGGCGGCGGAGAACAGGTGGTGACGCGCGAAGCGCGTGATGCCGGTGACGAACACGCCGAAGAGCAGGCCTTCGTCGTCCTTCAGCACGCGGATGAATTCGCGGAGTTCCTCAACCGCGGGTTCCAGGGACCGGTCGGTCCCGATGTGGTTGACAATGGGTGCGTCGTACTCGTCGACCAGCACCACGGGTTCCGGTTCGTAAATTTCCGTAAGGTCTTCAATAAGGGTGGTCAGGAGTTCCGCAGGTGACGCAGTAGGCGGAGCCTCGGTACCGAGCCAACGGCGGCCACTGCGTCGCCGCCACAACCGGATCACGCTGTGCAGGTAGTTCTGCAGGTATGTGAGCGTACCAGCGGGCGATGAAGCCGCAGCACGGGACAGGTTAAGCCGAATCACGGGGTGCCAACCGTGCGTTCCGTGCCAGTCCTCGGCATCCAGGCCCTCCCACAGCCACGGCGGCGAAGTCCAGCCCGCGGGCAGGCCCTCCAAGGGCTCGGTGTCGCCTTTGGGATTGGCCCTGTGACCCGGCGGCAACCCTTGGAACCAGGCCTCCAGCGTGTTGATCAGCAGCGTCTTGCCAAACCGCCGCGGACGCGCCAGGAACTGGTGGCGCGTGGCCAGCCGGCGCGTGGAGGTTGTGGCCAGCAGTGCGCGCAGTGCTCCGGTCTTGTCGACGTAGAAACTGCCTTCCGCACGAATGGCCGCAAAGTCGGCGTCGGTGGGGTGCAGGAGCGGAAGTGTGCGCATGGCAGGGAGCATTCCCGGCTGCGGCGGGAACCTGCGGGATTGTACATGGGCCGCCTGGGGCCAAAGGCAGGCTTTTGGCACACCGCAATCCGCACCCGGAGCCAGCCTGCGGACCGCCCTCTGCTCAAGGTCCTGTCAAATTGGAATACGATTGCCCTGGGCAGTTCCCTAATTCTTTGTCATAACCCTCCGCGAAGTAGTAGGGTGGTCAATGTAGGCGCATGCCTTGAAGGGGGATATATGAGAGACACAGATACCCCGGCACCCACGCAGTCACCCGGAGCCACCGCTCCTACCCGCCCGTTGGAGGAGATCGCCCACTTGGGTGACGAGATATACGAACAAAACATCCGCAGCCATGTCGAAGACGATCATCATGGAGAGGTCGTATCCATAGATGTGGACACTGGAACATGGGCAATTGGCAACGACGTGATTGCCGCGACCGACCACCTGCGGACGCAACGTCCAGAAGCGATTGATATCTGGTCCGTACGAGTTGGTCACCGTGCGATGTACCACTTTGGGGGGCGCCCCCTTCGGAAAGCCGAGTGATTGAGGGCGTGGTAAACGCCGCATATGAGCCGGTGGCAACCCTTGCCGTGCAAGGCCCATCGAGTCAGTCGCGGGAGATCGAGGCCGTGATCGACACTGGTTTCAACGGTTTCCTCACGTTGACGCCCAGCTTGGTTGCAGAACTGGAGCTGCCCTTCTTGACCGGCAACCGGGCAACTGTGGCCGACGGCAGCGAGATAACCTTTCCTTCCTACGGCGTGACGGTGCTCTGGGATGGCCAGCCGATATACGTGGAGGCCGATGCTGCCGACACTACACCCCTCGTGGGTATGCGGTTGCTGGATCGCCACAACCTGAACATCGACGTTGAAACCGGGGGCCGCGTCGTCATCCAGGCAAGGGGGTAGCCGAGCTCCGAGAGTTCTGCTGTTCCCTGAGCACCATGCTCAGGTTCTTCCCCGTGGGGCCTTCTTGTGTTCAGGGAGGCAGTGGCCAACTGCTGCCTGGTCACATGAAACCGGGGGAACCGAGATAGGTGCCACTCAAAGACCCATGACGCCCGGAAGATGGAGCTCGCCGACGCGCGTGAACCGATGGGCTAGTGATGCCCTCCACTGGGTCCTGGACATGGCCTTCCGGGAGGACGAGAGTCGTATCCGCACCGGCCACGCCGCCCACAACCTGTCGCTCCTACGACGGATGGCCCTCAATTTGCTGCGCCGGGCGGCGATGCCGCCCTTGGCGGTGATCTCCCGGCGCAAGCAGGCCGGCTGGAACGACGGCTACCTGCTCAAGGTCCTGTCAAATTAGAATACGATTGCCCTGGGTCCAGGGGTGTCACCGAACGCCTTGGGCAATCAGAGCGGATATGGGAACCGCGCACCCGACGGGAGTGCCCTATCACCATGATCACTTCGCTGTGCCTCAAGAATTTCAAGAACTTCGTCGACGAGACGCTGCACCTTGGTCCGCTGACAATCATCGTGGGTGCCAACGCCAGCGGTAAGAGCAACCTGCGGGATGCTTTCCAGTTCCTGCAGGGGATCGGTCACGGTTTCACGCTGTCGGAGGTTATTGATGGGCGGTTCGGGCCAGGCGGTCTGGTTTTATGGTCGGGCATTCGCGGTCCTGGACTCGAACTGTTCCACTTTGAACAGGACACATTCGCCCTACAGGTCTCCCTGGAGGTGGGTGGCGCACAGGTTGAATATTCCATTGAAGTTGGCAAAGGTTTCGACTCCGTCGACTTCTTTCGGGTTGTTCGAGAAGAACTCTGGGTGAGTGGTCAGTATATCTACACGAGTCATCCAGGTGCTGGGGATGCGGTTCATCGTCAGGACGATGACACCCACCTATTGCTTCGCATGGCCAATGGAAAGAACCAAAAGAGGTTGGGGCACCGGATTGCGGTCAGGCCGAATCAACCTGCCTTGACCCAGATCCACGAACACCGTCACATCCTGCGTACACACAAGGACTACGCCGCGGCGACCAAGTTTGCATTGTCAAATATGCGATTCTTGGACCCGAGCCCGGACCGGATGCGCAGGCCGGCCTTTCCGGGACAAACAGTTCTGGGAGACGGAGGCGAGCACCTGCCGGCCGTGTTGAAGGACCTGTGCGAAGACCCGGATTTGCATGCGTCTCTCGCTGACTGGATCAATGAACTGACTCCCATGGACATCCAAGGCCTTGTGTTTCCGCCGGACTTGCTCACGCACGAAATCCGGCTTGCCATTGAGGAGCACGATGGTCATCGGGTGTCCGCCTATGGCGTGTCTGACGGAACTCTTCGGTTCCTCGCGATGCTGGCCGCCTTGCTCAGCCCGAGTGCTCAAGGACTCGTGTTTTTCGAGGAGATCGACAACGGCCTTCATCCGTCCCGACTGTATCTGCTACTGGATCTGTTGAAAGTCACGACGGATGAACGCCAAGTTCAGGTCGTCGCCACAACGCATGCTCCGGCAATGTTGGCCAAGGTCGACGATGACACATTCGAGAATATTGCCGTGGTCTGCCGTCGTTCCGACACGTCCAGTGCGGTCATTCGCCGGTTGGCCGACCTGCCGGATGCGCAGGAACTACGAGTCTCCCAGGGGATGGATCGCTTGCACGCCTCGGGATGGATGGAGGACATACTCGATTTTGAAGACGTGGAACAGGAGGTGGCATGAGGGTTCTGGTCATTCCTGAGGACTTCCGTCAGGATCAGTTCCTGCTGAAGCCGCTCTTCAATTCGTTGTTCCAAAAGCGGCTAGGTCTCCCCAGATCGAGGGTTCGAGTATGTCAGGACCCCAATCTGGGAGGTGTGGGCGAAGCTCTGAAGGCTGAGCGAATCCAGGAGATCGTGAACAGGTACAAGTCCATGGTGGACATCTTCATCCTGTGCATCGACAGGGATGGCGAGGCATCTCGCAGACAGGTTCTGGATGGCATTGAGAAGCAGGTGCAGGCAACAGGCATGTTCTGGTTCCTCGCTGAAGCTGCTTGGGAGGAGATTGAAACATGGACATTGGCAGGACTGGACCTGCCTGCTGGATGGCGGTGGCAGGAAATCAGGAAAGAGATCAGCGTTAAGGAGAATTATTTCGAGCCACTGGTCGAGAGACGGGGGCTTACGGCGTCGCCGGGCAGGGGACGCCGACCGCTTGGCCGGGAAGCCGCACTCCGGATTGATCGAATCCTGCAATTGTGTCCTGAAGACCTCGGCGCGCTGGCCGAACGGTTGGCACACGCGTGTACCTGAACCAGACTGGGCATTCAGGACCTGGAAGTGTCCAAATTCGACTTTCCGCGCCGTATCCGGTAGCAATACGCTGGCACTAGCAGCTTGCACAGCAGCCCGGCCGCTTCCATGATCCGCGGTCGGTCCGGGTGCTCGCGGTCGGTCGCTTGGGGTGAGGTCAGGGCTTGGCCCGGCAACCGTTCGGCGTCGGCCCCGATCGCCGCCAGGAACGCGCGCCGCGTTTCGGGGTCGCTCCAGTCCACCTCGGCACTGCCCTTGAGGCTGGGTTCCAGGTAGCGGTCGTAGCCCTCCTGCTCGGCCCAGCGGACCGCATCCTACGCCTGCACCCGGGCCAAGGTGTGCAATAGTTTTACCTGCCATTGCTGGTCCGATGGGTCCGGTCTTGAACTGGAATTGACAGAGGCTGGCAGGAAGGAAGGTCGTTCGCGCAGGGCCCTCTTCCCAGTTGATGCGTCCGTTCTCGCCCCCATCAGGAGCATCAATGTTGTCGGCGACATGGATGTCGGCATTGGGCACTCCATGACTGGAGGCTTCCACCCGCTTCGCTGTTGCGTCAGGCCAAGCCCCTCCTGCAGTCCCGTTCGTTGTTCGCGGAATGGGAACTCGTGCCTGTCAGCTTCAGCTGTCAACCCAGGAAGTCTCCTGCGATACTTGGTTGGCCCCCGACGGTGGTGTCCAGCCCGGAGATTCCGACCAGGGGCCAAAGGGAATGCCCAACCGGATGGACATGGCGCTGCTGGACACGCGGAAGATGCCGGCCAGTTTTTCCACCGTGTTCGCGCCCTGCGCGATCTCGGCATCCACCAAGTGAATAGGCATCAGGATGTCGGCCGCCAGCTTATTGGCCCGGGTTTCCACCAAGCTGCTGAACCCACTGCGGTAGAGGCCGTCCGTGGTGATGCCGTTCCCCACCAGGTCTTCGTGCAGCACGATGTGCGCGATTTCGTGTGCGATGGTGAACCGACGGCGGTTGACGTGATGCGCTGCATTCACGTAAATCACGAATTCGCGGCTGCCGCCACGCTTCCGATCCTTGCAGATCATGCCCGACACCTCATCCGGCCACTCCTTGGTGCGATAGACTTCGGCTCCCAAGGCTCGTGCCAAGGACACCACCTTCACCGGGGGTGCCACCTGAAACTGGCGGATGATCGCGAAGGCTTCCTCATAGCGCATGGGAGCACCTCAATCCTCTTCCCTGTCAATGTCTTCTTCTTGCGGCACAGACGCGTCCTGGTCGGATCGGGGAGTTTCCACACCCCGATTGTCCGTTGAATCGCTCCGTCTGTTGAGGTATTGCTGGACCGCGCGTTGGGCTACTTCGACTGCCCGATCTTCTGCCACCTTCTCAAGCGGTAGCAACCCACGATCGCGGCCATAGCCAATCCCAAGCCGATGCCCGCCATGGCCGTCTGCAGCACAGCAATCTGCATGGAAATTGTTTCCAGCGAATGCTCGCGTGTCCCTTCATAAATTTCACAGTCGAAAGGAGCTGTGCACAAGCCCCAGTCCCACTACAGAAGAAACAGGATCATGAGGGCATTGACTGCGGTGAGCACGATGCCCACTACCAGCAGGAGCCGTCCCAATCTCATCCCTGTCTCCCAATTCCGTTGTTCAGGCACCACCCGTGCCATGATGCCCAGAGGATTGTAGGTTACTGTTCATCGGGGTTTCGTTTTGGTCCAGTGGACTTTGGCTCGATCCATGCGTTGGCATCCCGGACGCCCACGCGGGACGAAAGTCATGTGTGCGTGCATCAGTTGATCCCGACTGCGCCCGACCCGGCCGCCGCGGCCCGTTCCCGGTGAAGACGGTTGCATCCAAGCTGCGCTCCAGCCAGTCCATGTCCGGGAACCAACGGAACAACAGGTTGGACTCGAGCTCCTCCACAGGCAGCCCGTTCGCTGCGCACCGGAAGGAGCCGCCTTAATAGTGTTGTGTACCGTCGGCGTGCGGAGACCGGGAGCCAGGCCGCATGCCGTGCGCCATGCCATGGGGCCAGGCGGGCGATGGTTCCGGCGCGCCGGAACCGGTACGGCACGGACCGGCCATGCCCGTATCTGTCGGAACCAAGGCAGGTTGGTCGATGGGGGGGATTCGTCCCGCAAACCCATCGCGGCAACGGGATGGCAGGGATCCATCCGCTTCCTTGGGGACGGACGCAGCAGGTGCCGTACTGCTTTCCGGTACACCGTCCCCATGTGTCATCGAAACCCGGAAACAGCGGGCATGTTGGTTGGTTTCAGCCGGCCCGGCATCCCTCCCAGCGGATTGCGGACAGGCTCGACCCATACCCCGTACAGTCGGAGACCGATGCCGGATCACGATTTCGCCATCACGCTGCGCTCCGGCCTCCGAGGCGCCAACGCAGGGGTGGGCCTGTCGGAACGGGTTGCCGGGCAACAGGCAGGTCCCGGGGGAAGTTCCGGGGTTGTGGTTGACGGGAGAGGGATCCGAACGGGAAGGGGCTTGTAGCGGATGGTTGGCAGTCAAACTTTGGTGCTGCAAGTACCGTGAAAGAGAGGACCCGGCTGCGAACCGGGCCCTCGACCGGACACGGTGCAGGAGGCACCAGGGCCGGTCCCCCGCAGTCTGCAAGGCAAGGGAACTACATACTTGATACAACCCAAGCCCGGCGACGTTCATTGTAGAGGGGGGATGGCAGGTCATCGTGCGACAGGCACAATCCTGTACACATGTGCTGCAATGGTGTCCTGCAAGCAAGAGAGCCCGGAGGCCTCCGGACTCTCCACCGGACAGGGATGGCCCCTCTCGTGCCCGACACCCGCCCTCCTACAACAGAGGCCCCGGAGACCGTCCACCGCACGGTGCGCGTGCGCCTGTATCCGGGCGATGCCGCGACCGGCCACCGCCTGGCCGGCACTGCGGGAGCGTGCCGGCATGTGTGGAACGCGATCCTGGCCGACTACGACCTGGCCTACCGCATGTGGCGGGCGTTCGGGAAGCTGGGGCCGGGGCCGGGCCCCCCAAACCTTCATCACCTTTGGCAAGCGGTTCACGGAACTGCGCAACGACCCGGCGCGCGCCTGGCTGAAGGACTTACTCCTTTGCCTGCGTGCGCTACACGCTGAAGTATCCGGGCGACGCCTACGCCCGGCACTTTGAGACCCGCGAGGAGTTTGCGGCCCGCGGCGAGCCACTGCCCCGGCGCAAGTCGGACAACAAGCCCGTGACCTTCCCGCGCTTCAAGGCCCGTCACCGCACCGTGCCGGGCTTCACCATCCCCGACGATGTGAAGATTCGGGACGGCAGACTGCGCGTGCCCAGGATTGGCTGGCTGCGGTTGGGACCGTTGCGCCTGTACGCCGACTGCCGGCCACGGACGGTGCGCGTGCGCAGGGAGGGCACGGAGCCGAAAGCCAAGTGGTATGCGTACATCGTGTACGCAGTGCCTGTCGATCATCCCGACATCCTGCAACCCGCTGCGGCCGGTGCGTTGGGCCTGGACCGCAACGTGGGGCAGGCCACGGACAGCACCGGAGCCGTACACGCCTTCCCCGACACGACCGTCGAGGACGCGCAGGGCAAGCGGTACCAGCGCAGGATGGCCCGGCAGCGGAAGGGCTCCCACCGTAGGCGCGGCACGGCCGGCCCACTGCGCAAGCTGCACCGCCAGCGCGCCCGGAGCCGGGACACGGCCACACACCCAATCCGCCGCAACGCGGCGGGACACCGCCCACACGGTCATCATGGAAGATCTGAACACGCAGGGCATGACGCAGAGTGCGCAGGGTACGGTCGAGAAGCCCGGCCGGAACGTGCAGCAGAAGTCCGGCCTCAACCGTGCCATCCCGGCGTCCGGCCGGGGACCGCGGGAGCGCAAGCCCGCGTACAAGGCCGACCAGGCGATGTTCGCGGATCCGGCACACACTGCGCAGGCCTGCAGCCGGTGCGGGCACACCGCCCAGTCAAACCGACTGTCGCAGGGGGTGTTCCGGTGCGGGGCCTGCGGGTTCCGGGGGAGTGGTGATCCGGGGGGCGATCCACATCCCGATGCGGGCGGGACGTTCCGTTCGGATCCGTTCCGGCCCGCGGGACCGGGGCTGCCGCACGGCGAGGAGTGCTCCCGCCCCGGGCGACCGCAAGGCCGACCCCAGGGACTCCCGCGACCCGTGAACCGGATAGGCGCGGTGCTTCTCCCCGACATAGTCGTGGAGCGGGTGACGCCACAGAGCGTCCTCCAGGCAGCGCAGCACGGTGCGGGTCTGGTACAGATCGCCCATCAGTTTGATGGGGTGGACGTGGGCCTGGTCGGCGTCCTCGTGGGCAAACAGCTGCTCACCCACGCTGTCCGCGTGGCCGACCGTCAGCTGCAGGGCCCGGCCCGGCTTGCGCGTCGTGGGGTCGATCATCTCCCGCCATGCGCCGGTCTCGGGATCAATCATCGGTTCCTCCCATGGGTCCGTTGCCGCCCAATGTCCTATGCGACTAGCCGGTCATGCGTTTGGGGCCTAGCCACCAGTCACCATTGGTATCCTGGATCAGTTCGCCACCCACATCCCGGTTCCAACTCACCCCCTTCTGTCAGTATTGCTTTGGGGGTAGTTGCCGGGCACCGACCGGATGAGGGTTTTGAGCACCGGATCCCTCACCGATTGTTCCTCCCAGCGGGAAGGTTTGGGCACCTCGGCTTCCAGCGCCTGCTTGCAGAAGTGCTGGGCGTAGCGCAAGTGGATCAGGGCCCAGCAAGTGCCCTCGGCGTCTCCGTTCGATGCATCGAGCACGCCGTGCAGGCAATTGTGCGCATCGTCGGGAGCGGCCAACATGGCGGCTTCAAGCACGCCGTCCGTTACCTGTTGCTGGTTGCAACCAACCAGAACGACGGTCGCGAGCAGGGCAACCATCGGAGCGATCAATGCGTGCGCGCAGGACGGGAATCGACATGGGGTTGTGTCCAAATAGGGGCCTGCCCGTCAGGCCGGGCCGGCCTGCTTTTGAGCGCCGCGCAGGGAGAGGGCCGCGAACACGCCCAGCACGCCGGCGGCCACCGCCCAGGCGGACAACAGCAGCATGATCAGCGCCTGAGTGGTGAACGGATGGGCGACCACGATTACGCCCAGCACGACGTAGGTGGTGCCGATCAGCACGCTGCGCCACGTCCGCGTGCCGTCGCGGCCCTGCACGAGGCGAATCGCACCGGCCGCAAGGGCCGCCGCGCCGATGAGCAGGATCACGAACCGTCCGGCCAGGAACCCGGTCAGCAGGGGCTGGCTCAACACCAGCGCGCCGGCCGCCACGCTGACGACCGCGCTCAGGAGCATCCACGGGCGGGTGCGCGGCCCGCGGCCGACCACGCCTTCGACCAAATCAAAGACGCCGCCAATCAGCCAGTAGACGCCCAGCAGCTGCAACAGCAGCGTCAGCGACCGGGCGGGCCAAAGGAACATGACCAGCCCAATGACGGTCAGGCACAGCCCGCGGACCAGCGTGGTCCACCAAAGGGATGGCTTGGGGTGGGCGCGCTTGCTCACGATGAAGTGCTCCTGTGTCTTGGCCGGAGATTCCCCCATTGTAGGGTGTCGGTTCGGCGGCTCCGCTTGCAGTTGCGCCAACGTCCCATGTCCTAAGATTCCCGCAGTCGCAGAGAACCTGCCCCATCCCGGAGTCCGGCATGTCCTTGCGTCCAATCGCCTCTCGATCGAGACCGGAGATCCCACCCGCACCCCGGAGTTGGATGGTCGGGTCGACCGTCGTGCTCGGTACGCTGGGCGCAATCGCGGGCGGGGTCGGTGCGCTCAACCGGCTGCCGGCCGATGCGGCGGGATGGGGTTTGGTGTCGCGGGGTTTGCCGTCCTCGAGGCCGCGGTCGGCGTTGGGTGCGGTCTGGCGCTCATCGGCCTGGTGCGGCGGCGGCTGAAGAGACGGCGCGCGGCGCTGGATGCCTCAACAGATCATCGGATTGGCGGGAACGAAGCCGAACAGTGAGCCAACCTTGAACCGACCTGGTTGACGGAGGTTTCGGATGGATGAGCACAAACACTCCGTGTTGCGATCGGCACGGTTCTGGAGCGGGATCGGTTTGCTCGCGGCGGTGGTCGCACTGGTGGTGGCCGGCCGGATCTTTCCCGCAGTGGCCGACCTGTACGCCTACCTGAACACCGAGTACACCGGTTGGTGGATTCTGGCCCTCCTGATTGTCGCCGCGGCGGCGCGCATGCTCGTCCGGGTGTTCAGGAGCTGACTCCCCCGTGGCCAAGGGCCCATCCGATCAGTCTTGCCGCGACGGGCCGCACAGGCCGGTCGCTGGCTGAACCGGCAACGGCACTCGTCCGCCTCACACCGGGCGGACAGCGTATGGCGGACATTGGCCGGCCAATGTTGAGCGCAGGGGATGGGCTGCGATACCGATGTTTCAGCCTTCGCAACCGTCCTCTGAACGCTTGCGTTCAAGCCACTGGTTAATCTTGTTGTCGAGGATCTCCCCAGCTTCCGCAATCGAAGCAGAGGCAAGGGCGGCCTCTACTTCCCTGCGGGCCGCTTCCAGCAATCTCGTTTCGGCTTTCTCCACGGCTTTCTCCAGCGTATCTGCGGTACCGAAAGGGGGCCCCCCCGACCCAGGACGTGTAAACAACTTGAACCACTCCCTTCTAGTAGTGCCCGAAACAATGCCCCTCCTCACACTGAGATCAGGCCTTATCTCCACCGCTAGGTTGCTATACGAAGGCTCCTTGTCTGCTCGTGCAATGAGCAAACGACCGTTCTCGTCTTTGCGTGCAGTCAGTTCCACACCCTCCACCGTGTACCTGACTGCTTCCTGTTCCGTCATAGTTACCCTCCTGTAGGCTGGTTCGTTGAGTTGCACTGTGCAGCTACACGCTGTACGCCAGCGGAGATGCAACTGCACAAGGGAGTTCCCCGCCCAACGCCGATCTTCGCTGACAGCTTGCCGGGTCTCGAACGTCGCAAACCGTGTGGTTTGGATACGGTCGGCACCGCCCCACGCTTCACTGGCGGTGGGTCCTCGCCAGTCCGTCGAGAAAGTTCGCCATGTTCATGTCCTTTCGCAATTCGTCCTTCAACTTCCTGGTCCTTTGCCCTTGGATGGTCGTCTTAGTCAAAGAGAAGGTAGCAGGCTTCCAGCAAAGCATCCTCAAACTGCTCTCCAGCTCTCTGACATCCCCTGTCCGAAACCCAGATGTCATGGCAGTCCAAATCACAGGGGCTTGCCCGTCGGTACGCTGCCGCACCTCGATGCGTCCATGAAGCCAAGACTGATCTGGGCTTTCAGGATCGCGCCGGAACACCCCACTGTTCGGGTTCAGCCTGTGTTGCCGGCACATCGGCGTTGCTTGGGGGAATGAGGTTGTTTCCAACAGGCGATCATTTGGGATGCGCCGTGTTCGGAGCAGCGTTTGTTCCTCAGTCGAGTCAACCTCTTGCCGGTGTTGTCAATATTCATCTTGGTCAGGGTCGGTCGAGAATGGGGAAGGAGGTTTGCCATACAGTAGGAAGGATGGTCTCGAACCAGTCGCCCTGTGACCTGCCAGCACTGTAGCGGATCAGGTTCAGGTAGCCGGGACACGGGGACAAGCCATCGGGCACCTCCACGATGACCCAGCTCTCTTCGACCGCCAGACCAGCATTGAGAAGAGCCGCCTTAATAGTTAATAGTGGTTGTGTACCGTCGGCATCCGGTGACCCGGAGCCAGGCCGAATGCCGTGCGCCATGCCATGGGGCCAGGCGGGCGATGGTTCCGGCGCGCCGGAACCGGTACGGCACGGACCAGCCATGCCCGTATCTGTCAGAACCAAGGCAGGTTGGTCGATGAGGGTGGATTCGTCCCGCAAACCCATCGCGGCAACGGGACGGCAGGGATCCATCCGATTCCTTGGGGACGGACGAAGCAGGTGCCGTACTGCTTTCCGGTACACCGTCCCCATGTGTCATCGAAACCCGGAAACAGCGGGCATGTTGGTTGGTTTCAACCTGCCCGGCATCCATCACAGCGGATTGCGGACAGGCTCGCCCCATACCCCGTACAGTCGGAGACCGATGTCGGATCGCGATTTCGCCATCACGCTGCGCTCCGAACTCCGAGGCGCCAACGCAGGGGTGGGCCTGTCGGAACGGGTTGCCGGGCAACAGGCAGGTCCCGGGGGAAGTTCTGTGTTTGCGGTTGACGGGAGAGGGATCCGAATGGGAAGGGGCTTGTAGCGAATGGTTGACAGTCAAACTTTGGTGCTGCAAGTACCGTGGAAGAGAGGACCCGACTGCGAACCTGGCCCTCGACCGGACACGGTGCAGGAAGCACCAGGGCCGGTCCCCCGCAGTCTGCAAGGCAAGAGCCTCCGACCGTCATGCGAACCCTGCGCATGCGTCCGTATCCCGGCACGGGCGCGAACAGCCCGTACCTTGCACAACCGGCGGGTGTCTGCCGGTGCGCCTGGAACCACGTGCCGGCCGGGCACGGGACGGACTGCCTAGTGGCAGGCATGTGGGAAGTTGGGCTCTGGTCCCGGTCGTCCGACCTTCTTCACGCCGGGTGAGGGGTTCCCGAAGTTGCGGAACGCGCCCGACCGCTGGCGGGAACTCCTGGACACGCCGGACGCACCGGAGGCAGGGCACGAATCGCTGCGCGCGCCTGCGGAGCCGGATTGAGACCGCGCGCAAGCAGAACCGGGACCTCCAGGACAGCCTGCAACGAATCGCGCACAAACCGGCGGTGGCCCCGAACTCTAGGCCGCCCCAACCCGGCATCGCCGCCGGGGAACTGCCGGGGGTTCACACGCCCGGGAAGCGCGGGGCGTGACGACCAAAGACGACCTTGTCCATGGGCCGCCCCGTCCAGGACCTCGATGAGGATGCCCTGTCCCATCCGGACCGGGATCCGGCAACAGCCGGTGCGGGAACGACCGGTGGCGGTCAGCCTGATTCTGCCGGTCCTGTGGGACGTAGCCATGGCGGAAGATCCCGGGCACAGCGGTCCGGTCCTCCGCCGCTTGCTGTAGCCCAGGGCCCGTGCGGGGGCCATACGGGCAGTGTGTGGTACCAATCCAGCATGTCTGAAACACTATTGGTTTGGTCATCAGACAGTGGTCTCGGAGGCAGCTGGTCCAGTGTTGGCCGCCAAGACAACCGCCGACCTCGGGTTGCTGGAGACCTGCCTCGGACAGACGACGGTGTCATACCAGTCCAGTGTGATACCGACCCTTCACACCAGCCCCGGCCCGGAAGAGGGGCTCCCGTTGCTCATAAAATTGCGGTTGTCTTGACGACCGACACGGGATCCGGCCGCCGTCGGCGTGATTGTCCGAGACCCAACCCATTACAGCTCAGGCATGCTTGACCGGCATGCGGTTCCAGAAGTCATTGCGTCTGTTGTACGGCCTGGGCAGGAAGCACCGGGACGATGCCCCGCTGGAACTGTCTATGTACCGTCTGGCAGCTGTTGGATACCGGCCGCTTCCGGATTGTCGGAACCCCAGGCCCGGTCCTGTACATGCCCGCGATCTCAATGGTCTGCGGCACAACTAGAATCTTCGTCAACAATTTCCTCTCCTGAAACTGATGTATGGGTAATTACAACATTTCTGATTTCTGGGAAAGGGTCATCTCGACAAATTTCCAGCCACCTTTTGATAGTCGCATCATTGTCGAAACCGCTCCGCGCCATCGAAATTGTAAGCCGCCCACAAAGGAACCGTAGAGTAGGCAAGTCATCTCCTGTGCCATCCGCAGCACTCTCTTGGCTGTGAACGTATTGCAATTTCTCAGCCAAAGCAGCAAGCCCCTGTAACACCAAACTGCCTATTGCCTCTTTATATGTTTGTGTCCCATTGTCAAACACCGAGATAGCACAGGAAAGAGCATCAGCAAGTGCTGTCCTACGGTCGGAAGCAATGATCATCCCCACTTCTCGAATCAAGTAGTCAGGGACCGAATTCAAGTTTGAAACCGAAGACAGTGATGCTGAAAGCCAAGAGCGAAGGGCAGCCATAGCACCCGTGATACGAGATGAATCCTCAGAAGCCAATCCTGTCCTGAGTTTGTCACACAAAGAGTCGAAACAGTCTGGCATTACTTTGATTAAGCCAGGGATTACAGCGAATCCCAAAGTGATGCGGTAGTCCCCAAGTCCGAAATCCCAAGGTACCTTCGCTTGTTTCAGCAATTTATCAATCTTCGAAAATATATTAGAAGCGATAGAGTCAGGAATTGTGATAGCTGTAGCAAGCTCAGATATGCACAAGAGGTCAGGCTTGATGCCGAAATGGAAACGGACTGGGTCTGAAGAGAACATCTCAACTAGTATTTCAATGTGGCGCGCAATGTGTTGCTCTTCGACTGTTGACAATGGGAAGGAACGCTTTTGTGTACGCAAACCGAAAATTGCCGAGTGTACTTGGGTAAGCAAGTTGATGGAGTAATCAACACCGTTGTTCTGACCATCAGCGTTTGAAGTCAGCCACTTTTGCCTAAAGGCTTGTTCAGCGTCGTGCCCCTCTTTTTCAGGCAACACGATAAATACCCAATCACTAGGCGAATTGCGGTCTTGCGAATTGATGAAGACCGAGTCAACATCGTCCCAAAGGGCATCTGCTATCATCGACCTTTCATTCTCTGAAAGGACGTTCAATGTAGCAAGAGGCAAGAGTCTGATCACTGCTCGTCCACGTGCTACATTGTCGCTGCGCAGCGCTTGTTCGATGAGCTCAACGGTCTCGTGGTACAGTTCCTCATTCTCAGGCGTACGCCTTGCTGGCATGTCGCGGTCCTCTATGAGCGTCCCTAATTCTAGGCAATCCTGAACCTCGTTGATGACATCAGACCGCTTTATGGGTGCCGTCAAGAGGTCGAACACACGGGTCGAGCGTAGATTCTGTGGAAGAGCTTCCCAAGAGCGCTCTAGTAAGTTGTTGAGTGGCAACGCCAGCCAAGGGTGTCGAGTGAATTGATCACAGCGGTAGCAATCAAGGGCAAGGTCTAAGGCTTCACACACCATTCTTGGCGAAAGGCGTAGTACGAGTCGAGACAATATTTCTACTGCGACACGCATACGTTCAACCCAAGAAATACCGTGGTGGTATTCATCCGATGCGAATAAGAGGGGACGGGCATGCTGTATCAGTTTGAAACATATCTGTGCGGGTTCCTTCAAGGTACAGTGTGACAGGGTGGCGAGGTGTTGGCGAGAAAAGACTCGCCCGAGGCTCTTGTCTTGGTCAAATGTACTGATGCGAAGTGCCAGTCTCATTGATAATTGGGGATTGGTCGATACCAGCTCTTCTGCTGCTGAAGCCAGGAGATCCGAGACCATTGACACTTCGGGGGAGGTGTCAGTCTCAGGATTGTTGATTAGAGGGAGTCCCGTAACTTCAGGAAGAAGGACGGCTCGATAAGCAGCGATCAGGCGCGTGTGACGCGAATTGGAAAGGCTATAACCCGCGCCCAGCCGCAGTCCGACATCAAATGGTGGGGCGTCAGGTGGCTGTGTCGTGCCTTTCATGGTCCTTCTGACATCGTCAATCACAACACGCGGATCGCATTTCAGGGGAGCGAGGTTTTCCCACTCCCTGTAGACCATCTGGCGATTGTTGAACTTAAGGGTAGATGCCAAAGCCCAGCTTTCCCTTGAAACGTTGGCAATGCTGTTCCCGTCTCTGGGAACACTTCGAAGAGATTCCAGTGAGCTGTGTATCAGTTGGGCAGATTCTTCGTAGCGGCACATCTCAGACAACATAGCGGCTTTCCGTAGCATCCACACAGGATCACAAATTTTGACAGTCCAGTTTTCAAGTAACTGGTTCAGTTGATCGAAGTCCAATGAGTAGGCGGCCCACAGACACTTTTCATGATGTATCCGGTGTTCGATCTCAGAGTCATCGTGGGTGAAAGGTACTAAGGCATCAATGCGTTTGTCAAATAGATTCTTGTTGCAATCTAAACGTGCATTCCTTATGAGTGCAATCACCACCACTTTCAAGGCTTTTTGGATATCAGTCCAGTCGTTGCGATTTACCTTGACTCCATCGACAGTGTGCTTCTCGGGGTCAAAACAAAGCAATGCATCCTCGGCAGCGGCTTCAAGGTTTGGGTTGATTGGTTCAAGTAGAATGCCTCGGCGCCATATCAGTTCGCAAATAGCTTGCAACCGCTTTACAGGTGCGAGTTCAGGCAATGCATTGATGATCGACGGCTCCCATGCATCCGTACGTGACCTTAACTGTTGCCGCTCTTCTCCAGGTGGGAAAACTAGCCATCCCGGATAAAGCAGCCTGTTGTGCAACCAAGTGCTTATCACCTGATCGACATGTTCTAGCAGATTAGTGTTATCCAATCGTATTCACTCCAAGTGTTGTTCTGTTTTGGGAACAGCATGACGAATTTTCTCTACTGGAAGGAGATATTCCGGGATTGGCATTTCATCTTGTTCTGGCGGCGAAGGCCATGTGGTTTCATCATATGGTTGACTTGGCTCTAGGGAGTGGAACAACCATTCAACGGAGTATTGGTGACGACGATACACGGGCCAGCGGCGAGCTTGGGCGTGGTTTGCAAGGTCAATAGGCATCACACCACGAGTTTCCAGTAAACGGCGCCGGTGATGTGACAAACCTAACCAACCCGCCATGTAAATCTTGGGTGCTGCTTCGCCTAGATTGTTGCGCACCCATTCTGACCAATTAAGGAAGTTAGGGTCTTCACCTGAGAACCCAATGAGAAGGAACATAGTTTCCATCATTGCCTGCTGGACCGTATTCACAAATGGCGCAAACTTCACCGGATAGGTTCGATAGTCTTCTTCAGTTAATATTAAAGGAAATTGTGCAGGGAACGAACCATGCAATTTGATGATTCGTGGTTGGCTTACTAAAGGCAATTGTTCCATATTCTGAACTACATGATAGCGCCGTTCCAGTGTGTTAAAGCTGGCCCGTTCTAGCAATGTATCCCAGTTTGTGGTAAAGACATCTCGCCAAGGCAATCTCAACAACCGTGAGTGTAATTCGCCTGGTACAAACTCGGCGTCTCGAATGGCCTGGTCTAAAAATCTGTACAATTCGCTTCGGCCAAACGATGTTTTGTATTCTTGAGCTAACCTCAAAGCGTTGCCCACAGGCGGGGTGCCATTAATGGTCCTCTCCGGATACAGCTGTACGGAAAGTTCTGCTGCGATTTCTGTCCATAGGGGCATGTTAGGACGGTCAAACCGAGTCTTCTGTGCATTTCGGCTGAACCCACTACCTATCATCACGGAAGCCCTTGAAATGGGATGGATGTCCAAGGCATCACGTACCTTCCGGATGTGATGTTGGTCGGGTAGTGGTTGTGTGTGTTCTGGCAATTGGAATTCCTCAGATTGAGTGGTCCCTCAATGCATCTCGGTGACACAGATGCAACAACTAGTATACTCTACCGTCTCAGTGAGAGAGCCATGTGACAGGTTGCATGTGTCGGGTTCAAACCTCGGTGTTTTGTGTGGCTGCCGCCCACAGTCAGGGCACAGTGTCGGGATTGAGGTGTGTCGGGGATGTCAAAGAACGAGTCCGGGGGCGGCCAGGGCATTGACAAATTCGCGTTGAGTCCCAGTTGAGGTCCATGGCAGTGCGGCATGGCATCTCCACTTCCATAACACATTCATGTCCCTTGGTGTTCACAATTGTGAACACAATATCCAAACCGGTGTGAAGCGGGTATCGGTAGCCGCGTGCAACAAAGAGGGCCTAACAGCGTCTTCATGTGTACTTCCACACCAGGACGCGTCGCAAACCTCATGACCGCCATGATCGCACCGTTCGCCCTCCCTCCCGCTGCCTATGTCCGCCGCTTGGTGATCGACCTGGAGGCCATTCCGGACCACCGGGACCGCCGCGGGCGTGTGTATCCCCTGTCCAGCCTGCTGGTCATCCACCTGCTGGCCACCGTGGGCGACGGCCAGGGCCCGGAGGACGCGGCCACCTGCGCCCGGGACCATGCGGCTTGGCTGCGTCGGTTGGGCTTTCTGGGGGACCGCATCCCCAGCGACCAGACCCTGCGGCGTCTGTTGCGGGACCGGGACCAGGATCGGCTGGCCTAACGGCAACCCCTGGTCGTGCGGCTGGCCCGGTGGCTGGAGGTGTCCTGCGCGATGGGCACCGATGTGGAGCCCGAGGCGGACACGGAAGAGGCAGAGGAGCCGCTGGAGGCCTGCGCCGTCGACGGTAAGACCGTGCGCGCTTCGTTCGACGCGGCCCGGAGCCTCCCTCGCACGCACATCGTCTCGGCCCGGCCGGACGGCGGCCTGGTGGTCCGCCAGACCGCGGTCCCCGACAAGAGCAACGAGTTGACGGCCATCCGCCAACTCCTTCCCGTATTGGAACTGGAGGGCCGCGTCGTGTCCATCGATGCCTTGGTCTGCCAGACGGACATCGCACAGACCATCGCCGAGGAGGGGGCAACTGGTACCTGCTGGCTGTCAAGGACAACCAGTCCGACCTGTATGCCAACCTGCAGCGCGACTTCGTCTACCTGGACCGCACTGGTGCCGTGGCCCACGACCGCAGCGAGACCGTGGAACGGGGACACGGACGCATCGAGCGGCGTACCTGCACAATCATGGGTGGTGCCCGGTGCCCGCGGCCTCCGGGACGAACTCGATCCGGACCGCCGCTGGACGGACTTGGGCAGTGCCGTGTGCGTGGTCGCCGAACGCACCCTGCGCGGCCACACCACGCGGTCCGTGCGCGACTACATCACCAATCTGCCCGTGACCATCGGCGGCGCCCGTGTGGCCGACCTGGTGCGCGGGCACTGGCGGGTGCCCTCCGGGCGCGGGAACAGCCTGCACTGGGTGCTGGACGACACTTTTCAGGAGGACCGCTGCCGGCTGCGCACCGGCCATGCCGCGCGCAACATGGCCGCCCTGTAGCGCATCGCCTTGAACTTCCTGACGCTAATGCAACAGTATTTCTGACCAAAGATGTCAATTCGCAGGCTGCGCAAGATGGTGGCCTGCAACCCCGCCCAACTGGAGCCGATCATGGCCCTGTGACGACTTTGTCAATGCCCTGCTGTACTTCTCCTACTCCGCGTGCTTGGTAGCCGACCTGGTCGATTCAGAACCGGACCGCGGTGCTGGCTCTAGCCCATGCAGGTCCGGGTGATGGTGGCGGATGAGTTCCCCCATGATCGCAACCAGCGTGTCGCGGTCGGCCTTGGGCACGCGCACCAACAGACTCGCGTGGTCTTCCATCAACACGAAAATCCAGGCCTTGCGATCGGGGGATATCGTTATTACATCCCTCCACCGCACACGTCTCGGACCGTTGACCGATATGCAATGCAGACGATTGAGATCCAGACGCAAGACGGCCCGCGTACAGGACAGTTGCCCCAGCAGGAACAATGTGAGCAAGAAAATTGCGGTTGGGGCCAATACCATACCCGCAGGTACCAAAATTCTTTGGGAGAGAATCTTCAGCCAAGCGGGAGCGGACTCCAACAAGCCCCAAGCCGTTGCCCACAACGAAACCAAGTTGACTTCCGGGATTGAGAACAAGGCTGCAAGCAGGGTTACAAGCCCTATCGCAAACTTGGTGATAGCCTTGAACCGTTCAAGCGGGGAACGGAACTTCTGAAACACTTGCCAGGATCCCGGATATTCCGCTACCAGCATCACGGCAGGTCGAGTGTCGGGCGGGGGTTCCAGCAGAAGGTTGCTGGGCACCTCCTCCAACGCCCCCGCGCGCAGGTGGTGCAGCAGTTGCTCGCGTCGCTCCTGTTCACGCGGACAGATGCTGGTCATGGCTGTCTCCCTTTGGGCCTTGGACCACCAGCGGTACCGTTGCCAGCGGCCATGCCCGATGTGCTTGCGCTGCGGTGAATAGCCCCACAGAGTGCGCGGCCACCCAATATAAACTCAACCGTTGGAGGAAGGTGCGTGCCACCAACCACAGCCAGCTCAGGATTAGACCAGGTGTCGCTCACGCCAGTAGATCGAGTGGGGGCGGCCGACCGTAGTCAGATTGAGAGCTCGACAGTTGCGTCAAGATCGATCTCTCCACCGTCGCACAGGATTGCCTCCACTTCGCACACGTTGACCTCCACACCCTGGGTCTGGACCCAGATTTGATCCATATCGCTCAGGATGGCTTCCACCAGCTTGGTCAGCTCCCGCCCCCGGGGCGGGGTACCAGGCAGATTGACGGCCTCCAGGAACTTGCGCACCGTGATGCGCTTGTATGTCGGCTTGTTCCAGGGCCTCGATTAGCCCTCGCCTAGGACGGAGGGCACGAGTTCCCAAAGTCCGTTGACCGCCTTCCAAGCGCTGTCACTGCGGGACTCTTCATCAGTCGGCCAATTCGGCGATATGTTCGTCGGGACCTCCGCAGGTCTGCAACACCGATCCGGTCATGGCCCCGCGGACAGAACCGGGAAGATTAGGATGCCGAAGCCGCCCACGAGCACAACGACCGGCAGCAACACCTTGAGCACGTGGAACCGGGCGAACCCAACCCCCAATCCCAGGGTTGTCACCTGGTTGTCGTGATTGTCGGGCACGGGCTCGACGAACGTTTCTACACCCGAGTTTAGCCCAGGCCCCAGGCCTGGTCGTTGAGCTGGTGCTCACGTCCGCTCCGGGGGGCTGGCGACCCCTGCACGGGGCCACCGGTTCAGGCCGGACGGGGCCTTTCGGCCTTGCAGCCACAGACTGGTACCTGTGTGCGCAGCGGGTGCTGTGCCGGTGACTGGCACCACCGTGAGGCAGCTGGTGCCGCTCTTTCCCGGAACCCGGGATCGGATGCGCGGGTACGACTGCGGGTTCCCCCGGCTCCGGTTCATCCGGGGTTGATTTCGCCGTATGGGCCCCACGCCCGGAAACCGACCCGCCTCTGGGCATCTACCAAAATGATCGTTTCTTTTCGTCGATTTGTAGTCCGCAGCATTCCCCCGCGCGGTGTGGCCGGGACCGGCGAGGGTGCATGGGCCGAAGCGGCGGCGGTGATGGGCAGATCCTGGTCGCGGTTGCACAAACGTGGATTTTCAATCCGCTGCCTGCTGTTCGTGTTCACGGTTGGGGGCGGATCGTTTGTCATCGGCTGGACGGTGGCAGTGTTTGCCATGCCGTACTGGCACGCCGTTGCTGGCTGTCTGCTGATCGCACTCCTGCCGTTACCGCGCCTGGCCCGGATGCTGCGCTGACGACCGGGCGCGGCGATTCCGTAACGCAACACAAACACAGACCGCTCTCCGGATCCTCTATAGATCCCTGTGGACGCACCTCGGGTGGACCCACCCAGCCGGTGTTGGGGTTGGCCAGACAACACCATTGTAGGCACTCATCGCCGTTGGCACGTTCGGGGCCAAATCAACGAGACTGAAACCGTCCGAGGAGGAGTAGCATGGTCACGTCGTTCAATGAGGACCTCACATACATCAGGGCATTCCCCTCCGAAGACGAAATCCGAGAGATGGTTGCTTACTGTCTCACGGAAGCCGGAGAGGCCTTCGGTGCACTGGAGGCAGGTTGGGATTACAAGGTCAAGTTGCGAAAAAACCCACCCTACCCTGAAACCGTCGTGGTCGGCCCCGGCAAGGTGTGCATCAATCTCACCACATGTCGCTCACGGGTCGGTTACGTATTCGAGGCGGGACACGAAGCGGTGCACTGCCTCAACCCCTGTAACAATGGAGAAAACTTACTTGAGGAGGCTGTTGCGGTCGCGTTCAGTTTGAAGGTGACAGAGGAGCAGTTCGGTCGTACTGGACTGGACTGCTGCGAACTTTCCGAGAACTACAAGCAGGCCGTGCGATTGGCAGCCGCCATAGACGACGACATCATGAGGCTCGGTCAACGGCTGCGCGGACAAGTTGGCAACTTGAGGAAGGTGGAGCCTGCGACCATCAAAGAGTTGTACCCAGACGCGCCTGAATTGATTGTTCGGCAGATTCTTGAGACATTTCCGCGGAGGGGCCCCAATCAATAGGAGGGCCGGAAACCGAGCTGCTATCTGCCCGGTGCCTTCGGCTACGCGGGCGGTTACGTGGCCCGGAGGCTGATCGACCGCGGTATCCGTGTCAGGAATCTGAGTCGCCTGGTGGAACCCTCTTGGCGATCTGGTTGAAACGGTTCCGCTGGACTTCTCTGCCCCGGACGGTCTGCGCCGCTCGTTGGAGGGAGCGGGAGGCCTCTACAACACCTACTGGATTCGGTATGCACGCGGGCGGGTCACCCTCGACCACGCCGTCGAGAACACCAGCAGGCTGCTGAAGAACAGGCTTTGGATGTCATCGGCTACCGCGAAGGTGCGCGGAATCAGGTTTGGGGCCCTGAACCCTTGACAGAGGTATTTCCTGGACGAGTCAGGCGGTGGTTTCGGTCTTCCGGGACAGGCGGGATGGAGCAGCGGTAGCTCGGTCAGGGCCTTGAACGCCCGGCAGGCGTAGGTTCGATTCCTGCTCCCACCCCCTTGGCGGCCCGGTATTGCGGAGCCCGGGTCGCTTGCCTTTCGGAAGTGCGGTTGGCTGCGGGTCGGGTAGTCAAATCCGGCGCGCAACCAGGGACTCCCTAGTGGGGACGTCCGATTTGCCGGACGTGGGGGGAGCAACTTGCGCAAGCCAGGGCCAACCGATGACGGACACCAACCACGTTGTCAAATCAGTTGACGCTGCGAACACGGTCGCTGCGATCACCAAGCCCGCCCTCCACGCGGGTGCGAAGACGGTGCGTGTCGAAGCCTTGACCATGAACATCTGTCGGCAATCGGGGTAACGCGCGACGAGCTTGACCGAGGGCCAGGTGTCGGGCTGCGGCTCCGCCAGCAGCTTGAGCGGCACGTCGTCGAGCGAGTCGCACGCGCGCAGCCGGCCCAACAGGTTGGCCAACCGGTCGCGTTCGGGAAGATCAATGCAGTTGGCCACGAGGGTTCTCCCGGCAGGCGGTTCCTAGTCGGTTCTGTCGCCGTAAGGACCGCGTCCCACGGTGGCCTCGATACGGGTTTGGAGTCTGCGCCGCAGGTCCTCCGTATTCTCCCAGAAAAGATGGTTGATGTGACTCGTGTCAAAGTGCAGGATTTCGCACAAGCCACTGAGACAAGTGTGGATTACCGGAAGACCCAGACCCTGGGCGAACCCTGCCTCGTAGTAGACACCTCCCCGGACACCGGCTTCCTTGTCGGTAGTGAAGTCCGCCACGACGAACTTCGACTTGCGGATTTCGGCCAGGATTTCGTCGTCCACCTTGCCCAGGAATTCCTTGCGGTCGATGCGCACGGGTTCGTAGCCGGCGGCCTCAATGGCGGGAGCGAACGCAAGGTCGTAGACCTCTTCCATGAACGGTGCGAACCACATGGCCACAAACGCCTGTTTTTGGTGGTCCTGCGCGCCGAGGTGTTCCTCCACAAGGAGGCGTGCGCCAAGATCAAGGTCGATGAGGCCAGGGTGAGGGAAAGAGGGGGTATCCGGATCCAATCCTCCTCCCCGCAACCATCCCCTGTCCAGTGCGTACAGCCGCAGATCCTTCAAGTCCTTGTCGTTGCGGCAACCGCCGGCCGCCCGCTGCAACCCTTCATGGGGTTCCCGGCCGGCATCGTCACAGCGGATCAATTCCCGCAGGAAGGTCAGCATGCGCTCCGAGGCCGAGGGCGTGCGGTCCCGGTTGTTCTCCACCCACTCCTGGTCGACGACAATCGGTCTCTCGCCCGATGTCCGGTCGTCGAACAGCCGGTAGTCGAGGTTGTGGCGGTAGATCCGGTAGCTGAGGTTGGCCCGCTGCCGGTCGGTCAGGAGTCTCTTCTGCAGGCAGGCTGCACCGTCCGGCATCAGCACGAAGCGGCCGCCGGCCCGCGGCGAGTCGCAGGGCTGGCCAACTTCGGCGATGTCCTGCGCGGAAGGCGGTCCGTCCCAAATCGGGCAGGCTTGTTCGGATGTCATGCGCGGTACTTGCCTTTGTGGTGCACTAACGAAACCGCGCACACAGTCTGATGTGGGGGGCAGGCTGTGTGAGCACAAACCATTGTTGCAGGTAAATAGTTGCAGGAACGGCGCGTCCGTTCCGAATCGATGGCGGTGGCCTCCCCGGCACACCGCTAGTCGTCCGGCAGGCCCGGGCCCAGCCATGTGCTCCAGTCCCCTCAGGCAGGAACCTAGGCCCATGGGTGGGTGAGATGAGCCACAGTGGCCGTCAGCAGGAGTTGGGCTTCGGTCCTGGTACACGCCCCCGATAGCGCGCCTGGCGCAGGCCCAACTGCACCAGACGGGCCAGGCGATGTTCGGCCACCTGGTGCCAGGCCCGATAGGGTGCAAAGGCCGCGCTGGCCTGCCAGGCCCAGGCCTCCGGCAGCAGACCTTCCCGGGGATGCAGGCTGACGCGGTGCCCGCGCCCGGGTGCGGCCTGCAAACACTGCGGTTGCAAGGAACAGCCGTCACAGACTGCCCCCGCGAAGACACATGGCCCAGCGCGGAACCCGCTGCCCGTATCCGTCGCGGTCGTGCCCCTGGCGGTGGAGACGGGGCGTGCCCTCTCCGGCCGGACAGGTACAGCGGCCGGCCCCCAGGTCGATGGGGAAAGCCTGTTTGGTGAAGTACCGGCTGCGGGGTGGTTTGGGCACCTTGGCGACCAGGATCCGTTCGGCTTCGGCCAACTGCCGGCAGTTCTCGCCATCCCCGTAGGCGGCGGCCACGACCGCCGCCAGGAACGCGCGCCGTGCCTCGGGGTGCTCCAGTCCGCCTCAGTGCTCCCCTGGATGCTGGGTTCCAAGTAGCGGTTGTAGCCTCCCTGCTCGGCCCAGCGGCTCACATCCTGCTCCTGCACCTGAATGCGGTGGCCCGCCGAGGGACACTTTGGTTGCCACAGGAGCAGTGGCCATCGGAACCTTCCATGTCTTGACATCGAACACGGATACTGTGTCGTTTATCAAGCAGGGGTCACCGTTGACAAGGGTTCCGTTTGCCACGACACCCCGTCCCAGGATCGGAGTTGTGTCCAAGACCAGTCGCAGAGCCTTGCCCTTCAACAAGCCCTTCTCCCTGGCCAGCTCCAAGCTGCGCGCCAGCCAGTCCATGTCCAAGAACCAACGGAACAACAGGTTGGACTCGAGCTCTCCACAGGCAGCCCGTTCGCAGCGCACCGGAAGAAGCTGCCTTAACAATATGTTGTATACCGCCGGCATCACGCCGGGCAAGAGGTTCCCGCAGTTGCGGAACGCGCCCGGCCACGCGTGGCGACAGGACAGCAGCTGTGAAATCGTCCGGGACGCCTGCCAGTACCCGGGCGACGCCCATGCCGCGTTCCGCGACCCGGACCACGGGCATTCGCAATACCAGGCCAGGCACTGCACACAACCTGCCTTCACCATCCCGTCCCGCGTGCGCATCCGGGACAGGAGTCTGTCCAGCCCCAAGATGGGCTGGACGTGTCCCGGTCCCATCCATCGGCATGCCGACGGCCAGCCGCGGACCGTGCGCGTCCGGCAGGAGGCTGAAGGCAAGCAGCCGAAGGGGCATGCCTGCATCGTGTTCCAGGTGCCGGAAGCCCCCCGGACGCATGCCGGCCCGCGGAGTCCGGAGCGGTCGGTGTTGACCGCAACGCGGGGCAAGCCACCGACAGCACCGGATCTGTACACGCCCTCCCCGACACGACCGTCGAGGACGCGCAGAGCAAGCGGTACCAGCGCAGGATGTTCCGGCAGCAGAAGGGCTCCCATCGCCGGCGCGGCACGGCCGGCCCACTGCGCAAGCTGCACCGCCAGCGCGCCCGGTGTCGGGACACGGCCATATATCCAATCCGCCGCAACGCGGCGGGACACCGCCCACACGGTCGTCATGGAAGACCTGAACACCAAAGCCATAACGCAGAGTGCGCAGGGCACGGTCGAGAAGCCCGGCCGGAACATGCAGCAGAAGGCCGGCCTCAACCGTGCCATCCCGGCGTCCGGCCGGGGACCGCGGGAGTGCAAGCCCGCGTACAAGGCCGGCCAGGCGATGTTTGCGGACCCGGCCCACACTGCGCAGGCCTGCAGCCGGTGCGGATGCACTGTCCAGTCAAACCGACCGTCGCAGGCGGTGTTCCGGCCCGCGGGACCGGGGCTGCCGCACGGCGAGGAGCGCTCCCGCCCCGGGCGACCGCAAGGCCGACCCCAGGGACTCCCGCGACCCGTGAACCGGATAGGCGCGGTGTCAACCCTCGCATGCAAGTCCCAGTGGGAATGCAACGGAGACCGGTAACGACGGGATGACGCAGGGCCTGGCTGGATGTCGGTTCCGTCAAGCCGTGCGGCCGTTGTCCCCGCGCGTCCCGTAGCGAGTCGCATGTCCAAGCCATGGTTGGGGGGTGTCGGTACCGGTCCTTGTCCAGGAGCCGGAGTCGCCTCCGGTTTGGGGCGCAGACACCGGCCGATGCGACGCGACGCCAGGCCCGGCATTGGGAGCCGGCGCGTCCGTGTGGAAGGGGGATTCCGGGTCGAATCGGAGAATCCCGCTGTTTTGGTAGTTTGCAGTCCGAATTGAGACCGAATCAAAATTGTCCCTGTTGGAAGGGTCACATGGGCGAATCCGGGCTGTCAGCCGGTACGGGGAGGGGAGTCCGGCCGGGCGCGGGGAGGGTTTCCCGGTTGCCGTTGCAGGGGGCCTGTGGGAAGGGAAGCGCGCCCCATGCCGACACAGGGGAAGCCTTCCGCAACGAGGTCGCGACCGGTGCCGGGTGTGGGGTCGGCTTCCGCCGGAATCCCTGTGCCTGACGGGCCATGGGGAACACGGTGCCGGGCGTTGTCCCTACGGGGTTTGGGGTTCCGGATGGAGCACGCCCCACCGGTGGACGGGGATGCGCGGCAGACCCGCAGGACGGCGGTTTCCGGCAGCTGTCGTTGGGGGTGGTGAGGAAGATGTGATCCGGCAAAGGCGATGATGTCGCGGAAAGGGATTCAACGTCGTTGCGCGCCGGTCCAGGCAACGACCGGGCGGGCCTGGTCCGTCCGCCTGGGGGCGGTGCCGGAAGGCCTTGAACCGACGGTGCGGATGCAGGGAGCCAGGCCAAGGCAGGAAGGTTGAAAAGCCAAGGTCGCGGGACCCTCGCCACGGTCCCGGTTGACATTGGATGTGACGGGAACAGGCTTTCCGGCCCGGTGTCGAGCCTACAGCCCGGAATCCGCACCAAACCGTTGAAATAGGCTTGTTTGTACCGATTCCACAGCTGATTTACGGCTATTTCAGGGTATTGACGGTGTCTCCGTTGAAGTTGTGTACGTTGTTGGAACTTCGGAGGTCTTCACGGACGAGGGGCTGACGGGGCTGTATTCGCGGCTGTTGGGGGTTCCAGGGAAGGGGGGAGATCCGTGGCGGCGGAGTGGGGTGTGGACGGTACGACGGCCCCTGCCGTTGGGGGTGCCGTGCGGCCATCCGGGGAGACGGCTGCAATGTATGAGGTTCGACCAGGCTGTGTGCTGGCCGCGGCCGGGTCGGCTGTCTTGACAGGGTGCCTTGGTGTGGGTGGAACCGAAGGTTTGGGACTGTCCAACCTACAGCAGCCATAGGGCGGTCTGAACCGGAGGCGGGGTTTGGGGGTTCTTTGGTGGGGGATGATCCGGGGCTGGACGGGAAGCCCTCTTGGCGGCCGCAGGTGCCTGGGGTGATTGGGTGGATGGTGTGTCGGGGGAGGGGTTCTGGTTGTTGCGATGCTTGCTTTGGGGAAGCTTCGAAGTCGCCACACACGGTGTGCCAACCCGGCCCTGGGGCCTGAACCGAATCAGGGATGGGGAGGTGGAGGCAGAGGGGTTGACAACCCCCAAAACCACTGCGACGCCGCCACCGGTTTTGCCGAGCGTCTGCGTACCGAAACAGGCCGTGCCCTTGGTGTACGATGTGCCCAAGAGCGCAGAGGGATTCGGGGCTTGACCTGCCCTTTTCCTTCACGCCGATTCAGTTGGCAGTGAGGGGCCAATGCGCTACAATTACCCTAGAGGAGGCGCCGAGACGCGTCCGCATGACCTGTAACACGAGGAGACGCACTGTGACCAAAGGAACTCACTTGCTCAGGAGTGCCTTGCTGGCGCTTCTGGCGTTGGCCGTGATCAGTGGCGGCAGCTTGGCAGCTGGCGACCTGTTCGACGACGACTACAAAGACTGCCCTTACAAGACTCGCTTGCGGGACGGCCAGATTGCTGACTTGGCCGTAGCTCGCGACTCCGAAGAAGAGGATGAGGTCAACGTTTCGTGGACGGCTACCGATCCCGCCACCTGGGGTCTGGGGCCCAACGCCTACCGCACGTCCCTCGTAGTGCTTCTGGACGACGGCAGCACCAAAGACGCGACCTTGTCACTGGGTTCGAAGAAGACCTCCTTCGACGGTGTTGAGACCGGCAGAGAGGTGCAGGTCCAGATGGCGATCGTGGTTGATACCGCGGATGGTAAGTACCTGATTAGCGACATTCTGGAGAAGAGCATCGACCAGAGTCTGACCGAGCCGTCCTTTACAACGAGCGTCATACGGTTGCAGACGATTGCTACTGATGGTGCCGACGGTGAAGCGGGCACTGATGACGATATTGAAGAAGTGACGCAGAAGACAGCGGGCACCTTCTACTACGTGGGCTACAACGAGAACTTCGGGAACTACAAGGAGAGGACCGGGGGCTTTGTGACCAGTCCGACCACGGCGCGATTGCGGATCGGCTTGGCAAACACCGAGTTGGATGCAGACGGCAATCGCTACGCGTCGGATAAGGGACCTTACGACAAAGTGGATTTCGATGCCTACGTCCTACGGATCACCGACGAGGATGGCGACGTGGTATCTGAAGGCGACGATGTTGCCACCTTGGCATCCAAGTACGATACCAATAAGCTGGTTATTGGGACATTGGGTACTGCTGATACTGCCGCTCCCGCCGCTAACCTCGGGACAAAGTTCAGCAACGTTAGGCTCGACGACGGCCCTCAGGCCCCGATTCACGATGCCACCGGTCCAAATCCGGGCACTACCGACACTGCCTTCGCAGCAGCGACGGGGGTGGCACCCGCCACCATCGGTCTGTCCTATGTCAGACCTGCTGCGCTTGTTGCGACAAACATCTACGCAGATCCTCCGAACGAGCATCGGGATTTCCCGGTTGACGCGCTCTCCAGTGACGTGACCTACACGATCACGGCGTGGGCCATCAACGACGATGATGAAGTCATCAGCCCGATTGCCACGTTGAAGGTGCGCCCGATTGACGAGACGCGGACTGCGATCACTGGTTTTACCGACTACCTCAACACAACTGCTGTGGATGCTGTGACAGCCTTGACGATCACCGAGTTCACAGTGCTCGACTAGACGGAAGGATGCTCTCTCGTCTAAATCGTGAAACAACCTAAGTGGGACAGGCGCTAGAGACAGCTCCAAAGCCGTCCAAGTTCCTGATACACAGAAGTGTGAAGACAGCCACCCGTTTCGGGTGGCTGTCTTGTTTGTTGGAGAAGCTATCTCAACCGTTACACCGCTGTCCTCGACTCGAAGGGCGGAGGCCCGGAGCGGGTGCGTCGGTAGCAAGTGGGATCCGGTACGACTGACAAGCTTACTTGGCCTTGCCCCGCGGGACATCGTCGGCGTGGCCAACACCAATTGTACTGAGAATGCCTTTGAGATGGCCAAGCAGGAGACAGTCCTAGACGACTACAAAGTATGCAACATCGAAGGCTGGTCCTGTGGGTATTGCAACGGAGGTGCGGCAGATCCTGGCTTAGCTCAACTTTGTACAACTTGAGGTCGCAATAGGACAGGAAAAGCAGGCTGGCAGAATGAACCAATTCATCACAAGAGGTTCATCATGCCCAGCCTGCCCGACGCCATTGTACCGCTGCTGTCGCCCTTCACATCGCTCTTTGACGCGCGCACTTGGCGCAAGGTGCAGATCCTGCTGACGGGGGTCATTTTGGCTCCCGGCCGGCGCACGGTGACCGCGCGGCCCTGTATGCGCTGGGCCCTGCAGGAGGAGGGCGACTGGGCCCGCTACCACCATGTCCTCAGCCGGGCCTCCTGGTCGTCCCTGGACGTCAGCCGGGTGCTGCTGGGGCAGCTGGTCCAACACCTGGCGCTGACGGGACCGCTGCACCTAGCCATCGACGAGACCCTGGAACGGCGCTGGAGAGCCAAGATCGAGGCCCTGGGGGTCTATCGGGATCCGGTCCGCTCCTCCCACGGCCACTTCGTCAAGGCCAAGGGGCTGCGCTGGGTCAGCCTGATGCTGTTGGCCGAAGTGCCCTGGGCCCAGCGGGTGTGGCCCCTGCCCTTCCTGACCGTGCTGGCCCCCTCCCGGCACTATCACGCGGCCCGAGGCCGCCGCCACAAGACGGTCACCGACTGGGCCCGCCAGATGCTGTGCCTGCTGCGCCGCTGGCTGCCCGACCGGGAGCTGGTGGTCGTCGCGGACCGGACCTACGCGACCCTGAAGCTGCTGGCCGCCTGCCAGGCCATGACCCCGCCCATCACCTTCCTGACCCGACTGCGCCTGGATGCCGTCCTGCATAATCCGCCCCCGCCCCGCCAGCCGGGCCAGAAGGGGCGACCGCGGATCGTGGGCGCCCGTCAGCCCTCCCTGCAGGCGGTGCTGACCGACCCGGACACGCAGTGGACCGCCCTGCACCAACGCTGGCCCGACGGCACCAGGAGACATCTCCAAGTCGCCACCGGCACGGCCCTCTGGTACCACCCGGGCCAGCCCACCGTGCCCCTGCGCTGGTTGCTCCTGCGCGACCCGAGCGGATGCCGGGAGCCCCAGGCCCTGCTCTGCACCGACCCCGACTGGACCCCGACCGCCATCCTCACCGCCTACCTGCAGCGCTGGCAGGTGGAGGTCACCTTCCAGGAGGTGCGCGCCCACCTGGGCGTGGAAACCCAGCGCCAGTGGTCGGCGGCCGCCATCGCCCGCACTACCCCGGCCCTGCTCGGTCTCTTCAGCTGGCTCATCCTGGTCGCCCACCGCCTGCGGCGGGAGCGTCGCCTGCGTCCCCGCCGAGCCGCCTGGTATGCCAAGACCGTGCCCACCTTCGCCGATGTCCTGGCCTGCGTCCGCCACACCCTCTGGACCCGGCTGCCCCTTTTTTCCCTGTCCCCGGCCACCCCCGACATCCAAAAACTTCCCCAGCCGCCGCCCGCACCGCTGCTGGCCGCCCTCTGCTACTCGGCCTGACACGCTCGCCACTCTCTCCGTGCCCGCACGGAACTTTGTACAAAGTCGAGCTTGGTATTACTTGGTGCCGCCGGTCGGGCGGTGCAGGGCTGACATGGGGACAGACCGATGGTAGCGGGAGCTCTCCCCATCGCTGCTGTGAAGGTAGTGGTTCCATCGTCTGGATTTGGACCACCATCCTGAGCCGAAGCCTGAACGCCATCGTTGATCCTAACGTTGCTGAACGTTATCTGGAAGTTAGTGTCAGGAACGGCGGTATCAGCACCCCATGTTCCCAAAACAGCTTGTTGATGCCGTATTTGGATGGCAAAGTGGCAATGTTGTCGCCTGCAGACACACCTCGCCATCCTCGTCGGTGATCCGCACAATGTAGGGATATGTCAAAGGCCATGCTGGACGTAGTCATTGGGGAAGGTCCCGTGCACCGCTTCGCAAACAGCGGTCCGGGCCTCGGCCTCCGCCGCTGGCTGCGGTACAGGGCCCATGCGGGGGCCACACAGTCGGTGTGTGAGGTCCCGGCGGAGATAATATGAACGGCACCTAGTACTGCAACGAGATGTCAAGTACCCTAAGTAGGATTTCGTTGTGCATCGGAGCCCGTCATGTCCCACGCCACCGCTTCCGCGTCCCCATCGCCTCCTGCCGGGGTGGGCTCGCTCCCGGCCGACTTGGAGGCCTACCATGCGCTCTTTGCGCCCCTCTACCCGCGGCGCGAGCAGGCAGCCAGCGCCCGCCGCTACCTGCTGGGCCTGCTCTCGGACGAACCGCGCAAGTCGGTGGAGCGGATGGTCCTGAAGCTTCAGGGCCCCGATCGCAATGCGGTGCGCTCGCTGCAGCAGTTCGTGGGCGAGAGTTCCTGGTCCGATACCCCCCTGCTGGCTCGCCTGTGGGCGGAAGTGGGCGGAAGTGGGCGCGACCCTGGGGGAGGAGGAGGGGGTTCTGATCGTGGACGGCAGCGACTTTCGCAAGCAGGGTAAGATGTCGGTGGGGGTGGCCCGCCAATGGTGCGGGGAGTTGGGCAAGCGGGCCAACTGCCAGGCCGGGGTCTTCGTGGCCTATGTATGCCAGCGCGCAGGGGGCCTGCCTGGTGCACCGGGCCCTGTACCTGCCCCGCCCCTGGGCCGAGGACCCGGCCTGGGCTATTGTGCCGAGGTGCCCCACAGCACCCGGGTCTGGACGGAGGCTCCCGCCACCCATGTGCCGCCCGCGCCCGCCCACGGCCGGCCGCCGACCCGCACGCGGCTGGTCCCCGGTGCACCCCGGGCCCGCGAGGTCCGGCAGGTGGCGGCCCAACAACCGGCCTCCGCCTGGCAGCGCCTGACCCTGCAGCAGGGGAGCCACGGTCCCCTGCAGGCCGAGTTCTGCGCCCGGCGCGTGGTGGCGGTGCGCGAGGGCCTGCCGGGCCCCGAGGTGTGGCTGCTGCTGCGCCGCCATCCCCGCCACCACGAGCTCAAAACGTACCTCTGCCATGCCCCGGCCGACATGCCCCTGGCAGCCTTGGCCCATCTGGCCGGTCGTCGTTGGCCCATCGAGAGCTGCTTCCAGGAAGGCAAGCAGAACGTGGGGTTGGGCGACTACGAGGGCCGCCGCGGGCAGGGCTGGTATCGACACATGACCCTCTGCCTGCTGGCCCACTTCTTCCTGGTGCGGCAGACGACGCGCCTCAAAAAAACGCCCCGGCCTGACCGTGCGCCAGGTGGGCGACGCGCTCCGTATCCTGGGCCGACATCCCGGAACCGGGTGGCGGCTGGTACAGGCCCTGCTGGCCTACCGCCGCGAGCGCAACGGGGCCGCCACCCGTTCCCACAGCCGTCGCCGTGCCCAGCCGCCTTGACATCTCGTTGCAGTGCTAGGGCGTGTGGACATTAGCGGGCGAAGGGGTTTTGCAGCCAATGGCGCACAGCCACGAACATCACGAGGCCCAGGTAGCTGGCGGCCGTCTTCTCGAAGCGCGTGGCCAAGCGGCGACCCTGTTTGAGCCAGCCGATGCCGCGTTCCACAACGTTGCGCGCCCGGTACAGTTCCCGGTCGTGCTTGATGGGCACCTTGCGGTTGCGACGACCCGGAATCACCGGTGCGCCCCCCTGTGCGACGATGAAGTCCCGCAGGTGGTCGGCATCGTAGGCCCGGTCGGCCATCACATGGCCGGGGCGCAGCCCCTCCAGCAACGGCCGGGCCTGGGGCGTGTCGCCGGCCTGGCCCGGGGTCAGGCGTACGCGCAACAGCCGCCCGGCGGTGTCGACCAGGACGTGCAGCTTGGTGCCAAAGCCGCCCCGGCTGCGGCCCAGGGCGTGGGCCGCCGGACCGTCCGCCGCCCCGATCGCACTGACATGGCAACGCACATGGGTGGAGTCCAGATGCACCTGGGCCAGATCCGCCTGTGCGGCGGCCATGGCCGCCAGCATGCGTTCCCAGACCCCGTTTTGGCACCCGCGGCGGAAGCGGCGGAAGACGCGGTTCCAGGAGCCGAAGCGGGTCGGCAGGTCCCGCCAGGGGGATGCCCGTGCGCACCAGATACACGACCCCGTGCAGGAAGAGACGGAGGTCGTCAGGATGGCCGGCACGGACCCGGGGACCCCGACGCAAATGGCGGTACATGGCCTGGAATTCGACGTTGCGCAGCGCGTGGCGGGACATGGCAGGGGGGCCGTGAAGTGGGAAACCAACAGGCCTGCGATGATAATCCGCCGGTCCCACAGCCACTGGATTCCTTATGTCCACACGCCCTAGTGAGCTACCTCAGGGCCGCCGGCATCACTGTTCAAGTGGTCCATCCGCTACGGGTGCGCGCCATCGCGCGCCTGTGGCTACGAGGCCAAGACGGATGCCCTAGTGCATGCTCACAGAAGTTGTTAGGGTAAAATGGAGCCTCTCTGGGAGCCCCACAGACACCGGTTGGAGAACATGGCACGGATACGCGGTTTAACCCTGCAGGCAGCGGACCGACCAACCCTGGAAGACTGGGCGCGGTCCCAGACCCGGCCCCACCGCCAGGTGCAGCGCGCCCGCATCCTGCTGGCCTTGGCCCAAGGGCAGACCCTGGCGGCCGTGGCCGCCGCGGTGGGCGTGACCGAGGACACGGTCGCCGCCTGGCGCGACCGGTACCTGGAGGCCGGGCTGGACGGATTGCAGGATCGGCCCCGGAGCGGCTGCCCCCCGACCTACACGGAGGCGGACCGCCAGGCCATGTGGCAGAAGCTGCAGGAGGACCCGCCGGACGGGCATACGCGCTGGAGCCTGAGCCTGATGGCCCGGGAGACGGGCATCTCGATCGGGCACCTGCAGCGCTGGTGGTCGGCGGCCGGCATCCAGCCCCACCGCGTGCGCACCTTCAAGCTCTCCGACGACCCGCAGTTCGAGGCCCAGCTGCGCGACGTGCTCGCGGTCTACGAAAAAAAAAGGACCCCGAGGTGGTGAGACTGTCCTTTGACGAGAAACCCCAGATGCAGGCCCTGGCCCGCACCCAGGCCGGACTGCCCGCGACCGCCGGCCGCCCCGCCACCCGCACCCACGACTACGTCCGCCACGGCACCCTCTCCCTGCGGGCCGCCCTGGACCTGGACACCGGTCGCATCTACTATGCCTGTGCCGCCCGCAACCGGCATCAGGAGTTCCTGGCCTTCCTGCGCCAGCTGGCCCGGCGTTTCCCCACCCAGCAGGTGCATTTGGTCCTGGACAACGACTCGCCCCACAAGCACCGCAAGGTGCGGGACTGGCGGGAGGCCCATCCCCGTTTCCACTTCCACTTCATCCCCACCCATTCCTCCTGGCTGAACCTGATTGAGCACTGGTTCAGTGCCCTGCAACGCCACGTGTTGGCCCATGGCTCCTGGGACAGCGTCCCGGCCTTGCAGGCCGCCGTGGGCCGCTATGTGCGGGGACGCAATCGCCACGCCCTGCCGCCCCGCTGGCAAGGGGACGCAGACGCCATCCTGGCCCAGCTGGCACACATCCGAAGAACTTATGAGACTGTGCACTAGATGCCCGGGTGCTCGCGCGCTATGGTCAGGTGTTCCCGGCCTCGGCCCCCTATCTGTCGGAGAGCGAGGAGGAACGTGAGGAGCTGCAGCAACGGCTGCGCAGACGTCGGCCACGGGTCGCTCAGCGGGTCCAGGAACGGAGGAACCGGCTGGACAAGGCTGTTGCAGCGCAGTGCGACCCTCCGCCCCCAAGCCACGCGGTACCGCAGTGTGCCGGGGTGGGTCTCTTGACCGCGGCCCTGCGGGTGGCCTTTCTGCCCAAATTGGGTCAACGGGGTAGCAAGGCCCTGACTTTGCTGGTGGGGCTCGCGCCGTGGTCGCGGGACCGCGGCCACAAACGCGGCCAGCGGTCGATCCGGGGCGGTCGGGCCGCTGTACGCCACGCGCTGTACATGGTGCCCTGTTCATGATTCGACAGGCAGGCATCCACCAACATTTCCATCAGGGCCTGCGGCAACGGGGCAAAACGGGCAAGGTCGCCCTGGTTGCGGTCATGCGCAAGCTCCTCCTGCACCTGACGCCGAGGAACACCTTGGGTGCCACAGGAGGAGTGGCAATTTGGACCTGCCATAGCTTGATTTCCAACACAGATACTGTGTTGGAAATCAAGCTATGGCATAGGCCGAGGAGGTGTCTGCTAGGGTGTCTGGTCTCGTATGAACGTACTGAGGAGGATCAGTCCCCGGCCTGGCCACGGGCCCGTCGGAAAGCGGCCAGGCTGCCCGTTTTTGGGGGAAACTATAGCTCCTGTTACTCTGCGGGCATCGGCCGGAGGGCGACCCGGCCATTGGTGAGATAGGGACAGCCGTCGGCCAGGACGGCGTATCCGGTGCCGCAGGGCACAACTTCCACCTGCGGAAAGGTCCGGGCCAGGTCACGGGCCTTGTGCCTGGCCGCCGCTTCCTGCGCGAACACCTTGATGCGTTCCGGACCCAGGTAGGGTCGGGTCCGGACCACGGCCCGCGCCAAGGCCTCCGGCGTGGTGTGCAGTTGGGATTCCTTGCGGGTCATGGGGACGCGTCCTGCGGTGGCCGTGGTAGGCCTATTCCATTCGCCGTCCAGAGCTCCTGATTCCGGTCCGCACATGGACCAGATGCGGCGGCCCCATGGCCCCCACGGAACCAACCAAGTCGGGCCGTAGGGGACGGTGCACTCTACCGAGAGGCAGAGGCATCCAAGACGGGGATGATGTCAGTTCCCAATAGGTAAGCCGCTTGCCCTCCATGCCCTGCACGAGGCAGGCCCTGTGCTGCAGGGCACCGTCGGCCTTGTGGTTGTGGCAGCCTTCGAACTCCCAGGCATAGCGGTGTAGGTGCTTGGGGCTCATCGAGTGGTAGGTGCCCCGAAAGCCACGCTTGAACAGGGTCCAGAACGACTCGATGCCGTTGGTGTGTAACCGGACCGCGTCCGTACTCGCCACCCCCGTGATGGACACTGGCATGGCGATAGTCGCCCCGGTAGGCGGCGGCCTCGTTGGTGTAGAGCCGGGCCCCAGGGGTCAGGTGTGCCCGCACGAACGCCTGCCGGGTGGCCTGCCGGTTGTTGGGGCACCACCGCCACCCGGCAGGCGTTGCCGGGCCGGTTCTTGGGCCCGACCAACGGGGTTTTGCCGACGGTGCCGCGTCCGGCGCGCAGCTTCTTGTCCGCGTGTTTGTTGGTCTCCCGGCCACCCACGTAGGTTTCATCCACCTCGGCCGGCCCTTGGCACAGCACCGGGTCCGTGCGGTAGGCCTCGCGGATGCGATGCGACAGGTGCTAGGCGGCCTTGTAGGAAATGCCCAGGTCCCGGTGCAACTGGTGACTGGACACGCCCTTGGGCCGGGACGTTAGCATGTACAGGGCGATGACCTAGACGCGGCAGCCCAGATGGAAGCCGTGCATCACGGTGTAGGTCTTGACCAAGAAATCCCGGCGGCAGACGCGGCAGCGGTAGGGCTGGGGCTTGCGTGTCGGGCGTGCCTGGACATCGGATCTTCCTCCTGCCGATACCCGCAGGGTAACAGGGGCTATGGTTCCTTTTTTTGGGGTTCGGCGGGGGCAGGAAGCGGCCCGCACCACGCTGAGCAGGGCTAGAGCCCACAACAGGATCATGTGGCGGTCCCAGCCTCGGGCGTTGCGCACCTCGTACTCGTCCAGGCCCACCTCGTTTGGCCAGCTCAAAGGCCGACTCGATGCGCCAGTGGCTGTCGGCAATCCGGACCAGGGTGGGCACATCGCAGGCCGGGGGACTCCACACGAGATAGGCCTGCCACTTCTGCGGCTGCGCGCAGGCACGCCGGAACAGCAGGTAGTAGCCCTTGTCCGCGTCCGCCCCTTCGGCCAGCACTAGGCACTGCCAGCCGTACCACCGTTCGCCCTTGCTGCCGGGGCCGGCACTGAGCCGCTGCCAGTCCCCCTCGGCCAGGGCCGCATACACCTCCCACCACATACTCGTACCGGCGACCAGGAACTCCTGGTGGCGGTGGCGCGACTTGCACTGGGCGAGGACCTGGCTGGTAGCGGATGTAGCCGTGCTTCACGCCTTTGACGTAGCCGAGTCGAGGGGCAGGAGGGGCTGGGTGTTGAACGCGGTCCAGATGCGCTGCACTGTGGACTTGGACACCCCGGTGGTCTCGGCCATGGAATGACAGGTCCAGTGCGTGGCGCCGCCGGGGGGACTGCTTTCGAGCGTCTTCTGCAGCAGCGTCATGAGGGCGTCGCCCGGAAGGGTGCGCGGCCGGCCCGGCCGGCGTTCGGCGTACAGGCCCATGAGGCCTTGGGTGCGGGGAAGCGTGCGCGCCACTTGCCGACTGTCTGACGGCTGACGCGGACCCGTGCTGCCACCGTCGTGTTGTCCAGGCCCTCGGCGCACAGCAGCACGATTTGAGCGCGGCACACCAGGCCCGCGGCAGGCTGCGCGACCGGGTCATCGACGCGAGTCCCTCGCTCGCATCGGGGCTGACAGTGAGCGGTGGCAACGGACGTTCCCGGGCTATGGTCTCTCCCACGTGTGAGTGGATGGGGAACAGGATACCTGGTCTTCTCCATTATGTTCACATATTTCCGGGACAAAACACTGGGTCTTGGTAGAGGCGGAGGCGCGGACTGGAGCCTACCTGCGGGACCGTGCGAACAGTTGGTGTGGTGTTGACCTCGCAACTACAACAACATGAATCAAAACAGCCCCGGCATCTGCCGGGGCTGTTCAACTTGACCGTCCCTCGAAGGGTTCCAGTCAAATAGTCATGGCTACATGGCCTCAGAGCCACCGTCGCCATCGGGACAAGGACCGGAACCCCTCAGGGTCTCGGCAATGTCCAACTTCACCAATACGGGCTTTGTCCAAGTGCGCATTGTCGCTAGTCTCCTGGTTAGGTTTCCGGGGTTACTTCAACTGGTTGTTGAGATAGGCCGTTATCTTTTCCTTGTCGGTGTCTATGTCACCAAATGAGATGGTGGTAAAGTCCGAATCAAGATACGCTTTGACATCATCATCTTCGTCGATGTCACCGGTGATGTCGCCGTTGACCGTGAGGTACTCTTCGTACGTCTGGTCAAGAGCTCGCAGATCACCCGGAGCCTCGAACATCACGGAAGCGGTATCGCTCATAGCCTTGTACTTGCCGCCAACCATACGGCCCAGTGAGACGGACAGGGTCAGATCACCACTCTCGGCGGAAAACACCACTTGGAAGAAGTCGGCATCGTCGGCACCACTTACCGTGAAGCTACCGCCCGTTTTCACCTCTTCGCTGGCTACGGTTCTGCCGTTGTCGTCCACAGCCTTGAACTGGTAGTGCGTGTGGCCACAGTCGCCACCTTCATCGTCACAGTCGTCCTCCACGTCGCCGTCCTTGTCGAGGGACAGCATGTCGGCCTCGTGCATATCATCACCATCAACAATGATGGTATGGTCGAAGGGTCCGTAGTCGGCGGGGTTCAGCCATCGGAAGTAGTGCTGGCCAGCTTCATTCTCGGCACCGTAGAGGGCGAAATGGGCACCCTTGAAGTCGTCGTCTTCAAGACCGACTTCGGTCCAAGTAAAGCTACAACCCTCAACTGCCGGATCTGCATTCGGGTCGCACGAGGCTGCAGCCGTGACATCTGTCGGACGAATAATGAGTTCGGTAGTGTCACCGTCATTGTCAATGTCGTCGGTGTCTGCAGTATGCACGACATATTTCCCGTCGAGCGCCCCCAAGAATGGAGCACTGAGCAGCGTCGTAGCCGCAACGCTGTCCTGTGCACGCTGAGGCGGGCTGATCTGCACTGTGTTGTGATTCACGGCATAGACCGTCACGTAGTACTTCGTGCCAGGTTCAAGGTTCAACACCTCGGTAATCGTGGAACCAACGACCGCGGGCCGGGCAATCAGCGATGGCGACGTGTAATCGCCGGCATCTCCCAGTAGGTCGTCGGAGTTCCCTGGATCGTCGTCACCGGGAACAGCCACGATCTCGTAGCCATCGAAGTCGAAGTCGGTGGGAATGTCCTTGAAGACGACTTCCAAGAGCCCGTTCTCGATGTCACCGTCGTAGTCGAAGTTCACCAGGTCCTGGGCACTCCAGCTAGCCGGAGCTTCCTTGGCCGCAACACTGACGATTTCGACTTCATCCAGCATCTGGCTGGAGCTGCACTTAGATTCGACTTCCGCCGCCGCCGGCAGCGCCAGGGCCACCATCAGCGTCAGGGCCAAGAGCGTCAACGTGCCCAGCCTGAACAATCCTCTCAATCCCTTCATATCACACAGCCTCCCATGGCGATTCTCCGATTTAGGCGGCGATTGTGGTCGCCAAGCACGATAACGACGCGCTGGGGTCATGTGACCCGCATAGGATTAACTCTATCACAGGCAACTTGCCGAATCCCGTCGGCCGACGGCTGATTCCTGCCCTGAGACCGAGGGTTTCAGACCTAATTCGGACTGCTATCTGACGTGCGCCGAATCGCACTCGGACTCCGGTCGCTTGCGGCCCCCTGCAGGGCTCCGGCACGGACCGCCGCGGTCCCTCCGCACAGCCCCTGGAAAGCCTTCCGGGAGCGCCTGTTCTCGTCCCTTGCCGGCGATCCTCCCCCGCGTCCCGGAACACCCTACCACCATACATATTACTTAAGGGTCACACCTGCCTGACGGAACTTCCACCCCATCCGGTTCACGGGTCGCGGGGGTCCCCCACGGGATCGCCCCCTGGCCGTGCGGCAGCCCCTGCTCCGCGCCCCGGAACGGACCCCATAAGAACGCCCCACCCACGCCGAAATCCAGATCACCCCCCACCGTGGCCGGCGTTGGCCTGGAACCCGCAGGCCACACACAAATAGTGTCTGCGACGGTCGGTGGGTTCTGTGGACGTGGCCGCACCGGCTGCATGTTTGTGAAGTAGGCACCGGGTTCGCCTTGCCTGGCTCCCCGGCCTTGGGGTCCGGCTTCCGTTCCGGGTCGCGCCCGCCGCGCGCCGGCAGGCTGCGGTGCCGTCCGGCCTTCCGCTTCAGGTTCCGGCCGGGTTCCGCCCCCGTGCCCTTGGCGGCGGCCGTCCCGGCCTTCGTGTTCAGGTCCTCCCCCGCCACGGCATGCGCCGTGTCCGCCGGCGTGCGGCGGTCCCTGGGACCCCGGCCCTGCTGGCGGCGCGGATTGTCCGCCAGCCGCTCCGTGTTGGACAGCGTGTACACGGTGCGGTCGCGGTCGGTGGCCTGCCCGACGGACCGGCAGGCCACGCTGTGCCTGCCGCACTGCGGGTTTGCGCGCGTGGCCGGCAACGGGGCGTGGGCCCCGTTCCGGTACGCCTGGTTCACCGAGACCGGCACCGACGGCAAGTGGCTGTCGGACAGGGAGCTGCACAAGGGGTTCAATGCGGTGAAGCGGGATGGGTACCCCTGGTCCACGGGCCTGTGTCCGCATGTCAGCCAAAAGGCCCTCCGCCCCATGGCGGATGGCCTCAACCGCCGGGACCGTACGGCCAGGCCCGCAAGGCCGGCCGGTCCGGCACGCGGGCTTCCCGAAGCACCGCCGGCAGGGACGGCACCTGTCGTGCCCCTTCCCGAACAGGCCCCCCACGGCGCGCGTGGATGGGCCACACGACTGCATCCCGGCCGTGGACCTCGGCGTCTCCGGGATGCGGGTCCGGTCGAACAGGGCTTCCGCACGCCAGGCGCATGGGCTGGCCGTGGCCGCGCATGCGCCGCACGGATCCGGCCCGCGTGGACCGGCCCGGGCTGGTCCTGGCCGTGACCACCCTCCGGTTCCTGGCCTGCGGCCCCCGTGTGGAGGAGGCCCGCCTGCGCGGCCTGGTCCCCGCCCGCGTGCGCCGGCCGCCCCTGACACCGGCCGCGGCCGGGGACCGGTCCCTGCGCGTGTTGCGGCGGGGCTGGTTCCAGGTCCAGTGCCTGCGGCACCGCGGCTACGCTTGGGCCCGGGTCCGGCGGCAGCCCCTGCCGGGACCGGATCCACCCCCGGTCACGGCAACGGGTGGACCCGCCGACCGGGTAGTCCTCCTTTTGCCCCAGGATGCGGATGGGGGCTTTGCCTCCCCCTCTCGGCCCCGGGACCCCGGGACTGAAATCAATCCCGTACTCCCGGAACCCCATGGGTTGCTCACGGCTCCCGTTGCCTCGGAGACAACGGGAGCCGGTGTGGGTGGCCAAGGCAACCGCGGTCCTGCGGGTGGCCGGAGCCTCGCCGCGGTCCGATGACAGGGCCATGCGTCGGCAGCACACTGGATTGGCACCAACGGGAATCCTGGCCGTTTCCCGGCAGGCGTGGCTGTCGCGGGCGGTCTGTGGCACCGTGAACAGGCCACTTCATCCCTTTGTCGCGCACTGGGTTGGTCCTCCTGTCCTTCATGCCGACCGTGGTCGGCATGACGGCCGCGCCGCGCCCCGTGTCTGCCCGTGCCTTGCGCTCTGCGCTGGACATGTTCCTGTGCTTGCCGCCCGGGTGGGTCTCGTCCACCTTGACCGGACCGTTGCTGGGGCCGTTGTCGTTGTCGCTGTCGTCCAACGCCTGGCGGATGCGCTGCCGCATGTACCACGCCGCCGGCGGCGAAACTCAGATCACCCAATACAGCTGCAGGCTGCCGATTGCCCTTCCGGCGGGTGACGTGCAGGTGGATGGCGTACACCCCCTTGCGGAGCGGCATCTGCGTGTATTTCAGCCGCGTGCCCGTCTTGATGGAGAAGTGGGACCGGCTAGTCGGTGCCCCGGTACGGCATCGTGGTGTGGCGGGTTTCCCTGGTGTGGGTGCTCCCGCAGGGGCCCCTGACAGGGGTAGGTAAAGCCCTAATCTGCATCTTTGTGTGTAAATAAGGGAGGGCTACCCGTTCGGCGGGTCCACCCGTTGCAGTTCCTGGGGCGGGTCCGGGCCCGGCAGGGGCTGCAGCCAGACCCGGGCCCAGGCATAGCCGCGGTGCAGCAGCCGCTGGGCCTGGAACCGGCCCAGTTGAAACACGCTCAGGGGCCGGTCCTCGGCCACGGCCGGCGTCAGGGGCGGCTGCCGCACGCGGCCGGGAGCCAGGCCGCGCAGGCGGGCCTCCTCCACGCGCGTGCCGTGGGCCAGGACCCAGAGGGTGGCCACGGCCAGGACCAGCCAGTGTCGGTCCACGCGGGCGGGGTCCGTGCGCCGCGTGCGTTGCCACTGCCAGCCCATGCGCTTGAGGGTGCGGAAGCCCTGTTCGATCCAGACCCGCAGGCCGTAGGCGCCGAGGTCCACGTCGGCGGGGGACTCGTCCGTGAGCACGACCCAGGGCGTCTCCTGGCCGGGCATCCAGAGCACGATCAGGGTGCCGCGCCGCTTACGCGCGCGGAAGGCCCGCCCGGCCGTGACCGTGTACTGTCCGGGCCGGGCCACGAAGCGCCAGGCCGGCCAACGGGGCCCGGTGGTCGCCTGAAAGGTCATGTGGCGGTCGTAGCGCATGTAGGGGTGCCAGCCCTGGCGGCGGATGGCCGACCACAGGCGGGGGCTCTGCAGGCCCCGGTCGCAGAGCACGCGCACGGTCATGTGCGGCGGCACGGCGGGCCCCAGGCGGTCCAGCAGGGCCGCGAGGTCCGGCATCCAGGGCCCGGGCTGGCCGCCGGGCTTGATGCGCCAGGCCACGGGGATGGCCAGCCCCCGGTAGACCACGCTCACGACCAGGGCCACCAGGTCCTCGCCCTTGGACGTAGGGTCGATGGCCAGGGTCAGTTCCGTGCCCTGCCACCAGGCCAGGACCCAGCGCAGCAGCGGTGCGAAACAGGCGTCCACGTCCAGCTGCACCCGGCAGGGCGCAGCCCGGTCGGCCCCGTCATGGAGCCACTCGCGCAGGTACTGGCGGGTGGCGTGCCAGCCCAGGCCCAGAGTCGTCAGGGCACCCAGGACGGCGTTCTGGCAGCTGCTGTGGGCCAGGAGGGTCCCGCCCACCCACAGGGCCAAGCCCTTGACCTGGCTGGGTCGCAGATGCGGCAGGTGCTTGGCGATGCACTGCGCATGGGGATAGAATGCGGCCGGAAGAAGCATGGTCGGCTCCCGATATTGGTTTCGTCGTCAATACAGGGTACCGCCATGCTTTTTCTGCTGCCTGAGCCGTTTTTCTCCCCCGGATTGACTTTACCTACCCCTGTCAGCGCAGGGGCCCCGGGTGCGGCCGTGGAGCCGGAACCGGGCCCTCGAACCCCTTCAGGACCGGCTCTTCGTCCGGGAACATGTCGGTCGGCAATCCCCTTGTTGGAGGTCCGGCGGCGGCAGGGAGGCGCCGCTACAGCCGCCTCCCTGCCCGTGGGCCGCGGACCTCGAGCCGGTGCCTGGCCTGGTCGCACGGGCGCCGGTGCCACCCGTGGATGGTCCTGCACTGCCACTACCGTCGGCAGCAGGCCGCCACCCTGTGAATGGCCACTGTAGGTATTGGCCGGGACAGGTCCCGGTGTCAGTCCTGCCCGCAGGCCCTGTCCTTGCGGTCCCGCAGGGCCTCCAGTTCGTCAGGGGTCGCCCGTTTCAGTTGCCGGGGGATGGAGCGGGCCGCGCCGGACTGCTTCAACACAAAGCGGCCGCCGGCGCGCGACGAGGTGTGGCGGATGCCCACTTCGGGAATGTCCTGCACGGAAGGAGTGTCCTCCCAAATGGGGCATGCGCAATGGGATGTCATGAGCAGTGTTCCACCTGCCTGGTTGGGTTCTGTTTGCGTCATCGCGTCAAGGCGGTGTTTCCGTCCTCAGATGATTTCCGAGCCGGTTCCCGGACCCACTGATCCTGCCGGGACACCTCCCGGCATTCGGTCTTGGCGAACTGGCGGCGGTTCATGGCGGCCTTCCCCTCTTTGGACATCATGGACACTGTGCCATCAATGGGCCGAAGCCAGGTGCCCTTCGAGAAGCTACGCTTCGCCCTTGCTCTCCTGTTCGGCATCGAGCAAGGCGACAGCCTGCTGGTTGCCACCATGCACCGAAGGTTCCCGGCCCCGGAGCAGGCGCAAATCGGCGGCGAACGGCAAGGCCGCTTCCGGCAAGCCGAGAATCTTCACCACCGCTTCGTCGATGGCTTGCCGGGCCGGGTCGGCGTGGGCTTGGCACGCCGGCTGCAGCGTGCGGTTCCTGAGCTGCGCGAAGGCCGCGCCCGCAGCGTCCAGCGCGCGGTCGTCCAGTGCATCGAAGAGCGGGCATGGAATCCTTCGCAAGCCCCCAATCTGGATTGGTGCCCGCCCCGTTTGCTGACGCTGGCCCTGTGTCCAATGGGTGACCAAACCAAAGATGGAATTTATCCACAAGGCACCGACCGACCGGACCCGCGCATCGCGGTGCTTCAAGGTTGTCCATGACCTTCCCCCCATCACGTTGTTGGCAGTCGTCGCGGCAAGGAGGGCTTGCGATGTCCAGCGCATGTTGCGCGCGTAGTGCAAGGTGCCGCGGAATTTGTACATTCGGGTTTGCAGCTTGTTCAGATCCCCAATGAAGCCAAATGCCTTGTGTGTGGGTTGTATGACCAAACGCCGCTGTTCCTTACTCTGTGCATCCCATAGGGATCGCAACTCCCCGTCGGCATCGTCCCGTTTCGTCACGGCGTGGAATGCAAACGCGCCCCTGCCATCGCCACCGGCAGGATGGCCAATGAGGTCGTGCGTGGGACCTACTGTGAACACCTGGTCCAGTTGCGTCATCGCCACCGGCAGGTCGATGGGTTCCGTCAGGCTGCCCAGGCCAACCAGTTGCCCGCGCGTCAGCGCATCCGCGGCCAGTGCCAGGTCCATGCGTGTTACGCCAAGCGGCATCCAGGTGCCGTCGGCCGTGGGCGGTGCATACAGCAGGGCCTGTCCCACCTCCTCCGCGCCGGCCATGACCGGAGCCAGCCGCGACGAGGATGTCATTCCCGCCACAGCCCGTTTGACGGTACGCGCCAATTCACCCGCCTCGCCGACGCGGGTGAAGGCTTGGTGCAGCGTGACGCAGCGCACTCGCGGTTCCGACACGGACGGTTCGCGGCTGCGTCGGGTGCCCACCAGAAGCATTTCCTCCATGCCGGTATCTGCGGACAGGGCCGTGTCGCCAAGGGCCTTGCCCCCCGCCACGGCAATGGCCGTCACATCCTTGAAGTCCCGCAGGATCATTTCTCTTGTGACGGCCCAGGAATCGGCAAAGGCCGCGGTCAAGGGCAGAACAAAGCCGATGCGCCCGGCCGCACCTTGCGGCGTGCCAGGGCCAGGAAGGATGGGGCCATGCCCGCAATGTTGTTGACGGGTTCTTTCTTGGTCAGTCTCTTCCATCGACGCTGGCAGGCCTTGCGTTCCTGCTCTCCAAGTCCCGCGATGTCGAAGGTGCTCTGACCGCCGCGCGTGCGCGAATACGGCGGGTTCATCAGGATCCAGGTAATGCTCGCGTCAGGCACGAACAGCGACAGGGAATTGTCGTCGCGCCCGGCGGAAGTGCCTGCCCATTCCCCGAACAGGTCCGCGATCTCTGCCGTGGCCAGATACTCCAGGGAGCCGGTCAGACCGGTGTCGCGCCCCACCTCCACCCAACCGATTTGTGTGTCGCCGTAGGCGTCTCCCTGTCCAATCGCGGCCAGGGACGAGGCAGTCAAGTGGGCCGCGTTGGGACTCACGTCGGCCCCAACAATACCGCGTTCCATCGCCGAGACATGCAGTACCCCCCCCATTTTTAGAATCTTTGACCAATTGAGTGTTGGAATGGTTGTGAAGGGCCTCGATGCGGCGGTAGCCGGCCCGCAACAAGGTCCCCGTGCCGCAGGCAAGATCAGCCAGACGGTGGTTGGCAAACACATCGACGGCCCATTGGTCCGCCGTCAGATCGCGCCGTCGAATGGTGAGGGCGGCCAGCAGTTCCGCGGTGGCCGACTGGGTGTAGAACGCGGCCGCTTCCTTTCGGTCGTCCGACAGTTTCGGGTACAGTTCGGCACCGACATTCATGTGCATGCCAAGGGGGGCGGTTTCAATGCTTTCCACGGCCTGGGTGAGTACGCGGATGGCCTCCTGAGCCGCGGCGGGACTGTGTTGACGGGCAAGTTCCAGGGCTTGGACGGCCGGCTTGAAAATGGAGCGCCAGTTCTCAGCGAGAATGTCCTTCCAAACCCGAATCTGATCGGACAAGTCGGTACAGGTGGTCAGTGGCCCCGCTTTCACGGCGGGTGATTCCTGCAGGAACAGGCGTTGTTGCACGAGCATGGCGTTCAGCCACATGAGCGCCGTCGTGTGCAGACCGCTCAGGAGGGTTTGTTGCCGCATCAGAACGCCCACCTCGTTCTGAGCCTTTTGGGGCAGGCCGCTTTCCAACCGCTCGGCGGCTGCCTTCACAACAATTGGCGGCATCCTCCGCCACAGCCTCGACATGCTCCTTGGGCAGGGCCATGGCCGGGATGAGACGGCCCAGATCAAACACATTGCCATCCAGAAACCCTCCTTGCGGCCAACGTCGTATCCCTTCTGACGTCTCCTGCAGACGTTGATGAATGGCGTAACGCAGTGAGCCGCCGTTGATCAGATCTTCAACCACGGCTTCGTGATTGCCGAGTTTGCGGTAATGGTCGGGGATATGTACCCAGATCCACCGAAGTGGATGCGGTGGGCCTGTTGATCCGAGGAGTGAAGGTTGGGAGGCTGGCGGGCAGGGGTTTGAGCCCAACGGATGGTGACGGGTGCCGGGTGTGCCGGCGCTGGGAGGGGGTGTTGGACGTGCTGCGACACCGGCCACAGCCAAGATTGGCGAGCGGATAGCAGCCGGAGACGCGCCGGGACCGGCCTGGTGGACCTGAGCCAGGCGATGGGGGGGGGGGGCAAATCGGTGGCGCGATCGGGAAGGGAGCGGCAGGGCGCGCAATCGTGCCAGGGCGGAACGGAACGGATTTTGCCAAGGCCAGGCCTGGGGAAGATGCAAGGTGAGACGGCGGGCCTTGCGGGTGATGCGTCCGGCCAAGGCGAAGAAGCGTCGCCGGAGGGTCTTGGTGGTCGTCAGCGGCTGGCCCAGCCCGAGGCGTCCGGTCCAGCGGGCCAGGTTGTGGGCCAGGACCTGGACCGCCAGCCAGGCGCCGTTGGCGGCGATGGTCGGCCTCGAGTGCCAGGGTGTCGCCCTCGCGGTCGGTGATGAAGGCGTGATGGCTGTACTCGGTGAACAGGGCCAGCTGGGAGCCGGGCGTGGGCTTCACCCGCCGCACGATCAGGCGCATGGGTACCGCGTCGGCCTTGTCCGCAAAGGGCGTGTAGGTGGTCTCGGCCACGTCCGCGGCTCCTTCCATCCAGTAGGGGATGGGCGTCCAGTCCTCCTCGGGGATGGCCTCGATGCGCCGGCGCAGGGCTTGGTGTTGGCGAATGGTGATGGAGAAGCGGACGTTCCAGTCGCGGCAGAGGGCGACGATGCCGTGGGTGTAGAAGCCGCTGTCAGCCCGCACCGTGAGTGGGCCGGTGGCTCCGGCCTGACACACCCGGCCGAAGGTTTCGCGCAGGAAGTGGGCCGCGCCGCGCGCCGTGTGGGCCCGGCCCTGGCGCAGGCGGGCCATCAGCACGTCGCCGGTGCCGGCGGCCACCGCCAGCAACGGGTGATAGCCCCGCTGGCCGGCGTAGTTGTGGTGTCGGGCCCCCTCCTTGCCCAGTCCATAGGTCTCGCAGACGGTGGAGTCCAGGTCGATGGTCAACGGCCCGTCGCCGGGACCGGCCCCGGCCGCCCAGGCGCGGGCCAGCAGCTCGCGGCTGACCCGGTCCAACTGGCGCACGTGGCCCCAACGGAAGCTGCGCAGGAAGGTCCCCAGCGTGGACGGCGCCTTGACCGTGCAGCCCATCACCCGCGCGGTCCCGCCCGCGCGCAGGGCGTCGGCATCGTCAATGCAGTCGCCACCGGCCAGCGCCGATGCCACCAGCGTCAGCAGCTTGTCTCCGGCGTTCGCCCGACCCGGCGCATCCCCCAGGTCCACATGGCGGTCCACCAGTGTTCCCAGCCCCAGACGATGGGCCAGGGTCAACGGCAACAGCAGTCCGGCGTTGGACACCAGGCGGTGGTCGTCGAAGGCGACTTGGATGCGGTCGGGTGGCTCCAGTGGTAGCATCCGATGGGTGCTCCTTGTTTCAGGGTGGATTTCTTGCGTGAAAACCATTATCCCCGAGGCCGGGAGCACTTTCTCAACCCTCCATCACGCCCCCCACCATCATCCCTTCGGTGGATTGGGGCTTAGGCGAAGGTGGTTGAATTGGGCGATGAGCCTGGCGATTACAGATGCGGCCCAGCATGCCACTGTACTGCCGGGCCACCCCAGCCGAGTGGCGCCCCTTCTTGGGGAAGCTCTTCTCGTCGAACACAGCCACGCCGCCGGACTTCCCCAGAAGATTCTCGGCCACATAGGCGTACAACGCGTCCCGCGCCGCGTCGGCCAACCAGACAGCAAACCAGCAGGTGCTGCAGGCCGACTCGGTACGCGGCCAACCGTTCTTGCGTAGGGTGTCGCCCAGCAGGACGTCTAGAAGTCCAATCGGAAAGGGAGTTTTCGGAAGGCCATTGTGTCCGGCGCAGCGCCGGGACGCTCGCGATCCGGACCAGGGCGGCTGCCCACGGATGGTTTCCCGGATGGGGACCGTTTGAGGTCCCACAACGCCCCTCAGGCAGGGACCTGGGCCCATAGGCGGGTGAGATTGGCCACGGTCGCCGTTAGCAGGAGTTGGGCTTCGGTCTTGGCATGCCCCCGATAGCGCGCCTGGCGTAGGCACAGCTGCACCAAACGGGCCAGACGATGTTCGGCCACCTGGCGCCAGACCCGATAGGGTGCATGCGCGGGGCTGACCTGCAAGGCCCGGGCCTCCTGTAGCAGGCCTTCCTGGGGATGCAGACTGACGCTGCGCCCGCGCCCGGGTGCGGCCTTCACACACTGCGGTCGCAAGGGGCAGCCGTCACAGACCGTCCCCTCGAAGACGTAGAGGGCGGTGAACTCCTCGTCCCGGGGCTGGTCGCGCACCTACCACAATTGCCAGTGGAAGCTATCCTCGCCCACTAGGTGCCTGAAGTGGTACTCCACATCAAACAGGCTCCACTGCGATGACCGTTGGCCCAACATGCCTGACACTCCCCGATGGCACACCCCTGCCCCTCATTATTAACCCTCTGTCAACCCTGACTAGGGGGGCCGTTTGGACTTCTAGGGCCGTTGGAGGGCGGTCACACCTGGCGGCAGGGCGAGACGCTGCCCAGACACACTTTGCCCTGCCAGCTTTGCATCTGCAGCCGTCCCCGGACGACTAGGGGATGGGGATAGGTCCAGTTGCGGCGCCAGCCACAAGCCGCGCTACGGGGGCAAGCCGTCGCTTCGGGCAGGGCCCTTAGAGTTCGGGATGGGCCGGGGGTAGGATCTGGTAGTCCACGACTAGAGATCCCTTGGGTTGTCAGCACAACACATTGTTGATTGCCGTTCATCGTTTTGGTATTGTAGTTGGCGGGGTGTTAGTCCTCCACATTGCACACAGCAGACAGCCTGGAAGACTCTCATGAGAATAAAAAAAATCACCGTAAACGGACTTTTTGAGAGATTCTGTCACGATCTTACGTTCAGTTCTTCAAATCGAATCACAATCATATACGGACCGAATGGATTTGGGAAGACCACCATTCTTCGCATAATTGATAATCTGTTCAGAGCGGAGCTAAGAACCTTGAGGCGGTTACCTTTTGAAAAACTACAGGTAATCTTCGATGATGGTACGTGGCTATGCGTCGGACGTCCTGGTGGTGGCTCTTTGCTTCGATTGACATACGGCTCATCCGGACTTCAAAATCAGGAGTTTGATCTAGAATCTCTGCCTAGTCCTCATGAATTAAATTTTCCAATAAGCGCAATTGAAGACAACCTTCCTCTTGTACGAATCAGCCGGTCTGCGTGGCGTAATGAATACACAGGTGAGATTTTGGATTTGGACGGAGTTCTTGCAACGTACAGCGAAGAGTTTCCAGGCGATGTCCAGCTACGTCAGCGAAGCTCCAGTATCCCGCCTTGGTTAAAATCCATCAAAGCATCAATGCCGGTTCGATTCATAGATACCGAACGACTTACGGATGTTTCAACCTACGAGCGAGGACGCCGACATCGACGATCCTACGGGAGCATTGCACCCGGACGAACCGTCCGTCGCTATTCTGAGCGATTAGGTGAATTGGTGCAGAAGACATTGACAGAATACGCCACTCTGTCTCAATCTTTGGATCGATCGTTTCCTGCAAGAATCGTAGAGGGTTCAGATGTTGATTTATTGTCTATCAATGAACTATCACAAACCCTAAAAAAAGTGGAAGAGCGCCGATCTGAGATTGTAGAAGCTGGACTGCTGCCTCAGAAACATGAGAAGAGTTTGACTCTTCCTAGGGCTGAATCCGTGAATGACTCCCACCGAAACGTACTAACTGTCTATGTCCAAGACGCTAAAGAGAAACTTGGAGTATTTGACGATCTCTATGCGAGAGTGAAGACTTTCTTGCGCATAGCTAACACTCGTCTGTTATACAAACAGGTATCTGTCAGTCAAGAGGGGATGAAAATCACCACTTCAAATGGCTCCGATCTGCGACCAGAGTTATTGTCCTCTGGTGAGCAGCACCAAATCGTGCTACTTTTTGACCTCTTGTTTGAAACGAAAAAGAATTCACTCATTTTGATAGATGAACCAGAACTGTCATTGCATGTTGCGTGGCAGAGAGAGGTGTTGGCAGACCTTCAAGAACTGGCCGAGCTGTCGGACTTTCGGGCGTTACTTGCAACTCATTCACCTCAGATCATTGGGCCACAGTGGGATCTCACAGTGGAACTTAAAGGACCAAATCCGAAATGATTCATCGAAGGGCCCAAGAAATCGCAAATGAAATTCGGATGAAGCGGTCTCAATTCAATGGTGTGTTTCTACTCGTTGAAGGAAGCGACGATTGGCTTTTTATGCAAAAGTTCATCTCTCCAGAGAGTTGCCGAATTGAGGTGGCTCGAGGGAAGGGCAACGTTTGTAGTGTCATTTCCATTCTAGACGAGGACGGTTTTGAAGGCGTGCTGGGAGTTGTCGACGCGGACTTTGATAGGATCAATGGGCTTCCCAGTAAGAGTCCGAATCTGGTGATGCCTGAGTGCCATGACTTAGTAACGATGCTAGTTTATTCGCCAGCGCTAGACAGGATGCTCATTGAATTTGGGAGTGAGAAAAAAATCGCATCCTTCACCTGCAATGAGAGCGTGCTTTCTGCGCTGACGTCGAGGGCGTTGTTAATCGGATATTTGCGGCTTTATTCACTGAGGGCAGACTTGAATCTAAAGTTCAAAAAGCTAACCTATTCCAAGTGGATTAAGCCCGGATCCTTCGAGCCGAATATCGTTGAATTGACCGAGGCGGTCAAAAACAATTCGCAACGTCTGGATCTGGCCACTTGTGTGCTGGTACGCAGTGTGGAAGAATTGTGTACTTCTGATTATGACCCGAGAGAGATTTGCAATGGTGCAGATCTCGTAGAAATACTCTCTATTGGGTTGAGGAGTGTGCTCGGTAGCAATAACGCCAAATCAATAACTCCAAAACATTTAAAGAAGTTTTTGAGGCTCGCATATTCGGATCAAGATTTCTCGGCGTCTACACTGAAAAAAGAGATTCTCAAGTGGCAATCTATGGTCCCCAGATTTCGGGTCCTTAACGAATCCTGAAACTGTAATCGAGTGCCTGCTCCATGCTAGGGGGTGTCCCGCAGGGCATCCCACACCGAGTCCAGCAACCAACGGGCCCGGTGCAGCAGATGGTGGATCCCGTTTTGGGGTGCCTCCCAGTTGGCCTCGGCCAGCTGCCAGCCGTTCTTGCGCGGGACGGCACCCAACAGGCCCTCAGCGTAGACAACGAAGGAGTCTGCTTGGTCGCAGAGCGGGAACAGGGGTCGGAAGCGGTCCAGGTTGGCCTACAGGGAATGCTGGAACTGGAGCAGGTCGTCGCAGGTCAACTGCGGTGCCGGAGAGGCAACGATGGCCGTGGCGGAATTCCGTGGGTTGAATCAGACTCCGGTAACCTGCCACACGACTTCTCGTTGCAGTGGTCGCCAGCCATCATCGTTGATGCGATCGGGTAAATTCGTTGAGTGTTCGTTGTAGCAGCATGAACACAACGGGCAACGCACCCAGGGCAATCGGAAAGCCGCGTTCAGGCCAGGATTGGGGCCAGTAGGGCAGGGTTGCGCCCGATCTTGTCCCGCAGCAGTCCAATGGACAAATCCGGTCTGAAATTCTGCTGAACCGTGCGCACCATGTTCAGGGGGGACCGTCTGAGGATGGCCATCACGGCGGGGGCATGGCCCCGCGGCAGGCGGCAGTCGTCCTCCCGGAACTGCACGTCCAGGATACGGTGCAGGCCATTCTCCCATCCAGAGGGTTCCCGCCAGTGGCCGCGCACCAGTGTTTGCGGCCCCCTGCAAGGCTCCGGCACGGACCGCCGCGGGCCCTCCGCACAGCCCCTGGAAGGCCTTCCGGGAGTGCCTGTTCCCGCCCCTCGCCGGCGATCCTCCCCCCAGGGCGGAATACCCTACCACCATACATGTTAGTTAAGGGTCACACCTGCCCGATGGAACTTCCACCCCATCCGGTTCACGGGTCGCGGAGATCCCCCACGGGATCGCCCTCTGGCCGTGCGGCAGCCCCTGTCCCGCGCCCCGGAACGGACCCCATAAGAACACCTCCATCCTCCCCGAAATCCAGATCACCCCCCACCGTGGCCGGCATTGGCCTGGAACCCGCAGGCCACACACAAATAGTGTCTGCGACGGTCGGTGGGTCCTGCGGATGTGGCCGCACCGGCTGCATGTTTGTGAAGTAGGCACCGGGTTCACCGTGACCGGCTCCCCGGCCTTGCGGGCTGGCTTCCGTTCCGGGCCGCGCCCGCCGCGCGCCGGCAGGCTGCGGTGCCGTCCGGCCTGCTGCTTCAGGTTCCGGCCGGGTTCCGCCCCCGTGCCCTTGGCGGAGGCCGTCCCGGCCTTCGTGTTCAGGTCCTCCCCCACCACGGTAGGCACCGTGTCCGCCGGCGTGCGGCGGTCATTGGGACCCCAGCCCTGCTGGCGGCGCGGATTGCCCGCAAGCCCCTCCGTGTTGGGCCTCGTGTACACGGTGCCGTCGCGGTCGGTGGCCTGCCCGACGGACCGGCAGGCCACGCTGTGCCTGCCGCACTGCGGGTTTGCGCGCGTAGCCGGCAACGGGGCGTGGGCCCCGTTCCGGTACGCCTGGTTCACCGAGACCGGCACCGACGGCAAGTGGCTGTCGGACAGGGAGCTGCGCAAGGGGTTCAATGCGGTGAAGCGGGATGTGTACCCCTGGTCCACGGACCTGTGTCCGCATGTCGGCCCAAAGGCCATCCGCCCCATGGCGGATGGTCTCAACCGCCGGGGCCGTACGGCCAGGCCCGCAAGGCCGGCCGGCAGAGACGGCACGCGGGCTTCCCGAAGCACCGCCGGCAGGGACGGCACCTGTCGTTCCCCTTCCCGAACAGGCACCCCACGGCGCGCGTGGACGGTCCCCACGCCTGCATCCCGACCGTGGACCTCGGCGGCTACGGGATGCGGGTCCGGTCGCACAGGGCTTCCGCACGCCAGGCGCATGGGCAGGCCGTGGCCGCGCATGCGCCGCACGGACCCGGCCTGCCGGCCGCGGCCGGGGACCGGTCCCTGCGCGTGTTTCGGCTGGGCTGGTTCCAGGTCCAGCGCCTTCGGCACCGTGGCTACGCTTGGGCCCGGGTCCGGCGGCAGCCCCTGCCGGGACCGGATCCACCCCGGGCACGGCAACGGGTGGACCCGCCGACCGGGCGGTCCTCCTTTCGCCCCAGGATGCGGATTGGGGCTTTGCCTCCCCCTCTCGGCCCCGGGACCCCGGGACTGAAATCAATCCCGTACTCCCTGGACTCCATGGGTTGCTCACGGCTCCCGTTGCCTCCGAGGCAACGGGAGCCGGTGTGGGGGGCCCAGGCAACCGCGGTCCTGCGGGTGGCAGGGGCCTCGCCGCGGTCCGACGACAGGGCCATGCGTCGGCAGCACACTGGATTGGCACCAACGGGGATCCTGGCCGTGTCCCGGTAGGCGTGGCTGTCGCGGGCGGTCTGTGGCACCGTGAACAGGCCACTTCATCTCTGATACGCGGTCGGCCCGTTCCGCGATGTGTTCCCGGTGCACGGACTTGGCCTAGTGAAGGCCTTGGCTGTGCAGGATGCACGTGACCTGCGCGGGTTTGGCCCGAGCCATCGCCCGCATCCTTGATCTGCCTGCGGCGACAGGCCTTCCCGGTTGACAACGGTGAGGGTGCAGCCATGCCGCTTGGCACAGGGCTCGGAACCAGTCGCATCCGAAGCGGGACGGACGGTCCCTGTGGGCAATCGGCAGGTGCGCAACCTCCCGCGGCTCAATGCGCTCCCTCAGGTTCCGGAACAGCTTGCGCTTGCAGTCCGGGTCCCTGACGATTTCCGTCAGCCGCTCGTCCACGGCGGGAGACACGGCAATGGACCACCGTCAGGCCTGCAGGAGCCTTGTCGTCCATACCAGGAAACGCAGGGTGTCTGCCTCGGTGTCGTACTGCTGGCCGGTGGCTGTCTGCTTGGCCGGGAAGGTCCCGGCGTGGTCCATGACGTGCAGGAGAGCCGGTCGGACTCCACGATGGTGGGGGATCTTGAACAGCAATAAAGCGACTGCCTCGGCCATTGCCAACCCCTGGGACGGTGCCTCTCCTTGGGCCCCCGGATGCGGTCAGAAGCCATGGGCCTCAAGGTTGCCTCCGCGCATGATGCCCGTAAAAACCTGTGCCGATGCACGGAAGTGTTCCTTCAAGAGCCGCATGACTCGGGCTGTCCTGGGTTGCTGGCTGTGATACTGACGTTCCAACTTGGAATACCGTTCGGCGCGCTTGCGGGCTGGGAGGCCTGGATCGTCGTCCGGGAGCCATGTTGGTCCGACCTGGTTTCCCGCTGCTGTGGCCACACTTTCCTCAATCCTCGGATTGTGAAGTGCTTCCAGCAATTCCACCAACTCCTGTGTGGGTTCTTGATCATCATTCATCCCGGCTGCCGCAAACGCGCGTCCGATCAGGATTTGCGCCACCTCCAGCCGATCATGCATCCGGGCAAAGCCCAGAAGCGACTGTGTCCAGCCGACTGCCGCATCCAGGCGGAAGCGTCCTGTGCCGTCAAAGCCAGGGAGTTCCGGAAGCCATTCGAACAAGCGGTAAACCTGCTGGCGCACGGCTTTGGGTGTTTCCTCCTGGCGCTTCTTCCAATAGTCGTCCTCGTCGGGTTCAAGCCCCTTGCGTTTCGTACAGAGCATCAGTGTTTCCTGGAACCACATCGGATTTCGGGCGATCGCTTTCGTGAGTGCCGGCAGTCCTTCGCGTTCGAGCAGTCCGAAGTATTGGAACTCGATCCGGGCCGCCTCCGCGAGCGGAAGATCGGCTCGTTTCCGAGTCTCGTCGACGAGTTGTTCATCCCAAAATTGAAAGCCGGGATCCGTGGATTCAAGAAGTAGGCGTGTCAGACGAACCAGCGTGGCCGTCTCGACCTGATCAAGGTTGCCTCGAAGCGCCTGCAGGGCGGCGCGCGGTCGTTGGACACTGGCAAGCCCACGGGCCAGCCATTCGTGCAGGTTCTTGGGAACGGTCCCTTGATTGGGTCGGAATGAGCTCCAAAATGCTTCCTTCTCACCAGGGGCGAGCCGGTCGACCAGCTCGCTGGCTTCAACAATGCGACACTTCGCCAAAAGGTCCGCTTTCCAATGCTCGCGTGCAGGTGGACGTTCCGTTCCCTTCTGGCGTTCGATGTGACCTTCGATGCTCCCGCGATCTTCTTCGAACATCAGCCCCACCATGAACCCTTCCTCAGCCGTAGGGTCCCTGCCGGAGTCGTCTGCAAGGTAGGTGTCCACCAGGTTTCCGATTTGCGCGGTGCTCAGGCACCGCGCGCAGGTTGCTCCCACAATGGGCGGTTCGGGCACCTGAGGCAGCAGTTGCCAAATTGCGTTGAGGCCGTTTTTTTCAACCAGTTCCACGATTGCTGTTTGGCGCATGGTGTCTACCCGATGTTGGGCATGTTCCCAACTCTCGTCGTCGCGCCGTTCCCTGACATTCGCATCCTGGTCGAATACCCAGATGTTGGGTACCGTGCCCTCCGGCACGGGAAGACATCGTGCGGCCTTCTCTGCTGCGGTCTTGTCTTCGGGCCGCCAGCGCTGTGGAGCGGTGCCGTCCGCGATCGCGTGCAGCCGACGCCGTAGCCAGGTATCCCCTTGGACATCGCGTTGTTCCGAGCCTATCCAGATCGTGATTTTCCGCCAGATCCCTGCGGCCATCTCGGGAGGGAGACTTGGAATGGCCTGCAAAGCGGCGCTGACGGTTTCCATCGACTCGGTGGGATGTTCGCAGATGAGCTTCGCTGCGTGGCCAACTACACGGCGATGGTGGTCCTTCGACGTTTGTGAACCTGCCCCATCCGGTTCACCCCGCCACTTGGGAAGGGTGGTTGGCGATGCTGTGTCCTTTTCTGTTGGCAACATTCCCGTCACGAATTTCACACCCCAGTCAGGATGGTCTCGTACCAGCTTGGTGAGAGCGTCCACGTGTTCTTCCGTGGTGAGACAGCACCCCCTGGTCCATGCCTTGAGCATGTCGTTGAGGCTGTCCTCAGGTTGCTTGCCATGGTGGTCCGGGATTGGCTCGTCGGCAAGTTTCGTGAGTACGTCGACAGCGAGCGGGGCATGCTCCCGGAACCAACCCAGGCACTCATATGCATCCATTAGTGATGTCCGCTGCTCCAATGTGAGCCAGAAGCTGTCCGTCCCGGTGTGCGTCTCGTCGCCTGTTGCAGTTTCGCCGTAGCCTTTCAAGAGGGCTTTTTGGACGCTGTCGGGTGCTTCGGCGTCTTCTTCCAATATGTCCAGGAAGCGTTCCGGGCAGGCTTCCGCCAGGGAGGGCAGGACGCTGCTGATCGCTCGCAGGTGTTCAACGGTGGTCCCCGACAGGGCTGCGTGCACCGTTTGTTCGACCAGCCCGTCACAGCTGCTCCCGGTGAGCAGATGGTCGAACTCATCGGCGTATTCGCGCAGGAGAATGAGACCCTTGCACAGTCCGTCGAGCATCGTGGTCGAGACCCGGTTTTCCTTTTGCTGGTCAGCGCCCATCGGGTCGTCGGTTGCGATTTCGCTGTCCGATATCGTTTCTGCTTTCGTCAATTCCAGCTGGGTCAACTGGACATAATCCTCAATGATGCGTCTGGTAGCGTACGGTTTCGTTGCCCGCAGCCACGCGTCCAATCTGCTGTTCACGCCTCGCAGCGGTCCTTGGATCCAGGTCATCGGTTCATCGAGCATTGCGAGATCCTGCCAAGCGTCATCCACCGCATCGGGGGTACCCAGTTTCATCAAGCGCCTGATAGCCTCGATGTCGGCTGGGTGATGCCCTTCCCAAGTTCCAACGAGCCCCGCGACAGCCGCGACTCGTTGAAGGTCCCTCGGCAGGTCCCATTGGCTTAGATCCCGTTGTTGCAAGTTGATCCTTCTCAGTGCGTTCGGCGAGCCACTGCTTGCCCGCACTAGTTGCGCGGCCTTCCCGGGGTCTAGGCCCAAGTCCTGCAAGCACTTGTCAATGCCGGAGCGAGGCTCGCGTTTGACCTCTACGGCCTGCGAACCATGTGTGCGGCGCGTTGTCGGCAGGGCAATCCTTGCCTTATTCGCCATCCCGATCGCGTCTTCTTCAAGACCCGGTGCAGGGATGATTACAAGATTGTCCGAGCGTCCTTCGGCCAGCCTCGAGAGTGCGCCTTTTGAATGGACTACAACCCCTTCAAGGTCGTGGACCGGTGCCGATCCTGTTTCCCCGCCACCTACCTGTTCATCTTCAATCAGTGCCTGAATGAGAAGCGTTGCCTCACCGACCGAGCCTCCGCGCACTGCGATTGGCTCCAGGTGCATTCCCTGTCGCCATGATCGCCACGCCCGTCGTGCATGGTCCACGCTGTGCCCAACCATGTCCATCGTAATTCTCGGATGCGCTGCCTCGCACCATCTGTCGACCCAGGTTTTCAGCCACTCGACAGCGTCATTGGAGACTCCGGCCCGATCCTTGAACCACAATTGGACCGTTGTGAACTCTTCGAGCCAGGTTTGCAGATCCGTCACGTCGTAGACCGAGATACTCGCCCACTGCTTCTTGCTTGCTTCTTTTGCCTTCCAGTTCGCAGATGCTGCCCAGCTTTGGGTTGTGACGAAGACGAAATGGGTTCGCTTTGCTTCTGCATCGTCCTCCATTCGTGCCAGGGCATTGTTGATGTCCTCCTTGGCTTTCGTGAGGACATCCTGGCGGGTGCTCACCTCCCAGACCGATTCGCCTTGGGGTATGTGCCGCGTTCGGCGCGGGGATTTCACTTTGATGTCGGGTCCCGGACGCACCGTCTCGCGCCCGGTAGCTCCTTGCACTTCACCTGCAGCAGGTATCTCGGCTCTGATGAGCCGAATCACGAGTTCTGGCAGTTGGCGGTCACCAGTGTCTCCCGCGCCCCACTCCTTGATCTTTGCCGACGTAGTCCTGATAACCTCTGGCTCTGCCGGCTGCGTCGTTCTGGCGTTCGTGACGGCTTCCAGAGGTACACCCAGTGCTGAGGCCAAGCGCTGGGCCGTATCTGCCCTCATCTGCTGTTTGCCATGGACGATCCTGGAGACGGTTGTCCGGTGCACCCCTGCTTGCCGTGCAATTTCGGCATGGCTCAACCCGCTCTCTTCGATCAGGGTAGTCAGTGATTTCATCGTGTAGCCCTTTCCATTGCTGTGCCTTTCGCCAGTGTCTGTGGCCGTCTTGGGATCATGAGCTCCACGAGCAGGCTTGGGCGAAGGTGGTTGAATTGGGCGATGAGCTTGGTGATTACAGATGCGGCCCAGCATGCCACTGTACTGCCGGGCCACCCCAGCCGAGTGGCTCCCCTTCTTGGGGAAGCTCTTCTCGTCGAACACAGCCACGCCGCCGGACTTCCCCAGAAAGATTCTCGGCCACATAGGCGTACAACGCGTCCCGCGCCGCGTTGGCCAACCAGACAGCAAACTAGTGCATCATTTCGTAAGTTCTGCGGATCTGGGCGAGTTGGGCCAGGATGGCATCGGCCTTGCCCTTCCACCGGGGAGGCGTGGCCCGGCGGTTGTGGCCCCGCACGTAGCGGCCCAGGGTCGCCTGCAGGTCGGCCACGTCGTCGAAGGAGCCGCGGTCCATGACCTGGCGCTGCAGGGTACTGAACCAAGCCTCGACCCGGTTCAGCCAGGAGGAATAGGTGGGGATGAAGTGGAAGTGGAAGCGGGGATGGGCCTCCCGCCAGTCCTGCACCTTGCGGTGCTTGTGGGGGGAGTAGTTGTCCAGGACCAGATGCACCTGCTGGGTGGGGAAGCGCCGTGTCAGCTGGCGCAGGAAGGCCAGGAACTCCTGATGCCGGTTGCGGGCGGCACACGCGTAGTAGATGCGGCCGGTATCCAGGTCCAGGGCGGCCCGTAGGGAGAGGGTGCCATGGCGGACGTAGTCGTGGGTGCGGGTGGCGGGGCGGCCGGCGGTCGCGGGCAGCCCGGCCTGGGTACGGGCCAGGGCCTGCATTTGGGGCTTCTCGTCGAAGCACAGTCTCACAACGTCGGGTGCCCTTTTTTTTCGTAGACCGCGATCACATCGCGCAGCTTGGCCTCGAACCGGGGGTCGTTCGACAGCTTGAAGGTGCGCACGCGGTGGGGCTGGATCCCGGCCGCCGACCACCAGCGGCTCAGCTGGGCGGTCGAGATGCCCGTCTCCCGGGCCATCAGGCTCAGGCTCCAACAGGTGTGGCCGTCGGGCGGGTCCGCCTGCAGTTTCTTCCACATGGCCTCCCGGTCCGCGTCCGTGTAGGTCGGCGGGCGACCGCTGCGGGGCCGGTCCGCCAGTCCCGCCAAGCCCTCGGCCAGGTACCGGTTGCGCCAGCGCGCGACCGTTTCGTCGCTGGTGCCCACGGCGGCCGCGACGGCGGCCAGGCCCAGCAGCATGCGGGCGCGCTGCACCTGGTGGTGGGGCAGGCTCTGCGACCGCGCCCACTGCTCCAAGGTCGTTCGGTCCGTCGCCGGCAAGGTCAAACCGCGGGTGCGTGCCATGATCGCCTGCCTCTGTCCATGGGGGATTCCATACCGTCCCTATTTTAGCCACAGTACTTACGCAAGCATGCACTAGCACTGCAACGAGAAGTCATGTGGTAGGTTGCCGGGGACTGCTTCCGCCTCCGGAGTTCCGCCATGACCGCCGTCCCGTCTCCGGCCCCGCAACTGACCTGCGACGACCGGCATCGGCTGCAGCCCTCCCTGCAGGCCTACCTGGCGCGTTTCCTGCCCCTCTTCCCGCGCCGTGATCAGGGGGCCTCGTTCCTGGCCTACGCCGAGGGGCTGCTGTCCGGGGAACGGCGCAAGTCGGTCGAGCGCATGGTCCTGCGCTAACTGGACGGCGACATGAACCAGGTACGCCGCCTGCAGTACTTTGCGGCGGACAGCCCCTGGTCCGACCAACCGTTCCTGGAACGGCACTGGCAGGCGGTGGGGGCTGCGCTGGGCACGCGCGAGGGCGTCCTGCTGGTGGACACCACGGACATGCCCAAGCAGGGGGTGCACTCGGTGGGCGTGGCCCGGCAGTACTGTGGGCGTCTGGGCAAGGTGGCCAACTGCCAGGCGGGGGTGTTCGTGGCCTACGCCGGGCAGGGCGGGACCACGCTGGTGCACCGGCGGCTGTTCCTGACCGAGGCCTGGGTCGGGGACGAGGCCTACGGCCGGTCGGTGGACTTCCTGGACGGGGTGGCGGCCCTGGGACTGGGCTACATGGCCGAGGTGCCGGTGGACACGCGCCTGTGGCCGGAGCTCCCCCCGACCGTGGTGCCGCGCACCCGGCCGCGGCTGGCGCACGTTGGCCGCACAACTGCCCGCGGAGACCTGGACGCGCCGCCGCGTGCGGGAGGGCAGCCGCGGGCCCGAGTATGCCGACTTCGCCCTCCGGCGGGTGGTCGCCTCCCGCGAGGGCCTGCCCGGTCCCGATGTCTGGCTCGTGCTGCGCCGCCGACCCGGGGCGGACGGGCTCAAGGTGTTCCTCTGCCATGCCCCCGGCCGCATCACGCCGGCCCGGCTGGCGCGCCTGACGAGCACGCGCTGGGCCATCGAGACCTGCTGCTGGGCCTGGGCGACTACGAGGGCCGCAGTTGGCAGGGCTGGCATCGCCACGCGACCCTGTGCCTGCTCCTGCACTTTTTCCTGCGGCAGGGCTAGCTGGCCCTCAAAAAAACAGCCCGGCCTGATCCTGTACCAGCTGGCGGAGGCCCTGAAGGCCGTGCTGGCCCTGGGGCGTCAACGGCTGCGGCACGGCCGCGCCCGGCTGGCCGGGGTCCTGGACCGTCTGCAGGGGTGCGCGGTCCGCAATGCCGCCGCCGCCCGTTCCCACGCACGACGCCGCCGCGCGGAGCAACCACCCTAACTTCTCGTTGCAGTGCTAATCCCACCACTTGGTCGTTCTGGGGCGGTTGCGCGTCCAGCGTTGGCAGTGCAAGACCTTCCTCGGCAGCACCGCTCCCTGCCGCATGACGTGACTGGATCGGCAACCGTGCACCTGATGGCCCGCGGCATGGCTTGACGCAACACAGGGAACCCGCTTGTACGGAGGGATGCCCATAACAGCCCGGACCCAATATGACGATATCTTATGAGATTGACCCAGTGCCGATCGATGGTATAACATTGGGGACCGTGTAGTAGCTGGGCCAAACTATGAATTATTGTTCGCCCCCCCCCTCAATTTTCGCTAGATAGTAACAGTGTTGCGCAGCATGCCATAAGGGGCACGCTGCTGGCCACCGTACTCTTGGCCTTAATCTGGGCCGGGACCACGACGGTCCATGCCCAGGGGGGAAAGCTGGCCAAACCTAAAGGATTGCGGGTCACCACCGAGCCCGGTTCGCTGGACGTGTCGGTGGAGTGGGACGATGTGGCCGGAGCCACCGACTACCTGGTGCGCTGGCGCGTGGCCGGCCCCGGAAACTCGTTGAACGATGGCGTGCGAACCTCGTCTTCGGACACCCGGATCACCGTGGCCGACTACGGCGATTGGGTAGTGCGTGTGAAAGCCTGCAACGAAAATGGTTGCGGGCCGAGCCGAGGGAAGCAGTTTGAGGTGGAGCCAGTTCCTGAACCGACACCCACGCCAACCCCGACTCCAGAGCTGCTCTCGACCAAGCCTAAGGGATTGCGGGTCACCACCGAGCTCGGCTCGCTGGACGTGTCGGTGGCGTGGGACGATGTGGCCGGAGCCACCGACTACCTGGTGCGCTGGCGCGTGGCCGGCTCCGGAAACTCGTTGAACGATGGCGTGCGAATCTCGTCTTCGGACACCCGGATCACCGTGGCCGACTACGGCGATTGGGTAGTGCGTGTGAAAGCCTGCAACGAAAATGGTTGCGGGCCGAGCCGAGGGAAGCAGTTTGAGGTGGAGCCAGTTCCTGAACCGACACCCACCCCAACCCCGACGCCGACACCCACGCCGACGGCCACGCCAACCCCCGAGCCCACGGCGACTCCAACCCCGACGCCGACACCCACGCCGACAGCCACGCCAACCCCCGAACCCACGGCGACCCCAACCCCGACTCCGACGGCCACGCCGACAGCCACGCCAACCCCCGAGCCCACGGCGACCCCAACCGCGACTCCGACGGCCACGCCGACAGCCACGCCGACACCCACGGCCACGGCGACCCCAACCGCGACGCCGACGGCCACGCCAACCCCCGAGCCCACGGCGACCCCAACCCCGACTCCGACGGCCACGCCGACCTCAACAGTCAGTATGTCGGACAGAGAAATATTGGTCGCGTTCTATAACGCCATGGGAGGTGCCAACTGGGTGAACAATGACAACTGGCTGAGTAACCGACCCATTGGTGACTGGCATGGCATTACGACCAACAGCAGTGGTCGAGTAACCGGCCTGGAAATGAGACACAACGACTTGACCGGGAGCCTCCCGTCATCACTGTTCAATCTTGCAAGCCTGATTGAACTGGATATCGGTGGTAACCCTGGTGTGGAGGGACCGGTACCCAAAGCGCTGGCCAAGTTCAGTAACCTTGAAAAACTGTCTCTGGCAAACTGCGGGATGGGCGGGTCGATTCCGGTCGAGTTGGGGAGTCTTGTCAAGTTGAAGGACCTTTCCCTTAAGGGTAATGGCCTGACTGGCACGATTCCTTCCGAACTGGGAAACCTCACCAAGTTGGAGGCGTTGGGACTCAACAGCAACAGTCTTAGCGGCTCAATACCGTCCGAGCTGAAAAAGCTCACCAACCTAAGATGGTTGTCACTGCGCGACAATAATTTGACCGGGACAATCCCGTCATACTTGGGCAGTTTCTCACAACTGGAGAATTTGGAGCTAAGCGGAAACAGCCTGACCGGCACGATTCCTTCCGAACTGGGCAACCTCGCCAAACTGAAAAAGCTTTGGATCTGGTCTGAAGCACTCACGGGGCCGATCCCTCCAGCATTGGGGAATCTGTCCAATTTGGAATGGCTGTCAATTTCCGGGACTGATGTGAATGGATCGATTCCAACCGAGCTAGGCAACCTCACCAAACTGAAATACTTGGACCTTGAATCCAACAACCTGACCGGAACGATCCCGGCCGAGTTGGGCAGCCTCGCCAAACTAATGAGGTTGAATCTCAAAAACAACCAATTGAGCGGATCTATCCCAACCGAGGTTACAAACGCCGGTGAGTCTAATATCTATGGCAGACTGCTCGATTTGCGCCTTTCCGGCAACCAGCTTAGCGGTTGTATCCCTTATCGTTGGCATAGGCATCATTTTGACAACGACGACTTGGACAGCTTGGGTCTCTCGTTCTGTGCCAGGTGGGACTTGGCTACTCCCACGCCCGAACCGACCCCCACGCCCACACCTACTCCTGAACCCACCGCTACGCCCACGGCTACGCCAACCCCCCAACCAACGGCTACCCCCACGGTGGAACCCACCGCCACGCCGCCCCCCACGGCCAACTCGTTCACGTCCGGCGGTTCGGGTACGTTCAACGATCCATACATCATTGCGGATCCGACCAACGTCACAGGGCAATCCATTCGCAGTTACGTAGCTGGTCATAATGACTCCGTGTACTTCCGTTGGGATGTCGGAACTCGGGCCGGTGCTTGGATCATCAGCACCGACGCAACCCCGACTTCACACGACTTCGATCTCTACGGCAATAAGAGCAACCGGTTCCTTTGGGACGATGAGGACACTAGCGCTGACGGAGACGAGAGCATCACGATCAACGTGCAGGCGGGTGACTACATCCGCCTCCGTGTTCGCAATTACGACGGCGGTGACCCAACGGACTTGACGCTCACGATTGAACCTCCCGCGGCGATGCCCATGTCAACGCCCGAACCGACGGCCACCCCCACAGTGGAACTGACGGCCACGCCAACGCCCGAACCGACGGCCACGCCAACGGCTCCCTCGTTCATAGTCAGTGGTTCAGGCTCATCGTCCGATCCCTACCTCTTGAATCCGACCAACGTCACAGGGCAATCCATTCGCAGTTACGTAGCTGGTCTGGACCGCCGAGACTCCGTGTACTTCATGTGGTATGTCGGAGGTCTGGTCGGTGACTGGATCATCAGCACCGATGCAACCCCGACTTCACACAACTTCGACCTCTATGGCAAGAAGAATATCCGTCGCATTGGTTGGATCGATTCGGACACAAGCCGGGACGGGGACGAGAGTATTACTATCAATGCGAGGATGACTGAGCGCATCTACCTCCGTGTCCGCAATTACGACGGGGGCGAGCCAACGAACTTGACGCTCACGATTGAACCTCCCGCGGCGATCCCCACGCCCGAACCTATCCCCACGGCCAACTCGTTCACGTCCGGCGGCTCGGGTAGGTTGTCCGATCCGTACATCATTGCGGATCCGACCAACGTCACAGGGCAGTCCATTCGCAATTATGTAGTAGCTGGTTTGGCCTTCCGCAGCGACTTTGTGTACTTCCGCTGGGATGTCGGAGATCGGGCCGGTGCCTGGAACATCAGCACCGACGCAACCCCGACTTCACACGACTTCGACCTCTACGGCAGGAACGACCAGAGTCACCATTGGAACGGTTCCGTCAGCCGGGATGGAGACGAGAGCATCACGATCAACGCGCGGGCGGGAGGCTACATCTACATTGGCGTTCGCAATTACACCAGCGGTGTCCGCGGTGTCCCGACGGACTTGACGCTCACGATTGAACCGCCCAGCGATGACTGATTTCCGAACAGCCACGACATCCGAATCGAATTCCAAGAAGTGTCGTGTAACGCCAAGAGGTAAGAATGGACGAGTGTTCACACCATTGCCAAATGGCAGTGCATTCCGGGGCGGTGTCTCTGTCCACGCCGCCGGTACGGTGGGTTGGTCGCATCCGAGTCCAATCCTGCACATGGATGGATTAAACGGTTTACTTCATGGGGATTCTGACGGGGAGTGTGTCATGCGTCTGGCGGAAGAGACAGTTCTGTTTCTGCTCAATGAGGAAAGTGGGTACTTCCACTTCGTGTCCGGATGGAACCTATCCTGCGTCCTGGCGGGAGCTGTGCTTGCCGACTTGGCGTTGCTGCGGCGCATCAACACCGATCGGGATTCCCTGGTGCTGGTCGACGATACGCCCACGGGCGATCCTTTGATTGACCCGGTGCTGGATGAGGTGGCGGCCGAGGGCGGCCGGCACAACGCACAGTTCTGGGTGGAACGGACAGCGGCCCGGTCGGACGCGGTTCTCGAACAGGTTCTGGAGCGGCTTGTCGACAACGACATCCTGACCCACGATCTCGGCGGATTCTGGTCCATGTCCCACGCCGTTGTGTCCCGCGGCGAATACCAACTGTCCGATGGCTCAGTCAGGAGGATCGTCAAGAATCGGATTGTGGAAATAGTCCTGGGCGATGCGATTCCCAATCCACGCGACGCGATTCTGATTGGTCTGATGCACACCTGCGACGCGTTCCGCCTGCTGCTCACCCCGGAAGAATTCGAGGCGAGCCAGCACCGCATCGAACTGCTGAGCAGGCTCGATCCGATCGGACAGGCCGTCGCGGCAGCCGTGTCGGCCAGTGTGTTGCGGCGGCCCGCGCTGGCTTCGGGCATCGGCAAGCCGATGCCGAGGGTGAACATCCTCAAGCTGTTGCCGAAGCAGGCACTGCGACGCGGAAACCTGCCGCACCTGATGGCAGGCATCCATAAGGAGTACGGTCCGGTTTGCGAGATCGATGTACCTTTCTCCAAGCAGCGGCTCTTTGTGCTCTCGGGGATTGAGGCCAATGTCTGGATGAACCGCAAGTCCCGGCTCCACCTTCGCAGCAAGGACATCCTGGACGGCTGGGAGAAGGTGTACGGAGCCTCCCGGACGATCGCCGGCATGGACGGTGCTGAACATTTCCAGATGCGTCGGGCCCAAAAGGCTGGCTATTCCCGGGCCGCGCTGGCGTGCCGCCTGGACGAACTCTACGCCGAGGCGCGGTCCGACCTCGGCGCGTGGCGGGAAGGAGATGTCTTGTCGGCTGCGTCAGCCTGCAAGAGGGTGATGGGCAGTCAGGTTTCGCGTATCGCGGTGAACGTCGACATCTCCGACTACATCCTCGACCTGGTTGACTACGCGGAGCGGTCGCTGACGACGCACGTACAGGGGTCGATGCCGGAGTTCATGATGAAGACGCCGGGCATGAAGCGCAAGCGGAGGAAGATCGAAGAGCTGTACAGGTTGATTCAGGAGGCTCACACGCCAGCCCAGCGGAAAGGAAAGCCGCGCGACTTCATCGACGACATGATGATGCTCCATCTCGAGGACTCCCAGTTCCTGCCCGAGACGGACCTGCTGTTCGTATTTGTTACCCCCATGGTCGCCAGCATTTATCTGGGCAGTGCACTTGCGTTCTCGGTCTACTCGATGGTGCGGGATCCGAATCTGCAAGCGCAGGTACAGGCCGAGGCGGATGCACTGTTTGACGCCGGTGATCCGGAGTTTCAAGAGTTCACGCCTGAGGCGATTGATGTGACCCATCGCCTGATCATGGAGTCCCACCGGCTCTACCCTGTGATCCCGGTTACCTTGCGCCATGTGATGAACACGTTCGAATTCGACGGCTATGAAATCCCCGCCGGGGCCCGCGTCCTGGTTGCCTGGACCGCGCCCCACTATCTCGATACCGTGTTCCCCGACCCCGGAAAATTCGACATTGACCGCTACCGGTCCCCGCGCAACGAGCACAGGCGCAAGGGTGCCTACGCTCCCTTCGGCCTCGGCACCCACACCTGCCTCGGACAGCATTGGGTCGAACTGCAGATGACGGTCAACGTTCTCATGATCGCTCGTCACTTCGACCTGGAACTGCAACCCGCCGACTGGGAGATGAAGTTCAACCCCTTTCCCACCAGCTCTCCGCGCAAGCGGCTCCAATTCCGCGTCCGGCGACAGCGCCATCCCCTTTGACCGAGTCCGGGCCCGCGCGGCTCCTGCAGCCGTCACCCTGCCGCCCCCGTCCCGCAGGCCGGGATAGAGGGGGCGGCCGCGGATCGTGGGAGCCCGTCAGCCCTCTCTGCTGGCGGTGCCGGAAACCCCAGGCCCTGCTTTGCACCAACCCCGACTGGAACCCGGCCGCCATCCTCACCGCGTACCTGCAGCGCTGGCTGGTGGAGGTCACCTTCCAGGAGGCGCGCATCCACCTGGGCATGGAAACCCAGTGCCAGTGATCGGAGGCGACCATGGTCCGCACCACCCCGACCCTGATGAGCCTCTTCAGCTGGCTCATCGGGGCCGCCCTCTATTACTCGGCCTGAAACTCTCTCGACCTCTCAGCACCCGCACTGACTTTGTACAAAGCCGAGCTTGCAATGTGGCATGTCCGATCCACGGCTCAATACCTCCGACAGTTATCACTACCTTGCCATAACCCGGGCATGTCGAATACACGTTCGCAGACCGTTTGAAACGTCCAGAGCAACTCCATCATGAAACAAGCAAACCTACTGCACCCCTTCCCGGACGGTTGGTACTTGGTCGAGCCGAGTGTAAGACTGAAGCCGGGCCAAGTCGTCCAGAAAACCTGGATGGGCAGGGAAATCGTCGCGTGGCGCAACGGTGAAGGCGACGTGTGCGTCGCCAATGCCTACTGCCCACACCTGGGCGCACATCTCGGACCGGATTCGGGAGGCGAGGTGCATGCAGGCAACCTGGTCTGCCCATTCCACGGTTTCGAGTACGACATCACCGGCCAATGCGTTGCCACTCCGCACGCGCCCCCACCTAGACAAGCTCGACTGGACACGTATCCAGTACAGGAAACCAACGGGTTCGTGTTCGGTTACTGGAACCATCGGGGAGGCAAGCCTACCTGGCACATCCCGGAGGTCGCCGGCAACGTGCGGCACCGGGCCCTCACGCGCTGCACGCTACGCTCGCATCCGCAGGTAACCACTGAGAACTCGGTGGATTTCAGCCATTTCTCCTATGTGCACGGCTATCAGGCCTTGGAACAGGTCGGAGATACCACGACCGACGGTCCCCGCCTCACGGCAAGATATAAATTCACGCGCCGGATGCTGTTGCCCGGACTGCATTGGATCCGGTTGCCCGTGGACATCACGATCAGCGTTTGGGGACTCGGGGTATCGTTCGTGGAGGTACGGAGCCCCCCGGCGGGGCTGGAGGTACTGCAGTGGGTGCTGGCCACACCGGTGGACGGCGAACTCATCGACCTGTGGCTGGGGGTTGACCCCAAGCCACCAAAGCGCCAGTCATTCCTCGGGCGCTGGCCCAAGTGGATCAATGAATCCGTGATGCCGAAGATTATGCTTCGCGAGTTGGTCATGGACGTCATGAAGGACGCGGACATTTGGAAGCACCAGCGCTATGTCGCCGAACCGATGCTCAGTGGGGGCGACCGGGACGTGCACCGGTTCCGTCGGTACTGTGCCCAGTTCTATCCTTGATCCGGGCGTGCGCGCCAGCACCTTCTCCGCAAGGTGATGGACGGCGTCACGCCCTGGCAGGCGGCCAGCAGCCGCAGGGTCGCGTAGGTCCGGTCTCCGCCAACCACCAGTTCCCGGTCGGGCATCCCGCGGCGCAGGACGCACAGCCTCGGGCGGCCCCGTCCGTGATCGTCTTGTGGTGGCGGCCCCGGGCCTCGTGATAGTGCCGGGGAGGCACCAGCACGGTCAGGAAGGGCAGGGCCCACACCGGCGGGCCCAGGACACCTCGGTCTACAGCCTCAGGCTGACCCAGCGCAGCCCCTTGGCCTTGACAAAGTGGCCGGAGGAGGAGCGGACCGGGTCCCGATGCACTCCTAGTGCATGCTTGCGTAAGTACTGTGGCTAAAATAGGGGCTGCATGGAACCCCCACAGACATCAGCAGGCGATCATGGCACGCACCCGCGGTTTGACCTTGCCGGCGACGGACCGATCGACCTTGGAGCAGTGGGCGCGGTCGCAGAGCCTGCCCCACCACCAGGTGCAGCGCGCCCGCATGCTGCTGGGCCTGGCGGCCGGACAGACGCTGGCGGCCGTCGCGGCCGCCGTGGGCACCAGCGACGAGACGGTGGCACGCTGGCGCAACCGGTACCTGGCCGAGGGCTTGGCGGGGCTGGCGGACCGCCCCCGCAGCGGTCGGCCGCCAACCTACACGGACGCGGACCGGGAGGCCATGTGGAAGAAGCTGCAGGCGGAGCCGCCCGACGGCCACACCTGCTGGAGCCTGAGCCTGATGGCCCGGGAGACGGGCATCTCGACCGCCCAGCTGAGCCGCTGGTGGTCGGCGGCCGGGATCCAGCCCCACCGCGTGCGCACCTTCAAGCTGTCGAACGACCCCCGGTTCGAGGCCAAGCTGCGCGATGTGATCGCGGTCTACGAAAAAAAAAGGCACCCGACGTTGTGAGACTGTGCTTCGACGAGAAGCCCCAGATGCAGGCCCTGGCCCGCACCCACGACTACGTCCGCCACGGCACCCTCTCCCTGCGGGCCGCCCTGGACCTGGACACCGGTCGCATCTACTACGCGTGTGCCGCCCGCAACCGGCATCAGGAGTTCCTGGCCTTCCTGCGCCAGCTGACACGGCGCTTCCCCACCCAGCAGGTGCATGCATCTGGTCCTGGACAACTACTCCCCCCACAAGCACCACAAGGTGAAGGCCTGGCGGGAGGCCCATCCCCGCTTCCACTCCCACTTCATCCCCACCTATTCCTCCTGGTTGAACCGGGTCGAGTCTTGGTTCAGCACCCTGCAGCGCCAGGTCATGGACCGCGGCTCCTTCGACGATGTGGCCGACCTGCAGGCGACTCTGGGCCGCTACGTGTGGGGCCACAACCGCCGGGCCACGCCTCCCCGGTGGAAGGTCAAGGCCGATGCCATCCTGGCCCAACTCGCTCAGATCCGCAGAACTTACGAAATGGTGCACTAGGGACTGTACGCGGTTCCCCCGGATTGCTGATGGCAGACGATCAGGGTTCGCATCAAGGCAGCCAACGGCCGGCAATCTTCTTTCGGTACAAGCAGTCTGGCGACCAGGCCATCATTCAACTCCACGCGAACGGAAGGTCGTTTGAGGATGAGCCAATGTCGTCTCTGAACGACGAACACCGAGTACAGGTCCCGCCACTGCGTGTGCTGGTACCCGTCCGGCAGCGACATGCTCAATTCTTCCAGGCTTAGGCTTAGGTGTTCCCTTCGAGACATCACTGGTCTGATCCACAACCAGAAGAAACCCACAAGGATCAGGAAGGGGAGTAGCAATTGCGCCAAGGGCACCAGGATTTGCAGCGCCAGAAATTGCCACGCACCACCATTGGCCGTCACTTGTGCCGCCAGCGGCTCCGGGTCGATCACCCAAATCACCTGCTCCCGCTGGTCTTCCGTCACCAGAAAAACAGCAGCAATCGCTAGTATGAGGGTCAACCATTCTCTTGCGGTCATCCTTCCAACGGACACCTGCGTGACATCGTTGTAGTACGCCACCAACGGTTCCCCTGGCCTGGTGGTGTTCTCAGCAGGCAGCAACAGGTCGTCCGGAACGTCTTTCACACCATGAGCACCTAGGTGTTCGACCAGCTTGCCCCAGCGTTTGTGACGTTGCTTCGTCGTCTTCATGACTGAAGTTCCTTGACGGTTGACTGATATTCTTGCGGGTCGTCATGTTGCCAGTTCCATTGGAATCGGCACGCCCGGAATAGCCGAGACATCCGGTTTCAGGCATCCTGCGACCCATGGCTCTCCAGAGGTTCGAGGGTTTTCAGTCGGATCAGCGCCTAGGAAGGGTGCCTTCGGTGTCCCCGCAAACGGTCGTTTGCGGAGCAGGTCCGGAACGACGCAGCTGCGGATCTCCGCCAGTCGGCCGCCACTGTCCCGAAACCCCATCCCAGGATCAACGTCTCGCATGAACGCCACTTGGCAGTTTTTGGGACACGTTCCCGGGAGATCCCAGCCGTCAGGCCGGAGGCACGAGCGCCAGGGAGCCGGCCAGTTGGGAGATAGACTTGCCTTATGAACAACTAAGGAGACTGCCTATGGACGTTGATGTGATGTTGCAGGGCGTTGTCATTGGTGTAACCAGCGGGGCGTTGCTGGCCATCATTCAGTTGGGAACGCAATTCCTTTCCCGGAAGATACAAGCCGGACAACAGGCCCGGAAAGTGATCGCCTGCTACACCAAGTTCCGAAAACAGGTGCTCAATCCGACGGATATGCCCAGGAGAATAATCGACCAGGAAGAACCTGACCCTCATCATGACCTACGCATGGTTATTTACAAAGGGTTTCAGGGAGAGATGGAGCGGCTGCGTGTGAATGAAACCGACCACCTATCGCACAAGCAGAAGGAAGAACTGTTCAATCCTCTATTGCTCATGAATGGCCTGTTGGAGGGGGTGGATGCCAAGTTGCTTGACCGCTGCGCCCTACCTGTCTTCAAACAGGTGCTGGAGGTAGCTGCAAAGAGTCCGTACATCAAGCATCATGGCTTCCGGCTGGCGAAAGACGAAGGCGAGTAGGTCAAAGGCCGTCGCGCCAGGGGTTGTTCGACAACCCCGATCAAGGCACTAGGGACGAAGGTTGGGGGGAGTGTCTGGCTTGCTATGTCCAGAGTTCGTCCAGGGCGTCCTCCAGGCAGCGCAGCACGGTGCGGGTCTGGTACAGATCGCCCGTCAGTTCGATAGGGTGGCAGGGGCTCTCTGCTCGTCCCGGTGGGCATACAGCAGCTGGCCTACGTAGACGACGTGGGCCAGCTGCAGGGCTTGGCCCGGCTTGCGCGTCGTGGGGCCAATCATCGGTTCCTCCTTGAGGGGTTCATTGGCCGCCTGGAGGCCTACAGGGCGGTCGACTTCTCTGAACTGTTGGTCTCTGAATCGGCCCCGTGAACCAGGATTAGCATGTGGCTGTCGCGCAGGTTCTGCTGTTGGTTGGCGACCTTGACCAGGCAGGGGCGGCTCAAGTCACAAGGCCGCCCATGGCCCTGCGCAACGCGTCAATCGTGCCCTGCGCGGCCCACTTTCGGTCGATGGCCTGCTGCACCTGCTTACTCAGGCGTTGCATCTCCACCCGACTACAGTGAACCGGGAGATATAGCTCGCGCCAGCGCTCGCCAATGTTGGGCAGCGTTGTATCCATAAAGGTCAGGCATCGAATTTCCCCCTCGAGTTCCCGGAGGATCAGCGGCAGGTCGTCCCAAACCTCGTTGGTGGCGGGGCGGTACAGCACCTTGCCCTGGTGGTGATCTGCCGGATTGCGGGCGTGGGTGAAACCACCCCCTACCGCTGCCTTATGCCCGACAGCCAACGCCGCAGCGACGCGCCGACCGTGTCCGCAGGGGCATCCCGGTTCCGGACCCAATCACCCTCAATCAGGCGGGTACCGTCTCCGGCGTGCGCGCGGGACCTCTTCTGAGCCCGCCGTCAGCAACTGGGCCAGGTCGGCCTGTGCGACCTGCAGACACGGCCCCGTCTGCAGGTCCCGGCGGAAGGCGAGGCCGACGGCCGTCACCGTGTGGCCGGTTCCCAGGTGTTGGCCCCCGTATTGCCGGTCCCGGATCTGGCGGAGGGCCGCGTCCTGGGACTGGTTGTACTTGACCTCGAAGACGTACATCCGGTTGCCGATGTGGACCTCATGGTCGGAACATCCGCCCCAGTTCGACGGCTCCGACTGCGTGCGAACGGCCATCAGCAGGAACAGGGCCTGCAACAGGGTGCGGTAATCGGCCTCCTGCTGCAGGTTCTCGTGTGCGATCCCAAAGACGAAGTGTTCCACCCGCTTGCGGATGCGCAGGCTTACGGCGTAGCCGGCATGGCGCGTCGTGCGCCCGTCGATGGCCGAGTGTTTCTTCTGTGTGACACACGGGGTCACCCGCTGGCTGCGGTCCTTGATACAGTCCTGGGTGTCGTAGCCGCGGTCGGCCCCCAGCGTGCGCGGGCGGTAGCCCCGCTCCCGCACCCCGTCCAGGAACTCCGGCCCCGCATCCCGCTCCGCCGTGCCGGTGGCTTGGCTGACCGTGAAGTCCATCAGCAGACTGTGGCGGTTCTCTCTCAGGGCATGGCCCAGGAACGCCATGCGGGCTTCCTGGCCCGGCCCCGCAGCAGGCGCGCCTCGGGGGCCGTGGTGCTGGCATGCGTCTCGTTGCGGCGGCGCTCCCTTCGGAAGTCCACCGACGGGTTGCCCGGATCGTCGTCCGTGGGCAGCGGTGCGCCCTCCTTGGGCCGGAAGCTCTTGAGACTGGCGGCGGCCTCGATCAGGGTCCCGTCCACGCCGAGTGCTCGTCCGACAGCAGCCCCTCCCCGTTGGCCGCCCACACGACCTCGTCGAACAGGGCCCGGCCCACATCGTGGTCCATCACGCGCTGCCGGTTCTTGGTGAAGACCGTGGCGTTGAAGCTGCGCTCCATCAGGTCCATGTCTAGGAACCAGCGGTAAAGCAGGTTGTACCCGGCTCCTCGCAGAAGGCGCGTTCGCTGCGCACCGAGTAGAGGGCGATCAGCAGCGAGGCCTTCAACAACCGTTCGGGCGGGACCGAGGCCCTGCCCACGCGGGCGTACATGCGGCCGAACTCCGGTGACAACCGTTCCAGGGCCGCGTCGGCCACAGCCTTGATCCGCCGTAGCGGATGGTCCTGCGGGACCCGTTCCCCGGGTCCACGATGGCCAGCATGCTGCGTTGGGGGTTGGGACGACCGCGCATCGGGGAGTGCTTCCGTTCCTGGATGCCCAGATTCTAGCCGGCCGCGTTTTCCGCAGCCTGTTAGTAATGTCTGGCCCCATTTACGATATATTCATTCGCGCTGAGCTATAAAACATAATATTTTGAAGGCCTGTTGTACAAGAGGTCTGCTATCACCGAAAATGCCATAAATGAAGCTAGATATCCCAGCGATGATGCTAACGGAGGCTATAAGTGGATGCGTGCTGAAAAACTCTAGGATTTTGTACACACTCCCACCTTTAATTGTCCACCAATTTGCATTCGTCTTGAGTTTGCGGCGATGAGCCAGGTCAGCAATATCAGCAATAGCTTGAACTTTGGTCAAGGTTGAATTGTGAAGTGCCACAAATTCTTGATTATTGAATGACTTTGCTTCATCTAGGCCCAACAGTAAATCACGGCACGCGATACCATTCTTCTGTATCAGGCTTGGCAATTTGGGGTCTTTGATAAATTGTGATCCATAAATATCATGCAGCAATCTGGCCAAATCCACCTTCTTTTCGTCATCCACGCTATAAGGTTCATCATTGTCCTTGCACAGGACTTGGTACCTGTGTTCAATGGCCCGAAAACCAAACTTGACATCTCGCATATTCCAGTGGAGATATTGTTTATCCTGAAAATAGGAAACGTGTGTGAAAAACTCTTTAAGCATCGCCTTTTCAAGAGAATCATAATTTTGTTCGATATCCGCATGTGGGACTCCCTGACGTTGTGCCACTAAGTGGATTGCAAATGAGGTGGTTTGCCCAGTCTCTAAGTTTCGTAAAGCAATGGAGGTGATTCGAGGTGAATGGCCGCTGTTTTGATTGTTGAAGTGTTCACATGAGTAGTGTATTACATAACAAAGTCTAGGGTTGTTGAATAAGTAGTCGAGTTTGATCAGGGCACGTCTTTGTTTCTCTAGATTTGGATCTGACATGTCTTATCCTCACATTATTCTTGATATCCACAATCCTGAGGTGCAGGAACGGTGTTGAAGGCAGGGTAAACGCAAAGTCGCGGGGTGGGGGTGAATCGGGGTTGCCCGAGACCAGTGCCAGCGGTTGGCCGCGCACCACCGGCATGGAACAAAGCAACCACCGATGGGAAATAATCCAGTACGGATAATCGGTACCGGCGGCCGGTGCCATGCCTTGTGCGACCAAGAGGGCCGCCGTGCATCCTAGGGGGTGTCTTACATCCTCTCAGGATCCCCGGCAACCCTCATGGACTACATTGTCGCATGCCACGACCCCGAACTCCTGCAGGCCCTGTGCGCCTTCGCCGACCAACTGGCCCCCCTCTCCGATCCGCGCGACCCGCGGGGCGTGCGCCACGCCCTGCCCGTGCTCCTGGCCACGCTGCTGGTGGCCCTGGCCGGGGGCGCCAACAGCCTGGCCGCGGTGGCCGCCTTCACGCACGACCACCAGGCCTGGTTCCGCCTGTGGCTGCCCCTGGGCCGGGCCACCCCCTCGCGGGACACCTACCTGCGGCTGGTGCACCGGCTGGACCCGGAGACGGCCGTGAAGGCCGCCCTGCTGCTGCTGGACGGCACCAGCCTGCCCGGCCTGCGGGACCTGATCCTGGCCCTGGACGGCAAGGTCGCCCGCCGCTCGGGCGACCCGGCCGCCGGCACGCGGCCCCTGCTCCTGGTGAGCGCCTTCCTGGTGCGGGAGGGGCTGACTCTGGCCCAGGAGCCGTGCGCGGCCAAGAGCAACGAAATCACGGCCCTTCCCCGCCTGCTCGACCGCATGGTCCTGGAGGGGGCCATCGTCACGATCGATGCCGCCGGCTGCCAGAAGGCCATCGTGCAGGCCCTGCAGGCGGCCGGTGCCGACTACGTGCTGGCTCTCAAACGCAACCACCCCACCCTGCATGCGGCCGTGCGCGCCGCCTTCGCCGACGCCGATCGGGGCACCGGCACACCGGCCGTGCAGGACCACTATGAAACCGTCGAGCGCAACGGCGGCCGGACCGAGCGGCGCACCTGTACGGTCCTGGGGGGTCTCGACCTCTGTGCACGGGTGGCCGACCCCAAGGCGTGGCCCGGCCTGCGCAGCCTGATCCGAGTGCGCACGGAACGCCGCGGCCCCCGCCGGCGGCAGCGTGCCGTGCGCTACTACCTCTCAAGCCGGCCCGTGGACGCCGAGGCCCTGCTGGCCCTGGTCCGCGGCCACTGGCGGGTGCCCTCTGGGCGCGGGAACGGCCTGCACCGCACCCTGGACATGCAGTTCCGCGAGGACGACTGCCGTCTGCGCTGGGGCCACGGGCCCGCCGTGATGGGCATTTTCCGACGCGCCGCCTTGAACATGGTGCGCACGGTTCAGCAGAATCTTAGCGCGGATGTGTCCATTGGCCTGTTGCGCGACCGGATTGGGCGCCACCCCTGGATCCTGGCCGCCGCCCTGCCCTAATCGCGACTTTGCGTTTACCCTGCCCAACTGGCCCTGCCGCAGGAAAAAGTGCAGGAGCATACACAGAGTCGTGTGGCGATGCCAGCCCTGCCAGTTGCGGCCTTCGTAGTCGCTCAGGCCCAGTAGCTGCTTGCCTTCCTAGTGGCAATCTATGGTCCCCGGATTTCGGGTCCTTAACGAACCCTGAAACTGCAATCGAATGTTTGCTCCATGCTTGGAGGTGTCCCGCAGGGCGTCCCACACCGAGGCCGGCGACCAGTGGGCCCGGTGCAGCAGGTAGTGAATCCCGTCCTAGGGCACCTCGCCGTTAGCCTCGGCCAGCTGCCAGCCGTTCTTGCGCGGGACGGTACTCAGCAGGCCTTCGGCGTAGGCAACGAAGGAGGCCGCCTGGTCGCAGAGCGGGAACAGGGGCCGGAAGCGGTCCAGATAGCCCTACAGGGAAAGTTGGAGCTGGAGCAGGTCGTCGCAGGTCAACTGCGGTGCCGGGGAAGCAGCGGCGGCCATGGCGGAATTCCGTGGGTTGAATCAGACTCCGGCAATCTGCCACACGACTTCTCGTTCAGTGGTGCCAGCCATCATCGTTGATGCGATCGGGTAAATTCGTTGAGTGTTCGTTGTAGCAGCATGAACACAACGGGCAACGCACCGACTAGGGCAAATTCACGTGCCTCGTCAAACCGTTCACCTTCCAACCACAACCATTTGGAAGGTCCGAACATGTGCCACAGAACAATACCTAGCACGGACATCGCGGCCACCAGCGAAATCGCAACAGCAATACCAATGGCCCAATACAGCCACGTCAACAACCTCACTGTGCCTCGCGAAACGGCCGCTGCGACTAGCAGATCACGGTCCTCATTGAGGCTAGAATCAACAACGTGTTCATGTGCTGCAAGGTCACTGATGACGGGTCGATCATCAGTCATCAGTAGTACCGTAATTCTTGATCTTGTCGTAATGCGCTTTGATCAGATGGTCAGGTATGCGCTTTCTGAGGAATCCTCGTTGGCAAGCTTCTTCACCACCTGACTTCCAAATTGTGTCCCACGGAGTTCCTGGTGCATGTGTCAATGCCGAAAGCTGCCACCCTCCCAAATGACCATATACCCGCCATACCTCTTGTACGATGTGTTCCTGCCGTACGTCACCACGCCACTCAAAATTCGGATGTGGTGCTAGTCGTTGTCCCCTTCCATACTTGTTGAAGGCAAAGTAGACATCAGGAATCACCGGGCCATACGGCCACGCCTGAATCTTGTTCTTGAACAGAGGTTTGTCGTATATGGCCAGCATCCAAGCATGGCTCAAGTAGGTCAACTTCATGAGCTGGAGTGGAGTCAAACCGGCTCCCTCCTCCTCTGCAATTGAGAGTATTCGGTTTGCAACTCCTCGCGCATCCAAGCGTTTACCCATGAACGACCTCCTTGGTTCGAGTGTACCATGCCCCGAAACGAGCCTGTGTCGCCCTTGGCCTCAGCGCAGGGTGATTGCATCTAAAAAGGTTTGGGCCTGAGGACCATCAGTCGACATAGGTAATCCTTGTCCCAGGTTGCCGCCAGCCGCTTGTGGGCGATGTCCACCTTGAGGGACTAGTCCTGCCACAGCAGCAGATGTGTTGAAAGTCAAGCCCCTGACATAGTCTGGAGAGGTCGCCAGAGATTCTGGTCTTTCACCCCCGCGTTGAGGAGGGTCAGCAACTTGCACATGGCGGCGATCAGGGTCATCTGTTGCAGTTCCCCGGGCGGGTCCGGGCCCGGCAGGGGCTGCGGCCACACTCGAGCCCAGGCGTAGCCGCGGTGCAACAGCCGCTGGACCTGGCATCGGCCCCAGCTGAAACAGGCTCAGGGGTGGTCGGCGCACGCAGCCGGGCCTTCCCCACGCGCGTGCCGTGGGCCAGGACCCAGAGGGTGGCTACGGCCAGGACTAGCCAGTGTCGGTCCACGCGGGCCGGGTCCGTGCGCCGCGTGTGCTGCCACGGCCAGCCTATACGCTTGAGGGGGCGGAAGCCCTGTTCGATCCAGACCCGCAGGCCGTAGGCACCGAGGTCCACGTCGTCGGGAGCTCGTCCGTGAGCACTACCTCAGGGGGTTTCTTGGCCGGGTACCCAGAGCATGATCAAGGTGCAGCACCGCTTGCGCCGGCTAAACCCAATCCATCGAAGGGCTGAGGGTGGCGGCGTGTTGAAGGAATGAGAAAGTGCTCCCGGCTTCGGGGACAATGGTTTTCGAACAACAAAACCGCCCTGAAACCAGGAGCACCCAACGGATGCTGCCACTGGAGCAACCCGACCGCATCCATATCGCCTTCGACGACCACCGCCTGGTGTCCCGAGCCGGATTGCTGTTGCCGCTGACTCTGGCTCATCATCTGGGTTTGGGACCACTGGTGGGCCGCCATGTGGAACTGGGGATGCGTCGATCCGGGCGCATGCCGGAGACAAGCTGTTAACTCTGGTGGTGTCGGCACTGGCGGGCGGCGACTGCATTGACGATGACGACGCGTTGCGTGCAGGTGGGACCGAGCGGGTATTGGGCTGTGTGGTCAAGGCACCGTCCACCCTTGGGACTTTCCTGCCCAGTTTCCGTTGGGGCCACGTGCGCCAATGGGATCGGGTGAACCGCGAGTCCTGGCCCGGGCCTGGGCCGTCGGGGCGGGGGCCGGTCCAGGAGCCGTTGACCATCGCCCTGGATTCCACCCTCTGCGAGACCTTTGGGCTGTGCCTGTGCAAGGAGGGTACCCGCCACCACAATTACACCGGCCAGCGGGGCTATCACCCGTTGTTGGCGGAAGCACTCGGCCATCGACGGGCGCACGACGCGCCATGCCGGCTAAGCCGTGAGTCTGCGCATCCGCAAGCGGGTGGAGAAGGACTTCAGCTGGATGAAGACGGTGGGTGGCCTGCGGCGCACCCACTACCGGGGCCGGTACCGTACCGGGCTGGCCGGCTACAACCTGGTCCGCATGGTCAACCTGATGGCCGCACTGGAGGCCGAACCTGTGTCGCCCGGGTGGCCTGCAGAGGACTCCATACGCCCAAAGGGCATTACTGGGCATGGGCCCACCAAGCCCGCGCGTGGGGAGACGTGCAGGGGGTTTGCAGGGTCCATGGGACCGCCTACACACTGCTTCCGCACACCATCGTTACGTGTCGTCCATGCGGTCGTGGAGAACCCTGGTGGTTGGCCCGGACGCGCAGCACGTAGTCGGCCTCCTGTGCCCGGAATCCGTGGGGTTGGGTGAGAGGGGCGCACCGTTGGCAACTGGGTGCGGCAGAGACTACTTCTGCACGGCACCGCAACGCAATAGGATACCCCTCTCACGATCGCTGTCGCTCCGAACCGATACAAGGGCACTAGGCCCGCATCCACAAGTGTGGAGGACAAGGATATCGGCATGGTACGCAGGGAGGTCGGAACATGGTGGCAGCGGGTATCGATGTGTCCAAGGCCATGCTGGACGTAGCCATTGGGGAAGGTCCCGTGTACCGCTTCGCAAACAGTGGTCCGGGAACGGAACCGGCGGGACCAAGGCGTCCGTACGGCCGTCGGTCAGTCAACCCGGCGGCATATATAGCCTGGCTTGATCAGGAAATTGCACAGCTGGACAAGGAGTACCAGGCCCTGTTGCAACGCAGATCTGCCCTCCGCCTACAAGCCACGTTGTACCGCAGTGTGCCGGGGGCTCTTTGACTGCGACTATGTGGGTGGCCTTGCTGCCTGTATGGGGCCAACGGGATAGCAAGACCTTGCCTTCGCGGGTGGGGCTCGCGCCGTAGTCGCGGGACAGTGGCAACCAACGAGGCCAGCGGGCAATCCGGGGTGGTCGGGCCGCCGTGCGCCAAGCCCTGTACGTGACGGAGCGTTCCGTGATTCGGCAGGAAGGCATCCACCAACACTTCTATCAGGGCCTGCGGCGACGAGGCAAAACGGGCAAGGTCGCCCTGGATGCGATCATGCGCAAGCTACTCCTGCACCTGAACGCGGTGGCCCGTCGAGTGAGACCTTGGTTGCCATAGGAGGCGTGGCCATCGGAACCTTCCATATCTTGATTCTCAACACAGATACTGTGTTCGATGTCAAGCCTCGCCAGCCATGGGTACGCGGTCGGGCTGCTAGGGGATCTGGTCCCGGACCACGGCGTTGAGGATGAGGAGCAGCTCGCGCATGGCCGCGACGAGGGCCACCTGACGGGACTTGCCGCGCCGGCACAAGCGGGTGTGGAAGTCCTGGGTGACAGGGTTGTGCCGGATGGCGGTCACGGTGGCCATGTACAGGATCTTGTGTATGGACGCGCGACCGACCCAGGTGCAGCGCCGGCCGCGTCGTTGCCCACTGTCCCGGTTCAGGGGCGCGACACAGACCAGGGCTGCCCAATAGCGGCAGCTGAGGTGTTCCAACTCCGGCAGTTCGGCGACGAGCACGGCGGCCAGCGGGCCCGAGGCCGACCGCCTGCAGGGCAATCACCCAGGACCGCCCTCCTTCTTCAGCCTTCACAGCCATGATGTTGCTATACTCCTTGCCCTTTTCCATCCGACGCAGGTTTCGGACGGGGATTGGGGCGGATGGCTCAGCCGGTCCGAGTATTTCGTTTACACCGAAGAGGTCGAGGGGTTCCAGTCTCTCTCCGTCCATCAAACCGGGCACAATCAAGAACCTTCATGTTGAGATTCGGATTGGCAGTGCAGAGTGTTCTCCTGTTTGGTTATGAGGTCCACTGAAGATGATCAGCGTTGATGGGATCATGCAACTCAATGCTGGTGATTTGGTCAACCATCTCGCATGCCGGCATCTCACCATGCTGAACCTTGCAGTAGCCAATGGCTCGTTGGAGGCCCCTGCAAGATGGAACCCCGCACTTGATCTGCTGCGACAACGAGGTCTCGCGCACGAACAAGACTATATTCAGCACCTGGAGGATTCCGGTCTCCAGGTTACCCGCATTGAAGGTGTGGGCATTTGCAACACGATCGTCGTAGAGACAGTTGACGCAATGAAGGCGGGATGCGAAGTCATTGTGCAGGGTGCTCTCTCCAACGGACGATGGAGTGGCCGGCCGGACATTCTCCGCCGTGTGGAAACACCCAGCAAGCTTGGCAGTTGGTCGTACGAGGTCATCGATACCAAACTGGCCCGTAAAACGAGAGGCGGAACGATCCTCCAGCTCTCGCTCTACTCGGACCTGGTCTGTGAAGTCCAAGGCGTCCTGCCCGAGTACATGGGCGTGGTTGCCCCGTGGACCGACTTCGATCCTCAACGGTACCGTACCAACGACTTCTCAGCCTACTACCGGTTGGTCAAGGCCTCACTGGAGTCTGCCCTGGCCAACGAGGTTGCTGATGACACGTATCCTGAGCCGAAGGCGCATTGCGATGTCTGCAGGTGGGCTGCCCAATGCGACGCGCGCAGGCGGCAGGATGACCATCTCTGCTTGGTGGCCGGTATCTCCAAACTCCAAATTGAAGAGTTGCGGGGTCATGCCGTCGACACGACCGCGGAACTCGCTGGGGTGCCACTGCCCCTGCTATGGAAGCCAGAGCGGGGCGCGGCTGACAGCTATAAACGCGTCCGTGAGCAGGCTCGCTTGCAGGTGGAGAGCCGACAGAGTGGGAAACCTGTGTACGAGACTCTTCCGCCCGAGCCCAACATTGGGCTGGCCCTCTTGCCCAAACCTTCGCCCGCCGATGTCTTCTTCGATTTCGAAGGAGACCCCTTTGTTGATCCCGGTGGGCTTGAGTACCTGTTCGGTTACGTGACCGTGAACGGCAGTGGAGAGTACGCGTACACCCGGCTTTGGGGTCTCTCACACGAAAGGGAGAGAGAGAATTTCGAACGCTTTGTGGATTGGGTGATGGAGCGCTGGACAGCCCATCCGGATATGCACATATACCACTTCACTCCCTACGAGCCCAGCGCGATGAAACGGTTGATGGGGCGGCACGCCACGCGGGAAGACGAGGTGGATCGGATGCTCCGAGCTGGCGTCTTTGTGGACCTGCACCGCGTGGTTCGAGGTGGCCTGCTGGCTGGAGTGGAGAGCTATTCCATCAAGGAGCTGGAGCGCTTCTTTGGATACGTCAGACAGGTGCCGCTGAGCAGTGCGAACGCCGCGCTATATGGGGTCTTGGCTCCTTTGCAACTGGGCGACCCCCAAGCTATCACTGATGAAAACAAGAAAGTGGTTGAAAGCTACAACAGGGACGACTGCATTGCCATACACCAGTTGCGCGAATGGCTGGAGGGCATCCGCCAGAGCCTCGTTGACGACAGTGTGGACATCGGGCGCCTACAGCAGCAGGATCCAGATGCCTCGGACAGTCTGACTGAGTGGCAGGCCATGATCCAGACATTGATGGGACGTATCACGGGAGAGATTACGGTCCCTCCATCGAAGGAAGACCGGGAGTGCACCGCCCGTTGGATCTTGGCCAACATCCTGGAGTGGCATCGCCGGGAGGACAAAGCCTTCTGGTGGGAGTACTTTCGGCTGCGCGATAGTTCGATGGAGGAACTGATGGATGACCGGCAGGCCATTGCGGGGCTAGGGTTCAAGGCCGAAGTCGGACGTAAGGGCAACAAGCGCATCCACCGCTACTGCTTCCCTATACAGGACACCAACCTTCGCGTCGGTAATCGTTTGGAAAGAGATGGCGGTGGGTCCATTGGCAGTCTTGCGGCCTTGGATTCGAAGAATCTTACAATCGACATTGAGAAAAATGTCAGTACTGCTGCCCTTCACCCAGAAGCAGTGTTCCCAAAGGACTATATCGACAAAAAAGTGAAAAAAGATGCACTTGTGCGCATTGGCGAGTACGTTGCCGATCACGGGATTCCAGGTCACGGGCCGTATCAGGCGGCGCGCGACCTCCTGCTGCGAGAACCTCCTCGACTTGATGGTGCAGCCGTTCGTCAACCTGGCGAAACTGCATTGGAAGCAGCCAAGCGTGTCATAAACAAGTGGACTCTGGGCGTGCTACCGATTCAGGGTCCGCCAGGCTCGGGCAAGACGTACACTGCCGCAAGAATGGCCTGCGAGCTTGTAAAGCAGCGTGCCCGAGTGGGCATCACTGCAATGAGTCACAAGGTCATCGCCAATCTTCTGGACGAAATCCTGAAGGCTGCAAAGGAAGCGGGACTTGAACTTCAGGCCGTGCGGAAGGTCAACAATTCGGAGACGGAGCCGCAACGCCATGCGGTGACGCTAGTAAAAGATAATAATTCGGTGTTTGCCAAATTGCGGGGATCTTGTCAAGTAGGAGCCGGCACAGCTTGGCTGTGGTCGCGCAAGGAGGCCCAGGACACGGTGGATGTCCTGTTCGTGGACGAGGCAGCCCAAATGTCGTTGGCCGATGTGCTTGCCGTGTCCCACGCCGCGCCGCGCTTGGTACTGCTGGGTGACCCACAGCAGTTGGACCAGCCCATCCAAGGGAGTCACCCGGAGGGGACGGATGTGTCGGCGCTAGGCCACCTGCTTGGCGATCGGCAGACCATAGATGAGAACCATGGCTTGTTCCTGGAGGAGACCTGGCGCCTCCACCCTGCCATCTGCAACTTCACTTCCGAGGTGTTCTATGAGGGTAAGTTGTGTTCCCATGCAGGCTTGGAACAGCAACGGCTCATTGCGAACGGATCATTAGGCGGGACCGGCCTGCGGTTCGTTCCCGTAGAGCATAGCGGCAACCAGAGCTCATCTGATGAGGAGGCTGACCGCGTTGCCCAGTTGACTAGGGAGTTGACCAGTGGTGCCATGTGGATCGATCAATCCGGGCAAGAGAAGCCAATCACCCAGGACGATGTCTTGATCATCGCCCCGTACAACGCCCAAGTGTTCAAGATTCAAGAGCGGTTGCCTGGTGCGCGTGTGGGTACAGTCGACAAGTTCCAAGGCCAGGAAGGGGCAGTCGTCATCTACTCCTTGGCTACGTCTACGTCAGAAGAGGCACCGCACGGAATGGAGTTCCTCTATAACCTGAACCGGCTCAACGTTGCAACCTCGAGGGCGCGCTGCGTTTGCATTCTGGTTGCATCCCCCGATTTGTTCTCGCCTGACTGTCATTCTCCGCGCCAGATGCAGTTGGCCAACGGCTTCTGTCGCTACAGAGAGTTGGCGGAAGTCATAGACGCATAAGATTGATGCGTATTGTAGATGTCAGTGGTGTGGGCAACTGGACGTTAGGGACTAACAGGCTGCTGAAGAATAGGTTTGGAATGACATCGGCCACGACGAGGGCGGCGGAAGCGGTTTTGCGGTGGTCTGATGAGCCTTGAAACCCCCGGCGCGGCTCCCCACGCGCGGTCTTGGTGGGCCCCGCAGGCCCGGTGACACCCTTGTGGGACGCGTGGAGTCCTCTGCGGATTACCCGGGCGGCACGGGCTCGGCCTCCGATGCGGTCGTCACTAGGTAGCCGTCTAGCCCGGCGCGCCACGCCCCGGTAGCGGGTGCGCCGCAGGCCGCCCACCGTCTTCATCCGGCCGCAGGCCTCCTCCACCCGCTTGCGGAGGCGCAGGCTCACCCCATGGCCGGCATGGCGCGTCGTGCGCCCGTCGATGGCCGAGTGCTTCTTCCGGGCCACATGCGGGGTCATCCGCTGCGCCCGGATGTCCTTGACACAGTCCTGGGTGTCGTAACCGCGGTCGGCCCCCAGCGTACGCGGGCGGTAGCCCCGCTTCCGCACCCCGTCCAGGAGCTCCGGCACCGCCTCCCGCTCGGCCGTGCCGGTGGCATGGCCGACGGTGAAGTCCATCAGCAGGCCGTGGCGGTTCCCGTCAGGGCATGGCCCGGGAACGCCAGCCGGGCTTCCTGGCCCGGCCCCTTGCACAGCAGACGCGCCTCGGGATCCGTGGTGCAGGCATGGGGCTCGTGGCGCCGGCGTTCCCTCCGGAAGTCCACCGACGGGTGGCCCGGATCGTCGTCTATGACGGGCGGTGCCGGCTCGTCCCTGGGCCGGAAGCTCCTGGGCTGGCCGCGGCCTCGCTCAGGGTCCCGTCCACGCCGAGTGCTCGTCCGACAGCAGCCCCTCCCCGTCGGCCGTCCACACCACTTCGTTGAACAGGGCCCGGCCCACGTCGTGCGCCATCAGCCGCTGCCGGTTCTTGGTGAAGACGGTGGCATCGAAGCTGTGCTCCATCAGGTCCATGTCCAGGAACCAGCGGTAAAGCAGGTTGTACCCGGCTCCTCGCAGAAGGCGCGCTCGCTGCGCACCGGGTAGAGGGCGATCAGCAGGCAGGCTTTCAACAGCCGCTCGGGCGGGACGAAGGCGCGGCCCACGCGCGCGTACATGCGGTCGAATTCCGGTGACAACCGTTCCAGGGCCGTGGCCGACCGTGTCCGCGTAGTCGTGGGCGCAGTCGGCAAAGTGCCCGGCCGGTTCCAGGGTGAAGGTGTCCTCCAGGCACGCGTGAAGGCCCTTGTGATTGTCCCGAACGCGCAGCACATAGTCGGCACCCTGCTTCCGAATCCGGCGCACAATCGCCTCCTGGCAGCCCTACCCGGAGGGTACCCGGTCCAGGGTCGCGAGGCAGCCCTTCAGGCACAGCATGCGAGCCGTTCCGGGATGGCCGTGATCTCATTGGAATGGTCGTCCACGGCCGTCTGGTCCACGACCAGACGGTTGGGCTGAGCCCGGACGCTCACCACGTGCAGGGGGTCCGGGTCCCGAACCCGGTCGTGGGAACCGCGCACGCTCTGGCCGTCCACGGATACGACCTGGCCGTCGGTCGGCGCAAAAGCCTCCTGCACCCAGTCCCGGAAGCCCTCCGCGAACCCGCTCGCATCCAGCCGCGCGAAGACCCGCCCCCGCGTGTCGTGCGAGGGGATCCCGTGCGGCAGCTCCGGAAAGGTGCGCAGCCAGGCTTGGTTGAGCTGGCTGAAGAGGGCGATGGCCACGAAGCTGTCGGCGCCGCAAATGACGGCCGGCATCGACAGTGCCAGGATGTCCGTCGGATGGTGCAGCTGGGTCCGGTCAATCCGCGGATCCCCGGAGTGTCCAGCACCTCGACCAGGGACGAAGGCATCGGGTTGTCCATAAGGGGTAGCAGGCTGAATCCAGAATCGCCCATTATAGCCACGGGCCAACCCACCCCGTCGGCACATCCAATTTGGATGCAATCGCCTTGCCCCGGCTTCGACTGGGGCGGCTGGTTTACGGTCCTGCGGAAGCGCGGTGCGCAGGGGGTGACAACCGACGACGTATAACTGGCTCTACCGCGCGTCAAGTTGGTTGCCCCCACTCTCAACACTGGTGTACGCAGACGATGGTCCGACACCTTCATGATTGGGATCTACGACAACCTTCAAGTAAACAACTAACAGTTTGCCTTCAATGATCTTAGACTCGTGGAAGCGGAAGTCTCGGCAGGCATAGTACTTTTCGATGTTCTCCAATATCCCGACGTGTGCAGCCTTGATGGACTGATCTAGTTCTGTTTCAAGTTTCTCTTTATCCATGTTCAGGTACTCCCATAAACAAGAGGGTCAAGTATACACCATGTTAGGTGCGATAGAGTCTGGCTGGGGTAGAAGGACAGGGCAATCACATTCTAATTTGACAGGACCTTGAGCAGATAGCTGTCGTTCCAGCCGGCTTGCTTGCGCTTGGCGGCGATACCTCCCTTGGCCGAGGTCTCGCGGCGCAGCAGCAACTTGTATGTTGTTTGTCAAGTAGGAAGCGCCGTTGACAAGGGTGCCGTTTGCCACGGCACCTAGCAGGCTGCTAGGCGGCCAAGGCGAGTATATTGTGCAGCCATCGCACGGGAAACCCCTGTCGATGATGTTCTTTACTACATCAACGATGGCAGGTCCCGTGCGGTTCACTTTGGGAGCCGGCATGCCCCCTCCGATTTACCTTCCCGTCATGCCGACAGCACCGCCAAGCCCGGCAATGAAGTGCGAAACCGGATCAACACTGTCCGAACCATAGCTTTTATTAAGTACTGTCTTTTGACTTCCTTTTCGTTCTCCCGGGAGACGACATTGGTGGCGGACTCGGCCTTGAGGATTCTTGAACAGAATCTTGAAATGGCCTGCGTACAATTTCACCATGCAAAGGATCCCCTTTGCGTAATGGAGCGTTGGCAAATTGCTTGCCAAATTCACCTATGGTAGTATCTGGTGCAGTATCCGGATCCCAACTGTCGTCAAACTTGCTCGGATCCCAATCTCTGTCTATAGTCTTCTCGTTCATTTCGACTTGCCCTCCTTATGCTTATAATACGACGAGCATCATTGCGTGGTGTCCATACGACAACTACAACATCATCATCCAAGACACCTCTGGTCACAAATCTCTGTTCACCATAATTCCATCGTTGATCTTCAACTGTGAAAGTGTAACCTCTAAAAATGTCAGCCGCGTGCGCCCTGTCTAGGCCCCGCTCCTGCAATGTGCGTCTTCGTTTATCATCATCGTATTCAATCCCCATGCCTGAATTGTACCACTGTCAAACAACACGGATTTAGTGTAACACGCCCACGCAAGACCATCAAACACATTGTGCACTGTAAGTCCAAACGGAAAAGGGGGTTTTCGGGAGGCCGATGAGTCCGGTGCAGCGCGGTGGACGGTGTCCCCGGCAACGGGGTTTCCCGGTTCGGGTCTGTGTGCGGGTCCCCCAGCGCCCCTCAGGCAGGGGCCTGGGCCCGTAGACGGGCGAGATTGGCCACAGTGGCCGTTAGCAGGAGTTGGACTTCGGTCCTGGCACCCCCCCCCGATAGCGCGCCTGGCGCAGGCCCAACTGCACCAGACGGGCCAAGCGATGTTCGGCCACCTGGTTCCAAGTCCGATAAGGTGCAAAAGCCGCGCTGGCCTGCAAGGCCCGGGCCTCCTGCAACAACTCTTCCTGGGGATGCAGGCTGACGGTGCGGCTTTGACATGCTGCTCACCGTTTTGAACGCGGTGAGCTGGGACCAGGCGCCTTGGCGAACGGAGCCCTTGTCAACGGTAATCCCTACTTGACAGACAACACAGATACTGTGTTGTCTGTCAAGCTATGGAAGGTTTAGATTGCCACTCCTCCTGTGGCAACCAAGGTGTCCCTCGACGAGCCACCGCGTTCAGGTGCAGGAGGGCTACCACCGTTACCTGGAACCCAGCATCAAGGGGAGCACCGAGGTGGACTGGAGCGACCCCGAGGCGCGGCGCGGCTTCCTGGCGGCAATCGTGGCCGACGCCGCCTACGGTGACGGCGAGACCCGCCGACAGTTTGCCGAAGCCGAAGGGACTCTGGTCGCCAAGGTGCCCAAACCACCCCACAGCCCGTACTTCACCAAGCAGGATTTCCACATCGCCTTGGAGGCCGGCTGTTGCACCTGTCCGGCTGGAGAGGTCACGAACCGCCTCCACCGTCAGGGTCGCGATCGCGACGGATACGGGAAGCAGGTTCCGCGCCGGGCCTTCGTCTTCGAGGGTGCGGTCTGTGACGGCTGTCCCTTGCGATCGCAATGCGTGAAGGCTGCACCCGGGCGCGGGCGCAGCGTCAGCCTGCATGCCCAGGAAGGCCTGTTGCAGGAGGCAATTGGTGAAGGCTGTCTACGCTGCATATCCGGACATGGCCGCCAACAGCATTCTGGCCTGAGGCCATGACCACAATCATGGGGATGATCTGTAGCAGGCTGCGGAAAAACGCGGCCGGCTAGAATCGATGCGAGATCGCCCTTTGGATCTTGAAACATGCGCTGATCACCGAACTGCTGCATGGTTGACTCGCTCTCGGGGTGGCACTGAGGCAGTTGTGGCGAGGTCATTGTCGAGTCAAGGCGCCACGCACGGGACGCATCGTCCAGGGTCACCAACTTCCCAATCACGACTGGCAGAATTGCGTGTGGGAGTGATTTCAGTTGTCCATCCACATCGCGCCCGAACGCCAAATGAGGGAAACATTCGTGCTTCCTGTCAGCCAGCGTCAGCGGGTTGCCTCGTAGATCCCGCCTGCTCTGTTCAAGCAGGAGGCCCGACAGGCTCGCGACTTGGGAAAACACGGACAGGTTGAGAGCTTCAACATCGTCCGTCCGTTCTTGGCAAGCTTCATCGAACCATGTGTGCCGCAGCGGAATCCGAATGCGACTCCATTGATCCTCGGAGCGCAAGCTGACACCGACTCCCGCCAAGAGAAAGGCAGTACCGAGGCCCTTTGCCTCTACGCGGTCTTCCGATGCGGCTTCAGCTCTCTGGGAGAGGACAAACTCCGATACGTGAAAGCGATCGCGCAGGGCCTCGTCCACCTCCGCCGGAAAGCCGTACTTGGAGGCAATCGTAAGCAGGAAGCGCTTCCGGTCGGGATTTGTGTCCGACAGCCAGTTCGCCACGGTGTACCCATTTGCCAGTTCGACCGCCCAGAGATTGGGCTCCCTGACCGTCACGAATGTCGCGGGATGTTCTGACATCATGGTCGCCACAGCGGAGACCATGTCGTGCATGCGTTGGCGCCCCTCCTCAATGGTAGGGGCTGGGACGCGAGCCGACAGCTCGTTGAAGACCAGCCAGATCTGCGATCCTTCGGATGTCACGGTGAGACCTGCCGAGACGCCTCCATGGCAGGTGCAAGACCAATGAGCTGGGACAGATTCCGCTCATGCTGGTCGAAGAAGCCGGTGGGCCAGACATCCAGCTGGCCGTCGGAAGCCAGCGTGGGAGTAGTAACCCGCACCTCAAGTCCTTCCCGCTCACAAAAGTGAATGACCACCCGGTCCGGGGACAGGATTCCCTCGCGCACCGCGAGGCGCACTCCGTCCAACACATGGTCGCTGTGGGTCTCCAGGATCACTTGGACACCGTCCGCAGCAGCGCGGGCAGCCAGTTCGGCCAGTGAAGTTTGACCGGCGGGGTGCAGGTGAGCCTCCGGATTCTCGATGATGACGAGGTTTTCGACAGCACTTGGGGAACCGCGCTGCGGAGCCAGTAGGGCGACGATCGGAGAGAGGCCGTAGCTCACGCCGAAACCCACGTTGCCGGCGCGAAAGGGGGAACTGGGTACATCGTCGGGTCTGGCATACCTGAAGGTTGCGACCGCTTGATCGGCTTCGGGAATCACCTTGATCTGCAACTCTGCCCCTGGACTGATGGCTTTCAGCCACGCGCTCGTTTGGGCTTCGAGAGTGTTCTTCGGCTCCGTCTGGTGCCGGACAAGTTGGTGAACCGGAGCATCACCAAACTGGTCCAGATACCAAAGTACATGCTCCCCGCGCGCGCCCAACGGCGTGGCCGAGGGATGCCCCTCCTCCAAGTACGGCAGGGTGGAGCGTGGACCAAGCCGATCGGCGGACAGATAAAACACGTCTCCTCGAAACCACTGCTCGGCACCGGCATCGGCACCGAATCCTGCAGAATCACTCTCGTTATTGCGCAGGCGTGGACTATCCTCAAGATGCGCCTTGCCTCTCCCCTTGAAGAAAGATGCTTGGAGTCCCACCGCGTCGACTGCGGCGTCATGATGGAGCACTTCACGGAATGGCCCAAGATCCACCAGAGACCCGCGCCATGGCGTTCCCCGCCTTGTCTCCCAATACTGGCGGAGCACCAGTACGGCCTGAATCACACTGCTCTTGCCCGCGCCGTTGAGGCCGGAGAGAACGGTCAGTCCACCAAAGCGGAGTGTCTCATCTCGAAAACACTTGAAGTTCCATAGGCGAATGTAGTCAATCACGACAGAACCTCCTGCACCATCTCCCGCATCCGCGCGAAGCGGATCTTCACTTGCCTTAGCGTCTGGGTTCCCACGGAGATGCTATCGAAGAATTCCTCATCCTCTTCCATCAGTTGCGCGAGATCTTCGACAAGCTTTTCCTTCCGTTTCCTGAGTAGTCCGCTGTATTCCGACGGCACTTCAGCCAAGGCTACCGAGAGACTCTCAAACAAGGGTTTGTTCACAGGACTTCTCCAAGGTGTATATCCTGATCGCTTCGGTTTTCGAAACGCCTCTTGTCCGAAGATGTCCGATGCCAGTGACATGGCACGGATGAAGTCTCCTTTCAATGACTCGTGTTTTTCTGGCATTCGATTCAGAACGCGCATCGCACTTGTCAGGAAATTATCAAGCTTGCCTCCGTACTGCGCCTCCCCCAATGATCGGAAGGCCAAAAAACGCAGTACACATTCCCGATCCGCCATTCGCTTGGAACTGACTGTACGGTCGGTTGCCCGCAGGAACTCATCGGAATGGGCCAGTTCCTGGAGAAGTTCGCGGGCCGGGCCCGGATTCAGCGCATGGCGGATTTCCTGCCCCACCAAACGCTTCCCCTCGGTGTTGATGCGTTTGAAGACGTTGTACATCACTTCGGGCGGAGTACCCGGCTCGATAACATGACAGGAGAGTTGGGTCTCGGTGATCCGACGCTGCATTGGACGCGGAAGATCGTCAAAGGAGTTGCCGTCAAACTGGATCAAGTATTCCAACCCCCTAAGACGCAGCTTTTTGTTCAACACAAAGTCGCGCAGAGTACTCAGCCTCTGCAATCCGTCTACTACTTTCCAGTTGTCGTTCCGGTCGGCTGCTATATAGAAAACCGGTAGGGGAATCCGGAGCAGAAGGGACTCAATCAAGCGGCTTCGAGTCCGTATCGGCCACACGTTGTCGCCGCGCTGGAAGTCGGGTTGCAGGTCTATTTCTTCGTGGCGCATCCTGCCGACAACCAGATCCACGGTCGGGTGCTTGGTTGATATCCGAATCGTCGTCGGATCGAACGGATCGTCAATGGCCGTAGTGTCGGATTCATTCTCTAACCACTCCTCCTCAACCCCGTCTCCGGCAGCGGTTCCCTCTTCCCGAAAAACGTACTTGAGGTTCTCGGGATTGTCCCCAGCCACAGTGGATGACATGCCAAGTACGGTACCTGGTATGTCTTCGGCTGAAGTACCGTAGTGCTTCCTGGTTTCAATTGAAACCTCCTGCCTGGACATCCCTTGCAGGACCGCACTCACGTCCCGACTTTGGCCTTCGTGTGCAAAACCTGATTCCTGCATGCCGTCGTGTCACCTCCAACTGAAATGGATCGGAGGGGGTTTGTTCCCTGAAGCCCCTTCAGTGCAACGCGCGCTCGGTTGTTGTCGTCGGAGCGTCTGGCCTCTGTCATCTGAAACCCGTCTTACATGATAACGGTCAGAACACCGCGGATGCGGATCGTGCGGCATTGTTTCAATCTACGTTGATATTGGTTCCAGGCACAGTCAGGGAGGAGGGGTTCCTACACCTGGTTTCGTCTGACCAAAACCCACAGGACCCCTCGGCGTGGACTACATCCTAACCCCTGCCCATCCCGAACACCAACGGGTGCTGCCCGAGGCCCCGTCGGCCTGCGAACGTCCCGCCCGCACTGGAATGCTGCTTGCTCCCCCCTACCGTGGTCGGCGTCGGCCTGGAACCTGCAGGCTCCCAAAACACTGTTTGTGGCGGTCGGTGGGTCCTGTGGACGTGGCCGCACCGGCTGCATGTTTGTGAAGTATGCGCCGGGTTCACCGTGACCGGCTCCCCGGCCTTGCGGGCCGGTTTCCGTTCCGGGCCGCTCCCGCCGCTTGCCGGAAGGCTGCGGTGCGGTCCGGCCTGCCGCTTCCCGTTCCGGCCGGGTTCCGTCCCCGTGCCCTTGGCGGCGGCCGTCTCGGCCTTGGTGTTCAGTGTTCAGGTCCTCCACGACTACGGTGTGTGCCGTGTCCGCCGGCGTGCGGCGGTCCCTGAGACCCCGGCCCTGCTTGCGGCGCGGATTGCCCGCCAGCTGCTCCATGTTGGGCATCGTGTACACGGTGCGGTCGTGGTCGGTGGCCTGCCCGACGGACCGGCCGGCCACGCTGTGCCTGCCGCACTGCGGGTTTGCGCGCGTGGCCGGAACGGGGCCCACGCCCCGTTCCGGGACGCCTGGTTCACCAAGACTGGCACCGACGGCAAGTGGCTGTCGGACAGGGAGCTGCGCAAGGGGTTCAATGCGGTGAAGCGGGATGTGTACCCCTGGTCCACGGACCTGTGTCCGCATGTCGGCCAAAAGACCATCCGCCCCATGGCGGATGGTCTCAACCGCCGGGGCCGTTGTCGTCGTCGCTGTCGTCCAACGCCTGGCGGATGTGCTGCCGCATGTACCAAGCCGCCGGCGGCGAAACTCCGATCACCCAATACAGCTGCATGCTGCCGATTGCCCTTCCGGCGGGTGACGTGCAGGTGGATGGCGTACACCTACTGGCGGAGCGGCAGCTGCGTGTATTCCAGCCGCGTGCCCGTCTTGATGGAGAAGTGGGACTGGCAGTCGGTGCCTTGACAGGGGTATTTTCTGGATGCATTAGGTGCAGGTTCCCGTCCTGAGGGGGTGTTCCGGGGTGTGGGGGAGCCCGTGGTGGGCATCGGTAGCGACCCGGACCCGGTGTCCGGACCTGTAGGCCGGGTTGGGTCCGGGCATCCGGGCAGGTGCGGTCGGGCCGCACGCGGGCGCGGCCTCGGGGGCCTTGGCTTGTGGAACGAGGAGGGCGCCTTCAGGCGACGGGGGGCGAGAGACAGCGCAGGCCGCCGGCCAAGTCGGGGCCCGGCACCGGGGTCAGCCAGACCCGGGCCCAGAGGCGGTTGCGGACCAGCAGGCGCCGCAGGCAGGCCGCGCCCTGCCGCAGCAGGCTGAGGCGGTGCCGACGGGGGGCCGGTCGGGCCTCCTCGTGGCGGGTGCCGTAGGCGGCCGCCAGCAGAGTGGCCACGGCCAGGGCCAGCAGGTGCCGGGCCACGCGCACGGGGTCGCACCGGCGCGTGCGGTGCCACTGCCAGCCGCCCCGCTTGAGGCCGCGGAAGCCCTGCTCGATCCAGTGGCGGCAGGCATAGAGGTCAACGTCGGTCCGGTCCGGCGGGGTGTCGGTCAGCAGGAGTCAGGGGGCCTCGTGGCCTTGGGCATGCAGCACGATCAGGGTGCCGGACCGGGGAGCCTCCCCGAAGGCCGCGCCCGCCCCCAGCCAGAGCGTGCCCGGACCGCCGCCCAGGGAGCGCGCCGGGACCCGCTCGCCGCCGGTCGGGCGGAAGGTGATGTGGGGCGGATAGCGCAGGACCGGATGCCAGCCCAGGGCCACAATCTGCCGCCACAGGTCCCGGCTGCCCAGCCCCTGGTCGCACAGCACATGCACCCGCGTCCCCTCCGGCACCGCCGGGGCCAGCTGCCGCAGCAGGCGACCGAAGTGCGCGCGCCAGGACTCCCGGGCCTGGGCACCCACCACATGCCAGGCCACCGGCAGCGCCTGCTGGCGGTAGGCCACGCTCACCACCAGGGCCACCCACTCGTCCCGGTGGTGGGTGGGGTCCAGGACCAGGACCAGGGATGCCGGGTCGGCATCCTCCCCGCAGGGCGTCCACCACGCTTGCACCCAGCGCAGCAACTCCGGGAAGCAGGCCGCCGCGTCCACCTCCGTCTCCGGCCCCCAGGGCAGAATCCGGTCGCCATCGTCGCAGGTCCCGGCGCACCGTCTCGAAGCCGCCGTGCGCCTCCAGGGCCGCGGCCACCGCATCCTGGCAGCCGTTGTGGGCCAGCAGCGTGCCCTTCACCCACAGGGCCAGGCCCTGGCGCAGACGACCTGGGACCGACGGCAGGTGCCGCTCCAGCTCGCGGGACAGCGGATACAATGAGGCAGTGCGAAGCATGGCCACAGGCCGGGGACTGGGTTGGGGTAGAGACCCCCAGTGTACCGGTCGGTCATGCCTTCGCACAGGCCCACCAATCATGGCACTTTTGTGCAAATACCCTTGTCAAGGCCCACCCCTGCTGTTTCCCGCCTTCCACAGGCGATTGGTCAACCCAGGCCGCCTGGCACTCCAACGACATGCCCGTGGCCCTTGCCGCAGAAGACCATTGAGCGTTAAGGGCGAGCCCCATCATTCAACAAGGCACTTCCATCCCCGTTGCGATCATCATGGCGAACGCGAAAGGCTCAGCGCCCGGGTGTCGACACTGTAGTTAGAGCCGTCCCAAACGATGGTGTACAACCGTTCGGTCTCAGGGTAGTAGACCTGCTTGATGCCCGCAAACACATGCGCGTAGTGTCCGTGGCGCGCCGCCGCGCTGGGGGCCAGCACGGACAGCATGCCGATCAAGTGGCCGGAGAGGTCGTTCACCGACCCGTACATGGGATAGATGTAGCACGCCAGAGCGTGGTCGTTGGCCTCCACGAACCCGCACACCGCACTGCCCACGGCCAGATTGTGCGGCACTCGGCCGCGCGGCCGCTGGCCGGCAAGGATGGGCCGCAGCACATCCCGCTGGTAGTTCTCGTGGACGCTGCGCTCCAGGGACGGCGCGGGCACCGCCCATTCGCCGACGAAGCGGTTGTGGTCGAACCCCCGGCTCGAGTAGAACTCCTCCGCCGTGGCGTAGCCTTCGACATCGGGCGCGAGCAGCACCAGATTGAGATCCGTGATGCCGAGGCGCGCGAGCGCCGGTTGCAGGTGTTGGCCCAATTCGTATTCGTTCCACGTGGCCGACCAGCGGCCGCCGGTGTGGGATGTGAACGTGAGACGGGCCTGTCCGGCCTGGGCGGGCTCTGCTGGTAGTGTCAGCAGGAGCAGCGCGATCAGCGCGCCGATTCCGCGCAGGATGTTCAACATAGCTTCTTCCCTTGCACGTTGGTGGGATTGCTGCGTTTGTTGAGGATTGAATACATGATTGCCATCTCGTAAGCGCGGGTCTTTTCCTCCAATTCCTCTTCCGTCATGTGTTCAGCCTCGCGGGTGCTGATGCCATAGCTCTTCGGCTGGTAGGGGATGCAAGGACTCGTCGGGATGCCGAGATGGTTGGTGCGCACATAGCGCTGCCCCTGCGATGTCTGGAACCTCTGATAGCGCACTTCGGTCGGTGAGCGGACCCGGTAGCGTTCGCCGTCCCAATAGACGGGATCTTCGCCCTTTAGGACCCAAACGGTGCCGCACGTCGCCTTTGAACTGCCCTTGGGACAATGGAGGTTGCCGGCTCCTTCCTGGCGGGGCTTGTCGACGTTGCGCGGAACATAGATCTCGCCGTAACGGGTGTTGTTGTAGACCTCCCGCCGCTGGCGGTTGACCTGCGTCTGCCCCACATGGCGGTCCATGTGCTCGTAGGGACTGTTCCGGTACGCGTCCCTCCGTTCTTCGGAAATGTCTTCGTAGGGACTGTTGGCTGCAACCACGACCGGCATAAGCCAAGCCAGAATGGCCACCCCCAATAGGCGTTTGATGTTCATGTCGGCTTGGTTCCTCCCCGTTCTTGATTGAAAGCAATCCGGTAAATCGAGGTTGTGGCCGCACCGCTATCTGTCTTCAGCCAAGGCCGTCAGGGAGAGGATGCGCCTACGAATGTTGTCTGTCACTGTGCGTGGGGTGCTGGGTTCGATTACATGGCGGGCAAGTTGGGCATTCAGGAGCCGCCGCCGCATCGAATGCGTAAGTTCGTCGAAGAAGTTGCCTTCCAACCCGACCATGTATTCCAAACCCCGCAGACGCAGTGTCCGATCCACGACAAAGTCGCGCAGGGCACCCAGTCTCCACAAACCGTCCACGACCGTCCAGTTGTCATACGGATCGGCCACCATATGGAAAACCGGCAGCGGCATCTTGGGCAGAAGGGACTCGATCAGGCGACTGCGGACTTGCAACTGCCGCACATCGCCCCCCATTGGGAATCGAGGGGTCACCAAAATATTCTCGCTTCGCAACCGGTCGACAACCATTTCCACGGTCGGATGCTTGGTGGAGATCCGAATGTCCGCAGGGTCCAACACCTCAATGGTGTCAACGGCATCGGAATAGTCTTCCACGGGTTCCGATTCCCCCCCGCGCCCATCCCCATCCTCTCGGATGGGGTGTTCCATCTCCCGATGTTGAAAATCAGGCATGGACTCCACTCCCGGCATGTGAACATGCCGTCCGTGATTTCGCAGAGGTGGATGGGACCTCTCCCCAAGCCCATCCAGCTTCATTATACCGCCGCACGTTGGGCCCATGTTGTAGGTGGCAGGGCGGAGGCACGGCGCAAGCTGACGCACATATGCTGTCCCGAACCTGCCACAAATGCAAGTGAAAGATATGTGACGGCAGGGCGGGTGAGTTTCGGAAACCTACGGTCCAACAGAAGATGCCTGGCGCGGCATGCGGCCAGCACCAAGCCCCGTAGCCGGAGCAGCACTTTTGACAGGGCAAAGGTGGATGGGACCCTTTCCCAAGGCCCATCCGACTTCATCATACCGCCGCATGCCCGCCAACCGGATTGGCGATTGCACTACGCTCTCAAATTCGGCGATCTTGCCCTACGGAGCGACAGAGGCAACGAGTGCAAATTCAGACGCCGGCAACGCCCTCCCCCACACACTCCAGCACAAGACACCCATGCCGTGATCGCCAAATAGTTGAACCAACTGAAAGTAGTGGGGCCGGAGTGGGACGGGTCCAGGCACCTGCCATCCCACACCCGCCCTCATTGATTGTGCTGCAGACTGACTCTTGAGGCACTGGTGCGCCCATCTCGGAACACCCAACATTCGCCCTACAGCCGCAGGCGGAGTTTGCATCGATTGGGAGTGGAATGCACTTGAACACAGTATTGACGTTCGTGCCGACAGTGACACCGTTGAATGGGGCACTGAGTAGTCATGGGCTAATGGTAAAACCCGGAGGTCGGAAGTCACACAAGGCACAACAGCCTCGTGTCCGGCCGTCCCGCGGCACAGGGAAAGCTGCACGGCGAGAGGCGATCCCGTTAGGGACCTTGACGAACCGTGAACAAGGGTAGAGCCCATATCTACTTGGTGCCTTGAATGGTGCCAATACAATCCTTGAACCCTGCAAACTGCGAGTACCGATCTGCCGATGAACGAGCAGGGGTGGAATGCGATGGGACTTATATACCTGACTACACAGTCGGTGCGACAGGCATAACCGAGGGCACCCATGATAGAATGAATGTCCTGCAAAACAAGAGAGTCCGGTAGTCCCCGGCCTCTCCACCGGACAGGAAGCCACAGTTCCGTGCCCGACACCCGCCATCCTGCAACAGAGACCCCGGAGACCGTGCATCGCACGGTGCGCCTGCGCCTGTATCCGGGCGACGCCGCCACCGGCATCCTGCTGACGGCCATCGCCGGGGCCTGCCGCTACGTCTGGAACCACCTGCTGGCCGACCAGGAACACCGGTACCGCATGTGGAAGGCCTACAGGATCGGCCCCCAGCCCGTTCCGACCTTCTTCACCTTGGGCAAGCGCTTCACGGTCCTGCGCAACGACCCGGACCACGCCTGGCTGAAGGACTATCCGTTCCACTGCGTGCGCTACAGCCTGAAGTATCTGGCCGACGCCTACAAACGGTACCTCAAGGATCCCCAAAACGAGGGCCAGCCCCGCTTCAAGGCCCGGCACCGCACCGTGCCGGCCTTCACCATTCCCGAGGCCGTCAAGCTGGACGGGGACCGGCTGCATGTGCCCAAGGTCGGCTGGCTGCGGCTGGCGGGCCCGAACCCGTACGCGGGCTGCCAACCGCTGACGGTCCGCGTGCGCATGGAAGGCACGGAACCGCACCCAAAGTGGTACGCCTATGTCTGCTACAAGGTGCCTGCGGAGCAAGTCAAGCAGCCCGCAGCGGACGGTGCCCTCGGCCTGGACCGCAACGTGGGGCAGGCCACGGACAGCGAGGGCGCCGTGTACGCGCTGCCCGACACGGACCGGCTGGATGCCAACATCAAGCGCAAGCAGCGGGAACTGAGCCGCAAGCGGGGCTGGGGACCGCAGGACAAGCGGCCCAAGTCGAACCGGGGGCGGCGCGTGAACGGGCAGTTGCAGAAGCGGCAGCGACAGCGCAAGCGCAAGCGGGACGACGCGACCCATCAGGCCAGCCGCACGCTGGCGGACACGGCCCATACCGTGGTCGTGGAGGATCTGAACACGAAGGGCATGACGGCCAGCGCCAAGGGCACCAAGGCAGAGCCGGGTACCAACGTGAAGCAGAAGGCGGGGCTCAACCGAGCCATCCTGGCCTCCGGTTGGGGGCAGCTGGAGCGGAAGCTGGCGTACAAGGCGGGGCACGTGGTCAAGGTCGATCCGGCCTACACGTCACAGACCTGCAGCCGTTGTGGGCATGCCGACAAGGCCAACCGGCCGTCGCAGGCGGTGTTTGCGTGTGGGGCCTGCGGGTTCCAAGCCAACGCCGATCACAACGCGGCCATCAACATTTTGGTGCGGGCGGGCCTTCCGTCCGTGCCCGTTCCGGCCCGCGGGACAGGGGCTGCTGCACGGGGAGGGGCGATCCCGTTGGGGACCCCTATGATCCGTGAACCAGATATGCCGACTGTGTAGTCAGGTATATAAGTCCCAATGCGATACGGACCGGACTTGAGCAATCTGCCCACTGACTCACCCACTGATGCCCAAGTCGGCCATATCCGCCCCTGGGACATCCCCCGTTGGCATATGAGTGCCGTGCCAGGATGGACGGCACAGTTTCAATCTCGTTGATATTGACCCTTCAACGTGTGTCAAGTATATCGTTTCGTTACCTGACCACATTCAAGTGCTCGTACCCCGGCAGGCTATGTCGGCCGCGACCATGCTCGCCTGTGCAACCGACGAAATAGTGATGGGCGGCCACTCGTTTCTGGGCCCTACCGATCCTCAGCTTTGGCTGAGCACGAGTCTGGGCCCGCGCTGGATCCCGGCCTTGGACGTTCTGGACCAGTTCAGCCGGGCGGTGAAGGAATGCCAGGAACCCGGAAAACTGACAGCTTGGCAGCCCATGTTGGGCCAATACGGTCCGGACTTATTGAGCCAGTGTGAATCGGCTGTGCAATTGTCTCAGGATCTGGTTGGGACTTGGCTGCAACAATACATGTTCAAGTACGACGGACAAAAGTGGGAGAAGGCCAAAGCGATTTCCACTTGGCTCGCCAACCGGAAGGAGTTCCTAAGCCATGGTCGTCACATTGGCCGCGATACCTTGCAAGCGAAAGGCCAGGTGGTCCGAAAACTGGAAACCGATCACACATTGCAGGATCTGTGCCTGTCCGTCTTTCATGCCGCGACGCACTTGTTCACTCGCACCCCCGTGGCTAAGATCATCGAAAATCACATGGGGCGGGCCTTCATGAAACATTCTGAATCCATTCCATGGCTGGCTTATGGCTAGGCACTCTCAAGTTTGCTTTCGCCAGGCTGGTACAAGTCCTCGAAGGGAACTTTCAGAAGATCGGAAGCGGCGGTGAGACCGTGTTGGTACGACCGTCCTCAAACACATTGGGAGCCATGTAGGCCGCCACCATATGTGTGGGGAGAGTGGCGGAGTATCGTGGAAGGTAACCGGTGCCGGTCGGATCATCGGCGCGGTCGAACAGCTTAACCGAGGGTAGGCAGGCCTGAGCCAGCAGACGCTGACGCTCTGCTTCCTGCCCCGATAGCTCGTTGACGTGCAGAGGCTGTACCGGCGGGCCCATCTCCGAATGCCATGCTCAGGCCGCCTACACCGACTGTCTGGTATTCGCGAGCTGTGAACAGCCGGGCAGTGGTCAGGAAGCCCCTGCCGCCGCCATGGAATCCCAGACGGACGGCGGACTGCGTCGGCGGTCAGATGCAGAGCCGCAAGCCCCGCCCGTTCCCGGCGCGACACCCAGGACATTGGCCCACGGCCACGGGGATTTGTTCTGCATTTCTCCTCCTTGTGCCCGCCGTCGGTGCCCCGGGTTTTCAGCCCCACAGGTTGGTGGCCACCAGCAGGGCACCGAGGGCGACCAGGGTGCCCACGATGGTCCAGGTCTGCGTGTTGAGCCTGCGCTCCATGTCGGCCCGCAGATCGGCGAACTTGGCGTTTATCTCCGCCCGCAGTTCGGTCAGGTCCTGGCGGGTGGCGAACTGGGACCAGTCCGGCAGGTGGGCGGCCACCACCTCCGCCTGGGGCGCGTCCATGCCCGCCTCCTGCAGTTCATGGTAGGCGGCTCGGTTGATCATCTCCGGCTGTACAATCGAACGGCCATGGGAGTTCCTCCTCCTGTCGGCCGGGCCGTGCCTGTAGTTCGCACAGGCCGACCTGGCCCGGTTGCCGACGGCGCGTGAAGAGGACGTCCCGCGCGAACGCCGGAAGCCGTAGCCGCCGGGTTGAGGGCGGTCGCGCAGGCCGGCCGTAGCCGGTCGTCGGGTCGGGCATCCTGTCCACCGCGGCGCGCGGCCGCGCGCCGGTCGGCATCCGCACAGTAGCCGGCCGGAAACATGCTACCATGTCACATTGATGCTAACTGTAGACATTTTCGGGTGTCCCATGTCCAAGGCTCTGTCCGAGGCCCTGTCCGTGATCCGCCAACTCGATGGCCCGCTGCGCGCGTCCGAGGCCGAACCCCGGTACGGAATCAAACCCGACACCCTGTACGCCCTGGAGGCCAGGGGGGAAGTCGAACGCCTGGCCCGCGGCCTGTTCGTGGCCGCCGGACGGCCGCCCCTTGAAAACCCCGACTTCTCGATTGTCTGTCTGCGTGCGCCCAGGGCCGTGGTGTGCCTGGTGTCCGCCCTGTGGTTCCACGATCTGACCACCCAAATTCCAAGCACGATCGATGTGGCGGTCCAACGTGGCGACTACCGCCCGCGCGCCGCCTGGCCGCCGGTTACGGCCTACAGTTTCTCCCCCGCCAGTTATGCGTCGGGCATCGAGACGCATGCGATCGACGGCGTGGACGTGAAGGTCTACTCCCGCGAGAAAACCCTGGCCGACTGCTTCAAGTTCCGCCATCGCATCGGCATGGACATCGTCCTCGAAGCCCTCCACTTCTACTGTGCCGGAGCCAAGCGCGTGGACGAGTTGGTGCGGCAGGCGCGCGTCTGTCGCATCGAAGCCGTGATGCGGCCCTATCTGGAAACCGCACTGTGGACCGCGGTCGGGTGATGGCCAATGTTGCGGCCTCCGTGGACCAGAGACTGCTCAATCTGGCCAGCAATGAGAACCGTTCGATCGTCGATGTGCGGGCCCGCTATGTGATGGAGCGGTTCCTGTACCGGCTGAGTTTGTCTCCCTACAGGGACGCCTACTTGCTGAAGGGAGCCGTTGCCCTGCAGTCGCTGGCGGAGTCCACCTACCGCCAAACCAAGGACGTTGATCTGCAAGGTCAATTCCACGCGGAACCGCAGGTGGTCCAAGAACACTTCCGTACCGTGTTGGGGCAGGACACTTCGGCCCATCCGGACGGCTTGCGGTTTGTTCAGGATACGATGCGTGTGGACCATCTCCTGTCAGGGGTAGGCTACCGTCTGAAATTTGAAGTGCGACTGGGACCCTCCCGATACTCCATACAAGTGGACATTGCCTACGGGAACCGGCCGACCCCTCCGCCCGTGGAGCGGACCCTCCCCTCGTTGTTGGATCTCCCCGGCCCCGATCTGCTGTGCTACAGGCCGGAAACCGCGCTTGCCGAGAAATTCCTCATCCTGGATACCCGTGGCAACTTCAACAGCCGCATGAAGGATTTTTACGACATGTGGTACGTGGCCAACCATTTCCCGGTGTCCGGGCACGACTTGGCGGCTGCGCTGCGGGCCGTGTTCAGCAACCATGGCGTCCCCCTGCCATCCGCACCGCCCGTGGGGTTGAGTGACACATTTGCACTGGAGAAGCAACCTGCGTGGACGGCATTTAGGAAGAAACTGCAAGGCGAGCGCGGCCCGGCGGACTTCCCCGGCCTAGTGAAGGGCATCCGGGCATTCCTCATGCCCGTAGTGCAGGCCGCGGAAACCGATCCCGATTTTCAAGGTCAACATTTTCAAGGTCAATGGGATGCGGACCGCGGACGTTGGGTGGCCGATCCCTTGCGCGAGCGGGGTACCGGGCGCGCGTGGTAGGCCGGAACGGCCACCTGCACATGAAGTCCGTGAGGGGCCGGGGAACAGGGACTAAGGAACAGGAGGACGCGCGCATGGCTACAGAAGTCGCCACAGCCGCAAGCGCAGCCCGACCCGAGCCCGGACTGGCCCCGCGGGGATTGGTGCGCCGCGCCGCGGCACGGCGACGTCGATGCGGCCACGGCGCGCGGCCTGGAAACGGCGCGTTGCCCGGCGGCTGGACAATCCCGAGGCTTGGCGTGCCGAACTCGCGCAACGGATCCTGTTGGAAGGCGGGCTGACCGCCATCTGTTCGGTCAAGAGCGGCTGCATCTCGGTCACTGACGTGCGCAAGCTCAAGGGGGTGCTGAACGACAAGCAGGTAGCCTGGATGTTGCTCACGCGCCGGCCGCCCACGCGTCCGATGCGGGAACTGGCGCAGCACTCCGGCCTAGTGTCCCTGGAACGGGAGGGCCTGTACCAACCCGCATATACAAATTCTGACCCAGGAGCAGATTCCGACGGGTGTACGGTCCCGACTGCCCGACGCCATTGTGCCGTTGCCGCCGCGGTCCAGAATGCGCCAACATTCGACCTTGGTGTCGCAACGATGCAGGTGGCGGATCAGAGCAGTCGGCGCAGGGTTTGGATCCCGTTGCCCCGCCCGATGCGCGTCGAAATTGACTGCGGGCGGCCCCAACTGCCCGACGCCACCAGGCTGAACAATGTCCGATCACCCGCAAGTTCCGCTCGCCTTCGTGGACAACACCGGCCGCACGGTCGACGGCTTCATGCGCGACGAAGTGGTCGGGGCGCGCCGGGTCCTGGTCTGTGTCGGCTACGTTTCCCAAGCCGGCTTGGCGCGCCTGCTCGATTGGCTGGACCTCATGGCTCCCGACGGCGAGCTGCTGCTCCTGGTCGGCATGGCGCCGCACAACTGGAAGTTCCTGGCCAAGTCGGCCGACGCCCACGCGACCTACGTCCTGCGCGCCATGCAAACCAGGGCGTCGGAGCTGGACCGTGCGCTGTTGGGGCGGCTGGCCGGTTTTCAAAGCGCGGGCCGGTTGCGGATCCGCCTGCGCGATCCGCGCCGCCAGTTGCACGCCAAGCTCTACCTGATCGAATCCGGACCGGAGGCGTGGCAGGGCCTGGCCGGAAGTTCCAACCTCTCGCAGTCCGGGTTGACGGAACCGGGGCATGAGTTCAACCTGGTGCTCGATGCCGCAACGGCCGCGGAGGCCGGTCGCTGGCTGGAGGACCAATGGAAAGCTCCATCCTCGCAACCGGCGGACGACGTGTGGAAGGCCCTGTTCGACAAGGCCGCGCCGGCCGGAATGGGCGAGCGGCCCGCCTCGGGCCGGCCCGACGATCGGCGAAGCCGCCGGTCCGGATGTTGGGAGCTGGTGTTGGGCCTGCCGCTGGCCAGCGGCCTGCTGCTGCTCCTGCTGTCCCTGCCGGGCTAATACCAATCCATCACGATTGAGTTACTGGAGTATCGTCGGCCAGGGCCGTCAGGGTGTCCCGGATCCAGCCCCAGCCGCACAGTTGCCGCACCCGCGCCGGGTCCGCCTGCCAGGCCCTCAGGATCGGTTCCAAGGCTGCCTTTTTGGCCTCCAGGGTCGGATAGACCCGGTCCCCCAGAGCCCGGCGCAGCTCCTGGAAGAAGCGCTCCACCGGATTCAGTTCGGGTGCGTAGGGCGGCTGCACCACCTGCGCTGCCGGGATCGCCTGCACATCCCCGCTCTTGTGGCCGCCGGCCCCGTCCCAGACCCAGCCGTCGATGTCCGGCTCCTCGGCCCAGGCCCCCCAGATGCGGGTCATCTCCTCACTCTTCATGTTCGCCTGCCATGCCCACCACAGCTGTCCCGTCAGCGGATTGAGGGCCACCGCCACGTAGGTGTAGGTCCGGCTGATCTGTGTCGTCCGGGTCACCGCCACCCCGCGCGGCGCCCACGCCTTGCGCACCGTGTTCCACAGGCCCAGACGCATCTCGTCGCTCCATACGATCCCCTGCCCCGCCTTCAGGCCGACCGCCTTCAGGCATTCGCCGAGCCCCCTTTTTTCCAGGTCGCCGGGGCCTGGGCATCCGCCTGCGTGTGCCGGGGCCGGGGCACCTTGAGCCCGATCCCCAGCCGCGGCAGCAGCGTGTACATGCTGCCCACCGTGTAGACCACCCCGAACTGCTCCTCGATCCAGTCCCGCACCTCCTGCGCCGTCCCAAACACTCCCTGGGCCGCTTCCGCCACCACCTGGGCCTGCTGCGCCTCCGTCAGGTAGCAGGGCGTGCCGTGTCCGCCCCGCCGATGGGCCCGCACCTCGGCCAGTCCGCCCACCCGGTACCAGCGCAGCCATTGCTGTACCGAATTCCGGCTCACGCCCACCGCGGCCGCCACGACCGTCGGCCCCTGACCCTGGCGCAACAACCACAGCGCGTGCAGCCGCGTGCGCACCTCGGCCCCGGCTTCCGCCCGGTACTGCGCATGCAGGGCCTCGGCCGTGTCCTCGGCCGCCCAGTCGATGGCCGCCTTGCGCGTCATACCTGTCTCTCCCTTGGCCATGGTCCACTTGGCAAGTAAGGAAATTGTACTGGACCGGTATAAGGGCGCAATCCGGGAGCTGGTCGACGATAGGGGTAGTGCGGATACGTACTTCGAGACTGACGCCGAGGTCAAGCACCGCAACATCCCCAACTCCAAACTCCCCGCCCGCTTCGGCATGACGTGCCAGCGCTGCGCCACCTGGCACATGCCAGGCGGTCACGCACATTGAACCCCACCCACCGGGACTCACATCCGGCAACCCGTAGTAGGCCGGGCCGCACCGGCGCGTCGGGATTGAGGTCCGCCAGGCCCCAATCAATCGAGGGGCACGTTCGGGTACGTGCTCCAGTCGCCGCCGGCGATCACGACGACGGGACCGGGCCAGGCCTCGGTTTCGTCCGACCGGCGGACGACAATGGTGTCCGGCCGCCACAGCAATTTGTACAGGTACTGCTCGGCGACACATGTGTCGGTCAGCTCCACGAACTCCGGCCGGATGTCGCAGACGTTGAGCGTCATGACCGGCGCGTCGGGCGTGCGTCAAGTTGTACGTTGGGGTGGCGATCGTCCACACCGGCGCGTCGGGATCAAGGGCGCGCAGGATCTCAATCAGTTCCCGCACTTTCATCGGCGGCCTGCCACCGGGCGCGTTCGTGCTCCCACTCTGCGCGGTCCCGCTCCCACTGTTCCCGGTCCGCCTGCCACTGCGCCAGTTCGGCCTGCCGTTCGGCCTCGCGTTCGCGTTCGCGCTCCTGCTCTGCGCGGGACCGGGCCTGGTGTTCGCGATGGCTCTTATGGCTGTGCCTGCGCTGGTACTCGAGATCGTCCAGCTTCTTGATGGTTTCTCGAATGACCTCGTGCTCCTGACGCAGGATGTGGGATAGATCCAGGTTCAGAGGATCGCGGTCCCCACCGCGATCCTCCAGCGGGTTGACGCGCGGGTTGGCGGCCAGCGCCATGTCCATGACGGACAGCAGCAGCCGCAGGTGCTGGTGCTCAAACACAATTGGATGGTATGTCCCATGCTTCGCACAGGCGAAGAGGTGCTTCTTGCCGTAGGTGTCCTCTTCGACGGCGAGGTACATCCGGCGACCGAGGTCGAAATCCCACTGCATGGTCGGGGTCCTCCGTTGTTTCGCAGACACCGAATGTTGACATAACGCGCCGCGAATCGCAATATGGGGGATGCCTTGCCCACCCCACCGATTGACCATGCCCGAACCGAGCGACTCAACCCTGTGCCACTGTTGCGGTGAAACGGACGCGTACGCCGACGAAGGGGATCCCTGGCAGCGTGTGACCTGTCCGGGCTGCGCTACGACGCAGTGGTTCTGCGGCGAGTGTGTGGCCGACGCCGAGAGCAGCTACTTCCCGGCCGGCACGCCGATCCAACACGGGCAGATTGCCGGCGGACCGGCCTACAGCCTGGGCTGTTCGGGATGCCTGGGCTGCGTCTACGCTGAGAGGATCCGCACCGCCGGACCGCTCAACCCCGATGCCTGGTGGATCGGGGGCCGGAGGGTGAGAGACCTGTCCGGCCAGTGGTGGATCGGCGACGAATGGGGTTCTTAACGGGACTTATAGAACAATCCTGAACGGCCGCCTACGCTTTGTCGACATCCGGGACGGGCGCAACTTCCCCCGTTCCGCAACCGCCATGTCTTCACTTGGCAGCCCCACGGCTCCCAGTTCTCCATCTATCGGCAGGTACCGGCTTCGGCCCGACGATTCCGCATCGTCCCGAACGTGAGCGTGAAATCCATGGAGCAGATACTTGCAAGCGTGGGTTTTGCAGACGACTGGGTCGATATTCTGAATTGACAACTTTGCTGCCGGTCGCCGGCGATCGGCACTCGCGGACAGCTGTTTGCCCGTGACAGGACAGCGACGAAGGCCCAGATGATCTGTTGCCCGTGATCCTCTTCACACGCGTCGGGTTGTCGAAACCGCACCGCGGCCAATAGTGGGGCGGTCGTCCCGAATCCACCCAACCTACAACAGGTAGGCCAACCCCTGAATCCGGCCATGTGGCCAATCTTGGCGCGTCGCGATCGGTCCTCGAGACTCGGATTTGCCGATTTTCGCTCAGTTCCGGCCGCTGGCGAACCATCCAATGACCTTGTCGGCATCCCGGGAAAAGGCCCGGAGCAGAGGCGACGAGTAGGTGTAAGGCCGTTGCGCCAGGAGCCGCCCCGCGGCGACCGCAGGGAGCCGGGGAGGGGGTGCGGGGAGAGCCCCCGCTGGCATATCACATTAGGTCACCTAATGGTATACTAGACCCCATGGCCGACAACGACCTGCTCCCCGCCGCACCCCCGCCCCCGGCCGAGGCCGGCGCGCCCCCCGCCGTACGGGAGGCCGCCGCCCTGGTGGCCGTCGAGCTGGACCGGATCCAGCAGGCGGCGCGCAACACGGACCGCATCGCCTCCGATCCGGAGATGATCGCGGTCTGGCTGCGCAACCAGGTGTCGGACCACACCCGGACCTCCTACGAACACGCGTGGAATGCCTGGCAGGCGCACAGCGGGGGCCGTCCGCTGGCCGAGACCACCCTGGCCGACCTGCAGGACTTCCAGGCGGCCCTGGCGCGGGACCGCCGCCCGGGCAGCGTCAACACCATGCTGAGCGCCCTGCGCTCCGCCTTCGCCCTGGCCCACCGCAAGGGCTACATTCGGTCCAATCCCTGCGCCGAGATCAACGACCTGCCCAATCCCCACCGCAGCGGCACGGCCGCGGCCCTCGGCCGTCGCATCCTGACCCGCACCGAAACGGCGCGCCTGCTCGAGGCGGCCCGCCCGGGCCGCGACTACGCGCTGTACCTGACGCTCTACCACACCGGCTGCCGCGTCTCCGAGGCCCTGGCCCTGCGCTGGGCGGACCTGACCCTGGAGGGCCTGCTGCCGACCCTGACCGTGCTGCAGGGCAAGGGCGGCAAGGGCCGCGTGATCCGGCTCTCGCCGCTCCTGCGGGAGACCCTGGTGGACCTGCAGCCGGCGGCCGCGCGCCCGGAGGACTTGGTGTTCGCCACGCGCACGGGCCGGCCGCTGGCCCGCAACAACGTCTGGACGTCCCTGCGCCGGACGGCGCAGCGGGCCGGCATCGAGCGCGCCATCAGTCCGCACTGGTTCCGGCACGCCCACGCCAGCCACGCCCTCGACGGCGGCGCCCCCGTGCAGTCCGTCAAGGAGACGCTGGGCCACGCCTCGCTGGCCACCACCTCGATCTACGTCCATGCCCGCAACGGCGGCGACAGCGGTCTGTGGCTGGACTGAGACGCCCGCGGGTCGGATGCCCGCAGGGGAATTGAAGCGCGCACCGACATGAAACTGAAACCCCCGCAGGAACCGCGTCCGCCGCGCCGCGGTGACCGCGAACGGGAGCGGGAAACCCGCTACTCCAACTGGGAGGGCATCCAGCCCCTGGCGGCCGCGGACACGGAACGCGCGTTCGACTACGAAGATGATTGGAACCTCAGGTTCCACGATCTGCGCGCGGACCCCGCAACCAGAGGTTGAAGACCGTGCTCGGCAGGACGGAAGCCTGTCATGTTCCTGGGCTGCGCGGGCACTGTCTCGGTTTCGCTGAGGCCCGGCCGTTGGTATCCGGAGGCATTACAATGTTCCTGCGAAGATATCGGACAGGGACAGGACTGCGATGGCTGCACAGCAGGCTCTGGTACCGCCGGGCGCGGACCCGGCGGAAGTTGAGGACCGGCTGGTTTCGGGAATCCGGGTTGATGCGGAGGCGAACGGGGCACTCCCCTTGCGCGAGGATCCGAAGGCATGGCACGCGTTTCTTCGCACCCTGGGCCACTACGATCCCAACTATCCCTACAACCCCGAATACGAGTATGGTCCCGACTGGACGGATGATCCCCGGTATGTGGCTGAGGGCGTGCGCCGCCTGATGGATCCGCAACACCGGTCCGCCATCTTCTCCTTTTGGCTCACGCTCAAGCGAGTGTGGGGTGATCTCGTGCAGCTGGAACGCAAGATCCTAATTCCTCAGGTCATCCGCGACGGGCTGAGTGCCGACAACCTTTACCGGGTCGAGATGGAGGGGGTCATCCCCGACGGGCTCATCGCGGCCCGTTCCCTGCCGGCGGACCGGCGGTCCCGCATCGTGCGCCGACACGATCCGGAACACCCCGACCAGCTGTACCTGGAGGTGGTGTCCAAGACCGAGCGGGATGTGCAGCGGGATACCCGGCATAAGATGGAAGCCTACCAGGCCCTGGGCATCCGGGAGTATCTGTTGTACGACCCGTTTCGGCGCCTGGACGACCGGCCGCGCCTGTACCTGTATCGGCTGGCCGGCAACGGGATTTCTGCCTATACCAAGGTCGATCCGGCACGGTGGATGGACGGACACCCGGTCTACCGCAGCACGGTCTTGGAGCGGGAGATTCGCATGTTGCCGGCCAATGACCGGGACGGGGACTTGGAGCAGTTGGACAACGAACATCGCTTGCAGCTGTGGGAGCCGGCCCGGGGTGTCTGGTGGGATCCGGAAGTCGATGTTCAACTGAATCTGGCGGCAAGCCGTGCTGAGGGACACGCCAAGGGACACGCCGAGGGACATGCCGAGGGACATGCCGAGGGACATGCCGAGGGACACGCCGAGGGACATGCCGAGGGACACGCCGAGGGCCGCGTTGAGGGTCAAATCGACGATCGGCGCGATCTGCTGGCGGAGATGCCTGTGGCCCCGGAAGAATCGGTGATGGAGATTCTCGACACCCTGGAACGGAACTGGCGCAGAACCGGCATGGTGCCATCCATGGCGGAGACGGTTGCAGTGGCCGCTGGCCGGCGGCCTTGGCAGGCACTCCTGATCGGGTAGGCGTTGTGCCTCCGGGACATGGCAAGGGGCAATGAGGCCGAACTTTGGCTGGAATGCCCGCGCTCGACCGGGCGCATCGCCGCAGCCCCGCGCATCACTGCCTTGGGGCGATCTTGGTCGATGGTCTGGGCGAACACCGCGTCTGCCGGCGTGAGGCCGTGGATCTCGCAGGGGGCACACCGTCATGGGGTGGGGTCGGGGGCGACACCGTCTCGATGGCCGGATCCGAAACTGTTGCCCTCAATCGAGCGGTGCGGAGCCGTGTGCCCCCCCTGAAACGGCGCATCGCCCTGAATCCGGGGGTACTGTAGGTCACGGAACGCCGGATTCGCTCCGGCCAGGGCCTTACAGAGAATGTTGTTGGGGCCGATCCGAGCTGATCGGCTCCAAATCCGCTCAAATTCCGCCGATCCATGGCACTCAGGATCCCGCAAAAACACCCGTGCCGCGAAGCACAGTGCCTCTTGATTTGGTGCCAAGGGACGGAATCGGGGGGGCCTAATCTGACCGATCTGACCGATGCGGCTGACTTGCGTGGCGCCCGCGCAGGGTTCGGACGTGTTGGCGCATCGCGGGCGGCTTCTGGGTGGCGGGATCGTTGCTTCTACCGGACGCGCGTCAGCTGCATGCAGGGTCCGTAGCTGGCCGCGTGGCCGTGGCCGTCGTCGATGATTGGCGTCAGGTAGGCGGCGAGGTCGACGATGATCGGGTGATTCCAGTTGTACTGACGGGTGATCGCCTGGCGCGACATCTGCTCGGCGGCCAGCGACTTCGCCCTGACGACCGTCCATTCGAGGTTGATGCTGCCTGCATTGCCCCATTTGGGTTCGATGCGACAGAACACCTCGTCCTCGGGATGGCCGCGCGGGGCAAAGCACCTGATGGCTGTATTGGCCATGTCGGAGTGGGGCAGATCCGAGGGTTGCCAGGTTTCCCTGGGGCTGTCGGGGAAGGTCCATTCGGCATACGTATCGGGGTACGCGAAGCCATTCGACAGACCCATCCCGGTCAGATCGCCCTCACCACTCCCCTCTCTTGAATCCGACAGCCGTTGATCCGATCGTCATCCACCTCTTGACACTCGTGACCTGCGCGTACGCGCGCACTCCGGAACGCGGATTGCGACCCCGACCATTCTACAGCCGGCAGGCCGGACAGGAACACCAACAGCGCCACCGCCCCGATCAGGCAGAGCGGCAACAACACATACCGGAGACACTGCATCGGTTATATCACCAGACACTGCCCCAGCAAATCGTCGAACCGTCGGCGCGCACCGCACAGGTGTTGTAGAGGCCAGCCGCGACATCGCGGAAGAGGCCGCCCGGCGGCGAGGATTGGCCTTCGGCATTGTCGCCCCAACAGGCGAGTGTGCCGTCGGTGCGGATCGCACAACTATGTGCAACCCCGACATCCAGCTTCGAGAATGTGCCGGACGGCAGCGAACTCTGGCCAAAGTCGTTTCTGCCCCAACATGTAAGCGTGCCGTCGGTGCGAATCGCACAGGTATAGGATGCACCGCTGCGGACCGTCTTGAACGTGCCGGACGGCGGCGAAGTTTCGCCAGCATCATCCCGGCCCCAACATGTGAGCGTGCCGTCGGTGCGGATCGCACAGGCGTGGGTGTTGCCCGTGCCGACCGCCAAGAATGTGCCGCTGGGTGGATTGGATTCGCCGGTCCGGTTGCTGCCCCAACAGGCGAGCGTGCGGTCGGCCCTCAGGCCACACGCAAAGCCATAGCCAGTATCGATCAACGTGAAGCTGCCGGCCGGTGACGCAAGCTGTCCATATCTGTTAGACCCCCAACAGGCGACGCTGCCATCCGTGCGCAGCGCACAGGCGAAGTCATGACCGACCCGCACGGACTCGAAGGTGCCGGGCGGAGGCTGTGCGCGAAAGTTCTCGTCGCCCCAACAGGCGAGCGTGCCGTCAGCCTGCACCGCACAGAGGGTGAAGTAGTTGTTCTTGAGCGACCGCGGATTGTGCGGCAGCACAAGCCTGGCCTCGATGTCCAACAGCGGGTCTGCGGTAATCGGGACGGGCGTGGCCGTGGGGGCGGCCGCGACCTGGCCGCCAGCCGACAGGCACAGCTGCCAGCCGGTCGTCAGCGGCGTGTCGGGTGCGATCCCGTTGAGCGCGGCCACCGCCTGCAGGTCGAGGCCGAACCAGTCGGTGATCTGCGACAGCCGCGTTTCGTTCGGGTTGACGGTGTGTAGCTGGGGACAGTCGGCCGGCACGGTGGGCGCAGCCGCTTGCGGCGCAGGTGCGGGTGTCGGCTGGACGACCGGCTCCGGTGCGGGCGTGGGCGGGGTTTCGATTTCCACTGCGACGGGGTCGGCCACGGCCAAGGTCTGTACGGTCGCGCCGTCGAGGTCGGTCAGGGGTCCGTAGATCCAGACCAGCTCGCCGGTGGCCACGGGGTGCATGACCTGCAGCCAGTCGCCGGCCGCGTTGCGGCCCAGGACGCGCAGCACGTCGCCGGTTCGCACCTGGCCGTTGATCCCGTAGTCGGTTCCGGGCCCCAGGCGCAGGTTGACCACGGTACCTGTCACGGTTACTGTAGTTGGTGCGGGGAGCGTTGGTTCCGGTTCCACTGTTGGCGGAGTTGGCTCCGGCTCCACGACCGGAACCGGCGTGGGCATGGGCGTTGGCCGTTCAGCAGGTGCGCCAACATCCCCGCCGGTATCGGGATGAGGCGATGATTCCTCTGTTGCTCCACGACTGATGGCGGCACTCTCACTCACCGGGTGGATTACGGGCAACCTGGCTCTAACCTCCGGTGCAATGTCCGTCAGTGGGCGAAAAATCCAGCCCTTCCTGTCTTCATGCTCGATATGCAGCCAGCTGCCATCGTCATTGCGGCCCGTCACCCCAACAACAGTACCGGTCGGTAACCAGAAGAGTACGGCGTGTTCCGTACCTGGTCCGGCGCGCACATTGGATTCCGCATTGACAGTAGCGGTCGCCACCTCAACAACATCCTCCACCACGGGTTCAGGCATCGGAGTTTCAGGCACGGCGGGTTCAGGCACAATGCAGGCTGTCAGCATTAAACCCGCCAACAACAGGACTGCTGCCACTACAATATAGCTGCGACAGGAAACCATGCGCGAAACAAACATTTGTTGTGAAGGCTCCGAATACCGGAAAAGGGGGCCGTTATAATATCACGGAAACGGCCCCGGACTTGGGCAAGGGGTCATTCCCCCATGCTGCAAGTAAATGCCGCGCGCATAAATATAATAAAAAGTTGCAAGGGAGACAGCAGGAACTATATTAAAACAACCAAATACGCCCCTCCTCCAACACTCACCCGCAACCATTATGGCGCAATGCCATAATGGGAAGGCTGGCAGAGGGCCGCATTACAAGAAAAATAACAAGTGCAGAGTTGCGCCGGGTCCTGCGAATGCGGCGGCATCAGACCCGATGCAGGCATGCAAACAGGGTATGGCCGAAGGTGTGCGAGATGGCGTCACGCAGGGCCCGGTCCACCACAACAGCAGCAAGCCAGGCTCCGGGGCACCACAGGACATGGAATCAGGCCCCCTGCAAAGGCAGGCCAGCATCTGCGCTCACGGACGACCGCATATGTGCTTGTCCGCAATGCTTCCGAATGTGTGAGAGCCCGCCGCTGAGGGTGAGTGCTAGGAACTCCGTGATTGCACAGCAACCGCGTTCCGCTACGGGTGCTGGAGTTCGGCAATCAATCTTCCACGCCCGAAGTCGTGAGGGCGCGAATGAGGATGCCGGGTTCTGATGTGGTGCCGGCGGACTTGACCTGCTGGCAGGCCCGCTGGGAGCCGACCTGTTCTGCCACGCAGACGCGCACTTCCAGATCGTAGTCGCCTGGGTCGGCGATGTCGCCCGCCGATTGGAGCCACTCGAACTCCAAATCCGATCCGGAATAGGCCTGCGAGAGGCAATAGGGACTGTGCCCCCGGATGTCCGATCCGCGGAACATGGTGTTCAGCCAATTTCTGACAAAGGACTGGGCGTTCGGTGTGTGTGTGGCCTTGACGGCCACGCTATGCACCCCTACAGCAGGCTGTAGGGGTGGATTGCCGGTTGTGCATGTAATTTTGAGGGCATCCTGCAGGTTGGCCACAGGCACCTCCACCTTGACCCAATCGGTGCCTCCCTGCGTTTCCATGACCGGAAGCGTAGGAGCCGTCTGCCACCCCGTTATGAAGTCGTCAGCCCTCAACCATGTACCGGTCAAAGGGCAGGTGGTCAGGGCCAGCAGGGAGTTGGCGGTAGCGACATCCACCCATCCATCCACCGGGTGGACGGAGGTGTCCAGGGGATCGGGATCGAAGATTGAATCGGTGACATCGCAGGCAGCATTCCCCACCCCAAAGTCAGCCGAAACGATGGTGGTCACGGTCAAGGGTGGTAGTGGCTGCGGTGGTGGCGGTGGCGGTGACCAGCCAGTACAGGTGTTGTCCGCCTGGGTGCTTTCGCCCGGTGGACAGACGCAGGTGGGGAAGCCCCAGAACGGATCGGGCACGCGGTCGGCCGGGCAGGAGCCTGACGAGGTGTCGATGATGCAGAAACCCGGAATCGAACGGTAGCCGGGCGGGCAGGTGGCCGTCGGCGGAAAGACGCAGAAGTTGCCGCCGCCCGGACGGTTGCCGGAGCCTGGATTGGACGAACCGCTGCATGTCGACGGGGTGGCGCAATCGCAGCCGTTTGAGCATTGCCACACGCAGTTGCGGCTGGACCAACGCCAGCTCCCAGGCCGGCAACAACGAGTTCTTTCGTCTGGCGGATCCCCACTTCCAGAACAGCTGTTGTCGGTATCGTGCGAGTCACAAACGTTGGTCCGATCATCGAACACTGGATGACATATGTGGCCGGCAAGCACACGCGCACCCCTGAACGCGGCTTGCGATTCCGACCATTCTACAGCCGGCAGGCCGGACAGGAACACCAACAGCGCCACCGCCCCGATCAGGCCGAACGGCAACAACACATGCCGGAGGCACTGCATCGGTTATATCACCAGACACTGCCCCAGCAAATCGTCGAGCCGTCGGCGCGCACCGCACAGGTGTTGTAGAGGCCGGCCGCGACATCGCGGAAGAGGCCGCCCGGCGGCGAGGATTGGCCTTCGGCATTGTCGCCCCAACAGGCGAGCGTGCCGTCCGTGCGAAGAGCACAACTGTGGAAAATCCCGACATCCAGCTTTGAGAACGTGCCCGACGGAGGTGAACTCTTGCCGGAGTTGTTCTGCCCCCAACAGGCAAGCGTGCCGTCCGTGCGGATTGCACACGAAAAGGCTGAACCGGCGCGGACCGTCTTGAACGTGCCGGGCGGCGGCGAAGCTCCGCCATGAGTGTTCCGCCCCCAACAGGCAAGCGTGCCGTCCGTGCGGATCGCACAGGCGTGGACATTGCCCGTGCCCACCGCCAGGAACGTGCCGCTGGGCATGGTGCCCGGCAGCCTGCCGCCCCAGCAGGTGAGCGCCCGATCGGTCCGCAGGCCACACCCATAGGCATGACCAAGATCGATGGCCGCGAAGGTGCCGGCCGGCGGCGAAGCCTGCCCCCTGTGGTTCTTGCCCCAACAGGCAATGCTGCCATCCGTGCGCAGCGCACAGGCGAAATCCTCACCGACCCGCACGGACTCGAACGTGCCGGGCGGAGGCTGTGCGCTGAAATCCTCGTCTCCCCAACAGGCGAGCGTGCCGTCTGACTGCACCGCACAGAGGGCGAAGTGATTGTTTTTGAGCGACCGCGGATTGTGCGGCAGCACCGGACCGGCGTCGACGTCCAACAGCGGGTCGGCGGTAATCGGGATGGGTGTGGCCGTGAGGACGGCCTGGACTTGGCCGCCGGCCGACAGGCACAGATGCCAGCCGGTCGTCAGCGGCGTGTCGGGGGCGATCCCGTTGAGCGCGGCCACCGCCTGCAGGTCGAGCCCGAACCAGTCGGTGATCTGCGACAGCCGCGTTTCGTTCGGGTTGACGGTGTGTAGCTGGGGACAGTCGTCCGGCACGGTGGGCGCAGTCGCTTGCGGCGCAGGTTCGGGTGCAGGCTGGACGTCCGGCTCTGGTGCGGATGTGGACGGGGTTTCGATTTCCACTGCGACGGGGCCGGCCACGGCCAGGGCTTGTACGGCCGCGCCGTCGAGGTCGGTCAGGGGTCCGTAGATCCAGGCCAGTTCTCCGGTGGCCACGGGGTGCATGACCTGCAGCCAGTCGCCGGCCGCGTTGCGGCCCAGGACGCGCAGCACGTCGCCATACACCGCCTGGCCGTCGATCCCGTGGTCGGTTCCGGGTCCCAGGCGCAGGTTGACCACGGTGCCTGTTACGGTTACTGTGGTTGGTGCGGGGAGCGTTGGTTCCGGTTCCACTGTTGGCGGAGTTGGCTCCGGCGCCACGACCGGAACCGGTGTGGGCATGGGCGTTGGCTGTTCAGCGGGAGCGCCAACATTCCCGCCGGTGCCGGTATCGGGATGAGACGAGGCTCCCTCTGATGCTCCCTGACTGACGGCAACACTCTCACTCACCGGGGAGACTACAGGCAACCGGGCTCTAACCTCCGGTGCAATGTCCGTCAGAGGACGAAAAATCCAGCCCTTCCTGTCCTCATGTTCGAGATGCAACCAGCTGCCATCGTCATTGCGGCCCGTCACCTCAACAACGGTGCCGGTCGGCAACCAGAAGAGTACGGCGTGTTCCGTACCTGGCCCGGCGCGCACATTGGATTCCGCATTGACAGTAGCGGTCGCCACCTCGACAACATCCTCCACCACGGTTTCAGGCATCGGAGTTTCAGGTACGGCGGGTTCAGGCACAATGCAGGCTGTCGGAATCAAACCCGCCAGCAATAGGACTGCTGCCACTACAATATGGATGCGACAGGAAACCATGCGCGAAACAAACATATGTTGTGAAGGCTCCGAATACCGAAAAGGGGACGGCATACTATCACGGAAACGGAAACGGATTCGGACAAGGGGACATTTCCCATACTGCAAGTAAAAAACAGCCCACATAAATATAATAAAAAGTTGCAACAGGGGAGACAAAAACTATATTAAAGCAATCAAGCACACACCGCCCCAACACTCCCCCGCAACCCGTCATGACACAATGCCATAACGGGAAGGCCGACAGGGGACTGCGTTCTCTAGAAAAATAACAGGTGCAAAGTTGCGCGGGCCCTGTAAAGGGGGCGCCCAGGCCCGATGCAGGCACGCAAACAGAATATGGTCGAAGGGGTGTGAGATGGTGTCACGCAGGCCCGGTCCGCCACAACGGCAGCAAGCCAGGCTCCGGGGCACATCAGGGCATGAAATCAGTTCCCCTGCAACGGCAGGTCAGCAGCGACGCTCACGGACGACCGCACATGCGCCTGTCCGAAATGCTTCCGATTGTGTGAGAGACTGATTGCCGAGGGCGAGTGCCAGGAACTCCGTGATTGCACAGCAACCGCGTTCCGTAACGGGTGCTGGAGTTCGGCCATTAATCTTCCACGCCCGAAGTCGTGAGGGCGCGAATGAGGATGCCGGGTTCTGATGCGGTGCCGGCGGATTTAACCTGCTGGCAGGCCCTCTGGGAGCCGATCTGTTCTGCCACGCAGACGCGCAATTCCAGATCGTAGTCCCCTGGGTCAACGATGTCGCCGCCGGACTGAAGCCACTCGAACTCCAAATTGGCGCCGGGCGTGTATGCCTTTGCCAGGCAGTAGGGGCTGTGGCCGCGGATGGTGGACCCGCGGAACATGAGGTCCAGCCACCCCTGGACAAAGCTTTGTGCATTTGTGGTGTGCGTGGCCTTGACGGCCACGCCCTGCACGGACACCGCCTGCTGTTGAGGCGGGTCGCCATCGGTACATGTGATTTTGAGGGCGTCCCGCAGGTTTGCGGCCGGGACCTTTATCCGCACCCAATCCGTACCTCCCTGTGTGTCCATGACCGGACGCTGCGGGTCGACGCTCCACCCCGTAATGAAATCGGAGGCCCTCAACCAGGCACCTGTTAACGGGCAGGTGGTCAGGGCCAGCAGGGAGTTGGCGGTGGAGGAGTCCACCCAGCCGTCCACCGGAACGACGGCGGTGTCCAGGGGATCGGGATCAAAGATTGAATCGGTGACATCGCAAGCAGCATTTCCCACCCCGAACTCCACCGGATTTAGCGTGTCCACCACATAGGGCGTGGCTGTGGCTGTGGGCGTGGGGGTCGGGATGCAGTGGTGGGCATGGCAGACGGTATCCAAGTGGCAGGCGGTCTCTGCGAACCCGCGTGAGTTCAGGTGGATGTGCCAGTCCGCTGCGTAGCAGGCCAGGGTATGCGGGGGCTTCGCAGGCGTTGCTGTTGGGGCGATTACCCCCGACCTTCCCGAAGGGCGGGGGGCAGGCGAGGAACCTCTATCATCATCGTCGTTGCTGCTGCGGCGGCGCGGCTGCGACGGACGATTGTTCACCGCGCAGTTGTCGCCGTGGTCGCGGTTGTGGTCATTCATGCCGTTATGGCAGTGCTTGTGGCACCTCTTGTTGCCATCATCGTCCACATGCTTATGGTAGCCGCCACTGCAATTGAAGGCTTCCACGGTGGCTGAGTTGGAGGTCCAGATCGCCAGGGACAGGAAGAGCAGCACCACGGCGGCGACGATGGCCAGTTCGCGGATGGCGTTGCCTCTACCGGACGCGCGTCAGCTGCATGCAGGGTCCGTAGCCGGCCGCGTGGCCCTGGCCGTCGTCGATGATCGGCGTCAGGTAGGCGGCGAGGTCGACGATGATCGGATGATTCCAGTTGTACTGACGGGTGATCGCCCGGCGCGACATCTGCTCGGCGGCCAGCGACATCGCCCTGACGACCGTCCATTCGAGGTTGATGCTGTCTGCATTGCCCCATTTGGGTTCGATGCGACAGAACACCTCGTCCTCGGGATGGCCGCGCGGGGCAAAGCACCTGATGGCTGTATTGGCCATGTCGGGATGGGGCAGATCCGAGGGTTGCCAGGTTTCCCTGGGGCTGTCGGGGAAGGGCCATTCAAAATACGTCTCGGGGTACAGGTAGACATTCGACAGACCCATCCCGCGCCGATCGCCCTCGCCACTCCCCTCTCTTGAATCCGACAGCCGGAACTCGAGGCTCTTCAGCCCCACGGTTTCGGGCACCTCGCCGTACAGGACGCGCAAGGCGTCGTAGCAGTCCTCGAAGTCGCGCACCGCCCAATCCCACTGGTGGGAACTGTCGGAGAACTTCAGCTCCCACTCGTAGGCGAGGCCCGGATGCTCCGAACGGTCGTACGTGCCGGGTGCGTAGTACTTCGTCGGCACGCCGGTCAGTTCCGTGACCGCCTGCTCCGGCCAGTTGGGCGGCCAGTTGCGGCAGGGGTAGACGTGGCCCCCATGCGTGCGGCAGTCGCCGGTCTCGTACTTGACGACCTCGCCGGGGGAGCCCGCCTGCGCGAGCGGCGCGGGTGGCGGCGTTGCCTGGCCGGTGGTGGTTTGGGGCGCGGGTGGCGGTGCGGGGGGGCCGGCCGTCAGGCAGATTTGCGCCCCGGCCGTCAGCGGCGCGTTGGCGTCGATGCCGTTCAGGTTGGCAACCGTCCGCAGGTCGAGGCCCAACCAGTCGGTGATTTGCTGCAGGCGCGTCTCATTGGGATTGACGGTGTGCAGGCGCGAGCAGTCGGCAGGCACGGTTGGCGTAGCCGATTGCCGGGCGGGCGGCGGGGCGGCCGCCACGACGGCCAGGACTTGGAGGGCCGCGGTGTCGATGTCGGTCAGCGGTCCGTAGAGCCACACCAACTCGCCGGTGGCCGCGGGGTGCATGACCTGCAGCCAGCTGCCGTCCGCGTTGCGGCCCGTTGCGCGCAGTTCGTCGCCGGTCTGCACATGGCCCGCCGTCGGATGGTCGGTGGACGGTCCCTGCCGCAGATTGACGATCGTGCCGACGACCGTCGCGTGCACGTGGCTGTGGGGTTCGGCTTGCGGTTCCGGAGTTGGTTCCTGCGCAGGTTGGGGTGTGGGTTCCGGTTCCGCGGCTACCGTTGGGTCGGGCGCGGCCGGCGTCGGCAGTGCATCCGCGGGCAGCTCCGCAACCCTGTCGGCAATGTCCGTCAGCGCGGCGAAGATCCAGCCGGGTCGGTCCTGGTGCTCGATCTGCAGCCAGGTGCCGGCCGCGGTGCGGCCGACGACCGTCACCTCGTTGCCGACGGTCAGCCCGTAGGCGATCGAGTGGTCGGTGGACGGACCCGTGCGCACGTTGGCGTTCTGGCTGACAACCACCAGCAGGTCCTCCGCGGGCAGCTCCGATGCAGGCTCCAGCGTGGGTTCGGGCGGCGGGGAGGTGTCTTGGCCGGGCGGCACGATGCAGCCGCCCAGCAGCAACACGAGGGCCGCGGCGGGGATCAGGATGCGGAAATGGAACATGGGGGCCGGTGGGAGGGGGTGTGGGCCATGGCCGCGGGTTCATAGTCACCCGACGGGCCGAACCCGATTGTTGCAGTCACTTGCGCGTTATATCAACATCGGGATCCCAACCCGGAGGTGCGCAATGAGAGGTCTGCAAAACGACATGACCGACATGATGACCAATCGGCACATGCATGTCAACGGCATGTTAACGGAGCGGTTGTGTCGCGCGGCACACCGTCGCTGACGGTCGGCGAACTGATCGACCTGCTGGGCGCGTTCGACCCCGACGAAGAGGTCTTCGTTCTCGCATCGTGCGACTGCCGCCTAACCGGCTTCGCGAACCTGGATGCCGATTGCGTCGGCGTGCGCGATGTGAGCATGGCCGACATGTTCACATCGGAATGCGAGCACCGATGAGCTGATCGCCGCCCACGGGGCCGTGCCCAGACTCGAGCCGCCGCCGCTGCCACCCTCCAAATGGATGCGCCGCGGTGTGGTGATCGCCGGCTCCGGTTGGGTGTACCCCCCCCCGATGTCGATGCCGAAGCCGCGCCGCGCCACCATGCCGGGCGCCAAACACATCGACGAGGAACTGATTACGGAACTGAAGGAAATGCGGCAGAGGCGGGGCATGGCCCCGGCCATGAACGCAGAGGCGACTGCAAAGGGGCCTTACAGTTGACAGTGGAAATTTTGTGCTATAATTACTCTAGAAGAGAGGACCCGGTTCGCCGCTGGGTCCTCGATCGGACACAGTGATGGGGATACCGTGATCAGCCCCCCACAACGCAAGCAACCCGGACCGTCACACGGACACTCCGCGCATTCCGGCATGGTCGTGCACGACCCGTATCTCGAACAACGGGCAGGAGAGCGCGGCAGCCTGCCGATGCGCCTGGAACCACGTGCTGGCCGGGCATGGGACGGACGACCGCATGTGGAAGGCGTTCGGCAAACTGGGGGACGCTCCCCGATCTTCTTTGCGCTGCGCCAGCGGTTCACGCAGTTGCGGAACGCACCCGGCAACGAGTGGCTGCCGGACTGCGGATGCGGAAGCGTCCGGCCGCCTGCGGGTACATGGGCGATGCCTACGCCGCATGCCTCGATCCGGACTGTCCGGACCGCGGGCAAAGGACACATTGCAAATCGACTCCCGGACGGGCCTGTTGCAGGGCACGCGTCGCTGTCATCGGTTGTACGGTCGTGACGGGGTTGTGCTGGACGCGGACTCCTGTGCCGCCTGCCAATATTCCGGCGCGGCTGTACGACAGGGGGATTGCGTTGTACATGCTCGACAGGGACGTGCGCGCCCGGCTCGCGGAACGAACCAGGATAACGGTGGGGACTATCCACCCCGGACTCGAGTTGCGGGGACTTGCTACACGGCCCTGTCAACCGAGAGCGAATGACCAGGAACCTACAAGGTTTGAGGAACGGACATGAACGGGAAGAACACGGGCGCCGGGCGATGGTTGTATCGGAGCGGGATCGGGGCGGGTGCCGCCACCGGCCTCGCGGCCGCCATGGTGTGGGTCGATGCATTCCTGATCCTCATCCCGGTGACTGTTGGCCTGGCGGTGGGTGCCGTCCTGCAGGCCTCGCCGCGGCGGCGGGCCGTGCCGTGGGTGCTGGGCATCGTGGCCGCGGGCCTGGTCATGGCCTTCGGCACCTACTTGGTGCAGGCGGTGGCGGAGATGGATCTTGACGACATGGCCACAGCCTTGGACAGGAGTAAGGTGACGTGACCACAAAGGAGGAACTGCAGCCGGAACTGTCCGTCCCGGAACCATCCCGCGACCCGGCCTGTGTCAAGTGCGGAGGCGCCAGGCACCGCACTGAGACCATCCGGACCACCGGCGACGACTGGAGCCGCTATTTCAACCTGCAGAACCAGCGGTTCCGCGCGCGTATCTGCGAACGGTGCGGATACACGGAGTTGTTTTCGATGAAGTCCGATTGGGGTGACAACTTCCTGGACCTGCTGTTCGGGAGTTGACGATGCCCGGCACACCCTCTGCGCAACGCCGCCTGGCCGTCTGGGCGGCTTTGTTAACGTGCCTGCTGGCCGGCTGCGCCGGCGGCGAAATTCCCGGGGTTGACGGGCCCGTGCCCCGGCTCGAACCCGCCCCCGACTCCGCCACCGAGGCGGTGGCCACCGCCCGCCTGCCGAAACCCTGGCTCCTCTACAACCGGCCTCCGGAGCTGTACGGTGTGCCCGTCCTGGAACCCGAAGGCGGCACGGATTGGACGGTGACCGGTCAATGGTCCGCGGATGCGGACGCCCTGGCAGGCGAACAGTACTGGGTGCTGATGGGCGGCATTTTCACCTGGTACCGGCTGACTGCCAACGTGGCGCCCTGGGGCCGCGTGCACCTTTGGGGGCAGTTGCCCGACGACTGGATCGTGGGCGATCGGGAGGCCGTGCCCCGGGTGGAACCGATATCGGGTGCCCCCTGGCACTCCGTGCCCTTTTCCCTCGGCCACGTGCTCGCGGATGGCACGGCATGGGTGCTGCGTGCCTGTCCGGCGACGGATTGTCCGGTCCTGGGGCGGCCGCAGGACGGCCAGTTGGTGCCTGTCACCGGCCGCCTAACGGACGCTTCCGGACGGGAATGGTATCGGGTCGAGTTCCGGCAAATGCTCCTCTGGGTGCCCGCGGGCCGTGTCCGCATCCCCCCGGCCATTCTCCTGCAGCGACCCGACACCCGGGGTGCCGGCTACCGCAGCTGCGAGCCGTTGGTCCTCTTCCCCCCGCCGCCCCACACGCTGTGTCCCGTTGATGGGGAGGGCCGCTTTCTGGACCCGTTCGAGCGGGAGCGCGACCGGCTGGATCCGGTGTGGGGCCGACTGTAGTGGGTGTGGCAGCAGAGAGAGCCCACATCTGGGGGGCTGGGCAGAGGAGCCGGACATCGACGGCTGGGTCTGTCCGGACCTGCAGGCCAAGCAGGAGGCCCTGGAACCGATCCTGAAGGCGTGGCAGACCGACCCCAAGCGGGTGCGGCCACTGTGCGGCTGGAGCTGGATCCGGGAGTTTCTGAAGGCCTTGTTCGCTGACACTCAAGTAATCCATTCATGATGGATTGGTATTGGACCTGCCGCCCGTTCCTGGCGGTGTCGTCGTTATCCTTGCCAACAACTCTCGGCATCCTTCGCACTTGCCTCCTGCAAGGCCCGTCCGCCAGTAGTGGCACTCCCACCGGCTGGGTTCGGTCCTTGCTGCTCGCAGATGGCCCACAATCCTGACAGTTTCCTGGTCTTCAAACGCACGCCGATCGGGAAAAGACAGCCCCCCACCTGGGTCAGTCGTAGTCCAACAAGGCCAGAGGGCCTCCGGCAGAGAATCCTCGTTTCATCCCACCAGTTTGCATCGGGAGGGGCATGCCGCCCCTGATGGCAGCCACATGGTGAAGCGGATTGAGGGCCGTGCGCTGCAGGAGTGAAGTGGATTGTGTGGTTCACCACCCCACCGAAACCATTTGCAGCTTCCATTTTCTTGGTCAGCCATGCCCGGAATCCAGTGGACTGGGTTCCCGAGTGACCGGGAGTCCCGCGCGGCCTTCGACCGGGCACTGGCATCCGTTGGCAGACCGGAAACCCCGGCTGCGGCTCCCGCGATAGTCCCCGTACTCCGACACCCATCCTTCTTCGGCACCTCCGAACTTGCCATGCCCGGGACCGGTCTCCGTCCGGAGCCGCCTGCCCCCGCATGCGCTTCCGCACATCAATGGCAAGGCTGTGGCGCGTCTTGAACCAGTCGCAGTTCCGGTTCACGGCCCTCGTGGTGAGCCTGCATCCGATTCCCTCGGCCCTGATATCCCATTTGCCGCACCCGGCTTCGTGAGTTCCCTCTGTTATCCCCGCGGCCCCGATTGCCGGCATTTGGGGTGCTAAATAACATATTTATGCCGGAAGTGTTGGTCGGTCGGAGTATTCTGTTACCGGATTTGATGCCTGACTGTTGCACCCATATCGTTGAATATATTTATCCGCTTGACTTTGACTTTAAACAAAATGTAATTGCCCTGCCGATGCGGTTGGCAGTGGGATGCAGACGCGCTACCTTTTGAATAGAGGTGTCGGAAAGCAAATGCGTGAACTGCAACCCCAGGAGGGACACCGTGACCAAAGGAGCCCGCTTGCTCGGGAGCGCCTTGCTGGCGCTTCTGGCATTGGCCGTGATCAGTGGAGGCAGCTTCGCGGGCGGCGATCTGTTCGACGCTGACTACTCGGACTGTCCCGCCCGTACCCGTTTGCGGGACGGCCAGATTGCAGACTTGACCGTAGCCCGCGCCTCCGATGAGGCAGACGAGGTCAACGTCGCGTGGGCGGTCACCAATCCTGCGACTTGGGGCCTGGGGCCCAACACCTACAGCGCGCGCCTCGTGGCGATCCTGGACGACAACCACGGCAACCCTGTGGCCCAAACGTTGTCTCTTGGTTCGGGGAAGGTCACCTTCGACGAGGTCAAGACCGGTACCGAGGTGACGGTGCAGCTGGCGATCGTGGTCGCTACTGAGGATGGCGACTACGTTGTCAGCGACATTCTGGAAACGAGCGTCAACCAAAGCCTGACGGAGCCCTCCTTTGGCGGCCGGTGGTATCAACTCGTTGAGGGCACACCGGGATCGAATGACGCCACCAACGATGTCGATCCGAATACCGCCGGGCATCAGTACGACACCAGACAGATCGCCGGCGGCATGATGTACTACGTCGGTTACAACGAGAACTTCGCGAACTACCGGAAGGGGACGGCCGTATACACCCACAGGCCTGTGACCCCGCGGTTGAGGATTGGTCTGGCCCACTCCGCCAACGAGACCGACGGCGAGCGTGAAGACGTTGACTTCGATGCCTACATCATTCGCATTGCCGATGCCGACGGCGATGTGGTGCCTGAAGGCGACGACATGGCGACGATCGCGACAAACTACGGGCTTGGACGCAACAGCCAGGGCGACACCACGCAAGAGACGCTAAACAAGCTGTTCGTTCATGACATGCAGTACCCGAATTACCCGACCTTCTCCGCCACGGGCACGATCATCAGGAACGCGGCCGGAACTGCCCTGGATTACGCAACGAATTTTGCGTTTGTGGCAGGCACTCACTGGGACACTGGCATCACCCTGACCAACATGCGCGTCGTGGACGGTTTCAGGATCAACGTGGGGGCACACGACCTCCCTGAGAACGTTCTTGATCGGGAAGCCACCAGGAAGGTGACTCCGGCCTCGATTTCGATTGTCAAGGTCGGCACGACGGGCGACGGCGAATCCGAATACCGTGACCCGGGTCAACTGTTCGCCCATCCGCCGAATGAGCATCGCGATTTTCCTGCCGATACGTTGCAGAGTGACGAAACCTACACAATCACGGCCTGGGCCGTCAACGAAGACGACGAAGTTGTCAGTCCGGTGGCAACGCTCAAACTGCATCTGCTCAACAGGACGGTTACCCTTTCCGCCACGACCGTGTTCCAGGACTACCTGAACACTGCGGCCGTCAACACCGGCACGTTGATTGTCACCCAATTCACGGTTCTTAAGTAGCCGATTGGGAACCGTCGCAGAACCGTGTTGCAGCCTTGGCGGGACTTGGCAAAAGGCGCTCCCGCTGTCTTGGCAGGCAACAGGCTGGGGATGTAGGGAGTACGGTGCATCCCGGTTGCGGTTGTGTTCAGGTGGTGCAGTGGAGGATATCCCGGAGACATTCTGGCAATAGCGGCGGCGGCTTTGACATATCGGGGGGCAGGACCGCGTACAAGGGGGTTCGCCGGTCCCAAAGGCGTCCCGCACGGAGGCAGGTGCCGGCCCCGCCGCCGCACGTGTGCGGTCATGGCGATCCAACTGCAGAGTCACGTCAGGGCAGGTGTGGCACGGGCGATGGCCGGGACCGGCCACTGACGCTGCATCGCCCCACCCGGATGGGTGCGTACGGTCTGGATGATGGCCTCGATCTGCCGGCGGCGCAGGAACCGGATCACGATTGGGGTCGGTGCTGCGAGTCGGTGCAGGGCAGGGCCATGGGTGCTCGGGTGCCGGCCGGGTCTCACAGCAGCACCCGCAGGGGTACCGTGGTCTGGCCGGGACGGCTCCGATGGGTCATGCCCGTCGCGTATTCCAGGGACTTGCGCCGGCCGTGATCAACATCCGCCAGCGGCATGGGCAGCCGAGCATCGGGCGGGTCCAGTCGGTGATCGTCTTGTGGCGCCGGCTCCGATTCGCGTGGTACCGGGCCGCAAGGACCAGCGTCGTGAGGAAGGACAGGGCGCAACTCGGCCCGTTCAGGGGATCTCGGCGAGCCACATCAGGCTGAGTCGGCACAGACCCATGGTTTGACGAAATGACTGTGCGAGGACTGCACCGCGTCCCGATACACCACGCTACGGGTCGCAGGCGGTCTCCAACTGGTTCCGGTGTTGTGGCTTGGTCAATCTCGGCCGACAAAAGGCTCCCGCGCTTCACTAAGGCGTGCTCCATCACCGCCCGTATGGGGCGGTGTAACCCTTGTCCACACCCACGGTGTCATCCCCGCAGGGACGCGTACTGACCACAGTGTAGGGGGATGGGTTCACCTTCTCTTCTATAGCCGTGCCCGGTTGTCCGTCCAGACCTTGGACGGAGTTCCCGGTCCGTCGGCATGTGGCTCTGGGGACCGGCATGGACCGCGCCCCTCCAACGCGTCGGCCGATTGTCTTGGTTGGCTGCCAGCCGCGGACTTGGCATCCCGGTGTGATCTCCGTCTTCCGACAGAAAGCCAACGGATCGCTTGACTAATTTGAGAACATATGTACCATACAGTTCGGTATTCACCATCGAGAGGTATGTGTCATGTTCAAGGAGTTTCTGTTCGGAACCAAGGCCGACATGGTCGAAAGGGGTTTGATCCTGGCGGCCATCGTAGCCACCGCCATGGCTGCGTGGACGACGTTGGGCGGCAACATCAGGGACCAGATCCAGGCAATCAGCACCCAGATCACCGGTGCGCAGTGACCCTTGGCCATGACAGCCCTCAAGTCATCTGTACGGTCGCCTTGCCTGTTCTCCTCCTCAAGGGGGGACATGGTTGAGGCGGCCGTCACCATGCCCCTGCTGCTGCTGGTGACCTTTGCCCTGATCAACTTCGCCCTGGTCGGACATGCCCGGAACTCCGCGCAGAATGCCGCCAACCACGGTGCCCGGGTGGGTGCGGTGACCGCATCCGGTGCAGGATCGGCCGCCAGGCAGGAGGCCGAACGCCTGATGGCCAACTGTTTCTGCACCTACGCGGTGACGGTCAGTGCCGCCAACGCTCCGGGGGGCACGGTCACGGTGGCTGTGGCCTGGACCGTGCCCAGTTACATGGACGGCTTCCTGCAAGTCATGGGCGGATCCGCGCAGGGCGATTTCAGCGGAACCGTCTCGGCCTCCCATCGCAAGGAAGGATGGTAGGGGCGGGATGGTCAAGTTCGTCAGCGGCCGCAAGGCGGACATGGTGTGGTCCGCACTCCTGTTCATCACCATCTTCCTGCCCTTGGCCAGCCTGTCCGTCGATGTTCCCGAATACTTCAGGGTGGCCACGCTCCTGCAAGGCGCGCTTGATGCCTCGGCCCAGCAGGCGGTCAACGACTGTCTGGACCTCGAGGGGTTCAGCCGGACGGGAACGGCAAGGCTGAAGTCCGCCTGTATCCAACAAGCGGCAGGTCAACGCTTTGGTTCGGAAACGTCCAGTCTCGCGACCGGGGGGCACAGTCCGGTGCTGATGTCCGTTGCATGCTCCAACGGATGCCGGTCCCTGCAAGTGCAGGGCGTGGTCTCCACCAGGGTGTTCTTCTCCCTGTCGCCCCGGATTCGCATCGTCCGGGCGGCCCGGTCCGATGTCCGCATGGTGCACGGCTGATCCATGCAGGTACGGTTTGACCTGTCTCTGGTCCGTATACAAATGCGTCATGCGGTGGTGGCCGCCGTGTCCTGCGTCTGTGTCCTGACCGGGTTGCTGGGCTTCGCGGTGACCGCCCCGATGGAGTCTCCCCAGGTTCTGGTTCCGGCGCGCTGGAAGGCCCTGCAGACGAAGTTGGCGGTACAGCGCGAAGTGGAAGGCCTGGCTGTGGACTTGGCCGACCTGGCCGACCTGCTCCGGGAGGGCTCCGCCGACTCGGTACAGGTGACACTGGTGGCACAACGGCTCCGTGCCCGCTACCGGGAAGGCGAACCGGCGACGGCCGCAGCCCGTGCCGCGGTCGTCGCCGCGGCCGAGGCCGCCGTCAGGGAAGTACAAGGCGCAGCTTCACCCCGCGCAGTCGTGGCGGCACTCGAAGACGCAAGGTTGAAGTTGAGTCGCGTCACGCAACCATGAGTTGGCCTACCGAACTTCCATCTCCCGCACCGGCTGCCAATGGCCTCAGGTCTGAAGAGACCACTCTGTTCACTCGGATTGGCACCCGCGGCTGGTCCGCGTTGGTCTCCTACCGCGAGTCGTGGTCCGTGTCGGAGCTTGGAGCCTGGCCTGCACCCGGTTCCCCGCTCGCGGTGCTGCGCGGTCTGGACCTCATCGGTTTCGAGCAGCTGACGGCCGGATCCGCCGGAACCATCTCGGTTCTCTACCTTACGCCCACAGGACGCAGATGCCTGTGGGAGATGCGACTGCCTCCCGTCCACACCGAATACGAACGGTTGCGGGACAGGTGGGGAATTCGGGCCGAGGAACATCATGGTCAGGTCATCCTGTTTGCAGCCTTGGCTCGCAGGTTGGGATACCACGCCGAAGTGGGGGTCGCGGCGCCCGGTCAACGACTGTTTGCCGATGTGAAGTTGACCCGGGAGGACGGAACCGAGGCCTGGTGCCTGGTGGAATCCGGATCACATCGGGATACGCACCCCCTTGACCGCTGGCGCCGGTTGGGGCGGTGCCAGCCGTTTCTGCCCTTGGTCGCACCTGATCGGACAACCATGAACCGGCTCGGGGAACAGGCACGCCCCCACATCTACAGGGTTCGCCTGACGAACCTGGATGAATTGCTCCTCGATGTCGAGCGCGGCAACAACCGACTGTGGCTAACCGACGTAGACCGGTTTCGCGATGCCGACCGCGGACGCAATCGGGTTGTTCCGGGATTGAGGAGCAGGCTTGTTTTCCAGTTCCAAGGCCATGTCCGAGCCCGTGCAATCCACTGTCGTCAACATGGCGGTTGGCGTGACACAGGCGTTTGAGATAGGGCAGCACCGCATCAAGCTTCAGTCCAACAGTTCATATCCCTGTTCGAGCAGCCAGACTTTGATGACACTTGACCAAGGTTCCTGGCGCGAAGACAGGCGCAAGAAGGTCGTTACCAGAATTTCTTGGGAAAGGCGGTGGCCAGAGACAGAAATCCTTTCCATCTGTGACAGTTTCTGCACTGCTGCAACTCTATTCTGCATGTGGTGATATCCATTCAAAGCAAGCTCTCTGATCATCGTGGCAGCCCTGGCGTGACGATCCGGGCTCAATCCCGCTCAAGGGCGTATCATTCCATTCAAGGTGTCAAACGTGAAATAGGCCTCGGGTCGTTCTGCTTCGGAGTCCGCACATGGATCCACATAACCCAAGGGCGGCCATTTGGCCCCTTTGGCTCGGTTGCAGGCCGTGCACGAGAAGATCCAGTTCGACCACTGATACACCTGTTTCGGAAACCGACTTACAGGGCGAAAGTGGTCAACTTCCCCTTTGGTTCGTTCTTCGCAGTAGCCACAGAGACCCCTAAAATCCTTACGTAGCGTCTCACGAAAATCTCGCCAATGAGTATCATTTGGTCGGCTCCCCTTGCCGTTCGGGTAACGGCGCATCCAGCCAGCGGTGTACTTCTCTCGGATGGCCTCAAGACCGTCCGGCTCTGGCCCGCGAGCTACACAGTGCATTTGGTCAAGAACATCCCCTACTGCGTATCTGAAGAAGCCAAGTGGGAGTCGGCAATGACTTGGCGCAACACCTCTTCAAAATGATCTGACTGACTGGACAATGGGCCCTGCACCAGATCTCGGCTCACGGTTTGTCGCAACTCTTCCAGTTCTTCGGCTTCCGCGTCGGTGAGATTCTGTACCAATTGCAGGTCCCGGAGCCTTGTCAATCGTCTTTCCGTCTCGAAATCA
>CBDHDZ010000014.1:0-1177 GCA_965261905.1 Nitrosopumilaceae archaeon | reverse complement strand
TATCGGAGCCTGCCCGAACAGATCGGTGAAATTTATGTCCGCAGCCAGACCGGGACGATGGTGCCATTGTCCAGCCTGGTGCACGCTACGCCCAGTATTGCGCCCGCCCGACTCAACCGCTATGACCTCCAGCGCTCGGCCACGATCACGGGTAGTTTGGCTCCTGGCGCGACCCTGGGCGCGATGCTGACCGGGGTGCAGCGTATTGCGGGCGAGGTCCTTCCGGTCGGTTTCAGCACCGCCCTGGGAGGCAGTGCGCGCGAGTTTGTGGAATCCTCGGCCGAGATGTATGTGATTTTTCTGATCGCGCTGGTCTTCATCTATCTCGTCCTATCAGCCCAGTTCGAGAACTTCTTGCACGCCCTGACCATCCTCGGCAGTGTGCCCCTGGCGCTCTTTGGAGCCCTTCTGGTGCTGTTTGCGACCGGCCATACACTGAACCTCTACAGTCAGATTGGCATTATTCTGCTCATTGGGCTGGTGACAAAAAACTCCATCTTACTGGTGGACTCCGCCAATCAGTCGCGGGCTCGCGGCACCGATCTGCTGGCCGCGGTACTGGCCGCGGGACGCAGCCGTTTACGCCCTATTCTGATGACCAGCGCCACCTCTATTTTTGGTGCCTTGCCGCTTGCTCTGGCCACCGGAGCGGGCGCGGAAAGTCGCCGTCCGATTGGTGCCGCGGTGGTGGGCGGGCTGGCCTTTTCCACCGCGTTCACCCTGCTCGTCATTCCCGTGGTCTATCTGTTTGTGACTTATGTGGGCGAACGGCTGGGGATCGGCATGGTCCCCCCCAGGGTGAAATTAATGGAAGACGAGGAGCACCCGGAGACCGGTGCAGGCCATGCCAACAAGAGTGCTACGCTATAGTGCCGGAGTGTGTGATAGGAAAACGGCATGCAGACGATGCTGACACGACACCGGATATTCGCCATCTTGCGGCCCCCCTACCCTGGCTCCCGTCGGAGTCCGCACAGAACGGGGAGTCTACGGTTGTCCCCCCTCGCCTGGACTCTGCCCCTCCTCTTCTGCCTGGTCGCCGGTTGCATGGTGAGCCCAAAACGACCGGTCGCCTCAGTCACGCTTCCCGAGACGTGGAGCGAGCGACCCGAGCCGGCCATCAACACACCATCCGTGGAACTCGCACGTTGGTGGAACACCTTTCAAGACTCGGCGC
>CBDHDZ010000013.1:0-1761736 GCA_965261905.1 Nitrosopumilaceae archaeon | reverse complement strand
GCCAACCCGCCACCCGACCACGCCGTTTGGCCAGCGGTCCCAGTTCGGGCGGCCGGTCGCCTCTATGTGGTAGCTGCGCTCGCCGTCGTCCACGGCCAGTATCACGTGGTTGATAGTCTGCGGGTCGGTGGGGTTGTGGGCATCCATGTACACGTACTCGAACGTCCAACCGTCCGTATGCTTTGATGACATCAGCATGTCCGCCACCAGGATGACCAGATCTTCGCAATCGCCGCCGCCCCTGGTCAGCGTCTCCAGGGCGTAGCGGCCTTGGCTGTACTCGTGTATGTCCTTGTCGTAGACCGTCAGTTGTGACACAATATACCAGACCTCCCAGATAAAGTCCGAGTTGCCGTAGGAATTGTCATACACTCCATCTATCACGTTGCCGAAACTTTCCCGGACGAACCCGTCCAGGCTTATGGCGCGGACGGTGTCATTGCCGCGCGACACGCTCACATGGTAGCGCACCAGATCCCTGCTCTCAACCAGGATGTCCTCGTAGGTGTTCATGGGCATGCTCCAACCATACGCATATCCCTTGGAGTCGGAGAACTTCCAGTGTACCTCCGCGTCCTTGATGGTGACGGTTGCCGCCGAGGCGTCCCGGCCCGCATCGACCACGACCAGGACGGCTAGAACGCATATCGCCCCGCAGGCTACCATCCGGAACAGGCTGCCGGACATGGCCTCTCAGGGCTCGCCATCCGGATGATCGGACTCCTGCTCATGGCGGCCTGTCTTGCGCCGGAGGTCATCACCACCCCCGGGCCACCCCGTCCCGGCCAGCCGGCCGGCCTCGCCGCGGGCCTGCTCGGCCCGGGTTCGCTCCCCCATCCAGGACCGGAGACCATTCATGACGGCGGGTGGGCGACGCCCGATATTAGGCCGTTGCTGATTATTTAGACGACAAAACCCGCAAGTCGACAGACCGCCCGTCCCTCTTTTCCAGGCTCAAGAGGTTCCCCCCACCACACACACTTCCCAGGGTAATCCGCCACGCGCCAACCCCCCAGAACCGCCATCGGGGTATGACCTAGCGCGCACCACCATCGGACGCAATCCGGGATATGATACGTCCCAGGCGAACCCGGCCGGCCAGCCAAACCTGCTACTGCCCGGGCAGTACGGCCACCCGCGCCACCACCAACCCGGACACCGACCAACCAGCGGGAGAGTATGCCGACGGCGGCAAGAACGCGGACCACCGCCCCCGGGGCCAACCGGCGAGCCCGGATCGCCTGCGCCACCCAGCAACGCCTCACCGACCCCGGGAACGGACGATGACACGGATGGGCGCAAACCCTTCCCCCCATGACCATCCCGGCCCGCGCCACCAACATTTTTCCCCCAAGTCCGGGACTGCCCGTCCATCCCCCGCCCGGGACCATCCGACCGGGCGCCACCACCACCACCACACGCCCGCCCACCCCGATATGCCCCGGCCCGGCGGATGTGTCAGCTGCCCCGCCGGGATGACCACATGACGGCCCCGCCCCCCACCCCGGCGGGGCCACCAGACCATCCCCGGAACCCGACCAGCACGCCGAACCTCCAGGGCGCCCCGCCCGCACGCCCCGCCAACCATCTCGGACGCGGCACACGGCAGTTGCAGGGGTCCCCGGCGCGGGGCGTACAACCAAATGCCGTGGAGACCCCCGGGGATATCACCCTATCGGGATTAGTGATTAACTCAGGTGAAATACTAGTATGCCGTATGGCATCCTCAGTGACCGCCGACCCGCACCAGAATCATCCTTGTCATCGGCCCTTCCGGGGGGTTTTGCAATGGCCAGAGCAGCCCCGCTAGCGCTGTTGGTGGTGGCCGGGTTGGCCTTACCGGCCACAACCGGCGGTGCGGCCACCGCGTACGAAGAACCCGAGTTGGGCGCGCTGGACGCGGACATGGAGGTGACGGCGGTGCTGAGATCCGTTGGAGCGTCCACGGACCAGTACGCGTTCGCCGTTGAGCTCACCAACCTGGCCGCCAAAACAACATACGTGCACCACCTGGAACTGACAACCACCGACGGGCGCCACGACAACGAATGCCCCGAGTTGACCGGGAACCGGATTGAGCCCGGCCAGGCCGAGACATCAACGGGCTGCTACACCCTGCCCGCGGACGAGGACCCCGTCGGCATCACCATCCTGGGTACGACCGACCCCGATGCCGAACACCCCGATCTCGGCGCAGTGCTGCCGTTCACCGCGGAGTTTTCAGAGTCCTGCCGGACCGGCACATACGGCCATGACCCCGGTATCTGCCTGCCGGCCCAGCCGATCACCGCCCTGATCCAGGATGTCGATCCGGGGGACGCATCCACCGACCCCCCGCAGACAACGACCCCGCCGGGGACCGACACGATAACCACCATAGCACAACCCATCGAGGACACCTTCATCTCCCAGGCCTCCTACGACTATGATACCAACCAGCTCATCCTGAACCTTACCGAGCAGTTCAACCCGTTCCTGGTCGACATGACCAGGATAAGCATCGAGGACGAACCGTGCGCCATCACCCTCACCTGGCAGGAGTATGACATACCCGCCCCCGACCGCCTGGCCATCATCATCAAACCCAACGATCTGCACCGCCAGACCCTGGCCAAGATGGACCACCCGGCAGTCCGGGCGTTCGAGGGAGCGTTCGTCTCGCCGGATGACGGAAAAGACCTCGGGTGGGCCGGCGCCTGGCTCGAGGTGACCGGCGACATCCCGGGCGACCGCACGCCGTGCGCCATCACCTACGGGTTCAATGATCCGCTGCTGCGGGTCTACGCGGTCAACTACACCGCGATGCTGCAGGCGGTCCGCGACGGGTTCAACGTCTGGTCGGAGCTGAACCCCCACCTGTCGTTCGTCCGGGTGGAGCACAACCCGTTAATCCAGGTCAACTGGATAGAGTACACGCCGGATCACATCGGCCTGGCGTGCCTGGACTGCCTGATATACGGCGCCTCCATGGACGTGTCCCTGTACGACTATAACTGCCGGGGCGAGCGAATCCACCGCGAGCCCGACTACGTCCGCAATATCATCGCGCACGAGCTGGGCCACATCCTCGGGCTGGAGCACCATGGCAACAAGACCCACCTGATGTACGGACCCGAGCACATACAGGATCCATACCGGACGCTGGGCTATGTAATCCCCGACCAACTGCCCGAGTGGTTCATCGGCGAGCAGGCCCTGAGGGGACAGTTGGCCGAGTTCAACCTGACGCTGGCCCAGATAAAGTCCGATCTTGCCCAGCTGGACGCGGCCATAGACAGGTTCAGGGATCTCAACGCGGCGAGGATCAGCGACGGCACCGTCTTCTTCAACACGCAGTCGGAGGTAAACCAGTACGGCAGGATGATCACCAAGTACAACGGGCTGGTGGACGAGCACAACGCCCTTGTCAACGAGCACAACGGGGTGCTCGGCGAGCTTCACTGCATGCGCGAACCCCCGCCTGCCGCCCGGCCATAGATGGCCCGGACCGGGGCCGGCCCGGCATGCCCTGAGGTTGGTCCATCCACATGCCCGTACCCGGGATATGATATCCCGCCGGTGGTGGTTGCCCGGGATACGGGTACGGTGCCGGGCAGGGTGTCGTCGGGGGTGGTGGTGCTCGGGGGGAGCGCATCCCCGCCGCACGATACGCTCCCCCGGAGGACCGGACTCCGGCCCCGCCGCGGGGTTGGCGCCCCGCGGGTTTGTCGGTCCCGCCGCCGGTATACCTCGGCCTGATCCACGCCCCGCCGATCCCGCCGAACCGGCGGCGGCATGCCATCACCGTGTCGCCGGCCATCCCGGGCATGAACCAACGTCCACCGCCACCGGGATATAATCCGGGATATGGGGGGTCCCCCGGGCGAGCCCGGCCGGCCGGGTCTGCCGCCGTCCCGGCGGTGGGGTCGCCTGCGCCACTACCAACCCGTATCCCGGGACGGCCAGGATGGTCTGCCGACGGCGGCAGGAGAGCGGACTGTTGGCGGGGCCGGCCGGCGGACGTCCAGGGATGGTTGGCCCGCGCCACCCAGGGGCGTTTCACCTACCGGGTGTGGGTGGTGGCGCAAACCCGGTGCGCCCGGGCATCGCAGCCTGATGCTATCATGTGTGTGTTTTTTTTATCGGGTTGGGGGGGGACCTCCCGTTTCGCCGGTCCGCATCCGGGGTGATACCGCCGGGCGGCGCCATCCGCTAGTTCATCCCGGTGTTGCCGCTCATCTGATGTGGCTGCCCGGCGGGTGGGCCCGGGGGATGGTCATCCCTGGGTGGCGCCCCCCGCTGCTGGCGGGCGCGCCCGGTAGCGGCACGCCGCCGGCCGCCCATATTATCGGGTGGTACCGCATGGTGTTCCGGCGGCGGCCCGCGGTCCCGTATGGGTTTTCGGCGGGGAGATGCCGCCATATCGGGGCCTGCCCTGGTGTATGCTCAGGCGGTGTCCGGATTATCTAGGATGACCCTCCCCCGGGGCGGCGCCCGCGTGCCGGGATATGGGGCGCCCGGACGCGGGGGGCTCCTGGGTCGGCCATCTCCCGGGGCGGCGGCCGGTCCGGGGCCGTCCCGGCCGGGGATGGCGCGCAGGCTGCCCCTCCGGGGGATATGCCCGGGTTGACCGTAAAACCGGTGCTCCAGTCGGGAGTTTCATCCTGGCGGACTTTGAACCCGAGATCTTCGCCTTGAAAGGGCGAAATGCTTGACCGGTCTACACCACTGGAGCCTGATCAGGAACGTGCGGGTGCACCATTAAACCCTTTTGGGGGTTGGGTGTTGCCGGCAGCCGGGCTGGCAGGGTTCGCTGCCCCGATGGGGTCCGCGGCGGCCTTGTACGGGGGTCCCGCGCAGGTTCATGCCGGGGTGAACCATCTGGTTGGGATCGCGCCGGGCTACCACTGCCGGTGGTAGCCGGTCGGGCGCGGGCAGGAACCCGGGCCCGGGCCTGCGCACCGGCGGGTTGCCGTGTCCCATGCAGGGGGCATGATACCCGGGTGATACCCGCCACGCGGGCAGGCAGTCCGAACCATCTGCTGGTTGAGGCGGCGGAGACGGTAGTGCCGGCGGCGCCACCACCACCAAGACCGAAAGACCCGTCAGGCAAGAGCCCGCACCACGCAGGCGAGACCCCTTGTAGGACCTCCGGAGCCACCATCTGGTCCGTTTTTCCCCCGGCGGGCGGGATATGGTGCCGGCGGTGTCAGTTGATCGGGGCCGTTGCGTTCCGGCCGTCCTGATCAGGATTTATCTGGATGCGCTGCCCGCCGCGGCCCCTGGGAAGATCCGCCATGGGCCTGATTTGGCGGCGACCCTGGCGGGGCCGGCTCTTGACGGTCCCGGACGGATGGTTGTGGTGTGATGTGGCTAGGTTCGCTCCGGCGCGCTGCCCGCTGATCCTCCGCCAGATGGGACATGTCCGGATGTGCCGGCCTTGGCGGGTTCGGGGCATATATGCCCGGTATGCAGCGGGCGCCCGGGGGCGGACCGCGCGTATCCGGTCGTGCCGTCCGTGGGGTCGTCCGCCTTGGGTGGCGCGTCCCGCCGGCCCGTACCGGGGTATAACGTGCCCCGCGGACCGGCCAGCGCGCCCGTACCGGATGGATATGTTCCGGCGGCACCGTACGGCCGGTCCGCGGAACGGTCCCGCCCCGGTGGTGCCAGGATGCCGTGTCGTGCCGGGCGCCGCCGCGGGCCACCCCGAGGTGGCGGCCCGGTTTGCCGTGATCGCGCCCCCCGTTCCGTGAACATTCCGGTGCGCCCCTGGCAGCACGCACTCGGATAAACTGCTCCGGGCAACTGGTCTTGCAGGTGCGGCGCGCCTGCTCCGTACCCCTCGTCCCGGATGCCGGCTGCCATACCATCCTGGTCCATCCGATGCCGCCTGCCGGCGTACCTGCTCCCCGATCGCATGTGTTCTGATGTGCCCCGTCCACTTGATGGGGTCGACCGCCAGGTTCGGTTCCGCCGGAATACCGCCCCACCTGATATCCGGTACCACCAGGGTGGCGCCGCATCCGGACCCATCCTAGGATGATGGTGGTAGTGCGGCCGTGCGCGGCCGGTGCTCCTTCGGGAAGTGAGGGGGCGATCATGGTCCCGGCTGTGATCCCGCTCCACAACCACCCCGGAGCGTTCCCCGGTGGTGCGTCTCGGTGCTAAAACACCGCCGGCGCCCGGCGGCGGCCGGGCATCCGCGGGTGCCTGGGGGGGGGTGACGTGTGCCTGCCATATCTCCGGGGGTGTTCCTACGGTAATCCGGATCCCTGCCCCATCCTGGTAGCTTCGCGGCCGCCTTCCGGCGTCAACCACACATCAGGCATATCCTGGTGGGCGGCGATACGTTCCTGCGATGCGGCCTTGCCGGGGATGTGCCAGCGCGCCAACCCCCATCCTGCCTGCGGTCCGCGGTTGTGCGGGTTGATATCCAGGGCGCGGCGTTGGCAGGCGGGGCAGCCGTTCAGCCCCTTTTTAAGGGCGACTGGTTTTGGTGCCAAATTCGGCCAAAATCGTTCTTGATCACCGCCATCCGGAGAAGCGGGTTGAACGGTTACCCTAGATGGGGGTCGCACAAAGATTCATTATCTTTATATACATCAGCTCAAGTTAATGGATAAAATGGAAAGAAAAGCATTTCATGCACTCCTGTTGTCCCTTGCAGTGATAGCAGGAGCAGTAACGATAACAACTGACGCATACGCGCAGACAAACACAGAGAGACTAATTACAGTAGTTGACAATACCAACGAGGCCAACAGCCTGCTGTCCAGCATTCTGGACGCAGTGACCAGCGGCTTTGCCAACGTGTTGGAGATGCTCGGAGTAATTGATGCCGACCTGGAAGCCATTCACGGCGACTTGGAGGACATACACGGCGATCTTAGCGCCGTTGACACCGACTTGGCAGCCATTCACGGCGACCTGGAAACCATTCACAGCGACATAGATGCCCTGTCCTCCAACCTTGCTGGTGTTGGACAGGCTGCTTCCGCACTCAGCGAAGTCAGCCAGAGTCTCAGCACGGTCACCCAAGGCGTACAGACCAACGCGGCATCCATCAACGCTCTGGACGCGAAGCTGGACATGATCGCCGCTTCAGTCGGCGTGGTAAGTAATACCACTACGTCGATCCAGGAGGCCGTTGAGACTGACTCAGCAACAACAGCGACACCCACGGGTAACATGCTACACTCTGATGATACTGAGCAGGCCATAACCGTCGCCGACTTTGCCGGAACGGTAACCAAACACCCTACTGACAACGTATACGAGGCATCCAACACGTTCTCCTGTACTGGTGACGTGTTCATTGATTCCATGTCGATATCTAATCCAAGTACTATACTACAATCAACTGCTGCCGATGGAGCGACAGCGAAGTCCACAATTACAGTTGAAGGCTTCTTCCTTTACGAAACCACTGACACTAATCCAGCTAGTGATGCCCAGACTAACGTCGTGCTTACAAAGACCAGAGACTTCGATAACCGGTTCCTGAGTGCAGGTGCTGGCTTGGTGATTAAGGGCTCAACAGATCAATCTACCTCTGCTACTGCTCTTGGAAGCCGTAGTGGCGCAGATACTGCTGCTACTCAACGTACTGAAAACCTATTGGTATATTCTAATGGAACAGCCGGGCAACCAAATGTAGTCTCGTACTACTTTAACATTCAAGAGTATGTAGCCTTGCAGTCTAATAAGGCTACGATAGGTCCTGGCGACAATCAGATCGGTGCAAACAGCGGGCAGAATGCTACGAAGTCAGACTTGGGCACTGTGGAACTTTACACCGTTACGGTGAACTGGTTCGCACCCAGCTCCGACACAACCTGTAGCATATCATCCGCCACAGGATCTGCTCCGGGTCTTGACAACAGTGCAACTAGGCTTGTAAGCTTGACCGTTGACGAAGAAGCCGATGAGCCAGGGGCACTCAAGCCCTTCGTTGAGGCAAAACTCGACTGTAACGGTGAGGACACGGAGATAACAAGCATAAGCATTGGAGCAGGAGGCTTCCTGACACAGTACGTTGAACTAACCCTGACGGCAGGCAGTGAGTCGGCCAAAGTTATGTTTGACGGCGACGAGTCTGACGCAGAAAAGAGCGAGCTGCCCTTCAGGTTCAGCGGCTCTGACTTGACCATAACCGGCAAAGGAATCAACGATCTACTCCTCACCATATCCTACGATACAGTAGCCAAGAACACCTGTAGTTAATACTCCATTTTTTTCATTTTTCATTAGTGGGATCTGTTCCCGGATGGCATGCGCATGCTGTGACGCGCAGTGCCGGCTGATGTTGTTGCGGGCCGCGAGGGGGACGAGCCGTTGAGCTGGAGTGTGTACGGCGTAGTAGCGGCAAGTAGGATCCGACAACCCACATAGCCGTACGTGCCGGCTTTAGGTGTCCGTCATCCGATGTGGGTAGTGATTCGGATAACGAGTTGGATAACTGGGCATAGTATCAAGACCGCATATGCCGCCGGCCGCGCCCCGCACGGCAGCCGTCCGGGTATATGGTAGCCGGGCAGGCCGGGGGCCGCGCCTGGCATATGGTTCCACACTTGTGGACTGGACCGAAACACCTAGATCACTCCCATGCCTCCTGACCCCCATGCCGAAGGCGGTGAAAATCTAGATGGGGGCCGAGTACCTACCCGAGCACGACAGTGCGGGCCTGGAGGGGGTTGGTGCGTAATTCACCGTAGCCGCATCCGGTCCATCCGACACATTCATTGATCGGCGGATCTCGCGTCCGTCGCAATGACAGAGCACAACCGAAGGGAGGAGTACTGGAAGTTTTATGACCACGCGGCGGTATCCGAGACGGCCCACTTGAGGAGGACGCTGATCCGGCTGGTCCGGGAGAAGTCGTGTCCGCGCTCGGATGGCAGCGACCGGGGCAGGCCCCCGATCCACTCCAAGGAGAAACTTGGCTTTGCCTGCCTGTGGATGATGGCCGACAACCAGACGTACCGCAAGACCGAATCGGACATGGGGGAGATGCGCATCCCGTGGGACAACGAGCCTGTGCCAGACCACACCACCCCTGATCAGGCACATGCGGGCCATCCCGTCCGAATGGATGGCCGAGATACCGGCCCCAGACCGCCCGCCGCTGCCTGGCCGGGGTCGGCGGGGCGGACGCCCCACTGGGAGCCGACAGCAGCGGGGTGGAGACCACCAGGTACGAGCAGACCGAGCGTCCCGACAGGGACGCGCGCGGGTTCGTCGAGAAGCCCCGGAAGGTCTACTGAAGGCAAGTATATCTGGTTAGTTTACCTGCGCATGGTGAGCAGACCCTTTATGTTGCATCGGCTTCGAGCCGTCAATTGTGAATGGGGGATTTCGAGCTGCAGCCTTACTCGGCTTCGAGCCGTTACAGATGAGTGCAGCCTTGCTGCTTGCCGACCAAAACAAAAAGGAGGTGAACGAAAATAGAAAGATCAAAAGCCCACATTGGAATCGACATAGGGAAACGGACCTGCGTGGTCTGCGTCATGGGCGCGGACGGCAACGTCCTGGGGGAGGCCAAATACCCCAACACCAGGGCTGACACCCGGAAATTCACCGAGAGCATCGCGGCCCGGTACGACTGCAAGGCGGTCTGCGAGTCCACGGCCTGGCTGTGGATCAAGACATACGAAGTGTTCGAGGATCTGAAAATACCCATAGTGCTGGCCAACCCGCTGCGGCTCAAGCTGTCCCAGTCCGGGACCAAGACCGACAAGATTGATGCCAGGCAGCTGGCCAACCGGCTCAGGATGGACGACGTCCCGACCTGCCATGTGCACAAGCGGAACAACAGGCGCGACCTGGACCTGCTCCGCCAGCGGATGATCCTGATCAAGGAACGTACCCGCGCGCTCAACCGCCAGCACGCCATCTGCGGCAAGTACGACCACCCGACCAGCTCGGGCCACGGAAACACGTCCGGAGCCAAGTACCAGGAATACCTGAACGGCCTGAAGCTGAACCCCGGCGACACCAGGATCATGGGCCAGTACGTCCGCCACGTCATCTACCTGAACGACGAGATAGACATGCTGGAGAAGCTCGTGGCAAAGGCGGCCCTGAACAACGAGGATGCCAAGCTGATAATGACCCTGCCCGGGTTTGACGCCTTCAGCGCCCTGCTGGTGGCCGTCTCCATCGACGGCATCGGCCGGTTCGCCGGCCCCAAGCAGCTGGTCTCGTTCCTGGGCCTGTGCCAGAGGGTGTACCAGTCCGGGGACGGCGTCCGGTACGGCCGCATGAAGAAGAGCTCCGACCGCGCCCTGACATGGATCATGGTACACGCGGCCATGGTGGCCGGCCATTACAATCCCGAGCTGTCGGCATACTACGAGGGCGTACGCAAGCGCCACCCGCCGCTGGTGGCCCAGAGCCACCTGGCCAAAAAGATGGCCATCTACATCTGGCACATGCTGAACAAACGACAGCCCTACCGATTCGTCGACCAGAAGGCCTACCAGGCCCTCCCGCCATGCGGGATGGCACCACCGGGTACGGGTGGCACAAGGGCCCCCTGGCCAAGTGCCCGGTACACCTGCTGCGCGACGCCGAGGAGTCCTCGATGGAGAACGAGTTGGGATCCCCCCCCCAGTACGACCGCCACCAGATGATGCGGGCCCTCTACCATGATACAAGGCTGACCTGCAGGCAGGTGGAGCGGCTGGCCGGCGGACCCATCCGGTGCGCCAGCCAGCTGGGGATCATCGCCCGGATACCCGGCCTGGCCGAGTTCACCGACGCCCGGATTGACCAGCTGACCGGGCGCGCCCAGATGATCATCGGCTCGTTCCCGGCCGACAGCGTCACCACCACTATCATCTCCAACTCCCTGCCCAACATGTTCACCGCGTCTCGGGTGCCGGGGATGCCCTACAGCAACAACGACACTGAACGGAGCGTCCACGACCTGCTGGTTGTGGACCGCCGCAGGGTCATATTCCCTAACTGGAGGGCCGCCCGAAACTTTTCCATCCTCAGGACGTTCGCGGCCACTTGCGAGAAGAACGGCATATCAGCCTACCAGGCCACCATCCCGATGGCGCGCGATCCAACCCGGAGCATCTTCACCGACGGAAATACCCCCCGCCCATCTTCGGGGGAGGCGCGGCGCCCAAGGACGAACAGGCGGAATCCGCGGAGCCCGACCCGGCCTAGCCGCGCCTCCCTTCCCGAACCGACCAGAACGGCGGACGGGTCGTTGCCGGATGGCTTGGGTTGTTGAGTCGGTTTGACCTGAACTTGTACCTTCCATGTGTGTAGTGTATTCAAAGCCGTTGATGTTGCGTGCTGGCAATGCATAGTAATCGGATTAAAGATATGAACATCCTACAGGCCCCCTGATGTACACAAGCCATAGTTTTCCGGAACTCTGCCGACTGGCATCAAAGAGGGAGGGCATCGGGCCGGATGGGCATGTGCTCGGACAGCCGTCAGAGCATCACCTTTTGGGAATACTCTCGTCGTGCTTTGGACCGCTGCCGCCCCGGGTTTTTTTGGCTTGGTTGCCGTCATATTGCGGCGTAGCCGCAGTATGCGGGTGCGGGAGATCTCCTATAGATCTCCTCCGGTTAACCCAATTGGACAATTTACATGACATCCGCAACATTTCGCAGAAGTGAGATATCCCGTATCGGGCGGCGGACTCCGGCAGCAGGCATATGCGGTCACGAGGATAGCCGGATCCTACTTGCCGCTACTATTCATCCCGGAAGGATCGTCGAGATAGCCGTGCACACGGCTCCCATGTGGCACTCCATCATGAACTCTGGGCCTTTCCGGCCCTCACTATATGATTAAAAAAAGATGATTATGCTCAGTTATCTACTACGCTGCATGAGCCGCCGCGCACCGTGTTGTAGTCTATCTCGATTAGTAAGTTCTCTGCGTTGGGTATCTTGCCGCTCACCCTCAGATCTCCGTTGCTGAACGATATGGGATAGGTCGGGGCGACTAGTGTACCATCACCACTGTTGAAGTCTATCTCAACATCCGGCGTATCGTCGTTGGATCCATCAAGGAACGTCAGGGATAGTTCGGCGAACCTGGCAAGGCCAGACTGCCAGCCTACCACGCCAGTCTCTATGCTGGTTATGTCTACCGGGTTGTTGTTGCACGATATAGTCTCGTTGAAGTTGCGTATCAGTCCCGTGCCAAGTGTAGCATCCAAGAGGACCGTGTCGCTCCTGGGAAGGGCGCTGGTGCCGCCGGTGCCGCCGATACCGCCGGTACCGGTGCCGATGGCGCATGTGGTGTTCCTGTCGGCAAAGTAGTCTACAGTGATCTCGTAGCTGAAGCCCGGAGCGCTCCTAGTGGAAGCGGCTATCTGCCCGCCGGCCTCGTGCTGCCTGCTCTCGAAGTCAAGCGTATCCCCGGTCGCTAGCGACCTAAGGTTGTCAAAGGATACGGACCTGATAAACACCAAATATGAACCGCTGGATTCAAACTTGCTGTCGTAGAGCACCCGGCCGTCCACCGTCAGGTAGTTTTGATCGGTGGTAGAGTGTGGGCTGGCGGTGGGTATTATCTCTCGGTGCGTGCTGCCCTTCACGTTGGTGCTGATCGTGTCGATGTTGGCCGGTCCGGTACACGAGAACGTCAGGTCCAGGTCGTAAACTGTCTCTCCGCCTATCGTCCGCTGGGTCCCGCTGGCCTTGTAGGTGTAGGCGGATACCTCTAGGGTTGCATCGTCGCGCACCAGAGTTGCGCCCGGCGTTACGCCCGGCGTTACGGTCGGGGAGCCGGTCGTGGGCGTGCTCACAAGCCTCCCTTCTATCGCGCTGAGGGTCGCCTCGATGGTGTCCAGCCTATCCAGGATGGTGGCATGGTTGCGGGTGACCGTGCTGGCCAGAAAGTCTATGTCCCCGGCCAGGTTGGTGCCGTCCTGGGTAGACAGGGCGGCATGCACTTCGGACAAGTCGGTGCGCATGTCGGCCATTATCGAGGCCAGCTCGCTGACAGTCTGCTGGTTGGCCTGGGCTGCTACCAGTATCTCGTTGAGGATGTCGCCGAAGCTGGTGATACTGGAGGTGATACCGTCGTCATCGGAGGGCGCGACCAGCGATGTCAGCGTACCGTTCATGCTTATCACCGTCTCGTGGATTGCCTTGATTCTTTCGGTGTTGGACTGCGCATATGCGTCGGTTGCTATCGTTGTCGCTCCTGCCATTATCGCAAACAGCAGGAGGGTGTAAATTATTCTCATTTGGTGGCAGTCGTGCCGTTCGATATAAAGACAGGGTGTGAAGATTTAGTCTATCGGTGGTCAACTTTGGCTGATCGGCACCGTTTCGTTATTCAGAGTGGCTGGGGCAGACCCCGCTAGAAGGAGACCGATCAGCAATGCACACTTTAGCGGCGGGAGGCCAGAGGGGGCATGACAGACAAGAAGTCACGATGGAGTACGGACGAGCAAATCCGTATATCGTACTCCAGACATTTAACCCACAAGCCAGCATGGCTGAGATATGCCGCGAGCACAACTTGGTGCCCCGGACAGTATACGTGTGGAAAGAAAAGTTCCTAGCTGGCGGCCGCAGTTCGCTTGATGGCCCCGACGCCTCCAAGCAGGTCAAGCGACACAAAGAGGTGGTTGCCTCGCTAAAGAGGATCATCGGAGAGTATGCCGTGGCCAATGACGCTTTAAAAAAAGCGCTGGGAGGCGAGCTAAAATGAAGGCAGTCGGGACGATGCACGGAACGGTGAGCCTGAACAAGGCGCTCTTGCTTTATGGCGTCTCCAAGAAGGCATGGTACTACACCATCAGATCCAGGAACGTGTCGCCGGACCCCGAGGTCCAGGAGATGATCCAAAAGATCGGCCCCGCAAGACCCACCTACGGTACGCGGCGCATGGCCGCCCAGGCATCCAGGGAACTGAACCGCCCGGTCAACCGCAAGGCGGTAGGGCGCATATTCAAGAGACTGGGCTGGAGCGAGCCCTCGCGCACCAGACGGGAGATAATCCGGGCCAACAAGAAACCACCCAGGCCAAAGGCGCCAAACCGGTTCTGGGAGTCTGACATGTCCTACATCTGGTGCGGATCCGACGGCTGTGGCTATTGCTTCAACGTGATAGATGTCTTCACCAGGCAGTGGCTGGCATTCGTGCTGGCTAGCCGCGCCACGCGCCGCGAGGCCATCATGTCGGTGACCAACGCGGTGGCCGCCGCCGGCCCCGAACTGCCCGGCCCGACCCTCAGGGTCGACAACGGATCCCAGTACACCAGCCGCGAATTCAGATCATCTGTGGCCGCGCTGGGAATCACCCTAGAATGCATCTACGTCAACACGCCAGAGCAGAACGGACACATCGAGTCCTTCCACAGGACGCTCAAAAAAGAGTACGTCTGGCCGCGGGAGTTTGCCGACATCCAAGAAGCCAGAGAGGCGATGCTTGCAGCGTTTGAGGACTACAACCACCGCAGAATACATTCTGCGCCAAGGTACCTGACACCCTCCGAGTTTGCCGGGCAGTACCGGCAGGGCTCGGAGGGTGCCATACCTGATATAGAAGGGGGCGGTACGTGTGAATCAAATGTCGCGAAAATCGGCATCAATAAGAGGGGACCACTCCAGCCACCCTGCACGCGGGTCACTTTTTGAACTACTGGATCCTACTTGCCGCTACTACGCCGTACACACTCCAGCTCAGCGGCTCGTCCCCCTCGCGGCCCGCAACAACATCAGCCGGCACTGCGCGTCACGGCATGCGCATGCCATCCGGGAACAGATCCCACTAATGAAAAATGAAAAAAATGGAGTATTAACTACAGGTGTTCTTGGCTACTGTATCGTAGGATATGGTGAGGAGTAGATCGTTGATTCCTTTGCCGGTTATGGTCAAGTCAGAGCCGCTGAACCTGAAGGGCAGCTCGCTCTTTTCTGCGTCAGACTCGTCGCCGTCAAACATAACTTTGGCCGACTCACTGCCTGCCGTCAGGGTTAGTTCAACGTACTGTGTCAGGAAGCCTCCTGCTCCAATGCTTATGCTTGTTATCTCCGTGTCCTCACCGTTACAGTCGAGTTTTGCCTCATCGAAGGGCTTGAGTGCGCCTGGCTCATCGGCATCGTCGTCAACGGTCAAGCTTACAAGCCTAGTTGCACTGTTGTCAAGACCCGGAGCAGATCCTGTGGCGGATGATATGCTACAGGTTGTGTCGGAGCTGGGTGCGAACCAGTTCACCGTGATGGTGTAAAGTTCCACAGTACCTAGTTGTGTCTTTGTAGCATTAGCAGAAGCGTTCGCACCATCCTGAGTGAAGGTAGGACCGATCGTAGCCTTATTAGTCTTCAGGCCCACATAGTCTTGAATACTAAAGTAGTACGCAGTTGCAGCAGGCTCTGTCCCATTATAGTTCAGTAGGTCGAAATCACCGGAAACACGATCCGCCGGAGGCTGAACTAAACTGTCACTCTGGCCCAAAGCTCTAGACTGATCTGTTGAACCCTTTATCGCTATACCATCACCTGCACGCAGGAATCGGTTATCGAAGTCTCTGGTCTTTATAATCTCGACGTGATCAATGGTGGGGGAAACGCCAACATTAGTGGCTTCGTAAAGGAAGAAGCCCTCAACTGTAATTGTGGACTTTGCTGTGGCTCCAGCAGTATCTGCGTTTGACTCTAGTACAGAATTAACAGTAGATACCGACATGGTATCAATGAACACGTCACCAGTACAGGAGAACGTGTTGGATGTCTCGTATACGTGGTCAGTAGGGTGTTTGGTTACCGTCCCGGCAAAGTCGGCGACGGTTATGGCCTGCTCAGTATCATCAGAGTGTAGCATGTTACCCGTGGGTGTCGCTGTTGTTGCTGAGTCAGTCTCAACGGCCTCCTGGATCGACGTAGTGGTATTACTTACCACGCCGACTGAAGCGGCGATCATGTCCAGCTTCGCGTCCAGAGCGTTGATGGATGCCGCGTTGGTCTGTACGCCTTGGGTGACCGTGCTGAGACTCTGGCTGACTTCGCTGAGTGCGGAAGCAGCCTGTCCAACACCAGCAAGGTTGGAGGACAGGGCATCTATGTCGCTGTGAATGGTTGTCAGGTCACCGTGGATGTCCTGCAGGTCGGCATCAACGGCGCTAAGATCGCCGTGGATGTCCTCCAGGTCACCGTGGATGGCTTCCAGGTCGGTGTCAATTACTCCTAGCATCTCCAACACGTTGGCAAAGCCGCTGGTCACTGCGTCCAGTATGTCGGACAGCAGGCTGTTGGCCTCGTTGGTATTGTCAACTACTGTAATTAGTCTCTCTGTGTTTGTCTGCGCGTATGCGTCAGTTGTTATCGTTACTGCTCCTGCTATCACTGCAAGGGACAACAGGAGTGCATGAAATGCTTTTCTTTCCATTTTATCCATTAACTTGAGCTGATGTATATAAAGATAATGAATCTTTGTGCGACCCCCATCTAGGGTAACCGTTCAACCCGCTTCTCCGGATGGCGGTGATCAAGAACGATTTTGGCCGAATTTGGCACCAAAACCAGTCGCCCTTAAAAAGGGGCTGAACGGCTGCCCCGCCTGCCAACGCCGCGCCCTGGATATCAACCCGCACAACCGCGGACCGCAGGCAGGATGGGGGTTGGCGCGCTGGCACATCCCCGGCAAGGCCGCATCGCAGGAACGTATCGCCGCCCACCAGGATATGCCTGATGTGTGGTTGACGCCGGAAGGCGGCCGCGAAGCTACCAGGATGGGGCAGGGATCCGGATTACCGTAGGAACACCCCCGGAGATATGGCAGGCACACGTCACCCCCCCCCAGGCACCCGCGGATGCCCGGCCGCCGCCGGGCGCCGGCGGTGTTTTAGCACCGAGACGCACCACCGGGGAACGCTCCGGGGTGGTTGTGGAGCGGGATCACAGCCGGGACCATGATCGCCCCCTCACTTCCCGAAGGAGCACCGGCCGCGCACGGCCGCACTACCACCATCATCCTAGGATGGGTCCGGATGCGGCGCCACCCTGGTGGTACCGGATATCAGGTGGGGCGGTATTCCGGCGGAACCGAACCTGGCGGTCGACCCCATCAAGTGGACGGGGCACATCAGAACACATGCGATCGGGGAGCAGGTACGCCGGCAGGCGGCATCGGATGGACCAGGATGGTATGGCAGCCGGCATCCGGGACGAGGGGTACGGAGCAGGCGCGCCGCACCTGCAAGACCAGTTGCCCGGAGCAGTTTATCCGAGTGCGTGCTGCCAGGGGCGCACCGGAATGTTCACGGAACGGGGGGCGCGATCACGGCAAACCGGGCCGCCACCTCGGGGTGGCCGCGGCGGCGCCCGGCACGACACGGCATCCTGGCACCACCGGGGCGGGACCGTTCCGCGGACCGGCCGTACGGTGCCGCCGGAACATATCCATCCGGTACGGGCGCGCTGGCCGGTCCGCGGGGCACGTTATACCCCGGTACGGGCCGGCGGGACGCGCCACCCAAGGCGGACGACCCCACGGACGGCACGACCGGATACGCGCGGTCCGCCCCCGGGCGCCCGCTGCATACCGGGCATATATGCCCCGAACCCGCCAAGGCCGGCACATCCGGACATGTCCCATCTGGCGGAGGATCAGCGGGCAGCGCGCCGGAGCGAACCTAGCCACATCACACCACAACCATCCGTCCGGGACCGTCAAGAGCCGGCCCCGCCAGGGTCGCCGCCAAATCAGGCCCATGGCGGATCTTCCCAGGGGCCGCGGCGGGCAGCGCATCCAGATAAATCCTGATCAGGACGGCCGGAACGCAACGGCCCCGATCAACTGACACCGCCGGCACCATATCCCGCCCGCCGGGGGAAAAACGGACCAGATGGTGGCTCCGGAGGTCCTACAAGGGGTCTCGCCTGCGTGGTGCGGGCTCTTGCCTGACGGGTCTTTCGGTCTTGGTGGTGGTGGCGCCGCCGGCACTACCGTCTCCGCCGCCTCAACCAGCAGATGGTTCGGACTGCCTGCCCGCGTGGCGGGTATCACCCGGGTATCATGCCCCCTGCATGGGACACGGCAACCCGCCGGTGCGCAGGCCCGGGCCCGGGTTCCTGCCCGCGCCCGACCGGCTACCACCGGCAGTGGTAGCCCGGCGCGATCCCAACCAGATGGTTCACCCCGGCATGAACCTGCGCGGGACCCCCGTACAAGGCCGCCGCGGACCCCATCGGGGCAGCGAACCCTGCCAGCCCGGCTGCCGGCAACACCCAACCCCCAAAAGGGTTTAATGGTGCACCCGCACGTTCCTGATCAGGCTCCAGTGGTGTAGACCGGTCAAGCATTTCGCCCTTTCAAGGCGAAGATCTCGGGTTCAAAGTCCGCCAGGATGAAACTCCCGACTGGAGCACCGGTTTTACGGTCAACCCGGGCATATCCCCCGGAGGGGCAGCCTGCGCGCCATCCCCGGCCGGGACGGCCCCGGACCGGCCGCCGCCCCGGGAGATGGCCGACCCAGGAGCCCCCCGCGTCCGGGCGCCCCATATCCCGGCACGCGGGCGCCGCCCCGGGGGAGGGTCATCCTAGATAATCCGGACACCGCCTGAGCATACACCAGGGCAGGCCCCGATATGGCGGCATCTCCCCGCCGAAAACCCATACGGGACCGCGGGCCGCCGCCGGAACACCATGCGGTACCACCCGATAATATGGGCGGCCGGCGGCGTGCCGCTACCGGGCGCGCCCGCCAGCAGCGGGGGGCGCCACCCAGGGATGACCATCCCCCGGGCCCACCCGCCGGGCAGCCACATCAGATGAGCGGCAACACCGGGATGAACTAGCGGATGGCGCCGCCCGGCGGTATCACCCCGGATGCGGACCGGCGAAACGGGAGGTCCCCCCCCAACCCGATAAAAAAAACACACACATGATAGCATCAGGCTGCGATGCCCGGGCGCACCGGGTTTGCGCCACCACCCACACCCGGTAGGTGAAACGCCCCTGGGTGGCGCGGGCCAACCATCCCTGGACGTCCGCCGGCCGGCCCCGCCAACAGTCCGCTCTCCTGCCGCCGTCGGCAGACCATCCTGGCCGTCCCGGGATACGGGTTGGTAGTGGCGCAGGCGACCCCACCGCCGGGACGGCGGCAGACCCGGCCGGCCGGGCTCGCCCGGGGGACCCCCCATATCCCGGATTATATCCCGGTGGCGGTGGACGTTGGTTCATGCCCGGGATGGCCGGCGACACGGTGATGGCATGCCGCCGCCGGTTCGGCGGGATCGGCGGGGCGTGGATCAGGCCGAGGTATACCGGCGGCGGGACCGACAAACCCGCGGGGCGCCAACCCCGCGGCGGGGCCGGAGTCCGGTCCTCCGGGGGAGCGTATCGTGCGGCGGGGATGCGCTCCCCCCGAGCACCACCACCCCCGACGACACCCTGCCCGGCACCGTACCCGTATCCCGGGCAACCACCACCGGCGGGATATCATATCCCGGGTACGGGCATGTGGATGGACCAACCTCAGGGCATGCCGGGCCGGCCCCGGTCCGGGCCATCTATGGCCGGGCGGCAGGCGGGGGTTCGCGCATGCAGTGAAGCTCGCCGAGCACCCCGTTGTGCTCGTTGACAAGGGCGTTGTGCTCGTCCACCAGCCCGTTGTACTTGGTGATCATCCTGCCGTACTGGTTTACCTCCGACTGCGTGTTGAAGAAGACGGTGCCGTCGCTGATCCTCGCCGCGTTGAGATCCCTGAACCTGTCTATGGCCGCGTCCAGCTGGGCAAGATCGGACTTTATCTGGGCCAGCGTCAGGTTGAACTCGGCCAACTGTCCCCTCAGGGCCTGCTCGCCGATGAACCACTCGGGCAGTTGGTCGGGGATTACATAGCCCAGCGTCCGGTATGGATCCTGTATGTGCTCGGGTCCGTACATCAGGTGGGTCTTGTTGCCATGGTGCTCCAGCCCGAGGATGTGGCCCAGCTCGTGCGCGATGATATTGCGGACGTAGTCGGGCTCGCGGTGGATTCGCTCGCCCCGGCAGTTATAGTCGTACAGGGACACGTCCATGGAGGCGCCGTATATCAGGCAGTCCAGGCACGCCAGGCCGATGTGATCCGGCGTGTACTCTATCCAGTTGACCTGGATTAACGGGTTGTGCTCCACCCGGACGAACGACAGGTGGGGGTTCAGCTCCGACCAGACGTTGAACCCGTCGCGGACCGCCTGCAGCATCGCGGTGTAGTTGACCGCGTAGACCCGCAGCAGCGGATCATTGAACCCGTAGGTGATGGCGCACGGCGTGCGGTCGCCCGGGATGTCGCCGGTCACCTCGAGCCAGGCGCCGGCCCACCCGAGGTCTTTTCCGTCATCCGGCGAGACGAACGCTCCCTCGAACGCCCGGACTGCCGGGTGGTCCATCTTGGCCAGGGTCTGGCGGTGCAGATCGTTGGGTTTGATGATGATGGCCAGGCGGTCGGGGGCGGGTATGTCATACTCCTGCCAGGTGAGGGTGATGGCGCACGGTTCGTCCTCGATGCTTATCCTGGTCATGTCGACCAGGAACGGGTTGAACTGCTCGGTAAGGTTCAGGATGAGCTGGTTGGTATCATAGTCGTAGGAGGCCTGGGAGATGAAGGTGTCCTCGATGGGTTGTGCTATGGTGGTTATCGTGTCGGTCCCCGGCGGGGTCGTTGTCTGCGGGGGGTCGGTGGATGCGTCCCCCGGATCGACATCCTGGATCAGGGCGGTGATCGGCTGGGCCGGCAGGCAGATACCGGGGTCATGGCCGTATGTGCCGGTCCGGCAGGACTCTGAAAACTCCGCGGTGAACGGCAGCACTGCGCCGAGATCGGGGTGTTCGGCATCGGGGTCGGTCGTACCCAGGATGGTGATGCCGACGGGGTCCTCGTCCGCGGGCAGGGTGTAGCAGCCCGTTGATGTCTCGGCCTGGCCGGGCTCAATCCGGTTCCCGGTCAACTCGGGGCATTCGTTGTCGTGGCGCCCGTCGGTGGTTGTCAGTTCCAGGTGGTGCACGTATGTTGTTTTGGCGGCCAGGTTGGTGAGCTCAACGGCGAACGCGTACTGGTCCGTGGACGCTCCAACGGATCTCAGCACCGCCGTCACCTCCATGTCCGCGTCCAGCGCGCCCAACTCGGGTTCTTCGTACGCGGTGGCCGCACCGCCGGTTGTGGCCGGTAAGGCCAACCCGGCCACCACCAACAGCGCTAGCGGGGCTGCTCTGGCCATTGCAAAACCCCCCGGAAGGGCCGATGACAAGGATGATTCTGGTGCGGGTCGGCGGTCACTGAGGATGCCATACGGCATACTAGTATTTCACCTGAGTTAATCACTAATCCCGATAGGGTGATATCCCCGGGGGTCTCCACGGCATTTGGTTGTACGCCCCGCGCCGGGGACCCCTGCAACTGCCGTGTGCCGCGTCCGAGATGGTTGGCGGGGCGTGCGGGCGGGGCGCCCTGGAGGTTCGGCGTGCTGGTCGGGTTCCGGGGATGGTCTGGTGGCCCCGCCGGGGTGGGGGGCGGGGCCGTCATGTGGTCATCCCGGCGGGGCAGCTGACACATCCGCCGGGCCGGGGCATATCGGGGTGGGCGGGCGTGTGGTGGTGGTGGTGGCGCCCGGTCGGATGGTCCCGGGCGGGGGATGGACGGGCAGTCCCGGACTTGGGGGAAAAATGTTGGTGGCGCGGGCCGGGATGGTCATGGGGGGAAGGGTTTGCGCCCATCCGTGTCATCGTCCGTTCCCGGGGTCGGTGAGGCGTTGCTGGGTGGCGCAGGCGATCCGGGCTCGCCGGTTGGCCCCGGGGGCGGTGGTCCGCGTTCTTGCCGCCGTCGGCATACTCTCCCGCTGGTTGGTCGGTGTCCGGGTTGGTGGTGGCGCGGGTGGCCGTACTGCCCGGGCAGTAGCAGGTTTGGCTGGCCGGCCGGGTTCGCCTGGGACGTATCATATCCCGGATTGCGTCCGATGGTGGTGCGCGCTAGGTCATACCCCGATGGCGGTTCTGGGGGGTTGGCGCGTGGCGGATTACCCTGGGAAGTGTGTGTGGTGGGGGGAACCTCTTGAGCCTGGAAAAGAGGGACGGGCGGTCTGTCGACTTGCGGGTTTTGTCGTCTAAATAATCAGCAACGGCCTAATATCGGGCGTCGCCCACCCGCCGTCATGAATGGTCTCCGGTCCTGGATGGGGGAGCGAACCCGGGCCGAGCAGGCCCGCGGCGAGGCCGGCCGGCTGGCCGGGACGGGGTGGCCCGGGGGTGGTGATGACCTCCGGCGCAAGACAGGCCGCCATGAGCAGGAGTCCGATCATCCGGATGGCGAGCCCTGAGAGGCCATGTCCGGCAGCCTGTTCCGGATGGTAGCCTGCGGGGCGATATGCGTTCTAGCCGTCCTGGTCGTGGTCGATGCGGGCCGGGACGCCTCGGCGGCAACCGTCACCATCAAGGACGCGGAGGTACACTGGAAGTTCTCCGACTCCAAGGGATATGCGTATGGTTGGAGCATGCCCATGAACACCTACGAGGACATCCTGGTTGAGAGCAGGGATCTGGTGCGCTACCATGTGAGCGTGTCGCGCGGCAATGACACCGTCCGCGCCATAAGCCTGGACGGGTTCGTCCGGGAAAGTTTCGGCAACGTGATAGATGGAGTGTATGACAATTCCTACGGCAACTCGGACTTTATCTGGGAGGTCTGGTATATTGTGTCACAACTGACGGTCTACGACAAGGACATACACGAGTACAGCCAAGGCCGCTACGCCCTGGAGACGCTGACCAGGGGCGGCGGCGATTGCGAAGATCTGGTCATCCTGGTGGCGGACATGCTGATGTCATCAAAGCATACGGACGGTTGGACGTTCGAGTACGTGTACATGGATGCCCACAACCCCACCGACCCGCAGACTATCAACCACGTGATACTGGCCGTGGACGACGGCGAGCGCAGCTACCACATAGAGGCGACCGGCCGCCCGAACTGGGACCGCTGGCCAAACGGCGTGGTCGGGTGGCGGGTTGGCGTGGTGCCGTACACGGACGCGCCGGACTATGCGGGTGCGGATCTCTCTCGGCTGGATCTCACCGGCGTTGATTTTGGATGGGGTAATCTGTCCGGCGCCGACCTGCGGGGGACCAACCTACGGGGTGCCGACCTAGCCTACGCCGACCTGCGGGGTGCCGACCTGCGGGGGACCAACCTGTGGGGGACCAACCTGCGGGGTGCCGACCTGGGTGGTGCCGACCTGGTCTCCGCCGACCTGACCGGCGCCAACCTGGTCTCCGCCGACCTGACCGGCACCAACCTGCGGGGTGCCGACCTGGGTGGTGCCGATCTGGTCCGCGCCAACCTGACGGGGGCCGACCTGCGGGGTGCAGATCTGGAGGATGCCGACCTGACGGGGGCCGATCTGGTCCGCGCCAACCTGACGGGGGCCGACCTGCGGGGTGCAGATCTGGAGGATGCCGACCTGACGGGGGCCGATCTGGTCCGCGCCAACCTGCATTATGCCTACCTGTGGAAGGCCGACCTGCAGGATGCCGACCTGACTCAAGCCCGCCTGACCGGCGCCAATCTGCGGGGTGCCGACTTGGCCGGCGCCGACCTGACTCGAGCCCTTCTGTGGGGCGCCGACCTACTCAGCGCCAACCTGGCCGGCGCCGACCTGAATCTTGAACATTTGTTTGGTGCCAACCTGGAGCTTGAACATCTGTTTGGTGCCAACCTGGCCGGCGCCGACCTGTGGGGTGCCGACCTGGCCGGGGTCAACCTGACCGGCGCCGACCTGCGGGGCGCAGACCTGTGGAAGGCCAGCCTGCGTGATGCATATCTGCATGATGCCGATCTGGCCGGCGCCTACCTGGTCCGCGCCAACCTGCAGGATGCCGACCTGGCCGGCGCCAACTTGACCGGCGCCGACCTGCGGGGCGTTGACCTGTGGAGGGCCGACCTGTTCGGCGCCTACCTGGTCCGCGCCAACCTGCAGGATGCCGACCTAGAATATGCCGACCTGCGGGGCGTTGACCTGTTCGGCTCCGACCTGACCGGATCCTTCCTGATAGGTGCCAACCTGACCGGCGCCGACCTGACCGGGGCCAACCTAGGGGATGCCTACTTGCAGGATGCCGACCTGCGGGGCGTTGACCTGACCGGAGTCAACCTGTCCTATGCCGGCCTGTCCGGCGCTAGCCTAGAGAGTGCCGACCTGTCCTATGCCAACCTGACCGGCGCTAGCCTAACCGATGCCGACCTGTCCTATGCCAACCTGACCGGGACCGACCTACAGGGTGCCGACCTGACCGGCGCCATTCTGACCGGGGCCATCACCAAGGATGCCGTCGGCCTGCCTTAACCATCGACCTGGTGCGTGAGGGTCGCCGACCACCAAGGACGCCTGCCATTTGGCTTCCCGCACCAAGAGCAAAACTACCCAAAACTGGACAGACGGTACCGGCTGTCAAATCAGACAGAGGGGGAATCAGGCCGCGGCCAACTCGGCAGGCTGGCCGCCCTTCTTTTTCAGTCTCAAGAAGATTCCCATCACACGCACTTCCCAGACTAATCCGTCACACGCCAACTTCCCAGAACCTTGCCATAGGTTCTGCGACATCGGCGAGGGACGGGGTGCCTACGGGACCACGGCCGGACAAGCCCAGGTGCGCCCTCACAAAGTTGTGATGGATGCGCGCAAGCCCGTCCGGACGGTATCTGCGCTGCTCCGATGGGAGGGTACCAGGCTCGCGTAGGAGGTCAGCTTCTCGGGGCCGGTGAACCGGGTCAGGTCCTCGCCGATCTCCGCCGGGATGGTGACCACGGTGACCTGTCCCACTCCAGGCACGGTTATCAGCAGGAGGGTGCGCGGGTCGGAGACGGCTAGCCTGTAGATCTCCTTTTCAAGCAGCGATATCCGCCGCACGACGACATTGAGGACGGTCAGGTGTGCGTCGAGCACCATCCGGTCGTAGTCCCGGACGGGGGCCATCCTGAGCCACTCCCGGCCTTTGATAGGGTAGAGGCCGGCGGGCCGCTTGAGCGGGTACTTGTCCAGGATCGCGTGTACGTGGTTCTTGTGCCCGGTGGCACTATACCGGAGATCCAAGTGGGTACGGGTCAGTTCGCGCAGGTCCATCTCATCTTTGGCTGGCACGCAGGATGGCTTGTAAAAGTGGCCGCCCCCGGCCAGGTTGGATATTCTCTCAGGGCCGCAGTTGTCGTCCCCCAACTTTGCCTAGGCGATGATCTTGGGGTCGAGGGAGTTGTGTTGTTAGCGATAAAAAAGGAGGTTAGACGGGTTTACTCGTCGTCTTCATCTTCGCCAGCAAACTCCTCGTTGTTGGGATTCAGCTGGTTGCTATGGTTGTCCAAGTCGGCCTTGTCGCCGGTTCCGGAATACTTGCCCATGGCAGCGGGTACTGTCCGGCGCTTATTACCTTGCCGCATCAATGAGTCTTTTGACAAAGCCGGAAGCGCTGCCAAGGCCGGGGGGGAATGCCGTAGAAGAACCACTTGGCATGGACCTTGATCACCAGATGGCGGACTGGAGAGTTGTCGCACGATGGATCAGGTTGTGAAGTACGTGTGGTTAGGGTTGTAGGAGCGGATTTTCTCAAGAACTGCCCAAGAAGGAAGACTTCCGATGATGGACGGGCACGCCCTCGGCCACAACTGCTTCCGGCCGCACATGGCCCCGGGCGGCAAGACCCTGGCCGAGGTAGCCGGGATAGTCATCTGGGGACGCGACAAGTGCAAGACGGCAATACGGACCGCCGCCCGGCGGACAGGGTCTGGGGAGGAGGCAAAACGATGCGAGGTCGACGGCGACAGGATGGCGCCGCTCGCGAGATAGGCATCCATGTGTGGCGCGCTCAGCTGGTTATGCCTGCTTCTCGTACCACCGGCAGGATTATGTCCAGGTAGCCTATCGCACGGAAAGACTTGTCTACATGGGCGTTAGATCGACGCGCTGACTTTATCGACTTGTATTGTTCCACTGTCAGCCCGTGCTTGATCTGTTCTGTTATCAGAATGGTGGCCAGATATTCCGCCTCCTGAGGCGATTCTGACTTGGCTAGCATCTCCGTCAGCATATCTACAACGCGCTCCTCGCCATGGATTTCAGATAACGCAAACCTCATTATTTCTCCCGCAGTGTTAGGGGGATGGTTGCGGTCATATCTGGCCCCTTGCAGATCCGTGATGAATCCGGTCGGCTCTGCCTTGCCCGCCAGTACGGCTAGTATGGACTTTTCCAGCACCCACGCGGCCCCCACCTCCTGATCCGTGTACTCCGATTCGCGGAAGTTCGGCGTTACCAGCGCCACCAGCATGTCGCACTTTGCTATCTCCTTGCGTATGGCCTCGCGCCAGGACTTGCCGACTTCGATGTCACGGTGTGCAAGGAACGGCCTCATGCGTAATTCCCTCATGGCCTTCTCCAGATCTACGGCCATGCCCCTGTCCTCGCTTGAATGGCTGACGAACACGCGTATTGGCTTCACGGCTTTGGTGTGTGGTGCGGCTCTATTTTGGGGTTGCTTCAGACAGAAGCTGGTGAGTTATGGTTAACCTGAACTAGGGCGGAAAGTTGGCGACCTGAATCTGATATTCTCAAGAATGAAAAGGACCTATGCTGCGAGCTCTGATGGCCTAGTCTTAATGATCCTATGAATCACGTGTCCTTGGTGTCTGGCCGGAGTGCTTCCTAACAAAGGCATGCAGACAAAACTGAGAATTCTAAATTCAAAAAAACAAATGGCGCGGGGTTATGATGATCAGAATATGTACACATAGGTTGGGCTTGTGCCGCCGCCCGTATCACCGTCCATTCCTAGGTCGGTGAAACGTTTCTCTGTGGCGCGGGCGATCTTCTCCGTGTCTGCTGGCCAGCCCTTCCAGTGGTCCACATTCTTACCAGCGCTGGCGTGTTCGCTCTTTCGCCTGTCCAAGTTGTTGGTGACACCGATGGTCCAGTATCCGTACTTTTCGGACAGCGACAGGTTTGGCTTGTCAGTTATTTTCACCTTTGACACCTTGTCCTTGATTGCGTCCGCCAGTGTGCGTTCGTTCATATCCACAATAGCCGGGGTTATAATAAAAACATATTGCCAAGAGAGTGTAACATCTACGTGTATCTGTTTACGTCATTTAGGCACGATCCATCTACATTAGAGGACTAATACTATCATATATCATTGATAACCAACCTAATCACATAATTTTATCACGTTCTAACAATAAAAATTATTTTGCTTAATTTCAGACCATAAATTATCTACAAATACGCTGAAACGACGTGAACAATTACAATGGTACTGTTCCTAGGATTCTACAGGTACATTTCAAACATATAGGGAACAAGATGTCGCAGAACCGCATCTTCTGATCCTTTTTATAATACATCCACAGTAAATACCGTATTGATTAGCAGACGCATACTGGAAGCACTCCCCGAGAAGACCGGTGAATCACTCAAACCAGCCATCATGGTGCTCCTAGAGAAAAACCGCAGAACTGCGCATACGTTGACTGATATAAGGGAAGGTTTGGGCGGTGACAGTATGGGTATTCTGGTCATGCAACTGGAATCTGATGTTGAAGGACTGGTGAAGGAAGGTACCATACTAAAGAAGTCAGGACCCCAATCCGAACCATACTATATGTTACCTGAGGAGTAAGAACATCGTCTTATCCGTCAAAAGATTATCAGGCACGAGTCTGACAGGCTAGGCGCCGCCTAGGGTTCTGTCATACTTGCTTAGGACGGTCTCGTCCAGATCGGCCGCGTCGGCTACTTCCAATAGACCTTCGGGGGCTTCTCGGTAAAGTCGCGCGCGTCCTTGTCGGGGCGCTCAGCCTGCTCGTATACTTCGGAAGATATGTTTGAGATCCTAACCTCGGACGAAACATTCATTGATCACGCGGCCCCATGCCGTCCATGAACGAGAAAAAATCTACCATTGAGAAACTCACCAACGCCTTCAAGTCTGAAAAAGATGCCGATGTCCTCAAGCGGATAATACTGATCTTGCACGTAGAACACGACGGGATGACCCGGACCGGGGCCGCAAAACACCTCGGCATGGCGAGATCCTGGGGTGTCAAGTGGTACGGCCGATACCAGAAGGAGGGCCTGCCCGGACTGCGGACAAGGCCGCGGTCCGGCAGGCCCCCGCTTGTTTCCAAGAGAGACATGAAGAAGGTATGGAGAACCATGAAAAGGACCGCCTGCTGGACGGCCAAGGAGACGCGCGACCTGATCAAGAAGATGACCGGGGTCGAGTATCGAATCCCGCACGTGCGCGCCATGCTGTGCGGCCGCGGCTACAGCATGAAGGTGCCCGTGGGCAGGCACGTCCGAAGGGCCAGCCAGCAGAAGATCTCCGGATTCCAGAGGCGGATGAGGCGGCTCATTCCCATGAAGAAGATAGACGGCTACATCAGATGCGTCCAGGACGAATGCATCTCGGTCGCCGACGCCCGCCCGCGCAAGCGGGTCTACACCCTCAAGGGAAAGCGCGCCGTCTACACCTACACGGGATCCCACGCCAAGACGGTCATCTTCGGGCTGATCACCGACGACGGGCGCAGCTTCTTCAGGCAGTACGACAAGTTCACCAAGGACCAGTCCGCCGACTTCCTGAAGGCGGTGTACGCGTATTTCGGCAAGCCGATCATGATGATCCTGGACAGGGCGCCCCAGCACAAGGCCAAGATCATCCGGGAGACGCTCAAGGAGCTGGACGGCAAGGTCGAGCTCGAATTCCTCCCGCCGGGCTGCCCGGATCTCAGCGCGATTGAAGAGGTCTGGCGCCAGATGAAGCGAGCCGTCTTGGATGGCACCTACACGACCCTCGCGACAATGCGCGATGACATCACCAGGTGGCTGGCCTCATCGGTTCCCGTGCTGGACATCAAGAGATACCTCTACCGTGTGGTCCAGGGCCGGATTTTTGCCGGCCGCATTCCGGGGGATGTTGTGCACGCTTTTTCAAATTTCCTAAAATGCAGCTCCGAAATGCGCCGGTTTACCGTCTCCCACCGCAGCCGGCATCCGTCAGTCCGGGAAACAGAGGGATTTTGGGGTAGCACGCGGATTCACGGCCGCCTTTGGGCCGATTTAAGCGCGAACTTATCTTCCGCAGTATACGGCGGCGTCACGCTAGATGGCGAGACGTGCTACATGGCGGCCAACAGGGTCAATGACAGATCATTTCATCAAATACCTCGATAAACTGCAACAGCGTTTCGGCAAGGTGGCGGTGGTCATCGACAACGCCGCGTACCACAACACGAAACGCGTACGGTGATATCTAGAGAAGAATGGCGATTCAGTCAGACTGATGTTCCTGCCGCCGTACTCGCCGTTCTTGAATCCGGCCGAGTGGCTGTGGCGGGATGGAAAGGCCATACTGCGCAGAACGTTCCGGCGGCCGGCCAGGAGCTACTTTAGACGGAAGGTGATGCTCGTGTACGAGTCGCTTGAAATCAATTTCAATCCGCGCGACATTCTGGGGCGGACCCCGCTAGAGTAGTACCGCAGGCGTTCATAGACCTCAAGGGCTGCGGAGGGGCAGAACAGGCATGACAAAGACCAAGTTCACTCCCGAGCAAAAGATCCAGATCGTGCTGGAATCAATCAAGACCAACATCGGCACGGCAGAGCTGTGCCGCAAACACAACGTGCGCCCTCCGACGTTCCAGACATGGAGACAGCAATTCTCGGATGCGGGCAAGGCCAGATTGACACACCACGGCAATGCGGATCCTGCAATGACCTCTAAAAGAGAGATCGACAACCTTAAGCGGATTATAGGAGAGCTGACAGTCGCCAACGACGTTTTAAAAAAAACCTTGGAGGAAAGCAGAGGTTGAGCGCGGTCAGGCGAATGCAGCAGCAGATGAGCCTTGCCAAGTCGCTAAAGTACGCAGGCGTATCAAAATGTGCCTGGTACTACAAGCCCAAGACGCGCGAGGTCAGACTTGACCAGAGCATCGTAGATGTCGTGTCCAGGATCAGCGCCAGATGGCCCACGTATGGAACGCGCCGGATGGCGGCCCAAGTGTCCAGGGAGACGGGCGTTCCGGTAAATCGCAAGCAAATACAGAGAATATACCGAAAAACCGGCTACATCTACCCGCAAAAGACGAAGAACGACATCATCCGTACGAAACGCAGGCTCTTCAAGCCCGAGGCCCCGAACCGGTTGTGGGAGCTTGACATCACGTACATCGGGTGCGGCATGGACGGCTGGTGCTACAGCTTTAACGTGGTCGATTGCTTCACCCGCAAGTGGATATCGTACGCGTTTGACACCAACGCCACCCGGCACGTGGCCATAGATTCAATCACAAACGCAGTCGCTGCGGAAAAACCCGACTGCTCGCGGCTGAGGATACGCACGGACAACGGCAACCAGTACGTAAGCCACGACTTCAGAAAGGCGGTACATGCTCTTGGCATCGGCAAGCACGAATTCATCTGGAAGAACACGCCGGAGCAGAACGGGCACGTCGAGTCGTTCCACAAGACACTCAAAAAGGAGTACATATGATCCCGTGAGTTTGGATCCTATCAGGATGCCGAGATTGCACTTGCAGACGCCTTTGCGGATTACAACAACCAGCGGATCCACTCCGCCATCGGATACATGACACCAGCCGAGTTTGCCATGCAGTGGGAGCTGAGAAATAAATGAGGCCCACCATACGGAGAATCATGGCAAAAACGGTCCTATTTTATGGGGTCCACTCCAATCCTGTTCAGAAATTTGGACAAATTATACCCCGCATGAAAAGTTTGTCCGGTTATTTATGATCCCAACTATAAAAGTCCATTCAAAGATTTATACATCATCTTTAAATCTAGAGTCTTGGGCCAGCTTTTTATTCCATTTTTTATACCATGGCAATCTAGTGATACGACTAAACGGTTCGTCAAGTTTTGCACATTCTTTGATTAATTCGAGACATAATTCATTTTTTACTGGCGCTACTTTATTAATTTCATACTTGCTAAGCTCTTCCCCCCATGACCTCATTTTTTTGTTAAACTTGTTAAGATCGAGGTACAGGAATTCAAGTTTGATCATTTCCTCTTCTGGTAAATTAAAATACTGTCTGGAAAGATTAGTGGCGGTTCCACTAGTTATTTTATTAATGACTATTATATTCTGTTTTAAAAAATTTTCAAAACCTTCCGTCGTTTGCTCGCGTTCTTTCTCGTCAAGCGCTTCGTCTTTGATTTTGGTTACTATTTTGAATGTTGACGAAACATCCATCGTCACCAGGCAGCGAATTTTGTCTACTTGCTGCCTGTGCCTGTATTCATTATAACAGAGCAGACCCGTGAAACTTCCAGCGACGGAACCGCCTATAGTCAAAGCCAGATCCAATATTAAATCTTCCATTTACCATGTGAGTTTGTTTATTTTATAAACCCATCGCTCATATTTCGAATATTGTGGGTGGTTTGGACCGCGTAGCGGGCACATATTAATATTGATAAACCAAAACAGATCAATAAGGGTAGATCCCCCGCACCCCCCTGACGTGCGTCGCGGTGCAAAAACAGAGGGAACCGGGGTCTGCCAAGGACGGAAATAGTGGGCCTGGCCCGCTGCTGTGCCCGATGGCGCTGCTCTACGACCCGGGGGCGACCGCCGAGCTGTTCCGGACGGTGCGCTGGGCGCACGGCGTCTTCTGCCCCCACTGCAAGAACAGCCCGGTGATAAAGCACGGCCGGTACCGAAAACACCTCTGGCGCTACCTCTGCAAGGACTGCTGCAGGACGTTCAACGACAAGACGGACACCATCCTGCACTACCGGCACATCTGGATGGGGAACTGGATGCTGGCCCTCTGGACGTTCCTGTGCGGTCCGCCCAACGGGGTATCCATCAACCATATCGCCGAGTCAATAGGATGCGCCTACCGGTCAACCTACTATATGATCCGCCGAATGATGGACAAGATACGCGGCCTGCCCGAGGGAATCCTGTTGGGGACCGACGAGGGGTACATCCGGGCCGGCTCCAAGGGGTGCCGCTCAAGGACAACGGCGAGCAGCGCACCGTCCCTAGCCGGCGCGGCCTGCCGCGCGGCCCCGGCAGGGGCACCTTCGAGAAGAACACGCCGAATGATTACGGTCTACCACCAGCGGGCCACAGAAGACGAGCCGGGCCTGACCATCTTCGAAGTTCCGGTCAACGACGGCAAGACGCTGGCCTGGAGGGTGACCGAGAAGTTCGAGCGCGGAGCCAGGGTCATCACCGACGAGCACACCGCCTACAATAGCCTGGGGGAGGCCGGATACGACCACCCGACGGTAAACCACAGCGAGGGCGAGTACGCCTCGGGGGATCTCAACGAAATCCACACCAACAACTGCGAGTGCAGGGTGGGCCTGCTGAAATAGTGGCTAAAAAAACACAGGGATGTCAGCAAGTGGTACCTGGAATCGTACGTCAAGTCGTTCCAGTTCGTCCACAACCACCGCCACTACGGCGTCAACGGAAGGTTCCTGGCGGCGCTGGCCGCGATACTGGACCAGTACCCGGGGCGGCAGGCCTGATCCCGGGCTGTCCATCGCGGACAATGTCTATCCAGTCCTGATCCGAATGTTTCTGAAGTGGCTTATTTTTCACTAAAACCATCCTCCGATGCGAGCATTATCGTACCGGCTGGATGTTTTTTACGGCCTGGGGCAGGATCTGCCGCCCACAACATTCGAAATATGAGTGTCCATAGTTATCCAAAATCAGTCTTTCTTGGCCATGATTAGCGCCGTACCAATCACTGCTGCGGCTAGTGCCAACGCCGCCACCACTTCGGCAACACCTGTCTTTGTACCTGGTTCGTCAAGTCTCAAGACGTGTTTGCGCATCCAAGTTACGTACAGTCGACGTTTCTTGTGATACACCCAACATCTTCCAAAATGCCTCTTGATCATGTCAATGCATATGTCAAGGGCCGGCAGCCACCCATGCGTCAGGTGCTCTAAATAATCTCCCGAGACCTCCACCTCGCCGTCAATCTGGATGTTTCTACCATGCCTAAAGAGTCTGACGTGAAGCTGCCAGTCCCCATACTTCTTCTCCATTCCGTGGCCCAAGCGGCCAGGCTTGTTGTATTCCATGGTAGACGTAACAAACCCCTCTTTCCTCAGCATGGCCCTGACCGCCCTCTCTGGCATGTCCGTTTCGGCCATCAGGTACCTGTTGCGCCAAGTATGGTCAGTGGTCCGGACTCTGGTTCTATCGTGGAATTCCACGACCTGGGGATATGATACGGTCACTGGCATGGTACATGGAAGCGCGTCCTCTCATATAGAGTTTGATTTGATGCGGAAGTATGGGCTCAGGTCCCCAGGCACGTATCTTGTTGATGAGCGTCAAACGCACTAATCATGCTGCCGTGAGTGGTATTTACTGGATTTGTATACTGTTAATCGGTACGGGTTGACAATGTTTGGTTGAAGATGTCAAAGATCGACGCCTGCGGACCTGAGCCCATACATTCGGAACTGGTAAATCTATGTGACGTGGGGGGTGGTGGAATGTAAGTGACGTGGGACGTGTGTGATCCTCTTCAGAACACGTATCACCGGACATCACCAACCACATCTCCCCGGGTTCCGGTGGCTGGACGGTATAACTGGAGCAGATACAACCGGGGTGGCGGCAGAGGTGAATCCACCAAACAACCGGCCAGCCGTTTCAAGAATGAATAAAGGGGTCAGTCTGCAGACTTGGCCGCAGCCTGAATGAGTGTCATCCGCTTGTTGGCACCCTCTATCTGGATGCCTGCGGCCCCTACCGGTGTCATGGTCAGGTCCGGCAGGCCGAGGTGATGCCTAGTAATCAGACTAAAGATCTGAACAACTAAGCCGTATCCTTGGCACTGCCCGCTGACCGGCAGAAATGCTCAAGATCTACCGGATCCGTGCACCCCCATGCCACGAACATTGAAAGTAAAACGGGGAGATGAATTCCTCCCGGACGTCAGCATATCGCAGTTGTCCGAGATGTAGAGAAGCGAGCCGCCCGGCAAGTCGCTGGGCAGGCTGAAGGCGGCCAAGCTCCGCAAGCGGGGCTGGACCCCGGACAGGATGGCCGACATGGTCGAGTACGCCAAGAGCACCGTGCATGGCTGGCTGCTGCGGATGCAGGAGGAGGGACCGCGAGCGCAGGCACGACCGCAAGAGTCCGGGCCAGCCTCCGCCTCTCCGGCGACCAGATCCGGGAGCTGGATGGCATCCTGCGCCGGAGCCCGACGGACGGCGGCTTTGAGCGCGGATCCTGGACGGCCAAGGTAGTCGCTAGGGTTATCCTGGACGGGTTAGGGGCCACGTGCGGCCCCGGCGGGGCGCTCAAGCTGACCGCCAAGATGAACTTTTCGGCCAAGAAGGCGCGGCCGGCCCCATACAATACGGCGACGCACGAGGAGATAGAGGCGTACGTTGGAAAGACCATTGAGGTGACCGGAGCCACGCCGGCCTCAACCACTCGATCGTCTGCCTGGACGCGGCAGGCTTGGCCGACTCGCCGTCTTCGGCGCCGGGCATCCACCCCAGGGGCGGGCGGGAGAGGGTCGGCGTCAACTTTTCCACCAAGACGACCGGGATAATCCGGGGCGCCGGGCGACAAGACCCTGGACGTGCAGTTACACGAGAAGGCCGACGCGCCCGCCGTGGTATCGCTGCTGGAGTACGTCCGGCGGAAGCGCGGCAGGATATTCGTGATACAGGACAGCGCCGGTCGCCCATCGGTCAAAGGCGACGGCCGAGTACGTCAGGGATACCAACGGTGAGGTGGTCCTGTGGTTCCTGCCTCCGCGCACTCCCCAGCACAACCCGATAGAGGTGCTGTGGCGCGAGATCAAGCGGGCCATCGCCGACGTCTACTTTGGCGGCATAGAGCAGATGCGGACGGCGATAATACGGATGCTCCGCCGCGGAGAGGTGACCACCCTCAGCCTGTTCCAGTACATGCTGGAGGCCATGGACTGCCGCAATACCGTGGCCGGGGCCTGCGCCTCGTAGCGCGCCCTGCCCTCCGGTGGGTTGTCGCCGCACCGGTCCGTGCATTTCCGTCCTGATGGCTGCCCTGCCCCGGTCACTCCGGCATGAGGACTGTCCGGGCGCGCCCACCCGGCCGGATACAATCCCATCTTGATGCCAGTCCGCAGAGCGTTCCGGAAAACTACGGCTTGGGCATCAGGTGATCTGTAGGATATTCACATCTTTAATCCGATTACTATGCATTATGTTGCTTGGTCGATCCGGCCAACCAGACTGGTAACAAGACCATTTAACTGGCGCTCCAGTCAATAATTAGCTTCTTTGACTATCTCTCCAGTCTCTCCACATCCGCCCTCCGGTTAGCAGAAGAATAACAAGAAACAACCACTTGTTTTCGTCGGCACAAACATCCAGAAGTCCCTGCGCGGACACATTTGGCAAACCGAAAATGCTTGGGAGGCTACCTAACCCGATTAAACAGAGTGGGGTGTAAAAGATTATGATGACAACCACAAGCATTGTTGTGATAATTGCCGCCCAGAACCAATTTGACATCTTCAACTACCCCCAAGCCTCCGAGAAGAGTATTTGAGCCACACATCAGCAAAAATTCTACGTCGCATACACCTCACCCGTCCTGTCGACAGCCACACCCATCCCATCGTATGACGGGTCTAATACGTTCCGGTGGCGGTTATCCGACCGATTGACTGTCACACGTCATCGCCAAGGCAGCCGATCCAAAGCCTACGTGTCCTGTGGGCCGTACCCATTATGCTGCGGAACCGGTTCTGCTCTTGTGTTCGGATAGTCCTTTTGACTCTCGTCCACTAGGCACTCTATCAGCCTCCACCCATCCTGCCCCTCCCACCCTTTGTCATGGCACACTGCGCACAAGGGAACGCGGGGCCATCCTTCACTCTCGAACACGTACGACCAGGGCATCAGGCGGTACAGTCTGACCCCACCGCGCCCCATCTCGGCGCCGCAGGCAAGGCAGCGGGCGGGACCAGATCCTTTGCCCGTGGCCGCATCGCCCACAAACGCCCCCCACCGTTCCAGATTATTTCGCACGTACGCCGTCGGTCCAGCGGGGGCGTTTACCCTCTCCAGAAAGCGCGCCCATTCCACAAATATCCGTCTCAGAAGTGCAACACGGTTCTTGCGGAAGAAGGCCAGCGCCTCGGGCCGTAGCGTGAGTGTCTTTCCCGCATCGCTATACTCGTAGAATACCTTCTCCTCCACAAACGTGCCCCCGACGTCGATCACCTGAAACCGCGGAACGACCAGCGACGTCTTGCTTTTGGCTGTTCCGAAGATGCCTCGAAGAATCTCCGAGACGGCCCTTCGCACCGTCTCGGGGGGCATGTCGGCCAGCTCGCCCCGGCACCCTCTGAATGCCTTGCGGATTGCCCTGACTACCCGCGGGGGATGGTGGCCCTGGGGGTTCTGTCTTATCCCGTACTTGACCACCTGGTGCCAATAGCACTCCAAAAAGGCCGCGGCGATGTCGGTGTACTTCACGGTGTATTCCGGATCCTTTCCACTGGCGTGGTGCACCAGACAGGCGGCCAAGGCAAACTTGTAGGTGTTGCTCTTCCTTCCCTTTGATATTATAAGATCAAAGCGGTCCCAAAGCATGCGCTCGGCGGTGGGCGCCGGACGGGCACGCGGCCGCGCTACCAAGTCTTGGGACGCCGCATCCACCCGCCGCGCCTCCGGTTCCCGACGTGCAACTATCGCAGTGCCAGATTCTCCGCTATGCGCCGCGCCATCTCCCGCCGGCCCGCCGGACCCGCCGCCGGGCGCAGCCGGGCCGCTCCGCCCCCCGGTCCTGCATATATAGCACTCCGGCGGCAGCTCATCAAACCTTCCGTCCTTCAGGAACTCGGCCAGTACCTCCAGCGAACTTGCGATGCCGAACTTCTCTGCGATACCCTCCGTCCCCGTGGCCCGGATCCCGCACGAGGAACACGTGTGCTCCAAATCGGGCGCAGTGACCGACTCGGATGTGTCTCCGCGGTCCATCCGGCCCAGCGGACCGGGCCGGTTCGTGCGCGGTTTTATGGTGGCCGGCTCAGGCTCCTTGCCGGAAAGATCTATTGGTGGCCGAACTCCTGCATCCTCCCACCGCTCCCAATCCGGCGCGAATATCTTCCATCCCAGATCCACCGCGGACTTGTCCTGTAGTTGGAAGTTGTCGTCCATGTCCACCACCAGGACATCCTCCGTCCCGCCGCTCTTGGTGCCCCGCATGCCCCGCCCGATCATCTGCGTGTACAGCAGCGTGCTCTTGACGGGGCGGCCAACAAAGACGCAGTCTATGTTGGGCGCGTCAAACCCGGTCGTCAATACGCCAAAGTTGCAGAGTACCGCCAGATCGCTTTCCCGGAAGTCCTTTATGGCCTCCACTCTAGAGTCGATGCCCATCTTAGAGTCCACGTAGCGCGCCTTTATCCCACGCATCTTCAGGTAGAGGGCCATCCTTCTGGAGTGCTCCACGCTGCACCCAAAGAAGAGTATCTTCTTTTTACCCTTCTTTCTCAGACGCACAATCTCATTCAGGATGATATCGTTCCGTTCCCGGTTCTCCCCTATGCTCTTCAGTCTCTCGCTCCTGAATTCACCGAAGGTCTCCAGGTGCTTTTCGTCCTTCTCGTCCAGGCCCATCGCCAATTGTGTGCCCAACACATGGTGGTAGACCTTGCAGAGCACCTTCCGCTTCACCAGTCTGCGGTGGAGCTGCTTCTGCTGCTCGGATTCGGAGTAATCTTCCTCCCCGCCGGGCTCCGTGATCATGATCCGTGTGAATGCCTCACCGTAGTCATTTTCGTTGTCGACCACCCTCAGGGCGATCTCGTATGTGCCCGGCTGCTCAAACCTGAAGGAGACGTTCTTGTCTCCCTGCAGGGTCCATTCGTCCCGGCGCGTCCAATCCGGCAGTCTCTGTTCGCTGGCAGCATCGGCGGACTCGTCAGGTCCCAGTCGCCGTATGTTCCAAAAGTAGTCGGTGTCCGGTATGAATCCGTCCCGGTCATACGACCGTTCCCCCAGAATGTGCACGTCTTCGCCGGCCAGCGCCGAGGTCTGGCAGTCTATCAGCGCGTGGGGCTTGTAGTTGGCGCTGTCCTTGATGTACGGTATGGTCGGAAAATGAATGCTGCCGTACCGCCTCTTCAGCCTCTGCGTCTCCTCGTTATCTCCACTTCCCCGGAACGGGGTCGCGGTGAGCCCGATGAGTATTATCCCCCATTCGGAGATCTCGGCCTTTCGGTTGTCCCAGTTGAATCCCATCCTCCGCAACACCGACGAGTACGAAGCGGTGACCGAGCGGTGGGCCTCGTCCACCACTATACAGGAGGTCAGCCTGCCCAGCCTTTCTAGAAGATGCGGCTGGTCGTCCAGTACCTTGTGCAGTGACTGGATGGTTGCCACTATCACGCCTCTCTCGTCCAACAGGTCGTCCATACCGATCTTCGGGAGGGATCCGCCGGGCCCCCAGAACCGGTGCAGGCGCATCGTCGTCCCGCGCCGCCCCACGGACTCAAAGACGCTCCGGAACGTGCTGATGGCCTGCTCGCAGAGCTCTCCGGACTGGGCCACCCACAGAATGAACTTGGAATTTTTCTGCTGTAGCCTGCTGGAGTGTTTGCCATCGTTGAGCCACTCGACTAGCGTCTGGACGATCATCCTGGTCTTTCCGGAGCCTGTTGGTACGGCGATCAGCTTGCGCCTGACATCCGTATTCTGCCCGTCCCTAGCCTTACCCTCCAGCATGTCCCTTACTACCTTGCCCGTCGAATACTGGTAGTCGTAGAGCGGGTTGAGTGGCGTATGCGGTTCGACGACCTCCGTTTGGGGCGGAGATTCGGCGCGCTCCTTCTGGGCCACGGACGGGGGCAGGCCCAACTCGCGCGCCAAACCCCTGCACATCTTGGCAGTCATGTTGGCCTGGACCACTCCGGATATGGTCCGTATGTGGCCGTTGCCTGATGTGCGGGCCGCCGTCTTGATTATGTCCCCCTTCCGGACCAGCCCCCCATCGGTAACCGCCGTGAGTATCGCTTGCAGGAACTCCCTGCGTTTTGTCCGGTCATCGTCAATATCCTTCAAAAAGCGCGGTCCGACCATATCATACAGGAACCCCGCCAGGCTGTCTGGGTCGGCGATACCGTTTGAGGTCAGTATGGCCCCGGCGCCCGAGTCCAGCTTGGAGATTATGCGCCGCGTTTCCTCCGGAGTCCACCATTCCACGAACCTTCTGATGCATATCTCCCTAGCCGACCCGCCCGACTTGGCCCCGGCGGGTATCTTGACCATGGCCGGCGATGTACCGCAATTGAGATAAGTTTATCTGACTCGCGACGCTATCCGCATGCGCGGCCGATGGCAACATGGATCGTGCTCGGGAACCGCGATTCCCCGTATGCGCCGGGTGCATTATACGGCTGTCCTCAAAGACGAATGATGACCCGTGCGGTTTACCCGGCTATGTCTGGTGGCCAGCTGCAATCTGAAGTCCCATGTCGGGTCATATCGATCACCAAACATGAGAAAGGGTTATTGGATCTGGGGGTGTCTGTTTCGCCATGTCCCATCAGCCGTGGATGCAACAGCACCACGATAGTGATGGGGGGATGGATCCAATATTTTTGGGACGGTATGGTGCGGGGTTGATGCGGGAAAAATATCGGATCTTACCCCGGGTACTGCGCGCCGCCTCTCCCGGCCGCCCGCATCAGGTCTGTGGCCTGACGCCTACATATCCCTGAAGAATCCATAATCCTCGTCAAAGAGCAGCCTCCTGTCCAGCAGTTGGTTGGAGTTCTCGCAGCTGGTCTCCGGCAGCAGGGCGCAGCCGTAACAGGCGGCGCCGTTAAGCCGCGCATGGGCCGGGATACCGCTCCGGCTCTTCTCCATTGGATCGTCGTCGGCGCACAGTGGATCCCTGAAGCAGCTCCTTGAGCGTCTGATGGCCGACCGCAGTATGCGCTCAAAGTTCTCCGCCTGGCCTTGGCGGACCAGGCCCCCCAGGCTGCCGTCCGCAGAGGGGTTTGCCGTGTACAGCATGATGCCGCAGGCCCCCTCGCCGTATATCCTCTCCCGTATGGATGCCTCGCCGTATCCGGAGAGGTGAGCCACCTCCCTTATCAGCGCGTGGGAGAGTGTATGCAGCAGCAGGTACCGCGGGGAGATCTGGCGGGGGTTCCACCCCCTCTCTTTTGACCATGTGTGGTAGGCCTCTATGATGGCCGAGCACCTCGCCGCCGCGTCCGGGCGTGTCTCCCATCCGGCCAGCCTCCTCTCGTTTATCGAGAAGAGCAGCCCCTCTCCCTTGTTCTCTATGCCCGGGCACCAGTTCAGCCGCTCGCTGGATATGGGGCAGTAATGGACGGCCGCGGTGCCCGTCGAGTAGGGGTCCGGCGGCATCCCGCGTGTGAAGCCGCGGATCACGCGAATCTCCGTGATCCGGCTGACCTGTCTCAGTCTGTCCACGTACTTGCATATGTCGCCGTCCAGCTTCGAGTCGCTGATCTCCAAGTCGCTTTCGGCAAACTCGTCTGCCATCAGGCCCTTGTACTCCTTCTGGCGGATCTGCATCTCGGACATCTCTGAGGGGTCCCCTCCCAGCTTGCCGGGAGCGAACCGCCTCCTGATCTGTTTGGCGATCTCGTCTACAGAGTGCCGTTTCCTGTGCTCCTCAAATTTATTCCACCGCTGGGCAATTTCGAGATCAGTGTTCATGCTGCGGAGCTCCTTTATCTCAGACGCGTACTCCCCGATGGTTCTCTGGATGGGGTCCGACCATTCCGGAATGGACAAGGCGGTGACGACCGACGGGTAGTAGAGGCTGGTGGCGCGTATGGAGACGCCCCGCACTCCGACCTGGTCGCCTCCACACTCCTCGGCATCGCCCAGCCACGGTCGGCGCCCGCTGCAGCCGCCCACCACACTCTTTATCTCGGCGGCAGACGTGGCCTTGCCGCACGACATGGATGCCCCGCATGTATCGCACTTTACATAGTAGTCGGAGTTGCCTAGGCTCTTCCCCCGGGCCCGGAACCGCAGCCTGGGGCTGTCGCACATCTCGTGTTTTGGGCCGCTGTGCGCCCACTCCTCCCAAGGAAACTCGTCCATGTGACCCCTCTCGCAGACCAGTACGAAGGCGGCCGGATGCAGGTCGGATCTGCAGTCCACACAGCTGAAGGTGCGTCTCTGGTGGGGCGGCTCGCTGTCGTGGCGCTGCAGCCTGCAGCAATTTATGTTGGAGCACACGCCCCAGGTCGGGAAGGACCTGCAGGTTATCGCCCCGGAGCCGTCCGTGGCGCGTGGCATTCGGAAGTGGTCCTTTCCGAGTAGTTCCTCCAGGTACGGGTGGTTGAGGGTCTTGTAGTCCGCTCTGCGACGGCTCCAGCGGCTGAATCCCATGACCAGGACGGAGTCGTGCGCCATCTGGGCTATGGATCCCGGGCCGAAGCTGGTTATCACCTGGCTGGGCCTCAGCGCCCCGGGCCCGCCGTAGAACGCGTGGGACACCCTATACCTCCTCCCGCAGCTGTATGTCCTGCACGTACCGCAGCCTGACCATTCCCTCAGCGTCGCGCAGCGAGTTCGGAACGGGCCTGAGCCCGGGTGACGGCGACTCCAAGGACGTCATCAGGTAGCGAGCATTCTCGCTTGCCGCCACACCGTAGGGCCTTGCGTATAGCCGCGGCAGGTCCGGGTCGGCCGCCCATCTCTCCCACTCCGCCATCATCCCCTTCAGATCTTTTAGTGCGGCCTCCTCCTCGGCCCAGTCTACCGCCTTCACCCGCCGTGATACGGCGTCCTGTATTCGCGCCAGGACCCTGCGGACATAGTCGACGCCGGAGTCCAGCCTCTCGGCATCGGAGTTTTTTGCCAGCCTCTCCTCCATAAGCCGTACCAGGGCGACCAGCACGCCGAAGAGGGCCTTGTCCCTAGCGCGCGGCGAGAAAGGCGTCAGGCTCACCGGCTCGACGTTCTTGTGGAGGGTAGAGTGGTAGTAGTTGAAGCTCTCGTAGTGGGACAGGTCCCGCGGCCTCAGGTAGTTGTAGTTGACGACAACCAGCCCCGGCGAGTTCCTCCCTATACGGCCCGATGCCTGGATGTATTCGGAGTGGCTCTTCGGCTGGCCGTTTATGACCATCACGCCCAGCCTAGATATGTCCACGCCGACCGAGAGCATGTTGGTGCATAGTAGGACATCCACCGGTTTTATCTCCCCGTCCAGCCGCTCCTCCAGGTTCCGGAGTATCTTGGGTATTTCGCTGGAGTCCATCCGGCTGGTGAGCTCCTTTATGGCCAGCGGCACTATCTTGTTGGATTCGTCCGGTGCGCCGTGCTGGTCGCGTATCCGCCGTATGTGCGCCGGGACGTTCTCGTTGTACATGTGGCTGGCCGTCCCCATCTCCTTGATACGGTTGAAGTATGCGACCAGCGTGTAGTACGGATCCAGCTCGTCGGGAGCCGCGTCCTCTGAGCGCACCCTCCCCAGGATGGCCGCCGACACCCTACCCAACACCTGCATGCTGTTCATCGGGGTGGTTATTCCCAGGTATGCCTTGTCGGGGCCGCGGTCTGCCGTTACCACCTCGGAGAAGAACGACTCTCCGAACTCGAATCCCTGCGGCGGAAAGACGTGGCTGGTATCTCGGTTGAAGAGGTCCCGTATTTGTTCGGATGCCCTCTTTGCGGTGGCGGTGGACGCGATGATCTTCGGGGGGATTCCGTCGTCGTTGGTGCACAGCAGGTCTACCGCAGTCTCGTAGAGGCCCGTGAGGGTTCCCAAGGGGCCGGATATCAGGTGCAGTTCGTCCTGGATGATGAGCTCCGGGGGTTCCAGGCCGGGGGGCCCGACGTCGGCGAAGTGGAACGAGTCGTAGTCCCGATGGTTTCCGCACTCGTCGGCCAGCTCGGCGGTCACAAAGCCGTGCTTCTGGCAGTACTTGTTCACCCTGCCGAATATGGCCCTGGTCTCCCACCTCCAAGCCATCCGGGCAAACTTGTCGACGGTCCCGATCACCAGCGCCGGACACCTTCGGTATATGTCCTCGTCGACCACCAGCACGGGCAGGTTGGTCTCCTCGTCCCCGGCCCTCCGGCTGAACTCGCAGTGTCTGTTGGAGCAGTATATGCGGCACTGTTTGATGCGGCCCTCCACGTAATAGTCGCGTGCATCTATCTTTGCACCGCACCACACGCACGATACCAGCTGGACGGGGTTGTGCTCGCGGGGGGCACCCCCGCTTCTGGCCCGTCGTATGGCGTGTTCGGCACCAAATTCGCCGCCGAGCGAGTTGGGTGTGGTCTTTGACCCCACCCAGAGGCCTACCAGGAAAGGTTCGTCTCCCAACCTTTCGGCATCCCTTCTGCGTATGAACTCGCAGGCGCACATGAGCCGGGCAATCCTGTGTAGCTGTTGTAGGGTCAGCAGGCGCAGGGTGTACCGTATCAGGACGGTAGTGCCGTACCGGCGGTGGTCGACGGAGTTGCGCAGCCGCCTGTGCGCTATGGTAAACGCGACAAGTCCCAGATACGCCTCGGTCTTTCCCCCGGCGGTAGCGAACCACAGCAGGTCCGCCGCTTTCCTGTCTTCTGACTTGGGGTGGGATATCGACTCTATGTTCAGCAGTATGAACGCCAGCTGGAAGGCGCGCCATTCGCCAAAATACCTGTCCGGCTCGGATCCCCGGCACCTACCTTTCTCCATGTTGCCGCGCGCCCACTCCCCATAGGACTGCTGGAGGAGCATCGCCCTGTTGGCGAAGGCAAATGCCTCACCCGCGGTATGGTCAGTGGAGACTATCTCTACCCCCCGGCGTATGCGCCCTAGGACTGTCCTGCACTCTTCTATCTGCCTCTTGGCGGCTGTCCGGAACCTTGGTGGTAGGGACTCAATTCTCGACTCGAGCTTTGTGGTTATCCATTGTTCGTACCCGTCCGCTATGGGGGAGAGTAGTGCCTGATATTCGGAGTAGTCGGCGACGCGGTAGAGTCTCTCCATGGAGAGGCCGTCGGCGTCCATGCTGCGCGGCCCGATGCTGGGAACGTAGTGTGCGGGCGTGAACGTGGTTCGAATGCGAGACACGGCTCCGGCATCCTCCCCGTCCCACTCCACGGCGCAGCCATGGCCTATGGCATAACCGTGCTTGTCCCGGAAGAGCATCTCAAAGAGATCAGGGTCTGGGCCGTCGGGCTCCGAGGGTCGGTTGTCCAAGAATGCCCTCCTCGTCCCGTCGGGCGGGGTCAGCGTGATGCAGGGCTGGAAGATATGGTCCCGGACGTCGGATACTTCCCGGCGCGAGTGGTCGTTTACCACAAAGATGCTCAGCGTATATGTGTCCGGATTGGACCGTACCGAGTATCTCAGGCGGATGTCCGGGTCGGCTTCGAACGCCTTCCCATCCCGCTTGCTTCCCATCAGCGGTATGCTGAACGTCTGGGAGCGCGGGGTGCGCCGGAATACCTCCCGGCCTCTCTCCCCCGCTTCCAAGGCGTAGGTGCCGTAGTCCACCCTGGCTAGCACATGGTCTATCTCTTTTGAGACGACGCAGGTTATCCCAAAGGATGCGGGCCTCACTCCAACGTTGGGGCCGTACTGCTCGTCAGATGGATCAGCGTCCTCATCACTGTCGTCGGCCTGGGACGTGCGGTGGGTGGACTCCTCGTCGAGCGGCGTCTCCTTGGGAAACAGTATGCCCGAGAGGTATGTCCTGACCGGGTTCTCTCTCTTGGGGAGTGTCTCCTCCTCTCCACCCCGTGGACCGACTATGTCCCTTCGAATCTCATCCATAAGCATGGAGCGTACGTCCGATCCGCCCATGGATGCGTCTCGCCGACAGGCGCTTAAAAGTCTGATCTACGGTGGTTCCTCTCGCAAGGACGGGTGGCGGGTCAGGAAATCCGCATCCACGATCTTAAACGGTTAATCGGATCAGGGCCGGCATGGGGCACAGGAAACCCCGGAAGGGCAGGGCGTCGGAGCGAAGTATAACGCGCCGCGGGTTCTACATCTACCAGAAGGGCGACCAGATCAAGGCCCCGGGCGGGAACCGCTGGGACGTGGCCTCCCAAGGCACGGAGGGCGCAAGATCATCACCAAGATGGCCGACGATGAAGCGGTCCACGGCACCCTGCTGGTCGACTCCGACGGCTTTCAGCATAGCCGGGTATATCGACTGGCAGAACGCAAAGTACGGCAAGATCAGCGCGAGGCTGTTCTGCAAGCTGCACATCATGCACACGCTGCACGGCATGGCGTGCGCAGCCGTCGTCACCCCCGGAAAGCCAAACGACTCACCGTACCTGCGCGCGATGATAGAGATGCTTCCGGAGGGAGACGGGAACGTCTAGGCCGGCGCGGCCTACGGGGGCATCAAGAACTGCAACGCTATCCGGGACAGCGGCCGGAGGTCGATCATCGACTCCAAATCCAACGCGGTGATCAAGTGATTCAACGCCAAGGCGGAGATGCTGATGTTCGGCGAGGAGCACCCGGGGACCTTCTACCGGATACTGTGCCTTCGGAACAACGTCGAGAGCGTCTTCTCGTCGATGAAGGCGCGGTTCGGCGGGGTGGTGCGCGCCCTCAGGGAGAAGACCCGGTTGGCCGAGCTGCTAATGATGGCCGTCGGCTACAATATGGTCTTCACCTGAGGCCACGCCTCGGGGGTGGTACCCCCGCGGCTGCCCGGGAGGCTGCGCACGACTGCACGTGGACTGCCATCCAGGACGGCTCCGGTGGGCAGCAAGAACGTGATCCGACGTCTACCCCGCGCCTTCCTGCCGGTCCAGGTGCCTCTGTAGGCATCATGCAGGGTCGTCAATTTTGACTTTTTGGACAAGGCCCCTATATGTCAAAAGGTTAATTATCAGTTATAGTAACACATGTAGATGATTCAATCTCCGACGCTTACTATCTTTGCGGGAATAAGCGGAATTGACAAGGAACACTTTCTAAACAACTTATTAAAAAAATCGAGAATGGACAAAAAGACACTGCTGATAAACTTTGAGAACGAGTTGATTGTAGACAGAGGCAAGACGCCTATTGCCGATATGCCCACATTTCTAAACAGCCCCAATCCAACCCTGAAATTTGAGGTTTTTCGAACCAACTTCTCGGAGATAGCCAAGAAAATACGCGACCGCAAGTCTACTACAACCAACATCTTCCTAAGCATGCACCTGAGTTATTACAAGAACAGCGAGTTCTATCCCCCATTCATGCCCATATTCTTCAAGGAGATACTTACGCTGCTGCCGGACTCAAAGATCCGCATCATTACGCTGATCGATGACATATTCGTAACTTGGAAAAAGATCTCAGACAGAGAAAAGTCAGCTGGATATGCAAACACAAAGCTTACCCTGCGGGAGATACTTGCCTGGCGCTCGCTAGAGTTCCTACGTGGGGAGGCTCTCAAAGAACACATCAATACGGTTGAGTATGGGGGCAGAGCCAGCCATTACATGGTGTCAATCAGACACCCCCACTCCACGTTCCATAACATGATCTTTCGCGATTCTCCGCCCCGCATCTATCTCTCGTACCACATATCGGAATCAAGAAAAACTCCGCAAGGAAAAAAAGAGATCAACCAGTTTAGGCTGCAGATGCACGAGTTTGGCCGCAAGGAAAAAGTTCCCATCTTTGATCCGGTTACGATTGATGAGCTAGCCGTGGCGTTTGCGTTAAAAAAAGCCAGGTCCAAGAATCCCGACATACAAAAGATAAGGTTTCTAAAAAAGGACAGATGGCCGATAGGGTTGACAGACTTGGATGCAAAAGAGATTGCGTGGCCGATAGAGCTGCCCGCTCATGAGATAGACCAAGTTGGCGCCGATATAGAAAACCAGATTCGGTCAAGGGACTACACTCTGGTGGACACTGCCACGCACCTTGCAGTGTATCGCCCATTCTTTAACGGGAAGATGTCGCAGGGTGTCGATGCTGAGATCAAGAGAGCCAATGATAACTTTAGCAGTGCGATAGTATACCACCCAGCGGAAGACCAGAAGGGTGAGGGGTCATCTCCCCGCCCATTCGGAAACAGAGGCGTCATGTTTGATGACAAAAAGAAGTTCATAGAGCATCTACAAAAGCTGGTTAGGAGACATCAGCTAAACCAAAAGTAGCCCCCTTAACGACAGGATCCGTTCTAGCCACATCCCAGACGATGGCGCCCAAGTGCATCAAAACATCCGCAATCGCGCCGCGGACCGGTCGGGTCGGCATCGGGCCCGGCGATGCCCATACCGCGGATGGTAGGCGATACATCAAGAGATGATCCACAAGCAACGGGCGGGATCGTGCACAGCATCCATCGCGCCGCGCTCTCCATGCGGTGCCGTCCGAGCCCCATCCGGGGCCGGGTTCGCCGCTAGGAGGCGGTCCGGGCTTCTCGGCGAGCGCCACGATGATCCCCTTGAAGGCAAGCTGGGCGATCGTCTTCAAGCGGTGCTGCGTGGACAGTCTGAGCATGGCGGACCTCAGCAGGATCCTGGCCATCACCCAGATGTTGAAGATCATCTGTGAGTAGATGAAGTAGAAGAGGCGCGCCCCTCCCGGGTTACGGTTGCGCGTCTTGGTCCTCATTGCCCCTTCTAGGTGCGGGCAGAGCGACTGGTAAGTTATGGTGTGATGGGCGAGGATGGAAGTTGGTGTGATGGGGGGCGGCGTGGACGGGACTCGAACCCGCGCCATCAGGGAGATGAGCGGCTCTTAAGGCCGCCGTCCTAACCGCTAGACTACCACGCCAAAAGAAGTTGCTGCCGCCCCCAGCTCCCTGATCTTCTAGGGACGGCCACCATCCCGGCCCATGGCAACGGGACCGTGGACGGGTTTGTTTGCCATTGCATGACCTTCCACATAGTTGTATATAATCAAAACTGTCACCACATACTATCATGGCCTTGGTAACGTGTAGAATGACGTCATGTTGGTGACCTGTAGGCGGTTCATTGGGTATGTGTTAGGTGCCGGGGGCTAGTATGCTGGCCGCTCCGCATGTGATGGCCGCAATGCGGTCCTGAATTTCTTGGTAGTCCGGGTTGTCCACGTCCGGTTGGTCCATCTGCCAGTCGCAGACACCAGACAATATCATGCCATATGCGCCACCAACCACACTCCCTATTCCTAGTATGGAGACTATCACTACCTTCACTGCCGGGTGTATTGACGTATTGTTTATGTCTAACCACCCATCCGGTACAGTCCACCCCGGCAGGCCTTGCATCTTCCTTGGTAGTTCTGCGCTACGACCGCGCACCTATGGCACCACCATCTGGACATGGCCGCCATTGCAAAATCAGTATATAACCACCACACCTTATCCGTTTTGACCGGATTCTTTCATCTGTTGGTTCATCCCAGCACAATACCGGTCAATCCCCATCAAGGCAATGTCGAACTTTTGGAGGATGAGGACCATGTATTCCGGGTGCATCCTATTGTCATTGGCCAACATAACGAGTCCGTTGTGACTGCTTAACTCTAGGTAGTCATACAACGTCCATTTGAACACGAATCTGTACTTCTCGGCAAGAACGGCATTGACGATGTACCAACGGTAGTATTCCTGGCCGTTCATGTCGTCAGGCCGTGATCTTGGTTGGAATGTGTTCGATGCATGGGCATTCATGTCATCCCATTGGCTATCCGGCTGCGACCTCGACCTTCAGGATGCCGTGGTGGTACGCCATAGTTCACACCGGGACGGACCCTGCCTTCAGTCCGAACACCTTGGCTACCCGGAACGGGATGGTGGTCCTCAACGACTTGCTGCCGGTGTTGGCCCGCGTCACCTTGATTGACTGGGTAAATTCGGATAGTGTAAACCACCAACGCGGTGATTCATCACACCAACTTTCCACCCTCGCCCATCACACCATAACTTACCAGTCGCTGGGCGGGCTCGATCCCCCACCGGACCGCGCAGATGATCACGTCCACCCAGGGCATGTTGGTGGTAAATCCGATGAACCTGTCCTGGGGCGCCGTCGACCCGAATTTGCCGTGTTCACGCTTGTGACAGGCCGCGATGACCACGGTATAGGGGGCCGTCCCGCCGGCCCCCTCCAGAACGCACGGGATGGCGCCCTTCAACCTGTCGCCCGCGGCAAACCTGTGGATGGTCCCGACCACCCCAGAGTTGTTGCGGTAGGGCATCAGGTAGGGAGCGCCCAGCTCCTTTAGGGCGGAGATCGTTCCCATTGAGCAGAACTCCCAGTCGAACAGGCACAGATTGATCACGATACCGTCGGTCTTGTATTGGTCGATCAGCGACCGAATCATCTCGGCACGGAGGCGCCTGCCGGAACCGGCAAGCAGCCCAAGACCATGCGCAGCCAGTCGTTGACATAGTTGATCGTGATGTACCGCTCAAAGTACTTGGTTCCGTTCTTGTACCCGGAGATGGTTAGGCGTTCATCCCTGATGCGGTCATACCGCAGTATCCGGCGGCAGTCGACGACGACCAGGCCGTCGCCAGGCAGCTTGCCCAGCCGGCGCAGCATCGCCACCTGGTCGCGGATCGCCCCGACGAAGATCCCCTTGACCATCTCGAGGGTCGCGGTTGCCATCTGCTTCCTGTACCGCTCGTTGCTGGAGGTCGCCCCCCCCCCGGATCCAGGCCCCCGCCAGGGCTCCGGCCACCCGGCGGGCGGTGGTGCGTCCCCCCACCGAGGCATCCGAGGAGGTGACCCGGATCATCCCGCAGTTGGAGTCGGATATCCCGTATGAGGAGTTGCGGCCGGACGGGGCATCTACCACCCCGGCGACGCAGTCCTCCAGGTCGCCCACGATGTGGCTGCGGATGCTGGCGTTGTTCTTGATCTCGTGTTCCATGATGTCGGCGGTGCGGCTCATCAGGCGGTGCGCCTCCCAGATGGCGGTGATGGTAATAACGCACCAGAGAGGAAAAGCTCACTCCCAACCCTAAATGCCGTTCTTGGTCAATCATACCGGCGTGTTGGTCTCCTCAATTGTAGAAGTCTGAGGAAACCTGCACTTCTGGCCTGTTAACTTCGTTGTTGGTTATGATCGATCCCCAGGCGCGCCGTATTTGATCCCGGAGCACGGTCCGGATGGATGCCGCGTCTTTGTGCCGGGCAGGATTGTTGAGCACTTGTGGTTTAGCTGCTGTATGTCAGTACCTGGAACAACTCGCACAAACCCTCTCCACATTGACCATCCAAAATACAACACCGGACGTACCGGGTAGAGAGGAAATGTGTCGTTTGGCGCGAATATCCCGCGGACGCGCGTCCCAGCACGGAACAACGCTCAGGTCAGTCCGGGATCTGACTCCGGCATGAACATCATGCGCAGGGCTGTCTGAGAGCAGGTTTCCCGCGGACCAGCCGAACCTCATCCGGAGTCCGGCGGCCGCCCCATCCTGGCCAGGTGCTCGGAAAAGTCCACAAACAGCGTCACCACCAACTCCACGGTCAGGCTCTGCCTGTATCTGGCACCGTACTTCCTCTCCAGCAGGTAGCCCGCTATCACCCAGGCGTTGTAGATCAGGAAGGGAAAGAACATCAACAGTATCCGGACCGACTCGTCGCGGCTGGTCGTCTTGGGCCGTATCTCCTCGTAGCACCGGTACCCGGTTTCTATCCCCCAGCGCTGCCTGTACAGCTCGACGAACCGGTCCGGATCCCCCGCGACGACATGGGCCGGGACGTTGGTGGCAAACACGTGGTAGGCCGGCCTGTCCCCGGTGATGGCTACATCATCACCCTTCTCACCGGTCTCCACCTCGGCGATGTCCCGGGCGTTCTTGGTCGGACGTATGACCAGCGTGAACCCCTCCACCCGCCTGGGCGAGGACGATGTTATCGTATGCCAGGAGACGGCGGCCCTGCGCCCGGCCCGGTGTTCCCGGATGGCCTCAACCACGCTGCCCGTCCTGGTGGCCGGCATCAGGAACCGGATACCCCGGTCGTTGAGCAGGCGTATGACCTCGCGCGTGTAGAACTCGCGGTCCAGCGTCAGCAGGTTGATCCTCACGCCGCTCCCCTGGCACTTGTCCAGCAGGCGGGAGACCAGGTCGGCCTTCTGGTCCCCGCGGGTTGCCAGGATGGCGGCCAGGCACAGCCGGGATCCGGCCACCGTGCAGTGGGCCGTCGCCAGCGAGTTGAAGGTGCAGGTACCCCTCTCGTACTTTGACTTGATCATGAACAGCATGTTCTTGATCTTGTCGTACCTTCCTATCTTGTGAAAGTCGATAGCGACATCGACGGGGCGCCTGAGCATGCCCCGCCTCCTGGCGTGCAGCACCGACCTCCGGAGGACACGGTCGCAGCGGATGTTCATCCAGTCGTAGCGCACCGACCGGATCTTCCCCAGCAGCCACCTGCCCGACGGGAGTGGCATGCTGCGGGATCTCGCCTTTGCCTTCTGGTACGCCATCTCGGCGCACGATCCGTTCATGCACATGGTCGACAGGTGATGGAAAAAGTCCCAGGGGCCGTACCGGGTGTTGGGCCCCTGCCCGAACCTGATCCTCATGCAGGAGAAGAAAAGCGCACCGACCAGCTTATATGCCGTTTCCGTGGAGTGTTCTTGGCGTGTTTGTCCGCTCATGATTGGATCTCACGACGGCTTTCACGCCGACTTTTTAAGCTACCATGTCATCTGCCGCGCGGATTTTGGTGGATCGCCCCAAACTCGGACTAGGTTGGTGGTTTGGAAAATTGGTTGTTCCAACTACTGTATGTAACAAAGGAGTTAAATGAATGCGATATGAACAGTCTTGCGGGTATGGGGGAGTCCGAAGCAATTTTGAGGGTCGTAAGGAACATCGCCCCAATCAAGATGTCTGAATTCGACGATCGTATGTCCATGCAGAAGCTGGCCTACCTAGTACAGGCGATGGGGGTAAGTGGCGCCCACAACTTCTCTTGGTACGTGCGGGGCCCATATTCCCCCACCATGACGAAGCAGCTGTTTCATCACATTGAGCGCGGAACCTATGACGAGGTGCCGCCCATGAACCCTGTGGAAACCGCCGCCCGTGACAAGATACGCGAGTTGCTCGGTGCCAGAATCAACAAACCACGCGAACTGGAACTGTTTGCGTCATTGTGGTACCTGATGCCGGGAGCAGAAATCTCCGATAGCCAACAAGATGACATCATCAGGATCATGTGCAGGGACAAACCGCATTTTCCCAGTGAGGAGATAAGCGGTGCATTGTCCGAAATCATCACCTTCAGAAGAAAGCATTCCGTTTGAGAAAACACCGTACAAGAAGACGTTCGCCGGTTACGGTATACTTCGGAAGATATGTTCGAGATCCTAACCTCAAGCTAAACATTCATTGATCACCCCGTCCATACCGCCACCCATGGACAATGAAAAACCCACCACAGATGAGCTCATCAAAGCATACAAGACCGAAAAGGACGCAGATGTTGCCAGGCGGACAATGCTGGTCATACTTGTGGAGCGCGACGGGATGACCCGGACCGGGGCTGCGGAATACCTCGGCATGACGAGATCCTGGGGCGTCAAGTGGTACGGCCGATACCTGAAGGGGAGACTGCCCGGACTGCAGACAAGACCGCGGTCTGGCAGGCCCACGCTTGTTTCCAAGAGGGACATGGAGAAGGTGTGGAGAACCCTGAAAAGGACCATCTGCTGGACGGTCAAGGAGACGCGCGACCTGATCAAGACAATGACCGTGGTCGAGTACCGAATCCTGCACGTGCGTGCCATGCTGCGCGGCCGCGGCTACACTATGAAGGTGTCCGTGGGCAGGCACGTCCGAAGGGCCAGCCCGCAGAAGATCGCCGGATTCCGGAGGCGGATGAGGCGGCTCATCCCCGAGAAGAGGGCGGACGGCTACATCAGATGCGTCTAGGACGAATGCATATCGGTCGCTGATGCCCGCCCGCGCAAGCTGGTCTACACACTCAGGGGGAAGCGCGCCGCCTATACCTACACGGGATCCCACGCCAAGACGGTCATCTTCGGGCTGATCACCTGCGACGGGCGCAGCTTCTTCAAGCAGTACGACAAGTTCACCAAGGACCAGTTCGCCGACTTCCTGAAGGAGGCGTACGCGTATTTCGGCAAGCCGATCATGATGATCCTGGACAGGGCGCCCCAGCACAAGGCCAAGATCATCCGGGAGACGCTCAAGGAGCTGGACGGCAAGGTCGAGCTCGAATTCCTCCCGCCGGGCTGCCCGGATCTCAGCGCGATCGAAGAGGTCTGGCGCCAGATGAAGCGAGCCGTCCTGGACGTCACCTACACGACCCTCGCTACAATGCGCGATGACATCACCAGGTGGCTGGCCTCGTCGGTTCCCGTGCTGGATATCGAGAGATACCTCTACCGTGTGGTCTAGGGCCGGACTCTTGCCGGTCGTATTCCGGGGGATGTTGCGCACGTTTTTTCAAATTTCCTAAAATGCAGCTCCGAAATGCGCCGGTTGACCGCCACCCGCCGCAGCCGGCATCCGGCAGTCCGGGAAACTGATGGGTTTTTTGGTAGCGCGCAGATTCACGGCCGCTTTTGGGCCGATTTAAGCACGAACTTATCTTCCGCAGTACAAGTACAAGTTCAGGTCAAACAGAATCCCATACGCTATCACACCCGGCAGCATCTGCCGGAGGTCGCCGGTCAGGCACAGGACAGAATTTGACCTGAACTTGCACCTAACGAGCATCCGAGTGGAATGTATCGCCGGTGATTGGACGGTTCCTCTCTACATTCCTTAAACGCGCACCGGCTCGTGTCACCAAACCCACCTATAGTATGGTTGGTTGCCGACCCTACACTCTACTAATCCCGATTCCACTAGGCGGTCCAAGACGGCCTGCACTTTCTTTTTGTCGGTATCATCCCCAGCAACCCAAGCAACCTCGCTCAGCGAATACGCGGTGGTTCGGTCAGCCTTGCGTAGGCGACGCCGGATCGCAGATTCCAAGCTGTTTTCGGCCAGTTCCATGCGCTCAAACTTCTCGTTCGATATCATGCTTGGTTGGATTAGGCGGCGTGAATAAAAGTATAACACGTGGAAGGGTCGGGTAATTGGTGTATGGTGGCGAACGTGCCACCACACGCTAACTTCACAACTCCAGAAGAACAGATCCCGGCTCCCACCACACGCCAACTTAACAACCCCGAATAGTGGGTTGATTAATCCGGGCAATCTGTGCAGTGGTGTTAATTTGATGGCATGATGGGCGGCAGAGGTGGGATTTGAACCCACGTCACCGGTGAGGTGTGCGGCTCTTAAGGCCGTCGTCTTGACCAGGCTGGATCACTTTGCCACGAATCTGGCGCAGGTGACAGTATAAGAATTGCCGCCCCCAGACACCTCACCAACTGGGGAGCGACGCCGTCAAGCACGGAATCCGCGCAGAAACGGCAAGCACGATGGGAATTTACATCTCAGAGTGATTGGTTGTGTCATCGTATCCTAATTTAGGGTATATACGTATATGACTGTTTTTCAATTATTGTCGTACACACTCAGACTGACTGGCTAGCTCACGCCGGGCGTGGCCGCTTTATAATGGGGATGAACGGTTACTGTGGTAGTTATCACCCATGGCCAGAAAGAAGCGCCGCAAGAGCGGCGCCTCCCCCCAGGCGATAAGGCGGCGGCTATCCGGATAGCGGACGCCAACGGGATGGTCCGCAGTATCAGCAAGAGTCGGCGGGAGGTGGCCAGTAGGTACTCGCCGGGATCCTGGCACATGGTGGCCGCCACCGAGGGAGGCATCGCCTGCGACTGCCCGGACGGCACCAACCGGGGCGGCGGCCCCTGCAAGCACTCGGTAGCCGTCGGGATCATCCTGCCACGCGAGGCCGGGACGATCCAGTACGACGAACAAGCCGTTCTGGAGGGGCCGGGGGTCTGCTGCACCGGATGCGGATCAACCCGCCACAGGAAGGACGGGATCCGCACCAGGAAGCGGCGTGACCACGGCCGGCGGCACAGGTGCCTCAACGAACAATGCGGGACCGGGTTCGCCGGCGGGCCCCGGTTTCACCGGCAGGCATGCCCCTCCCAGGGCCATCCTGATGGCCCCGATGCTGTTCGCGATGGGGGTGTCGCCGGAGGGCATCACCCCGGTGCCGGACCAGCAGATGAACCTGAAGGTGCACCGGGTCAGCGTCCAGCGGCGGGCCGACCGGTACGCGCGGCTGCTAGAGCGGTACGCCGGCGGGCTGCGTCCGTCAACGGGCGGTGTCCGGAGCTGCGGCGAAAGACCCGCCAGGGCATACAGGGGGCCGACCAGCAGGTGTTCACGGTGATGGACGCGGCCAGCCGGTTTATCATCTCCTGGGACGTCTCGCCACGGAAGCTCGCCCATGATGCCGTCTCCCTGGTCGGCCGCGCCGGGGACAGGGCCGGGTGCGTTCGGCGCATATTCAAGACCGACGGGCTCCGTCCGTTCCGGTCCGCCTTCAAGAAGGCCTTCTGGAGTGGCAAGGGTCTCCGGCCTTTCCACTTCCGGGAGAGCCACATCCGCAACAGGCGGTGCACCAACAACGGCCGCGAACCGTTCAACGGGACGCTGGGTTAGCTTCTGGACTGGACCGGGAGGTCTGCAAAAGACCGGGGCGGACTCTGCCATCCAAGCCAGCGTTCCGTTGGTGGTGGATGGCGTGCTGCCTAGGGCCGGAGGCAACTCTAGTATTCCGTGTGGCGGAGGCGAGCCGACATGCGCCGGGATGTCCACCGGCCCCTATGCAGAAGGGCGACGTATTGGTGCCGGGGCTGGATTATCTGCAATACTTAAACACGCGGGCCGGGCTGTGGCATGGTGGAGGCGCTAAAACTGCCGACGTTCGGCAAGCCCGCGGCAGAATCGAGGTTTGAGAGTTTGCTGGATGGCCTCCAGACCGAGATGCTGTGGTGTGAGCGCCCCGCACCAAAAGTCTCTGTAGTGGACAGGGTCAACATCCTCCACGTCTCGCCTGATACCAACTTGATGGAGGCCGAAGTAGCACGGATAGTCGGATTTATGAAGATGAAAGGTTTCACCATCAGGCGCGAGGCCGGCCCGGCTCGCTGGATCTTGGCCGATGTCCTAGTTCTCGGTGTGGATGAAAAACTGCTACCCAACCAACACGTGATCCTTGAGGGTTTGGTTCGCGGGGCCGGACTCATGCTGGGTCTGGATGTCATGCTCTATCGGATTGGCATCGAGGTCAGCCAGGGCCGCGTGGAATTGAATGGCCCGCTATACGCCGACCAGCGTTTCGGGCTTGACGGGGTGTGCATGCTGCATGCCTACATCAGGATGCATGACGACGTACGGTTCTGGGCTGGCTACCTAGCCCACCTGACGGACCAGTTCGAGTACCTGATCGAATCCACCACCATCTTGGTGTCACACATGCTGCGCGAGAAGAACGACCTGTCAACGCTCCGATTCGTCGAGAAAATCAACCGCTTTGTGTGCGTGTTGAAGAAGGCGGGTCTGGACGGGCCGGATGTCGAGCTGTTCCGGTGCGCCATACACATGATACGTGAAGAGAGGAACAAAACCGTCCACATATCTAGTGGTATAAACCCACCCGGAGAGATGCCGTGGGGCGGTCGCAGACACGACCACGACTGGGAAGAAGACTTCTTCAAGATGGCAAAGCGCCACAAGCGCCAAGACCCGCTTGTAGGCATGGATTGGTCGGAGGATAGCGCGGCATTCCGTGGCGGATGGGTTCTGTTTCTCATGCGGCTCATACTCACTACCCACCACTGGTTGCTCGACTGCCGCAAGATGGCCGAGACCGCCGCGTCGGTTAAACGCTAGGCGGTTCCACGGCCGACATCACCATCTTGGATGGTGTTGCAGGCTACACGGGACTGATCTGGACCCCGAATTCTGAGACCACTTTCTGCATGTTTTTACACAGACATCGGTCCCTCGTTCATGCTCCGCCCCCCATGATGCCGTAAACTCGTCCGGCGGGACGTATTTTAGCGCCGAGTGTAGCCGACAATGTAGACTCTAGGCGCTGCTGCCTTTCAGTTCCAATTACCACCCGTCCTTGCGGGGGGAACCCTGCTTCCAGTGGCACTGCCCCATCTACGGGTGACGTATAGTCCAAACGGCGTGGCGGGCGCGCTTGGCCGTGACAGGTAGATCTTGCCACCAGCCGCCTACAGACGGCCGACCTATCCGGCGGATGCCTGTATGAAGGCAAAGAAGCCCATCATCCGCAGATGGGCAGTGCCCCCTTTGCCTGTCCCAGTTTTATAACACCATGCAAATCCCTCGACAATGTCCCTGACTTCCTTTCTGAGTAAAAAGGAAGTCAAAAGCCTCTTTAGGCAAACCTTCGAGTTCAAGCCGGCAAACGTCGAAGCCCCGCTAAAGGCCCCGCCGCTCACGACCAACCACGCGGCGGTGGGCAACGCCTTCGATTACCTAGCGAGATTCTGGCTGGAACGGCGCCACGGGGTAGCCGAATCCCATCGTTGGATCGCCGAGCAGGCTGCAATAGGCTTGAGCGTCCAGAGCGGCGAATACGTGGCGGCCGATATTGGCGGCGAACGGCGGCTGATACCTGCCAAAGAATGGGAAAGCCGATGGTCCGAGAATTGGCCGGACGGTTGCAGTGGCGTCAGCCGTAGCGGACCTGATCCGACGGTTTCAAAGGCGGCGGCAGTTGCGCGAAGCATCATAGGAGCCGCAAAAGACAATGTTGCAGCATACGCAAAGTCCGGCGTGGCCGGCGACGACCTATTCCGGTCCGCGCTAATGCTGGGTAGGTTGGACGTGGTACTGCGGACTGGCCGGGCGGATTATTCCAGCGCGCCAGCCAACGACGACGACATCAAGGACTTGCGCAACCTGTGGAACGTCCTTGAAGATGGCGACCTGCGCCGCGTGAAAGGACCGGTGTGGCTCAATCCAACGTTCGGCAGGGCGTCGGGGATGGTCGGCGGGGCCGATGCGGATTTCATAGCCGATGACACGCTTGTAGATGTCAAGACTACAAAGGGGGGCCGGTTTACGCGCGTGTATTTTGATCAGTTGGCAGGATACTGCGTCCTGGACTACCTCGGACAGAAACGCGGCATGCAGGACATGCAGGGGCATGCAAGCCTGAAACGGACCGGAATATACTTTTCCAGGCACGGCGCCCTTGTGACGGTAGATACGGAACGGGTTTACAACGCTTCCGGCTTTGATAATTTTATCAACGAGTTTTGCGCATTGGCGGAGAAACGGCATTCGTTCGCAACACGCGAGGCGCCGGTATCCAACCCGGCCGTCAGCGAACCCGCAACTCCGCACGATTCGAGCCGAACCCGCCGAATTGAAAGCGGAACTATGAGATTCCCCACCTGTCCCAAGTGCAACCAACCCATCAGGAAGCGCACCATCAAGTATCATCGTGGCATCGTAGTGGATGGGACTTGGGTCTGCCAGAACTGCTCTGAGTGACTTCGCATAACGTACGCGTTTCGTAGGAACAAACCCCGAAAACCCGCCGTTGGCGGCCTTATGGCCGATATCGCTGTTCCTCGGTGGTACGCTAGACCGGATCTGCAGAAACCGTGTACTGAATTAGGCAATTCATTCATGAGACGGCGACGAAGTTTCTGCAAGATCCGTTCTGAGCCGAAACGCGTACTTCTGAACAGTGTCTTATGCTTATATATAGGAAAAAGAAACGTTGACTATGGGAGAACAGAACCAAGGCAAGCCAGTTGAAGTAAAAAAAGCCACTAATGCGCCAGAGATAAACTGGAAAGGTGATAAGGCGTCGGTACGTACAGTAAGGAACTACAACATATCAGACTCGGATTGAGTGATGCGCGGAAACTCCTTAACCAATTTTTTCATAATATCCGGAATTTGATCCAACAAGTCTTGCTCATGAGATACAGCTATCTTATAGTACGGCGGCAGTAGTTTTGTTTTTTCCCTCTCTATCAGATCTTGATTTGTAATATCTCTGATAGATTGCAGATATTGATTATGCTGCTTGATCATTTTAAAAATATTCTGCACCTGTTGTTGTAGCTCGTATCTCAAGAAGTTTATCCTGCCGGAACTAATAAGACTATCATAAACATCATGATTCAAAAATTTGTTTGTGACGACGTATTTTTCGACACCATCAGATGTACCCACTTTTAAAATAATAACTTCGTCTGCGCTCACTTCTTTATTCTCTCTCCATTCTAGCTCACACTGCGTGTTTCCTAACTCTCCGTATAGGTTCTTGGACGCCCGCGTTCGTTCATCTTGCTTAACTCTTCTTGCATCCAAGAAGTACAATGAAGGCACAAGTATTAGTGACAGTATCGTGGCGATGTATGCTATCGTATCTAGCGGTATGTAATCCTTAATACCGAATAAGAATATGGCAGTTAGCCCATACGCAAGTAAGATACGTGTATACAACTGCTTCATTCTTAGCGCCTACCAACTCACGCCTGCTTAAAAATCATATGTTAATAATCAGTTAACGCAGATGTAACTTGGTTTTTGCCCAAGCTTGAATTCGGTACGCTTGACACCACCCGCAAATTCCGTGCATGTTGGTCCCCGTCATGGCCGGGTCGGGACGCCGACCACCGACGAACTCCCCGTGGAACGACCCGGAATGTTTGGTGTGGATATCTTCGGTCCCCTGTTCGGGCCGGCGGGGCGCGCATCCCGTTGGCTGCAGGGGACGGTGCGGGGCATCCCCCGGGGATGGTGTTCAGACGGACATGACGCCAGCTGGTGAGGCGCGGTGGCAACTGCACGCGCATAGTGATGGCCATAAAGTTTGCAATAACGCCTGCAGCCCATATGGTGCGCGTATCACCGGTCGCCCCTGCCAACACTGTGGCGTAGTCAAGTCACCCCTTCCCGCCTGGTCTCGCACCGGTGCACCTCCTCTGGATGAACCACACAGAGAGGTCGAGGCGCAGTAATCCGGCAGGCGTGGGGCGGACCGGGTGCCTTCGGAGAGCGGCCGGGCCGACTAGGGAGTGGGCAGCAGCCAGTCAAACAGCTTGACTATGGGTATCACCCTGCCCTGGCGTCAGGAGCCGCGGCCTGCCCGGGCCCCACCGGTCGTGCCTGCCCTCGGGTCCCTCGCGCTCCAGCCTGCACAGCCACCGGTGGACGGTGCTGGGATGGCGCCCCGATATGGCGGCCATCCCCCCGATCATCCTGCCGCGCTCTCCGAGCACGGCCGCCTAAAGCCTGTCTCTGGACTTGCCGGTAGGCTCGCACCTGTAAATCTCTTCGAGTTCTGCCAGCGGCACGCCGGGAAGGTACTCCTCTCCCCTCATCACCAGCACTGCCTTTGGCATGGGGGTCCGGGGGCTGAGGGAGGATCTAAACCTTTCGGCGTCCGCATGTTTTTGCAAACTTTATGGCCATCACTACGCGCACGAGGGAGAACCACGACCCCGACTGGAGCGGGGCCGCCCGTTCCGGCTAGAAGGCCCGCACCTACAGTTATTTATGATCCCGGCGATGTTTGGGTCTGGCGTGGATGACTTACGCACCAACCCTGGCAAGACGCCATTACGGAGGCGCGTCCCGGTTCGATTCAGGGCGGGGGCCGCCACTCCAGTCGCTCCAACTCGCTGTTCAGATACTCGGCTGGAGTAACGTTTTTGGACTTGATCACGCTGGACTTCATGATGATAAACGGAATGCCGGCGCGCTCATAGTGGCTGTTCCTTCTCCTGTCCTTCTCTGCGCGCTCTTCAGATTCATGGCTCCTGCCGTCCTGCTCTACGATGAGTTCTGGCTCGTTCTCCGCGTTTATCACCATGACATCCGGCGTGTGGACGATCCCGCGGTAGAGTGAAATTTCTTCTGGAGTCAGTTGTCCCAGTACCTTGGCATGCTTGCCAGTGATCAGGATGGTGTGATCGATTTTTACCCGCCCGCGTGGAATCTTGAATCTTCTCTTCAGATGTTCCGCAATGTTGAACAGGATGGCCGAGTCCGGATGTCCGTTGTCGGGTTGGTTGTCTGACGCCGTGCGGGATCGGCGGCGGATCCGGCCATTAACCACTCAAGCCACCCCCCAATCGACCCTCAGCCCGCATGCGAGACGCGCAGCCCGCTTCGACACGCAAATGAGAGCCATCCCGGCGCACATTCCTCCGCGGTGCTGCATGGACGTGTACACGGCGCGGTGCCCGCCCCTCTCCACATACCAGCCAGATCGCTGCAAGCCCGGGCCCGGCGCCGCCTGGTCCGGGTCGGCGGCAGGACACACTGCGCATACCGCGGCGCGTGCCAAAGCGCGAGTGTCAGCGCCAGCATCCTGCGGCCTTGTTGCTTTTTGTACGTTGAACGGCATTACGTCTGCTAGCCACGCCGGTTTTTAAAGAAAAACGGACAGTTTGAGACGGCAGGAATCTGTGCACTCCGGCCCTGCCTTGCCCCGCGCCAGCGAGCGCGGACCGATATATGGCGCATACCTACTGCGTGGCACGGGCCAGACGCAGTGCAGTCAGAGAAGCCGCAGTGGCCGGCCCGGCCGCCGGCACGCAGTCACGCCGGACGCTCTATAGTTGGTTTGCCCTTACCGTCTAGGCAGCGCGACGGCAGGCGCGCCTGCGAGTACGGTATAACGCGAAACACGAATGGCCGGATATGACCGGGACGCCGCGGTTAGGACTCCAAGGCGACACCCCCGCCACGTACAATCCGCCCAAATTAGAGGACTATGAGGCGCACCGGGGTGCACCGGAACACCGTGCGGAAGTAGCGGACGTAGCAGTCACACCCCCCGCGCGTTTGGCACCGGCTGCCGCCACACCCTTGGACCCGATACGGTCCCGTATGGCAACCAACTGTCCGGCTTGCTTATATACTGAAAAGAGCCCACCCAGCCGATGCTGAGGCACAGCGATTGGGACGACTCCGTACAGTCTGAGACTCCATACGAAGACCAGCCGTTTGCCGAGAGATTGCGCCATGCCCTGACGGTGTCCAGACGCCGCGAACACGCTTGGGCAAGTACCACCCGCCTGATGTGGGAATCTCTATCGAAAAGAGATTCGGCGACCATTCTAGACGACCCGACTTTGCCCTACAGGAACAGCCGCATGCATTGGCACGTCAGAAGGAGCATCAACGCGAGGTTGGCCGGGATGACAAACATGCACAAGCAGATCATGGAGGCCTGGAAGCCCGTCCTCCTTGATCTCCTGTCGCATTCCCAGCCGACGGCCAAGGACTGGAAAGAGCTGACAGAGAAGGGAGAGAAGCAGACCCGCAGGATCGAAGAATACTACCCCCACATGGTGACGCAGATGGACGGTTTGGGACGCTTTGTGTTGGGGAATCAGGACGGCACTCAAACCGTTCTTCCGAAAAAGATCAAGAGGGAGAGCGACGACGACAAACGCACCAAAAAGATCACAACTCCATACTCCTCGCCCGGGTGGATTACCGGAGGATTTGACATGAGGGCTTTCGCGGACGAACCATACCTCAAAAGACAGAGGCGGTTCTGGCTGGATACTTTGGCCATTCTGTCAGGTTGGCTTGGCAAAGGCCACAAGATAAGGCCTGAGAAGGAATGGTTGGTTCGCCACATAGTGAACAACGACATGGCGCTTCACGTGCTGTTTGACGACATCTCTACCGAGTGCGAGTGCAGGTGGTTTGAGAATTTGGCCGGGAAGGCCGGAAGCCAGCCAGCATTCAAGAGAAACGCGCGCCGAGGGGCGCTTCGGTGCAGAACCGCCAGAGTGTATATCATGGAAGGTATGGATGCGCAGGTGTATGTGATGCAGCAGTCACCAGATGCAAAACAGGCAGGTCTGCACCGCAGTGGACAGATAATGGTGACTCCGGAAATGTACGTCCTGAATGTGATTGGAATGGTGAAACTAGAACCGCCCGGCATGGCCGAGATGAGGTGCATGGCCGATGGCGCGATGGGCATCATTCACGCGCCAGACGTGTTCACCATGAATGATGCGGATGGGGCAGTTGCCGAGCTGGAGGAGTTTGCCGAGAATTTTATGGACGACACCATACCTGACGGGCTGGCCACATACATGATCCCTGGCACCAAGATGAGGGAGAGGGTTTGCGATGCCGCCTTGGAATCGGCCCTGGCTCTGATGAACAGCGAATACGAGGGCTGCTGGGACATGGTCTGCTCGGCCTTGGCGCGCAGACCATACCTGACCGGCGGGCGTGGTGGTGCCGCACGACCCGTACCCTAAACGCCCACGCGCACCACAAGAAACGCGGTTGGTCCCGAACCATGAACCACACATACTGCCAAGAGTGCTTTGTCCGCCTTACGAACGGCGTGAGATATGAAAGTATGGCCACGGAAGCCTTTCTCGCAGGCTTTGGTTGAGGAATCAGCCAGTTGGCAGGCAGGCTTAAGGGCGGGAGATTCTGGTGCACTCCGGGACACAACCTCAACCAATGTCCCGAGTTTGCGCCAGAGCATGTTTTTCGACAGTTTTATGCCCATAGGGCCATCCAAAACAAAGCGCTCATTTTCGGGCTAGGGCCGCAAAACCGGTGCAACCCGCCGCAATTTTGCGCGCCGGTAGGATGATTTTAGACCAGAAACGGAATCAGGAAACCGGCCCGCGGGAGGGTGGTCCGATTTACGTATTTTCGACCGGATTTTCGGTGGGCCGCGCCTAGTCTCCCTCACGCGGGATCATCCGGGTTATTGCGCGGCCACCAGGTAGTCCATCGTCCTGACGGGACGCATCAGGTGGCGGCGGGCGATGGCCGTGATGGCCGCCCTCAACTCCTCGACCGACGCAAAATACCTGCCCGCGAGCATCATCCTGAGGACGTTCCACTGTTGTTCTATCGGGTTAAGTTGCGGGGTGTAGGCGGGCAGGAACACCAGCCTGAGCCGATCCTCGTTGGCCTTGACAAACTCGGTGACGGTGTCCGATTTGTGGTAGGGTGTGTTGTCCAGGATCAGCAGTATCTTGGGATAGATGCGCAGCATCGCCCTCAGTAACCCCTTGAACGTCTCGGAGTTGCAGGCATCGACGGTGCGGATGTGGAGGCTGTCGAACCCCAGCACGCCGAAGACGGACACCGACTGTCTGGAGTAGTTGGTCTTGGTGGTGTCATGTCCGTTGGTCGGCCGCCACCGGCAGCCGCCATCGGACCGGAGGCGAGCGTGCATTTCATCGCAGGTGGGCACCGTGAACCCATCTTTGGCGGCCTTGTTGACCACCGGATTGGTCTCGGCCTCGAACCGCTCCTACTCTTCAGGCGTGGCCGAGTTGTACGGGACGGGCCTGGGTTTGCGGTACGAAAACCTGATCCTCTTGAAGGCGCGCCTGAGCGTGCCCGTCTTGCAGCGTATTCTGAATTTCTTGTATGGTCCGTCCTGGATCATGGTCGTCTGCCAGGATCCCGCCTCGTACCCATAGTCGGTCGGGTCGCGGCCCAGCCACCGCTTGATATTCCTGCGGATCTGCCTGGGGATCATCCTGGCCCTGCGCCTGCGGTCGAACCGCCTCTTCAGGTTGCCTGCGTGCATGCGGACCGGCCGGTCCCGGACGGTAGAGTAGGCCACTCCAAGCATCCGCGATATCTTCCGGATGTCCTTGCCCTCCTTTCTGAGTAGGGCAGCGTGCAGCCTGTACTTGGACTTGCCTGCCTTTTCCTTCTTGTGTGCCTTGGTCAGCCCCTTCAGGCTGACACTCGGCATGAACGCGGCTCCTTTGGGGACAACCTCGTCTCTTTTGGCCGCGTTCGGCCTCTTTTTCCCGGCGGCTTTGCCCACGGGGGTGCGGGGGATGAAGGGCCGATCTAGATGTTTGCATTAGGCATGGGTCTTGGGATGGCTTTCCGCGCTGCTAGCGGGCGGCAGTGATCGGATTGCTTTGAATTCCCCTATGGGGCAGGGAATACTCGGTCTGGCGCGAAAAGACCGGCCTTGCATGCAACTGCCCGGACCACGTCAGCGACGACGGCTACGCATGCAAGCACGCGGTGCACGATGCGCGTTTCCACAAGAGCAACGGCTACTTTGCCAACAGGATCAGCGAGACGTTCAACGGCAACACCTTAAGGCAGAGGGTCGACAGCAGGCGGCGGCAGGTGACGGATCCGCGCTCGCCCATATTCGCGGGACTGCTGCAGCATTACAATTTCAACAAGGCCGCATCAGGGGCTGAACGAACGCACGCCGACCGAAATGGCCGGCATCAGCATTGAGGGCAAGAACAAGTGGATGACGCTCATAGTCAACGCCGCACTGATGCGCGAGATGCGGCGCGGGCCGCGGGTGCTGCCCGTATTCGGGTAGGCCGGCGGTGCGGATGCCGCTCAATGGGGCCTGATCGCGGGCATGGCAGGCGTATCGCGGCCGCGGTTGGGGACGAATGCGGCCCCCAGCCGGGGCGCTGGCCGCTTATATTCTTGATCATCCCATGGCATGCCGGCGGCAAGCGCGGGAAGACTTGGGGTGGACTCGCGAATTATACGGCTTGGCGGAAAAATAAATGTTTAAATAACCATTCCCCGTATTACAAGTACGGTTCCGCCTGGTGAAGGGCTATGGGCGTTGCGATAGCCCAGGGAATCGCCTTAATTTATAAAACCACGAAACCGCGTTCACGCCGTGATCCGTTAAAATTGTAATACTTGTGTTTTATCTCTTCAAAACGCATCCTTTTTTTACCCTTCGTAACGAGCATAATATGCGGCGCGTACGTAAAAAAGTCTGCAAACTGCAAAATGTTTTCACAAAACGGATCGCCGGTTTCAATTAAATTTTTAATCTTGTACAAGTTGGGCGAAAAATGTTTGGATACGCGTTTCTCTATTAGCTTTATTTCCGGCATTATTTTACGCCGCTGCGCGTTTGTAAACCTTTCATAAATTATGCGCCCATTATCGTTGTACTCTTCCAGAAAAAATTGAAAGCGCTGCTGACCTGGACCCCGAATTCTGAGACCACTTTCTGCATGTTTTTACACAGACATCGGTCCCTCATTTATGCTCCGCCTCCCATGATGCCACAAACTCGTCCGGCGGGACGTACTTTAACGCCGAGTGCAGCCGGTTCCGGTTGTAGTCTCGGAACGCCTCTGCCATGACGGCTTCGGCCTGCTGGTAGTTGGAGAAATCGTGCGGCCAGATGTACTCGCGCTTGAGGGTGCCGTGGAACGACTCTATGTGGCCGTTCTGTTGTGGCGTGCTCTTCCAGATGAACTTGAGTCTGATGCCGAGATGGGACGCGGCCTTTCGGAACTTTTTGCCAGCATACTGGGAACCGTTGTCGCACTGGATGGTGAGTCTTGAGCAGTCCGGCTTGGCGGTGGCGACGGCCTACACCAGCGAGTCCACTGCGATGTCGGCGGTGGCCAGGGTGTCGAACCGGTAGGCAATCCACTGCCTGGTGAAGATATCCAGTATGTTGAAGCAATAACACCATCCGTCGGCCTGCCCGCACCACACGTAAGTGATGTCGGTCTGCCAGACCTGGTTGGGCCTGGCCGCCTTGATCGGCTTCCAGCGGGCCTTGGCATCTGCCTTGGACGGGGCCGGCTTGCTCCAGCCCGCCAGGCGGTAGGCGCGCCGTACCTTCTTGCGGTTTACGGGCCTTTCAAGGCTGCGCGCCAGCTCCGCGGCCACCCTTCTGGTCCCGTAGAACGGCCGCCTTTTGCGTATCTCCAGGATCATCCCCAGAAGATCGGCGTCGGTCCGGGGCTCGCGCGTCTTTTTTCTCCAGTACCACCTCTGCTTGGACACCTCGCAGGTGTGCAGCGCCCCGTTGAGCGACATGCCCTGATCAACCATGCGCTGCACCGCCCTCAACGCTTCCTTCCCTCCAAGGTTTTTTTTAACGCGTCGACGGCCAGGGTGGACTCCGCCAGGAGCGTCTTGAGGCGGTCATTCTCCTTCTGGAGGGCCTTGGTTGCGGCAGTATCTGACTTACCGGCCATGGCGGCCTTGGCGGATTCCAGGAACCTCTCCCTCCACGGGTAGAACGTGTTGGGCGAGAGGCCGTACTTGCGGCATATCTCGACCGTCTCCGCGGACGTGGTGAGAGCCTCCATCACTATCCTGTACTTCCCCTCCGCGCTCCATCGCTTGTTGGTCATCGCATGTACCCCCCGGCTGTACTCCAAATGTCTTTGTTGCGGATCGGTCTCGCTCTAAGGGGTCCCCCACCAATATGGGATGGCAAGCACGTCCCCGTCTATATGGTCGGCCATCGCCGTGATACAGTTGGAGACGGCCCCGGTCAAGACGGTCGCGTTCTCCATCTCCCGCAGCATCATCATCGCCATGTCGTCCTCGGTGTTGTGGGCCCTCTCGCAGGCCTGGAGGGTGGCGCGCGTGCGCGGCCCCAGGGACGTCCCGGGGATGGCGTCGGTGTGCGGGATCGTCCGGACGCCGCACCCCGGGCACTGCCCCACGCGGATCACGTACATCAGCGAGATGGTGCTCCGCCGGGCCTCGGCCAGGTCCCGGAACCTCTTCGGGATGGTCCCGGTGATCACCAGGTCGGCCCTGCCGCAGTACCTGCACAGCTCGGGGCGGAACACGACGGTTCCCTCGGTGCGTTCCCTTCGGGAGACGCCCCGGTGGCCGGACTGGGCGCCCCGCTTCTTTTTGGTGATCAGGCCGGGGTCGCCCCCGCTCCTGGCCGCCTCGAACCTGGCCGAGGCCAGCCGGTGCTCGGCTCGGGTCATCGCCGGCCGGCCGTCCTTCTTGCCCGGTGCCTTGCCTGGCTCCTCACCCTGATCCTCGTCCGGGGCGTCCCCGTCCCACCCCTGGTGGACCGCCAGCTGCCGCTCCAAGTCGGATATCAGCCGGTCCCGCTCGGCAATCCCGCTGCCGGCGTTCTCCAGGTCGGCCGCCAGGGACGATATCACCCCGCCCGCCGTCTCGTAGATGCCTGCGGCCAACCCCTCCAGCGAGCCGGCTATATCCCAGACCCGGATCAGTTCGGACCGCAGCAGGGCCGCCTCGGACTGCCCGCTCCCTACCCCCCTCTTTACGACCCCGCCGGTACCGCCGCAACAGGAGCACGGGACGGTTGGTTCATCCATCACGGTACCACCCCGGGAACGGCAATCCAAGCGGGCCAGGGCGAGAAGTGTTCCCTACCTGGGCTGTAAAGTTACAGTGACCACCAGACGGGTGTCAAATTGGTGACCAAAAGCCTTCGGCGGAGCCGTATCAGAGCACCGATGTTGTTCGGCAGACCCGGTCACTGATTTGACAGGCTCCCCGTGATCACCATAACTTTACAGCCCGCCCCGGGTTGTAAGTTACGGCGACAGCCAGGGAGACAATTGCGGTGTCATAAGACACGGGAACGTCATGCTCCGGTCGGTCCTGAGTGCGTCCTGTCCCACAAGAGGATACATTCCACGCATGGACAAGAAGTTTCTATGAAAATCGACAAGTTATGAGGCGGTGCACCGAGCCAGGATTGTTAAAAACGTGGCCAAGCCTGTTGGCGACGTACTCTCAGTCATCCCAGCTGCGTATGAGCGCCACCGCTTCCCGCGTCACCTTGGCGAATTCGGGCATCTCTTCCTCTATCTTGTCCGCCAGAGCCTCGCAGCTGTCAGCGGTTTCTTGGATGTTTACCATGTTTATATTAGGTATGGCACAAATTTATAGATTGTGACATGGCGAGGTACACAGACTCCATAAGGCGAGACGCCGCCGCCGTTCTCAAAAAAATGGAAGCGATACAGGCCGACCACCAACAGAGGGCGGACGCTCTACAGCCATATATCGACAGACTGCGAAAAATTTTGGATGACGAACCGGTTAACTGACATGCTGTAGGACTGCCTCTCTCACAAACTCGGCTGATGTTGTTTTCATGGGATGATATGGTTGTGGTGCATGTCGTTGACGCTTAGTAGGGGCCACAATGATCCGATCACTTTAGGGCAAAGAACCAAGAAATTTCATGCCCGGTTGGCTTCCGTCGGCCTGATTCCGCCGGACACTCAACCCGGTCCTGTCATGCAACCGAAAGAAATATAGTTGGGATCATAAGTAACCGGACAAATTTTTCATGCGGGGTATAATTTATCCAAATTTCTAAACAGAATGTCGCGCGGATTGAAATTGATTTCAAGCGACTCGTACACGAGCATCACCTTCCGTCTAAAGTAGCTCCTGGCCGGCCGCCGGAACGTTCTGCGCAGTATGGCCTTTCCATCCCGCCACAGCCACTCGGCCGGATTCAAGAACGGCGAATACGGCGGCAGGAACATCAGCCTGACTGAATCGCCATTCTTCTCGAGATATCGCCGTACGCGTTTCGTGTTGTGGTACGCGGCGTTGTCGACGACCGCCGCCACCTTGCCGAAACGTTGTTGCAGTTTATCGAGGTATTTGATGAATGATCTGTCGTTGGCCCTGTTGGCCGCCATGTAGCACGTCTCGCCATCCAGCGTGACGCCGCCGTAGACGGTCTGCCTCTGGTTGCCCAGCGGCATCTGTATGGGTTCGGCGTCACCGCGCACGTAGACGGCTCCCGACCCGAACAGGTTCGCGTTTTGGTGGCTCTCATCGGCCATGACCACGGTGAAATCGTCCTTTTCGAGCGTCTCAACCTCCCTTTCGGTATCCTTCTGCCAGATCTCTACCTCCTCCTTCGGCGGGACGCGGTCGGATAACCGGAGTGTCTTCTTGACCGCGAAGCCCAGGGACCTCAGCAGACGGCGCCCGTGCTGTTCGCTGTATTTCACGCCAGTCTTCTTTTCGACCAGCTCGACGAACCCCAAGGCGGTAAACCGCTTGGCGCCGCCGACTATCTCCTCCAGCTGGGCGCGCGGCACGAAAGGGGGGCGGCCCGGCCTCGCATCGTCGGCGAGGCCGTCCAGCCCGTTGCGGTCGTACGCGGCAAGCCACGCGTAGACGGTTCCGCGACTGACGCAGAAACCGTCCGCAACGGTATCGACATCGATGTTCTTGTTCAATACCATGTTTACCGCCGCAATGCGCGCGTACTCGTTCTTGTTTTTGGCGCGTTTTAGCGCGTCTTTCATCTCGGTCGTAGCCATGTGCCGGCTTGAAATTTTACCCTATTATGATCTTACGGATTTGTCCGATTACTTTTGATCCCAACTATAGATCGGGGGACTAGCGTAACCTCAGCATGGCATTATCCCCCAGAAAAAAACGCGGAAAAGGCGGCAGCGCCGCCGGACCGGCAGAGCGCGCAGCCACCCGGTTGCAGTCTGGAGCCGCGTTCATGCAGGATGTCAGTCTGAAGAAGATGGAAAAAGCGGCCCAAAAGGAAAAGAACCCGTGCGCAAAGCTCAGGCTCCTGGCGTGCCTGAGACCCGATTAGAAGCTATGTGTAGTCGTTATAACGGCGACGCCGGCATTCTTCCTGTTGGACCTGAGAGCCGATGATTGCTGGCCCCACCGAGGGCGTCGATTAGAATGGCTCAAGGTATGCGAAAAGCTTCAGCCCCTCCGAGGGCGGATGGAAGTCTACCATTGGTCAGGTCCGACTTTACTGCAAAGGAGGTGAATGTGAAAAAGAATTGTATTACATTGGAATCGACGTACACATGAGAAAATGCACGACCACCATCAAGGGAAGATCCAAGAAGGTGCTCGACCAGTTCGAGTTCGACAACGACCTGCAGGGAATCGGCCGGTTCATCCGCAGGGTACGGCTCCGCGGCCACGAGCCCGCGCTCGCCCTCTTCGAGTCGACCGGCAACTACTGAAGGCAAGTATATCTGGTTAGTTTACCTGCGCATGGTGAGCAGACCCTTTACCTTCCATCGGCTTCGAGCCGTTCCTACTGAATGGGGGATTTCGAGCTGCAGCCTTACTCGGCTTCGAGCCGTTACAGATGAGTGCAGCCTTGCTGCTTGCCGACCAAAACAAAAAGGAGGTGAACGAAAATAGAAAGATCAAAAGCCTACATTGGAATCGACATAGGGAAACGGACCTGCGTGGTCTGCGTCATGGGCGCGGACGGCAACGTCATGGAGGATGCCAAATACCCCAACACCAGGGCGGATGCCCGGAAATTCGCCGAGAGCGTCGCGCCCCGGTACGACTGCAAGGCGGTCTGCGAGTCCACGGCCTGGCTGTGGCTCAAGACATACGAAGTATTCGAGGATCTGAAAATACCCATAGTGCTGGCCAACCCGCTGCGGCTCAAGCTGTCCCAGTCCGGGACCAAGACCGACAAGATTGATGCTAGGCAGCTGGCCAACCGGCTCAGGATGGACGACGTACCGACCTGCCACGTGCACAAGCGGAACAACAGGCGCGACCTGGATCTGCTCCGCCAGCGGATGATCCTGATCAAGGAACGGACCCGCGCGCTCAACCGCCAGCACGCCATCTGCGGCAAGTACGACCACCCGACCAGCTCGGGCCACGGAAACACGTCCGGAGCCAAGTACCAGGAATACCTGAACGGCCTGAAGCTGAACCCCGGCGACACCAGGATCATGGGCCAGTACGTCCGCCACGTCAGATACCTGAGCGGCGAGATAGACATGCTGGAGAAGCTCGTGGCAAAGGCGGCCCTGAACAACGAGGATGCCAGGCTGATAATGACCCTGTCCGGGTTTGACGCCTTCAGCGCCCTGCTGGTGGCCGTCTCCATCGACGGCATCGGCCGGTTCGCCGGCCCCCGACAACTGGTCTCGTTCCTGGGCCTCTGCCCCAGGGTGTACCAGTCCGGGGACAGCACCCGGCACGGCCGCATGAAGAAGAGCTCCGACCGCGCCCTGACATGGATCATGATGCATTCGGCCCTGGTGGCCGGCCATCACAATCCCGTGCTGTCGGCATACTACGAGGGCGTCCGCAAGCGCCACCCGCCGGTGGTGGCCCAGAGCCACCTGGCCAAAAAGATGGCCATCTACATCTGGCACATGCTGAACAAACGACAGCCCTACCGATTCCATGACCAGAAGGCCTACCAAGCCAAGCTGGTCCGGCTGGCGCGGCTAGCATCCCGCGTCTAGCCGGCGCTCCGGCACCCATCTCTGGATCAATTTGGGAGGGTATCGGGGCCCGGCCAGACGCGGCCCGCCACCGTGCGGGATCCGCCCAGCACCATTGGCAGATATTTTTTTTTCGCACGGGAAAAAAACGACCGGAATGGCGCCGCCGGCCCGCGCGGTGCCCAACGAGCAGGGAGCGCCGGATCCCGCGTGGGGGGCCCTGTGCATTTCCAGATCCGGTCCCCCATCGGGAGGCGTCTCGCCGCCCCGGCCCGGGCGAGGGGCGGCTTCGACGCCTCCCCTGGGTCCCTATCCCGGTGCAAAAAACGATGATCATCTCGCGCAAGTCGGCGCGTCTTAAATACTGCCAGTCCAACTTACCTGCGGCATGCATCAAGGCATACGGCTTCCGCTCGCACGCGCCGCCTTTACATACACAGATGGAAGGTGCTCCACGGGGAGCTGAAGAAGACCGCCATCAAGCCGATCCTGGTCAACCCCTACGACCTCAAGATAATCACCCAGGCAAAGTTCAAGGACGACAACCGCGACTCGGAGAGACTGTGCGACCTGGTCAGGGGCGACTTTTACAAGCCGTCCCACGTGCCTACCGAGGAGGAGATGGATCTGCGCGAGCTGACCCGGACCCGCTTGGCTCTCCGGTACGATGCCACCGATCACAAGAACCACGTACACGCGATCCTGGTCAAGTACCCGCTCAAGCGACCCGCCAACCTCTACACCGTCAAAGGCCGCGAGTGGCTGCGGACGGCCCCCGTCCGGGACTACGACCGAATGGCGCTCAACGCCCACCTGACCATACTTGACGCCGTTGAGCGGCAGATATCCCTGCTCGAAAAGGAGATCTGCAGGATAGCCGTCACCGATTCCCGGGCCCGGCTCCTGATGACCATGCCCGGGATTGGACCGGTCACCGCGGTCACCATCCTGGCGGAGATCGGCAACGACCTGTCCCGGTTCACCAGCCCCGAGAAGCTGACCTCCTATGCGGGCCTGGTGCCCTCCCATCGGAACAGCGCAGATGCCGTCCGGACGGGCGGCATCACCAAGCGCGGATCCCGCCACCTTCGGAACGCCGCCGTCGAGGCAGCGTTCGTGGCCGTCCGATACGACCCCCGCCGCAAGCAGCGTTACGAGCGGCTGGCCGCCAGAAGGGGCCCCCAGAAGGCCCTGGTTGCCGCCGCCCGGGAGCTGCTGGAGGACGCCTGGTACATGCTGACCAGGAAGGAACCCTACAACCATCCCGACGAGGCCATGACCCGGCGCAAGATGGCCAGCGCCAGTCGTCTGGCCAGCCGGGTTGTTACCTAGGGCGCTCCGGGACGGTCCGGCTCGGGGGCGTTTCGCCGCCCCTGCCGGGACGGGGGGCGGCTCAACGCCCCCTCGACCCCTCCCCGGACCGTTCCAAAAATTATGCAGGGCATCGTCTGCAACGACAGGCGACTTTCCACGTGGGTGACACCTGCCATATCTCCCGGGGACGCGGGGGGATTTTGCGCACTACCGCCCCGCATCTCCGCGATAATCCACCCGGAACAACCACCCGGACTGTCCGGCGCAGGTCATATGCCGCTGATCATGCCGAATTGTTGCTGCCGGCTCGCGCAAAAACACCGCGAATATTTAAAAAACAATCCACCGCACATCTACCGGACTGGACCAAATGTATTACCAACACGTAACATCCGGGGGTTTGGACCCCCAAAACACATGGAAGCAATCGCTCATATTTCGAATTTTGTGGGCGGCTTGGGCCGCGTAGTGGGCACGTAGTGGGCACGTAGCGGGCACGTATCGAGTGGGATATATCGTAACAGATCAATATGGGTAGATCCCCCGCACCCCCGTGACGTGCGTCGCTGTACAAAAACAGAGGAAACCGGGGTCCGCCAAGGACGGAAATGGCGGACCGGGCCCGCTGCTGTGCCTGATGGCGCTGTTCTACGACCCGGGGGCGACCGCCGGGCCGTTCCGGACGGTGGACCGGGCGCACGGCGTCTTCTGCCCCCGCTGCAAGAACAGCCCAGTGATAAAACACGGCCGATACCGGAAACACCTCCAGCGCTACCTCTGCAAGGACTGCGGCAGAACGTTCAACGACAAGACGGACACCATCCTGCACTACCGGCACATCTGGATGGCAACTGGATACTGGCACTCTGGGAGTTCCTGTGCGGTCCGCCCAACGGGGTCTCCATCAACCATGTCGCCGAGTCGATAGGATGCGCCTACCGGTCAACCTACTATATGATCCGCCGGATGATGGACGAGATACGCAGCCTACCCGAGGGGATCCTGTCGGGGACCTGCGAGACCGACGAGGGGTACATCCGGGCCGGCTCCAAGGGCGTACCCCTGGCAGGCAACGGCGAGGAGCTGACCATCCCCAGCCGACGCGGCCTGCCGCGCGGCCCCGGCAGGAGCACCTTCGAGAAGAACACCCCGATGATGACGGTCTATCACCAGCGTGCCACGGAAGACGAGCCGGGCCTGACCATCTTCGAGGTTCCGGCCGGCGACGGCAAGACACTGGCCGGGAGGGCAGCCGAAAAGTTCGAGCGCGAACCCATGGTCATCACCGACGAGCACACCGCCTACAAGAGCCTGGGAGAGGCCGGATACGACCACCCGACGGTAAACCACGGCGAGGGTGGGTTACGCCTCGGGGGATCTCAACGGAATCCACACAAACAACTGCGAGTGCAGGGTGGGCCTGCTCAAATGGTGGCTAAAAAAACACCGTGGCGTCAGCAAGTGGTACCTGGAATCGTACGTCAAGTCATTCCAATTCGTTCACAACCACCGCCACTACGGCGTCAACGGAAGGTTCCTGGCGGCGCCGGCCGCGATCCTGGACCAGTACCCGGGGCGGCAGGCCCGATCCAGGGCGGCCCATCGCGGACAATGCCTATCCAGTCCTGATCCGAATGTTTCTGAAGCGGTTTATTTTTCACTAAAACCATCCTTTGATGCGAGCATTATCGTACCGGCTGGATGTTTTTACCGGCCTGGGACAGGATCTGCCGCCCACAATATTCGAAATATGGGCGAATTCTATTCCGGCTGTAAAACCGCATCTATCTCGGCCGCCACAAAGATGTGGCTTCGACGAAATATCCCGGCAGGATTTAGTATACCATCTTTGATAAGAGTATCTATTGTATTCCTAGCCGCAGGGTGAGAGACCTTAAGGATGCGACGCGCCGCCGGGACGCTTGTGTATGGGTTAGCAAACAGGCTCTCCATCAGTGCGATGGCGTTTCCGCTCGCATTTCGGTTGTGTAGAATCTGACGATACTTTCCATACAAGGATCCCAACCGCTCAATTGTCTTGATCGCTTCCAAGGACTGCACCACTAGGGCGTCCAAGAAAAACCACACCCACTCATACCACTTACTCTTGCGACTTACCTCTAACAAGCCGCCATAGTAATCCCGGAGATGTTCGTCAAAGAATGCACTCAGATATAGTAGCGGTTCCGGTAACAGGTTTCTCTTGCACAGAATTAACAATATAATCAGGCGTCCAATTCTTCCATTACCATCCCCGAATGGATGTATGGCTTCAAACTGGTAATGAATCATAGCGCACTGTATCAGCACCGGTATATCGTCATGTTCAGACGTGCAAAATTTTTCCAACTTCTGAAGTAATTTCATTACAATCTCTGGCGGTGGCGGAGTGTAAACTATTTTGTTTTTTCTTGGGCCCGTTTCCACGATTAAGTTTTGTTGTTTGCGGAACTCCCCGGGATTAGTCTCTTGCCCGCGCACACCATCCATCAGAATTTTGTGTGCTCCACGAATTATACCCAAATCAACATCATGGTTTTCAATCTTGATTTTGTGTATAGCCCATTCTAGCGCACGTACATGGTTTTCCACCTCCCTTAGCCCCAATTTTTCTGCCATTTTTTTTTCAATGCCGAATGCCTCATACTTGTGCAAATCCTGTATGGATGCCAATGTTCCCTCGATCTTGGAACTGGTGACGGCCTCGTGTTTTATGTGGGAACGAAGCAAGATGTGCGGGTTGCTGAGAGATGCGCCTATGCCCTTTAACTCCCCTACTGTCCTTTCGGCCTCTGCGAGGAGCATTATCAAATCTTGGTCGTACTCAAGCGGCGGAGGCAAGTCGTTAGGAACAAACGTTTTTTGACCATCCTGATCTTGGCGGATTGTACCGTTAGGATGTGTATAGTCGCTGAAACTGCTCGGTATTGGGTCATTAAACCTATCTTTCACATTAGTTCGTATGTTAAACCTAAACGGCATTTTCTGCACGATAGGCAGCCATAATATTTAAGGGTATGGTTTTTGGCAGAAAGTGGCGGAGCTGATTTTCACTCTTGGTTCTCACGAGGGCCGAGGCCGCTTGAGTGCGACCTGGGTCCGGCCATCATCGAGATCACAACCCGGAACGCGGTGGTTGCGGGACGGTTGCGGGACTACAGCGAGGCTAGTCGGGCGCCGTATGCGGGACGGGCCACGCAGCGGCCGACAGTCTTGGCATTGGCCTTGGGTGCAGGGTGTATGGTATCTGGTATCTGGTATCGGGTGTTTGGAAGACGGGCCTAATCCGGCGGATGCCAGCCCGGATTGCCGGCGGGCTGCATGTTTGCCGCATCCAGAAGCATGGAGACGAACAGGTTCAGCGTGACGGGCGGCCGCGCGCCGGGGTGGTGTCCCCTGCCGCGGGCCGCCATGAAGCGGGCCAGGATCCAGACGTTATACAGGATGAACGGGATAAACCACAGCAGTATGCGGACCGAATAATCGGTGCTGGTGGTCCGCGGCCTCATGGCCTCGTAGCTCTTGTAGGAGTTCTCAATGCCCCATCTCCTCCTGTAGAACTCGGCTACGCGGTGCAGATCGCCGCCGATCCAGCCCTCGCTCATGGTGGTGGCGAACACGTAGTACTGCCTGACCCGGGCATCATCGTCGTGCAGATCTGCCAGCCTTCTGTGCTCGGGGGTCATCCCGGCATACTCTTTCTTCAGTACCACCTTCTTGAGGATGACCAGTGTGTACGTGGTGCTCCTGCCGGCGCTGTTGGTTATGGTGTGGGCGGATACGGCCTCCCGCTCTCCGGCCTCGTACTTTTTTAGGATGTCCTTGACGGGATCCAGCTTGACGGCGGGCATCACCAAGGGTATTCCCGTGGCCTTGATGGTCTCTATGACGTCCACCGAATGGAACCCGCGGTCGATGGTGATCGACGACATGCGGATGCCGCGCTGGCGGGCCCTCCACAGCAGCCTCCGCACCGTCTCGGCGGTGTCGTCTTCCCGGCGCACCACCTCGATGCCCAGAGTGAGGCGGTGCCCGTCCACCACGCAGTGGAGGGTGGCCAGCCGGTGGAATTTTTTGGTGCCCTTCTTGTACCTGGAGAAGACCGCGTACGCCATGTTCATCACCTTGGCATAGGATGGTATGTCGTGCTCGTCTATGGCTACGTCTATCGGGCGCCGCAGCATTCCGTGCCTGCGCGCCTGCAGCATGGAACGTGTCACCATCCTGCTGCACCGCGACAGCATGTGGTCGCGCCGTACCCCCTTGATGATGTCCAGCATCCGCCTGCGGCTGGGCAGTCTTTTGACGCTCTTCAGGGCCCTGCTCCGCTGGTACTGCGCCTCGGCGCCTGACTCCCCGCCCTCGCGGGAGCACACCGACAGCAGCAGGCGGTACATGTCGGGCAGGCCGTACACGGCGTTGGGCGCACCAGAGAAGGGTAGCATCAGCCCGGCCAGCAGTGAGATTGCCAGCCTGGTACCCAGGCCGCCGGCCATCTCCTGCATGAATTCGAGACCGTCATCGCCTGCCTTGCCGCCCCTGATCCCGTCCTTGTCTTTCCGGCGCCCTGTCCCTCGCCTCGGAGGCTAGTTATTTTGGCCCTTGCCCGCCGGGTCCCGGCGGACCGTCCGTTTTGAATTTGGCCCGGTCCGGCTCCCGCCGTCCCGTTCCGGTTAGTGCTGATCCCGGTGCGGATCCGCACGTCCCTCCAGAAACAACGCGGCGGCCGCCAACAGGCGCGACACGAACAGACACAAGCGACGAACGCAGCCCCGACCTCGCTCCTCCTCCCGTTCTGCCCGGATGACGGCCGTCATGGGGGTGCGGGGGATATCGGGCGATCTAAATCTTTCGGTCACACTGTCCCGCAAGGCGCCCCGTCGGGTATGTGCCTGCCTGCGGGAAGCAGATTTGACAGACGGGCCGGCTAGGTCGTGTCCGAGGCCTATATTGCCTATGAAATTCCCGCGTCAAAATCCGCTTCGCCACTTTCTGCATTCATAAGGTGTGTCCCACTAACATAAGACCCCCGGAGTCTCCCCCGGCGGCCCGATGCCAGCGGAATTAGTGGATACATCCAGGCGGTCGTCCAGGAAGCGCGCGTCCGCCGGCTCGTATGGTGCCGGTTTTTTCGCGTCCCCTTTGGGCCGCCGCCCTTCGCCGACGTATGGCATCCACACGACGGCAGCGTCCAGCAGCGTTTGGACAAGCTGCGGAACGCACTGCTCCCAATCCCCGGCCACCTGCCGACCGGCGCCGTCTTGCAACGGCGCCGGACCGGCCGCCGGTTCATATGCGGACACGCCGCGGCACAGTATGTTTATGCCGGCAACGTCGTCCCTGTCCACATAATACAAACACGCGGTACACGCTTTCGTGCGCTTCCACGACTTCCACGATCTCGTACGGTACTTGGCCGCCCACAACTTTTCACCGCACTTTGGGCACTCCGAGCTCGTCCCCGCCGGGTTGATGTCACATACGGGCAACCCGTACTTTTTGAACACGCCGTCCGCCACCGCCCGTATGGTCCCCTGGCTGAGTCCCATCTTCAGCAGGTCGCGCTGCTCCCTTGACATCATCCTGTTGGAGCGCACCAGCAACCTGCTGATTGTAGACTCCTCCAACACCAGCTCATACCCCCGGGTGGCGCAACCGTGCATCGTCTTGAATAGCCAGTCGTTCTTCCGGTGGATGAATCTGGAGTTTATGCGGGCGCGCTCGCGGCGGTTGACGCGCCAGTCGCGCCGCTTCTTGGAACGCTTGCCCTTGTTGCGTGGCTTGCTGCCGGGGTTTTTCACGTATCGCGGTTTGGTGCGGGCCTTTGGGCGCTTTGGCCTGCCGCCGGTCACGCCCAGGATGGCGTGCCTCCTGCGGCGCTCCTGCGCAAACCCGAGCGCCCCGTTTACTATACGGTCTACCTCGCCGTCGGTGCTAGCGACGACGTGTTCCCGCTTGTTGACATCCATCCCCATCATGCCCTTCGGCTGCACGGGCTGGACCGGTTGGGGTTCGTATGCTATTGATACGGTGGTGCTGGTTATCGTGACGGCGCCAACACTCACCGCGGTCGCTATCCGCTCCACCACGTTGGGCGTCAACTGTATCTCCATGGCATGTCGGGACGGCGTTATGGGAAACCGCAGAAACACGCGGCGCGACGCCAGAAGCGGCTGGTTCGGGGCGTCCGACAGGCTGCACCAGAAACCGTCACCATATATGACGCAGGCGTCTGCGCCCTGGCGCAGGACGGGGTTTTCGCATTTGGGCCGGCGCGCGTTGGGGTTGTATGCGCGTCTTTTGCGGTAGGCGCGGACGGCGGTCTCGCACATGTCGCACATGTAGCCGGCAAACTGCGCCATGTATTTGCCGCCGCGGTGCTTGAGTTGTTCGCGTATCATGCGGCGGCGGGAATCGTACCGTTTCAACTCCTCCCCGCCGTATGCGTCCCGCACCATCGGAAAGTCGCGCGTAAACTCCACAAACAGGCGGTACCCCAGGTTGGTCTTGTGTTTGGCGTATTCCAGCGCGGATGACAGTTTCGGGTCTTGGTGGTGCCTTGGAGCCCTGCGCGCGCCGGTGATCTCACAATACCTTGCTGGGCTGTATGCCTTGCAGTGGGGCATTGACGTGGCGACGGTCTGCCCCCGCCTGCGTGCCATGACGTGTGTGGCGTGTGTCCGGTATTTAGTGTTTGGATTGTTGTACCGGACGGTTCCGGACGGTACCGGGCGGTTCCGTGTGGCACTGGTGTGGTTTTGGGGTTATATGTCTGTGGGACACAGCCGCATTCATACACAAATTTAAATACGAGTAACACTTTATTATAAGTATGCAATGTCCCGCATTTAATATTATACATAGTAAAAATGCATTAATAATGATATTTTTAGTGATTTTGGCACTAACATCAATTAACGGTTTAGATGCAGGATGGTTTTCCGATAATACGGCGTATGCACAACAGCATAATATCAACCTCCGCGCCAACGTGCACGGCACGTCGATAACATTCAGTTGGAACGACGTGTCCAGAGTAGATACGGTCTCCCATTATGCATTGATACTCGACTCTGAATCCGTCGAGATACAAGTCGGTTCCAACTTGACACGACACGTGGTCACCGACATGTACGGCGAGTCCGGAGACAGGCTAACGTGGGTCATTGAGGCGCGCGATACCGGCAGGGATGTGCCGGAAAGCGGGTCGTTTATAGTGGCAAGGGACAGCGTGACGATAACCGTTCCAACCAACGACGAGCCCAAGGCAAATGCGGGCAAAGACAAGATAGTGACATCGTTCGCGGAAGGAGTTATGCTGGACGGAAGGGCATCAACCGACAAGAACGGCGATTACCTAAGCTATTCCTGGACCACACCAAACAACACGCAGATACAGGACAGGTTCACCGCAACGCCCACGCTGAACGTGTTTCCCGCCGCAACCACCGAATCCCTGGTTTTTGAATTCGTGTTGACGGTATCAGACGGCGAATTTACGGATACTGACACCATGTACGTAACGGTAAAGAGCTCAAGACCGGTAGCCGATGCCGGGCCGGACTTTGTAGTTTCAACTGGAGATACCATAGTTCTGGACGCAAAGAGATCCGCGGACGCTGACGGCAGCGAACTTTCGTATCTGTGGGAGCAGACATCGGGTCCGGGCGTTGAATTTACCAACGACACGCAGCGTACGACCTTTGACGCGCCGTCAGATCCAACGACGTACAGGTTCAAGCTGAGCGTGTCGGATGGCGAGCATACGGATTCGGATTTTGTTACGGTCAGGGTAGTTGACTCAAGGCCGCCGGTTGCGGAGATACAACTGCCCCCGTCGCCGGCAGTCGGCCAGCGCGTGATGCTTAACGCTTCGGCGTCCACGGATCCTGACGGCGATCGCCTCTCTTACAGGTGGTCGCAGACGGACGGCGAGAGCGTATCGTTATCCGGCAGCCGGAGCGCCCTGGCATCGTTCACCGCCGCCGAAAGGCACGTCGGCGGTCCGTTGGAGTTCGTCGTGACTGTATCTGATGGATCTTTTGAAAGCCAGGCATACGCGACGGTGCATGTTGGTGAAAATCATCCGCCTACTGCATATATCGACGGCAGAATAACAAATCCGGTGGATCCTGACTTTGCGTTCGGCCTTCGATCCGAGACCGGCGCCAGATACACCATACCGCCCGGAGTTACTTTCACGTTGGACGGCAGCGGGTCTGCGGATCCGAACAACGATCCACTGACGTACGTCTGGGTACAGACATCCGGGGAGCGCGTGGGCCTGTCGGGAGCGCGTACCGAAATGGCCTCGTTCAACACGCATCGGATAGAAGTTGCCACCATTTTGGAATTCCAACTGACGGTACGCGACGTTCTGAGGCAGACTGATACGGCAACAGTCAGCGTGTTCGTGGAAGGGTTGGAAAGCATCGGCGCCGATGCCGGCGCCGACCGCGAGGCAGTTGCGGGTTCGACTATAAGCCTGGATGGTTCCGGCTCGTACGGCTACTACGGCGACGTGACGTATTCGTGGACGCAAAAGTCAGGACCGAGCGTCAGCCTGGAAAACCGGAATACGGCATATCCTAGATTTACCGTACCTAATGCTGTTGGTGATGTAATGGTGTTTGAACTTACGGTGCAGGACACGGGCGTGGTTGACACCGACACCGTGAGCGTTTTCATCGGCGAGGCCGTGGATCGTACCATAGCCGACGCCGGCGCAAACACGCGGGCATCATCAGGCGACACCGTAAGCCTTGACGGCGGCGCCAGCACGTCCGCGTCCGGCGACCTGACGTATGGTTGGAGGCAGGTTGGCGGTACGCGCGTGTCATTGTCGTTTACCGATGCCGCACACGGCAACTGCATCGTTTACCGCGCCCGACGCATCGCGGCTGACGATGCTCACTTTCAGGCTTACAGTGACAGACGAGGCGGGCGGAACCGATTCCGACACCGTTAGCGTCGTGGTTGGAACCAACAGGCCGCCGTCAGCTGATGCCGGCAACAACATGCGCGTGACGGAAGGAACTCTGGTGCGCCTGTCCGGCAGCGGAACGGATCCGGAACGCGACAGGCTGACGTATCAATGGAGCGAACAGCACCATGACGTGGTGCTTACGAATCCGTCAAGCAGCAGGCCGACGTTCACCGCTCCTGAAGTAGACGGTTCTAATGAAATACTCTTGACGCTGAACGTGTTTGACAGCGTAGGCAATTGGGCGCGTGACCAAATGACCGTGCTGGTGGTTGATGGTGAAACGGAACAAACGGTGCTGGCAGATGCCGGCGCGGATCAGCGCGTCTATATCAATTCCACCGTACGGCTAGACGGAAGCGGCTCCATCGGAAGCAACCTTGAGTACAATTGGATAAAAAGCCGCGGGCCGGGAGTAGCGCTGTTGCCGAGCGACTCGGTTGCATCGCCAACGTTCGTTGCGCCCGACAGTCCGGTCACAATGTTATTCCAGTTGACCGTGAAATCTGGCAATGTTAGTGATAATGATATCGTGACGATTGATATCGTGTCAAGGGACAACGTTCCGCCGACCGCCGACGCGGGCAGCGATCAAACGGTCAAGCCCGGAACCGTGGTAACTTTGCGCGGCGACGGAACTGATCCGGAAGGCGGCACCGTGAATTTCAGGTGGGCGCAAACATCGGGCCAAACGGTCAGCTTTACAACGGCAGGCGGCTCCATTCAGTTCAGGGCGCCGGATACCGCCGGCACGCTGACGTTCAGGTTGACGGTATCCGACGAGGAAGGCAATGCCGGAAGCGACACCGTGAACGTCATGGTCGTGCCGCAGACGCGTCCGATTGCGGATGCCGGAACGAACATAGTTGCCGAACCGGGCGATACCGTCAGGCTTGACGGCCGCGGTTCATACGCCCCGGACAGGAGCAGGCTGTCATACAACTGGACGCAGACCAGCGGATTAGAAGTGTCATTGTCGGGGAAGACGGGCAGTTCTCCGACGTTCAGGGCGCCGCAGGTTGCAAGCGAGTACTTTACGTTCATGCTGACCGTGACGGACAGGCACGGCAATAACGACACCGACACGGTAGAGGTGCACGTCAAGTCAATCAGGCCGATAGCAAACGCCGGAAAAGACGTGAAGGTAAAGCCCGGACGCACCGTGACGCTCTACGGATCCGGCGGCGCAGGCTTTGGCTTCCCGACGTTCTCGTGGATGCAGGTATCAGGCCACATGGTGAACATGACGGGCGTGCCGCTTGACAACGACTTTCTGCGGTTCACGGCTCCGGACATAAACGAAGTACTGGTGTTCCAACTATCCGTTACCAACGGCATATTGACCGCCACAGACACCGTGAGGGTTACGGTGGATCGCAACGATGCGCCGACTGCCAATGCCGGACGCGATAGGACCGCGTACACCGGCGATACGGTGACGTTTACGGGCAGGGCAGGCGATGCCGACGGGGACGATCTGACGTACAGGTGGACTGCTACCGGAACTCCAACACTAGCCATTCATGATAGTGACAAACTGACAAGCACTGCAACGGCGCCTGCCGTGTCCAATGTCACGGCCTACACGGTAACGTTTACGGCAAGCGACGGAATAAACTCCACCAGCGACTCGCTGGTTCTTACGGTAAATCCGAGAGTGCTGCCGCCGCCGGTCGTAAATAAGTCGCCCGTAGCCGTCGCGGGCGGCCAACAGCACGTCCAGTCCGGAGAACGAGTCACGCTGGACGGCAGCGATTCGTATGATCCGGACGGAGATCGCCTGACGTATAAATGGGCGTATGACAGATGCGACGACTGCCCGTCCATAAGCATTAGCAGTTCCGGATCACAAAGGGCTTCATTCACCGCACCCTCGGGCAATTATTACAACTTGGTGTTCCACCTGACAGTATCTGACGGAGAATACACTGACGTGGCATATCATATAGTAGGCGTCAGCGACGACAACAAGCCGACTGTAAATGCCGGTTCCGACCGGAGTGCATCGTCCAACTCTACAATCACGCTTACGGGGCGCGTAGGAAACACCGACTCTGACACGAGGACGTTCTGGGAGCAGTCGTCAGGACCGAGCGTCTACTACATACCGGCCAATGATGATTACACGTCAGTCAGCATAAACACGCCGGTAGTAACCGAAGGCAGCGTGCAGTTGGTATTCAGGTTTGTCGCGTTTGACTCCACATGGACAGTGGACGACTATGTGACCATCACGGTGCGCGCCAGGTAGGCCGCACTGACAGCGACGGGTGATGGGCGTTAACGTTTTTCGCCGCCACTGGAGCGGACCCCGGAAAAGGAGAACGCTTTTTGCACGATTTTACAGACCAAAGGCCTCGGCCAAAAAAATCAAGATTGACGACCCGGCAGGATACCTGCGGAGGCCACACGGACCGGCAGGAAGGCGTGTCCGATCTCCAAATACGGTACTTGTATCCGGACGGGGGTGAAGGGGTTTTGTGACATACAAACCAAAGATGGCGGCCTAATTGATAACGGATGCGGGGCGCCGAGGACACGATGATAGCAAAGGAACCTCCGGCCGCAAGGCCAGATGGCTGCTAGCCCAGTACAAACCTGGCCTTCTGGGCACTTAGCATGTCATACGGACTTATACATGCAACCTGTAGTTCGGCGCAGGCGTTGGGGATCTTGATCTTGTTCCTGCTGTTCGACCTAGTCTCGCGGGTGACGACCGTGTATCCCTTGGCGTAGGCCTCGGCCACCAGATAGTAATCTGCCGTATTGAGGAACTCGCTTATGGTGGCAGGATCGTAGCCGCTATCTCGCATGGTGCTGGCGACAACCCTCAGCGCATCTCCGGTGGCTAAGTCGGGTTGGAGAAAGAACCCTTCCTGTTTCTTGGCCCATTCGAGCAGGTCGTCATCGCCTTTCTCCAGTTCCTCGTATACCTTCTGCACGCTGTACACCACACCCTCACCATTCTGTTGGGTCAGCCAGTCCCAGAAGGCCGGACAAAAGTCGAACATGTAGTAGGAATCCTTGGCCTCGATGAAGACGTTGGTATCCAGCACGTATGGCATCTATCTACCCACATCCAGATCCCGTGCAATCTTTTTCATGGTCGATGTTTTATGTACATCCAGCAACCTCAGGGCCTCGACATAGGTGGTTCGCCCCTCTAGGGCGCTGGCAATAAGGGATCTTGCAAATCTTCTGCCCACATGTGATATGACGTTGTTGTAGTAATTGCCACCACGCTTACGTGCGGTCAGATCCAACTCCGCGTTGTACGCCTCCAGGAACTCGTCCCGGTTCAGCCTCCCGGTATCGTATATGCGCCGGAGTATTACCATCCTGCTGACCTTGAAGATCTTGGCAAGGCGGTCCGCTTCCGTGTATATATCCGAGGTTTGATCGTACTCGTCGCGGATTATCCTGGATGGCACCAACAGCTCCGCCGCTACCCCGTTGCACCATTTTTCGATGGAATGCTCCGGCGTGCCAGAGAGTGGGTGGTTTGATATCACGGATCGGCCCAGCCATATGTGGGCTATCTCGTGGGCGATAGTAAATATCCGCGCCGCCGGACTGTCTTGGCCGTTGACAAACACCAGCGGCGCCAGCGGATCTGCCAGCGCAAACCCGCGGAACTCGTCAACGTCTAATCCGCGGTGGGTGTTGTTTCCCACGACCCCGCTTACCATTACCAGTATGCCCAACTCCTCTGCTGCCGCGATGAACTGCCGCTGCGCCTTCTCCCAATCACCCATCTTCTGCCGTTGCCTCACGCCAAACCCGAGAGCGTCTCGTATCAGACCGGCCGAGGATGGCACATCGTTGTCAGTGTTCATACTGCCCACGAACAAGAGGGGTTTGCCGCCACTTGCCTGGATCTCCTCCCTGTACCATGTTTGGCGTCGCCTGCAGAGATGGATGGTGTCGATCAGATGAGGGGACGGGCTGCCGATGCCAGCTCCTTGAACGGTGCGAAAGTCGGAGACGGGCAGCCGCTCCTCGGGGGGTTTATCAAGAAACAGGTATCCGATGGGCGTGTACGTGGCTTTGGCAAAGTCCTCCAGATCTCTCAATGATGGCAGCGACTCGCCTCGCTCCCACGCTCCCAGCTCCGGGAATTTCCTCTGCATGTAGTCATCCGCTCTGCCGGATCTCTTGCGGGCCCAGTCCAGCAGAACGGGGTTTATCTTAATGCCGCTCATCAGGTGGCCGTCCATACAATGTGATGATAGGACGGAATGGTTGCGCCCGGGCCGGATGGCGCCACTGTTCCTGTTTTGATCATCTATCGTGATGCATGCCTGCACCTAATAGATATTATTGTGGAGGATTTGGGGCCTGTATAATCCCCAAAGCAGCTCGCCACCCCCCCAATGCCATGACCTTGATTGGCGGATTACCGGATAAGGATGCCATGTCCGGCCGGGCCAAAGCCGGCCTGGATGGATATCTGTCTTCGGTTTCCACCCCGCCTGTTGCACCCTGACGGCTGCCCGCGCCCAGCACATCCCCCGCAACTGCGCACTCTCGCCTGAGACGCGGATGATGGCGGTCGTCGTTTAGATCAACCATGATGATGGCGGTCCGGTCGCGGTGTGGTGATGGCCGTCGATGCGGGTACAGGTACCGTTGGGCAGGGTCGCCGGGTTGCTCTTTGGCAAAGAAATTATGTCAAACTTGGCGGTGCCGCCTGCCGGCGGTAGTTTGGAGGACCAGGCTCCGGTGATGGGCATCGCCTATGTTGGAGGCGCCGATTATGATTGATTTGTGGATGGGACTGCCCCGTCTGCCGGTGCCAGGAACCCGCGGCGGCTGCCGCTATCGCGGCGGCTGCCCAGACTGCGGCGTTGCTCATCCCGGCGCCTAAACGTATATGCGCCCAGCCAATAAACGTCAGATGATGAGGCGGGCTTGGATTCTGATCGTATCCGTCACCGCGCTGGCGGGCACCGCCGCGTGGGCGACCGTGAACGAGGAGGCAGTCGTTCCGACCGTGGTAGAGATGGGGGTACCCACCATCCAGGAATCGTGGGACACGTACTCGTTCGGCAACGAGACCCGCCATGCCTACATGCCGGTGCTTGGCGACTGTACGTTGGACATGTCCCAGGCCAAGCTGCCCTCGGACGCGCATCCGGTGTACAACCTTGGTCTCAACTGCAAGGCCGCCGACCCGTCCTTTGTAGGGTTGGTTGACGGTGTGGAGCAGGAGCAGCCCGGAAACCACCGGCCATACGATGACTTTGCCTGGGCCCCGGAGGATGTCACCGCCTGCAATCTGGATGTCACCTACTACAACAATAGCCGGGGCGTCGATGCCGTCTCCATCGAGGCGCACTGCTGGATCTGGGACGAGAATGAAGAGGGCGCGTCCAGCGGATGGCTGCCCGAACATATCGAGAGCGCCGGACCGGGGATGGCGCAGCTTTGGATGGAGTACGGTGACATATACTACCAACTGGATGACTTCCAGATGGAGATAAGCTCGTACGGACCGGCCACCCCGCGTCAGTTTGAGGACAACCCGACCTACTGGATGCTGGCTGGTTCGCCGCCAGACCCCGAGGATGAACCATGCGGCGGGCCGCCAGAGGATGAGGCTATAGACTCCTGCCGGTGATCAGGATGCCTTTGGAGGGTATCGCGTATGATGATATGACGGTGCCAGCGCGCAGATGGCTTGGTGCCGGAGGTGGCCCCGGCGGACGTTTTGGCAGGTGTATCGCGCTTCCAAGTAGGTGCGCAATCTGCGTTAGTTGCAGCGTTTGCCGACCCGAGCATATCAAGCAGCCCCGATGAATGATTATGCGTGCATCAAAAAGACGACCTGCCGCGGGTAGCCACCGAACGGATACCGCCCGGCAGGGGTCGTGCGGGGTTGGGTGGCCCGGTCGGCCTTGCCGCGCTCAGGGGGCAGGGCACGCGCGGGCGGCCCCGCCGGTTCGCAGACGGGCGCATCGCCATATGCGCGGAATGTATGGTGCGGGTTCCTCCGCACGGACATGTCAGGGGTGGTGGTGGCGGCCGCAGGGGGCGGCCGCACGAGCACGCCGCAATTGTGCACTGGACCAGGTTGGTATGGCAGGCAGGATGCCCGAAGGACCACGGGGCGGGAGGCCGGAGGGACCACACCCGGGACGGGCGCACAACTAACCGGGCGGGACCAGGCGGTCGGCCACGTGCACGAACGTACCGGCCACGACCCAGGCGTCCCCGGCGACCCTCCACACGGTATAGTCGGCGGCTGCCAGATCCCCGTTGGCGTCCAGCGTGTCCCAGGACAGTGTCCCGTACGTTTGGGCCGCCACATGTGGGATGGCTGCGATGAGCTCGTCTGGGTTGGCCGTTTGGGCTGCCAGCATGGCGTTGCCCAGCACCAGGATGGAGTCGTAGGTGGAGTAGGCAGATGCGTTCAGCTGGGAGCCCGGGGGTAGGCCCATCCGGGCGGTGATCCTGTCGGAGATCTCCTGGTTGAGCGGGCTTTGGTGGACGGACAGGGCAACTCCCGCCAGCCCCACCGTATCGGCAAACCTGCCAGGATCACCCCGGATCATCTCCTCTGAGCCCACCGGCGACCCGAGAGCGTACCACCGGACCCCGCCCAGGTCAGGACGGCCCGCCGCGGATCCAACCAGGTCGGTCATCTCCGAGTGCGATATGGCCACCACGGCCACCTGGTCGGCGCCGTTGGCCGCCACCAGATTCCGGACAGCCTCTGCGGCGGCATCGGTGGCGCGGCCAAAGTCGGTTCCGACGGCGCCGGTCGGATAGGGTATGATTTTCCATGCGACGGCCCCCCGCAGGTTCATCTCCCCGGCCAGGGCGTCGGCCATCTTCCGGCCGTCCGTGTCGTCCCGGTGGATGATGACGGCCGCCCGGACACCTTCTTGGGTCATGACGCCGGCCAGCGCCTTGGCCCGTACGGTCTCGTCGGGGACGAACCGGAACAGGTGATCCGGCTCGGCCAGCCAGGAGGCCGACGAGCAGCAAGACATGACCAGCGTGTTGTAGCGTGCTGCGTGGTCCATGACCACCGCCACGGACCCGTCCTCGGGCAGTCCGGCGATATGGCGCACGCCTTCGGCGGTCAAGTTCCTGATGGCTGCCAAGGATTCCTCGGGGCCGGATGCCTCCCGGGGTACAAGGTCCAGGCGCCATCCCTCTCCGATACCGCGCAGGTACCGGTTGTAGTCGGCCACCGCCGTGTCTGCAGCCGCCCTTATCTCCCCGGCGGCCGGCGCTATCAGGCCGATGCTCCGGGGGCCGGCCAGCCCGGCCTCCCGGCACTCGGTGTCGGGGCCGGCCGCATATGTCACGTGCATCCGGGCGGCAACAGGACTGCCCGGTTGGCCGTCCAGCACCTGCACCGGCACCACCAGCGGACCGTACCTTGGAACCATCAGCGGGTACGCCAGTCCCAGATCCTCCAACAGATGGACATCCATGTGGTCATCGCCTGGTGCGTACGGCCGGTGATCCAAGCCCGAGCCTCCCAGCCTGATGTGTTGGCGTATATCCCGTACTGGTCCTCCGGGTCGTTGCCTGGCACGAACAGATCCAGTCCGTATACCAGGATGTCATCGGTGCAGGCCATGACCAGATTGTAGGTCCCGGGATGATCCGGATCATCCGCGATGCCGCTGATGGTAACTGATCTCAGCTCGGGATGGTGCGACTCGGCGGCCAGGGGGATCGCCAACGCCAACGCAGACACCACCACCAGCCAAGCAAGCAGCCTCATGGATACACGGAGACGCTCCCGTATTTATCAGCGGTGGCGGGGGCGGCGGGGATACCGGCCGCGGATGCCGCGGGTCCGGGGCAGCCGCCAGGACCGCGGGGGCGGTCCCGCGGGCGGATCCGGGGATCATCTTCAAGATAGGGCAGCGCCTGGGAAAGACCGACAGGACAAAGACCGGGCACGCCGCCAGGATCTGCAAGGGCGGTTACGTTACAAAGCCTGCCAGGCGCGGGAGGGCCCCGGGGGCCGGGTCCGCGCCCCCGGCATCACCGTCCCGGACGACGAGAAGGACGGGATACGGTTCGCCATCAGCCAAGACGGCAGGATTCAGGGGTCCGGCAGGGTGGCGGCCAACAAGGGCTAGGAGAGGAACCGCCGCTGCGCGGCCGCAGGCAGTCCGTGTATCGCGCTGGGCACCGGGGCAATCCGGTCTGGGGGCGTGCCCGCCGCCGAGTATTTGTATCGTGAGACGGGGGCGCGTCCTTGCCGCGCCGGTCAGGAGAGAGATCCCACGCCGAAGACCCCGACCGCAGGCGGCGGTAAGGCCACAGATGCCGGCCAAGGACACGGGCTCGGAAGCTGCACACAATCCGGATAACCCCCGAATTTGCGCAAGAGCCGTGAATGGGAGTTGGTGCGTAATTTCCGTCCACAGGCAGGACCTCGCCGCCCGAGCAGGGGATCTGCAGGCAGGCCTGTCGATTTACACACCAACCCCCCCGTGAATGATTATGCTTGTATCAAAAAGACGGCCTGCCTGATGCATGACCAAGAACAACAGAGTCATCGATACGGTGCTAGCCCTTCTGGGGCCGGTACTGCGTCTGCTGGCAATGGTGCTGGAGCCAAAGTTCCCCAACGCGGCACGGCATCTCCGAAGCATCGGAACCGCAACGGACATCGTATCTGGCGCAGTGGCGCTGGCATAGCGACCACGCCGCCGGTGGGCTCCCGCCTAGGCGGAGCCCACTTTTTTCCCAAGATCTCCAGCAGGCCCTTGCTGCAGCCATCCTCTGCACCATAACATTACAGGATCCCGCAGCACCAAAGTTTAATTATCCAGCAGGAAGGCCATGTCTAACCGCATTGGACAGCACCCACCCCGGTCCCAACCCGCTTACCAAGACGTACTCCCCATACATATCCAGGATAGACGGGGCGCTCAACGCAGAGATGGCCCAGCACGCCGACTCGGAGTTCCACGGGCCGCTCAACTACTCGCTGGAGGGCGGCAAGCGTATACGGCCGCTCATACTGGTGCTCTCGGCCGAGTGCTTTGGGGAGAGCGCCGACGAGAACGTGATGGCGGCCGCCTGCGCAGTCGAGCTGCTGCACACCGAGTCGATCATCCACGATGATATCATCGACAACGAGATACTCCGCCGGCAGAGGGATCCCTTCCATATCAAGTACGGGTATGACACCAGCGTGCTCAGCGGTGATTTCGTGCTGGGGATGATCCTGGCGATATCGTCCCGGCTGGACAACCCCAGGATAACCGAGGACCTGGCCAGGACCGCCATGCTGATGAGCGAGGGCGAGATGATGGAGGGAAGGCTGGCCGGGATCAAGGACGTCACCTTTGAGGACTATATCAAGACCATCCAGTACAAGACCGCCACCGCCTTTGAGGCCGCCGCCAGGATCGGGGCCGTCCTGGGCGGGGGGGACGACGCCCAGATAGAGGGGATCACCCGGTACGGCCGGAACATGGGTATAGCCTACCAGATACGCGACGACCTGCTGGACTGGAAGAACGAGGACAAGCTCTTCAACATGCTGGTCAAGAGGAGTTCAGACCCCCGGGACATCTTTGACCACATGGAGGAGCTGCTCAAGTCCTATTCTGGGGAGGCCCGCAAGGCCCTCGAGCGGGTGCCGCCGGGCAAGGCGCGCGCCGGGCTGGAGGGGCTGATAGGCTTTGCCGTGCTCAAGGCGTGAGGGGTGGCCATCATCCGTCGACGGACGCAGTAGATCATGGATAGGACCACCGCCACCGGGTTGGATCACCGCCCCCGGTGCAGGCCGCCGCGGGACAGGGACAGCATAACCGTCCGGGCGGTATCGGTACCATGGCATGCGCCACCGTCCCTCCCCGTCCCTGAGCGAGTCCGAGGGTCGTCCCCCGCGCGCCCCGACCGATACCGCCCCAGGCGGGTCTGCCGTATGACCCAAGCAGGCGCGGCAGGCATGCTGGCGCTCTCGGTCGTGTCCGTGTCGCCTGCGCCGGCGGGGACGGTCCACGCCCAGATTACGACCGCCGATGCGGCCAGGTACGACCCGGACGAGAGTGTGTTCGTCCCGAACTTTACCGGGAGGATCAACCCGTTCCTGGTGGACACGACCTGGATCACCGTCGCCGACGATCCCCGCGCCATCACCCCGACCCACGAAGAGTGCTGGACGGTCACCCGGGCGCACCACGGGGCCTTTGCCACGTACGTGGATGGTGTAGTGCTGGCGCCGTCCGGCATGCCGCTCAGCACCACCGGGAGATATCCAGATGATGCGGCCCCGGTGTCATCACCTACGGGTTCAACGATCCTCTGCGGTGGACCTACGCCAGAAACTACACCCGGATGCTGCAGGCCATCCAGGATGGCTTTGGCGCCTGGGCGGAGCTCAACCCGGGCCTCACGTTTGCCCGGATGGAGGACAACCCGCTCATCCGGATAAACCGGGAGGGGTACGACCCGGTCACGTGGGCAGGGCATGCCTAGACTGCCTGAGCCGCGGCGCCTCCGTGGATATCATCCTGTACAACTGCAACTGCCGGAGCGGGCGCATCTACCATGTACCCAACAGCACCCGCAACACCATGGCGCACGAGCTGGGGCACATCCCGGAGCTGGGGCACCATACCAACCAGACGCACCTGATGTACGGGAGCAACTACGTGGAGGATCCGTTCCGAATGCGGGGCTGCATCGTCCCCGAACTGCTGCCCGACGGGTTCATCGGCGAGCAGAACACAACCGACCGGTACTGGGAGCTGAGCTTCCCGCTCAACGAGACGAATGATGCCCCTGGTGAGCTGCGCGGGGACATGGGCATGGTGATCTGCAAAAAAATGGATAAAATGAGGACGGATCTGCCCTCCGTGGCCCGTACGGTTATCCAGATCATTGTTCAAGTTCCTGTGCGGTCATGTAGATTGCCGGATCCTACTTGCCTCTACTCTGCAGATCATCGTCTTGGCGCAGCACGGCCTGGATGTGCCTCATCTCGTCGATGCGTGCCTGTCTCATGCTGCGATGCTTGCTGACGAGCTCCCGTAGCACGTCGATATCAGACTGTGTCGCCGTTATGGCAGCGTACTTCTCGGCAATCTCCTCCAAGAGATCATTTATCATGCGTTCATCCTCATCTGCACCCGCTGCCAAGCGCTCATAACGGCGCCTGAGCCTAGATGTCCTCTCCGATGCGCCTGAAGTCATCCTTCAATTCCCGAAACAACCGTGCGTCATCGCGGAATGCGGCCGCTATATCATCCATGCCAACACGTTCTGCCAGATCCGCGGTATGCTCTGATCTCTCAATTAGCGTGTCCGTTTTGACCATGTTCGTAATGGACAATTGGAGATAATAAATTGTTCTGGAGTGGACGGGGTTGTTCACGGTGCGCATAAACCCATGAAATTACTCCTTCAAAACGGCAGATCCGGATCATCCTCAGACCGGTTTTGACCGCATTATCCCATCCGGCGATGGCAGGCCGTGGCGTCCCCGGCCGCAAATACCCCATTATCCGCCGGATCCGGGCGTTCGAGCGCAGTCTCCCCCACGGTACAGGTTCAGGTCAAACTGAATCCCATACGCGATCACGCCCGGCAGCATCTGCCGGAGGTCGCCGGTCAGGTACAGGTCAGGATTTGACCTGAACTTGTACGCGTGGAGTAACCGTTCAGCCCCTTTTTCAAAGACGGTCGGTTTTGGTGCCAAATTCGGCAAAGTCGTTCCGGATCACTACTATCTAGAAAAGAGGGGCTGAACGGTTACCGCGTGGACAACCCCCCATAGTTCATATTGTTTATATAATGTTATCAGGCACCAAAAGCAGCGGGGTGCCCTCACAACGACGGCATCCTAGTTCGCAACGTGTTTACTCGCTTTTTCTTCTGTTAGTTGGAGGGCCTTTCGGCCGGAGAGGATCTCTATGTCGGCCATATCCTGCAGCGTCTTGCCGATCTGCGCAGAGTTTGGGCCCGCGTGGATGAAGACATCCCCCGCTTTGATGGCGCCCCTGTCTTCTCGTACGTTGAAGAGCTTCATGCACCCGCTCTTTTGGTGGGCATACTTTAGCGCGGCTTGGTAAATGCCGGTCTGCCGTATGGACGTGTCGGGTTTGCGTGGCTTGTCCTCGTCCTGATCGTCCTGATCGTCTTGGGCATCGCCCTCCTGGCCGTGACTCTCCGTGGCAAGCCGGTCTATGGCCAGAAAGACGACTGGCCTTGCCAGGCGGCTGGATACGTTGATCATCTGGTCCACCTGCCATGCGCAGTGGTTCAGGCTGTGCGTGTCAAAAAAGTGCACGGTCGTGCCGAACCTGTACGGTTCAAGCGCCTTTTTGATGTCATCCCGGAACAGCTTCAACCTTTTGGTGGTAAGAGTGTCATCCACCAGGAATGCGATTATGTCGGCGCACGAGATAAACGGGTTGCACTCGTCCCCTTTGTAGAAGATCTTGGTGGGCGCCGCCTTCTTTACAACGCTCCACCCCTTAGTATGCCTAGACCTGAAGGCATCTATGTGCATCTCCAGATCGCTGAAGCTTGAGCCTTGGTGTTCCCATACGTAACTCAACGCCGTAAGATATGAGAACGTCTGACCAAGGCCGTCTATGAACTTGATAGTTGGTATCCGCTTTCTGGCGCACCTGACGCCGCCCACCTCGACGTGGGTGGCATCCGGAGTTGGCAGCGCGATATACGAGCAGTGTACAGACTCGATGTGATCTTGTACCCTTGACACCAGCTGGTTGGCAAAGTCTGCGGCCTCAAAGATGCTGAGGTAGTCCTTCAGGCAGGTGCTCGAAAAGAAAGGCGTGGTATAGTCGAGGTCGAACTCCTCCCGCAGATCCCGGCTTGCCTCCACGTATATCTCGGCAAACTTCTCAGGCTCCGGTATGGTCACTCCCACCCCCAACTGCGAGACGAACGTCCTGGTTTTTTCCTCATCCGTCCCGTCCGCGCCCCATCTCCTCTTGATGCGCTGAAAGCTTTTGGCGTCAAACGCTACAATCTTTAATGGACAGATGCGCATACTCCTCCTTAAGACGCTATTGGTTGAACAGGTGGCTGTCCACGATTTGAATTTTCATGATGTGGTATTTTATCATAAAATACCCGGCCTTGTCCAAAAATACGGAAAATGTCACTAGGGTTCTTTAGAAAATACGGTTGATGCGTGCAAAGGACGGGTTGAGACGTAACGCTTCGCCTCTGATCTGGTTTGGTGCTTGACCCGGTCGTACGCGCCGGCCGACTCAGGGTTGCGGTTCGTCATACGGGGCAACGAGATCCTGGTCACCGGGCCGGATTAGTTTCAAGCCGTCCGGGTATGCGTAAAATCACCATCACCGTATTTTCTATGGAACTAGGCCTTAAAAAAACCATAAATACCGATACAACCACCACAAACACGTGGGGGAAAACCCCTTTCGAGTTCATGGGCTTCGAGCTCTCGATGGAACTCGCACCCCGTCGCGGCGCCGGCGGCATGTCTGGCGCCGCCGGGACCCTGTATCCTGGATGAGTGCGCCGCCGGTCACAGGTGCGGCGGCTCCCTGGTTCCCCGGTAGACTGTTCCCCCGCCGGTTGCCCGCCGGCCTGCTCGGCCGCCGCCCCGCCCGATCCGGTCCAGGAGTTGGCGGGCCTTCTCAAAGTTTGGATCCAACTCCACGGCCTTCCTGAGGCAGGCGGCCGCCTGATCGTGCCGGCCCAGGTCCACCAGGGACAGCGCCAGGTCGTACTGGATGTGTGGGTTGTCCGGATTCAGATCCGCGGCCCTCTCCAGGCTGTCCAGGGCCGCCCCGCCCTCCCCGAGGTCGCGCAGCAGCAGCCCCCGGTTGACGTGGGCGTTGGCGTGCTCGGGGTTCAGCTTGATCGTCCTCTCAAAGCACGCGAGCGCCTGCTGGTGGCCCCCCAGGCGCATCAGCGATATGCCCTTGTTGTGGTGCGAGCTGGGATAGATGGGATCGAGCTCCAGGGACATGTCCAGGCACCTTACCGCCTCCTCGTACCTGTTCAGGAACATCAGCGATGTCCCCTTGTTGTAGTGGGCGTAGGGGTCCTCCGGGTTCAACCGGATGGCGGTGTCGGCGGACCCCATCGCCTCCTTGAACATGCCCAGCTCGATCAGCGCCGATGACTTGGTGCGGTGCGCCTTGTAGTGGTTGGGGTCCAGCCTGATGGCCTCGTCTATGAACTCCATGGCCTCGGAGGGGTGTCCGGAGCTGAGCAGCAGCTGCCCGACATGGCAGTGCGCCTCGGCGTCGGCAGTATCCCGGCCGACCGCCCCCCTGAGCGTGTCGAGCGCCTCGTCCATCCTGCCCTCGGCAGCCAGCAGGGAGCCCTTGGTATAGTAGGCGTCGGGGCGTTCGGGATCCAGCCGTATCGCCTCCTCGAAGCAGGCCAGCGCCTCGCCGGCCCGGCCGAAGGCTGCCAGGGCATCCCCCTTGTGGATGTGCAGGGCGGCGTTGCCGGGATCCAACCGTGCCGCCCGGTCATAGTGGGAAAGCACCGTCTCCTCGTCGGCGCCCAGGTGGGATAGCACCGCGCCCTTGCAGTAGTTGGCGTCGGGGTTGTCCGGGTCCATCCTGAGGCAGATCTCGATCATCTTCAGCGCCCTGCCGGGGTCGCCGGCGTCGATCGCCTCGGCGCCCCTCTTCAGGTACCACTCGGGGTCGTCCTCGGCGGGGCCCAGCTCCGCGGCCCGGTCCAGGTATCCCGCTGCCCTGTCGGCCTTCTCCAGGCGCAGCAGCGCCAGTCCCATGCTCCAGTGCGCGTCGGCGTACCGCGGATCCGCCCTGATCGAGTCTGCAAAGCGCTTCTGGGCCTCGGCGTAGCTGCCCCGCCCGTACAGGTCCATCCCCCTGCGGTGGTGCATGGCCGCCCTCCCCTTGCCCTTGCTGGTTGGGCCGCCGCCCCGCGGCGCCCTGCCGGTGCGTCTCATCCCGGGTAGCCGCGGGCCGTCCCGCGCTGGCTCCTCATGGATCACGGTGGCGCCCACCCGCACGTAACCTTTTCGATGTTCGGGCCGCCTCGTCCGCGATGGCCGCCGGGGTTGTCAGCCCCGCGCGGCAGATGGGCGGCGGCCATCCGGAGCCGACCCGGGAGAGTGCACCCATCCGGCAATCTACTAATTCAGGCCATGCCGGCAGGGGCGCTGGCCCGCACCGGGGATGCGGAGGAGTACGCCATCCGGCAATCCACCAACTCAGGTCATAACTGCAGGGGGAGAACCACCTTCGGGGTTGCACGCAAGAGCGCTCCCAACTACAAAGCATATAGACGGGCGCCGTGTAAAATACACGGTTTGCAAAAGTCTCCCACGGTGTACGCCGAGCCGCAGGCGCTCCACCCCGGTCCGCTAGACCTGTGGCAGGGCGCGATCCGCACGGGCGCGCGTAAAGTTGTGATCCGGCGGTATCTGATAGAGGGGTTGCCCCGCATGACAGTGCCCGGCATCATACTATACCCAGAAAAGGCGGTCAAGCAGTATGATATGGGTCTGGATCAGGCCGACCGCGGCGAGTACGAGGCCGCGATAGCCAGCTACGATGCCGCGCTAGAAGCATACCCGGAGCACCGGTACGCGTATGGCCCCAGGGGAATGGCGCTTGCCATGATGGGCAGGTATGAGGAGGCTGTGCGCAGCTGCGACGCGGCACTGGAACTTGACTCAAGATACAAGTACGCGTATGATACCAAGGGCTACGCGCTGTGGAACCTCGGCGACTACAAGGGCGCCGTGGAGTGTTTTGACAGGGCGCTGGAGATAGACTCTGAGGACGCAAACGCCCACTACAACAGGGGCGTGGCCCTGGCGGACCAAGGCCTCTACGAAGACGCCCTGGCAAGTTACGAAGCGGTGCTGAAACTGGACCCAAAATACGCGCAGGCGCATGCCAGCAGGGGAGCGGCTCTTGCCCAACTGGAAAGGTACAAGGAAGCGATAGCCAGCTGCGGCGAGGCGCTAAAAATAGATCCCAGTCTCCTGCATGCGCACGAGTGCAAGGGGGCTGCCATGTGTATGGCAGGAGACATGCAGGGGGCCATCAGATGCTGGGATGTCATACTAAAGACGGCCCCGGACAGCAGGAATGCGCATTACCTTCGGGGCGTCGCACTGGCCGGACTGGGGCGATACGGGGATGCGGTGTCCAGCTACGATTCGGCACTGGGACTGGATCCGAAGTTTGCCCCGGCCCACTACATGAAGGGCATTGCATTGATCAACCTGGGCGACTACGCCACCGCCGCCGAATGTTTTGATGCGGTGCTGGGGACCGATTCGGAGGATGCCTTCGTCCACCACAACAAGGGCGTGTGCCTGGACAAGATGAACAGGTACGGGGAGGCCGTGGCCTGCTACGACGCGGCGATAGGAATGGATCCAAAACTCCAGGATGCGCACCACGGCAAGGGCCTGGCTCTTCTTCGCATGGGCAGGAACGAGGAGGCCCTGCACTGCCTTGATTCGGCGCTTGACATAGACCCAAAACTCACAAGCGCCCTCAGCAACAGGGGGATGGCGCTTGGCGCCTTGGGCAGGTACGCCGATGCCATAGACAGCTACGACGCGGCGATAGGACTGGATCCGAGGTTCAGCCCGGCGCACCACAACAAGGGCATGGCGCTCGCGTCCATGGGGGATTACGGGGCCGCCATAGAGTGCTACGACAGGGCGCTGGAGATCGGCCCGGAGAAGGCAGTCACGCATTTCAACAAGGGTGCGGCGCTTGCGAGCTTGGGCATGCGCAAGGAGGCCCTGCGCTGCCTGGATACGGCGCTAAATATGGATCCGAGCCTCAAGCCTGCGCACGAGGCCAAGGCTGGCGTGATGGCCGCCCTTGGAGATTATCGCGCCGCCGTACTGTGCTATGATGCCATGCTGGAACTGGACGGGGCTGATGCCACATGCCACTGCAACAAGGGCGAGGCGCTGGCGGCCTTGGGAGAGCATGCGGCCGCCGCCGACTGCTACGGCAAGGCGCTGGCGGTTCGGCCCGGGCTGGCGGCGGCGCTGCGCGGCGTGGGGCGGGCCATGCGGGCGCTGGGCAGGTACGAGGACGCCATAAGATACTATGACGGGCTGCTGGAGACTGATCCGGATGATGCCGACGCGCACCTTGGCAGGGGCCTTGCGCTTGCCGGCCAGGACAACTCCCTGGCCGCCGTGCACAGCCTGGACCGGGCGCTGGCAGCATCGCCGGGCGATACGGATATCCTGTACCACAAGGGCAGGGTCTTGGAGCAGGCGGGCGTCTATGGGGACGCCCTGGACTGCTTTGATGCGGCGCTCGACATGGGCCGCGACGACGCTCTCATATGCAACGGCAGGGGCAACGCGCTGCTCGGCTTGGGGCGCCACCGCGAGGCGGTGGAGTGCTACGACAGGGCACTCTCCCTGGATCCGGGGTTTGTGTTTGCAAAGTACAATCGGGACGCGGCCTTGGCCTCCGAGAGGCTGTATGCCATACGCAGGGAACGCAAACGGCAGGCGTAAACGGACATGGGCGAGAAGGGGGAGATGCCCGCCGGTGCAGCCGGGGATCCGCTGGAGCGTTTTGAGGAGCGCCTGAGGGTGTGCCGCGGGCACTTGGACAAAAGCTCCGACAGGGACACGCTGGAGCCCATCCTGGTCAGGTTCCTGCTGGTGGCAGCCTGTGGGGCGTACGAAAAGACGATCCGCGGTGCGGTTGACCTGAGGATGGCGAATTCCGGTGACGTGGAGTTTGTCCGGTATCTTGGAATGGCCACGGAGAAACATAAGATGTCCTTTGGGACAGTCTCCGCAAAGCGCCTTGTGGATGTCCTGGATGGACTGCCCGGTACCGAGGGCATGCCTCTTGCAGCAGAGGCCAAGAAGACATACTGCAGACTGCTCCAAGACCGGCATTCGGTCGCCCACGGCGGGGGGACGGAGATCACCCTGGACGAGCTGCAGCACATGCACGAGATGGCAAGGGGCGTCCCGCTGGCGTTCGCCGCGGCTCTCCGGCTCCGGTTCGACCAGGATGGTTGATGGCCGCCGCATGCCGGGGTTACTTCAAACGAATCCTGAGCAGGCTGGACGCCGGCACCATCGACGCAGTCATACCGCAGGCTGTCATGGAAGAGGCCATCTCCATAATAATGCGGGATGCCCCCGCATCCGCCAACCCGCCGGATGCCGCAAGGAGGATGTTGGAGGACGTACCGGATCTGGCGGATCCGAAGAACCGCATGCCGCCCACTGCGGCATCTATCGCAGACATGGCCAAGACGCCAAGCAAGAGGCTGAGATCGCAGTTCACCGATGCCCCGATTCTAAGCCATGCGCCGTGTGATCCAAACTCCACTAACCTGATCACGGACGACCGGAAGCTACTCTCGGAGGGAGTCAAAGAGGTTGAAATGGTGATGAGTAGTTCTGGGAAGCGCAGGAGAAGGTTGTCAGTAGGAGAATACGGATGAGATGGGAGTCTGGCGCAGGTCCTCCAGCACCCGCTCGGCGTATTCTCTGGGATACATGCTCTTGATCCACGCCACATGATCCACCAGGCTCGCCGGCGAGTTGTGCTGTCCGCGCATGTCGAGCAGTGTCGTGGCCACCTCAAGCCACTGGTTGTCACGGCCCCTCACCGTCTCAAGAAACTCCGCCGGCCTGAACCGTCCCGAGAGAGTCCCGGTGGATTCGGCGTCATACAAGGCAGGTTTCTCCCCGAGTCGATAATACTCTCTGGTGAGTTCCGGCGAATAGGGCCCGTAGCGATACCTGCTGTACTCGTAGTTGGTGTCCAGCCCCAGCTGCTGCGCAATGAAGACATACTTTTGTATCTTGAACCGGGTGGCGAACCCGTCGTCGGTATCGTCTGTGACGAGGTCGAAATTGACCAAGGCTCCCTTCTCAAGCCATTTGACAAACGGTGCGAGCATACACGAGTATGACCCGGTAGGCGATAAAGGTGCTGGTTAGGCAGATGTTGGTGCGTAAATCGACAGACTGTGCCTGCAGATCCTCTTTCCGGGTGGCGGAGTCCTGCCTGCGGACAGGAATTACGCACCAACATCGGTTAGGCCCCGGAATTGGGCCGCAACACCCCGCTACGGCATGGGGAAGGCGGGGGTGGCGAACTCGACGAACGAGATGACCGGGTCCGGGTAGACGCCCAGCCCCACCATGAACAGGATGGAGAAGGCCATCACCGCCATGACCGACCGGGGCTCGCGGACCCTCTTCTCGGTCTCGCCCTCAAAGTACATCTTCCGCAGGACCCAGCCGTAGTAGGCCAGGGATAGGGCGCTGTTCAGGACGCCGGCGATGGCCAGCCAGGGGCCCCACCAGACCACCGTGCCCGCATCCAGGGCGGCGCCGAACAGCATCAGCTTGCTCCAGAACCCGTTGAGCGGCGGCACGCCGGCCAGGGCCAGCAGCGAGATGGTTATCCCCAGGGCGGTCACCGGCATGCGCCGCCCCAGACCCTTGATCTTGTCCAGGTGGGTGACGGCCAGGGCGACCACCACCCCGGAGATGGCGATAAAGGCGGCCCCCTTCATGACGGCGTGGTTGAGCACGTGGTACAGCGAGCCCTGCAGGCCCATCGCCGAATAGGGGGCGACGGCCAGCCCTATCAGGATGTATCCCGCGTGGCCTATGCTCGAGTAGGCCAGCATCCTGGACAGGTTCTTCTGCATTATCGCCGCAACGTTGCCTACGGTCATGGTCATGATCGCGACCACCCCCAGGGCGAGCGCCCAGTCCAGGTGGAGGGCGGCCATCCCCATTATCAGTATCCGGATGGCCGCCGCAAAGCCGGCCTTCTTGGTGGCGGCCGCCAGCAGGGCGGTGATCGGCTGGGGCGCACCCTCGTAGGTGTCCGGCAGCCACATGTGGAAGGGCACCAGCCCCATCTTGAAGCCGAACCCGGCGATGAACAGGCCGCCGGCCAGGATGGCCAGGGGAAGCATCGCCGGATCAAGGGTGGCCATCCCCGCCATCACCTCGGCGATGTTGGTCGAGCCGGTCAGGCCGTAGGCCAGCGATATCCCGTAGACGATGATGGCCGAGGACATGGCCCCGAACAGGAAGTACTTGAGGGCGGCCTCGTTGGACATGGGGTTCTTCTTCATGAAGCCGGCCAGCACGTAGGTGGGTATGCTCATCAGCTCCCAGGCGACGAACAGCATCACCAGGTCCGTCGAGTAGGCGACCAGGACCATCCCGATGGCCGACAGCAGTATCAGCGAGTAGTAGACGGCCGGGTACCTGTTCTGGCGCATGTAGCTGATCGAGCCCACCACGCTGAAGACGGCTACTATCAACATGGCGATCCCGAACAGCCCGCCGAAGGCGTCGTCGGCCAGCACCTCCTCGCTGAAGACGGCCCCCGGCTGGACCATCCCCGCCGAGAACTGGTAGCCCATGTAGCCCATCGAGGCAAAGAGCGCCGCCAAAGCTATCCCCGCGTAGACCCGGGTGTCGCGGCCCCTCCGCCAGATGTCCAGCAGGGGCAGGACCACCCCGGCGACCCCCAGGACGCCCATTATCACCAGCGGGGTTGTAGATATCTCCAACATGGCCCTACACCATCAGCACCAGGACCACAAACAGCAGTCCCGCTCCAAATACGAACAGGTATGACTGGACGGTACCCGTCTGGGTGCCCTGGACCACCCGGGCGCCCCAGCCGGCGGCCCTCTGCAGGCCGGTGTTCATGCCGTAGTCGATGGCCGTCCTCTCAAAGTACCTGAAGAGCCCCCGGGCCAGCCACAGCGGGGCGACCACGAAGCACCAGTAGACCATCGCGTTGAGGTACCACCGGTTCAGGATCACCTTGTGAACCGCGTAAAAGAAGATGTTCGAGTTGACCACCCGGGTGGCGCTGGCCGCCCGCCGGATATAGAACACGTACCCCAGGGCCAGCCCTATCCCGAAGGCCGCCAGGGAGGAGCCCAGGGCGACCTCGTTGAGCCCCAGGAACCCTCCGGTGTCCTTGTGGGCCTCGCCGTGAATCATAAAGTAGTGGTCCAGGTACTCCTCGAAGAGGTGGTGCAGGTTGCCCTCCACGTACAGGCCGGCCACCCCGATGATGATGGTCAGGGCCGCCAGTATCCCGTAGGGGACCCACATGGAGATGGTCGCCTCGTGGACGTGGCGGCCCTCCTTCTCCATCTTCTGGATGTGCTCGCTCTTGGGGCCGTGGAAGACCATCCCGATCATCCTGGTCGTATAGAAGGCGGTGATCACCGCCGTCAGCACGGCTATCCCGTACAGGACCAGGGCCGCCTCGGCGCCCGACTCGTAGACGGCCGCAAAGATGGCGTCCTTGCTCCAGAAACCGGTGGTGATGAATGGCGCCCCCATCAGGCCCAGCCCCGCCGCCCACACGAAATAGTAGGTCTTTTTCATGTGCCTGCGCAGGCCGCCCATGTCGGTCATGAACCGGCTGCCCACTACATGCAGCAGCGAGCCGGCGGCCATGAACAGGGAGGCCTTGAACATGGCGTGCGATATCAGATGGAAGAAGCCGGCCGTGTACCCGTCGACGTACTGGTGGGAGAGGCCGGCGACCCCCAGTGCCAGCATCATGTACCCTATCTGGGAGCCGGTCGAGTAGGCCAGCACCTTCTTGATCTCGGGGTTGGTCATCCCCTGGGTGGCCAGCAGCAGGGCCGTGATCGCCCCGGTCCAGGCGATGATATGGAAGAACTGGTCCCCCAGGATGCCGGCCGCGCCCAGGGCGAAGACTATCGGGCCGATCCTGGCCACCAGGAAGACCCCCGCCTTGACCATGGTGGCCGCGTGGATGAGCGCCGAGACCGCCGTCGGGCCGGTCATCGCCTCCAGCAGCCACTCGTTGAGCGGGAACTGGGCCGACTTGCCGATAGCCCCCCCGAACAGCAGCACGAATGCGGGCACCAGCATGCCGGCCGCGTCCATCTGGACGGCCCAGGCGGTGCTCTCCAGCATCTCCCGGAAGCCGAAGGTTCCCGCGTACATGAATATCAGGAGCATGCCGGCCAGCATCATCACGTCGCCCACCTTGGTCATGATGAACGCCTTCATGCCCGCGTGGGTGGGCGAGTAGTACTCCAGCAGCCCCAGGGCCTTCTTGCCCCGGACGCCGACGTGGTCCTTGCGCTTGTCCCGGTACCAGAAGGATATCAGGGCGTACGAGGCCAGCCCGACCCCCTCCCAGCCGAAGAACATCTGCAGCAGGTTGTCCGAGAGCACGATAATCTGCATCGACCCGATAAAGAAGAGCATCCAGAACCAGAACCGGGTGATGTCGCGGTCCCCCCTCATGTAGCCGGTGCTGTATATTATGATCAGGAAGGATATCCAGCCCACCACGTTGGCCATTATCACCGACAGCGGGTCGGCCAGCACGCCCGCCTCCAGGCCGATGGCCTCTATCCAGGGTATCTGCGAGTGTATCTCCTGGCCCTCGAGGGCCATCGGCATCAGCGAGGCCGCCGAACCCGCCGAGGCCAGGGCAAAGGCCACCGCCAGGTAGGTGGTCCCCCGGCCGGAGAACTTGGCCACCCCGGGGATTATCAGGGCGCCCGCAAACGGCAGTATCCAGACCAGCCAGGCAGCCTCGATGGTCACGTGTTAAGCACCCCCTCCATGTACGGGATGATCCCCTCAAGGAAGATGTCCGGGTATATCCCGACCACGATGGTAAACCCGGCCAGGACCATCATCGGGGCGGTCATGTGCCAGCCCGCTTCGCGAACCCGCTCGAGGTTGGCCGGCGTCTTGCCAAAGAAGACCCTCTTGAGCATCCACAGGATGTACGACATGGTCAGGACCGTCGCCACCAGGCCCAGCCCGAAGGTGACCGCCCTGAGCGTAGAGCCCTGCTCGATGGCCGTCTCCAGGGCGCCATAGAAGAGAATCCACTCGCCCATGAACCCGCTGGTGGGCGGCACGCCCATTATGGTCAGCGCCCCGATCACGGCGCAGACGGCGGTGATGGGCATCTTGCCGGCCAGCCCGCCCAGCTTGGAGATGCTGCGCGTGCCCACGTTCACTATCAGGATGCCGGCGGTCATGAAGAGCAGCCCCTTGCCCAGGGCGTGGGTGACGTACATCATCTCGGCGCCGGCCATCCCCAGCACCGACAGCGACCCTATCCCGAACAGGATGTAGCCCATCTGGGAGATGGACGAGTACGCGAACAGCCTCTTGATGTCGTCCTGCATGAGGGCCATCGCGCCGCCGTACAGCATGGTCACCAGCCCCCAGATGTGGAACCAGATGGCCAGGTCCGAGAAGGTGGCCGGCAGGAACTCGGCCACCAGCCGGAAGATCCCGTACGCCCCGATGCCGATCATGGCCGGGGAGAGCAGGGCCGATATCGGGGTGGGCGCCGCCCCGTGCACCCAGGGCAGCCATATGTGGAACATGAACACGGCCAGCTTGACGCCCAGCCCTATCGAGATGGCAATCGCCGATATCAGCACGATATCGGGCGGCATGGCCGACTCGGAGATGTCGGCAAAGTCGAAACTGCCCACGGTGAGCCCTATCATCAGGAACCCCAGCAGCAGCACCACGGCGCCCACGTGGGTCCAGAACAGGAACATCAACCCGATCTTCCGGCGGGCCCCGTCCCCCCAGAGGGCCACCAAAAAGAAGCCCGGTATCAGCATCACCTCGAAGAACACGTAGAACTGTATCAGGTTGGTGGCCAGGACCGTCCCCAGCATGCCCATGGCAAACACCAGGTAGAGGGCAAAGTAGAGCCCCGACTGGCGGTTGAGCGCCTCCTGCTGGAGGGTGCCGCCGGCCTGCTCGTGGAAGCGGTGCACCATGTAGGGGCGCGAGTACAGCACCAGGATGGTGCTCAGCACGTAGATCATTATCGCGAACGGGGCCGATAGCCCGTCCAGCGCGAACCCGAAGCCGCCGAACTGCTCGGTCCAGGGGTATGTCTCGCTCTGGCCGGAGAGCGAGCCCAGCACCACCAGGGCGGTCCCGTACAGCAGGATGGCGAACGAGAACCACATGGCCGGTTTCGGGCCGTACTTGACGCCCAGCAGGTAGGCCACCGGGGAGAGCAGCAGCGGGATGAACACCGCCTGCAGCAGGCCGTACTCTATCACCATCATGGGACCACCATCATCATCCCTTCAGGCTCCGGAAGTTGGCGATGTCGACATCCTTGTACATGCGGTACGCCACCACCACCAGGGCCAGCCCGACGGCCACCTCGGCGGCGGCGATGGCTATCGAGAAGAGCGCCAGGCTCTGCCCCCCGCTGTCGTCGATGTACCTGGAGAATGCCACCAGGTTGAGGTTGGCGGCGTTGATGATTATCTCCACGGCGAACAGCATGCGGATGGCGTTGCGCTTGACGGCCAGGCCGTAGATGCCGATCCCCAGCAGGGCCACCGACACCAGCACGAACTCGGTCAGGCCCTCACTCATTGTCTATGTCCCTCCTTGCCAGCACCAGGGCGCCGGTGACGGCCCCCGAGAGTATCAGGGCCATCAGCACCAGGGCAGGCCAGTAGTATACCAGAAAGTCCTCGCCGATCTCGCGAAAGTCCAGGGGCTCGGAGTCGGTCTGGATGTCGTGGACGCCGGAGGAGATCACGACCGCCCCGATGGCCACCATGAAGACCAGCATCAGCCCTATCCCGGCCATGCGCCGCCGCCGGTCCTCGACCTTTTTGAAGATGAGCTCGCGGCGCACCAGCATGACCGTGAACAGGATGAGCACGGCTATCGAGCCCACGTAGACGGCCAGCTGGAAGAGCGCCACGAACGGGGAGTCCAGCAGGAAGAAGAAGCCGGCCACCCCGCCCAGCGAGCCCATCAGGGCGATGGACCCGTAGATGAGCGAGCGGAGTTCGAGCGCCGCTATGGCCGAGCCTATGGTCAGTACGGACAGGGCAAGGAAGACCGCCTCAACCATGCGTGGCACCCCTGTCGGTGATCTGGATCTCGGCGTCCTGGGAGACGTACGGCTTGACCTGGAGCTGGGCGGGAGTGTAGATCAGCCCCTCCTTGGTGAACGAGGACAGCTCGTAGTCGTTGCTCATGTACAGAGCGTAGAACGGGCAGGCGTCCACGCAGAGCCCGCAGAAGACGCACTTGCCGTAGTCTATCTGGGGCATTATACTCTTCTTGTTGTGCTTGTGCGACTCGGGGACCTTGACCATGGCTATGGCCTCGGCCACCCCCTCGCAGGCGATCGAGCAGAGCTGGCAGCCGGTGCAGTGGTCGTGGAAGAGCATGTGCCGGCCCTTGAGCCCGGCTATGCCCACCCCGGTGACGGGGTCGTACCGGTAGCCGTCCCCGACGAACTTTAGCTTCTGCTCGGGATATCGCAGGGTGAACCGCTTGCGGGCTATATGGCGCACCCCCGAGTTCAGGGCCTTGATTATTCCGGTGGCGGTGCTCATCTATCCAATCAACCCTCCAGGTCCGAGTACACCGGCGTAGAGCAAGGCCAAGGCTATAAAGATGTTAACGAAGGAGAGGCCGATCAGCTTGTACCACCCCAGGGTGAGCAGCATGTCTATGCGTATCCTCGGGAAGACCCCCCGGGGCAGCAGGATGAAGAAGATGACCGCGACCGTCTTGAGGATGAACCACAGTATGCCGTTGAGCGTCACCTGGTCCAGCAGGGGCAGGCCCGGGATGGTCATGGTGACCGGCCCCAGCTGGATGCCGTCGGTGATTATCTCGGTCGGGAAGGGGGGCCAGAGCATCGGGCCGTGCCACCCGCCCAGGAACATCACCGTGAACAGGGCGGCGAACGCGTACAGCTTGAGGTAGGAGCCCAGCTGGACCAGTCCGTACATCATCCCGGAGAACTCGGTGAGCCAGCCGGCGACTATCTCGGACTCGGCCTCGGGCAGGTCGAAGGGTATGCGCTCCAGCTCCGCCAGTATGCAGATGAAGAAGACTATGGCGCCCACCGGCAGGAAGACTATCCACGGGAAGGCGCCCTGCGACTCGACTATCTCAGATAGGTTCATGGTGCCGGTCAGGATGACCACCCCCAGCAGGGAGAGTATCAGGGGTATCTCAAAGGAGATCATCTGGTGGAGGGCGCGTATGCCCCCGATGAAGGGGAACTTGGAGTTGGCCGACCAGGCCGACAGGACGGTCACTATCGGGAAGAACCCTATCACCGCAAAGACGGCCAGCACGCCCAGGTTGACGTCGGCCACCACCCATCCGGGGGCGGCCGGTATCAGGCTGACGAAGGCGGCGGCGGTCCCCACGAAGGCGACCGGCGCCAGCCAGAAGATGGGCTTGTCGGCCTTGGCGGGGATGATGATCTCCTTGGAGATCAGCTTGAGCCCGTCGCCCATCAGCTGGAGTATCCCCTCGACCTTGCCGCAGTAGAAGGGGCCCACCCTCAGCTGCAGCTTGGCCAGCATCTTGCGCTCGACGAAGATGGTGCCGGCGGCCAGCAGGGCGGCCAGCCCGAACCCCGGAAAGACGGCTATCCTGAAGAGGTCCGTCTCCATGAAGGCCTTGACTATCGGCAGCGTCCTGGAGGGGTCGGCCAGCCAGGTGAGCGCCAGGAAGGGCGTCAGCAGTTCGCCGTCTATCACGGGCATCTCGATATAGAAGAGGACTATCTGGATGGCGGGTATCCCCACCAGGGTGACCAGCACGATAATCCAGAATATGTTGTCGGTCAGGCTGCGGAGGAACCCGCTGAACCTAAAGTCGGGGGCTATCACCGACAAGTTACCTGTCCGCCTCCACGGGCCAGTAGTTGAGGCTCCAGTAGACAGATGGCATGTTGCCCAGCTTCTCGCCCTTGAGCAGGTAGGGAAGCGCCACCAGGTTGCGGAAGGACCCCACGCTGAGCTTGACCCGGTAGGGTTCGGGCTTGCTGCGCGAGACGATATGGCATCCCAGGGCCCCCCGGCCGGACTCCACCCGGCGGTAGACGGACTCGTCGCCGCCCTTGGGGTTGGGCTTGAGCTTGACCCGGACGGATCCGGATTTGGGCATCTTGGAGAGGGCGTCGCGGATTATCCGGCAGGACTCCATCATGTCCAGCCAGGGTATCTTGGAGCGGGCGTAGGCGTCGCCGGCCCGGAGGACGTTGGTCTCAAAGTCCAGCGAGTCGTAGACGTCGTAGGGCTCCTTCTTGCGGATGTCAAAGTCCACCCCGCTGGCCCGCAGGACAGACCCGGTGGTCCCCAGGCGGATGGCGTCGCTCCGGGAGAGGACGCCGGTGTCCTGGGTTCGGGATATCAGGATGGGGTTGTCATAGAAGATGTCCGCATACTCGGCTATCCGCTTCTCAAAGTAGGCCACCTGCCGGAGGCAGACGTCCTCGAAGTTGGCGGGGAGATCGTTGCGGACCCCGCCGGGAACAAGATAGGCGTGGGTCACCCGGGCGCCGGTCATCTTCTCGAGCAGGTCGATGAAGAGCTCCCGGTCGCCGGCCGGCCACATGAACATCGTCGAGTGGCCCAGGAAGATGCCGTAGATGGCCAGCCAGTAGAGCGTGTAGACGCAGCGGTTGAGCTCCGAGGCGATCACCCGGACGTACTTGGCGCGCTCGGGCACCTCTATCCCCAGGAGGTCTTCGGTGGCCAGCACGTACGGGTACAGGATGTTGCACGAGTCGTGGATGACGGGCCGCTCCAGGTGGGGGATGTTGGTTATGTAGTTGCGGTACTCGGCCATCTTCTCCTCGCCGCGGTGGACATAGCCGGGGTCCGGGTCGCAGGCGACTATGTAGTCGCCGTCTATCTGGACGATGATCCTCATGTGGCCGGAGCCTGGGTGCTGGGGGCCCACGTTGAGCGTCATGATGCGCTCGTCCACCTTTTCTAGTTGAAGGCCGGGTGGGAGCTGGGCGGACATATCGTATCATCACCGTCCCTTAATGTCAAAGTCCTTGCGGAGGGGCGGCAGGTCCGCCCAGTCCTCCGGCAGGAGGAGGCGCCGGTTGTCGGGGTGCCCCTCAAAGTATACGCCAAGCATCTCGAATATCTCGCGCTCGTGGAACTCGACCGAGTAGAAGACGTCGCGGAGGGTGGGCAGCCGGGTGGAGTCCTTGCCGGGGGAGGGCGTCTCCTCGCGGGGGGCGCGGACCGCCAGGGCCAGGATGCTCTTCTCGAGGTCCGGGTTGGAGTAGGATCCCAGGTGGTAGACGACCTCTATCTGGCCGTCCTGGGGGTAGTCCACCCCGCTGACCGACTCGGCGTGGTCGTAGCCCAGGTCCTTGGCGTAGACGGCCGCCTCGTGGATGTGTTCGGAGCTCACCCGGACTTGCGGGCGGTCGGCCTTGTCCGAGACTATCTCGGAGTCGGGGAACTTGGAGAGTATCTGCGATGCGGTACCGGATGGTGCGGGCGGCTCGGGGTCCATCAGACGAACTTCCTGGCCTTCATGCGTTTCATCTTCTCCTGCAGGAGCATGCAGCCTTGTATGAGGGTCTCCGGCCGCGGGGGACATCCGGGGACGTAGACGTCGACCGGGAGGACCCCGTCTATCCCGGGCAGGACGTTGTAGGAGTCAAAGTATAGGCCGCCGGTGATGGCGCAGGCGCCCATGGCGATGACGTATTTTGGCTCCGGCATCTGGTCGTAGACCAGCCGGAGGCGCGGGGCCATCTTCCGGGTGATGGTGCCCTGGACCACTATCAGGTCGCACTGCCGGAGGGATCCGAACGCCTCGATGATCCCGAACCGCTCCACGTCGTATCGGGGCCCGGAGGCGGCGCCAAACTCTACGCTGCAGCAGGCCGTCTCGATGTGGACAGGCCACAGCGACCAGATGCGGCCCCAGTTGATGGCGTACCCCAGGGGCTTGTCGATGGCCCGCTCCAGGACGTCGCCTATCTTGCCCACGAAGACGTTGGCGTTGTGGGGGGTGACCAGGTCCTTCAGCATGGGGCCATCACCAGATGTTCCTCCTCCTGGACTGGTGCAGGGCAAAGGCCATGGCGGCGAACATTATCCCCAGGAAGGCTATCAGCGGAAGGGTCGCCGCCCGGGGCAGCATCAGGATGGAGCCGCCCCACGCGTACAGGAATATGGCCATCACGTCAAAGACGACGAACATCAGGATATACGCGTAATACTGCATCATGAAATGGGTCCGGCCCTCCCCCTTTGGCACCTGCCCGCACTCCATGGGCAGGAACTTGACGGGGTTGCTGCGGCGGCGCGGGGAGACCATCCTGGAGATTATCAGGGCGGGTCCCACCGCCACCACTGCAAAACCGAACATCAGGAGAATATTGCCATAATCACCAGCAAGTTCTCCAACCAATGCAAATCTCGCAGTTGAAATTTGCTATAAAAAGCTATGGAAAATTCTCGCTTCCAGGGTTTGGGCTCCGGTCGGGTTCCATGGTCGTGGGGCCGGGGGACGCCGGACCGGACCACGGTCCCGCCATGTGGGATGGCACCGCCGGATACGAGTGGCACACGGTGGATCCTATCCCGGTGCAACGTCCACCTGCCGCGCGATACCGAGGAGTCCTCAATGGAAAACGGTCTGGGATCCCCCCCCGTGCGACCGCCACCGGATGATGCAGGCCATCTACCACGACACGAAGCTGACCTGCAAGCAGGTGGAGCGGCTGGCGGGGGGACCGGTCCGGTGCGCCAGTCAACCAGGGATCATCGCCCGGATTGACCAGCTGACCGGGCGCATCCGGATTATCATCGAATCGTTCCCGGCCGACGGCGTCACCACCACCGTCTCCAACGCCGCCCCCTACATGTTCACCGCGCCCCGGGTGCCGGGGATGCCCCCAACAACAACGACACCGAGCGGAGCGTCCGCGACCTGCTGGTGGTGGACCGCCGCAGGGTCCGGTTTCCGGACTGGAAGACCGCTCGCAACTTTTCCACCATCAGAACGTTCGCGGCCGCCTGCGAGAGGAACTGCATATCCGCCTACCAGGCCACCAACGGGATGGCGCGCGATCCCGCCTGAGGCATCTTCACCGACGTAGTATCCTCGCCCATCTTCGGGGGAGGCGCGGCGCCCAAAGACGAGCGGACGGCATTCGCAGAGCCCGACTTGGTCCGGTCGCGTCTCCCTTCTCGAACCGACTAGGACGGCGGACAGGCCGTTGCCGGATGGTGTAGAATAGCGAGTCGGTGTGACCCGAACTTGTACGGCTTCTCCAGACATGAGCTCTGCCAACACGATTATAAATAACAAAACGGTGTATTGAAAGTGATGAATGGCACCACGGAACAAGCAAGTTCCTCTGAAAGCGAAACGCAGCCAATGGTCGCAACCAACTGGGATAGTGTTGGTTCTGGAGTGCGACTGGAAGAAGTGAAGGACAGCGGTGTTTGGGAAGCATACGAACGCTGGCGAACGCCGCACGAATAACGCTATTTCCCTTTCTTTGGCACGACGTATCTTACAAAGTGCCGATCTTCGGCTTTGTCTATATAGTCTAAAAGCCATTTTTGCATCATGTCCCACTCCTCTGGGTTGGTCTCACTAGGCTGTACGTTTATGCCAATCTGTTTGGCCAAGTCGGCTTGTACAACAAACCCATGCGTTGGCAAGTCAAAGATCAAACTTCGTGTCATGCTGGCTCGATGTTCATCGTCGTATCCTACCGCTGCTAGTATTTTGTCTAGGTACACCTTGCCCATCTCTACTGTGTTACGAGACTCCACCAAGATGGCAGGATCAAACGATTCAGCCAGTTGTTTTTCAAGATAGGACAGTTCGTCATCACTCCTCATGGCTATACGCTTACCCACAATCGTTTCCGCTGCAAGAAAAGAATTTACAGATATGCGGTGCCCTTCGTGCCAGACTTGGACATCTACCGGGCTAAGCTGGCTCATCATTCCCATACGAATTTGGTTTCCGGTAAGTGCTAACATGGTTCCGCCACTAGCCGCAATATGCGGCACGAACACGGTGATATCGGCAAAGGATTTTCTGACAGCCATTGCAATCTTGAATGCCGACGAAGTGTAGCCGCCAAGTGAATTCACCAAGAGGTATAGTTTACGGTCCTTGGCCGGATATTCCTTCATTATGTAGGCCAAAGCTTGCTCAACGCCGATTTCGTCCCTTGCTGACATCATGGAGTCAACAAATATGGCCGGACCATATCTGCGTGGCACGTAGGAGCCGATGAAGGCAAGCAGCACCACGCCATTTTCATCAGCAAAGCGCTGCAGATCCGGGTTTTTCTCCTCTTGTACGTTTGTGATAGGTTCAGCCTTACCCGATCCAGAATCGGTACTCATGTCGAGGCTAGAAAACCTGTCCAGATATATAAAATGAGCCATTGATGTCAGAAAGTGGCAATGGTAACCGTTCAACCCCCTTCTCTAGATGGTAGTGATCAGGAACGATTTTGGCCGAATTTGGCACCAAAACCGGCCGTCTTTAAAAAGGGGCTGAACGGTTGCTGGCAATGTGTGTTTTGACGCTGAAATTTCATGGGGGCATAACCCCTTGAGCACGACCTAACCGGGCCCGTGCCAGATCCGCTCCCTGCAGGTAGACACATGCCCGATATGGATGCCTTGCAGGACAGTGTGACCGAAAGATTTAGATCGTCGGACATCCCCCGTGCCCTTGATGACATCCGTCGTTGAGACAAAGCCGAGGATCAGACAATCGCAACGATACAGGGCTGCTCAGATAAGATGCTCGACAAGCAGGATCAGATGCTTGACAAGCAGGATCAGACAATAGCAACGATACAGGGCTGCTCAGATAAGATGCTCGACAAGCAGGATCAGACCACATCTGAGGTACGCGGCCTCTCCAACAACCTAGGCGACATGATGGACAGGCGCTTCCAGAGGATCGATGGAGAGATACGCCTGATCAAAGACAAGATCGGCATATAGTCATCAGGGTGGTCGTAGATCCCCACGGCGGGCGCGATCAGGCGCCATCCGCTACTATACCCGGACAAAAAATAGGAAAAAATGGTGGTTTAGAATCTTGGTACTAGACTGAGTCTTGATCTGGCCGAGATGGCCACGATCGATATTATGGCAGCTGCCAGGACCAGCGCCGCTATCGTTCCGAACTCCGGAACCGCGGCCCAGGTGCCTATCACTTCGATCCTCTCGGATCCCGCCCTGATGTCTATCTGGAGTGTACGCGAGTCGCCCGTTGCAGCGGTCTCCGTAAAGTCTGCCTCCTCGCCGTCGACCAACACGAAGAACATGTCGTCGGTGTCATCGGCCATCTTGGAGTCTATCAGATCCCTGGGCAGGGTTATCTCGATGGATCCGTCCTCGGTCGAGGTGACATCTACTATCAGCATGTTCTCCTGGGGGTTGGTGTGCATGGCGGTGACGTCGCCTCCGGACATCTCAAAGTCGGGTGCGAACTCGGTGCCGTCGACCATTATCAGGCCGTCGACCATCATCATCGTGTCGTCCTTGGGTGGCGCCATCACGTCGATGGCGTCCTCAAGCAGCGAGTACTTGCCGGTCTCTACCCAGCCGTCCCCGACTATCTGCCAGACGGCATAGTCGGCGGCTGCCAGGTCGCCGGCCTCGTTGAGCGTGGTGGCTCCCAGTGCGCCGTCATAGTTGGCGGCGACATCATGGATGACGGACTTGACCGTGGCCGCGTCCGTCTCGCCGGTCTTGAGGATGGACAGGCCGACCAGCCAAGCGGCATCGTACGCCTGATAGACGAACGTGGTCGGATCCCTACCGTACTCTTCGAGGATGTGTGACTGGACGCGCTCGTAGACGTTGCCGCGGTTCTCTGCTATCTGCATGGAGGTGAACTCGACCGTGTTGGCAAAGTTGCGCGATATGCGGTCATCTACCAGCGGGGTTCCCTTGGTCAGCGACTCGGAGCCGAACCACCTGACCTCACTGAGGACGGGGTAGTTGGCCGAGCCCTGCACTATCTGGACTGACTCGTCAAACGAGATCATAAAGACCGCCACGTTGTCGGCGCCGTACTGGTCTACCAGTGACTGCACCTCGTCGGCCAGAGCCGATACCTCTCCGGAGAACTCTACTGCCTCGGGGTTGTACCGGATGCCTTCGCTGACGGTCCCTCCGCGGGACTCGAAGTTGGCGCGTGAGGACTCCTCCAGGGGGGGCCGTCGCCGTAGGCGTCGCCCCTCCATATGGGGGCCACGGCCTGGATGCCTTGGCTCTCCAGCAGCTTGCCCACGGCGACTCCCTGCTTGGAGTCGTCAGGTACCAGCCGGAAGACGCTGTCGCCGGCTATTGCCAGGCTTGGCGCCGTGGAGCAGCAGCTTATCAGCATCATGTCGTTGGTGTCGGCGTACGGCTTCACCTGTCCGGTGTTGCCGCTGGTCTCCGGTCCTATGACGATGTCGATGCCGCGGGAGAAGAGCGTCTGCGCCTTCTCCAGCGCCGCGTTGGGATCTGTCTCAGAGTCTTCCACGCTGAGGACCATCTGCCAGTCCTCGTTTATGCTGCGCAGGAACGCGTTAAAGTCATCGGCTCCCAGCTGGGTGCCGGCCAGGTTCTCCGCTCCCTTGGAGCTGAGCCTGCCGGTCAGCGGGTATATGACTCCCACCTCGACCTCGCCGCTGGGTCCGGTCTCGGCGCTCAGAAAGTCCTTGCCGGCCGAGTACTTGCCCCGGACGTCCCAGGCGTTGTCGACGATCTTCCATATCTGGTAGTTGGCCAGGGCCAGGTCGCCTGCGTCGTTGAGTTCGTTGGATGAGACCGAGCCGTCATGGGCGGAGGCGACATCGCGCAGGACGCTTTCCACGTCGCTGGCGCTGGCGCTGCCCGCTTCCATTATCGACTTGGCCGCCACCCATACGGAGTCGTAGGTTGGGTAGGCGAACGAGTTGGGCGCAGAGCCCAGCTGGGCGGTGAGCCTGGAGCTCACATCGCCGTAGCGTTCGCCAGGTCCTATCAGTATCTGGACGGCGGTTATGTCCACCTGTTCGGCGAACTCGGACGCTATGCTGTCGCTGATGAACTGGTCGTGTTCGGCCACCGACTCGGCGCCGTACCACTGTACCTGGGTGAGGATGTCGTACTGGGAGGCTGACTGGACTATCTGGAGGAACTCGTCGAACGAGATCATAAAGACCCCAACCTTGTCGGCGCCATACTGGTCGGCCATCTCCTGGACGGCATCGGCCAGCGATGACACCTCTAGGCTGAGCTCGGGCGCGTCGGGGTTGTACCTGACGCCCTCGTGGACGAAGCCTCCGCGCGAGGCAAAGTCGTCGGCCGCGGCCTTTTGCAGGCCGTCGCCGTAGATCTCGCCGCGCCAGATGGGGACCATCGCCTCCATGCCGTGTGTCTCAAAGAGGTTGCCTATGACCTTGCCCTGGTTGTTGTCGTCGGGGACCATCCGGTAGACGCTATCGCCTGGGATGGCGAGCGCCGGGGATGTTGAGCCCGGGCTGATTACCAGCAGGCCGTTGGCGTCGGCGTAGCCCTTGATGTTCTGTACGTTGGCGCTGGCAAACGGTCCTACGACCACCTCAGCACCACGCGAGTAGAGCAGTTGGAACTTTTCCAGGGATATAACCGGGTTGGTCGCCGTATCCTCTATCAGCATCTCAAGGCGCCAGTCGGCACCCTGGCTGGCCAGGTAGTCGTTGAAGTCGTTAACGGCCAGATCCGCTGCCGCCCGCATGTCAGCCCCGATGGAGCTGACCTCGCCGGTCAGCGGCAGCAATGCCCCGATGGTGACCGTCCCCGTCAGGGACGAATCCATCATCATCATCATGTCGTCGTCCTGCTGGGCGCCCATCATGCTCAGCATGTCATCTGCCGCCGAGTACTCGCCGGTGATGGTCCAAGCGTCGTTGACTATCTCCCAGATGTTGTAGTTGGCCAGGGCCAGGTCGCCTGCGTCGTTGAGTTCGCTGGATGAGACCGAGCCCGCGTGGGCGGCGGCAACATCGCGCAGGACGAGCTTTATCTCTCCTGCGTCGGCGCTGCCCGCCTCCATTATCGCCTTTCCTATCACCCAGACTGCGTCATAGGCGGGATAGGAGAACGTGTTGGGAACGGCTCCCAGCAGGCCGGAGAGTCTCGAGTTTACGTCGTTGTACATGCCGCCGGGGCTGATGAGAATCTGTACCGCGGTAAAGTCCACCTGCTCGGCGAACGCCGAGGAGATGCTGTCGCTGACGAAGTGATCCTGTTCTGCCACCGACTCGGCTCCGTACCACTGTACCTGGGTAAGGATGTCGTACTGGGAGGCTGACTGGACTATCGGGAGCGACTCGTCAAAGGAGATCATCAACACTGCCACCTTGTCGGCGCCATACTGGTCGGCCATCTCCTGGACGGCATCGGCCAGCGATGACACCTCAAGGCTCAGCTCGGGGGAGTCGGGGTTGTACCTGACGCCCTCGTGGACGAAGCCTCCGCGCGACGCAAAGTCCTCGGCGGCCGCCCTCTCCAGGCCGTCGCCGTAGATCTCGCCGCGCCAGATGGGGACCAGTGCATCTATCCCGCTGTCCTCAAGCAGTTTGCCCAGGACCTTGCCCTGGTTGTTGTCGTCGGGGACCATCCGGTAGACGCTATCGCCTGGGATGGCCAGTGCGGGTGACGTGGAGCCGTAGCTCAGCACGAGCAGGTCGTTGGTGTCAGCGTAGCCCTTGATGTTTTGGACCTGTGCGCTGCCAAACGGTCCGACCACCGCGGTCACGCCGTGCGCGTACAGCGTCTGGAACTTCTCCAGCGCTATCACCGGGTTGGTCGCGGTATCCTCGGCCGTCATGGCCAGCTGCCACTGGGCCCCCTGTTCGGACAGGTAGGCGTTAAAGTCCTCTACGGCCAGCAGGGCTGCCTCTCTGGTGTCGGTGCCGATGGAGCTGGCATCGCCGGTCAGCGGGAAGAGCCCGCCGATGGTGATGGTGCCCGTCAGCATGCTATCCATACTGTCGCCGGTCTGCGCGTATGCCCCCAGGACGGGGGCAGCCACGATCAGAGCGGCTACCATAAGTGTAATCTTTGCTATGCTAAATGTTGTCATTCTTGCCACAGAAAGAGCACGATCGTATATAGTCTTTTTTTTGGCGCGTTCGTTTTTCAGGGTGGATTCTTTGGGTAGCGGGCCGGCGCCGCAGCGCGCCGCCCAGCACCATGCCGTATGGATGGAATTCGCTTCGAGCGGCCATCAAAACCGCTTAATATGGCACGGGCCGCCCTACACCCAATGGCAGTGAACGTGGGAGACGTGGCCCCGGACTTTGAGCTGGTGGACACGGATCTCAAGATGAGGACCCTGCAGGAGTTCCGCGGCAAGAAGGTCGTGCTGGCCTTCTTTGTGGCGGCCAGCTCGCCCGTCTGCGAGAGGGAGCTGTGCTCGTTCCGCGACTCCTGGGACGAGCTCTCCAAGGTGGGCGCCCAGGTGGTGGCCATCAGCAACGACGGCCCCTTCGCCAACAAGGCCTTTGCGGAGAAGAACAACCTGAACTTCCCGGTGCTGGGCGACTATACCAGCAGGACCATCCGCGACTACGACGTGCTTTTGCCCGACCTCCTGCATGTCAAGGGGTACAACGCGGCCAAGCGCTCCGTCTTCGTTCTGGATGCGGACGGCAGGGTCACCTACAGGTGGGTCACCGACAACCCCCTGAACGAGCCGGACTATCCCAAGATAAGGGAGCATTTGGCAAACTAGCCTTTTATTCTATCTCGGCGATCATGTCGCCCTTGGCGACGTTGGATCCCACCTTGGCGCGTATCGATTTTATCTTTCCCTCCATGTGGGCCTTGACGGAGACCTGCATCTTCATCGACTCGAGCACGCAGACCGTGTCGCCCTCGGCCACCGGGTCGCCCTGCGAGACTGCCACCGAGACCACCTTGCCGGGTATCTGGCTGAGCAGGGCCGACTCGGCCAGCGCCTCGCCCGCCCCGCCGGAGTTCTTGTAGACTATCTCGTCGAGCCCGCGGTTGGCCACCAGGGTCATGACCACCCCGTCCACCTCCACGACCACCTTGCCGGCGGCCTCCTCCAGGTAGGTGGCCTGGTGGTACCGGTTGTCCAGGAGGAACTCCACGCTGGCGGGGCTGCGGGAGATGACCTCCACCCGGCGGGCCGTCCCGTCTATCACAAGGTCCCTGCCGCGGACCGAGACGGTGTGGTCATCCCCGTCTATCGTGTAGTCCATCAGAAGCTCCCCCACCCCGGGGATCCGGAGGGCCTGATCATGCTGGCATCGTTATCCCGTTTCATGGCAGCCGCGGCCAGGGCGGCGGAGGCCATCTCCTGCCGCTCCCGCTTGAGGTCGGCCGCGTGCCGGCTGATGATGTCAAACCGGGTCAGAAAGTCGGTGGAGAGCTCCCCGACGATATACTCGGGGGTGGCCATGATGGTCCTGTAGAGGGGTATGGATGTCTGCACGCCGCCTATGTAAAAGTCGTTGAGGGCGGTCAGCATGCGCAGCCTGGACTGCTCGAAGGTGTCCCCCCACGAGCAGAGCTTGGCCATCAGCGAGTCGTAGTAGGGCGAGACGCTGCAGCCCGGGTACAGGTAGGTGTCGCAGCGGATGCCGGGGCCGTGGGGCAGGGTAACCCGCGGGACCGGCCCGGTGGAGGGGGCAAAGTCAAGGAAGGTGTCCTCGGCGTTTATCCTGCACTCTATGGCGTAGCCGTTCATCTTGAGGTCGCCCTGCCGGAAGGGCAGCGGCTCGCCGTTGGCGATATCAATCTGGAGCTTGACGAGATCCAGCCCCGAGACCAGCTCGGTGATGGGGTGCTCCACCTGCAGCCGGGCGTTTATCTCTATGAAGTAGAACTCGCCGGTGTCGGCACGCAGGAACTCGGCGGTGCCCAGGTTGGTGTAGCCCACCGCCTCGGCGGCCTTGACCACCAGGTCCCCCACCCGCTCCCGGGTCTCGGCGTCGACTATCGGGGAGGGCGTCTGCTCGATCAGCTTCTGGTTGCGCCTCTGGATGGAGCACTCCCGCTCGAACAGGTGGACCGCGCTGCCGTGGGTGTCCCGGGTCATCTGGTACTCGATGTGGCGCGTCTTCTGCAGGAACTTCTCCACCAGGATGGCGGACTTGCCCACCGCCGCGATGGACTCGCCGGTCACCGACTCGAACGCGTCGCGCAGCTGCCCGTCGCTGTTGACCAGCCGTATGCCCCTGCCCCCGCCGCCGTAGACGGACTTGAGCAGGACCGGGTAGCCTATCTCGTTGGCGATGTTGAGGGCCTCCTCGGCATCGTTGACCAGTCCGGGGCTGCCCGGGACGGTGGGGACGCCGGCGGCCAACATGGCCGCCTTGCAGCGCATCTTGTCGCCGCAGAGGTTCATGGACTCGGCGGTGGGGCCTATGAAGGTGATGTTGTTACGCTCGCAGAGCGAGGCAAAGTCGTCGTTCTCGGAGAGGAAGCCGTATCCGGGATGGACGGCGTCGGAGCCGGAGGACTTGATCACCTCCAGTATCCTCTCCTGGTTCAGGTACGACTTGGCCGGGGCGGCCTCGCCCACGTAGTAGGCCTCGTCGGCGCGCTTGACGTGCAGCGAGTCGCGGTCCTCGTCGGAGAAGATGGCCACCGACTTGAGCCCCAGCACCTTGCAGGTGCGCATCACCCGGAGCGCTATCTCGCCACGGTTGGCCACCAAAATCTTCTCGATCATGGCAGATCACAGGTTGATGTTCCCGTGCTTGCGGGGCAGTTGCCTGTCGCGTTTGTCCGAGAGCATGGTCAGAGCCTTTATCAGCATGGGCCGCGTCTGGGCCGGGTCGATAACCGAGTCGACCGTCCCGTGCGAGGCTGCCACGTACGGGTTGTCGAACTTTTCCTCAAAGTTTGACTTTAGGCGCTGCAGCAGCGCCCCGGGGTCGTCGGCCTTCTGGAGGTCCTTGCGGTTCATTATCTTGACGGCGGCCTCGGCTCCGAGGACGGCGCAGCGGGCGGTGGGCCAGGCGTAGTTTATGTCCGTACGCAGGTTCTTGCTGCCCATGGCTATGTAGGCGCCCCCGTAGGCCTTGCCCACCACCAGGGTTATCCTGGGGACGGTGGCCTCGCAGTACGCGTACAGCAGCTTGCTGCCGTGGCGTATTATCCCGTTGTGTTCCTGGTTGGATCCCGGCATGTATCCGGGCGTGTCCACCAGCGTTATCACCGGGATGTTGAAGGAGTCGCAGAACCGGATGAAGCGCGCCGCCTTGTTGGACGAGTCGATGTCCAGCGCCCCGGCCAGGTGCATGGGCTGGTTGGCCACAATCCCGGCCGTCATCCCGTTCATCCTGGCAAAGCCCACTATGATGTTCTGCGCGAACAGTTCGTGTATCTCAAAGAACTCGCCGTCGTCCACTATCCGGTTGATTATCTCCTTCATGTCGTATGGCTGGAGGGGGTTGTCCGGGATCAGCGCCAGCAGATCCGGGTCGGTGCGGTTTGGGTCGTCGCCGGGGGTGGTGGCTGGGGGTTTCTGGGAGTTGTTCTGGGGTATGTATGAGAGCAGCCGCTTTATGCAGTCGAAGCACTCGTACTCGTTCTTGGAGACAAAGTGGGCCACGCCGCTCTTGGTCCCGTGGGTCATGGCCCCGCCCAGATCCTCAAAGGAGATCTCCTCGCCCAGAACGGTCTTGACGACATCCGGCCCGGTCACGAACATCGTGCCGACCTTCTCGACCATCACCACAAAGTCCGTCATCGCTGGCGAGTAGACCGCGCCTCCGGCCGAGGGGCCTATGCTGGCCGTTATCTGTGGGACCACCCCGGAGGCCATCTGGTTGTGGTAGAAGATGTCCGCAAAGCCGTCCAGGCTCATTATCCCCTCCTGGATGCGGGCGCCGCCCGAGTCCATTATCCCGATGATGGGGCATCCCGTCCGGAGCGCGTGGTCCATCAGCTTTGTTATCTTTTTGGCGCCCATCTGGCTGAGGGTGCCGCCAAGCACGGTAAAGTCGTACGCGAACACAAAGACCTTGCGGCCGTTGATCGTCCCGTGCCCCCCGACCACGCCGTCAGTGTGGAACTTGCGCTCCTGCATGTTGAACTCGTGGTAGTGGTGTGTCACCATCGAGTCGATCTCCGTAAAGGAGTTCTCGTCCAGCAGCAGGCCCAGGCGCTCGCGGGCGGTCAGCTTGCCCTTGTCGTGCTGCGCCTTGATCCGTGAATCCCCGCCACCCTGTTGGGATTTTCTCGCATTGTCCACAAACTCAGACATCTTTTCCGAGTGCAACACATGGAGGAGAAAAATACATCATATATTAATTTAGGCGAACTTCGTTGCGAGATCCTAATACCGTTAATTGGTAATGGTTGGCGCCGGTGCGCTATTTGCGAAGCTTGCTGCGGCCGCCATGGGCGGTCCTAAAGACGTTCATGCCGATGTTGAAGTTTTCGTAGAGGTGATCAAGGGTCTTTAGATCCTCCTCGGCCTGGCGCAGCTGCTGCGGGCTGGCATCGGGGTTGGCCTGCAGGGCGGCTAGCCGGCTCTCCGTCTCCTGGCGGACCAAGAGTATTCCCTCCTCGTAGTTTGATGTTCCCTTGTATTCGGGGCTGAGTATGTGCTGGGGGTTGTATGCCGGCGTTTGATCAGAGTAGGTCTCCACCTTTTTGGCTATCTCGGCGATCTCCTCGCTGGTGTACTCTTTGGGCTTGGGAGGCGGGGCCTCTTCGGGCTCCTCGGCCGGCTTGTCGGGCTCCTCGGCCGGCTTGTCGACGGTTGCCGGCGGCTGGGGTTTGTCGTCAGGCTTGGGGGCCTCGGCGGGCTTTGTCGCCTCGGCCGGCTTGTCGACGGTTGCCGGCGGCTGGGGTTTGTCGTCAGGCTTGGGGGCCTCGGCGGGCTTGCCGGCGATCTCGGGCTGCTCTGGGGCCGTCTCCGGTTTGGGGGGCTTTGGGGCCGGAGATGCCTTGGGTTTTTTGGCGGCCCTGGATTTGGAGGCGGCCTTCTTGGATTTTGAGGTGGCCTTGGAGACGCGCGGCTTCTTGGGTTCCTTCTCCGATTTCGGGCTAGCCTTGGCCATCAGCCGATGTTCAGATGGGCCAAATTTTAACTTTTGATATGCGGGCTGTCCTGCCCGATGATGCATCGTACCTTGCCAGTGTACTCTGATATCAGGGCATCCAGATCCCGGGCAGATGGAGCCTCGGCGTATATTCGGATGATGGGCTCGGTTCCGCTGGGCCGTATCATGACCCACTTGGATGGACCCAGGGACGTCTTGATTCCGTCGGTCGTGTCCGAGTCGGGGCGGGCGCGGTAGAGCGCCTCGATCACCTTGGATGCCTGGGACGGCGTGCACCGTACCTTGGCCTTGGTGGTGAACGACGCAGGCAGGCTGGAGACGTTCTCGGACATTGCGTTCCCGGACGACTCCAGCACGGACAGCGCCAGGGCCAGTGTCATCAACCCGTCGCGCACCTGGTTGTGCCGCCCGTACATGAAGCCGCCGTTCTCCTCAAAGCCGGCCAGCGCTCCGGAGGAGACCATCCTTCTGGAGACCTCCACGCTGCCCACCTTGGTGCGCACCACCGGGGAGCCGTACTCCTCGGCAAGGCCCTCAATGGCATGGCCCGAGTTGAGGCAGGTCACCACAGTCGAGCCCGGATTGTCCGTCAGCAGGTACCTGACCAGAACCAGCGCGGATCTATCCCCGGTAAGGATGGTGCCCCTCTCGTCGCAGATTATGCTTCTGTCCCCGTCCCCGTCAAAGGCCATCCCCACGTCGGCCTTGTTGCGTACCACCGCATCGGATAGTTCTGAGAGGTTGTCCGGCGTGGGCTCGGATCCCCTCCCGGGGAACCGGCCGTCTATGGTTTCGTTCAAAAGTATGGCGTTGCAGTTCAGTCGCCGGCACAGCAGCGGCGCGGTGACCGCCTGGGCCCCGTTGCCAGCATCCAGCACCACCGTGTAGTTGTGCCGGGCGATGGCCCCCGCATCCACCTGGGACAGCACGCCGGCCACATACGTCTCTACGGCCCTCGGTTCCGGCGCGGTGGATCCCCAGCGTTCGGCCCTTACGCGCTCGTTGTCCTGGTAGTATCTCTCTATGATATCCTCTTCCTCCCTGGATATCTCCACGCCGTCGGGCGCCACGGGCTTTATTCCGTTGTATTCAGGCGGGTTGTGCGATGCGGTGATCATCATGCCGCCCGCATATCCCAGCTTCGGCACGCAGTACTCAAGGCACGGAGTCGGAACCAGCCCCGCATCGCCGCAGTCGAGCCCGGAATAGTTCAGGGCGGAGCAGACCGCCTTGGCCACTATCCGGCTGGTGTCGCGCCCGTCGTAGCCCACCAGTATAGGACCCCGTGCAAAATGCCGGGCTATCGCCAGGGTCAGATCATGAACCAGCTCCAATGTAAAGTCCTTCCCGAACACCCCCCGAACCCCGTTAGTCCCGAACAGTCTCCCCATGGCGCAACCGGCGGCCGCCGCATAATTAATAATTGCGCATGGGCGGGACGGCTGAAACCCCCGGGTCGCTTGGGCCGCCGCAGGAAACGACCGGCTTATCCATCCGGAGCAGATGGCAGGGAGGCCGCCGGTGGGCCGCCCGCCGCGCCCGGTTTATTCAGCGGTTTGTTTTTGGATATCCGTACATGTATTTCGATGTCCATAATTTACCAGATATTCTGCATGTCGATTAAACTTTATGTTGTTTTTGAAAAAACGTCTTTTTTGCGGCCGGCCGTACGGACGCGCCAAGGATGTGGCCGGACAACTCGGCAACAATTGCGCAGCCAACCGGGTTCGTCCGGTTTATTGTCAATTCGGCGTGTACCAGCTTTTGGGATTATAGACGTCTGCAGATTCGATTTGGGTAATTTTGTGCAAAGATATCTGGCAATACTGCGACACGCCGGAGCCAAGCGCGCAAGGCCCGCCGGCCGTATCAGGCACCGGCGGCGCAAATTTATCATGATGAATACTTAATAGAATCCCCGGCGTTTGTTGTCCATGGATCTGGTCCGCGTAGCTCTGGCATCACTGGCGGTCGTCATGGTGGCGGCGGGCAGCGGCGCTTATGCCCAGTCAGGCGAGATACCCAGTCAGGTGGTGATTGGCGGGGTCTTTGATGTGACGGGAAACTGGTCCCTGGAGGGCGAGGAGGGCAAGAGCGCGGCCGAGCAGGCGGTGGACGACTTTAACGAGTATCTGGCCGCAATCGGCGCAGGCTGGACCATGGCCATGCAGGTGGAGGACGCGCAGGCAAATGCATCGGTCGCCCTTGACAAGATACAGAGCCTCAAGGGCAGGGGGATAGACCTGTTGGTGGGCATGGGATTCAGCTCGCACATCCACACCGCCAAGGGATACATAGACTCCAACAACATGCTGGCCATATCCCACGGGTCGCAGGCCGCCAACCTTGCCATAGACGACTCCATATTCAGGCTCAGGCCGGATGACAACAGTCAGGCGCCCGTGGTCAGTGCCATGCTGGGTGATGCCGGGATAGAGGTGTTGGCGACCGTAACCCGCGGAGATCCGTGGGGCGACGGACTCAAGCAGGGGATAATCGAGATATTCGAGGGCGAGGTCGTGGAGGTATTCCGGTACAATCCGGACGCGGTTGACTTTTCGGTGGAGGCGTCCGTTCTGGATGCGGAGATTGGCAGGCTGATAGAGCGACACGGCGCCGACAAGGTCGGCGTGCTGTACGTGGGGACGAACGAGTTCCTGTTGCTGATACAGCAGATAGAGTTCTACGAGAACGTTGGCAAGGTGAGATGGTTCAGTACCAACACCCAGGCCGGCAATGTCATCCTGGTGGAAGATCCCATCGCGTTCGAGTTTGCCCAAAAAACCCAGTTTATAGCGTCCCGGTCGGTCACCGACAACAACAGCATCAAGACGTATGTCGACGAGTGGGCGCACGAAAGGTACGGGAGGGCGCCATCCGTCTACAGCTATGCCGCCTACGACTCGGTTTGGCTGCTGGGCACGGCCATCCAGCAGGCCCAGACCACCGACGTCCACACCCTGACCAGCATCATGCCGGCGGTGGCGAGGAACATGATCGGATCCGGCGGCCACATGGAGCTCAACGGGGCAGGGGATCTTGCCGGCAGCAGGTTCGAGATATGGCAGGTGGCAGATAGTGGCTGGACGAAGGTAGGCGAGTACCAGGCAGGATCCCTGATCATGGAGGGGGCAGCCTCAGAGATGGCCGAGGCGATCGGGGAGGCCGGCTCCGTTCCGGGCTGGGTCCGGACCAACGCGGGCTGGTGGGCCGAAGGGCTGATCGACGACCAGACTTTCCTGCGTGCCATCCAATATCTGATCCAAGAAGGCATATTGGTGGTAAGGTAGGGCGAACCGCCGCCGGTTCACGCCGGGCGTCTGACGGGATGGGGGGCCTGCAGCCTAGGTCGGCGGCTCCATGTAGAAGAAGCACCGGCACATGGTACGGACTAGGGTTCCCGTTTTTTCGCCTTTGCCGGGAGGGGTTCCGCCAGCCTGCGTTCTTTCATCACCCGATATGCGGTCCAACGTACGGGCCGGCACTAGGTACAGCAACATCCCGCCGCCCGTTCCGGAGAGGATGGACAATCCCAAGTGTACCAGATTTTCCATACGTGGTGAGGCGATCGTGGTGGTGGGCGTGGATGACTTGGGATAATCGCGGCAGGGTGTGAAACTGTCCGTATTTGCAGCAGAACCTCAGCGCGCCGCATATGATGTGCGCACCACGCCGCCGCGCGACCAAAGTCCGGCCCACATACGGGCACGACCAGGACAGAGAGTTCGGGGCGGGGGCTCATCTCCTACACTCTGGAGGAGGGCGGCCTCAGGCCGTGCTGCTCGAGCATCCTGCGCACGTCGTCTATCTCCCAGGCGTACTGCACGTGGACGCAGTCTGACTCCTCGCAGTAGTCGCACATGGGACTGGTGTCGCGCCTGAAATAGACGGAGAGTATCCTGCCCTGGCGGCCAACCCTGTTGTCCAGTATCTTGACGTGGTCATCATACATGTTGACGTGCTCAAACCTCTTGCTCTCCAGATCCGAGACGGCCCCCCTGAGGACGTGGTCTGTGTACTGGGACACGTTGGTAAATCCGGCCCTCTGCGCCTCCTCGGTGTTGAGCGCCTTGGCGACCCTGTCTATCAGATCCTGGCGAACCCTGATGCTGCCCCACTTGGTGGTACCGCTCATGATACTCTGTTACTTATTTGTAGCATAAAAAGAGAACGATCGGGCCGAGGGGGATCATACACCTGGGCACGCCACCGCGCCTTCTCGACCCGCCGCCAGGTGTGGTAACTTGGCGTGCAATGGTTGGCAGTGGAGAGTGCGCGTGCTGGACCCTCTCGCCAACGGTTCCGAACCCAAACGACCCATATGGTGCGCGCCGGCTGGGACGGGTTCAATCGCCAAGTTTTGGTAAAAGCCCGACCGGGCCATCACAGTTGCCACCTGATGGGGAGACATGTATCCTGGAGGTGATATGGCGACCCGCTGGTTAGCCGGGTTGAATGCCGCGAAAACTTGGCATGCCGTCGATGCGGGGCAGCCGCGGGCTAGGGCGACGACACGGATGTCGTCATCGTCATCATCGAGTCGGCCTGCTCTGGATAGATGCCCACGCCGAAGGTGTATCCGGCGTGGAACTTGATCCAGGATAACTTGAGCTCGCTCTCGTCGGACTCGGTGGCCGGGTTGGGCCAGTAGTACTTGACCCACTTGCCGTACGGTGATGCGTTGGCCTCGTAGAGTTCGCCCAGGTTGGTGCCATGTATGTCGGATACGGTGTATTGGTTGGTACCCACCAGATCCGGATTAATTCCGTGTGCTATCTTTGTACCGTTACCATCCACCACGAACACGTACAGCTCGCCATCATGGTAGAGGATATTGCCTTGGTCGTCCTGGATGGCGGAGAGCGCCGACTCCCTGTCCGCTACAAACGCATCTATGGCCCGGTCCACCATGGCCACGGCCACACGCTGCCGCTCCCTGTCGGCGGCGCTCAGCTCCACGCCGGATCCATGCGCGAACCCCGGGTATATGCCCACGATGAACGTGTGCCCGTATGCGGTCTTGGCCCAGGAATACTTTGGCACCTCCTCGTCGGACTCGGTGGCCGGGTTGGTCCGATAGTGCTCTATCCACCGTCCATACGGAGAAGCGCCGGACCCGAAGATCTCCCCCAGGTTGTTGCCCGCGGCATCGACTACGTTGTTTCCGTCCATTCCTGTCAACTCCGGATCGACACCGTGGGCCACCAGCGCATTGCCGCCATCTATGACCACGTACAGCTCATTATCATGGTACAGCAGATTGTCGGGGTCCTGGATGGCGGAGATCGCCGACTCCCTGTCCAGTCCAAACGCCTCTATGGCCCGGTCTGCCATCTCCACGGCCACCCGCTGCCGCTCCCTGTCCGCGTCGGTCAGCTCTATGCCGGTATCATCATGTCCGGGATAGATGCCCACGCCGAAGATGTGCCCCGCGTGGAACTTGATCCAGGATAGTTTGAGCTCGCGCTCGCCGGACTCGGTGGCCGGGTTGGGCCAGTAGTACTCGACCCAGTTGCCGTACGGGGACCTGTTGGCCGTGAAGAGCTCGCCTATGTTGGTGCCGCGGGTATCATCCACATCATCAAAGTCGGTCCCCAGCAGACTCGGGTCTACCCCGTGGGCCACCAGCACGTTCTCGCCATCCAGTACGAACACGTACAGCTCGCCATCGTGGTAGAGGCCTCTGCCTTGGCCGTCGTCCTGGATGGCAGAGATCGCCGACTCCCTGTCCGCTACAAACGCATCTATGGCCCGGTCGGTCATGGCCGCGGCCACCCGCTGCCGCTCCCTGTCCGCGTCGGTCAGATCTAGGCCGGAATCACCACCACCATGTCCGGGATAGATGCCCACGCCGAAGGTGTATCCGGCGTGGAACTTGTTCCAGGATAGTTTGAGCTCGCTCGCGCCGGACTCGGTGGCCGGGTTGGGCCAGTAGTACTGTACCCACTTGCCGTACGGGGACCTGTTGGCCGTGAAGAGCTCGCCTATGTTGGTGCCGCGGGTATCATCCACATCATCAAAGTCGGTCCCCAGCAGACTCGGGTCTACCCCGTGGGCCACCAGCACGTTCTCGCCATCCAGTACGATTGCAGCAAAGGCACCCTCCGCGTCGCTATAGGCCGCTATGGCGTTATCCACCATCTCCTGCGCCACCTGCTGCCGGAACTCGTCGTACCAGGTCAGCTCCGAGGACGCCTCGGCCAGCGGCGAGCCCAGCGCAAGGGCCGTTCCGGCTACCGCCACCGCGGCGATCACCTGCATGTACAGCGGAACCCCGGGATAACGCCTACCGCGCAACATGCGCGCTGACCACCTTGTTCTATATGAAAGTAGTTGTTTATGGTTCTGCCAACTTGGCGGGACATAGTGATGTCCGTCAACTTTGGGGGGACATCGGTCACGTCCCGGGATGACTTTACGACTCACCAGGAGGCTCCGGCCCCCCGTTCCAGCACGCCCGAACAGGGGGTTGCATCGGGGGAGCGCCGTGCTTCGTCCCGGCTAGGTCGAACCGCTCGGCCGCATCTGGCCGCGGAGGCGGTTTGCCGCGCGTTGCAGACTGCGTTCACGCATCTGTTGACGCGAATCACGCAGCTCAAGCAAGGCAAAGCCAGATGACCAGCAGGCGTAACTTCCGCGCACGGCAATATCGTGCCGCGCCAGGCTGCCCAGGGACGGAACCGGGCGGCCGCCCTACGTCCACCTTTCGGGGTCGTCGTTCTTGCGGACCTGCGCCCCGTCTATCGTGACCGAGTCCTCTTCCTCAAAGACCGTGTGCCACCGACCGTTGTGGGGGAATATCCGGTCCATGTACCTGACGCGTTCGCTGGTGGGCGGGCGGTTCATCAGGGCACCCCACCTCATGTTGTCCACCTTGGGCATTATGTCGTTGATGTCCCTGGTTCCTATCATCACCCTATCACCAGCATGCCTTCCTTGATCAGGAACTGTATGGCCTGCAGGAACGTCTGGTCGTCGATCAGCCCCTCGGCCCACCAGCCCGCGTTGTTCCGGACCCAGTCGGGGACCGATCCGGCCCCTTCCCCGCCGCCCTCTCCGGGGGTGTAGGGTACGGATATGACGCCTTCCTTGATCAGGAACTGTATGGCCTGCAGGAACGTCTGGTCGTCGATCAGCCCCTCGGCCCACCAGCCCGCGTTGTTCCGGATCCAGTCGGGTATGGCGGCCGGCTCCGCCGGCTCCGATGCCGGCTCGGCCCCGGCAGCGCCGGATCCTATCTCCAGTATGGCGGTTCCTATCCCCGCGTGGGTCTGCTCGTATCCGATTCCGGTCCCGTAGACGACTATGTCCAGGCGGTACTGCCCTGATCCGGGAACAAGGATCCTCTGCGTGTCTATCCCCTCGACCGCCAGTATGCCGGGCCCTTCCTCATCGCCGCCATGACTCTGGGTGATGATCTCCTCGCCCTCTATCAGCAGGTACCCGTACCTGACGTCCCTGATGAGCTGCCCGGCATCATCAAAGAAGGCTATCTCGAAGGGGATGCTGTCGCCGGCCCCGTAGGCGGAGTCCCACTGTATCTGGACGTCGGTGGGGACCTGCTCAAAGTTGACCGCGTCCACCAGGTAGAACTCTTGCGTGTTGGTGGTTATCTCGTCCTGTGGTATCAGCTTGAGGGTCATCAGCTTGTTGTCGTGGTTGCCGCTGCCCAGCTCCGCGTTGATGTTCGCCAGATCCTTGTTGGTCACCAGAAAGTGTATGACGTTGGTGTCCTCGTAGGAGTAGGGGTCGTTGATAAGGGCCCGAGCCCCCAGCTCCACGCCGTTGACGTACCCGACAAACTGCCTCCCCTCCGAGTAGGGGACAAACTCCTTGGGCACCCTGACCTCCTCGTGCACCACGGCCACCTGCGCTATGTACTCAGGATCCCAGTCGAAGGGCATCTCAAAGTATATCGAGCTGTCCGACTCGTCGTAGGCAAAGTTGCCGACCTCGTCATAGTAGGTCTTGATGACGGTCGGGTACTCGGCGGCGTCGGCCGTCCGTATGGTAAAGAACTGGTCCTGCGCCACGCTGACAAACGTATCATAGGACAGTATGTTCTCCAGCAGGGCCTTGGGGCTGGTGGCCCCCTCGATGTCTATCCTTATGTTGTACAGGCCGCCCTTCTCGAAGATGGGTCCCACTATCAGCGGCCTCTGGGAGCCTTCGGCATACAGGGCGCCGGGGGCGCTGATGTGTTCGGAGCCGTAGTATTCTGTGCATTTCCACAGATCCGTCTCGCCGCAGTTTCCCTGGGGCCTGATCTCCACATCCAGGATGCCGTCATAGTCATAGAAGAGCTGCCTGGCCAGCAGATCTCCTGCCTGGTATACCTCTACCCGATAGGTCACCTGCTGCAGGGTCTGATTGGTCAGCGTGTCATAGAACCTTATCTTCATGTTGGCCGTCTCCAGCTCGCCCACCGTGATGTCGGAGGGATCCAGGTCCGTGCGGACCGTAACCTCCATTCCGCCAAAGCTTACCGGCGGGGCCACATCGCCACCCAGCCCGTGCCCGAAGGCGGAGGGGGCGGCCAGCCATGCTACCCCCGCCAGCACTGCAACCGCCAGATACGTCCTCATCAAGCTGACTTGCCGCCGTCCTTATTTAAAGCTCAAAATCAGCTGCCGGCACCCGGCCACCCCATTTCTTATAACTGCCTCCCGCTCACGCCGTCCTGTTGGGCTATACGATCCTGGATCACTCCACCGACGCCCTGGTGGAGGCCAGCGGGCAGGACATGGGCGAGGCGCTCGAGGAGGCAGCCCACGCCGCCCTGGACATAATGCTGGACCGCCGCACCGTACGGGCCACACAGGCGCGCAGCGTGGCGCTGGACTCTGAGACCGTCCACGACCTGCTGTACGGGTGGCTGGAGGAGATCATCTACCAGACTGTCACCGAGGGCTTTGCCGTGTCGCGGGTGGACGCCGACTATCTGTACGCGCCGGGGGTGCACGGCATACGGGCCACCCTCAGGGGCGAGCCGCTGGATGTCAAGCGGCACCGCTTCCGGGTGGAGATCAAGGCCCCCACCTACCACGAGATGGCCATAAGGCAGTCCGACGGCGTGACCATGAGGTTCTTGATGGACCTGTGATGGTGGATCTCACGGATGTCCGGTATCAGAACTGATGATCGTACGCGATTGGCATGTGCTCAGGACGGCGGTTGCGCGTCGGAGGCGTAGTAGCCCGACCCAAAGATGAGTCCGTCGTACATGGTCAGCCAGGTACGCTTGATCTCCATCATGGTGGTCTCCGGATTTGTGAACTCGTACTCTACCCAGATGCCGCGCTCCCTAGCCAGCTCGTCCAGCAGGTCATCCATGGAGATCTCCGGTATCTCGGATATGGCGCTCCAGTCCGTCGTCCCATCTATCAGGGTCGAATTCACGTTCTGCGCCTCGACCCTATTGCTGTCCGGATCCACTATGAACAGGTAGGTGGAGTGGGGTACCTCTGGCGCCACACCAAAGGTGGCAATCGTCGCCTCCCTCCCGTTGTAGTCGTATTCCAGGACTCCGTTGTATGCTACGGCCTGCGCCTGCGAGTCGAGTATGTAGTAGCCTGCGGCAAAGATGAACCCGTCCCGTACCTCCAGGTACGTACGCTTGTACTGGTTGGTGTCGGTGTCGGGGTTCTTAAAGACGTACGTCACCCATGTCTTTCCGTCATTCTCCAAGTCCGCCTCAACCTCCGCAAACGGCCTGATGGAGGTTTCCAGTATGGAGTAGGGTATATGTCCTATCCTGTCAGGAAATGCCCCATGAGCCTCAGCCTCCCAGGTGGTTGCATTCATGACGAACGGATAGATTTCATCGGATGTGATGGGTTCGGCCGGGGTGATTATATCCTTCCACGCATCATCAGCCTTGTTGGATTCGTAGACGAACATGGCATAGTCCACCACCGACTGGGTGTCGGCATCGGCCACGTTGTAGGTGGACGAGAAGAGGTAGCCATCGTGCAGCTTGAGCCAGGCGCGTTTGATCTGATCCGTGCCGGTGTACGAGCTTACGAACGAGTACTGTGACCATACCGTACCCCCTCCGTTCACGGCCGATGCCCAAGTCTCGTTATAGGATCTTGCCAACTGTATGTCCGGAAGCTTCCAGGGGCCCGGAACCGTGCCGTGCGCCAGTATGTGGGTTTGGTTTCTGACAAACGGGTAGATGCCCGGCCTGTTGAGTTCCCCCGAGTCTATCACCTCAAAGGCGGTCTCGCTGTTTGCCCTGTACGTGTAGAGGGCCTCGTCCACCAGCGACTGCACCCTAGAGTCGGGGAAGTAGTAGCCCGAGCCGAAGATGTAGCCGTCGTGCTGGGACAGGTAGGCGCGGGTAAGCTGTTCGGTGCGCGTGTCGGGGTTCTCCGACATGTACGCCACCCAGATGCCCTCGTTCTCACTCAACTCCGCGCGAATCTGCTCCAGGGTCTTGTCCGCTTCCATGAGGCTGTCGTATACGACATCCACCCTGAGGGGGAAGGCGCCGTGCGCCACGGTGTTGAGGGTCGCGCCATCCAGAACGAACGCGTACTCGGTGGCAAGCTTGTCGGCGGTCTCTGGCGTTATTATCTCAAAGGCGGCCTCGCCGTTGGACGTGTACAGGTGGACGGCCTCCTCTACATTCGACTGTACACGGGAGTCGGGCAGGTAGTATCCGGATCCAAAGATATAGTCACCGTGCAGGTAGAGCCAGGTTCGCTTTAGCTGTTTTGTGTTGGTGTCGGGGTTGGTAAAGACATACTCCACCCATGTTCCGCCCTCGCGGGCCAGATCCTCCAGGATTGACTCGATGGAGCGGTCGCCCGTGTTCAGTATGGCATAGGGGACGTGCCCCAGCCTGTCCGGGATGGCACCGTGGGCCACCGTCTTTAGGCTGTCCGCATCAAAGACAATCGGGTAGAGTTCCCCGGAGTACCGAATATCCCCGAAAGTGATAGTTTTAAAGGCCTCCAGGCCACTTGATTCGTGCAACTGTACGGCATCCTCTACCACGTACTTTACCCTGGATTCGGGCAGGTAGTGGCCCGAGCCGAAGATGTATCCGTCATGCAGGTAAAGCCAGCTGCGCTTGAGCTGGACCGTTTCGGTATCTGGGTTGGTGGCCATGTACTCGGTCCATGTGGCACCGTCCCGGTCTAGGTCGGCAAGAAGGCGCTCCAGCGGCCTGTCCGTATGAACCAGCGCGTCCGGAATAACTCCTGCAAAGTCAGGATATGCCCCGTTTGCCACCACATCAAGGGTGGTGCGGTCCAGGACAAACGGATAGAGGATATCGTCATGGATGGCCGCATCTGGGGTGATGGTATCAAACGCGCTTGTGCCCTCGGACCAGTACGAACGCAGCGCGTCAACAACTACTGCCTGCACCCTGGACTCTAGGCTGTCGGAATTGAATCTAAGCTGTCCATATGAGGTCGTCATCATTGCGTCATTATCAGATGACATCGCCATCATCGAGTCTTCCTCGGACATCATGGCATCTTCCTGAGCCAGGGCCAGCGGGAACGCAACTCCTGCCACCGCCACAACCGCCGCCACTGCGATGATCGACGACATCCGGCCTGCCTGCAGCCTACGGGATTCAAGCGATATTTAAATATATACATTCGTACCCTGAGCCGCTTTTAACCCCCTGAGCATGTGGGTCAGCATACCATACGATATTTAAATATATACAATGTAACATCTGTGTATGTAAAGGCGGCGCGTGAGAGCGGAAGCCGTATGCCTTGATGCATGCCGCAGGTAAGTTGGACTGGCAGTATTTAAGACGCGCCGACTTGCGCGGCAGGATCATCGTTTTTTGCACCGGGATAGGGACCCAAGGGAGGCGTCGAAGCCGCCCCTCGCCCAGGCCGGGGCGGCGAGACGCCTCCCGATGGGGGACCGGATCTGGAAATGCGCAGGGCTCCCCACGCGGGATCCGGAGATCCCTGCTCGTTGGGCACCGCGCGGGCCGGCGGCGCCATTCCGGTCGTTTTTTTCCCGTGCGAAAAAAAATATCTGCCAATGGTGCTGGGCGGATCCCGCACGGTGGCGGGCCGCGTCTGGCCGGGCCCCGACACCCTCCCAAATTGATCCAGAGATGGGTGCCGGAGCGCCGGCTAGATGCGGGATGCTAGCCGCGCCAGCCGGACCAGCTTGGCCTGGTAGGCCTTCTGGTCATGGAATCGGTAGGGCTGTCGTTTGTTCAGCATGTGCCAGATGTAGATGGCCATCTTTTTGGCCAGGTGGCTCTGGGCCACCACCGGCGGGTGGCGCTTGCGGACGCCCTCGTAGTATGCCGACAGCACGGGATTGTGATGGCCGGCCACCAGGGCCGAATGCATCATGATCCATGTCAGGGCGCGGTCGGAGCTCTTCTTCATGCGGCCGTGCCGGGTGCTGTCCCCGGACTGGTACACCCTGGGGCAGAGGCCCAGGAACGAGACCAGTTGCCGGGGGCCGGCGAACCGGCCGATGCCGTCGATGGAGACGGCCACCAGCAGGGCGCTGAAGGCGTCAAACCCGGACAGGGTCATTATCAGCCTGGCATCCTCGTTGTTCAGGGCCGCCTTTGCCACGAGCTTCTCCAGCATGTCTATCTCGCCGTTCAGGTATCTGACGTGACGGACGTACTGGCCCATGATCCTGGTGTCGCCGGGGTTCAGCTTCAGGCCGTTCAGGTATTCCTGGTACTTGGCTCCGGACGTGTTTCCGTGGCCCGAGCTGGTCGGGTGGTCGTACTTGCCGCAGATGGCGTGCTGGCGGTTGAGCGCGCGGGTACGTTCCTTGATCAGGATCATCCGCTGGCGGAGCAGGTCCAGGTCGCGCCTGTTGTTCCGCTTGTGCACGTGGCAGGTCGGGATATCGTCCATCCTGAGCCGGTTGGCCAGCTGCCTGGCATCAATCTTGTCGGTCTTGGTCCCGGACTGGGACAGCTTGAGCCGCAGCGGGTTGGCCAGCACTATGGATATTTTCAGATCCTCGAACACTTCGTATGTCTTGAGCCACAGCCAGGCCGTGGACTCGCAGACCGCCTTGCAGTCGTACCGGGCCGCGACGCTCTCGGCGAATTTCCGGGCGTCCGCCCTGGTGTTGGGGTATTTGGTCCCCTCCAGGACGTTGCCGTCCGCGCCCATGACGCAGACCACGCAGGTCCGTTTCCCTATGTCGATTCCAATGTAGGCTTTTGATCTTTCTATTTTCGTTCACCTCCTTTTTGTTTTGGTCGGCAAGCAGCAAGGCTGCACTCATCTGTAACAGCTCGAAGCCGAGTAAGGCTGCAGCTCGAAATCCCCCATTCACAATTGACAGCTCGAAGCCGATGCAACAAAAAGGGTCTGCTCACCATGCGCAGGTAAACTAACCAGATATACTTGCCTTCACAATTCTTCGATACTCGGCATGCGGTAGCCGCATGCCCGCGGCGCCCAAGGACGGGCGGGCGGCATCCGCGGAGCCAGCCTGAATCCTGCCGCAGGCGGGCCTGGAGAGGTGCATGCGTGGTTTTTATTGCGGGGTTGTTCCCTCTGATGGCGATGTCGGATCCGGAGATAGAGCGGATAATGCAGAGGAAGATGCGCGAGATGATGAGGCAGCCGCGCCCCGTCCTGGAGGTGACCGACCAGAGCTTTGATGGGGCGCTCGCAGCCGACCCCTTGGTGCTGGTCGACTTTTGGGCGGAGTGGTGCGGGCCCTGCAAGATGATGCACCCGGTCTTTGAGAGCCTCTCCAGGAAGTACCCCTCGATACGGTTCGCCCGGATGGACGTGGACGGGAACAGGGTCGTCCCGGCCAGGCACGGCGTGCAGGCCATCCCGACGTTCATCATGTTCCGGAACGGCCAGCCCGTCGAGAGGCTGATGGGGGCCGTCGGTGCCCCGGGCATACATATGGTCTGCAAAAAGTACGCTGCTGCTCAGTAGGCGTAGGCCGCATCCCTGGTCCGCTGGACCTCGATTATGTGGTCCAGGGCCGCCTGTTGGTCGGCGTCTAGCCTGCCGTAGAACCTGCCCTTGAGCAGCTTGGCCTCGGTGGAGCTGGGCAGGGTGTGGTAGACCTCCTCCTCCAGGACCTGCCTGCCCACGGTGGCCTCCCGGACCGAGCAGGCGACCTCCTGGCCCGTGGTGGCCTCCCGGATGGTCTTGCCGTCGTGCTGCAGCTGGTGGACGGTCCCCACCCGGCGGCCGCTCTCGTTCATGAACGGCACCTTGGAGCGCAGCACCCCCGCGTCCACCCGGATGCCGAAGACTGCCGGGTTGTTGTTGCGGAAGACGTACCCCTTCAGGAAGGTGAACCTGGCCAGCGGGGTGATCTCGGCAAAGACGGCGTCCTCCTCGTGGGTGATGTCGTCGCGGACCCACCCGGTGTAGTCGTCTATCAGCTTGTAGATGACCCTCTCCTGGAATATCCGGATGTGTCCGGTCTCGGCCTCCTCGGCGGCGTCGGGGAGAACCCGGACGTTGAAGGCCAGCACGACCCCCAGCCGCCGGTCCCCCTCCTTGATGGCGCGCGCATCCATGATGTCGCGCCGGTTCACCGGCCCGATGTCGGCCTTGGATATCTGGACGCCGGCGGCGCCCAGCATCTGCACGACCGCCTCCATGGATCCTATCGTGTCGCATTTGAGCGTGACGCCCCGGGTCTGGGTGTCGATGAAGACCGACTCCAGCTCCGACCGTATGGCGTCGCTGTACCTGTTGATCTCCTCCCCGGAGCTGGCCACGTACAGCGTGCTGCCGGGCAGCACGCCCTCGATGTCCGGGGATGCTATCTTGAGGCCGGCGGCGGCCTCGACCGAGTCGACCGCCATGAACCTGTCCCGGGGGTCCCGCATCTCGTCCAGCGGCCGGGGCAGCAGGATGGCTTTGGGCTTTGTAACTATCACGCCGTCCCGCCGGGCCATCACCACCGTGTCTCCCTTGGTGATCCTGCCGTCTATCAGTATGATGTTGGCCGTCTCCCCCAGGCCGGTCTCGCGGTTGGCCTCAAGGACGATCCCCCGGGGCTCCTTCTCTGTCTGGTCCAGCCTTTTGGTCATGTACTGCTGGGTGAGGGCCACCAGGACGGTGAGCAGCTCCGGTATGCCCACCCCGGTCCTGGCCGATATCGGGATTATGGACACCTCCGCCTTAAAGTCCTTGACGCGGTAGAAGGCCTCCGACCTGTATCCCAGGACAGATAGGGTGCCCACCACGTCGTATATCTTGTTGTCCAGGTCGGTCCTGACCGAGGCGTCCTGCTTGGGAACGGACTCGGATATGAACGGCGTCTGGCGGTCCCGCCAGCCCGATATCTGGTCGCACTTGTTGAGGGCCACCACGAACGGCACCTTCCGGGACTGCAGTATGCTGAGGCTCTCCCGGGTCTGCGGCTGGAAGCCGCGTGCCGCATCGACCACCAGGACGGCTATGTCGGCGGCAGAGCCGCCCCGGGTCCTCAGGTTCTTGAAGACCTCGTGGCCCGGCGTGTCTATCACCAGTATCCCGGGTATGCGGGTATCGGACTTGAGTCGGTCGTACAGGCGGCCGCACGTCCGGCGGATGGTCTCGGCCGGCAGAAAGCTGGCGCCTATGTGCTGGGTGATGCCGCCCGCCTCCCTGCCCTGGACCCCCGTCCCCCTGATCTTGTCCAGCAGGGACGTCTTGCCCGAGTCTACGTGTCCCAGTACCGCCACTATGGGCTGACGGACGGCCAACTCACGGAAATACCACGCCTGATTCGTGCCTGAAACTCTTCTCCGAGTCCGAGGCGTGTATTACGTTATCCGTGAGGCCGAGGCCCAGGTCTCCGCGGATGGATCCGGGGGCGGCCTCGTAGGACTTTGTGGAGCCCACCATTATCCTGGTTGTCGATATGGCGTTGTTCCCCTCGATGACGCAGGCGACCGCAGGCCCGGACGTGATGAACGAGACCAGCTCCCCGAAGAAGGGCTTGTCCTTGTGCACGTCGTAGAACGAGTCGGCCTGCTCCCGGGTAAACCTGAGCATCCTCAGCCTGGCCACCCTGAATCCCTTGGCCTCGAACCTGCGTATGACCTCGCCGGTCAGGCCCCTGGCTACGGCGTCCGGCTTTACGATGAACAGCGTCTGCTCGGCCAGTCTAGCCACTCCGCTTGATGCCGCCCTTGACGTACTTTTTGGTCCACTTGAGCTTGCGGGGGTCCCTCTTTAGGACCAGCGCGTTCTTCTTGCACTTGGACGAGCAGAACCACAGTATGCTGCCGTCGTTCTTTGCCAGCATCGTCCCGGATCCCTTGGCCACGGGCCGGTCGCAAAAGTTGCAGGATTTTACCAGGAGGCTCACCGCTATCCATCACCTACTTGATCTTCTTGGCCTCTCGCTCGGTCTCGCGGAGCATGAGCGTCTCCTGGACGCGGACGGAGCCCTTGACGTTTCGTGTGAGGATGCGGCCCTTGTCCTTGCCGTCCAGTATGCGAACCCTTACCTGAATGACCTCGCCGGCTATTCCCGTACGGCCCACCACCTGGATGACCTCGGCCGGGGTTACCTGATCGGTCTCGGAGCTCATTTGTCGGCGCCCCTGACTGCAGACAGAGACTCGACTACTTGATCCACGATATGCTGCGCGTCGCCAGCGTCCAGTATGGCCGTTGCCGCCGACCTAGTCTCCAGTCCCAGGGACTTGCCCAGCTCCTGCTGGCTGGGAACGAAGGCGTAGGGGACGCTCTGCTCGTCGCAGAGTATGGGAAGGTGTGCCACAACCTCTGGAGGATCCACGTCCTCGGCTATCACGATTAGCTTGCCGGTACCCCGCTCGATGGACTTTGTGACCTCGTTGGTACCCTTCTTGACCTTGCCGCTTCCGGCGGCCACCCGGATCGCCTCGTAGATGGGGCTTACCAGATCCTCGGGCGTCTCGAACTTTACATAATAGCCCTTGGCCATCTCAGATCGTCTCCGGTTGTAGGTCCATTCCTGTGGTGGCCGAAAGTGGTTTTAAAAGTGTTGGCGGGCCGGAAGGCCCGCCTTGGTAGTACAAGTTCAGGTCAAATTCCGGGTCGTGCCTGATCGACACTCACCGGTAGGGGCCGCCGACGCGCTCAAGCATGAAATCCGGCTAGGCCCGAACTTACACGTGCGGGCATCCATCGGTGCGTCCCCTGCCTGCTTCTCTTGGACGGAACGCACGCTGTCACTCCACGCGGCAGGGCGCAGGCTCCCCGTTCCCTCAGTTACATGAAGATTAAATGCCGATCTTGCCCTTGATCAGGCGTATCTCGCCCTCCAGCCTCTGGAAGCGCCTGTCCATCATATTGCCCAGATTATCCGAGAGGCGTCGTACCTCCGCTGAGGTCTGATCCTGCTTGTCAAGCATCTTCTCTGAGTAGCCCTGTATGGTCGCTATCGTCTGATCCTGCTTGTCAAGCATCTTCTCTGAGTAGCCCTGTATGGTCGCTATCGTCTGATCCTGCTTGTCAAGCATCTTCTCTGAGTAGCCCTGTATGGTCGCTATCGTCTGATCCTGCTTGTCAAGCATCTGATCCTGCTTGTCAAGCATCTGATCCTGCTTCCGGTGAGATATCTCGAAATGCATGTTGCCTGTGGCAAAGCCCTCCACCATCTCTGCCAGCATGTCCCCCACTACAATCCTAAATGACCTGAACTCCCCGGTTGCCTTCTGTCGTGACACTTTGATGCCTTTCACCACCACAGGTTCCCCAAAATTCCGCATTTTTTGGATCAGCGACTCGATGTCCTGCTTGGAACCCTCTGCCACAATCTCAACCGTCTCGTCGTCCAGATTCTTAACATAGCCCGTTACTCCCAGAGACACGGCGCCGGCTCGTACTTTGTAACGGAATCCTACTCCCTGGACTATGCCGTCGACTATGATTGTGGCTCGCTCCATGATATGATTTATTGTATTTACCGTATTATACTTTACGTATGATTTGGCTGTGTCCCAGAAGTACAAGTTCAGGTCAAACCAAACCCCATACCCAGCCCTCTCGTGGTAGCATCCTCAGTGGAGGCAGATCAGGTACGGATCTACATTTGACCTGAACTTGTACCCTTGGTAGTGCCCGGGACTGGTTTGGTGGTTATCCGGTTGGTGGCGCGATCCTTGGCGCCGACCACCGGTACCCTGTTGGCCCCGCCCTGGCTGCCCGGCTGTTTCTTGCCGGCGTGCTTGTTGGTCTCCTTGCCACCAAAGTAAGCCTCGTCTATCTCGACAGGGCCGTCCATCTTGTCCAACCCCGCCAACTGCCTCCAGGACTCGCGGAGCCGCTGGACCATGAACCAAGCCGATTTTTGGGTTATCCCAAGGTCACGGTGGAGCCTCATCGACGACACTCCTTTCAGGCTGACGGCGAACAGGTAGGTGGCGATGGCCCACTTCTGGTAGCCAATCTTGGACTGCTGCATGACCGTGCCCAGCCTCACCGAGAAGTAAGACGTGCATCGGTAGCAGTAGTAGGGCATTTTAGGGTGGCGCGCTACTACCGTGCTGTCGTTGCCGCAGTGCCCGCACCTACGCTGGCCCTTCCAGATGCGCTTCTCGAACCACTTCTCGGCGGTCTTGTCGTCCGGGAACATCTCGAACAGTTCGACCAACGTGATTTCCTTCCGGGAGCTCTTGCCGGGGGCCTGCTGACTCACCGGGTCATCTCCTGATGTTTAAATATAGGCAAGGGGTAGCGGAGGGTGTGGGATTCGAACCCACGAAGGCCCGCCAAGACCTTGCGGCTTTTCAGGCCGCCACCCTTAACCCGGCTAGGTGAACCCTCCACACCACAGTATGCGCGGGTGATTATATAAAGTCTACCCATGTATATAATTCCCCTTTTTTAGCTTCATTGCAGCCACTCCTTCAACGCATATCTGATCCTCGGCTCCTAACTCACGGATTTGACAGTGGATTCTAACTCACGCCAACTTGACAGCCTCCGGACCCAGGATGCGCCCGAATATCGAAAACGCCCCCCAACTACCCATCGCCTGGTGTACCCGATCCCGGCCTTCCGGCAGGTCCGGCCGCGCGACCCCTGGGATGCCTCCCAGACGGCCCCCCTTGCCGGTACGCCCCGCGCGTCGACCCACCCCCTGCCGCGCGCCGTCACGCCGATCCCGTGCAGGATGCCCGGGACTGCACGCGGCCGCGCTGTCCACTGGGCCGTACGAGGCACCGCCGTGGACGACGCGGGACGCTGCCGGATCATCATCACCATCCGGAGGGTCGGACGAGGGCGACGCGGTGGGCAGGATGCCCGACGCGGTGGAGGGTTGGCATCCGGGATGGCGGCGGGTGGGAGGGAACCACCCAGCACGACCGGGACGCAGGGTTTCCCCGACGGCTGGTAAGTTATGGCGACTCGGCTGTATGTCGGGCACCAACCCAGTTCGTAGCGCCGGTTCAGGCCATCACCGCAACTTGGCGGATGCTTACCCGGTATGTTTTATAATGCATGGCCGCACCGGACAGGCATGAGCGGAAAGTCCGAGTGGGAGGGCCTTGGATGGACCACCCGGGATGACAACGTAAAGGGGTTCAATATCACGCGGGACTCTGAGGTGACCTGCGACAAGTGCGGGGATGCTGGACCGTGGACGCTGAGGGTTCTGCCCAACGGCGAGATGGCCCACCGCGACCATGCCGTATGCAGGTGCGGCGAGCTGATGCATGCCAGCTCCGTATGGCCTGACGCCGCAAGGCCCTGACCGGTCTCGGCGGCATGGCCGACAATCTCGAGTCGATACGGCGCGACATACTGGCGTGCACCGCATGTCCCAGGCTCCACCAGTACACCAGGGAGGTGGCAAGGACCAAGACCAGAAGGTTTGCCTCCCAGACGTACCACGGCAGGCCCCTGCCCGGGTTCGGGGATCCCAAAGCCAGGATGCTGGTGGTGGGACTGGCCCCGGCAGCCCACGGGGGAAACCGCACCGGCAGGATGTTCACGGGCGACTCGTCGGCGGACTGGCTGATGAGGGCGATGCACCGCCACGGGTTCGCATCCATCCCCACCAGCGAGGCGGTCGACGACGGGCTGGTCCTGCGCGACGCCTACGTGACGGCGGCGGCCCGGTGCGCCCCGCCCCAGAACAGGCCTGCCGCGTCCGAGCTGCGCAACTGCGCGCCCTACCTGCGGCGCGAGATGGAGGTGCTGGCCGGGGTCCGGCTGGTCGTGTGCCTGGGCAGGGTGGCCCACCAGGCGGTCTGCCGCACCCTGGGCACCAGGCCCGGGGAGTTCGGGCACTCGCGGCTATCCAGCCATGGCGGGCTGCACATCCTGACCTCCTACCACCCCTCCAGGCAGAACACCCAGACGGGCAGGCTCTCCTGGGAGGAGTGGGACGGCATCTTTGCCAGGGCCAGGGAGCTGCTGGATGGCGGCGGCCGCGCACCATAAAAGGGATTGTCCACCCAACCCAGAACATGGACGCCTTTGATGGGGTCATGCTGATGCTCCACTGCTGCGGGGAGGCCAGGCTGGGCAGGAGGGCCATCCAGCGGATGCTCTACCTGGCCGGCCGCAAGATACCCTCGCTGAGCGCCCCGCCCTACAGGATGCAGTACTACGGCCCCTTCAGCGAGGAGCTGGGGCACGTGCTGGAGAAGCTGGTCTCGTTCTCGTTCGTCTCAGAGGAGAAGACGCCCGGTGGCCAGCAGGAGGCGTACTGCTACTCCCTGACGGCCGACGGCGCCGGGATGGTCCGGCAGATGGCCGGGGCGCCCGAGTACCCGCAGATGAGATCGCTGGCAGACGCCTGCAGGACGGCCTGCGGCTTCAGGGTCGGGGCACTCTCCTACGCCTCAAAGATACTGTACCTGCTGGAGGAGGGGCTGGCCTACCGGGAAGCGGTGGAGCGCGTCAGTAACTCCGGCTGGAAGCGATACCCGGGCAGCGTGGAGGAGGGCGCCCGGGTGCTGGAGGAGTTGGGGCTGGCCGATGCCTGAGCCCGTCTCAAAATCCATACACGACCCGCTCTACGGGTTCATAGACCTCACCGGTACCGAGATACGGGTGATAGACACGGCCATCTTCCGCAGGCTGCACCGGATCAGGCAGATCAGCCAGGCCTACGCGGTCTACCCCTCGGCCCACCACACCAGGTTCGAGCACTCCCTGGGGGTATGCCACCTGGCAGGCAGGGTGGCCGGGCGGCTGGGCTTTGACACGGAGAGAACCCAGGTCGTGCGCATGGCCGGCCTGCTCCACGACATAGGCCACGGCCCCTTCTCGCACCTGTTCGAGCCGATAATGGAGAAGGCCAACGGCAGGCCGGTCAGCCACGAGTCCATCTCCAGGATGATCCTCAGGCAGGATCCCGAGATATCCGGGATACTGGGGGAGATGGCCGCCAAGGTGGAGTGCGTCCTGGCCCGCAGGCCGGTTCCCGGCTGGAGCCTTCAGGAGAGCGCCCTGGCAGCCGATGTCATATCAGGCCCCCTGGACGTCGACCGCATGGACTACCTGCGAAGGGACTCCTACCACCTGGGCGTCTCGTACGGCAGGTTCGACATGGACCAGCTCATCCACACGATAATGGCCACCGGCGGATCCGGAGAGGGAAGGGTCTGCATCGACATCAAGGGGTGGGGGGCCGCCGAGGAGTACCGGCTGAGCAGGTACCTGATGCACGCGCAGGTATACCAGCACCACACCATCATCATCGCCAACCGCATGTGCCAGGTCGCCCTGGAGGAGGCCATGGACGAGGGCGCCCTGGACCCCGGCGAGCTGAGGGTTGGGTCGCCGGGCTTTGTGGAGGCGTACGGCAGGATGGACGACCAGTCCCTGCACGACGCCGTACGGAGATCCGGCGGCACCGGGGCCGGCATCATGGAGAGGGTGAGGCGGCGCGACCTGCTCAAGAGGATCTTCGAGGTGTACCCGGACCGCGAGATCCAGGACCCCGGCGCCCGGCTCAGGATGGCAAGGATGGACGGCGGCGAACAGGACAGGATGGCCTCGGAGATGGCGCGCGACCTGGGCCTGCCCCGCCACGAGATCATCGTCCACTCCTCGCACATACCGGTCAACCACGGCGAGAGCCAGATACTGGTGATGCTGCGCGGCATCCCGCACGAACTGGACGAGTCCTCGCCGATAATGTCGGGCCAGTCGTCGATCAACCGGTTCTACGTCTTTGGTCCGGACGGGGAGCGCGTCAGGAGGGGGGTGGCCGACTACATGGAGGCCGAGTTCGGGCCGGAGATGGCCGGTGCGGCGGGCCCCTGAGGGGAGGGCGCCCGGGCCACTGCGGGTATAGTCCGGCTCCGGAAGGCTCACTTGCCGGATCCCAGCTCCGCCAGCATGGCGGAGAGCTGTATCTCGGGGTTGGCGCCCGACAGTATCCGGTAGTCGTACTCGGCGATGGTCCGCACCACCCTAGAGGGGTCCGCCCTCTCGGACCTGAACGCGGCCGCGGTGACATACTTGAGAAAGTCGGACTCGGACATGCCGTAGACCTTGACAAGCTCGATGGTCTTCTGCCGGGCCTCCTTGAAGTTGCCGTCCAGGGCCAGGGCCAGTATGCGGTCCACCTCGGAGGTCTTGGCCAGGCCCGCCGTCGATGCCACCCCCGACGACGTTATGCGCCCGTCGGCGGCGGCTGCCTGCATCAGGTTGATGGCGTGCCTCATGTCGCCCTCGGAGTAGTCGTAGACGGACTCCAGGGCCCCCGCCTCGGCCTCGACCCCCTCGGCCTGCGCGATATGGGCCAGCCGGGCCACCACGTCCTCCTTGGGCACGGACGGGAACCGGAAGACGGCGCACCGCGACTGTATCGGGTCGATTATCTTTGAGACGTTGTTGGCTATCAGGATGAACCTGCAGTACTGGGCGGCGTCCTCGATTATCCTCCGGAGGGCCGTCTGGGCCCCCGAGGTCATCTCGTCGGCCTCGTCCAGGATGATTATCTTGAAGGGTATCTGGTCCATCCCCGCGAACCTTGAGAACTTCTTGACCTTCTGGCGCACCATCTCGATGCCGCGCTCATCGGAGGCGTTCAGCTCCAGCGTGTAGTTGGACTGCAGCTCCCCCAGCACCTGCCGGGCCACGCATACGGCGGCGGTGGTCTTGCCCACCCCGGCCGACCCCGAGAAGAGCAGGTGGGGCATCTGCGAGACGCTCTCAAGCAGGCGCGTCAGGCTGCCCACCACCTCCCGCTGTCCCACGATATCTGCAAGCCTGGCGGGGCGGTACTTCTCTACCCACATGACGCCCATGCCGCCGCGCGCCGCCATCCCACTAATAAACAAATCCGGATCGTCTGAAAGCGGCAGTGCGTGTTTTTGTGCCGGAATTTCATAGGCGGCATCCGCCCCGGTCACGGCCCGGCCGGCCCCCCTGCCATATCTGCACAGTATGACGGCGGGCATGCGGCCGCCAGGCGGGCTTGGCGGCGGGGCAGAACCGCAGGATTTTGGAATTGTATCGACAAGTGAGCCGGCTTGGTGAGCCGGCGCCCTCCCGCGGAGCTCGTCACGGGACGGGGCGGGTACGTAACTCCCGTCCGTTTCGGCAGGCTGCCCCTCCCGGGCTATCGCCGGCCAGGCCGCCATCAACGGTATCCGGACCGACTCGTGGCGGCCGGTCGTCCCGGGCCGCATCTCCTGGTAGCACCGGTACCCCCGGTTTCGATGACCCGGCGCTGCCTGTACGTCTCGACGGACCGGTCCGGATCCCCCGCGACGATGCGCCTCTGTAAGGCAGTGGTTGAGTTTGTTGACTTCCCAGGCGCATAATCGTATGCACTCAGGTCCTCCATATCTTCTTCATGTTCCTCTTGGAAACAAGCGGGGGCCGGCCGGACCGCGGCCTTGTCCGCAGTCCGGGCAGGCCCTCCTTCTGGTATCGGCCGTACCACTTGACGCCCCAGGATCTCGCCATGCCGAGGTGTTTTGTGGCCCCGGTCCGGGTCACCCGTCGTGCTCCACATGTATGACCGGCATTGTCCGCCTGGCGACGTCTGCGTCCTTTTCGGCCTTGTATGCTTTGATGAGCTCGTCTACGGTGGATTTTTCATTATCCACGGGTGGCGGTATGGACGGGGTGATCAATGAATGTTTCGCTTGAGGCTAGGATCTCGAACATATCTTCCGAAGTATACGTCTGACCCACTACGATTACGACCCGGACACCATCCGACAGGCTGTCGCCGACGGTACCTAGACCTGCAGGCTGCCCGGAGAGCTGCGGGCCGTGTTTAGGGTTAGAGGCACCGTAACCGAGTCGGGCGGCAGCATCGTAAAAAATGGGTAACCCGTGTGGTCAGATCACACGGGCCGAGATCATCGGACACAGAGGTATTTGATGACCTACTATTCTTAATAGAGGGCCATATTTGGAGTTATCAGCGGGGTCAGTTAACACAGAAGTGACCCGATCTGGCCAAGGACCGGCCCCCGAAACCGGTGAGTTGAATGGTCAAGGCTGTTTGTCCGGCGGATAAACCCCGATCGATCAAGGCGGTTAAGGATCAGGCGTGCAATCCCCATCAGATCTCGACAAATGATGAGACCGGTGCTATCAGGAGATGCGGCCCGGGACGACCGGCCGCCACGAGCCGGTCCGGATACCGTTGATGTTCTTTCTGATCTATAACGCGTAGGCGATAGCGGGCCACCTGCCGGAGAGGCTGTACGGCGCCAGATACAGGCAGGGCCTGACCGTGGAGCTGCTGGTGACGCTGTCTGTGGCCTTTTCAGAGCATCCGGCCAGGATGGGGCAACCGCCGGACTCCGGACGGGGTTCGGCCGGTCCTCAGGAAACCTGCCCTCAGGCCGCCCTGCGCATGATGTTCATGCCAGAGTCAGATCCTGGGCCGACCCGGGCGTTGTTCGTGCTGGGGCGCGCGTCCGCGGAATGTTCGCGCCAAACCACACATCCTCCTCTGCCCGGTACGTCCGGTGCCGTATTTTGGGTGGCCAATGGGGGGTTATGCGAGCTGTTCCCAGTACTGATCAGGGCCCCTCGGCCGATGCTCGTCCCGGTCAAACAGCCTGGCCGCCCTCCCCGGTTGGGCGCGGCCCGGGTGACGGCGCCCCCGTCGCCGCCTGACGTGGGAGGGGATCATGCCCATCCAGAAACAACGCGGCGGCCACCAACAGGCGCGACACGAACAGACGCAGGCGATGAACGCAGCCCCGACCTCGCTCCCCCTCCCGTTCTGCCCGGATGACGGTCATCATGGGGGTGCGGGTGGATATCGGGCGATCTAAATTTTTCGATCACACTGTCCCGCAAGGCTCCCCCGTCGGGCATGTGCCTGCTTGCAGGGAGCGGATTTGGCAGACGGGCCGGCCAGGTCGTGTCCAAGGCCTATATCGCCTATGAAATTCCAGCGTCAAAATCCGCTCCGCCACTTTCTGAAAATACACCAATTCAAATATACGGTGGGAGGCAACTCACCATGTGGGCTCCTGGTCTAATGGAAGGATGCTTGGCTATCACCCGAGAGGTCCGGGTTCGAATCCCGGGGAGTCCACGCTCCACGGTGACACAATCCAAGGAACATAGGAACCTTTATCAAACTGCACATCTATATCATATGTGGGTGATAGCCAGGCGTAGTCCTTCACGGACTTGCCTCTTTTTCCCTTCTAGTCGCATAACCACTGAGCCAGATCATCTGTACCTGAGCTTGTAGATACCACACCGTCCCAGTGCTTGGAACAACCCCTCCTAAGGTAGTCGCTTTGGCAAGATCTAGGGCGATCCACCAATACGTCCCCATCCGATGACATGCCAGATTAAAAAGTCGATGTGAGAGCCTGGCCTTGTCCAAAAATTCGGAAAAAGTCACTAGGGTACTATGTGGAGATCCGGCCCAGGACGACCAGCCGCCACGAATCGGTCCGGATACCGTTGATGTTCTTTCCATTCCTGATCTACAACACCTAGGTGATAGCGGACCACCTGCCGGAGAGGCGGTACGGCGCCAGATACCGGCAGGGCCTGACCGCAGAGTTGGCGGTATGCCGTTTGTGGCCTTTTCAGAGCATCCGGCCAGGATGGGGCAACCGCCGGACTCCGGACGGGGTTCGGCCGGTCCTCAGGAAACCTGCCCTCAGGCCGCCCTGCGCATGATGTTCATGCCAGAGTCAGATCCTGGGCTGACCCGGGCGTTGTTCCGTGCCGGGGCGCGCGTCCGCGGAATGTTCGCGCCAAACCACACACCCTCCTCTGCCCGGTACGTCCGGTGCTGTATTTTGGGTGGCCAATGGTGGGCTATGCGAATTGTTCCTAGTACTGATCAGGGCCCCTCGGCCGATGCTCGTCCCGGTCAACCAGCCTGGCCGCCCTTCCCCGGTTGGGCGCGGCCCGGGTGGCGGCGCCCCCGTCGCCGCCTGACGTGGGAGTGGATCATGCCCATCCAGAAGAAGATCATCCGGCAACTGTACTCGGTGTCGTACCCCTGGCCGGCGCGACGCGAGGCGGACCGGCCTCGTCCCGCCCGGGGCGATTGCCGCGATGGCGTCCCGGAGCTCGTCCTGCATCTCAAGGTACCGGCAGGCCGGCAGGCGCTTTAACACCAGATACTGCGCCCTGATGGGGTTCGGCCGTGGCGTGTGCGGCGGCAGGAATGCCAGTTGGGTACTGCCTCCCGCGGACTCGGCGAGCGTGCGGTATCCTGGGTCGTCCGGTGTCAGGGCGAACCTGTCGCCGTGTACCGTTGGCGGGCACTCTGGAAGGTCTATGAACTGTCGGGGTTGGGGGGGCATCTGCCATCCGCATGCGGTAGCCGTCCTTGTCCGGAACGCCGAATATCCTGACGGACTTTCTGGGGCAGCAGATGGACTGCAGGGTGTCCCCGCCCCCGGTGCGGCACCTCGCCATATCCCGAGCTGCGGCAGCGCATCATCGAGGATACCGTGGCAGATCCGTGCCGAGCCGGACCGCGTACCGTGCGGGGCCCGCAGTGTTTTGCCCCCCCGAACCATACCAAATCCCGGCGCCGGCCGTCCCGGATCCTCCCGCCCGCAGGCGCAAATCCCGGGCGCCGGGTATCTGGGACGAAGCGTCGCCGGACGCTCGCCGGCCTAGAGATGTGCCACGGACATTCTCAGGTCAATCTCCTCGGTGCACGATAGCAGCAGCGGTCCGCCGTCCTTCAGCCATACCGTGGTGAACTCGGCGTGCTGGCACCCGTTCAGCATGCAGGCCAGCGGCGTCCATGCATACCTGCCGGCCGCCTCGCCTTTGGCACCGCCCACGTCCACGCCGTTTACGACCAACCGGCCCCCTGCAGCCTGGATGTCCACGGGTTTGGCATCATGGTCCTGGTATATGGAGTCTATCAGGTTTTGGGTCCGGACAGCCGCCTGCGCATCGTGCTCGGTGGGCAGGTTTTTGGCCGGGTGGCGCCTGCCCGTAAACGGGGAGGCCCACGAAGACGAGTTGCGCCTGCCGTACGAGAGTTGGGCCATCTCGTTTCCGTCATATGATACGTGCGCCTTGGCCATGCTGGGCGACATCATCAGGTTCAGATTCCGCTCCTCCAGCGAAAATCCCCCGGCCACCAGCACCCTGGCCGGCACGAACCCGTAGAGGAGCACCGACTTGTCGGGCGTGGCGGCCAGCGCCGTCAGCCGTTCGTTCTGCGCAACGAAAGACATCCGCGTGCACCCCAGATCCCGCGCCATCATGGCCATGGGGGCCACAAGCCCCGGCTGTATTATCGCGTCCATGCGGATGTGTTGCGCCATGCCACGATATATGACCCGCGGCGACTCGGCCCTCCTGCAAAAACGGGACGGCGCCACGCTGCGCGTGCGTGGTGGAGGCGGGCAGGATCCGGCAATACACCTTCCAAAACCCAGGTGGATGTATCCGATCTTGCCAAAGCTCGATTCGTCGGTATCGGGCCGCCGTCATCTCAAAGCACGCCTGGAGGCTACCACCGGCTCCCAGGCATCCATGTGCCGGGCGTCGAGCTCGACGGTGCCGCCGTGGTGGCTCATCACCAACGGATGGAGCGTTTTGTGCCAATCTTGGTTTTTTGATTGGCTACGCCGCCGAACCGTCCGGATACTGGACAAACCCGTCCGGTTGCGCACCGCGCCCAAAACCCGTCGGATCATCTCATCATCCGCCGATACGATCCTATGACCGGGCCGCAGCTATCGCCAGGATCTCCTGCGTTGTCAATTTGGCGGCCACATAGTCGTCTATGGCCCTGAGCCACTCCGGGTAGTCGATGGAGCCGTTGCGGTTGGTGTCGTAGCGCTTGACCACCTCGGGCAGGCCTGCCTGCGGGTCGGACTGCCGCTCCTCGTTTTCGGATCCTTCCTGTGGCGGGTCCTCCGGTGGCGCGTCTCCGGATTCCGCATCCGAGGCGGTGGAGTTGGAGGCTGGAACGGAGTTGGTGGAGTTGGAGGCTGGAACGGAGTTGGTGGAGTTGGAGGCTGGAACGGAGTTGGTGGAGTTGGAGGCTGGAACGGAGTTGGTGGAGTTGGAGGCTGGAACGGAGTTGGTGGAGTTGGAGGCTGGAACGGAGTTGGTGGAGTTGGAGGCTGGAACGGAGTTGGTGGAGTTGGAGGCTGGAACGGAGTTGGTGGAGTTGGAGGCTGGAACGGAGTTGGTGGAGTTGGAGGCTGGAACGGAGTTGGTGGAGTTGGAGGCTGGAACGGAGTTGGTGGAGTTGGAGGCTGGAACGGAGTTGGTGGAGTTGGAGGCTGGAACGGAGTTGGTGGAGTTGGAGGCTGGAACGGAGTTGGTGGAGTTGGAGGCTGGAACGGAGTTGGTGGAGTTGGAGGCTGGAACGGAGTGGCCCTCGGGGACGGTCAGGTCATCGCCTGTGGAGGCAGTCGGGGCGGTGTTGGACGGCGGGACGTCGGTGACGGTTATCGTGACCTGGTCGGTGGCGGTGGCGTTGTGTTGGTCGGTGACGCTCAGGGTGAAGGTGATGGCGGTGGTGGAGTTGACCTGCGGGGCGGTGAACGAGGGAGTCAGCGTGTCGTCGTTGGAGATGGCGAGGCCGGGGCGGTCCGAGGTCCAGCCGTAGGTCAGCGGGTCATCGTCCGGGTCGGAGGCGGTGGCGTTGAGCGTGACCGTATCTCCTTCTGGGACGGTCTGGGCGTCTCCGGCGGAGGCAGTCGGGGGTGAGTTGGCCGGCTGGATGGCGTTGGACGGCGGGACGTCGGTGACGGTTATCGTGACCTGGTCGGTGGCGGTGGCGTTGTGTTGGTCGGTGACGCTCAGGGTGAAGGTGATGGCGGTGGTGGAGTTGACCTGCGGGGCGGTGAACGAGGGAGTCAGCGTGTCGTCGTTGGAGATGGCGAGGCCGGGGCGGTCCGAGGTCCAGCCGTAGGTCAGCGGGTCATCGTCCGGGTCGGAGGCGGTGGCGTTGAGCGTGACCGTATCTCCTTCTGGGACGGTCTGGGCGTCTCCGGCGGAGGCAGTCGGGGGTGAGTTGGCCGGCTGGATGGCGTTGGACGGCGGGACGTCGGTGACGGTTATCGTGACCTGGTCGGTGGCGGTGGCGTTGTGTTGGTCGGTGACGCTCAGGGTGAAGGTGATGGCGGTGGTGGAGTTGACCTGCGGGGCGGTGAACGAGGGAGTCAGCGTGTCGTCGTTGGAGATGGCGAGGCCGGGGCGGTCCGAGGTCCAGCCGTAGGTCAGCGGGTCATCGTCCGGGTCGGAGGCGGTGGCGTTGAGCGTGACCGTATCTCCTTCTGGGACGGTCTGGGCGTCTCCGGCGGAGGCAGTCGGGGGTGAGTTGGCCGGCTGGATGGCGTTGGACGGCGGGACGTCGGTGACGGTTATCGTGACCTGGTCGGTGGCGGTGGCGTTGTGTTGGTCGGTGACGCTCAGGGTGAAGGTGATGGCGGTGGTGGAGTTGACCTGCGGGGCGGTGAACGAGGGAGTCAGCGTGTCGTCGTTGGAGATGGCGAGGCCGGGGCGGTCCGAGGTCCAGCCGTAGGTCAGCGGGTCATCGTCCGGGTCGGAGGCGGTGGCGTTGAGCGTGACCGTATCTCCTTCTGGGACGGTCTGGGCGTCTCCGGCGGAGGCAGTCGGGGGTGAGTTGGCCGGCTGGATGGCGTTGGACGGCGGGACGTCGGTGACGGTTATCGTGACCTGGTCGGTGGCGGTGGCGTTGTGTTGGTCGGTGACGCTCAGGGTGAAGGTGATGGCGGTGGTGGAGTTGACCTGCGGGGCGGTGAAGGTCGTCGAGAGGGCAGCAGGGTTGGCTAGGGTGATGGGTAGACTGGAATCATGCGACCACCGGTAGGTCAGCGGGTCATCGTCCGGGTCGGAGGCGGTGGCGTTGAGCGTGACCGTATCTCCTTCTGGGACGGTCTGGGCGTCTCCGGCGGAGGCAGTCGGGGGTGAGTTGGCCGGCTGGATGGCGTTGGACGGCGGGACGTCGGTGACGGTTATCGTGACCTGGTCGGTGGCGGTGGCGTTGTGTTGGTCGGTGACGCTCAGGGTGAAGGTGATGGCGGTGGTGGAGTTGACCTGCGGGGCGGTGAACGAGGGAGTCAGCGTGTCGTCGTTGGAGATGGCGAGGCCGGGGCGGTCCGAGGTCCAGCCGTAGGTCAGCGGGTCATCGTCCGGGTCGGAGGCGGTGGCGTTGAGCGTGACCGTATCTCCTTCTGGGACGGTCTGGGCGTCTCCGGCGGAGGCAGTCGGGGGTGAGTTGGCCGGCTGGATGGCGTTGGACGGCGGGACGTCGGTGACGGTTATCGTGACCTGGTCGGTGGCGGTGGCGTTGTGTTGGTCGGTGACGCTCAGGGTGAAGGTGATGGCGGTGGTGGAGTTGACCTGCGGGGCGGTGAACGAGGGAGTCAGCGTGTCGTCGTTGGAGATGGCGAGGCCGGGGCGGTCCGAGGTCCAGCCGTAGGTCAGCGGGTCATCGTCCGGGTCGGAGGCGGTGGCGTTGAGCGTGACCGTATCTCCTTCTGGGACGGTCTGGGCGTCTCCGGCGGAGGCAGTCGGGGGTGAGTTGGCCGGCTGGATGGCGTTGGACGGCGGGACGTCGGTGACGGTTATCGTGACCTGGTCGGTGGCGGTGGCGTTGTGTTGGTCGGTGACGCTCAGGGTGAAGGTGATGGCGGTGGTGGAGTTGACCTGCGGGGCGGTGAACGAGGGAGTCAGCGTGTCGTCGTTGGAGATGACGAGGCCGGGGCGGTCCGAGGTCCAGCCGTAGGTCAGCGGGTCATCGTCCGGGTCGGAGGCGGTGGCGTTGAGCGTGACCGTATCTCCTTCTGGGACGGTCTGGGCGTCTCCGGCGGAGGCAGTCGGGGGTGAGTTGGCCGGCTGGATGGCGTTGGACGGCGGGACGTCGGTGACGGTTATCGTGACCTGGTCGGTGGCGGTGGCGTTGTGTTGGTCGGTGACGCTCAGGGTGAAGGTGATGGCGGTGGTGGAGTTGACCTGCGGGGCGGTGAACGAGGGAGTCAGCGTGTCGTCGTTGGAGATGGCGAGGCCGGGGCGGTCCGAGGTCCAGCCGTAGGTCAGCGGGTCATCGTCCGGGTCGGAGGCGGTGGCGTTGAGCGTGACCGTATCTCCTTCTGGGACGGTCTGGGCGTCTCCGGCGGAGGCAGTCGGGGGTGAGTTGGCCGGCTGGATGGCGTTGGACGGCGGGACGTCGGTGACGGTTATCGTGACCTGGTCGGTGGCGGTGGCGTTGTGTTGGTCGGTGACGCTCAGGGTGAAGGTGATGGCGGTGGTGGAGTTGACCTGCGGGGCGGTGAACGAGGGAGTCAGCGTGTCGTCGTTGGAGATGGCGAGGCCGGGGCGGTCCGAGGTCCAGCCGTAGGTCAGCGGGTCATCGTCCGGGTCGGAGGCGGTGGCGTTGAGCGTGACCGTATCTCCTTCTGGGACGGTCTGGGCGTCTCCGGCGGAGGCAGTCGGGGGTGAGTTGGCCGGCTGGATGGCGTTGGACGGCGGGACGTCGGTGACGGTTATCGTGACCTGGTCGGTGGCGGTGGCGTTGTGTTGGTCGGTGACGCTCAGGGTGAAGGTGATGGCGGTGGTGGAGTTGACCTGCGGGGCGGTGAAGGTCGTCGAGAGGGCAGCAGGGTTGGCTAGGGTGATGGGTAGACTGGAATCATGCGACCACCGGTAGGTCAGCGGGTCATCGTCCGGGTCGGAGGCGGTGGCGTTGAGCGTGACCGTATCTCCTTCTGGGACGGTCTGGGCGTCTCCGGCGGAGGCTATCGGGACGGTGTTGGCCGGCGGGACGGTGTTGGCCGGCGGAACGTCGGTGACGGTTATCGTGACCTGGTCGGTGGCGGTGGCGTTGTGCTGGTCGGTGACGCTCAGGGTGAAGGTGATGGTCGTGTCGGTGTCGACCTGGGGCGCCGTGAACGAGGGAGTCAGCGTGTCGTCGTTGGAGATGGCGAGGCCGGGGCGGTCCGAGGTCCAGCCGTAGGTCAGCGGGTCATCGTCCGGGTCGGAGGCGGTGGCGTTGAGCGTGACCGTATCTCCTTCTGGGACGGTCTGGGCGTCTCCGGCGGAGGCTATCGGGACGGTGTTGGCCGGCGGGATGGTGTTGGCCGGCGGAACGTCGGTGACGGTTATCGTGACCTGGTCGGTGGCGGTGGCGTTGTGCTGGTCGGTGACGCTCAGGGTGAAGGTGATGGTCGTGTCGGTGTCGACCTGGGGCGCCGTGAACGAGGGAGTCAGCGTGTCGTCGTTGGAGATGGCGAGGCCGGGGCGGTCCGAGGTCCAGCCGTAGGTCAGCGGGTCATCGTCCGGGTCGGAGGCGGTGGCGTTGAGCGTGACCGTATCTCCTTCTGGGACGGTCTGGGCGTCTCCGGCGGAGGCTATCGGGACGGTGTTGGCCGGCGGGATGGTGTTGGCCGGCGGAACGTCGGTGACGGTTATCGTGACCTGGTCGGTGGCGGTGGCGTTGTGCTGGTCGGTGACGCTCAGGGTGAAGGTGATGGCGGTGGTGGAGTTGACCTGCGGGGCGGTGAAGGTTGTCGAGAGGGCAGCAGGGTTGGCTAGGGTGATGGGTAGACTGGAATCATGCGACCACCGGTAGGTCAGCGGGTCATCGTCCGGGTCGGAGGCGGTGGCGTTGAGCGTGACCGTATCTCCTTCTGGGACGGTCTGGGCGTCTCCGGCGGAGGCTATCGGGACGGTGTTGGCCGGCGGGATGGTGTTGGCCGGCGGAACGTCGGTGACGGTTATCGTGACCTGGTCGGTGGCGGTGGCGTTGTGCTGGTCGGTGACGCTCAGGGTGAAGGTGATGGCGGTGGTGGAGTTGACCTGCGGGGCGGTGAAGGTTGTCGAGAGGGCAGCAGGGTTGGCTAGGGTGATGGGTAGACTGGAATCATGCGACCACCGGTAGGTCAGCGGGTCATCGTCCGGGTCGGAGGCGGTGGCGTTGAGCGTGACCGTATCTCCTTCTGGGACGGTCTGGGCGTCTCCGGCGGAGGCCATCGGGGGGTGGTTGAAGTTGAGGATTGTTATCTCAAAGGTTCTGGAGTTGACCGAGCCGAAACCGCCGGCGGATGTCACAGTCACGGTGTAGGAGCTCTTTGTTGGGGCGTCCTTCAGGATCAGGGTGGCGCCGTCCACCTCAAAGGCGCCCGAGTCCCCGCCCGATCCTATGCCGTACGTGGAGTTGTGCCCGTCCAGGAACGGGTTTTGCGCCGTGATATTCCCTACCGCCCCGGTCGGATCATCGCTTTGAAGGGTCGTATCATCCAGGACGATATACCATTCGCCCAGGTTTTGATCGAAGGAGGAGGCGCCGCGGAACATCGAATCCATGTCCTCGACGTGCGAGACGTCCCAGGTGGAGAGGTCCTGGTTGAAGGAGGTGGCGCCGTAGAACATGCCCGCCGTGCTGGTCACCGAGGAGACGTCCCAGGAGGAGAGGTCCTGGTTGAAGGAGGTGGCGCCGCGGAACATGTCGACCATATTGGTCACAGACGAGACGTCCCAGGAGGAGAGGTCCTGGTTGAAGGAGGTGGCCTCGTAGAACATGCCCGCCGTGCCGGTCACAGACGAGACGTCCCAGGAGGAGATGTCGCCGTTGAAGGAGGCAGCTCCCTGGAACATGCGGGTCAGGGTGACGGCCGAGGAGACGTCCCAGGAGGAGATGTCGCCGTTGAAGGAGGTGGCGTTGCGGAACATGTAGCGCATGTCGTTGGCGCGCGAGACGTCCCAGGATGAGATATCCTGGTTGAAGGAGGCAGCTCCCTGGAACGCTCCGATCATGCTTGTCACCGACGAGACGTCCCAGGTGGAGATGTCGCCGTTGAAGGAGGTGGCGTCCTGGAACATGTAGCGCATACTGGATACCCCGGACAGGTCCGGCGAGTCGGTGGCGCGGTATACCATCGAGGAGGCCCCACTGAACGCGAACTCCATGGACTCCCATTGCATGCCGCCCCACTGGTCTATCGACTGCAGTTTTGCCGCGTTGGCATCCCCGTTGAGGTATATTCTTGCAAAGTCACCGGATATGCCGACCGTATAGGTTCCGGCGGCATCATACGTGTGGGTCTGATCGCCGGTGACATCGGCGGAGACGGTGCCGTCGCCCCAGTGTATCGTATATGTTCCGGCGGCGCCACCCACCGGGATGGTTATCGACTCGCCGTCGGCGCTCGTCTGCCAGGTGGTGACAAAGGCGGTCGCCGGGTGCGGGGCGTCGGAGGGGATGTCGGTGATGACCAAGGTGAGGGTGTCCGAGACAGTGGCGGTGCCGTCGCTGGCGGTCAGCATGAGGGTGGCGGTGGTGTTGGCATCAACCTGTGGGGCGGTCAGCGTTGTGGACAGCGCGGTATGGTTGGCCAGGGTGATGTTCAGGGTTGCCGGGTCGTGGGTCCACAGGTAAGTGGTGGCGTCGCCGTCGGGGTCGGTGACCGTGCCGGATAGCGTGGCGGTATCGCCCTCGGGGATGGTCAGGTTGGCTCCGGCCTCGACGGTGGGCGGGGCGTTGACGTGGACGATGGTGATCTCGACCCGGTCTGAGCTGGTGGCGTTGTGGCTGTCGGTGACGCTCAGGGTCAGGGTGATGGTGGTGTTGGCGGCGACATCTGGGGCCGCAAAGGTGGCGTTCAGGGCGCTCTGGTCGGCGAAGGAGACGGACAGCGTTGGGTGGTCGTGGGTCCACAGGTAGGTGATGGTGTCGCCGGTGTCCGGGTCGGTGGCGGTGCCGTTGAGTGTGACGGTCCGGCCCTCGGGGACGGTCCGGTCGTGGCCTGCGTCGACCACCGGGGGACTGTTGCCAGCATCTATCCGGATGGTGGCCGGCTGGACTGGGTTGCCGGCCGCGTCGTATACGGCGGCCATCCGGACGGATACGGCCGAGGGGGCACCGCCCAGCGTCTCCAGGTGGGTCGCGTTCAGCTGCACCTCGATGGTCCCGCCTGTGGCTGTCGGCCGGTCGATATGGGCCAGGGTCAGGTTGGCCGAGGGGCCCACCAGGGACAGCAGTGCATAATCGGTGGCGGTGTGGTCGAGCGGCTCGCTGAAGGCGACGGCCAACCGGCCGGCCCCGGCATGGTAGGTGGCCGAGGTGACCTCAGGCGGGACGGTATCCGGGGTGGTGACCGGGACGGTCGCGGCGGCAATGGGGTTGCCGGCCATATCAGATACGGCGCCCGACGGGATCGAGATGTGTTGTGGGGCGCCCATCTCATCCAGCTGGGTCTGGTTGAGGACGATGAACAGCTCCTCCCCGAATGGCAGCCACTCGGTCTCGGCCAGTGTAACGTTGGCCGATTCGCCCAGGATGGCCATCGCATCATATTTGGTGGCCGCATGGTCGATGACCTCGGTGAAGGTCATCTCCAGCAGGCCGCCATCCGGCTGGAAGGAGGCCGAGGATACACGCGGCGGGGTCGTGTCCCGGCTGACAATGGGGATAGTCACCGCACCTATCTGGTTGCCGGCCTCATCAGTTACGGCGCCGCCTTTGATGGCCAGCGAGGCGCGGGGCCCTCCCAGCGTCTCCAGGTGGGTGGTGTTGAGCGCAGCGGACATGGTATCGTTGGCCGCGGCCAGCCCGTCTATCCGGTCCAGCGTGATGTTGGAGGATGCTCCAAGGATGGTCATCGCATCATAGTTGGTGGCCGCATGGTCCAACGGCTCGCTGAACGTGATTGACAGCAGGCCGGACTGCATCTCGAGGGTGGCCGAGGTAACCTCCGGAGGTACGACATCTGGGATGGTGACCGGATGGGTGCCCGGCTGGATGGGGTTGCCGGCCGCGTCGTATACGGCGGCCATCCGGACGGATACGGCCGAGGGGGCACCGCCCAGCGTCTCTAGGTGGGTCGCGTTCAGCTGCACCTTGATGGTACCGCCTGTGGCTGTCGGCCGGTCGATATGGGCCAGGGTCAGGTTGGCCGAGGGGCCCACCAGGGACAGCAGCGTATAATCGGTGACCGCGTGGTCCAGCGGCTCGGTGAAGGTTATCTCCAGCAGGCCGGTGTCCGGCTCGAAGGCGGCCAAGGCTACCTCTGGGGGGACGGTATCCGGGGTGGCGACCGGGACGGTCGCGGCGGCAATGGGGTTGCCGACCATGTCCAAGACGGCGCCCGACGGGATCGAGATGTGCTGCGGGGCGCCCATCTCATCCAGCTGGGTCTGGTTGAGGACGATGGTCAGCGTCTCTTCCAAGGGTAGCCACTCGGTCTCGGCCAGTGTAACGTTGGCCGACTCGCCCAGGATGGTCATCGCATCATAGTTGGTGGCCGTATGGTTGATGGTCTCGGTGAAGGTGATGGTCAACAGGCCGAGGTCCGTCTCAAAGACGGCCGAGACGGCCTCTGGGGGCAGGGTGTCTTGGATGACGATGAGGACGGCCGCTGCAGATATCGGGTTGTTGGCCGCATCAACCACGGCAGCCTGCCCGACGGAGAGGGCATCGGGGGTGCCGCCCAGCGTCTCCAGGTGGGTGGCGTTCAGATGTATCCCGATGGTCCCGTTGACGGCTGTTGGGTGGCCTATGTGGGCCAGGGTCAGGTTGGCCGACTCGCCCAGGAGGGTCATTGTGTCATATTTGGTGGCCGTATGGTTGATGGTCTCGGTGAAGGTGATGGCCAGCAGGCTGGTGTCCGTCTCGAAGGTGGCCGAGGCGACCTCCGGCGGGGTCACGTCCGGGGTGGTGACCGGGACGGTCGCGGCGATGATGGGGTTGCCGGCCATATCAGATACGGCGTCCGCGGCGATGTCCAGGTGGGTGGGGGCGCCGCCCAGCGTCTCCAGGTGGGTGGCGTTGAGCGCGGCGGACATGGTGTCGTTGGTCGCGGCCAGCCCGTCTATCCGGTCCAGTGTAATGTTGGAGGATGCGCCCAGGAGGGTCATTGTGTCATATTTGGTGGCCGTATGGTTGATGGTCTCGGTGAAGGTGATGGCCAGCAGGCTGGTGTCCGTCTCGAAGGTGGCCGAGGCGACCTCCGGCGGGGTCACGTCCGGGGTGGTGACCGGGACGGTCGCGGCGATGATGGGGTTGCCGGCCATATCAGATACGGCGTCCGCGGCGATGTCCAGGTGGGTGGGGGCGCCGCCCAGCGTCTCCAGGTGGGTGGCGTTGAGCGCGGCGGACATGGTGTCGTTGGTCGCGGCCAGCCCGTCTATCCGGTCCAGTGTAATGTTGGAGGATGCGCCCAGGAGGGTCATTGTGTCATATTTGGTGGCCGTATGGTTGATGGTCTCGGTGAAGGTGATGGCCAGCAGGCTGGACTGCTCCTCGAAGACGGCCGAGGCGACCTCCGGCGGGGTCACGTCCGGGGTGGTGACCGGGACGGTCGCGGCGATGATGGGGTTGCCGGCCATATCAGATACGGCGTCCGCGGCGATGTCCAGGTGGGTGGGGGCGCCGCCCAGCGTCTCCAGGTGGGTGGCGTTGAGCGCGGCGGACATGGTGTCGTTGGTCGCGGCCAGCCCGTCTATCCGGTCCAGTGTAATGTTGGAGGATGCGCCCAGGAGGGTCATTGTGTCATATTTGGTGGCCGTATGGTTGATGGTCTCGGTGAAGGTGATGGCCAGCAGGCTGGTGTCCGTCTCGAAGGTGGCCGAGGCGACCTCCGGCGGGGTCACGTCCGGGGTGGTGACCGGGACGGTCGCGGCGATGATGGGGTTGCCGGCCATATCAGATACGGCGTCCGCGGCGATGTCCAGGTGGGTGGGGGCGCCGCCCAGCGTCTCCAGGTGGGTGGCGTTGAGCGCGGCGGACATGGTGTCGTTGGTCGCGGCCAGCCCGTCTATCCGGTCCAGTGTAATGTTGGAGGATGCGCCCAGGAGGGTCATTGTGTCATATTTGGTGGCCGTATGGTTGATGGTCTCGGTGAAGGTGATGGCCAGCAGGCTGGTGTCCGTCTCGAAGGTGGCCGAGGCGACCTCCGGCGGGGTCACGTCCGTGGTGGTGACCGGGACGGTCGCGGCGATGATGGGGTTGCCGGCCATATCAGATACGGCGTCCGCGGCGATGTCCAGGTGGGTGGGGGCGCCGCCCAGCGTCTCCAGGTGGGTGGCGTTGAGCGCGGCGGACATGGTGTCGTTGGTCGCGGCCAGCCCGTCTATCCGGTCCAGTGTAATGTTGGAGGATGCGCCCAGGAGGGTCATTGTGTCATATTTGGTGGCCGTATGGTTGATGGTCTCGGTGAAGGTGATGGCCAGCAGGCTGGACTGCTCCTCGAAGACGGCCGAGGCGACCTCCGGCGGGGTCACGTCCGGGGTGGTGACCGGGACGGTCGCGGCGATGATGGGGTTGCCGGCCATATCAGATACGGCGTCCGCGGCGATGTCCAGGTGGGTGGGGGCGCCGCCCAGCGTCTCCAGGTGGGTGGCGTTGAGCGCGGCGGACATGGTGTCGTTGGTCGCGGCCAGCCCGTCTATCCGGTCCAGTGTAATGTTGGAGGATGCGCCCAGGAGGGTCATTGTGTCATATTTGGTGGCCGTATGGTTGATGGTCTCGGTGAAGGTGATGGCCAGCAGGCTGGACTGCTCCTCGAAGACGGCCGAGGCGACCTCCGGCGGGGTCACGTCCGGGGTGGTGACCGGGACGGTCGCGGCGATGATGGGGTTGCCGGCCATATCAGATACGGCGTCCGCGGCGATGTCCAGGTGGGTGGGGGCGCCGCCCAGCGTCTCCAGGTGGGTGGCGTTCAGATGTACCCCGATGGTTCCGTTGACGGCTGTTGGCTGGTCTATGTGGGCCAGTGTCAGGTTGGCCGACTCGCCCAGGATGGTCACCGCATCATAGTTGGTGGCCGTATGGTTGAGCGGCTCGCTGAACGTGATGGAGAGCAGGCTGGGGTCCGTCTCAAAGACGGCCGAGGCTACCTCCGGCGGGGTCACGTCCGGAACGGTGATGGGGTAGCCCAGGACGGATCCCGTTGGGTTGCCGGCCGGGCCATACACGGCTCCCGGGTCTATGTCCAGGACGGGCTCGGCGGCGCCCTCCACCAGGACGGCGACCTCAGGATCAAGATGTACCTCGTATACCAGGGCGGCGTGCAGTGCGTCCAGCGGCTCCCCGAGTATCTCCGAGAGGTCGTGTACGGTAACGGACGCGCCCGCCAGCGTGGTGGCGTTGTCCGAGAGGGCGTCGCGGACACCCAGGTGCTCGGTGCGGATGGTACCGTTGGTGGGGCCGTCAAACGACAGTGTCAGCGTGGCAGGGAGGTCGCCGGACGGTGGATGGTACACGGCACGGTCGGGGTGGAGGGTGGGAGGAGCATCATCTATGGCGGTGGCGGGCCCTGCCAGCCGCAGGTCTATCACATTGTTTGCACCAATAGCTGCCCGAACCAGTGCCATGTGGGCGCGGCCATCGGCAACAAACACCTCGATATTGTTGATCAGAGAGGCGTGGCTGACGGCAGACAGGTAGTACGGGTCGTGGGGGTATGTCAGGTCGACCACCAAGATGCCGGGGATGATAAGGGCGTAGGTGCGGCCGTCCACCGTCAGGATGGAGACGTCCCGCGGGGACGCCAGCAGGGGGTCCGTCGAGGGCATCTCGGCTACCCGGACGGGTTTGGCCGGATTAGTGATGTCGAATACTATCGCGCCGCCTCCGTCGCCACGCAGTGCCAGGACGTAGGTGCGGCTGTCGCCTGACACGAAGGTCTCAACCGAGCCGACCTTCCGGGTATCGAAAAGGGAGGGATGTATGGGGGTAAAGGCCAGCTCTTCGGGGTTGTCCGTGTCGGTGACGTTGGACACCAGTATGCCACGGTTCCCAAGACTCACCGCGTAGGTCCGGCCGTCCACCTCAAAGATGTCCAGGCTGCGAACCTGGTTTAGCGCATATTGGTTGTACAGGCCGAAGAGCCAATATGAGTTGGTGATGTTGCCGGCAACGGTGGGGCTGGCCGGGTCGGTGACATCAAAGAGCTGTATGCTGTTCAGACTACTCGTGAAGCTGTTGTGGGTGGTGACCGCCGCCCAGACGCGACCCTCCGCCTCAAAGATATCTATGTCGGTCACGGTGGATAACGCCGTGGCGTTGCCGACCGGGGCCGGGGAGGAGGGGTTGGTGACATCGACCATATGGATGGTCGACCCCTCCGTCGACACCGCGTAGGTCGAGCCGCCCGCCGCAAAGACCGCCACAGGGCTGTCACGGCTAGTGCCTAGACCAGTACTGTTCCCGGTGATGGTTGGACTGGCGGGGTCGGTGACGTTGATCACCTGTATGCCGATGGCGTGGGCGCTGGCCGCCAGATAGGCATCATCGCCAATCTCAAAGGCATCCATGCCGGAGTATCTTCCCGGGCCCACGCTGGAGACGGATGTGGTGTCGAACTGGATAATCGCCAACGGCAGATCCTGCGCGGCCGCGACGGGCTGCCCGTGCCTGTCGGTGACGGCGCCCGCCCCGATGTCCAGGGTGGCGTCGGCCATGCTCAGGATGGCGGTTTGTTTGGTGGCGGAGTAATTCAGATAGATGGAATGGCCCCGGATGCTCGCAGAGTCGGCGGTAACGCCGCCGATGGAATCGCCCCGCTCGCGGACGTGCAGCAGGCCCTGCTGGGTCATGTTGCTGAGCGGTTCGCTGAAGGTGATGCGCAGCACTCCCTTGTCCCGGTAGTACGCCGCGGAGAGCACGTCGGGCGGGACGCTATCTATGATGGTGATGTCCCAGTCGGCTACGGCACGGGCGGGGTTGCCGAAGCCGTCAAAGACGGCGCCCGTATCGATATCCAGCTGCGGCACATCCATCCTCCCGAGGGTCACGGCCTGGTGCGCATCCAGTACAAAGTATACGGAGCGCCCCGCCACCCGGTCCAGGGTGGTCTCGGAGAGGGGCACCTCGATGTTGTGCGGGTCGCCGATCTCCCGGACGTTCAGGCGGTCGGTATGGAGCGTCCCGTTGAGGGGCTCGTGGAAGGTGACGTTGAGCGTCCTGGTCGACACGGTATAGGTGGCCTGCACCAGGCTCGGCGGTATCGGATCCTCTATACCGACGGGTATGTCGGCGACAGCCGCTATCGGGTTGCCCGCCAGGTCCGAGACGGCTCCGGCGTCGATGTCCAGCTGGACGGAGCTCATCATGTCCAGGGCGGCGGCCCCGGCGGCGTCCAGCTGGAACGTGGTGAAAGAGCCCTTGATCGGGGGCGACCCCGGAAGGGTGACCCCGCCGCTGCTCTGGTTCTCGTCCCGGATGTGGAGAAGTGCGGAGTTGACCGGGAAGGCCACCGGCTCGCTAAAGTCCATCCGGATGGTGTCGCTGTCGGGGTTGTAGACGGCCCTGATGACGGTCGGCGGGGCATCGTCGCCGGGCGGGTAGGGGACCAGCCCCAGGACGCCCCAGGTATGGGCCGCGTAGGCGGAGCCTCCCGCCTCATAGACTTCAGCGTCAAAGCCGCGCGTGGGCAGGCTGGCGACATGCTCCGGCCTGTAGGGGTCGCTGACATCAACCACCTGTACGCCCGAGGTCACCAGGTAGGTGCGGCCGTCTGCCTGCAGGGGAGATATGTCGGCGCAAACAAACGGGGATGCGGGGGTGCCCCTGATCTGCGAGGCCCGGACCGGCGCGGCGGGGTCGCTCACGTCAATCATATTGAGACCGCCGGTGCCGCACACCGCCAGCCAGGGGCCGCCCCCGAGTGCCAGGGCTTTCACCTCGTAGCAACTACCTGAATCAGTGTATCCGGATGGGCGGTAGATGCTGGCCGAGGCGGGGTTGTTCGGGTCGGTCACGTCCAGTATCTGCAGGTCGCCATAGAAATTCGAGCAGACTGCCGCGTAGGTGCGCCCTTCCACCACGAACGTGTCGACGTCCCTCGGATCCTTCAGGTGGCGGATATCGTCGCGCTTGGTGAACTCGCCCACCTGTGCCAGGTTGGCGGGGTCGGTGATGTTTACTATACGCACCCGCTCATCACGATTATGCCCATGAACGCTGTCGGTGAGGATCACTGCGTAGCGCTCCCCGGCCAGGCCGTAGACGGACATGTCGAACACATTGAGGCGGGGGTAGTAGTCCCACGGGGTGCCGGCCGCAGCGGGGTTGCTCGGATCGGTGACATCGTATACCGCCAGAGATTCAGTGCCCACAGCCGCCAGGTAGCCGCGGCCATCTTGGGCATAGTAATCCAGTTCATTCGCGCGACTGTCGGGGAGGCTGACGTCACCTACGGAGACCGGCGCGGCGGCGTCTGAGACGTTGCGGATCTGTATGAGCAGGTCGCCACTGCTGCCGGTGATGCCGGACACGTAGTGGTGGCCGCCGGATTCAAAGACGTCCAGTTCTCTCAGGTAGGTGTCCGTCTCGCCCAGCACGGATATGGCGAACCTGACCAGCGAGAGGGGCCGGTCGTCCAGGCCCCGGACGGGGTTGCCGGCGATATCGGCGACGGCGCCAGACCCGATGTCCAGCTGGGGCAGGCCCATCTTCTCTATGGCCTCCCGGGATGACTGGTTTATGGTCATGGTGATGGTGTCGCCCGAGACCACCCTGCTGGCCGAGTTATCCAGCGAGACGCCACCGGTATCCTGGCCGGCGTCACGAACGTGCAACAGGGCATAGTTGACGTTCGAGCCGAGAGGTTCGCTGAAGGTCATGGTGAGCAGGCCATCATACCGGTAGCTGGCCTCAAGAAGGAGGGGCGGCTCGTCGTCCATGCCATCTGCGTCAAGCCGCAGCACCTGGAGGCCATCCTCGTATCTGTCGGCGGCCAGCGCGTAGGTGTGGCCGTCCGGACCCAGGAAGGTGTCCACGCGAGTGTTTGACAGCATGGTGTGCACCGTATCAGTTAGGCTGCCGGCGATGCGCACGTTGGCAGGGCTGCTCACGTCGTACACGATGACTCCGCTGTTATCCCCGCGGGGCAGATTATCGTCGGTGACGGAGACCAGCGCGTAGGTGCGCCCGCCCAGCCCAAAGACGACCGCGTCCTCGGTGGGCTCGTCGGTACTGATAATGTGGGTTCTGGAGAGGCTGGCCGGGTCGGTCAGGTTGAACACGGCTGCGGAGCCAGAAAAAGGACCCTCCTCGACGACCAGCGCGTAGGGGAGGCCGCCGGCCTCAAAGATGTCCAAGGTGTGGGCGCCTGTATAACGCGTGGTGGACCCCGGGACAAACCCCAGATCTGTCGGGTCTGTCGCGTTGATAACATGGAGTTGGTTCGCGGATCTGCTGAAATGCATGATCACCAACCAGTAGGTGTGGCCGTCCGTCTCAAAGGAGTGCCCGGTGCCGCCGCCCAGATCCCCATACTTATCGTTGCGCATAGTGCCGAGCTGGGCGGGGTTGGCCGGGTCGGTGACGTTGAAGACCGAGGCATCCTGGCCGGAGCGTTCCCCCACCACCATCAGGTAGGTGTCCTCGCCGGACCTGTAGGCGTGCGGGGCGCCCACGGTGGATCTGCCGGGAGGATCAAAAGTCCAGATTGGGACGGGTGCGGCCGGGTCGGCGAGGTCTATAATCTGGATGCCGCGGCCGCGTTCATCTGTGTTCGTCGCCGTGACGGTCGCGTAGGCGCGGCCGCCCACCTCGAACGTGTTGACCAAACCGGGGTCGTCCAGAAACAGCGTGGCGTTGTCATGCAAGGTGGCAACCAGATAGGGACGGTACGGATCTGTAACGTTGGCGATATGGATGCCGTCATCGTCTCGTGTGCTGACTATCGCGTAGTGTCTGCCATCCGCATCAAAGTGGGCCACGTCATGGAGGTGGTCCAGCGCCCCGCCGGCCAGCGACGATATCGGGTATATGACAAAGTCGGGCCGGATGGTATCGATGGGCTGGTCGGCGGCCGCCTCTATCTGGTTGCCGTCGGTGTCGGTGACCGCCCCGGGGTCGATGTCGAGCTGGGGATCGGTCATCGCGTTTACCGTCATCGCCGTCGCCCCGTCCAAGATGACGGTGAGGGTCCGGCCGGCAGCCGTCTTGGAGGTGGAGCTGGCCAGGGTGACGCCGCCGGCATCCTGGTTGAGGTCGCGGACATGCAGCAGCGAGTAGTCGGTGGCGGCCCCGTTGAGGTCCTTGTCGAAGGTTACCGAGAGGGTGCTGCTGGTCGTGTTGTAGGTGGCCGAGGCGAATTTGGGTGGGGCATCCACCTCTGTGATGAACCGGACTATCTGAATTCCGTTATCGTCAAATGACCCGACGATGGCATAGGTGTGGCCATCCGCCGAGAGGATTGACGTACCATACGAGGTAGCGAGTACTGTGGCCTCGTCGTCGCGATAGCTGGCCGTGGCGACGGGGTCGGCCGGGTTGGTGATATCTATTATCTGGATGCCGTGTTCTTTTGCGGGGCCGTTATATTCAGAGTACGTTGCCGTGGCCAAGGCGTAGAGGCGGCCGTTCATCGTGAAGGTGTTCACGGACGATGGACTTCTGAGCACGGTACCAGTATTGTCGGAGATGCTGGCGGTGGGGGTGGGGTTGGCGGGATCCGTGATGTCGATTATCTGGATGCCGTCGGACAGCGCAGCCACTATCGCATAGGTTCTACCGTCATACTCAAACACGTCCACGTAGTACGCACCGTAAAGCTTGGTGGTGCCGCGGTCATGGGGGATGTTGGCGATGGGGGCTGGGTTGGCGGGATCCGTGATGTCTATTATCTGGATGCCGTCGTCATCATATCCTGCCGCAACTATCGCGTAGGTGATTCCGCCTATGCTGAAGGTTTCTACATCATATGAGCCGGCAAGTGTGGTAGTGTCATCGTCGGTAAGGGCACCCAGCGGGAAGGGGTTGGCGGGATCCGTGACGTTGATTATCTGGATGCCGTTGTCGTTTTCGCTGGCGACTACCGCGTAGGTGCTCTGGCCTATCACGAACACGTCGGCGCCTGTCGGATTGGCAAGGGTCGTATTGGCGGCGTCGGTGATGCTGGCGGTGGGGGCTGGGTTGGTGGGATCCGTGACGTTGATTATCTGGATGCCGTCGTCGGTGAACTGGTCCCAGCCGGCGTACGAGGTAACCAAGGCGTAGACTTTGCCGTCGACCGCGAAGGGGACCGCGTCCCATGGTTCGTCTAGGGCCGTATTGGCGGCATCGGTGATGCTGGCGGTGGGGGCTGGGTTGGTGGGATCCGTGACGTTGATTATCTGGATGCTGTTGTCGTTATAACCGGAGACTATCGCGTAGGTGCGCCCGCCTATCTCGAACAGGTCTACTGAATTTGCGCCCTCCAGTTCAGTGTTTGTGTCGTCGGTGATATTGGCTATCGGCCTGATCTCGACTATCGGAGGTCCCAGTATGGTAACCTCGATGGTCTGGGTGGTCCGTGCTATCCCGTTGCCGACCGGGTCGGATACGGCCCCCTCGCTGATGGCCAGGGTCGGGGCGGTGCCGACCGTCGCTATCTGGGTGGCGTTGAGGGTGGCCCGGATGGTGTTGATATTGGTCGTCTTGGCGGCTACCTGGTCCAGGGCCACGTTGCCATGTTGTCCGGAGATGATCAACCCGGCATAGTCGGTGGCGGTGTGGTTGAGCGGCTCGCTGAACTCGAGGGCCAGGAAGCCGTCGGTGTTGTAGGAGGCCGAGGATATGGTCGGCGGGAAGACGTCCAGGACGGTGATGGTGTGGTTGCCGGCGGCTATCGGGTTGCCGTAGACGCTAGCGATGGCACCCTCGTCCATCACCAGGGTGGGCTCGGCCATCTCCGAGACGGATGCCGCGGCGGGTCCGTCCAAGGTGACGGTCACCGTCCTGTCGACTGCAACGGCGGCCGAATTGGCTAGCGAGACCGGGATATCATCCCCGCCGGCGTCCCGGATACCCAGCAGCGAGAGGTCGGTGGCCGTCCCGTTGACCTCTATGTCGAAGGTCATGGCCAGGTCCATGTCGAACGTATGGTAGGTGGCCGCGACCAGGTTCACCGGAATGTCGGCTCCGGTGAGTATCTGGACAATCCGGAGGGCCGTGCTGTTGCCGACCGCCGCCCAAGTGCGGCCATCCACCTCGAACGCCTTTATCCAGAGTGTCTGGCTGATGTCGCCGCCGCCTGTATGGGCTGGGTTGGCCGGGTCGGTTATGTCGACCATCATAATGCCTGCATCCGTAGCGGCCAGAGCCCAGATGCGGCCACCGCTCTTGAGGACGTCCACGGAGTGTACGCGGGCGTCTCCGGCCAGGAGGCCGGAGGGGACCGGGTTGTCCGGGTCGGTTATGTCCACCGCCTGTATTCCACCGTCACCGGATGATGATGATCCCGCCAGCACGTAGGTGCGGCCAGCCGCCTCGAACATGTCCGGGCGGGAGGTCCCGATCTTGGTGGTCGCGTTGTCGCGGAGATGGCCGGCGGGGGTCGGATTGGCCGGGTCGGTTATGTCGACTATCTGGATTCCGTACTCTTGGGAGTGCGAGGGGGTGACCACCGCGTAGGCGCGGTCGTACGATGTGAACGTGTCAACGTGTCTTGGGCTGCGAAGCAGGGTGGAGTCGGTGTCCGATAGGTACCCGTCGCGGACAGGCTGGTGAAACCGCGTGATGTCGACTATCTGGAGTAGGTCGTGGCCGGACGCGACCGCCGCGTAGGGAGTGCCGGCTATCCAGAATACACTCAGGCCATTGGCGCCAGACGTGTAGACGCCGCCAAGGGCCCTGGGGGCAGAGGGGTTGGCTACGGATACCACCTGAATGCCGTAATCGTGCGCCCCCGAGACCACCGCGTAGGTGCTGCCGCCCCTATCAAACATGTCCAGAGAGGATGCACCGTTGAGATAGTTGGAGGAAGTGTCGCTGAGGCTGGCGACGATATCGGGATTGGCCGGATCTGTCAGGTCGACTATATGGACCAGGTCGTCGTTCAGGACCGACATCATGCCATAGGTATTGCCCCCCGCCTCGAAGAGGCCTATATCCCACGGCCTGTCAAGCATGACAGAGGAACTGTCCTGCAGGGCGGCCGCCTCCCGGATGGCGATGAATGGGAGGCCAGGCGTTGTGACGGTCGGGGTGATGGTGGCCTGGACGGCCCGGTTGCCGTACAGGTCGGCGACGGCGCCTGCCGATACCGAGACGGTGGCGGGTTCGCCGACTGCCTCCCTCTGGGTCTGGTTGAGGGTGGCCCAGACGGTATCATGGGTGGTCACCACCCGGTAGGCGTCATCGAAGGTCAGACTGCCCGACTGACCCCGGACGGCCAGTCCGGAATAGTCGGCGAGTGTGCGGTTCAGCAGTTCGTCGAACGTGACGGACAGGACGCCGGACTCGGTGTTGTATGAGGAAGACAGGATGGCGGGCGGGACCGTGTCGATGACGGCGACATCAGAGGTCGTCGGGGCTATCCGGTTTCCGGCCAAGTCGTAGACGGCGTAGTTGTCTAGGAACAAGACGGGGTATTCACGCACGACGGCCCGCTGGTCGGTGGTCAGCGTGGCGTTGATGACATCTCCCGAGTGGCTCCGGGCGGCAGCCAGGTTCAAGGTGATGCTGCCGCCGGTCTGGCTGGCGACTGTTATCCTATCATAGGTGATCCTGTCCGGTGATAGCGGCTCGCTGAAGGTGATGGTCAGGTTGCCGGTGTTGACATCATACGAGGCCGACGAGACGGTCGGCGGGATGCCGTCTATCACGGTGATGGACCGGTCGGGGGCGGCCGATATGCCGTTGCCGGCGGTATCGGAGACGGCGCCCGCCTCGATGTCCAGCTGCGGGGTGGCCATGCCGTTGACCGTCGTCCTCTGGTCGGCCGAGAGCGTGAGGGTTATGGTCGTGGATGATGGGTCGACAGCCCTGGTGGTGACATCATCCAGCGAGAGGCCGCCGGAGGACTGGCCGGTATCCCGGACGGTGATGCGGTCGTAGTGGATGGCAGTCCCGTCGAGCGGTTCGCTGAAGGTGATGTTGAGGATGCCGGTGCCCGTGTTGTAGGCGGCCAATGAGACGGTCGGCGACGACTGCATGCCGGCCGGGCCCAGGTACATCAGCCCCAGCCTCCCGTCCATGGTGACGGCCAGGTGGGTGCCGCCGGCCGCCTCAAAGACGGCCGGGATGCCGCGTTGTGTCAGAACACTTGACTTGTATGGCGTCCAGAACAGGGGGTTGGCCGGGTCGGTCAGGTCGATGCCCTGCCGATATCCAAGATGTGAGAACAGTAGGCCGTAGGTGCGGTTGCCCACATCCGAGACGACCGGGAAGGCATACCGGGCGGGGCCGGTGGCCACCAGGGCGGGGTTGGCCGGGTTGGCCAGGTCCAGTATGTGGACCATATTATCTGCGGAGTTGGCGACCAGGGCGTGGACACCCTCCGGGGATTCCCATGTGGTCATTCTGTAGGCGCCGTACACCTCTATGGTGGAGACCCGGACGGGCTGGTCCGGGTTGGACACGTCCACCACCGTGACGTTGTTGCCGGTCATCACCGCCAGGTAGGCGTTATCGTCCGCGGTCCAGGCGGCCACCACGTTCGGCCTGCCGGGGAGGAGCGCGCCATCAATGTCCACCTGGTCACCCAGGCCCAGGTTGGCCACCCTGGCGGTCCGGCTACCGCCCGTGTCGAGGGCGGCATCCACCAGCTGGGCGGTCGGGCGTGGGGACTCGGGCTCGGTGAGGTTGATCAGCTGCACGCCCCAATCATTGTACGAGGCGACCGCCGCATACGTGTTGTTGCCGGCGGCCCAAATGTCCAGACTTCCGGCGCCCCGCAGCCTCATGTAGTCGGGCATATCGGAGAGACGGCCGGCGGCGGCCGGGTTGGCCGGGTCGGTCAGGTTGACCACCTGGATGCCGCTGTCATAGAACGAGGAGACCGCCGCATAGGGGCGGCCGTCGGAGACGAACGTCGCGACGTGTCTGGAGCCGTTCAGGAGCGTAGAGCCGTTGTCGCGCAGGCTGCCGGCCTGGGTGGGGGCGGTAGGGTCGGTCACGTTGATCGTGAATACCCCAAGGTTGTTGACGCCCGCCAGGTAGTCGCGCCCGCCCACCGAGAAGTAGTCCATGGTGGTATAGTTGGCGGACCCGCCCAGGTCATGGAAGGTGAGCGCCGCAAAGTTGAACGGCATGACCCGGATTGGGTGCTCCCGGATGGCCCCGTTGGGGTTGCCGTAGAGGTCTGAGGCGGTCCCGGCCTCCACGTCCAAGAGCGGACGGGCCATGCCGGCGATGGTGTTGGCCTGCTCGGAGGTGAGCCGTACGATCATGGTGTCCCTGGAGCCATAGACCCAGGTGGTGGAGTTCAGAGACTGGACGACGCCGGCGCCCTCGGCATCGTGGACGCGCATCACCGGAGAGGAGGACCCCGCCAGGCTCTCGCTGAAGATGACCCGCAGTGACTGGCCGTTAAAGGATGCCGCGGACACGTCGGGGGGCGTGTCATCCCGGACGGTCACCGGCACGGGCAGCGAGGCGGGGGATGGGGTGCCGGCGGCATCAAAGACGGCCGCCCCGGCGACGCTCAGCGTGGGGCGGACCATGACCACCAGGCGGTCGGCCGTCTCCCGGTCCAGCGTGTACGACACCATACTGCCCGACGCCTCCGGACTGAAGCCGGCCAGGCTTATATGGGCGCCGCCGTACCCCCGGACGGACATGCCCCCCGGGATCACGGTCCCGTTGAGCGGCTCATCGAACGTTACGGTCAGGAGGTGCCCGTCCATGTCAAGGGTGGCAGAGGCGGGGCGGGGCGGGGTCGGATCCCCTATGGCCACCGGGTTTTCGTACGACTGCTCGGAGAGCGTGCCGTCCAGGTCGCGGACGGCCCCCCGTTCCATGTCGACCTTGATGTCGGCGCCCATGGCGTCTATCATATCCGCCTGGCCGGCCGTCAGCCTGAAGGTCAGGGTGGCGACATTTGTGACGGGCGTCCCTGCGAGGGCCACGCCGCCGGTGGTGTTGCCGGCGGGCCGGATATACATATCGCCCGCGTCCCGCCTGACCGGTTCGCTGAAGTTGAGCTGGACGAACCGGTTGGCCGGATTGTACAGGGCCGACTCGAGCTCGGGCGGGACGGGGACGGTGGGCAGGTACTCCTTGAACAGAAATATGCCGCCTGCACCATACACGTACGTTTTGTTGCCCTCCTGGAGGACGCCCACATGGTTGTGGCTGGAGCGTTGGTCCGATGCGGCGACGCGCCTGGGCTCGAACGGATCCGAGACGTCCAGCACGGACAGGTGTCCTAGGAGGGTCGCCGCGTAGAGGCGCTCCCCGACCGCAAAGATCGACGACGGGGCACTATATGTTAAGCGTGCATGACTGAATCCTTCATCTCGGACGCCCGCATAGCCCACCTGTGCAATGGTGTATGGGTCGGTTACGTCGTAGGTTATTTGACTCGTCAACGCGTACAAGCCGTCGCCATGCCCAAATATCGTGATGTACCCGCTGGGACGGTATGACGCGTGGGTCATGATCAGCCTGGCGGGGTCACTCACGTCAAAGACGGTGAGCTCGTACAACGAGGTCATGATGGCGTAGGTCGAGCCGCCCAACTCGAAATGGTCCAAACTAAACTGATAGTTATCAATCCAACGGAAAGGGTATATGCCCACCTCTGCGGGGTTGGCCGGGTCGGACATGTTGAATATCTTGCCGGCTTGTGATGTGAATGCAGACATGTACGGGATGCCGTCCCTCCAGAATATCTTTGCGGGGCGGGCATCTCCTGAGCCGATTTTATTATGCTGGCTGACCGTCTCCGCCCTGCGCGGGTCCGTGACGTCGACGACGGATAGATGAGGGCGGCCGAACTCGTTGACTATCACAAGGTAGGTGCGGCCGCCGTGCTCGAAGTGGTCGGTCGTCTCGAAATCGGCGCTGCCCGTGTCACTGTACGCCACCCCGAGCAGCCCGGGGCGGAGCGGGTCGGAGGCGTTGTAGATCGAGACGACATGCGGCGAACCATAACTGGTCATGGCGGCGTACCGGTGGCCGCCGGACTCGTAAAAGTACGCGGTGCGCGCGTTGCCCGGCAGGTCGCCGACGAGGGTCAGCGTGTGGGACACCACATCAATGGGACGGCCGAGGGTCCGGGGGGTAGGATTGCCGGACACGTCCGAGACGGCGCCCGGCCCCATGTCCAGGACGGGCCGGGCCAGGGCCTCGACGGCGGCCATCTGGGTGGGGCTCAGCCAGACGGTCGCCGAGTCCCCCGAGACGGCCGTGCGGACGGCCCCCTGCAGGTAAGGGCCGGACGGGTTGTCGGCGTCCCGTATGCGTACCAGGTCCGGGGAGATGCTGCCGCCCAACTCCTCGGTGAAGGTCATGCTCAGCAGGCCGTCGTACCGGTACGAGGCCGAGGTGAGCACCGGCGGCACGTCGTCCGCCCCCGAGTCCAGGCGCATCACCAGGACGCGGGCATGAGACCCGGAGCTGTATTCGATTGTGGTAGCGCCGACTGCATAGTCGTGGCCGCCCACCTCAAAGTGGGATATGTAGGGCGTGTGGCGGTTCAGGTACGGCGCCCCGGAGAGGGCGGCGAGGGTCGGGTTGGCGGGGCTGGTGATGTCGACGACCGCTGCGCTCCTGTCGAGATGATCCGGTAGCACGGTCAACAGGGCGTATGTGCGGCCGCCGGATTCGAACAGGTCGATGTCGGAGGCCACGCGGGCGCCGTCGGCGGAACCGGACAGGGTCAGGTTGGCAGGGTTGGTGAGGTTCAGCACGGACAGGGCGGATGATGATGATGTCCCCGACCCCGAGTTGACCGCGTAGGCGCCGCCGTCAAACTCGTAGACCGCCGGGTCGGCCCAACCCCGGAGCGGGATGCTTGAGAGGATGGCCGGGTTGTACGGGTCGGTGACGTTGATTGCGAACACCCTGTCGACGGATTCCGATGCCAGCAGGAGGTACTTTTGGCCGTCCGCGCCAAAGTCGGCCATATTCCACACCGGACTGCTGGAGCCGGCGCTGTAGGTCTGGCTCAGGGATCCGGCGGTGGCGGGCGCGGCCGGGTTCGTGACGTTGGTTATGTGGAGCGTCGTGTTGTATTGGCGGTAGGAGATATCGTCGGTGCCGAAGCTGACCCGGTAGGTGTTGTCGCCGTGCTCGTACAGATATCTGGAAGAGCCGTTTATCGAATGTACGTGCGAGGGCGCCGCCGGGTCGCCCAGGTCGAACAGGTAGGCCTGGAACTGGCCGCCTGAGCCGGACACGCGTCCGGACACCCACGCGTGGGCGCGGCCGTCGATCTCGGCCATCCGCATGCTGCGCGCGCTGATGCTTTCCCCGCCAACGAGCAGTCCCTCGTGCAGGATGACCGGGTTGTACGGGTCGGTGACGTTCAGTATGGCTTCGTGCTGGGTAAACAGGGCCAGCGCGTAGGCGCGGCCGTTGTCGGTCCAGGCGCCGGCACCTAGGGCGCCTGGATGCCTGTTAAGGCCCGGATCCAAGTGTGCCACATACGATATCTCGAACGGCCGGTCCACGACGATGGGCGCAGTGACCACCCCAATGGGGCGTCCGTTGGTGTCGGTGACGGCGCCTGCCTCCACCACCAGATACGGTTCAACCATCGTGTTCCCGATTGTGCCGCCGTGTGTGTCGCCGAACACGGCCGCTATGGTGTTGCTGGTGGCGGTCGTCGAGAGGGCTTCGGACAGCCGGATACCGCCGCTGTCGCCGACGATGTCCCGGACCAGGATGCCTGAGTAGTCGGTGGAGGTGTGGTTCAGGGCCCTATCAAACGTAATGCGGAGCGTGTTGTTCAGTGCGCCGTACCCGGCCGACTCGACTTCCGGCGGGAAGTGGGCCGGGGTCAGCATGTGGACCACCTGGATGCCGTCACCGGTATATGAGGGAACTACCGCGTACGCGCGGCCGTCCCTCCAGAAGACGTCCATCATTCTTGGGTTGTCAAGGATGGCGGTGTTGCTATCGGAGGTGTTGTCCTCGCCGTGTGAGATGCTGTCGACCAGCGAGGGATCGGTGGGGTCTGTAATGTCAAACAGATTCAGCTTGTCGCCACGTGATTCCCCGGCCAAGGCGTAGGCGTGGCCGTTCTGCACGAAGGCGTGCAGGCTTTGGAATATATTCTCGTCGAGCCCCAGATCAAAAGTGCCGGCAGGGGCGGGGCTGGCCGGGTCGGATATGTCGACCGTGCTAAGGTCGCCATATGTATAAGTGCCGGTCTGGAACGACTGGCCTATCACCAAGTGGATTCTCCCGTCGCCCATCTTGACGACATCCACGGAGCTCGCGCCCCGGAAGCCGGCCAGCTTGCTGGCCGGGGCCGGGTTGTCCGGGTAGGTGACATCGATAATCTGGACGGCGTCGTCGATATATGAGGCGACTGCCGCGTAGGTGCGGCCGCCCGTTTCAAATATGGTGATGGATCGGGCGCCGTCCAGCAACGTGCCGGGGGCGGAATTGGTCACATTGCCCAGGGGAGCCGGGCTGGCGGGGTTGGTGACATCGACTATCTGGACGGCGTCGTCGATATATGAGGCGACTGCCGCGTAGGTGCGGCCGCCCGTTTCAAATATGGCGATGGATCGGGCGCCGTCCAGCAACGTGCCGGGGGCGGAATTGGTCACATTGCCCAGGGGAGCCGGGCTGGCGGGATCCGTGACATTTACTATCTGGACGGCGTCGTCGATATATGAGGCGACTGCCGCGTAGGTGCGGCCGTCCCTCTCAAAGACGGCCACGCTGACGGCGCCGTTCAGCACCGTGTTGGTGTCGTCACGCACCACGGCTATCGGATCCGGGTTGGCCGGGTCGGTGAGGTTGATTATCTGGATGCCGTCGTCGATGAGTGAGGCGACTGCCGCGTAGGTGCGGCCGTCCCTCTCAAAGACGACCGCTTGGTAGGCGCCGTCCAGCTCCAGCGCGCCCATATCAGACAGGCTGGCCACCGGCCTGATCTCGGTTATCGGGAGTCCCAGCATGGTAACCTTGATGGTTCCGGTTGTCCCGGCTATCCCGTTGCCGGCGATATCGGCGACGGCCCCCTCGCTGATGGCCAGGGTCGGGGCGGTGCCGGCCGTCTCCATCTGGGTGGCGTTGAGGGTGGCCCAGATGGTGCTGAAGGCGGCCGTCTTGGTGGCTACCTGGTCCAGGGTTACGCTGGCCAGCTGCCCGGTGACGGCCAATCCGGAGTAGTCGGTGGCGGTATGGTTGAGGGGTTCGCTGAAGGTGATGGCCAGGATGCCGGTATCGACGTTGTAGGACGCCGAGAGCAGGGTGGGCGGGACATCATCTATGATGGTGATGGGTAGGTCCGGGGCGGCAGATATGTCGCTGCCAGCGGTATCGGAGACTGCGCCAGCCTCAATGTCCAGCTGCGGAGTGGCCATATCGTTGACTGTCTGGCTCTGGGCGGGCGAGAGCGTGAGGGTCATGGTCGTGGATGAGGGGTCGACGGTCCTGGTGGTGACGTCATCCAGCGAGAGGCCGCCGGAGGACTGACCGGTGTCCCGGACGGTGATACGGTCGTAGTGGATGGCCGTCCCGTTGAGCGGTTCGCTGAAGGTGATGTTCAGGATGCCGGTGTTCGTGTTGTAGGCGGCCAACGAGACTGTGGGCGGGGTGGCGATATCCTGGTCGGGGGCGGCAGTTATGCCGTTGCCGGCGATATCGGAGACGGCGCCCGCCTCGATGTCCAGCTGCGGGGTGGCCATATCGTTGATCGTCGTCCTCTGGGCGGGCGAGAGTGTGAGGGTTATAGTGGTGGAGTTGGTATCCAGGACCCTGGTGACGATGTCATCCAGCGAGAGGCCGCCGGAGGACTCGCCGGTGTCCCGGATGGTGATACGGTCGTAGTGGATGGCCGTCCCGTTGAGCGGTTCGCTGAAGGTGATGTTCAGGATGCCGGTATCTGTGTTGTAGGATGCCGAGAGCAGGGTGGGCGGGGTGACATCTAGGACGGTGATGCTCTGGTCAGGGGCCGCCTCTATCTGGTTGCCGTAGATGTCGGTGACCGCCCCGGGGTCGATGTCGAGCTGGGGAGCGACCATCGCGTTTACCGTCGTCGCCGTCGCCCCATCCAGGACGACGGTGAGGGTCCGGCCGGCCGCCGTCTTGGAGGTGGAGCCCGCCAGGGTGGCGCCGCCGACATCCTGGTTGAGGTCGCGGATATGTAGCAGCGAGTAGTCGGTGGCGGCCCCGTTGATCTCCTTGTCGAAGGTTACCGAGAGGGTGCTGCCGGTCATGTTGTAGGTAGCCGAGACAAAGGCCGGCGGATGATCGGCATCTGTGAAAAGCTGGAGTATCTGGACACCGTCATCAATATAGCCGGTGACCATTGCATAGGTGCGGCCTGCGATGGTGAAGGTGCCCACGTCCATTGGGCCGTCAAGCTCGGTGAGGGAGGTGTCGGTGAGGTTGGCGGCGGGGGAGGGGTTGGCCGGGTCGGTGAGATCTATAATCGGGACGCCGTCATCTAGATAGCCGGCGACCATTGCATAGGTGCGGCCTGCGAGAGTGAAGGTGTTCACGCTGCGTGGGCCGTCAAGCTCGTCAAAGCCGCCCACGCCGTCGGCAACCGAAGAGACGGCCGTGGGGCTGGCCGGGTCGGTGAGATCTATAATCTGGACGCCGTCATCTGACCAGGCGGTGACCGCCGCGTAGGTGCGGCCTGCGATGGTGAAGGTGACCACGTCGATCGCGCCGTCAAGCTCGGTGAGGGTGGTGTCGGTGAGGTTGGCGGCGGGGGAGGGGTTGGCCGGGTCGGTGAGGTCGATGATCTGGACGCCGTCATCATCATAGGCGGTGACCGCCGCGTAGGTGTGGCCTGCGATGGTGAAGGTGTCCACGCCCCATGCGCCGTCAAGCTCGTAAAATCCACCCACGCCGTCGGCAACCGAAGAGACGGCCGTGGGGCTGGCCGGGTCGGTGAGGTTGACTATCTGGACGCCGTCATCTACATAGGCGGTGACCGCCGCGTAGGTGCGGCCTGCGATGGTGAAGGTGTCCACGCTGCGCGCGCCGTCAAGCTTGTCAAAGCCGCCCCTGCCATTGTAAACCGAAGAGACGGCCGTGGGGCTGGCCGGGTCGGTGAGATCTATAATCCGGACGCTGTCAAATACAACGGAGGTGACCACCGCGTAGGTGCGGCCTGCGGTGGTGAAGGTGTCCACGCCCCATGCGTAGGAAAACCCGGTGATGGCGACGGGGGAGGGGTTGGCCGGGTCGGTAAGGTTGATTATCTGGACGGCGTGGTCGCGGTAGGCGGCAACGATGGCGTAAGTGTTGTTGCCTGTCTCAAACAGATCCCATTCAGCAGCACGTAGCAGTTTGGTGTTCGTGTCGTCAGCGATGGCGGCCACCGGCCTGATCTCGGTTATAGGAGGTCCCAGCATGGTAACTCCGATGGTCCCGGTGGTCCGTGCTATCCCGTTGCCGGCGACATCAACGACGGCCCCCTCGCTGATGGCCAGGGTCGGGGCGGTGCCGGCCGTCTCCATCTGGGCGGTGTTGAGGGTGGCCCATATGGTGCGTACATCGGCCGTCTTGGTGGCGACCTGGTCCAGGGTCACGTTGGCCAGCTGCCCGGTGATGGTCAACCCGGAGTAGTCGGTGGCGGCGTGGTTGAGGGGTTCGTTGAAGGTGATGGCCAGGATGCCGGTATCGGTGTTGTAGGACGCCGAGAGCAGGGTGGGTGGGGCGACGTCTGTGACGGTGACGGGGAGATTCGGGGCTGCCCATATGCCATTGCCGTCGATATCGGCGACGGCGCCAGCCTCGATGTCCAGCTGCGGGGTGTCCATACCGTTGACCGTCACCCTCTGGTCGGGCGAGAGCGTGAGGGTCATGGTCGTGGATGAGGGGTCGACGGCTCTAGTGGTGACGTCATCCAGCAAGAGGCCGCCGGAGGACTGGCCGATGTCCCGGACGGCGATACGGTCGTAGTGGGTGGCCGCCCCGTCGAGCGGCTCGTTGAAGGTCATGTTGAGGATGCCGGTGCCGGTGTTGTAGTGGGATGATACCAGGGTGGGCGGGATGCCGCCGGTCACCTCTACCGTGACGGTGGCCCGGGCGATATCGTTGCCGGCGATGTCGGCGACGGCGCCCTCCGAGACCGACAGGGTCATGGTGATGCCGACGGTGGTCCGCTGGGGAACACTGAGGGTGGCGGTGATGGTATCGCCCGAGTGGTTCTTGGTGGAGATATCATCCAGCGTGATGTTGCCGTTTGCTCCGGCTAGGACCATCCCCGAGTAGGTGATGGTCGGGCCCAGTGGCTCGCTGAATGTGATGCTCAGGATGCCGGTGCCGGTGTTGTAGTGGGATGACGCCAAGGTGGGCGGGATGCCGCCGGTCACCTCTACCGTGACGGTGGCCCGGGCGATATCGTCGCCTGCGATGTCGGCGACGGCACCCTCCGAGACCACCAAGGTCATGGTATCTCCGACGGTGGTCCGTTGGGTGGTGTTAAGGGTGGCGGTGATGGTATCGCCCGAGTGGCTCTTGGTGGAGATATCGTCCAGCGTGACGTTGCCGTTCTCGCCGGCCAGGACCATCCCCGAGTAGGTGATGGTCGGGCCCAGTGGCTCGCTGAATGTGATGCTCAGGATGCCGGTACCGGTGTTGTAGGCGGCCAACGAGAGGATGGGCGGTAAATCGGCCGTGGTCAGCATGCGGACCATCTGGATACCGTCATCTACAAAGGCGGTGACCGCCACGTAGGTGCGGCCTGCGATGGTGGAGGCGGCCACGCCGAACGCGCCGTCAAGCTCGGTGAGGGTGGTGTCGGTGAGGTTGGCAACGGGGGAGGGGCTGGCCGGGTTGGTGAGGTCGATTATCTGGACGCCGTCATCATCATAGGCGGTGACCGCCGCGTAGGTGCGGCCTGCGGTGGTGAAGGTGTCCACGTCGATCGCGCCGTCAAGCTCGTCAAAGCCGCCCCTGCCGTCGGTAACCGAGGAGACGGCCACGGGGCTGGCCGGGTTGGTGAGGTCGATTATCTGGACGCCGTCATCTACATAGGCGGTGACCGCCGCGTAGGTGCGGCCTGCGGTGGTGAAGGTGTTCACGCCCCATGCGCCGTCAAGCTCGTCAAAGCCACCCCTGCCGTCGGTAACCGAGGAGACGGCCGCGGGGCTGGCCGGGTTGGTGAGGTCGATTATCTGGACGCCGTCATCTACATAGGCGGTGACCGCCGCGTAGGTGCGGCCTGCGATGGTGAAGGTGTCCACGTACCGTGGGCCGTCAAGTACGTAAAAGCCGCCCCTGCCGCCGTCGGTAACCGAGGAGACGGCCGCGGGGCTGGCCGGGTTGGTGAGGTTGATTATCTGGACGCCGTCATCATTATAGGCGGCGACCGCCGCGTAGGTGCGGCCTGCGATGGTGAAGGTGTCCACGCCGCTCGCGCCGTCAAGTACGTTAAAGCCGCCCCTACGGTCGGTAACCGAGGAAACGGCCGCGGGGCTGGCCGGGTTGGTGAGGTCGATTATCTGGACGCCGTCATCGACATAGGCGGTGACCGCCGCGTAGGTGCGGCCTGCGATGGTGAAGATGTCTATGACACGCGCGCCGTTAAGCTCGTAAAAGCCGCCCCTGCCGTCGGTAACCGAGGAGACGGCCGCGGGGCTGGCCGGGTTGGTGAGGTTGATTATCTGGACGCCGTCATCGACATTGGCTGTGACCGCCGCGTAGGTGCGGCCATCTATCTCGAACAGGTTTACTGCATTTGCGTTATCCAGTTCAGTGCGTGTATTGTCGGCGATATTGGCTATCGGCCTGATCTCGAGTATCGGAGGTCCCAGCATGGTCACCCCGATGGTCCCGGTGGTCCGTGCTATCCCGTTGCCGGCGACATCAACGACGGCCCCCTCGCTGATGGCCAGGGTCGGGGCGGTGCCGGCCGTCTCCATCTGGGCGGTGTTGAGGGTGGCCCAGATTGTACTGACATTGGTCGTCTTGATGGCGACCTGGTCCAGGGTCACGTTGGCCAGCTGCCCGGTGACGGCCAGCCCGGAGTAGTCGGTGGCGGCGTGGTTGAGGGGTTCGCTGATGGTTATGCTGAGGATGCCGGTGTCCGTGTTGTATGAGGAGGATGCCAAGGTGGGCGTGATGCCGTCGGTCACGGGGATGGTCTGGTCGGGGGCGGCCAATATGCCGTTGCCGGCGGTATCGGAGACTGCGCCAGCCTCAATGTCCAGCTGCGGGGTGGCCATATCGTTGACCGACGTTTTCTGGGCGGTCAAGAGCGTGAGGGTTATGGTCGTGGATGAGGGGTCGACGGCCCTGGTGGTGACGTCATCCAGCGAGAGGCCGCCGGAGGACTCGCCGGCATCCCGGATATGCATGCGGTCGTAGTGGATGGCCGTCCTGTTGAGCGGTTCGCTAAATGTGATGTTCAGGATGCCGGTGCCGGTGTTGTAGGCGGCCGACCAGACTGTGGGCGGGGTGGCGATATCCTGGTCGGGGGCCGCCAATATGCCGTTGCCGGCAATATCGGCGACGGCGCCCGCCTCAATGTCCAGCTGTGGGGCGGCCATGCCGTTGACTGTAGTCCTCTGAGGGGCCGAGAGCGTGAGGGTTATCGTGATGGAGTTGGCATCCAGGGCCCTGATGGTGATTTCGTCCAGCGAGAGGCCGCCGGAGGACTCGCCTGTGTCCCGGATGTGCAGGCGGTCGTAACGGATGGCTGTCCCGCTGAGCGGTTCGTTGAAGGTCATGGTGAGGATGCCGGTGCCGGTGTTGTAGTGGGATGACGCCAAGGTGGGCGGTATCCCGTCGGTCACGGCCACCGTGACGGTGGTCCGGGCGATATCGTTGCCGGCGATGTCGGCGACGGCGCCCTCCGAGATCACCAAGGTCATGGTATCACCGACGGCAGTCCGCTGGGTGGCATTGAGTGTGGTGGTGATGGTCTCGGCCGAGTGGCTCTTGGTGGAGACATCATCCAACATGACGTTGCCGTTCTCGCCGGCTAGGACCATCCCCGAGTAGGTGATGGCAGGATCCAGCGGCTCGCTGAAGGTGACGTCCAAGATGCCGGTGCCCATGTTGTAGGCGGCCGAGGAGACTCTTGGCGGCAAATCGGCCGTGGTCAGCATGCGGACCACCTGTATGCCGTTGCTCTGGTACGAGCCGACGATCGCATAGAGATGGTCGCCCGCCCTGAAGAGTGCTGGTTTATCCGCGGCGGCAAGCGCCGTGGTCGCATCATCGTAGAGGGTATCCAGTAGGATGGGTTTGGCCGGGTCGGAGATGTCTACCAGATCAAGGTGGGTGGTGTCGTAGCCTCCCCCCGACAGCGCGTAATGGTATCCGCCCGACTCAAAGGCGGTCAGGCCGAATGCGTCGCCGCTGACCCGCACCGAGCCCGCCGAGCGTGGGTTGGCCGGGTCGGTCAGGTTGATCATCGCTACGCTGGCCGAGCTACCACTCGTCCCGACCACCCCGTAGGTAGTGCCTCCAATCCTGATGGTGTCCACGGTGTATACGCTATTGTAAAGGGTGTCGGTGAGGCGGCCGGCGGCGGTTGGGCTTGACGGGTCGGTCAGGTTGACCACCTGGATGCCGTGTTCGCCGTATGAGGCGACCGCCGCGTAGGTGAGGCCGCCCGACTCGAAGACGGCCACGCTGTACGCTTCCCGCAGTATTGTTGAGCCGGTGTCGGTGAGGCGGCCGGCGGCGGTTGGGCTTGACGGGTCGGTCAGGTTGACCACCTGGATGCCGTGTTCGCCGTATGAGGCGACCGCCGCGTAGGTGAGGCCGCCCGACTGGAATATATCGGCGCCCACCGCCTGGTTAAGCGCCGTGCCGGCGGTGTCGGTGAGGCGGCCGGCGGCGGTTGGGCTTGACGGGTCGGTCAGGTTGACCACCTGGATGCCGTGTTCGCCGTACGACGTGACCATTGCGTAGGGGAAGCCGTCCGACTGGAAGGAGACCGCGACCCACGCCCGATCAAGAGCGGTACTACCCGTATCTGACAGATAGCCCAGAGGCCGCGGGTTGGCCGGGTCGGTGATGTTGACCACCTGGAGGGCATCATCCCTATAGGCGGGGACCGCCGCGTAGATGTGGCCGCCCACCGTGAACACGTCCGGGGCGGCCGGGCCGCCCAGCTTGGTGGTCCCGTCGTCCACCAGGCGGCTCACCGGCATCATCTCGACTATCGGAAGGCCCTGCACGGTAGTCTCGATGGTCTCGTCCGCTATCACTATCGTGACGGTGTCGGTGGTGTGTTCGGTGCCGTCGGTGACGTTCAGCGTGAACAGGACGGGGGTGTCTGCGGATACGGGCGGCGCCGTGAACGTGGCGTTCAGGGCGGTGGAATCCCGGATGGTTATCGTGAATGTGGCGTTGTGGGCCCACTGGTAGGCCAGGGTGTCCTCGGGGTCGGTATCGGAGGCGTCTCCGTTCAGGGATACCGTATCGCCCTCGGTTACGTTCTGGTTGTTACCGGCATCGGCGGTGGGCGGCGTGTTGGGAGAGTCGTTTACCGTGATGGTGACGGTGTCGGTAGCCGGAAGGTTACCCGAGTCCGTTACGGTGAGGGTGAGTGTGATATCCTGGGTCGCGGCCACGTTGGGGGCGGTGAACGTTGGCTCAGCTATGGCGGCATCAGATAGTGTGACTGCGGGCCCGCTGGTGTGGGCCCACGAGTATGTCAGGGCATTTCCGTCTTCTGGGTCGCTGGAGAGCGTACCATTCAGGGATACGGTGGTGTCCTCGGTTACGGTCTGGTTGGCGCCGGCGTTGGCGGTGGGCGCCGTGTTGGGGGTATCCGCTATGATGATGGTGGCGGTGTCGGTGGTGTGTTCGGTGCCGTCGGTGACGTTCAGCGTGAACAGGACGGGGGTGTCTGCGGATACGGGCGGCGCCGTGAACGTGGCGTTCAGGGCGGTGGAATCCCGGATGGTTATCGTGAATGTGGCGTTGTGGGCCCACTGGTAGGCCAGGGTGTCCTCGGGGTCGGTATCGGAGGCGTCTCCGTTCAGGGATACCGTATCGCCCTCGGTTACGTTCTGGTTGTTACCGGCATCGGCGGTGGGCGGCGTGTTGGGAGAGTCGTTTACCGTGATGGTGACGGTGTCGGTACCGGTCCGGGAGCCCGAGTCCGTTACGGTGAGGGTGAGTGTGATATCCTGGGTCGCGGCCACGTTGGGGGCGGTGAACGTTGGCTCAGCTATGGCGGCATCAGATAGTGTGACTGCGGGCCCGCTGGTGTGGGCCCACGAGTATGTCAGGGCATTTCCGTCTTCTGGGTCGCTGGAGAGCGTACCATTCAGGGATACGGTGGTGTCCTCGGTTACGGTCTGGTTGGCGCCGGCGTTGGCGGTGGGCGCCGTGTTGGGGGTATCCGCTATGATGATGGTGGCGGTGTCGGTGGTGTGTTCGGTGCCGTCGGTGACGTTCAGCGTGAACAGGACGGGGGTGTCTGCGGATACGGGCGGCGCCGTGAACGTGGCGTTCAGGGCGGTGGAATCCCGGATGGTTATCGTGAATGTGGCGTTGTGGGCCCACTGGTAGGCCAGGGTGTCCTCGGGGTCGGTATCGGAGGCGTCTCCGTTCAGGGATACCGTATCGCCCTCGGTTACGTTCTGGTTGTTACCGGCATCGGCGGTGGGCGGCGTGTTGGGAGAGTCGTTTACCGTGATGGTGACGGTGTCGGTAGCCGGAAGGTTACCCGAGTCCGTTACGGTGAGGGTGAGTGTGATATCCTGGGTCGCGGCCACGTTGGGGGCGGTGAACGTTGGCTCAGCTATGGCGGCATCAGATAGTGTGACTGCGGGCCCGCTGGTGTGGGCCCACGAGTATGTCAGGGCATTTCCGTCTTCTGGGTCGCTGGAGAGCGTACCATTCAGGGATACGGTGGTGTCCTCGGTTACGGTCTGGTTGGCGCCGGCGTTGGCGGTGGGCGCCGTGTTGGGGGTATCCGCTATGATGATGGTGGCGGTGTCGGTGGTGTGTTCGGTGCCGTCGGTGACGTTCAGCGTGAACAGGACGGGGGTGTCTGCGGATACGGGCGGCGCCGTGAACGTGGCGTTCAGGGCGGTGGAATCCCGGATGGTTATCGTGAATGTGGCGTTGTGGGCCCACTGGTAGGCCAGGGTGTCCTCGGGGTCGGTATCGGAGGCGTCTCCGTTCAGGGATACCGTATCGCCCTCGGTTACGTTCTGGTTGTTACCGGCATCGGCGGTGGGCGGCGTGTTGGGAGAGTCGTTTACCGTGATGGTGACGGTGTCGGTAGCCGGAAGGTTACCCGAGTCCGTTACGGTGAGGGTGAGTGTGATATCCTGGGTCGCGGCCACGTTGGGGGCGGTGAACGTTGGCTCAGCTATGGCGGCATCAGATAGTGTGACTGCGGGCCCGCTGGTGTGGGCCCACGAGTATGTCAGGGCATTTCCGTCTTCTGGGTCGCTGGAGAGCGTACCATTCAGGGATACGGTGGTGTCCTCGGTTACGGTCTGGTTGGCGCCGGCGTTGGCGGTGGGCGCCGTGTTGGGGGTATCCGCTATGATGATGGTGGCGGTGTCGGTGGTGTGTTCGGTGCCGTCGGTGACGTTCAGCGTGAACAGGACGGGGGTGTCTGCGGATACGGGCGGCGCCGTGAACGTGGCGTTCAGGGCGGTGGAATCCCGGATGGTTATCGTGAATGTGGCGTTGTGGGCCCACTGGTAGGCCAGGGTGTCCTCGGGGTCGGTATCGGAGGCGTCTCCGTTCAGGGATACCGTATCGCCCTCGGTTACGTTCTGGTTGTTACCGGCATCGGCGGTGGGCGGCGTGTTGGGAGAGTCGTTTACCGTGATGGTGACGGTGTCGGTAGCCGGAAGGTTACCCGAGTCCGTTACGGTGAGGGTGAGTGTGATATCCTGGGTCGCGGCCACGTTGGGGGCGGTGAACGTTGGCTCAGCTATGGCGGCATCAGATAGTGTGACTGCGGGCCCGCTGGTGTGGGCCCACGAGTATGTCAGGGCATTTCCGTCTTCTGGGTCGCTGGAGAGCGTACCATTCAGGGATACGGTGGTGTCCTCGGTTACGGTCTGGTTGGCGCCGGCGTTGGCGGTGGGCGCCGTGTTGGGGGTATCCGCTATGATGATGGTGGCGGTGTCGGTGGTGTGTTCGGTGCCGTCGGTGACGTTCAGCGTGAACAGGACGGGGGTGTCTGCGGATACGGGCGGCGCCGTGAACGTGGCGTTCAGGGCGGTGGAATCCCGGATGGTTATCGTGAATGTGGCGTTGTGGGCCCACTGGTAGGCCAGGGTGTCCTCGGGGTCGGTATCGGAGGCGTCTCCGTTCAGGGATACCGTATCGCCCTCGGTTACGTTCTGGTTGTTACCGGCATCGGCGGTGGGCGGCGTGTTGGGAGAGTCGTTTACCGTGATGGTGACGGTGTCGGTAGCCGGAAGGTTACCCGAGTCCGTTACGGTGAGGGTGAGTGTGATATCCTGGGTCGCGGCCACGTTGGGGGCGGTGAACGTTGGCTCAGCTATGGCGGCATCAGATAGTGTGACTGCGGGCCCGCTGGTGTGGGCCCACGAGTATGTCAGGGCATTTCCGTCTTCTGGGTCGCTGGAGAGCGTACCATTCAGGGATACGGTGGTGTCCTCGGTTACGGTCTGGTTGGCGCCGGCGTTGGCGGTGGGCGCCGTGTTGGGGGTATCCGCTATGATGATGGTGGCGGTGTCGGTGGTGTGTTCGGTGCCGTCGGTGACGTTCAGCGTGAACAGGACGGGGGTGTCTGCGGATACGGGCGGCGCCGTGAACGTGGCGTTCAGGGCGGTGGAATCCCGGATGGTTATCGTGAATGTGGCGTTGTGGGCCCACTGGTAGGCCAGGGTGTCCTCGGGGTCGGTATCGGAGGCGTCTCCGTTCAGGGATACCGTATCGCCCTCGGTTACGTTCTGGTTGTTACCGGCATCGGCGGTGGGCGGCGTGTTGGGAGAGTCGTTTACCGTGATGGTGACGGTGTCGGTAGCCGGAAGGTTACCCGAGTCCGTTACGGTGAGGGTGAGTGTGATATCCTGGGTCGCGGCCACGTTGGGGGCGGTGAACGTTGGCTCAGCTATGGCGGCATCAGATAGTGTGACTGCGGGCCCGCTGGTGTGGGCCCACGAGTATGTCAGGGCATTTCCGTCTTCTGGGTCGCTGGAGAGCGTACCATTCAGGGATACGGTGGTGTCCTCGGTTACGGTCTGGTTGGCGCCGGCGTTGGCGGTGGGCGCCGTGTTGGGGGTATCCGCTATGATGATGGTGGCGGTGTCGGTGGTGTGTTCGGTGCCGTCGGTGACGTTCAGCGTGAACAGGACGGGGGTGTCTGCGGATACGGGCGGCGCCGTGAACGTGGCGTTCAGGGCGGTGGAATCCCGGATGGTTATCGTGAATGTGGCGTTGTGGGCCCACTGGTAGGCCAGGGTGTCCTCGGGGTCGGTATCGGAGGCGTCTCCGTTCAGGGATACCGTATCGCCCTCGGTTACGTTCTGGTTGTTACCGGCATCGGCGGTGGGCGGCGTGTTGGGAGAGTCGTTTACCGTGATGGTGACGGTGTCGGTAGCCGGAAGGTTACCCGAGTCCGTTACGGTGAGGGTGAGTGTGATATCCTGGGTCGCGGCCACGTTGGGGGCGGTGAACGTTGGCTCAGCTATGGCGGCATCAGATAGTGTGACTGCGGGCCCGCTGGTGTGGGCCCACGAGTATGTCAGGGCATTTCCGTCTTCTGGGTCGCTGGAGAGCGTACCATTCAGGGATACGGTGGTGTCCTCGGTTACGGTCTGGTTGGCGCCGGCGTTGGCGGTGGGCGCCGTGTTGGGGGTATCCGCTATGATGATGGTGGCGGTGTCGGTGGTGTGTTCGGTGCCGTCGGTGACGTTCAGCGTGAACAGGACGGGGGTGTCTGCGGATACGGGCGGCGCCGTGAACGTGGCGTTCAGGGCGGTGGAATCCCGGATGGTTATCGTGAATGTGGCGTTGTGGGCCCACTGGTAGGCCAGGGTGTCCTCGGGGTCGGTATCGGAGGCGTCTCCGTTCAGGGATACCGTATCGCCCTCGGTTACGTTCTGGTTGTTACCGGCATCGGCGGTGGGCGGCGTGTTGGGAGAGTCGTTTACCGTGATGGTGACGGTGTCGGTAGCCGGAAGGTTACCCGAGTCCGTTACGGTGAGGGTGAGTGTGATATCCTGGGTCGCGGCCACGTTGGGGGCGGTGAACGTTGGCTCAGCTATGGCGGCATCAGATAGTGTGACTGCGGGCCCGCTGGTGTGGGCCCACGAGTATGTCAGGGCATTTCCGTCTTCTGGGTCGCTGGAGAGCGTACCATTCAGGGATACGGTGGTGTCCTCGGTTACGGTCTGGTTGGCGCCGGCGTTGGCGGTGGGCGGCGCGTTGGTGGGTGGGGCGGGGGGAGAGTCGGAGGGAGGATCGGCCGGGATTATCGGGACGGGTGGTGTCTCAACGGCGATCTGGAGGTTTGACGCCGGCGATACCGGGTTGCCGGAGACATCCGCGACGGCGCCACCTGACACCGACAGGGTGGGCGAATCGCCGGCCGTCGACCTCTGGGCGGCGTCGAGCGTGGCGGTGATGGTCCGGCCGGAGTGGCTCTTGGAGGCAACATCATCCAGGGCCACGCTGCCGGTCGGGCCGACCACGCTCACCCCCGAGTAGTCGATGACCTGGCCCAGCGGCTCGCTGAAGGTGATGGTCAGCAGGCCCGTCCCGGTGTTGTAGGTGGCCGAGACGAAGATGGGCGGTATCCCGTCTATGATGGTGATGTCCCGGTCGGGGGCGGCCAATATGCCGTTGCCGGCGATATCGGTGATGGCGCCCGCCCCGATGTCCAGCTGCGGGGCGGCCATACCGTTGACCGTCGTCCTCTGGGCGGCCGAGAGTGAGAGGGTCATGGTCGCGGACGAGGAGTCGACTGCCCTGGTGGCGACGTCATCCAGCGAGAGGCCACCGGAGGACTGGCCGGCATCCCGGACGGCCATGCGGTCGTAGTGGATGGTCGGGCCCAGCGGCTCGCTGAAGGTTATCCTGAGGATGCCCGTCCCGGTGTTATAGGATGATGATACCAGGGCGGGCGGGATGCCGTCGGTCACGGCCACCCTGACGGTGGCCTGGACTATCCCGTTGCCGGCCATATCGGCGACGGCGCCCTCCGAGATAGACAGGGTGATGGTGGTGCCGCCGAGGGTGGTCCGCTGGGCGGCATCGAGGGTGGCGGTGATGGTATCGGCCGAATGGTCCCGGGCGGAGACATCATCCAGCGCGACGCTGCCGCTCTCACCGGCCAGTACCATCCCCGAGTAGTCGACGGCAGGATCCAGCGGCTCGCTGAAGGTTATCCTGATGATGCCGGTGCCGGGCTCGTAGGAGGCCGAGGAGATGGTCGGTGGGATGCCGTCTGTGATGGTGATGGACCGGTCGTGGACGGCCAATATGTCGTTGCCGGCCACATCTGCGACGGCGCCCTCCGAGATAGACAGGGTGATGGTGGTGCCGCCGAGGGTGGTCCGCTGGGCGGCATTGAGGGTGGCGGTGATGGTATCGGCCGAATGGTCCCGAACGGAGACATCATCCAGCGCGACGCTGCCGCTCTCGCCGGCCAGTACCATCCCCGAGTAGGTGATGACCGGATCCAGCGGCTCGCTGAAGGTTATCCGGATGATGCCGGTGCCGGGCTCGTAGGCGGCCAGCGAGATGGTCGGCGATATCCCGTCCACCACGGCGATGTCCCGGTCGGGGGCCGCCGATATGCCGTTGCCGGCGATATCGGTGACGGCGCCCGCCCCGATGTCCAGCTGCGGGGCGGCCATACCGTTGACCACCTGGCGCTGGGCATCCGAGAGCATCAGGGTCATCATCGTGGCAGAGTCCGCATCCAGGATCCTGGAGGTCACGGCATCCAGGACCAGGCCGCCGGAGGACCGGCCGGCATCCCGGACGGCCATGCGGTCGTAGTGGATGGCCGTCCCGTCGAGCGGCTCGCTGAAGGTCACCCTGAGGATGCCCGTCCCGGTGTTATAGGATGATGATACCAGGGCGGGCGGGATGCCGTCGTCCACGGCCACCCTGACGGTGGCCCGGGCTATCCCGTTGCCGGCCATATCGGCGACGGCGCCCTCCGAGACCGACAGGGTGATGGTGGTGGTGCCGCCGAGGGTGGCCCGCTGGGCGGCATCAAGGGTGGCGGTGATGGTATCTGTCGAATGTTCCCTAGCGGAGACATCATCCAGCGCGACGCTGCCGCTCTCGCCGGCCAGTACCATCCCCGAGTAGGTGATGGCCGGATCCAGCGGCTCGCTGAAGGTTATCCGGATGATGCCGGTGCCGGGCCCGTAGGCGGCCAGCGAGATGGTCGGCGGTATCCCGTCTATGATGGTGATATCCTGGTCGTGGGCGGCCAATATGCCGTTGCCTGTGATATCGGTGACGGCGCCCGCCCCGATGTCCAGCTGCGGGGCGGCCATGTCGTTGATCATCTGGCGATGGGCGGCCGAGAGCGTCAGGGTCATCGTCGTGGCGGAGTCCGCATCCAGGGCCCTGGAGGTCACGGCATCCAGGACCAGGCCGCCGGAGGACCGGCCGGCATCCCGGACGATAATGCGGTCGTAGTGGATGGTTGTTGCGTTGAGCGGCTCGCTGAAGGTTATCCTGAGGACGCCGGTGCCGGTGTCATAGGATGATGATACCAGCACGGGCGCATCCTCGAGGTCCAGGACGGTCACGGCCAGGCCGTCGACCAGCCCGATGGGGTTGTCCCAGATGTCCCGGACGGCGCCCTCCATCATGTACAGCACCGGGGCGGACCCCACCGCCTCTACCTGTGCGGCGTCCAGGGTGGCCTCGATGGTCGTGCCCAGGGCGGTCCCGACGGATATCTCCTCCAGGGTGTACAGGTGGTCGGGGCCGGCGACGGCGATATCACGGTAGATGGTGGCGGTATGGTTGATCGGCTCGCTGAACGAGACGGTCAGCAGGCCCGTCCCGGGCTCGTAGGCGGCCGAGGAGACCGCTGGCGGGACGAAATCGTCCAGGGTCACCGCCAGGCTGGTCGGGGGTACGGGGTTGCCCGAGAGATCCCGGACGGAGCCCTCCAACAGATGGATCGCCTCGGGGACGCCCAGGGCCGCCTCCTGTTCCAGGCTGAGGGTGGCCTCGATGGTCCCGCCGGCGGCCGTCCTGGAGGATATGTCCGCAAGGGTCAGGTTGGCGGACTCCCCCAGGATGGTCATCCCGGGGTAGATGGTGGCGGAGTGGTCCAGCGGTTCGCTGAAGACCAGGGAGATGGTGCGGTTGGCCGGCATCCAGGCGGCCGAGGAGAGGGCCGGCGGGACGAAATCGTCCAGGGTCACCGCCAGGCTGGTCGGGGGTACGGGGTTGCCCGAGAGATCCCGGACGGAGCCCTCCGAGAGCTGGACCGCCTCGGGGACGCCCAGGGCCGCCTCCTGTTCCAGGCTGAGGGTGGCCTCGATGGTCCCGCCGGCGGCCGTCCTGGAGGATATGTCCGCAAGGGTCAGGTTGGCGGACTCCCCCAGGATGGTCATCCCGGGGTAGATGGTGGCGGAGTGGTCCAGCGGTTCGCTGAAGACCATGATGATGGTGCGGTTGGCCGATACCCAGGTGGCCGAGGAGAGGGCAGGCGGGACAGAGTCCGTCTCCCCCAGCGACACTATCCGGATGGCGCCGCCCCCCTCCGGTACGGCCACCGCCGCGTACGCGTGCCCGGCCACCTGGAACGCCTCGAGCGCCGAGGCGCCCCGCAGCGCCGGACCGTCCTGCGCTACCTCGACGGGGACGGGGACGGTGGGGTCGGCCAGGTCTACCACCACCAGGCCATCCGCCGTGGCGACCACCGCGTAGGCGCCGCCGTCCATCATGAAGGTGTCCACCGCCGAGGCGTCCCTGAGGGCGGCATCCACGCTATCGTCGGGGATCCGGGCCACCGGGACGGGGTCGGCGGGGCGGGTTACCTCCACCACCTGCAGGCCATCATCGGATGCCACCACCGCGTAGGTGCCCAGCCCCAGGTCCAGCGCCGCCACGGCCCGGGCCCCGCCGAGGTGCACCGTACCGTCGTCGGCGAGACCGGCCACCGGGACGGGTTCGGCGGGGCGGGTCAAGTTGATCACCTGCAGGCCGTCATCGCCAGGCGAGGCCACCACCGCGTAGGTGCCGGATCCTATCCGGACGGTATCAACGGCCATCGCCCCGTCCAGCGCCGTCGCGGGGTCGTCGGTGATGCTGGCCACCGGGACGGGGTCGGTGGGGTCAGTCAGGTTGATCACCTGCAGGCCGTCATCGGAGGCGGAGGCGACGACCGCGTAGGTGTCCAGCCCCGCCGCAAAGGTGTCCACATCGTATGCGCCCGCCAGCGCCACCCCACCGTCGTCGGTGAGACCAGCCACCGGGACGGGGTCGGCGGGGCGGGTCAGGTCGATCACCTGCAGGCCGTCATCGGAGGCCGAGGCGACGACCGCGTACAAGCCGGATCCTATCCGGACAACATCCACCGCCGAGGCCCCATCCAGGGCGGTGTCTCCATCATCTACGACGGCCGATACGATCCTGGGATCGTAGGGATCCGTGACGTTGATCACCAGGATGGCGTCGCCGGATGACGCGGCGGCCACCACGTACAGGCCCCGCACCCGCCGCAAAGACGTCCAGGCCCCGCACGCCGGCCAGGCTGGCGCCGTCCCCGGCGGTAACGTTGGAGATGACCTCAGGTATCGGCTGATGCCCCGGATGGGTTGCCGCGGCGGCCACCCCCTCCCCGGTGGAATCACCGGACCAGTACAGGCCGGCGGCGCCCACCGCCAACGCGACCGCAACCAGCAATACAAGGGTGGAGCGTCCCATGGCCATCACGCAGACCCTACGATCAGCCGGATCGTGATCAGGTGAAACGCCGCTACCATGTCCGCACTCCGGCGTTGGTGTCCTGTGTCGCTCTGCACGGCGGGATCAGTATAGCCGCCACCAAGAGCAGAACCAGTTCTGGTTTCAACGGTGGACGTTAATAATATCCCTGTATTTATTATTAAGATATATGAAATTATTATTAACATTTTATATTATTCATAATTTAATATTGACAAAAAATTCCAAAAATTCCTCGCCGAATTTGCACCACCACGGGGGTCGGGGCAGGGGAGTCTGCCGCCACCGGGTCCGGGCAGCCGCCGCCGAACAAAAACGGGACCGATCCATTGTAGACGTGCCGCGAAGCACGGCTGGCCTGGCGGACCCGTTCGGCAAACCCGCCATCACGCTTGAGGCGCACCACGATGACCTTGGGCGGACGGGTCGTCCGCCGGGATGGCTCCGTACGCCCTCTTAAATCCGGCAGGGGTCGGGAGCTGGGCGGCCGGCGCGGGGCGACACGCTTGCTGTCACACGTCAGTTAACCAGAACCGCTCGGCGCGCAATTGCCGGTAGTTTCCAAAATTAATTGATATCAAAGGCACCCATGCAGGATATCGGGGATTTCGTCGAACGGCATGCGGGCGGACTTGGTGGTTGGATGATAGTCTGATAAGTTTAGGCCACGACTTCTAGTGGTGGGCCCAATTAGAGATTATGTATAGACCCACCGCGCCGCAATTAATTCACGATTTACGTAAAATATGACCGGGGCAGATTAATCACCAGAGTTAATCTTTGCTGCCCGTGTCATGTCCCTGCAACGGCCATTCGCGCAGTCTTGCAGCACGGCGCCCGGCAACCATGGCGAGGCAACGGACGAGTGCATCGATCATATTGGGCGATCCCTCCGTGCCCCCATGGCGGCTATCGACGAAACAGAGAGGCGCGGGGGCACCAAAACGTTCGCAAACCGGACACCGACCAGGGATGTCCGGGCTGGGATCCTGGATGACAATCATGGTGATGATCGCAGTGCCGCCGAGTCCCCATGTCCGACCGGATCCCGGATGGCCGACATGCTGGCATACTCCGGCCTTGAGGCCATCCGTTCCGCCGAAAAAGACGATATGCACCTTGCGAACTAGGACACCGTCGTTGCGGCGGCATCCTGCTGATACTTCTACCCAAGGAGTGATTATAAAGTTAATGATCTGGTGGGGCTGCGTCCCAGAGGTACAGGTTCAGGTCAAACTAAATCCCATGCGCGATCATGCCCGGCAGCACCTGCCGCAGGTCGCCGCTCAGCCACAGATCAGAATTTGACCTGAACTTGCACCACGTCCGCGCGCCGACCGGAGCGCCAGCATTTTTATATCAGTACGGTACAATACCATACATCTTGTCAAGACATGGAGGAGCACCAGGCGAAATTCATTGACCCGGGCTTAAATAGCGATTCGTGGAGTCTACACCCCTTGAGGGCCGACGACGTACAGGAGATCTACAGGACGGGCCACATGCTGGATGACGCCAAGGCCACCCTGAGCCGCGACGTCAGGCTGTCGGTCGGGGGCGTATCCATAGAGGGAAAGCGCAACGAGGTGATCAACGTCCCCCTGTGGGCAGGTGAGATGCTCGAATCCGGCGGGGTGGCCTCCCTGGAGGTGCCCGACGCGGTGACCGAGCTGAAGCAGGCGCTCATCAAGGAGCAGGTGGTCGGCGAGTACCAGCTGGCGACGCTGGATCCGCGGTTCTACATACGGCTGAAGCGGCAGATGGCCGGGCTCTCCGCCCGGGACAGGGACGGCGTCGAGGGGATAATGATGGAGCTGTGGCGCATGCGCCGGGGCAAGATAGTCCGGCTGGCCGACTCCTCCAGGCTGACCGGCGAGCTAAAGTCCAAGATCAGCGTGGAGGAGAGGACCTTCTTTGAGGCCATAAACCTGGAGTGCCGTCTCTTCGAGGAGAGGATGAGGTAGGATGAGCAGGACTGAGACGGCCGAGGAGTACACCGACGATGGGCTCTCCGACGCGGTAAAGATGTTCCTGGCCAGGTACAAGGACCGGGATGGCAGCTACAAGTACCTGGACCAGATAGACGGCATGATGCCCAAGGGCGCATCGTATATCGTGATAGACTACAACGACCTGGTGGAGGTGCCAAAGATAGAGCGGTTCTTCCACCGGGAACCGGACCGCATACTGGAGGCGTTCGCCCGCGCCATCGGCGGGGTGCTCAGGACCAGGTTCCCCGGGTACGCGGAGAGCATAAAGGACTCGGTGCGCGCCAGGATAGCCAACTTTCCCCTGCACCGGAGCCTCCGGCAGATAAACTCCGAGACGATCGGCAAGATAACCAGCGTCTCGGGGATGGTGGTACGGGCATCCGAGGTGAAGCCGCTGGCAAGGGAACTGGTCTACAGGTGCCCGGACAACCACAAGACCACCGTGGTACAGGCGCAGGGGATGGCCGTCAACGTGCCGGCCGTCTGCGCCAACCCCGACTGCAAGCACCGCAACCTGGAGATGAACCCCAAGGAGAGCCGGTTCATAGACTTTCAGATACTCCGGCTGCAGGAGCTGCCAGAGGACCTGCCGCCCGGCCAGATCCCCCACTATATCGACGTCAGCATAAAGCAGGACCTGGTGGACAACGCCCGGCCCGGGGACAGGGTGATACTGACTGGGGTGGTCCGGATAGAGCAGGAGCCCGTGCGCGGGGTAACCCAGGGGCACAGCGGACTGCACCGCCTGAGGATGGAGGGCAACAACATAGAGTTCCTGGGCGGGAGGGGCTCCAAGACCTCCCGGAAGATAGAGCGCGAGGAGATCTCGCCGGAGGAGGAGAAGATAATCCAGGGGCTGGTCCGCAGCCCCGACATATACGAGAGGCTGGTGGACTCGTTCGCCCCCCACGTGACCGAGCACGAGACCATCAAGGAGGCCATAATGCTGTTGGTGGTGGGGTCCACCCAGAGGCAGATGCCGGACGGCACCAAGGTGCGGGGCGACATCAACGTGTTCCTGGTGGGGGACCCCGGAACGGCAAAGTCGGAGATGCTCAAGTTCTGCGCCAGGATAGCCCCGCGGGGGCTCTACACCAGCGGCCGGGGCAGCACCGCAGCAGGCCTTACGGCCGCCGTCGTCAAGGACAAGACGGGGATGATGATGCTGGAGGCGGGCGCCGTCGTGCTGGGCGACCAAGGGCTGGTCTGCATAGACGAGTTCGACAAGATGAAGCCCGAGGACAGGAGCGCCCTGCACGAGGTGATGGAGCAGCAGTCGGCCAGCATAGCCAAGGGCGGGATAGTGGCAACGCTCAACGCCCGCACCTCGATACTGGCGGCGGCCAACCCCCTGCTGGGCAGGTACGACCCCTACAAGACCATCACCGAGAACATCAACATACCCATACCCCTGCTCACTAGGTTTGACCTGATATTCGTCATCCGGGACATAGCCTCGGCCCAGAAGGACGAGCGGATAGCCCGGCATATACTGACCCGGCACAACAACCGCGGGCCCTCCAGCAGGACCGTCATCGACCCGGACATCCTGACAAAGTACTTTGCGTACGCCAAGCGCTTCAACCCCGAGCTGACCGCCGAGGCGGAGAAGGTGGTGCTGGACTACTACCTGAAGATGCGCAGCGGCGAGACCAGCGAGAGCATCACGGTGACACCCCGGCAGCTGGAGGGGATAATCCGGCTGGCCACGGCCCGCGCCCGGCTGCTGATGAAGGGGGTGGTCGAGGCAGAGGACGCGGAGCGCGCCATATTCCTGATAGAGGCGATGATGAAGGATGCCGGCTACGACCCGGCCACCGACAAGGTCGACCTGATGGTCCTGCACGGCAAGGGCAGCAGCCAGCTCAGCAAGATGCAGCTGTTCATGGACGTGCTCAAGAGCCTCGAGGGGGACAGGAGGGTGCCCGTGCCCGAGGAGGAGCTGCTGACCGAGATGGCCAACACCGACAAGTTCACCCCCGAGGAGGCCAGGGTGTTCCTGCGGAAGATGAGGAGCGAAGGAATAGTTTATGAGAGCAAGAGCGGCCACTACAACCGCGCATGAGAGTAGATGAGCTGGACCTACCCGGAGCGGCCATAGAGTACATCAAGGGGTACGCCAGCGGGACGCTCTACCCCCCGCAGGCGATGGCCGTCAAGGCGGGCCTGCTGGAGGGCCGGAGCGTGATGGTCTCGGCCCCGACGGCCAGCGGCAAGACGCTGGTTGCCATGATGGCCATCATGGCGATGCTGGAGAGGGGCGGCCGCCGCGCCGCCTACCTGAGCCCCCTCCGGGCGCTGGCCGCCGAGAAGCACGGCGAGTTCCGGGGGATGCAGGGGATACCCCTGGAGAACCCGGTGAGGGCGTCGGTCTCGGCCGGGGACCTGAACAGCCGCGACCGCCTCTCCGGCAACCTGCTGAGCATGACCAACGAGAGGATGGACCTGGCCCTGCGCAGGGACGAGGGGTGGCTGGAGGAGGTGGACCTGGTGGTGGCCGACGAGGTGCACCTGATAGGGGATCCCTTCCGGGGGCCCACCCTGGAGATGATCCTGACCCGGCTCAGGAGGGAGGGGAGGCAGTTTGTCGGGCTCTCGGCCACGATAACCAACGCCGCGGAGCTGTCCCGGTGGATGGGGTGCAGGCTGGTGAACAGTTCATGGAGGCCCGTCCGGCTGGCCGAGGGCGTCTGTGATGGCGGCAGGGTCACCATGGACGACGGGTCGACCTTCCAGGTGGGGCGCAGCTCGCGCGGGGCGGCCGTCGAGCTGGCCCTGCAGAGCGTCCGGGAGGGCGGCCAGGCGCTGCTGTTTGTGAACACGCGGCGCGGGGCCCCCTCCCAGGCCACCCGCGCCTCAAAGCCGGTCTCCCGCATGCTGAGCCCCGCCGAGGCCAGGCGCCTGGAGGCGGCCTCGGCCAGGATACTCCGGGAGGGCGAGAGCACCGAGCTCACAAGGACGCTGGCGTCCCTGGTCGGCCAGGGCGTGGCATTCCACCATGCGGGGCTCAACCAGGCCAGCAGGCGCACGGTGGAGGACCGCTTCAGGAGCGGGGACATCAAGGTTCTGGCGGCCACCCCCACGCTGGCCGCCGGCGTCAACCTGCCGGCCCGCCGGGTGGTCGTATCGGACATAACCAGGTACGATGCCAGGCACGGCAGGAACATGCCCATCAGCGTGCTGGAGTACAAGCAGTTCTGCGGCAGGGCCGGCCGGCCCCAGTATGATGATACCGGCGAGGCCATCGTCGTCGCCGGGGACCGCGCCGACCAGGTCATGGACGAGTACGTCCGGGGCACCCCCGAGCCCATCGCCTCGGCGATATCCGGTTCGGGACCGCTGGCCGTCCACACCCTGAGCCTGGTGGCCTCGGAGCCGGGCATCACCGCCGAGGGCGTTCGCGAGTTCTTCGGCGGGACGCTGGGGGGCCGGCAGGGGAGGTTCCAGGGGACGGACATAGACGTGGCCCTGGAGAAGCTGCAGGACCTCTCGATGGCAGAGACGCTGGACGGCAGCAGGTGGGCGGCCACCGGGCTGGGGGAGCTGACCTCCCGGCTGTACCTGAGGCCGGCGACGGCCCACCGCTTCCTGGAGGCGGTGCGGACGGCCGGCAGGGGCAGGCGGGGGCCGCATACCCTGGGGTTCCTGTACGAGATATCCTCCAGCGAGGAGTTCTTTCCGGTGCTGGGGCTGCGCCAGAGGGACTACGATACGGCCTACAGCCTGGCATCCTCGCACGAGGCGGAGATGATACGCCACGTGGATCCCTTTGACATGTCCAGGAGCCTCCTGGGCCTGTACGGGTGGGTAGGCGAGGAGTCCGAGGCCGCCATCGCCGAGAGGTACGGGGTGGAGTCCGGAGACACCCGCCGGATGGTGGAGACGGGCAGGTGGCTGGCCGGGTGCATGGCCGAGATGGCCAGGTACGCCCGCCTTCCGGACGTCCGGGCCGAGCTGGAGCTGCTGCGGGTCAGGATAGTCCACGGCATAAGGGGGGAGCTGGCACCGCTGGTCGGGATAAGGGAGATAGGCAGGGTCCGGGGGCGGGCCCTGTATGGGGCCGGGGCCAGAACCGCCGGGGAGGTGGCATCGATGCCGGCCGCCAGGATAGCGGCGGTCTGCCGGGTGGGCGGGGCCGCCGCGCAGAGGATAAGGGCGGGGGCGGCACGCCTGTGATGATGATGATGGTCTACGCCGTGGCGGCGGCCGCGGCCGTCTCGTTCGCGGTGGTCTACCTGGTGGTGCCCCCCCTGGCGAGGTGGCTGGAGTCGAGGGGGATGAGCGTGCCGGACGTCCTCAAAAAGGGCGAGCCCATGGTGGCAAGGCCCGGCGGCCCGGCCCTGCTGGCGGGGATGGCATCGGGGATGATCCTGATGTTCTGGCATACGGGCGAGCCGTGGATGCTGGCCGTCCTGGGGACGGTGAGCGCCGCCTTTGCCGTGGGCTACGTTGATGACCGGCGCGTCATGGGCGGGTGGTTCAAGCCGGCCTGCCTGGTCCTGTCCGCCCTGCCCGTGCTCGTCTGGGGCCCCTACGACACGGCGCTGGAGTTTCCCCCGTTCGGGTCCGTCCAGATACCGGTGCTGTACCTGGGGGTGGTGCTGGCCGTGATACCGATCACCGGCAACACCGTCAACTCGATAGACGTCATGAACGGGGTGGCCAGCGGGTACATGGTCATGGCCGGCGCGGCCCTGGTGGTGGTGCTGGCCGTGCTGGGGCGGTGGGAGGCGTTCTCGCTGGGCGTGATCCTGGTCGCAACATCCCTGGCCTTCTACCGGTACCACAGGATCCCCAGCAGGATATTCCCGGGCGACTCGGGCGCCCTGACCCTGGGGGCCATGTACGGGTGCGTGGCGATAGCAGGCGGGGTGGAGGTGGTGGCCGCCGTCGCGCTGCTGCCGGCGGTGGCAAACTCGTTCTTCTTCCTGGCCAGCGTCAGGAGGGTGGTGGAGCACCGCCAGATAAAGCGGCGCGGCGTCATACGCAACGACGACCTGAGCATCCAGGACAGCGGCGACCCGCAGGCCCCGATAACGCTGGTGCGGCTGATACTGCGGAGGGGCCCCATGACCGAGGCGCAGGTATCAAGGGAGATATTCAAGCTCGGGGCGTTTGCGGCGGTGCTGGCCGTGGCCACCGGCATGATGATGCTGGTCCCGGTGTGAGGCGATGAGGATCTACGCTTTTCTGGCCGGCATGTGGGCTCTCATCATACTGGGCGGCGGGATGGCCGTTCTGGTGCTGGGCCCGCTGGACTTTGGATCCGAAGACCACCAGATGCTGGGGGCGGCGGTGGCAAAGGCGGCTGCCGCCATCCTGATGGTGGTCCTCTGGGTGGCCATACTGGCCAGGCTCAAGGGGTACGTCTTCAGGCGGAGCTGAGGTTCCAGGGTCGGCCGCGCCGGAGGATCTTGTCGGGGAGGCCGTCGATGTTCCTGATGGCGTCCAGCTCCGCGGACCTGTCCCGGAGGTCGTCCGGCAGCATGACGGGTATGCCATCGATGATAAGGTAGAAGCGGCTGCACTCGGTGCAGTAGAGGGCGCCTCTCTCGACGGGCTCCTGGCCGCCGGCCCCGTAAAGCTCCAGGGGGTGGTGCTTGTCCATCGGGCAGGCCAGTATCTCTAACAGTGACTTGTTCATCGCAGATCCAGGTATATGGGAACGCCCCGGCGGGCTGATAAAAGCGCAGCTTTGGCTATCTCGCTGACGCATACCGCCTGGCCCGCGGTCACCACCGGGTCTCGGCCGCCTGCCGCCTCCAGAAACGACCCTATCTCGCCGGAGAGCGGCTCGCTCGGGTGCACCTCGGCGGGTTGGCCGTCGACGTCCACCCCCTGGGTGATAAAGTCGCCGGTCACCACGGCCCCGGTGAACGCGGCCCGGAACATGCGCACCCGGCGGGGCGAGAGCCAGTTGCACGCTATCACGGCGGTCCGCTCATGGTCGTACCCCAGCATTATCGTGGCAAAGTCCTCGTGGGTGTGCGTCACGCTTCCGGACCGGGCAAAGACGACCTGCGGCATCCCCCCGAAGAGCCAGTTGGCCGTGTCTATGTCGTGGACGGCCGTGTCGTAGATTATCCCCACGTCCTTGATGTGGCCGGGTACGCGGTTCTCCCGGTGGAACTCCAGCAGGACGAGATCCCCGTGCACGCCCTGCTCGACCATCCTCCGGACCGACTCGACGGCGGGGTTGAACCGCTCTATGTACCCGCAGGTCAGCACCACCCCCGCCTTGGCGGCCATCCTCTGGAGGTGGCGGCCGTCGGCGGGCTCGTAGGTGAAGGGCTTCTCGACCAGGACGTGTTTGCCCGCCCCGATGAGCGTCCCCGCTATCTCCGAGTGGGTGATGGTCGGGGTGGCCACCACCGCCGCGTCGAACTGCTGTCCCGCCACAAGATCGTCCACCGACCGGTAGTGGTCCACGCCGTACTTTGAGCCGAACTGCCTTGCCCTCTCGATATCTTGGTCGCAGACGGCGCACAGGGCGCCCAGCTCCGAGAGGACCCGCGCGTGGTTCCTGCCCCAGCCGCCGGTCCCAACCAGGGCCACCCTCATCCTAGTACACCGCGGTGATCCATTCGGGCGGTACGTCGCCCCGGCCCAGTACCGCCTCCGCGTAGAGCCCCTGCAGCAGCCGGGTGACGCGTCCGGGTCCCGATCCTATGGTGCGCTCGCCTATCCGGGTCAGCGGGACCACCTGGCTGGCAGTCCCCGTCAGGAACACCTCCTCGGAGGTGTACAGCTCGCCGGGCGAGACCCGGCGGCGGGTGGTGGATATGCCCTGCTGCTCGGCCAGCCTGATGACGGTGTCCCGGGTTATGCCGTCAAGGGCCGAGGAGGCCTCATCGGGGGTGACCAGCTGGCCGTCCTGCACCAGGAATATGTTGGCGCCGGCCGCCTCGCTGAGGTTGCCTGCGTGATCCAGCAGGATCGCCTCCTCAAAGCCGCTCCTCTTTGCCTCGATGGTTGCCGCTATCGAGTTGAGGTAGTTGCCGCTCATCTTTGCCTGTACCGGCGTGGACTGGTCGCTGAACCTCCTGCACGAGACCACGCATGCTGATATCCCCCCGTCGCTGAAGTACATGCCCAGCGGGAACGCTATCACGGCAAACCTGGTCGGGGCCTCGTCGGTCATGTGCAGGCTGATCCCCCACTCCCCCACGAAGTAGAGCGGCCGTATGTACGCCGACTCGCGGACGTCGTTTCCGCGGCAGGTCTCCGTGATCGCCTGGGCCATCTGCTCGTCGGTGTAGGAGGTCTCCAGGTTGTAGAAGGAGCCGGATCGTCGCAGGCGCCTCACGTGGTCGTCCAGGCGGAAGATGTAGAGGTTCTCGCCGCTCCAGTATGCCCTTATCCCCTCAAAGGCGGTCGTCCCGTAATGGAGCGCGTGCGTGGTTAACGGTACCTGGGCCTGCTGCAGATCCACCAGGCGGTCGTCCAGCCAGGCGCGCGGGTACGGTTGAAGCTTCACCCAGGCACTCTCTTTGCCGATTAGTATTAATCTAGCGCTTTTGGCCTGCCGCGCTCCGGCCGGCGGGCGCGCCGGGTTAACAAAAGAACCATAGCAAAGTATTAATGGTCTACTACAAAAGATGACGTGATGGTGGCTGAGACCAAGGCCCGGCTGAGCTATATCACCAAGATCAAGGACGATCTCATGATATGCAGGGTCGTCCCGGTGGAGGGTCCGGTTCCGGAATACGAGACCGGCCAGTACGTGATACTGGGGATGCCCAATCCCAACGAGAACAACAAGGTGGTCCGCAGGGCGTACTCGATTGCGTCGCATCCTGAAAACCGCGACTACATAGAGCTGTACATACGGTGGGTACGCAGCCCGCTGCCCGGAAGGCTCACCACCCAGCTCTTCAACGCAAAGATGGGCGCCGAGGTGACCTGGATGCAGCCGCGCGGCAGGGATCTGCTGATAAGCGACACCCTGCACACCGGAGAGAAGGACGAGCGCCGGATTGTCTGCCTGGGCGGCGGAACGGGGCTTGCACCGTTTGTGAGTTACGCGCGGCACCTGCACGAGGTGGGCGACAAGCGCGAGATCATAGTGTTGCACGGCGCAAGCTACGTTGACGAGTTGGGCTACAGGGATCTGCTCACGAAACTGCAGGAGGAGAGCCTTGACAAGGGCAAGGACAAGTGGAATTTCAGGTACGAGCCGTCCATCAGCAGGCCCAACGAGAACAGGGACTGGTCCGGCCACGTGGGCAGGGTGGAGTCCTTCCTGAAGCCGGTGGGCGACGGGATCTCGAAGCTGGAAGAGATGATCGGCGAGAAGATAACCCGCGACAACACCATCTTCTACCTGTGCGGGTGGCAGGGGACCATAGACGGAGCCATGAACATTTTGACCCCCAAGGGATTTGTGACCGACCGGAAGAAGCGCGAAGACGGCAGCTTTGAGGTCAAGTTCGAGTCATACGGGTAGTAGCACCCTACAGTTCAGGATTCGGCGCGGCATATATGGAATGCACAACAATACTCTCGGGGATGGGGCCCGCAGGTGATAGCCGGCGGCCCCCGGCAGGCGGGGCGCGGCCCGGTGCATGGCGGCTCCTGGAAGGCGCTTGCCGCGGCGGCCATAGGATAAAATAACTTGGATGAGCGGTGAGGGCGGGGACGTAGGTTAGCTTGGTATACTGCCAGTTTCGGGTACTGGAGAGCATGGGTTCAAGTCCCATCGTCCCCACCACATTAATTACGAGACCGGTTCCACGGTAATACCGCCTTGGTTACAGCCCTATACCTGGCCCACCTGAACCCGGTAACCAACGCCCACGTGGAGATAATACGGGACCTGGCAGAGCGGGCCGACCGCATCAAGGTGATGCCCGTCGTCTTCAGGGACGGCCGGACCGAGCTGAACAGCCGGAGCTTCCCGTTCAGCTTTGAGGCGCGCAGCAGGATGCTGAGGGCCGCATTGGGGGAGCTGGTCGAGATAACCGACGACTACCTGTTCGTATCTCCCTTCAAGAGGTACATGCCGCCCCTGCTGTCCAGAAAATCGTGGTCCCTGCGGAAGGGCATACTGAGCGGGGTCGGGGACGACTATTTTGCATATACGGGGGATCGGGCGGAGGGCATCATGCTGAGGCTGTACCGGCTCCGTCCGATGGTGGGCAGGAGACGAACCCTCTCGGCAACGTCGGTCAAGTCAAGGCTGTACGATGCGGCCAAGGGCGGGCCGGACTCCTGGGAGGAGGACGTGCCGCCCGGGGTGGCCAAGATAATAAGGGAGGAGTGGGGGACGGTGCAGCGGTTCGCCGATGCCCCAGACAACACCATGCGCGTGGCAGGCATGAAGTTTCCCAGGGAGGGGTGGTAGGGTTTCGGTCGCCTTCTAGGCGCGCCCGGATCCAGTCCGGCCCAGGACGGCATGCCCACGGAGATGTCAAGTTACTGCGGCGCGGTATCAGGTGTCAAGTCTGTGGCCTGGCGGGGCATATGGTGGAAGGACGCTGCTACCCGGTGGTCGGAGTGTTAGAGATCATCGTCTAGGCGCTCGGCCTCTTGATCGTGGCCCGCGGCCTGGCGCCGGAGATCATCGCCGCCGGGCCACCCCATCGCGTCCAGCCAATCGGCCTCGCTGCGGGCCTGGTCTGCCTTGATTCGCTCGTCTATCCCGGACCATAGACCTTTCATGGTTTGTGGGGGTGGCCCGGCAACGTATTAGTGTTACGCATAGCGGATCATCTTGAGGATGAAAGGGGACGGTCAGCCTGCGGACTTGGCCGCAGCCCGAATGATGGTGTGATGGTCTTGCCGCTGTTATCGATGGCGATGCCTGCCGGCTCGCCGTGGGTCTGCCTGTCCGGTAGGCCCGGATGCGGCCCCATATGGCGGGGGCGGGTTCGCAGGCCTGACGGAAACCATGGTACGAAATCCGGGATCAGTGTTGATGATTTGTGGCTGATCTACGAAGAGCGGGCTCGCCTGGGCCAACCCCGGACGATCTTGGATGTTCTGTCTGCCATGCCGTGCCTGCAGATCCCCTTTCCGGGCGGCGCGGTCCTGCCTGCAGACGGGAATTACGCACCAGCCTCCCCGGACCCGCTACACGTTAATAACCGTCGAGTCTCCCGGGCAGATTGTGGGCCGGTCGTCTAGACTGGTAGGATGGGTCCTTGGCATGGATCAGATCGTGGGTTCAAATCCCACCCGGTCCACTATATATGACACCGAGACGGGTACGCGCCGATTGTGCCTGCCACCGCAGAGGCGGGCGAGGTAAACTATCCAACCATGCCGGCTTTCTAACTGCCGCGAGTGTGGCAGATCTTTCCATCCAAATCACCTTGCCAGGAGCATCTGTGGTGTATTGGCGGCATCTTAGCGACCCCCAGCATTAGCCAGGTCGCCAGAACGCCAGAATCCCCATGCAGTTACTATACACAGACATGCAGTACGAGTGTCATGATGAAGCATGCAGCTGGAAAGGATACGGAGTTACGTAGGTCTGATAGCACGCACCATGTCAACACGGACAAGTACGACTTGGCAAGCATGCTGTCCCATGTGGACCAAACCAATTGCCATCCCGAACGCGAATCAGGTTCGACCCAGGGCAAAGAAGAGTGGTAGATGCAGGTTACGTGCCGGAAGGGGGCGACGTATCTTGGATTGATTTCATGCCGCAGGCCGGCCACGAGCAGACAAGCAAAAGGCCCATTGTGACGATAAGCCGGGAACTGTAGCCCTTCATGTGCCTGGTAGACGTGCAGCGGAGCATAAAATACCAGATTTTTGTGACGGGGGCCACCGGGCCAACCACCGGAACCCAAAATTTCCCGTTTTGTGTCCTTGGGGCCTTTTTCCGGCCACGCCAAGCCCACGGTGCGCAATAACGCGCCAAGATGACATAGGAAACCGCCCACACAAAGCGCCATGGTGCTTGCGGGCATGGACTTTTCCGGAGACAAGTTGGTCGGTAATCGCAAGTTTATGGGAATCGTAATCGGGACCCAAGAGGGTATAAACGCTGCCGCCAAGAGTCTTGGGCTAGGTCAAATTCACATGAGGAGGATCAGGAGCAGGGTGAAGCGTAACGCGCTTGTTTCCAAACTGCGATTTGACGGCAGTACGACCATGGCACTTTGCATATGGCTGGACAAGGACTCCGCGGTCGGAAGAGTATGCAGGTGGAAAAAAATCGGACACCGGTACCCCACAAGCCGGATCGTGAGGACGTATGACTACATCCTGCACCGGTACATCCAAGACAAAACCGCGGCATTTTTTGCCAAACACGGCTGTGTCGTTAGCGAGACCGCATTCCAGTGCGACAGCGACTGCAAGGATTTTGTCAAGTCCAACGGTCTGGAGCGCGGCGATCCGGGCGATGCGCATATGCTGGCGGATATAGTCGCGTGGTCAAACAACAACGGTAGGGAACCGGCGGGAGTGAGTTCGGTAGATCTTAGGGAATACCTAGAATCGGAACTGAGGAAGCGCTTTGGTTGACGAAGCTGGCCCATGCTTACATTAGCCCAGGGTACCACACCATTGTGATCCGTGGGGATTCAAACATGGGTAACCATAATACGGCAACGCGATATTTAAGAACGTTATGTGCCCGGTGCTGTTGCATGCGCGGCTGATGCCGATAAAGTACGGATTATGCACAGGAACAGCGATTCCGTCCTGTCCCAGGCATGTACCGTGATGCGGTCGTCCTCTGCAAAGACGAACATCAGACCGGGCGGGTTGCCCAGCCTCTTCAAGACCGGCTTGGAGATGTAGCACAGGCTGGTCCTGGTCTGGACGCTGGGCGCCACGGACACGGAGAACTTGGTCGACCCCTTTGTCCATCTTGCCATGCATATGATACGGGTGAACCGTATTTACCCTGCCACGTTTGGCGGGAGGGATTATGCATATGCTCCGTTAAATGCAAACTTCGCCACCATATGTCATGCCAAAGAGCGCAAGGCAGCTGGCCGCCATGAGGGAGAGGTCGGCAGGCAGATCGTCCAGACCCCCGGCCAGATACGGCAGACGCACCAGAACAGATGGGTAGTCCGCTCGCAGACCTGCGGGACGCCGTCCTATGTCGTGGTCCTGGGCATCAAGGGCCTGGTGTGCGACTGCGCCCAAGGTCAGCTGGGCCGCGGCCTCTGCAAGCATGTCGCCGCGGTAGACATGCGGCTCTCCGGGAAGTGGGCGACCCTGCGCAGGCCGGCGGTCCGGTGTCCCGTCCATGCCTCGCACAGGCCCGGTCCGGGACGGCCACCGGACAACCAGACGCAAGGGAAAGGTCCGGAAGCACCCGTGCAGGGACTGCGGGAAGCGCTGAGCCGGCCTTCCCGGACTGAGACGCTGGCGCGCGTCGGCCGCCACGATATCCGACGCGCCGAGCCCGGCCTCCAAGGGGGTGTCGCTGGCGCGCGTGGCCGAAGATATCGCTAGGCGCGGCCCCGAATTCCACCGTTCCACCATATACCGGTGGATGGCAGCGTACGGTCCCCTCATGGAGGAATACGCCGGGAAGATCCGCCCATGGACAGGGTGCTAGTGGCACTGCGACGAGGTCTACAAGATATTGGATAATAGCGCCTACCTGTTTACGGTCATGGACCACCCCACTAGGTTCGTCCTGTCATACATGGTCTCGTCCGTAAAGATGGAGGCCGAGCCGCTGGAGATGTTCAGGGAGGCGGCGCGGAGGGCCGGCACGGCCCCGTGGGCGTTCGTGACAGACGGTCCGGATGTCCTTCCCGGGGCGGCCAGGAAGGCGTTCTGGCGCAGGGCCGGGCGCCGTATGGTGCACGCCGTCGGGGGTGCACATGCGGAAACGAGTTCAACCACAACAACGTGCACGAACGCCTGAACGGGGAGCTCAAGCCGCTCACCCGCAAGCGGGGTGGCTACATGGTGGCAAACCCCGTGATGTGGGGCTGGTGGTGCCGGGGTATGATTTTTTCAGGCCGCATGCGGCGCTGAGCAGCAGGATGCCCGGCGAGGCGGCGGGCATGCATATGAAAGGAAGCGACAGGTGCTGACCCTGCTTGAGGCAGCGGCAGCGTAGACTGCCAACTCTATCTGCCGTTACCATACAGTAGGCCGTCCGCAACAATGCATGCATGACGACCATCCAGGCAGAGCGGCCGCGCCCGGCGCGCGTTTCGGCAGTTCGCCGACCACTATGCAGGGGACCAGTCCAAATCCGGGTCTGTGTCAACCCACATCATACGGCAAACATAAGATTATTCCCGGATCCGGGCGCATCTGCCCCAGCATATCCCATCAGCCGCAAATGCAACAACACCGCGCATGGAAAGATGGCCGGACGCGGTGCGGGTGGACCGGACGCGCCAGACCCGGAGAGCCGCGCCAGGGCAGCCTGATGGGCTGTGACGATGATGCATGGTTCTTCTAGTCTGCGACAGTTGATCACCTGCGGCGAGCTGACGGCATCCTTGGTGCGGCAGGCGGATCCATGCCATCGTTGGTCGATCACTTGTCTCCGCGCAGTTTTTTCTGGATGTTGCGCATCTCCTCTACAATGGCCTGCCGTTTTATGGAAGCTGCGCGCAGTCGGTCACGCGACTGTCGGTAGTCCGCATATTTGGCGGCGCATTCTTTGAGCAGATCTAGATGGTCATTGTTGTCTGATTCAAGCCGCTCAGCCAGCGCCACCAAGCGCCGCTCAAGTCTCGATTTCCACTCCGACTCTTTTGAAGTCATCCACTAGTTCTCTGCACATTTGGGCAGCCTCACGCGATATTGCCGCATCCTCGCCTAACCCAAGCGACTCGGCCAGATCGGCGCACTCATCAGTCTTCCTGATTACGGTGCCCATGTTCACCATGTGCTATATTGGCACATCGACATAATAAACATTATCACAGCCGGTTCTTTCGAAAATACGGTTGATGGTTATTTTACGCATACCCGGACGGTCTGGAACTAATCCGGCCTGGTGACCAGGATCTCGTTGCCCCGTATGACGAACCGCAACCCATCGGGGTTGCCAAGCGTGGCAAGTACGTGCTTTGGAATGTACGAATAACTGGTACCGCGGCGTACGTTGTGGATGATCGACACCCTGAACTCGGTTGCATCTGCGGCCCATTTGGTCATGTATTGTGTTATCAAACGACGGTTATAACGGCGCCGTTCCATGACGGACGCGTCTTGACATGCACGCCCATATGTCCAATTGGTCGTAAAGGAGTATGACGAAGTAAAAAACCATCCCGAGACCTGATCTGTAATTAGACACCATGCGGCCCCCGCGCTTGGCCAGCCCACCGCGGCCCTCCTCAGAGGGCCCCGGCTCTCTTCAACAGGATGGTCTGATTGACCACCCCGCAGACTACATCGTTGATGTGGTCGTATTTTCTCCGGTCGTTCCTGTATTTTTCCTTGGCGATCCGGAAGATCTTGATCCTCCGGATTGCGTTCTCGACGCGTATGCGGATTCTTGAGTGAGCTTTGTTGTATTCCCGCTGGTCGGTGGTATGATCCTCGCCCGGCTTGCGCACGACGGGGATCCTCACGTCTATTCCCTCGACCACGTTGGCCATCCCACGGTACGCGGTGTCCGCGTAGTGCCTGAGGTGGTCGCGGTCGGGCTTGTCCCCTGCATCCCCGTCCCGGCTGGGGAGTCCGGTCGGGAACGTGGGGTGCTTCATCTTGTACACCTTGAAGTCGTGGTCGCGGCCCGGAAAGTGGACCGTCTTGTGTATGATCAGCCCGTTGAAGCTGGTCGTGTACTGGACCTTGACGGTGTGCATCCTGGCCTTGCCCGAGAAGTGTTCCTTCTCGGCCTCGGGCTGCTGCGGCCGCAGTATGGGCTGCTCGGAGGCGTCGAGCAGGGCGACCATCCCCGGGAAGAACTCTCTCAGATCCTCTATGGTGGTAGCCTCGCAGGCCTGCTTGTGGAGTTTTTGCGGCAGGGGCAGGCTGTCCCGTATTATCGGGGACGTCTTGCCGATGTTGGTGGAGACGGACCCCTGGGTGATCCCGAACAGATGTGTCAGCCCGTCCTGGGTCAGGTAGGTCCGGTAGTACATGAGGGTCAGGAGGGCCCTGTCCCACACGTACAGGGAGAACCTGCGTCCGGCGCCAACCTGGCGCTTGCGGTCTGATCTGGCGAGCCTTTCGGATTCTGCCTGCGGGTATGCTTTTTCGACATCGCGTATCAAAAAATCAAATTGTTGGAGCGATATGCCAGCGGTCGTCTTGAACGCGCGGGCGTTCTTTGACATTATCTTGAAGACACGCATGGCGTGTCGGGCCGGGCGGAGGTATTTGGATCTTCCACTCGCCTCCTCTGGCCGGACCTGATCCTAATTACTAATCAAGTCTCCGGTTCCCCGCTTTACCCGAAAAATCAGAAGACATCGGGATCATGCCGCATCGCTGCCGGTGTCCGGCGGCATTTTTTGTCAAAGTGAGCGTATTATTGTGGCCAGTACTAAGCGTTAGCGTTAATAAGATCTTTCCCTCAATACACATCATGAACTTGGACGAGCGGATGCGCGAGATAGAGCGCGGTGTGGACGGCCTTGAGCAGGACGGCTACCACGAATCCGCCAAGCTGGTCAGGGAGGCGGCCGAAGCGGCCAAGGCCTACTACGAGACCGTCAAGCCCCTCATCGACAGGGACCGCTCGTAGGTGGAATCCGGATCTGCACATACCGGCGTTTTGTGATTGTGGCACGGGCGCTCGGCAGCGTTGAACCAGACGAGTATTTACGGCGAATGAATGAGGCTGGCCACATACACCGGCACGGCTCCTTGATCCGTGGGCGGATCGTTCTTGATTATCTCCGTCCGTACGATGCGCCCCGAATGGAATCCGCCATCACCAACAGTTTTTGCAGAAGAACCCAGCGTATAATTAATTGGGCCATCCCCCGAGTTTGTCAGAGAACACGTTTGTCCGAGAACATAATTTGCCGGATCCCCCGAGTTTGTCCGAGAACAAGAGCATATGTTTAAATACATTAACATGGTTTATTAAATTATGACGGAAACTATTGATATTTTGGAACGCTTTGCCGGACGAAGCGCATGCCACGCAAATATCGGTGAAGTAAGGGGCGTACTTACCGGATTCGAACACTTAACAAGGTGCTGCGAATACTGTTTTGGCAAGACTGCTACGTGGGACAAGATCCAGGAAATAACATTCAAAACTGACGACGAGTACGTGCAACGGTGCATGCTGAAATATTGCTCTTATCGCGAAGACGATGAAACCGAGATGCAGCGGTATCGGATACTGGTTGACTTTATACGTCATGATGATTTTAAACTGTATCAGAAAATAGTGGCCATCACGGAAGTGTCAGCGTTTAGCCACATAGAATCACGAGCCGAGTTATTCAAGAAAATATACAAGGAGGTGAATGAAGAAACGCGCCAGTATCTGTCATATGCCATAATCTACAATGATATCAAACAACAAGACGACGGAACTACCAGTACAATATTAAGGGCAGTCTGTGACAGGCACGATCACTCATACAAGTCAGTTTGCAGAACCGTAGCAGATGTGTTGGTTCCTGATTTTGGAAAAAATGCGGTCCGTGACGTGTTAAATGCCACCATCAAGCACGAGTATGCGACAAGAAACACCAAAAACATACTTGCGCGCATATTAAAAGAGGTCTTCCAGTGACCGATATAATACGCAAGGTTGAAAACGGGTTTTTCCGGCGATGGAGCAGCTTGGCTGATGAAGATAAAGTTAATGATAAGGAATTTGATGAAATGTATAAACAGATCACGAATGATGTGTTGTCATTTTACAAAGGAGACGGATCGCAGAAATTTTTGAATGAAATAGCTGCGGCCAACTGCATATCAAGAGGGCATGTTAGAGATACGGAATTGCTGATTTTACGTACAAATAACGGATGCATAATGTTAATTCCAAGCGCAGGCACAACCGGCGTTAAAAAAGTAGACGATGCTCATGTTATCGGCGGCGGTATTTCAACCAAAGGGGAGTTTTTAGAAATATTGAATAGTGTTATTGATGATGATGTGCGCACCGTCGATGAAAATACAATTTATGACGTGATTGTAAGTCTTGAAAAAGTGCAGATTGATTTGCCAAGTAAATACAAATTTTCGGACAGGGTTCTGAGGCTGCTTGAAGATCGAGGCGGCGGGCCATACACACAATAACCGGAATATCTGACTTTGATAGACGGCAGGTTGTACGGCGTGGTCGCCGCACCTGATGATGACGGCGTGCAGGTGATGGACATCAGTTATCTGTTGCTGAGATTACTACCGATTGGCGGGTGCCTCTTAGAAGGAGAACGATCCGCAAAAAAAAAGAGTTTTTGGGCCAGCCTAGGAGGATCAAGCGTACAAGTTCAGGTCAAACTGAATCCCATACGCAAACACGCCCGGCAGCATCTGCCGGGGGTAGCCGGTAAGGCACAGGTCAGAATTTGACCTGAACTTGTACGATCAAGCCATGGCCAAGAAGCGGTGGACCGTCAAGGACAAGGCCAAGATCGTGATAGAGTCTCTCACCACCACGGCCGGTACCGCCGACATATGCAAGAAGTACGGCCTCTCGCCTAACACGTTCTATCCTTGGCGTGAAAAGTTCCCAGAGGGCGGCAGGGCCGCCCTGGCCAGAGGCCTGAGCGCGCGGGCCACAAAGGCGCTTCAAAAGGAAAACGCTACGCTCAAGACGCCGGTAGGGGAGATCACCCTGGCCAACGACGTTTTAAAAAAACGTTGGAGGTAAGGAAAAAGTGATGGCCGCGCAGAGCCTGATCCACCAGGAGATGTCCATGAACAAGGCGCTCCGCTGGTGCGGGGTGACCCGAAAGAGGTGGCACTACAAGCCGAAAGCGCGGGAGTCGGCCGTCAACCGGAACGTGCTACAGATGATCCGTCAGATACGCGAAGAGAGGCCGTTCTACGGCACCAGAAGGATGGCCGCCGAGCTATCCAGGATGTTGTACCGCCCGGTCAACCGCAAGCTGGTGCGCCGCCTCTACCGGCGGATGGGCTGGGGTCTCCCGAGACCTGATCTGTAATTAAAGATCATGCGGCCCCCGCCCTTGGCCGGCCCGCCGCGGCCCTCCTCAGAGGGCCCCGGCTCTTTTCAACAGGATGGTCTGGTTGACCACCCCGCAGACTACATCGTTGATGTGGTCGTATTTTCTCCGGTCGTTCCTGTATTTTTCCTTGGCAATCCGGAAGATCTTGATCCTCCGGATTGCATTCTCGACGCGTATGCGGATCCTTGAGTGAGCTTTGTTGTATTCCCGCTGGTCTGGTGTAAGATCCTCGCCCGGTTTGCGCACGACGGGGATCCTCACATCTATTCCCTCGACCACGTTGGCCATCCCACGGTACGCGGTGTCCCCGTAGTGCCTGAGGTGGTCGCGGCCGGGCTTGTCTCCTGCGTCCCCGTCCCGGCTGGGGAGTCCGGTCGGGAACGTGGGGTGCTTCATCTTGTATATCTTAAAGTCGTGGTCGCGGCCCGGAAAGTGGACCGTTTTGTGGACGATCAGCCCGTCGAAGCTGGTCGTGTACTGGACCTTGACGGTATGCATCTTGGCCTTGCCCGAGAAGTGAGCCTTCTCGGCCTCGGCCTGCTGCGGCTGCTGTACGGGCTGCTCGGAGGCGTCAACCAGGGAGACCATCCCCGGGAAGAGTTCGTTCAGATCCTCGATGGTGGTGGCCTCGCAGGCCTGCTTGTAGAGCTTTTGCGGCAGGGGAAGGATGTCCCGTATAATCGGGGACATCTTGCCGATGTTGGTGGAGATTGACCCCTGGGTGATCCCGAACAAGTGGGTCAGCCCGTCCTGGGTCAGGTAGGTCCGGTAGTACATGAGGGTCAGGAGGACCCTGTCCCACAGGTGCAGGGAGAACCTGCGTCCGGCGCCAACCTGGCGCTTGCGGTCTGGTCTGGCGAGCCTTTCGGATTCTGCCTGCTGGTATGTTTTTTCGACATCGCGTATCAAAAAATCAAACTGTTGGAGCGATATGCCGACGGTTGTCCTGAACGCGCGGGCGTTCTTTGACATTATCTTGAAGACACGCATGGTATGTTGGGGCGGGTGGGTGTATTTGGATCTTCCACTTACCCCCTTGGGCCGGACTCGCTACTAATTACTAATCAAGTCTCCGGCGCAGGATCTCAGGTGCGCCAAGGCCCGCTGGACGCCAATCAAGGCAACCCGTCCCAACCAAGTCTGGGAGACGGACCACGCACTACGTCTGGTGCGGTCCGCTAGACGGCTGGTGTTACTGCTTCAACGTCCTGGACATCTTCACCAGGCAGTGGATCGCCTACCGGTTCGACACCCTGGCCACCGCGAGCATCGCCGTTGAGTCGCTCGTCGAGGCCGTCGCCGCAGCCAAGCCGGACTGCTCCCGGCTGACCCTCCAGTACGACAATGGATCCCAGTACGCCGGCAAAAGGTTCCGAAAGGCCGCCTCCATCCTGGGCATCAACTTCAAATTCATCCGGACCCGCACACCCGAGCAGAACGGCCACATCGAGGCGTTCCACGGAACCCTCAAGCGCGAGTACATCTGGCCGCACGACTTCGCCAACTGCCAGCAGGCCGAGGCCGTCATAGCAGAGACGTTCCGGGACTACAACCGGAACAGGCTGCACTCGGCGCTAAAGTACGTCCCGCCGGACGAGTTTGTGGCATCATGGGAGCGGAGCATAAATGAGGGACCGATGTCTGTAAAAACATGCTGAAAGCGGTCTCAGAATTCGGGGTCCAGATCAGGCAGGTATCGCAACGGCGTTTGGTGCCGTTCACACATTGGGCCGCTTGGCCAAACTCACGAAAGATCCTTCTTGAGCCACGAACACTCGACTAGTTGCGAGTCGGTCCGCGCCGTGAAGTGGCCCAACATCATCCGGGAGATATCCGGCAAGATCCGCGTCTACAATTGGCTACTGGACGTCTCCGAGGAGGCGATGAAGGCGGCGTAGGTCTCCCCGTAACCGTTCATCCCGTTGAGCTCGGCCGGTTTTGGTGCTGAATTCAGCCAAAATCGTGCCTGATCGACTACACCTGTGGGGAAGGGACGGACGGTTACCGCGTCGGTTGGAGTCGGACCGGACTGTATCACGCAACTGCGACCCCAGGGTCGGGGCATGCCTGTCCCATGATGGTCCGGTAGGTGGCAGTGCGCCGCGGGCATGCGGCTATCGCATGCCGAGTATTGAAGAATTATGAAGGCAAGTATATCTGGTTAGTTTACCTGCGCATGGTGAGCAGACCCTTTTTGTTGCATCGGCTTCGAGCTGTCAATTGTGAATGGGGGATTTCGAGCTGCAGCCTTACTCGGCTTCGAGCTGTTACAGATGAGTGCAGCCTTGCTGCTTGCCGACCAAAACAAAAAGGAGGTGAACGAAAATAGAAAGATCAAAAGCCTACATTGGAATCGACATAGGGAAACGGACCTGCGTGGTCTGCGTCATGGGCGCGGACGGCAACGTCCTGGAGGGGACCAAATACCCCAACACCAGGGCGGACGCCCGGAAATTCGCCGAGAGCGTCGCGGCCCGGTACGACTGCAAGGCGGTCTGCGAGTCCACGGCCTGGCTGTGGCTCAAGACATACGAAGTGTTCGAGGATCTGAAAATATCCATAGTGCTGGCCAACCCGCTGCGGCTCAAGCTGTCCCAGTCCGGGACCAAGACCGACAAGATTGATGCCAGGCAGCTGGCCAACCGGCTCAGGATGGACGATATCCCGACCTGCCACGTGCACAAGCGGAACAACAGGCGCGACCTGGACCTGCTCCGCCAGCGGATGATCCTGATCAAGGAACGTACCCGCGCGCTCAACCGCCAGCACGCCATCTGCGGCAAGTACGACCACCCGACCAGCTCGGGCCACGGAAACACGTCCGGAGCCAAGTACCAGGAATACCTGAACGGCCTGAAGCTGAACCCCGGCGACACCAGGATCATGGGCCAGTACGTCCGTCACGTCAGATACCTGAACGGCGAGATAGACATGCTGGAGAAGCTCGTGGCAAAGGCGGCCCTGGACAACGAGGATGCCAAGCTGATAATGAGCCTGCCCGGGTTTGACGCCTTCAGCGCCCTGCTGGTGGCCGTCTCCATCGACGGCATCGGCCGGTTCGCCGGCCCCCGGCAACTGGTCTCGTTCCTGGGCCTCTGCCCCAGGGTGTACCAGTCCGGGGACAGCACCCGGCACGGCCGCATGAAGAAGAGCTCCGACCGCGCCCTGACATGGATCATGATGCATTCGGCCCTGGTGGCCGGCCATCACAATCCCGTGCTGTCGGCATACTACGAGGGCGTCCGCAAGCGCCACCCGCCGGTGGTGGCCCAGAGCCACCTGGCCAAAAAGATGGCCATCTACATCTGGCACATGCTGAACAAACGACAGCCCTACCGATTCCATGACCAGAAGGCCTACCAGGCCAAGCTGGTCCGGCTGGCGCGGCTAGCATCCCGCATCTAGCCGGCGCTCCGGCACCCATCTCTGGATCAATTTGGGAGGGTGTCGGGGCCCGGCCAGACGCGGCCCGCCACCGTGCGGGATCCGCCCAGCACCATTGGCAGATATTTTTTTTTCGCACGGGAAAAAAACGACCGGAATGGCGCCGCCGGCCCGCGCGGTGCCCAACGAGCAGGGATCTCCGGATCCCGCGTGGGGAGCCCTGCGCATTTCCAGATCCGGTCCCCCATCGGGAGGCGTCTCGCCGCCCCGGCCTGGGCGAGGGGCGGCTTCGACGCCTCCCTTGGGTCCCTATCCCGGTGCAAAAAACGATGATCCTGCCGCGCAAGTCGGCGCGTCTTAAATACTGCCAGTCCAACTTACCTGCGGCATGCATCAAGGCATACGGCTTCCGCTCTCACGCGCCGCCTTTACATACACAGATGCAACCATCTATCAACTGGTTAACCACCATATCTTGATATTGCGGCTGTCTTGATTCTGCGCCATGCTCATCCTGCACATGGCAGAGATGGATGGCGCCCTGGCGCTCTGGGGCGAGAGGTCGGGGAATGGCAGTCATCCCGCGCGGAAGGGCAGGCACCCATGGTCGGCCACGCCCGACGAGCTGGGGGCGGCGTCGGGCCCCCTTGAAAGGAGCGAGGTGTTCACTGCGACGGCCTGGCTGCCCACCGCCGGCAACAAGCCGGTGCCCTCCAGCGGGATCATAGCGGAGGTGACCTCGGCCCCCACAAAGATCTCCCCCTGGAAGGTGGAGGCCCGCCGCCTTACCATCCAGGAGGCCATAGACATCCTGCACATGACCTATGCCCGGAGAACCTTGGAGGATGGCACGATAGTGGGCGAGGACATGGCCTGGTGGGCGGGGGTGCTAAGGCAGGCCGGCTCGATGGTGGCAAGACAGCAGTATCTGCCCGACACGGTATCGGCGGGGAACGGCGGATACGCGGCGGTGTGGAACCCGGTGTTTGTGGGCGAGGATGCCGAGTGGATGGATGCCGCAGTGGCCAGGATGCCTGCAGTGGCGCGCGCCCTGACCCGGACGGATGCCGGCAGGGCCCCCTCCAAGCCGGCGGCCGCCGTCCTGTGGGAGGTGGCATCAAGCCTGACAGACCATATCGTACGATCCACGATGCAGGACGCAGGGCGGAGGGGGCGGCGGCGCACGCGCTTTGACAGCGTGCATGATGCGTGGCTGTATTCGCTGCGCTCCAGCCACCGCTCCATCTCGGGCACCCCCGAGGCGCTGCAGCAGCTGGCCGGGCAGGTGCACGAATGGCAGAGGCCCATCTCGATCATAGCCGGTTCACCCTTCCGCCTCTGCTTTCGGATAGAGGAGCCCGAGGAGGAGGAGCAGGACGTCTGGAACGTACGGTACCTGGTGCAGTCCGACGAGGACCCCAGCCTGCTGATCCCCATCGAGATGGCATGGGGTGACGTGAAACGGCCCAACCTCAGGGGCCACCTGCTGTTCGCGCTGGGGCAGGCCGCCGAGATCTGTCCCGGCATTGCCGCCGGCCTCTCCAGGGATGGGCCGACGGGTCACACCACCGACGCGGCGGGCGCCTACCACTTTCTGACGCGCGAGGCCGAAGCCCTCCGCCGGGCAGGATACGGCGTCATGCTGCCGGCATGGTGGACCGGCCGGGGCAACCGCCGGCGGCTGGCCGCCAAGGCCCGGGTCCGGAGCGCCGACACCCCCGGCTCGGGCATACTGTCGCTGGACAGCTTGCTGCGGTTCGACTGGGAGGTGGCCCTGGGGGACCAGACCATCCAGATAGAGGAGCTGGAGAGGATGGCCTCCCTCAAGTCGTCGCTGGTGAGGATGCGGGGCCAGTGGGCGGTGGTGAGCACCGAGGAGATACGCGCCGCCATCGACCTGCTCAGGAAGGGCCGCGGCGGTGGTAGTTCCCTCCGGGAGATGGTCCGGATGGACCTGGGAGTGGGCGAGGCCCCCGAGGGGCTGGAGTGGGGCGGCGTCGCCTCCACCGACGCGGTCCAGGACATCCTGGAGCAGCTGAACGGGCGGGCCAGCATGGAGGAGATAGAGCCGCCAGATGGTTTTGTCGGGGAGCTCCGGCCCTACCAGCTGCGCGGATACGCCTGGCTCTCGTTCCTGCGGCAGTGGGGCCTGGGCGGGTGCCTGGCGGACGACATGGGCCTGGGCAAGACCGTCCAGATGCTGGCACTGGTCCAGCGGGACCGCGAGGCCGGCGAGAAGAGGCCCGCCCTGCTGGTCTGCCCCACCTCCGTAATCAACAACTGGAAGAGGGAGGCGGCCCGGTTCACGCCCGGCCTGCCGGTGCTGGTGCACCACGGAACCGGCAGGGCCAAGGGGGAGGCGTTGGGCAGGGCCGCCGCCGACCACGCCATGGTCGTGACCAGCTACGGGCTGCTGCTGCGCGACATAAGGACCATCAGGAGCGTGCAGTGGAGCGGCATCGTGCTGGATGAGGCTCAGAACATCAAGAACCCGCAGACCAAGCAGGCGCAGGCGGTACGCTCCATGCGTTCGGACTATCAGTTCGCCCTGACGGGCACCCCCGTGGAGAACAGCGTGGCCGACCTGTGGTCGATAATGGAATTCCTGAATCCCGGATTCCTGGGCGGGCAGGAAAAGTTCCGGCAGAACTTCCTCCTGCCGATACAGTCCGGGCGGGACGGGGGGGCCGCCGAAAGGCTCCGGCGCGCCACCGGCCCGTTCGTACTCCGCAGGCTCAAGACCGACAAGTCGGTGATATCGGACCTGCCCGACAAGATCGAAATCAAGGAATACTGTTCCCTGACAAAAGAGCAGGCCACCCTGTACGCCTCCGTACTGCAGGAGACGGAGCGCGCCCTGGCAGAGGCGGAGGGCATCCAGCGGCGCGGCATAATACTGGGCACGCTCTCCAAGCTCAAGCAGGTATGCAACCACCCGGCCCACTTCCTGGGAGACAACTCGGCCATACCCAGGCGCTCCGGCAAGCTGGAGCGGCTGACCGAGATGCTCGAGGAGGTCATCGAATCCGGGGACAAGGCCCTGATATTCACCCAGTTCGTGGAGATGGGTCATGTGCTGAGGCGGCACATCCAGGAGGAGTTCGGCCGGGAGGTGCTGTTCCTGCACGGCGGCACGCCGCGGCGGCAGCGCGACACCATGGTGGAGCGTTTTGGGGACGATGACGCGGTCAGGATATTCGTCGTGTCCCTCAAGGCCGGCGGGACGGGGTTGAACCTGACGGCGGCCAGCCACGTCTTCCATTTTGACCGGTGGTGGAACCCGGCCGTCGAGAACCAGGCCACCGACAGGGCCTTCCGCATCGGCCAGACCAGGAACGTGCAGGTGCGCAAGATGATATGCGCCGGAACGCTGGAGGAGAGGATCGACCAGATGATAGAGCGGAAGAAGGAGATAGCGGGCAGCGTGGTGGGGACCGGCGAGGGCTGGCTTACCGAGCTCTCCAATGACGAGCTGCGCGAGGTGCTGGCGCTGAGCCGGGAGGCGGCGGTATCATAATGTGGTACTACAGGCGCCGCCAACTCCGGGAGGTAAAGGGCGGCATCAAACTGCAGTCCAGGCGCGGCGAGTCGGCCCGAAGCTGGTGGGGCCAGCGGTGGAACGACATACTCTACGGGTACATAGACGAGGGCAGGCTGAGCCGGGGCCGCAACTACGCCCGCCGCGGCCAGGTCGCATCCATAGACGTGGAGAAGGGGGTCGTGCGCGGGGTGGTGCAGGGTTCGGAGAGGCAGCCGTACGAGTTGACCATCAAGGTGAGGAGGCTGAACAAGAAAGAGTGGGAGAGGGTGGCCGACTCGCTGATGGCAAGGCCTGCCATCGCCGCCAAGCTGATGGCCGGCCAGATGCCCGAGGAGTTGGAGGACGTCTTCGAGGACGCCGGCCTCTCGCTCTTTCCGGATGATGTAAAGTCCGAGTGCGACTGCTACGACTGGGAGAACCCCTGCAAGCATATAGCTGCCGTATACCTGATACTCTCCGAGCAGTTTGACAGGGATCCCTTCCTGATACTGCGGCTGCGTGGCATGGACCAGGGGGAGCTGCTGGACATGATGGGGGTGCGCCTGGCCCCGGACATCGTACGCGATGCCGGCGTATCCGTCCTGGCCCCGAACGCGCCCGAGCGCGAGCCCCTGCCCGTCGAGATGGGCGCCTTCTGGGGCAGGGAGGGATCGGCCAGGCTGCAGACCGGGAGGGCAGACGTTCCAGAGGAGCACGCTGCCCTGCCCCGGCGGCTGGGAAGCTTTCCCTTCTGGAGGAGCGAGGAGGCCTTTGCCGATGCGCTGGAGGTCATCTACGGCAATGCCTCCAAGGCGGGTACGGCCGCCCTGCTGGGAGAGGCCGACGGCGGATAGCCGTTCCGGGAGCGGCATCGAGGTGGGCCGCCCGCAGGTGTGCGGGGTCCGAACCCGCACATGCCTGGCGCCTTGCTGCGGGCGCGCCCGCACCGGATGGCGTTGGGTATGAGGGCGGGGTTGCGTATAGGACGAATCCGGGTTGGGCTCGTACACCGGCGCGTCTCCTGCCCGCCCTGCCGGCGGGCGCGGCGGAGCCTAAAATGCCGCATTATCAGGGCAGGCCCGCCTGGTTCACCACTCCGCTTAAAGCCGGATGGCGACATATTATGCCGCGATGGTGGATCTCTTTGTAGACATAGAGACCGTCCCGGACATGGAAGCGGGCGAGTATCTGGAGGCCGTCGAGAGGATCAGGCGGGGCGAGCTGGGCCCGCGCTCCCAGGAGAGCAGCCTATACTGGAAGTGCACCCGCGGGGCCCTAAAGTACACCGATGGAAGGGTCATGCTGATCACCTACCAGATAAACGACGCGCCCATCCGCAGGCTGAAGGAATGGGAGGTGGGCGAGAGGACCATACTGGAAAAGTTCTACTCCCTGCTGCAGGACCTGCAAAGGCACAGGAGCGCAGACCCTCTTCGGATAATAGGCCACAACATATCGGGTTTTGACATGTTCTTCCTGTACAACCGGATGAGGCTGCACCGGCTGGACGAGGAGGCCTGGCTGAGCCAGTGGGTGATCAACGGGCCGATCATAGTCGACTTTCTGCAGATGCACCTGCCACTCAACGGCATGTCCGCCAAGGGCCTAAAGCACGATGTCCTTGCCCACGCCTACGGCCTGCCCACCAAGGGCAGCACCGGAGACGACGAGATAGAGCGATACTTCCGTGGCGAGTACGGACACGTGATGGGGTACTCGGACAGGGAGTTCGTCTACCCGCAGCTGTTCCGGAGGATAACCGAGGGCGGCCTGGTCTCCGCACAGAGGCTGGCCGACTCCATAGGGTGGTACGAGGCCGCCGCATCACCGGATGCCGGCCAGCATGGCCCTTAGGGACGGGTCCGCCGACAGCCTGCGCCGTACCGGGCCGGAGATCTCAAGATCCAGATCCAGCGCGGCCTTCAAGGCACTGCGCTGCACCTCGGGATTGTCATCTGACAGGCACACCCGTATGGATCTGGCCGCATCAGAGTACCTGAGGCGTCCCAGGGACCCCAGGGCGCAACTGCGGACGGCGGGGTTGGAGTCCTCCACCAAAGGCGCTATCCGGGGCGCCGCCTCAGAGTCGCCCCGGTTGGCCAGTACCAAGGCACAAAAGGACCGTATGTTCGAGGATGGGTGGGAGAGTGCCGCCTTGAGGTGATCCGCGATCTTGTTCCGGTTCAGGATAAGCGAGCAGAATGCCTCGCCGCGTACGCGGATGTCTGCGTCATCGAGCATGGATATGGCGTAAGCGATCTGGGCCCGGTCTGAGGCGTCGGCCGCACTGCGCAGGCGCTCCACCTTTGATGGATCCGGCTCTTTCGGCTGCGCTTTTACCATGGTGTTAACGCGGGCCGGCCTATGAAAAGGGTATCGGCCGCGCACGGTCCTCCGGCCGGAACCCCAGCAGCGTGGTTGTGTGATCGTGCGCTTTCAACTTGTGCCGCGTGGCAGCGAACTGCCATCTGGCAATCCGCCGGCGAGGTTCTACCCGGTACGTCGCGGCCTCCCCCGATGCGCTTTTTTCAGCACGACCAGGGAGCGCCATTCGGCCCGCACCAACCCGCCTACAAACCGTGACAAAAAATAATATCGCCCGGTTTTTTTGCGCATGGCCGGGTGGGTTCAAGACGGTTTTTCCCGGCGGTTTTTGACATACGGTAGTTATGATCCAAAAAAAAAATCCTGCGCCCCCGCCGTATTGGCGGTTCCTGACGGATTTATCGAATTAGGGTTCTGCCCTCTAGAACCATCCCGCATACAAACAAGGCATGCGGCGCGGGTGCAACCGACGCCGGGTGGACCGTTGGCGAATCGTTGCAGGCAATGCAAAAAAAAAGAGAACCGCGGTGTGGCGCCGACCATCCGGCACGACCGCCACAAATACGCATCAAAATGCCCCCGATATGGCAGCCGGGTGCAGGAGGGCGCGCTGGCGATCCGTTACCCGATACGCGCGTTGGACCACGATCGCCCGCAATTGCACGAGGTGTGCTGCGGCACGCGCCGCCGCCCCCCAACCACGGCGCCGAGCAGCCGTGGCATACGATTCCGCAGGCATGTCCCCGGATCGGCTCCCGTTTGGATCAGGGTTTAGATTTAAATTATCGTAGATACGTTCACCTCCAATGTCGACAGAAGCACGCGATACCATCTTTATCGGCAAGAAGCCGCTGATGGCGTACGTTACGTCTACGCTGATCCAGCTGGCCAACCTGCCAACGGTGAATATCAAGGCGAGGGGCATGAGCATCGGCCGTGCCGTGGATGTGGCCCAGATCATATCCCGCAAGACCGAGAATGCCGGTTACTCGATAGGCGAGATCAAGATAGGGTCAGAGTCTCTCGAATCAAACGACGGCAAGTCACGCAATGTGTCAACCATCGAGATAGAAGTAAAGAAGAACGCAGAGTAACCATCATCTCTGCAATTTTTGTTTTCCATCATCCAAGGCGCCTGCCCGGCGGTGCACGTATGCGATACGGACGCCGCGCCAAAGTTGGCCGCCCAAGCAGGCATGCTCCAAGGCAGCGGCGGCCGGGGGCGCGCGTGGCGTTTCCGGTCCCCGGTAGCAGCATGATCACGCCAGGGGGCGCGGTCCCGGGGCAGAACCGAGCGGGCCGCCCCCGCAAACGCCGCGATCTCGGCCAGGCTGTGGATGTCGGCTGCGCGGCGCCCGCCCGCCGTACCAGACCGGAGGGAAGGGTGCGGGCGCCGGGTTCTAGATTTAAATTATCAGTTTTTGCCCACACCACCAATGTCGACAGAAGCACGCGATACCATCTTTATCGGCAAGAAGCCGCTGATGGCGTACGTCACCTCTACGCTCATCCAGTTGACCAACCTGCCAACGGTGAATATCAAGGCGAGGGGCATGAGCATCGGCCGTGCCGTGGATGTGGCCCAGATCATATCCCGCAAGACCGAGAATGCCGGTTACTCGATAGGCGAGATCAAGATAGGGTCCGAGTCTCTCGAATCAAACGACGGCAAGGCACGCAACGTGTCAACCATCGAGATAGAAGTAAAGAAGAACGCAGAGTAGCAAGACGAACTGTCTTTTTGTTTTATTGTCCTGGGCGGTACCGCTCTTCTAGGGCACGCATGTCCGGCAGGCCCACCAGACCGTTAAACTCGTCAAAGGTGAGCATGGTATTGCGGCCGTCGGTGGTGGTACCGTTTTGGCGCAGGTCCCGCAGCACCGAGACTGCCGCCGCCGCGGACGCAAACAGCACCGAGAGAGGATACAGAACTATCGAGAACCCCATGGAGTGTAGCGAATCGGCCGACTGCACCGGAGTGGCTCCGCCCTCTATCATGTTGGCCACCAGCGGACCGCCGATTGAGGATCCTATCTGCCTCATCTCGTCGACCGAGCGGGGCGCCTCCACGAATACCACGTCGGCCCCGGTTTTGCGGTTGTCAAGGCCGCGCTGTATGGCTGCATCAAGGCCCTCGGTGGCCCTAGCGTCGGTCCTGGCCACGATCATAAAGTCCCTGTCCTGGCGCGCGTCAATGGCAGCTCCCAGCTTCTCGGCGTACTCTTCCTGCGGGACCACCTCCTTGCCGCCCATATGCCCGCACCGTTTGGGCCACCTTTGATCCTCCAGGAACATGCCTGCTGCTCCGGCCGACTCCAGCTGCTGTACCAGGCGATGAACGTTCAGCGCCCCCCCGTAGCCCGTATCGGCATCCACCATAACCGGTACGGTGGCCGCGGCGCATATGCGGCGGGCGTTGTCAAGCGTCTCGGCCGCCCCCACAAAGCCGTAATCGGGCATGCCAAACAGCGTGGCCGAGGTGCCGTATCCGGTCTGAAACATGGCCTCGAATCCGGCAGCCTGCGCCATTCTAGCCCCCAGCGCGTCATAGACGCCGGGTACGACCATTGGTTTTTTGGCTCTGATGTCGCCGGCCAGCCCCATGCCGTATCGTGAGTATCAGAATTATTTATCAATTTGGAGTGGCGCGCTATGCTCTAGCACGGGCATCTCTGCAATAGCACGCTTGCCGGCGGGGGCCACAATTGTGTGCAAACGCCGCCCGCCCTTTTCGGCGTGTGGGTGGCTCAGGATATGATCAAAAAAGTCGCCGTCGGCAGGTGGTGCCTAATTCTGCTGCCAACCCGCCAAGACCATCTGCCGGCGCGTTCGTTTTGTGCACCGATGAAACACCATTGGCGGCTTCCCGGACGACCGCGGGATCACGCCGGCAGCCGGCGGAGGAATGCCGTCCTGCGCACAATATGCCGTTATTGTCGGTGCGGTGATTGTATGGGCTCCCGCGCGAACCGGTTAAAAAAAGCCGAATGTTCATCGGAGGCAGCATATCTCCGCGGTCACCAGCGATGGTTGCAACCGGCTGTCAATTGGCCGAGGCCCGGCAGCAGTTGCGCCAGATTATCCGCAGTTATACGCGCTGCTTTTGGAATTGCGGGGGCATTTTATTGCGCCGAGCGTTTATATGCAAAATGTCCGCTTGGCAGACCGCATGGAATACGAGATAGTCAGGAATCCGGTGGGAATGATCGACTTTACCATGAACTGGGGCGAGAAGGTGACCGCCGAGGCCGCCGCCATGGTGTACATGCGGGGCGACATAGAGACCAACACCAGAACCAGAAAGGGCGGGTTCCTCAAGAGCCTCAAGTCCACCGTCCTGGCAGGCGAGTCGTTCTTTGTCAACGAGTTTACCGCCCAGGAGGACGGCTGCAAGCTCGGCCTGACAGGCAACGTCCTGGGGGACATCGAGAAGATAGGCGTCAGCGAGGAATGGATAGTCCAGTCGGGGTCGTACGTGGCATCCACCGGCGAGATAACGCTGGATACCCAGTGGCAGGGATTCGCCAAGGGCATCTTTGGCAGCAACCTGTTCATGCTGAGGACCGTCGGGTCCGGCGACATGTTCGTGGATGCCTGGGGCGGCATACGGAAGGAGTATCTCGCAGAGGGCGAGAAGATGATTCTTGACAACTACCAGATGGTGGCGATGACGGCTACGGCCGACTACACCATCAGGAAGCACGGGAACCTAAAGACCACGCTGTTTGGCGGCGAGGCCCTGGTGATAGAGATCACCGGACCTGGGACCGTCTACTTCCAGACAAAGAACCTGATGGAGTTTGCCAGGGCGCTCTCCCCGTTCATGCCCGGCAAGGGCGGCGGCTCCTCCGTATTTACGCCCGGATTCCGGGTTTAGCGCCTTTGTACACCGGCGCGCCCGGGGTACCGCCACGGCCGGGTCGTCGATTGGGCGGATGATCAGCGTGCGCTCCGGGCGCGAACCACCTGCCATGCCGGCGGGTTTGGCCGAGTATGGACTCATGTCCGCAGGCGTCGATCTTTGATTGGCATCTTCAACCAGATATGGTCAACTCATACCGATTAACAGTGCGCAAATCCAACAAATACCTCCCACGGTAGTGTGATTAGTGGATTCCACGCTCATCAACAGGATACGTGCGTGGGGACCTGAGTCCGTACTTGGCCGAGCCGGGGTTGTCCACGGTGCGCATAAACCCACGAAATTACTCCTTCAAAACGGCAGATCCGGCTCATCCTCAGACCGGTTTTGACTGCATTATCCCATCCGGCGATGGCAGGCCGTGGCGTCTCCGGCCGCAAATACCCCATTATCCGCCGGATCCGGGCGTTCTAGCGCAGTCTCCCCCACGCGTCCCCGGGGAGACGGGACTCTTTTTATCCCCGATCAGGCAAAGAGATTCCGGCAGATGGACATGATGGCGATCTCGCGTCGTTGCATCTCCAGCGTCACGGACCTGATCCTGAAGTTGAACCGGTCCTTGACCGCCGAGAAGCAGCTCTCGATCGTGTTTCGTCTGCCATACGTCCTGTAGAACCCACCTGGGTGGTCCCTGCACCAGGCCAGCATCCTGCCCCACTCGCTCATACCGTGGGCCACGAAGTTCTTCTTGGGCCGGAAGCACGGCTGCCTTCCGATGGACGCGGCCAGCCGGCAGTTCTCCCTGGAACAGTAGGCCGAGTCGCCCAGCAGGTACCCCTCGCCGCGGGGCGCCCTGGCGCACAGCTCTGCTAGTGCGGGCGAGTCGCCCGCGTTCCCGTCCGTCACGACGACGGCGACTATCCTGCCGCTGTCCGTGATCAGGGCGTGGTGCTTGACGGTGGCCTTCCGATAGAACTTGCCGCGCTTGGCATCCTCCACCAGGACATACCGGTTGAACGTGTACTGGGTGGAGTCCACCGACAGCGTCCGGCGCGCGTCGCCGCCGGCGGTGAACCTCAGCAGCGAGTCCAGCAGGTCGAGGGGTATCCTCTTCATCCACTTGTGCAGCCACGATTTGGAGGGAACGTGATCCATGCCCAGCTTCCTGCACAGGCCCGGCCTGGCCTCGCACTCCTCGACCATCCCGCGGATGGAGCAGGAGTATTTCTTCATCATCACCCAGGTCATCAGCACGCACAGCATGGCCTTGTGTTCGGGGTTGTCCTCCAGGAACTTCGTTATCCTTCTCAGGATGGCCTTGAACCGTTCCTTGAACCGCTTGCCGCCGTTCTTCCTGCGCCGCTCGTAATCCCTGCAGTAGCCCTCGGGTCTTTCCTTTTGCCTTCTTCTCTTGGTGTGGTGTTGTTTCATTGTGCGGCCGTGGATCCGGTGATCAACAAACGTTTCGGTCCGGCGGGCGGCCTGCTCGGATTGCTTTTAACTCTTCTGCGACTTTTGGCCTTGTCCAAAAAGTCAAAATTAACGACCCGGCTTGATACCTACGGAGGCACCTGGGCCGGCAGGAAGGCGCGGGGTAGACGCCGGATCACGTTCTTGCTGCCCGCCGGAGCCGTCCTGGATGGCGGTCCACGAGCAGTCGTGCGCAGCCTCCCCATAGCCGCGGGGGGTTCCCGCCCCCCGTGGCGTGGCCTCAGGCGAAGGCCATGTTGTAGCAGACGGTCATCGTTAGCAGCTCAACCGATTGGGTCTTCTCCCTGAGGGCGCGCACCACCCCGCCGAACCGCGCCTTCATGGACGAGAAGACGCTCTCGACGTTGTTCCGAAGGCGCAGTATCCGGTGGAATGTCCCCGGGTGCTCCTCGCGGAACCTCAACATCTCCGCCCTGGCGTTGAATCCCTTGATAACCGCGTTGGATTTGGAGTCGATGACGGTCCTCCGGCCACTGTCCCGGATGGCGTTGCAGTTCTTGACGCCCCCGTAGGCCGCGTCGGCCACGACGTCCCCGTCTCCCTTCGGGAGCGTCTCTATCATCTGGCGCAGGTATGGTGAGTCGTTTGACTTTCCGGGGGTGACGACGGCGGCGCACGCCATGCCGTGCAGCGTGTGCATGATGTGCAGCTTTGCAAACAGCCTCACGCTGATCTTGCCATACTTTGCGTTCTGCCAGTCGATATACTTGGCTATGCTGAATCCGCTGGAGTCGACCAGCAGGGTGCCGTGGACCGCTTCATCGCCGGCCATCTTGGTGATGATCTTTTGCAGTACTGCGGGATCTATCTCCGATATGCGGAGCTGGTACCATGATCTGCAGTACGGCCTGGACAGCTCGCACAGATCCAGGTCATCGGGGTGCCGGTCAAAGTGCTTGATCAGGCCCCAGTAGGAGAGGTTCTCTTCGCCCTTGATGATGGACACCAGTATGGCTGACACGCGCCGGTCGCGCGTGCCTGGCGCTATGCCCAGTATCTTGCGTGCAATCTCGGCTATCCGACACATCCACCGGGTGAACCTTCTGCCCTCCGAACGGCGGTCCTTGTTGTATCCTGACCAGTCCGTCTTGGGATCGTTCCTCTTCCCGTCGGGGTTGTTCTTGCTTCTGGCACGGTTGGGGTTGGTCTGCCTTGACTTTCCGTGTCTCTTGCTCATTGGGCGGTGCGGCGATCCTCCGATCCTAATACCTTCCGATCATCCGGGCCGTCGTCCGGCGGGCATCTGGATTTAGTAATTAAACATTACTAGTGACCTTTTTCCGGATTTTTGGACAAGGCCGCGACTTTTTTGGAGAATTATCGTGTGGGGGAGCCGTCAGCGTGGACAACCCCGGCCGAGCCGGAATGACTAATATATAGTTCGAAGGGTACCGTGGCACATGTCTCAGGACATCAAGAAGCTTCGGGTACGGATATTCGATGAGCTCTCAAAGATAAAGGACCCCGAGATAGACACCTCCATCACGGACCTTGAGCTGGTCGACGAGGTGGACATACAGGAGAGCGGCGTCAAGGTGGATCTGCACCTGACCAGCCCCTTCTGCCCGGCCGTCTTCGGGTTCAAGATATGCCAGGACATCCACGACAACCTCCTGATGATAGATGGCGTGGACGAGGTCAAGGTGAACGTCTCAAACCACTTCATGGCCGAGCAGATAAACAACCAGGTAAACAACAGCCCCAACCCCAAGAAGCGATAGGCGTTTGTCGGGGGTTCGTGCCCCGGACGGCCGGATTGCTCCGGGGTCAGCCGCGAAATCCCAGCATGTAGCCGCGCAGCAGCTGTATCCCCATGGCCGGGTCTACTCCCTTGGGACAGACCTGGCTGCAGGATCCCGCAAAGTGGCAGCGCCATATGCCGTGCGAGTCATCGATGATGCGCAGCCGCTTGTCCTTGGCCGAGTCCCTGCTGTCGGCCACGTACCGGTACGCCTGGGCCAGAGCCTGGGGCCCCACAAAGGAGGTGTCGGTGGCCATGGTCGGGCACGCCGAGTTGCACAGGCCGCACTTTATGCAGTTGGCAAACTGTATGAACCGGTCCAGCTCCTCGGGGCTCTGCAAGTGCTCTTGGCCGCCGGCCGGGGACTCGCCCTTCTCCAGGTACGGGCCCACCTTGCGGTGGTTGTCAAACAACCTGTCAAAGGCCACCGCCAGGTCCCGTATGATGGGAAAGTTGTTCATGGGCTCCACGGTGATCGTGTCGCCGTCCAGCTCGGAGACCTTGGTAAAGCAGGCCAGCGAGGGCTTGCCGTTGATCCTCATGCCGCAGCTGCCGCAGGTGGCCTGCCGGCACGAGTACCTGACCGCTATCGAGTGGTCCAGATGGTGCTTGGCATACAGGATGCACTCCAGGACGGTGGTCCACTTCTGGACTGGGATATCGAACTCGTCGAACCGGTCCCCGTCGCTGCGTTTTACGCGCAGTGTGATGGTCGTCCTGGTCATACCATCCCCGTGTTTACCATGATTATCGTGCGCGATCCGTACGCAATTAAACCTATCATGGCAGCCACGCAGCCGTACGAGACCGCCTTCTCGTAGGAGGGGCCCTGCCTCAGCTCCAGCAGGATGACGCGCAGGCCGTTGAAGCCGTGCACCGACAGCAGTATCAGCATTATCTCCAGCAGCCCCGCATACGGCAGGAACTGGTAGTTGGCTACCACGTTGGCGTACTCCAGGGACTCGGCGTAGCCGTCGGCCAGCCTCATCAGGATGTGCACGGCCACCAGCCCCACGGCGGCAAGCGCCGTGCCGTAGTGTATCTTCATGATGTGGCTCTCCCTCAGCATGGCTCAGACACCAAACAGGACGGTGGATCCGTAGATCATCGCGACGGCGGCCAGCACTATCGCCGAGTAGATGGTTATCTTGTGGCGCGCGTTCTGGGATGCGGGGGTGTACGGGTAGTCGGGCCTGGTGGGCCTGCCCACGCCCACACCTCCGTGTCCCAGCATCACCCGGATGCCGTTGACCGTATGGAAGACACACATGCCTATCACTATCGTCAGGACGATGTGCGCCTCGGTGGTGCTGGTCAGCTCCATCAGCTCGTTCCAGCCCACCTCGCCGCGGATTATGCTGCTGGTCTCGTATATGTGGGCTATAAAATAGACAAGCAGGCCCAGCCCGCTCAGCCTCATCAGCCAGTACGCCACACGCTCTATCCCGTACCTGCCAGGGTTGGCCATGCCGCCGATGCCCTCCCTGTTGTCGTCCCGCCGCTCCATCTAGTACTTCCTCTCCACCGGTTTGTACTTTGTAATTGTTACGGGGTGCGTCTTCATGTTGGGCTCGCCGGGGCCCCAGTAGGCCAGGGTGTGGTGCAGGAAGTTCTCGTCGTCGCGGGCGGGGTAGTCGGTCCTGGCGTGCGCCCCCCGCGACTCTTGGCGGTTTATCGCCCCCACCAGCACGGTCTCGGCCGCCCGGAACATCGAGTCCAGCTCCATGACGTTGATGAAGTTGGTGTTGTACTCCTTGGCCGAGTCGTCCACGTGCTTCCAGGCGCCGCCCTGCAGATCCCGGATGATCCTGAGTCCGGCGGCCAGATCGTCGTGGTTCCGGTAGACGTATGCCTTATCGTTCATGGTGTCGGCTATCTTCTGGCGGGCCTCGTAGGGGTTGACCTCGCCCCTGCCCCGGAAGATGCCGTCGTAGATCCTCTTCTCCTCCAGCCGGACCAGGTCGTGCGGGAACGGCCCGTCCGGTACGCCTCCCTTGGCGTACTCGGCGGCCAGCCGCCCCGTTATCCGGCCCCAGACTATGCACTCGGAGGTGGAGTTGGCGCCCAGGCGGTTTGATCCGTGGGTCGAGTTGCAGGCCGCCTCGCCGGCGGTCCACACCCCGGCCATCTCGGTGGCCCCGTCGATGTCCGCGTGGATGCCCCCCATCATGTAATGGCAGACCGGCCGGACGTCCAGCACCTCCCGGGCCGGATCCACGCCGGAGAACTTGATGGATATCTCCCGGATTCCCCCCAGCTTCTGCCGGATGATCTCGTCGCCGACGTGGCGCAGGTCCAGCTTGACGCAGGAGGCGCCCGTCTCGTTGACGAACCCCCGCCCCTCGTTTATCTCGGTCATCATGGACCGGGAGACGATATCCCTGGGGGCCAGCTCCATCTTGGAGGGGGCGTACTTTTTCATGAACCTCTCCCCGGCGCTGTTCAGGAGATGGCCGCCCTCGCCCCGGGCCCCCTCGGTTATCAGTATGCCGGAGGGCAGTATGCCGGTGGGGTGAAACTGGACGAACTCCATGTCCTTGAGGGCCATGCCGGCCCGGTACGCCATGTCCAGGCCGTCGGGGGTGGAGGATAGGGCATAGGTGGAGAAGCTGTACAGGCGCCCGGCCCCGCCGGTGGCTATTATCAGGGCCTTGCCCCCGATTACGTTGAACCCGCCAGATGATATCTCTATGGCGGTTATCCCGCGAAACCTGGTGCCGTCATGGATTATCGCCGTGGCAAACCACTCGTTCAGGTACTCTATGTTGTCGTACCTCTGGCACGTGTCATAGAGGGTCTGCATCTCGAAGAAGCCGACCTTGTCGGACGCGTAGGTGGCCCGCGGATAGCTGTACCCCCCAAAGGCCCTCTGGTCTATCCTGCCGTCCTCCTTCCGGGACCAGGGCATCCCCCAGTCGTCCAGCCGGTATATCTCCTGGGGCATCTGGCTGCAGAGCCTCTCTGCCACATCCTGGTCGGCCAGAAAGTCGCTGCCCTTGACGGTGTCGTATACGTGGGACTCGATGTTGTCCTCCGGCGAGATGACCGCGGCGGTGCCGCCCTCCGCCGAGACCGAGTGGGAGCGCATCACCTGCAGCTTGGAGACCACCACCACCCTGAGGCGGCGGTCGTAGTCGGCCGCCTCGATGGCCGCCCTCAGCCCGGCCAAGCCGGATCCGCATATGACTATGTCATAGTCCAGATCCGCCATCAAGGCCCCTGCTGATGGGGTGGTTAAATATCGTACGGGGTGGCCGCCAAACCGTTTAATCGCGCCGCCGGCCACCTGCAGGTGATGCTCCACGTGATAACCGGAAGCCCGGGGACGGGAAAGCACACCATAGCGGGGATCGTGGGCGAGCGCCTGGGGATGCCCGTGGTGGACATAGCCGCGGTGGCCGCCGGGGCGGGCCTGCTGGAGCCGGAGGGGGTCGACACGGCCCCGCTGGCGGGGCTGGTGGCCGGGGTGGAGGGGCCTGCGCTGGTGGTGGGCCACCTGGCCCCCCAGGTGGTGCGTCCGGACCTGCTGGGGATGGCCGCAGTCCTCAGGCGGAGCCCGTACGAGCTGGAGCGGGTGTACCTGGAGAGGGGCTATCCCCGCGCAAAGTCCCTGGAGAACCTGGGCGCCGAGATACTGGATATAGTGGCCGCCGAGGCCGGGGCCGCCTTTGGTGGGAGGGCCGTCCAGGTGGATGTGACCGGGGACTCCATCCGGGAGAGCGCCGGCAGGGTTCTGCGCGCCCTTGCCGGGTCGTACCCCTCTGATCTGGTGGACTGGCTGGGCGAGGTGCACGACAGGGGCGATGCCAGGCGGTTCTTTGAGTTTATTAGGTAGGCGGCGGCCCCCTTGGGCGTGTCCTTTGAGATAACAAAGTCCGACCTGGCCGGCAGGATCGGCAGGCTGCACACCAACCACGGCACGGTGGAGACGCCGGCCTACGTCCCGGTGGTGCACCCCGTCAAGCAGTCGGTGCCGGCCCGGACCATCCGGGAGATGGGGTTTGGGATGGTCATCACCAACGCCTATATCACCATGAAGCGGCACGGCCGGGAGGCCGCCAGGCGGGGCATCCACGACATAATCGGGTTCGAGGGCCCCGTGATGACCGACTCGGGCGGATACCAGGTCCTGGAGTACGGCGACATAGAGATCAAGCCGGCCCAGATGGCCTCGTTCGAGACGGCCATCATGACGGACATCGCCATCCCCCTGGACAAGCCCACCGGCTTTGGGCTGCCCAGGGCGACGGCGGCCCGGTACGTGAGCCGCACCCTCAGGGACGCCAAGAAGACGCTGGACTCGGCCCAGGAGAACGGCCAGATATGGGTGGGCCCCATCCAGGGGGGCGAGCACATGGACCTGGTGCGCCGCTCGGCGCGGGCCCTTGCCGGGTACGGCTTTGGCATGATGGCGCTGGGCAGCCCGGTGGAGTTCATGGAGTCCTACGAGTATGCCCGGCTGGCCTCGATGATAGCCGAGGCAAGGTCTGCCGTCCCCTCTCCGATTCCCCTGCACCTGTTCGGCGCGGGCCATCCCCTGACCATCCCGCTGGCCGTGGCCCTGGGCTGCGACACCTTCGACTCTGCATCGTACATACTGTACGCCAAGCAGGACAGGTACATCACCCCAGACGGCACCAGGCACCTGGACGAGATCCGCGTCTTTCCCTGCTCCTGCCGGGTGTGCTCCTCCCGCACCCCCGACGAGCTGCGCCAGGAGGATGCAGAGTCCCGCACCAACCTGCTGGCCACCCACAACCTCCACGCCATAAAGCTCGAGGTGGACACCACCAGGCAGGCCATACACGAGGGCCGCCTCTGGGAGTACGCAACCAAGAAGGCCAGGGCCCACCCCCGGCTCTACGAGGCCCTGTCGGTGCTGGCCGGCAACCCCGCCCTGCTGGCCGCCGGCACCCCCGCCTTCAAGGAGAAGGCCGCCTTCCTCTTTGATGAGATGGACCAGTACCGGCCCGAGGCCGTGGCGCTGCGCAGGGCCGTGGGGCGCTTCCGCACCAAAAAGAGCATCCTCCACATACTATCCGAGCCGGAGGCAAAGCCCGCCTACCTCTACGGCAGGTGCAGGCGCCTGGCCGAGGACGGGGCAGTCCAGGTGTGCGTCTACAACCCGCACCTGGGGATAATCCCCGTCGAGCTCTCCGACGTGTACCCGGCCGCCCACCACCTGGATGCCCGCGTGCCCCGCGACCCCGCCGCGTATCCCACCTTCGCCGCGGCCTGGGAGTCGTTCCTGAGCAACAACAGTTTCACGGAGATACGCTACGACGCCGCCGACGGGTTCATCGCCCACTTCGTGGACGGCGCGCAAGCCACCAAGGTCCCGTGTCAAAAATAATAAAATGGCGATATCTCGCCTACAGGGCTGCGTCCTCGGCCCAACCCTTAACAAAGACACCGTTCTGGTGGAGAGGCACCGGCTGTCCAGCCGTGTAGTTCATTGGCCTCATCCAGAAGATGGACTTTGTCGGGCAGACCCCGATGCATGCACCATCAGAGATGCATCTCTCGGGGTAAAAGACGAACGCCTTGCCCCTCTTCCAGCCTTCGACTGGCTTTACTCTGAGGACGTCAGGTCCCAGCGATGTACAGATCTCCACGCACAGGGCGCAGCCGATACATCTCTGCTCGTCGACATCCGGCAGTATTGCTATTGGCATTACAGTTGGTTTTTTCCTCGTATCCTATTTAAACCATGATTCAAATCCAAAACCCCGTTATGAAAAGGCGCCATCCCCCGCAGACCACCAATAAAACAAAAAGAATTGAGCGTACTAGCCCTACTTCCTCATGGCATCGATCTGACCCGATGTTACCCAGTCGAGCAGTTCCGCGGAAGATGGATTCAGATCCGCCCTCTTGTCCATGAGGTTCTTGACCCATATCCAGTTTATCTGGTTCAAAAGTGGTTTGTTAGACTCGTCGCCGGCCCGTACCTTGGACACAAGATCGGGGCTCTGCTGATTGAGCCACTCCTGATAGCTTCTTCCCATGAAGCACCTGAATTAGGTTTGACTAATTAAAGCTTTTGAGGATTCTGTGGGTCGTGTAATTGTCTAGCACCCCGGGAAGGCTTTAACCGTGGAGGGGTCGTACGTACCACGATGGCCGACCTCGGACCCGTACCCGGCGCGAACATGGCGGATCTGGCCAGGTGCGTCCGGCGCGACCCCTCCGGCGACACCGAGGAGATGGGTATACTGCATGTTGACTCCGGCCTGGAGGCGGCGCGCGCCGAGGCCGCCAAGGTGCTGGGGTACGTGGCCGCGGAGGGCTTTGAGGTGGAGCGCGTCGGCACCTCCGGGTGGGTTGGCCGCGGCTGGGACGAGGTGTTCGACGAGAACGAGATTGATATCGTCCTGGCCGGAGACTACCCCGGCGGGGCCGCCGAGGGAGAGCGGTTCGCCCGCGGCGTCATACGCAGGAACCCGCTGATAGACGTGCTGATGTACGGCCTTGGCGGCATCAGGGCCAGCATCCCCGAGGACTTTTCCCAGTATACGGCGATCCAGACACACGGCACCCGGGCGTATTCGGGCGCGGCGGTGGAGATGATCAGGATGCACCGGCAAAAGTGGAACGATGTCATATTCCTGAGGGGGATGGTCGTCTCGCAGATAGTCGATGTCGAGTCGCGTATCAACGACGCCCTGGCCGCCTACTTCCGGATGGAGCCCGGCCGCGGCGGGCACTTTGAGGAGCTGGTGCTGGAAAACTCCCTGTACTCGCTGGAGGGCAAGAAGCAGACGCTCAAGGGCCTGACCAAGCGGCTGGGCATCGGGGAGGAGTGGTCCGGGATGGACGGGATGCTGTCCCACCTGCAGAGCACCCGCAACAAGATGGCGCACTGCGAGGTGGATCCCGACGACATCAACAGGATCACCTCGATGGGCAAGACCTACCACTACGACAGGAGATCCATGAGGAAGATACTGAAGAGCGCCCGGGGCGCCCGCCGGAGGCTGGAGAGGATTACCTCCGTGCTGGCCGGGATGTAGGGGCCGTACGCCGGCATGCAGGTTGGCAGGCAGCCTGGGTCGCGCGTCGGGCGCACCGACGGGCATTGTAAGGTCATAACCATGTAGTAGCCCGGGTTCGGAATGCGTACCTGCGCGGGCCACGATGTTCTCCATCCCGCGTGAAATGAACGGCGCCCAGAATCTGGATATCGTGGTAACCCGGCGCCATCGGGCGCGAACACCAGACACGGCGACTGGGCCGCCAAAACGTCCCCCCTCATGAGGCTGATAATTTTTGGGAATTATATACATAAGTTAACTAGATGTAATCCGCCCGAGCATACTATGGTGTGGAGGGTTCACCTAGCCTGGTTAAGGGTGGCGGCCTGAAAAGCCGCAGGATCTTGGTCGGTCCCCGTGGGTTCGAATCCCACGCCCTTCGCCCCCCCTTGCCTATATTTAAACATCAGGAGATGGCCCGATGAGCCAACACGCACCCGGAAAACACTTCCGCAAGGAGATCACCATGATGGAGCTGTTCAAGATGTTCCCGGATAACGAGACTGCCATGAAGTGGTTCGAGGAGAGGATATGGGACGGTCACCGCAAATGCCCAGACTGTGGCAATGACAGCACGGTTCCGTCCAAACACAAGACGATGCCATACTACTGCTACAAGTGCAGGCAGTTTTTCAGCGTCAAGAAGGGAACGATAATGGAGAGCTCCAAGATAAGCTACCAGAAGTGGGTGATAGCCACGTACCTGTTTGCGGTGAGCCTGAAAGGAGTGTCATCGATGAGGCTCCACCGGGATCTTGGCGTGACCCAAAAGACCGCCTGGTTCATGGTGCATAGGCTCCGTGAATCGTGGAAGCAACTAGCCGGAGTCGACAAGATGGAAGGTCCGGTCAAGATCGACGAGTCGTACGTCGGCGGCAAGGAAACCAACATGCACGCTGACAAGAAACAGCCGGGCAGCTAGGGCGGGGCTAACAAGACGCCGGTGGTGGCCATCAAGTACCGGGCGACCGGTGAGATACGGGCCAAGCCTATCAAGAACACCACCACGACAACCTGGGCGGGTTCGTCGATGATAATGCCAAGCCAACCACCAAGAAATACACGGATGAGAACCGCGCCTATACCAGCCTACCCAACCATGAGACAGTCAAGCACTCGGTCGGTGAATACGTCCGGGGCCGGGCTCACGTCAACGGCGTCGAGTCGTTCTGGGCACTCCTGCGCCGTGGCTACGATGGTACTTTCCACCACATATCCGAACAACATCTGCACCGATACGTGAATGAATTTGCTGGACAGTTGAACATCCGCGACATGGACACCATTGACATGATGGGATCATGGCCAAGGGGATGGTCGTGCAACGGCTCACCTGCCAAGACTTAATCTCCTGAAGGGGCCACCACGCGGTGAACAGCATGAAAGAGCGCGTGGCATCCGGAAAAAACCGAAAGCCCAAGATCAACATCCACAGAAGCTTCGATTCGTACTGGTTTCAGCTGTTCAAGGACGCGCTCACGTATTTTGCAGTAAGTATTCGGGCAGAGCGTTCGGACATCACCATCGAAGCCGACGCCGACATGTGCCCCACCGTCAAAAACTGAAACATCAACGGGAGATACAAGGGAAGGGCGTACGAATTGGCCGACGCGGTGGCTTGGTTCAACCAAAAGGGGATCAAGATACAAAACTGCCAGGTTGTGGATCTGCGGGGCGCCATAACGAGCAGCATGGAAAACCACTTGTTGAAATAAGGCCGCGTACAATTGGCACCAGGTACCCTCGGTATGGAGGCCGTGGATCTAGGCGGTACATACACGGTTACTATCCATTGTAGCGTTGTGCATAAAAAGTTCTCTGATCGTGGGTGGTTGCATAGTTCGTAACCGTTCAGCCCCCTTCTCTCTGGATGGTGATAATCAGGAAACGACCTTGGCCGAATTTGGCACCAAAACCGTCCGTCTTTAAAAAGGAGATGAGTGGCTACCCCACGATCGTACAGGTTCAGGTCAAATTCTGACCTGTGCCTGACCGGCGACCACCGGCAGATGCTGCCGGGCGTGATCGCGTATGGGATTCAGTTTGACCTGAACCTGTACCCACGATCGTGCGTCGGGCGCATCGGTAGGGTTTTAACCGGCCCCGGACCGGCTCTATTCCTTGAATGTTACAGTTCTGGGCGCGGCCGGCGAGGTGGGCCGCTCGGGCATTCTGGTGGAGCAGGACAGCACCAGGCTGCTGATGGACTACGGAGTCATGTTCGAGAGGAGGGACCAGCCGCCCAAGTACCCGCTGCCGGTCAGGTCCAGGGACCTGGCCGGGGTGATCATAACCCACGCCCACCTGGACCACTCCGGGAACGTTCCGGCCCTGTACGAGACCGGCAACGTGGACGCGTACGCGACCGCCCCCACCTTCGACCTGTCCAGGCTGCTGATAGAGGACATGCTGAAGATAAAAAAGTCCAAGCAGTACTCCTTTGATTTTGCCCAGCTGTACAACATGATGAGGAACGCCAAGGACACCGAGTACGGCCAGACCATCAGGAAGGGGCCGCTCTCCTTCCAGCTGCGCGAGTCGGGGCACGTGATAGGCGGGGCCACCGTCCTGGCCGAGGGCGGCGGCAAGCGCATATTCTATACCGGCGACATAAAGACCACCGGATCCAGGCTGCTCAAGGAGGCGGACCTGGACATCGGCGAGATAGACCTGCTGATAACCGAGAGCACCTACTCGCAGAGCGAGCAGATTCCCAGGCAGGAGTCCGAGAGGGACCTGGTGGAGTTTGCCAACGAGATACTGGACAACCGGGGCACCTTGTTTATACCGTCGTTCTCGGTGGAGAGGGCCCAGGAGATGGTCTGCATCCTCAAGGCGGCCGGCTTCAAGCACAAGATAGTGATGGACGGGATGGCCCTCAAGGTGAACGATATCGTGCTGCAGTACCCCCAGTTCCACCGGGATCCGAGCATCTTCCGGGAGGCGGTGGACTCGGCCGTCTCCATCCGCCGGCACGAGGACCGCAAGAAGGCCCTGAAGGAGCCCTGCGTGGTCATATCGCCCGCAGGCATGCTGGTGGGCGGAAACGCCGTCTTCTACCTGCAGGAGCTGGCCTTTGACAAGAAGAACGGGATAGCCCTGGTATCCTACCAGGGAGAGGACACCCCCGGCCGCAGGCTGCTGGACGAGGGAACGGTCTCCTACCGCGGCGAGGACCACTCGGTGTCCGCGGCGGTCCGGCAGTTCCAGTTTTCCGGCCATTCGGACAGGCGCGACCTCTTTGAGATGGTCCGGAACGTGCGGGGCAACCCCAGGGTCCTGACGGTCCACGGCGACCGGGACTCGTGCGAGATGTTTGCGCAGCAGATAAACGAGGAGTTCGGTCTGGAAGCCTCGGCAGCGTCGGTTGGCGAGACGATAGCGGTCTGATGGATCCGCGCCAGACGCTCAGGAGCGGCCAGGTCTTCCTGTGGAAGGAGTCAGGCGGGGGATGGTACGGGGTAGACGGCCAGAGGATTCTCAGGGTGGACCATGCCGGCGTGTCCGGTTCCAGCGACGGCCACCTCCCGGACTTTTTCCGGATGGGTGATGATATCGATGCCATACGCGCCTCGCTGGGCAGGGACGCGCTGCTGCGCCAGACCATGGACAGGTACCCGGACCTGAGGATAACCCGGCAGGACTTTTTCCAGTGCATGATCTCGTTTATAGTCTCGGCCAACTCGAACATACCCCGGATCCGGCGAAACCTGCAGGAGATCTGCTCCCGTTTTGGCGAGGCCGCCTCGATGGAGGGCGTCTCCCTGGACCTATTTCCGACCCCCCGGGCGCTGGCCGCCGCCGAGGTGCGCGACATACTGGCGTGCGGGACCGGGTACCGCTCCGGCTACATCCGGGAGGCGGCCGCGATGGTCGACGGCGGGGCGCTGAACCCGGACGAGATCATGCGCATGCCCTACCGGCAGGCACGAGCCGGCATGACCCGCGTTCCGGGCGTGGGCAACAAGGTGGCCGACTGCATACTGCTGTTCTCGCTGGGGTTCCTGGAGGCGCTTCCGCTGGACAGGTGGGTCGTCCGCGTCCTGTTGGAGCGGTACGGGCTGGGAACGGGCAGGGGCCCCCACACCGACCGGCAGTACCAGATGCTGCACGACCGGGCGGTGGAGCGGCTGGGACCCTACGCCGGATACGCCCAGCAGTACCTCTTCAAGATGGCCCGGGACACGGCCAGTAAACCCTTAAAATGGTAGGTCCGCCCCCCGGGTTCGGGCCCGTAGCTCAGCATGGATAGAGTGTTGGACTTCTAATCCAATGGTCGAGGGATCGAAGCCCTTCGGGCCCGGTTCTTGTGCAAATTCGGGTGTTCATCGAAACCATCTGGCCGCAACCAGCGTTCTCCCGAACAAGACCTATTGTCCGGGGGGCAGTCATCGGGCGACATCCGCGTTTGCAGCAGAACCCAAGAAATGCTTAAATTATGATTTCGGGATGTAAGAATCACTATATACTCGCTGCCGTTCGCATGGACGGCAGTCCCAAATAGGCGCTATCGTCCTAATCGACGATAGGGAAAAATGCCCGCTGCCGTTCGCATGGACGGCAGTAATTATAATAACAACGCCTGGGTGCTGTACCTTATGGATCGATGTGCGGTCTTCATCGACGGCGGCTACTTGGCTGCCATTTTACGGCAGAAAGGCAGTCCCAGAATTGACTTCAAAAAGCTGTCTGAAAGGTTAAGCATCGATATGATCCGCCTGAGAACTTACTACTATACCTCAATGCCCTTTCAAAGCAACCCGCCGACTGTTGATGAAAAGCAGCGGTATAGCAGGGCAAACCACTTCGTCAACCAGCTCAAAAAAATACCCAGATTCGAGGTAAAACTGGGCCGGCTGCAAAAAACACGCGATGGCGGGCAGGATCAGTACACGCAAAAAGGCGTGGACATGATGCTGGGAGTGGATCTGGTCAGAATGAGTTGGGACAAACAGATTCAAAGGGCCGTAATCATGACTGCTGACAGTGATTTTGTATATGCAGTCCAAGCAGCCAAGGATGCGGGCGTTATAACCCAGCTTTGCTATTCAAGCGGGTTGTCCGTAAACCAGTCCCTCCTAGACGTGTTTGACGAAAGCGTGCCGTTTACTCAGGATATCATAGATGCCTGTAGGTACAATTCTCGATAGAAGGCCGTACGGGGGGCTGTGATTTCCACCTTGGTATGGGACAGGATTTTGAACTAACACACCACAAAGCCCTTCGGGCCCGCTCAGACCAGAAACACCCGTTTATACTCCGGATGGTAGCCGTACACGTGTTGAACGCGATAGAGGCCATCTCCCTGACAAAGTCGTTCGGCGAGATCAAGTCGGTTGACGGCGCCACCTTCCAGGTGGACGAGGCGGAGGTGTTCGGGTTTCTGGGCTCCAACGGCGCCGGCAAGAGCACCACCATGATGATACTGACCACGCTGCTAAAGCCCACCTCCGGCAGGGCCACCGTGGCGGGGTACGACGTGGCAGAGAGGCCCTCCCGGGTTCGGGAGAGCATAGGGTACGTCCAGCAGGAGAGCGCCATCGACGAGTACCTGACCGGCAGGGAGAACATGGTCCTGCAGGCCAAGCTGAGCCACGTGGAGAAGGGTCAGGCCGACCGCCGGATAGACGAGCTGCTGGAGGCCACCGGGCTGGCCGACCGCCAGCACGACCCGACCGTGACCTACTCGGGCGGCATGAAGAAGCGCCTGGACATAGCGTGCGGGCTGCTGCACCGGCCCTCGGTGCTGTTCCTGGACGAGCCCACCGTCGGCCTGGACATACAGACCCGGCGGCGCATATGGGAGCACATCCGGCAGATACACCGGGAGCACGAGATGACCGTCTTTATCTCGACCCACTACATGGAGGAGGCCGACATGCTCTGCGACCGCGTCTGCATCATCGACGAGGGCAAGATAAAGGCGGTGGACAAGCCCGGCGCCATGAAGGAGCGGCTGGGGCACGAGATCCTGCAGATGGACGTCGGCGATGGGGCCGACAGGCTGGCCGCCGGCATCACCGGCATGGCCAGCGTGGAGTCGGCCGAGGCCAGGAACGGCGGCGTCACGGCCCACGTCCACGGGGGCGCCGCGACCATCCCCGAGATATTCGGGGTGGCGGCGGGCCTGGCGGTGCAGATACGGTCCGTCTCCATGACCCGCCCCACCCTGGATGACGTCTTCATATCCTACACGGGCCACCAGATCCGGGACCACCCCACCGGCGAGCCCCGCAGGAAGCGGAGGCGGTGAGGGCGGTGGTGGCAACCGCCCTGTCGGATACCTACGCGATATTCTGGCGCGAGATGAAGAGGTACAGCAAGTCCAAGAGCGGGGTGTTCATACGGTTGATACAGCCCGCCGTCTGGATCATCGTCATAGGGAACACCTTTGCGGGGACGCGCCCCCTGATACAGTCGGCCGGCTTTGAGGGCGAGTACATCGAGTTTATGGCAGCGGGGGTGATAGTGCTTACGGCCATCTTCACCAGCATATTCGGCGGGGTCAACACCCTCTGGGACAGGAGGTACGGCTTCATGAACAAGGCGCTGACATCCCCCATATCCAGGTCCTCGCTGGCCCTGGGCAAGATGCTGGCCATATCGCTGGTCTCCGCCCTCCAGGCCAGCCTGATAATCGGGATTGCCCTGGCCATCGGGGTAGGCTTTGCCGACTACCTGATGATCATCCCGATAATGGCAGTGGTCATACTGTTCTCGCTGGGCTTTGCGGGGATATCCGTCACGGTGGCCGCCGCCGCAAAGTCGCAGGAGGCCTTCTGGGGGATAATCAACTTCATGGGGATGCCCCTGTTCATGGTAAGCCCCGCCCTCTTCCCGCTGGAGCTGCTGCCCGACTGGCTGGCCGAGCTGGCCAGGCTCAACCCGGCCACCTATACCATACTGCTGGTCCGCGAGATGATGACCGGGGTGCCGTCCGGGGTGCCCGCCGCGCTCAGCCTGGGCGTGCTCTCGGCGTTTGTGGGCGGGATAATGGCGGTGGCCAGCTGGGTGTTCACTCGGGACGTGAACCGGCCGTTCTAGGTGCGGATGGCCTTTTTGGGCCGAAATCAATTAAGCGGGCCGCCGCGCACGTGCAGCGTGGACATATCCTTCAGCATGGAACCGGAGACCGTCCGGCACGAGCAGCCCCTCAGGGGGAAGGTCCTCGTCTCGTATCCGGGCCGCTACGACGGGGTGGTCGTCAACGCGCAGGTGCTGGACTCCAACCACCATGTCACATATACCTCCTACAACGGCAGGGAGATATCCAGCAACGTGGCCAGGCTCTTCATATCCAAGGACGTCATGCCGGATAACCGGGCCGAGTTCACCGCCAAGATGGGCTTTGAGACAGACCGCGATCTGGAGATAAAGTTCCGGGCATCCATAATAGAGCAACACAAGGAGATAGAGAGCGCGACGGTCTTTGTCAGGTATCCGTCCGGGTAGCGGCACCCCCTCGGCCGGCCCGCGGATGGCCTGGTGGTTGTTGGCGCGCCTACAGGACCGTGCGCCTGTCTGGGATCTACTCTAGAACCTCTGCTTGGTGACCTCGATCACGCCGGTCATCCAGGGGTGGGGTATGCAAAAGTACTCGATGTGGGCATCCTCGGTGAACAGGAACTCGTAGGACTCGCCGACCAGTACCACCCCGTCGCTTCCGAACTCCCCGCTGTAGGAGTCCTCGTGGCGGTGGGCCGGCGTGACGGTGTGCGCTATGTCGTCCACGTTCTTCCAGATGACGTGGTTGTCTATCCCCAGCTGCAGGTTGATGATCTTGGGCACAAAGTTGTCCTGCTGTTCGGCATCGGAGGATCCCAGTATCATCTCCACCACCTTCTGCTCGGTCGGGTGCAGTATGTGCTCGTCCACGCTGGGCTTGAGCAGGCTCTCGGGCAGGTAGAAGACCTGGTAGAAGACTATCCCGGCAGCCACCGCGATCAGGACCGTAAGCACGCCTATCCCGTAGGCGGGTGTGGTCGTCGTCTGGCTCACGGCTGGCCTTCCGGGCAATCTAATATAATGTTTAAGGGGTTGGGAAACGGACTCAGACCGGCTAATCTGACCCATAGGCTTCCTTGTGGTCACCCAGGGCAACAAGCCTGACCCGATGGGCGCCGTAGTCGACCTTGTAGATGACGCGGATGGATTTTGACAGATTGTACCCGCACGCCCCGGCGTATCGCCCGTACTTCCCGTCCCCCAGGCGCGCAGGATCCTCTTCGGTGGACAGCGCCTTTACACACGCCGCCAGCGCCTTGAGCACTTTGGCATCGCGCTTGTATTTTTTCAAACACCATCGAAACTTCTTGCCCCAGAGAGCAGGTTACTAGCGCGGGTGATCCGGGGCATCCTGGTGACCTAGCACGGCACCGTGCCTAGCGTTAGTGCTTGGCGACGCGCCGGATCACCGCAACGTTCCACTTCTGCCTCCTGAACACGATGGATCAGCCGGTCATCTGTGTTGCGGCTTTCCCGAGCTCCGGGTACGTCTTTGCTATCTCTTGGTGGATTCGCCGCCGCAGTATATCCCTGGCCCACGAGCCAAACTCGTACAGCAGGTAATCATAGGATGAGCGTTCGTGCCGCAGGTAGTTGACTGCCCACCTATCCTCGGCTGCCACCTCGGGGTGGGCGGGGCCGCGCCTGGGCTCCGGTTCTTCACCCCGGTCTAGGCAACGCTCAACATACGCCCGGTATTCGCGTTCATGGTAGGCGACTATCTCCTCGTTGGCGGTTGCCGCCTTGGAGCGCACCAACGCCAACGGTTCGTCGAACCGGCAGTTGAGGTTGATGGTGGATACGCGCATCTCCAGGTTTTTTTGTTTGGTCTTGACGGCGCGCCTGGCCGCCGCCGAGCGCTTCAACCGGGCCTGCTTCATCGCCTCGACATCCAGGGTGGATTCGATCGCGTCCACCCGGCTCAGCAGATAGAGGCGCATGGGGGCCGCGCTACGGTAGTGTGGGTTGTCCACCATCTCGTCGGGCTCGCCCAGGAGATCCTGAATCATCTTGTCCGTCCAGTAGCGCTTGCCGCGCAGGCCGGTCGGGGTGATGTATCGGGGAGACTTGGGTGGCGGCAGGGGATCTTGGGTCTTCTTTTCAGCTTCTGCCCCCATTGACTGCTCGCTCAGTCCGGCTTCTTCCTTGTCTGATTTGGCCCTCCTCCTCTCCAACTCCCCCTGTCTTGCCCTCTCCTTTTCGGCTAGCATATCTCCTACGGCATCCTTAACGCGGCTCCGCAGATAGAGACGCCGCTGCGACCGTCGCGTTTGCGTAGGATCTATCTCGTCGGGCTTTCCCAAAAATCGGCGGATGAGTTCGTGTGATACCTGGTACTTTTTGTTGATGTCCCCGGCGGAGACGTACTCGGATCCCTCAATCATGACTGTTGGTTTTTTGCCGGCCATGGTTCGCAGCCAGCCTTAGGGTAGTTGGTGCTAATAATCAGTTTGGTGGCGGGGATGTCGGCTCGCCTACCTCCGGAATGCCAAAACCCGGGAGCGGTGTTTCCGCCCTGCCATGGACAGGATTGCCGCCACCGACGCGGGTTCGCCCCGGGGCCAGGACTGCCGGGTTCCGATCCTAGCCGGCGGCGCGGCCCGGGCTCGCGTCAGGGCATGTGCCTGATGCCGAACCCGCAGTCTATGCATCTCTCGTACCGTTTCACTATCTCCGGCTCCCAGTCTCTGCCCAGCATGTCCAGCGAGAGCCTTATCTTGCCCATTTTGCCGTAGTAGTCCCTGTTTCGCTCTATGAGATGGTCGCGGAACTCCTCCTGGGGCAGCGAGCTGCTCTTCTTGAGGTTGCAGTCCCGGCAGGCCAGGACCAGGTTCCAGGGGTTGTCGTCGAACAGGTAGGACCACGGGATCAGGTGATCAACGTGGATGTGTCCCCGCTCCAGCCTGCCCCTACAGTAGAAGCAGTGGCACCAGTGTTTCAGGTACAGGTTCCTGTACTCTGTCAGCGGACCGCGCGTTGCCTCGTGGCGCTCTATCTTTGCCACCAGCATTGGTAGCGAGGGGTTTATCCTTTCCAGGAACTTGGCCCATTCGGCCAGGACCACCTTGGAGAGCACCGCATGGTTCTTCCTGAGAAAGTCAAACGCCTCCGGCCTCAGGGTCAGTACCTGCGCGTCGTCGTCGAACTCGTAGAATACTCCGCCCATGCTGCCGGAGGGGTAGCCCCGAACGTTCTGGAACCGTGGTATCACCAGCGAGGTCTTGCGGCGAGCATGCCCGAAGATGTTGGCCAGAAAGAGGTTCCTGGCCCCATCTACCTTGTCTTTGTCCAGCAGCTCGAGGTCCCCCGGGGCCGTCTCCCCGAAGCTGGCGCGGAGTATGCTGATTGCCCTGGGCGGTTTTTCCGGCTGGAAGTTCTGCCTGATGCGGAACTTGTACTCCTGGTGGAAGTAATACCTCATGAACTTGTCGGCAAAATACTCGTAGCTCACCTCAAGGGGGTTGTCGGAGGCGTCGGCGTGGTCGCTGCAGTGGTCCAGGAGAGCCCTGGCCAGGGCGAACTTGTACGTGTTGTCCTTGGATCCGCGGCCCAGTATGGACAGGAACGCGCGGTTGAGATCCGGGGCGTGGGATGCGGCATTCGGCTCCGCGGGCCGGCGCTTTTCCGCAGTCCTGGCCCACCTGGCCCCGTACTCGGACAGCCCGGCGGTGTCGGCCACCCTCCATATCCCGAACTGCTTACCGGCGTTCAAGTCCTGCAGAATTCCCTTGCTGCGCAGCTCGGATATGATCCCGGTGGTGTGGTTTGAAAAGTCGCAGGACTTTCGCCCCGGGCCCAGCAGGGCGTCTACGTCCAGGTTGAGCCGTTCGGCGACCATAATGTCGAGATCGCGCTTGCTGTGCCAGACCGGGCTGTCACGGTAGTTGGCTTGGCGGCCGTCCTCGGGGTATCTCCGGCCGCGCTCCGCCTCGATCACCGCCATGGTCCTGCCCCCCTCCAGGAGGATGGAGGCGATGGCGCTCCGCAGAGCGCCGCGCGAAATCTCGTCATAGGGCGTGATCCTTGGGGTCATGCGGCTGCCTCTCCCATGGTGGCTCTCCTAAAATGTCTTTGAGGCGGACGGTCCCTGTGCAGATTCGGGAGTTATCCGGATTGTGTCCGGATGGCCGCCAACTGCGGCGTATCGGCAAGCCGGCTCTTGTCAGACCGGGCAGCCCCGACAGTACCAGGTTCTCCATACGGGGGAGGCCGTCGTGTGGAGAACGCCGACGGTCGGCCTGTGGGTGTTGGTGGACGTTGGGATAGCACCCACATTTGCAGCAGAACCCCCCACGTCCAAGTTTAAAAAGCGTCGATCCGCCAAGTGGTGGATAATGGCCTACGACTACGATGCGGAACTAAGGGAGACGGAGCGGCGGGTTCAGTGGATCAGGGAATCCATCATAGGTGCGGAACAGCACGGGTGTTTTGACATAGCCGAAGCGTTGAGGGAACGTCTCAAGCGGGAGGAAAAGGACTTGCGCGACCTACACAGTCTACGCTGACTGCCTGGCCCGTATCTGTTTGCACTTGTTTATGGTCTCCTCGTAGCCGGCAATCGACTCGCGCACGGACTCGGCCAGCTCACCGTGGCCGTCCGCCAGCACGCGTTTCAGCAAATCCTCCTTCTCGGCCTTGAACTGCTTGAGCGTCTCTATCGTGCCGTCATAGTCGTATCCCATGATGGTGATTTAGGGTCTGCCATTTTTAAACATTCGAACTTTCTGAAAAGTTAGCGTGTACCGTCACGTTCGTCACGATACACCAACCCACCTGATACTACCCGAGTCTGGAAGGGTCACCTCAAACGGGGAACCCTTGATCTTGGACGTAACGGGGCAGAATGGCGCCAACCAACCTTCTCGTTATACGCTCCGGGCTTATCGCCACGGCCGGGGTTGGCCGGCGTCCTGGCCGGATGCGCGCCCAGGTTGGATGGTCAGTCCCGGTCCTTTTCCTGTTCGGGGTGGTGGACCACCTGCATGACCGCCTCGCTGTCCTGGACGGCCTCGGGCTCCTTGGCCGGCGCAGGTATCTGGGGTATGTCCCCCTTGGGGACCGGCGGGGGCGGGGCCTTCTTGGACTCGTTGACGCCGTACCGGTAGATGTGGAAGAAGGCGGCGAAGACTATCATTATCATCCCCACCAGGAACAGCGAGATGTTCTTCATTCCGGTGAGGGCGGCGTTGTAGGCGGCTATATTCAGGAACACCTGGAACGCCAGCAGGGCCACTATCATCCAGTTTATCCACTTCTGGGACAGGTTGATGGCAGAGACCTTGTTGGGCCCCTTCTCCTTGGCCAGCTTGGCCTTGCGCTCCGCCTCCTTGGCCAGCTTTATCATCATGTAGGTGAAGCCAAAGCCCAGCGGCACCAGCAGTATCATCACCAGGTACAGGAAGATCGGGTCGATGACCAGCCTCTCGACCAGCGCCAGGCTGGTGTCGGCGGGTATGTAAAAGCCCCAGTAGGTGGTGACCATTATCTGGGCTATCCCGGTTATGCCGAAGGCGGTGATCATCGGGCGGTCCTTCCATGAGAACTTTTTGTACCTGTCTATGAAGGGCACCAGCAACAGCGCCCCTATGAACAGCCCCGGCCACAACACCCCGGTGACGAACTTGTCGTACTGCGTGCGCAGGAACGCGTACAGCCCCGTCAGGTACCACTCCGGGACGGTGATCCCCGGCGGGACCGTCGGCTGGAACTTGAAGCCCAAATCTATCGGGAAGACGCCCCCGGTAATCATGATGGCGCCGCCGATCGCAAAGACCATCGGGACGTCAAAGACCAGGAAGCGCGGAAAGTGCACCGCCATCAGGCCCAGCATCACCAAGGGCAGGATGAACACGTGCTGCGCGTAAAAGCGCAGGACAAAGTCCGAGAATCCGCTGCCGAACATGGCGTCGCGTATGACCGGCCCGGCCACCGGGATGGAGTTGGTCAGCGAGGCGGCTATGCTGATGGCCAGCTCCGCCCTCTCGCTGAATATCACGTCATATCCCGTAAAGGCCTCCAGGATGGTGACGGTCCCCAGGATGACCCCGGTCACCCAGAGTATCTCGTTGCGTATCTTGTAGCGTCCGCTGAAGTACTGGTAGTACATGTGCAGGATGGCCAGAAGCACCATGGCGTTGGAGCCGTGGTAGTGGATGTTCCGTATGTGGAAGCCGAAGGGGACCTCGTCGTTGATGAACGCCACGCTGTCCCAGGCCCTGTCCAGGATGGGTTGGTAGTAGAACATCAACAGGGCGCCCGATATCCCCAGGATGACGAACGTGATGAAGGTCAGCATGCCCAGGAACCCGAACGGGCTCACGAACCTGGCCGGGAACGAGAACTTGATGGCGGTAAAGATGGTCCTGTCCAGCCCGTCCCATATCCAGTAGAAGAAGGCGACGGCGCCCGTCCGCCTACTCAAGGAAACGGCCATATCCAACCACCCCATTGTCGGTGACGCCCCACACAGGGGGCAGAATCCACATGAATCCGTCCGTGTCTACCTCAAAGTCCAGCTTGGGCAGCACGTTGTTGGGTGCCGCCTGCAGGGACGCCGGCCCGCTGACGGCAAGGCCCGTCCGGGCATCATAGATGGAGCCGTGGCAGGGACACTCGCCACGTTTCTTGGCATCGGCCGGAAAGTACTTCCACAGGCACCACAGGTGCAGGCAGACCATCGAGTAGGCCCGGAACGCCGAGGGGTCGGTGGCCGAGCCGCCCATCTCTTCGGGCAGCCGTATGAACTGCCACTTCCGGAAGGCCTCCTCGTCCAGGACGCGGTCGCCGGTCTTGGGGTAGGTGATGACCTCCGCGTAGTTCAGGGGAAAAGTCTGGACGTTGGCCTGCGTGCCGTCGGGCAGCTCGACGGGTACCTTCTCCAGGGATGCGGTGCTGGGGTTGGGCATGAATTCTCCCCAGGGAACGAACGGGGCAAACGCGAGGCCGGTCCCCGCCGCACCCATCAGTTTAAGGAAATCGCGCCTTGAGAGGCCTTTGGATGTTTCTACCTCCGCCATCCAGAACGATATTCGCCGATGCGGTTATAAACCTTGGTTGGTGCCACCCGGAGCTAGGCACGGATCACCGTCCCGGCCGGCTGGCAGGAGTACGCGGCCACGGTACCGGCAGGGTGCGCCGGCGAGGCGCAGGCATCATCTGGTTGTCCCGTGGCAGGGGGCGTCTTCTATCTCAGCAGGGAGGAGCCGGATCCCGCCCCCAGGGAGTGGACGATGGTGGTGGTCATGACCCACACGAACAGGTAGATGAAGACGTAGCTGGCTATGGCCTGGGTCACTATCTTCTTGCGGTCGGAGGCCGGCAGCTGTATCCTCATGGACTTGGCTATGAACACCGTGGCCAGGAACAGTATCACCATGTATCCGATGGAGGCCCAGCGCCTCTCCTCGCCTTCCAGCGGTTCGAAGATGAACGTCGCAGAGACTCCGGCCGCCACCGCCAGTATGACCCTCATCCAGAATAGCTGGTTGAGCTTGCGGTTCTTGTCGCTGGTGTCGATATCCACCTGGATAGGATCCGGTTTTTCGGGCTCGATCGGTGGCGGAACATCGGGCGGGGTGGCGTCGGTGGGCGGGGTATCAGTGGGCGGGGTACCGGGTGGCGGGGTCTTGTCTCTGGGTGGGGGGACGTATCTGCGCTTCTTGTGTCTTGCCAAAGCTCAACCCCGGCTCTATCCGCCATAGTTAAAATCTTTTGAATTACAGGGGTATTGTTGCATTTGCGGCTGATGGGGTATGATGGGACAGATGCGCCCAGATCCGGGAATCATCTTATGTTTGCCGCATGATATGGGTTGACACAGACCCGGATTTGGACCGGTCCCCCACATACTGGCCGGCGACCCGCGCTAACCGCCGAAACAGGCGTCGGGCGCGGCCACTCTGCCTGGATGGTTATCATACATACATCGCTGCTGACGGCCTACTGTATAGTAACGGCAAGTAGAGTTGGCAGTCTACGCCGCCGCGGCCTCAAGCAGGGTCAGCACCCTGTCGCTCCCGTCCACATGTATGCCCGTCGCCTCGGCGGGCGTCCTGCCGTTCAGCGCCGCATGCGGCCTGAAAAAATCGTACCCCAACACCACCAGCCCCACCATCACGGGGTTTGCCACCTTGTAGCCGCCCCGCTTGCGGATGAGCGGCTTGAGCTCCCCGTTCAGGCGTTCGTGCACGTTGTTGTGGTTGAACTCGTTCCGCATGTGTACCTCGACGGCGTGCACCAGGCGGCGCCCGGCCCTGCGCCAGAATGCCTTCCTGGCCGCCCCCGGAAAGACGTCCAGACCGTCTGTTACGAACACCCACGGGGTCGTACCGGCCCTCCGCGCCGCCTCCCTGAACATCTCCAGCGGCTCGGCCCCCATCTTTACGGGCGAGACCATGTATGACAGGACGAACCTGGTGGAGTGATCCATGACCGTAAACAGGTAGGCGCCGTTACCCAGTATCTTGAAGTAGACCTCGTCGCAGTGCCACCTGTACCCTGTCCATGGGCGGATCTTCCCGGCGTACCCCTCCATGAGGGGGCCGTACGCTGCAATCCACCGGTATATGGTAGAACGGTGGAATTCGGGGCCGCGCCTGGCGATATCCTCGGCCACGCGCGCCAGCGACACCCCTTTGGAGACCAGGCTCAGCGCGTCGGCTATCGTGGCGGCCGACGCGTGCCGGCGTCTCAGTCCGGGAAGGCCTGAGCAGCGCTTCCCGCAGTCCCTGCACAGGTACTTCTGGACCTTTCCCTTGCGTTTGGTTGTCCGGTGGCCGTCCCGGACCAGCCTGTGCGAGGCGTTGACGGGACACCGGATAGCCGGCCTGCGTATGGTCACCCGCTCCGGCCCGTGCATGGCCGCCCACTTCCCGGAGAGCCACATGTCCACCGCGGCGACATGCTTGCAGAGGCCGCGGCCCAGCTCGCCCTGGGCGCAGTCGCACACCAGGCCCTTGATGCCCAGGATCACGACATAGAACAGCGTCCCGCAGGTCTGCGAGCTGACTAGCCATCTGTTCTGGTGCGTCTGCCGTATCTGGCCCGGGGCCTGGACGATCTGCCTGCCGGCCTCCCTCATGGCGGCCAGCTGCCTTGCGCTCTTTGGCAATGACGTATGGTGGCAAAGTTAGTATTTAACGGAGCAGATGCATAACCCATCCCGCCCGGGCGTGGCCGGTTAAATACGGCTCGCCCGTATCATATGCATGGCAAGATGGACAAAGGGGTCGACCAAGTTCTCCGTGTCTGTGGCGCCCAGTGTTCAGACCAGGACCAGTCTGTGCCACATCCCCAAGCCGGTCTTGGAGAGGCTGGGCAACCCGCCCGGTCTGACGTTCGTCTTTGCCGAGGATGGCCGCATCACGGTAGATGCCTGGGACAAAACGGGGAATCGCTGTTCCTGAGCATAATCCATACTTTAGCGACATCAGCCGCGCATGCAACAACACCAATTACAGGCTGTGTCCCAGAGGTACAAGTTCAGGTCAAACTGAATCCCATACGTGAACACGCCCGGCGGCATCTGCCGGAGGTAGCCAGTCAGGCACAGGCCGGAATTTGACCTGAACTTGTACGGTGCAGGTAACCGTTCAACTCCCCCGCTGCAGGAGAGGAAGCGGGAGGTGTTGGCCGCCGTACTGCGAGGAGATGGAAAGGGAGCTGAAAGCCCTTTACGACGAGGACGAAAAGGAGCACGACAAGCTGCTCCGGTTCAAGCTCAGGAATGACCTGCCATAGGCTCGTCCAAGGCCTTTTTTATCTTATCCAACTTGGCCTCTATGCGGTCGTATGCGGCGCTTATCTCCGCCAGCTCCCTGCGGGCCTCCTCGGGCGAATCCATGCTATACGCACGGAAGGGGCGCGTTTAAAGACGTTGGGCCGGCGCCGGGAGCCGCCCGAAACTTTTCCACCCTCTGGACGTTCGCGGCCACCTGCGAGAAGAACGGCATATCCGCCTACCAGGCCACCATCCGGATGGCATGCGATCCAACCTGGAGCACCATCACCGACGGAATACCCGCGCCCATCTCCGGTGGGGCAAGGACGAGCAGGCGGCATCCGCGGAGTCCGACCCGGCCTAGCCGCGTCTCCTTTCCTGAACCGACCAGAACGGCGGAGGGGTCGTTGCCGGATGGCTCGGGGTAATGAGTCGGTTTGACCTGACTCGTGGACAACCCCAGGCCTATACATAATCTCTATGTCAGATGGGGTTGCTAATGACCGCCGGTAGAACTTCGGGCAGTCCCCCAGTTTTGGCGCAAGGTCACCAGGCTGGCGAGGCACCCTGCCGCCGTTACGGCATCTGGAACCGGACTGTAACGGTGATCGGCTCGGTGATCGACTCGCCGCCGAACAGGGCGGCATGGGAGAGTATCGAGTAGGTGCCCGGTTCCTCGGTCGGGAACTGGATGAGGGTGGTCGTGTCGTTCCAGTTCTTGACGGGGTAGAAACCGCCGCTGCCGTCTCCCAGCTCTCCGTACCCCAGCCAGTCCACCGACGGCCAGCCTGCAAACTGCCCGAAGACCCCGGGGTTCATGTTGGTCTGGACTATGGCGCCGCTGGGATCCACCACGAACACGCCTATGTTGGTGGAGTTGGACTGCCAGGACATCTCAAGGATGCCCGAGCCTACCCCCTCTGGAACATCAACATAGTGGTGCCGCCACTCCCCGGACATGTATCTGGCCCCCATGTCGAATGATCCGCGGATCACCCCCGGCGCGTACAGCGTACCCTGGTGGCCATCCTCCCCGGAGGCCAGAACCGTGTCGGCGCCAGCCGATCGGACGACCGCAAAGGAGACGGGTGCGTCAACCGTATGCTCCTGCCCCTTGAAGGTCAGAAAGCCCTGATATACGCCGCTCTGGTAGTCGGCAGGCACCGTGATGGTGGCCCGGACGTGCGACTCGGAGTTGGGTGGCACCACTATCTCCCTCGACTCCAGCCAGACCACCGGCCATGTCTCGCGGTCGTAGTAGCTGGCGGTAAGGGTATAGTCCATGGCCGTGGAGTTGTTCTCGGTGATGCCCTGCCAGTACGAGGCCCGGATCGGAACAGGGTAGACGCCCACCACCGGCACCCCGGTGAAGATCTCGTTGGGGTCTGAGACGCGCATCTCCTGGACGGTCCCCCAGCTGCCGGCCCGGCTCACCATCGCCAGCTCGCCCGCGGTCACCTCCCCGTCGCCGTCCGCATCCTGCCAGTCATACAGGTACAGCGAGGATATGGTCAGGTCGTCGGCGTAAAACTCCGCCGTCTGGTTCAGGAACCGGTCAAAGTCAAAGTTGACGTTGAGCACCAGCAGGGACGACTCGGGCATGCCGTAGGGCGCGAATATCTCCGGAAGGGTCTCGGGGGAGCGAACGTCTGATAGCATGACATAGTTGGGCGCGTAACGGCCGGTCTCGTTCATAACCCGGTCCTGCTGCTGCGGGATGGTGGTCAGATCGGTGTGTCCGCTCTCCACCAGGTTGATCGTCTCGGGGTCTATCCGTACCTCCAGGGGGCTGCCGGTCGGGTTGGATATGGTAAAGACGGCGCTGCTCCTCTGGCCCGGCTCCAGGTGCCCCGCAAACCAGCTGGTCATGGGGTGGGACTTGGGCTGCATGGTCAGCCGGTCCAGCCCCATCTCGGTTAGGTTGAGCGAGGAGAGTGCCGGCCCGGTCACCCCGCGGAGGGTCAGGTAGGATGCGTCGTTGCTGACCGCAAAGACGCCCTCCTTGCCCTCCAGATAGGCCGCGGCGGCGGCCGCGTTGACCATCCCCGACCCCTGGACCATCGGGTCGTTGCCCAGGTCGCTGGCGGTGGACATCAGTATGGCCTTGATCTCAAAGGGGTTGTACAGGATGTCCTGGCGCAGCATCTGCTCGGTGACTATCGCCGCAGCTCCGGCCACCAGCGGGGCCGCCATGCTGGTGCCACCGAAGATCGAGTACGGTTCTCCCTGCGGTTCCTTGGTGTGCCGGTTCACCGACGCGGGGGCGAACGCGTAGGCTCCCACCGAGACCAGGTCCGGTCGCGCATCCCCGATCATCCCCGGACCGCGTGAGGAAAAGTCCACGACATGGCCGTAGTGGATCGAGGAGTTGCCGAACCTGGGGTGGCCCAGGAAGCTGGGCGTTCCCACGAAGGCGGAGTTGGTGGTGGCCCCCACCGATACGACCAGCGAGGCCGCCCCCGGAATGGCCACGGAGCCGTATCCGTGGCCCGAGTTGCCGGAGGATGCCACCATCACCATCCCCGGATAGTTGTCGTGGATGGATCCGGGCGTGGCCAGGGCGTTGGCCAGGAGCGCCAGGTCGTCGTAGCCGGGCGCCTCCTCCAGGATAGGGAAGTGGGATATCCCCCAGCTGTTGGTGACTATCTCCGCCCGGGGCCTGCCCGAGTAATCCCAGCCGTCCCCGTCGTTGTCCATGCCGGCTGCCCACAGCCAGGCGTACTCTATCCCGCCGTACCAGAGCGTCCTGGCCGGGATAATCTCCGCGTCGGGCGCCACCCCGGGGATGGTATACCTGGCGGACCCGTTGTAGATGTCGTAGGACTCGGCCCCCCGCGAGGCTATGACCCCGGCGACGGCGGTCCCGTGGCCCCGCATGTCGGCCATCACGCCCAGGTAGTCGCCGCCCTCATCCAGCGGCTGCAGCAGGGTGACGTTGGCGGCGCCCAAGGCGTACCCCTCAAGGTGGTCCACCTCGGAGAACGCCCCGTAGAGGTCCAGGACGCGCGCGCCCACCATTCCGGCGCTATAGTCCAGCCTGCCGTCCCCGTCGGCGTCGTAGACCAGCATCTCGTTGCCGCTGCCCAGGATGATGGGTGTCTCGTCGGTAAAGTCAAAGTCGTAGTCTGGCTGGGCGCCGCCCGGGAGGTCGAACCGGGTATAGTCCTCCCAGGAGGTGGACATGTCAGGTATTATCGTGTCGTAGACGCCCGGGTGGTTGGCGTCAACCACCAGGATTGGCACCACCTGGACGAGCGGGCCCTCATCATGGGGCATGCCCAGGAAGGCGGCGCCCAGATGGTAGACGCCGCTCTGTGACCGGATATAGTCGTGGCTGCTCTCCCCTATCTTCATGTCCCGGGAGAGGGTACCGTTGAGCACCGGGGAGGGTCCTATCGCCGGGAACAGCGAGTTGTACACCTGGATTACGGTGCCGGAGCCGTCCTGGACTATGTCCAGGTATACGCCGTCCTCGTTGACGTACACCTTCGAGGTGAACCCCTCCGGGGTGGAGCCGGTGTTGCGGATGGTGCCGTCCCGCTCTATGCTGGCGTAGAAGGTGGCGTTGGTGAGCACCAGGCCCTGGCCGTCGGGGTCCAGCATCACCGGGTGGTTGTTCCGGTCGCGGGCCACCGCGTGCCACATGTCGGGGTTGGAAAAGTCCACCCCCGTGTCCACCACCATTATCGTTACGCCCCTGCCGGTGGCGTTATAGATGGAGTGGGCGTCGGTGGCCCCCGTTGCCACCCCTATCTGGCCGGCCACGCCGGTGTCATCATGGTAGGAGAGCGGCAGGTCCTTCATCACGCTGTGCCCGCTGGAGAGCAGCCTGGGTATGGCAGACTCCTCCAAGACCACCACCTGGCCATCTATGATGTATCTCTCCAGGTTGTAGGACTGCAGGAGGGTAGGATCAAACAGGATAATCCCCGAGGTGTAGACGGGCTCGCGCAGGACGGTCGGCTCGGGGAGCTCAAAGGCGTAGGCGGCTTGCGCTGCAACCGCCATGGTAATCCCGCAGAGTACGAGCCACCGTCGCATAACTTTGTACCGAAGGAATCACTATTATTTGCTTTGAATTGCGGGGCGGGAATTATCGGATAGATAATCCTCCACCAGGACATACCGGTTGAACGTGTACCTAGCGGAGTCCACCGACAGCGTCCGGCGCGCGTCGCCGCCGGCGGTGAACCTCAGCAGCGAGTCCAGCAGGTCGACGGGTATTCTCTTCATCCACTTGTGTACCGCCACGATTTGGAGGGGATGTGATCCATGCCCAGCTTCCTGCACAGGTCCGGCCTGGCCTCGCACTCCCCGACCATCCCGCGGATGGAGCAGGAGTATTTTGTACGAATCATTTCACATATCACGAGCAGGGCGGGTTATGCAGGAAGGTGGAATGATGCCTTACTTCCCGTACATCCGGCTGCTTCTAGCCAGCGTAACTATCTGCAGCGCCACAATCACCCCTATCAGCCCCACCACCGGAAAGAAGAGCGAGTTGAGCTGGGAGGAGGCGTCCTCGATATTGGTGACCGACTCGGACATGGTCCCCACGCTGGCATCTATGTTGGAGCTGGCCTGCTGGAGGGTCGACTTGAACTCGCCCACCTCCGACTTTAGCTGGTCCAGCTCCGAGGACGTCTCGGCCAGGATGGCATCCAGGGCAAGTATCTGCTCTGATATGTCCCCGATGTCCTGGCTGAGGACGGTGGTGGCAGCCGACCCGTGCGAGATTGTCCCCTGGCTGGAGGCGACCGCGTGGAACACGTACGTCCCCTCCTGCTCTGGAACATAGTCCGCAAAGAACAGTCCCTGGTGCAGCGCCCTGAACGAGTCGCTGATGTCGTTGACGCTACCATCCGGCAGGTGGACATGGGTCGTCTCCAGCAGCTCGCCGGGGTCGTTGCCCACCAGCAGGCCGTCGCTGGTGGTCTGCACGAACACGCGCAGCGGGTTGTGGATGGTGGCCGTCTCCGGAGCAAATATCAGCATGCCGATGCTCCGCTCTACTGGTACCTCCACCAGCTCGGAGGTGGTGGCGAACCGCACGTTGACCGTCTGGGAGAGTCCGCCCTGGTCAGTACTGAGTGCCTCGATTGTGTACGTTCCATACGGGAAGGTGATCGAGGCCTCCGGCCACGTCAGGATGGCCTGTTGGAACGAGCCATCGGGGCCGGCTGTAATCTGGTCAAAGACGGTGATGGTGTCATCTGGCCCAAACACCCGTATGATTATGCTCTCCTCAGGCATGGCCCTGCCAAACACGAACAGCGGCTGGCCGCTCGTATACACCTTGCCGTTGGTGAATATCTCCAAGTCCGCGTACGAGTATGATACCAGCGAGACGCATGCCAGTACCGCCAGCGCTACCATAGCCTTCACGGTATGAAGTGCGCAGCTCCACTAGATATTGCTTCTGGAAAAATGAAAAAGAAAATGGATTAGTCTTACTGTACTGTGATGTCCAGTGATACTGGAGGTGATAGTGCGGTCGGGTTGTCAAGGGACTCCCAGACAAAGGCAGTAGCTGTGTACATGCCTGGGGTTGAGGGTGTCCATGACTCGGCCGGACTAAACGCCTGCTCTGGAGCCAGTGAACCTGTGATCCAAGCTAGGCTAACGACTACGCCGTTGGCGTCCTGTACCTGTACAAGGTATGCGAATGCCTGATCCCTATCCTGGCCATTCATCAGATCGGCGGTAATCTGTACCTGCTGGTCTACGGAAACAGTATCTAGACTGTTGCCGAAGCTGTCAACCACCCTCAGACTTGAGGCTGGTGCCCTCTCTAGGGGCGGTACGGCCGTGCCGATCAGTGTAGTGGCAGTGATGTCGAGATCATCTCTCATGTTGTACGGGTCTGGTAGCGTGCGGTCCTCATACTCGGCGGTGACAGTGTCGCCCTCTGCAACTCTGAGACGGTGTCCGGAAGACTCCGTGTCAGCGTTGAAGGCCACCGTGCCCTCGAATATGCCTGTTGCCTCGTTGGTCTCCGTTACCGTCAGGTCTATACCGCCTGCATCCGTGTCGGACCAGACGTTGACGTCAAAGTTGTCGACGGCTTCGGGGTTAATGTTCAGGTCTGGGTCTATAACCCTGACCACACCGGTACCGGATGCTGGGTAGCTTGATTCAAGCCACTGCACCTCGCCGATGTTCCAGCGTATCAGAGCGGACGTTACTATGGTCAGATCCTCAGAGTACTCGAACGATACGGACAGTCCGTCGTCGTTGGTCGACTCAAGGAATCCGTTGGTCGGACCAATACCGAGGTCTCTTCCGGTTCCGTCACCGGTGATTCCGCGGGCATCATTTACATCACCATCTCCGTCTGCATCGTGAGACGCGAATCCGGAGAGTATGACTTCACCCGTGAATATGCCGGTATCGGTGCCGGTCTCTACAAGCTTGTACTTGTTGAGATCGTGGCCTCTGGTGGATATCTTGAGCGGATCATCGTCAGTGTCACCAATCTCGTCGACTAGGTCGCTATCATAGTTGTGGTCAGGAGCGACTATGGTGATGTACACCTTGTCGGTCCAAGTGTAGACCTTCTGGTCGAGCTCGATTGTTGCACCAAAGTCGGATGTCATGATGTCCAGAGATACGTCCTCGTCCTCCTGGCCGACATGGTCTGCGCCAGCAGGACCCCAGTCGGTGTACTCCATGCTGATTGCCTCGCCTCTGGATAGTGTGTTGCCATCAAGCGATTCGGGTATCTCGATTATAGTCTGGAATATACCAGTACTATCACCGGTCTCCCGGAAGGCCGTTGGCTCCGGATCGAAGGCTGCGGCATTGCCACCCCTGTCACCCATGGTGATGGTAGCGGCATCAGAGTCCCACTCGATCAGGTCGAGATCATATGTCTCGGCCTGGTCATTGTCCAGATCAAAGTCCGGCTCAATGAGGGTCAGTATCATGTCGGTGCCTATGAGGTACTCGCTCTTGTCGGACTGCAACACGGCGTTCCTCAGGTCGAAGGTAGCCGAGTCGGTCACGGTGTTTGGATCACCGGATGCATCGACTGGGTCGTTGTACTCGACCTGCAGTATGTCGCCCTGCAGTATACAGAAGTGATCACCATCACCGCCGCCGAATCTAACAGAGGCAGGATGGTCGGTATCTGGGCCATCAAGAGGAGAGTACTCGGATGTCAGTGGACAGCCGTTGTCGGCCGGACCGTCAGTGTACCGGATGGTGATATCCGCCTCGAAGACTCCAGCGTCGCCGGCAATCTCCCTAATCGGGCCGAACTGCCTGACGTTGTCGGATTGTCCTCTGCGAAGCTCGCCGTCCTCATCATACTGACTTACGGTCGGAATTCCGTTGTAGATGGTGTTGTCCATCTCTACCGGACCACCAGCATAACCGAGCGTGATGGTATCAGAGCCTCTGATTACAGAGATCTTTACCGGGCCGGTGAACATGGTGTCACCGACAGCCACGGCTATCTTGTCCTGGCCGCTTGCTGAGGTGTCAAAGTCGGGATCTGTAACCCTGACGTGGATTACCAGATCACCGCTAGCGATGTAATCCAGACCACCGTCGCCGTCAAGGCCCGTGGAGTGGATTGGGAAGTACGATGTGCGTGATGCCTGACCTGCAAAGTCCTTGGGCTCACCGAATGGTACTGGGTAGACCGTTCTGTCAAGAGAGACAGAGCCGGTGTGTGCGCCTACTGCGGCACTGTCGCCCACTTCGATGATTTCGCCGGTGGAATCTCGGAAGTCAAGGTAGTTGACCTCGATGTCGAGTCCGGTTGTGGTCTCGGGTTCGTCCTCGCCAGCGTTACACCAGTCGGCCGGTATTTGGAAGTTGCCGGTGAAGACACCGGACTCCGTACCAGTCTCAATTAGTGTAAAGCCTGTCGAGTCGAGGCCTGTATCGCCGCCCAGCTCAGCCGAGCAACGAGCAGTGCCACGATCACTTGCCCAGAGAGAGTCATCAAAGGTGACATCCAGCAGCCTGCCTAGGTCGCCGAATGTCTCGGTGACTCCCAAGGGTTCACCCACCTGTCCGAAGACAGGCGAGTCTTGGTCGAGTACTATCGTGTAGATGTCGATTACGTCTGAATCAACGTTCAGGTCTGCATCCTCCAGCGTGATGGTCACGGTGTCGGCTATCTTGTACCTGTCAGAGTCGAAGGAGACAGTACCAGAGGTTGATGGGGCCTCCTGCTCATCTGACACCTGCGTTACGACGCCGTCGGCGCCCAAGTCGCTGTATGACAGACTCGGGGCGTCCTCGTCGGTGAGGTCCTCGAATACGACGAATGTTGGCTCGTCGCCGTTGGTAGAGATCTCGTAGGTGTACTCCTTTAGAACGTTCAGCTGGTGGACCATGGTAAACTCTAGGCTGCCCTCAAAGACGCCCGTGTCATCGTCGGTCTCCTCTGCTTCAAGCCTGACTATCTGGTTTGCAACGCGCTCACCACCCTGGACTCCGTCATCGAAGTATCCAAAGGACATGAAGTCCGCTACAACAGATATCAGAGTGTCCGGAGCATAGACGATGTAGGTCCGGTCGTCCTCGCCGGCATTGCCAGAGTCGGCAGTCACCATAAGCGAGACGTCCTCGTCTGCATCACATGCGGAGATGGCATCAAGGGTATCCTGATCCAGCGCCACATAGTCGCTGTGTCCGCCGTTGCTCACAAGGTTAACTGTACAGTCACCTGCCATTAGATCAATGGACACGTCACCGAGGTTCGCATTAGCGGGGGTTCCGTCATACGTCACACCCTCTGCGTTGTCGCGATCGTGCATGGATCTTACGTCATAGTTGAAGAAGTTGTATCCCTTGAAGTCGTTGTCGTTGATGACCACGCTCAGGAGGTCGTCAACTGTTGCATCATAGTTGATTACAAGTGCGCCAATTGGTGCGCTCCTGTCCAAGTCGACTATACCTATCGCGGAGAACGGATCAACTGACGCTGCCGTGACATCGTGTGTGTCGAAGCTGATGTCAGTTACATCCAGATTGTCCTGGAGAGAGGCTGCCACGGACCCAAAGTCTGCGGGCCAGTCGTTGACCAGTCGGTCCTCGTCGCTGTCACCAAGATCGATGGCCATGACCTGATAGGTCGTTGCATCGTTTATCGTAAATGGATTACCCGTTGACAGTGCTGCGATGATTGCTGTCGGGTCGGAGATATCCATGACCTCGTCGACCAGGCTGTTCTTGTTGGCATCGCTGTCCTCAATGGTCACGGTGGCGCTCTCGCCGGAGTTCCACACGTCGTCATCCAGTGCGATGTCAATTGAGGCAAAGCCGTGCCCGACCAGTATGGATGTGGCCGAGTCGTTGTAGTCGATGGTCGCAGAGGTACCCCTCCTAGCATTATCAGTGATTACCAAGTTCGAGTTGTCATCGTCGTCTGCACTGACAAAGACACCGGGTGAGTCCTCAACAACGGTGATCGGGATGGATCCTGCAGATATCAGCGTAACCACGTCGATCTCATCGTCGTGGATTACGCTCCATTTAGTTGGATCCTGCGTGTCACCTGCGTGGGACAGCTCCGTGTCTAGAGTATCCTGAAGAGTCAGGACGCTGCTACCGGTGTCCTGCGTGTCTGGGTTAAGTTTCAGAACACAGTTGTCGTCGCACATGAGATCAGCGAGAGTGTCGCCGTCAAGCATGGCAGAGTACAAACTTGCTTCGTCGGTAACGCGGCCGTCAAAGAGGCCATAGTATGCGGCCTCCTCTCCGTCAGCGGTTGTAAACGTCCAGTTGTCATCCTCTGTTGGGTCAATATCAAGCCATGTGTCAGTGATCGTGATCTGAACCTGCGCCCCGTTGGGGTATACAGTCTTGTCCAGCATCAGGCCGGCATAGTCCTCTACCGTATCGAAGGTAAGAGTGACGCTCTGCTGGCCTCTGCCGTTGTCGTAGACCACGTCAAAGTCGCTGCCATCGATAAAGTCGAACAGCTGTACGACGGGATAGTCGTTCGCAGTCAAGCCATCAAACTCGATTGGAACAGCCTGAATGTCATCCAAGGAGGAATCCTTGACCACATTCATGCATCCGTTCGAGTTGGTAGCTAGCATGCCATCTGTGTCTACCTCGCCAAAGTCGAGTCCGACGCCACATACGGTGGTGGTTGCATCTGCGGTCTCGGCCATGCCGACATCCGCAAAGTACGCGTACCAGTTTCCGTTATTGTCCTGGGTCATCACCAGTGTATCACCATCGACGGTTACGTCGGGGGAGCCTTCGAATCCGGCCTCCCTGAACTGCTCGTCGTTGATGATAACCTCGATTACCTGTGGACCTGCTATGTAGTTTTCGAACATGTCGTTCTCGGCGGAGACGTACAGGTTCTCGTTCTGCGCATATGCATCAGGCACAACGCCCGGAACCGCGAACGTAAGTCCGCCGGCGACCATGATCGATATAAGTGTAAGACTAGTTACTTTACGTGCTATTTCGTTTTCCATTTTATTAAGCCAAGTTTCGGGGGTTGATATTTAAAACTAATGGACGATCCGTTCATAGGATTGTAGCCATCCCATACCATCATGGGGAACACGGCGCCGGTGGTTGGCGCATACCCGATGTACTGCCACCGGCCTGCAGTCCATCCCGCAAGCTGCGTTCCCGAGTTCCATGCCCATCAGTAAGGGTAGATGTATTTAAGGAGATGTGGTATGGTTAGAGTGCCGTATCTACCATCAGGCCTATGAACAATACCGCCAGATACGGGCTGGAGAACTTGAAGAGCGTCCAAGATGCCTTCTCGGTTGGGCGGGCCACCACCCAGGCGGACAGCGCAACCATCAGGGCGCCCGACGCGATGGCGGTTGCCGCGTAGACCAGTCCCGTGGGGGACTCGCCAGAAGCAGTCACCAGGAACAGCGGTACCATGCTGAATATGACCATCGCGATGGTGGAGGCGGCCACCACCCGCGCCGAGGTGCCCTCGGACTGGACGGCCGTCAGCATTGGCACGTCCACCCGGTTGTAGTCCTCCTTGAAGTGCATGGTCAGCGACCAGATGTGGAGTGGTATCCAGACAAAGACCAGTCCTGCCAGGACCAGCCCCATGGTCCACAGGTCTGACATGGTGACTGCCACCCAGCCTACCAGCGGCGGCGAGCCTCCGCACAGTCCACCCAGGATGATGTTGGAGCGTGAGCGGCGCTTGAGCAGGTACGAGTAAACCACGATGTTGTTGAGCAGGCCGAATCCTATGAAGATGGTGGCCCACATGCCCTGCTCGGGCGTCGCCGTATAGGATATGCACCAGGCCAAGGCCAGCGAGATGCCGCCCAGCACGTATCCGAAGTTGCGCGCCTTGACGGCAGGGTATATTCTCTTGGAGGGCAGGGGCCGCGACTTTGTTCTCTCCATGATGGAGTCGATGTCCCGGTCATGGTAGTTGGTGAGCGTATTGGCCGCCGCCGAACCGGCCGCCACCGAGAATATGGCCAGCAGCCACGTCCACACCGAGGCCTCCACCCCGTAGATGTTGGATGCGATCACGAGTCCCCCGATCGCCGTGAACACCAGCAGGTACCAGATCTTGGGCTTGGTGAGCTCGTAGTAGACGGCCACCCGCGACTGGCTCTTCTGCTTCTGCAACGTCATTGTATACCACCGGCGGCCATATATGGCATTATTTTTTGGCTAGATTTCATCTCTATGAACGACTCCGAGGAGAGCACCCCGTCTATCCTGCCTATCCTCTCTGAGACCATCTCGTGCATGGCGCTCAGAGACCTGGCGTACGCGGTCACCAGTATGTCAAACCTGCCGGTCACCTCGGCCACCTCCCGCACGCCCTCTATCTCGAATAGCTTCTGGATGATGTGGTTGCGCTTCTTGGTGTCCATCTTGATGCCTGCCAGGACCTTGACCGTGTAGCCCAGGGCGGCGTGGTTCACATCGATGGTGAACCGCTCTATCAGGCCCCTCTCCACCAGCCGCCTTATCCTGGAGTAGACGACCGATGAGTTGACGCTTATCTTGTCGGAGAGCTTGGGCACCGACACGGACGAGTCCTGTGCCAGCTCGGACAGGATGAGCAGGTCGATATCATCCACCTTGGCCATTTCTCATATCACAAAAATTTGTTCATATAAGTTTTTGAATGTGATATTTGCACCAACCGGCTAGATTTTACCCTGTTTGTACAGCATCTCTGCCAACAGTACGGCGCCCTTGCCGGATCCCATCTTCTTGTTGTGCGAGAACAGCATGTACTTGAGGCCGTGATCGAACAACTCCTCCTTCTCCACCCGGCCTATCGTGGTGGTCATCCCGTCTCCCACCTCTCGCTCCAGGCGCGGCTGGGGCCGGGTGGGATCCTCGTGGAAGGCATAGTAGCGTTCCGGGGCGGATGGTAGGCCGGCGACGGATATCGACTCGTTGTAGGAGTTGTAGGTGGTCTGGGCCATGGAGGGATCCACCTCCTCGGCGGTCTCGACAAAGACCGACTCGGTGTGTCCGTCTATCACGGGGACCCTGGTGCAGGTGCAGCTTACCCGTATGTCGGCATCCTCTATGTGGTCGCCATCCAGCGTGCCCAGTATCTTGCGCGTCTCCAGACGGACCTTGCCCTCTTCCTTTGGTATGTAGGGCAGTATGTTGTCGGTGATGCCCATGGCGGTAACCCCAGACTTCCCCCCGCCGGAGATGGCCTGCATCGAGGTCATCATGACCTTCTTGGCGCCGTACTGGTCCAGCAGCGGCTTGAGTGTTATGACCAGGCCGGTCGTGGTGCAGTTGGGCAGAGGTGCGACCCACCCCTTCCAGTTGCGGTTGCGTTGCTGTGTCTTGAGCAGTTCGGCGTGGTCGTCGTTTATCCCAGGTATCAGGATGGGAACGTCGTTTTCGTACCGGTAGGCAGAGCTGGTTGATATGACGGGTAGGTCCTTGGCGAACCGGGTCTCTATATCCCGGGCGGGGCCGGACTCGACTGCCGAGAATATCAAGTCCAGGCTGGAGGTGTCTATCTCGTCCACCCCCCGGACTACCATGTCGCGGATGTACCCGGGCATCTCTCCGCCCACGTCCCAGGATATTATCCCCGTGCTGGCATCGCGGATGGCCTCGGTATACTTTTTGCCGGCCGACCTGTCCGAGGCGGCTATCTGGGTCACCTCGAACCACGGGTGGTCGTCCAGCGACTGGATGAACTCCTGCCCCACCGAGCCGGTTGCGCCTATGATGGCTACCCTCTTTTTCATGGGTGGATGACCTTGGGATGATTTAATAATTCTAACTGATTCTGGACGGGGTTCGCACGCTCAAGTCCGCTGGCAAGTCACCTCAGGAACGACCTGTACAGGGCAAAGCTGCTCTGGCCGTCAAAGATACTGGCCACCGGGGAGGGGTCTGTCGGGTCGGTGATGTCGATTATCTGGACGGCGCCGTCAGAGGAGCTTGCCGCCAAGGCGTAGGTGCTGCCCGATATCTGTATTATCTCGATACCGCTGGCTCCGCCTAGCGCGGTGTAGTTGTTGGTTCCGTCGAAGATGTCGGCGGCCAGCTGCGGGTTTGCCGGGTCGGTGATGTCGATTATCTGGACGGCATCGTCCTCAAGGCTGGCCACCAGGGCGTAGGTACTGCCCGAGATGGCGGTTATCTCTATGTCGCTGGCCCCGTCTAGCGCGTCAAAGTCGCTCTGGCCGTCGAACAGGGCAACCACCGGTAGCGGGCTGGCCGGGTCGGTGATGTCGATTATCTGGACGGCGTCATCCTCAAGGCTGGCCACCAGGGCGTAGATCTTGCCCGATATGGCCGTCACCTCTATGTCGCTGGCCCCGTCCAGCGCGTCAAAGCCACCCAGGCCGTCGAAGACGCTGGCCACCGGGAGCGGGTGCGCCGGGTCGGTGATGTCGATTATCTGGACGGCATCGTCCGAGGAGCTTGCCACCAAGGCGTAGGTGCGGCCCTGTATCAGGGTGATCTCAAGTCCGCTGGCGCCGTCTAGCGCGTCAAAGTTGCCCTGGCCGTCGAAGACGGCGGTGACCGGGAGCGGGTCGGATGGGTCGGTGATGTCGATTATCTGGATGGCGTCATCTCCCATGCTGGCTATCAGGGCGTATATCTGGCCGGATGCTGTGGTTAACCCGATGTCGGTGGCCCTGTAGAGCGCGTCAAAACGGCCCTGGCCGTCAAAGACATTGGCGATCTCAAGCGGGTCGGAGGGGTCGGTCAGGTCGATTATCTGGACGGCGTCATCCTCAAGGCTGGCCACCAGGGCGTATGTCCTGCCCGATATCTGGATTATCTCTATGTCGCTGGCTCCTTCAAGCGCGTCAAAGTCGTCTTGGCCATCGAAGATGGCCACCGTAGGCAGCGGTATATCGGGATCGGTTATGTCAATCACTTGGACGGAGCTGTCCACCGTGCTGGCCACCAGGGCGTAGGTGCGGCCCAGTATCGGGGCTATCTCGATATCACCTGCCCCGTCCAGCGCGTCAAAGCGGCCCGGGCCATCGTAGATGGCCGACTCCGGAACAGGGTTGGACGGATCGGTGATGTCGATTATCTGGACGGCGTCATCCCCTCGGCTGGCCACCAGGGCGTAGGTGCTGCCCGATATGGTGGTCACCTCTATGTCGCTGGCCCCGTCTAGCGCGTCAAAGCTGTCCTGGTTATCTATAATGCGGGTATCCGGGATGGGTGCGGCCGGGACTGTCACATCTATTATCTGGACGGCGTCATCCCCTCGGCTGGCCACCAGGGCGTAGATGCTGCCCGATATCTCTACTATCTCGACGTCGTTTGCCCCATCCAGCGAATCAAAACTGCCTCCCTCCGGTTCGTCGAAGATGGCCGCTACCGGGAGGGGGGATGTCGGGTCGGTGATGTCGATTATCTGGACGGCGTCATCCCCTATGCTGGAGATCATGGCATAGGTTCGGTCCGATATGTGGGCTATCTCGACATCGCCTGCCCCGTCGAGAGCATCAAAGCCGTTCTGGCCGTCGAAGATGGCAGCCGCTGGAACTGGGTTGGCCGGGTCGGTGATATCGATTATCTGGACGGCATCATCGTCCAGGCTGGCCACCAAGGCGTAGATGCTGCCGGATGTTACGAGTATCTCCATGTCGTTGGCTCCGTTGAGCGCCTCAAAGCCGTTCTGGCCGTCGAATATGCTGGTCACCGCAGCGGGGGAGGACGGGTTGGTTATGTCGATTACCTGGATGGCGTCATCAGCCCAGCTGGCCACCAGGGCGTATGATCTGCTGGATATGGTGGCCACCTCGATGTCGCTGGCCCGGTAGAGCGCGTCAAAGCCTCCCCGGCCATCAAAGACGCTCGAGGTCGGAGTCGGTGAGGTGGGGCTGCTTATATCGATTATCTGGACGGCGCTGTCCGTCCATCCGGAGACAAGGGCATAAGTCCTGCCGGATAGGGCAACCACCTCTATGTCGTTGGCCCCGCTTAGCGCGTCAAAGCCGCCCCGTCCATCAAATACGCTGGACACCGGGAGCGGGGAGGACGGGTCGGTGACATCGATTATCTGCAGGGCGTTGTCCGCCCAGCTGGCCACCAAGGCGTAGGTGTTGCCACCTATCTTGACAGTCTCTATGTCGCTGGCCCCGTCCAGCGCGTCAAAGCCGCCCCGGATCCCCAGGGGCGAAAGCGATGAGGCATCGCCGGTTGCTGACTGAGCGAACGCGGCCGGTGCCGCTACTGCAAGCGCCGCCAACCCAAGAACCATCACCAGGATCGGTACATACGCGCCCCGCAGAATAGACTCACATGACATTCCGGAGCCAACCCGCCCACGCATGGGTTAGCCGTACCTTACCAGTTGATATATTCTTTATGTAGGATCGGGCTGGTGCATGAATCGACAGACTGTACCTGCAGATCCTCTTCCCGGGCTGTAGGCCTGTAAGGCGGCCACCATCGAGGATCTGAACTAGATCTTCTTGGGGATGGTTAGTGATGGCCATAAAGTTTGCAATAACACGGTTCTTGTGCAAATTCGGGCGCAGGCGATCCTGTTAGGCAACCAACACGCATGGAAACGGCGTGTGGCCGGTGCTCCACCGGGAGCGCCGGCGAAGCTGCGCCCAATTTTGGGCAAGAACCCGTGGCCGGTGCTACTTATAGGGCAAGGCGCGTCGTAGTTTCCGGATGGTCGAGGATTATTCGCAACCGGCGGCGCCTCCAGGTACGGACGGACGTTGAGCCGCAGGAGGGGAAGGCCCAAGGGCCGTCAGGGCAGGAGATCACCGGTGATGGTCGGGGCCGGAGCCGGCGGGGACCATCTCCAACGGCTGGGCTCCACGGACAGGCCCGGAGCCGCGGCGCCCTTTGAGGATATCATGCCTGCCTGTGACAACCCGCACTATATCAGGGGGACGATGTGGCACCGGATCGGAGAGCTCGACGAGGCGGCAGAGTGCTATGATATGGCCCTCCGGGATGAGCCTGAGAACGTCCGGATATACGCCAGAAAGGGCGCGGCGCTTGTGGACGGCGGCAGGATGGACGAGGCGGCAGAGTGCTGCGCCGAGGCAATCAGGCTGGATCCGCGCTGCGTGCCGGCGCTCATGAACATGGGACTGGTCTTGCGCAGGACCGGAAGGCCCGCCGAGGCCGCAGAATACTACGACAGGGCGATAAACGCATACGGTTCCCGGCCGGGGGCGGGAGCGGACACTGACTTGGCGCGCCTGTACAGCAACAAGGGATGCGCCCTGCTGGATGCTGGCAGGAGCGCCGAGGCGCTGGACTGCTGCGAGAAGGCGATAGGCGCGGATCCCGACTTTGGCTCGGGGCACATCAACAAGGGCGCCGCCCTGCTGGACCTGGGCAGGCGGGATGAGGCATACAGGTGCATCCATACCGGAAGCGTGCTGGATCCCGACCATGCCCCGTTCCCCGTGAAGAGCGGGTGGGGCTGATCCGGCCGGGGACGGCTCGCCGGCCGGCCTACCGCAGGCGCGAGGCGGCCCGGGCGGCCGGCCCCGAGGCGGCCTCGTAGGAGATCCCGCACGCGTCGACGAGGGCGGCGTTCTGCTGCGAGGTGGCTGCTGCCCGGTAATCCACCTCCCCGGCCATCTCGACCCAGCCGGCCAGGTTCCGGCCGGATGCGCCGTAAAAGAACTCCCACACGTGCTCGCGGGCTTCATCAAAGGGCGGCTCCCTCCAGGAGTGGTCCCCGAACGCATCAAATGCATAGCGGACTATCCGGTCCAGTCCGCCGGCTGCCTCCAGCGCCCGGCCGTGAATCGACTCGAAGCGGCCCCGGTCGCGGGCCGCCTTCCAGATGCCGCCCGCCGCCAGCCCGTAGAAGGTGCGGAACGCCGAGGCGGCCGCCCTGTCAGAAGCCCAGAGATGGGCAGTCCGGGCTGCGCGCGCGGCAACCTCCCCGGAGGCCGCCGGACCGTTTCCGCGGTACTCCAGGGCGCCCTCAAGCATCGCGGCCGGGATGGCCGAGGCGCGCTCCGGCGGGATGCCGCCCGTCGACGATATGGCCCCGGACAGCTGGGCGCAGAGCGTCCGGGCGGGGCCGCGCAGGTAGGTCCTGGGGTCATCGGGGATGGACGCTATCATGACGGCCGAGGCGGAGGCGGCCAGGGCAAATGTCTGGTCGCGGTGGCCGGCCGCCTCGGCAGCCGTCCGCGAGGCGGCGGCCAGGGCGGCCCTGTCAAACGTGGTCTTGACCTGGTAGTCCGTAGGCCAGGCCTGCCGGCCGTCCGGGGCGGCCGTCTGGAACACCTAGGCCAGCGCGGAGAGGTGGTCCAGCCGGGCTCGTCCCTTGGACCGGCCCCCGGACCCGCCGGCCAGGCCGGCGGCCCTCGGCGGGAAAGGCTGCCGCAAAGGCGTCGGCGGCGGCCTGGTTGATCCCAAAGCGTGCCAGGCGTGATATCGATTTTTTCACTTCCTCCCCGACCACCTCCAGGATGGCCTTGGCGGCGGGGTCCGGCAGTGGACCGGCCGCCGCAAAGGCAGCCGCAAAGCCGCTACCCGCGTCATAGGGCGCCTGTGGAACCGCGTTCATGGCCATGTCGAACATGCGGGTGGTATCCTGGATGAAGGGCTGCTCTTCGGTCAGTTTGTGGTACACCAAGTCCCGGACGGCCCCGGCCAGCTCCACCGCCTCGCGGAGTACCACCGACAGGGAGAGCGCCAAGGCCGCCGCGTCCGGATCCAGCCGGTCCCCGCCTCCCCCGCGATCCGGGGCGGCTGGTGCGTCCGACCGTGGTAGGCGGCCCCCATCACGTAGGCGTCGCCCCCCGCGAGCCGGGACGGCCGCGATCCTGCCGGGGCCCGAATCGTCCGCGGATCCCGCATGCCGCCTTCTTCCTGTCCTAGCGGATGAGGGCCCGCCCGCCTTTGAGCGCCATCTGCGCGCCATGCCGGGGGATCATCAAGCCCCGTTACATATCAACCAAGATGTGGGATCAGCCTCGCGGCGTCCGCCTCCGGGAGAGCCCGCAGGTCCCGCAACCGGGGTGTGGCGGCTCACCGGCGGGCCGTCTCCATCGACGAGGCCTTCCGGACGGCGGCCTCGTAGGATGCCTCATAGGAGGCCCGGTAGATCCCCAGCAGGCCGGCGTACTCGGGGGAGGCGGCCGCCGCCCGGTAGTCCGTGGCGCGCGCCTCATCCACCCACTCGGATATACTGCGGCCCCCGAACGCCTTGCACTGAATCCAGACGTCCTGCCGGATGGCGGCGAACTCCTCCGCGGATATGTTCTCGGTCTCGTCCAGGCCGGCGGCGGGATCCATCTGCGGGTCGTTGGGGTCTGCCTCCACCAGGGCGCCATCATAAAGCGATCCAAAGAGATCCCCGTCCCGGAAGGTCAGGTAGGCGCCTCCCACAAAGACCCCGTAGATGGCATCAAAGGTGCTGCGGGCCGCCCCGTCGCTGACCCGCTCGGCGAGCTCGCCCTGCGAGAGCAGGTCGGCCGCCATGGCTGCGCCCGCGCCATCAGGGCACTCCCTGGCGGACCGGACGAAGACGCCCGAGGGGATCGCCGCCGCATCGGCATCTGAGACGCCCTCCAGTTCGCGGGCCATCGGGGCAACGCTCCCGGCCAGGTCCCTGGCCACCCTCCTAAAGCCGGTCCCGCGGATGTCCCGGATGGCCGCCGTGAAGGTGCCCGTCGCGGCCGCGGTCAGGGCCGTCTTCCGGCCCAGAGTGTCGAGCGCCCGCGAGGCGGCGGCCTCGGCGACCGGCCCGCCAAGCCGGCGGGCCTCCTCCTCGGCTCCGCCCCAGGGGTATCCCTCCGGAAAGACGCAGGCGGCGCGGCGCAGGGAGTTGAGCGTCTCCAGAAAGCCCGTCCGGGAAGGTCCGCCGCCCCCGCGGGACAGCCTGACGGCCGCATCCCCGAACCTACCGGCGAAGGCATCGGCTGCGGCCTTGGCGGAGGCCACCGTCGTGATGCGGCTCATCGCACCGGCGACGCGTTCGGTGACCACCTCCCCGACTGCCGGCACGGCCGGGTCAGCCTCGGCCTCCGTGGCCGCGGCCAGCGCCGCTCGCAGGGCGGCACCGGAGGCGGGTTCCTCGGCGGAGGCCGCCTGGCGGGCCGCATCGAATATCCGATGGAGGGCTGCCCCGCCGCTCCCCTCGAGGAGTTTCCGGCACACCTCCGAGCGCACGACCCAGGCCTCCACCATCGAGTAGCGGAGGGCCTCCGAGAGCGCGATCCTCAGGGCCGCAAGCCGGCGGGATCTCTCCCCAACGGTCATCACCGTATCATGCAGCGCCCCGCCTAATATGGTCGTCGGACCGGTTGGCCTTGTCCAAAAAGTCAAAATTAACGACCCGGCTTGATACCTACGGAGGCACCTGGGCCGGCAGGAAGGCGCGGGGTAGACGCCGGATCACGTTCTTGCTGCCCGCCGGAGCCGTCCTGGATGGCGGTCCACGAGCAGTCGTGCGCAGCCTCCCCATAGCCGCGGGGGGTTCCCGCCCCCCGTGGCGTGGCCTCAGGCGAAGGCCATGTTGTAGCAGACGGTCATCGTTAGCAGCTCAACCGATTGGGTCTTCTCCCTGAGGGCGCGCACCACCCCGCCGAACCGCGCCTTCATGGACGAGAAGACGCTCTCGACGTTGTTCCGAAGGCGCAGTATCCGGTGGAATGTCCCCGGGTGCTCCTCGCGGAACCTCAACATCTCCGCCCTGGCGTTGAATCCCTTGATAACCGCGTTGGATTTGGAGTCGATGACGGTCCTCCGGCCACTGTCCCGGATGGCGTTGCAGTTCTTGACGCCCCCGTAGGCCGCGTCGGCCACGACGTCCCCGTCTCCCTTCGGGAGCGTCTCTATCATCTGGCGCAGGTATGGTGAGTCGTTTGACTTTCCGGGGGTGACGACGGCGGCGCACGCCATGCCGTGCAGCGTGTGCATGATGTGCAGCTTTGCAAACAGCCTCACGCTGATCTTGCCATACTTTGCGTTCTGCCAGTCGATATACTTGGCTATGCTGAATCCGCTGGAGTCGACCAGCAGGGTGCCGTGGACCGCTTCATCGCCGGCCATCTTGGTGATGATCTTTTGCAGTACTGCGGGATCTATCTCCGATATGCGGAGCTGGTACCATGATCTGCAGTACGGCCTGGACAGCTCGCACAGATCCAGGTCATCGGGGTGCCGGTCAAAGTGCTTGATCAGGCCCCAGTAGGAGAGGTTCTCTTCGCCCTTGATGATGGACACCAGTATGGCTGACACGCGCCGGTCGCGCGTGCCTGGCGCTATGCCCAGTATCTTGCGTGCAATCTCGGCTATCCGACACATCCACCGGGTGAACCTTCTGCCCTCCGAACGGCGGTCCTTGTTGTATCCTGACCAGTCCGTCTTGGGATCGTTCCTCTTCCCGTCGGGGTTGTTCTTGCTTCTGGCACGGTTGGGGTTGGTCTGCCTTGACTTTCCGTGTCTCTTGCTCATTGGGCGGTGCGGCGATCCTCCGATCCTAATACCTTCCGATCATCCGGGCCGTCGTCCGGCGGGCATCTGGATTTAGTAATTAAACATTACTAGTGACCTTTTTCCGGATTTTTGGACAAGGCCGGACCGGTTCCGGCAGAGCGTGCGGTCCTGTCGTGTCCGGTTCGGCCGCCGCGCCTTGGCCCAAAAACGGATTGGTGGTTCCCCGTGGCGGGGGATCCCGGCCAAGATGGGCAGGGCGGGCCGCGCCAGCCCGTCCGCGCGCAACACCCACTGCCGCCGGTCCGACATTAGAGATCCGCATCAAAGTCCCTCAGTAGTTCATCTATCGCATCAATCTCTTTTTGTATATTCTTGAGATGGGTCGCCTTCCATACTTCGGTGGCCGCATGTGCCCTCTCTGACTTTCTAATCACCTCTTTTCTGGCGTCCACCAGCGCGCGTCTGCGTTGAACAAGTATATCGTAATCCGCAGGTGTGGGGGTCATAGTACAAGCTCAGGTCAAACTGAACCCCATGCGCGAACACACCCGGCAGCATCTGCCGGAGGTCACCGGTCAGGCACAGGTCAGAATTTGACCTGAACTTGTACGGGTCATACCCCACAGATGGTTTGGGGTGTGTCTGAGACATATACGGCCCGGAGGCCGCGTCCCGTAGTACTTGGATGCATCCAGGTGGTCGTCAAGGAGACGCGCGTCCGCCCCCGGCAGGGGTTTCTTCACGCTCCCTTTCAGCCGCCGCCCTTCGCCGTATACGTGCGGAAACCGCACGCAGGCAGCGTCCACCAGCCGGAACACCGGCCGGTCGACGCGCTGCTCCCAATCCCCGGCCACCCGGACGCCGTTGCCGGACGCCGCCGCCGGTTCACAACCAGATGATGGTGATGATGGCAGTAGGCGCCGCCTCATCAGGCTGATCGGCGCCTCATCATCCGGACTGTACACCTTGCCGTGGTGCATGCTGACAGAGACCGTCTGGCCGGAGGTGCGCCTCATGGTACCATACGGTTATCACATGGTAAAAAACTTTATTATTTTTGTATATGTTTCTGGGACACAGCCGATGGTTTGGCAGTATTTATAAGCCGAGCACGGTCATGAAAAACATGGACATACGGGAAGTGATTAGCGGGACCGAAGAGGATGCGGCGCGTATCGAGGCAGGATGGCCGGAGGCCGCAAGACGACTCAGGCGATGTGCACAGGCTTTTCGCAGATTTGAGGACGATTACGAGAGGTTGATGCGGGTCTGCGGTAGCAGATCCGGCACCTGATTGGTGGCTCTGACCCAAGGGGAATCGGCCGCCGCCCATCCAAAACAGCAATATCGCCATGAACACGACACAGTACGTTGACACCTGCGCCGCACGGCGGGGCCCGGACCATGGGGCTGGGTCCTAACATAATCGACTTTAGCGCCAGCGTAAACCCGCTGGGGATGCACCCGTCCGTCAGGGAGGCGCTGGCCGGATCCCTGGATGTCGCATCCGAGTACCCCGACGCCAACGCCGCGGCCCTGGAGTCGGCCCTGGCGAGGTACGCCGGAACCTCCCCGGACCGGGTGGTAGCCGGCAACGGCGCCACCGAGATCATCCACAACGTCTGCAGGATGGTTGCGGGATCCCCGGTGTTGGTGCCGGCCCCCACCTTCGGCGAGTACGCCGCCGCGGCCCGGCTGTGCGGCTCGAACATAGAGCGCTTCCCCACGATGAACCTGTCCGAGGACGCCCAGCGGTTCGCCGAGGCCGTCCCCGAGGGCGGCTGCGTCTTCGTCTGCAACCCCGCAAACCCGACCGGCAGGCTGACCCCGGCAGGGACCGTCCTGGAGATAGTCAAGGCGGCCGCCGACGCCGGTTCGGTCGTGGTCGTCGACGAGTGCTTTATCGAGATGACCCCCGGCAGGGACGAGTCGGTGGCCGGGCGGGCCGCCCTGCACGACAACCTAATCATACTCCGGTCCATGACAAAGTCCTTCGGGCTGGCCGGCCTGCGGGTGGGATACGCCGTAGCTGCCCCCGCCGCCTCCGGCAGGCTCAGGGACCTCCGGGCCGCCTGGAGCGTAAACGCGCTGGCACAGGTGGCCGGGACCGAGGCGCTGAGGTACGCCGGCCACATCGCCGAGGCGCTATCCCTCGTATCCGAGGAGGTGCCCTACCTCACCGGCATCATGGAGGGGGCGGCCGGCATCCACCCCTACGAGACCGACGCCAACTATATCCTGGCCAGGACCGACGCGGAGTCCTCCACCGTCCAGGGGCGCCTCCTCAAGCACGACGTGCTGGTCCGGGACTGCTCCAGCTTCGAGGGTCTGGACAACCACCACATCCGGGTGTCGGTCAGGACCCGAAGGGAAAACACAATACTTGCCGGCCGCCTACCAGAGTCATGCCGTGCATAATGGTCCAGGGGACGATGTCGGGAGCCGGCAAGAGCACCATAGCCACGGCCCTCTGCAGGATACTATCCAACCGGGGCTGCGACGTGGCCCCCTTCAAGTCGCAGAACATGTCCGGGTTCTCGTATGGCGATGGCGGTCTGAGGATATCCCGGGCGCAGGCCGTCCAGGCCGTCGCTGCTCGCTGCCCCATCACCCCGGAGATAAACCCCGTCCTGCTGGTGCCGCGGACCGACCGCGCCAGCGAGGTGTACGTGATGGGAAGGACCGCCGGGGTGATGGACACCAAGGAGTACTACCGGTTCGCCGCCGCCCGGGGGATCTCCGCGGCGCTCGGGGCGCTGGACACCCTCCGGAAGAGCCACGACGTCATAGTCATGGAGGGGGCCGGCTCGCCGGCCGAGGTGAACGTCCCCTTTGACATGGCCAACATGAGGATGGCCGGGGCGGCCGGGGCGGCCGTGCTGGTGGCAGCAGACATAGAGAGGGGCGGCTGCTTTGCTCAGATGGTCGGGACCATCTCGCTGCTGGAGGAGAGCCACCGCGAGATGATCCGCGGCTTTGTGATAAACAAGTTCCGGGGCGACCCCGACATCCTGGAGCCGGGCATCAGGCGGATACGCGAGACGACCGGCAAGGAGGTGCTGGGCGTGCTGCCCTACATGGAGACCCGGCTCCCGCCCGAGGACTCGCTGGACGCGGATGCCCCGGACCCCCCGGTCGGCTCTCCGGGCCTGGAGGACATCATAGACGAGGTTGCCGCGCAGGTGGAGTCCCACCTGGACATGAACAGGATAATGGAGATGGCATCATGATCACGGAGGCGATCGGCGTGGCCGCCTCGAGCATCCTGCCGGCGGGGATCATGCTGGCGGCCATCATCGTCGACAGGGTGTTGGGGGATCCGCCTGACCGGTACCACCCCACCGCCTGGGCAGGGCGGATGATAGCCAGGATGGTACCCGCGTTCGGGGAGAGGGCCGGCGGATGGCGCCGGTTCTGGGGGGCAGCGGTGGTGGTAGTCTCGTGTGCGGCGGTGGCCGGGCTGGCCCATCTGGTCCTGCTGGCGATCAGCCTTCCCAGCATCGCGGCACTCTCGGCATGGCCCGGCCTTCCGTTGTCGGTGGTGGTGACGGTGGCATGGGCATCCGTTATCGGCGCCTACGCGGTGATGGTGCTGCTGCTCAAGAGCACCATCGCCATACGCGGGATGGAGCGACATGCCATGGCAGTCTCCGCCCGGCTGGAGGAGGGCGACGTCCGGGGGGCGGGGGGCCGGCTGGCCTCGATAGTCAAGCGGGACACCACCAACATGGACCGGAAGCACATCTGCTCGGGGGTCGTCGAGAGCGTCGCCGAGAGCACCGTCGACGGGGTGACCGGGCCGCTCTTCTACTTTGGCGCCTTCGGCCTTCCTGGAGCCCTGATATACAGGACCGTCAACACCGTCGACTCGATGGCCGGCTACAGGTCCGAGATCTTCCGGGACGTGGGGTGGTTCGGCGCCAAATGCGACACCATACTGAACTGGATACCCGCCCGGCTGACCGGCAGGGTCATGGCGCTGGCCGCCTCCATCCTGGGATATGACGGCGCCGGGGCGCGCCGCTCCATCCTCCGGTACGCCGGCCGGACGGAGAGCCCCAACGCAGGGCACGCGATGGCGGCCATGGCCGGGGCGCTGGGGGTGACCCTGGAGAAGCCCCACCACTATACGATAGGCGGCGGGCGCGACCCCGACGTGGACGATATAGCCGGGGCGGTGCGCATCATGAAGTGCACCATCTGGCTGTTTGCCGGACTGATCTGCCTGCCGCTCATGCTGGCGAGCACCGCCCTGCTGTCGGTCCTGGTCTGGATGGTGTCCTGAGGATGGGCTTCCGGGATGTCATCTCGTTCCTGACGGTGATACCTGCGGGTGGCGGCACCATCGAGGGCGCCGCCCGCTCATCATACCTCTTTCCGCTGGCCGGCCTGGTGGTCGGGGCGATAGCCGGCGGGCTGGGGTGGCTCGCCTCCGGGTACGTCGACCCGCTGGTGGCCGGGGTGCTGGTGGCCGCCGGCCTGGCCGTGGTCACCGGCATGCATCACCTGGACGGGTTGGCCGACTTTGCCGACGGCCTGATGGCGAGCGGGACGGCCAGGAGGAGGATATCGGCCATGCGGGACAAGGCGACGGGGGCCGCCGGCGTCTCCTCGGCGGTCCTCTGTATAGCGTTCGTGGTGGCCGCCCTCTCTCAGAGGAGCGGCGCCGAGCTGCTGCTGGCGGTGGTGATATCGGAGGTGGCCGCCAAGTACGCGATGGTGGTGGCCGCCTACCTGGGCAGGCCCGCTGCCAAGGGCGGCGGCGCCCTCTTCTGCGGGGCCGTGGACGGAAAGCGCCTGGGGGCGGCCACCGCCATCTGGCTGGTCCCCGTCCTTGCCCTGGGGGTCCTTCCGGCGGCTCTGCCGGTGGTGGCCGCCGCCGGGGCGGCCGCCATACTGGTGGCCGTCTCGTCCAGGGCGTTCGGCGGGATAACCGGGGACGTGCTGGGCGCCGTCAACGAGATAGGCAGGGCGGCAGCCCTGGGAGTGGCCGTCTCGATATGACGGCGATGACGGGCCTGATAATGGCCGGGGGGCGGGGGAGCCGCATGAGGTCATCCCGCGAGAAGCTGACCCTGGGACACCGGCGGCCGGTCGTGCTGGGCGTGGCCGACGCGCTGGGCCGGTGCGGCGCCATCACCGGGGTGGTGGCCGCCGTCAGCCCCCACGCCCCGCAGACCAGGGCCCTCCTGGAGGGTACGGTGTCCATCCTGGAGACGCCCGGGGCCGGGTACTCGGCGGATCTGGCCTACGCCCTGGAGAGGCTGGAGGGTCCGGTGGTGGTGGTGCCGGGGGATCTGCCGCTGCTGGACGGCGCCATCCTGGACAGGGTGGCCGCCGCTTACCGCCCCGGATGGTGGACCCTGCTGCTGGTCACAGAGGGCTACGCCAGCTCGCTGGGGCTCTCGCCGGGCATACGGCTCACCCACCGTAGCACGCCCTGCAGGTATACGGGCGTCTCGGTGGTTGATGCCGGCGCGGCCAGCGGCGCCCCCCAGAGGATGATGATAATCGACGATCCCCGCCTGGCCGTAAACATGAACACCATCGGGGACTGCGCCCTACTCGGCGCTGCCCACGAGCCGTCCGAACATCTTGGTCTTTGAGCCGGTCGACTCGGTCAGAACGTTCCCGCACATGCTGCACGTGACGGCGGTGGTGGCATGGGAGTAGACCACCTGCACCTCCTCGCACTCCTTGCATGATATCTTCTGGAACCTGCTGGAGGGCTCCGGTATGGGAATGTGATCCTTCTTCATGCGGCCACCAGCTCGAACTTTTTGATCCTGATCCCGTGCGTGTTGAACTTCTTCTTGCAGGTAGAGCAGGTCAACAACGGAGTTACCTTCTTGGTCACCTTGGCAGGCTTTGCCAGCTTGGGGAACTTTTGTCCGCCGTACCCCTTCTTGCGTTCGGCGTGCCGGCGCTCGCCCCTGGCGGATCCCCTCCTCTTGCCGGCCTTGTAGATGGATATCTTCTGCTCGGTGTGCGTATCGCACTTGGGGCAGTACCGGCGGATCAGCTTTGGTATGTTCACGTAGGTGACGCACAGGCGGAGTAATTTAAGCCTAGGTGCCAGCGGGGCCTTGCCCAAAAAATCAATCGGCGGTCCCTTGATACCCACGGAGGCGCCTGGATCGGCAGGAAGGTGTGGGGTAGACGCCGGATCGCTCGTTCTTGCTGCCCACCGGAGCCGTCGTTGATAGCGGTCCGCGGGCAGTCGTGCGCAGCCTCCCCATAGCCGCGGGGGGTTCCCGCCCCCGCGGTGTGGCCTTAGGCGAAGGCCATGTTGTAGCAGACGGTCATCGATAGCAGTTCCACCGACCGGGTCTTCTCCCTGAGGGCGCGTACGACCCCGCCGAACCGCGCCTTCATGGACGAGAAGACGCTTTCGACGTTGTTCCGAAGGCGCAGTATCCGGTGGAAGATCCCCGGGTGCTCCTCGCGGAAACCCCGACATCTCCGCCTTGGCGTTGAATCCCTTGATCACCGCGTTGGACTTGGAGTCGATGATCGCCCTCCGGCCGCTGTCCCGGATGGCGTCGCAGTTCTCGACGCCCCCGTAGGCCGCGTCGGCCGGGACGTCCCCGTCTCCCTCCGGGAGCATCTCTATCATCTGGCGCAGGTACGGCGAGTCGTTTGCATTTCCGGGGGTGACGGCGGCGACGCATATCATGCCGTGCAGCGTGTGCATGATGTGTAGCTTGCAGAACAGTCTCACGCTGATCTTGCCGTACCTTGCGTTCAGCCAGCCGACATATCCGGCCATGCTGAAAGCCGCCGGAGTCGACCAGCGGGGTGCCATGGACCGCATGCTAAAAGAAAGAAACTTTCTAATGAGATATTCGATCTTATCACTTCAATAAACCCAGTTATATTTGCTACCGCAGTACACAAAACACAATTAAAAAAAATCTATGGAGAAAACGCAGAGATTCCTAGATTGCCTGCTATGCGTGCAACTGTTCATAGGTTTGACATGTATCTTGATAGTGAGGATCAAGTTGGATTAACAATAGCTGATGAAGAAAATCACAAGAATGATGGTGAGATAAGAAAACTAATCTATAAGATGAAACGTGAGGGTGCAAGTATCTCAAGCCACAGCCATCCAACCGTACCAAATTATTTAGATTAACTTTTAAACACGGCTACCATGTCGCCGTCTGAGACGAGTACTGGGATACAGCTGCAGATGTGTGTTGTATACCAATATGGGCACACTTTCAAAACGACCAAAGCGATAGATACACACGGTTAGAGCCGTTTTTTGCCAGACGCGGCGAAATTGTCGATGAGCCGTCGATCATACCGGCACGAAATCGGTGGATGGAATGACGGAAAGGTGGAATGTTGCCATTCCAACGAGTCATCTCAACTCTCCTCTACCAATTATGCTACCATCATTCGGCATTTAAATGTTAATTAGAAGGGCTCTCTAGAAAACATGGTTGATGCGTACAAAGGATGAACCAAGACGTAACGCTTCGCATCTGATCTGGTTTGGCGTCTGACCTGATCGCAGATGCAACCGAGTTCATGGTGTCGATCACCCACAACATGCGCCTTGGTACCAGTTATTCGTACATTCCAGCGCCCGTACTTGACAAGCTCGACAACCCTAAAGGGTTGCGGGTCGTCATACAGGGCAACGAGATCCTGGTCACCAGGTCAGATTAGTTCCAAGCCGTCCTAGTATACGTAAAATCACCATCAACCGTATTGTCTAAAGAACCGGATCCGGAAGCTGATATATACAGGAAACTGCGTATCAGAGTGATTGAAAGCTCTAACCGTGGGTTTTGAAAATTATGACAAGCAAGAATTTGCCAAATCTGCCGCCATATACGTATTGCAGCATTTCCAACCCAGCCTAAAGAAGAAAACGACCCCGGAGCATCATATGAAAAAAACCATGATAGACTTGATGCTATACGAACAGCCGGACTTGGACAAGATAATATCCAGTGAAATAGAGTTTGCCGTAGACAAGGTTAGTTTTAACGCAGACTGGTTTACCACCGGCGCCTACCTGAAGCTCTGGGACAAGCATTTCACAGAATTCTTGGATGAAAATGCAGAGATTCAAGAATCACTGCAGGCACTTCGATCAAAGCCGGACGACACCAACGAACAGGTCAGCTTGATGATAGACTTGCTGGATGCACTGAGGCAGATGCTCAGGGCGTCATATGGTCGATGGCACAGAAAGATGATGGCAGAGTTCCTGGAGTCAGACCTGCCGCTTGAGCTGTACAACCTGTACAACCTATCATACATCGGAAAGACATCGGCGATAAAGTCATTCAGGACAGATCTGGCTAGGCTGCAGACAAGGCTGCACCCCGTCAGGTCCAGTGAGAGAATGATAACGGCAGAACTAAGGAAGTTTAAGAAACGCCGCAGGAGACTTTCAGAGACGCTGGCGAGGACATTCCGCTCGGAATTCACGCTGAGGTTCTTTCTGAAGGCGGCCAATGCGAGGGAACTCGAGGACCTGTTTAGGACAAAACCACTCACGCTGAACACCAGCACGGAGAGGAGGAGATTTGAGGAATGCCTTGGCGAATTCAGGCAGGACCTCTTTGAACTGACAAACCGTCTGGGCAAAAAACACCTGGATGAAGATATCGCGCTAAACTCCTCAGATTCAGAGTCGTTTGACGATTTTGACGAAAAACTGCGCCAGACAGTCCTCATACATGCCTAGAAGCGCAAAGATGGCGGTCTGTGTGGACTCGTCTGGTTTTCCGGCCGAAGGGTTTGGCAACGAGACCCGGCCGGCGCGTGTGGGGCCATCGACTCGGTGCCAAAAAAATCCTCCGGTTTAAAAGATGCCATGCCAGAGACCGTAAAAGTCGAGACGGGCCACAAGATGTGCGAAGCCACGGCGGCCGTAGCCGCCATATCGGCAAACAATCCCGGCAGGAACAGCAGAGGGCCGGATTCTTTTCGCTTCTGCGTCTTGCCGCTCGCCATACGGACGCGGCGGATCTACCCAGGCAGACCACTTTTGGTCGTGCCTGCTTGGTGTGGAACTTCACCTGCCTCCAACACCCAACAGATGGGCGTATCAGTTTTTTGCGTGGCCGAATGCTGATCTGCGGCGCAGTTATCCACCGCCCAAAAAAACCAAATTATTTTTTAATCCGGCACGGAACTGCCGCCCGGATTAAAGAAGAAATAAAATAAAAAAACGCAACGGGCACGGTCCCGGAGCGGCACGTATTAAACGTGTCAGCTATCCCCTAGCCGGAGCTGCCATGCGTGTGGCCGTCTCCGGCGTGATCGTCGTCGTGGGCCGTATGACCGTCGCCGTCCTCGGGCACGTGTATCGTGATCGAGGCCTCTATGGGTTCGTCATCCCAGTGGTACGGGTTGTGGTCGTTGGTGAACAGGCTGACGGTGATGGTTCGGGTCCCGGGATCCAGGGCGTGTATCTGAAGCCAGTGTCCGTAGAGGCGGTTGTACTGCTCCCCGTCTATGCTCACCATGACATATCCCTCGCCCTCCACGTGGTCTCCGTTGACGCCCTCGCCTGATACGGCAAAGTCGGTCACGCTCACCTCCAGGTTGTAGCCGTCCTCGGCATCAGCGTGGGCCGTCGCATTTATGGACATCGAGGCCGTTCCGGTCACCGGGGCGGGTTCGTGCTCGTGGTCGTGCTCGGGCACCACCACCGTTGCGACGGCCTCCACCGGGAAGCCGTCGGCATGCATTTCGTCATGCGTGTTCGCGTTGAGGGTCACCCTGATGTGGTGGCTCCCCGGCTCCAGCCCGGGCACGTGATAGTACGGGCCGTACACGTAACTCTTCACGCCGTCCACGTATATGTGGGCGTGTCCTTCGCCGGGTACGTGCTCGTCGTTCACGTTCTCCGGAGTCCACGTCCAGCCCTCTGTCATTACGTGTACGTTGAGGCCGCCTCCGTCCTCTACCGAGGCATTGATGCCTATGGCCAGCGGCCCTTCGGCCTCCAGTGTGGCGTGCGGGTGGCCGCCCGCCTCCATGCCGTCATCGGCCGGGTCACCGTGGGTATGATCCTCGTCGGACACGACCGTGATTGTGCCTGCCATCCACGGATGATCCACAAGGTGGAAGCTGAACTCGCCCGCATCATGGAACATGCGGGAGTACGTCTGTCCGGGGTCCAGCGTTATAGGCCCAAAGTCTTCCCCGATATGGTGGGAGCCGGCGTCCCCGCTTGTGATGGTGACCCGCTCGCTTCCGTCGTTGGACCAGATGACCTCGCCGCCGGCATCCAGCGTGGCCGCCGACAGGCCGACGCAGGTGGCTGAGCCGGCGCATTCGGCCTCGGTGCCGGGCATCAGGCTTATGGTTATCTGCACGTGATCCGAGTGCGATGGTACGGCCGCGACTGCCAGCAGTCCTGCCAGTGCTGCAGCTAGCATTATTGTCGATTTCATTGGTAATGATCATCGTAACTATTTGTAATAATATTTCCGGTGCGTGTCGACAAACCAAAATGGTACGAAAACCGAAATTGTACAACTCAAAAAGATGGTCCAGTCCAGGGCGCCCAGCGGCGCACCTGCAGGACAGAGTGCCTGTATCGGCCGAGTAGGGATCTCTGAATTTTGGCGTACACGGGCACCCTCAAGCCAGGTAGGAGATGCCGGGCGCGCCGCCATAGTCAAATACGCGCAGATGCAGATGGTACGCATGGCATTGCCGCGCAGCGCCGCCGAGATGAGCGACGCGGCCATGGGCAGAACCCACGCGGACACGGTAATCAAGGGATGCTCCCTGGTCTCGGTGTATACCGGCGAGATTATCCCCGAGACACAGATATCCGTGTGCCGCTCCAGAATATCATACGTGGGACCGGACGCCTCGCATACGGTGGGACCCGGCACCAGGATCATCGACGCCAAGGGCAGGCACGTGGTCCCGGGGCTGGCCGACCCCCACATCCACATAGACCAGTTCGTGCTGCCGGCCATGACGGCCAAGAGCCTGCTGGCGCACGGAACCACCGCCCTCTTCTCGGATCCCATCGACATAACCGGCGTGGCCGGGTACAGGGGATTTGTCTGGTTCAAGGAGGCGTGCTGGGATCTGCCGGTCCGCATATTCCAGGGCATCCCCGGCGGGCAGCCGGTGGATCCGGAATTCAGCTATGCGCACAGCATCGGCGCGGCCGAGCAGGACGCCCTGCTGGAGGACCCCGCCGTCTTCGGCATGGGCGAGGTCTTTGCCTGGACCAAGGTGACGGGGTGCCACCATCCCACGATGGAGGCCATCGACAGAGCCGCCAAGGCCGGAGCGGTGGTCAACGGGCACACCGCCGGCATGAGGGGGACGAAGCTGGCAGCATACGCCGCATCCGGGATAGCCTCCTGCCACGAGCCCATAGACTTTGACCAGGCTCTGGAGAGGCTGCGCCTTGGCATGTACGTGATGATCAGGGAGGGCTCCATACGGCGGGACCTGCGCCGGATAGTCGAGCGCGTGGTATCGGAGGGCACATACACAAGCAGGCTGATGTTCTGCTCGGACGGGCTCAACCCGGCCGACATGGGCTCGGGGCACATCGACCACTGTATCAGGGAGGCCATCCGGGCGGGCATCAGCCCGGTGGAGGCCGTGTCCATGGCCACAAGGAACGTCTTTGTCTACTACGGCATGGATACGGACCTGGGCGGGATAGCGCCCGGGAGGCTGGCCGACATCATCATACTGGACGACCTGGAGTCGTTCAGGATCAACTCCGTGCTGACGGGCGGCAGGATATCCGTATCGGAGGGCGCCCTGGCCGCCAGGATCCCCAAAAGGGAGATCCCGGCATGGTTGGGGGAGACCGTCATGGTGGACCGGCTCTCCCCGGCCGACTTTGGGGTTAGGGCTGCCGGCGAGACGGCCGTCGCCAACACCATCCTCCTCCGAACCGAGATAGTCACGGCTCCCGGATCCGCCGAGCTGCCGGTCCGGGACGGCATGGTCGCCATCCCGGAGGGCGGCAACATATGGAAGGTGGCGGCCGTCGACCGGGTGACCGGATCCGGCAGGAGCGCGGTGGGGTTCCTGGAGGGGTTCGGGGAGGGGGACGGCGCCCTGGCCACCACCTACACCTTCCACGAGAACGACCTGGTGGTCATAGGTACAAACGACCTGGACATGGCCGTCGCGGCAAACCGCGTGATCAGCATGCGCGGCGGGATGGCCGTCGCAAGGTCCGGCGGGGTGATATCGGATCTTCCACTGCCGGTGGCCGGACTGATGTCGGAGCGCCCGCTGGACGCCGTCCGGGAGGGGTTTGGGGCGGTCAACGGCGCCACCACCGACATCGGGTGCAGGTTCGAGAACCCCAACCTCATACCGCTGTTCCTTCCCTTTCTGGCCCTGCCGCAGGTCAGGATACTGAGCAGGGGCATCATCAACGTCAGGGAGGGCAGGGTGGTTCCGCCCGTCGCTGCCGCGGACTGATCCGGCCGTGGTGCACCGCCGGATGCCATCCAGGGGCCACAGGATGCGCATGCACTCAGGTCCCCAAAGCGGGCATCTTGGGCATTGTCATAATGTCTGCGACGTTAATCCGGCATCAGCACGCCGCGGCGACCGGCGCGATCAGATCAGGACGCTCTGGTAATGTTAAAAAGGGGGAGTCCAAGACCCACCCTCATCAAATGGCATCGATACAACAGACACCGCAGGGACCTGTTCTCGTACTGAAAGAGAGCGCCCTGCAGCAGAAAGGAAAGGACGCACAGCAGAACAACATCACCGCCGCAAAACTGGTGGCAGAGCTGATACGCACCAGCCTGGGCCCCCGAGGCCTGGACAAGATGCTGGTGGACTCGCTGGGTGATGTAACCATCACCAACGACGGGGCCACCATACTAAAGGAGATAGACATACAGCATCCCGCCGCCAAGATGATGGTCGAGATATCAAAGGCCCTGGACAACGAAGTGGGCGACGGCACCACCAGCTCGGTGGTCTTTGCCGGAGCGCTGCTCACCAAGGCAGAGGAGCTCCTCAAGAGGGGCGTCCACTCCTCGGTGATAATAGAGGGATACCAGACCGCCGCCGAGAAGGCGCTGGAGATCTACGGAACCATAGCCAGGGCAGTCGAGCCCAACGACACCATAAGCCTACTGAAGGTAGCCAAGACCAGCATGGAATCCAAGCTGATATCCGACGATAGCGACACGCTATCCGGTATCGTGGTGGAGTCGGTGCTGAAGGTTGCCACCGGCAGCGGCGAAAAGCGCACCGTCGACCTGGACAACATCAAGGTAGAGAAGAAGGCCGGCGGCTCCATCCAGGACTCCAAGCTGGTAAGCGGGATAGTCCTGGACAAGGAGATCGTCCACAGCGGCATGCCCACCAAGATAGCCGGGGCCAAGATAGCCTTGCTGAACTCCCCGATGGAGATAGAAAAGACCGAGATGAGCTCCGAGATCCGCATAACCGATCCGGCCCAGATGCAGATGTATCTGGAGGAGGAGAGCCGCATGCTCAAAGACATGGTCAGCAAGCTGCAGGCAGCCGGGGCCAACGTGCTCATCTGCCAAAAGGGCATAGACGACATCGCCCAGCACTACCTAGCCAAGAACGGCATACTGGCCGTCAGGCGTGTCAAGGAGAGCGACATGACCAAGCTGTCCAAGGCCACCGGAGGACGCGTGATATCCAACCTGGACGACCTCTCCACGGACGACCTGGGAACCGCCGAATCCGCCTACCAGGAGAAGGTGGAGGCCGACAAGTGGGTGTTCATCGAAGGATGCAGCAACCCCCAGGCCGTGACCCTCCTGCTGAGAGGCGGCACCCAGAGGGTGGTAGACGAGGCAGACAGGTCCATACACGACGCCCTGATGGTCGTCAAAGACGTGATAGAGAAGCCGGCGATAGTTGCCGGCGGCGGCTCCCCGGAGGCGTACGCATCCACAAGGCTCAAGGACTGGGCCGACAGCTTCGACGGACGCGAGCAGCTGGCAATCAAAAAGTACGCAGAGGCCCTGGAGAGCATCCCCCTGACGATAGCAGAGAACGCCGGAATGAGCACCATAGACACCATCGCCAGCATTCGGGCTCAGCAGAGCCAGGGACTCAAGTGGACCGGGATTGACGCCAGGAACGGCAAGATCTCCAACATGCTGGACCTTGACGTGGTAGAGCCTGTCGCGGTCAAGGAGCAGATAGTAAAGTCGGCAACCGAGACCGCCTGTATGGTGTTGAGAATAGACGACGTTATAGCCGTGTCCGGTTCGCCGGGCGGCGACGCACCTCCCCCGATGGGGTAAGCACGCTTTTTTTTGGTTTTTTGTCTCGTCATATCGGCATAGATCTGGGCGGGACCAAGATCGAGGGCGCCGTGCTGGACGGCGACTGCCGGATACTGGAGAGGAGGCGCGTCCCCACGCCGGCCAAGTACGAGGGCATCCTGAGGGCGGTCGGCGACCTGGCAAGACGGCTGGAACCCGGCGGCGACCGCACCATAGGGGTAGGGACCCCCGGAACGGCCGGCCCCGACGGCCTCATCAGGAACAGCAACACGCGCTGCCTGAGGGGAAGACCCCTCAAGGCCGACCTAGAGGAGATGCTGGGCTCATCCATCCGGATGGCCAACGATGCCGACTGCTTTGCCGCCGCCGAGGCCCGGATGGGCGCCGCATCCGGATACGGGACGGTCTTTGGGGCCATACTTGGCACCGGGGTCGGCGGCGGCGTCGTGGCGGACGGCAGGGTCAGGTTCGGCAGGGCCGGCATCTCCGGGGAGTGGGGCCACTCGGTCCTCCACCACGACGGAAACCGGTGCTGGTGCGGAAAGAGGGGATGCGTGGAGACGTATATCAGCGGGCCGGCCCTGGAGCGAAGGTGGCGCGACGCGGCCGGGACCGGCCTGAGCGTCCAGGAGATAGTCGCCTTGAGGCCCGCCGGCTACGAGGGGTGGCGCGACGCCTTCCTGGCCGACTTTGGGCTGGCCCTCTCCAACGTGATCCAGGTGCTTGATCCTGACATCGTCGTCCTGGGCGGCGGGCTCTCCAACATCCCGTTCCTTTACGACGCGGGCGCCTCGGCGGTACACAAGATGGCCCTGGACGGGGGGACCCCCATCGTGCGCAACATCCTGGGGGACTCGGCGGGCGTGGTTGGCGCCGCCCTGATGGGGGCGGCATACGACCAGGCGTTGGACGACCTGTTGTGGGACTCGGCGGGCGTGGTTGGCGCCGCCCTGCTGGGACTGGACGGGGGACGGTAAGCCGTTTACTGCGGCTCGATGGTCGCCGGCGGCTTGCTGGAGACAGCGTAGGTGACCCAGGTAACCTCCTCTATCTCGTTGGTGATCCGGTTGCTGATCGCCGCCAGCACCGAGTGGTCCAGCCTGGACCAGTCGGCGGTCATGGCGTCCACCGACTCGACCACCCGCACCGTCACTATCCTGCCATACACGCGCCCGTCTCCCACCACCCCGACTGCCCGGTCGTCGCCGACCGCCGCGTACGCCTGCCACACCCTGTCGTACAGGCCGGCGCGGCGCACCTCCTCCTCCACTATCCGGCCGGCCTCCCGGCATATCTTGAGCTTGTCGGCCGTGACGGCGCCCATTATCCTGACGGCCAGGCCGGGCCCGGGGAAGGGGTGGCGTCCCAGGATGGCATCTGGCAGCCCCAGTATCCGCCCCACGGCCCGGACCTCGTCCTTGTATAGGTCGCGGAGCGGCTCGAGCACCTTCAGCCCCAGCCAGTCGGGCAGCCCCCCGACGTTGTGGTGGGACTTGATGACCGCCGCCGGGCCCCCCGAGACCCCGCTCTCTATCACGTCCGGGTAGAGCGTTCCCTGGGCCAGCCACTCGAATGGCCCCCCGTCCTCGGAGAACCTGGTGAACGCCCTGACGAACTCCTCGCCCACCACCCTGCGCTTCTCCTCGGGGTCGTCGATCCCCTCCAGTCCCTCCAGGAACGGGCCGGAGGCATCTACCAGCTCAAAGTCCACGCCCATCTTCCCGAATATCTCCGCCACCTCGGCGGCCTCGTTGTGCCGCAGCAGGCCGTTGTCGATGAACACGCACTTGAGCCGATCCCCTATGGCCCTGTGCAGCAGGGCGGCGGCCACGCTGGAGTCCACGCCGCCGCTCACCCCGCAGAGGACCCTGCCCGGCGTACCCGACAGGCGGCGCACCGACGACTGTACGAACGCCTCCATGGTCCAGTCCTGCCGCGCCCCGCACAGCCCCACCGCAAAGTTGCGCAGTATCTCCGTCCCCCGGGGCGTGTGGACCACCTCCGGATGGAACTGTATCCCGAATATCCGGCCCGTCTCGTCCGCGATGGCCGCGGCGGCGGCCCGGTCCGTGTGGCCTATCACGCGGAACCGCGGCGGTATCTCCTCGGCCTCGTCGCCATGGCTCATCCAGGCCCGCGTCTCTCCGCCTATCCCAGCCAGCAGGCCCGCCGCATCATCTATCACCAGCGTGGAGTGGCCGTACTCGCGGGACGCCCGCCTCACCCTGCCGCCATACCTGGAGACTATCACCTGGTGGCCGTAGCATATCCCCAGCACCGGCACCCCCGAGTCCAGTATTCCCCGGTCGGGCATGGGGGCGCCCTCCTCGTAGGTGCTGCTCGGACCCCCCGACAGGATCACCCCCCTCGTCTCCGGCGTCAGCACGTCCGAGGGCGGGGTGTCATAGGGCAGCAGCTCGGCGCGAACCGACAGGTCCCGGATGCGGCGGCATATCAGGTGGCTGTACTGGGATCCAAAGTCCAGCACCGCTATCCTGTCGGCGGCGCCCTCATCCGGCATGCTCCAGCATCCTGGACAGGACCCACTTGGTGGTGCTGGCTATCTCCCTGGCCCTCTCCTCCAGACGGTAGTTCGTTATGGTTATCTCCCGGATGCGGCCGTCCTCGGACCTGACCTCGCACGTTATCACCGACTCCGGCCCAAGCCTGCCCGCCTCCACCTCCTGCGAGTCCTTCCTCTTCATCTCGCCGATCACCCTGGATATGAAGAACGTCCGGAACGGCGGCGTCTCCTCCGAGACGCTGACATCCGGCTCCAGCACTATCGATATGCTCTCCTCGTTGGTGGTGATCCTCCCCACCACCTCCCCGGATCCGGTCGTGATGGGCCGGGACGGCTCCTCAGGCCGGCCCCCGCCCGGAGGCTGCATCTCCGCGGGCCGGTCTTGGCCTGCGGGCTGCGCACCCTCAGGCCCCTCCGGCCGGGCGGCCGGCTGGGGAGCCTCATCGGGGGTGTACTCGGATGCCTTCATGAAGCTTGACTTCTTCAGTGCCGAGTCCAGTGCGATGATGTTGAGGTTGGTCATCTCCAGCTCCTCCTGCAGTTCGACCGCCCGCTCCTGGAGCTTGCCGCGCAGAACCACTATATCGCGCACCTGCTCCTCGCTGAGCTTCACAGGGACAGTGACCCTGCTGCAACTATTAAATCAATTTGGCAGCCGGCGTCACACAGCCGCAACCCATGCCGGCTCGCCCGCCACCGAAGGGCGGGTGGCGATCTGCGCAGCATCCGCACCGCAGATCAAACGCCGGAGAGGTCCGGGCCGGGCAACTGCCCTCCTGCCAGCTGCTACCCTCGAGTCTCTGATCCCCGCCCTGTCGCCTTACACCGCTTGTAGATCTTGGCCATGTTGCGGTAGGCCTCGGCCATCACCGGGTTCTCCTCCTGATCGGCCAGATCCTGGGCCAGACGAACGATCGCTTCGTTGACTGTGATCACGTCTAGGTTATGTCATTTATATTTAAAAATGTTTCGATTGCTGTAATGTAAATACTATTACTTATTCCAGGCGGGTGGTAGCCGGCAGCTGGCCGATTCTGAGAGATGGAGGTAGCTTCGACAGGCGGCATTAGCGTCTTCAAATCACCTAGGTTAACTTTATTTATATTTAAAAATGTTTTTATTATTATAATGTGAATACTATTTTTAATCCGGTGCGGGTGGTAGCCGGCAGCTGGCCGATTCTGAGAGATGGAGGTAGCTTCGGCAGGCGACATAGCGTCTTCAAATCAGCCGCGCCGGCCAGGCGGTACCAAGTTGTCGGCGCCCGGATTGGGGCGGTGCCAAACCCGGCGCGTGCGGGGCGGGCCGTCCTGGCGGGTTCGGCCGTCCCCACGCCGTCGCGGCCGTTTCCGGTGCCGGGCCGCACCTGTCGCTGGTTGCCATCGCAGCTTGGTTCCCGCCGAGGACGCCGGGGCTGGGCGGCGGGCGCCGGAGGCGGACCGGGCCGGCTAGCTTTGGGGGCTGCCGGCGATGGCCCGCACCCCCTCCGGGGCGACATGATCAAAGCCCCGCAGAGGATACGACATGGTGTACAGGCTCGACCCGGTGAAGGTGGCCAGCCACTCCAGCAGTCGGGCTGCCGCGCCCAGTTTTCGGAGCTTGGCATCCGGGTCGGTGGTGGACCAGCCGGAGACGGGGCCGCCCAGGTCCATCCCGCAGAGCACTATGCTGCCCGCCCCGAAGCGGCTGGCCAGGAACGCCGCCCTGTCCCCGTCGGTAAAACCCCCAAAGTTGATCAGGCTGCCAACCGGTTCGGTCTGGGTGGTTCCCACGCACCTGCCGAACCGCCCTGCCATGCGCAGCCGGTCCATGTTGTCCCCGTGGGCGTGAACCACCATGATGGTCCCGCGCCCGTCCAGCTCCGATAGCGCGTCCGCGTCCCCGTCCAGGTCGGTCACCACCACGTCGGGGATGATCCCCTCCCGCAGGAGAGGCAGGGCCGCCGAGTCCGCCGCGATCCTGGGCATCTCCGGGTGGTCGCGCAGCACCGGCAGCGACCGCTCCAGCGACGGGCCCGCCCCCGCGCAGAAGACCGCCCGGCCCGCCACCGTCCGGCGCAGTGCAGGTATGGCCGGCGGACCGGCAAGCACCGAGTCCAGCAGGATGGCGGCCTCCGCATCCCGGGCCGGGTCGTAGCCGAACTCCTGCACTATCCTGCCGTACTGGCGGCCCCATCCGGGTATCACAACTAATATCCGAACCGCTTCTCTGATAAATGGCATGCAGACCTTGGCAGGCAGGGTGGTGGGCGGGGGCCATCCGCCCAGGATAATGGGGATAATCAACGCCAGCCCCGAGTCGTTCCACAAGGCCTCGGTGCGGGAATCGCGGGAATCCATAAGGGAGGCGGCGGCGCTCATGGAGGAGGCCGGAGCAGACTACATCGACGTGGGGGGCATGTCCACCGCACCCTACCTGGATACGGCCGTCTCCGAGCGCACCGAGCTGGAGAGGACAAGGGCTGCCGTGGCCGCCGTCACCGACGCCTGCGGCCTGCCCGTCTCTGTTGACACCTGCAGAAGCGCCGTGGCAGCCGAGGCGCTTGACATGGGGGCCAGCATACTCAACGATGTCACAGGCCTGGAGCACGACCCCGGCATGGCTGGGGTCATCTCAAGGTTTGATCCCTCCCTGGTACTGTGCGCCCACAGCCGCCTGCCCAGCACCGGCAGCCCGGCCGATACCGCCAGGCTGCTCTCCGGGATAGTTGAGACGGCCGTATCCTACGGCGGCGACCGGGACAGGATGGTGGTGGACCCGGCCATCGGGTTCTTCAGGGATGCGGGGGGCGGCCACGCCCGCACCCCGATGGAGGGGGACTGGGCCGTCCGTGACCTCTTGATGCTGGCCAGCCTGGAGGAGGTGGGGGGCGGCCTGCCGGTGCTGGTCTCTGTCTCCAACAAGTCCTTTATCGGCAGGGTGCTGGACAGGGAGGATTCCGCAGGGAGGCTGTACGGGTCGCTGGCCGCCGAGGCCGCCGCCGTCCTGGGCGGCGCCGACATAATCCGCACCCACAACGTCCCCGAAAGCAGGGACGCCGCCCTGGTGGCCGCGGGGGTAGCCGGCCGCGTAAATAATGTATAGGGTTTGGGGGTCTCAGTTATAGTCATGGCGCAGGAGTATCTGGACTGGAACGGTTCGCTGGAGATCCTGGAGCGCGCCTACGAGACGGGCCTCTTCGTGCTGGTGATCGGCCCCAAGGGCACCGGCAAGACGACCCTCGTGCGCCAGTTCGCCGAGAGCCGCCGGGTGCGGCTGGACTCGATAAACTTCAGCCTGCGCACCCGAGAGAGCCACCTGGTCGGCACCAAGACGCTCAGCGAGGGAACCATCGGGTTCAGCGAGGGCCTGCTGGTGCGCTCGATGAAGAGCGGCAGCATGCTGTACCTGGACGAGATAAACGCCGCCGAGGCCGACGTCCTGCTGCGCCTGGACGAGTCGCTGGATGACCGCCGGCAGATAGTGCTCAAGGAGTCCTCCGGCGAGACGGTCCGGGCGGAGAACGGCTGGTTCGTGGTGGGGACGATAAACCCGCTCTCCCATTCGGGCACCAAGGAGCTGCCACCCCAGCTGCTCAGCAGGTTCCCCGTCAGGATACGCCTGGACTACCCGCCGGAGAAGACCGAGTGCGAGATAGTGGGCCGGCACACCGACGGCGATCACGCCGAGCAGGTGCTTCAGGGCGTGAGGCTGGCCAACGTCCTGCGGCAGGCCGCCGCCGTCGAGGAGCTCTTCTACTCCCCCAGCATGCGCGAGACCATAGCCTTCGGCAAGCTGCTGGACTCCGGCGCCGAGCCCCTGGATGCTGCCACGATGGTATTCGGCAACGTTTACGCGCAGTGGGGCGAGATGGAGTACCGGAAGGCCAGCGACATAATATCGTCCATGTTCGGGTAGATAATGACCCTGAACACCGCCTCGCTGGCCGAGATAGGCACATTCCTGGCGAGGAGGTGGTCTGGCAACGACCGCATGATGGTGGAGTTCTCCGAGAAGACCGGAACCAGGACCCGCCTGGCGGAGAACCGCATAATCCTGGTACCCACCAGGAAGCGGCCGGGGGGAGGCTTTGATCGGTACCGCCAGTTCCGGATGGACCTGTGGTACGAGTCCATGAGGGTGCGCTTCTGCGAGAAGATACTCAGCGGGGACCACGCCTTCGGGTTCGTAATGAACATCCTGGAGGAGAGGAGGGTGGAGGCGCTGGGCCGCAGGATGTGGCGGGGCATGGACGGGGAGATAGTCTTCTGCCATGCCTACAGGTTCCTGTCCCGTCCCTCGCTGGGCTCCGTCTACGGCAGGGCCAAGATACTGGAGGCGTTCTACCAGCATTTCACGTTCGGAGCCTTCAAGGGAGAGGTGCAGCCCAGCCACTTCGAGCGGGTCCTTCGCGCGTCGCGGCTGGCCCGCAAGGCGGTGGACAGGGCGCTGGATGAGGGCCACGGGACGTCCTGGCTGGAGAAGAGGACCGGCGAGATAATCAAGGCGCTGGAGATCGACTCCCTGCAGACCGTCCCCGTCTCCCTGCCGTTCATCCGGGAGGACATGCCGGTGACCGAGAACGACGTGACGCGGTTCCTGCGGGTGGTCACAAAGAACCGCGAGGGCGACTTTGGCAGGGTCGACCCCGAGGCCATCCTGAGGGGCGAGGGGGTGGCCGACGAGTACCGCACCATCGTGGAAGAGGGCCGCAAGGCAGAGAAGGGCGAGACCGCCCCCCGGATAGGCGGCATACGCGTCCCCCCGGGCGTGGGGGTAGACGAGTCGAGTATCTACGACATGGACCTGATAAACGGCCTCAAGACCAGGTTCCGGGAGTGGAAGAGGGGGTACCGCGAGACGCACCGCCGCTCCGGGGAGGAGTTCGACGTGGAGAGCCACCTGGACGGGCACGATCCGTTCTTCACGGACATCCGGCGGTCGATAAAGACCAGGGTGGTTATACTGCTGGACCACTCCTCCAGCATATCGGCCGACGCCGTCGGCTACAAGAAGGCCACCATAGGGCTGTGCGAGGTTATGGCGTATCTGGGCGTGCGGTTTGCGGTCTACGCGTTCAGCACCCAGGAGAGGGCGGTGGTCTGCTGGCTGGTCAAGCCCGAGGATGCCCGGTGGGGCCGCACCCACGCAAAGCGGCTCGCCCGGGTGGTGGCCAACGGCTCTACCCCTCTGGCACAGGTCTACGAGAAGATGCTGCCGGCCCTGCAGGTGCGGCGGCCCGACATATTCCTGACGCTGACCGACGGGGAACCGTCCGACCCCGGCGCCGTCCGGGAGATGGTCAGGGTCATCCGGTCCCAGGGGATACGGATGGTGGCCCTGGGTCTGGGTCCGGGCATCTCCCGGTCCACGGTCATAGCATCCAACCTTAGGAGGCTGGGATACGAGCGCACCCTTGCCACCAGCAGGCTGCAGGACATACCACGGAAGGTGCTGGGCATACTGGGCGGGGAGGAAGGCTGGCGGTGAGCCTGCGCATCCCCCGCCGGAGGCGGCCGGCGTGAAGTGCCTCTCGGTCTGCCAGCCCTTTGCCGACCTGATCATCTCGGGCGCCAAGAGGATAGACCTGAGGAACTGGAACACCAGGTACCGCGGCGACATCCTGATACACGCCCCCCTGAAGGTGCTGGAGGAGGACTGCCGCAGGCTAGGCACAAGCGCCAGGCTGGCAACCGGCGCCATAGTGGGCAGGGCCACGCTGGCCGACGTCCGCAGGTACGACACCGCCGAGGAGGTGAGGCGCGACTACCCGCTACACCTGGCCGGCCCCGGCTTCGAGTCGGCCAGGTACGGTTTTGTCCTGGAGAACCCCGTCAGGCTCAAGGCCCCGGTTCCCTGGAAGGGCAGCATCGGGCTCTTCGAGGTGCGCGTATCCCCGATGGCGGCAGACCGCATGGTCTCTGAGATAATCGACGAGGACTACCGCTACCAGTGGATAGGGCGCCACTAGGGTGGAGGCGCCCTCCGCTGGGTCAGCAGTCTCGGGCACGTGTATATATATGGTATAAATACATGCGCCACAGATGGCCCAGACCAAACCCGTCGTAAGCATAGAGAACGTGGTAGCCTCGGCCACCGTCGAGCAGACCCTGGATCTCAACGACATCAGCAAGAAGTTTCCCCAGACCGAGTACAACCCAGAGCAGTTCCCCGGGCTGGTCTTCCGGCTGAAGAACCCCCGGACAGCCACCCTGATATTCCGGACGGGCAAGATGGTCTGCACGGGGGCAAAGTCCGAGGAGATGTCCGTCGAGGCGGTGCGCTCGGTAGTGCAGCGCCTCCGGAAGGGCGGGATAGTCGTCAGGAAGGACGCGGTGGTAACAATCCAGAACATGGTGGCCGCCATCAACCTTGGCGGCAGGATCCACCTGGAAAAGTCCGCCCGGATGCTACCCCGTAGCATGTACGAACCCGAGCAGTTTCCCGGGCTGATACACCGCATGCTGGATCCAAAGACCGTCATACTGCTGTTCGCGTCCGGCAAACTTGTATGCACCGGGGCCAAGAAGGAGAGCGACGTTTACAGATCAGTCCACAACCTGCATGCCTCCCTGGAGGAGAAGGGGCTCATGCTCTACGAAAGGGGATAGCCTGCGGCATGGACGCGGCCGGCTAGTCGGCGAACTCGTACTCGGAGCTGTACTCGCCGTCTCCGTGGGCAGCCACAATTGCGTGCGTCCCGGACGTCCATCCGTCCCCGCCGGCCAGCACCAGTGCGGAATATGACCCGTCGGCTTGGACCGACACTTCCTCGGACCATATCTGGCTGCCCTCCGAGTTCAGTATCTGCAGACTGACCCTCTCGCCCAGCGAACGGTCAGATAGGCCCTCCACCAGTACAAAGTCCCCCGTGCCGTATGCATCGGAGTCCTGCCCTACAAAGTGTTCCGGTTCCGGTTCCACCACCGTTCCGGGGCCCGCCGGAAGGGCGGTGAAGGCAATCACCGCAATCGCCACGGCCACTGCCGCAATGGCCCCCGCCACAGCCATCGGCTTGCTGCCCCTCCGACGGTCCGGCCCGGGTCTTGACTCGACCACGCGCTGCTGCGGCTCTGCCTTGGCCGGCTCCGCGTCCGGGACCGTCTCGGTGCGCTTCTCTACCAGCGACTGTACATAGCTGCGCTCCCGATTGCTTATCAGCTCCCCGTTGGCGGCGGCGCGAAGTATCTGCTTTAGTATGCGCTGGTCTCCGGTTCCCGAATCTATCAGCGCCCTTACGTCTTCCTCGAGACTGTTGCCCATGGCACCAGAAGTCCGGGCGGCTTATTTATGAGATGTGGTTTATTTGAACCCGGCGAGCCGTTCCAGCATCCGGAGACCGGATATAGGCAAGCCCATCCACTGTCGCCTACCGAAAGGCTCCGCATGGTACATCCGGCGGCCCAGGCATCCATCCGGATATCGCTAAATGTGTTGGCGGATTCGCTCTGCCCCAGCAGCCTGCGCATATACACCGCCGCCCTTTTGGGGTGGAAATTCGGCAGGATCCTGATGCGGCCGCATGTCAATTGCGGGCGGTATTTCCGAACATGAAAAAACACCAGGCGCCGCGCAAAAGCTCTTCCACAGCATCCGACGGTTTCAGCCATATTTGCCGCAAACGCGGATCTGGCAACGGTGGCGGCTGCCAATCTGTTCCTGATCTTGGCCAATGCAACACCTGGCATGCGGCTTTGAGCGGGAGCTTGACTAAATGGACCGGATGCTCTGCAGAAGCTTTTGCCCGATGCCCCACACTCAGGCTATTGCAGGCGGCATGGCAGATACGTACGGCTAAATTCAAAAAAACCGGGACGCACTCAAAAATACATCAGAAAAACGCGCAGATTTTGCCGCATTTTTATTGGCTGGGTTGGCGCTTCCCGCGCCGGTTATTGCCGGAATGGCGTCGGTAATCAGCCCCGGGTTGGTGGACGACCCCGATGGCAGTGCCGCATGCGGCCACGACCCGTGCTTCCTGCCACCTTTGACCCCGACAAGGATGGGCTGACGGGACCCCCGCGCCGTCAGAAAGACAATCGGCATTCACCTCATCAAACGGCGATAACTCGCCGCGGCGGAACGGCGGCGAGAATAAGAGCAGGACTCCTGCCGGCAATTGCGAGACATGCCGTGCCGAATTACCGCATGGTTTCCACGGATACATAGTCGTGCCCGCACCAAGCTGTGGTGACCGAATTAATTTGTCCGGCTGTGAGTCGAATTTGGATCCGTGCCCGAGCCCGGCAGGCCGTATTATTTTGCCTGCGCCGCCATCCGCAGCAGCGGCCTGATAGCATTTCCAAATCCAGGAGCCGGCAGGCCGCACATGGTTTAGAATTGCATCAGGCAGCTGGTTGCGCCGACCATGAACTTTTTAAGTACCCCGTACCGCAGTATCCCATGAAACGAGTCGAAGCAATAGTCCCTGCGGACAAGCTAAAAGTTGTCGCCGATGCCCTTGAAGGCAAGGTCGGCGGATTTTTGGCACTGGACGGAAAAGGGCGCGGATCCGGTGCCCGACCCACCGTCAGGATGGGCAGGGGAACCGGTACCATGAAGGCTGAGTTCAACAACGTTGTCAGTATCATGGCAATAGTGGACGATGCGGAACTAGACGCCGTCATCGACACCTTATCGGGCGCCGTCTATACCGGAACATCCGGTGACGGCATAATTACGGTGTCCACGGTGGAGGACGTGGTAAACATTGCCTCCAAGAAGAAGGGTTCTGAGGCCCTCTAACCACTTTTTATTTTTAGACAAATGCCCGGTCAATCCCCTACCGATCCTGGTACCGGCGCACCAGCAGATATGCGACTATTCCGGCCACCACCGCGCCCATGGCAATCATGTCGTACACTGCATTGCATGCCACCCTGTGTGATATAAGAAATTGGTACTGGCGCGCCGGCTGCCATCACAATGACTCCGGCGGGGTGGCGCTTGTAGAAATGAATCTGGAATGCTCTTGGGCGCAAAAAGACCCGAAGCTGCCCGCCACTGCACGAGAAGCACGGTTACAAAAAAGGGTACGGCGGCTGGCGCTACGGTCTCCTACACAGAGACCCTCTTGCGGCCGCCTCTTTACTCCTGGCCCTCTATCCCCATCAGGGTTAGCGTGGATCGAATCTTTGGTATCTTTCTCACCTTCCAAGTGATGGTCTCGCGGAGCTTCTCGACCTGCTCGGACTCCACCTTGGCCAGTATGTCATAGGCTCCAAAGGTGCCGTGTACCTCCACAACGTCGTCCATGGTCTTGAGTTCGGATATTACAGACTCTTCGGATCCCAGTTCGCAGTTTATCAGTACGTATGCTGTGGCCATTACTGTTCACACTCCATGGTTACAGTGATCACCGCAGATATAAAAGAGAATCTATGAGCTACCCGCCGGAGTTACAAGGCACGCCACCACATGTGCAGGTGCTTCCAGGCCGCCGTCAGCAGAAGGCCCTCACTATCCCCGCCAGCTCCGCCCCGTCCCTGGCAGAGGATATGCTCTCGCGTAGGCGCGGGGCCCCCTCCGTCCCCCGGGTGAAGCGCATCGCCTGCGATTTGATGGCAGTGAGCTTGATGTTGTACCTGACGGCAACGGCCAGATACTCAAAGAATGCCTCCACGCGGTCTCTGAGGCCGTAGGCCCGGTACGAACCGGTCCGCAGGTAGTCGTTTATCTGGCGGAAGAGGAACGGGTTACCCATGGCTCCCCGGCCCACCATCACGTAGTCGCACCCGGTCTCGCGGATCATGCGGCCGGCATCCTCCGGGGTTAGTATGTCTCCGTTGCCCACGACCGGGACGCGTACGCTCCGCTTCAGCATCCGGATGAGCGACCAGTCGGATCTGCCCGAATACCCCTGCGAGGCCGTCCTAGGGTGCAGCGTTATCATCTGTATGCCCTCCTCCTGCGCTATCGATGCCACCTCCAGAAAGAGGTGCCTGTCCTCGTTGGTTACCCCGGCGCGCATCTTCAGGGTGACCGGCTTGTCTACCGTGCTGACCAGCGTCCGGAATATCTTCCGGGTCAGCGACTCCTCCTGCAGCAGGGCAGCCCCGGCCATCTGCCTGGTGATATGCGGGGCTGGGCAGCCCATGTTGTAGTCTATGATGTCAAAGTACGGCTCCACTATCTTGGCAGCCCGGGCCAGTACGTCGATGTCCGAACCGAAGAGCTGTACCGACAGGGGCCTCTCCTCCTCAGAGTACTCCAGAAAGTCCCGGATCGAGCCGCCCGTGCGCCCCAGCCGGTCGTGTTGCGCCACGACGCTGTGTATGCTGGTAAACTCGGTTACGACCAGCGCCGCGCCCCACCTCTTGGACAGCAACCGAAGGGCCGGGTCGCTGACACCTGCCATCGGTGCCAGAAAGGCCCGTCCCGAGAACTCGGGCAGCCTCATTCTGGGCAGCCGTCGCCGTCCATGTCCCCGTCGTGGTCCTCGGGGGTGGCCGGGCACATGTCTTCCTCGTCTACCACCCCGTCAAGGTCCTCGTCGTGGACGAACCTGGACTGCTCCGGGAAGGTGTCCGGACAGCCGTCGTGGTCGTTGAACTTGTTCCAGGTCTCGGGGGCCGTCGGGCAGGCATCCACCTCGTCCCAGTATCCGTCCGAGTCCGTGTCGGGCCTGCCTGGCCCGCCTGAGCCGGCCGCAACCACCTCGGGGCATCCGTCCCAGTCTAGGTAGCCGTTGTGGTTCTCCGGCTCGTCGGGGCAGGCGTCCCACCGGTCGTCCACGTTATCCGAGTCGGCGTCGGCAAATATGAAGCCCGTCCCCGTTCCGGCCTGGATCGTGTCCGGGCAGCCGTCCGCATCCTGGTACCGGTTGTAGGTCTCCGGCTCGAGCAAGCACAAGTCCAGATAGTCCACCACGCCGTCGCCGTCCGAATCCGTCAGGGCGGCGTAGTGGTCTGGGCATCCGTCCTCATCCAGCACCCCGTTGAAGGTCTCGGCCTGGGTGGGGCACAGGTCCATCGTGTCTATTATCCCGTCAGCGTCGGAGTCGGCCGGAACTCCCCCTTCAGGTACCGCGTCGGGGCAGCCGTCGGCGTCCTCGAACAGGTTGTAGACCTCAGCCCTGTCTGGGCAGAGGTCAAGGTCGTCCCGGATGCCGTCGCCGTCGTCGTCCCCAATCGAGTCGATGAGGATCCAGTCTGGGCAGCCGTCCTCGTCCTGGTACCGGTTAAAGTTCTCGCGGACGGTAGGACAGGCGTCCAGGTCGTCCGGAATGCTATCGTAGTCGGAGTCGGCGTACGTGTTGACGGAGACGGCCGTGACATCGGGGCAGCCGTCCCAGTCGAGATAGCCGTTGTAGTTCTCCGGGTCGTCGGGGCAGGCATCCCACCGGTCGTCCACCCCGTCCGAGTCGGCGTCATCAAACGCGTACGCTGGTATCTGAGTCGTCGAGGTGGCATCGGGGCAGCCGTCCGTATCCTGGAAGAGGTTGTAGGTCTCCGGTTCGTGTACGCACGAGTCCAGGTAGTCCACCACGCCGTCGCCGTCCGAATCGTTCAGTCCTCCCTGGTTGTCAGGACAGCCGTCTGCGTCCAGCACCCCGTTGAATGTCTCCGGCCTTGTGGGGCACAGGTCCAGCGTGTCGACAATCCCGTCAGCGTCGGAGTCTGGCGGAGATCCCGTCTCCAGAACGGCATCGGGGCAGCCGTCCGTATCCTCGAACATGTTGTATGTCTCGCTGCTAAACGGACACAGGTCATCGCGGTCCATTATCCCGTCCAGGTCGTAGTCGCCGGTGGAAGGCATGTGGACCGTATCGGGGCAGCCGTCCTCGTCCTGGTACCGGTTAAAGTTCTCGCGCTGCTCTGGGCAGGCATCCCGGTCGTCCGGGATGCTATCGTAGTCGGAGTCGGCGTACGTGCTGACGGAGACGGCCGTGACATCGGGGCAGCCGTCCCAGTCGAGGTAGCCGTTGTGGTTCTCCGGGTCGTCGGGGCAGGCATCCCACCGGTCGTCCACCCCGTCCGAGTCGGCGTCAACCATCGCGGCATCCCCGGCGGCGGCTACCACGACGTCGGGGCAGCCGTCCGTATCCTGGAAGAGGTTGTATGTCTCCGGTTCGTGTACGCACAAGTCCATCACATCCGATACACCGTCGCCGTCGGTGTCGTGCAGAACGAGATAATCGTCTGGGCAGCCGTCATGGTCGTCCACTCCGTTGAACGACTCGTACCTGGTTGGGCACAGGTCTACCCTGTCCAGTATGCCGTCGCCGTCGGTGTCAGATCCGGCCCACTCGCGCGCCGGCGATACGTCCGGGCAGCCGTCGGTGTCCAGGAACCGGTTGTAGGTCTCCTGGACGGTCGGGCAGGAATCCAAGTGGTCCTGTATGCCGTCCTCGTCGGTATCGTACCAGGGGACAAAGTCTGCCGGGCAGCCGTCTATCACGTTCCCGTAGTCGGGGTCATAGTCCTCCTGCAGGTTGGGGCACAGGTCTACCTCGTCGGGTACGCCGTCGCCGTCCTGGTCGGGGGCGGCCGTGGCCGGGACGGCCACGATGATCCCCATAACTAGCACCGCGAATAGAGCGTATGAGGTCGTCGCTACCAGCATCGTCATGTTACCATTACTCCGGGCAGCCGTCCTCGTCAGCGTCGCCGTCATAGTCTTCGGGGTCTGCGGGGCAGGCGTCCACGTCATCTATTATGTCATCCAGGTCTTGGTCATGGACGAACCTGGACTGCTCCGGGAATGTGTCCGGGCAGCCGTCCTCGTCGACGAATTTGTTCCAGGTCTCGGGGGTCGTCGGGCAGACATCCACACCGTCGGGGTACCCGTCACCGTCCGAGTCCAGAATCTGCCGGTCGACGCTGCCGGCCGCCATCACATCGGGGCAGCCGTCCCAGTCGAGGTAGTTGTTGTAGTTTTCAGGCTCGGTCACGCACGAGTCCCACCGGTCGTCTATGCCGTCGCCGTCGGTATCAGGGAACATGAAGATCACGGCCATATCAGCGATTGTGTCCGGGCAGCCGTCCGTATCCTGGTACCTGTTGTAGGTCTCCGGCCAAATCGGGCAATCGTCCATCGAGTCGCGGATGCCGTCGCCGTCAAGGTCCGAGGGCAGTCCGTAGTCGTCGGGGCATCCGTCAAGATCCAGTATGCCGTTGAACGTCTCGTATTGGGTTGGGCAGAGATCCAGCACGTCTATTATCCCGTCACCGTCAGAGTCCGCGTCGCTTCTAAAGTCGGCGACCCAGTCGGGGCAGCCGTCATCGTCCTGGAACCTGTTGTAGGACTCTCTTGCCAGCGGACACTGATCGGTCATATCTGGTATGCCGTCGGCATCGGCATCAAGGTTGGGAGGTGGCAGGTCCGGCAGGTCCGGGCAGCCGTCGTGGTCCAGATAGTCGTTGTACCGCTCCGCTTCTCCGGGGCACATGTCAACCGCGTCTGGGAAGCCGTCATAGTCGCTGTCCAGCATCTCGCCTGTACTGGTTCCGGCCGTGTCAGGACAGCCGTCCCAGTCGAGGTACCCGTCATAGTTCTCCGGCTCGGTCACGCACGAGTCCCACCGGTCGTCTATGCCGTCGCCGTCGGTATCAGGGAACATGAAGGTCATGGCGGACTCGGTGACGGTATCAGGGCAGCCGTCCGCATCCTGGTACCTGTTGTAGGTCTCGGGACGAGCCGGGCAATCATCCATCGAGTCGCGGATGCCGTCGCCGTCGGCATCGTTCAGGCCGGTGTCCCCGTCAGGGCAGCCGTCGCCGTCGGTCATGCCGTTGAATGTCTCGGCCCGGGTGGGGCAGCGATCCAGCCTGTCGATCAGGCCGTCACCGTCGGTGTCGGCCATGGATACGGCCTCCACCACCACGTCGGGGCAGCCGTCCTCGTCCTGGAACCTGTTGTATACCTCGCTGACAAACGGACATAGGTCGTCGCTGTCAGGGATGGCGTCAGAGTCATAGTCTCCGTTGTAGGTCAGGTGGAGCGTGTCCGGGCAGCCATCGTCATCCTGGAACCGGTTAAAGTTCTCTCGCCGGTCAGGACACTGGTCTACATTGTCGTCGAACCCGTCGTAGTCGGTGTCGGGTACCTGCTCGGTGCTGGTACCGGGGCTCTCCGGGCAGCCGTCCCAGTCAAGGTAGCCGTTGTAGTTCTCCGGGTCGTTGGCGCACGAGTCCCACCGATCCTCTATGCCGTCTCCGTCACTGTCGGGGAACTGGAACGGGGTGCGGGTCTCATCCACCATATCGGGGCAGCCGTCCGTATCCTGGAACCGGTTGTATACCTCCTGCTCCAGCGGGCACGAGTCCATCGAGTCGGATATCCCGTCCGAGTCAGAATCCACAAGCATGTCGTAGTTGTCAGGACAGCCGTCGGCGTCATCAATGCCGTTGAACGTCTCTGACTGCGTGGGGCAGAGATCCACCAGGTCGATGAACCCGTCCTCGTCCGAGTCGGCTATCCCCGCCGGGCCAGCCGGCGATACGTCCAGGCAGCCGTCGGCATCCTCGAACAGGTTGTAGTTTTCCCGGACGGTGGGACAGAGATCCAGGTGGTCCTGTATGGCATCGTAGTCGGCGTCGTACCACGGGACAAAGTCTGCCGGGCAGCCGTCTATCACGTTCCCGTACTCCGGGTCATAATCCTCCTGAAGATCAGGGCACTGGTCTATGTCGTCGGGGACGCCATCATCATCCAGATCGTTGATCGGCGCCGCGTAGGCCGGCACCATCCCTATGGTCATGACCAGTACTAGCAGCGCCCAGATGTGGTACTTCATCCGGACCACCCTTATGGATCAGGACAGCCGTCGGAGTCCTGATCACCGTCATAATCCTCTGCCTCCAGCGGGCAGCTATCATCAGCGTTTATGATACCATCCAGATCCGAGTCGTGCTTGTACCGGGACTGCTCCGGAACCACGTCGGGGCAGCCGTCAGAGTCCTCGTACTTGTTCCAGACCTCCTTCTCGGTGGGGCACGCATCCTGGTCGTCATGCAGTCCGTCGCCGTCAGTGTCCACGGGCTGCTCTACCATCGGAACCTCATCGGGGCAGCCGTCCAGGTCTGCATAGCGGTTCCAGACCTCCAGGTGTTCGGGGCACAGGTCGATTATGTCCGGCACGCCGTCGCCGTCGCCGTCGGCCAGCCGCTCGTCAGCGTCGGGGCAGCCGTCGGTGTCCTCGATACCGTTGTAGGTCTCCGGCTGCAGCGGGCAGGCATCATCACGGTCAATGATGCCGTCGCTATCCGAGTCCACAATCACCGAGTCAAGGGTGGTGTCGGGACAGCCGTCATCGTCCTGGAAGTGGTTGTAGATCTCTGCCACGAACGGACACCTGTCCACGTCATCCAAGACGCCGTCGCGGTCGCGGTCGCGGTTGACGTTGTAGTAGTCTGGGCAGCCGTCAAAGTCCAGCACGCCGTTGAACGTCTCGGCCTGGTTGGGACACAGGTCGTGGCGGTCGATTACCCCGTCACCGTCGCTGTCGGGGATGGTGCTCCCCTCAATGCGGATGTCCGGGCAGCCGTCGGTATCCTCCAGTCCGTTGTAGTTCTCGCGCAGCAGGGGGCAGGCGTCAACCGAGTTTGGTATGCTGTCAAGGTCGGTGTCGTAGTCAATCAGGTGCTGCCGTATGTCCGGGCAGCCGTCCTCGTCCTCGAACGCGTTGAACCTCTCCCGCTCGGTAGGGCAGGCATCCTCCACATCGGGTATGCCGTCAAAGTCGGTGTCGGGGTTGGTGGGCGAGTCGGGGCAGCCGTCATCATCAAAGAAGGCGTTCCATGTCTCAGGGGTGGTCTGGCACTTGTCTCGCGTGTCTGGAATGCCGTCCTCGTCTCCGTCCAGTATCAGCGAGTCGGGGCAGCCGTCCTCGTCCAGAACGCCGTTGTAGGCCTCCGGCTGGGTGGGACACTTGTCGGCCAGGTCTGCTATGCGGTCGCCGTCAAAGTCCAGCAGTGGTAGCCCGGGGTCGTCCTCCGGGCAGCCGTCGTTGTCCTGTATGTTGTTGTAGGTCTCGCGCAGCAGGGGGCAGGCGTCTATCGGATCAGGCAGGCCGTCATTGTCACGGTCGACCGTTCCAAAGTCGTCCGGGCAGCCGTCCAGGTCGTAGACGTTGTTGAATATCTCCGGCTGGCTGGGGCAGTGATCAACCAGATCGTTTATCCCGTCACCGTCGCTGTCAGGTACCGCAAACTCCTCTCCGATGGTGTCGGGGCAGCCGTCTACATCCAGGTAGTAGTTGTAGGTCTCGCTGGCAAAGACGCACTGATCAACGGAGTCCAATATGCCGTCGCGGTCGCTGTCGCGGTCGCTAGAGTAGGGCGGGATGTCCGGGCAGCCGTCCTCGTCCTGGAAGCTGTTGTAGCGCTCAGGCTCGAGCGGGCAGGAGTCGACCTCGTCCGGGACGAGATCCCCGTCTACGTCGCCGGGCGTGCCGCGCAGGTCGGGCAGGGTATCAGGACACCCGTCATAGTCGGCGTAGTGGTTGATGGTCTCCGGGTCGGAGGGGCATATGTCGTACCGGTCCGCCACCCCGTCGCCGTCGCCATCAGCGAAGACGCCGCCGTTGGTTATGTCGGGGCAGCCATCAGTGTCAAGATAGCCGTTGAAGGTCTCCGGCTCGGTTACGCAAAAGTCCAGCGTGTCGATTATTCCGTCCTCGTCGGTGTCGGCCTGGGACGGGTCAGCTAGCACGTCGGGGCAGCCGTCGTGGTCCATGAACCGGTTGTACGACTCCGGTGACAGCGGACATTCGTCGATGGCATCCGGAATGCCGTCCCGGTCCAGATCGTGGCTGAGCGAATAGTTGTCGGGACAGCCGTCAGCGTCGTCTATCCCGTTGAACGTCTCTGCCTGGGTGGGGCAGAGATCAATCAGATCCACAATGTTGTCCCCGTCACTGTCGGGCAGCCCGAACTCGCCGGTCCCCGGAAGGTTGTCGGGACAGCCGTCATGGTCCTGGTACCGGTTGTAGCGCTCCTTGAGGTCGGGGCACTGGTCCTGCTCGTCCTCTATGCCGTCCTCGTCCTCGTCATACCAGGGGACGTAGTCGGACGGGCAGCCGTCCACGACCTTCAGGTAGTCCTCCTGTAGGTTGGGACACTTATCAACAGAGTCCTCCACGCCGTCCCGGTCTATGTCGGACTGGGCGTGGGAAAGGCCAATGGGCACCGTTGCCACCGTGGCCGCTAGCAAAACTAAAAAGCCTAATGAATCCCTCCATTTTAGCATCAAATGTTAGGGTGGGAATCCTGTTATTAAACTTCACTAACATGGTGACCCGTGTGAAGTATATGAAAATCCCGTCTCCTTCCGTCTTGGCCCTCAGTCATGATGTCCGGCCCCAACCATTTGGGGTTGGGGCCGCCACCATCACGGGGGGACGAGCTCCGGCCGCCCTGCCTGCGGCGGGACGTTCTGGGAGGCCGTCCATGGCAGAGACAGAGATCTGTGGCGGCAGTGGAGGTGCAAGAAGGTGTGCGCCTGTCCTTACCTGGTAGACTGCGACGACGCGGCGCCGATCAACCTGCCGAGGCGGCGCCTGCTGTCATCACCATCTGGTTGTGAACCGGCGGCGTCCGGAGACGGCCCGCGGGCAGCCATCTACTTTTTGCGCCTGCGCCTTCGCTCTTCCTTTGTCTGCGGCTGCTGGGTCAGAAACAGCCACCCGAATAGTCCCCCCAAGCAGAGCTGCGTGACACCTATCATGGTAAGTATAATCTGGTTGGGGGACAGGTACAGTCCTGCAAAGATGCCCAAGGCGCCCGTGCCGAAGAACATGAACATGAGATTGCGGAGTTTATGCTTGGGTAGTCGTCGCACGATTCCGGTGGGTAGCATGCCGTATTTAAGACTGAAATCTCCAACAGTTTTTGCAGAAGAACCAACTCCATCACGGTTTAAATCCGTGGGTGGCGCATCTGGCGCAGTGCCAATGTAGCTCAGCCTGGCTAGAGCATTCGCCTTGTAAGCGAAAGGTCGCGGGTTCGGATCCCGTCATTGGCTATACAACATTCAGCATATACAGGTGTCCCGAACACCGGCCAGAGGAGGCGCGCCTTGGTGAGCGCTGCCCAGTCCTAGGGGTTGCCGAGCGTTGGGATGGACCCGGCAGGCACCTCCGCTTACTGCCTTGGGTGCGGCGGCAAGTTGAGGCGCTCATCATACCGTCATCATTCCCGGACAGGCGCAATATGTGGTGCCGACTGTGCCGCACCCCGCCCAATGCAGCCAAGTTATGCGTCGATGCGATCTGTCAGATAGCGTTAATAATGCCAGACATCCCGTCAAGGCTATTGAGCAAGAAGGCCGACAATCCCCAGACAGAGCAGAATGCCGCCGATGCTGAGCCCGATACCGCACCAGAGACGGACGGGGCCGATACCGCACCAGAGACGGACGGGGCCGATACCGCACCAGAGACGGACGGGGCCGATACCGCACCAGAGACGGACGGGGCCGATACCGCACCAGAGACGGACGGGGCCGATACCGCACCAGAGACGGACGGGGCCGATACCGCACCAGAGACGGACGGGGCCGATACAGAAGAGACCGAGTCGACCAAGGCTACAGGCGACGTGATCGACGACAAGCCGGCAGCTAAAGCGGAGGAAGATAATGGGCGGCGCAGACGCAGCAGATCTACAAACAGGGGCCTGTACGCGGCCCTAGTGGCAACAGTTGGCGTGGCGGCATTCTTCGCGGGCCTTTCCGTTCCAGTGCTGAACCAGGATCCTATAACCATGTCTGACTTGGATCAGGCCGTGGACTTTCTTGAGAACAAGATAGACACGCTCTCCGGCGACCTGCAGAAGCTGGAAGACACCATGCTGACCGATCCGCAGACGTCCGGCTCCACTACCGAAGCCCGTCCCTCAATAAGCGCCGACGACGATCCTGTGCTGGGTAGCGCCGATGCTCCCGTCACCATCATCGAGTTCTCGGACTATCAGTGTCCATTCTGCGCCCGGTTCCACAGCGAGACCCTGCCGCACATCATAGAGAATTATGTCGACGCCGGACAGGTAAAGTTCGTCTACAGGGACTTCCCCATCCAGAACATACATCCCAATGCCGTGCCGGCCGCCGTGGCATCGGAGTGCGCCCACGACCAAGCTGCATTCTGGGAATACCACGACCGACTGTTCGAGGGCATGAACGAGTGGGGCGGCCTGACCCTTGCTGATGCCGTCGACCGCTTCAAGGCGTATGCCGCCGATATGGGACTCGACACCGAAGAATTCGCCGAGTGTTTGGATACTGGCAGGCACATACAGGAGGTGACTAACGACTACTCGGATGGTACCGCCTATGGCGTGAGCGGCACGCCAGCGTTCTTTATAGGAAACGACCAGATCGGGTACTACCACCTGTCAGGGGCAAGACCCTATCCCGAATTCCAGTTCGCCATAGAGCAGATACTTAGCTCGATAGCCCAGTAGGGTCCGCGCCCGTGTGGCACGTCTCCGGCACCTTGCCGGCCGCGTACGCTCAAGCCGCTTCCGGAGAACCCGGATGCGGCGCCGCGTCCTAGGATCATGCTGCGCACGCGCATCAGGATTCGAGCGATGACATACCGTAACAGCAGTTGGAGAGGATGCGGCCTGTAGCCATGCGGTGGGATGATGCAGTCAAAACTGTCCTGAGATGATCCGAATAGGCCGTTTTGTGGAAGCTGTATCATGGGTTTGTGTGCATAGCGGACAGCCCCACGTGAGCCACGCCCCGATCTTCCCCGGGCAGCAAGCGCTTATATTGAATATTCAGGGGAGGTCCTCCATCGGAATGATGACAGAGCGGTGCGCTGTTGTTGTCATCGCATGAGAAGAAATGGAAAATGACAAAGTTTAACGAATTGGGAATAAGCGAGGAGATCCTAAAGGCTCTCGATGATATGGAGTTCGAGGAGACGTTTCCCATACAGGAGGCGGCCATACCCGTACTACTCTCTGGCAGAGATGTTGTGGGACAGGCCCACACGGGATCCGGCAAGACCGCCGCGTACTCGGTATCCATGCTACAGGACATAAAACCGGACCGCACCATCCAGGGGCTTATTCTGGCTCCCACCAGAGAGCTGGCCATGCAGATAACCGAGGAGCTGCGCAAGTTCGGCAAGTATACCGACATACGCGTGGTCTCCATATACGGCGGTCAGAGTATGAACATACAGACCGATGCTTTGGAGAGGGGAGTCGAGATGCTGGTGGCCACTCCTGGCAGGCTCATTGACCACCTCAAGCGCGGCACCATCGAGCTTAACAACGTAAGGCATCTGGTGCTGGATGAGGCGGACACCATGCTGGACATGGGGTTCATCGACGACATACAGTTCATACTGGATCTGGCACCGGAGGAGAAGGTCATGTCCCTCTTCTCGGCCACCATGCCCGTGGAGATACTGCGGCTCTCAGAGGAGTATCTCAGAAACCCCAAGCACTTCCTGCTGGACGCAGATGATCTGAGCGGCGAGGGCATAGACCAGTCGTTTCTTATTCTGCGGGACCGCGAAAAGGAGAAGCACCTGCTTGACTTTATCAACGGCACCGAGGGCCAGAAGATAGTATTCTGCTCCACCAAGTACCGCACCAGGGACGTGGTCAGAATGCTGCACCAGGCCAAGATGGACGCGGTCGCCATTGAGGGGGACATGTCCCAGCACCGGCGCGAGTTGTCCATGGGCAAATTCCGAAGTGGCAAGGCCGAGATACTGGTGGCCACTGACGTTGCCGCAAGGGGCATAGACGTACCCCAGGTACAGTTGGTGATAAACTACGATGTGCCCAATCAGGATCTGGTGTACTTTCACCGCATAGGCAGGACTGCCCGGGCCGGGGCCGAGGGCAAGGCCATCACCTTCGTATCCTATTCATCCGTCTCCGAGTGGAACCTGATAAAGCGGCAGATAAAGGTGGAACTGACCGACCTGAACAAGGAGATGGGTATAGAAGTCAACATACCGGATCCCCTGAAGCGTCAGGTAGTGCCACGCAGGTATGGAACGCAGTCCCGGAATGGATCATCCAGAGACCGGCGCGGTGGCCGTGGACCGCCCCGCGGTGGCCGGTTCGGCGGCGGTCGCGACGGCGGAGGTAGATATGGCGGTCGGGGTCGTTTCGGCCGGGACGGTGGACGCGGAGGCGGGACCGGCGGTCGCGACGGCGGAGGCAGATATGGCGGTCGGGGTCGTTTCGGCCGGGACGGTGGACGCGGAGGCGGGACCGGCGGTCGCGACGGCGGAGGCAGATATGGCGGTCGGGGTCGTTTCGGCCGGGACTGAGACGCTTCCGAACGGTTGTTATAGAACTACAGATGGCATGAGCGGATGGACAAGATAGAGTACGAGGGTACCGTCTGGGCCATCGACCACAAGTACCCCAAGCCGCTGGTCGAGCATGCCCTGCACAAGCTGGAGCAGCATGGCGTGGACATGAAGGACATAGTGCTGACAGACGCCCCCAGCAACGTGAAGATGGGCGCCATCGTGGTGGAGATATGGCCCTATCATCTGGACGTAGCCAGGGTGAGGACCATCCGCAACGAATCCTTCATCAGCGGGACGGTAATGACTATAGAACTAAAATTGGACGAGGACGGAAATTATACGGATTGAGGAGCGGCATCCTTATTCTGGCAGGGGTCGTGGCTGCCGCGGCCGCCCTGGGGTGGTATCAGTACTCCGCTGACCAGACCCGCCAGCAGGGTTTTGTGTTCGGCAACGAGCTGCAGCAGATACAGGACGACCTCAAGCAGCTGCAGACGCAGTTCTATTCTAGCATAACCAGCTGGGAGGAGGGTGAGATAGGCCGGGACGAACTGCTGACAAGGCTGAACACCCACATGGGTGGCTTTGAGGAGGTCATATCGAGGTATGACGGGCTGAGGCCGCCAGAGGGTTTTGAGGCCGCCGTCGAGCTCTTTAGGCTCTCCTCGCAGGCTCAGATGGAGAGTGACGCTCAATACATCGAGTGGATATCCACCGGCCAGGATTCTGCCAAGCTGCGTTCGGACCTTCAGCTGAAGGAGTCCTTTGATCTGGAGATGGCTGCCTTGGCCGAATACAACCGCGCAAAGAGCGGCATTCCGCCGGAATAGGGCGGTATGCACTCAGGTCCCCAAAGCGGGCATCTTGGGCATCGTCATAATTGTCTGCAACACTAATCCGGCATCAGCACGCCACGGCGACCGGCGCGACCAGCTCCTGGTGCTCCTGTTTCGGCGGCGGCTTGAACAGCCTCCAGTCCGGGTCCCTGACCAGATTCTCCACCGCGGTCCGCGGAAAGATGCCCAGCTTGCGGCAGGTGCGCGCCACCGAGACCAGCACCGAGAAGACCTCCCGCCCCTCCGCCGTGGACAGCTGGTGGCGCACGTTCCTGTGCAGGACGGCGGTGTCGCGTATCTCCAGCTCGGCGCCGTTGTTGTGGGGCGGCATGCCGGGGTACCTGAGGAAGGTGAACAGGTGGGGCGCGGCCCCCTCCAGCTTGGTCCTGAACTTGTGGCCCTCGGGATAGGAGGAGGCTATCTCCAGGACGGCCCTCTCCAGGGAGAGGCACTCGGAGCTCTCCGCCGACTTCCTGCCCTTGATGGCCCGGTACAGGGAGAGCAGCCGGTAGTGGCAGGATATGTCGGATCCGCCGTTCCTGATGGCGTACTCTTCGGCCTCGCGCAGGAGGTGCACCCAGCACCTCTGCCGGATGGGCAGCACGTTGTAGGCGACGTACCCGTCCGAGACGACCGGGACGCCCAGGATCTTCCCGAAATGGATGTCCAGGACGGCCGCGGCCCTGCTGGGGGCGGCCACGATGTAGGTGGCATCCCCGATGGTCGCCAGCCAGATGTAGCCCCGCTTGCCGTTCATCCTGATGGGCGCCTCGTCCATCTGCATGAACAGGGCCTCGGCGATGTGGTCCAGGATCTCCGCATAGGTCCCCATCAGCAGGTCCCTGATGGCCTTGCGCGCGTTCCAGACGGCGTTGGGTGAGAGGCCAAACCCGTAGAGGGCATCGAAAAAGTATGAGATAGTCTGGTCGGTGCACCTCCCCGCATAGTACTCCTCGATGAACCCCAGGATCCCGGGCCCAAACGAGGTCCCCGGGATGGTAGGCGCCGCCGCGGTGGTGATCTCTCCGCACCTCTTGCAGGATCCCCTCTTCATCACGTACGCGATGCACTCTATCACCATGGATTTGCCGCCGGCAAAATCATAGACCATCTTGACGACCGGTGGCACCTTCCTGAGGTGGCCGCGCCCGCACGTCCCGCACCGGCAGACCCGCAGCACGACCGTCCGGTCCGCCTTGTTCTTGTGGGAGGCGCCCGTATGTCCGGCCGGCGGCCCCCTGCGGGACGGCTCACCCTCCGCCTTACCGTTGTTGTCATCGTCATCCGATTCAGGTCCGCCTTCATCGCCGCCCTCGCCGGCGTAGCCGCCCTCCTCTGCCATCTTCTTCCGGAAGGCTGCGCGCTTCTCGTTGTACAGCGAGCCGGTCGAGGACGGGACGTGGGCGTTCTCGTACTTGGCCAGCCTCCTGTCGCGCTCGGCTATCTCCAGTATCAGCCGGTCTATCTCCGCCTTGAGGGCCGCGACCATCTTGTCATGCACAGCCTCGAGCCGGGACACCGTCTCGCGTAGTTCCCGGTTCTCCACCGCCAACCTGGTCAGCTCCTCGCGCAGGAGGGCGGCCTCTGACTTGGTGCTCACGCCGGTTAGATGGTATCGCGATCAATAAACCTATGGCCCGGCTGGGCATCCGAATTGTCCGCTTTGGGGACCTGAGTGCATACATAGGGCGGAATCAAAGGTATAATAGTAATCCACCATTGCCAGAGACAATGAACACCCTAAGAACTCCCAAGATCATCAACTTTGGCGAGGACGCCCTGGGCCAGGCCGACTATCCGGACAACGCTCTGATAGTCACCACCGCCCCCCCGGCCCTCTCCAACCAGTGGATATCCAGGATGGGGATCAAGGATTACATGTTGTTCGACAAGGTGACCCCCGAGCCGTCCATCGACGATGTCCATGCCGTAGTATCAGAGTACAAGGACAAGAACCCCTCGGTCCTGATTGGACTGGGTGGCGGAAGTTCCATGGACGTGGTCAAGTATGCGGCCCCCGAGATGAACAAGCCGAAGATACTGATACCAACCACCTTCGGTACGGGCGCCGAGATGACCACCTACTGCGTGCTAAAGTTCGACGGCAAGAAGAAGCTATTGCGCGAGGACCGCTTCCAGGCGGATATGGCCGTGGTGGACTCGTACTTTATGGACGGAACGCCCCAACATATAGTGAACAACTCGGTGTGTGACGCTTTGGCGCAGGCCTCCGAGGGGCACGACAGCAAGCTGGGAAACGACCTGACGCGGACACTGTGCAGGCAGGCCTTCGACAAGCTATACGAGGCCGTCATGAACGACAGGCCCCAAGACTACCCGTACGGATCCATGCTGTCCGGTATGGGCTTTGGCAACTGCTCCACCACCCTGGGACACGCGCTATCGTACGTCTTCTCCAACGAGGGAGTACCCCACGGATACTCACTGTCCTCGTGCACAACGGTGGCACACAAGTTCAACAAGTCCATATTCTATGACCGGTTCAAGGAGTGCATGACAAAGTTGGGCTTTGAAAGGCTGGACCTGAAGGCCAACGTATCCGAGGCGGCCGATACGGTGATGACCGACCGCGGACATCTTGACCCCAACCCCATTCCCGTTTCAAAGGAGAACGTCATACAGTGTCTCAACGACATAAAGTCGGGTAACCTCTAGAACGGTATTTTTATTATTCTACAAGTCTCTGCGGATGGCTCCGCGCAAGCAAAGATTCACGACATGGTTATCAGTGGGCCTACTCTCCCCAGTCTTCGCCGACGGTCTCGGCGATCTTGAGGGAAAAGTTGCCCTCCGACTCGTACAGCTCGTAGCTTTGCCCGCAGTCTTGGCATGCCACAATTTCGCCGGATACGGAGTCTGCCGGTATGTTTATGTCTGCGTCACACTCGGGACAGCTTAAAGATGACATGACGATGCCCAAATTAAAGTACTTATAACTGTTTTTTGGCGGCGATTCTTCTGCATTAATTGTTGGTGGTGGTGCATGTCCAAGCCTCCGTCCTTGAATGGCGCGTGGCGGAGCAGGCCGGCGAGCCCCGCCGGGACGCGGAGCGGCCCCATGCGGATGACCACGCCAAGTTGCCTCACGGTACCGCCCCCGCCGCCAGGCGGCGTTGCCTGTTATCGTCCGCCGCTTGTCGGGCCCGTGGATGGTGGTCGCCGAGAACAGGCAGGGGCGGCTGCTGGCGGTCCCGAACACCCCGTCGGCGCAGAACCGCTCGCCGACCCGGACCGGCAGGGTCCGCAGGTGGGCGTGCGCCATCCCGATTAACTTTACGATCCACTTGCAGATGGTGGCAGGGTGCACACGGCAGCCCTGCCCCTCCAGGGTGTCGGCGATGGCCGCCGGCGAGTGTCCCTTGAAGAAGTCGTTGAGCGCCCTCAGTATGGCCCGGTCCGGCTTGCGCATGTCCTCAAAGCCGCCCCTCCGCACGAACGTGCGGCCGCACCGGCCGCAACGGTACCTCCCGGTCTTGCCCTTGGCCGCGTACACCCGGCCCCGCTTGATCACCTGGCCTGAGAGATTGCACCCCGGGCAGCGTCCCGGGTGGTCGCAGTCCGCCGGGTGAAGGTGGACGCCGGACTGGCCGGACTGCTCGGACTGGTCGGCAGGTTCGGCAATCACTCCCAGGACCGCCGCCTCCCTCTCGGCCACCTGGGGCCATCACGGCCAGTATATGCTTGCACTGCGCCTTCCGGTACAGGTGATCGGCGCAGCTGCAGGACCACCTGCTGCCCTTCTGCCGGACGTCGTACCACCTTGAGCCGTCGGTCTGGGACCTCACGAAATGGTGGTGCGGGGTGATCCTCCTGATACGATCGCCCTCCGCGAGAATCTGAAGCGCCCGCCCTCCCCGCGGCGCCCCTGCTCCATGAGACGCGCAATCCAAGCCACCCGGTCTGGCCGGGCCAGCCGCCCGCCCAGGTTGATCCGGGGCGGGGAACCTGTTCACCATCCAGCTCAAATGTCGCTTTTACCAACCGTACTAGGTGCGCTTGCCCCATCATTCTCGACGATCTGATGGGACTTGCGCATCAGCGTACTTGCCGTGTGAATCGGGATTGATCCGTGGGCGGATCGTTCTTGATTATCTCCGTCCGTACGATGCGCCCCGAAGGGAACCCGCCATCACCAACAGTTTTTGCAGAAGAACCACCCATAAAGAAGCTTTTTAAAGATACGGAGCTGTGCCACATCATGGCAGGCGGCATTCTCAAGTTTGGTATCCAGAATGGGCTCAATGTGGCCAGGGCCGGATATACCGAGGACCGCATACTGACTGCATGCATGCTGGCCGACAAGGCCGGGTACGACTCCATATTCTACATGGATCATACCAACGTTCCACAGTGGAGGAATGCCATCGTATTGGATCCATGGGTGATGCTCTCAGCTATCGCCGCCGTCACAAAGAATGTGGAGCTGGGAACCTGCGTGACCGACGCGCTGAGGAGGCACCCCTCCAACATAGCCTTGGCCGCCATAACCCTGGACAGGGTGTCCGGCGGCAGGGCCATACTGGGGATCGGGGCAGGCGAGGCTCAGAATCTCAAGGAGTTCTGCATACCATTTGTCAAGCCGGTCAGCAAGTGGGAGGAGCAGATAGAGTTGATACACACGCTCTACGAATCAAACCCGGACAATACGGTGGACTATGATGGTAAGTATTACCAGCTGCAATCAGCCTGCCTGCAGGCTCCCTCCATACGAAAGCCGCGCATACCCACCTATATGGCCGCCGGGGGCAAGCGTACGCTGGCCTTGACGGGCAAGTTGGGCGATGGGTGGCTGCCCATAGGATATACGCCGGAGCTCTTCGAGGATCACCGCAAGCAGATAGAGGTGTCGATGGACGAGAACGACCGACCCGCCGAGGAGAGGGAGCGGTTCCAGTGGGCGCTAGACATAGATGTCTATTTCTCCGATGACGCCGAACTCTCGTGGGCCAAGATGAAAGAGGCCGTCAAGGTCAGCCTCTTCAAGCCGGAAGTACTCCGGGTGCACGAGCTGAAGCAGATAGAGGGGTTCGACTTTAGGAAGTACTTTACAGAGTATTCGATGTCTGACTCGAACTGGATAGTAAGAATGAGGGAGGCGGCAACAAAACTGCCGGACTCCGTTGCCCGATCCTCCACGGCCATCGGCATGCCCGACGACGTGATACCCACGTTTGAGCGGTTCATGAGGGCAGGCGTCACCCACTTTGTGATAAGGTTCTGGGGAAAAGAGTATCTGGGATCCATAGACAAGTTCGCCAACCACGTCATGCCGTATCTGCGGGAGCAGGCTGCAAAGTAGTCATGAACACCAACCACGATAAGGAGTGGGTGGAGATGCTTGCGGAGTATCGCAGGGCAATAGAGGAGAGCGCCGACATTCTGGAAGAGATAGAGTACCAGGTCACCGGCCAAGATGAACTGAACTCTGCCCAGCTGCACCAGCTGTACGACATGGCCGAGGACGCCGCCGAGACGGGAAGGATACGGCGCGCCGAGGCCAATTTGGCTTGGCGGCGCGCCGGATAAACGGTTTATAGGCCCGGTACGCGCAGACACCGCAATGAAGCTGCTCGGAAGACTGGAGATGAAATCAGCCCAGAGGATATCCGAGTTTCTGGAGCGAGAGCACGTGGGGAGGATAGCCAGCATAGACAAGGACGGCTATCCCCAGGTGATACCAATGAATTTCGTGTTTTTGGGGGGCGCCATCTACATGCACTCGTATCCACGCGGAGAAAAACTGGACAACATAGTACGGAACGGCATGGTGGGTTTTGAGGTGGACCGGGAACTTGAGTTTCTGCCCTCGTACTTTACCCACCCCACCGACGCCTCGGTGGCCGACACGCTGTATATCAGCGTGGTCATAAAGGGCAGCGGCAGCATCGTAACGGACGATACGGAAAAATGCCTGGCGCTCAACGGCCTCATGCAAAAGTACCAGCCGGAGGGCGGCTACGAACCGGTCCGGCCCACCGACTTGGTGCTGGATCAGACGGCGGTAATCAAGGTCGTGCCCAAGGAGATCCGCGGCAAGTACAAGATAGGGCAGCACGTGGGGCCCGGCGAACGTGAGAAGCTGGCCCAGCAGATACTGGAGCGGGGAAGCCCCACGGCCCGCGATACGCTAGAGATCATGGGATTCCGCGTGGAGGAGGGCAGGGCGGTAATGGAAGAGAAACAGGTCTGGTAGTGGCGCTCGGTCAAATGCCTTCTCATCACCGGCTCAGGCATAACTCTGATTCCTCACGGCGTCCTTGGCCGGTGGGTGACGTGCCGATTTAAGGTAATCGGAGTGGGCCCGGTGGGCTTCGATCCCGCGGCTCACCGATTATGAGTCGGTTACTCTACCAAGCTGAGTTACGGGCCCCAAAAATGGCAAGCCCGTCATTGGGTATTAATTGTTATTACGACAGTAAGTTTCGTAGCATGCATCCAGTATAAGGTTCTGGGAACGGACGGATTCCTGAGCCGCCTCTACCAGATGCTCGGGATCCGAGTCGGCCGCCTCCAAGACGTCCCTCCAAGCATCCGTATGCCGTATATCCGCCTCCATGTGCTGTACAAAGTACTCGGTGGCGGCGCCGTCCCGTATGCCGTAGAACTCGGAGAGTCCCTCCAGCTTTGTCCTGCTTATCTTGGGGATCTCTTTTTCTAGCGCGTACATTGCGGCGGCCCCGCGGTCGTACCCGCTCATCAGGCCGTGCAGGTCCGAGACTGCCCTCCGGGTCTTGTCCAAGCCCGCATACGATGTGAGATCCTCCTTGGAGACCCCCAAGCCGGTTGCAAAGTCTTCCCAAAGCGGTATGTGGTCGTACTCTTCACGCATGTTCAACTCCAGGACACCAGTATCGGCGGCTGGTGCCGCCGGCAGTATACTCTCCATGAACAGCGGCACGGCCTTTACCAGTTGATAGTATTCCTTGGAGTAGCCGGCCAGCATGGGAATGTCCAGCTCGCCATCGGACCACATTTGGTAGAACTTGTGCTTCAGCAGACTGTTCTCCTCGATGATCTCATCAATGCGGCGTATCAGATTCATGGGGTCCTTTCAGGCGGCCCATACAAAAATCTTTGTAGATTGCCGTCGGGGCCCAGCCCGGCGGCCAGCCGCCTGTACTTCCGGTGTCGGTGTGCCTCCTCGGCCAGTATGGTGGAGTGCCCAACATCCATGGCGGCGCCGTGCTTTTTCATAAACGCCACGAACATATCGCAGTCGTGGATGTCCCCCATGGTACCCTGCAGTTTCTTCAGGCAGGATATGGTCTTGGAGTCGGCGCCCGGCGCGGTCTCCATCGTGTAGCGGAGCCGCTTTATCAGCTTGCGAAGCGTGTGCAGGTCGTTAACCCTAGACTCGTTGCCGGATACCACGGTCGACAATCGAAGTATCCGCAACTCCAGTTTGGCGGTGTCGGCAGGTTTGGCCGCGAGGGCCATCAGGGGAGGCTCTATCAGATAGCCCAGGCGGCTGGCAGCCTTGAGGGTCTTTTTGTGCTGGCGCTCCCGCAGGATCATGACCGCTGCCACCGCCACCGAGTCCGGACCGTGTCCGTACCAGTATAGCTTCTCCAGTATGATGTCGAGGTTGCGGATCCGGCCGTTCATCCGAAAGAAGTCCATCAGATCAGTAACCAGTCCGTCGGAGCGTTTGGTGCGGGCGGCCCTTGGTATGGCCTGGTATGCTGACTCCATCCGCCGCAGGGAGGTCCGCATCTGGTGAATGGTCTCGGGATCTGAGCTTTCCGGATAAGCCTCCAGCCTCTTCCGCACCAGGCGCAGCGCATCCAGAAATGCTTGGACGCTCATCTGTCCTGCGCCAGGTACTCGTTTATCCGGTCCTCCAGGATGTGGTTGACTTGGTCGGATGGGAGGTTGCCGTCTATGGAGAGCAGGCCGTATTTTTTCTTGAGCACCTCAAACTCCCGCGCGAGTTTTTGCTGATAGGTGATGAACGACTCGAACATGTCATCGGATAGCCCCATGTCTGAGCCAGACTCGTAATAGTCCAGCTGCTGGTGCTTCTCAAACACGCGGTGCACCAGCTTGAACGGATCAACGTCCAGATAAAAGACCAAGTCCGGTACCAGGGCGAAGCTGTACAGGTTGGCTGACCACAGGCGGCGTATGCCCCGTACCGTGTTGCGCGCCATCAGGGTGTAGATGTAGCGGTCGGCCAGCACGACGTAACCCGATTGCAGGGCCGGCATTATCTTGTGCTCCAGCTGATCCGCAAAGTCTGCCGCATAAAACAGGGCTATCGTGCGCTTGCCCAAGGTGATATTCCGCTTGGCCTCCAGTATTCCGGCGCCTACCAGCGCCGAGCGCTTGAGGCCGGTATTAAGAACGGCAAAGCCGCTCGCCTCCAGCTTTGCCGTCAGCTGCTCTATCTGCGTGCTGCGCCCTGATGCGTCGGGCCCCTCTATCACAATCAACCTTCCGGTTATCTTTACGTCCCGGAGATAGGGCATGCCGCCGCTCTTCTTGTACCATCTTGGCGCATGCGGGTTTTGTGGCATTCACGCAGCCTCCTCGCCCGCCGGGGCCGCCTCGGAGAGCATACGTCTGACCATCTCGCGCATTGTCTTTTGCTGTTCCTTAATTCCCAAGGTGGCGTCTATCACGGTAAACCCCTCCCGCTCCCGCATCAGCTCGTACTGCTGTATTATCCTGTTCTGGAATATGCGATAGCTCTCGTAGACATCCTTGCTCAGGTTTAGGTCCATTCCAGCCTCGTAGTACTTCAGCTTGGGCCTACCTGCCAGTATGCGTTCCATCGATACGTCTATGGGAACGCGGAAATAAAACGCGATATCTGGTTTTAGCGCAAAGTCGTAGACCTTCCTGACCCAGGTTGGGCTGCAGCCGCGGGTTACGTCCCGGGAATACGCCGTGTAGATGTAGCGGTCTGCCAGCACAAAGTAGCCGGCGCGGAGCAGCGGCATTATATTGCGCTCGAAGCGGTCGGCAAAGTCGGTGGCATGCAGCAAACTGAAGGTGGTCGGGGTGAGGTTGCCCTTCTTCTTGCCCTTGGAGGTGATCGACTTTACCAGAGCCGAGGAATTCCATTCGGTCAAAAAGACATCCATCCCGTTAAAGCGCAGCCATTTCTCCAGCAGCCTAAGCTGGGTGGACTTGCCGGATCCATCTATGCCTTCCACCACTATCAGTTTGCCAGGAATTCCGTATTGTCTCATCCAGCGGGAGGGCAGTGTGCTTGTATTCCGAGTGCATAGCCTAAAAGTCTTTGCACCTATAATCCGCAAGGCGGGGCGGCTGAAAGGGCGCGACGCATCCCCGCAAAATTTCCGCATATCCTTGTAAACTATATGGCCAGTTGTATTTTGCCTAGCCGCGTCCTGTGAAAGGCGCGCATTATTGCAAGAGGGCATGGCGCGCCTCCCCCGCGCTTGAAGGCAGTTTCGGACCGGCCGCGCCGTTTAGGCCGGTTGTGGATGTCATAAATTTGGTGTTTTTGTGGTTTCCGCCTGGCGGGCAATATGAGCGGCTGCAGGTAGCGCCCAGGCTCATCCATAATTCTCCGGTTTGGTATTTCCCTAAATTTTGCAAGCTTGGCAAGGCTGTTCCTGAAACGACACAGCATGCCGGAATTATGCCGGTGTGGTCGCGATGTACCGCCAAAAAACGGGTCGTAAAACTCTAGCCGTTTCAGGGCGCCGGGCTTGTTGGGGAATATGGTGCAACTGGACGTACGGAAAACGCCCTGCGGCGCGCATTTACGCGCCCAGCCGGTTTGCGCATCCGCAGGCCAGGCTGCACGCCAAAACATGTGCAGCCGTGTGCTCCGCCCCGCCACAAGATGCATGCTGCCCACGTGCACGGCGGCCGGCAGTAGGCCTCGGGGACGATTGCGCGGGCGGTACGGGCCGGGATGGGCGGCATGCGTTTCAAAATACACGATGCCGCATCATGGCCGCAAAAACTGCCGGAAGATTGCATGTCTAACCGTCGGGTCGTCCATTCAAAATGCCAAAATCCCGATGCCTGCGTCAGCCGGATCCGCATATCCGCCGTCCGAATAATCTTGCCGGCTACCCTGTCCGCCGAATACGTATCAGAATCAGGCCGGGTTCTTGTTCAAAATTGGGCGCAGTCCCGCCGGCGCCCCCGGAGGAGTACCGGCCACACGCGGTTTCCATGCGTGTTGGATGCCCGACAGGATCGCCTGCGCCCGAATTTGCACAAGAACCATCAGGCCGTAGGTTTATTTCGGAAGCCGTACAGGATGGCGTGATGGCAATACTGCCGATAGACGGGGGAAGGTACGGGACGGCGGAGATGCTCGCAGTATTTGGGGATCAGAGGAAGGTCGACTACCAAGTGCAGATAGAGCGGGCCGCTGCCCTAGCCCAGGGCAGTATCGGGATGATTCCTTCCGACTCGGCCGAGGAGATAGGCCGGGCCGCCACACCCGGGGCGGTGACCATCCAGAGAATAGCTGAGCTGGAGGCCAAGAGCGACCACGACACTGCCGCCCTGGTAGAGGCCCTGTCCGAGAGGTGCCCCCCCGCGGCCAGGCCGTGGATACACTACGGTCTGACCAGCAACGACCTGGTAGACACCAGCAACTCGCTACAGATGAGGGATGCTCTGAGGATAGTCATGCCGAAGGTGGCAAAGATGGCCGGGGCCCTGTCCGAGATGGCCGTACAGTACGCCGACCTCCCGGCGGTGGGCAGGACGCACGGCCAGCACGCCAGCATCATATCGTTCGGGCTAAAGTTCGCCAACTGGGCAGAGGAGATGGTGCGCCACATCCAGAGGATACGGCAGATGGCAGGCAGGGTCCTGATATGCAAGACGCTGGGTGTGGTGGGCACAGGCTCGCTGATGGGCGAGCAGGCCCTACAGGTGCAGGATATGGTGGCAGAGGCGCTTGAGCTGCGGCCGGCCAAGGTTGCCACGCAGGTAGTTCCCCGGGAGAGGTATGCCGAATACGTCTTCTCCCTGGCCCTGCTGGGATCCACCCTGGACAAGATGGCCGTGGAGATACGGAACCTACAGAGGACCGAGATCGGCGAGGTTGCCGAGCGGTTCCGGAAGGGCCAGATGGGCAGCAGCGCCGTCCCGGTAAAGCGCAACCCCGTAAAGTGCGAACGGATCTCCTCGCTGGCAAAACTGCTGCGCGGCCAGGTAAGCGTGGCATTTGAGAATATCCCCCTCTGGCACGAGAGGGATCTCTCCAACTCGGCCAACGAGAGGTTTGTGATACCCACCGCGGCCATACTGGTGGATGAGATGCTCCAGACCGCGTTGCGGGTGGTCCCCAACATCGCCGTCAACCGGGACAGGATAACGGCCAACCTGGAGACGACCGGCGGCCAGATATATGCGGAGTTTGTGATGGACGCCCTGATAAAGAGGGGCGTTCCCAGGTTCGAGGCATACCGGGACGTCCAGCGGGTCGCCTTCCAGGCAATGGATGGCGGGGTCCACTTCAGGGACGCCGTCAAGGCCGACCCGGCCATATCATCCAATCTGGACGACGGCGCCATAGACGGCATATTCGCTGCGGAGTCTCATCTGGGCGCCTCTAGGGCCATCATCGATGGAGTGTCAGAGATGGTCAGGAGCGAGTCCGGATCCCTGACTTGACAAGACTCTGGTGTATCCGGGTGCCGTACTGCAGCGCCTTCTTTCTCTTGTAGGATATGAACTCGGGCAGTCCAGTTTCGTGCGCCGCCTTCCGGATGGCGTGCTTCCGAAGAAGATCATCGGAGCCCCGTACCTTCTCGTCCAGCGGCACGGTCCACGAATATTCGACAAAGCCGGGCGAGAGCAGGGGCTGCACCATGCGCACGCCGTTGCCCGCCGCCACGTCCCCCACGGCGCGCATCATGGACAGCTCGTTAGAGGTCTTTTGCCGTATCATGGAGTTTATGGCGTCCGGACCATGCGGGTATATGCGCCGGTACGAGTCGTACCCGCAGAAGAGCTCGTCGATCCCGTTGGCTGTGACCACCGCGTCAAGCCCCAGATCGGCTGCCAGACGCGAGATAAAATAGAATGCTATGCAGTTCTCCTGCCAGGATATGATGTCCGTGTCAAGTCTGGAGCATACCCACCTGGCCGCGTCCTCAAACTCGCCCTGGCCGATGACATGAACGTGATGGGGCAGGTTCAGGACCTCAGCTGCCCTGGCCGCGTGCCCCAGGTCGTGGCTGCCCTCAAAACCCACCGTCAGCAGCACCACCTCATCGCGGACGTCACGGCATACCGCGGCCACCAGGGAGCTGTCCACGCCTCCCGAGAACGCCACGCCCACCCTTGGCGGCATACCCGACCCCCCCACGGCCCGGCGGATAGACTCCAGAACGTCCACGGGCTCAGGCTTTTGCCCCGCCCTTTAACTTTAATTTGGGTGACGCCCCAATCCCACCTAATGGAGAAGTTGGGCGAGGAACAGATACGCCGGGAGTTGGAATCGTTGCCGGGATGGTCCGTATCCAACGGAAAGCTGCACAAGGACTTTGAGTTTGCCGACTTTGTGGAGGCGTTCGGTTTCATGACCCGGGCCGCCATCATAGCGGAGAGGATGAACCACCACCCCGAATGGTTCAACGTCTACAACAGGGTATCGGTCGACCTGATGACCCACGATGCGGGGGGCATCACCGGCAACGACGTAAAGCTGGCCGGGGCCCTCAATGATCTGTAAGAGTGGGTACGCGTTTCGGCTCGGAATGAATATCGTCAAGTCTTCGATGGCACCTCTTGTATGATCCATCGAGTTTACCACAGCCCACTCGTAGATCACGTCTAAAACGCCTCCAAAAATAGTAGAACCAGACTGCAATACCCGTTTTCAGGTATATTTGGCGTCACTCCGAGCCGGAACGCGTGCGAGATCGGCGAATCCAGAATTTATATAATGAAATGGGTCAGGCGCCCCCATGACAGCCCCTCCCCGGATTGCGGATGCCGACTTTAGGTATACGGACGGAAGGGGCAACCTGATCAGGTCACGGACCGAGCTGTCCGTGGCAAGGATGCTTGCCTTCCTGAACAAGGAGTACGAGTACAACCATACCATACCCGGAGATCCCCCCGTATCGGTGAACTTCAAGACTGAGGACGGCCACATCATGATACTGCAGGGCGATGAGGATGTAGCAAAGTACAGAGCCCTCCGGGAGAGGCTTCCCGGTGGCAGGATAATAGCCATGGGGCACCCAAGGCTGGCCTCCCGGGTAAAGGAACTGGACGAGATCATACTGTACGACGACGCGCCCGAGACCGGTTCCATATTCCTGGAGGACCCCTCGTTCGCCTTTGATTATGCGCACATACTGCCACTGGTCGAAAAGTGCTCGATCCTGCACGGCCACACCTCCTCGGTGATGGTGGAGCTTGTGGGAAGGACCAGGGAGAACCTTCTGGTGGACTTCTCCGAGGCCAAGAGGATCGTCCGGGATGTCATCGCCGCGTTTGATCACAAGTTCTTTATCAACAGGCGGTATCTGGTATCCCAGGACGGCGGGCACTACCGGATAGCCTTTGACGGACCCAAGGGCCGCTTTGACCTGCAGGTGCCGTCTGACACCACCTACCTGCTGGAGGGGGAGGCCACCGTCGAGAATCTCTCCACCGAGATCATCAAGCTTCTGATGCCCAGGCTGCCGGGCAACGTTGAGGGTGTGGGCGTCTACATATACGAGGGCTACAACAAGGGCTCCCACATCATAGCCCGCGTGCCGAGGGAGTAGATGGAGCCGACCATCGCCGAGAAGGCATGGGACCCCGGGATCGAGAGGGAGATACTGCGGGAGTGGGACGAGTCGGGGGCACACGCCCTGGCCGATGCAGACTCGTACTACACGATAGACACGCCCCCGCCGTACCCGTCGGGCCGGCCCTGGCACATAGGGGCAGCGGCCCACTATGCGCAGATAGACATGATAGCGCGTACGGCCAGGATGTTCGGGAAGAACGTCTACTTTCCGATAGGGATTGACCGTAACGGGCTGCCCGTCGAGATATACACCGAGAAGAAGCGCGGCATCCGCATGAGAGACACCCCACGGGCCGAGTTTCTGGAGATGTGCAGGGAGGCCCTGGACGAGCTGGAGTCGGAGATGGTGCAGATAATGAGGGGGCTGGGGCTCAGCGGCGACATAGACGGCCGCTACCGGACCGATACCCCCCAGTACCGCTCCATGACCCAGGACACGTTCATCAGGTTGTGGAACGAGGACCGCATATACCTAGCCACCCGGCCCAACAACTACGACTGGGCCTCGGGGACTACCATCGCCGATGCCGAGATATTGTACGAGGATCTGCCATCCAGGCTGGTCCACATGCGGTTTGCCGTCGGCGAGGATCACATCATGATAGCCAGCACCAGGCCCGAGCTGTTGTGCGCATGCCGCGCCATAATCGTGAATCCGGACGACCAGAGATACTCGGGGATTGTGGGACGGAAGGCCACCGTTCCCGTGTTTGGCCATGCGGTGGAGATCAGGCCCCACCACTCCGCCAAGATGGAGTTCGGATCCGGCGCCGTCATGGTGTGCAGTTACGGCGACCAGAACGACGTAATGCTGTTCCGGGAGATGAACCTGGAGGAGATAGTGTCCATCGGGCTGGACGGGCGCATGACCGAGGCTGCCGGCAAGTACGCCGGGCTGCGGCCCAAGCAGGCGCGTGCCGCCATCATAAAGGACATGGAGGATGCCGGGATAGTGGAGAAGGTGGAGGAGATAACGCACCGCACCCCCATCTCGGAGCGCAGCAAGACGCCCGTCGAGATAATACCCATGGACGAGTACTACCTCAAGCAGAAGGACCAGACGGATCGGGTTCGCGCCCTGGGGTCGGCCATAAAATTCCATCCTCCGATGCACAAGCAGATACTGATGAACTGGCTGGACTCGATAACCATCGACTGGCCCATATCCCGGAGAAGATACTACGGGACGGAGATACCCATATGGTACTGCAAGGGATGCGGCCACCCGCACGTACCAGAGCCGGGCCGGTACTACCAGCCCTGGCGCGAGGAGTCTCCTATCAGGTCCTGCGTGAAATGCGACGGGGCCGAGTTCGTGGGCGAGGAGAGAACCTTCGACACCTGGATGGACTCTAGCATATCCCCGCTCTTCGTGTCAGGGTACGGCAGGGACCAGACGCTCTTCAGGAAGGCCTATCCTACCGCCATAAGACCCCAGTCCAAGGACATAGTGAGGACGTGGCTCTACTATACTCTGCTGCGGTGCGACATGCTGACCGGCCAGGCGCCCTGGGCCGAGGCGTGGATCATGGGGTACGGCCTGGATGAGAGGGGTCTGAAGATGAGCAAGAGCAAGGGCAACGCCATAGACCCCTGGCCCGTCATAGAAAGGTACGGCGCAGACGCCTTCCGGCTGTGGAGCGCCAGCGAGGTGAACCAAGGGTATGATTTCCGGTGCAACGAACAGAAGATAGAGTCCACTAAAAAATTTCTCAGCAAGCTCTGGAACATATCGAGGTTCATCTCCGCGTTTCCCCCCGTTGAACAGTCAGAGCCGCGGGACGCGGACAGGTGGATACTGGACGAGCTGGACGCACTTGTAGAAAGGTGCCTCGAGGGCTACCGCAGATACAACTTTTTTGTCCCCGCCATCGCCGTACGGGAGTTTACATGGAACGTGTTTGCGGCGCACTACATCGAGATGGTAAAGCGCCGCGCGCGCGGCGACGGTTTTTCAGAAGAGGACCGTAAGGCCGCCGTATACACCTTGCACAGGGTGCTCTCCACCATACTGAAGCTTCTGGCCCCGATAACTCCGTTCATCACAGAGTACCTGTGGAAGAAGCTGTACTCAGACCAGAGCATCCACGCCCAAGGGCACGCGGAACCATCCGGGGAAGAGCGGGCCGGATCCCTCACCGACGAGATAGTGGCGTTCAACTCGGCCGTCTGGAACGAGAAAAAGTCCAGAAACCTCTCGCTGAAGGACCCCATACGGATGGAGGTGCCGGATAATCTGCGCGGCATGGCTCCGGATCTCAGGGCCATGCACAACATCTCCGGATGACTGGCGGCAGGGATCACCCCTGCTGCAGGCGAACCATTCCTGGATGAGGGTACGCCGGCATCGGGCTTGCAGGCAGCCGATGGATGAGTCGCCGGACGAACCAGTTGGTGCTACCTGCGCGCCATGTCCACCAGATACCGGTGGACGGCCGCGTCTCCGGCCAATTCCGGGTGGAACGAGGTGCCTATGATGTTCTGCTTTTTTACGGCTACAATGCGGCCGTCGACCGAGGCGGCCGCCTCCACCCCGGGGCCAACCGCCGATATGGAGGGCGCCCTGATGAAGACTCCCTTGAACTCGGGTATGCCCAGCGGTTCCATGGAGAGGGTGGTCTCGAATGAGTCCCGCTGCCTTCCAAACGAGTTGCGCTCTAGCCGTATGTCCAGCACACCCAATAACGGCTGATCCGTCTTTCCCAGTTGGCGGTCCATCACCGTGGACGAGAGCAGGATGAGGCCGGCGCAGATGCCCAGGGTGGGGAGGCCCGACCTGATGCGCGCGGCCAGCGATGTCAGCACGTCACCGGCCAGGGAGAGTCGGCCGATGGTGGTGCTCTCGCCGCCGGGCATTATTATGGCATCCACCTCAGAGATGGCCCGGGTCGTATTGACGGGCACGACGGTGCCGTCGATCCCCAGATCGGCCAGCGCCTGGCGGGCGGCCCGTATGTTCTCGGCAACGTCGCCTTGTACGGACAGAACGCCCACGGTCAGGCTCATGCGGTGGCACCCCGCTCCTGCATGCGCAGATCCAGGGAGGCGGTGTCCAAGCCCAGCATGGACTGCTTCTCGTCTATCATCTCCTGTGCCTCCCGGACCCTGGATGGTTGGTCCCAGAAGGTGGTGGCCAGCACTACCGCCCGGGCCCTGTTCTGTGCGTCCTCGGACTTGAATATGCCGGATCCTACGAATATACCGTCGCATCCCAGAGACATGAGGTAGGCGGCATCTGCCGGAGTGGCTATCCCTCCGGCGGCAAAGTTTACGACCGGGAGCCTGCCCAGTCGGGCGGTCTCCTCGGCGATGTCGTAGGAGACGCGGAACTCGCGGGATATCCTCATCAGTTCCTGCCGGTCTCCGGAGTCGAAGACCGATTTTATGAGACGCAGCTCGTCGTTCACCTTTTTGATGTGCGTGATTGCCTCTGCCACGTTTCCTGTTCCCGGCTCTCCCTTGGTGCGTATCATGGCTGCGCCCTCCTCTATCCTGCGCAGAGCCTCGGCCAGGGATCTGGCCCCGTTGACAAACGGGGTGGTAAAGTCCCACTTCCAGATGTGACGCAGCTCGTCGGCCGGTGTCAGCACCTCGGACTCGTCTATCATGTCCACGTTGCTCTCTGCCAGAACCTGCGCCTCGTAGACGTGACCTATCCTGCACTTTGCCATTACGGGGATGGTCACCGAGTCCATTATCTCCCGGATTATGTTTACGCTGGCAGTCCTGGCCACGCCGCCGGCCTTTCTCACGTCGGAGGGCAGCTTGTCCAAGACCATCACGGAGACAGCTCCGGCCTCCTCGGCGATCTGGGCCTGCTCCACGTTGGTCACATCCATGACCACGCCGTTCTTGAGCATGTGGGCGAACCCGCGCTTTACGGTGGACGTTCCGCGGAGGGACTCGAGGCCGCCGTCGATGTCCCGTATCACTCCCTTGGCGTCTGTCCTATCTCCTGCCAGCGGGATCATGTGAAACATTCCTTGGCGTGCATATTTTTACCTATCACGCGTCCGCTCCAAAACGCTTTGCAGGTTTGACTCCACGTGTGTTATCAACGGCGGGAGGAACGTATCGGTGGCGTTCTGCTCAGGCCAGGTCACCTTTGTAACGGCGCCGTTCAGCGTTATCTTGACGGTATGCCTGCGGTACTCGCTGACGTCTTCCCGGACGGGGAACGTATCCTCGGGGATGGCCATAAAGCCGGTCTCCTTTATCAGCGCAATCAGCCGTATAACGTCTTCCCCGCTGAGGGACGAGTGTACGGTTGGTTGGGGGTAGCCGCCGTCCGTCGTGATCAGTGTAAGATCGCCGTCCCTCTCCACGGTCAGTATCTCGGTTCGGTCTGCCCCCACCCTCTCGGTGACGCCAAAGGACACCTTTCTCAGGTCGTGTACGGTGTATTCGATCTCTATGTTGTCCTCTGGAACGGCCGCCGAGAATGGAATCTCCGGCGGGGCCAGGAGCGACACCGCAAACAGCGCCGCCACCACGGCCGGTATGGCTCCCATAACCAGTATGATTGGCTTGACCAATGTACCATATTATGCCGGTTTTGGAAATAAACCTTGGCGGCGCCGGCCAGGCGACATACGCCGGGTGGCCGCCGCTGCACGCAGGCCAAGGTGCCGGCAGGCACACCCCATATGCTACGAAAACAGGTCTGGCCCCGGTAACCGGCCAAGGCTCCTCGGGGCCGACCGTCCCGGCAGTTGGACCACACCGGCGACCTGCAGATGAGGCGCCCTTTTTTATGCCCAAAACCGCTTTTAATTTAGTTCAATTTTCTGGCCGGGCGGCGTAAGATAGTTTGATCCGTCTAAACGAAAATGGCCATCCGCTGCAAATGCGCCATCCCGTGGCGGGCATGATCCCACATGCTCGCATGCGCCGTCACGACGGCAGCCGGGCCGGCCGATTAAGGCGGTTTGAAGCTGAATGTCTTGTGCCGTTTTTGCGCACGGAACTGCACCGCCCAAAAAATACGCAACAAACTATCATCCCATCGGCGGGGAATTATCTGCCTAAGTACACCGCGCACGTAACGTACGCGTACCTACCCAGGTGTTTTTCGGCGCTTGATGTCGCGGGACGATTTCGCGCTTGGTTCTCGCGCCGCTGGTCTGCGTCCGGAGCCGCCCTCACCCATACGGGTGGATTCCGGGTCCGTCCCAATTCACGCCTTTCGAGGAACATTCCTTCCCCCGCGGGAACGTTAATGTCCGCTCCCCTGTTGACTATGTTACACGACGCGTTTCCGTCGGCGTTCATCACCCTGCCACATGATACGCACTCAAACCTTTCATCCTTGCGCGATTCCTTGTCGGCGTGCTGGCACCTCGAGCACGTGATGCTGGTGCCGGCCGGGTTGACCTCTATTACCCCGATGCCCATCCGCTCGGCGACCACCCTGATCTTCCGCAGTATCTCGCCGTGGCGGACAAACCTCATGCCCCGGTTCAGACCCTTTTTGCGGTTGCCGCCATATCGGGTCATCGCCTCCAGGTCCAGCCGCTCGATACAGATTACGCTGGCGCCCTCGCAGACCTCCTTGGCCAGCATCCACTCGCAGTAGTCGCGCACACATGCATTCTTGTAGTTGCGACGGTCGCGCCGGCGGGCCGTCTCCCGATAGTTGCGAGAGTGTTTGTTTGTCTTGGATAGTTGGTGGCGCGTCTCGTCGTTCCAGCGTTGGTTGCTTCTGAAGGTGGTGGCCGTGTCATAGCAGACCGTCGAGCCGTCCGACCGTGCTATCGTGGTCGGGTTCCTGATGCCGCGGTCAACCCCGACGGCCAACCCTTCGGTGCGCGGTTCGGGATCCGGCAGATCATAGGTGACGTACAACCTCCAGATGCGGTTGGATGGTTTCGTGTTTCGCCAGGGGGTGACGTCCACCAGCCTGAACGATCTTGCCTTGTATAGCCAGTTGTTTGGATACTGGTAGGGTTGCTGCTCGGCCAGGCTGACACGACCCAGCCCGGGCAGCGATGCGGCCCGGTTGTCAACGTAGGTGGGAGCCAGCTCGCACCCGACCGTCTTTAGTGGTTTCTTGCTGGTCCGGTACTTGAGGTTGCCGTTGCCGTACCTGTTGCTGATGTCGCAGGCGGTCCTGGCCTGGTGGATGGCCGTATTCTGGAAGAGTCGCTCGGTCTGCCGGAGGTGGGGGGTTGCCTGTCTTATCGTAGTGAACTCCTTTTGCAGGTCAAACCAGGTTAAGGTTGGATCGTCCTTCAGCTTGGATACGGCCCAGTTGTATGCCTCGCGCTGGGCACCCACCAGCGCGTACAGTTTGTCGGCCTGCCAGCCGGCGAGGTTCACGCGGAAGCCGCGGGAGCGAATCATACGGTAATATACCGGACCAACCATATAAACCAGGTCCTGCTTGGCGGAAGCGGACCGCCGGCCTTGTCCTGGTGTATCCATCCGATAATTCCCCATCGACGTACTGCAATTATTATTAACATCGGGACGGTAGAACCCGCATGCCGGAGACGTTGGCGGGGGAACCCAATGGTCTGGGATAAAATTGCCGTCCTGCTCGCCGTCGGCATCCTAGCCGGACTGCTATCCGCAGGAGCAGTTCTTGCGGATGCAGGCGCCATGGCAGAGGAGGAGGCGGGAGGGCAGGACGGAGCGGGCGGCCCCGGCGACCTGCCAAGACACCCGCCGCCATTCCAACAGCAGAGGGACGGCGTGTTTCTGTCCGCCATACGGTGCAATGAGCCAAACGAGCTGTACGTGAGGGGCTTTGATGCCCCCGTATGCATCACCTCGTCTACGTTCGAGCGCCTCGTCGGGTACGGTATTGATCTGGCCCCGTATGACGAGTCGCCGGCCAGCGGGGTGGTGACCAACATCGTCATAGGGTCCCTCGCCCCCCTGACTGGCGGCGCGGCAGGCTATGGGGCGGACATTCGGGCCGGCTCTGAGCTGGCATTGGCCGACTTTAACGCCCATCTGGAGGAGAGGGGCGAGATGTGGCGTCTTGAGACGGATGCTCGCGACACCAAGACCAGCTATACCGCCCAGCTGGAGGCGCTTATGTCTCTTGACGAGCAGGGGATCAGTATCGTGGACGGCCCGGCTATCGACATATTTGGCCACGCCACCATAGAGTATGCCAACGACAACGACATGCTACTCTTCAGCTGCTGTTCCGCCGTCCCCCTGTACGCGATCCCCGGCGACGCCCTGCTTCGCATGACTCCAGACCAGACCAGCCACGGGTCTGCCACGGCCTCGATAATGCGTGATGCCGGAATCAAGGTGATGGTAACCGCGGGCAGGGATGCCCTGTGGATCACCGAGTTGCTGGCTCCCGCCGAGGCCAGATTTCTTGAGCTTGGCGGCAGCGTGGCAGAGGCGGCGGTGCGGTACGGCGTGTCCGGGGAGTTTGGTACAGATGACACACAGGCGCTGGCAGACAGCGTGCGGCGGCACCTTGGGTCCCATGCTCCCGAGGAGGTTGCGATACTGTATGTTGGTTTCGAGGAAACGTTTGACTTTATCGAGATGGCATCCTTGCATGATGTCCTTGGCAAGGTCAGGTGGTTTGGGGCCGACGCCAACACCATAATTCACGACAACGAGGCGGCTCTGGTCTTTGCGGAGAATGTAAACTTTACAGCCCTGCAGCCAACCATCATAGAGAACGAGCTCAGTGCAAGCGTGTTGGAAAGGCTGTCAAGCTCTCTGGGCAGGGCCCCCAGCGTGTATGCCTTCTTCGAGTATGATCTGGTGCAGCTTATCGGGCGCTCCATTTTGGATGCCCAGAGTACGGCGGCCGCGGACGTTGCGGAGAGCATACCCAGGGTGGCGCTGGAATATGCCGGAACAAGCGGTACGGCCAAGTTCAACGACGCCGGCGACAGGATCAACGGGTTGTACGCGGTATGGGAGATCAGGGATGGTGTCTGGGAGAAGGTCGCGACGGTCACCAGCGGGCTGGACGCGGCCGAATAGTTGTTGAACCAAACCCCGTTGAAGCGGCTAAAAATGATTTAAATTGAGTCGGTATCAACTCCATGCGTGGGGTCGTAGCCTAGCCTGGTAGGGCGACAGTGTCTGCCGAGTTCACCGCTAAGGGCTCCAGAGGTAAACTGAGCTGCTGATGAAAAGATGATGTGAGTTTGGAGCTGTAGTGACCCGTAGGTCGCCGGTTCGATTCCGGTCGGCCCCACATCAACTACTCAGTACGTTAAGGGCGGATCCCGCCCGGAACCATCCCAGTTGGGAGTCGCTGTACGAGTGCGACAGGTTGATGGTATCGGCGGTACCATCCGAATGCTCCAAGACGCACCGGACCGGCCGTCCGGGAGCCATCTCGGATAGTCCGGTCAGGCTAATCAGATCGTCCTCCTGGATCAGGTCGTAGTCGGACTCGTCGGCGAAGGTCAGCGCCAAGATGCCCTGCTTTTTTAGGTTGGTCTCGTGGATGCGCGCAAAGCTGCGCGCTATCACCGCGGCGCATCCCAGATACCGCGGGGTCATGGCGGCATGCTCCCGGCTGCTGCCCTCGCCGTAGTTGTGGTCGCCCACGATTACCCACCGGATGCCTTCCTTCTGGTACGCCCGGGCCATACCCGCAAAGTCCCCCGTCTCGCCTGTCAGGTGGTTCCGCCCCTTCCCCACATCTCCGGTAAAGTGGTTTACTGCCCCCAGCAGCATGTTATCACTAAGGTTGTCCAAGTGGCCCCGGAACGACAGCCACGGTCCGGCCGGCGATATGTGGTCGGTGGTGCACTTACCCCGCGCCTTTACCATCAGCCGCAGGCCGGCAATGTCCGAGCCGTCCCACCCCGCAAAGGGCCGTATCCTCTGCAGCCTCTTGCTGGAGGGATCTATCTCAACGGCCACGTTCCGGCCATCGGCCGGTGGCGGTATGTAGACTCCCTCCGGCCTACGGAACCCGTTTCCAGGTACCTCTGGTGCGGCCGGCGGCGGATCCAGGCGGAATGGCGTGCCGTCGGCAGCCACCAGCGTGTCATGCAGTGGGTTGAACGAAAGCCTGCCCCCCAAGGCCAAGGCAATCACCATCTCCGGACTGCCTATGAAGTTGAAAGTTCTGCGGCGGCCGTCGTTGCGTCCGGGAAAATTACGGTTGAAGGACGTCACGATGGAGTTTGACTCGTCCTCTTTCAGCTCGGGTCGGCTCCACTGCCCTATGCACGGCCCGCATGCATTGGCCAGAACCGTCGCGCCTATGTCGATCAGCGACTGCATCTGGCCGTCACGCTCTATGGTAGATCGGATCTGTTCGGACCCGGGTGTCACCAGCAGCGGGACCCTAGCCTTTATGCCCCGCGCCTTGGCCTGTTCTGCAATGCTGGCAGCCCGCGACATATCCTCGTACGAGGAGTTGGTGCAACTGCCCACAAGCGCCACGGATATGTCATCCACGTATCCGCCGGACTGGACATCTGTGGCCAGGTCCGATATGGGTCTTGCAAGATCCGGCGTGTGCGGGCCCACTATATGCGGCTCCAGTCTGGAGAGGTCTATCTCGATCACCCTGTCAAAGTGGTTCTCGGGATGGTCTACAACCTCGGGGTCTGCCGTCAGCATGTCGTGGTTCTCGTTGGCAAGATCCGCTATCTCGGAGCGGCCGGTGGATCTCAGGTAAGCCTCCATCCTAGAGTCGTATGGGAATATAGAGCAGGTGGCTCCCACCTCGGCGCCCATGTTGGTTATGGTGGCCTTGCCGGTGCAGCTTATCGAGGATGTGCCGGGTCCGAAATACTCTATGATGGAGTTTGTTCCTCCCGAGACGGTTAGTTCCTCGACTACCCTCAGTATTATGTCCTTGGGCGACGACCAGGATCCCAAGCTGCCGGTAAGTCGCACCCCTATCCTACGCGGGTACAGGACCTCCCAGGGCAAGCCGGCCATTACCTCAGCCGCATCCACTCCGCCTACACCCACCGCAATCATTCCCAGCCCCCCCGCGTTGGGCGTGTGCGAGTCGGTTCCTATCATTAGACCGCCCGGGAACGCATAGTTTTCCAGCACCACCTGGTGTATTATGCCGGCTCCCGGCTTCCAGAAACCGCAGCCGTACCGGGCGGCGGCCGACTGCAGAAACCTAAAGACCTCGCTGTTCTCGTCCAGGGATATCTTCATGTCTACTTCCCCCTCGGTCCGGGCGCGGATCAGGTGATCACAGTGGACCGTCACCGGCAGGACCGCCTGGTCTAGGCCCGCCTGCATGAACTGCAGCATCACCATCTGCCCCGTTACATCCTGCAGGGCTACCCTGTCTGGCTTCAGCATCGCATAGTTCCGGGACGCGTCCGGGTCTGCATCGGGGACCTGGATCATGTGGCCTGCCAGTATCTTCTCGGACAGCGTGAGCGGCCTGTCCACCGCCCCGCGAAACCGCTCTATGTTCTGGCGGCTCTTCTCGTATACGGCCCGAACCATATCCGGGGTAGTGTCTATCTCCATGCACCACCCCCGCCCCACCCGAATTTAACGCTTCTAGCTGCGAGCGGCTAGACCAAATGCGATCCAATCCGCACAAGCAGATCACAACAATCTCACTCACCGATCCGAGTGCGTGTCTAGACTTCTTGGCTCTATCTGTACGTGCCGTTGGATCTGGCGCAGCCACGGGCACTTTTGGCGTAACCGTCCAGCCCCATTCTCTGGATAGTGGTGGCCAGGAACGACTTTGGCCGAATTTGGCACCAAAACCGGCCATCTTTAAAAATGGGTTGAACGGTTGCCTGGGACACAGCCCTGGCTAATCCAACAGACATATAGACCCCGAACCATGATAGAGGGTAAAGATGATGGTTCTATGATAAACAAGGGGTTCCCGACGTTCGGTACTACTCAGGACGGCGTGCACCTCTCCACCCTGAAAAACTACAACCTTCCCGACTTCATCCTGAAGATGATTGCGGCCGAATGCGACTCGGACCTGCTTGAAAAGGGCAGGATGGATGACCGGCTACAGAGCATGAACGAGCAAGCCCTCAAAACACTATACCGAATATTTGTCGACTGTGAGGAGGACGACAGTGGGAGGTTCGCCCAGTACAGATTCTATGCCTACGTGTCCAGCGCCTTCCACAAATGCGAAATACTGGTGGATGAGTCCGTTCCGGGCGAAACGCAGAAGAACCACAAGTTCCCCGTCGCCGTAAAGAGCAAGGGCGTGTATATAGCAGTCACCTACAACAAATCCGCCGGCAACCCCATATCAAGGAGGGAGGTGCGGCGCTTTTACGATATAGTTGACGATGTCAAGCGCGGCGAACATGGTACGATGCTCTCTGAGGCCATATACGGATCCTCGGTGGGCATAAAGAAGGATGCTGTTGATGAACTTCGCGCCCTGAGCAGGGGGCGGCCCCGACGACGAAGAGAACCGGATAAACTTCAGGATGGCGAACTTTGAGAACAGCATCTACTCGGTAACAAAGTGCTGATGCTCATCCCTCATTCAGGCTGGCAGTATCTATGGTGAGGAACATCGGGTTGTCGCCGGTCGCTTGGTGGTCCTTATCGTACCCCTCAAAGGGCAGATCCGAGTAAAAGTGCTTGGTCCAGACATCGTGTACGTCGGGTACGTACTTTGCCCTGCCCTGCTGGCGCAATAGTTCATGGGCCAGCTCATGGGAGACGGTGGTGCAGTTCTTCACAGCCATGAATGCCGTATCGGTCTGATCCGGGGACCGCTGCCACCACGCCATCCCAAAGTTCTCTGCATGATAACCCTCGCAGGTACAGTCGGTCCAGAGGGGCCTGAAGTAGGCAAGGTAGAAGTGGTAGGTGTCCTCCCCCCGCTGCCGGTGATCCCTGAGCAGCGAATGGGTGTCCGGCCTCTGCAAGATGCTCCGTCGACTTGCCACCATCATGTCTGCCTCGGTCTCAAACTGAACGCCAAACTTTTGCAGTATCCAATCCCCAAAGAAGGAGGCCATTTTTCGTACGTACTCGAACTCTTCCTGGCGCGCGTGCACATCCTCCTCTTTGACCAGAAAAATGAAGTGTAGTTTCTTCAAGTCAGTTCTGGCCCTCTATGCCCATAAGGGTGAGGGTGGATCGGATTCTCTCTATCTTTCTAATCTTCCAGGTTATGGTCTCCCGCAGTTTCTCTATGGTGTCCGAGTCTATCTTGGCCAGGATGTCGTACGCGCCAAACGTGCCGTGGACTTCCTTGAGGCCGCTTATGCCTCGTAGTTGTTGTATGATGGACTCCTCAGAGCCCAGTTCGCAGTTTATCAGAACAAAAGCTGTTGCCATGTGCCAAGGCGGAATGGCGTCATATATCAATAAAACGTTCATCATGTGTTGGACATGCTCATGATGCTCTGCCAGATCTTCTCTGGCACCGGCACCACGGAAAGCCGGCTTATCCGCAGCATCTCCCAGCCTGCAAACTCCTCACGACTCTTCATCTGGTCCAGCGTGACCGGCCTCTCAAACGTGCTCCTGTACTCCACATCCACCACAACGAACCGCTCCTCGTCCTCCTCGGGATTGGGGTACGGTTCAGATACCACCTCCATGGTTCCCACAGCCTGCCTCTCAGAGCCGGTGTGGTAGTAGATGACCAGATCTCCGGGCCGCATCTCCCGGATGTGTTTGAGAGCCAAGTTGTTGTGTACGCCATCCCAGACAGTGCGCCCATCCTCCTTCAGTCTGGATATATGGTATCCCCGGGGGCCGTCCGGCTCCTGCTTTGCCAACCAGTACCTGACCATGCCGCCCCAACACAGGACGGTAACCATAAAGGTTGCGCAGAACACGGAGGCAGAACCACCATACACAATAAAATAGAGAAAAAGAGGGTTTAACCTCGGCCCATCGCAGCGTACTTTCCGGAGCGGGCTCTCACGAAGAATGCCCCGGCAATGCCCCCAAATACTGCCCCTGCAATGACCGATGCGCCTAGCACACCGGTGGCGTCGAGGTATGGTGTCCCAGATCCACTACCTGGGTTATCCTGTGCGGCCTCAATCCTCCGCTTAGCCAGCTCAAGCGTCTCCTCAAGTGTATTCTGGCCGGTCTCGCCGGCATCACCTACATTACCTAGATACTGCCCGAAGGCGATCGAGCTTGCGCCGGTGTAGCCCATCACGAAGATTGTCATCAGGCCAGCTGCTAAAATTACTTTGCCGTTCATACCTTTTACCTGATGTTGGTGAACAGTGGCAGATATTTAACCTTTAGTACATCTGACGGGGGATGTGCAATCCCGAAAGTAGTTCGCCCCCCTGCCGGCACGGCCCGAATCGGCAGATTACCGGCAAGTACGTTATCTTGGGCAGGTTCCGGATCGCCGCCGCCCACGGTCCGCGCGCCATTTCCACTCCGCCGGGGCGTTGCCCGCATCCCGCTAGCGGAGACCATCCCGTAGGACGTGCGCAACCCGGACCGGGCCAACACGCCGGGGCTCGCCCGGATCAACCCGCGCGGTACTCCTCTCCGGTCCGCGTGTCCGTGACGATCTCTCCCTTGGGCGGCATCTTCCGGGCAAACGCCTGGGCGGGCGTCTCTAGGTTCTCCCAGTCCAGGGACATGTGGTCGCGATCGTTGTTGTACCAGTCCATGAGCCGGTCTATGGCGGCCCTCGCCGGCCGGGCGTGGAACGGCCCTCCAACGTGGTCGCCCGGTTCCTTCCCGCGGACGGTCGCGTCGGCAGACTCCTCCTCGAACGAGGCCAGGGCCCTCTGGATGGTGCCGTGCAGCCTCTTCACCTTGCCGTTGGTCTGGGGGTGGCCTACCCCGGCCAGTATCTGGCGGATGCCCAGCTCGACCAGCCGCTCCTCAAACCGGGAGGATCCATTTTTCTTCTTGTCGGCGGCGTTGGCGTAGAACTGTGAGCCATGGTCGGTCATGATCGAGGCGGGCTTGCCGTGGTTGGCGATGGCTTCATCAAGCACCTTCAGGGCGTTCTCGGCGGTAGCCTGCCCGAAGACGCCGTAGGCGGTCACGAACCGCGAGGCGTCGTCCAGATAGCAGATGAACCACCTGCCGTCGGGCAGCTGCTTGTAGTCGGTGTGCCACATCGAATTGGAATAGTCGCGCTCGTACCGTATCCACTTCTTGCCTTTGGCGGTCTTTCCGGCCAGGTTCATGTTCTTCATCGTCCGGTGGATGGTATTGTGCGGGATATGCATTCCGGTCCCCCGCTCCACCCGCAGCTCCGGCGAGACGGCGCCGCGCCTCTTCCCGGCGCGCGCCGACAGGGTTGTGGAGAGATCCTGGCGCCCCAGGAGACGCTGGTGGCCAGCAAGTCACTGTGCGGCGCGCCATGACAGCGGTGCACCGGTCCAGGCAAGCATGCGCGCGGCGGCCTTTCCAGAAGGGCCAACGGAGGGGCGCGGCATGACAAACCTGCGAATTATCAGTCAGGCGAGGCAGCCCGGAGGCCGCGGATGTTTGGTACGGCATACTATGCACAGGCGTGGCGGGCGGCCAGCAGGTGAGGGATGTATCAATCGCGATAATTCCCGCCGACCTTGCTCAGTAGTTGGAACAACCAATTTTCCAAACCACCAACCTAGTCCGAGTTTGGGGCGATCCACCAAAATCCGCGCGGCAGATGACATTGTAGCTTAAAAAGTCGGCGTGAAAGCCGTCGTGAGATCCAATCATGAGCGGACAAACACGCCAAGAACACTCCACGGAAACGGCATATAAGCTGGTCGGTGCGCTTTTCTTCTCCTGCATGAGGATCAGGTTCGGGCAGGGGCCCAACGCCCGGTACGGCCCCTGGGACTTTTTCCATCACCTGTCGACCATGTGCATGAACGGATCGTGCGCCGAGATGGCGTACCAGAAGGCAAAGGCGAGATCCCGCAGCATGCCACTCCCGTCGGGCAGGTGGCTGCTGGGGAAGATCCGGTCGGTGCGCTACGACTGGATGAACATCCGCTGCGACCGTGTCCTCCGGAGGGTCGGTGCTGCACGCCAGGAGGCGGGGCATGCTCAGGCGCCCCGTCGATGTCGCTATCGACTTTCACAAGATAGGAAGGTACGACAAGATCAAGAACATGCTGTTCATGATCAAGTCAAAGTACGAGAGGGGTACCTGCACCTTCAACTCGCTGGCGACGGCCCACTGCACGGTGGCCGGATCCCGGCTGTGCCTGGCCGCCATCCTGGCAACCCGCGGGGACCAGAAGGCCGACCTGGTCTCCCGCCTGCTGGACAAGTGCCAGGGGAGCGGCGTGAGGATCAACCTGCTGACGCTGGACCGCGAGTTCTACACGCGCGAGGTCATACGCCTGCTCAACGACCGGGGTATCCGGTTCCTGATGCCGGCCACCAGGACGGGCAGCGTGGTTGAGGCCATCCGGGAACACCGGGGGACCGGCCGCAGGGCCGCCGTCTCCTGGCATACGATAACATCGTCCTCGCCCAGGCGGGTGGAGGGGTTCACGCTGGTCATACGTCCGACCAAGAACGCCCGGGACATCGCCGAGGTCGAGACCGGCGAGAAGGGTGATGATGTAGCCATCACCGGGGACAGGCCGGCCTATCACGTGTTTGCCACCAACGTCCCGGCCCATGTCGTCGCGGGGGATCCGGACCGGTTCGTCGAGCTGTACAGGCAGCGCTGGGGGATAGAAACCGGGTACCGGTGCTACGAGGAGATACGGCCCAAGACGACCAGCCGCGACGAGTCGGTCCGGATACTGTTGATGTTCTTTCCCTTCCTGATCTACAACGCCTGGGTGATAGCGGGCTACCTGCTGGAGAGGAAGTACGGCGCCAGATACAGGCAGAGCCTGACCGTGGAGTTGGTGGTGACGCTGTTTGTGGACTTTTCCGAGCATCTGGCCAGGATGGGGCGGCCGCCGGACTCCGGATGAGGTTCGGCTGGTCTGCGGGAAACCTGCTCTCAGACAGCCCTGCGCATGATGCTCATGCCGGAGTCAGATCCCGGGCTGGCTTGAGCGTTGTTCCGTGCTGGGACGCGCGTCCGCGGGATATTCGCGCCAAACTGCACACCCCTCTCTACCCGGTACGTCCGGTGTTGTATTTTGGATGGTCAATGTGGAGGGGGTTTGTGCGAGTTGTTCCAAGTACTGTTGCTACCGAAATTTATATAACATACCCAATTGACTCCATTACCATGATACCCATCATAGGTGCATTGGCAAACATACTACCAGCCATAACTGGGCAGTTAGGGCCGAACTACGATCCGCTGTTCTACGACGTAATGATCTACATCTTTGGAACAATTATGTTCACGGTATTCCTCCTAGGAATCATTGCGTTCTGGCTGCGTGTCCACGGATGGGCCTACAAAGACAACCGTGAGAGATGGATTGACGAGTTAGACAGGCACTTCGAGAGAGAAGGTATCGGTCTGATTCCAGACAACGGCAAGTATTGGTAAGACCGCTTTTTTCATTCTTTTTGCATACATCTGGCTGGGCCCTTGCCCCTCACACGATCACGCCGCCACATCCGCTTGATGTCAGACGCCAAGCTAGCCTACCCCCGCCGTTGACTATCCAGATCCCTCGCGCGCAGAATAAGATCCAGCAACGCTTCGCGGTCCAGTAGCCTGATGCCACAGGAGTCCGCCTGTTCCCTAGCAGCACTTGTAAAGTCAGAATTGGTCACCACCCAGCCCTCAGATGCCCCATAATGCCTCATGCTGGCATACACCTCCTGAACCGCTTTGTTACCCACGTTGGAAGAGTATCGTTTTGCCTGCACCGCTACCCGCCTGCTGCCCTGCTGCAGGATCAGGTCCGCCCCAAAGTCACCTGTCTGCCCGGTATGCTCCACCCTGTATCCCAACATACCAAACACCACACCCAGCATATCCTCGAACTGCGTCCCGGTCATGGCATCCACATTACCTGCCCACAGCAGGGCATCCCTTTGTTTACGGCTTGACCTTCTCCAGTACCACACCGCCAGTACTACCACGACCACCGGCACCACCAGCAGTACAGGATTTGTCATTGTCAAACCTATTACCAGTAATAGCCCCAACACGATCAGGCCAGCCCAAAGGTTTCCCTTGCTCCTTCGCTTCATCCGGCCCCCCTAGAGACTATTACCAGGCATGATCTTTTACACGTCACTCGTCCCGGGCCGGAGGCAAGAAGTCCCTGTCTTCCGTTTCATCATGTTCCTTGGAGACGAACTCGGCCCGGTAGTGGTTACCGTCCTCAAACAGTGCGTTGATGAAGTGTGGCGAGGCAGCATCGTTTACGTAGATGACAGACTCGGACTGTTGCATGTCCCGGAGTGGAAAGTCCCACATCCACAAGAAATGTCCGATCTCGAACGGATACTCTTCTTCCCACTCCGCATAGATGGTTCCGTCGTTGGTAAGCGTGTACATAGACCTCTGGCACTCGCCCAGCTCACCTTCATTAAGCCCTATGTTAGCCGGGATGTCAGCCATTCGGCCGTCCACCCACAGCTCCAGCGTGGCAGTTATCCGGTAAGGGGTGTTCCGATCGTTGATGCATGCCTTGAGCGGATCATCGTCGCTGATCACGAGCTGAATCATGGCGGCGGCGGCAGCCACTGACACCCCGATGATGGCGGAAATAACAAGGAACCGAAGAGTCTTCTTGCGTTTGTATGGATCGCTGGTTCCAGGCCAAGTCATCAAAGGCATAGTCCTTGCAAGACTTAAAGCCGTTTCGGGGTGGGCGGGGTTGTCCACGCTGACGGTTCCCCCACACGATAATTCTCCAAAAAAGTCGCAGAAGAGTTAAAAGCAATCCGAGCAGGCCGCCCGCCGGACCGAAACGTTTGTTGATCACCGGATCCACGGCCGCACAATGAAACAACACCACACCAAGAGAAGAAGACAAAAGGAAAGACCCGAGGGCTACTGCAGGGATTACGAGCGGCGCAGGAAGAACGGCGGCAAGCGATTCAAGGAACGGTTCAAGGCCATCCTAAGAAGGATAACCAAGTTCCTGGAGGACAACCCCGAACACAAGGCCATGCTGTGCGTGCTGATGACCTGGGTGATGATGAAGAGATACTCATGCTCCATCGGCGGGATGCTCGAGGAGTGCGAGGCCAGGCCGGGCCTGTGCAGGAAGCTGGGCATGGATCACGTCCCCTCCAAATCGTGGCTGCACACAAGTGGATGAAGAGGATACCCCTCGACCTGCTGGACTCGCTGCTGAGGTTCACCGGCGGCGGCGACGTGCGCCGGACGCTGTCGGTGGACTCCACCCAGTACACGTTCAACCGGTATGTCCTGGTGGAGGATGCCAAGCGCGGCAAGTTCTATCGGAAGGCCACCGTCAAGCACCACGCCCTGATCACGGACAGCGGCAGGATAGTCGCCGTCATCGTGACGGACGGGAACGCGGGCGACTCGCCCGTACTGGCAGAGCTGTGCGCCAGGGCGCCCCGCGGCGAGGGGTACCTGCTGGGCGACTCGGCCTACTGTTCCAGGGAGAACTGCCGGCTGGCCGCGTCAATCGGAAGGCAGCCGTGCTTCCGGCCCAAGAAGAACTTCGTGGCCCGCGGCATGAGCGAGTGGGGCAGGATGCTGGCCTGGTGCAGGGACCACCCCGGCGGGTTCTACAGGACGTATGGCAGACGAAACACGATCGAGAGCTGCTTCTCGGCGGTCAAGGACCGGTTCAATTTCAGGATTCGGTCAGTGACGCTGGAGATGCAACGACGCGAGATCGCCATCATGTCCATCTGCCGGAATCTCTTTGCCTGATCGGGGATAAAAAGAGTCCCGTCTCCCCGGGGACGCGTGGGGGAGACTGCGCTCGAACGCCCGGATCCGGCGGATAATGGGGTATTTACGGCCGGAGACGCCACGGCTGCCATCGCGGGATGGGGTAATGCGGTCAAAACCGGTCTGAGGATGATCCGGATCTGCCGTTTTGAAGGAGTAATTTCGTGGGTTTATGCGCACCGTGGACAACCCCGGGGTGGGCTTGATCGATGCCTTCCACTGGTGGAAGGGTGTGATGATAATCAGTATGCCTAGCTTGGAGGTCGGCGCTTGGATCATATGATAGACAGATGGTCAGTCATACCACACAAGAACGCAGATCCATTTGCCCGCCGTCAGGTTTCCATATGGATTTCAACTTCTCATCCGTCCATAATCTCTAGAGAGTCGAACCTGTCCTGATGATCAGCCACAAAGAAGGTTATCTCGTCGGAGTCTATCTCGACCCATTCGGACTCGCCCTTATACGGCAGATAGTCCTCCACGAACAGGTCATCGGGCCCGCTCAGCCTCACTACAACCTTGCTCTTTTTTGGCGCTATGCCGAAAGGCAGCCGGAGTACCTTACCGCGCCTCTGAGCTTGGATGTTTATCTTGTAGGGATCCGCCCGGAATTCTACATCGCCAAAGAAGTAGCTCTGGAAGATGTCCAGTTTTACTATCTTAAAGTATAGCACTGCTCAGTCTTTACCGGATCGTGGTTTTAAAGGGGATCCTGCCCGGATACTCAATAAAATGAAAAGAAAGGGGTCAGATGACTTGCCAGGGTCGGGTCGCAAACGTAATGACGTAGCCGACACCGATCAGTATGGACTGGTATGCAATGTTAGTATAGGGAATAGGTTTGATGATCGGATCTCCCTCCACTACAACAGTCTGTCCTGGACCCAGTCCCGGACCTACCGATGCCACATTGAGTTGTGTATGGACGTGATACACGCCCTCCTCTAGCGCTATCGCAGAGATCGAATAATCTACAACCGTGTTTCCTGAAATGTCGAATACGTTACCAGGGGGGTCCCTAGCTATTATCTCCCATCTGTTTCCAGCATTAGTGGACTCTGAGAATATGGATATCCATCCTCGCAGGTCACGTTCTACCAAACTGACCAGCTGTCCTGTAAGGGTCAGTACCTCGCCAGTCTGCAGGGACTGCCTGTTGAATGTCTCGCCCTCGATCCTGATGAAGCGACTCTGAAGTTGTGCCTGGACACCGTGGGCCTCGGCCGACGGGAATATGGACTCCATCCAGTCAAAACCCAACGTGCCAGTTACCATTACTACGCTGAGACCTAATACGATTAGTTTTTGATTTACCATTGCTATCCCTTGTTACGTTCTGAACAGACGTGATTGTTATAAGCATTTCCATTGCTACGGCGGGTTGTGATGTCCGGTAAGTAGTTCCGCCTAGGCTTTGGCATGCAAATCCTCCCCCATCTCTTCCGTGGTTATGTCTTTTGGCGCCTGCTTGCGCACGTATGCTTCCGCAGGAGTCTCCTTGCCGTCCATAGGTGATATGTGCGGCAGGTTGTTGTACCAATCAACCGGTTGTGCCACCGGATCCGCCCTACCGGCGGGCATGGAACGGGTTGCCTACATGGTCGCCTGGCTTGGCACCCGGACAGTGTTGGATACGGATTCGTCTTCGAAGGACTTTAGGTGCCGTTCTATCTCCAGGTGGAACCGCTCCAGCTTGCCGTTCGTCTGGGGATGTCTTATGCGGGCCATGACATGCTTGCTAGATCATGACCCAGTACGTCCGCCACGTCAACTACCTGAACGGGGAGATCTGTGTGCTGTAGAGGCTCGTGGCAAAGGCGACCCTGGACAGCAGAGGGCCGGTCACCACGATCCCGTGCTGCTGGCATGCTGTGAGAATGTCCACAAGCGCCACCCGCCGCTGGTGGCCCAGAGCCCCCTGGCCAAAAAGATGACCGTCTGCATCTGGCACATGCTGAACAAACGACAATTCTACCGATTCTGTGACCAGAAGGCCTACCAGGCAAAGCTGGCTTCATCTCGTACACGCCGCCTCTACATATACAGGTGCAGCAACCCTTGGTAAATGCGGACCACTAACCCGAGCACGGGCCGTGATCTCTACTGGCCGGATGCGCAGACTCTGCCAGCCGTTTTTAAAATGAAAAAGAGGTTGTCTGAAGGTAGTCCTTCTAGTGACCCACATACAGGGCTATTACTATGGTCCCTGCCGCAGTACCTGCTACAGCAGCTGCTATCAATCCGTTGCTGTTCTTGTTGGAGCCTTCCTGCATAACCTTAACACAGAATATGTAGCCGATAGCTTCAATGATGGTCAGTACTATGAATGCATAGTGTCCACTTGGTGTAGGATAAGCCCAAGGGTAGTAGAAGTATCCGGCCGCGGTTCCTCCAAACGTTGCTAACCATGCAGCAAGGTATGAGGCCGTTATCATTCCTGTCATGTTCTCGACGCGCCTGCCGATCATGCGCTCTACATCTGAGCTTGATGTTCCTCCAGCGCCGCCTGAACCGAATCCTTTCGGAAGTGTCATTCTAGGTCTTGGTACCTTCCGAATCTTTTTAAGTCTTTCCTAAACCGCGGGGTTGGCCACGCTGACGGTTCCCCCACACGATAATTCTCCGAAAAAGTCGCAAAAGCGTTAAGCAATCTGCAGCCGGCCGCCCCCGCACCAAAACGTTTGTTGATCCCCGGATCCCCAACCGCAGGGCGGACGGACACTGGCGGCTACGAGCGGCGCAGGAAGAACGGCGGCAAGTGGTTCAAAGAACGATTCAAGGCCATCCTGACGCGGACAAGTACCTGCTAGGCGACTCGGCCTACTGCACCAGGAAGAACTGCCGGCCTGGGAGGAGGCCCTGCTTCCGGCCCAAGAAGGGCTTCATGGCTCGCGACATTAACGAGTGGGCAGGGTGCTGGCCTAGTGCAGGGATCACGCTTACGAAAACGGTTTGGCATGGCTGCAGATGATCTGCCGCTCCACACCCACATGCGGTCTACAGATTTTGGTTGTGCGTGATAGCGGAAGGATCGCACCTCCCACACGCTCAAAAATGAAAAAAAAAAGGTGCTGGTACACCTAAGGTATTGCCCTGCTGTACAGCTTGCCCTCTAGGGCCATCTTGTACATCTCGGCAACATACGGGTTCTCACCCGGAGTCTCTGCGCCGAGTTCTACGAGGCGGGCATACACCCTGACCACGTAGGCTAGGGCACCCATGAATGCTACGACTACACCCATGTTAAACATCCAATGGTTTGGAACCGCAAAGATCTCCTCCACGAACCAAAAGTGCCACATCTCGTTGACGCCTATCGTGAACATGGTTGCAAGATAACCCAAGATGGTCATCTTTAGACCAGTGTTCATCGAGTTGTTTGGACCTCTGAGAACTGGTACTCTCCTGTCGTAGATTGCGACCGCACCCCAGCCTAGCGGTAATGCTACAAAGTGGCTGTAGAGCCACCAGTGGGCCGGAGTGAATGCGCTATCCCTGATTGATGTCTGGTGCAGTGAACCGTCGACGAAGTTATCTACCTCGACGGACGCAGCAGTTGATCCCATTGCGATTACGATGAGCCAGATCTTCTTCAGTCTCTGGATCTCGACCTCTTTTGGGATGAGTGCCGGCATTTGTGCCATAGCCTCACTACTGAGGGGTGAGATATAAAGGATGATGTTACAGGTATACACGATTTCCAGTAATTTTTTGCAAACTATAATCTTTATAATCAAAATTTTGACATTTTTATCATTGTATTTGGTGTTTATTTTAACAGTTTTCATCCATATTGGTTGTTTATCATCTACGATAACCAATGCCTGGGACCATGGACCGGAGCCGTGTGGTTCAGATGATGTGCGGGCATGAGCGCTCAGCCTGCCAACCACCAGCGTGGGCAACTCCGCGGTGGCGGGGTGTGTCTCAGAGACATATACGGCCCGGAGGCCGCGTCCCGTAGTACTTGGATGCATCCAGGCGGTCGTCAAGGAGACGCGCGTCCGCCCCCGGCAGGGGTTTGTTCGCGCTCCCTTTCAGCCGCCGCCCTTCGCCGTATACGTGCGGAAACCGCACGCAGGCAGCGTCCACCAGCCGGAACACCAGCCGGTCGACGCGCTGCTCCCAATCCCCGGCCACCCGGACGCCGTTGCCGGACGCCGCCGCCGGTTCACAGTCCGATGATGATGATGGCAGCAGGCGCCGCCTCAGCAGGTTGATCGGCGCCGCATCATCCCGGTCTATCAGATAATGGCAGGCGGTGCAAGCCTTCTTGCGCCTCCACTGCCGCCACAGGTTTCTGTCCTTGTGGTAGTTGGCCTCCCAGAACGTCCCGCCGCAGACAGGACAGGTGGAGCTCGTCCCCCGCGGGTCCACTAGATGGACGCGCAGCCCGTGCTTGGCGAACACCCGCCCCGCCACCTCGACGATGGTGCCCTGGCTGAGTCCCATCTTCAGCAGATCGCGCTCCATAGATGACATGTTCCTGTTGGATTTGACCAGCATGGCGTCGATGGTGGGCCGCTCCAGCACGAGATCCATGCCGCGCGCCGCCAGCCCGTGCATCATCTTGTATAGGTAGTCCATCTTTTGGTTGACATACCGGGCGTTTATCGCCCTGCGCTCGCGCCTGTTGACGCGCCGGTCGCGCCGCTTGCCCTTGTTGGATGGCTTGCGCCCGGGATGCTTTACGGGGTGGCGCCTGCCGGACCGCCGCCCGTTCCGCTTTTTGGCGGGCGGCCCGCCGGTCACGCCCAAGATAGCGTGCTTGCGGCGGCGCGCCCCGGCGTGGGCGAGCGCCCCGTTGGGTATGCGCTCCTGCCGCCCGTTCGTGTCTGCGGTGGCGTGCTCTGCCTTGTTGACGTCCATCGCGATGATACCGCCGCCGCCGGGCGCAGCCGCCGCGGTGGGCCGCGGCGTTACCGCTATCGAGAGGGTGGTGGGCGTGAGGGTGACGGCGCCCACCCTGGATGCGGTGGCGATCGCCTCTATGACATGGCGGTTGAGCTTGAATTCGGCCGTGTGCCTGGACGGAACGATGGGAAAGCGCAGTATCACATAAGGGGAAGAGAGCAGCGGCTGCCTGGGCGCGTCGGATAGTTTGCACCAAAAGCCCCTGCCGTAGACCACGCACGATCTAGATCCCTGGCGCAGCGCCTGGTTGGAGCACCTCGGGCGGGCGGCGTTGGCGTCGGTGGTTCGCCTCTTGACGTACGCCCTGGCCATGACCTCGCAGCCGTCCACCATGTATTTGGCGAACTGCGCCATGTACCTGCCCCGGTGGTGCTTGAGCATCTCGTATATCATGCGGACGCGTCCGTCATACTCGGCGAGCTCGGCCCCAGAGTAGTCCTCGTGTACCTTGGGGTAGTCGCGTATCAGGTCAAGCCACATCCTGATACCCAGGTTGGTCTTGTGGACGGCGTGCTCGAGGGCGCCTGCCAGGGCGCCGTCGGGGTCGTGCGGCGGCACGGCCTGCTTGCGCACGCCGGTGATCTCGCGGAACTTGGGCGGACTGTGCACCTTGCCGTGGTACATGCTGACAGAGACAGTCAGGCCGGAGGTGCGTTTCATGGTACTATACAGTTATCACATAGTAAAAAACTTCACTGTTTTGGTATATGTTTCTGGGACACAGCCGCGGTGGCGGGTCAACTTATATGGAAAGATGTGATTGCCGTGTCGTATGAGAGGAGCGGTGGCAATACTCCTATCGGCGGTTGTTCTGGCCCCCGCCGTCGCGTATGCGGCCGAGACGGTCGACCTCGACGGCAGGACCTTCGTGTTTGTTCCCGGCGATCCCATCAAAGTCGTGGATGTAACCCGGCCGTATGTGCCGCTGGAGGTGTCCACAATACCCATCCAGTCATGGGAGCTCTCGCACGTGCCCATCAGCGGGAACGCCTACCTGATCGCGATGGGAACCGACGATGTCCTGTACATACTGGACGTGACCGTGCCGTATAGGCCGGTTCCGGTCTCGTCGTTGCCAGCCCCCATCGGGGACGACCCGCCGGAGGTCACGGACGTGGACTGGGCGGAGGCTGACGGGAGGACGTTCGCGCTGATATCTGCCGGGGACAGCGTCCATGTGATAGAGGTGACCGACCCGCAGAACCCATCCGGGATAGAGGAGATCCGGAACGGCGACCGGCGCATCGACGCGCTGGACGGGGCCGTAGATGCCGAGCAGTTCCGGGTGGATCAGAGGCCGTACCTGATCGTGGCCGGGTCCGACGCCGTACAGATTATAGGCTTTGGTGTTCCGGCCAAGCCCGAGGGCATATCGGTCATAAGACAGGGCGAGTACGGCTTTGGAACGGTGGGAAGCCTGCTGGACGTGGATATAGTGGCATCGGAGTCCGGCGTGTACGCTCTGATAATGGGAGCGCACTCGGTGATGGTGGCCGACATAACGAACCCCGGGCATCCTGTCCATGTGGACACCTTCGTGCATATGAACCTGGTCGACATGGACGTGCTACAGACGGAGGATGCCTCGTATGCGCTGGCCATGTGTATAGACAAGATGCACATCATCGACATGCGCGACCCGAACAGCCCCGTGGAGATCTCTGACATCCCCATCTCCACCGCCGACGTAGCGGGCATCGAGTCGGACGGGCGCCTCTGGGCGCTGTCGGTGGGCGAGACCGTAGACGCACTGGATATCACCAACCCCGCATCGCCGATGCCCGCGTACGCGCGTGAGGGAAGTTTCGCCTACGCGCCCGAAGCGGTAGAGATCGCCGTCATAGGCGGGGACCTGTACGCCCTGACGACCAGCGACGGCCACAGCACCATACAGATAACGGAGATGACCGATCCTGCCAACCCGGTGCCCGTATCGACGGTGGTCGGCGGACAGCACGCCTACGGGACGATTCACGGCCCGCACGACGTGGCGATCACAGAGGCGGACGGCAGGACGTACGCGGTGGTCCCCAACGCGTACAGCAACAGCGTGGCCGTCCTGGACATAACGGACCCCCGCAACCCCGCCATAGAGTCGAGCGTGGACCTCCCGACGCTAACGGTCCCCACCTCGGTGGCGATATTCGACGTAGGATCATCCAAGTATGCCGCGGTGGCCGGCCACTATGCACAGGGCGTACGGCTCCTGGACATAACGGATCCCGGCGCGCCCGTTCTGGGAGTGCTGATACGGGACGGCCAGTACGGGTTCGGGGCCGTCGGTGATCCGCTGAGCCTCGACGCGGTCACCATCGGGGATTCCTCCTACATACTGGTGGCCAGCTACTTTGAGAACGCGGTTCAGGTCATAGACGTCACCGATCCCGACTCGCCGGCTCCGGCCGCGGCGCTGTTTGACGGGGTAGACGGCTATGCGCTGGGAGGCCCGCACGATGTCAAGGCGGTCCAGATTGGCGGCGAGACGTTCGCGGTCGTGGCTGCAACCTACGACAGCAGCGTATCCATCATAGACATAACCGACCCACGCTCGCCATCGCCGGCGTCCCGAATGACCGACGGCCGCGGCGGCTTTGACCACCTTGATGCCGTGCAGTATCTGGACGTGGTAAGCCACGGGGACCGCACGCTGCTGGTTGCCACCAGCTACTTTGACAACGCGGTCCAGTTGGCGGACATAACGGACCCACGCGCCCCGGAGCCGCTCCCCTCGGCGGCGCAAGGCCAGGACGGGTTCGATGCGCTGGTCGGCCCCACGGATATATCGGCGGTCAGTCATCAGGGGATGGCATACGTGGCGGTGGCAGACTACTTTGGAAACGGCATCCAGATCGCGGAGATAGACGGCCTGTCCCTGAAGGTGGCCTCCACCGTCTCCGCCGGGCTGCAGGAGTCCCTGCCGCTGGCAATCACCACCGGGGTGCAGTCGACCACCATATCCGGCAGGACGTATGCCCTTACCGCATCCCCCGCGCAGGACGTAGTGCAGATAACGGACATCACCGACCCCCGCGCCCCCGCCGCGGTGTCGCTGATCCGCCACGGGGAAGACGGTTTTGTGCTGGACGGCCCGGCGGGCATAGAGGTAGGGGAGGTATCCGGCGGGCATTACGCGTTTGTCACGGGAGTGGACAGCGAGAGCGTGCAGGTGGTAGACATCAGCGACCCCGCCGATCCCAAGCCGGTACACCTGCTGCTGGACGTCCCGGGTTGGGTGGTCGAGACGGAGTTTCTGGTGATAGACCAGATGCCGTACTTGGCAGTTGCGACTAGGGCAAACGACACGCTGCATATCATGGATATCAGCGATCCTGCCAGGCCCGAGCGCGTGGCAGCCCTGCCCGATGCCGCCCCCTCGGTGCAGGGCGTGGACGTGATCCATACGGCCGAGAGCGTCCTGGCGCTGGTCTTCAGCTTTGACTACCATACAGTGCGCGTCATAGACATCACCGACCCCGCCGATCCCCGCCAGATCTCGGCGATATCAGGCGAGGAGTACCTACATTCGGTAACCGACGTGGACTCGATAACCATCGGAGCCAAGACGCTGTCCGCCATATCCAGCTACAAGACAGACACCGTCTCGGTGGTGGACGTTACGGATCCGCTCAATCCGACCCTGATCTCATCGGTGCAGGGCGGCGAGGGTGGACACTACCTCCACGGCCCTGAGAGCCTCCAGGTGGCGGCCATAGGTGACGGAGTATTCGTCGCGGTGGCCAACGGCGACGACAGCCTCCAGTTGATGGACATTACGGATCCGCTCCGGCCGGTATTGGCGGCCCCGATAGGGGAGGTGTACGGCTCTTCCATATACGGCACCACCGATGTAGAGATATTCAAGATGGGCGCCGACTGGTACGTACTGTTCCAGACCAGCGACGGGAATATCACGCCGCTCCTGAACATAACGGACCCATACGGGCCGGTGACCATGTCCCTGATACCACCCCTCCACCATCTGGAGCAGCTAAGATAGCTGACGTCCGCCCGGATGACCGGCGGGCTGCATGTTTGCTGCCGCCACAAGCTTGGAGACGATCAGGTTCAGCGTGATGGACAGATCTATTCCGAGCCGCAGCGCGCCGATTCACGGTTCTTCTGCGTTAATTGTTGGTGGCGGCGCATGATCCTGCCTCCGTCCTTGGGCGGCGCGCGGGACAAGCCGGCGGGTCCCGCCGGGGCACGGGGCTAGGCGGATCGTTCTCGATTACCCAGGTACGTACGATGTGTCCCGAAGGGACCCACCATCACCAACAGTTTTCGCAGAAGAACCAGATTCACCATAAAATTTTATATACTCAGCCTCCTGTCAAGAGGTTAATGGTCTGGCTTAGACGATGTACCCACTACTTGTTCATAGTGGTAGTTGCAGTCAACTCCACACTGCTGACGATCAACGCAGGAGACTACATCTTCTACACCGATTGGGCATGGACATCATACGTGATATTCTCCATATCGCAAACACTGATGCTCGTAGTAGGTGCAACGTACTACTTGACATTTACAGGGGTACCAGGAACAGCTACGTATTACTGTCTGATAATGACAGTGTATACGTGGGTAGCCAAAGGCGCATGGTTTGCGCTCGGATATCCCTACGACTTCATAGTGACGCCAGTCTGGTTGCCGTCAGGAATGTTACTTGACTTGGTATACTGGGCCACCAAAAAGAACAAGCACAGTCTGATACTGTTCGGAGGTGTGCTGGTAGGAATGTCCCTGCCGTTGTTCAATATGGTGAACTTGATCACAGTGGCGGACCCGCTTGAAACAGCGTTCAAGTATCCAAGACCGACGTTGCCACCATACATGACACCAATAGAACCGCAGGTAGGCAAGTTCTACAACAGCCCGGTCGCGCTCGGTGCAGGAGCAGGCGCAGTATTGTCTGTAACCATGGCTGCGCTGGGCTGTAAGCTGAATACGTGGACGTACAGGTGGATGGCAGCCTGGTCCAAGTGGGATTAAACCCCTTCTTTCTTTCATTTTATTATATGTGGGCGGCTGGGTAGCCAGCGCGCTCAAAGATATTTGATCACGGGGTAGTCTTTTGTTGGCTGTTCCGGTGTTAACCATGTTTGTAACCACATCACATGAGACAGGAGCTGGGCATAGACGCTCCCGCAAAGCCCTTTGTCAAGTGGGCAGGGGGCAAAAGGCAGCTACTATCCACGCTGCACACGACGCTGCCCGCCGCGTATGGGGCATACCACGAACCGTTTGTGGGGGGAGGAGCTATGCTGTTTAGCATCATGGGTAACAGGCCGGCCAGATCCTGCCACGCCTCTGATCTGAACTCGGATCTTGTGCTTACCTACATAGCGGTCCGCGATCAGGTCAGGGATCTGATCGAGTCCCTGAAGAGCCACGCGGCCAGCTTCAGGGAGGACCCCAAAAGATACTACTACATGGTGCGCTCGCAGGACCCCAAGGGGCTGGTGGACAAGGCCTCAAGACTCATCTTTCTGAACAAGACGTGTTTTAACGGCCTCTACAGGGTCAACAGCCGCGGCAGGTTCAACGTACCGCTAGGAGGTTATTCCAACCCAAACATAGTAGGCGAGGAGAACCTGATGGCTGCCAACGCCATGCTAGAATCAAGCGGTGCCACGTTCGAGTGCAGGGACTTTGAGTCGATTCTGGACAGGGCCGAGCCGGGGGATCTGGTGTACTTTGATCCCCCGTACCACCCGATCAGCCGCGCAGGCAACTTTACCGGGTACACCGACAGGGACTTTACGTATGACGACCTGAGCAGGCTGGCACGCGTCTGCAGAAGGCTAGACGAGATGGGGTGTATGGTGATGCTCAGCAACTCGTGCGCGGGGGAGGTGGCCGGACTGTTTGGGGAAGATCCGTGGGAGGCAAGGACCGTGGAAGCGGCCAGGTTCATAAACTCTGATGGCGGCAACAGGACAGGCCACCGCGAACTGCTCATTACAAACTACAAGACGATCCCGCATGACCAGGGCCGAGACGCTCCCGGCAAAAGACCATCCGGCACAGGACGTGCTCTGCAGACCACCCTCCTCCGGTACCAATCGCCCGAGACAAACGTTTAATTCGGCTGGCACGGCAGGCCAGCCCATGGGAAGGATGCACACCCATCGACACGGCAAGTCCCATTCGCGCAGGCCCGTAGAGGTGCGCATACCACAGTGGATACGCTACACGCCCAAGCAGGTAGAGGAGTTGGTAGTCAGGTACGCCAAAGACGGCCTAACTCCCAGCCAGGTGGGCATCAAGCTTCGGGATCAGCACGCCATACCGCTGGTCAGGCCGATTACCGGCAAGACGGTCGGGGACATACTAGAGCAGAACGACCTGCGTCCAGAGATGCCCGAAGACCTGGACAACATCGTAAAGAAGGCCGTGGGTCTGCAGAAACACCTACGCGCCAACAAAGGGGATCGCAGAAACATCAGGTCCCTCGAGTTGATAGAGGCCAAGGTGCACAGGCTGTCCGTCTACTACAAGAGGATAGGACGCATACCCACAAACTGGAAATACAAGTCGGTCGTTGCACAGTTGGAATGACATCCCTGGATGAGTCGCTTTCCCTCTTCGTAGACCGGACAACGGACTGCATAAAGAACCGCCAGCCCATACTGGTCCTGACCCACATGGACTGCGACGGTCTGACTTCGGGCGCCATCATCGCCAAGGCGCTCATAAGGGCCGGGGCCACCTGCTCGGTTCGCTCTTCAATGGAGTTCAGCTCCAAGGTAGCCGAATCGCTGGGAGGTGACGGGCGGCCCTTTCATATAGTGACGGATCTTGGCGGCGGTTTTGCCGAAGACCTGGACGCGTCGCTGGGTGACCGGTGGCTGGTCTTGGATCACCACCGCATACCGGATGCCGAGATCGACAACGAACGCGTGATAAACGCCTGGAAATTCGGCATGGACGGCGGCTCGGAGATATGCGCCGGCGGCATGGCGTATCTGGCCGCGGTCCAACTGGACAGGAAGAACACGGATCTAGCTCCGGTGGCGGTAGTGGCGGCCTTAGGTGACAGGCAGGACCAGGGGGAGAAGAGATCCCTGACGGGCAAGAACAAGGAGATAGCCGACGCCGCAAAGGAGATGGACCTGCTGTCCATCGACCTGGACCTGCTGCTCTACGGCAGGGAGACAAGGCCCCTGCCCGACGCACTGGCCTTTACGTCCCAGCCATACATCAAGGGGATAACCTGGGAGCGGGGCAACTGCGCATCCCTGCTGAACCAAGCCGGAATAAAGCTCAAGGAGGAGGGGCGATGGCGCGTTCCCGCCGAGCTCTCCCAGGAAGAAAAGTCGGCCATGATCGACGCCATAGCAAAGTACGCCCCCGGCAGCGGTATGACGGAGACCGTGGCAGAGATGATAGGACACACCTACACCCTGACCGGCGAGGAGGAGGGGAGTTTTCTAAGGGATGCCCGGGAGTTCGGCACAATGCTGAACTCGTGCGGCCGGATAGGGAAGGCGGGAATGGGTATGGCAGTCTGCATGGGCGACCGCGGCGACATGCTGGCCGGCGCCGAGGACATCCTCAAGGAGTACAGAAAGAGGATACGCGAGTACATGAACGTCATATCAGGCGACCGCTGGAGGGTGGCGGCCAAGGGCGATCTGGTAATGGTTAACGCCGAGGGCGTTGTCCCCGAGACCATGACAGGCACGATAGCCTCCATGATAGCCGGTTCCCCGAAATACTCAGGCAAGGTGGTCATACTGAGGGCCAGCGGATCGGACAACACGGTCAAGTTTTCCTCCCGCAAGTCCCGTGGGTGTGATGTACAGGTGAGCCTGAGCGAGCTGATGCAGAACGGGACCGAAAGGTTCGGCGGGATAGGCGGCGGCCACGACATGGCGGCGGGAGCGCGAATCGGCAAAGACAAATTAGACGAGTTCCTCGACTACCTTGAAGCCAATGTCAATGACATGCAGGGTCCAGATTAGCCTGAAACTGGACGAGGGAAAGGCCGACGTCATACGGGAGGCCCTCAAGCCGGACAACGTAGACTTCCCGCCCGGGCTCACCATGGAGATGACTACCCAGGATGGAACGGCCGTCATAGAGATCGCCTGCCCGGACAACATATCCCGGGTCATTGGTACGGTCGACGAGGTGCTGGCACATGTGCAAGTGGCGCTGGACGTGGTGGAGTGATGCTGGATCCGCGCACGATCCGGGAGCAGCCGGACCACATCAGGAAGATGCTCAGGGACAGGGGGACGGAGTTTGACCTAGATGGGTTGGTGGAGTGTGAGAGGCTGCGGCGCGCGTACATACTTGATACCGACGAGCTGCGGAAGAAGAGGAACGAGCATGGGCGAACCATAGCGGGCCTGAAAAAATCCGGTGCTGACGCGGCCGGAGCCATAGCGGAGATGGGCGAGATATCCGGCAGGCTGCAGGAGTTGGAACGCGATCAGGCAGCCAACGAGGAGAGATACCAGCGGATGGCGCGGGCCATCCCCAACATGGTGCACGACTCGGTGCCGGTGGGCCCCGACGAGACGTCAAACGTCGAGGTAAGAAGATGGGGCAGCATGCCGGAGGCAACTCCCAACGCGCGCAGTCACGTGGACCTAGCCGAAGATGCAGGGCTGCTGGACATGGAGAGGGCCGCCAAGGTGGCCGGTTCCCGGTTCTACTATCTCAAGGATGGGCTGGTGCGCCTCAACCAAGCCCTGATGCTGTACGCGCTGGACCATCTTGCCGCATCAGGATACCATCTGGTGCAACCCCCCTATATGATAAACCGCCGTTCCATGGAGGGGGCCGTGATAGCGGAGGACTTTGAGGAGGTCATATACAAGATCCAGGACGAGGACCTCTACATGATCGGCACCTCCGAGCACGCCATGGCCGCCATGCACTCCGGCGAGATACTGGACGGAGGATCCCTGCCCATCCGGTATGCCGGGATAAGCCCCTGCTTCCGGAAGGAGGCCGGAGCACACGGGAGGGACCAGAAGGGCATATTCAGGGTGCACCAGTTCGAGAAGGTCGAACAGTTCGTGTACGCCCGCCCCGAGGAGTCCTGGGACGAGCACCAGAGAATGCTCGAGGTGGCCGAGGCGTTCTATAGGAGCCTGGGGCTGCCCTACAGGGTGATGGCGCTCTGCACCGGCGACATGGGCAAGGTCTCCGCCAAGACCTACGACATAGAGGCCTGGATGGCGGGCCAGTCGGCGTACCGCGAGATCGTATCCTGCTCCAACTGCACCGACTACCAAGCCCGGAGGCTGATGATCCGATACCGTGACCGCACCAACGACAAGCCACAGTACCTGCACACCCTGAACAGCACGCTGGTGGCTACCACCAGAACCATGGTGGCCATCATAGAGAACTGCCAGGCGGCCGACGGACACATAGAGGTGCCCAACGTACTGCAAAAGTATACCGGCTGCAGCACGGTATGATGATGGTAATGGCGGACTGACAACCCGGCCGCAGGCAACCCGGTACTCAGGATCACCCCACCCCCCAGCCGGCGCGGCCGGCTTCTATACCCTTATATTTTGGAGTCAGGCTTCCTCCACAATTGGCACGTAGGAAAGGGCGTACCCGCGACAAGTGGCGAGACAAGCGCTGGGTCAGTGTGGTGGCGCCAAAGTCCATGAACTACATCCAGTTGGCGTACGTTCCCATAACCGACGAGGAGAACGCCAAAGGACGCGTAATCGAAAAGACTCTCCACGACATACTCAAGGGCGACCCGTCCCAGTACAACATCAAGCTCTACTTCCAGATAGAGCGCATCGAGGATTCCACTGCGTATACCATATTCAAGAGGTACGAGTACTCCAAGGAGTACCTGAAGAGCTTGGTCCGCCGGGGCTCCTCGAAGGTAAACTTCATCATGGACACCGAGACCAAGGACGGCTACGTCTTCCGGATAAACGTGATCGCCCTGACCCACCAGCAGCTGAACAGCTCCCGGAAGCACGCCCTCAGGTTGGTGGCCCGGAACATAATCAACAGGGACGTGCCCGAACTGGACATAGACCAGTTTGTACAGAAGACCTGCTATGGCGACATACACGCCAGCATACTGGCCGAAGGAAAGAAGCTGATCCGGCTGCGCCACGTGGGTCTTGAGAAGGTCAAGCTGGTGCGCACAGCCGAGAAGCAGATAGCAATGCTAGAGGCATAGGCCCGTGGCTGGCGCCCCCAACATAGCCATAGATACCATCATACACGCAACCGAGGACCGCTCGAAGGTAGTCGGGTCCCTCCGGGATGCCTTGGGCCTGGATCCGGACGCGCTGGATATCACCGCCGCCGACGGCCACTACCACAACCCCATATCCAAGGTATCCGGCAGGCTGCGCGGCCGCGACGCACGCATGTTCCTTGACAGGTTATGCGGACTGCTCCCGTCCGAGCAGGCCGGCGAGTTGTCCAGAACTTTGCCATCCAGGATAGACGGATCCACCCTGTACATCAGGGTGGGCAAGCAGGAACTGGTCACCGGCAGGGTGCTAATCAAGGAGGCCGACGCCGTAAGAATTCGGATCACCGTGCCCGTGTACAGCGGCAGGGCGGAGGATGCCTTCCGGAACCTACTGGGGCTGGATTAAATAGATACGGATCACAAACACTATCCGGGAATGAGGAGATAGAAGCCGCTCCAGTCTGAGCCTGACGCGTTGAAGACCCCGCGACGAACCGACCCAAGAGTGAATTGTGTGCCCGGCCGGACAGCCGCGCACACGTACGCAGATCTTCCCAGGTGCCTCATGGCGCTTGATGCCGCGGGGCGATTTCGCGCCGGGTTCTCGCGCCGGCCCGTCCAGCCGTCCGGAGCTGCCTGTACCCGGGTTGGCGGCTTCCTGGTCCGCCTCGATTCGCGCCTTTCAAGGGCCATTCCCTGCCCCGCGGAAACGTGGTTCTTGTGCAAACGCGGGCGTTCGCCGAACCGCCCGGCTGCAGCCAGCAATTTCCCGAACAAAACCGGCTGCACGGCGAGCAACCACCACACGACACCCACGTTTGCGGCAGGGCCCTCCCAACCCGGACCGCGCCGGGCAGATCCACGTGAGGAGGGTGCTCGGAATGGTGTTTGGAGATATCGGGATAGCCGCGCGCGAAGCCTTGTAGATTGCAGACAGGATGGAGCCGGAAAACTCCTGATCCTTGACGGACACATCTACAGGCTCGGCCGCGACACCTGCAAGAGGCGGCGGCCGCAGTGCGGGATGGACTGCCTCAGGGACGAGTGCCTGTACCGCCGGGAGTATCCCAAAGGGTCCCGTCCGCGGCAATGAAGTCCGGATGCGTCCGCCGGCCCGGCGCCGCGCTAGGGTCCGGGGCGGGCAGCGGTCCCGCCGGGAAATCCCATCCTGCGCAGGTTGGCCAGCACGTCAGAGGCGACGATCACCACCTTGTATCCCCGCGAGCCCATCATCTGCCTGCCCACCAGCAGGATGCCCGTCCTCCGGAGGGATCCTATAGTCGAGCGCGGCTCCACGGACCAGTCCAGCGTGGTGTCGTCGGTGCCAAACCTTCTCTGCGCGGCCCCGTACTTGACGGACCCGCCCGAACCTACGACGTACCGGAGGCAGGCCGTCTCCTCCCCGGAGAGGCCGTCCAGCACCCCGCGCAGGCCATCCGAGGTCAGAAGGTGCGCTATCGCGTCGGCCCTTGCCCTCCGGCGCAGGCCCGAGTGGTTGATCCCCAGACGGGAGCAGATCTCCTCCGTCCAGTCGGCGGGGTACTTTTTGAGCGCCGGCGCCAGCCGGGAGCTAGGTGTTACCGATATTGACTCCTTGTCGTCCTGTATGCCGCGCAGTAACCTATCATGGACGGCTTGGACCGAGGCAGGGAACGGATCTGCCACCGGCCAGTCTGGTCTCCGGGTTATCGTCAGAGCACCGCAGAGCATGTGCGTGCCGTCTCCCTCCCAGGGGTGCATCATCCCTACAAAGCGCAGCCCCCTCACCAGATAGGAGCCCACCCTAGTTCCGCATATGACCCTGTAGGGAGTCCCGCCCCCCACCTCCCTTACCGAGGCGGTGCCGCTGCCGCCGTCCTCTGTCACCTCGAACTCGCCGCAGACTATCGCCGCCGCCCGGCGGATCTTTGACGCGAGCTCCCGGTCGGCCACAAACCTGTCGGCAAACTCGGCCAGTATCGGAATACCGGTCTCCGGATTGGCCGCCGTGTGGGTCGCCCAGACGTCGGCCTGCGTGTCCGCGTACTCGTTGTCGCCAAAGCGGTAGGGGCACCTGCCGGCGCGCTCGGCCAGCAGATCCCCGTACTTGCCCCACGCGTACTCCACCATCCGCTCGACATAGTTCTTTGCGGTGACCGGCCCGTCCATTGCATGCTAGCCGACGGAGTGCCGGATATTTCTTTGGGATGATCCGCTGGATGACGCTTCGCGGTGCGTCACCGGAGCGGAGCTCTTCAAGGAGGCCACCTCGGCCAACGCCGTAGCCGCGCTCAGGCAGGCCATCTCAAGATTTGGAGCGCCGGCGACCGTCCTCTCGGACAACGGATCCTGCTTCGTCGGCAGGGGCGGCCGCAAGAAGCAGACCGGTCCTTGGACCCCAACCCTCGTCGCGAGCGAACTGCTCAGCCTCGACATAGGGCTGATCAACCCAAGGCCGTACCACCCGCAGACCAACGATAAGCTTGAGCGGCTCCACCGGAGCTTGGAGGATGAGACCTGGCACTACCCAAGCTTGGAGGACTACATCAAGTACTACAATACGGACCGCCTGCACTTTTCGCTTGACATCAACAACTACGAGACACCCTTGGTGGCGTTACACAAAAAGAAGGCGGCCGACGAAATAAGACATCAGAATCCCAAGTGGATGGAGGATGACATTCGTGACTGACAGTCAAGACGGGGCGCGACATGATTTTCGGACACTACAATGATAAAACGTGGCTGGGCGACTTGAACAATTATACTCCAAGTTAGCGTTCATGAACCATGCCGCAAAATTTCCAACATGGCCGACACGGTCACTATTCGTATTTTCCTGTATTCTTTCAACCTAAGCAGATCACCGTCACTGGACACGATATAGTCGGCGTGTCCGTCGTGTGCCGTGTTGACAATCACGTCATCGTCAGGATCTTCCTCAATTACTTTGAAGTTTGATTTTATTTTGACAAAGCGGGACGTTGTCATGATCGGGTGCAGGAATTCGTCTATGCCCTCCCCATACCTTTTAAACTTGGGTCTGTTTGCAACTTTTTTGACCTCGGCAATTATCTCGCCGGACGTAATAAAGACGCACATGTCGTTAGTTAGATACTTCGTGAAAAATTGACGTGAACTTCCGTTCTTGTTTATCCATGCGCTTATAATCACGTTGGTGTCAACTACAATTCTATACATCTAGGCGATTTGCCTGCTTTCGCGTCTCTCTTTTCGATAGGCCTTTATCTCCTCGCCTATCTCCTCGTCTGACATTATCGGATTTTTGGCGTCAATCTTTTTCAATGCGGCATCTAGTCTGCTCTTGGCATCTGATTTCAATGCGGTATCTAGCTCACGAGTGTCGCCAGAAAAGCTAATTGTAATTATTTTCCCATTATATCTTATCGCGATCTCGGTTTTTTCTTTCAAACCAATCTTGTCCATTAGTGCTGATGGCAACACTAGGTGTCCGTCCGTGTCGAGTGTGGTTCTAGCGTGCGTTTGGAGCGTCATCTCTTGTTTCCCTGTTGTATGATATTGAATCGTGGGTTATAAGGATCGTTTTTTGTAGTTCGTACGCATATCGCATCGCATCGGCTTGGAGCGGATTCTGGCAAGATTCTGCTGTCGTCTCTCGTTCGCGCTCAGGGGCACAATCGCGTTATCACGGCATCTGCGCGGGTTTATCAAATGTTGCAGCTCGCCAGATGCCGCATCCCTGCTGGGAGTGCTGGCGTGTTCAGGACGCATGGAGGCCCCGGGTCCTAATCATACGAGGGGGGCCCCGACACCAGCGCGTAGAGGCTGTCCGTCGCGTGATCATACAGCGCCCTTACCTGGAAGGCGCCACCCTTCATCTCATACACGTTGTAGTCCGAGCCCACCAGATCGCCGGCCTCGTTCAGCGCAGTCTGGAACCCTATCGCCGCCGGCAGGAGCCTGGCCGCCTCGGGGATGGCCGCCGCTAGCGCCTCCGCGTCCCGGCCGGTGTCCGCATGCTTTACGGCGTCCGCCAGCGTGTACAGCGCGTCATACGCGTGGTACGAGTAAAAGTTCGCGCCGGGGACGTTTGCGTCGATGTGGCGGCTGAGGGCGTTCGATACGGGGCGCGTGATGACGCTCGAGTATCCGACCTTCTCCATCCACGACACCTGTTCGGGGGATGGCTGTACGTCGGGTGAGGTGAGGAAGGCGTACCACCGGCCCTCCTGCAGGGCAGGATCCGCCCTGGCAATCTCCACTATCTCCCAGCTCTCGGAGAATCCAAACAGCATCACGGCCGCGCCGGACATGTCCGCGCCAGCTAGCCCGGACTTTAGCTCGTCCACCACCACCTGATAGTCCGTCGCGGGATCGGTGGGGGAGGCGGGGGAGTAGCTTATGCCGGGGTGTACCGTAATGGCGCCGGCATGCGAGGCGCGCTCGGTTATGCGCTCGTTGAGGGATCTGCCCCAGGGATCATCCCGGTACACTATGACGAGATCGGTGATGCCGTCGTGGTGCAAAAGCCTTGCGTAGACATCCGCCGCCTTCTCGTCGCTGGCCCGCATGCGAAAGACGTTGTCAGGCAGGGCCAGCGCCGGTGACGAGGATGCGTAGCCGACGGCCACCATGCCGTTGTCGTTGACAAAGTCCATAATCTGGGCCGTCGAGCCGCTGGTCAGCGGTCCTATCAGGGCCCTTATGCCGTCCGCATGGAACGCCTCTACGTTCTCCAGGGTGGCGGGCGGGTGGGTCCCGTCGTCCTTCTTGGATATGTCAAGCCGCCAGTCCGCCCCCTCCCTTGCCAGATCCAGGTTGTAGTGGTACGCGGCAAGGCTGATGGCGTCGCTGGCGGCAATTCCTATCCCCCCGGCGAGGGATCCCGTCTCGGACACCAGAACGCCGATCTTTACCTTCGTGGGAGGGGTGAACTCGCGTACGCTGTCGGTGGTCGAGTCATACCTGTGGGTGATCCTGAAGCCGTCGTCCCCTATCGAGGATATGTCATAGTCCGACCTGGCCAGGTCCCCCGCCCCGTTAAGTTCAATGCTTGCCCCCAAGGCGCCCGCGTACTCGAACAGGTTGCCGGATCCGCGTGTCAGCGGATCCTGTATGTGCTGGTGTAGTCCTGGACCGTGTCCAAGACGCGCCGCCTCGGGGATTGCGGCGGCTATGGCGTCCCCGTGGGTGGCGTTTCCCGCCATGCCTATGGCATTACCCATGATAAACAGCGCGTCATACGCAGCGTATGCGCTAGTTCTCGCGTCGTTGACCAGCGAGTCTATGCGTATGTTGAGGTCGTTCTCGCGGTACGCCAGCGAAAGCGCCCGGTAGTCGGTCTCGATCAGGAAGGGCCTGGTTGCATCATCCGCATAGAGTTCGTTCATCCGGTGCTCGTAGCCATACCACCGGGTATCGTTCATGTTTGGAATGGATGCGCCGGCCACGTGCCGTATTATATCCACAACCTTGTCGGTGTAGTCAAAGACCACGATTCCCAGCTGGGCATAGTCGTCAACCGGCGGATCGGCGGCAAGTACGGCGCCGAGCCGGGCGGCCACCTCGTATGCATCGCCGGTGTCCGGGTTGAATTTGATCGTGTCCCGTATGCTGATGCCGCCGGCCGCCTCAACCGCCTCGTATATCGTATGGTTGACGGATCTCCCTACGACATCATCCAGGAACACCACGACGACCTCCTTGATGCCGTCGTTTCGAAGCAGCGCATGCTCGGCGCGGGCGTATGTGGCGGCATCCGATACGGTCCTGAATATCCTGTCACCTGGTATAGACAGGTCCGATGCGCCCGAGGCGTAGCTTATGGCCACCATCCCGTTGGCGGCAACATAGTCCTGTATCTCCCTCAGGTTTGAGCTTGTGGCCGGGCCCAAGAACGCCTTGATGCCCATGCCGTCCAACTCCTCGACAAGCGCCAGGGTCTCTGCGGGATCGGACTTTGTGTCCCGCTTCACCACCTCAAGCCTCCAGTCCGCGCCGCTCTCGTACAGGTGCCGGTTGAACTCGGCCAAGGCAAAGTCCACGGCTCCGTTGACCTGCGCGGATAGTACGGCCGGCACGTTGCCGGTATCTGGCACCAGCAGTCCGATGGTCCTAATCTCCGGGGACGCCGGAGTGTCGGCCGCGGCCGCTGCCGTGAAAAGACAGCCTGCAACCGCAAGCGCCAGCACGGGTACGTATGGATGGCGGGCAACCGCGGTATATCTCACGGTTACTGAAGACCAAAGATGCCATATAACCGTAGACCATAGACGCATAACTGGCTGCAATGGGCGGCCCCGGCCCGTTCCGGCCGTGGTAGTCCACGGGGGATAGGATCAGCTGTAAAACCGGACGGATGCGGATCTTCTCAAGAATGTGGCATCTGTAGATTCTAGTGAAGATGGTTGGTCAGTAGTCCACCAGCAGAGTGGACAACCCCCTCCGGTCGAAACGCGTATGAACACGGTGGCCTGTGCCGTACAATCTGTGACCCCGCACGCTGGCCAGGTCATCTAGATTGAACAGATGCCGCACCGCCGAACTTCCATGTGTGTAGGGGAGGGGTGGATCTGATCTTCTCAAGATTACAGGTTCCGGAGCATCCGTGGGACACGGCAGGCAACGCAACATCGGGGACAGCATCAGGCTATGCCGCACATCACGCCAAACCCTGGATGACCGGGTCACCGCCCATACGCTCATACTTTTGTTCATGTCGGCGCCATTCATCCTTGACAATCTGTCGCATGGCTGCAAAGTCCGCTTGGGCCGTAATGCTTGCTGATAGCGGGGCGGCATGCCACCTCAGGACCACAGTCCCAACGAAGAACGCGCGAACAACCAACAAACCGCCACCAGACGTGAGTCCGACCGGTTCGATGCCCGGCACACATCGACTACCATCGGACATGGATCCCGCCGGCCGGAGGGATACGGGCGGTGCGGCTCAGGACGAGCCCCGCGGGCGGCGTGCGGACGACTTGGCGGCCTGGCGGCCGGCCTTGCGTTGGGCAGATATCTTCTCCTTGTTGGCCTGGTAGTAGGCTTTGGCTTTGGCCTTGTTTGCCTGGTAGTATGCCTTGCCTTGGGCGGCTATCTTTTCCTTGTTTGCCTGGCGGTATGCCTTGCTTTGTGCGGCCAGCTTCTCCTTGTTGGCCTGGTAGTAGGCCTTGTGCCAGGCGGCCAGCTTCTCCTTGTTGGCCTGGTAGTATGCCTTTTGCCCGGCGGCTATCCTCTCCCTGTTGGCCCGGCGGTAGGCTCTGGCCTTGGCGGTCATCTTCTCTTTGTTGGCTTGGTAGCGGGCTCTGGCCATGGCGGCTATCCTCTCCCTGTTGGCCCGGCGGTAGGCTTTGGCCTTGGCGGCTATCTTCTCCTTGTTGGCATGGTAGTAGGCTTTGGCCTTGGCCCTGCCGGCCTGGTAGAAGTCTTTGGACGGCATGGCGTGTTCCGCGCCGGAGGTTGCCTATCCCCGGTGAGCGGCTATCTGCTGGATCTGCGGGGTGGTCAGCTTCGGCGGGTCGGCCGCATAGTCGGCTACCGCCACCAGCCACTCGCCCTGCTCTATCTTGCAGCTGCCGTCGGCGTCGTACTGCCGGACGATGGCGGGTATGTCGCATGTTGGTTGTTCACCGGATTCGGTGCCCTCGGGCTCCTGCTCCGGCTCCTGGGTCTGTTCTGGTTCTTGTTCAGGCTCCTGGGTTGGTTCCTGCTCTGGTTCCTGGGTCTGTTCTGGTTCCTGTTCAGGCTCCTGGGTGGGCTCCTGTTCGGGCTCCTGCTGCGGCTCCTGGGTTGGTTCCTGTTCAGGCTCCGGTTCGGGTTCGGGTTGGGGCTCCTGGGTCTGCTGCGGCTGAGGTTGGGGCTGCTGGGTCTGCTGCTGCGGTTCGGGAGCTATCACGTGGACCGTCCTGGTCTGCGGGGTGGCCGGGGTGCCGTATGCGTCGGCCACCTGGTAGTACAGCAGGTAGGTGGCCGCCTGGGTGGTGTCCACCGCCCCGGAGATGGTCACGCTGGCTGTCAGGTCGTTGCCATCCGAGTCGGTCGCCGTGTAGCCCGGGTCGGTCCAGGCAGAGTTGAGCGGCACGATCATGTCGGCGGACCCCGCCAGGATGATGACGGGTAGCTGCGCCGACTCGGGGAGCGCGCCGCCGGACGAGCCCGATACGCCGGGGCCGTCGGCTACGGTCACGTGGAAGCCGTTGATGTTCGCCCCGCTGATCAACGGGTCGGGCAACGCCAGGATGATCAGCTGCTCGGGAGTCTGGTCGCCGTCGGGCACGCCGGTGACGGTCACCGTCTGGAAGGTGTTCCAGTTGCCCGAGGATCCGCCGGTGAACGTGACCGTCTTGGGGGTGATGGTGACGGCGGCAGAATTCCAGTCGTGGCCGGGCGCGCCATAGGGGGCATTCTGGACCATCGTGCCAAGGTTGACGGTGGTGGCGGTTCCGCGGTCGGCCGTCAGCCTTATCTGGAAGGTGGCAGAGCTGTCCTCTGTGGGGAGGGCCAGGTAGTGGCTTCCGCCCGAGGTGTTCAGGTCGCCGCCGGAGATCTCCACGCCGTAGTACGGCCGCACAGTCAGCCTCACCTCCACCGTGTCGCCGGCAGACCAGCTCAGGCCGTGGTTGGTCCACTCTGCCCCTGTGTTGTTTTGGTGAAAAGTAGCGTCTTCAAGCCTGAATGGGCTGCCGTCGACGTAGAGCGTCCCGGCGGACCGGATGGCCACAGGGATTGCCTTGTCGAGATAGAAACCGAATCTGTTTGCGACTGGGATTAGGCTGATGACGGCATAGTCCACACCAACATGGCTGACATCATCGTCAGTGAGCACACTTGCCGAACTGCACTCACTACCAGGAATGACGTTGATGCATCCACCAGACACCGGCACCGTCAGCGTGGCCGACCAGATCTCTTTGTCCCCGGCGTGGTCGGCAAGGGCGGCCGGCGCCTCATAGATAATGACAGATACCACCAACACGGACAACGCGGCAAGCAATACAACCGGTATTATCCAAGAGGCAGGATTATCGCTTATGCTCGGGGGGGGGGGCGACCGAATCCGGCCTAAAACCGGTTCCGAAAAGCCGGCGCGCGGCAACCACGGGGCACCGCGCGTTAACTTGCCGGACTCGGCAACTTTAGGCATTAAAAAATGATCTCTCATTACCCCCCTAAATATTCACCGGTAATTATTGTATTATCAACAATCACGATAATAAACGCAATAAAATAGCGCGGCAGTAATTGTGTCTGCCTGCCGGATGGCGACACTCCCGGATTATTTCCGGCCAAAAATGCCTGCAAACATCCAAGCAAGATTGAGCCCCGCCGGCAGGATCAGTCCGGGGGCGACAGCTTCCCCCAAGTGCGGAGGCAACCCCTGGCCCGACATCAAGGCCGGCCTGCCAGATGACCAGCACCGCAAAGCCCGGAATGATGCCACCGAGTATGCTTGCCAGAGCTGCGGCACGGGGTATGTATAATGAGATACTGTATCAAGTACGACGTGTCCGTCAAATTTGTTACATGCCGGACCTGCGGCAGCACCACCCGAGCCATCCAACAAAAACACGGCGACCCGGTTGCGATCTTGAGCAAAACCAAACCAGCAGGCCCGGATCGTGCCCGGATTACCCGATATTTCCCCGCCGCAAGAAATTCAAAGAGATCAAACACGTTCTAACGCCAGCCAAACCCGGGCCGCCGGCCAACCGCCAAAAACCACCCACCGCATTTACCCCCCCCCGCAGGAAACCCAAAAAGATCTCCAACCGCCTGCCGGACCCCGGTGGCGTACTTGGTTGGTTTGGTGGCAGGTTTTGACATTCACGGCGTACCCGCGCCGGAGAGACCGCTATCCCCGGTGCGCCGCTATCTGCTGGATCTCCGGGGTGGTCAGCTCGTAGTTCGTGTAATCGTCGATGGCCACCAGCCACTCGTCCTGCTCTATCACGCCGCTGCCGTCCGTGTCGTACTGTTGTACGATGGCGGGCAGGCTTGATTCGGGTTCCGGTTCGGGCTCCTGGGTTGGTTCCTGCTCGGGTTCCTGTTGCGGTTCCTGGGTGGGTTCTTGCTCGGGTTCCTGGGTTGGTTCCTGTTCGGCCCCCTGTTCGGCCTCCTGCTGCGGTTCGGGCTGCGGCTCCTGGGTCTGCTGCTGAAGTTCGGGCGCCACGACATGGACCGTCCTGATCTGCGGGGTGGCCGGGGTGCCGGAGCTGTCCGCCACCTGGTAGTACAGCAGGTAGGTGGCCGCCTGGGTAGTGTCAACCGCACCGGTGACGGTCACGCTGGCTGTCAGGTCGTTGCCGTCAGAGTCGGTCGCCGTGTAGCCGGGGTCCGTCCAGGCAGAGTTGAGCGGCACGGTCATGTTGGTGGACCCCGCCAGTGTTATGACCGGAAGCTGCGCCGACTCGGGGACGGCCTGGGTTATCACGGGGGGCTGGGCCGACTCGGGGACGGTCACGGCCGAAGATCGGACAACAGCCGGACAGCTGTCGCCCCCGTCATTGTCCTCTATGTATATCGTGTAAAACAAACGTACCGCCTGGGGCGTGCCCGGCCACATGGTCATGCGCCAGGTCATGGTCTCGCAGCCCTCGACCCTGTTGTCGTCAATCACACTGATCGGCGTCATGGCGGTGGTGCTGCCGGCGGCGAACGTGGGAAGCTTGATGTAGGGATAGTCGGCATCCGACGTCCTGTCATGGCTGGCGGTGCCGCCCAACATGCGCTGTATCGAGGTCTCCCGGTCCACGGGCTTGTTCAGGGTCAGGGTGAGGCAGGCGATGTCGGGCATGCTCAACTGGGCCGTGCCGCCAGCCGACCAGTTCAAACCAAAGCCCGCACCGCCGATATCGGTCAGGGTGAGCGTGCTGTCCGCGATGCCGTTCGACGCGCTGAGCGTAGCGTCCACGCCGGCCCCGACCACGGCATCACCCACAAGGCGGATCTGGGCATTGCCGGCATGCAGCGTCAGGCACGAGATGAGGTTTTCCGGAATGGTCTTGTCGAGCGTCAGCTTGAGGCTTTCCGGATACGTGCCTGATTTGTACGAGATGCCTTTGACCGTATACTCTATCCCGTCAAAGGTGAAATCATTATCAGATAGCGCACTGATGCAGCGGGCGCCGGCCTGGGTGTCGTCGCAGCCGCGGGTTGTTGGGGTAGCCGTGCCCAGGTCATACGTCGTCATGGTGGCGGACCAGAGATTGGCGCCCTCGCGCGGGTTGCCGGATATGGATGCGTGCAGTGCCTGGGGTGTCTCGATCAGCCTCAGCTGGACCGTGTCGCCGGCGCTCCAGCTCAGGCCGGAGTTGGCCCATTTTACTGCGTTATTCGTGGCGCCCGAGCCGGAGTTGGAAATGGCGGCGTCCGCAAGGGGGAACTGCGCGTTGCCGACATGTAGCGACAGGGCCGACTTGGCGCTGTTCGGGATCGTCCTGTCTAAAAATAACTGGAGTTCTCCATTGTTGAGTACGATGACTCTATGGATGCTATACGTCGTCCCGTCGTATATGAAGTCACCATCGGAGAGCGTTCCAACAGTTCCAGTATTTAGGTAGCCTTTACCGAACGAAGTTTCACCCACCGTCAGCGTGACCGACCAGACTTCCGTGACCGGGTCGTGGTCGGCAAAGGCGGCCGGCGCCTCATAGATAGCAGACACCGCCAAGACAGACAACGCGGCCAGCAGCACAACCGGGATTATCCCGGAGACATGATTATCGCTTATGTTCAGGGGGGGGGGAATCTCGCCTAAAACCAAAAGACTGGCGCGCCGCAGTAATTGAGGCGTCGGTCTTCGGCTTTTCGGGTCTGAACAATGTGGATATTGGGATATGTCTTGCATAAATATTTGGCGATATTGCCGTGTTATGAATAATTTGTATAGCATCGCAATAAAATAATGCGACAATAAGGATAGTATGCGCCTGCCGGATTGCAACGCTCCCGGGTTGTCTCCGGCAAAAGACTACCACAAACCCGGACCTGCTGGCGCGGTCTTTGGCCCAGGCCGCCGGCGGAAAGCGAACGACGCGCGCGCCCACCCTGCAAGCGGGCGGCGCCTTGGCCGCCGTCGCTAGTATGATTTTTCGATTTTTTGGTAGTAGCACTGCTCGCAGTAAATACTTCCATCAAAGTCCGTCATCAAAGAGTTGGGTCTTTGACAGTCTTTGCACTTGAGGTAAAAGTCGTCTTCATCCTCCAACTTTTCCTTCTGCCCATTCGCTGGCGCGGCATGGCTGGTGTCCCCTGAGGTGCTCGAACAACCCCGGCACATGCCGGTGGGGGTACCCTGGCACCCCACGACGCTGGATCCCGCCACCAGCGCCTTCCACACCTTGGTTATCGCTTTGAATATGGGCATGTCGCTACCCATATAGCTGCGCATGTCCAACAGGTTCCCGTGTTGCTCGCTGAGCTCCAACCGTCTCTGTTCGGCCTCCGGGCTGTAGTCCCCCCGTATCATGGTGGCCTCTTCGGCGAGTTCTTTGATCTGGTCCCCATAGTTAGCCCAATCTTCCGACCTCAGCGCCTCGAACACGAGCAGATATTCTACGCTCGGGCGCTTCTTCCTTTGTTGGTGATCCCCGGCCCCGTCCGGCTGGTCCCGCCGCTCAGCCTGCAGCGCCGCCACCTCCAGGCTGGTGATGATGGTCACCCGGCAGGTGAACCTGGATGGGTGCAGGTTCTGCAACTCGGAGAACGTCAACAGGGACGGCTTCAAGATCCTCAAGAGAGGCAAGGTACGGGTGTTCAGGTGCCGTGATTGCGGCAGGAAGTTCACGCACAACCTGGGCTTTGAAAAGAAGCAGTCCAGCCCGGAGCAGATCACCCTGGCCGTCGACATGGTCTTTAGCGGACTGTCATCCAGGAAGGCCGCCGAGACTCTCAACAAGACCGGTGGCAACACAAGCCACATGACGGTCTTCAGGTGGGCCGATGCCTACGCCAAGATAACGACCGCCTTCGCCGACCAGATAACTCCCCAGGTCAGCGAGGCTTGGCGTACCGACGAACTATACGTGAAGAGTACAAGTTCAGGTCAAACTAAACCCCATACGCGATCACGCCCGGCAGCATCTGCGGGCGGTCGCCGGTCGGGCACAGGTCAGAATTTGACCTGAACTTGTACCGTGAAGATCAAGGGCAACCGGAGATACTTGTTCGCCATGCTGGACGGCGAGACCAGATTCTGGATAGCCAAGATGGTGGCAAAACACAAGGGCACCGATGACGTTGCCCCGATGTTCAAGGAGGCCAAGAAGATAGCGGGCAAGATCCCGACCACGCTAATCAGCGACAAGGCGGGCAACTTCCACGAGGCGTGGGAAGACCAGTACCGGGCCAAGAACTTTCTGCACAAGGACACGTTACACATCAACGAGATTGCTTTCGATGGCATCCACCACAACAACCAGATGGAGTCCTTCAATGGCAATACGCTCCGCCTCCGCGAGAAGGTGTGCCGGGGCCTCAAGAAGGACGACTCCGGCATCCTGGATGGCCTCCGCATCTACCACAACTTCATGCGGCCCCACCTGGGACTGCCCGGCCAGATGACCCCAAGCGAGGCTGCGGGCATCCAGATAGAGGGCGCCAACAAGTGGATGGCGTTGATTCGGGCTGCGGCCAAGGCCGGAGCCTAACAACCACCCGACCGTTCTTTTCCTTTTTCATCCTTGAGAGGATCCTGTCTCATGTACCCGATTTAACACCCGTGTCATGTACCTACTTTTGAACAGCCCCGCACCGCGCAACTGTAACATCTCCGTGACCTGAAACCGGCTGGGGTAAAAGCGACCTGGTTGGCGCTGACTACCATTTCCGCCTCCACGCCTGATCTGGTTGGACCCACACTTCCACCCTAGGTTGTTTTATTCCGGGTGGGTTCAGGTCACGGGGTGTCCAGTTCACTCAAACACACTTAATATCAGGCGCCGATAAAGTGGAGAATGCCACGGCTCTTGCTTCTATGCTCCGTGCTGGCGGCGGTTGTTGTGGCCGGGGTTGCCGCTCAGGAGGCATTCGGCGCCACCACAACCATAGACGGTGTGGATGTAAAGTGGGAATTTTCCGACTCCAAGGGTAACGACTACCGGTGGTCCATGCCAGTGACTACCTATGAAAATCTGATCGTGGAGAGTAGGTATCACGTGCGCGACAAGATGAACCTGAACTTGGACGGTGAGACAGTCCGGGTGGTGAGTTTGGACGGATTCGTCAAGAGGTCTTTCACCAAGGTGATTGGTGACATATACGACAACTCCTACAGCAACTCGGATTTTATCCGGGAGGTATGGTATATCGTGTCCCAACTGACGGTCTACGATGAGGACATACACGAGTACAGTAAGGGTCGATACGCTCTGGAGACGCTGACCCGGGGCGGTGGGGATTGTGAGGATCTGGTAATCCTGGTGGCGGACATGCTGCTGTCCTCAAAGCATACGGACGACTGGACCATCCAGTACCTGGTGATGGACAGCAACAACCCCGCCAACCCGCAGGAGATAAACCACGTGATACTGTACGTGAACGACGGCGAGTACTATCACTACGTGGAAGCGACGGCGCCGCCGAACTGGGACTATTACGAGAAGGTACGCGGGTGGTACTTGGATATTGTGCCCTATACGAACGAGTTGGATTTTTCGGGCCAGGATCTGAGATGGATGGACTTTACCCAAAGGGACTTTTCGGACGCCATTTTGGTTGACGCCAACATGTATGGTGCGGACATGTCTTTTGCGGACTTGAGGGAGGCGGATCTGTCCTGGGCGGACCTGCAGGAGGTTGACTTGTATGGAGCATATCTGGAAGACGCCAACCTGGCATATGCTGATTTGCGCAATGCCGACCTGCGCATGGCATATCTGGGCGGGGCGGACCTGCGCGGGGCGGACCTGCGCGGGGCAGACCTGTTTAATGCGTATTTGGGCGGGGCCGACCTGCGCGGGGCAGACCTGACCGGGGTTGACTTGCGTAACACCGTATTACGGGATGCCAACCTGTTCGGCGCCACTATGAGCGAGGCCAACCTGTTCATGGCGGATTTGCGCGGGGCAGACCTGTCCCTGGCTGATTTAACCGACGCCAACCTGCGTCACACCCACCTACGCGAGGCCAGTTTGTTAGAGACATACATGTACGGCGCCGACCTGTTCATGACAAACTTGGGCGGTGCCTACCTTGATGGAGCTTACCTGTACGACGCCAACTTGCGCGGTTCCAACCTGTGGGGTGCCAGCCTGTATGGCGCAAACCTGTATGGCGCAAACCTGTATGGGGCCGATTTGGGAGAGGCGGATCTGCGTGAAGCCAACATGGATGAGGCCGACGTGGGTAGGGTTAACTGGTACGGCACGTTGGAATGAGGGGGAGTTACCCCGCCCCGGACAGCCACCCACCAGGCCACCAACCCACTGCTGTCACATCTACGTGACCCGATACCGCGCCGTAGGTCCAGGTGTTTTTGTTCAAGGATCTGACTGGTTTTGGGTTGGATTGTGTCAGGTCACGCAGATGTTACAATCCGCGCACCGCAGTTATTTTAAATACGGACCAAGACGGCTTACGCGTGTTGGATCACGACGTGATAGTAGCTGGTGGCGGACTGGCCGGGACGGTAGCCGCCCAGGCGGTGGCCAGATACATGGACGGCGCCAGCATACTGGTGATTGACCGCAGCCCGCCGGTCATGCCGGGCCGCAAGAACGTCAGCGGGTGGATATGCGGCGACGCCGTCAGCAAGGAGGCTGTCGACTACATGACCGAGCGCATCAGGGTCTCTTGGGGGGAACCCGAGATAGAGCACAAGGTGAAGGGGGTCATGGCGTTCTCGCCGGACAGGGAGACGGCCATACCCTTCGACGGGGACGGATACATGCTGAACCGCCAGCTGTTGCCCGAGAGGCAGAACGAGAGGGCCACCGGCATGGGTATCGAGTTCAACTACCAAGTGAACCTTACCGGGCTGCTCTACGACGGAGGCCAAGTGGTCGGGGTGGCCGGCGTGGACGACTCCAAGAACCCCTACAAGAAGACCGCCAAGGTGGTCATCGACGCAACCGGCATGACGTCGATGCTGCGCAACCAGATATCCAACACCGACAAGATAGAGAGAAAGGTGGACCGGCGCGACGTGGAGTCGACCGGCAGACACATCATGTACTTTGACAAGGGCGAGGAGGATCTCACCGAGTTCGACCCCGACTACTGCATAATCCATCTGGACCAGGATATAGCCCCGGGCGGATATGGATGGGTCTTTCCCAAGGGCGAGGACAAGGTGAACATCGGCCTCGGGGTGGAGAAGACCCTGCTGGTGGCGCGCAATTCAAGGCTGAACAAGAAGGACAACGTATCCACCCTGATAGAGGAGTACGTCCAGAGAAACAGGGCCATAAAGAACCCCCGGCTCTCCGCCGACCCCGAGGACACCAACAACGCCACCGGCAACTTCCAGGTCTCAGTCAGAAGGCAGAACGACTGTCTTGTGGCGGGCGGTTTCCTGCTGGTGGGCGACTCGGCCTGGATGCCCAAGCCGCTGGACGCGGGCGGGATCGGCCCGGCCCTGGTGGCCGGGGCGATAGCCGGCAGGTGCGTGGCAGAGGCAATAGAGGCGGGCGACACCAGCGAGGCCGGACTGTGGAAGTACAACAAGGAGTTCATCAACGAGTACGGCTACAAGACGGCCGGCCTGGAGGTATTCCGCAGGCTCATACAGACCCTCACCAACGACCAGATAAACTACGGCATGAAGCACTTTCTGGGAAACCTGGACGTGGAGGCCATATCCAAGGGGGAGCACCCCGACTTTGGCACCCTGGGAAAGCTGGGCATGATCATCCGGGGGGCGCTCAACAAGAAGCTGGCCGACGGGCTGCGGTTCACCACCAGGCAGAACAAGAAGCTTACCGCCCACTACTATAACTTTCCAGAGACCCCCGCCGGCTTTGCGGAATGGCGCAAGAAGCTGCACCGGATCCTGGACGAGTCCAACAGCCAGCTCATGAAATACCAATAGTGCGCGCAGCAGGCACCCGGGCCGGAATGATCGGCCCGGCTAAAGGCTTATAATTCAACCCAATCAGTCCAACACGGCTTGAAGATAAGAGAGGGTCTGACCTTTGATGACGTGCTTCTAGTCCCCAAGTACTCGGACATCACCACCCGAAGCCAGACCGACCTGAGTACGCGCCTCTCCAGGAACATCAACCTCAACATTCCGTTTGTGAGCGCCAACATGGACACGGTGACCGAGTCGTCCATGGCCGTCGCCATAGCGCGCGCCGGAGGGATCGGCATCATACACCGGTTCATGACCATCCAGGACGAGTCGGCCGAGGTTCTCAAGGTCAAGAGATCCGGCGGCGTCATGATAGAGAGTCCATATACCATACCCAAGGAGATCACCGTGGAGGACGCCCGCAAGTATGCCGAGGACATGGGCATCTCCGGGCTGCTGGTCACCGACGCGGAGAGCCGACTGGCCGGAATCGTCACGGACCGAGACTTCCTCTTTGAGACCGACCCCTCCAGGCACGTCTCTGAGATAATGACCAAGGACGTGGTGACGGCGCCCCCCGGGATATCCATAGAGGATGCCAAGAGGATGCTCTGGGACAACCGCATAGAGAAGCTTCCCATAGCCGACGAGGACGGGCGCATCCGCGGGCTCGTCACCTCCAAGGACATAACCAACATGGAGGATTATCCGGCCGCGTCCAAGGACTCCAAGGGGAGCCCGCTCGTGGGTGCTGCCGTCGGTGTCAAGGGCGACTTTATGGAACGCACAGAGGCCCTGGTCGAGTCGGGCGCCGACGTGATAGTGGTGGACATAGCCCACGGCCACAGCGAGAACGCCATAGGGACAGTCCGGAACATCAAGAAGGCGTTCCCCGAACAGGAGCTTATAGCTGGCAACGTGGCGACGGCCGCCGGCGCCGAGGACCTCATCCGCGCAGGCGTGGACGCCATCAAGGTCGGGGTGGGATCCGGCTCCATCTGCATAACCCGGGTGATAACGGGATCCGGCGTCCCGCAGCTCACCGCCGTCATGGACTGCGCCAAGGTGGGCCAGGACCACGACATACCGGTCATATCGGACGGCGGAACACGGACCTCAGGCGACGCCACAAAGGCGCTGGCCGCGGGCGCCTCGTCGGTCATGGTCGGAAGCATGCTTGGCGGGACCGACGAGTCTCCGGGTACAATCCTCACCAAGAACGGCAAGCGTTTCAAGGTGTACAGGGGCATGGCGTCCCTGGCCGCATCCATAGGCCGCAAGTCCAAGGAGACAGGTTCGGTATCATTGGAGAACGACCTCAACGACTATGTAGCCGAGGGGGTGGAGGCGATGGTCCCCTACAAGGGAGGCGTCACGGACATACTAAAGCAGCTTATCGGCGGAGTCAGGTCGGGGCTGAGCTACTGCGGGGCCCGGAGCATACCACAGATGCAGCAGAACGCAGAGTTCATCAGCATGTCCGGGGCCGGCTTTGCGGAGAGCCAGCCGCACGACGTCTCTGTGATCAGTTAACACAGATGTGACTCGGTTTTGGCCCCAACCTGCATCCGGTACGCTTGACATCACCCGCAAATTCCGTGCATGCCGGTCCCCGTCATGGACGGGACGTGGCACCGGCCGCCGGCGACCCCCCGTGGAACGACCCGGGATGTTTGGTGCAGACATCTCCGGTTCCCTGTTCGGGTTGGCGGGGCGCGCATCCAGTTGGCGGCAGGGGACGGTGCGGGGCGTCCCCCGTGGATGGCGCTCAGACGGGCATGATGCCGGCGGGCGGGGCGCGGTGGCAACTGCACGCGCACCCGCATTGGCCGTCCGGCGGCATGCCGGTTATGAGCTCCCAGGGGAACATCTCCACCAGGGCGTTCAGCAGGAGGTCGGTCTGGGTCACGCGCGGGTAGACGCGGTCGTTGGTGGCCGAGGCGTTTGCTATCACCCAGATGTTGTAGATGAGCATCGAGTACAGGAAACAGAGCGTCCTGGCCGCGACCGTCCTGCTGCGCGTGCGCACCCGCTGATTCTCTATCATGCGGTAGCCTGTCTCTATCATCCACCTGCGGGCGTACTTTTCCAGGTGGATGCCCGGGCGGTTGGTGGCAAAGGCAATGTAGACATCCTCGGGTTTGGCGGATGCCTGCTTCTTTGACTTGCGGCGCCTCCGCTTGGCGATGATCATGGTGTAGGTGATATACTCGTTCCTGGACCTGCGGATGGTGTGGGTGGAGATGGCCGGCCGCCTGCCCGCGGCGAACTCGCGGATGGCCCCGACCACCCCGTCGGTGTTCGGGCAGGGCATCAGGTAGCCGACGCCGGCCCGCTCCAGCACCCCGATGACCCCGACCGAGAAGAACTCGCGGTCCAGCAGGACGGTCCGGATGCGGACGCCGCCCCTCCCGCACTGGTTGATCACCTTCTCGACGAACCCGGCCGTATCACTTAGGGCGGGCATGTGCGCCGCCGCCACCGTGATCTGGGAGCCCGCCTTGACACACTGGGCCGTTATGTACCTCTCAAACCAGGTGGTGCCGCTCTTCATCTTGGAGCGTGTGAGATCCGCGGTCTTTTTGCCGTCCCACCTGGGTATCAGGTGCATGTCTATGGCCAGGTCCATCCTGCCGGAGAGCTTGCCCAGCCCCTCCAGGATGGCCGCCTGCTCGGATATCTTCCTGGCGAAGGAGTCAGCCAGGAGGGGGGCGTCAACCCGGGCAATCACGTTCCGGATCCATTCGCCGCAGGGAAACGCGCGGTGCCGGTCCGGCAGGCCCATCTTTGAGGTCACGGCCCTCCGGGTGGCCGCCGCGTACCCGAAGGCGCTGATCCCCAGCACGCACGCGGCGATCATTATCCTATGGAAGTCGGCCATCCCGTAGGTGGCGTTGGGCTTCCCGGAGACGGGAACGGCCGGACCCATGACCCCGTCGGCCTCGTCCTTGATGCCGTTGCCCATCCCGGGATCGTTCTTGATGGCCCGGATGACCCGGTGCGGTATTGGCCCGGGGCTAGCCATGGCAGGTGCCCCCGGCAGTTGACCGATCAGGAAAAAACAACTGACCTTGGCGTTTAAATGCCGTCGTTGCCCATTGTTGTTGGTGTGTTTGCCCCATCATTTGTCGAATTCTGATGGGGTTTACACTCCTGATCCTTAACCGCCTTGATCGATCAGGGTTGATCCGCCGGACAAATATCCTTGACCATCCGGCCCGCCGGTCCCGGGGACCGGTCCTTGGCCAGATCGGATCACTTCTGTGTTAACTGGTGATGTAGTTAGTCTTTTAACGAAGGCTCTGCCATTGCTGTTACGTGATAACGTCCAGGACCGTCATAGGCATTGTCGCGGGTGCAGCCATAATAGGCCTGGGCGTGGCATCGCTGGTGGCCGAGCTGGCCGGGGAACCCCTGCGGATAACCGAGACGTTCGAGGTGGGCGAGGTGACCTCGTACCAGATCACCGGGGACGCCGGCGCCGTCCACGCCATCACCGTGACGGCCGAGCGCTTTGAGATGGAGCTGGCCAGCCCGGGAGACGGCCTGGTCATACCCAGGACGGAGTTCGCCGGCCAACACCACCAGGAATGGTCCCACCAGGAGGCCGGCCGCACCACCATCCGCCTGCAGAACACCGGCGGAACCGAGATGGTGGTAGAGGGGTCCTTCTCCGTATCGACAGACCCCATATTCTTCGCCTACCACATAGTGGTGATCACCTCCGGGGTGGTGATAATAGGATTCAGCCTGGTCTTCAGCCTCAGAAAGCCCAGGGGGTTCTAGGGCGGGACGGCGGCGGGGTAGGACCCCAGCACCTTGAGAAAGCCGGTCCTCTCCGCTATCCTGCCCAGCATCTCCCCGACGGGGCCATCCCGCACGTGGCCCTCAAAGTCTGCGTAAAAATTGTACTCCCAGGCGCCTGTCTTCTTGGGGCGCGACTCTATCTTGGTGAGGTTGACGCCGTGCTCCTGGAAGTGCCCCAGCACGCCGTGCAGGGATCCGGGCTCGTGCCGGATGGAGAATATCATAGAGGTCTTGTCGCGGCCGGTGGGCCCCGCCGCGCTCTTGGACATCACCAAGAACCGGGTGTAGTTGCGCGGGTTGTCCGATATCTCCCCGGATATCACAGGGACCCCGTACAGGGCCGAGGCCGCCTCACTGGCTATGCAGGCGGTATCGTCACGGTTCATCCCCTTGACAATCTCGACGCTGCCCGCCGTGTCATAGGATGGTACCTGCCGCAGACCCCGCCCCTCTATGAACCTCCTGCACTGGCCCAGGGCCTGGGGGTGCGAGTGGACCGTTGTCACCTGGTCCAGCCTACCCGTCCCTATCAGGCAGTGCTGGATGTGGTGGTATATCTCGCCGGCCGCAAGCAGTCCGGTGGACAGCAGCAGGTCGTAGGACTCGCCGACGCTGCCCTCTATCAGGTTCTCGACCGGCAGCACCGCACAGTCGGACTCGCCGGCCTCAGCCAGCCTCAGCGCCTCGGAGAAGGTCTGGCAGGGCATGGTCTGGATGGCGTCCCCAAAGAACGACCTGGCAGCGGCCTCGCTGTAGGCTCCCCTCATTCCCTGAAAGGAGACCCGGCTCATCGCTGGATGACCTGAAAGTCCGGGTTGCCGAACTTGCGGGAGAGTTTTCTCTCGTCTATCCAGGAGCACTCGGTGCATTTTATGGCGTCGCGGACCGGCACGACGGGTCCGCCGCACTTTATGCATTTGGTCAGTATCACCCCCAGCCCGGGGCCGTCCATGGTCGCATGGATGGTTCCGTTCAGGTGGCTCACTATCCTGAGCGCCACCACGTCGTTGACCAGCGCCACGTTCTTCCGGCGGATGTTCCGGGTAGAGCAGATGCACTCCACATTGCCTGCCGTGCGCCTGCCGTTGACGTACTGGACCGCCACTGCCATCATGACGGACATGACGGCGGCCACCGTACCTATCACCGTATCCCCGGGAGCTGGTACCCCCTCCCTGGTGCGGCGCTCTATGCTGACCACCCGGTTGGCGTTATCTATCGAGGTGTCTCCCACCACGGTAGACCTCACCACGTCGCCGTCATCAAAGGCGTTCTCCCCTGCCTCGTACTCCTCTATCGAGGCTATCTTGTCGCCGGGAAGAACGTACTGTGACACGGACGCGACTTGGCCCGTACAATTATAATTGTTTGTGCGTCGCCCTTGGGCCCTTCAAGGCGCGCCCCGGCGTCTTTCGTTCGGGTCCACCCCAGCCACTAGGACCGGCCCGGGGTATTGCAGGGTACCGGTCCGTGGACGGCAGGGGGATGCTCACCGTACAAGTTCAGGTCAAATGTAGATCCGTACCCGTCTGCCTCCCTTGAGGATGCCGCCACTAGAGGGTTGGGTATGGGGTTTGGTTTGACATGAACTTGTACCGCAGATGCAACCGTTCAACCCCCTTCTCTGGATGGTAGTGGTCAGGAACGATTTTGGCCGAATTTGGCGCCAAAACCGGATTCTTCAGCAAAAACTGTTGGTGATGGCGGGTTCCATTCGGGGCGCATCGTACGGACGGAGATAATCAAGAACGATCCGCCCACGGATCAAGGAGCCGTGCCGGTGTATGTGGCCAGCCTCATTCATTCGCCGTAAATACTCGTCTGGTTCAACGCTGCCGAGCGCCCGTGCCACAATCACAAAACGCCGGTATGTGCAGATCCGGATTCCACCTACGAGCGGTCCCTGTCGATGAGGGGCTTGACGGTCTCGTAGTAGGCCTTGGCCGCTTCGGCCGCCTCCCTGACCAGCTTGGCGGATTCGTGGTAGCCGTCCTGCTCAAGGCCGTCCACACCGCGCTCTATCTCGCGCATCCGCTCGTCCAAGTTCATGGTGTGTATTGAGGGAAAGATCTTATTAACGCTAACGCTTTCGGCCTGCCGTGGAGAGAACGGAATATGAGCGACTCGTAGACGAAAAACGAAGGGTTGAAGAGTTCTTGGAGGCTATCGACAAAGAGATGGAGCAGGCCCGGGCTACCATCAAGGCGGGTAGCGAGTGGGAGGCCAAGGCGCGAAAGAAGCTGGCTGACATTGAGGGCCGCCTTGCAGAGATCCGCGGAACCTAATTCGCCGCGTACACACCATCCGCTGGCTATACATCCTGCTGCATACTAAACTACATTCTTGAGTACTTGGAGGGGTTTGTGATCGTGTCTCAAGACAGAACTGTTGCCTAGTATGCGAGCCCAACAACACTCTTACCTCCCGACAACACGGGAATGTGCGGCGAATACTGCCCCATATTTTATCAAAGTGGACCGGGTGGGGTGTGTTGGATAGCGGAACAATGCGGCCAAACTTTCAACGACCCTTTTGCTCCAGTATGGCTCGGACTTTCCCCACCACTTCGTCAACAGCCTGACGCGTAGCGCGGTCTGCGAACTCGGCGCGTCTAGCACGCCAGTCCAAGCTCTTGATTTGATCCGCTAAAATTACTCCCCTTACACTGCCTGCATCTGGAAGAGCTACCTCAAACGGGTAGCCCTTGATCTTGGACGTAATGGGGCAGAATAGCGCCAACCCGACCTTCTCATTATACGCACCGGGGCTTATCACCACGGCGGGCCTCCTCCTTGTCTGCTCGTGGCCAGCCTGCGGCATGAAATCAATCCAAACTATGTCGCCCCTTTCCGGCACGTAGCCTACATCTACCATTCTTCTTTGCCCTGAGCCGAACCTGATTCGTGTTCGGGATGGCAATTGGTTTGGTCCACACGGGATAGCATGCTTGCCAAGTCGTACTTGTCCGTGTTGGCATGGTGCGTGCTATCAGACCTACGTAACTCCGTATCCTTTCCAGCTGCATGCTTCATCATAACACTTGTACTGCATGTCGGTATATAATAATTGTAGAAACTGGGGCTGTGTCCCAGAGTACAAGTTCAGGTCAAATTCTGACCTGTGCCTGACCGGCGACCTACGGCAGATGCTGCCGGGCGTCACCGCGTATGGGGTTCAGTTTGACCTGAACTTGTACTGCTCACCCACACACCCCCTCTATCTCTAAGGATTTTATGTCCAAGGCCTGCATGGTGGGTATTATCATGAACCGTATGGTCATCATGCTATTTACCACGGCGCTGCTACTGGGCGTCTCCTACGGGATGCATGGCCCCGTCGTGCCGATCTTTGCCAAGAATGAGGTGGGGGCCACCTATGCGGAGTTGGGGCTGATCGGTATGGCCAACTTCCTGCCGTACATGGTGATTCCCATATTCGTAGGCATACTGCTGGACAGGATCAACAACGGGTACCTTCTGACACTTGGCGTCCTGCTCAACACCGTCTCGTTGTACCTTACGTCGATAGCCACCACCGTAGAGGAGCTCATCGTGTACCGCGCCATGGTCGGGGTGGCCCACGCGTTCGTCTGGCCCCCCTCCGAATCCATACTGTCCAACGATCCGGCCAGCCGCGTCAAGTACATATCCTGGTATACGATGTTCTTCGCGATAGGGTTCATGGTGGGCCCTCTGCTGGGATCCGCCCTGCTGGACTGGGCCGGGGTCGACTACCGCATGCTCTTCCAGCTCACAGCGTTCCTGATGGCCGCCACCATGGCCGCGTCGGCAATGACGCGCTCGCGCACCTTCAAGAAGGAATCCGGCGGCCTCAACCTCAAGTCGTTCGGCAGGATAGTCCGGTTCCCGGTGGTTGTGACCCTGCTGTTGTTCAGCACGGCCGCCTTTGGCCTGATACTCACCATATACCCGGCGTTTCTCAACGACCGCGGCATGGACGATACGGCCATCCTGGTGCTGTACTTTCTGTTCGGGATAACCCGGGTGGGATCCCTGCTGATGGCCGGCTACCTGTCCAAGCGGCCCGTGCACAGCTTTGTGGCATCGGTGGTGATAGTGACGGCGGGAATGGGCATATCAGCCGTCGGGACCACCTTTGTCGAGTTTGCCGTCGCCCTGCTGCTGCTGGGGTTCGGCTTCTCGATACTGTACCCGCTGGCCCTGGAGGTGATACTGCTGGGCACCAAAAAGAGCAGCGCCGGCAGGATGATCGGTGCCTACGAGGCCATATTCGGCGTTGGGTGGGCGGTCGGGCCCACCATCAGCGGATTCGCCACGCAGGTGGGCGGATCGGCCGCACCCTACTGGATATTCTTCGGCATCGGTATAGGCGCCTCCATACTATCCGTCGTCTTCCGCAAGAGGCTGGAGCTTGTCAGCTCCTGGCGGAAGGGGTCTTCCGACTAGGCATCATCGGTCCAGAAACGTACATGCCCATCCGGATGATCCCGGGCGGGGCCATGTGTAGGGGGATCCGCCAAGCACTGCTCATCGGCCGAGGTGGTTTCTTGATATCTCAATCGACGTGGCGACCCTGCGCAACTCTGCCACATGGCGGGCCTTTTCATCCCCAACACGCCCAATAGAGATTATGCACAGACTCCCCATACCTCTAGTACCATATAGTATAGTATTAGTACTTCATAATACTTATACAACACCATCATAATCACCATTCACCATGGTTAAGATAACCCGGACCGTCCACGTGGCGCATGACATGGGTCATCTCTTGGGCGGTTTGCTGCACTATATCATGGCCGCATCCAACCACGCCGCCAAGGGGTACCGCCGGGGCGTACGTGGCAGGGAACTGTATCGTCTGGCGGTGCACCGTACCGGCGTCTACCAGGCCAGGTTTGCCGACTACGTCATAGTTGACGTGCGGGGCAGCCACAAGGCGTGGCGCATCAACCAACTGGTCAACCGGCATGCGCGGGCGCCGCACTATCACAACCCGGTGGCGCAGACAGACTGCTTTGAGATGGCGTTCGATGATACCTCAAAACGGTGGGACGGCTCGCCGGCCATCCATGTCGCCATATACGGCATGGGCCGCCAAGACCGCGCGTGGATGGCATTCCGCGTGCCGCCATACATGGTGGAGCAGCTGGGCAGACCCGGCGTCACGCCCAAGACCGTCAAACTGACCAGGGACGAGATCCACGTAACCTACGAGAAGACGGTGCCGGACCGCCAACCAACCACCTGGGCGGGCGTGGACATGAACGCCGACAACAACACGTACGCCCTGTTGGACGGCACCGTGATAGTCAAGAACAACGACTTCCGAAGACAGTACAACAGGGCGTGCAGCAAGATACTGAACGTAAAGCGCCGCAGTGACACCCGCGTCATGGCCAAACACCAGCAAAAAGCCTGGAACACCTATCGCAACCGCGTAAAGAACGCAATCGGTGTCGAGGCGCGCCAGATGGCCAACGCCGGGTACGGCCTGGGATACGAGCAGCTGAGCACGGACAAACTATACACCAAGAACGGCAGGATGGCGCCGTACGTTCGCGGCAAGCTAAAGACCGCCCTCAACACCGGCCAGCGAAGACGCGCCCTAGTCTGTGCCGCCCAGTCGGAGGGGCTGCCGCATGTCGGGGTGGACCCGGCAGGCACCTCGGCGAACTGCCTCATGTGTGGTGGCAAGCTGAAACGCGCGACCAGCCAGCCATCAGGCAGACGCAACCTGTGGTGCCAGCCATGCAAGGCCATCCGTGAGCGGGATGCCAACGCGGGCGCCAACATATTGTTCCGGACGGTAACGGCGCTTATCCTAGATTATACCGGCCGGGACGGGTCGACACGCGTCACGTTCCCGGCCATGCTGGCGATGCTGAGGGATGCCATCCACGAACCCGGCATGAGCAGACAGCAAAAGAACACTCTGACAAACATCTTGCGGCTGATAGAGGGCCGCAGTGCAGGCGCCGATTGGCGCCTGCCGGGGGCGCACAAACCGGGGCATCAAAGTTCCGCCGGCGGGGAGCCGGCAGACGGACCCGAGGTGGACGACCACGGCCGGAACGGGCCGGGGCCGCCCAATGCAGCCAAGTTATGCGTCTATGCATAATCTCTAATACGCTTACACGCCTCTGGTCAATCTCCAGGTTTATGTCCGCAATCAGATCATCATTCCTGGCGATGTCCCTCTTGGTTCTGTCGCGCTCATCCTCCAGTTTTGCCAGAAACTCCTCGACCGTGCGCATTTTTTTATCAAAATAAATTTTTTAAAAAATTTATAAAATTATCTGATAGACATATGGTGTGGGTAGCGTAGACCTTGACACGCTGATCAGCCGCATCCGGGAACACGCGGCAGAAACCGAGATGCCCGATATGGCAAAGTATCTGCGAGAGACCGCCGCGAAGCTCGAGAAGGAGCGTCTCGGCACTCAGCCGTCCAAGTGACCGACAAGCCTCTTGTGCGCGATGATCAGGCCGGAGATTTGAACGACATGCCGCCGGCTGGGCGTATTTGGCCGAAAGTCTCTTGCAGATGGTGGTCGGCAAGAGCTATCCGGCGCGTGCCCCGATATCCAGCAGTGGATGGTTGACTCATCTGATGCCGGCATGACCAGCATAGGCCTATCAACCTACGCCAGCCCGTACGCATGGTAGAATCTTGTCAGGTTACGCGGTGGCATCCTGCTGCGCAGCCGGAAGGCCCACGAGATCCCGGTACAGCGACACGGCCTCGGCCTCGTCCCGCGTGCCGACCACCACCGCCGAGCCCTTCTTCATCAGGCTGACGTACAGCTCGCTGGTGCGCAACGACATGCCCATCTCGCCCTGGTTCTCCAGTATGAAGCCGAGCCGCTCGGCTGTCTGGGCCAGTCTCGCGTTGTCCACGTCGAACGTCCTGACCGGCGTGATCGAGAACGTCCTCTTGCCCCCGCTCCGGCCGCACAACTCCTCCAGTATGAGCTCCTTGGTGGCAACCGCCTCGGCCTTGCCCGAGCCGCAGACGGGGCACTCCTCGGCCCGGAAGGTCCTGGTGTTGGTAAAGGCCATCGTCTCGCCTATATCCACGTGCAGCATGCGGTCGGCTAAACCGGGCTTTTTGCCCAGGATCACCTTGACCGCCTCGGCGACCTCTATCCCCCCTACGATGGACAGGATGGACGGATGCACGCCCTCTATGCTGCAGGTGGGCATTCCATCCTCGTCCAGTTCCGGGAACATGCAGTGGTAGCAGGCGCTCTGGCCCGGCAGCACGGTAAACGCCTGGCCGGACACGCCCACGGCCGCCCCCGTCACGAAGGGTATGCCCGCCGCCACGCACGCCTTGTTCAGGGCGTACCTGGCATCCACCGAATCCAGGGCATCGATCACCACGTCGCATCCCTCTATCACCGCGGCGGCGGAATACTCGTTGACCGATATGGCCATGGCCTGGATGTCGCAGTCGGGGTTGAGCCGGTGCAGCCTCCCGGCGGCGGCCTCCACCTTTACCTTGCCCACGTCCTCCTCGGTGAACATCGTCTGCCGGTGCAGGTTGGAGAGCTCTATGACGTCCCGGTCCACTATCCTAAGGGACCCGAGACCCATGGCCACCAGCCGGACGGTAATTGGATTGCCCAGGCCCCCGGTGCCGACCACGCAGGCCCGCGCGTTGCGCAGCCGGAGCTGTCCCTCGTACCCTATATCCTCCAGCATCACCTGCCTCGAGTAGCGATCCAGGTCCCTGCGCGAGAGCTCCTGCGATGATCCGCCGGCCACGGCCGGCAGCACGTATACCTCGTCGCCGTCCGCCAGCGTGGCGTCCATCCCGCCGGAGAACTTGGCGTTCTTGCCGTTGATGTAGATGTTTATGAGCGAGCGGGGCCTGCCGTCCGCCTCCAGCACCCGCCTCCCAAAGTCCTCGCCCATCGTCTCGGCCGCCTTGGCAAAGGCGCCGCCCAGCGACTCGACGTCCATCTCCAGCGTCTTCTCGCCGCCCCCGCGGTTCAGCACCGACGGGATTACGAACTTGATGGACGCCATCACTTGATCACCGCCGCTATCTCTGCCACGTCTGGCCGCATCACCGCCGGCTTGGGGAGTACCGACATTATCGAGTCTGTGGCCTTGAGGCCGTTGCCCGTCACGTAGCAGACGGTCAGGTCGTCCCGAGAGATGGTCCCCTCCTGGACCATCTTGGATAGCACCGCTACGGACACCCCGCCGGCCGGTTCGGTGAATATTCCCTCGGTCTTTGCCAGCAGCATGATGGCGTCCAGTATCTCCTGGTTGGTGCACTCCTCGGCGCGTCCCCCGTACTGCTCCAACCTCTTGAGCACGTATCGGCCGTCCCCCGGATCCCCTATCGCCAAGCTCTTTGCTATCGTGTCGGGTTGTTCAACCGGCACCACCTCGCCGTTCCCCCGGAAGGCGTCCACCACCGGGGCGCACCCGTGGGGCTGCGCCGCGTGCGGGTGGATGGCAGAGCAGTCATCCACCAGCGAGGCCGCCTCCAGCTCCTCGAACCCCTTGCAGATGGCGTTGAGCATGGCCCCGCTGCCCACCGGTATGACCAGCTGGTCGGGTACCTGCCAGCCCAGCTGCTCGGCGACCTCAAAGGCCAGCGTCTTGGACCCTTCCACATAGTAGGATCTCAGGTTGATGTTCACTATCCCTATCTGGCGGCTGTCCCCTATCTGGGCGGCTATCGTGTTGGCGTCGTCATACGTACCGTCCACCGCTACAAAGTTGGCGCCATAGGAGAGCGCCTGCACCACCTTGGCCATCTCTATGTCGCTGGGGGCGAATATGTGGCAGGGCAGCCCGCCCCGGGCCGCGTGTGCCGCCGTCGCCGACGCCAGGTTGCCGGTCGACGCACACCCCACCGCGGACAGGCCCAGCTCCCGCGCCTTGGACACGGCCACCCCGGCGGGCCTATCCTTGAAGGAGAAGGTCGGGTTGACCGAGTCGTTCTTGATGTACAGTTTGTCGAGTCCCAGCTCGCGGCCCAGTCGCTCTGCCTTTATGAGCGGGGTCATGCCTGCCTCGATGCTGACTATGTTGGAGGTGGACCGTATGGGTAGCAGCTCGGCATACCGCCAGTACGTCTTCTCCCGGGAGGCGAACGTGTCCGGGCGTATCGCCGGTATGTCGTAGGCGACATCCAGCGGTCCAAAGCATTCCTCGCAGATGTACCGGAAGGTCATCTCGTACTCCTTCCCGCACTCCCTGCACACCAGGCTCTTTACCGTCATGACATCACTACCAGCATGCCATTGATAAAAAATCCTAATTTAAAATTTAGTGTCACTTAATTTTAGAGATTGGAAAATTTAGTATAAAAGCCCCCCCATCCCAAAAGAAGGCCTCCGGATGGCGGCAGGAACCGGATAATATGCCGGCAGATGGCGGTTTTTCTGAAGATACTGCAACCGACCCGGTGCCGGCGGCCCTCCGCTGCCCCATCAGAGCTCGTGGTGGAAGCAGGTCCTCTCGCCCGTATGGCAGGCCGGCCCCGACGGCCTCACCAGGTATACCAGCGCGTCCGAGTCGCAGTCGGCCAGTATCCGCACCACCTCCTGGGTGTTTCCCGACTCCTCGCCCTTCATCCAGAGTTTCCGGCGGGACCTGCTCCAGAACCACGACCTGCCGGTACTCACCGCCCGGGAGAGCGCCTCGCGGTTGCAGTAGGCCAGCGTCAGCACCTCGCGCGTCTCGTAATCCTGGACTATCACCGGGATTATCCCGCCGCCCTTCTCAAAGTCCAGGCTGTCCATGTCGAGCTTCACGGGGTGGTGGACGGCTCTGGCCGTTATAACCGTACGGGAATGCCCCGGTCGGCCAGGTACCGCTTTACGCCTGCTATGCCCCTCTCCTGGTAGTGGAATATGGAGGCGGCCAGCGCCGCGCCCGCGTCCGTCTTCTCGAATACCTCGGCCATGTGCTGGGGCGTCCCGCACCCTCCCGAGGCTATCACCGGTATGGGGACCGCATCGGAGACGGCGCCGGTCAGTGTCGTGTCGTAGCCCTGCTTGGTACCGTCGCTGTCTATGCTGGTCAGGAGTATCTCGCCTGCGCCCAGCCCGGCCGCCCTGACGGCCCACTGGACCGCGTCTATCCCGGCGGGCTTCTTCCCGCCGTAGGTGTGCACCTCGTACCAGAACCTTCCTGAGCCGTCCTCAAAGACGGTCCTGTCCTGCCGGACCGCATAGTTTCTTTTGGCGTCGATGGCCACCACCACGCACTGCCTGCCAAAGACCTCCATCATCGAGGTGATCAAGGCCGGGTCTTCGACGGCCCCCGTGTTGGTGCCCGCCTTGTCGGCGCCGTTCAGCAGGATGGTGCGCGCGTCGGCCACCGAGGAGACGCCGCCGCCCACCGTAAAGGGTATGTCCAGGACCGAGGCCACGCTCCGGACCAGCCTGGCGATGGTCTTGCGGCGCTCCTCGGATGCGGTGATGTCCAGGAAGACCAGCTCGTCCGCTCCCTCCTCGCCGTACCTGGCGGCCAGCTCCACCGGGTCGCCGGCGTCCCTGATGGAGCGGAACCGCAGGCCCTTTACCACCCGGCCCCCGCGGACGTCCAGGCAGGGGATTATCCTCTTTGTCAGCAACGCAGCGCCTCCCTGATGGTTATCCTGCCCTCGTATAGCGCCTTGCCCAGGATCACCCCGTAGGGGCCGTATCTGGAGACCTCCCGCACGTCGGAGATTCCCGATATGCCGCCGCTGGCTATCACGTGGGACCCCTCCATCCCGCATGCAAGCGCCAGCCCCTCCAGGTCCGGGCCGGCCAGCGTACCGTCCCGCGAGACGTTGGTGACCAAAAACTCGGTCACGCCAGCCTCCATGAACAGCCTGATGGCAGGCACCAGTTCCATTCCCGAGTCCTGCCGCCATCCGTGGGTTACCACCCTGCCGTTGTCGTGGTCCACCGAGACCACCAGGCGGTCGCCGTACCGTCCGGACAGCTCGCTCAGGACCTCCCCGTCAAGGGCCAGCGTCCCGATGACGGCCCTGGCCGCGTGCTTCAGCATCCCGGCTACGGCCGGCCCGCTCCTGAGACCGCCGGCCGCCTGCACTGGTATGCGGACGGACCCGGCGACGTCCTGGATCATCTCCGTGTTGTGTCCCAGCGACAGGGTGGCATCCAGGTCCACCACGTGCAGCATGTGGGCCCCCTGCCTCTCCCACTCCCGGGCGGTCTCCACCGGGTCCTTCCCGTAGACGGTCTTCTGGGCGGGGTCTCCGCGGAGCAGGCGCACCACCTCGCCGTCCATTATGTCTATGGCCGGGATGATCCTCATCGCCGGCACTCACGCAGGAAGTTGTCCAGGATGATCCGGCCGGCTGGTCCGGACTTTTCGGGGTGGAACTGCGTACCCAGGTAGTTTCCCTTCTCGATCACCGCGGGCACCTCTATGCTGTAGTCCGAGCTGGCCGTCACCACCGTCCCGTCCGACGGCCTGGCCATGTACGAGTGGACAAAGTAGACCCAGGATCCATCGTCAAGTCCGTCCAGCAGCACCCCGGGCCTATCTATGGACAGGGCGTTCCATCCCATGTGGGGCACCTTCATGGTGTCCGGCAGCGAGACCACCCTGCCGGGGATCACCCCCAGGCCCTTCTCGGAGCCCTCCTCGCTGCCGTCCAGGAACATCTCCATGCCCAGGCATATGCCCAGCACCGGCATGGACTCGCCGGCGAACTCCCGGACGCCTTGCTTCGGCATGCTCCGTATGGCGGGATCAAAGTTTCCCACCCCCGGCAGCAGCAGTCCGGAGTACCGCCCGTCCCGGAAGTCGGTCACCACCTCCACCTGCGCCCCCCGCCTTTCGAAGGCGTTCTTTAGGCTGAATATGTTGCCCGCCCCGTAGTCGTATAAGGCCAGCCGGACCATCACATGGTACCCTTGGTGCTGGGCGCTCCGGCGCGGCGGGGGTCCGGCGAGACGGCCGCCCTCAGCGAGACGGCCAGCGCCTTTATGGCAGCCTCGGTCTTGTGGTGGTCGTTCCGTCCGTATGCCACCCGGACGTGCACGCATGCCTCCATGTTGTGCAGCAGGGAGCTGAAGAAGTGCTCAATGTCCTCCCGGGGGACGCCCTCGGTCTCCTCGTTGTCCAGCGACAGCTCTATCGCGTGGTACGGGCGCCTGACCAGGTCCACCGAGGCCTCGGCCAGCGACTCGTCCATCGGCACCGTCGAGTGGCCGAACCGGGTTATCCCGGACCGCTCGCCCAGGGCGTCCCGGATGGCCGACCCCAGGGTTATGGCGGTGTCCTCCACCAGGTGGTGCAGTATGCCGTCCCGGGACTTGGCGCGCACCTTCATGTCGATCATCGAGTGGCGGGCCAGCGAGACTATCAGGTGGTCGACGAACTTGTTGCCCGCGTCCACCTCCGACTCGCCCGTCCCGTCCAGGTTGACCGACACGGAGACCTCCGTCTCGCCCGTGGCTCGCCGGATCTCGCCGGTTCTGACCGTCATGGGGGTTCTTGGCGGGCGGTAAAATTTAACAGCTTTGGCAGGTCTGCGATGGATCGCACCATATGGTCGGCCCCCATCGACCTGAACAGGTCCAGCCTCTTCTGCGGGCTGGCCGAGCTCCCGTATATCCCTATGAACGTCAGGGTACGGCCGTCTGATGCCGCCGCCCGGGCCATCATCAGGTCCTCGGCCGAGTCGCCCACGTAGACGCAGTGCCGCATTCCCGTCGCGTCGATTGCCGATGCCAGCGGCTCCGGGTTGGGCTTGGCCATCGACCTGGGTTCGTCCTCCAGAAAGACCGACCCGGCCGGGTTGAAGATGTCCAGAAGGCCGCCCAGCGTGTGCCGGGCAGACTCGTACCCCCTGCCGGTGACCATGCCCACCTTGGAGCCGAACCGCTCCGGCAGCCACCCGGCAATATCCCGGTCCAGTATCAGGCGCTCCTGCTCGATCAGCCCGGCCCCGGAAAAGTCCGAGTCCATCCCCGACACCTTCCGGTAGAGAACCGGCCCATAGAACAGCTGGTCAAAGACCCGCCCCACGATGCTCTCGGCCGACGGGTATGCCAGGCGCTCCACTATGTCGGATATGCTGGCCGTGCTGGCGGCCATCTGCTCGGCGGCGGCGATATCGGGGCAGGCCGCCGCCATATCGGCCATCTCCGGAACGTCCGTGGCGCAGCGGCCGGCGGCGGCCCTCAGCAGGATGGCCGCATACGCCAGGTCTATCTCGTTGTTGAACCCGCCCGTATCCTTGAACGACTGGATTATCGCCGGCGTTATAGGCGGCATCCCCGGAAGGCCCAGAACGTCATCCAGGACGTGCGATACCGTCTTGATGATGGCCGCGCCATACGAGTCGGCCACGTCCACCAGCACACCGTCGCAGTCGAATATGATGCCGTCGGCCTCCGATGCCGCGGCGGTCATTTCATTAGATCCCGTATGGCCAGCAGGAACCGCGAGTTCATCTTCCGGGTTCCGACGCTCACCCGCAGGCACCCGGAGGCCGACCCTATCTGGCCCAGCATCCTTACCAGTATGCCCTGCTCGGCCAGGGCCTTGTGTATGCGGTCGTCGGCGCCTCCCGCGTCGAACAGCACAAAGTTGGCATCTGACTCGAAGACGCGGAACGGGCCATACTTGCTGAGGGCATCTATGATCCTCCGCCGCTCCGAACGCACCAGGTCCCAGGATGCGGCCGCCTCGCCGGCCCTCTCCAGGGCTATGATCGCCGACTCGATGGAGACGGCCGAGATGGGGTACGGATACTGGATGACCCTGGAGAACGGCTCGGTGACGTGCCGGCCGGCCACCATATATCCCACCCGGAGGCCCGCCATGCCGAACGACTTGGATAGTGTGCGCACCACCATCAGGTTGGGCAGGGTCTTGACCATCCTGTACGCGGAGTACCTCCCAAAGTCGGCGTACGCCTCGTCCAGGATGATCGGGCCCGCGAACGAGTCGGCCAGTCTTCGGAGACCGCTCTTGGGCACCTGGTGGCCGGTGGGGTTGTTGGGCGAGTCCAGGTAGACCATGTCCGCTCCGGCCGCCTCGTCTATCAGGCGGTCCATGTCGAGGGTCATGTCATCCGCATAGGGGATCCGCACCATGCGTATACCGTACAGCATGCAGCGGTCCACGAAGAACGAGAACGTGGGGTCGGTGGCCAGGACCGTCGTCCCGGGAGGGGCCAGGTTGGCCAGTATCATGTCGAGGATCTGGTCGGATCCGTTTCCCACCGATATCATGTACCCCGGCATCCTGATATGGGACGATATGGCGCGGACCAGCCTGTCGGTGCCGCCCAGCGGGTACTGCCTGACGTCCACCCTGCGGCGCGCCGCCTCCAGGATCTCCCTCTGGAAGGCCTCAGGGATTGCCAGGTTCTCGTTGGAGTCCAGCTTGAGGCCGGGCAGCTGCGCCGGCTTCTCGTAGCCGGACAGGCTGTTGATGCTGTCCAGGCGGCGGGCCAGCCAGCCGGGGTCGTTCATGCCAGGCGGCCCCGGACTGCCTCCAGGTGGTTTGGCAGCCCCTCCGAGTCGGTTATCCGTTCCATGTGTCCGATGATGCCGGAGAGATCCTGGGCGGTGGCCCGGACGGTCGTGTTTACCTTGAGAAAGTCCAGCACGGAGAGTTGCCCTCGGAGGCGGCCCCGGCCGCCGGTGGGCAGGATGTGGTTTGATCCCAGGAGGTAGTCGCTGGCCGCCGACGGCGTCTCCTGGCCCAGCAGCACCAGACCCGGCGAGGTCAGGCCTGCGGCATCCCGGGCGGGGTCGCCGGTCATCACCTGCAGGTGCTCGGGGGCCAGCCGCTGGGCGGCCTCCGCCATCTGGGAGCGGTCCTCGCAGACGGCTATGAACCCGTTGCCCTCCAGGCTGGCGCGCACTATGTCGGCCCTTCGGATGGTCCTGAGGCGGGACTCGACCAGCCCGGCCACCTTCTCGGCCAGGTCCGGCGAGGTCGTCAGCAGAAAGCAGAGCGTGTCGGCGCTGTGCTCGGCCTGGGATATCAGGTCCAGCGCAACCAGGTCGGGGTCGGCGCCCGAGTCGGCCATTATACCCAGCTCGGTGGGGCCCGCCTCCATGTCCACTGATACGTCCATCGATACCAGCCGCTTTGCCCCGGTGACGACGGGTCCTCCCGGCCCCACTATCCTGTCCACCCTGGCGATGGACTCGGTCCCGTAGGTCAGGGCCGCGACCGCCTGGGCGCCGCCCGTCCGGTATATCTCGTGGGCTCCGCAGTGGTCGGCCGCCACTATGGTTGCCGGGTCCATCTCCCCGGATGAGGGTGGCGAGACCAGGACAATCCGCTTCACACCGGCCACCGAGGCCGGCACCACCGACATTACCGCCGAGCTGGGATACCTGGCCTGCCCACCCGGAACGTAGCAGCCCACGCTGGGTATGGCCGGAAACGTCCGGGTTATTCCCGGCGGTCCCTCCACCCCGTTCAGGGCGCGCAGCAGGGCGTCCTCGGTCTCCCTGACCCTCCGGGCCATCTCCACGATGGCATCCAGTACGCCAGGCCGTATCACCCGGTACGCCTTCCTGATATCCTCGGCCTCCAGGCACAGCGGACCTGATGAACCGCCGAACTTGTCCTCGTAGGCCAGAACGGCCGCATCCCCCCCGGCCCGCACGTCCCGGATTATCTCCAGGATGTCCCCGTCGTCGGGTCCGGCCGGAGCTGGTCTCTCGAATATGTCCGGGTCGCTGGCCCGCACTATCCGCATCATTGGCCGGTGTCCAGTTCCAGTATCTGGCGCGGTTCGTGGACCACCAGCCCCTGTCCCATGCGCGAGAGGCGGGGGACCAGGGTGTGGTACTCCTCCTTGCGGATTATCGTGTTTATGGCGTACCAGTCCGGGTCGCTCAGCGGGCTGATGGTGGGCCTCTTCAGCGACGAGAGCTGCAGCAGGACCTCGTCCAGCCTGTCCTTGTGGACGTTAAAGTAGATGTGCAGGTACTTGCGGGCCTGGACGGCGCCCATCAGCAGCGAGGCTATGTCGAGCATCTTGTCGTGCTTGCCGGTGTCGAGCATCGACTCCTTGTTGCCGATGAGCCTGGCCGAGGAGTCAAGGACGGTATCGGCTATCTTCAGCTTGTTCTGGATCAGCGTGGTTCCGGTCTCGGTCACGTCGATTATGGCGTCCACGTCCGCGGGCGGCTTGGCCTCGGTCGCCCCGAAGGACAGGTGTATCTGGACCATCTTGTTGGCGCCCCGCCTCAGCCAGGGAGTGACTATCAGCGGGTCCTTGTCGCCGAACTTGTCCTGGTACGACTTGCACTTCCTTATGAAGGAGGATGCCGTCGTCAGGTACTCGGAGGAGACACGCAGTATCCGGTCCTGGTCGATATACGCGGATATCATCTCGTCCAGCGATGCGTAGGGGTGCGAGTCCGGAAAGGCGGTAACCAGCCGTATCCGGCCGTACTCCAGGTCGACCATCTGCGTGACGTCCGCCGAGGTCTCCAGCACCCAGTCCAGGCCGGTTATCCCGATATCGTAGAGGCCCTCGGCCACCAGGGTGGGTATCTCCTGGGGGCGCATCATCTTGACCTCTATCTCCGGGTCGTCCAGGTAGACGTTGTAGCTGCGCTCCTTTCTGGTTACCCTGGCCCAGGCCTCGCCGAGCAGCTTGAATGTAGCCTGCTCCAGACTGCCCTTTGGCACTACAAACCGGACGGATCCCATCAGAGAGTTATGGCTGACCGTCCTTATAATAGACCTTGTGCGCGGGTGTCCAGTTGGCTCGGCTCTGCTTTATCCACCATTTCCGGTCCTGGCCAACCCCCGTCGTCAGGATCCCCGGCCGCATCACCCCCCGCCAGAATGTATTCTGTCGTGGTTTTTCGTTGGCGGGTCGGACCAGGCGGCCATATCGCCGGCCATGCTGATTTTGTGGTCTATCGCACCGAACCGCACCATGTCATGCGCCCGGCCATCACCACAAGAGGCGCAATCCAATCAGGCGTGCCGTGGCACCGTATCCACCCCACCCGATATACGCCAGCAGGTTTAGGTGAGGTGGCCGGACCGGTCAAGTTGCGGTGCCAACATGCTCTACCTCGTACTCGGCTACATCCGCCAAACTTGCACCGCAACGTCTCAGCAGAATACGGTGCCGCGCCGCTCCGCCGCCAATTCTAATTCCCTGTAGTTTCTTTTTCTGGCTTGACGAGTACCTTTTTGCCAGAAGGATGAGCGCCAAGTTAAAGGACGCAGAGTAACCTGCGCCTCTCAAGATGTTCTTTGCGATCCGCGCGCTGCTCTCAAACTTGCGCGCCTGATGCTCTCCTCATGCAGGCTGGCGCTTTTTAACTCAACCAAGGCAACGTTAACCCGATCATTGCCATCAAAAATGAAACAGTCACAAACCGCCGGTTGGTCGTTTTGATGTGGCAGCTCCGTCAGCCTTTCTCCCTTTAAGATGACGATGCCGGACGTTTGTGGCAGGAACAGTCTGCAGTCCTTCTCTTGGCACTTGGCCTTCCGGGCACGGGGATGAGCGTCATTTATCCTGCCCAGTATGGAGCTAGTCTCGCGCAATCTTCTTTTCCAGGGTGTAGGACTCCTCGTACATCTGATCCTGAACTTTGACAAAGTTCTCCTGAGATATGCCCTCCCGAACTACCTCAACCGGGCGTATCTCGTATCCGGCACCACCGGTAGGTTCGAATGAGTACGCGGACACCTCGTCAAGCTTGACGTAGTCGTCCTCATCATAGCCTAGATCCTTGGATCTTTCTCCGGACGTAATTGCATCTGTGTATGTAAAGGCGGCGCGTGAGAGCGGAAGCCGTATGCCTTGATGCATGCCGCAGGTAAGTTGGACTGGCAGTATTTAAGACGCGCCGACTTGCGCGGCAGGATCATCGTTTTTTGCACCGGGATAGGGACCCAAGGGAGGCGTCGAAGCCGCCCCTCGCCCAGGCCGGGGCGGCGAGACGCCTCCCGATGGGGGACCGGATCTGGAAATGCGCAGGGCTCCCCACGCGGGATCCGGAGATCCCTGCTCGTTGGGCACCGCGCGGGCCGGCGGCGCCATTCCGGTCGTTTTTTTCCCGTGCGAAAAAAAAATATCTGCCAATGGTGCTGGGCGGATCCCGCACGGTGGCGGGCCGCGTCTGGCCGGGCCCCGACACCCTCCCAAATTGATCCAGAGATGGGTGCCGGAGCGCCGGCTAGATGCGGGATGCTAGCCGCGCCAGCCGGACCAGCTTGGCCTGGTAGGCCTTCTGGTCATGGAATCGGTAGGGCTGTCGTTTGTTCAGCATGTGCCAGATGTAGATGGCCATCTTTTTGGCCAGGTGGCTCTGGGCCACCACCGGCGGGTGGCGCTTGCGGACGCCCTCGTAGTATGCCGACAGCACGGGATTGTGATGGCCGGCCACCAGGGCCGAATGCATCATGATCCATGTCAGGGCGCGGTCGGAGCTCTTCTTCATGCGGCCGTGCCGGGTGCTGTCCCCGGACTGGTACACCCTGGGGCAGAGGCCCAGGAACGAGACCAGTTGCCGGGGGCCGGCGAACCGGCCGATGCCGTCGATGGAGACGGCCACCAGCAGGGCGCTGAAGGCGTCAAACCCGGGCAGGCTCATTATCAGCTTGGCATCCTCGTTGTCCAGGGCCGCCTTTGCCACGAGCTTCTCCAGCATGTCTATCTCGCCGTTCAGGTATCTGACGTGACGGACGTACTGGCCCATGATCCTGGTGTCGCCGGGGTTCAGCTTCAGGCCGTTCAGGTATTCCTGGTACTTGGCTCCGGACGTGTTTCCGTGGCCCGAGCTGGTCGGGTGGTCGTACTTGCCGCAGATGGCGTGCTGGCGGTTGAGCGCGCGGGTACGTTCCTTGATCAGGATCATCCGCTGGCGGAGCAGGTCCAGGTCGCGCCTGTTGTTCCGCTTGTGCACGTGGCAGGTCGGGATATCGTCCATCCTGAGCCGGTTGGCCAGCTGCCTGGCATCAATCTTGTCGGTCTTGGTCCCGGACTGGGACAGCTTGAGCCGCAGCGGGTTGGCCAGCACTATGGATATTTTCAGATCCTCGAACACTTCGTATGTCTTGAGCCACAGCCAGGCCGTGGACTCGCAGACCGCCTTGCAGTCGTACCGGGCCGCGACGCTCTCGGCGAATTTCCGGGCGTCCGCCCTGGTGTTGGGGTATTTGGTCCCCTCCAGGACGTTGCCGTCCGCGCCCATGACGCAGACCACGCAGGTCCGTTTCCCTATGTCGATTCCAATGTAGGCTTTTGATCTTTCTATTTTCGTTCACCTCCTTTTTGTTTTGGTCGGCAAGCAGCAAGGCTGCACTCATCTGTAACAGCTCGAAGCCGAGTAAGGCTGCAGCTCGAAATCCCCCATTCACAATTGACAGCTCGAAGCCGATGCAACAAAAAGGGTCTGCTCACCATGCGCAGGTAAACTAACCAGATATACTTGCCTTCACAATTGTTCCAGTATGAAGGGGCTGTGTGTAGTGATCATAACTCGTAGGCCGCGCCTGATCAACCTGACCAAGAATTTGCCAGTATCCTCTGGTTGTTGGGGTCTAGGCTTGTCTCGGGTTCTTCTATGATCAGCAAGTTTCCCTGTTGGACAGAGTGCTTCAGATACAGTATGATCGGAGCTAGCTCAGAGATCGAGGACGATACTGCCCCCGGAGGCATATCCTTTCCCCCGTAAAGGTATTTTATCTCCGACACACCTCCCCGCGGCTCAATCCTGATATTTCCGCGCACAGACTCACGTTCCCAAGAGCCTGCAATACTGGCATATTTTCCTTCGGTTTTTTCCATGCCGAGCAAGCCGAAAAGAAAGTCGGTCGTAACCGTAGACAGGCCCGAATTTTTCGCGCGGCCTCGTTCCGTATTCAGGCCGCGCTCCGCTATACTTTGAAACAATATCTTGTACCTTTTTACCAGCCCGGATCTCTCCGCGGGAAAGTAGATTGACCGGAATGGTCTGAAAAAATCCCCCATTCCAGATAACGTGTGCAATGATATGCGAAAGGTTGTTTTGTACGTCCGGTCTTCCATGCGCGGGTGGCGGATGAAGAGTTTGCCTCCGATAAGTTGGTACCCGATACCATCGCGTCCTTTTTCTAAGTTTATTTCAACTGATGATAGCACATCATCCGTAGCCACGAAGTGGTGATCTGTTTTTGTCAATCGTATGTCTGTATGAGTGAATTTAGTTTTGATTTCAATTGTTGCTTCTTTGGCTCCTAGTTGTATGAGATCGTCAAGATCCAATTCAAAATTACGCTCCAAACGGCGTTCAAGGCGTCGCTCGGTCGTTTCACGGATCGCGTCATTGATCTTGGCAACCATGTCCGGTGACAGGGATGTGATCTCTTTCCGTTTTTGTATGCGTTCTCGCATTCTTTCACTATACGGTCGACCGGTATGTTCGAGTCGGTATCAGGCACATAGCTTATTGCGTTCATTACTGAATGAACAAGTATGGCGGCGTACGACTTTCCGGAATTGTTGGGTCCCATAAGGATGGTCAGGGGCCTCAGACTAATCCGTCCTTTTGAGATAGGTCCAAAGTTAGTTATTTTAACATCCAGTACGTTCCCGGACGTTTCTTTTTCCTTTGGTGTGGAAAGTTCGGACGAGGTAAGCATCAGGCGTTTATACCATGGCGCCATTAAAAAATATCGCGTTGAAGGGCCGGCCGCAGAAACGAAAATCGGCCGACGGCGGGTCAGTGTAATTTGCATGATCCCGTGAAGACGGGCTCAAGGGCGCCAGAACCGTCTTTGCGGGCAGCGCGTCGCAGGGACATGGCTGAGCCGGCTTGAGACGGTTTGCTAATTATGGTGCATCGGGCCAACATTTTGTGGCCAGCTGGTTGCGCCATAGGAAGACCGTCTGGTTACGGGCGTTCATGCGGCAAGCCCGCGAGGCTCCGGGCCCGGTCCGCCGTTATGTTGCCTTCCGAGTGCATTATCCTGGCAACCTCGTCTATCCGGTCTGCCGGGACTCCGGCCGCGGCGGCCACGTTTCTGGCGTGCAGCCTCATGTGCCCCTTCTGTATGCCGTCGGTGGCCAGCGCCCGCATGGCGGAAAAGTTCTGGGCCAGGCCGGCGGCCGCCATAACCCCGGCCAGCTCGCCTGCGCCGGCGACGCCCAGCATCTTCAGGCAGACCTCGGCGGTGGGGTGCACCCCTATCACCCCTCCGACCGTCCCCACCGGCATGGGCAGCTCTATGCTCCCCGCCAGGTCCCCGGCCCCGTCCAGTGACCACCGGGTCAGGGAGCGGTACCTGCCCGAGCGGGCCGCCCACGCGTGCGCCGCCGCCTCGATGGCCCGGCAGTCCTGTCCGGTGGCGTTGGCCACCGATATCACCCCGTTCATCACGCCCTTGTTGTGGGTGACCGCCCGGTAGGTGTCGTTGTCGGCAAACTCGTAGGCCAGGATCATGTCGCCCACGACATCCGGGCCTATGTCCTCGGCCCGAAAGGTGGCAGTAGCCCTGGCCAACCGGCCGGTCGAGTAGTTGGATAGTATGCGCAGAAGCGCCCTGCCGCCGGTGGCCTCCTCTATCATTGGGGATACCGCCTCGCACATGGTGTTGGTGATGTTGGCCCCCATGGCGTCTCCCGTATCGATGCTCAGCTCGACCACCAGCATGGTGCCCGAGGGCGCCTGCACCGACCTGCAGGCCACCGACTTTGCGCCCCTTCCCAGCTTGGGCAGGGTACGGCTGCATGCGTTGGCGGCGGCCAGTATCCTGTCGGAGATCGCCGCGACGGCGTCGGCGGCTCCGGGTCTGGCTCCCAGCACCTGTATCTGGCCGGTGACCGTCGAGCCGCTGCACCCGGCGGTAAACCCGCCCGTCCGGCGGGCTTCCAGGGCGGCCTTGGAGGCGGCCGCTATCACCGACGGCTCCTCGATCGCCATCGGAACCAGGACGTCGCGGCCGTTAACCAGAAAGTTGGTGGCCACCCCCAGCGGAAGGGCCATCGTGCCCAGGGCGTTCTCTACCATCCCGTCCGCCTGGCCAAAGGTGATGCCCCCGTCCGACTCCAGTACGGCGATATCATCCGGGGAGAGACCGGCCGCTTGCGCCACCTCCCTCAGCCTCTCGTCTCGATCCCTGCTGCGGAACCCCGGAATGCGGCTCATCTCTGTATCCTCAGCAGAAGGTCGTCGGTCTCGGCCGGAAATCCTTTGCCGTCGGTGTTGGAGGTGATCACGTAGATGGTTCCGTCGGGCGCCTGCGCCGCGTCCCTGATGCGCCCCACCCCTCCCAAGATGGTCTTCTGGGAGGAAAGCCCCTCCTCGACGTCTATCTCGAACAGGCTGGTCGAGCGTAGTGAGGAGACCACCAGGTAGCCGGGCGTGGCAGCCGTACCCGACGAGAAGAGTATCCCGCCCGGTTCGATGGCGGGGTCATAGCAGACCACCGCGTCCAGGTGGCCGGCCCCGCTGCACTCGCTCTCAGGCCAACCGTAGTTGCCCCCCGGCACTATCCTGTTTATCTCGTCGTTCTTTTCGGGACCGGCCTCTATCGCGTACAGCGCGCCAGAGTCGTCCCAGGCCATACCCCTGGGGCTGCGGTGGCCCAGCGAGTATACCGGCGAGTCGGGGAACGGGTTGTCCTCGGGTATGCTCCCGTCGGGGTTGATCCTCAGTATCTTGCCTGCCAGCGACTCCACGTCCTGTGGAAGGTGCGAGGAGTCCGAGGGGGTGCCGGTCCCCACGTACAGCATGCCGTCGGGCCCGAACTTCATTATCCCGCCGTTGGCGAACCGGGAGCCCGGTATCCCCTCCAGGATGGTCCTAGCATCGGTAAGCTTGTTGTCGGCCACCCGTATCTCCAGTATCCGGTTGTACAGGAAGCCCTGCTCCGCATACGATATGTACGCGTAGAGGAGGCCGTTGGTCTCATAGGCGGGGTGCGCCGCTATCCCGGTGAGTCCGGCATCAAAGTCCTCGGCCGGCCTGAGGGTGGCCACCGGGTCGTCCAGCAGGATACCCTCCTGCGCCAGCCTGATGCGCCCCTCCCGCTCGGTTACGAACACGCTCTCCCCCGAGATGGCGATATGGCGCGGCTTGTCAAGGTTCTCGGCCACCACCATGACCGAGTCGTCCGGCCCGCCGGTGGGCGGCGAGGGTATCGGTACCGGGTCCGAGGGCGATGTCAGCACCCACACCGAGAACGCCACCGCCGCGGCTATACCGGCGATGCGAACCCTCTTATCCACGGTACCGGATGGCCGGGTTGCTATAATTATCTTGGCGGGCGGGGGTCTGCATTTTATTGCGTGTAGTTTCCCCTGACAACCTTCATCGACTCGGGGTCATAGTATCCGTATTTGGTCCACCCCTCGTCCCCGAACTGCCATGCATCAAAGGCGAAGGTGGCAAGATCCCCCTCCTCGGTGAGGTTGAGGGGGCCGAGCGCACCCAAGGTATGCTCTGCGACCAAGGGTATCGCGTCGACGAGCGTCTGAGTGTCTACGCTCTGCGTCTGCAGGATGGTAGAGCCCAGCAGCCACACAGAGTCGTACGCGGCATAGCCGTACGGGCTGGCGGTAAAGTTGTATTTTTCGATGAATCGCTCGTCCAGTTGCTGCCGGACGGCGTTGTCCTCGGACTGCACGTATCTGGTGGCGGTGAACCCGGTCTGGCTGGCAAAGTCGCGGGCGACAGGACCCACCAGGAAGTACTCGGCGTTGGCCTGGGTGTTTGTGCTGAACCACCGGACCTTGTAGGTGTTCTCGTAGAACCTCATCTGGTGTATCATGGTCAGGAACTCGTCGTTCCCTATGTACAGTACGCCCACCTTGTCTGCGCCATACTCGTCGATCAGCCCCTGCAGTTCCGTATCCAGTATCGAGATCGTCACCGAAAAGTCCGCGGCAACGGCGTTGTACCTGATCGGCTCCACGGTTTGGCCGTCAAAGTGGGAGACGACGCCGCTGCGCAGCCCGTCGCCCCAGGTGTCGGCGCGGTTCACCGTCACCAGCGCCTCTATTCCGGCATCCTCGATGATGGCGGCTACCGCCGGGGTCTGGTTGCCGTCGTGTGGAACCAGCCTGAACACCGAATCATCGATGGCGAGGTTCTCGGACTGTGCCGCATGGGACACGACGATTATCCCGCTGCGGTCTATGTAGCTCTTGGAGTGCTGGATGTGGCTGCTGAACGCCATGCCGACTATCATCTTGACGTTGATGCTGCGCAGGGACGAGAGCTTGTCCTGTACGACGACCGGGTTCCCCTGCGCATCCTCCACCAGCATGGACATGGACCAGTGGGCGCCCATCCCCCTCAGGTACTCGTTGAAGTCATCGATGGCAAACTCGGCGGCGGTCTTGGCCTGCTCGCCCTCCGAGGACCAGCTCCCCGACACTTCAAATATCCCGCCGATCTTGACCTCCTCGGGCACCTGGGCCGCTGCGGTGCACGTCGCCAAACCAACCGCCACGACCGCGGACAGCGCATACAGCAACGGATGCATGGCCTGTAGGCGCCATCAGTCGTATTAATCATTGATGTTTTTGGGATATCCCGTCCAAACACTCCGGCCCGATCGCGGTCCGGGTACACTCCGTCTGGTTTGATGCCTTCCTTTCTTGGTGCCAACCGGAAGGCGTTCCGAAAGACTGCTGCCCGTGCGCCAGGGTATCTGTAGGATGCTCAGATCTTTGGTCCTATCATCACGCATGATCTCCAGCCAGGATCCGAGTCCGGCGCCGGTACGGTGTCGATTTTGACTTCCCCGGCAATATGGTCATCATGCGGGATCCGCGTATCTTCCTATGATGCCGCACGTCTTGTACTTTCCCTCGTATGGGTGTATGCGGCCTTCGAACTTGGTGCCGATCGGGTAAAAACTGTTGCCGGCGGCGGTGACGATACGGTACGTCTTGCGCGTGCCCGTCCCGTAGGCTATTATGTCGCTGCCGCGGTGTTCTTTCACTACGAACCTGTCAAAGAAGAGCTCGGTAAACTGCAGGAGCATGTTGGCAACCTTTCTGTCGGTGACGGTCTCCTTGACAAACTCTTCGACTATGGTGGTTCCTGTCGCGGGATTTATCCACTCTGCAAGAAACCATGTCATATGCTGCTTGAACACGAACGTGTCGTTGCCCAGATTCCTGGTATCGTAGGGACAGTCTTTGCGCTCGGTCTCAAACTCGTTGCGGTACTTTGCAATGGCGTACGCGGTCATGGCCTCGAACGGATCAGTTATGACATGTCCCTTCTTCACCTCCACCCCGTCGCGTTTGAATATGCTGGCGCCCGGATGGCGTGACGGTGGCGTGCCAAGAGGCATGCCTGTCATGACGCGTTTGGGTGTCTGTTCGCGCCCTTTGGACAACCCGGCCTGTTTTTTGCCGCCCGCGGGGACACGGGGGCCGCCTGCCTTGTGGTTTGGGGAGACGCTCGGATCAAACGCGACATTCCATCCCGTATGCTTGGCCACTATGCGCTTGACGTCCGATGCCAGGGTGACTATCTCGCGGTCCCTGCCCCTGACTTCTCTGACCCCCATTATCAGGATGCCCATTTTGGTGTAGACCTCCATGAACGCGTCGAACATGCCGGGGTCGTCAGGGTCCGTAAATTCCGGCTGAATGAGCGAGTCGTTGAGTATGCGTCGCGCCTCTTTGATCTTCAAGTTGCCGTGCTCTGCAACATACTTGATTGCCTCGCGCTCAGCGTCTGAGGCCTCGTCTATGATGTCTGGTATGACCTCCGCCCTCACCCTGATGATGTCTCCAATAAGCTTGTTTTTTCCCCTGTTCTGGTTAAGATTCCATTCCGACGCGATCCCCTTTACTATGCTGATCGGATACATGCGCAAGACATCCTCCATGTCTACCTTGGCCGGGAGCCGCACCTTTTTGGCTTCTTTGAAGGCGGCCTTTTCCGCCTTCATGCGGTCTACAAAGTCAACCACTCCTTGTGGGCCGATACTCTTGACTAGTCCGTCGATAACCTTCCTGTCAAAGGGATCCAACAGTGTGCATGACATCCGGACTCTAATTTGGCTCTTCTGGTGGGTCCAGTACCTGGAACAACTCGCACAAACCCTCTCCACATTGACCATCCAAAATACAACACCGGACGTACCGGGTAGAGAGGAAATGTGTCGTTTGGCGCGAATATCCCGCGGACGCGCGTCCCAGCACGGAACAACGCTCAGGTCAGCCCGGGATCTGACTCCGGCATGAACATCATGCGCAGGGCTGTCTGAGAGCAGGTTTCCCGCGGACCAGCCGAACCTCATCCGGAGTCCGGCGGCCGCCCCATCCTGGCCAGGTGCTCGGAAAAGTCCACAAACAGCGTCACCACCAACTCCACGGTCAGGCTCTGCCGGTATCTGGCGCCGTACTTCCTCTCCAGCAGGTAGCCCGCTATCACCCAGGCGTTGTAGATCAGGAAGGGAAAGAACATCAACAGTATCCGGACCGATTCGTCGCGGCTGGTCGTCTTGGGCCGTATCTCCTCGTAGCACCGGTACCCGGTTTCTATCCCCCAGCGCTGCCTGTACAGCTCGACGAACCGGTCCGGATCCCCCGCGACGACATGGGCCGGGACGTTGGTGGCAAACACGTGGTAGGCCGGCCTGTCCCCGGTGATGGCTACATCATCACCCTTCTCGCCGGTCTCCACCTCGGCGATGTCCCGGGCGTTCTTGGTCGGACGTATGACCAGCGTGAACCCCTCCACCCGCCTGGGCGAGGACGATGTTATCGTATGCCAGGAGACGGCGGCCCTGCGGCCGGCCCGGTGTTCCCGGATGGCCTCAACCACGCTGCCCGTCCTGGTGGCCGGCATCAGGAACCGGATACCCCGGTCGTTGAGCAGGCGTATGACCTCGCGCGTGTAGAACTCGCGGTCCAGCGTCAGCAGGTTGATCCTCACGCCGCTCCCCTGGCACTTGTCCAGCAGGCGGGAGACCAGGTCGGCCTTCTGGTCCCCGCGGGTTGCCAGGATGGCGGCCAGGCACAGCCGTGATCCGGCCACCGTGCAGTGGGCCGTCGCCAGCGAGTTGAAGGTGCAGGTACCCCTCTCGTACTTTGACTTGATCATGAACAGCATGTTCTTGATCTTGTCGTACCTTCCTATCTTGTGAAAGTCGATAGCGACATCGACGGGGCGCCTGAGCATGCCCCGCCTCCTGGCGTGCAGCACCGACCTCCGGAGGACACGGTCGCAGCGGATGTTCATCCAGTCGTAGCGCACCGACCGGATCTTCCCCAGCAGCCACCTGCCCGACGGGAGAGGTATGCTGCGGGATCTCGCCTTTGCCTTCTGGTACGCCATCTCGGCGCACGATCCGTTCATGCACATGGTCGACAGGTGATGGAAAAAGTCCCAGGGGCCGTACCGGGCGTTGGGCCCCTGCCCGAACCTGATCCTCATGCAGGAGAAGAAAAGCGCACCGACCAGCTTATATGCCGTTTCCGTGGAGTGTTCTTGGCGTGTTTGTCCGCTCATGATTGGATCTCACGACGGCTTTCACGCCGACTTTTTAAGCTACAATGTCATCTGCCGCGCGGATTTTGGTGGATCGCCCCAAACTCGGACTAGGTTGGCGGTTTGGAAAATTGGTTGTTCCAACTACTGGGGTCCTGGACAAATTCGGGGCAACCGTTCGGCCCCCCTCTCTAAGGATGGTTGGTGGTCCTGGTGCCAGATTCGGCCAAAATCGTTCCTGATCACTACCATCCAGAGATGGGGGTTGAACGTCCACTCCGGAACCGACGGCCTATTAACAAGGCAAATATAGAGCAATCTCGGCTTGTCACCCAGCGGGGTGGGGAAGTCAGACGCTTGCGGGCTAGGTCATCCCGGCGGGCTCATAACCCGCAAATCAGTAGTTCAAATCTACTCCCCGCTACTATCACCTAATAGACGGACAGCCACGGGACGGCGCGCTCAAACCGCACTTGGTTGATCCTCCCCTCCCTCTGGACCGGCCGGGTCAGGTGTCGGTGTGCCGACACCTTGGGGACGTACTGGGTGGTCCGGATGGCCCTGGGCAGGAGGGTAGAGACGGGGCGGTCCGAGGCGGCCCCGCACCTGACGCAGGCGTATCCCTGGTGTCGGCCCTGGGACTTCATGTTCTTGTTGCAGGATGCACATCTGGGGTTGCCGTACGAGAGGAGCGGCGCCAGGTAAAGCATCCGGATCAGCTCCACGTTCAGCGTCCTGGGATGGGCCGGGGATGCCCGGCGCACGCCCCCGCCCACCAGCAGATGGTCTCCGGGTATCAGCCCTGTGACAACCCCGGATAGGCCGGTAGGCCGGTAGGCCCAGCATTGTATGGTCCGGCCGCCCGATACCATGGTGAACCGCGCGTGGCCGCCCGGAACCACCCCGGGAGCACCGCTCACCACGCCCCGCAGCATGCCGGAGGTATGCGGTTCGAACGTTGCCGGATCGATGGCGTACCGCAGGTGGTCGCCGGTGCCCTGGTTGGTGCGGAATATCAGGTGCCCGCGGAGCCGTTCCGAGTGCGAGAGCATCCCGGATGCCCTGTGCAGGACGCGCGGATCCTCGCCGCGGAGGCCGTAAAAGACCGGATCCGGCCCGCGTGGGGCCATCAGCACCTTGCCGGTGGACTCGTCGTAGCTGCTGAAGGTGTGCGGATGCGTCTCCTCCTGCATCACCCTGACGCTCTCCGCGGAGATCTCACGCCTGTTTCCCACCATCCCGTCCCTGCGGTACGTTATCAGCTCGACGGTAGAGTCCACGAACCCGTACCCGATGGCCGCCAATGCCCCGATCACCCCCCGGCCCGTGCCCAGATGGAACGTCTGGGCGCCCAACCCCTCGGCCATCTTCCGGGCATCCCGCAGCCGGACCACCCCGCGCAGCGCCTCCTCGCTGAACCGGCGCAGTTTCGCCGCGGCGGAGCCGCCCTCCAGAAAGACGGCGCCCGGGTTGGCGCCGTGCCGCACATCAGAGTGCTCCCGCACCATCTCCCTGACGAACCGCTTTGCGCCGTCCGGGTCCCCCGTCTCGATGCTCATTGAGACGGCTCCGTTCCCCCGCGTCTTCCACGGAATGTTGGGGTTGAGGCGCACCAGCCTGGGGTAGTCCAGGAAGGCGGCCCCCCTATCCCGAAGGCCGCCGGCCACAAGATACGCCAGAAACGTGGTGCACATGCCACGCGCCGAGTCGGTGTCGTCCATGCCGATATGCAGTTGCATGGCATATCCTGGGGGTGGTGGTAATTGATTTTTTGTTTCGTTCCGGGTTGGGATCTGTAACTCAGAGAGTTGAGCCACATCTAGCGAACTGTGACATGGGAGGGATGGAGGGGATCGGATCTTCTCAAGAATGAAAAGGGAAGGGAGAATCAGGCCGCAGACTTTGCGGCGGTACACGGCCGCCGGTACGGCCGCGGGAATCGCCAACTTTCCCAACCACTACAAACCCTAAAACGACTCCCACAGTGACCGCTTGCATGGAAGACAGATTGCGAGAGTTGAACAATCTAGAACGCCGACACGACGCGATTATGGTTGCGATATCTGACATGCGCGCACGAATCGACAGGCAGAAAAGCAGGGCTTTGGGAGAGTTTGAATCATACCGCACGCTGGAAAAACAGGCCGCTACGTTATACGACGCTGAAGTGGAGCTGGCCGATATGATACGACGCTTCAAGAACGAGCACGGTCTAGCCTAGCCAGCTCCTGTTGGAGCTCGGCTAGTCGACGTTCGTTATCCGCGATCTTCCTAGAGATCTCATCTAACCGTTGTTGGGCCGTCTCATCCATACATACGACATACCACTTGCTTGATTTAAGCGCATTGTCAGCAGCGCCCATGCTGCAGTCCGCTAGATGAGGCTCAACCTTCGACGATGTTACAACTCCCCGGGTTGGTTTAAATTAAAAATTCACGCTCAGCCTGTACGTGATAGTGATAGACGAGGAAAGGATCTTCGAGGAGATATCCCGCAGGAAGCCCGCATCCGTCTCGCTGAACGGGCCCGAGGGCATGCTTCCCCAGGTGCAGCGGACCGCCACCCGGATAACCAGCAAGTTCGGGATACCCGCGTTCGTCATAGCGGACACCACCTGGGGCAGCTGCGACCTGAACGCCAACGGGGCCCGCACCCTGGGGGCCGGAATACACTTCAACATCGGGCACACGGCATCGATGGACACTATCGACGGCGTGGTGATGGTGGACGCGTTTGACGACGTGCCATTCGACTCGGTGGCGGCCAAGTGCGCCCGGATGGTCCGCGGAAGGGTGGCCCTGGTCACCGACAGCCAGCACCTCAACCGCCTGGACGGGGTCAGGGAGACGCTGGAGAAGGCCGGCGTGGAGGTGATCGTCGGAGAGGGGAAGGGGCAGCTGAACGACGGACAGGTCTTCGGGTGCGAGTTCTATCCCGCCACAGCCCTCCGGGACGAGGTGAACTCGTACGTCTTCCTGGGGCAGAGCAACTTTCATGCCGCCGGGATAGCCATGTCCACCGGAAAGCCCACGTACGTGCTGGATCCCTACTTCAACGAGGTCCGGGAGGTCTCCGAGTTTGCCGCCAAGCTGAAACGGAAGGCCACCCTGGCCATATACAAGGCGGCCGAGGCCAAGCGGTTCGGCGTCATAATAGGGCTCAAGGAAGGCCAGCTCTCCAAGGTGACCGGGCTCAGGTTCAAGAGGGAGTTGGAGTCGCTGGGTAAGGAGGTCGAGCTCTTCGCGCTGACCGACATCACCAACGACCGCCTGCGGAATCTCCGGGGGATAGACGCGTTCATACAGGTGGCCTGCCCCAGGATATCCACCGACAACCGGTTCGACATGCCGGTGCTCTCCACCCCCCAGGCCAACGCCCTGCTCAGGGTGCTGCGTGGCGAGGAGGCCGGCGAGTACCTCCGCATCCCGCACTGGCTGTAGTGGACGCGGCGGTGGCTTGTGCCATCCCGTCGTTTCCCTAGATTTTTATCTGAACCGCGGATAGTCTGTCCCGCATTGATAACCACGCCGGCCGTACTGGTAGCAGGACTGGCGGTGCTGGCGGTGCTGGGTACAGCATACGGCCACGGCACCGGCAGCGAGACCCTGCCGCCGGTGGAGATGAACGGGATGATGGTAACCATACAGGTGTCCTCGGAGACCGACGACGCCGGCATACAGGTGGACCTGTCCATGATACAGGATGACACAAAAGATCCCATAGACGACGTGGTCTACCTGGTGGCGGCACGGCACGGCCAGACCCAGCTCTTCACAGAGGAGTTCCACAGGGACGACGGCAGGATGGTCTTTGAGTTCGTCTCCGAGGGTGGCGCCGACGAGATAACAGTACGGGATATCTCGGAGGGGGGGCTGTTCGGCATATTTGCGGAGAAGCGCATAGAGGTGGCCGGTCCAGGCCTGGCCGACGGTGGCCTGTACTCGTTTGACGTCACCGTGCTGTCCGCATCCGGGTACCAGCCCCCCGAACCGCCGGTATTCAACTCGGCCATATCCATCCCCAAGCAGTACGACCAGACCGTCCGGGACGACTACTGGGGCGACCAGGAGATCACGTTCATCACCTACTATGACCAGTTCCAGGAGAGGTCCTACGATGCGGCAACCGGGGAGGTCTCGTTTACGATGCCGTTTGAGTGGACCCCCGGGATAATAGAGCAGATAGAGACGGTGCATGTCGAGTTCAGCGTACCGGACACCTTCGGAGGCCTGCTGGTGGCCGACTTTGCAGCATCGGTCAACGGGATAGAGCTGGATCAGAACAGGATAGAGGTGGACGACTACTTCTCCGACTACAGGACGATCCACGTGGTCATCCCCCGCGGCGACCTGGTGCGCATGTACGACGAGCTGGGTGGCGGCGATACCATGGAGTTTGCGGTGCGGCCAGCCTCCGGATCTCCGTACAGCTCGGTGACCTCCAATGGACAGTACCGCGTGCTGGTCTACCTGGAGCCGCCCGGCCTGCCCGCAGGAGGGGAGACGGACGTATCCTTCAGCATAACGGATGTCTTTCTGAGGAGGCTGGCGGTGGAGACCTCCTACCAGATGGCCGTCACCCACAACGGCGCCCTGCTTCACTCCCAGGGCGGTGTATCAAGCAAGGACGGGCCGATCACGGCCACCCTGTCGGTCCCCGATGGCATCTCCGGGCCCGGCGAGATCCTGTTCTACAACATAGACGGCAACGATCTTGCGACTGCCTCCATACCGGTAGTCTTCTTCGAGGATACGGCCGGGCCTGGGGTTCCCGGATGGGTGCGCACCACCGCCGGATGGTGGGCCGAAGGCCTGATAGACGACGGCTCGTTCATTGAGGCCATAAAGTACCTGATAGAGAACGGGGTGATAGATGTGCAGCCCGTCCAGGCCGGCGGGGGTACCGCCGGCGGCCACCTGGAGGAGTGGGTGCGCACCACCGTGGGGTGGTGGGCCGAAGGCCTGGTGAGCGACGCGGAGTTTCTGGCCGGCATCAAGCACCTGATGGAGAGCGGGGTCATATCCGTGAACTTTGAGTGATGAACCAGACGGCTTAAAGGCGGATCAGGGACGGGCTGGTCGCGGCCAGGCGGCCGGAGTCCGGGAGAAGATACCACATAAATTGTCGCGGCGATGTAAATGTGCTTGTTGAGGCTTGCCAGCCCCGGTCTACCGACCGGCCCGTATCCGGGTTTGAAGATATCATCGGCTCTCTGTAGCGCGGCCCTAGTTCTGGCGTGCGTCCAGGCCGCTTACGCCCAGGTATACGTGCCATCCGACGAGTACGTATCATACGTGGATGCAAACGGCATCTATACCGTGATTGGGAACGTGCAGAACGACGGAGGGCAGGCCGTGTCTCCCACCATCACCGTATCCGTCCAGGACGGAGATCTGGTCCGCACCGCGTCGTTCCAGCACCAGGCGGTCCCGGCCGGCCAGGAGCTGCCCTTCAGGATAAAGATGCCCGGGGTGCCGCCCGGGGCGGTGCTGCTGGAACCGGAGGTCTCGTATGTCAGGGCATCGTCCCCGCCCGTCAGCCTGAGCGTAATCTACGACGACACGCTGGTCCTGCACGAGGACGGCAGCATCAGCGGGCGCGTCATCAACACCGGCGACAGAGCCCTGCACAACCCATCCGTATGGGCCGTCGTGCACGGGGACGACGGGGCCATCGACGTGGCACGGAACCACCTGGAGATAGGCACGCTGGAGCCGGGCGACTCGGCCAGCTTTGCCATGTACCCGGATCCCACCGTTGCCAGTATGGTATCATACTACAGCTGCTTTGCCCCCTCCCAGAACTCGGTGTATCCGCTGAAGGCGGACCGGAACGGGACCCCCTACGACCTTCGGTACGAGTCCGGGGCATGGTTCTACAGGCCGCAGTTCAGCGAGGACGGCACGGAGGTGACCATCCAGACCACCAACAGCTACCCCCTGGTGTTATCTGCCAACCTGGAGATACCCGCCGTCACCCGGCAGGAGGTATTCGAGGTGTACCTGAACGGGGAGCCTGTCCGGTTCCTGCAGAGCATAGACGAGATGGGCATGTGGCACCTGGTCTTTGACATCAGGAAGCACTCCCAGGACGAGGTGACCGTACGCGGGTTCGTCCCGGGGCCGGTACTGCCCCCGCTCGTCCCCGAGTACTTCAGGGACGATGCCGCACAGTGGTCCAGCGGCCTGGCCGATGATGACGCCATCCTGTACGACCTCAGGCTGCTGGCAGACCGGAAGATGATACCGCCCGGGCTAGATGGCGATCCCCTGCTGCCCGCCTGGCTGGGGCCGGTCATGGGCTGGTACGGTGCCGGCTCACTCACGCATGATGAGTTTCTGGCGATGGCCTCGTACCTGGTGGAGAGGGGCGTCATCCTGCTGGGGTAGCGGGCGGACGCCCGCTGCAGGCGCGTACCGCCCGCGCGCCGCAGGATGATCGTGTTGGATGGGGGATGCTCCGCGCTTGCCATGGCCGGTCATAGCCGCGGATGGCGCAGCGGCCGGGACTTGGCCCCGTCCCCTCAGGGACGCAGCGCGATTTATTGCCGCGCATCGCGCACTACACACATGGTCAAGGTGGACAAGTTGATAGCTAACGCGGAGACGATTGCCGCTGCAGCGAAACGCGTGGGTTTGGACGATATTGCTGCTGCGTCGCACGACGATATTCGCCTCTTCCGGGCGCTCAAAGATGGCTTCCGAAGGGCAGGCGAAGATATCTAGGGTTGGGCGCCGCCATAAACGGCTGTCCAAGGTGTCGATGAAGACGATGCCGTCCTGACAAGCACACCCCGGAAAAACTATTCAAAGAATGCGGCGCACTAACCAAAACAGGAACCAGAACCAAGGCTCTGAAGAAAGAGGTGCGTAAACGCCGCAGTTTGGGGCAGGCCCGCATTGACGAGACGAGGGAGAACGAGAGCAGGCCGCATGCCGAACGGAGACAATATCAGAGGGTACCGCAGCGCAGTCGAAATTGTTGGCCTCCGGGCCAGCTGGGCTCGGGATTATCTAGTACGAACCCCGGCGGTCCCTCACGCCGGTACAGCCCAGCGGGCATGGTCCGGTGCCGGAACCGGCGCGTGCCCGGCCGATGGCATGACTCAGGTGGACCACCCGTAGCAGGATGCGGGTTGACTAACCCGGCGCCGAGACCAAGGCAATCTTTATACAAATTCGGCACCCATCGCATCCAATGCTGCTGCCCCTGAAGGACGAGAACCCCCACCCTCCCGGATGGAGGCCGATAGTGACCTACGGTCTGATAGCGGCCAACGTGATAGCGTTCTTCTTCGAGGTGGCCGTGACGGGGCAGTTCCTTGACTTTACGAACGGGCGAGCCTTTGCGCTGTTCTACGACCTAGGGGCAGTACCCCAGTGCGTCATGGGAGCGGACTCTCTAGAGATAAACTTTGGGCGCGGGCCGGTGCTGGTGGAGTGTCCCAGCAACCCGCTGATGACCTTGGTCACATCCACCTTCCTGCACGGCGGGGCCCTGCACCTGGGGGGAAACATGCTGTTCCTGTGGATATTCGGCGACAATATCGAGCTCAAGTTCGGCAGGCTCAAGTATCTTGGAATATACCTGGGGTGGGGAGTTCTGGCCGGGCTGGCCCACATAGCGGGCGATACCAGCAGCGCCATACCTGCGGTCGGCGCCTCGGGGGCGGTCTCCGGCATACTTGGGGCCTACCTGATACTCTTCCCCCGCGCCAGGATACTGACCGTCATGATGCTCTTCATCTTCATTCGGATGCTCCACATACAGGCCAAGTGGTTCCTGCCCTTCTGGCTGGTCTTCCAGAACCTGCTGCCGTTCTTCATAGGGGGGTTCGGGGTGGCCGGCGGCGGGGTGGCCTATCTGGCTCACATAGGAGGGTTCGCCGTCGGACTGGCCGTCGGGTACCTCTACAAGATTACCCACCAGTCCGAGTTCACGTACGGGACGCGCTACGGGTACAGGCCAGACTACTAGACGGGCCGTCGGTGGGATGGTGCTATCAAAGGCGGCGCCAAAGCCGTATTCGAACTGGAAATGGCATGTGAAATTTCTCCCTTGGATCCAGCCAGGTTCGGACCCCTCTGGTGCGACCTGAGGCCCGGGATTGGTTGATATCGCCCACCCGGGATGGTCTCATCACGGGGCCATTCGTCTGGACGTGTGTAGATTTCGTGTCGTGCGGCCGGATGCCGCGGGATCGCACCACACATGGAGAACGGCCAGGGGCGATCTGCCTGTCCGTCTAGTCCGGTGGCCGGCGGTTCGGGCATTCGGCGAACCGGATGGTTGCGGCATCCGGTAGTATTGACGTGAAGAGGTCCAGCGTGCACGGCGGGCGGCCGTTCCGCCTGTCCTCTCCTCCCCCCTGCTCCGGCCCCCGCCTTTCTGGCGCCCCGTCCCACGCTCCGGGGTCGGGTCCTTGCCGTTCATGCCCGCCGGGTCGCGCTTTCCGGCGTCCACGTCGGTCCGTTCCGCATGCGGCACCCATCCGGCGAAAACGAGCGGGCAACAACCATGAGCAGGCGCAACGCGAACGAGCGCAGCCGACGGGCGCCGTCCCTGCCGCATTCCTCCCCCGGCTTTGCCTCAACGACGGACGTCATCGGAGGTGCGTGAGATGTCCGACGATCTAAATCTTTCGGCCGCACTGTCCCGCAGGGCGCCCCCGTCGGACATGCGCCTGTCCGCAGGTAGAGGATTTGGTACATGCCCGGCTGGGTCGTACCCAAGGGGTTATGTCGACCGTGGAATTCCAGCAACAAAACACACATCGCCACTTTCTGCCTGTAAGGGGGTTGTCCACGCTGACGGCTCCCCCACACGATAATTCTCCAAAAAAGTCGCAGAAGAGTTAAAAGCAATCCGAGCAGGCCGCCCGCCGGACCGAAACGTTTGTTGATCACCGGATCCACGGCCGCACAATGAAACAACACCACACCAAGAGAAGAAGGCAAAAGGAAAGACCCGAGGGCTACTGCAGGGATTACGAGCGGCGCAGGAAGAACGGCGGCAAGCGGTTCAAGGAACGGTTCAAGGCCATCCTGAGAAGGATAACGAAGTTCCTGGAGGACAACCCCGAACACAAGGCCATGCTGTGCGTGCTGATGACCTGGGTGATGATGAAGAAATACTCCTGCTCCATCCGCGGGATGGTCGAGGAGTGCGAGGCCAGGCCGGGCCTGTGCAGGAAGCTGGGCATGGATCACGTTCCCTCCAAATCGTGGCTGCACAAGTGGATGAAGAGGATACCCCTCGACCTGCTGGACTCGCTGCTGAGGTTCACCGCCGGCGGCGACGCGCGCCGGACGCTGTCGGTGGACTCCACCCAGTACACGGGTATGTCCTGGTGGAGGATGCCAAGCGCGGCAAGTTCTATCGGAAGGCCACCGTCAAGCACCACGCCCTGATCACGGACAGCGGCAGGATAGTCGCCGTCGTCGTGACGGACGGGAACGCGGGCGACTCGCCCGCACTAGCAGAGCTGTGCGCCAGGGCGCCCCGCGGCGAGGGGTACCTGCTGGGCGGGCCTACTGTTCCAGGGAGAACTGCCGGCTGGCCCGTCCATCGGAAGGCAGCCGTGCTTCCGGCCCAAGAAGAACTTCGTGGCCCACGGTATGAGCGAGTGGGGCAGGATGCTGGCCTGGTGCAGGGACCACCCAGGTGGGTTCTACAGGACGTATGGCAGACGAAACACGATCGAGAGCTGCTTCTCGGCGGTCAAGGACCGGTTCAACTTCAGGATCAGGTCCGTGACGCTGGAGATGCAACGACGCGAGATCGCCATCATGTCCATCTGCCGGAATCTCTTTGCCTGATCGGGGATAAAAAGAGTCCCGTCTCCCCGGGGACGCGTGGGGGAGACTGCGCTAGAACGCCCGGATCCGGCGGATAATGGGGTATTTGCGGCCGGAGACGCCACGGCCCTGCCATCGCCGGATGGGATAATGCAGTCAAAACCGGTCTGAGGATGAGCCGGATCTGCCGTTTTGAAGGAGTAATTTCGTTTTATGCGCACCGTGCCTGTAAGATTAACTTTATTAGCCAAGTCTCTGCATATTGTTTATGGCAAAAGATGCAGCAAGTGCCTCCCGCAGCGAAAACACGCAAAGAAGCCGGGACTACATAGGGAGCAGAAGGGCAGTAACTAGCGCGTTTGACATCGAAAAACCGGCCGGCAGCCGGCCACAGGCAAAAGACTAGAGTATCTTGAACTCCTTTTCCAGTTTTGTTTTGAGCGATGGTATGCCACGCTCCGCAAGCAGATCCACCTCCACCTTGTGAAGGGCCTCGTAGTATCTCACGGTCTTAGGCGAGGCATCCTCATCCAAACCCGCATTGTCCTCGATATCCCTGATGCTTCTTATGAACGAGTTGTGATCCTTGATCATCTGAAAGACATCCTGAGTCTGCTGCTGTATCCCCGTCGGGAGGAAGTTGATCTTGCCCGAAAAGACCAAGCTGTCGTAAAAGTCGTGGTTCAGCATGCGGTTTATGAAATAGTATTTTTTCCTACCCTCAAACTCCACCATCTTGAAGTTGTCCGGGTGGGCCTTCTCATCCAATGCATTCAGCGTGTTGTCCAGTTCGGTGTAAAGGTTTTGCGACGCGCGGGTTCGTTCGTTGTTCTCGTTGCGTTTCGTTTTCAAAAAATACACGAATGGGGCGAGGGCGACCGAGATACTGGTCATAAACGGGGCAAGCCTGTCGAAAAAGTCCCCTTCAGCCGCAAAGTCCCATGTGAAAAGAAACACGAGAAATGAGACGACCAGAACGGCCCCGTAGACAATCAGCGCGTAGTCTAGATAATGGGCTAACTTGGTCAACTAATACACCCTCAACAGATGCTGTTATTTGTCTATTCGTGCCGCCGGGCTCTGTCGCCTTAACGGACCATCAGGCGTTTCCGTGTTCGTAGCCGACTCGCGGATCACGAAGCCGCGATTTTTGGCAGATGTCGTGCTTGGCCATGCGGGATGGCTGTCGTTGCGGTCTGACTCATGACTCCGGAGTCAACACCCCAACACGCAAATCCCATGCCCCGTCAAGTCAACAGTACCCTGCCCGTCCCTAGTGCCGCGGGTTAGCCGCCACCATGTGGAATTAGCTCCCGACCCCTCTAGGACCACCATGTCACCGGGCGGGACGGTTACCAGTGGCCGCCGCCCCCATGGTTGATCAGCTCCGCGGCGCCATCCACATCTGTAGCCCTCTGGACCGGCTCTGTTGCCACCGCCTGCCGGACACGTTCAAAATATATTGAATTCCATACTGTGCAAGGCATGCCTCTTGTAACGGTGTCCATGTTTCCCGGCAGGACCGATCAGCAGAAGAGCGAGTTTGCCAAGGCCGTCACCCGGGCCGCAACCGAGATTCTCAAGGCCCAGGACCGCCACGTGATAGTGGTCTTTGACGAAAAGCCGCCAGAGCACTGGTTCCTGGCCGGAAAGCCGCTGTAGGACCTCACCCTACCCTTTTATTTTGTATCATCCCACATGCGCCATGGCCAAGGTAGCCGTGGTCCAGCTCTGCGCCTCCACCGACAAGAGGGACAACCTGGACAGGATATCAGGATACGTGGCTGAGGCTGCCAAAAACGGCGCGGGTTTGTGCGCCTTTCCAGAGTACATGATGTTTTACACTCCCAGCTCGCAAAGCGCCGCGGGGCTCGCCGCCGAGGCCGAGGAGGTATCCGGGGAGTTCGTGTCCGGCATATGCCGGGCCGCCAAGGACAACCACATAGAGGTGGTGGGCACCTTCTACGAGAAGAGCCCCAAGGGCGAGCGGGTCTACGACACCTCGTTTCTGGTAGACGGATCAGGGGCAATACGGTCAATCTACCGCAAGACCCACCTGTACGATGCGCTGGGCTTCCGCGAGTCAGACAAGCTGGAGCCGGGCAACTCCATAACCGCCCCCGTCGCCTCGGCCGCGGGAATGACCGGGATGGTGATCTGCTACGACCTGCGGTTTCCCGAGGTGTCCCGGGCGCTTGTCGAGGCCGGATCCCACACGATCGTGGCCCCCTCCGCCTGGGTGAGGGGTGAGAAGAAGGAGGAGCACTGGATTACCATGAACCGGGCCCGGGCGATGGAGAACGGCTGCTACATGGTGTCCCCCGCCCACACCGGAAACATCTACTGTGGTAGAAGCCTGGTGGTGGATCCGTTCGGCGACATCCTGCTGGACATGGGTACCAGCGAGGGTATCGGCTATGCGAACCTGGACATGCGCAGGGTGGCCGAGACCAGGGAGGCGCTGCCCCTGCTGAAGAACCGGCGGACGGACATATACCCCAGCCTAGACGACGTCGTTGGTAGATGAGCCTGCATCCTTGTCAGCAGCCCGCCTGGAGCTGCACTCTATGTTAGAGCACTGCCGGGACCATTTCTGGTTTCTGGAATAGCGGAAGATCACCTCGGGCCACCCGCAGGTCCCGCAGGGCTTCTTGGTGCCCCGGAGCCTGGCCTTCTGCAGCAGGGGGGACGAGGCGGTGCAGCCGTTGAGATAGTTGGAGCAGCCCATAAACCGCTTGCCCGTCAGCTTGGAGCGCACTATCCTCAGCCTGCCTATGCCGCACTTGGGACAGTCCGCCAAGCCGCTCCGCGGCGAGTTTGTGCCCAGCAGCACGTATTTTTTCTCGTTCTCCGACCAGGATAGGTATCCGCTGCCGTCCATGTACTGCAGGACCTCCTCTATCAGCGTGTTGGCGGCGGACTTGGTGGCTTTGACAGAATGGCGGGACGGTTCCTTGGATTTGCCGGGCACGACTCAAAAACGCGACCAGCCAATAAGTTGCTTTCTCGGGCGGCAGCGCATGGCGCGGTACCGATCTTGTTTCCCGCCACCGCATCCGTCCAAGGCCTCTTGGGCGCGATGGATTCAACGCCGGACCAGACGATCATCCATCTCTAAAATACGCCGGATGCTACCCCCGATGTCACTGCGCCTCTGATGTCTAGCCTGGAATGTAATTTATGGCGATTATCTCTTTGCTGTTGGTTCGGGTAAAATATTGAAGTGATCTGCGCAGCCATACGTCACATATGAGATACGGGCCGGCTATCCCTATTGTGTTGGGCTCGTTCTGCTCCGATATCATTATCTGGTTGTGCTGGGCGGTTTTGTTAACGAATCGCGCAAAGTCTTCGGTGGCCGGCACGCCATTGTAGTGGCTGTTGGTATTGTTCATGTATGGCGGATCCAGATACAAAAAGGCATTTCTGGTATTTTCAAAATACTCAAATGGGTGGTTGGTAATTTCGAGATGCCGTATTTTATCGCTGATTTTGCGTATTCTGTCAGACTCCACGGCTGGACATCGGGCGCCCTTCCTCATGGGCGCGTTAAACCGGTTGGATTTGTTGAACCGTATCTTTCCACTGAAGGCGTTCTTGGACAGGTAAAGGAACCTGCCCGCCCCCGCCAAATCTTTGTCCAGCTGTTCATTGCGAATTTCTGCAAAGTATTCCGGGGATGACAATTCCCGGTGCGCGTTGTATTCCCGGATGAGGCCCCCCGGATCATCCCGCACGTGCTCCATAAAGTTTGTCAGGATTGGATTGTTGTCGTTGTAGGTGACGCGGTTGGATTTGAACCTAAAGCAGCAATATATGGCAAAAGAGCCGCCCCCGCCAAATATGTCGATTATCCGTTTGGCTCCGGTTCCCTCAGGCACCAACTCATCAAAGATGTGGGCAAAGCCGGACTTGTTACCAATGTAGGGTATCAGATGGTATTCGTTCCGGCCGTTATGCACCTGATATTCCTGTCTGGGGGCAAAACGCCGGGGCTCTGCCCGGTGTAGGGGATCCATACGCGGAATGTTGTCCGCCTCCCTTATAGACTTGGTTTAATTGTGGGATCTTTACATCCGGCAGTGAGCAGCGGTAAACGGTTTTTATATGGACTAATCCCCCTCAACCCCGTGGAGAGTGTCTGTGTTCTTGGCGCCGGCAGTACAAAGTACGGCAAGCTGGCCGACAGCATCGTCGATATAACCGTCCAAGCGTCCGCAGACGCCATAGCCAGCGCGGGCATCAAGTCGAAGGACATCAAGGCCGGCTACATATCAAACGTGTTCGGGATAGCGGACAAGCAGGTCCACCTCGGACCCGTCATAATGAGCAACCTGGGCATATCCGACAGGCCGTCTCTGTCCATAGAGTCCGCCTGCGGGAGCGGTTCGGTATCGTTCCGGGAGGCATACGCCAACGTGGCTGCAGGATTCTATGACTGCCTGCTGGTGGCCGGTACCGAAAAGGTCACCCACACCGGCACCGAGTGGACCACCACCTATTTCGCATACTGCTCAGACTTTTTCCACGAGGGGTCGGCGGGCGCCTCGTTCCCGGGGCTGTTCGCGTCGATGGCCAGGGCATACCTCACCGAGTTTGGCGCCACCGAGGAAGACTTTGCCAGGGTGGCCGTCAAGAACCACGACAACGGACTGCTCAACCCCAAGGCCCACCTCAGAAAAAAGATAACCGTCGATGACGTAATGAACTCGGCCGTGGTGGCCAGCCCCCTGAAGCTGTACGACTGCTGTCCGTTCTCCGACGGAGCCAGCGCCGTCATACTGTGCACCGAAGAGTTCGCCAAGAAGACCGGCGGCGACTACATCAGGGTCACCGGATCCGGCCGCGGCGGCTCGCCTGCGGCCCTGGAGGGAAGGGAGCGCCTCACCACCATACCCAGCACCAGGATAGCTGCCCAGGCCGCATACAAGATGGCCGGCATAACCGCCAAGGATGTGGACTTTGCGGAGGTGCACGACTGCTTTACCATAGCCGAGATAGTTGACACCGAGGACCTGGGCTTCTTTGAGAAGGGCAAGGGGGTGGAGGCTGCACGCAACGGCCTGACCAGCCTAAACTCGGAGATATCGATAAACCCCTCCGGCGGTCTCAAGTCCAAGGGCCATCCGATAGGCGCCACCGGCGTGGGGCAGGTGGTCGAGGTCTACGACCAGCTCACCGGCCAGGCCGGCCAGAGGACGGTCGAGGGAGCCCGCATCGGCCTTACCCACAACTTTGGAGCCACCGGGGCCAGCTGCGCCGTGCACGTATTCGAAAGTGTCTGAGCATGATGATGATGACGTCCACCAAAGAAAAGTTCATCGAGGCGGCCAAGCAGGGCGAGATTCTGGTGAGGCGCTGCGAGGACTGCGGGCAGCTGCATGCATCCACCGTCTACTTCTGTAAAGGATGCGGAGGATCGCGGTTCGGGGACCAGACGGTAAGCGGAGCCGGACGGGTGGTCACCTACACGATTATCACGGTTCCCCCCGCCGGCTTTGAGCGGTACACCCCCTACGCGTTCGTGGTCATGTCGCTGGAGGAGAGCGACCTGAGGGTGTCGGGGTTCATGGGCGGGATAGCGACCCCCGAGGACCTCCCGGTGGGAACGGCGGCGCGCGTGACCGGGTACGACGACCGGGGCCTGCTGCTGGAAAAATCGTAAATACTTCGGATCCCGTTGCCGGTATGATGGCGGTAGAGATAATCTGCGGCAAGTGCGGCACCAAGATAGGAGCCATGAAAGTGCTCAAGCCCATCAAGGACGCCTCCAAGGTGATAAACGGCAAGTGTCCCGCCTGCGGCCACGGCGTGTCCACCACCGAATTCTCGATAGATGCGCTGGAGGAATGATATCGATGGCACCGGCCCGCCGGCGCCACCTCTTCTTGGCGGCCGGGCAGGCGCCTGGAGCGCAGGAGCATCCGGCGCAGACGGCGACCAGCGAGGGAAGGCGCCCCTTCCCGGACGCCGGCATCGGGGACCCGAGGCCGGCCGGCCCCCTCATAACCGTTAATTACGGCTCATCATCAACCCAAGCGGATGGACGACGAGGACATCATGGTGGACGAGGACCCCGTCGCCCAGCCGACGCCCACCAGGGTCCGGATGATATTCTCGGTCATGGCCAGCCCCAACCGGATTGACGTGCTCCGCATACTCAACTCCAAGGGATCCCTCCCGTACTCGGAGCTGAAGGCGCTGGCCGGATTCCGCTCCAAGAAGGAGAGCGGCAAGTTCGCGTACCACCTGCGCAAACTGCTTCGACAGGCGCTGGTGGCCGCCAACAAGAACGAGAAGCGCTATACCATAACCAACCTGGGCAAGCTGGTCCTGAACCTGGCAAAGCAGATAGAGGAGAGGTCGGTTGTGGAGAGCGGCCGGTTGTACGTCCGGACGTCCCAGGAGTCCATAGAGGAGTTCAACTCGGACAAGATAACGCAGTCGCTGGTCCGGGAGGGGCGCCTTCCCATGGAGCTGGCCCAGAAGATCACCGAAGAGGTGGAGAGCCGCATATACAAGTACCAGACCGCCCATCTCACCGGCCCGCTGATCAGGGAGCTGGTCAATACCGTCCTGCTGGAGAACGGCCACGAGGACTACCGCAACAAGATGACCAGGCTGGGCATGCCAGCCTACGACGTCCAGGATATGCTCACCAACATGGACGGGATGGGCTCAGGCTCCGAGTCGCTGGTCTTCTCGGCGGGCCAGAGCATATTCTCCGAGTACCTGCTGACCAACACCCTGCCCAAGGACGCCGCGGACATGTACCTGTCCGGGGACATCCACATAAGCGGTTTGGCCGCCTGGTCGCTGGTGCCCGACACCATATTCGCCGACGCGGCGGACGTGTTCGGGAACGACTGGGTTGGACGGGCCGACATATCCCGCAGGAGGCCCGGGGACGGATCCATCGTGCCGGCCCTGTCCATAATGCTGGGACAGCTCTCCTGGGAGGCGTCCCAGGAGACGGTGGTGGGCGGGCTGCCCCAGATGCTCGAGAAGGCCGGCGCCACCAGGCAGAACGTGGCCGACGCGCTGGCCACCATGCACACGTCCGGGCACGGGAAGGGCGCCGGCGTCCTGATGCGGGTGCCCCTCTCCTCGGACATGGCCGGAACCGTCATAGACGCATATGGCGACTACGTCAGCGTGACCCGCAGGCCCGGGGCCGGCCTGGTGGTGGATCCGGACGGGGGCGATCTGAGCGGCGTGGCCGGACGGCTGGCTCGGATAGCCAAGGCCGGCGGCGTGGTTGCCGTCTCCGGCGGCCACTGCGCGGAGAGCGGCGTGACCGACCCGGGCGAACTGAGGACCTCCATCAAGATGCACGCGATAGCCATCAACCTGCCCAGGCTCGCTTTCGAGTCCAATCGGGACGAGGCGTATTTTCGTGCACGGCTGGCCCTGCTGATGAATCCGGTCATGGCTGCTTTGGCGGCCCGCCGCAAGGACGTCTCCGACATAACCAGGCGCGGCCTGAACCCGTTCCTGGCCGCCAACGTCAAGTACGAGCAGAGCGGGTCCGTCGGCCTGCTCATCAACCTGGTGGGACTGCGGGAGGCCATCTCGGGGATAATGGGGTACGACGGGGAAGAGACGCACAGGACCTGCCTCAAGGTGGTAAAGACGGCCGCCAAGGTGGCCAGGGGAAAGGACCGCAAGTCCGGCCTGCCCATCTCCATCTGCATGGCGGCCAGCCCGGGATCATCCAGGCTGGTGGAGCTGGACGAGGAGAAGTACGGTAAGACAAAGATACCATCCTCCGTCACCAACAGCCGGTACGCCCAGGGCAGGACGGTGGATGTCCGCGAGGCCATCATCCTGAAACGAACCGACCGCCTCGCCGCCGAGATCATCGAGACGGCCGGGGTGCTGGATGGCGGCCTCCAGACGAAGCTGCTCGTTCACCAGGATACGCCGCAGTCCGACATAGAGGAGGCCATCAACAGGATGGCGGACATCTGCAGCTTTACCATCAAACAGGACAACGGGGCCTAGACGCGGTTTATCTTAAAGCCCCGCCGGGGCTGCTGCAGCGACAGCAGTATCTGCTTGAGCTGGTCGTCGGTGACCGGCGGGCTTATCCTGCCCTGGGTGACCATGTTCACCAGGTAGCCCTCGACGGTCCCGGCCAGGTCGCCCCGGACCATCCGGACGTTGGCCAGCCTCATCCGGGCCTCCGGCGACAGTATCTGGCGCATTATCACCTCCCTCTGCGCCGCGGCCTCGCGGATCTGGTCGTCGTTGGGTTCGGGTGGCGCGCTCATGCCTACAGGTATACCTTGAGGGACGGGTTCTCCGAGATCATATCCCGGAGAATCTCGGTGGACAGGTTGTCAAGCTTCTTCATGCCTTCTTTGGATACTATCCGCCCCCTCTTCTCCATCCGTTCCACCAGACCCAGGTCCTCCAGTCCGTGGACGGCGTTGCGGATGATCGCCCCGCCGGCCGGGCGATGGTGTGCAGCTCCGTATCCGGACGGTTTTCCGCCGCCGTACTCCTTGCGCAGTTCGTTGATGCCTATCGGCCCGTGGAGGTATATCTTTCGCAGTATCGAGGCGCACCGGGCATACCACCAGTCCTTCCGGTGGGGAGGCCTGTCCGCGTGGGCGCCGGTCTTGACAAAGGCCGCCCAGTCAGGCTTGGCGATGCCCCTCTCCCGCAGGTGCTCTGCCATCCTGCCGATCAGAACATCGGGGGGCACGTCATAGACCTTGGCCATGGGGTTGGGGGCAGGCCGTCTCTTTATAAATCATCGAGCATCATCCCCGGGCCGCATCGTCCCGCCGCTACCCTTGATTGTGTGGCCACCTCTGGACACCCTCCCGCGGGTGGACGGCTGGCCCTCCCAAGGACGTCCGTTCCCATGGGATATATTCCGGCGTGTCATCCCCCCGGTGATGAGGTGGGTTGCGGTACTGGCGCTGACGGCCGTGGTATGGACCGTCCCGGGGGCATCGGCCCACTCCCTCTTCAACTCCGCCGAGGAGTTCTATGGCGGGTACCGGGTGCAGGTGGCCACCGCCCCCGAGTTTCCCCAGATAGATGAGCCGTCCACCATACTGATCAGGGTGACCGACAGGGACTTTGAGGAGGTCGACGGCTTCACCGCGGGCATGCGGTTCTTCTTTAACGACCGCCAGGTGGACGCGGTCCCCCCCACCTACGTTGGAGGAGGCCACTGGGAGATCGAGTACGTCTGGCAGCGGGAGGGCAACCACGTGGTCAACGTGGACCTGTACGACATGGGCGAGGACACCCTAACGTACACCTTCAACATGGGAACGCAGAGCCCCTTCGGGTACATCTTCATATCGGCGATAACCACTGGGGCCCTGGTGTTCACCGGGATAATGGCGTACATATACCTGCCCAGGCTGCTGGGGCGTCGGCGGCGCCGCTAGGCGCGGGTGCTCAGCGGAACGCGGGCGAGCCGGAAGGCGAACAGCGTGGTCAGCAGCACCATCGAGAAGAGCAGTATGCCTATCCCCAGGTGGATGGCCACCAGCACCGCGTGCAGCTTGAGGTCGATGACCAGGGCGCCCAGGGTTATCTGGGTAACCACCAACGCGGAGGCCAGCGAGCTGGTGACCTTGATCTTGGTGTCCGCGTGCTTGTTCATGTAGCAGGCCACCATGGTTGCCAGGACCAGGGCGCCGGTGGTGGCGGCTATCAGCCGGTGCACCCACTCTATCAGGTACTCCTCGGAGGGCATCACCCCGTTGGGGCACAGCGGCCACTCCGGGCAGGTCAGGCCCAGGCCGGCGGCCGATATGTAGCCGCCGATGAACATCAGCGAGTACAGCACCACCATGGTGGAGAGCGCCAAGTACTGTATGGCCAAAGACCCTACTCCACAATCAGCGTGCCCTTCATGCCCTGCAGGGCATGCCCGGGAACCGTGCATATGTAATAGTAGGTGCCCGGCGTATCGGCCACGAAGCTGACCTCTCCGGTCTGGCCCCGGGTGAGCGGGACGTTGGCCGAGCCTATCTCCGAGTCCCAGACCACCGAAGCGGCGTTGTCCGGGTCCCTCACCACCGCGAACGAGTGGAACGATATGCCCTGGTTGGTGGCCGATACACTGACCGTGTCGCCGGCGTTCACCGTGATATCGGGGTTTGCGCCCTCCTCGCCGGGGGGAGCCCCGAACGCGAACGTGATAAAGTCGTCGGACTCGTAAAAGTCAAGCGTGATATCGTGGCTCACTCCGGTCGCCTCAACCGGCCCGGCGTCGGCCGCCGCCGGTCCCACGATGATCATCCCCTCCATCCCCTGCTCGCGGTGGCCGGGGACGGTGCAGATGTAGTAGTAGGTGCCCTCCTCCGGCGGTATGAACTCGGCGGTCCCCGACTGTCCCTTGGTGAGCGGATTGTTGGCGGTGCCCACCTCGGATCCCGGGAATATCCCCGCGTACCCGGACGCCTCGGAGGTAACCCCGAACGAGTGGAAGGATATCCCGTCGCTGACCACGTTGAAGACTATCTTGTCGCCCACGCTGGCGGTGACGGTCGGGTTGGCGCCCGGCTCGCCCAGCAGCTCGTTGAACGAAAAGTCCCGGAAGTCTGCCGACTCTACAAAGACCAAGTCCTCGGTGAGTATGCTGCCGGTAAAGGCGCCCACCTCCTGCACGATGGCCTCGTTCATGATCGCCACTATTGGCGGCTCCTCCGATATCCAGTAGTCCCACAGGCCGAAGAATATGCCGCCGCCGGCGATACAGATGCCCACCATGATGATCATCATCTTGCCGGTCCGCGCCGGGCTGGTTCGAATTATCGGGGTTTCGTCGTAGTCGAACGTCATCATGCTCACCTAGTGGTGGGGGTTCTTCTGCTGGTGCGGATAGTAGTACCGTCCGCCCAGTCCGAAGGGGTCCTCCATGTTTGCCTCCTTGCCTTTGCCGGCGCTGTATATCATGTTGGCCAGCCATATGACCATGCTGGCGCCTATGATCATGGCGCCGACGCTGGCGATCTGATTCATCGCAATCCACTCCGGGATGGGCGGGTAGTCGTATATCCTCCGGGGCATGCCGTAGAGCCCCAGGACGTGCTGCGTGAAGAAGACCATGCTGGTGCCGATCATCGCCAGCACAAAGTGGACCTTGCCCAGCGCCTCGTTGTAGAGGCGGCCGGTCACGTACGGGAACATGTAGTAGATGTAGCCGATGGTCCCGAATGCGATGGTCCCCATCACGAACAGGTGGAAGTGGCCCACCACCCAGTACGAGTCGTGGGTGACAAAGTCCAGCGGCATGGCGCTGTTGACTACCCCGCCTGCCCCCGCCGAGAAGAAGAGTGCTATCCCGCCGACGGCCCACATCATGGGTGTGGAGAACTTGATCCGGCCGCTCCACATGCTGCCCAGCAGGTTGAAGACGTGCATTGCAGACGCCGGCACGGCGGCCAGCGTTCCCACCATGAACACGGTCTTTTCGGTGAAGGACAGCCCGGTGGCGTACATGTGGTGGGCCCAGGACGAGAACCCCACTATCGCCAGCAGGACGAATGCCGCTATCCCAGACGAGTATATCCGGATGGGGCGGCGCGAGAATCGCGGCACTATCTCGTACATCATGCCTATGGCCGGTATCACCAGCACGTACACCTCCGGATGGAAGGTGAACCAAAAGAGGTGCGCGTATGCTATGGGGTCCCCTCCCAGGGCCGGATTGAAGAAGCCCGAGACTCCCAGGCGGTCGGTGAGCAGCATCAGCAGGGCCGCCGCGAACGTGGGAAGGGCAACCAGTATTATCAGGGACGAGGACAGGAACGACCAGGCCAGCAGCGGGACCTGGCCTATGGACATGTCGGGGTGCTTGCATTTGAGGATGGTGACCACAAAGTTGATGGCGCCCAGTATGGACGAGACCCCCAGTATCTTGAGGCCGAATATCCACATGTCGGCGGCCGGCCCCGGGGCGCTAATTACCGAGTAGGGCGGGGTCGCGTACCAGGTAAAGTCGGCAAAGCCCAGCCATATGAGGGCGCCGCCGGGCGGAATCATCCAGAACGCGATGGCGTTCAGTTTCGGATAGGCCATGTCCTTGTAGCGGACCATTATCGGAACAAAGTAGTTGCCGACGGCCGAGGCGGACGGCAGGATGAACAGGAATATCAGCGTGGTTCCGTGGACGGTGAATATCCTGTTGAAGGTCATCGAGTCGGCTATGATCTGCGACCCCGGGAAGAAGAGCTCGGCGCGTATGGCCAGGGCAAGGGCCCCGCCCAGAAACAGGAACGCCAGCGACGTTATCAGGTACAGGAGACCCACGTCGGTGTGGTGGGTCGAGAACATTATCTGCCAGATAGGACGGGGTTTGTGGAGCTCCAGCACCATGTCAGTTCAACACCCCAGCTCGTCCCATCGGGCTTAAAATCCTTTTCAAGACGGGTCCTCCACGTACAGCGTCCCCCGCATGTTATAGTGGATGAGCCCGCAGTACTCCCTGCACTGTATGTCGTGGACACCGGCCTCGACCGGCGAGAACCAGACCGTGTTGACCCTGCCCGGCACCGCATCCAGCAGCACGACATAGTCGTGTATGTTGAAGGAATGGATGACATCGGTGGAGGTGATCTCGAACTTGTACGCCTTGCCCGTCTCCAGGTGCAGCTCGCCGATCTCCTTGGTGCCGTCTTCGTGCTCGAAGGTCCAGAACCACTGCTGGCCGACCACCTTGATCACCTCGGCATCCTCGGGAACGTGCTCGATCAGCCTCTCCACGTTCCAGGCCTCGGCGCCCACCCAGCACAGCAGCGTTATCACCACTCCCAGGTATATCCATTCGGGCCAGTTGGAGTGCTTGTTGTCCATCTACCAGTCAGTCCCCTCGAACTCGGTAGGCTTGACTTTGGGATTGGACTCCCGGAAACGCCAGATAAGCCAGATCAGCGTCCCGGAGACGACGGCCCCTATGGTAAAGGCCACCACCATCATCCTGAAGAAGAGGTTCCAGATCTCCACGCGCCTGTCCAGATACTCGCCTGGCTCGTCGGTTGCCGCAAGGGCAATGTTGACGGAGAACATTACTACCATTACTGCCAAAACACCGATCACGTACCGCATGTTACGACTCGGGTCATTTTTGGATTCTATTTAAGAGTTTACGGGGCTTTTGCCCCGATCAGGCACTGATCCTACCATGCTCGGATCAGCCTGGAGGGCTCCATGACGTTCAGTCCCCCCAGGGAGAACCGCCCCTCGCTCTCCAGAAATACGTTGAGCGTGCCGTTGGCTATTATCAGCTCGTGCAGGTTCTGCATGGACAGGTTCAGTATGGTGGAGAGCATCGCCTTGATGGGGTCCATGTGGGTGACCAGGACCACGTTCTCGCCAGGATGGCTGGCCAGCACGTCCCCGACCATGCTCAGGACCCTCGCCCGGACGTTCGTGAAGGTCTCCACCCCGGGGGCTGCCGGCGCCGCCTCGTTGCCGTAGAACCGCATCAGGACGTCGCCCTGGCTGGCCAGCAGGTCGTCGTACTTCATGCCGGTAAAGCTGCCCATGTCTATCTCCGTGAGCCTCTCGTCGGTGGCCACCTCAAGGTTGTTGTGCCGGGCCACTATCCCGGCGGTCTGCTGGGCCCGCTGGATCGGGCTGGAGTATATCCGGGACACGTCCATCCTGGAGAGGTGCTGGGCGGCGTACTCTGCCTGGACCATCCCCTGGTCCGTCAGGGGCACGTTCGGCAGGCGCCCGGTCAGGCGCCGCTCCACGTTGTTCTGCGCCTGGCCGTGGCGCAAGAATATGACTGATGCCAACGCGGAAACCCGTGAATAGAGATAATAAGAACATTCTCAGAGGGTGGCCGTGAGGATAGGCATCATAGGCGGAACCGGAGGAATGGGCCGCGGATTTGCCCTGAGATGGTGCAGGCGGCACGACGTGATTGTTGGATCCCGGGCAGCCGAGCGGGCGGCGACCGCCGCCGCCACCTACCTGGACGAGGCCGGGGAGGCGTACGGCGAGATAGGAGGAACCATACGCGGGACCGACAACCTCTCGGCCGCCAAGGAGAGCGACGTCCTGCTGCTGTCCATACCCTACGAGAACATCGACTCGACGTGCCCCGACGTGCTGGATGCGGCGCCCGCCGGGTGCGTGGTGGTCTCGCCGGTGGTTCCCATGACCAAGACGGACGCCGGCTTTGAGTTTGTGCCGTTCAAGGAGGGCCGGCAGTTCGCCCACCAGATGATAGGCGCCCACATGAGGGATGCCACCAGGCTTGTCTCGGCGTTCCACGTGATATCCGAGAAGAAGCTGGCCAACCCCAAGAAGGACCTGGACTATGACATCTTCGTGTGCGGGGACGACGACGGGTGCGTCGAGACGGTCAAGGGCCTGATAAACGAGATAGAGGGGCTGAGGCCCATATACCTGGGGCCGGGCAGCCTGGCGTACATGGCGGAGATATCCACGCCCATCCTGCTCAACGCGATGATCCGCAACAAGATAAGAAACCCCGGGATCAAGATAGTATAGATGAGTCCGGAGTACTACCGCCGCGGCCGCAACTGGTACACCGCGATCGGTGCGCTCTTCATAGTCAGCGCCGCCATAGTGCTGGCCAGGCAGATCATACTGTGGGGGTTCGAGTTTGTGGGAGACTTTATGGTGAACGCCGAGGTCACCAACGAGAAGGTGTCCCTGGGGATGATCGGCTTTGGATGCTTCATGATAATACTGGGGTTCCGGAGGCATGGACCGGTCCGCTGAGTTCCTGTCCGGCCAGAAGATTTTGCGGCTGGCCACCGTGGATGACCGGGGCATCCCGCATGTGGTGCCCGTCTGGTACCTGTACAGGGACTCGATGATCTACATAGGAACCAACACCCGGACGGCCAAGGCCAGGAACGTGCGCCGCACGGGCTGGGCCGCGTTCTGCGCCGACGAGGGCGTGCGCTCCCCCATACGCGGGGTGATGGGGAGGGGGAGGGCCGCGCTGCTCACCGAGGCGGGGTTCGTCGACAAGATGGCCAGGGCCATCCTGCTGCGCTACTTTGACTCGATGGAGGAGCCCTCCGCGCAGGATCTGCTGAGGGAGACCGACTGCATCATACAGGTGGGACCCCTATCCCTCACCCGCTGGGACTACTAGACACGAAATCCTCTATCCTGTCCAGGGCCGACTCCAGAACCGGCATCGGGGGCAGAAAGACCATCCGGAAGTGGCCGCTGCCGTAGGCCGGGCCGAAGCCGGAGCCGTGCACGGCCAGCACCCCCCGGGTTCGGAGCAGTTCCAGTACGAACTCGTGGTCGCTGCCGTACGGGTTCTCCTCTATCCTGGGGAACACGTAGAACGCCCCGCGAACGTCGGGGCAGGATATGTTGTTCATCGAGTCGAGCCGTCTCACCACCATGTCCCGGCGCAGCCGCAGCTCCCGCACAAAGTCGTCTATGTACCCTTGCGGGCCGCGCAGCGACTCTACGGCGGCGTACTGGGCCGGCATGTTGGCCGCTATCCTCACCCGGGCCAGCTGGGGGAGACACCTCCTGATCTCGTCCAAGTCCGGCGAGTCGGCAAAGGCGATGTATCCCAGGCGCCAGCCGGTCATCAGGTTCACCTTGGAGAACCCGTTGAGCAGGATCACCGGCGAGTCGCCCGATATGCTGCCTATCCCGGTGAAGGTGTCGTCGTAGACGATCCTGTCGTAGATCTCGTCGCAGATGACATACAGGCCGTGCTCGTTGGCCACCTCGACGATCTCCCGGAGAGCCTTGCGGCCAAAGACAACCCCGGTGGGGTTGTTCGGGTTTATCAGGCAGATGGCCACCGTCCGCTCGGTGATCTTTGAGCGCAAGTCATCAATGTCCGGCCTTCCGGCGAACAGGTCCACCCCGAACTCCACCGGAACGCCCCCGTGCAGCTTCACGTAGGACGAGTATGGCGGGTAGTAGGGTCCGGGCAGCAGGACCTCGTCGCCCTCCTCGATGATGGAGGCGGTCACCATGTCCAGAGCCTCGGAGATGCCGTTGGTCACGATTACGTTCTCCGGGGACGTCCGCAGTCCCTTGCCGCCCTCCTTCCTGGCTATCTCCTCCCGCAGCTCGGGCAGCCCCTCGGAGGGGGCGTAAAAGTTGCGTCCGCCGGATATGGCCTCGATGTACGCGTCGGTGACGTTCTTTGGCGGCTGGAACCCGTACTGGACCGGGTCCCCTATGTTGAGGTAGTCCACCTTGGTGCCCGCCTTCTCTACCTCCCGGGCCGCCAAGACGATGTCCCGGATGGCGTACTCGACACCGGCCACCTTCCTTGAGACCTTCATTGTATCAGGACAGGTATTTAGCCCCGTTAATTAATTAGATGATCCGGACCCGTAGCACAGCCTGGACAGTGCGGGCGGCTTCGGACCGCCAGGTCGGGGGATCGAAGCCCTCCGGGCCCTCTCATCCGCTAGAGGCCGCGGGCCGTGCACCGCCCGCGCCTGCCGGGAGACCTGACGGTCATTATTTAATAGCATATGAAACTGTCCATACCATGATAGTTTCCTACATGGCGATGTGCCCGTTGTTGATTGTGGTATTTGGGGTAGTCGCCGTAGTGGCGATCTCCGGATCCGTGGGCGCGGTTGCGGCCGAGGATGAAGCGGGCTATTCGCCCGTTCCGGTGTCCGGGTTGGTCGACGACATGGGCGGGTTCGACGTGCTGTAGGGCGCGTGGGATGTCGCGACGGCCGAGATGAGGGCCGGACGTACGCGGTGGTGGCCAGCATGGTGGACGACGGCATACAGGTAGTGGACATAGCCAGATAGCAGTAGCGGTCCGGCATTCCCGGCGCCCGGCTGGCGTTTTGGATGGTACCTGGGCAGCCCGCCGGGCGTTGCTCAAAAGCAGATCCATAGGATCTGCTGTTGGTTCAGGTCCGCACCAGCGGACAGGTTATAACAGCATCCCACCCAACACGGGTAGGAACATGGCTGACTTTGATGATGTTGATAAAGCGCTAGCATGTGGACGAGGACTACTCAAGAAGGAATCAAACTCCAAACATGCGGAGCTGTCGAAGCAGGGCATCGAGTCTTTAGAGCGCTTGAAGGCAGGGCACGACCTCTAACCTTCATTTAACTCGGTGATTAGAAAGTCTCTAATTGGATCATAACACCTATGTTTTGCGGGACATGGCAGGTAGTGTGCCAGCATGGACATGAGGCCTTACATATTGCGTGTGGGCAGGTCCGGTTATGGTCGGGGTGGTGGCGCCTATCTGTTTTGGATCATGGCGGGTGTCGTTCCAACCATCCGGTGGTACTCGCATGGCGAGGTGACAGGTTCGAGAGGATTGGCATCGCGCGTATCGCGTCTGCGTCAAGAAACAACCGCCCCGCCGGACCATCTATTGTCGCGCGACACGCCGGGCCTGATAACCGAACGGTGGCCTGCTCACAAACTGAAATGGGACATCCAGCAGTACGTGTATGCTCACGCCATTCCGGGCCGCCAAGCAATGCGCCGTTCTTGGAAGATCTCGGAGATGTTGTTTCTCAAATATCTCCGTAGGCCGGACGTGCATTTCATGTGCAATGCCGAGTGGGTTACTGCCGCGTATATTGCATCCGGGGCGCATGACGCCGTGACCATCCACCCTCCCTGCAATATCCCGCCGGAGCCCGTTCAGGCGGACAGCGGGCGCGGCGGCATCATATCGGTCGGCCGTCTTGACCCGGACAAGGGACACGGCTTCTGCGGGGAAGTGGCGGCCAGGTGCGGCCTGTCCTGCAGGGTGGTGGGGTTTGCCAAACCCGATCAGGTGCCATCCTATGACCACTGCGACGTGATGCCCAACGCGCCGTATGACCGGTTGCTGGCAGAGACCAGGCGGGCCAAGTGCATCATCTCCGGCTGCAACACCGAGGACTTTGGGATTGCGGTCGTGGAGGCGGTGGCCAACGGCTGCATCCCGTGCGTGCCGGACAGATACGGGTTCCGCGAGACCATCCCGTTTGACGAGCTGCGGTACGAGCCCGGAGACGTGTCGGGAGCCGCCCGTATTGCCGGAGCCATCCTGGAGGGTACCTACGACGACTTGGTGCCCGCCCTGTACCGGCACGTCCGGCAGTTCTCCGTACAGCGGTTCAAGGACGAGATGGCATCATACCTGTCCAGAGAAAGGCAGGCGTAGCATCTACGGGGCAACACCGTTCTTGAGAAGATCAGAGCCTCGGCCCCCTGCCGTTACACTACCTGCCATGTCCCGCAGATGCTACGGTCCCCCCGCCGGACCAACCTATATTACGTATTACCCCCCATACCACCATACAATGCCCGGTATCGGACTGATGAAGCGCAGGCTGGAGAAGGAGGGCGACGCGGTGGCCCTGGCCGTCTCCGCGGTGGTAAAGGAGTACGGGGCGGATCCGTCCGCTCCCAAGACGCTGGAGACCAAGTACCATGCCGACGCGGGGGACTGGTACGTAGCCCTGGGCTGGGACGACACCCGCGTGGTGGTCAGGATGGACTCGGTACTGGCCAGCGTCACCGAGATAAAAGAGATTTAAGGCAGGCGCGGCGGACTGTCCGCGTGAATGCCATAGTGTTGGGGGGTACCAGGGGGATAGGCCGGGCCATCGTCGCGTCTCTGGAATCGGCCGGGTGCAGCGTGGTCTCGGCGGGCCGCGATACGGTGGACACCTCAGACATGGACTCGGTCAGGAGGTTTGCCTCAGCCAACCCGTCCGCGGACATCCTGGTGCTGAACACCGGAGGCCCTCCCCCCAAGACCTTCGGGGATGTCACCGACGAAGAGTGGGCCAACTACCACAACCAGCTCTTTCTGGGGTTTGTCGTGCTGCTCAGGGAGATCACGATCAACGAGGGCGGCTACGTCTTTCTGATAAGCTCCTCCGTGGTAAAGGAGCCCAACCCGCGGCTGGTCATATCCAGCGCGTACCGGGCCGCCTTCACGGAGGTCTTCAAGATATGCAGCAGGGAGCAGGCACCCAGGGATGTCAGCTTCATCAACATAGCCCCGGGCCTGATCAGCACCGACCGCACAAGGGAGATCCTCGGAGACATGAGGGTTGACCCCAAGACCCTCCCCATGGGGCGCATGGGCGAGCCGCGCGAGATAGGCGACTTTGTCGCGTCGATAGTGGAGAAGCGGATAAAGTACCTGTCGGGGGTCACCATAACCTTTGACGGCGCCAGCTCGGCGCACATATTCTAGTTGAAGGTCACGTTGGGCACGTCTGTCTGGCCGGGTATGGCTATCAGCCCTCCGTCGCGCAGCTGCTGCACCAGCTGGGCCACCTCCTTCTCCACCTGCCCCCTCTGCATGCCCGTCTGCTGCGCGAATACGTCCACCAGCTCGGTCATCTTTCTCTGTCCGTTGCAGCATCTCCAAAAGTCCACGATCGCCTGGTTGACCATAAAGCCCTGGTCGTGCTCATTTATCAGGACCATCGAGCCGTCCTCCTGCTCTGCCATCTTGCCCACTCCCTGCGGCATCGCCGTCTCGTAGTTGATGGGGGCCGGCGTGTTGTGGCCGGAGGCCATGTCCTTGATCTTGCTGCGAGCCTCCTCGGTCATCTTGTCCATGGACCAGGGGGGATCCCAGACGATCTTGACGTTGACGTTGTTGACCCCGGGCACCTTCTTGGCGTACCTTGTGACGTCCCGCACCAGGGTCTCGTGCAGCGGGCAGCCCTGGGTGGTCATGGTCATGGTGATGTCGACGTCGTTGTTGTCGGCCACATCAATCCCGTAGATGAGTCCCATCTCCACTATGTTGAGCGGAACCTCGGGATCCATGCACTGCTTCAGCGAGTTCTCCACGTCGGTGCGGTTCACGGCCATATAGGGCGGGTAGCCTAAAAACCATAAAAAGGTTCTAAAAATTAGCTTTGAATAATTCCGGGATGGCTGCCTCGTATGGAGGCTCGGCCACTCCGGCCTCGGTTATTATCCCGGATATGAGCCCGGGCGGGGTCATGTCGAAGGCAGGGTTGATGATGTCGATGCCGTCGGGGGCGGTCCTGTGCTCGGGAGGGCCGGTAACCTCGCTTCCGCGCCTCATCTCTATCACCACCTCCCCGGGGTCGCTCTCCATGTCGAAGGTGGAGAGCGGGGCGGCGACATAGAACGGGACTGAGTGCTGCCGGGCCATGGTGGCTACCTGGTACGTGCCTATCTTGTTGAAGACGTGGCCGGATCTCAGTATCCGGTCGGCTCCAACGACCACCTTGTCGACCAGACCGTTGGCCATCGAGTAGCCCACGGCGGTATCCGGTATCAGGCTGACATCAAAGCCGTCGTGCTTCAGCTCGAACGCCGTAAGGCGGGATCCCTGCTGGACGGGCCGGGTCTCGGTGGCGATCACCTTCACGGACTTGCCCGCCTCCCGGGTGGCCCGGATTACCCCCAGGGCGGTCCCGTAGGCGACCGTGGCCAGGGCGCCGGCGTTGCAGTGGGTCATTATCGTATCGCCGTCCCCGAACAGGGCGGCCCCGTTCCTGCCCATGGCCCGGTTTGTCGATATGTCCTCCTCGGCCATCCTCCTGGCCTCGTCTATGACCATCTGTCTGGCCTCCTCGGCGGTACTGCCGGACTTGGCCGCCCCGTATGCCTTGTCCAGGCCCCATGCCAGGTTGACGGCGGTGGGGCGCGTGGATCTCAGCGCCTGCCTGGCCACGTCCAAGTCGGAGAGCAGGTCTGGGACGGTTGCGGCGGAGCTGTTCTTGGCGGCCAGCGCCATGCCGAAGGCGCCCGAGACCCCGATGGCAGGAGCCCCCCTGACCACCAGGCTGCGGATGGCCTCGGCCACCCCGGGGTAGTCGTCATACTCGACGTACTCCAGGGTGTTGGGTAGCTTGGTCTGGTCTATCATGACCACCCGCCCGTCCCGCCAGGCAACCGTCCGGAGGGTATCATCCATCACACCGGACCGGCCCGCTCTATATTTAAACGGGGTGCGCCTCCCCACAGGTGGTGTTGAAGGACGGCGCCCCGCTCGACCAGGAGAAGCTCTCCGTGGTGGATGCTGCCGGCATACGCTACACCTACGACAGGTGGCCGGAGATCGCCGCCGAGGCGTACGGGGACGGTCCGGATCCGCTGGATCTGCGCGGCATCAACCATGTGGTCTTTGCGGGGATGGGCGGGTCGGGCGCCCTCGGCGACCTCTTTGGTGCGGTGCTATCCAGGATGGACATGCACGTGAGCATAGTCAAGGGGTACAACCTGCCAAAGACGGCCGACTCTGAGACGCTGGTGGTCTGCAGCAGCGTATCGGGGAACACGGCCGAGACCCTGACGGTCCTGGACAAGGCGGCGAACGCCCCGTGCAGGGTGGTTGCGTTCTCGGCCGGCGGGCTGATGCAGGAGTACTGCAGCAAGAGGGGCATACCGCACTACCATACCGCCGTCCACCACTCCCCCCGGGCATCGTTTGCCGCCTTCCTGTACGCCATGATGAACGTGCTGGGGGACGGCGTGAACGTGTCCAAGGGCGACATACGCGACTCCATAGCGGAGCTGCGGCGCCTCAGGGGGGCCATAGGCTCGGACAACCTGGCCGGCAGCAACCCGGCGCTGAGCCTGGCGTCCTGGCTGGAGGATATTCCGATGATCTACTACCCCTGGGGGTTCAAGGCGGCGGCCACCAGGTTCAAGAACTCGCTGCAGGAGAACGCCAAGACCCACGCCATGATGGAGGACGTCCTTGAGGCCAGCCACAACGGGATGGTTGCCTGGGAGGCACCCTCCCCGGTACAGCCCGTCCTGCTGCAGGGACCTGACGACAACCACAAAACCAAGGAGAGGTGGCGCATCTTCGAGGAGTACTTTGAGGCCAACTCCGTCCAGTACAGGGTAGTCCGGGCATCGGAGGGCCACATAATGACAAAACTGGTAAGCCTGGTGTACCTGCTGGATTACTGCTCGATATACAGGGCGGCGCTGAGAGGCGTAGACCCTACGCCGGTAGGCTCCATCGACTTCATCAAGGAGAGGGCCGGGTATGGCCCCCCCTGAGACGGGGCCGGACGGGGCCGGCGCGCTGCCCAGGATGGTGATAGCGGGTACCGGCAGCGGCGTCGGAAAGACATCGGTGGCCTGCGGGGTGATCCACGGGCTCAAGCGGATGGGCTACTCGGTGCAGCCGTTCAAGGCCGGTCCCGACTATATCGACCCCGGCCACCTGGCGGTGGCTGCCGGAAGGGCTGCCTGCAATCTGGATGTCTGGCTCATGGGAAGGGGCGGCGCCGCGGAGAGTTTTGCGCTCAACTCCGGCTCGGACGTGTCCGTGATAGAGGGGGTGATGGGTTTTTACGACGGGTTCGACGGGACCGGCGACCTGGCCAGCACGCACCAGGTGGCCCGGATAACCGGCTCGCCCACCATACTGGTGGTCGACGCAGGCGGGGCGGCGCGCTCTGTGGCCGCCACCACCCTGGGCTTTGTGAGGTTCAGCAGGGCATCCACCATAAGGGGCGTTATCCTGAACAACGTGGGCAGCGGCCGGCACGAGTCCCTCTGCAGGAGCGCCATCGAACCGTTGGGGGTTCCCGTGGTCGGGGCGATACCGCGTAACTCGGAGGTGGCGTTCGAGTCGCGCCATCTGGGGCTGGTTCCGGCAGCCGAGGACGAAAGGGTACGCGAGGATATCAGAAGGTCGTCTGAGGCGATGGCCGACCACATGGACATGGACGCCCTGCTGGGGATAGCAAGGTCGGCTCCGCCCATCAAAAGACCCGCCCCCCGGAAAAAAAGAGAGGCCCGGACGGCCATCGGCGTGGCGCTGGACGGCTCCTTCAATTTTTACTACAAGGACAACCTGGATCGGCTCAGGGATGCCGGGGCCCGGCTGGAGTTCTTCAGCCCAGAGTCATCCGCCGCACTTCCGGAGGTGGACGGCCTTTACATAGGCGGGGGCTTTCCGGAGGTCCGCGGCGATATGCTGGAGCGGAACCGGTCCGTGCTGGAGGCGATCAAAGATATGGCCCAGGGGGGCGCTCCCCTCTACGCGGAGTGCGGCGGCCTGATGTACCTGGCCCGATCCCTGCGGCGCGGAGACGAGCGGTTCGGCATGGCCGGCCTGCTTGACGCCGAGGCGGTCATGACCGGCCAGGTGGTGCTCAACTATACCAGGGGGGTCATGCACGCCGGGCCCATCGCGCGGGCGCCTGCCAGGTTTCACGGCCACGAGTTCCACTACTCCCGGCTGGAGGGGGTGGCATCCGACTCCAAGTTTGCCCAGACCCTGGACCTCGGCCAAGGCATCGTCGATGGCAAGGACGGCCTTCTGGTTCACGACACCCTCGCGTCATACGGGCACCTCTACCTGAGCAGGTCCGCCGTCCGGAACATGGTGGATCGCTGCGTTAAATTCTCAAGGAGATGACGATGATTTCTCTGATTTCAGCAGCTTGAAGAGCGCGTTGATTATCGCCGCGGCAGCCGGACTGCCCCCTTTTCGTCCCCGGTTGGTGATATACGGCACCTGGCCGGTCTGCTCCAGATCAGCCTTGGACTCGGCCGCCTGGATGAAGCCTACCGGGACGCCCACCACCAGGGCCGGCCGGGCCGAGCCCTCCTGAACCATCGATATTACCTCCAGCAGGGCGGTGGGCGCGTTGCCCACCACTACGATACCGCCGTTCATCTCGTCGGCGCTCTCCCGCATTGACACGCGCGCCCTGGTAGAGTCCCTTGCTTTTGCCAGCCGGGCTATCCCTGGCTCGGATATCCTGCAGACGACCTCGTTGCCAAACTCGGAGAGGTTCTGTTTGTTTAGCAGTCCGGCCACGCCGTTGACATCGCAGATGATATGGCAGCCGCTTCGGAGGGCCTCCATGCCGGACCGGATGGCCGATCCGGAGAAGACCACCCGGTTGTCACGCGCAAAATCAAAGTCAGCCGTAGAGTGGATTATCCGGCGAACCACGGGCCACTCCATTGCATCGTAGGGGTGCTCGCCCACCTCCGCGTCGATCATGCCCATGCTCGCGTCCTCTATGGACTGCCCCAGCCTAGTCTGCATTCTCGACCTCGCCGGCCCTCTCCGTTATCAGCTCTACCATCATGTCGTCGGCGCCTATATGCTTGGTAATGCAGACGTTCTTGAGGTTGGAGGATTCAAGGGCCGGCAGGAGATCCTCGTTGATGTCCCTCTTGACGTGGGCCCCCTCGTGCAGGAAGTAAAAGACCACGGCCAGCACGGCGGGGTCCCTGGCCTCGCAGGATTTTATGCCTGTTGGTATGTCCGGCTGCTCTATCTCAAGGAAGCACCGCTCAACGTTCCTGTACTGTTTGTTGAGCTCATCCACCACATAGTTCAGGGATCTCTGGGCGTTGATGTCCTTGCTGCCGTGGCCGATAATCAGAACGTCTGTCTCCTGCCGCGATGCGCCATGACCTCCCTCGCGGAGGGCCGAGAGGATGCGGTTGTCCACCAGGTTGACCATGGTAGGATGCATGCTCATCGGCTTTGTGACCAGAAACTTGGTGGACGTCCCCTTCTGGTACGCCATTACGTCCCGAACGGCGGCCTTGATCTTTTTTCCCGGGTACAGGAAATACGGCACTATCGTCAGCATGTCCAGCCTCTGCGCCAGGCATTTTTTCATGCCCTCCTCTATGAACGGGGGCAGGACCTCCAGAAAGCAAAAGTCCGCGTAGTCGTATCCCCCCTTCGACTTGGCCCCCTGCGTTATCACCCTGAGCTCATCGTAGGCCTCGCGCTCCCGGCTGCCCCTGTCCACTATCAACAGACCGCGCCTCATTTTATTCTCGCCACCGCCACCGTCAGATCGGGAGGAAATTTCTGCTTTTCCACCGCCAAGGCGCCACCCGAGACGAGCATGGCCGCCGCCTCCGAGACGCTGGGCGTGCCCTCGAACTTTTTGACCACGTCAGATGGGTTTGGCGCCTCAACGCGGGCCAGCTCCGTCCTGTCCACGTACTGGATGGGAACCCCCAAGTCCCTCCCCGCCTCTATCAGCCCCTGCACGTCCCGGGGTTTCTTGAGCGAGGCCAGCTTTGCAACCGACTTTATGCTCAGGCCGTGCCGATCCAGGCAGGCTGACAATCCGCTCTTGATGGTCTCTGCGGTCGTGTCCTGGTGCAGCCCCACCCCGGCCACCAGCGATGGTGGTCTGTACACGACGCTGCTGGCGCGTATCCCCTCCGGTACGGGCCCGTCCGTTATTATCAAAAACGCCCGGCAGCCCGAGCCCTCCATGGTACGCATGTCCCGGTAGAGGGTGACGTTGTCGGGCAGCCTTCCGGCCCACCAGTTGCGGTCGCCGGCGTCCTGGTAGACGCCTATCCGCTCCCCGTTCACCATGTGGGCGCTGACCGCGGTAACGGTGGAATCATCATCAACCACCCATCCTAGATCTCTGCCCACCAGGTCCACCGCGATCGTCCTGTTGACGTCGGCGGCGGTGGTTATGACGGGGGTTGAGCCCATCCGCTCCGCTATCTCCCGGGCGAGCTGGTTGGCCCCCCCTATGTGCCCGGAGAGTACGCTGATCACATAGTTGAGTTTGTCATCAATCACCAGCACCGCCGGGTCGGTCTTTTTGTCCCTGATGTGCGGCGCTATCAGCCGCACCACCGCCCCCAGCGAAAACAGGCATATCAGGCCCTCGTACGAGCCGAACAGGTCGGCAATCTTGGTCGATGTGGGCTCCCCGTACCACCGTATGCCCGGCGCCTCCGAAAGCAGTTTTTTGGGAGCATACACCTCCATGTCGGGGAACTCTCCGGCCAGCCTGGAGCCGATGCTTACCCCGTTCTTCGTAATGGCCAGAACCGCCACCTTCACGGCAGTACGCAGGCAGGTTGTCTAAAATACCTTTAGCCGCACATTTGCCCTGCTGCCAGCAGTTTCGTGTTGGATCGTCCAAGGCGTATCATCATTATTTTAGTGCCAACCGTAAAGATCCGGAACTATAACCGGTCTCCGGCATGTCATTTTCGGAGAAATGCCAACGGTATTGCAGGGCGGCCGGCAGTCAGGCGGCCCCAAGCCATTCGACTCCCATGCACGCCCTACTGTACGGGGCCAACGTAGCCGACGTATGGCGGGCGCGGTTCTGTATACGTGTCGCTGTCTATATTCTGTAGTCCGCGGATATTGCAGATGTTAGGATGGTCGTTGCAGTATGCCGAGTCGACTGTAAATGGTATTATTTGCGCTCTGATGATTACGTCGTCCAGGTTGGGCGTCACCTGCCCGTGTAGTACATCATATGTTGCTACAAACATCCCATCCGGGGTAAAGTTGTGCGGTACCCAAAAACACAACTTTTCTACGCCCGTCTCAGTGGGCCGAATGTCTGTCCAGTAACCCTCCGACGTGCAGTCTTGGGCAGATACGTCTGCGCCGCTTCCCCTTAGCCACTGGGCGCTTCTATCGCCGTAACCAAAGCTGTTCCTATATTCGGTGCCCTTTGACGGCGGCGGCATCGTCCCGCCCAAAAATATCAGTATCTCGCCATCCCTGTAGTTGCTCTGGTGGTTGGGTTCGGTCAGAACAATATCCTCATGGTTGGTTATCTGCATGTTGTTATCTGTATCAGGCTGTTATGGCCGTATTCGGATCTTTGATAGTCCATCACTGTTATTACTGCATCCAGATTTGTGTAAAATCCACCCTCAGAGACAGGATCAGTTGATGCATAAGTGTACGAGTCGGCCGGATGGATGTCTATTATCTGAATGCCATCATCCACCGTGCTGGCCACTACAGCATACGTCTGGCCATCCAACTGGGCTATTGCAACGTCTCGGGCGCCATCCAGCATCTCGAATCCGCCCGTACCGTCGGTTATCGCGGCTACCGGGACGGGGGTGTGCGGGTTGGTTATGTCGGCTATCTGTACGCTGTCGTCAAGGTAGCCGGTCACCACGGCATACGTGCGGCCGTTCACCTGAGCTATTTCAATTCCCACCGCGCCGTCAAGTTTGTCAAATCCGCCCGTACCGTCGGTTATCGCGGATACCGGGACGGGGGTGTGCGGGTTGGTTATGTCGGCTATCTGTACGCTGTCGTCAAGGTAGCCGGTCACCACGGCATACGTGCGGCCGTTCACCTGAGCTATTTCAATTCCCACCGCGCCGTCAAGTTTGTCAAATCCGCCCGTACCGTCGGTTATCGCGGATACCGGAACTGGGGTGTGCGGGTTGGTTATTTCCACTATCTGAACGCCGTCATCCAGCACGCTGGCCACCGCCGCATATGTGCGGCCATCTATGCTGACTATTGCAACGTCTCGGGCGCCATCCAGCATCTCGAATCCGCCCGTCCCGTCCGTTATCGCGGCTACCGGGACGGGTGTATGCGGGTTGGTTATGTCGGCTATCTGCATGCCCTTGTCCAGCGAGCTGACGGCCACAGCATATGTGCGGCCATCTATATTGGCTATTGCAACGTCTCGGGCGCCATCCAGCATCTCGAATCCGCCCGTCCCGTCGGTCATCGCGGCTACCGGGACGGGGTCCTCTGGGTTGGTTATTTCCACTATCTGCACGCTGTCATCAAGTACGCTGGCCACCACCGCATATGTACGGCCATCCAACCGGGCTATCTCTATATCCACCACACCGTTCAGCTTGTCGAAGCCGCCAACACCGTCGGCTATTGCCGCTACCGGAACCGGTGCCGGGGGATGAGACAGGTCGATCACCTGTACACCGTCATCGGTAAAACTACCGGCCACCACGTACGTCCTGTTGGATATCTCAACCGTCTCTATGTCCCATGCCCCATCAAGCTCAGTAAACCCACCAGTATCGTCGGCGATGGCCGTTACCGGAACGGGGGGAGCCGGCTTCTCATCAGACGTCATAAATTCTATCACATTATCAAACATGCGCATGTCCGGCCCATGCCATCCAACCACCATGTCGATTCCGGCCCCGACCACCATCCCGCCGCCCCATTCCGGGTTATCGTTAACCACTATAGCTGGCACGTCGTGCACCGTATTGTAAACCCCGTGCGTGAACGACGGTCCAGACACGGTGGCCACCACCTTAACGTTCTGCGTGTCGACTATCTCTGCCACATACGCATCGCAGCACCAGTCAGAAAATTCCGACAGCACGTTGGGGTCATTCCACACCGGATGCTGTTCGCTTCCCTCAGCGGGGAGTATCGTGCCGGACTGGACATTCCCGTCAAACCCGAATCCGAACGCGCCCTTTGTAAAGTCGTACCAGCATGGTTTCTCTTCCGTGCCGCATGTGGAGTACTGCGTGTCCAGCAGCAACAGCAGGCGACCGCCTCCGTATACGTACTCCACAAGAGCCTCCCTGGCCTCCGCATCATGTACGTTCAATCCCCACCCAACCACGATACTGGCCTTTGCCATCTGATCCGCTGTTACCGGACCATTGGTGACCTCCACCACGTATCCCTTGGACTCTAGCAGTGCGATGTGTCCCGCAGTTATGGGTCTCACTCCGTCATTGTACCCGTGCACCAGCACATCCACTGTCCTGTCTGCAGATGCTTCCTGCGATATGCCCATGCCCACCACAACTGCTGCCAAGACTGTAGATAACAAGATCATCCCAAAACCCATGCACGTTTACTTCCCCCGTAGCCTAAAAAAATAGCTGTTTTTCCTTACACTTTCTGTATCAAGTTTGAGTTGGCATAGCCTACACACTGTTTTAACTATGAACGGCATCCGCTAGGAAGCGCTCAGTCTTGTGGTGTGATGCCACACCCATATCCTACAAGATATAGAACATCTAGCAACCAGTGCTAGACAGCCACGGGGTAGCAGGAAGATCAGACGGATCCGTTGCCGGTGACTGGCGCTCGCCCTAGCACCCCACCTTCAAAGTCAAACATTATGACCTCGACATCCACATTTCCGGCCCTCGCCCGCATGTGACTGCGCACCAAGCCGCATATTCTATCGAAGAATCCCGGCATGCCATCCTCCGATACTATCTCCATGACATGGCGTGCCGTGTTTGCCCGCCTTATCTTCTGGATGGTATCCTGGCCGGCGCCGCACTCTCCGGCGACTCCGGCCAAAAATCCCATGTCTACCTTGGATCCTTTGACGTGTGTTTGGGCCACTCCGGCGGCCATCTTTGCCAGTTTGCCCACAAACCCCACCACATACGCCTTCTTCAGATTCTTTTTGCCGCACTGCTGGATGGCATATCCGGAAAAGTCGCCCATCTGCACGAAACAGTGATCCGGCAGACATATGATGTTCCTGGCAAAGTCCTCGCTTCGGCCGCCGGTGGTCAGCACCACCGTATCATCCCCCATGGCCACGGCCACATCCAAGTTCTGCCGTATGGCCGCCGCAAATGATGCCGTCGAATACGGTATCACGATCCCGCTGGTTCCCAGTATCGATATTCCGCCCAGTATACCCAGCCTTGGGTTGTCCGTCTTGGGGCCTAGCGTCCGTCCGGCCGGAACCGAGATGGTCACCCTCAGGCCGCCCTCGTCCAGGATCCCGCCGTCTGCCTCGCGCAGGTTTTCCTGGATCATGCGGCGCGGCACCGGGTTTATGGCCGGTCCGCCCACCTCAAGACCCAAGCCTGGTTTGGTTACGGTCCCGACACCCTCCCCGCCCTCGATTATTATCTCACCGGCCCCGCCGTCCCGCGACAGCGCCACCACTATCTCTGCCCCGTGCGTGACATCGGGGTCATCACCCCCATCCTTGATCACCGAACAAATTACCCCATCTCCCGCAGCCTTGCACGACTTTATCGCCACCCTCAGATGGTCGCCCCGAGGGAGAAGCACCTCGACCGAGTCTGCCTTCTTCCCTCCGGACATGAACATCAGGGCGGCCCGGGCCGCGGCGGCGGCGCAGGTGCCCGTGGTGTATCCGGTCCGGAGCCCCTTCATAAAATGAAGTAGCATCATGCGATTTTAACTCTTTTAATATACCGTAGGCGGTCGCTCCCCGTGGCCGGGGTGTTCGTGACCGGGGCGAGCGGATTTGTCGCCAGAAACACGCGAAAGGCGCTAACCAAGGAAGGGTTTCAAGTTGTCTCTGCCTCCCGGAGAAACTTCACCACGTTCGGGAACGAAAAGGCGCTGACTACCGCCGACTACACCGAAAAGTCCATGGTCGACGAGATTAGGGGGTTTGATGCAGCCATTCATCTGGTGGGCAGCGGCAGGCAGACGGCGCAAAACCAGTATCAAACCTCCAACCAAGACGTCACCCGCAGCGTGATCAATCTGTGCCAGATGGCGGGCATTGGCAGGATCATATACCTGAGCGGGTTGGGCGTCTCACCCGACACCACCTTGGGCTATTTTATCTCAAAGTACAAGGCTGAGCAGACCATATCTGAATCCGGACTTGAGTATGTCATATTCCGGCCCTCCTATATCGTCGGCAATGACGACCGTCTCACAGAGAACCTCGCAAGGCAGTCCAAGGAAGGCGGCATCGTAGTGCCTGGATCGGGCAGGTACGCCATACAGCCCATATCAGTACACGATGTTGCCGCCGTGCTGGTTCGAGCCGTTACCGCCGGGTCCCTACGCAACAGCATCCTGGACATGGTGGGATCGCAGACGGTCACCTTCACAGAGTATGTACGGATGTTTGCCAACCAAGACACTCCTGTGTCACACATGGACATGGAGTCGGCATACCAACAGGCCATACTATCCAAGGATCCGTACTACGGGGTGGACGATCTCAACATCATGGTGGCCGGCTTTACGGGCGACCATGCGAGGCTGCGCCGGGCCACGGGCATGAAATTTCGCACCATCCAGCAGATCATATCAGATGCCCGCGGCAGCGCGTAGTACGGAGGCCTTGTCGGTCATCTCCCAGGTGAACTCGGGCTCTTCCCTCCCAAAATGGCCATAGGTCGAGGTCTTTTGGTATATGGGTCGAGCCAAGTCTAGATGCGAGATTATCCCTGCAGGGGTCATGTCAAAGTGCTTCCGTATCAGCCCCTCTATATCCTCGTCTGGTATGCGCCCCGTGCCGAACGTCTGCACGTACAGCGATACCGGCTCACTCACCCCTATGGCGTACGCCACCTGCACCTCACATCGTTTGGCCAGGCCAGCGGCCACCACGTTCTTTGCGACATACCTGCACATGTAGCTGGCCGATCTGTCCACCTTGGAGGGATCCTTGCCGGAGTAGGCGCCGCCGCCGTGCCGCGACATCCCGCCGTACGTGTCCACTATAATCTTGCGTCCGGTGAGCCCGGCATCCCCGTGAGGTCCCCCTATCACGAACCTTCCGGTGGGGTTGACGTGTATCTTGATATCCTCGCTCCACAGCTCGCCCAGCACCGGTTTGATCACCTCTGCGATGATCGTCTCGCGGATGTCGTTGCACGATATCTCGGGATCGTGCTGTATGGAGACCACCACCGTCTCGATGGCTGCCGGCCTGCCGCCCTCGTACCTGACCGATACCTGAGACTTGCCGTCGGGTCTAACCCAAGGGACTATCCCCTGGCGCCTCACCTGGGCCAGCCGCAGGGTAAGCTTGTGTGCCAGCGATATGGGCATGGGCATAAGCTCGTCGGTCTCATCTGTCGCATATCCGAACATCAGTCCCTGGTCCCCGGCTCCCTGATCCTTGTCTACCGTGGCGGTGACTCCCATCCCTATGTCCGGACTCTGCGGATGCAGCCTCAGTACCACCTCGCATGACTCTGTATCGAACTTTAGAGCTTGGCTGTCATAGCCAATGTCCCGGATGACCTTGCGGACCAGACTCTCCTGCGCCTCCTTGCCGAAGCTGGCCTTGGATGTAACCTCGCCCACCACCGACACAAAGTCGGTCGTCACCATTGCCTCAACCGCTATCCTAGAGTCTGGATCCTGCCGCAGATACTCGTCCACGAACGCGTCCGATATCTGATCGCACACCTTGTCCGGGTGGCCTTCGGTTACCGATTCGGAGGTAAACAGGTAGGTCGCGTTAGAGCTCATTTTCCAGTTTTATGAACAAGACGTTGTTGCCCCTTACAATCACCCTGCCGTACTTGCCCACGACCTTGCCGCCTTGGATCTCCTCGGCGTTGGTCATGATTAGGTTCATGTAAGAGTCCACGTTATCCATCTTTCCCTGGTACTCTGTCTCGTTCTTCAGCCTCACGGTTACCTTCTTTTTGGTGTTCTTTTGTAGGGTTGAGAGCGGCCTCTGCACGTTGGTCTGGGACATTACACTTGGGTTGACTCCAAGTGTTCGTGAATAAAAGCCTTCCTTACCGTGGACTGCATCCGTTTACGGTCGCTTGGGATATCAAAAATCGTCGGAACAACACGCTTCAGCCAATGTTTTACTCTATTCTGCACTTACGTGGGCAAAATTTTCTATCTGACCTTCCAAAACTGGCAAATTGGATCCTCTGGGTACGAAATGCTAGAAAACCGCGATCTAAACTGACTGCCAAAGGTACCATCTAGGATGCACTGGTCTGCGTCCTATCAGTTCTTATCGTGGGCGTACTCTGTAGTCATACAGATGATCCGGACCAGAATAGACGCGCTTGATGAGTTTCTGGGGGGCTCCCTCCCCGGAGGGCTGATCCTAGACATATACGGTCCCGGAGGATCCGGCAAGACCCAAGTGCTGCTACAGGTGTCAACGGCGGCGGCCGAGGCCGGACACCGCGTGGCATACATAGATGCCACCGGCTCATTCAGGCCCGAGAGGGTGCTACAGATGTGCCAGTCCTCCGGAACCGCGGCGCTGAAACGCATAGAGGTGTTCAGGGCAACCAGCGTATCAGAGCAGGCGGGCGCACTCCGCAGGTTGGACGATGGTATCTCGGTCCTAGCGGTGGACAACGTGACGGATCTCTTCATCTACGAATACCCCGGGGAGCGAGGGGCTTTCGCTAGAAGCCACCTGCTCATGAGCTACATGAGGGAGTTGTCGCGCCTAGCCCTCGCCATGAATGTGTCCGTGGTTGTCTCAAATATGATCCGATATGCCGGAGATCGGGAGATTGAGAGCATGGGTCGCGCCATCGATCTGTTCACGCACGTCAAGATGCGCCTCTCCGGACACCCGGAGTATACCGCCCTGTGTAGTCGTCTGGGAGCGCAGACGCAGTTCACCTACTCTCTGGGCCGGTCCGGCATGCTGTCCAAGAACGGATGATTCCGGTATCACTCGTTCCAGTAGACACTCTCAGGCGCTTCTTGGACCAGACTCGCCCCCATCAGCAGCGAGAGGATCAGCGACAGCAGTGATGAGATCACTCCAACGATCAGGCAGTTCTTGGCTAGGGCGCGATCCGAGTTTCGTAGCGCAAACCAGGAGATCACCCCGCCCAGTATCCCAAGGAAGATGGGGACCAGATACCACATCCTGCTTCTGTACTCCCCGTACACGTCTTGTGGTCGCGACCAGCCAATTTATCCGTTGTTTGCGACAATTTGATGGTCAGAGCATCCACCCGGCAGTCAGATCTGCACTGTCCAAGAACGATTCTAGGTTGCCACATCCTGTTGGCGCGGTGAGAACTTCCCAGTGCGTCCACCCACGGCCATTGGGGCATCTATAGCTTTTATGCACGCGTCCGCTACGTCCTCAAGATATCAGGTTAACTGGATGTTAGAAAGCAGATCTGGACACCATATCACGAACCAGCTGTACGTACCCCTACAGGGACGGGCGTGTGTCGACTCGCCCATCCACATACTTCCAAGCTGTTATGTTAGAGCCCACCTGATCCTGACTCCCCAATGTTTCGGTTTTGTAGCCTAGCTTCTCCAGAAATGGCGGGTAGATGTGCGACTGGTGCACTTCAAAGTGGTTTCCGTACTCCGGTCCTTGTTCATAGAATCCAAAAGGCATCCCGCAGACTACCAGATGGTTACACATGGATTCCAAGCTCCTCAGTGTAGGGACTATCTCATCCTGTTGCAGGTGTTCTGGACCATGCCAGAAAAATACCACGTCAAACCTTCCCAGCTGAAATTTTTGTAAGTGTTCACGTCATCTGGACGTATTTTCTCGCACCAGCCAGCATTATAATAAATAACGCGCATATATCGAAGAAAATTATCGGTTAATCACCGTGCGTCTTTTTGGTTCATGTTGTTTTTGGACGGGCCGCCTGATTAAATGTACGCCGCCATCTGCGTCATGTAGTCGATGCCCCGCGCCTTCCAGGTCGCCACGCACGTGAAGATGTTGGCCAGCCAGTCCATGGTTTTTTCCGACCGGATGGAGCCGCGCACCTTGCGGTGGACGACCAGCTCGCGCAGGGCCGCGCTCGGCGGCGTTGTTGGTGGCCGGGATGGACGGATCGATGACGAACCTGAACAGGTTGGGCAGGGCGTTGGCCAGTTTGGTCATGAACTTTTCCAGCACCGGGTGGTCGGCGTACCTGTCGATGATCCTCGATACCCGCTTGCGGAGGGCGTCGCGCAGGGATCTCCTGCGGTCGGGCGGTCCCTTGTTCCCCACACCATCCCGGTATATGCGGAGCAGGGCGTCGGCCACCTCCCGCGCCGCGCGGCAGTGTTCGTTGCGGTCGGCCAGGTGGTCGCCCTCGCGGAGGATGTGGGCCCAGCAGCGCTGGTGGCGGTATCCCTTGTAGGCTCCCCACCCGTCGCAGATGATCGTCCCGGACCAATTTTTGCCGAGGACCTCGCGCACCACCCCGGGGCCCCGGCTGGGGCGTATCAGGTAGTAGGTGTCGCCGGTCTCGGGGTTGAGGAATATCCAGATCCAGACCTTCGTGCCGTTGAGCGAGATGGACGTCTCGTCGATATGCAGCAGGCGCGCCCTCCGTATGCGGTCCCGCACCTCCAGGCTGGGCTCTCCCAGAGATAACCCCGTCCTGAACAGGACGTTGTGGATGGCGCCCGTCGACATCTCGATGCCGTGCCTGCCCATGCTGGCCGCGTTCAGCCTGCCTGGGAGGCGGTCCAGGAAGTTGTGGACGACGGTGCCCACCACGTTTCTGCCGTAGGATCCTCCCTTGGGCAGGTCGGCCCGCGGGTCTATCCCGTCCATGCCGCAGCTGCTGCACCTGCAGGTGGTCAGGTAATGGCGGGTGGTCGTGGCCTTGATGGGCTGCGGTATCTCGGTTATGTCTATCACCTCGGTTGACTCCCCCACCAGGGAGGTGTCGCCGCACCCCGGACACCTGATGGGAACGTGCGTCTCGAACTCGGTGGGGGCGGGTTTGTTGGTCGTGCCCTTGTGCCCGGGCTGGGCGCCCCGGCGCCTGGGCGGCGTCTCCTTCCCGGAAGGATCTCCCCCTTTCTTGGAGGCGTCGGTCTTTTTACGACGTTTGGTCATCTTGCGCGAGGGCGGCGTGTTGGCGTTGTCGTGTAGGGTCAGGAGGCGCCTCAGCTCCCCGTTCTCTTTTCTGATCTTCTCGTTCTCTTTTTTCAGCGCCTTGTACTCGCGCCGCATCTCCTGGTGCTGGGCGAGCAGCCTGCGGTAGTCCTCGCTCATCTGCTTGTACATCTTTTTGATGTTGATTCTGCTCGCCAACTGTGGGCCGCGGATCAGCCCACATATAGATCTGCCGGTGTCGTCGCGTTATGGCGGCTATTTCTGGCCTGAAAACCGCATGCGTACAAGCCGCCCAATTTCCCGTACCATCCGGTATTAAAACACGTACGATCGCGGCCGAAAATTAATTTTCTGGCAGGCAAAACGTGCCTAGATGACGTGAACACTTACAAATTTTTTAATCTCCTGGACCTTCCCCCAGACAACGCGATACGGGGAGTTTTCCGCTTCAAACCTGTCCTTGAGAAATTGGTAGTTCTTCTCAAACGCCTCAATAATCACAATCTTTTCATAACCCGCCTCCTCGAAGCGGGTCAAGAAGTGCTGTCGTTTTTGGTTGGCTCCAACGTATAACACACTGGAGTGCGTCCCTTCAAATAGGTCCGGAATGCATCTATCAACGCATTCCTCACGGGCCGCAATAGCGTTGGTAAAGATGGCTCTATCCGACTGGCGACCGGCCGATGTACTGAATTCGCCTTCTCGCACGGATCGAACATTTGTTGCTCCATAGTTAAACATACCGGCCACAGTACAACACGCCAAAAATTTGATTGGTTCAGAACTAGTGATCAGTCAGGCGGAATCAGGCTTTCCGGCCTCGTTATTCTGTGCCACTGCACCCTATCAAGGTAACCAATTTATCCCGGACATGCATATCACCCTCGTGTACGATGCCATACCCATAATAGTGCCCGTTCTATTCGTGATAGGGACGGTAGGTGCGCTGGTTTATGAGCGGGCACAAAGGAACAGTGAAAAGCCAAAGTGACATCGAATCCCTCTTCGCAGAGATGGGATTCGAGACTCTGACTGAGATACAGAAGAAGGCCGTCCCCAAGATACTGCAGAAGCGGGACTGCCTAGTCATAGCCCCCACCGGGTCGGGCAAGACCGAGTGCGCCGTCTTGCCCATCTTCCACAGAATCAATGCCGACCGGGAACCTGGCAGGATACGCTGTCTGTATATCACCCCCCTTCGCGCTCTGAACCGGGACGTCTTCCGCCGGATCACCCGGTACGCAGAGCAGAATGGCCTGACCATCCAGATCAGGCACGGAGACACCACCCAGACCATCCGCAGGAAGATAGCCGAGTCGCCCCCCGACGTGCTGATCACCACCCCCGAGACCACGGTCGTGCTGCTCTCCCAGCCCAAGATGCTCAAGGCCCTGTCCGGGCTGCAGTGGGTCATCGTAGACGAGGTGCACGAGCTGCTCCCCAACGAGCGCGGATCCCAGCTTGCACTCAGCCTCGAGAGGTTGCAGATGAACTCTGATCGTGACTTGACCCGGATAGGACTGTCGGCCACCGTGGGGGATCCCGTCGAGGCGGCAAAGTTCGTGGCCGGTACGCGGCGCAAGTGCATCACCATACGGGACGCCTCGGTGAGACGATACGACGTGACGGTCCGCTTCGAGAAGGGCGGAATGCCCGCGGTGGCCGATGCCGTATCCTCCCACATGGCAGAGTCTGGGATAGACTCACCGGTTCTCCTGTTCGCAAACACCCGTGGGGAGGCGGAGCTGCTGGCATCCTTGCTCAGGAGCCGCACGGACATACCCGTGGAGATGCACCACGGATCCCTCTCAAAACAGGTCCGGGAGGAGACAGAGTCGACCCTGCGCGGGGGAAAACGCGGGATAGTGGTCTGCACCTCCTCGCTGGAGCTTGGGCTGGACATCGGTTCGGTGGAGCTGGTGATCCATTATGGATCCCCGCGGCAGGTCTCCAAGCTGGTGCAAAGGATAGGCCGGAGCCGGCACAGCAGGAGCGAATCTGCCCGGGGACTAATAATCACCAACCGGCCCGATGACGAGTTCGAGGCGCGCGCAATACTGGACCGGGTTTCCCGGGGAAGCATAGAGAGGCACAGGGCTCACCGGGGACCCCTGGACGTGCTGGCCCACCACCTGGTGGGGCTGGCCATCCAGGAAGGTGTGGGGAGCGTAGAGCGTGCCTTGGCCATAGCCAAAGCCGCCTACCCCTTCCGGGGCACCACCATCATGGATGTCTGCGAGGTGCTCGACCTGCTGGCCGACAACCACATAGTCCTGTTTGACAGGCAGGGCCTCACGTACCGGACCACCGGCCGCTCCTCCTGGTACCACTTTGAGAACCTCTCGACCATCCCGGACATGCTCAAGTTTCGGGTGTTTGACAGCGTTGGCAAGAAGATCATAGGCACCCTGGACCAGCGGTTCGTCGGAGACAACGGGGAAGCCGGCAACATATTCGTGCTCAGGGGATCCCAGTGGAGGATACTGTCCGTGGACGAGCAGTCGTTCCAGGTGAACGTGGAGCCGTTCGGGGGCGGGGGCACAAACGTCCCGTACTGGGAGGGCGAGAACATACCCGTCGACCACGCGACCGCCGGGATGGTCGGCGACATCAGGAGAGGATCGGCCGCCGGGGACATCAGCATGGAGTGCGGGCTGCCGTTCGGCGAGGTGGTGCCCGACGGAAAGACCATCCTGGTCGAATCCAACGGATACCGCGGGATAGTGGTGGTCCATGCCTGCTTTGGCACACGTGCCAACCTGACGCTGGCTGCGGCGCTCTCCTCGATTATATCGTCCTCGTCCGGCTCGCCGGTCCAGTCGCGCTCGGACGCCTACCGGATAGTGCTCACCACCAAGGGACGCATAACAGAGGAGATGGTCCGGGAGGCCCTCGCCGACGAATACGACCTGGACAAGATGGTGACAGCCTCGCTGGCCGGAACGCACAACGTCAACTGGCGGGTCTGGACGGTGGCCAAGAGGTTCGGTGTCCTGAGCAAGGGAACCGTCTACGAGAGGAAGACGGCGCGATTCCTGTACAAGAGGTATGCGGGAACGCCGCTGGTACGGGAGGCCATGCGGGAGCTGTTCCACGACAAGTATGACATACCCCTGGCCGAACGCATCCTAGAGGAGATACGAAACGGCTCCATACCGATCCACTGGGAGGAGGTGGAGGAGTTCTCCAAGATGGCCGAGCCCGTACTGGACCACACCGCCAGGCAGTATTCGGCACCGCCCGAGATAGACCCGGAGATACTGGAGATGGTCAAGTCCCGGCTCCAGAAGACCAGACATCGGCTGCTCTGCGCCAGGTGCGGTCGGTGGCAGAGGGTGATGGAGACGCGCCAGGTAACCCGGGTGCCTTCCTGCCCGTACTGCAAGGCCCGGCAGATCACGGCCACCTTCTACTCCGACTATGACCTGGCGGGGATAATATCCAAGAAGCGTTCCGGCGGCAAGCTGAGCGCCGAGGAGAACCACAAGTACAAGAGGGCCTGGAAGGTCTCGTCCCTGATAGAGACGTTCGGCAAGAGCGCCATCATAGTGCTGTCCGGATACGGGGTGGGCGCCGACACGGGGGCCCGCATACTGCGGAACATGGTGGACGAGAACCACATGTTCCGGCAGATATACGAGGCGGAGAGACAGTACGTCCTGACTAGGGGGTTTTGGGATCCGTGATCGGGGTTACCGTCGAGTAGGCCGTCAGGGTCAGGTCGGTGCGCCCCTCCATCCCCATCCTGCCGTTGAGCCCCGTGATTGAGAGTCTGTCTCCGGCCTTGCAGCTGCTGGCAAGCCTGGCCTGGTTTCTCCACCCCTTGACCCACATCTCGTCTGTGTCATCTCCCACGAACATCTCCAACAGCTGAATGGACTCGCCCGACTTTGTCTGGATGTCCCGGATCTCTGGATCCTTTAGCGCCACCACCTCTATGCAATAGTCGCCGTCCGGCTTGGCATCGCTCAGCTTTGTGCGCATCTCGGACAATACGGGTATCTCCGGGTCGTTGTCCAGTATGCGGAGATAGGAGTCCTCGTCCAGCGTGATGGACTTGCCGTACGCCTTTGTGGGCATGCATTCGATGGTATCGCCTGCCGCGCACTCTTTGGAGTGGTTTGCAGCATCCATCACGAAATAGAGCATCCTCTCGGAATCGACGCACAGCACCATGCCGCCGCCCCGGTCCCCCTCGGAGACAGACAGGACACGCAGTTTTAGGGCCTCGGCCGAGTCGGTGCCCTGTATCTGAACTATGGTAGACTCGGAGCCGTGTATCTCAAGGCCCCGGTTCGTCTGCCTAGCTCGCACCCCCAGCAACCGCACGGTGGACTGGGGCGGAACTATCTTTGGTATGCCCGAGTCATCCTGGCCCCATATTACCACCCGGTAACCGGAGCCGCCCCTGCTGCGCACCCGCATTCTGAGGGCCTTGCCGGGCCTGCCTCGGGAGTTGGTAAAGTTCATCGTGCTCACCATGCCGTCCAGCACCCCGGTCACCACCGCGTCCCTGTCCGTGTCGGCTAGATCTCCCGCATCCTTGGCTATCCCGTCTATCCCAGGCACATCAGGCAGGTCGCCGACTGACTCGATCCCCGAACCCTCCCCTAGGTTGATGGTATGGCCCCCGTTGATGTCCGACTTTATGTAGGCACCCGTTATCTTGATGGGGTCGCCCGGTTTCAGCGTATCCAAGAGGGGGAGGGACGAGGTGTCATCCCACATCTTGACGGTGCAGGCCGAGTCGGGGGCATCATAGACCGTCATGGTCCTGAGTGTGAACGAAGATCCGCCATCCTTTCGGGAGTATTGCCTGGGAGGCGAGATGCTCATGACGCGCGCCTCCAGCGAGACGTCCTTGGCCCCGGTAAACAGTTCCCCGATGCTGGTCTGGGTCTTTAGCGGCTCGGACAGCTGCACGCCCAAGTCCGACGCCACAAGGAAGAGCGCGCCCTGGTCCGTCAGGTACCCGGCTCCTATCTTCTCCTTTTTGACCCGTATCTGCTCGTCTATGTACTGGCGGCTCAGCCCCGGGCTTGCCACCAGCAACCTGGCCACCAGGTCCTCGAACTCGCTCATCGTTGTGGGGTATGATGGACTGTAAATAAAAATTGTGTTGTGGGTTGTCTGCCTGACGCGTACAAGTTCAGGTCAAATTCTGACCTGTGCCTGACCGACAACCTCCGGTAGATGCTGCCGGGCGTGATCGCGTATGGGGTTCGGTTTGACCTAAACTTGTAGCTTGACGCGCCTGTGGTCGATCCGTACCGTTCGGTTAAATTAGTGGTACATTGCTCTCAGCATGATGGACAGCATCAGTGCAGAGGGCCTCACCAAATCGTACGGGGGGACATTGGCGGTGGACGGGATACGTCTGAGCGTCGAGTCCGGATGCGCCTTTGGGTTTCTTGGGTCCAACGGCGCCGGCAAGTCCACCACCATAAAGATGCTGACCACCCTGATCCGCCCCACCAAAGGCTCGCTGAGCGTGCTGGGGATAGACGCCCTCAAGGAACCGCTGAGGGTGAGGCACAGGATAGGGGTGGTTCTTCAGCAGCCGTGCTACGAACCCACCCTCAGCGTGGAGAGATCCCTGACCAAATATGGCATGATGTGGAACATCCCAAAGGCCGAATCACAGCGCAGGGCGGCCCAGGTGATGCACGACTTTGACCTAGGTGACTTTAGGAAGAAGCGGAACGAGGATCTCTCCATAGGTCAGAGGAGGCGCGTGCAGGTGGCCAGAGAGTTCATGCACGATATGGATCTCCTGTTCTTGGACGAGCCAACCGTTGGTCTGGATCCGGCCGCCCGGAGGAAGCTTCTGGACTACCTCAAGGAGAAGGTGGCCGGCGGCCTCACCATCTTCTATACCACGCACGTTCTCAGCGAGGCAGACTACCTGTGCGACCAGATAGCCATAATACAGAAGGGCCGCATTATCGTATGCGATACGCCGAGTGCCCTAAAGAAGAACATGAGCCGTAAAAAGACCATCACCGTCCGCACCAACTCCGACGACGCAGCCGTATCGGCTGCTCTCGCAGGCGTGCCTGACTGTGCCATCGAGGCGGGCGTGGGGGCGCGTGTCACCATCCAGTCCACCAACCCCGAGCAGATCCTTATGGAGGTGCTGGGGCAGCTACGCAAGAACGACATCAAGATGCGCGAGATATCGGCGGCAGCGGCCACACTGGAGGACATATTCTTGGAGACCGTGGAGGATGCACCCCGTACTTCGGCTCGTTAACAGGAACCTCACCGTCTCCCTGAACCCCGGGTTTCTGATATGGCAGGTGGTATTTCCGCTCATCTACATATTTGTGGCAGGCTTTGCATACACCTCGCTGATCCAGGACGTCCCGTTTGAGGGAGAGAGGATTGGGTATCCGGCCTACCTGGCCACCGGCATGATAGGATTCAACATAATGAACAGCACCCTGGTATCAGGCCTGATAATATGGAATGACCGACGCCATGGCATGTTCGAGCAGATTATGTCTGGCCCCTACACCCGCATGCAGTACATTCTGGCCAACATATGCACGATAGGGATAGTCGGTCTGGCGAGCGCCGGCCTTATAGCGGCGGTGGGCTTTCCGGTGTTTCTGGAGGCGGTGGATTTCTCCCCGCTCACCATACCCATGGTCGTCTTTGCGGCCATGGCCGGTTCGGTGTTGTTCGGGTCGCTTGCAACCATAATATCAACCCGCCTGAGCTCCAGCGAGGGGTTCAACGTGGTAATAAACACGACATTCCTCTTCTTTGCCTTCGTCAGCACGGCATTCTATCCCGCTCAAGGCGCCCCCGATATCCTGGGAGCCGTGTTCTACGCCAACCCCCTGACATACCTGGTGGACACCATACGGGCCGGCATCTTCGGCGGCATAACGGAATTTGTGATGATAGAGATGGGCATACTGTCCGGGCTTGCCGCGGTGCTGTTTGCGGTGGCGGCCAAGATGATGACCAGGCTTGACTTTTAGGGAGTCTAGGCACGCGTAAAGTCCCTGATGGCTGTCCTGAGTCCGGGTGTGGCGTTTTGTATAACGCAGAGTTTATTCTGCTGTGCCCATCACCAGTCTCATGCTCCTGAGACTGATCCTGGTGCACGGCACGGTCTGGTAACGCAAACCAGGAATTGTCATGTGCTGGAAGTCATGCATAACTGCCGCAGACCTTCAGGACGTGAATAGATCGAGCAGATGTAAGGGAGCAGAATACCAACGCCCTACATACGGCTCGAATCTATATTCTCCAAGCAGGCAGCCAGCGTGTCATAGGGATCTCTCATCGAGGATAGTAGCTGGCGGGCATTATTCTGGAATATTTCTTTGTCCATGGAGAATAGCCTGCGCGCTGTCGCGACGATCCGGGCCGGTGTTCGCGCATACACTAGCGCCTTCTTTCTCACCAAATATTTTTCATCAAGATTTGGGACAGCTTCGTAAGATATCGACGGAACCCCGCGCAAGACGGCCTCGGTAGTCATGGTTCCGCCTGATCCGATGAACAGATCACATTTTGACAAAAGGGTCCCGCTATCAAGTACATTGCTCAAGACCAGCGTGTTTTTACCGTAAGTTTGTTTTAGTGATCGTATCTGATTATTATATCGTCCAAATACCATGATGTTGCAGTCCGGAAATCCCTTAACAATTGCGGCCAATATGCTGCCCATATCCGTCTGGCGCTGGACATAGGAGGCTTGTGCTTCGTACGTCCTAAAGAGGATAGTCTTCTTCTGAGGTATCAGTCTCTCGAATGCGGCATCCCATGACGGCGCCGGTTTGTTGTGCAATATTACAAATTCGTCCATTGCCGGATACTGTTCAATATTTACAGAATCCAAGCCATACCGTGCAAAGGCTCGTTTTGGTATGTGTGCTGGGATGAGTAATTTGGTCAGCAGTGGCACCGACAGTCTACACACTGCCTCGGAGTGTGGAGCGTTGCAAAATCCGATATGGGGTATGCCAAGGCCAAATGATATTCGTGCAGCTTCAGGGGAGCAGAAGCTAACCGTGGCATCCGGCGAAAATTTTTGCACTATCCTAGAGAGCTTGCTTGCACGCATGAGCGAGGCGGCAAGTTTTGATGCAAAGTTACCGCCTCCGTGCTTGCCCACATACATCGGACTTAGACCACGAATAGCTGCCAGGCCGGTAGCCTCTCTATAATCTCTAGACGTAAAGAGTACCTCGTGTTGTTGTTTGGTGCGTTCAATCATAGACTCAAAGAACAACAGTTGTTTCGGTGTAAGAGCATCAAACCATACCTTCAACACTAGACACCTCCGGGATGGCTAATTAAATTTATTGATTATACGCGTTTTATTATAAAAGCTGTAGGCTACTCCAAGTTGGCATCATAACATGCTTTGACTTGCTGGCGCGGTCACGGTGCAGGCATGCAACTGCTTCTCAGCATGATCATACAAGCCGACAACATCGGTATGTAGTCACACGGGTGGAAGTTGTGCAGTCTCTAGAGCAGAAAGCATCATAAGGGAACCATATCATCAATTGTTTGCAGCCCGGTAGTGTAGCGGTCAAGCATAGGGGCCTTTGGAGCCCTTGGCCCCAGTTCGAATCTGGGCCGGGCTATTCCCAGCAGCATCTACCAACCAAACGGCATACACACAGGCACGGATAGCTCTTGTCCCTGCCTCAAATTATCAGTGTGAAAAGCGGTTCAAACTCGCACCATCGGAGATGGCTCCGACTTGGGATTATATCATGGCACATTGCCAGGATATGGTCACGGTAAACGAATCCAAGGCGCGTAGTAGGATTAGACCATAAGTTTTTTGCCGACGCATTGGCTCAGAAGCGCATGGACAGAGTGGTCGTGTACGGATTCAGTACGGAGGGATACAGCATCGCCTCCCAGATGGTGGACAGAGGAGCGGACGTGTATATAGTTGATGAGACCACCGCCTCGGCCGTCTCGCTCAAGCCCGAGATAGCCAAGACGTATCCTGACGTCGCTTCCCTGCTTGAGGATGAGCAGCTTATGAAGATGGAGCCCGTCAAGGTGGCCGTCTCCCAGGCCAAGTATCTCTTCTTTGCCCCCCGCATACGCAGGACGGGACCGGAGGCCAAGATCGAGATAAACTCAAAATTCAAGGACGCTACCGCCCATCTGGCAAAGGGTAGTTCGATCATATGCAACATCCCGACCGGTCTAGGAGGAAACGCCGAATACGTCTCCCTGCTCAAGCACATCACCGGGATGGATGTGGGACGGCAGGTGTCATACTTCTACTATCCCCTGGAGGGCAACATCCACCCGGACGTGATCGGCTCCATCGGTGGAAGCGAGGATGTAGAACTCGCAAAGCTGCTGCCTGTGGAGGGGACGAGATTTGTCGCCATTCCCTCCGCTGAACGCGCTCACGCAGTTGACATATTGTCCAGGTTCTCCAAACTGGTCAGCACCATAGAGGTGTACAAACACGTCAACCACGATTCGTCCACGGATCATGATGATGCCGACGGTGAGATATTCTTGGATACCATGGCCGGGGGGCTCTTTGACCTACGGCTGATCAACGACTCCCAGGAGGACATCAAGGCCATACAGTACCTGATAAGCGGCGGTGTCAGGGGGATAGAGGGATACATCAAGAGACTGGTAGACACGATACGCTACACCCTCAAAGAGAACGGCCTGAAGGTAAGCCGCACCAACATAGCCATTGCGTGGAGTCTGGATCAGCACGGAATGAGGGGGGACAAAATCGAGGCGTTCCAGAGCCTGTCCTCAAGGCTCCGAGACTATACCGGGAAGGTGGACGAGTATGCGGGTCTGGGCAGTTTCCACACTGACAAGACCACCCTGGTAGTGGTCTGCTCCAGATCCGACTACGAAAGCATAAGACAAGAACAGCACGAAAACAACACCATACTCATAAAGGCAACCCCTTTGATCGGAAGTTGAGTGTTAGCGGCATCGCCCAGACACTGCGCTGATCGTATGGTACGGCGCCCGCCGCTTGCCAGACTATAAATTTACCATCAATGGCATTAGCCTGAAATGTCAGATGCAGAGGACGCGGTGCGCGTTGACGTCTCTGATGAGGCCGGGTCGGATCTGGCTGCGGAGACGCCCGGCAAGATCAGCACGGAACAGGAGGCATCGTGCTTGGCCATGCTGGAGGCAGAGAAGCTAAAGTCGGAGGAGTACGAAGCAAAGTACAAGAGGGCATTGGCCGACTACATGAACCTAGAGAGAAGAACCGCCTCCGACGTACAGGCAGGCATCAACCAAGCGGTGGACGGAATGATGAGGGACTTTCTGAACATATACGATGACTTTGTCCGCGCGCGCGACGCCTACCGGGCGGGCGGCTCCGAAACACCGGGACTGGATTCCGTGTTGAAGAACACCGACGCCATGCTCAGAAAGCACGGCATAACCCCCATCACATCGCTTGGCCGTACGTTCGATCCCCTGCTGCATGAGGCCATGGCCACAAAGAGCGATCCGGACCTTGAAGATCAGACCATAACCCAAGAACTCAGGAAGGGATATATTGCTCATGACAAGAGGGTGATAAGAACGGCCTTGGTAGAGATATCTACGAAGAATAAGGTGAACTAATGGCAAAGGTCATCGGTATAGACTTGGGAACCAGTAACTCGGCGGCAGCCGTGATGATGGGCGGCAAGCCCACGATAATACCTGCCGCAGAGGGAGCCTCGGTGGGCGGCAAGGCGTTTCCGTCGGTGGTGGCATTCGCTAGAGACGGCCAGCTGCTGGTGGGAGAGCCAGCCAGAAGGCAGGCGGTCACCAACCCGGACAATACCGTCGTGGCGGCCAAACGGAAGATGGGGACCGAGTATTCATTTGAGGTACAAGGCAAAAAGTACAAGCCGCAGCAGATATCCTCGTTCATACTCCAAAAGATAAAGAAGGACGCGGAGGCGTTCACGGGGGACAAGATAGAGAAGGCCGTCATTACGGTCCCGGCTTACTTTGACGACAACCAGCGGCAGGCCACCAAAGATGCTGGCACCATAGCGGGTCTGGACGTGGTCAGGATAATCAACGAACCCACCGCCGCTTCCTTGGCGTTCGGCCTAGACAAGACTGCCGAGGACCTGAAGATCTTGGTATTTGACTTTGGCGGGGGTACGCTGGATGTCACCATAATGGAGATGGGCGGCGGCGTATTCGAGGTGATGAGCACCTCCGGGGACACGCAGCTGGGCGGAACCGACATGGACAAGGCCCTAGTGCAGTACGTACTAGACGAGTTCCGCAGAAAGGAAGGGACGGACCTAACCCAGGACAACACCGCCATGACCAGGATAAGAGAGGCGGCTGAGAAGGCAAAGATAGAGCTCTCCACGGTGATGGAGACGGACATCAACCTGCCCTTCATAGCGCAGGACGAGTCCGGTCCCAAGAACCTTGAGGTTCGCCTGACCCGGGCCAAGCTGGAGGATCTGATAAGACCCATCGTGGAGCGGTGCAGGCCTTCCATAGACAAGGCGCTAGAGGACGCAAAGGTATCCACCTCCGACATAAACAGGATCGTACTGGTGGGCGGACCCACCCGGATACCCATGGTCAAGAAATTCGTGGCGCAGGTGGCGGGCCGGGAGTCCGAGGCCGGGGTGGATCCGATGGAGGCCGTTGCCATGGGCGCGGCCATACAGGCGGGCATAATAGCAGGCGATGTACAGAGCGACATAGTATTGCTGGATGTCACGCCGCTGACGCTCGGCATAGAGACGCTGGGGGGTGTACGAGAGCCGCTCATCGAGAGGAACACGACCATACCCACCTCGAAGGCAAAGGTGTTTACCACCGCCGCCGACAACCAGACTGCAGTTACCATCCACGTAGTGCAAGGCGAGAGGCCCATGGCAGCCGACAACGTATCCCTGGGCAGCTTCAACCTGACGGATCTTCCGCCCGCCCCGCGGGGGGTGCCCCAGATAGAGGTAAAGTTTGACATAGACGCCAACGGGATAATCAACGTCACCGCAAAGGACCTAGGCACCCAAAAGGAGGCCAACATAACCATCGAGTCCAGCTCCAAGATGGACAAGGACGAGATCGAGAAGCTGCGGACAGATGCCGAAAAGTATGCCGAAGAGGACGAGCTCAAAAAGAAGAATATAGAGCAGCGCAACGAGGCGGAGAGTTTCATATATACCGCCGAAAAGCTCATCACCCAGGATCTGAAGGACAAGATAAGCCAGGATCAGGGAATCAAGATCACCGACGCCATCAAGGAGACCCGAGAGGCGCTAGACAGGGGACCCGACGAGCTAAAGACCAAACTGGACGCCCTCAAGGCGATGGTGAACGAGGTCAGTACCGAGATATACAAGAATGCCGCCCAGGCCCAGACCGGAGAGCAGCAGCAGGGAGGACCACAGCAGGAGGATGTTCAGCAGGACGCTCAGGAAGACGGCCAGCAAGGGGAAGGCCAGGCAGCACAGGACAGGCAGGACGACGGCCGGGGCAGAGAGGACGCCAAAACAAATTAACAGAGACGGGCAATATACACGGTAAACTGTCATGTCAGCCAAACGCGACTACTATGAGGTACTGGGCGTATCCAAGAGCGCCGGCGCCGACGAGATAAAATCCCAGTACAGAAAACTCGCCCTGAAATTCCATCCGGACCGGAACAAGTCAGGCGACGCGCAAAAACACTTTGCGGAGATATCGGAGGCGTACGCCGTGCTCTCCGACCCGCAAAAGAGGCAGGTGTACGACCGCGGCGGACACGCGGGGGTCAGCGGCCAGTACAGCCAGGAGGACATATTCGGGGGTGCGGGAGGCAACTTTGGCGACATATTCCAGAACATATTCGGGGGTGCGGGCGGGTTCGGCGATATCTTTGGAGGTTCTGGTGGCGGCCGCGCGCGGGGCGGCGACATACTGCAGGAGATATCGGTAAGCCTAGAGGATGTTCTGAAAGGCAAGAACATACGTATGAGCGTAAACAAGGAGGTGGCCTGTCCGGGCTGCAGGGGCAGCGGCTGCGCTCCGGGAACAGCGAAGAAGCGATGCAGGGAGTGCAACGGACAGGGCCAGGTGCGCAAGTCGCGCAGTATGGGCTTTGCATCGTTTGTCACGGTGGAGCCGTGCAGGGAGTGTCGTGGGATGGGCGCCGTCAACCAGAAGCCGTGCAGGGAGTGTCGTGGTGCCGGCCGGCGGCGGGGATCCAAGAACATATCTTTCGACCTTCCCAAGGGCGTGGATACCGGTGATTACCGCATACCCGGGGAAGGCAACGAAGTGCCCGGCGGGGTGAACGGCGATCTGATAGTGAGGGTCCGGGTAAGATCACACCCCGAACTGAAGAGGGACGGCTCGGACCTGCACTACGACAAGCACATCTCCATGGTCGACGCGGCCTTGGGCGGCCGATTCTCCATTCCCACGCTGGAGGGTACGGAGACCATCAAGGTGGATGCTGGAAGCCAGCCCAACACGATAATCAAGATGGGCGGAAAGGGCCTGCCCAAGATGAATTCGTGGGGGAAGGGAGACCTGTACGCCAGGATTGTAGTCGACGTACCCAGAAAGCTGAGCAGGCATCAGAAGGATCTTCTACGGAAGTTTGAAGAGTCATCCTAACGTGGAACCAAGCCGGAAAGAACTTATTCAAGCGCAAATGGCCTATCCCTGCGGGAATCGCCCAGCCCGGTCAAAGGCGTAAGGTTCAGGTCCTTATCTCTCAGGAGTTCGTGGGTTCAAATCCCACTTCCCGCATTACAAATGATGCGGCGGTTGGTGCGTAATTCTAGTCTGTTTCTGCAGGTTGCTCCTCCCGTGCTTTCACCGGCTAGCCGGCATCTCTGGACTCGGCCACGCTGCACGCCCGGCTGCAGGCAGACAGGGAGGTCAGGCGCACTCTGCGCGTGCCTGCTGTCCGCCGTAGGAGTGGATTGGCACTTTCAGTCTGTTGGCCCACTCGAACCGGTTGAGCGCCCGCACGTTCTAGGCGATGGCCCTCCCCTTGGCTAACCGCAGGTAGTTGTCCGTCCTGACAACCCCTGTAGCGCAGCTGGCGCCCCCTGCTCTCCTCGGCTCCAAAGACGCCCTCGATCAGGCCCTCAGCCGATACTCGGCTGGCCCGCAAGGACAATCCACCAAGAACATCACCGCCCACGGCGACAACCACAAAAGAAACATCAACCGCCCCATGCGGGAGAACCGGGTGGGCGAGTTCACGCGTAAGTTGGACACCAAGTGCGCGACGACCGGGCGTGATGTCATCAAGGTGGATCCAGCCCATACCAGCCAGACGTGCCACTGTGTCACCATGTCGATCCCGGGTCGCGCGTGTCGCGCGGTCTGTTTATTTGCACTAATTGTAACCGGGTGTTCCACGCCGACGTTAATGCTGCCAAGAACATCCAACTTCGGGCGGTCGGGTTGATCGTCCTAAGGCATCAGGAGTCATCGAGGGGCGACCAGCCAAAGCCCTACGAACTCTCTACCAGCCGGCAGTGGGGGCGCCATGAAAAGGCACGAGGTTGCCCCGGGAGGGGTAACTCATGTATATAATTCCCTTTAAATGGACAGGCCATCATGGTAGGATATGATAGTGCCGCTCTTGAAGTGGATGGAGAAGGAAGGCCTGGCCAACCCGTCTAACATCACCAAGGACGATAAAGACGGATTCAACACCAGGTTCCGTATCCAGAAATGCGTGTTCGTGGCGCAGCATCTGGGCCTTGACAAGACGTACCAGTACAACCTGTACCTGCACGGCCCGTACTCCCCATCGCTGTCGCAGGACTACTACAAGGCCGCAAACGGCGAAGTTGGAGATGGTGATGACGGCGCGGATCCGGACTTTGACCGAGAAGCGGTCCTAGGGATAATGGGCAACGGCGACGACTGGCTGGAGCTTGCAACCACGCTAGTAGACCTCATGGAAGAGGACGGAAGCATCACCCGCCCCGCCTCGCTGGTAAAGCGCGCCGCCGTCGTGAAATACCTGTATCCGGAGGAAGACATAGAGGCGGTGCTTGAGGATCTGCGCACCACGCCGCTTGCAGGGGTCTTTAGCAGTCTGGTGTGGCCGACTGACCCCGACAGCTAACACTCCTACAGTATACACGCTGGCCGGCGTGAGAGGGGAGCTTGCCGACCTGAAAAAGTCAGTCGATGGCGGATCCACTGCCGAGTGCGAGAACTATACCACGATAAGGCTGGTGACCCTGGTTGAGCAGTTCTTCCGCATCATGATCAAGGATGGACGGCTAAAGGGCTACAAGCTCTACAACCCCAAAATGAACCAGATATCATCATCCGTGATGGGGGGCATCTTCAAGCACCACATCAAGAAGCCGGGATCCGAAAAGGTTGACTATGACTAGACCATATGCAGATTTTACAGCGTTGCTGCCAACGTTGGCGCCTGTAGATTTTTTGGAGATTCGCGCGTCGTGCAATTTCCCAACGTCCAAGAGATAGACAGGCTGGTGGATCATATTTTGGGAGCACCTGACAACGACATATCCGAATGGATTTACGCGCACACGCAGACATTCCAGCATGTATACCGGGTTCAACACTATGCCGGCGACATGTTCAAGGACAAAAACACCATAAGCAGGTACACGAAGTTTTTTGACACCCGGCACGTACTGGTTCACACGCTCAACCCGCGGTCTCCTGCCGCGTCCGACTACTTTGGCATGGTAAAGGATCTGTTCGATAGGGTCGAGCGCGAGAACCCGTAGGGCCCATATGGTTGGCCGCGGTGAGAGCGTGGCGGTTGCGGGCGGGACCACACAAGTCGTTTGGTGTTGGGGGAGGGCAATGGCTATCAGGATGCCGCAGGGAAGCACAAAAAATAGAGTTTATTACTGATACGATCCATTCAACATCATGGGCGTGATGGATTCGTTGATAGAGAAGTCTGCCAGATGTGCTGATCTTGCAGAGCGGTTGGGACTTGATGAAGAGGCGGTGGCATACCGCAAGGACAGCCAAACGTTCAGGAAGATCAGGGACGGACTTGAGCAAATCGGAGAGAAAATCTAGACTCCGAAATCGCTTGGAGTGTTTGGGCCGGCAGCTGGACGATGACTATGCGGATCTTATGAGGCCGACAAGTGCCAGCACCTCAGGGCCAGCCCCATCTTTCCAGAACTCAAAGAGGTCGTCAGGGGTTTCGGCGCCGACTACAACCCGGACGGCACCATCTTCGACAGCAACACCCGATAACCCTCTTTGATGGTCAACCACCAACGACAAACCCCGGCTTGGCTGCATCCGGTGATCCCTAGTAATCCAATTGTGGTTTCAAGGAGTACAAAAAACGCACAGCGCCGTCGGCACTCTCTTCGGGGTCAACAGCGCCACATCCATCACCACCTAGTTGAGGTTGACATTTCACCCAGCGCCACGCTGCCAAGGTGCAGCAAAATGGCGATATGGATGGCAACCAAGGCAAGGAACGTGGCCACTGACGTCCCCACGCCGGCCATCCACCACCAGGACCTTGACTCGCGCACCTTGTAGACCACCAGTCCGGCCATCGCCGAAGTCCCGAACACCGATACAGCCACCAGAGGTGCCAGCACGTCTACCCTGCCCACGCTAAGGACTATGCCATCCGGCTGCACGTCGGTAACAGCATGGGTAGACTCGACATAGGCCACGCTTAACCACACCCACACTACGATGGACAGCCCCGACAGCCCGGCCAGTATCACCAGCAACAATCGCAGACTTGGCAGGCGCACCTTCGCATCACTTGAAGATGGTCCCCTTTGACTTGTAGCGGAACGTGTAGATGGTCGGCCACCCGACCCTCTGGACAAACCCCGACGGCGGCAGGTACGGTTGGTCACCCCCCTTCAACTTGTCGCACTCCGGCAAGTTCAGCCCCATGCACTCAGGGGACATGCCAGATGTCATTTTACCTTTATCTCGTGTATTGCCCGCGCATAGTCGCAGTTAGCCCCCAACCGCATGTATGGCACCAGCCTAAAGTGGATTGAATAGATCTTGTCCTCTTTTATGACCAGCCCTTTTTGTATCAGCGAGGCCAGCCCCCGGGAAACGGTGGTGATGGTAGCGCCGCTGGACTTGCATACTTCGTCCCTCTTTGCCTGGTACTGCTCCAGCGTAAATGCCGCCCCCTTTAATTCCAGCACCAGCGGCCACACCACCCTAGCCCAAGCAAACCGGCGGTTCTGCGTGCCGGAGGCGTGCTTGCCCTTTTCGCCCAACGTTAATAACAACTTTCAGCCGGTATATCTTGATTGTCGGGCAACGAGTTGGAGCAGTCGCTGGCCCTGTTGGAGCAGCAGTGGGAGGTGGATCCCCTCCTCAGGGAGTTTGTCCTGGGTAGGGTCACGGATGTTGTGGATCACAGGAGCGTGGTGGGCGGGGTCGTGTTCCACATACCGTACCTGAGAACCCATGGCAAGTACGTCCTCTGGAAGTGCTACTGGCCGGACTGCCACAACTGCTGCGAGCGGCAGGGCAGGCTCCCCCTGACCTCCGACGATCTGATCACCATAGGCGCCGGCCTAAAGTATTCCAAGGTGTCAGAGTTTGTCGGCAACGAGACCATCGCCGCCACCTGGCAGGAACCCGGGGCAGGAGGGCTATCCACCATAACGGCCATCAACCTGAAGCGGAGCCCCGATGAGACAGAGTCCGAGGACGGGACCCGCATCCCCTGCAGGTTTCTGGATGATGCGGGCTCCTGCACCATGCACCCGGGCAGGCCCGGCGTCTGCTACCTGTATCCGTTTACTACCTGGCTGGAGAACGAGAGCGGCCGGGCCAAGGTCCATGCCACCTACCAGTTCACCGGAGACTGTCCCGGGTTCTACCTGGCTGATGGTGTCTCGGATATGGACCAGACCCTCAGCGAATACTCGGAGATCATCTACGACTACAACATGAGCTACGCCAGGACCCTCCGGGAGGGATTTGGCGCCGTCAGCCTGGGACCATCTTCGTAGCGGATCCGGTCACAGGCCGACAGGGCACCGCGCCATCACCACCTCCAGCAAGCCCAGCCAAAATGTTCGTGCCACCATCGGTAAATCGCCGCACGATACCAAAGCATCCCGGATGAACCGCCGGTACGGACAAGGCCGGGCCGACCGGCGCCGTTATATCCATGTGGCACGGTGTACCGGGGTGGAAGATCACGAATGCCCCATCTGCGGCAACAAGATGAACCGGATGCAGGCGTGCCATCTGTTCTGCAACAACTGCGGGGCGGTCTTGGACTGCTCTGACAAGGGCTCCTTCTGGTGACTACAGCCCCGGCCTGTCAGGGATATAATCGGCGGCCATGTTGACGGCAGCATCCTTCATTATCTCCAGGTAGCGGTCGTAGTCGGCCTCAAACCCGCAATGCGGACACTTGACGCAGGTTACCTCGTCATCCAGAACAGCCACCCTGCTGCACTCCGGACACCTGGCATCCATGGGTCCATATCCGGATTAACCTATTTAATTGCGCCCCTCGCAGCAAGTACGAGCGGTGTTGGTCTAGCTCGGTATGACACCAGCTTCCCAAGCTGGGTATCGCGGGTTCAAATCCCGTGCACCGCACCATCACGTGTTTCGGAGCTCGCCTATCGCCCTTTCCATGGCTCCCCGGTCTGGGGCTCCGGGCGAGAGGCGCACGTACTCGGAGAGATCGTCGGCAGCCTCCCGGTACATGCCGCCCTTCTCCCTGACGTACGCCCGGTTCTTGTAGGTGCTTCCCGACCTGTCCGGATCTATCCGGATGGCGTTGGTATAGCTCTCCTCAGCCCTGGCTCTGTCGTCGCGTTTCAGGTAGTGGTTTCCCAGTCCCCGGTATGCTAGATAGCAGGATGCGTTCAGCCTGAGGCACTCGGTGTAGCTGTCCACGCACTCGTCCTGGTTCCGCTCGTTCTGCATGCCGGCCAGCAGAAGCCAGGCGGTCATGTTGGACGCATCCTCCGATATGGCCTCCCGCAGGAGCGTCTCGGCGCGCAGGCCCATCCCGAGCGTGGCCGCCCTCTCCGCCTCCATGCAGAACCTGAGCGACTTGGAGTCGTGGTGGCCTTGGATGGTACCGGGCGGCGCCACCATGACGGCTACGCGTCCCTCCTGAGACCACTTTTGGTCAAAGACCGCCCTTGGTATGGCCCCCTGGTAGATGCCCTCCTCACTGCTCTTTGGAATGTAGTGGATGACCGCGTCATCAGCGTATCCGGATATCACCGACAGGTGGTGCGTTACTCCCCCCACCCCCGGCAGTACCACTATCGGGGGCACTCCCGCGTCTATTGCGCGCACCAGCCCGGGAATGTCCGTGTTCGTCATGTGAACTGCCAGGCCGTGCGCCTCGGCCAGCTCTATCCCCTCAATCAGCACGCTGCCTGCCTCGGCAGGATACCTCTTGGCCGCCTCAGAGGGTATCGGAATATCCACGTTCCAGTAGCGGGCCACCGCATTCACCGACAGTGGCAGGCACGCGTTCTCTTCGGTGACCATAGGTAGAACCAGTTCCGACTCCATGGGTGGCCTGGGTAGGCGGCCAATTAAAACCGTTTTCAGGCCAGAAAGTTTGCGATTAGATCCAGGCCGTCGCCGGTCATCTCCGGATGGAACTGCGTGCCGTATATCGGCAAATCGCCATACCGCACCATCTCGTTGCGGCAGGTGGCGGAGCTGCCCACCGTCTCCAGCGGCGGGGGCATCCGGGCTATCTCGTAGGCGTGGCTCTCAAAGACGCCCATCCTGCCGGAGCACAGCGGGTTGTCCCGGGTGATATCCACCGTCTCGCCGCCCTTGACGGGGCGGTCCATCCTGCGTATGGTGCCCCCGGCAGTTAGCGCCAGCAGCTCGGCCCCGTAGCATATGCCCAAGAGCGGCTTTTTGTGCCGGATGGCAAGCCTGATGATCTCCGAGTTTGTCCTGTTCATCAGGTGGTCGTTGCGGCGACGCCCCGACAGTATGTAATGGGAATAGTCTCCCAAGCGATTCGGTTCCACCTGATCAAACCTTCTCGGTTCAAAGTCGACCCCGCCCTCCTCCAGATGGGACAGCAGCCGTCCGGTATACGAGGAGCCGTTGTCCACGGCCAGGATCAAGCTAGCTTCCTACCTCGATGGCGACATAGTGCATCTCGGCTATGCCATCCCGCACTAGGACGGTCCCCACGTTGACCACCGTGCCCTCCTCCCACATGAAGACCCTGTCACTGCGCGGAACGACAAAGTCGTCCACGAACGACTCCAGGAAGGCTACGGCATCCTCCTGGTCGGAGGTGGTATAGAAGAAGACCTCGCCCTCCTTGAAGGTCAGCGGGAACTGTATGGTGGTGGGCTCGGCCACCTCTATCTCCTTAGCGTCGAGGGCTGCCACGAGCGCGTCTATGCGGTCGTCCCGGGTTATCTCGATCACGTCCCCGCCGTTGGTGGCGGTCGGGGTCACCCCGGAGAGTTTCTGTAGGTACGCCTCAAAGGCTGCATCCTGGTCCTCCCCCAGACCCACGTAGTACTCCCCGGTGAACGAGGCGCCCACCGCAGCCACGGTCCCCAGCTGGGCCACCACTCCGCCGGCGCCGGCCGTATAGACCGGTATGAAGTAGACGTCCTGATCTCCCACCCGGTACAGTATGTTGTCGCCCACCCGCGGGTTCCTCAGCAGGGTGTTAAGCTGGGCAAACTCCGGATCCCTGTCCAAGGCCTCCCTGACCGCCGTGGGTCCTATCAGCTTGGTGGTGGAGTTGAGGGGTACCTCGTAGAACTGCATCTGGCCCAAGTTGGGCAGGTCGTTCTCCACAATCATGTAGCCGGCCAAGTTCCTTCCCTGGGACCCTCGCAGCTCCAGCGAGAGCAGTCCCAGAAACTCGGTCTCCTCGAATCCAGGAGGCTTGGCCTGGATGTAGTAGGTATCCAGGCCCCGGGGTATCTCGTAGAACTGGTTGGCCTGGATGAAGGTCTCCACGTCGGTGACGTGGTAGCTGTTGTACATCTGCGTCTTCCAGTTGAAGAGCTCCACCGGGTACCGGACCTGGTGCTCCAGCCAGGCGGGCATGGGTTCGAACTTTTCATGGTACTGGGAGACGAACATCTCTGTGAAGAAATCGTCGCCGGTCTGGAGCAGGGTGATGTCTCCGTGATAGGTGTCTATCAGGGCGTAGCCCACCAGCCTCAGGTAGGGGTTGCCGTTGGACCAGGGGACATCACTGGTGTCAAACCCGATTATCAGGGGTACCATCCAGTACGTGTTATCCCCGTCGGTCACCGGCAACAGGTCTATCTTCTTGCCGAACAGCGAGTACAGGAAGTACGGGTAGAGCGCCTCCATGCGGTCGTGCACGTCCTTGTATCGGTTAACGTGCACGGGTTCGGTGGGATACGACAGCAGGAAGTTGGGCTCGAATATGTAGCTCAGAGGCGGGGCGACATCAATGCCGCCGTCCCCGTCGTAGAAGGCCCCCTCCACCTCCCGGCTTTCCGACCCTCTGGATAACGGGTACCCCGACCAGGTCTCCTCGAAGAGGAGACCCTCCCCGTAGTATATGCTGCGCTGATCAAAGAAGTTACCGCTGTCCACTATCTGGCCGTCGGTGGCCCCCAGCGTCAGAAAGCCGTTGGGAACGTGCGTGTACACCAGGTGCTCGGCGAACCATTCGTCCCCCTCTGTGACAGCCTCCGGGACGATCGGCGTCATCGATGCCGTCCAGTACAGGGTATCGTTGAAGCGCAATATGTCGTTGTCCTCAAAGTCCACGTACGGTATCAGACCAATCTCGGGCCTCAGCTTGGCAAAGGCCGCCTCCCAGTCCCAGATGCGGATCACGTCCAACACGTCCTGGTTGTCTGCCACATAGCTGCTGATGCTGTTGGGCGATACCGGCTGCAGATGGACGTCATGGATGTTCTCCCGTATGCCGTTCAGCTCAACCAGATACCGGTTCACGCCGATCTCCTGGGCGGTGTACGGGCCGATGTACTCTATCTTCCTGGCATCGGCCACGCTGTCGTTCACGCCTGTGACCACCAGCACCACCAAGGCGATAACCGCCACGGTGCCTATCCGTATCATGACATCCCGCTTGAACATATGGGTGAGCACCCGGGCCCGCATGCGGTCCACGAACGAGAACGCCACCAGGGCGGCGCCGATGAGCAACGCGCCCGCTATCACGTACGGGGTGTTGTAGTCGATATATTCCGTAAAGAACAGGTTGAACCCGGTCCAGAGGACGGTCGCCCCCAGAATGAGCTCCAGCGTGGAGGCATAGTTGAGGTACCTGGCCTTGCCCTCGGACGAGTCGGCGATATAGGAGGTCACCATGCTGACTATCCCGTGCAGGCCCACGTAGAGCAGCAGCCGCAAACCTATGGCGGCCAGTATCGGGGAGAGTAGTATCACCAAGGCGGGGATCATCGGAATGACCAGCTCCTCCGCGTATGAGGGGTCCGTGGGTGGCGTCACAAATGGTAATGTGAAGAGGTTTGGAATGCTCTCGATGCCTATATCGTTGCCCTCAAAGAAAGAGACCGCGGCAAAACCGAACATTACATTGACAAAGAAGGCGCCGAACAGAAGCACCTTGGTGACCTGCCAGAGCCCGAACTGGACTGGGGTCAGCTTGTAGTCGGCAAACCTCTGGATCGTACGGGTGTCTCCCGGGGCCCGGCTCATGACGGATATGGCCATGTTCAGGACATACCAAAAGACGGAGGAGCGCCGGGCGCCGTTGACCCGTATGAGGGCTATCGAGGAGAGCACCAGGGCGGAGACAAGCGAGTAGTAGAGGGGTTTGGTGAACTGATCCTCGAACTCGGTCACGTTCATGAACATCGTGACGGCCTGGTTGCCCACCAGCACAAAGATCAGCGCGCCCAAGGCGGCAAAGAGTCCTATCTTGACGTATCGTCCCAGATCCGATGGAGGGGACGGCTTGTCCGTGGATTCCGTATACAAACGGATTCAATCCCCTCATGTCAAATTAATGTCTAACGGGGTATACGCAGGAGGCACACGTATGGCAGCACCGTTTGGCAGACTGCCCGCCATAGGAACGGCATACGGCCCAGTAAGCTGTGCGTATCGCCAGAGTGTGCGTCCAAGCGGTGCAGCAGCCTAGTGCGCGCGGCGTACCAAGATGGAGGGGGCGGCTATCGGCTCAGCAAAAATCCAAGATGGTGTTAAGCAAAATCGCCTGGTGGTAAGCGGTCTAGCGAGCATTGCGGCGTGCCCCAGTCAACGATTTATCTGGCTCGGCGGCGAGCCCCTCCGCGGATCCCAGCCAGATCCTGGATGGCAAGTCAAGATAGATTATATACAATTATGCCAGGACTGGCTTTGTGTACAGGGGTAGAATGAGCGAGGGGCTGGATGACGCGGTGCAAAAGTACGTGTCGTCGGTGGAGTCAGATGCCAAGATCCTGCCCCTTGACATTACCGGCACAGAGGCCCACGTGCTGATGCTGTACCAGACCAAGATAATACCAGAGGCGGATGCGGCAGCCATACTTGCCGCATTGGACCGGCTGAGGAGGGGCGAGGCCGACCTGGGTAGCATCAGAAACGTCGAGGATGTCCATGAGGTGCTGGAGGCATATATCTCGAAGGAGGCAGGCAAGGAGGCGGGGGGCAAGACGCATACTGGCCGTTCCAGAAATGATCAGGTTGCCCTGGCCACCCGGATGAAGCTGCGCCAAGATGCCCGCTCGATACAGGAGGGCATACTGCAGTTGGTGTCGGCCCTGCTAAAGCTTGCGGAAGAGAATGTCAAGACCGCAATACCGCTGTATACGCACCTGCAGCACGCGCAGGCCGGCGTGCTATCGCATTATCTTATTGCATACGCCGGTGCTCTTTTGCGGGATTATGGCAGATTTGGAGACATGTGCAACCGCCTTGATGCCAGTCCGCTGGGGGCCGGCCCTGCGGGCGGCAGCTGCCTTCCCATAGACAGGGATGCGACCGCCGAGACTCTGGGATTTCCCCAAATCGTTGAAAGCGCGCTCGATGCCACCAGCTCCCGCGACTATATCGCGGAATTCGTCTCGTGCGCCGCCATCATGATGGTCAACCTGAGCAGGATGTCCGAGGATCTGGTGCTGTGGTCCAGCGACGAATTTTCCTTTATCGAGCTGGCCGACAGATCCTCCTCGCCGTCCAGCGCCATGCCTCAGAAGAAGAACCCCGACGTGCTGGAGCTGACCAGGGGGAAGGCGGCCAGAGTGATCGGCGACTTGGCTACCGTTCTCGCAATCCAAAAGGGTCTGGCCACCGGGTATGGTCGAGACCTTCAAGAGACAAAAGAGCCCGCATGGTCATCCGCCGACATCTCCGCGGGAGCCCTCCGGGTGATACGCGAGGTGATCACCACCATGAAGATCAACAAGAACAGAATGGCCGAAGCGGCAGAGTCCGGCTATCTGACGGCGCTAGACGTGGCCGAGAAACTGGTTGCTCAGAAGGTACCCTTCCGCCAGGCTCACCTGGAGGTAGGATCCCTGGTAGCTGCGGCGCATGCAGCCGGCAAGCCCCTGGCGGGGCTTGATGGTGCCGAGATAAGGCAGGCCTGCACGCTGGATCCTGAAATGGTGGCCAAGGCCATGGCGCAATGCACCCCGGACAGGACCGCGCAGATGCGCACTACCCGCGGCGGCACCGCCGCCTCTGAGCAACAACGCATGATAACAAAGCTGAAAAAAGAACTTGAACTACTTGTCCAGGAGTCTGCCGGCCGGAAAAAAGCATCCGCCATGGAGGCAGATAAAATGCGGGATACCATCAGGAACCTGCTGGATAGATCCCGGCGCAAAAGCGACTGACTGACTCTGGGCAAGATGAAAAACGCCCAGTTGTAGCGGCAAATTAAAAAAAACAAGACGGCAAGGTGGCTTTAGATTATTCATGGATTACCACGTGCGCCAGTCCCTTGCACACCAGATAGACTGCCGCATATGCTGGAACTTCCGCATACTCGTTGTGGTACGGGCCAAATTTCCTGCCGTTCAGCCTGAAGGATACGGGGCACGACGCTCTTATCAGCGAGGTGTCGTCCGGCATCAGTACCGCCTCCTTGTACGGATCAAAACTCGCAATATCCCGGCAGGCTACCTTCGTCATCCCGCTCTTACCATTTACGGTCCCCGGCATGCGGAATATACGGTGTACATCCATGGTCACCCCGGGGTCAATCCTGACACCTATCGTGCCCGACAGATCAGATATCAGGCGCTCAAAGGCCGCGTATCCTCCGGATATAATCTCGTTGGTCTTTTTGGCGCGTCCGGGTTTTTTCTGTCCAAATATCTCCCGGGCAAACCGCCCCCGCCATCCCTTCTCCGATGCATCCGGCAGGGCTGCCCTGTCGGTCCTGCTCTTCTTCATTCCCAGCCTATCCGGCATGATGCCCTTGAACATTAGATAGTCGGCAAGATCGGAGCGTTCCCGCGATTTCAACTCGTCAAATTTGGATCCGGCCACGTGTATATGAAATCCCTCGTTCCCCGAAAAATAAACCCGTATGCCCTGATCAACTCCAAGGTCCTCCTTGAGTACGTCAAGCAGCTTCTTGACCTCCAGTTTGGATTTTTTCATGCAGGTGTCACATGGCAGCGACGCGCTGCCCACCCTGCCGGATCCGCACGAGCCGCACCGGTGTCCGGCTGCCTCCCTGCCGCAGTCTCCGCAGACCGACGCCGTATGGGACGGCCTGCACTCCAAGTTCAAATCCTTGGCGTCTATATCGAATATCATGTCAGCATTCTGCCACATCTTCTCGTTCATGGGCAGGGACGGAAACAGGTACCTGGCATTGGATACGTAGACGTCCAACGGCGTCTCCTGCATAAGCAAAAGGCGCAACTCCCCCTTGTCCTTCAGTTTGATGTGGCGGGTCATGCCGGAATCCACCTTCCTGTAGCCGAATTCGCGCTTGTGTATGTCGCCGGGTATCTCTATCACGCCAAACCTCTCGTAGTAGTACCGCCGAAGACACTCCCGGATGAATGCGGCGTCCGATTCCCTCATCATCCCGCGCCAAACTGTGTGGGGTTGTTTATTCCGGCGCACTCGGGTATGATATAGCAGAGATCCAGAGTGCGCAGTTTCTCGCACGACTGGCACCTGTATCTGGTGCTGCTGCCCGACTCTCCCGAAAGATGCTTTATCTGGTACCGCGTGATGGACTCGTTGTAGTCGGGAGCGTTCTGGAAGTACGGGACTATCTCCTCAACTGCGTGTCCGCGGGCCAGCATGAACGTGGCCAGCATGAACCTGCCCGAATGGGACAGGTTTTCACCATCCCCCAAGGTCTTGATCGCATGTTTTATGCAGGGTGGAAGTTCGCCGGAGGTGGTGGTCTTGGGCTGGAACCTGCTGTTCATCGCAACGAGGCGATCCACAAACTCCTGCAGCCCCGACACCATGGGCGGGGCCGCCGCCGCGGATATTTTGGAGTGGATGTAGGCGACCAGTTCCTGCCGGATCAGCCTGACGGTCTCGTGCGGCGTGAGGAAGACCATTCCCGACTCGACGCGCCGGTTTATCAGCTTCCACTCCTTGGCGTGAAACTGGACGGCCCGCCGCAGGTAGTCTTCGATGGTGATGACAAAGTGCTCGTCCTGCTTGGATACGTTCACCTCTGCCAAATCCCAGATGATCTTGGCAGTCAGCCGTATCTGGGCATCGGTCACGGCTCGGCCCAGATCCTTCTCCAGAAAGTACTCGGCTCCTCGCGCCTCCTGCAACGCGAATTTTCTAATCAGGTGGTGGGCCCCGCTCAGCTTGAGCAGTACTATCGCCAACAGGAACGAAAAGACCTCGCGCGGCAGGGCAAACTCGGCCGTCTGCCCGCCGGCAATATCAGACCTGTACACCCGCCCCTCCTCGGCAGCCATCTGTATGCGGTGGAACGCCTTCTCCCGGACTGCCTGCAGGTCCGGATCGCCGCCCAGCTGCTCCAGCGTAAACCCGCATTCTTTGAGGTACTGTCCGGCATCCGCCAGAAAGGGGTACTTGGCCAGCTCCAGGTGTCCGAGTATAACCATGAGCATGATTGGCGGCCGTACCGTAATAGGGTTTTTGTGCTGCTGATTTTGTGCCACGGCGGGTACACGGCGGCTTCCAAACGTTAATTAGTGCTCGCAGGGGCGCGGGTGCCGTTGGCCAGCTTCAAATTGACCATCTCGGACACCAAGGGCAGATCCATCAGCCAAGAGCTCAAGGACAGCGACGCAAGCCCCCTTCTGGGCCTGCAGGTCGGTAACGAGACTGATGCGTCCGTAGTGGGCCTGAAGGGTAGGCTGCGCATAACCGGAGGCAGCGACAAGTCCGGAGTGCCCATGAGATCCGACGTGCACGGAGCCGCACGCAAGGCCGTCCTGCTTACCCGCGGAGTTGGGCTGAAGAACGCAGAGGCCGGGCAGCGCGTGCGCAAGCTGATGCGTGGAAACACCATATCCGAGGAGATATACCAGGTAAACTGCAGGTACGACGGCATCATCGAGGTGCCCGAGGCCCCAAAGGCCGAGTAGGCACGGAGCGCCCAGCCGCCAAAACATAGGTTAATTTAACATGCAGAGGCCCCACACCAAACAGATGCACTGGCGCGAGACCCTCCCGGAATGGTATATCGACAAGTATGGGCACCAGCCCTGTGTCAATATAGGCACGGCCGGGCACGTGGACCATGGAAAGACAACCCTAGTGCAGGCCCTCACGGGGTCCTGGACCAGCGTTCACAGCCAGGAGCTGAAGCGGGGCATCACCATCAGGATAGGATATTCGGATGCGGCCTTTTACAAGTGCGACTCCTGCGAGGATCCGCTGGGATACTCCACCGAGCCCAAATGCCCCAACTGCGGCGGGGCCAGCGAGCTGTCCAGGGTGGTCAGCTTTGTGGACAGTCCCGGCCACGAGAGCCTCATGGCCAACATGCTGTCCGGCTCGGCCCTGATGGACGGAGCTCTGCTGTTGGTGGCCGCCAACGAGAAGGTCCCAAGGCCCCAGACCAAGGAACACCTGCTGGCGTTGCAGACGCTGGGCATCAAACAGGTGGTGATACTGCAGAACAAGGTGGATCTGGTAAGCTACGAGGCGGCCTTGGCCAACCATACGGACATCAAAGGGTTCGTCCAAGGAACGGGCGCCGAATCCTCGCCGGTGGTGCCCGTCTCGGCGCAGTCGGGCCTGAACGTAGACGCCCTGATAGGCGCCATCGAGTCCACCATCAGCACTCCTGAGAGGAACGAATCCAAGGATGCCGTCATGCACGTGCTGCGGTCCTTTGATGTCAACAAGCCGGGCACGCCCATCCGGAACATACGCGGGGGCGTCATAGGGGGCAGCCTGACTCAGGGAGCCTTCAAGGTGGGAGACGAGATAGAGATCAAGCCCGGCCTGCTTAACGACAAGAAGAAAAGGTACGATCCCGTACGCACCGAGATAGTCTCCCTGGGGACTGGGGCCGGCATGGTGGACAAGGTAAAACCGGGCGGCTTGGTAGCCATAGGCACGAAGCTGGATCCCGCAATGACCCACAGCGACTCCCTGATAGGATCCGTGATAGGGGAGCCTGGCACCCTGCCCGATAACACCTCCAATCTGGAGGTGGAGGTGAGTCTGTTCGACTCGGCGGTGGGCTCCACCAGCGAGGTCAAGGTGGCCCCCATAACCGCCGGCGAGATGCTGCGGCTCAACATAGGTACGGCCCCGGTCCTCTGCAAGGTTGCCAAGGTAAAGAAGGGTACGGCCCGGCTGGAGTTGAGGAGGCCCGCCTGCATATTCAGCGACGAGAACGTCGCCATAAGCAGGAGGATAGCCGAGCGGTGGCGGCTCATCGGTGCGGGTACCGTTGCCTGAGGTCATCTGTGATACCAGCTTTCTGATGCGGATGGCATCCGGCCGCATACGTAACATGGACGATGTTCGGTTCGAGGTGGGCCCGCTCGAGTGGGTGGTGCCCGGTGCGGTGATGGCAGAGCTGGAGAGGCTGGCCGGCACCACCTCCAAGGGACACGACGCTGCCAAGGCCATGCGGCTGGCCGGGGGCATGCGGCAGATGGAGATGCCCGGCGGATACGCCGACCGGTCCATACTGGACCACATCAGGACCCAGGGCGGTTATGTGGCCACCGTCGACGGGGATCTCAAGCGGGCGGTAAAGTCGGCTGGCGGCCGCGTGGTCTCGCTGCACGATGACTGCGTGGTCTTGGAGCCGGGCGTGCGGCGTCAAAAGGCTTAAGAGCTGGCGGGCCGCTCTCGATACCATGGGCTTTGAGGTGGAATCCAAGTCCTTCCGCGACGGTGCGGAGATCCCCCGCAGGCACGGCTACAAGAACGAAAATGTCAGCCCGTCCTTGGCCATATCAGGGACGCCGGACGGGACAAGATCACTGGCCCTGATAATGGACGACCCCGACGCCATGGCCCCGGCCGGCAAGGTGTGGGTGCACTGGTTGCTCTGGGATATCGACCCGGCCGTGCGCGAGATACCTGAGGGCTCCACTCCTGAAGGATCCGTCGAGGGTACTACCGACTTTGGCGAGACCGGGTACGGCGGGCCCGCCCCGCCGGACAGGCGCCACACGTATATCTTCAAGATGTACGCCTTGGACGCCAAGCCGTCCGTCAGGGCAGGCGCCACCAAGGCGGAGCTTGAGGGCGCCATCAAGGGCCACGTACTGGCCGAGGCCAGGCTCACCGGAACCTACGCGCCCTAGGCCGTGGACACGGCAAGCCGCCCCCGGATACCAGCAAATAGTAATAAGGCCACCGTCCCTTCAAATCGACCATGGCCGTATCACGCCCCGCCTTCCGAGCCCGGCACCTCATCATCATAGGAATACTGTCCCTGGCGTTCACCACCGCGTTCATAGCCAGGTCGCAGCCCCTGGAGTATGGTTTTGAGCTGCACGAGTTTGATCCCTACTTCAACTATCGCGCCACCCAATATCTGGTGGATAACGGTCTTGAAGCGTACCATGATTGGAACGACCCGCTCAGCTGGTATCCGGACGGCAGGGACGTCTCACGGAACTCGCAGGTGATCCTACACCAGACCGCCGCGGCCACCTACTACCTGTTCGGATCCGGATCCAGCCTGTATGACTTTACCATAATGTTCCCGGTCATCTTCGGATCGCTGTCGGTGGTGGTCATGTTCGCCCTGGTCAGGGTCATAGGTGGCACCACCGCCGGACTCATATCCTCCATGCTGCTGGCCGTATCCCTGCCGGTGATAGTACGCGGGACGGCCGGCTGGTTCAAGTCCGAGCCTCTGGGGCTCTTCTACGGCCTGCTGGGGGCATACCTGTTCCTGAGCGGCATAAAGTCGGATAACCGCCCGGTGGCCGCCGCCAAGCTGGTCGCCGGGGCGCTCTTCGTCTCGTTCTCGCTGTCGGCCTGGGGCGGCTCGCAGTTCTTCGTACTGCCGATTGGTATATTCATACTGTGCCTGCCCTTCCTGCGCAAGGATCATCCGTTCCTCCTCTGGGCGGTGCCGCTCTTTACGGTCTCGCTGCTAGGAACCAGCCTGCTCTTCGAGCGGCCCGGAACCGAATTCATCTTCGGGTTGGGCGGAGTGGCCGTGGCCGGTCCCACCATCTTCCTGGTGGCCTGCCAGTTGGTTCGAAGGATGGGCGGCGAGGAGCGGGCGCGCCGCAACTGCGCCCTGCTGCTGATAGGCATGCTGGTGGGCGGATCCGTGGCCGTGGCCGTGGCCGCAGAGGCGAACATCGTATCGACCCCCAGCTTCAGGTATCTCAACGCAGTAAACCCGTTCCTGGTGGCCGTGGACCCGCTGACCGACTCGGTCTCCGAGCACCAGACTGTCAGCATCGCCCAGTCGTTCCTGTTCCACTCCATCCTGATGGTCTTTGGGGGTATCGGGATATGGCTGCTGCTGGACAGGCGGGCAGCCGAGTTCCACAACATACGGTCCGAGATGATCGCGTTCGCCCTGATAACGGGCATGTTCGGCGTGTACATCAGCTCCGCGTTCATCAGGCTGGAGGTGTTCGGGGCAGTCGCCGTCATCATCCTGTCGTCTCTGGGGATATCCGTGCTGGTGAGGCGCCTGACCACCGACACCACCCATTCGCGGGCCCCCATCCCGGTTCGCATGGGGATGATTGCCGGGATAGCCGTCCTGCTGGTGCTGCCGCTGGCGATCCCCGGCTCCAGCACCATAGAGGCGACCCGGGGACCTCCCAGCATACTGAACGGCGCCTCGGCTTACGGCATAGTCACCAGCGACTGGCTTGACACGTACGAATGGATCCGCACCAGCACCCCCCCTGACGCGGTGGTCGGATCATGGTGGGACTATGGCTACTGGACACAGACGCTGGGGGAGCGGGCCCCAGCATCGCCGACAACGCCACCACCAACAGCACGCGCATCAAGGAGATAGCCCAGATGATGCTCAGCCCGCCCGACGAGGCCCACGCCATGCTGCAGGACCTGCGGGCGGACTACTTTATGATATTCGTGATGGCCGAGCGGCTGCAGACCGGCGCAGAGCCGGTATACCTGCTTGGCGGAGGGGGTGACGAGTCCAAGAAGCAGTGGTTCATGAGGATAGCAGGCGAGCCCGTCTCCAGGTACACGCTGTCCGATGGCATAAGCGGCACCAGCCACTTCTGGGAGAACACCATGCTGGGCATGATGATGCCCTTCACCCCCATCATATACCTGGATCCCATGACCAACGCCCAGTTCACCGAGTACATCGAGGGGACGGTCGCCATCTACGCCAAGGACATCAAGTATCCCGTCGATGGGGATGGGCCCCTCAGGCTGGTCTACGCCTCGACTAGCTTCGAGGACGACTCGCAGCAGATCGTCTTTGGTATATTCGTGTACGAGGTCAACCAGGACTACTCCCCCTAGTCCTCGTATCTGGAGGACAATCTGTATCTCTTGTACTTGTCATCCGGCGAGAACTTGGCCGGGTGGGCCAGCGAGGTCTTGCTCCCGCAGGAGGCGCAGTCGTCCCGGAGCGTATAGGACAGGCACCCCACGCACCGCCTCAGCTGGAACCGCATTGGCCTCTAGTCCTCCCGGCTCTTCTTGGACTCTTCGCGGCTGAACGCAAAGGTGCCCCCGCAGCCTTCGATGCTCTTTTGGATCTCGGCCATCATCGGCTTGAGCGTCTTCTCGGCAAACTTGAAGTCGCCGGCGGTGATGGCGACGCGGTACTTTGGAGCCCCCAGGTAGGTTACGCTGCTTCCGGGGTACCGCTCATCAAGGCCGGTCAGGGTGCTCCGGATGCGCTCCACCCCGTCCGGCCTGTTGCAGGTCAGCTCGACCACCCCCCGGATCTCCACGGTGGGCAGTTTTATCTTGGCGCAGACGTCCCGGACCGCCTCGATGACCTTGCCATCGACGTTCATCTTCTCCAGCACGCCGGTGCCGTTGCGCGCCATGCTGATGAACGCGTCATAGACGGAGTCGAACCTGCTGTACATGGCATCCTCCAGGTCCCTGACCCGGCCCTCCGACAGGGAGGCCCTCTCTGCCACGCCGCCCAGCAGGGTCCTGCCCTTCTCGTACCGCTTGACCTCCCGCAGCTTCTTCTTGCGCTGGTCGCCGGAGACCTGCTTGAGCGACAGGTCGATGTCGCCCCGCCGGTGGTTGACCTTCTTGACCCGCAGGACCTTCTTCTCCCCCCGCTTGACGTACCGGTTGATCGCCTTTATCCAGCCGGGGGCGATCTCCTGGGTGTGGAGGAACCCCTGCATGTTATCGTACTCGTCCAGCGTGACATAGGCGCCCTGGTCTATTATCTTGACCACCGTAGCAAGCACTATCTCGCCGGGTTCGGGAAACTCAATGTCATCCTCGGGCATGCGCGGTGGGGGGCGCCGCGTGTAATTTAATCCTGCTGTCCTCCGGCAGGTACACACTCAAGTACAAGTTCAGGTCAAATTCTGACCTGTGTCTGACCGGCTACCACCGGCAGATACTGCCGGGCGTGTTCGCGTATGGGATTCAGTTTGACCTGTACTTGTACACACTCAACCCCCCAACCTGCTTGGGGGGCATGATCTTGCCACATGATCAAACTTCCATGTATCGGCAATGCCTGTTGATCGATGACATATTCCCAACAATGTTGCCCATCCTTTCGACGGCACCGGCAGACTTGTCGCTCAGCCGCCCCGCAAACTCGTTGATGTAGCGGTGCAGGTGCTTGGGTTCGATGTGGTGGAACGTCTCGCTGTACCCGCTCCTCATCAGGGGCCCGGAACGACTCCATCCCGTTGATGTGCACCTCGCCCCGGACGTACTCGCCGTCGCCGTGGTTGACCGTTTGGTGATTCTTCAGGTCGTTGTACGCCCGATTCTCGTCGGTGAATTTCTTGGAGTCGGGATCCGCGTTGGACTCGACAAACTGTACGAGGCGGGCTGCGGTGGTCTCCGGGTCGGGTACCGCCCTGATGGTACCGGTCTTCCTGTCCCTGATGCCCACGACCGCCGTCTTCTTCGTCCTGCCATTCTTGTCGGCGTGCTTGTTCTTCTCGCGCCCGCCCAGGTACGCCTCGTCCACCTCGACGGGGCCGGCCATCAGGTCCAGCCCCGCCAGGGTGCGCCACCCCTCCCTGAGCCTGCGCTGCAGAAACCACGCCGAACTCTGGCTTATTTTCAGATCCCTGCCCAGCTGTACGCTGGATATGTCCTTGGGGTGGGTGGCGTGCAGGTATATGGCGACGGCCCAGTTTTGGTAGCCGATTCTGGAATGTTCCATGACCGTGCCGATCTTGACGCTGAAGCGCTTGTCGCACTCGGAGCAATAGTACGGCATGCAGGCATGCCTGAAGACGCAGGTGTACTTGTTGCCGCACCTGGGGCATACGCGGCCGTCCGGCCATATGTTTGCCTCCAGCCAATCCATGGCGGTTTGATCGTCGGGAAACATCTCGAACAGATCCGGCAGGGACAGGTCCTTGTATTCTGGCGAGTCCGGGCCGCCTTCCGCATTTGTGGGTTTGTCCATGCTAGCATCGTGCGAAATTAGTGTTTAACCTGAATTTATCCGGTAAGTCCCTGCCTAATGCCTAGGTTCTTGCGCAAATTCGGGCGTTCATAGAAACCACCTAGCTGCGACCAGCGCTTTCCCGAACAAAGTTGGTTGCCCGGGGAGCCGTCGTCGGGCAGCACCCGCGTTTGCTGCAGAACCAATGCCTACCAAATTTATATATCTCATGCCTGCATAATACTGTGGGCATGGCGCAAGAAACAAGACTAAATAGCATCAATCGGGACACCGGCCGCATGGTCGAGCGCCTGATTTCCAAAAAGCGCGAGTTTGCATCAATGAGCCAACTCCGCCAAGCACTGCCTAAGCAAATCCAGCATCAAGCGCTTGAGGGAATACTGAAGCGTCTGGAAGACTCTAACAAGATCATGGTCGACGAGAACGGCGGCGTGACATGGATTTTTACGGACAACTTAAGGCTTGAAAAGCTGCACGAGGACTCCGTACGGCTGCGCTAACTGCGGCGCTTCAATACCCGAACCTGTTTTCATATTCCTTGTGATCCAGGACCTCCAGCACTGTAACTATTTTAGAATCGCGGGTTCCTGAAACCGTATATAACATCCTACGTCCCTTGCTTAGTTCGATCCTGAAGAGGGTGTGGATCCCGTACTTTTTTACATACTGCCTAGGCCAAAGACCGCGCCTGATCCTGTCCCCACAACCGGGGTTGTCTTTTAACAAGTCCAGAATCCCGTCAATCTCGACGTATTGGTCCGACCGGGGATCAAGCGAGGAACGAAACCTGACAAATGCCGGCGCTCCTTCAACTATGGCCACATCGCTCTCTCGGCCGGTTTCCGGCATTGCTCGTTTGTTTTTCTCTGCGCGTTTTTAAACAGTGTGGGGCAGACCCCGCATGTTGCACATGAGAGATTATGCATAGACCCCTTAGATATCAATTAATTTTGTAATTTTGAATTTTTAATGGGTGGCCGGGTTGAATTTAGCCGTCCCGGGACGCCAACCACTGCGGCAACATCATCCGGGCCGCCCCGGGGTCAGCGGGTTCTCCAGGCGCCCAGTCTAGCCACCAGGTCGGGGTCCTCGGACTTGATGATCTTGTCCCAACCATGCTTGAGGTTGACTATCCCGGTGACCACGTTGAGCTCGTCGTTGAACTGGTCTGGGGTGCCGTGGTACGGCTTGGTCGTTATCCTGTACTGCTTTACCCTGCCGATGGTGTGCTCGATGGTGATCCTGGTGCGGGTGACCTCGGCGTTGTGGTCGGGGTCCCGCTGGGTCAGCCCGCCGGTATCCGGGTCGGATCCGGCGTTGCGCTTTGTGCCGATCCACGTCTCGGCCCCGGGGGTGTCCTTCCGGATGCCCTGGTAGCCTCGGTCGCAGATGCTGATTGGACGCTCCTCCTCGGGCGTCTCAGGATCGGCCGCCGTCTTGGATAGCTCCCCAAAGTCGGGCGGACTCTCCCTGAGCATGATGAGATCGTTGGTGCTGCCCGGGACCGTCCCGCCGATGTTGATGACCGTCCCGTCCGGGGAGGTGGTGATGTTGGTGTTGAGGGTGTGCGTCCGGCAGGATTCCGCGTCTGTCCTCGGCCACCATCCGTGCCATCCAGCTAAAAGTCTATTCCCTCTTTGGCGCGGATACCCTTCCTGAACGGGTGCTTTACCTCCTTCATCTCGGTGACGAGATCCGCCACCTCTAGAATTTTGGGTCTGGCGTGGTTCCCCGTCAGGACCACGTCTACCCGCCCTAGCCGGGATCCCAACACGTCCAAGAGGTCGTCCTCGTCCACCAGTCCCAGGTGGACGGCGTAGTTGATCTCGTCAAGTATCACGATATCGTACTTGCCCGAGGATACGTCGCGTTTGGCCATGGCCATGGCCTCGCCGGCTACGTGCCGGTGCTGGTCTATGGAACTGGTGTCGTCGATGATCCCCACAAAGCCCTTTCCGACCGCCACCATCTCGAGCTCGGGCTCCAGCCGTGCTGACGAGGTCATCTCGCCATAGTGCCAGGATCCCTTGATGAACTGTATCATGCGGATCCTCCTGCCGTACCCGGCCGCCCTCATAGCCAACCCCAAGGCGGCGGTGGTCTTGCCCTTGCCTCCGCCGGTGTACACTATGACCAGGCCGTCCATGCCATCGTGGTGGACGGCATGCGCGTAAATCCCTTTGTGCGCCTAGATGGTGAACCAGCCGGACTTGATATAGGACAGGGCTATGTTGAGCGCAAACACCAGGAACGTAAAGGCATACACGCCGTACATGATGGTGGCGACGGTCTTCTCTGAGGCCCTCCCCTCGATTATCGTATGGATGAACTTGCCCCCGTCCAAGATGGGCAGCGGCAGCATGTTGATTATCCCGATAAAGAACGATATCATCCACAGCCACAGCAGGAACATGGACACCTGGTGGTTGTCCCAGACGATATAGTTGAGCATGGGCTTGTAGGAGAACGAGTTGTCGCGCATTATCCCGATCAGGCCCCTGCCTGGCTCGTCCGGGGACTCCATTATCTCCACGTCGAACCGCATGGGTTGGGCATCCCTCAGTACGTCAACCGGAACCACCTGGCCCGGGACCAGTCCCAGGTCCATAAAGTCGGCCGGGCTGAGCAGCCTCACGTCCCCGACGGCCGTAATGATGTCGTTGGCCTGCAGTCCCGCCCTCTCTGCGCCGGACCCCTCTATTATCGACAGTATCATGACCCCCTCGGGGAGCTCGTAAAACGTACTCAGCAGCGGCTCGGGTACCACCAAGGCAAACAGAGGGTTTGTCAGCAGGATTACCCCCAGCGCCAGGGCGAATATTACGTTCGAGGTGGCCCCGGCCCCTATCACCCGCAGCCTGGACACCTTCTTGGCCTTGTCGAACTCGTCCTCGTCGGGCTCCACGAATCCGGCAAACATCGCGATAAATATGGCAAAGCCGCCGGTCTTGATCTTGATTCGCTCGAGCGTGGCCACTATCCCGTGGGCGCCCTCGTGCATCACCAAGACTATCGGGATGGAGAGCAGAAAGTACGCTATGGAGTGCGTCGAGGTGAGGGTGACCCCTGGGATAAGCACGGTGAGCTCTGCAAAGTCACGCGGTTCCACGAAATAGTTGGCGATGTTGGATAGCAGGAACCAGAACGCAAATCCCATCATCAGAAAGCCGGCCACCACGCTGACGTCGGCGAACACGCGCACGCCGCGCCTGGTCCTGCCCAGCATCCTGGTCAGGACCTCCTGGACGCCGCGGTTTTTGTACACCAGGCTGTAGAATTTCAGCTCGACGCCCCGGTTCTCCAGTTTGAGCGCCTTGGCCCCAACCAGGATGGCCACCCATGCCGCCAGCACGTATACAATGGCATTGTCCGTGATAAAGTCAAGTTCCACTATATGCAAAATTTTTTAGAAGCGGTCATTTATCGGTTGCTATGGGGGCGGTGGTAGTAATCTCGACGTTCCCGGACGTCGATGCCGCCCGCAAGGTGTCCAACAGGCTGGTCCGGGAGGGGGCCGCCGCCTGCGCCAGCATAATCGAGGTAGCCTCCTCGATATACGTATGGGAGGGCAGCCTGCAGGACTCCCCCGAATGCATGGTGCTCTTCAAGACGACGGCGGAAAACGGCGGCCGACTCTGCGAGCGCATCGGCCAATGCCACCCGTATGACACCCCCGAGATAGCGCAGATCGCAGTCGAGAACATCAACCACCCGTACATGAAATGGCTGGCCGACTCGGTGCGCTAGTCCAGAGCATAGCGCAGTATGGAGACCACTCCGCCCAGTTTTGTAACCCGCAGGCCCATGTCGGTTGTAGAGTCTACTCCATAAATGGCAGCTCCGGCCCGCTCCGCATCGTTGAGCAGCCCGATTATCTCTTCCTCGTCGCGGTCTGCGAATATACCATCAGAGTACACCAGCGACTCTATCGCCCCGGCCGCGTTGGCGGCCGCCGTCTCCTCAAAACCCATGGTAAACCTTCTGCTTTTCCTGCCCGCCATGGCCATCACCTGGTCTATCATGGAAAGCACCCGGGCAAGCCGGGACTGTGAGATCGTCTTCTTTAGCGACTCTGATCTGGTAAACAGGTGTATGCCGTCCTCGCCCCCCGAGTCCACCCCCTCTGTCACTATCGGCGGGCTGCCCGTACGTGCCTGGCCCAGGTAGTTGGCCAGCCTCTTTTTGGTCTCCCCCGGACCAAAGAGCACCAGCGTGTCACCGTCCTGCACCATGCCCCCTATGGCCCGGGCTACCTGCTCCATGTACCGGTTGACATCAAAGGATGTCTTGTACCTCTTGCCTCCGGACCCCGAGTATATGTTGGGGGTGTAGCGCAGGTGGGTGCCGGACAGCCTTGCCAAGCCGCACTCGTGACGGTCTATGGCGACCAAGACGAACCCCGCGTCATGGCGCGCCTTTAGCAGCTTCCGGTCCATGGGCTGCCACCTTTTCTTGGTTATCCGGATGGTATCGCCCACCCCCACCAACAGCGAGTGCCGTACGCCGTGCGGTATGGCCTCGCTGTCCGACTCTGCCACCACCCCGCCCAGCCTGAGCCTGTCCAGGGTGTTGTCCAGGGATATCCTGTCAACCAGTATCGCCATCATCACCCGTATCCTCTCGCCCTTGTCGGGCCGGGCATACTCCCGGTCCTGCTTTATGACCCAGGTGGTGTGGCCGGATATCGTATCGCCTGCTCGTATCACCCGGCGGAGGCGAAGCAGATCATCCGGGTTCTGCGGCGTTGCAGCCACCGACTCGGCATCGATGCGTCTGGCCTTCATGCGGCCCTACTTGTCGTCGGCCTGTGCCATTCTATCTATGCAATCCTCCACCTGCGCCAGCGTGAGCACCCCCGCCTCGGCCAAGTTCCGGAGCGAGTTGGCCGATATGTTCCCGGTCGCCCTGCCGCCATACCTGGTGGTCTGCCGCCACTTGACCGACGTGCTGCCGCTGTTGGAGTTGTAGATGATGCCCAGCACGTCCCTGGCGTTCACGAACGTTATCCCGCGCATCTTCTTGAGGGTGACCTTGTCGACCGCCTCCACGTAGATGACGCCCCCCTCCTCCCTCTCCGGGAATATCTCGGGGTCGTCCATGTATACCTGGGGGGCGAACGACTTGCAGGTGCTGGCCAGGGTGAACTTCCGGAAGCTATCCAGGCTGCAGGAAACGTCCACCTCAACCATTTTAGTGTCATGAAGGGGCGCCATTTATCAAGGTTCTTGAAGGGGGGTTGCCAAGATGCAGGCTCCTTGGTCCTGGTGATAGGTCGGGCACCTGTATCCTGGCAGCCATCTCGAAAGGCCAAATAGATGGCCGGGCAAACAGGCGCGGGCAGTGATGAACCTATCCCGCTGATTCGTGATGAGGATCTTGAGTACGGAGCCCGCCGGAGTTTTATGGAGGTGGCCGTTTCATCTGTGTCGTGAAGGCCCTCACCGAACACCTCACGATGAACGTTCCATCCCGGAGGGGTTTTGTGAACATCACCGGCGAGGTGCGGGAGGTGGTGGCCCGGAGCGGCGTATCGGAGGGGTTGTGCCTGGTGAACGCCATGCATATCACCGCCAGCGTCTTCATCAACGACAACGAGTCCGGCCTGCACCACGACTACGAGCGGTGGCTGGAGGGCTTGGCCCCCCACGCCCCCACAGAGCAGTACCGGCACAACGACACCGGTGAGGACAACGCCGATGCCCACCTCAAGCGGCAGGTGATGGGCAGGGAGGTGGTGGTGGCCGTGACGGACGGGCGCCTGGACTTTGGGCCGTGGGAGCAGATATTCTACGGGGAATTCGACGGGCGGAGGCCCAAGCGGGTCTTGGTAAAGGTCATCGGGGAGTGACCTGGCTAGCCAAAGTCCGCATCGCGCTTTTGGCTGGCCGACTCGTTCTGCCTGGCCGACATCCGGAACTGATCTTCATGGTTCTGCGGCCCGTGGCCGCAGGCCGTACAGGCTAACTTGAATCCGTTCTCGTTCTTTTGGTACTCGGCGCATCCGCAGAAGCAGGCCATGGTGCCGTTACGCATCTAACCACACATTATACCTTTTGGTTGATCAAGATTGGAGGGATGCTACCCCCGGTAGGCAAACGCTAGGTCACGAGGCTCTGGGGGATGGCCCAGAAGGATTGCCCATCAACCCAGCCGGAGATATGTTTGGGCCAGTGAACCGGCCATCGTCCAAAACCACGACCTGAATCATACCCGTACCCATCAATGGCATACGGTCTGTCGCTACGCATCATCGGGGCTGCTCTCTAAAGCCTTAAGGCAGCACTCGCCTAGAGGAATGTCCTTGCCGTGGGGGCTGGTCCGGGGGTGCTTCAGCAGGGTACACAGGGCATCGGTGAACCGCATGCTCATGTGGTGCTCCACGCCGCAGACCATCTCCTCGTCTATGTCTATCTTGAGGGCGCTGTCCATCAGCACCTCCAGAAGCCTGCTGTTCCGGACCATCTTGGAGCCGATGGCCTCCCCCTCGCCGGTCAGGCTTACGCCTGCCTTGGTGTAGTTCACCAGTTTCATCTTTTTGAGCTTCTTGAGCATCTGCACCACGCTGGGCTGCCTGACGTGCAGCTTCTTGGCGATGGTGCTTATCTTGACCTCGTTGCCCACCTCGGTGATGTGCCAGATGGCCTTGATGTACATCTCCACGTGCTCCGCCTCGGCGGTGCCCACGAACAGTACCTCCTCGTCGGCCATGCTATGGTTTTCGGGAATCTTTTAATAAATATTCAAAGTACTCGCTGGCGAACTTGGCCAACCCGGCGTGATCCGCCCAGATGGCCACCATGTCTGATGTCTCCGCCCCCGCTATGTCGGCCAGAAGTATCATCACATACCTCCTGTCCGAGATGATGCCCCCGCCGAAGAGGTTCTCCTTGATTTTGACCGTGGCTACTCTGGATAGGGCCTTCAGGTTGTCCGGATCCATCCTGTCTGATGTGAGGATGGTGGTCTGGACCCCGCGGTCGTGGAGGGCCCTCAGTTTGGGCAGCGCCTGCCGAATCATGTCCTGCCTTGCCTCAGGGATTGATATCAGCACCTCATTCCTGCACGATTCCACCATGTCCAGTATCTTGGCTAGGATGTTCATGGAGCCTGATAGCACCCAGATGTCCGGCTTTTCGGTTGCTCCGCTCTTCTCGTACAACGGGCCCAGCTCGTTCAGCGCGATGGCCTGGCTTTGTGTAAAGTCGGCCTCGTTTCGCCGCCGCATGGTATCCAGACCGGTCCCAGGCGACCTGGCAAAGTACTTTGTGGGTCTAGAGTCGTTGGAGCCGACCCATCCCTTCTCCTCAAGCGCGCCCAGAATCTCGTATATCTTGGAGTAGGGAACCCCGGCCTTCTGGCTCAGCTCCGCGGCAGTCGGCTCCACAGACCTCAAAAGGGCAGAGTACACCCGTATCTCCGAGGTGGTCAGCCCCACCTTGGCTAGCGCCTTCCGGGTCCTGTCAGAGAGGCTCATTACATCTGTGGTCACCCGGTTGGTTATTTAAGGAAACATTGCCATGGGGGTTGTTAAGTTACTGTGTGCCAAGATGATGCCGGCTCAAGAACCATGCGTTTAGGAAGTGATCGACGCCTGACGGAACGGGATCCTATCTCTCAAGAACTGTAGATTCGTCTTAGCATACAGTAACTTAACAACCCCTTCCCATGCGAGGTTGGTGCGTAATTCATCGTAACCGCATCTGGCCCATCCGATACGTTCAATGATCGGCGGATCTCGCGTCTGCCGCAATGACAGAGCACCCGACGGGAAGAATACTGGCGGTTTTATGATCATGCAGCGGTGGCCGAGGCGGCCCACTTGAGGAGGACGCTGATCCGGCTGGTCCGGGAGAGGCCGTGCCCGCACTCGGAGGGCAGCAACCGGGGCAGGCCCCCGGTCCACTCCAAGGAGAAACTCGACTTTGCCTACCTGTGGATGATGGCCTACAACCAGACGTACCGCGAGACCGAGTCTGACATGGGGGCGATACGTACCGTCTGTGACGATGAGCCTGCCCCAGACCACACCACCCTGGTCAGGCACATGCAGACCATCCCGTCCGAATGGATGGACGAGATACTGGCCCCGGACCACCCGTCTCTACCTGGCCGAGGCCGACGGGACGGATGCCCCGCTGGGAGCCGACAACAGCGGGGCGGAGACCACCAGGTACGAAGGGGTTGAACGTCCAGATATGGCGGGGCGCGACTTTATTGAGAAGTCCTAGAAGGTCTACTGAAGGCAAGTATATCTGGTTAGTTTACCTGCGCATGGTGAGCAGACCCTTTACCTTCCATCGGCTTCGAGCCGTTCCTACTGAATGGGGGATTTCGAGCTGCAGCCTTACTCGGCTTCGAGCCGTTACAGATGAGTGCAGCCTTGCTGCTTGCCGACCAAAACAAAAAGGAGGTGAACGAAAATAGAAAGATCAAAAGCCTACATTGGAATCGACATAGGGAAACGGACCTGCGTGGTCTGCGTCATGGGCGCGGACGGCAACGTCCTGGAGGATGCCAAATACCCCAACATCAGGGCGGACGCCCGGAAATTTGCCGAGAGCGTCGCGCCCCGGTACGACTGCAAGGCGGTCTGCGAGTCCACGGCCTGGCTGTGGCTCAAGACATACGAAGTATTCGAGGATCTGAAAATACCCATAGTGCTGGCCAACCCGCTGCGGCTCAAGCTGTCCCAGTCCGGGACCAAGACCGACAAGATTGATGCCAGGCAGCTGGCCAACCGGCTCAGGATGGACGACGTACCGACCTGCCACGTGCACAAGCGGAACAACAGGCGCGGCCTGGATCTGCTCCGCCAGCGGATGATCCTGATCAAGGAACGGACCCGCGCGCTCAACCGCCAGCACGCCATCTGCGGCAAGTACGACCACCCGACCAGCTCGGGCCACGGAAACACGTCCGGAGCCAAGTACCAGGAATACCTGAACGGCCTGAAGCTGAACCCCGGCGACACCAGGATCATGGGCCAGTACGTCCGCCACGTCAGATACCTGAGCGGCGAGATAGACATGCTGGAGAAGCTCGTGGCAAAGGCGGCCCTGAACAACGAGGATGCCAGGCTGATAATGACCCTGTCCGGGTTTGACGCCTTCAGCGCCCTGCTGGTGGCCGTCTCCATCGACGGCATCGGCCGGTTCGCCGGCCCCCGACAACTGGTCTCGTTCCTGGGCCTCTGCCCCAGGGTGTACCAGTCCGGGGACAGCACCCGGCACGGCCGCATGAAGAAGAGCTCCGACCGCGCCCTGACATGGATCATGATGCATTCGGCCCTGGTGGCCGGCCATCACAATCCCGTGCTGTCGGCATACTACGAGGGCGTCCGCAAGCGCCACCCGCCGGTGGTGGCCCAGAGCCACCTGGCCAAAAAGATGGCCATCTACATCTGGCACATGCTGAACAAACGACAGCCCTACCGATTCCATGACCAGAAGGCCTACCAGGCCAAGCTGGTCCGGCTGGCGCGGCTAGCATCCCGCATCTAGCCGGCGCTCCGGCACCCATCTCTGGATCAATTTGGGAGGGTGTCGGGGCCCGGCCAGACGCGGCCCGCCACCGTGCGGGATCCGCCCAGCACCATTGGCAGATATTTTTTTTTCGCATGGGAAAAAACGACCAGAATGGCGCCGCCGGCCCGCGCGGTGCCCAACGAGCAGGGAGCGCCGGATCCCGCGTGGGGAGCCCTGCGCATTTCCAGATCCGGTCCCCCATCGGGAGGCGTCTCGCCGCCCCGGCCTGGGCGAGGGGCGGCTTCGACGTCTCCCTTGGGTCCCTATCCCGGTGCAAAAAACGATGATCATCTCGCGCAAGTCGGCGCGTCTTAAATACTGCCAGTCCAACTTACCTGCGGCATGCATCAAGGCATACGGCTTCCGCTCGCACGCGCCGCCTTTACATACACAGATGGAAGTACCATATCACGGCCGTCCTGGGGCTGCAGATCATACTGGCCGCGATGGCCACGCCGGGCAACGTCAACGATGTCAACACGCTGTGCACATGCTGGCGTAGATAAGGAGCCGCGGATTCGAGTTCGCGGGCCGCCTCTTTCACGCCGACAAGTGGTACGACGCCGAGTACAATTACTGGATGATCTTCTGGAAGGGTATGATCCCCAACATCAAGCAACGACGGAGAACCACCAACCGGGCTGCGCCCAACCGGAGGAGGGTGGCCAGGCTGTTCGACTAGGACGAGTATCGGCTGAGGGTCCTGATCGAGGGCGTCTTTGGAGTCGAGGAGAACAGGGGGCACCAACTACGCTGCAGGTCGTCCGGACGGACAACCACCTGCGGTTCGCCAAGGGGAGAGCCATCGCATGGAACGTGCGGGCGCCCGGCCGGTTCGAGTGGGCCAACAGGCTGAAAGTACCAATCCCGTCATACGGCGGACAACAGACCCACACAGTGCGCCTAACGCTCCCCGCCTGTGGCCGGGCGTGTAGCGTGGCCGAGTCCAGAGATGATAGCCTAGCCGATGAAAGCCCGGGAGGGGCAACCTGCCGAAACAGACGAGAATTACGCACCAACCTCACACAGCCCAGCAGGTGGTCAAGCTTTTAAATCGGCTGCAAACCCCGCCGTAACATATGGACAAGAAAAAAACTAGAATAGCATTCATTTACAAGGCATCCGACCCCTTCTGGACGGGCGGGCACTACGACAATACGTCCTACGAGTTTCTTGTCAGGGCCATGCAGCGGAACAGAGATGTAGACTACACGCTTGTGCCCGTATCCCGTGAGTACGACGCGGGGAGATCGCTGAGGGGCAGATGTGATGCGGTCATCCTTGCCGCGTTTCGAGATTACAACATGCCGAGGATACGCGGGTTGAAATCATTGAACGTGCCGGTGCTTTCAAGATGCGGTGACTTTCACGACGCCAGACGATACGGAATGGGTGAACGGAATTACGACGACTATGGGATCGACTGTTTGTTCAGTTTCATGAGCGAGAGGCACTTTTACAAATATTATCCCCGCCACATGAACTACAGAACGATCTTCTTTGGCGTCGAGCCCTCGTTGTACCAGAACCTCACGCCGTTCAAGCACCGAATAAAGGACAAAATACTCAATTCCGGTGCGACTGCTAGAGTGTACCAGAACCTTACGCCGTCCAAGCACCGAATAGTGGACAGGGTTATCAATTTTACCGCAGTTACTCCCGGCGCCATCAGATGGAAGATCGCTGGTGGGGCGTGTCTGTCGTACGCGAGAGACGTGCTCAGAAACCCTGAAGGGCTTCCGCTCAGGTCGCGACTGTTGCATCCGAGGCCACCCTTATACCATTTTTACAAACTAAGAACTGACTGCAACCGACTCGCATACGTGGTGTATGGAAGAGATTATACCTCATACCAACGGATGCTGTCCGAATATAGCGCGGCCATAGCCGCCACCACCCCCTATCCCACCATAAAATACTGGGAGATCGCCGCCGCAGGCTGCCTCGTATTCATGGAGATTACAGAAAAGAACCACGGCCAGTACCTGGGATTCAAGGACGGGGAGAGCTGTGTTGTCATAAACGAGGACAACCACGAGAAGCGCTTTGAGGAATATCTGAACAATTCAGACGATCAGAAGTGGGAAAAGATGGCAGACGCCGGTAGGTCCCACGCCTTGCGGAACTTCAGTAATGACAAGGGGGTAGAGGATCTCTTGAGATTGATCAGGAATCTGTCATGAACGGTGTACACCGGGTGCTGCCGGGCAACGGGGTTGTACGCGGCGACCGGTTACTAGGAGGGTGTGGGGGCAGTCTTAGACGCGAGTGCAGTGAGGGCTTCGACATGGAGGCAGGTGCGGCGCAGTGCCGCCCGGCGGCGCGGCCGACGGGTGATGTGAGCAGGTGGGTGGGCGCTCCCGCTTATAAACGGCGCAGTGCGCGCGATGGCCGATGAGATTTCTAGTGACCGGCGGCGCCGGCTTTGTTGGAAGCTGCATAGCAGAGGCACTGCTCGTAGCGGGACATTCGGTGCGCATACTGGACAACCTGTACGCAGGATCCCTGAAACGGCTGTCCGGCATCATGGACAGCGTGGAGTTCGTCAAGGCCGACATCAGGGATACAGACGCCTTGGATGCCGCCATGCGCGGATGTGATGGCGTGTTCCACGAGGCGGCGCTCGTGGCCGTGCAGGAGTCATACGCCATGGCGCAAGAGTACCACGATGTCAACGTGGGCGGCACGGCGAACGTTCTGAACCGGGCTGCAGAGCACGGCGTAAGGGTGGTCTACGCCAGCAGTTCAAGCGTGTACGGGACCGCACAGTCCGTCCCGATACGCGAGGATGCACCCAAAGCGCCCGAAAACCCCTACGGCGCCACCAAGGCCGATGCCGAAACGGTTGCCCTGAAATACATGGTTGGAGACGGGGCCGGGGTCGTAGGACTGCGCTACTTTAACGTATACGGAAGGGGCCAGACGGGCTCGTACGCCGGAGTGATAACGCAGTTCATGAGGAGGCTGGAAAGGGGCATGCCCCCCGTAATCAACGGGGACGGCTCGCAGTCGCGTGACTTTGTGCATGTGTCGGACGTGGCCGCCGCCAACCTTGCCGCCATGGCCAGTCGTACGCGCGACGGCTTCTTCAACGTGGGTACGGGCAGGAGCGTCACCATAAGCGAACTGGCGCGCACCATGATACGGGCATATTCACTGGACGCATCCCCAAAATACGCGGATCCGCTGCCGGGTGATGTGGCGGCAAGCAGGGCCGACACCTCGCTCGCCGCGCAGTCCCTGCCGTGGACGTACTCAATAGATCTGGAGGATGGGCTAGCCCGGCTGGTCGAATCCACTCCCTCCTGAGAGCAGCTCCCAGTACATCTCCTCGTACCGGGGCATGACAGCATCCCACGTCATGTGTTGCGTCACGTAGCCGTGAGCAGCCTCCGTTACCTCTCGCGTGGGTATGGAACCGTCAAGTATGCCGTTTATGACATCGGTCATGCGCCTAGCATCGCCCGGCTCTATCAGAAATCCAGTCTTGCCGTCCTGTATGAGCTCGGGCACGCCGCCGACGGACATGGCCACCACCGGAACCCCCAGATAGAACGCCTCCTTTACGGCAGTGGGAAGGCTCTCCATTCTAGAGGGCAACGCCATGACGGACGATTCGGCCAGAACCGACATGGCATCACGCCACGCCATACCGGTGCAGTAGCGTACCGTGCCGCGTACGTCCGGCTCAATTCCACGCAGTACGTCCGTCCCCTTTTCGTAACTGTCCCTCCCCACGTATGCTACTTGGTCTGTACGTCTCTTGGCACCCGTAAGGCCCTCAAACATGGCAGGATCTATGGCGGACGGCAGGTAGGCAAAATCATATCCCATCTCTCCGTATGCCATGGCCGTCCTTTTGGAGTCAGTGGTCAGGACATCCGACCACCCAAAAGCCCTGATCTCGGCGGCGCCTGCAAGCTTGGCGGCGGCGCGTGAATGTATCATGTCTACCTGCTCCCCGTAGACTCCGTGTACGGAGAGCACCTTTCTTGCCGCCTTGGCGAATCTCATAGGCAGGGCCGACGGTATGTTAAAGGCGTGGACTATGTCATACCGTCTCCTTGACAAGAGAGCCCGAAGGGAGGACAGCATGGTAAAGCTTGGGTTTTTGAGGTTTTTGATCGTAACGTGCGGAACACGTAGCAGATCCACATCGTGGCCGCGTCTTTGGAGCTGGCTGGCCAGCATAGCCGCATGGCCGCCCACACCGGAGTCGTATCGGGACGATATGAAGAGCATGTGCATAACGCGACTTTGGGTTGTGTGGGTTTAAACATATCCGATGACGCGTGCCGGTGCCTCAGGCGACTCATACCCCAACCCTGCGGACCTCCAGTTTGTCTGGAATTGGCCGTCTCACGCGGCTGTACCTCCCACCCGCCGGCGCAAACCCGCGCTTTCACTGCGGAGTTCCTACATGAGGCATGTCGACTGCTGCCCAACGTTTGGGCTGGAAACGCAGGTCTACGACCATAATTTCCACTCCGCAGCGTGAAACTGCTGAACCTCCGTTTCCACTCCAGGCGCCAAAATTTCCCAGGCGCTACTAACTTCCCAGCCCATTCCCATGTTCCCGAGTGGGCGTGGTGGCAAAGGTGTTATATAACGCGCCAGCAAATTGGGGTAGCAGATGTCACTGATTCAGATATCCAACCAGAGCGTGAAGAGCTCGGCAAAGAAGTCAACCATCCGGTTCACGCAGAGTATCTGCCCAGACTGCAATATGATACTGGACGCGGAAGTCTTTGAGAGGGAAGGCAGGGTCTACATGACCAAGACATGCCCGACCCACGGCGAGTGCGAGGAGCTCTACTTTGGGTCTTACGAGATGTACAACAAGTTCAGCACCTACTGGATGGACGGCAAGGGTGCCCACGCTCCCAATGTCATGATTGAGAAATGCTCCTGTCCCAACAACTGCGGACTGTGCTCCAACCACCTCTCGCACAGCGGCCTTGCCAACATGATAGTGACGAACCGGTGCGACCTGACGTGCTGGTACTGCTTCTTTTACGTCAAGAAGGGGTTGGAGGGCGCCTACATGTACGAGCCGTCCAGGGATCAGGTAAGGGCAATGATGAAGACCCTCAGGGCAGAGAGGCCCATACCGGGCAACTCAATCCAGATAACCGGCGGCGAGCCCATGCTCCGGGAAGACATTACCGAGGTCATCAAGATAATGAAGGAGGAGGGCGTAGACCACATCCAGATGAACACCAACGGGATAAGGCATGCGATGGATCCCGAGGCGGCCCCGCGAGGTCAGGCTTGCCGGTTGCAACAACCTATACCTGAGCTTTGACGGGGTGACGCCCCGGACCAACCCCAAGAACCACTGGGAGATACCCTACGCCTTGGACAGTTGCCGCAAGACCGGCACGACGGTGGTCTTTGTCCCGACCGTCATCAAGTCGATAAACGACCATGAACTGGGCGGGATAATCCGGTACGCCCAGAAGAACATGGACGTGGTGCACGCGGTCAACTTCCAGCCGGTCTCCCTGACAGGCAGGATGGGCAAACAGGAGCGCGAAAAGTACCGCATAACCATCCCCGACTGCATCCAGAGGATAGAGGAGCAGACCGCCGGCGAGGTCACCATCGATGACTGGTTCCCGGTTCCCAGCTGCATGCCGCTGACCAATGTCATTGAGGCATTCTCCAGCAAGCCAAAGTACGAGCTGTCCATCCACTTTGCATGCGGCGCCGGCACGTACATCTTTGAAGACCAAGAGACCAAAAAGTTCGTACCCATCACCAAGTTCTGCGATATCCAGGGGATGCTTGAGCTCTTCGAGGACAAGGCCGAGGAGATACGCTCCGGCAAGAACAAGTACTATACGATGTTGGAGGTGGTGCGAAAGCTGAAGGGATTCGTGGACACCAAGAAGCAACCCGCCGGGTTGGATCTGGCAAAGATGTTCGGCAACATACTGATGAAGAGGTCCTTTGACGCGGTGGGCTCATGGCACGTAAAGGGCCTGTTCTTGGGCATGATGCACTTTCAGGACAAGTACAACGAGGACTTGGAGAGGCTGCAGCGCTGCGACATACACTATCTGACGCCAGACCTGAGGATTATCCCCTTCTGCGCCTTCAACGTCATACCAGAGTGGTACCGTGACCGCATCCAGAAGAAATACTCGATAACCGTCGAGGAATGGGAGGAACGCGAAGGTGTCAAGCTGGAGGACGGCCTGTACCGTGGCCTGATGAGGCGCGGCGCCGGCGACGAGCTGGCCGCCGGGTGCGCCAAGAGCCAGATGTTCCACCAGTCATCCCAAGCGTTAATGGGTTCTCCTCCAAATTCGTGAGCTAGCCGTGTGAGTCGCCAATCTGGCGGGCATGTACCAGAGATGCAAAGTTAACCACCGCCTCCTAGCTGGTGCGCGTGCCGGATTTCCATATGCGGTTTTACGCGAAGTACCGGTACGCACCCAAGTCCGTCAGAAATTTGTTCCAGATCTGTAAGTGATTGGAGTGGACCCCATAAAATAGGACCGTTTTTGCCATGAATCTCCGTATGGTGGGCCTCATTTATTTCTCAGCTCCCACTGCATGGCAAACTCGGCTGGTGTCATGTATCCGATGGCGGAGTGGATCCGCTGGTTGTTGTAATCCGCAAAGGCGTCTGCAAGTGCAATCTCGGCATCCTGATAGGATTCAAACTCACGGGGCCATATGTACTCCTTTTTGAGTGTTTTGTGGAACGACTCGACGTGCCCGTTCTGCTCCGGCGTGTTCTTCCAGATGAATTCGTGCTTGCCGATGCCAAGGGACTGTACCACCTTTCTGAAGTCGTGGCTTACGTACTGGTTGCCGTTGTCCGTGCGTATTCTCAGCCGCGAGCAGTCGGGTTTTTCCGCAGCGACTGCGTTTGTGATTGAATCTATGGCCACGTACCGGGTGGCGTTGGTGTCAAACGCGTACGATATCCACTTGCGGGTGAAGCAATCGACCACGTTAAAGCTGTAGCACCAGCCGTCCATGCCGCACCAGATGTACGTGATGTCAAGCTCCCACAACCGGTTCGGGGCCTCGGGCTTGAAGAGCCTGCGCTTCGTACGGATGATGTCGTTCTTGGTCTTTTGCGGGTCGATGTAGCCGGTCTTTCGGTATATCCTCTGTATTTGCTTGCGATTTACCCGAGCGCCCGTCTCCCTGGACACCTGGGCCGCCATCCGGCGCGTTCCATACGTGGGCCTCTTGGCGCTGATCCTGGATACGGCATCTACGATGCCCTGGTCAAGTCTGACCTCGCGCGTCTTGGGCTTGTAGTACCAGGCACACTTTGATACGCCTGCGTACTTTAGCGACTTGGCAAGGCTCATCTGCTGCTGCATACGCCTGACCGCGCTCAACCTCTGCTTTCCTCCAAGGTTTTTTTAAAGCGTCGTTGGCTACTGTCAGTTCTCCTATAATCCGCTTAAGGTTGTCGATCTCTCTTTTAGAGGTCATTGCAGGATCCGCATTGCCGTGGTGTGTCAATCTGGCCTTGCCCGCATCCAAGAATTGCTGTCTCCATGTCTGGAACGTCGGAGGGCGCACGTTGTGCTTGCGGCACAGCTCTGCCGTGCCGATGTTGGTCTTGATTGATTCCAGTACGATCTGGATCTTTTGCTCGGGAGTGAACTTGGTCTTTGTCATGCCTGTTCTGCCCCTCCGCAGCCCTTAAGGTCTATGAACGCCTGCGGTACTACTCTAGCGGGGTCCGCCCCATGATCACCTCCACTTTCGCAAAATTAGCCGAAATTCAGGTCGTTTTCGATGCCCTGATTTTTATGGCAGGGGTCCAAATGTGCCAAACTACGCGTTCTTTCAACACCATGAAACTACCAGTGGCCGATTTTTGGCCCGTGCGCATGGAATCTACGAACAAATGACGTGAACAGTTACACCGAGATACCAAAGCCGGTTCCGGCCACGACCACCCGCCATTACACGATCATCTGCGACTGCGGCGAGTGCGGCATGGGCAAGATAAAGTCGGAGACGGACCTGCCCAAGGGAGGATCCTACGGCAGGCACGTGGTGGGCACCGTCGTCCACAACTTCCTGGACCGCCTCCCCGGCAGGCTGAACGCGGCCAGCATGGACAGGCACGGCGTCAAGATGTCGACGGGCGCCATCCACAACGTCCTGTCCAGGACGGGATTGTTCCTGGGGGAGCCCGCCCTGGAGGTGCGGGCCCGCATACGGAAGGCGCGCCTGCTGCACATCGACGAGACATACATCTCGCTCAACGGCACGAAGGTCTGGATCTGGATATTTCTCAACCCCGAGACCGGCGACACCTACTACTAATACGCCCCAGTAGGGGCCCGGGGGTGGTGCGCGAGGTCCTCGGCGAAAATTGGTCCGGGACGATCATCTGCGACGGGTGGGCAGCCTACAAGAGATACAACCTCCAGCGGTGCTGGGCCCACATCCTCCGCGAGGCCGAGCACCTGGCCGACCGCAACGAACACTGCCGCGCGGCGCGGGATGTCGCCGACGCTCTGCGCCGCACATACTGGGACGGCACGGAGAGCAGTGGGCCGCCCGACCACAGGAGATCCCTGCACGACGCCCTCCGAAAGCGCGTATCGAGGATCATCGACGGGCACGCCGACCACCCCGTACTCGAAAAATTTATGACCAAGATATCCAACGCCCTGCCCAGCCTGTTCCGGTTCGTCATCGACCCGGCCATCCCCGCCACCAACAACGCCGCCGAGCGGGCCCTGCGCGAGCTGGTCGTCCACCGCAAGGTACGCGGGTCCATCCGGTCGGAAAAGACCATGGACTGGCTGGCCAACATCTTCACGTGCGTGACGACCTGGAAGGCGCGCGGCATCGACTACATGACGCAGATGGCGACGTACATTTGATCAGGCGACCCGCCCAAAAACAACATTCGCCAAAAAGACGCGCGGTAACGGACCGGTAATTTTCTCTCGATATATGCACGGTTATTTGTTATAATATTGGCTGGTGCGGGAAAACGCGTTCAGGTGACGTGAACACGTACCCCGGCAGCACCCGGTGTACGCCATTCATGACAGATCCCTGATCAATCTCAAGAGATCCTCTACCCCCTTGTCATTACTGAAGTTCCGCAAGGCGTGGGACCTACCGGCGTCTGCCATCTTTTCCCACTTCTGATCGTCTGAATTGTTCAGATATTCCTCAAAGCGCTTCTCGTGGTTGTCCTCGTTTATGACAACACAGCTCTCCCCGTCCTTGAATCCTAGGTACTGGCCGTGGTTCTTTTCTGTAATCTCCATGAATACGAGGCAGCCTGCGGCGGCGATCTCCCAGTATTTTATGGTGGGATATAGTTGGGATCAAAAGTAATCGGACAAATCCGTAAGATCATAATAGGGTAAAATTTCAAGCCGGCACATGGCTACGACCGAGATGAAAGACGCGCTAAAGCGCGCCAAAAACAAGAACGAGTACGCGCGCATTGCGGCGGTAAACATGGTATTGAACAAGAACATCGACGTCGATACCGTGGCGGACGGCTTCTGCGTCAGTCGCGGAACCGTCTACGCGTGGCTTGCCGCGTACGACCGCAACGGGCTGGACGGCCTCGCCGACGATGCGAGGCCGGGCCGCCCCCCTTTCGTGCCGCGCGCCCAGCTGGAGGAGATAGTCGGCGGCGCCAAGCGGTTTACCGCCTTGGGGTTCGTCGAGCTGGTCGAAAAGAAGACTGGCGTGAAATACAGCGAACAGCACGGGCGCCGCCTGCTGAGGTCCCTGGGCTTCGCGGTCAAGAAGACACTCCGGTTATCCGACCGCGTCCCGCCGAAGGAGGAGGTAGAGATCTGGCAGAAGGATACCGAAAGGGAGGTTGAGACGCTCGAAAAGGACGATTTCACCGTGGTCATGGCCGATGAGAGCCACCAAAACGCGAACCTGTTCGGGTCGGGAGCCGTCTACGTGCGCGGCGACGCCGAACCTATACAGATGCCGCTGGGCAACCAGAGGCAGACCGTCTACGGCGGCGTGACCCTGGATGGGCAGACGTGCTACATGGCGGCCAACAGGGCCAACGACAGATCGTTCATCAAATACCTCGATAAACTGCAACAACGTTTCGGCAAGGTGGCGGCGGTCGTCGACAACGCCGCGTACCACAACACGAAACGCGTACGGCAATATCTCGAGAAGAATGGTGATTCAGTCAGACTGATGTTCCTGCCGCCGTATTCGCCGTTCTTGAATCCGGCCGAGTGGCTGTGGCGGAATGGAAAGGCCATACTGCGCAGAACGTTCCGGCGGCCGGCCAGGAGCTACTTTAGACGGAAGGTGATGCTCGTGTACGAGTCGCTTGAAATCAATTTCAATCCGCGCGACATTCTGTTTAGAAATTTGGATAAATTATACCCCGCATGAAAAATTTGTCCGGTTACTTATGATCCCAACTATAGTAGGTGGTGGCGGCTATGGCCGCTCTATATTCGGACAGCATCTGTTGGTACGAGGCACCTCGTCCATACACCACGTATGCGAGTCGGTTGCAGTCAGTTCTTAGTTTGTAAAAATGGTATAAGGGTGGCCTCGGATGCAACAGTCGCGACCTGAGCGGAAGCCCTTCAGGGTTTCTGAGCACGTCTCTCGCGTACGACAGACACGCCCCACCAGCGATCTTCCATCTGATGGCGCCGGGAGTAACTGCGGTAAAATTGATAACCCTGTCCACTATTCGGTGCTTGAACGGTGTGAGGTTCTGGTACACTTTAGCAGTCGCACCGGAATTGAGTATTTTGTCCTTTATTCGGTGCTTGAACGGTGTGAGGTTCTGGTACAACGAGGGCTCGACGCCAAAGAAGATCGTTCTGTAGTTCATGTGGCGGGGATAATATTTGTAAAAATACCTCTCGCTCATGAAATTGAACAAACAGTCGATCCCATAGTCGTCGTAATTCCGTTCACCTATTCCGTATCGTCTGGCGTCGTGAAAGTCACCGCATCTTGAAAGCACCGGCACGTTCAATGATTTCAACCCGCGTATCCTCGGCATGCTGTAATCTCGAAACCCGGCAAGGATGACCGCATCACATCTGCCCCTCAGCGATCTCCCCGCGTCGTACTCACGGGATACGGGCACAAGCGTGTAGTCTACATCTCTGTTCCGCTGCATGGCCCTGACAAGAAACTCGTAGGACGTATTGTCGTAGTGCCCGCCCGTCCAGAAGGGGTCGGATGCCTTGTAAATGAATGCTATTCTAGTTTTTTTCTTGTCCATATGTTACGGCGGGGTTTGCAGCCGATTTAAAAGCTTGACCACCTGCGGTTCTCTTGCAAAAATGGGACATCTCCATGTGACATAGGCCACCCGGCAGGATCATCGTACCGTGTCACTGTGTTGCATGGCCGTCCGGACGGACGATCACCCGGGCCTGCCGGCGGTACGCCCTTGCAAGAACTGCAGGATGCCATCGATACGATACACAACCGCGCGGTATGATCCTCCCGCGATACGAATTGCCGTGCAGCCGGGGCGTCACGTGCAGAGCAGGGCCGTGGCGGGCCGTATGGCCGTCAGCCACTTGTCAGGCCCCTTCAGTATGATGCCCAGCGCCTCGGCGGGCGTCCTTCCGCCCATGCCCGAGTGGGGCCGGAAGGGGTTGTAGTATGCCAGGTACAGCACGTGAAGCGCGGGCAGTGGGGAGTGGAATCCACGGACGGATTTCAGGCGGTCCTTGAGGGTACCGTTGAAGCGCTCGCAGGTGCTGTTGTTGGAATGCCGCTTGCGTATGCCTGCATCCTTCCTGTGGAGGGTTCTCGCGCGCCTACCGCCCGGTAGGGCGCCGCCTAGCCCGATGGCAAATCCGGGCAGGGCGTCGGTGGTGACCGCGTCGGGGATCTTGCCGGCCAGCGCCATGGCGCCGGCAAACAGGTTCGTGCATCATACCCAATCTTGTCCGGCGAGACGTCGTAATCTATCACGAACCGGGTCTCGGTGTCCATCACCCCGAACAGCCACATCCCCCCCGCCCATGCACTTGAAGTATAGTTCGTCGGCGCTCCATTCGTAACTGGCCCTGTGCGCAATCGAGTCGGTCAGGCCCTTTAGCAGCGAGCCAAAGTTGCGGGTCCACCTCCAGACGGGGCCGGGTCTGGAATCCGACCCGTCTTTGCCATGCTCTGGGCCGCCTGTCCGGGAGACTTGCACATGGCCACGTCCTGCAGGGCGCCGGTAATGTCGCCGGCGTTGTAATGCCTGCCCACGAACCCCGGACTGTACGTGAACTTTTTGCTGCAGGTCCTGCATTCGTACCTCTCCGAGACGCCGTTCTTTCGACGGGGGGTTTCGTGGTGCCTGCAGTCGGCATCCCCGCACGACACACACCTCGCCCCGGGGTCGCACATCTCCACAACGTCGCGCTCGGGCTTGGTAATGCGCTCCACCAAAGACTGCACCGCTCCAACATGCTTGCAGCGGCGGTTTCCGTGGACATGGTACAGGCACGTGCACCTCCAGTAGTTGCTCGTGACCGTCACCTCGTAGTATGAACCCGGTTTTGAGCACGATGACACCATGTACCGCCCCCAACCCAAACCCAGGATCACCCCCTTCCGCACGATCTCCCTGCTACGGGCGTCCAGCTCTTCCCGGGTTGACCTCCCGCGGCGCCCCTTGCGTCGGTAACCGTTCAGCCCCCCTCTCCGGATAGTAGTGATCAGGAACGACTTTGGCCGAATTTGACACCAAAACCGGCCGTCTTTAAAAAGGGGTTGAACGGTTACTTGCGTCGTACCATAACGAATTCGTTTACTAAAATTTGCTTATAACCACAATACGGGAACCATCCACATGGCAAAATGGGCAAGGGATGCCACAAAGTTCACGGCATCGGTCACGCACAACGTCCAGAACACGAGCAGCTTCAGCTACATACCAAAACCGGTCCTGAGGCGACTTGGCAACCCAAGGCGCATCACGTTTACGATACATGACAACCACATCACTGTGACCGGATCGGACGATTAGCATCAAACCACAACCTGTCCCAATTTTGCAAGAGAACCTATTTTCGAGAGAACTTATAACTCTATAATACTTCCAATAACGTGTCACTAGACATGAAAGAGGAGCTGTCCAAGATATACAGGCGGCACAACGCCAACGAGGCCAAGTCGCCCGCCCGCCTGACGTTGGGCAAGTGGTTGCGGCGGCGCAAGCAACTGTGGCCGCTGTATGACATGCCGTACAGGTACGTCACGTCACCCCTGCGGGCGCTGCCCAATTGGTATATCATAGGCGCACAAAAGTCAGGCACCACATCCCTGTATGACTGCATCGTACAGCACCCGGACATAGATCCCTGCGTGTCAAAGGAGCCGATGTATTACCTCGTGTGGTACAAGTATGGCCCGCACTACTACCGGTCGTTTTTCCCGTACCGCCGTGGGCGCATCACGGGCGAGGCCACGGTCAGTTATTTGACAAACCCGCTGATAGTAGCCCCACGCATGCGCGAGCTGACGCCAGACGCAAAAATCATAGTCATTGTACGCAACCCCGTAGACAGGGCGTACTCGCATTATAACATGCTACGTCGCGATAACCATGAAACCGAACCGGCGTTTGAAGCAGCACTGGCGCGCGAGGAGCAGCGGACGCGCGAATACGGGTCCGGGTACCTAAATAAGAACATCTGGATGTATCGAGACACCGGCCTGTACGCGGATCATCTCATACGCTGGCACCAGTATTTCCCCGTTGAAAAAATGCTGATCATTAACTATGACGATTTTGCCTCCGACCCGCAGGATGTGCTCGGCAGGGTGTGGAACCATCTGGGCGTCCGGCCGCTGCGCGTTCCGGACCGTCCCCCGCTGAACGCAGGCAAGTACCCTCCTATGCGCAGGGGCACGCGGGAGGAACTGATCGAGTATTTCAGGCCGCATAACGAAAGGTTAAGCCGCCTGACAAGACAAGAGTTTGACTGGGACTGCTAGCCGGGATTCAGGCATGCAACCGACCGGCGGGTTTGAGAGAAGGTCACGAGTTTGCACTAGAACCAGCCGCCGTGCCTAGGGAAGGTCACGAGTTTGCAACAGTATCTTTTTCGCATAGAGATTGGGGCGGACCCCGCTAGAAGGAGACCGATCAGCGATGCACACTTTAGCGATTGGAGGCCAGAGGGGGCATGACAGACAAGAAGTCACGATGGAGTACGGACGAGAAAATCCGTATCGTACTCCAGACATTTAACCCACAATCCAGCATGGCGGAGATATGCCGCGAGCACAACCTGGTGCCTCGGACAGTATATGTGTGGAAAGAAAAGTTCCTGGCTGGCGGGCGCAGCTCGCTTGATGGCCCCGACGCCTCCAAACAGGTCAAGCGGCACAAAGAGGAGGTTGCCTCGCTAAAGAGGATCATCGGAGAGTATGCCGTGACCAATGACGCTTTAAAAAAAGCGCTGGGAGGCGAGCTAAAATGAAGGCAGTTCGGACGATGCACGGAACGGTGAGCCTGAACAAGGCGCTCTTGCTTTGCGGCGTCTCCAAGAAGGCATGGTACTACACCGCCAGACTCAGAGACGTATCGCCGGATCCGCATGTGCAGGAGATGGTACAGAAGATCGGCCCCGCAAGACCCACCTACGGCACGCGGCGCATGGCCGCCCAGGCATTCAGGGAATTGAACCGTCCGGTCAACCGCAAGGCGGTACGGCGCATATTCAAGAGACCGGGCTGGACCAGGCCCTCGCGCACCAGACGGGAGATAATCCGGGACAACAAGAAACCACCCAGGCCAAAGGCGCCAAACCGGTTCTGGGAGTATGACATGTCCTACATCTGGTGCGGATCCGACGGCGGGGGCTATTGCTTCAACGTGATAGACGTCTTCACCAGGCAGTGGCTGGCGTTCGTGCTGGCTAGCCGCGCCACGCGCCGCGATGCCATCATGCCGGTGACCAACGCGGTGGCCGCCGCCGGCCCCTAACTGCCCGGCCTGACCCTCAGGGTCGACAACGGATCCCAGTACATCAGCCGCGAATTCAGATCATCTGTGGCCGCGCTGGGAATAAACCCTCGAATACATCTACGTCAGCACGCCGGAACAGAACGGACACATAGAGTCCTTCCGCAAGACGCTCAAGAAAGAGTACGTCTGGCCGCGGGAGTTTGCCGACATCCAAGAAGCCAAAGAGGCGCTGTTTGCAGCGTTTGAGGACTACAACCACCGCAGAATACATTCTGCGCCAAGGTACCTTACACCCTCCGAGCTTGCCGGGCAGTACCGGCGGGGCTCGGATGGTGCCATACCTGATATAGAAGGGGGTGGTAAGTGTGAATAAAATGTCGCGAAAATCGGCATCAATAAGAGGGGATCGCTCCACGTGGCATGCATCAAGGCACATGGCTTCCGCTCGCATGCGCCGCCTCTACATACACAGGTACAACAACCCCCCGCTTGCTGGATAGTTTAAATCACTTTGCAGGCGGATTGCGCCATGACCCACACTAGCATGCGGCTCCTCATGGGTGCTGACACTTCCAAACTCTTCCACGTAAAAGAGCTTGCGGCTGCGCTCTCTAGGCTTGGGGCGGAGTGTAGGGTGGTCGTGGCCTCTCAGGTGTATGACGGATTTCCCAGCCACAGGGTGTCATCGTGGTTCCAGACTGCAGGCCGGGCAAACGCACTCTTCGCCGAGTTTGAGCCGGACGCAGTGTTTGTAGACAGGCACGGGCACTTTTCCAAGGCGGTACTGGATGGCGGACTACCGCTGCTCTCACACCTGCGAGGTGACTACTGGTCGGAGACACAGTGGTATAAGGAGACTTTGGGTCGGGGTCCTGTCAAAAGGGTGGGCCGATACCTCAAGGGCAGAATAGAGGAGCGATGCTTCCGCGAGGCCTCCATGATCCTGCCTATATGCAACCACCTCAAGGAGATAGTGGGACGGAGGTACCCCGGCAAGCCTGTCGCTACCATGTATCAAGGGATAGATCCGGATAGGTGGAACAGTAAGGACACGGACGCGGCAGAAGGGGGCGGCATGGATCTCACACATCCATGTGTCGGACTCCTGCAGAGTGCCAACATCTGGGGCAAGGCGCGCGAGATGCTCGTGTTGCCGGAGGTTATGAAGGCGCTGCCGGATGTAACCTTTTACTGGGCTGGTGACGGTCCGTACCGCGACGAGATACTCCCGGCGCTATCAAAATGTGACAACTTTGTGTGGCTCGGAAATCTGGACTATCCAAACACTGTGAAGAGATACCTTGCCGAGATCGACGTGTATGCCTTGATTAGCGGCATCGACATGTCGCCTCTGACGTTGCAAGAGGCACAGCTGATGCAGCGGCCTGTACTGGCCACCAATGTGGGCGGCATACCGGAACTTATGCGGGACGGAACCACGGGGCTCTTGGTGGAACGGCAGAGTCCCAAGGAGATCGCGGCGGGTATCGGAGAACTGCTACACGATGAGAAGAGGTTGAGGAGAATGGGCAGGAACGGCAGGCGGTTTGTAGAGGAGAATTTCAACTTGGACAGAATCGCGGCGAATTTTGTCAGGGCGGCGGAGTCGGCAATGGGTTAAGAGATACTTGCCTCGGGGCAGAGATCTCCAGTTATGAATATGCGATGCCAGATCTCAAAGGCCAAAAGTCCCATAAACTTGTTGACATACCGTACGTCTTGGATGTCGCGAGACAGATTGCGCAGAATCCACTCTCTGCTTATCCACCCGTCGTGTATGGTTCTGGCACTCCCGCCCTCCAGATACGCGGTACATAGGTCATACCCGTGCCGCCTCCAGTAGGATACGGTGTCTGGCGAGAATCCGGCCTTGGAGCCGGAGACCAAATGGTCCATCTTCATTGCGCGCAACAGGGCGCGAAGCGGCAGCTTGCCCACACCGCTTTCCGCATCGTACTTCTCGTCTGCCCGCAGACCCATAGCGTACAGTACCATACTGTTTGAGAGAAGCGGGGACGCGGTAGGGATGCCAAAGCGGCGCGACATGGCGCGGCTAACGTGTGCAAAGTTGTAGAGCAGTTTGCCGTTGTAATCTGCTAGAAATACCTGCTCCAGCGGCTCCAGCCGGTTGTCGAAGTGCGGACTCAGCACCCTCCAGATATCATCCCACGAGAACTTCATGCGTGGTCCGAAGACATTCTCCTGATCGGGCACATAGTCGCGCCGGTGGTTCCTGAGGTAGGCGCGCGCCCTGTGCTCGGGGGAGGAGAGTCCTCCGCATTCCGCCAAGAATCCCTCATACCTGAAGGTATACCCCCCGAAGAGTTCGTCTCCGCCGTCGCCCGATATCAGAATGTCGGCAGATTCCACCGCGGCCTGTCTGGCCACGTGGTACCAGTGCAGGTCCCACATAGGCAGGGCCGCGGCGGAGACCGCCGCGGGCAGCTCGCGCGCATAATTGTCAACATCCACTATGATGTGGTCCACTCCCACATGCTCCGCGGTGCGAGCAGCCGCCTCGGTCTCGTCGTATCCGTCAACAAACCGTACCGATATGGCCTTTACATCTAGATCGGGAAAGTGCCGACGCAGCAGACCTAGCACCAAGGTGGAGTCGATGCCTCCGCTCAGTGAGACTGCGACACGGGCATCGGGCGTCTCGCGGAGCATACCGTCCAAGGCCTCCACGGCTAGGCTCTCTATCGCGCCAAGCGAAGACTGCGGCGGGGAACGGGTCGGACGCATGTCGGGCGGTCCAACTGCCTGCAGGGCAGGCTCCAACAGTGGATTGTAGCGCAGCGTCAGGATATACCGCGCAGCGTCAGGATCGTACGCCGCGCCGTCAGGAAGATCGCGTTCCGCCATGGCCACTACCACCGTCAGCGCCGCGTCCCACGCCCCTGTATACCAGTCCGGCAGACACTACATCCTTGGGATTCATTGTACCACTGCAGTCTACGAACACCCTGCAGCCAGACTCCGATATGGCGTGCGCCTCTAGGGCGAGTAGCTCCCTGTGGGCAGTGACCAGCACGGCCGCGTCGGCCCCGCGCATCGCCTCTGACGCGGATTCGTCCACCCGTACTCCGAAGACCATGTCTCCAACGTAGTACGGATCGTACAGTCTGACGCGCTCCATCCCCCCTCTAGATTGTAGCAATCGTACGATCTCCCCGGACGGGGCCAGCTGCACGTCGCGTACGTTGGGCTTGTATGATACACCCAAGAGCGCTACCGTGGGCGCGCCACTTGCGGCGCCCGCCTCCCGCAGTCCGTCGTACAGCAAGTCTACCACGTGAGACGGCATGGCCTCGTTGGTCCTGCGCCCGGCGCGGACCATGCCCAGCAGTGAGCCGCCTCCCGCCAGTCTTGATGTAACATTGAGCATTTGATACGAGTTCACAGGCAGGCACGGGCCGCCTACCCCTGCTCCCGGATAGTGTGGTTCAAAATTATACTTGCTCTTGGCGGCCTCCAGTACCTTGTTGACATCTATACCGAGACGCTCAAAGAAGACCGCCAGCTCATTTACAAAGGCTATGTTGATGTCGCGAAACACGTTGGTGGTTAGCTTTACCGCGTTGGCCGTGCGGCAGTCTGGCATCCGGATCAGCTCTACGGGAAACACGTGCCCATACACTTCCGATATGATGTCCGCGGTGCGCCCGTCCATGGCTCCCACCAGTCTAGGCAGGCTCCCAAAGTCGTCCAGTATCTGTCCAGGGTTGGCGGTCTCCGGGCAGACCCCGAGCCCAAAGTTCTCCGATACCTTCAGTCGCGAGCGATCCCCCTCTATGAGCGACGCCATCTCGGACTCGACAAAGTTCGGCTCCACGGTACTCTCCACGACTACCACCGAGCCAAGCGACAGCAGGGAGTTCAACTCTGACGCCACGGACTCCAGTGCCGCATAGTATGGGCTGCCGGAGGCATCCATGGGCGTGGGCAGGGAGAGCAGTACCATGTCGGAGCCCGGTATGGCCTCTGCAGGATCGGCAGTAACCGAGAACGCACCTTTGGGGTATACCGACTCAAAGATGCTGCGGAACCCAGGCTCGTCGTCCAGCGGAAAGTCTGATGAGCGTATCTTGGAGATCAGGGACTTGTTTATATCCAGACCCGTCACCCTGATGCCCGACCTTGCAAAGGAGAGCGCGGTGGGCAGGCCTATCCGGCCTATCCCGACTACGCAGACCTTGAGTCGGCCCGTACGGAGGCGGGCGCGGACATCATCCGCGTAAAGAATTGGGACGGGAGCAGCATCCAAACATGGTTCGTGTTCTGCTTGCAAGCACTCGGTGGGTCCGCACTCTCCTATATTTGTCTTGAAACGAATGCGGGGAATTACCGTGATTGCTACACTTTAGACATCAATTTTGCGCAACAAGGCATGGTCAGACAAACAGCCAAAACGAAAGGCGGTACGGACAAACCCGGCCGCAAGGACCCGTCCCTGGCGGAGATATTTGACATGTTTCCCGACGAGCAGGCCGCCATGGGGTGGCTAGAGCGCAACGTATGGCCGGACGGCCGCGTATGCCCCAGGTGCGCCAACAAGTACACCTGCATCTCCAGGCACCCGAACATGCCGTACTACTGCTCGGAGTGCAGGAAGCGCTTCAGCGTCAGGATCAACACCGTCATGGAATCGTCCAATATCAGGTACCGGGACTGGGCCGTGACCACCCATCTAATGGCCACCCGTCCCAAGGGGATCTCCAGCGTGCAGCTGGGCAGGGACCTCGGAATCAGTCAGAGCGCGGCGTGGTTCCTGCTACACAGGCTCAGGGAGTCCTGGCGCTCCTTGGCGGGGCCGGACCTAGCGATGGCCGGCCCCGTCGAGGTGGACGAGGTGTACCCGGGCGGGCGCGAGAAGAACAAGCACGCCGTCAAGAAGGGCAGGACGAAGAAGACGGCAGTGGTAGTGGGAATCAAGGACAGGGAGACGGGGGCCATCCGGGCGGTGCCCGTACCGGAGACCACCGGGGCCCGCTTGGCGGGGTTTGTCGGGTAGAACACTGCGCAAAGGGCGCCAGGGCGTCTACCTACGAGAACCGGGCGTACAACGACCCGAAGAACCACCACGCGGTCAACCACGGCGACGGCGGGCACGTCCGGGGAGAGGTCATCCATATCAACGGGATGGAGTCGTTCTGGGCCCCGGTGGGGCGCGGATACAACGGGACGTTCCACCACATCCCAAGCACCTGCACCGGTACGTCAACGAGTTTTCCGGACGGCCAAGCGGCAAGGCGGCGGGGGTCATCGAAAGGATGGGCGGGATTGTCCGGAACCTGGTGGGCAAAAGGCCCACCTGCAGGCAGCTGGTAGCCGGCAACGCGCTCTGCGGCAGGCTGTGACGGCAGATTCCGGTCGCGTCAACGGAGAGCTGCGCGCGGCGGATCCCTGCAAATGACTGACGGATGTATGTGCCCCGCAGGCCCGCGCCAATTCCAAGTCATGCCGGCCGTCCGGGGGCGGCCGGCGTCCGGCAGGATGTCTTGGCTGCGGGTGCGGCAGATGGCCGACAGGCCGGCGGCGTATTAATCGCGATGATTCCAGATTTTTTCCGGATTTTTGGACAAGGCCGTTTGTCCGAAAGATGCCGCCCAAGGGAGAGACCGTCACGGACACGCAGGCCGGAGAGGAGTACCGCGCGGATTGATCCGGGCGCACCCCAGCGTGTTGGCCCGGTCCGGGGCTGGTTGCGCACGTCCTGCGGGGCGGTCCCCGCTAGCGGGGCGCGGGCGACGTCCCGGCGGAGTGGAAATGGCGCGCGGACAGTGGACGGCGGCGATCCGGAACCCGCCCAAGATAACGTACTTATCCGGTAATCTGCCGATTCAGGCCATGCCGGCAGGGGGGCGAACTACTTTCGGGATTGCACACGCACAACGAGTTTGCGCTCAGGTCGGAGGGTGGGAATAAATGAGAGTCGGGGCCATTCGGAGATCGGTGCAAAAAATGGTATCAAAAAGAGGGGTCCAGATCAGGTTGGTGATGCCATAGGATGGTTCGTATTGTCCATGTGAACGATGTTGCGAGCCAAGCGTCGGCCATTCGGTACCATATGCGACATTCACACCCGTTACAAGTAGTGGTGTCCCGAATCCATGGTGATCCGTTCCTAATATCCGATCAATACCAGTTTAACGCACAGCTGCCGAATTATCCACGGGTGGCCGCCATCAGAAAATATGACTGGCATTTGTGGTGGCAGTCCAGAAAAGCAGACATAATCCATGCTCATAGCGTAACGACCAATTCGGCAAGGCGGGCATGGATCATGCGGCGGGTGTTGGCCGGGAAGAAATTCATACTACATTACCACGGTAGCGACATGCGGACGATTGATTTGGAGCACAGGCGTTGGTTTGAGGAACACGCGGTTGCAGTCCTATGCTCAACACCCGATTTGTTGGCGGACGAGTTTGGCCATGCAGTAAAACCCACCCTGATACATACGATGGTGAATCCAAAGCCGTTTGAGGCGGTGCGGGCCGCCAAAAACAATCGCGGGTTGTGTTGCCTAAAACAAAGCCAGCTAGTAGGAGACACATTGGATCTTTTGGCGGATAACGGGTATCGCGACGTACACTGGCAGTTTGTGCGACGAACATACGAAAAGCCGCAGCCGGACGATGACCACCCGCGGGTGCGCAGGGAGAACCACAACCACATGGACATGCCGTGGTGGTTATCACAGTACGAATACTTTGCAGACGTATACCAACACGATGGCACGTGGCTAGATGCCCGGTCGATAGCCGGTGTAGAGGCGGCCCTGGCCGGCTGCAAGGTGGTGGACATACACGGCAAGATGCACGGGAGAGAGATTGCATCCGAACATCTGCCCACCAACGTCATCCCGAAGATACAGGCCATATACGACCGCATTATGTAGGCATCGGTTGTAATCGTGTGTGGAGGTTGAAAAGGACCCGTCTGGGCACGCCAAGGACTTTCCCGGGACGGACGATGTTCGTCCCGCCAGGGGTTGATGCGTAATTCACCGTAGCCGCATCCGGCCTGTTCGATACATTCATTGATCGGTGGATCTCGCGTCCGCCGCAATGACAGAGCACAACCGTCGGGAAGAGTACTGGAAGTTTTATGACCGCGCGGTGGTGGCCGAGACGGCCCACTTGAGGAGGACGCTGATCCGGCCGGTCCGGGAGAAGTCGTGCCCGCGCCCGGATGGCAGCAACCGGGGCAGGCCCCCGGTCCACTCCAAGGAGAAACTTGACTTTGCCTGCCTGTGGATTCTTCAGCGTTAATTGTTGGTGACAACGCATGTCCAATGGCGGGGGCCCCTTAGAGCGAGACCGATCCGCAACACAGACACCTGTGTAACCCAATTGGAATATGTGGGCGTGAGCTATCTGCCTTGTTGTATGCCATCGGGAATTTGGGTCGGTAGTACATAAGTGATCGACGGCTGGACGACGATTTCATCATTTTTTGACCACCGGCGGAGGGTCGGAGGGGGGCCTCGAAGCCGCCCCTCACTAGATGGGGGCGGCGAGAGGACCCCCGACGGCCGGGGAAAAAGTAGTGCGCAGGGTCCCCCACGGGATCCGGCGATCCCGTGTTGCTGGAGGTCGCCATCCGCCCGATGATGGGCGGCGGTGGAGACGCTCCGGTCCGGCGGTCTTCGGATGGCGCATAAAAACGCGCGAGGGGGACCGGTCGGCCCCCGTTGTGGGCGTGGCCGAGGACCGGCGCCGGCCCGCGCCCCCGGACGTCTACCCATGTCGTCGAGGGCTTGGCGTCCGGGACACGCGGGACCTAGGCGCCGGTCCCCAGCCTAGCCAGCTTGGCCTGGTAGGCTTGCTCGTCGCGGAATCGGAACGGCTCCCTGTTGGTCAGCATGTGCCAGATGATGGCACCCATCTTGTTGGCCAGGTGGCTTCGGGCCACCAGCGGCAGATGGCGCTTGCGGTAGTTCTCGTAGAGCGCCGACAGGTACTGGTTGTGCTGGTGTGCGACCATCGCCGCGTTCATCATGATCCAGGTCAGCCTGCCGTCTGCGTCCTTCTTCATGCGGCCGTGCCGGGTGCTGTCCCCGGACTGGTAGACCCTGGGGCAGAGCCCCAGGAACGAGACCAGCTGCTTGGGGCCGGCGAACCGGCCTATGCCGTCTATGGACTCTGCCACCAGCAGGGCGCTGAAGGCGTCAAACCCCGGCAGGCTCATTATCAGCCGGGCGTCCTTGCTCTGGCAGGCCGCCTCTCTGATGCGATCGTCCAAGATGGAGATCTCCCCGTTGAGGTATTTGACCTGGCGAACCAGCTGTGCCATGATCCTGGTGTCGCCCGGCTTCAGCTTGAGGCCGTTCAGGAATTCCTGGTACTTGGGGCCGGACGTGTTTCCGTGGCCCGAGCTGGTCCGGTAGTCGTACTTGTCGCAGACGGCATGCTGGCGGTTGAGCACGCGGGTGCGGTCCTGCACCAGGGTCATCCTCTGGTAGAGCAGGTTCAGGTTGTGCCGCTTCTCCGGCGGGTGCACGCGGCAGGTCGGGACGTCTTTCATCCTGAGCCGGTTGGCCAGATGTCTGGCATCCAGCTTGTCGGTCTTGTTCCCGGACTGGGACAGCTTGAGCCGCAGCGGGTTGGCCAGCACTATGGATATGCCGCGCTCCTCAAGCGTCTCGAACGTCTTGAACCAAAGGTTGCCGGTGGACTCGCAGACGGCCTGACTGTCATACTTGGCCAAGACGGTATCGGCGAACACGGCCACGTCGGCCCTGGTATTGGGGTACTTGCCCTGGTACAGGATGTTGCGGTCCTTGTCCATGGCGCAGACGACGCAGATCCTCTTGCTTATGTCGATTCCGACGTATGCTTCTTTTTTTCTTTCCATTTCTTTTCACCTCCTTTTTTTTGGTTGGCAGGCAGCAAGGCTGCAAACACCTGTAAGGGCTCGGAGCCCACGAAAGCTGCAGCTCGTGTAGTCCCCATTCATTTGGAAGGGCTCGAAGCCCATACTGTGGTAGGGGTCTGCCGCCGCACACAGTTGGTTCCCTAGGATTTACAGGCTTTCATTTGGAGTACAGCCGGGAGGTACATGCGATGACCAAGAAGCGATGGAGCGCGGAGGAAAAGTACAGGATAGTGATGGAGGCGCTCACCACGTCCGCGGAGACGGTCGAGATATGCCGCAAGCACGGCCTCTCGCCCAACACGTTCTACCCGTGGCGGGAGAGGTTCCTAGAATCCGCCAAGGCCGCCATGGCCGGTACAGTTAATGAAAATGTGTCAGCTTCCGAACTGATGCTGGTGTGATCTTCGACAATAACTCGGACGCAAAGCGGTCCATCCGTCGTTATCTTGATATCAGACACAGCCTCTGGCCGCACCGATGCCGGCGCCACTCCAGCGGGCACGACCCGCCGACTGTCCTAGCATTATCTGCGGAAAATACTTCCAAATTATGCGCCGTCGCGCAGCATGCACCGCCTAGCCGCGCAAAAACATGCGGGAACGATCCCCCACGTCCCGGGGTCCCGCCAGCAAAGCCCGCGTTACAGGGGCCTGCTACGGGCCATTATCAACATTCAGAGGAGGTCCGAGTAGTCTGCAATCGGCAGCTCCTTCTCCGTCCAGGCAGTCCCCGTTCCGCGATATCTCCCGGATGTCCATGCCCTCCTTTCTGAGGCAGGCTGCGTGCAGCCTATACTTGGACTTGTCCGCCTTCACCTTCTTGTGTGCCTTGATCAGCCTCTTCAGGTCGACCCCCGGCATGAGCGCGGCCCCTTTGGGGACGGCCTCGTCTTTTTTGGCCGCGTTCGGCCTCTTTTCCCGGCAGCCTTGCCCATGTGGGTGCGGGAGATGGAGGGGCGATCTATACGTTTGCATTCGGTGCGGGTCTTGGTATGGCTTTCCGCGCTGCTAACGGGGCGGCAGTAATCGGATTGCTTTGAATCCCCCCTAGGGTCTATGCATAATCTCTAGTGGATCAGTGGTTCAGTTCCGGCGGCGCGAGACTATCTCGGACATGACCAACCCAAACAGTCGTCTGGTTCTACGGTCGATGGCATAGGTGATGCCAAGGTAGGTAGCGCAGCAGATGGCCAGCTCCGAGAGTAGCCCGGGGAGATACGCGTATATGTTGCCATCAAAAACCACCACCATACTGTTTGTGAGCAGAAAGACGATCGTCATGCCGGCCGCACCGACCACATGCCGGAGGATGCTGTCGTGCGGGATTTGAAAGGGCGCGTGCTTCCTGGCCAGCACCAAATAGCAGAGCAGGAACGGAACGGATACGGCCAGCATGACCGAGGACCATACCACAACCAGTTGAGGATCAGGCAGATCCCGAAACATGTACAAGAATATAGCAAGCGTGGTGAGGTAGACCGAATAGTAGACGTTCTCGATGGTCCCCACTAGGAAGAGCCGGCTTTTCAGCAGGGCAGAGGCGGAGGGATGCTCCTCCAAGTCTACATCGTCGGTGCCTTTCAGTACCTGTCTGGTGAATCCTGTGATGACCTGTAAGAACATGGCGAGCGCTAGCAGCGCCCCGGCGATCCAAGCTACGGCATACTCGGGATTGAGAAGGAACATGGCGTGGCGGGAGAAGAGTACGGCCAGCACCAGTAAGGGGATGGCAAAATACATCACCAAGGTAAAGTTCTCAGATACATGGTCCCGACTACCCTCCGCTAGCAGTTTGGGGTAGAGCGCCTGGGAGACTTGGCCGGCGCGGCCTACCATCCTGGTTACGACCAGCGCCGCGGCAAAGTAGGCGACCCCAACCACCGAGCCGACGATAACCGTGTAGAGGATTATGTCCAAGGCGCTTAGCATGCTGGGTATCCTGTTATAGAGCGGTATCCAAGCCTGCTTGATCCATCCACGCAGGTAGGCGAGATCCAAGGAGACGGTCAAGCGGGAACGCGCGTAGCGTATTTGGATTGCGATGTCTACCAAATGCGCGACAAAGACGGCCAAGATGGCGCCATTCAGCCCCAACTCCAAGAAGAAGACCAAGGCGAGCCCTGCAGGTATCTTGACGGCCTGAACGGCGGCCATCCCCACGCTGACCGCATGCGGCCGGTATCCCAGGTTGATCGCAGAGAGAGTGCCTTGGACGAACAGCATCGGAATCATGATTGCTCCTAGGAGCATAGAGTCGAAGAAGGCCGGCTCTATGTTGGTGAAGAGGTAGATGGACAGCAGGTAGATGGGGATGGAGCCGGCGGCAAACATCGAGGTGGACATCATGGATGTCCTTGCGACCGGCTTGCCCCGAGCTATCTGGCGGGTGGTCCAGTAGGAGATGATGGGCTCGGCCGTGATGGTGTACGAGGCCATGCTGCCTATGACGGCCCAGACTCCGAACTCCTCTGGAGACAGCTGCCGGGTGACGATGATGGTGAAAGCTATCCCGGCAAGCATGCCGCCCATGGCCACGGCAAAGCCCAGCAGCCCCGAGTAGGTGACCCGTATGTCGTCCAATTTTTCTAGTACCGCCGTGTCATTAATAACGTGATCACCTAGAGGTTCCTCTCGCAAAGACGGGTGGCAATTGGAACTGAAAGGCAGCAGCGCCTAGAGTCTACATTGTCCCATGGACGGCACATCAAGTGGATGGTAGACACAATACGCCATCAAGCGCCCACATTCCGAATACAATCCGACCACCCATCATCCTTGCGGGGGGAACCTTCCTGAGACCGCCTGTCAAAGTCTACAAAGTTGCAGACATTGACGACAACTATGAGAAGATTCCATGTCCCTGATTTTACACCCGGTGCCATGTCCCGCCAACCTTACAGTCCCATCAAACCGACAGTCCTATAATATTCCGGCGGGCAGCATGGGCCAATGCATCCAGACTACACGGGGATGTTCAACCGGTTCTTCAGCAACCAGAGAAGGATGTCCAGCACCTACAAGCCCGTATTCCTGAGGGCGCTCCTGGAGGTGGGAGACCTGCACGACGCAAGGAAGGCCAAAGGGCTGGCGGGGAGGCAGTGGCTGGAGATCAGGGATAACAGCCTGCTGGTTGATCTCAACTTTATCGCGGTGCGGTTCGCAAAGTACTACTGGGACACGGAGTACAGCTTTCGCCTCCGGCAGTCCCATGATCCGAACGACGCCAACATCACCAAGCTGGTGCGCGCCGCCCACCGGGACGGAAGAAAGCCGCCCACGCTAAAGAGGCTGGCATCAGAGGAGATGGGCGACTTCCGGGCCAGGGTGATCGCCAAAAGCATAAGGCCGGAGGTTCTGGTCCACCTGCTCAACGACATGGACGGGCTCTACCGGAAGGTGGACGCGAACACCGTATCGCTGGACGGGAGCGTGATCAAGTTCCTGCACGACCACAAGATCATGCTGAGAAACGGCATAAACAACGCGCTGACAAGATACCTGGAGAGGATAAACCGCCTGACGCCGCAGATTGCCAACAAGGTGGATTATATACCCGGACCCAGACCCCCGCTGGGTGCCAAGATGCGGCTCCTGCTGAGGAAGTGGCAGGATTCCAGGTGTTTTTACTGTGGCAGGATGGTTTCAACCTGGCACGTGGACCACGTGATACCGTACAACTTTGTCTTTGCAACGGATCTGTACAACTGCACGCTGGCATGCCAGCGGTGCAACTGCCAAAAGTCCGACATGCTGCCCGACAGGGACCTGTTCTGTGGGGTGGTGGAGAGAAACGGCGGGATCACCGAGTATCTGGACCGGCAAAAGACCACCTACGACGAGGAGTCGTACGTGCACCTCTACGAGACCTGCAAGAGCGAGTACCATACGGGGCCGCTCTTCAGTCGGTAGGCGCGGGTTCTGGAAAGGGGCCGGGCCGGTTCAGCGGCAATACGTTGCCCGGGGCGGGATGGGTTATGGCCACCCAAGGAAGACGGCCAGAAGTGTCCGGAGTCATCTCCTCCAGGTGGGGCAGGGCGCGGGGCCGCGGCAGACCTGTCGGTGGCGGCGCGGTCCCTGGCCGCCCCCAGGGCAGGTGGCGCGGCGTGATCTCTGGTGCGCCCCCCGCCACCCCCCCCCGGCAGGCGTTGGCAGGGGGCACCCGGCAGCAGCTATCCGGCGGGCGCCGGCGCCCCCGGAGCGTGCCGGCGCTCGGAGGTGATTATCCTGTCCCGGGTCTCCCTGAGCCTCCTGTGCGAGGGGACGCGATCCAGCAGATGGTTGCAGACCAGCACGGCCCGGTCGCGCTCCCCCAGGGCCGCCAGGGCGTTGGCCTTGCCGATGTAGCCGGCCGGCTCGTTCTCGTCCATGTCGATCACCCGGTTGAACAGCTTGATGGCTCCAGCCGGATCCCCTCGGGCCATCAGCAGGTCCCCCAGAGCGACGTACCCGAAGGACGCGTACTCCTCAAGGGTTAGCGCCCGGACTGCGGCCTCCTCGGCCTCCTCCAGCCGCCCGGCGGCGACCAGCGCCACGGCCCGGTCCGCCAAAAAGTCGGGGCTGCCGCCAAACTCATCCTCCCACTGGTCGTAGAGGTCTAGCTGATCCTGCATCCGGCCCAGCTCGCGCAGTACCTCGGCCTTGGCGTAGATCAGATGTTTGTTGGGCTCGGAGGCCATCTGGTCATCGCACAGGGAGAGCGCCTCTGCCAGCCTTCCCGCCCGGATCATGATTTCCAGACGGAAGACTGCCCCTGCATGCGGCCCACAGATCTCGTCGACGAACCGCTGGGCATCCTCGAACCGGCCCTCGTTGATGGCAATCCACATGAGCGGCACAGATGCCAACATCCGGGCCATGCCGGGGTCGCCCTCGTCGGCCAGAGGATGCTCGTCGGTGTCCGCGGTATGGGGGGATGGTGCAAGCACGCCAGGGTCGAGACGGTTGGTGCTGGCAATGAACGCGTCCAGGCGGCGGCGCGTGTCATCGAACCCGGCCAGGTCCGGCTCTCCCTCCAGGCCGTAACGCTCGGCCAGGCTCGCCTTCCCCCGGACCGGGGGAGAGCTCTCCTCCCTCCGCAGCTTCAAACGCCGCCTGCGACTCATTGGGATGGTGGAGGATCCTATCCAATATTAACAAGATGGACGGTTGGAGGCCCCGCCGGGGCCGCCTTCGAGCGGAACTTGTGCACCGCCGCTTCGCAGACTGCCCTGAAGGGGACGGGCGGCGCGCCGGTGAATCCCGGGGAGGGCCGCCGCGTTCTGTGCCGGATGTTCGGCGGCGCCCGTCCTTGGGCAGGGAGCCGGTAGGCTCGTCTACAATCTTTACCAATGCCGCCTTTGGCATGGGGGTCTAGGGGGCGATCTATACTTTTCGATTCGTCGTATGATTTTCCATTCCGGTTGGCGGGTACTAGGCGGCAGGCAGACTCGGAGCCTGTCATCAGCAGCCGTTGCATCATCCCGGCCCATGTGGCCAGGGCCATGAGGAACCGCCCTATCCCGAACCGATGGCAGGATATCATGGGCAGGTCCCTGCTGCGTCGTACCCTTTGGGTTAGTTGGACGAGCGTGCCTTGCTTATGGCGAATATTTCTTCGTTGGTGAGTTTGCCGTTGGCATGGTCCTCGACGGCTACCTCCCACTCGTCCTGTTCTATGATACCACTGCCGCCGGTGTCGTACTGTGCCACTATGGGCTCGAGTTCCGGAACGTCGGCGGTCTGCTGCTGCGCCGCGTCCACCGTCACCCCAAAGGTATCGGTGGCCCGGTTGCCGTCGGCGTCCTGGGCGGTTACCCTGATGGTGGCCGTGCCCGGGGCCTGGGCCGTCAGGGTCAGGGCGGATCCGTCGGAGGCAGCCTCCACGGTCGCCACCGTTCCGTTTGAGGATGCGGCGGTGATGACCAGCGAGTCGCCGTCGGCATCATCGAACACGCCGGCCAGGGACACTTGGGTGCTGTCCTCGACCACCAGCCCGGACACGTCCGGTATGGCCGAAGAGACAGTCGGCGCGGCCTTTACTGTCACCGTGAAGATGTCCGAGACGGTGCCGCCGTTCCCGTCGTCGGCGGTCGCTGTGATGGTGGATATATCCCGGGCTTGGGCCGTCAGGGTCAGGCTGGCATGGTCGGATGAGACGCTCACGGTTGCCTTGGTCGCATCCGAGGAGGTGACGGTAACGTTCAACGAATCGTTGTCTGCGTCGCTGAACACGCCGGCCAGGACGGTCGTACGGGGGGATCCCAGCTCGTTCTCCATCAAGGACTCCTCGGTATCGCGCAGCAGGCGTACCAGGCACCTGGCCAGGGTGCCCTTGTGCCACTCGTACCCTGTGGTGCCGTCCCGCATGGCGGGAGGGTGTTCCATCCACCCCCAGATGGACCGCAGCGTGACCGCGTACCTGTGGGGGATGATCCTTATCTGGGTGGTGCGTGCCGTCTCGGCCACCGACGCCTGCACCCCCTCGCGGCCCACCCGGTGGCCGGACTGGGCGCCCCGCCTCTTTTTGGTGATCAGGTCGGGGTCGCCCCCGTTCCTGGCCGCCCCGAACCTGGCCGAGGCCAGCCGGTGCTCGTCGCGGGTCATCGCCGGCTGGCCGTCCTTCCTGCCTGGTGTCTTGCCTGATTCCTCGCCCGGGGCGTCCCCGGTCCACCCTTGGTGGACCGCCAGCTGCCTCTCCAGGTCGGATATCAGCCGGTCCCGCTCGGCAATCCCGCTGCCGGCATTCTCCAGGTCGGCCGCCAGGGACGATATCGCCTCGCCCGCCGTCTCGTAGATGCCTGCTACCAACCACTCCAGCGAGCCGGCTATATCCCAGACCCGTATCAGTTCTGACCTCAGCCGGGCCTCCTCCTTGGTTGGCCTGTGGTTCCCCGGTCCGGCCAAGATCCTGCCGGTCCCCCTGCAGCACGGGCACCGGGCCGTCCCGGGTTTGGGTTCGCCCGTCATGGCTGCGTCCTGTCCGGTCTGTACGGCGGTCTGGGCCATGGCGTGATCCACCACCTCGTTTGGGGGGATCATACAACACAGTCGGTTGTATGTCGGGCAGGCTCCCGTTCGGTGATGATATCCCCGTCCCTCCGCACAAGTTCGGGTCTGCATGAGTTTCGTGGGTGATCATATGCGGTAACATCCGCCGGATATATGATCGGGCGCAGGTCAGAATTTGACCTGAACTTGTACCAATACGAATGAGGCGCATAATTTGCCGGATCCCCCGAGTTTGTCCGAGAACAGCGCCCTACTGTAAAGATCCCCCTAACCGTTTGAGACCTTCCTTGGGCGCAGCGCCAGTTTGATGACCCCCCGGCATCGTGCCGGCTTCCGCTGAGCCTCTTTGCGTCCTCGGCGGGCCCGGCCGTCATGCCACCATCCCGCAGGTCGCGGTACGGCTGCCCTCCCAGGGCATGCGGTATGCGCGTCCCGGGCGGCGCGTCAGGCCCTGATCCAATGGCATTTGTGACATCCCAGCGGCGGCCGCGGGCATCCCTGCGGTGGCAGCGGGGCGCCCGAGCCCGCCGGGCCAGAGGCTACGGGATGACCAAGGAACGGACCGCGGCCATCCGGATTATGGTGGCGGCTTGCAGGAAATCCTGATGGGATGCGGGCGTTATCCCGCAAGACGCGCCGCGGCCGGCCTAGAAAATTTGCCTGTAAAAAAACTTTAAATGCATAATAACATAGTATTATTTTATGTCCAAGGCTGAGCCACGGGATTACATTGAAGCCGCGAAACCGGTACTGAAGATGATGGTCGAGCGTATCGTCAAGAATTTTAATCCGGCGCGAATAATATTGTTCGGTTCTTACGCGCGCGGCACGCCAAATTTTCACAGCGATATCGACTTGCTGGTGATAATGGAGAACGGCACCAAAAGACGGGAAACTGCAGTAAAAATACGCAAATTACTGAGAAGTTCGCCGATAGCGAAGGATGTGGTTGTAACCACCACCGGAAATATTGAAAAGTATGGGAGTGTTCCAGGCTATGTAATCTACAACGCGCTCCGGGAGGGAGTAACACTTTATGAACGATGATGCCGTCAATGGCTGGTTGAAAAAGGCCGATAACGAACTCAGCAGGGCCCAAAACTGCGCTGGTAGTTTGGGTATAGATGGCGTGTGTTATAATGCGCAGCAATCAATCGAGAAAGCATTGAAAGCGGCGCTGGTCTTTGAAAACATAAACCCACCGTACGTGCACGATCTGGAAAATCTGTGTGATTTGTTGCCAGACGGATGGTCAGTAAAAAAACACGCCATATGATCTGGAGCGAATTTCGGTATGGAATGTAACGGCGCGCTACCCGACAGAAGACGACGGTGAAGCGCTGGATGGGGATGATGCGTCGTATGGTTTGGCCGCCGCCCAAAATATCTGCAATTCGATAAAGAGTGAATTAAGCCGGCGCAGACAGCCGCGTCTTGTATGAAACAGACAACCCCCATAACAGGCGCCTTGTGGTAAGGATTCCCCTAGCCGTTTTGTGCCGCCTCTGAGCGCAGGGCCAACGTGATGACCCCCATGTCGTGCCGGCTTCCGCTGAGCCTCTTTGCGTCCTCGGCAAGCTCGGCCATCACGCCATCGTCCCCAAAGCCGCGGTACATCCTGCTCTCCCAGGACTCGCTGGCCGCATACGCGTCCCAGGCGGCCCGCTGCTCCTGCGGCGCCGCGACCCGAATCTCCTCGATCGCCTCGTAGTAGGCCCGGCGGTCGCCCCCGGGACTGAACCTGGGCAGATCTCCGACGCCCGCCTCCCTGAGCCTCCTGACTGCATGCGGCCCAGCTCGCGCAGCACCTTGGTGTAGATCAGATACTCGCTGGGCTCGCAGGCCATCCGGTCATCGCGCAGGGAGAGCGCCTCCCCCCAGCCTTCCCGCCCGGATCATGATATCCAGACGGAAGACTGTCCCTGCATGCGGCCCACAGATCTCGTCGACGAACCGCCGGGCATCCTCTAGCCGGCCCTCGTTGATGGCAGCATATACGGACGGCGTCGATGTCAACAGCCGGACCATATCACGGCCTTTCTCATCTGCCAGAGGATGCTCGTCGGTATCCGCGGTATGGTGGGATGGCGCGCGCTCGCCAAGGTCCAGATGGCCGGTGCCGGCAATGAACGCGTCCAAGCGGCGGCGCATGTCATCGAACCTGGCCAGGTCCGGCTCTCCCTCCAGGCCGTAACGCTCGGCCAGGCTCGCCCTCCCCCGGACCGGGGTAGGGCTCTCCTTCCTGCGCAGCCTCAAACGCCGCCTGCGACCCATTGGGATGGTGGAGGATCCTATCCAATATCAACAAGATAGACGGTTGGAGGCCCAGCCGGGCCCAACTACCGGCCGTCAGCTCCGCCGGCGTCCTTCAGGTAAGGAATGCCGCCCACCCGTCGTGTAGGGTCGTCGCCGGCAAGCCCTACGGATACGCACCTTGACCGGCTTCCAAAGTACAGGCTCTCCCGCACGATTGATTCCATCAGGCCAAGAAACGGCTTGTACGTGAATATCTTCATCTCCGCCGAACCCATTGGGGCTCCGGGTTCGTAGTCCAGCAGGTGGCGTGCGTACGGGCCGCCCACATATGAGGGGACCGTGTTGAACAAGACAGACGTGTCGCCGCTGACATCCATCCACGACCTGGCCGCGGCCAGATATCCTGCAAGCCACGCATAGGCCGGCGAATCCTCCACGGCGGCCGCCACGCCACCACCCGTCCTTACGATGCCCACGCCCGCCATGCGCCTCAATGCGTCGCGCGCCGCCTTTGCGCTAACACGGCACTCCCTTGCCAGATCTGCCCCGCGCCGGGGCGAATCGACGACCAGCGCCAAGAACAGGACGTACGGAACCCTGTTGCCGAGAACGCCGATCTGGCGCATGTCCACGCGCAACGGCATCACCACCACGTGCATGTTCGGAAGGCTCTCCACGAACGTCCCGCCGCTGCCGATTATGCCCTCCTCCCTGAACTTGGACTTGATCCTGTAAAACTGCTTGCTGTACTTGGGATATCCGAGCCTCGTACCCATGTCGGGCGGTTTTTTCTGGCTCAGCAGGTGCCTCATCCGGTACATCTTCCGGATGACCTCGGCGTGTCTTATCTGCTCGTATAGCATGCTGTTACTAACTGTACAAAATTCATATAAATATTCGGTACAAAAAGTATCCTGGTTGCCTTGTAACCGTTCACCCCCATTATAAAGCGGCCACGCCCGGCGTGCGCTAGCCGGCCAGTCCAGGTACCATCAGACCGAGGACGAGATGGAGGACTCGATCATACGGCTGGTCGGGTCCGGCGGGGTGCAACCCGTCCGGATATCCGGCCTGTCGACTGCCCGACCGCGCCAGGGTGTGGGCGGGCCGGCGCCACCGCGCCCCGGCGGGATCGACCGGGCACGATGCCGCGCAGCCCCGCATGCCAAAACGGCCTGCTGCCGGGATGATGCCGCGCCCCGGAGGTCGGCCAGGCGAACCTCCCGGCCGTACGCCCCCGCCGCATGCCGCGGCCCCGCGGGCGCCGGGCCGCCACCACGGCTTTGGGTGTCACGGGCTGCCGGATACTGCCTGATGCTGCTGCGCCTCCCTTATGGTGGTGCCTGTGCCGTCCGCGGTGGATCGGGCCGGGAACCAGGATGCAGCCGGGCCAACCACGAGCGCGTACAGGGGCACGCCGCGCATCTACGAGCGGGCGGCGCTTATGGCGTATATGTCCGAGCTGGTGAGGATGCCGTCTGCATAGTCCGCCATTGCCGTCGCCCACTCTTGGTCGTCGATGGCGCCGTTGCCGTCGGCGTCATAGCGTTTGACTACCTCGGACAGTCCGGCCTGCGGGTCGGAGGCGGACTCCGTCTCGTCGGCCACGCTGACAGTCCGGACCTGCTGGACGGCCGCGTTGCCTGCGCCGTCGGTCACGTCATAGTACAGGCGGTAGGTCCCCGCCTGGGTGGCATCCACGCTGCCGGTGACGGTCACGTTTCCGGTGAGATCGCCGTCCTCCTGGTCGGTGGCCGTATAGCCGGGCTCGGTGTAGGCGGCGTTGACCGACAGGGTCATGCCGGCGGAGCCGGCCAGTACGATGACCGGTGCCTCGTCCGTTGTCTGTTGCTGCGTCTGCTGTTGCTGATTCTCGTCCGGCGGCGCCGACTCTTCGGGCTGGACGTTTATCGTGATGGTGTTTGCCTGGCTGCCGTATGCCTCGCCGTCGGATACCTTGAACTTGAAGGTGGCGTACGGCGAACCGCTTGCGTCCGGCTCCGGCTCGAACACCAGCCCGCCTATCTGCGCGGCCTGTATCTCCTGGTTCAGGGTGACCTGCGTCCGCGTCACGTTTTGATGGCATGCCCCCCACCAAGGCTGATCGCACGGAACCCTTGGGAGATCCGCCGGGCCCAGCTTGAGCGAGCCGGCGGACTGGAGCGCGGTAATCCGGATCTTGCTGAGCGAGTCGCCCGCGTCGGGGTCGGTGAACCCAAAGTCGGACGCGGCAAACGCGTACGTGGTGTTGGCGCGCATGGTGATCGTCTTGTCCGCGCCGGCGGGCGGGGCGTTGACCGAGGTGACGTTTATCGTGATGGTGTTTGCCTGGCTGCCGTATGTCTCGCCGTCGGATACCTTGAACTTGAAGGTGGCGTACGGCGAACCGCTTGCGTCCGGCTCCGGCTCGAACACCAGGTACGTCACATCATGGTATGGCACCTCCTGGTTCAGCGTGACCTGCGTCCCGGAAAGCTTGAGCGAGCCGGCGGACTGGAGCGCGGTAATCCGGATCTTGCTGAGCGAGTCGCCCTTGTCGGGATCAGAGAACCCAAAGTCGGACGCGGCAAACGCGTACGTGGTGTTGGCGCGCATGGTGATCGCCTTGTCCGCGCCGGCGGGCGGGGCGTTGACCGGGACGGGCTCGGGCGTTGCCGGTTCCTGGTTTATCCACAGGCTTAACGATATGGTGTCGGTGTCCGACCAGTCGATGCCGGTGTCGTACCATCTCGGGGATTTGGTTGCGGTCGCGTCAAATTGCAGGGGCGTACTTCCGACGACCAGGGTCGCGCTTTGCGCCCCCGGGATGGTGCTGTTCAGCCTCAGGTACATCATCTCCCGGGTGGTGAGAACAACGCGATCTATCCTGTAGGTTTCATCATCGTAAACAAAGGTGTCGGGGTAGAGGTTGTAAGAACATGCGGTAAGGCTGGTCGTACTCCAGCAGCCCTTGGCGGTGGTCCCGAACGGAACCAAGGTGGCGGACCAGTCGGCATCCCCGCTGTCGGCTAACGCGGGCAGCGTCCAGCAGGCAAGGGCGGCCAGGGAGGCGGCGACCAGCAGAAGAACCCAGAACAGGCGGGGAGGGGCGGCGATGTTGTGGCCTGCGTTCAGGCCGGGCGGAAAGGGATAGCCCAGGTTGGTTGCCTTCAGGAGGTCCGTAGAGAGTGTGGCGAACGACGTGAATCGGCCCATATTTTAAGAAAAAAATATGGTCTAATATAAAGATATCGTTCATTTAGTATATATTAGATGCGGAAGGCAGGTTCTTCGTTAATTGGGTGGCGACGCATGATCCTTGGAATGGACCCCGGAAAAGGAGAACGGTTTCTGCACGATTTTACACAGACTTGATTGCCTCATTTATGTACCGCCTCCCATGATACGAGAAACTCGTCCGGCGGGACGTATTTTAGTGCCGAGTGCAGCCTGTTCCGGTTGTAGTCCCGGAACGCCTCTGCCATGACGGCCTCGGCCTGCTGGTAGTTGGCGAAGTCGTGCGGCCAGATGTACTCGCGTTTGAAGGTTCCGTGGAACGCCTCGATGTGGCCGTTCTGCTGGGGTGTGCTCTTCCAGATGAACTTGGGTCTGATGCCGAGACGGGACGCGGCCTTTCGGAACCTTTTGCCGGCGTACTGGAATCCGTTGTCGCACTGGAGGGTCGGGCCAATCAGGGTCAACGGCACCGGGTTTGAGCCTGGCTACCGGATAAGCAGCGAAGGCGCCATCCACGCCATGCGGACCAACCCCCAGGAGGGCTCGCCTGTCATGGAGATGGCAGCGTCCAAGGACGGGTTCGTGGAGATAACCCTGCCCAGGGCCCTGATCGACTCCAGGTCCGTCGACGATACGGACGAGCCGTTCCTGGTGTTGGTTGACGGCAGGGCTGCGCCCCACCGGGAGACGGGGGCGGCCCCGCTCTCGCGCGCCCCGAGGATGGAGTTCGGCGGGGGATCCGGGACGATATAGGTGATCGGCACCCGGGTCAGCGTCCCCGGGTTCGGAGCGGTGGCGGCGATCATCCTAGCCGGGGCCATGGCGGCGGCCGCCGCCTCGGCCCGGTTCCGGGCCGACCCGGGATGAACATCCGATCTTACTCCGGACTACTGGGTGAGACCGTCACCTCGAAGGTGTCACTGACCTGGTTGCCGTCGGTATCCGTGGCCGTCACCGTGATCGTGGCCGATCCCGTGTATATTGGGACCACCGTCAGCGTCGAGTCGTCGGACGACACCCACATGGTCGCTGCGGCATAGTTGGACGATGCGGCCGTTATAACCAGACGGTCAGTGTCGCGGAAGACGTCCGAGAGGGACAACACCCGCGTCTCAGGCCCTACCAGACTCACGTCGGGTAGGGGATTGACCACCGTGGGCGCACCCTCCGGTTGCGGCGGCTCCGGGATGGCTGAGACATGCACCGTCCTGGCCTGCCGGACGGCCGCGTTGCCCGAGCCGTCTCTCACGTCATAGTACAGGTAGTACGTCCCCGTCCGGGCGGTGTCCACGCTCCCGGTGACGGTCACGCTCGCGGTCAGGTCGCCGTCCTCCCGGTCGGTCGCCGTGTAGCCTGGCTCCGTATAGGTGGAGCCCACCAGGAGGGTCATCTGGGAGGATCCTTTCAGGGTGATGACGGGCGCCGTCCGGTCGACCACGCCGACCGCCCGGACCTGCCGGACGGGCGCCGTCCGGTCGACCACGCCGACCGCCCGGACCTGCCGGACGGCCGCGTTGCCCGAGCCGTCGCTCACGTCATAGTACAGGTAGTACGTCCCCGTCCGGGCGGTGTCCACGCTCCCGGTGACGGTCACGCTCGCGGTCAGGTCGCCGTCCTCCCGGTCGGTCGCCGTGTAGCCTGGCTCCGTATAGGTGGAGCCCACCAGGAGGGTCATCTGGGAGGATCCTTTCAGGGTGATGACGGGGGCGGTGGATGTTACGGTTGTTGTGGGTTCGGGCGTCTCCTGATCTTTGTTGATCCGCAGGCTTATAGCTACGCTATCGGCATCAGACCAATCGAGGCGGTATTGCCATTTTGGAAATTTGGTAGTACTTGCGTCAAAGTCGAGAGAGGTGCCGTTGATGACCAGCGTCGCGTCCTGCGCCCCCGGGAGGGTATTGTTGAAACGAACCGTCAGGAACCCCTTGGTGGTGAGGGCTACCAGATATGCCTCGTAGGTTTCACCTCCATACGCAAATGTGTGCGGGTGGAGATTGACGTGGCATCCGGAGATATCGCCATCGCCCCAGCAGCCCCGGCTGGAATCGTGAGCCCCGTACGGGGACAGGATGGCGGACCAGACTTCCTCGCCATCGGGCGCCCGCTCTTCGGTCTCTGTCTCAGGTGCAGGCTGTTGTGGTTGTTGCACGGACTGGGCAATGCCGATTATCTGGACGCCGCTATCCTCGAATGCGGCCACCAGGGCGTAGTGCTTGGAGCCTATCTGGGTGGTGGTGACCGATGCGGCGCCGTGAAGCTCGGTGTACCCGGCGCCGTCGCTGGCGCTGTCGCAGCGCGCACCGGACTCGCACTGCCGGGTAACACGGTGCCCGGTATACGTGGTACTGTCGGTGGCGCTGGCCACAGGCGAGGGGTTTGCCGGGTCCGTTATGTCTATCATCTGGATGCCGTCATCGCCCCACGCCGCCACCAGGGCGTAGTGCCTGGAGTTTATCTGGGTGGTGGTGACAGACTGGGCGCCGTAAAGCTCGGGGTAGGTGGCGCCGTCGGTTACATTGGCCGCAGGCGAGGGGTTTGCCGGGTCCGTTATGTCTATTATCTGGACGCCGTTTTCGTCGGTTGCGGCCACCAGGGCGTAGTGCTTGGAGCCTATCTGGGTGGTGGCGATCGAGTAGGCGCCGCCAAGTGTCGGGTAGGTGGCGCCGTCGGTGACGCTGGCCACAGGCGAGGGGTTTGCCGGGTCCGTTATGTCTATTATCTGGACGCCGCTGTCAAATAATGCGGCCACTAGGGCGTAGTGCTTGGAGCCTATCTGGGTGGTGGCGATCGAGTAGGCGCCGCCAAGTGTAGGATAGGTGGCGCCGTCTTCTATGGCAGCGACTGCCGTCGGGTTGGAGGGGTTTGTTATGTTTATGATCTGGACGCCGTCCTCGTTGGATGCGGCCACCAAGGCGTAGTGTCTGGAGCCTATCTGGGTGGTGGCGACAGACTGGGCGCCGTCAAGTGTCGGGTAGGCGGCACCGTCTTCTATGGCTGCGACTGCCGTCGGGCTGGAGGGGTTTGTTATGTCCATGATCTGGACGCCGTCGTCGCCGAATGCGGTCACCAGGGCGTAGTGTCTGGCGCCTATCTGGGTGGTGGCGATCGACGAGGCGCTGTAAAGATTGCTGTGCCCGGATCTGCCGTCGCTGACGGCCGCTACCGCCGTCGGATTGGAGGGGTCCGTTATGTCTATTATCTGGACTCCGTGGTCGGCGAATGCGGCCACCAGGGCGTAGTGTCTGGCGCCTATCTGGGTGGTGGTTATATGGTAGGCGCCGTGAAGCTCGGTGTACCCGGCCTGGCCTTCGGTGATTGCGGCGACCTTGCGAATGTCGATATACGGCCCATCCTGTTCGGCAAACACTGCACCGGCTCCAAGGAGTGATACCAAGATGGTTGCCGCAATGGCCGGAACGAGGCAGTTCAGGACAACAGGCCGTCTGGATTTGAGGCCACATCTCCCCCCGCCCTCCTGCGGGAGCAAAGACGTACACCCATTATGGTTATGGGCTGAATCCATCCTGTGATGGATTAATGAGGTTTATAATATATGTAACTGTAAGTTAATATATAAATGCATTACTATTTGAAATAAGCCGCATAATCCAAAAAATTCACCCTTACCGACCGATCAATGCTCGGCCGGCAAGGCCCGCCATAGAGCGGCTCGTGGACCGGTACAACAGCAGCCGGGACCACATGTCCCTGGACGGGCTAACCCATCTGTTTGGGATCACCCGGGGGTCCGTCTCCACCAACATCGGCAAGATGTCCCCGATAATACGGGACAGCCTGCCCCTGCCGCAAAAGCTCCACAAGCAGGCCTGCGAGGCCACCACCATCGAGGATTTGAGAGAGCTCTTCCCGGGGATGGTCTCCCTGGTTGACGCCTCCGAGCAGCCGTACGGCAGCCGCAACAGCCCGAGGCCGGGAAGGAGATCTTCCCGGGCAAGGCCAGGGTGCACACCGTCAAGGTCCAGTACACGACCAGCTTCGACGGGCTGATCATCCATAAGACGGCCCACGTTCCAGGCCGCGACCACGACTTTCAGGTGCACAAGATGAAGCATCCCGCGTTCCCGACCGGACTCCCAGCCGGGACGGGGACGCAGGGAACAAGCCCGGCCGCGACCACCTCAGGTACTACACGAACACCGCGTACCGCGGGATGGTCAACGTGGTCGAGGGGATGGCCACGAGATCCCCGTCGTGCGCAAGCCGGGCGAGGATCTTACCCCCGACCAGCGGGAATACAACGGGTCCGAACCCGAGGATCCGCATACGCGTCGAGAACGCAATCCGGAGAACCAAGATCTTCCGGATTGCCAAGGAAGAGTACAGGAACAACCGGAGAAAATACGACCATTATGTGTCGTCGGCTGTGCCCCACAGACACAACCCCGCTGCCCCGGAAGGGGCAACTTGTGTGTATAATTCCCTTATTTGGGAAGAGTATTCAGATAGGGCATGCCGGAAGGAGGCCGACCCGGGACCGGTCCGGGGGTCAGGGCGCTGGAGGAGGCCGTCCGCGACTCGCTCAGCTACGCGGGCGGGGCCGCAGAGTCGCTCAGGATGAACGTGATGTCGACCCTCTCAAAGGGGGTCTGCGCAGCGGACACCGACCGCAGGTTTGAGGCGGCCCGCCAGGCCGCCGCCGGTAGGGCCGGGCTGGCCCGGTTCGCCCGGGCATACGAGGCGGCCCGCAACTCGACCACCAACGAGGTGTTTGGAAGATTCTACGAGGGAACGGTCCGGGCGGTCACCGGGGCGCTCTGGAGGGTGGAGGAGCATGCCGCCGGTAGGGCCGCCGTTGAGGCCTTCTACGAGGTGTGCGGGATCGAGGGCGGCCTCCCGGATTCGTTCTCCGACCCCCGCTGGGAGACGTACGACGCCTGCAGGGATGCGGTTCGCGTGGAGGGATGGTGGGCTACCAGGCTGGAGGAGGGGGTAGTCGACGCGGCAGCCGAGAGCATAAGCGAGATGGGGGCCTATATCATAAGCATGTCCGCCAGGACGGCAAGGACCGGGACGGCGCTCTGCGCGGCCACCGCCGCCATGCTGGAGCCGCCGGGGAGGGGCTCGCTGGAGGATGCCCTGGAGGATGCCCGCCGGACAGTCCCCGAGCATGCAGGCGTGGTCATCAACGACGAGGCCGGGTTCGTCGTCTCGGCGCTGCTTGAGGAGGTGCACCGCCGGACCAGGCGCCGCCGTGGGGCAGGCGCCTGGAAGGAGATGGCCCGGGTGGCCCGCGAGAGGGTGGCGGTGCAGGCGGCCGCCATGATGGCTGCCGACGTCTTCGGGGCCGTCTACGGGGCGGTCATCAGGGGCGTCTACAGGACCGCCGCCCGGAGGACCCTCTTCGAGTCGTCGTATCCGGCCGTCCTTCAGGAGGTTGCCGCCCAAGAAGCGGCCGGCCCCCGGCCCAACCATGCCACCATGTACGGGTTCGCCGATGCTGGCCGCATCGACTACAGGGCGGCTGCCGGCCCACCGAGCGACTCGGGCCTGGTGGACCTGTACGAGGCCACCTACCGGGCAGCGTACGCGGCCGCGCTCAGGAGGGTCCGCGCGCCGGTCCAGGATGACCGCTGATCGGATGGCTGGTGGCGTGACCAGCGGTAGTGGCCGGCCGCCGCCATTGCGGGGCGCCGGGCAGGAGGACGTTCTTTGTAGGAGGGATTGCGATCCTGGCAGCCGGTACGGCAGGGGCCAGTCCGCTCTGCCCGGACCGACGGGGAGCGCAGGAGACGGATCGGCGGCCAAGTGCGCATCGCCGTCGGGATGGTCCACGATGTTGGCGCGCGGGCACTGCCCCGTCTACGGGTGATGGGTGACTCAAACGGCGTAGCGGGCATGTTTGGCGGCAGCGGGAGGGTTTTGCCATGGATCGCCTACAAACGGCCGATTCATCTGATGGATGCTGCCGGGCGTAGAAATCCATCATCCGCAAGCGGGGCAGCGTCCGGCAAAGTACAACTTTAAAGACGTCTTTGCGCATACCAAAAGCATGGTTGCAACCGACGAGGTCATAATAAAGTGTGAGGAGGCGGCAGATGCGGCCGATGATTCCGGTCGAAAGGAGCTCGCCGATGGGTTCCGGAGCGCGGCCGGCAACCTGCGTGGCCTGCAACAGCTTCTTGATGGTTAGGTGTGGCGCTACGCGCCTAAGCTGTTCCGGATCCTTTTGATGCCATTCTGGATGTGAGTGATGTACGCGTCAATGCTTTCAAGATCCCGCGCCGTCCCATGATGCCTTTCTTTTGGGTTCACGGGCAAACGCGGAGGATCAGGTAAATTATGCACTCTATTTGTGGTGTGTGATTTGTTTTATTACAAATCGGAGTTCTGCTGCAAACGCGGGTGGCCGCTATCGAGCAATCCGTCTCGTTAGGGAAAAGCATTGGTCGCGGCTAGGCGGTTTCGGCTAACGCTAGAATTTCCACAAGAATGCAGGCCGATTAAAACTAACATAATGTTGCTAATTTAGGCCACCCTCGTGTTGGTCAGAGAACCATCTGTTGCGTCTTTGTGTTTCTCTTTGGCGAAGGCGCCGTACAGATGGGAGCCGTGCAGAAGACAGGCTTGTTAGCCGGGAAGAGTATTTTAGCTCGACGCTACCAAAGCGACATTCTGAAGCTTTGGGCGCCTCTCACGTCTGTCTGCTTGCATATCCAATCTGAAAAAATACCATCGGCAATGCGGTATTTGGCCTTGTAATACCTCTCAACGACATCCGAGGCCACCAGCCTGTTCATCGTTTTTGGTATCGTGCTTTGGGGCTTCCTAATTTCCCGCGATATGGCCGATATTGAAGCTTTGCCGGCCGCCAGCGCGATCAGGATCTCCTGTTCGAGTTCCGTATGCTGTGAAAATGTACTGCCAAAATCGGCATCCAGCTGAACCAGCATCTCCTCATATGCCCTGTCCACATCCAACCTAGCGACCGATTTCTTATCCAAGCACTGCAAGAAAACCTGCATCCCAAGTCGCTGAACATAATCGGCGTATCCGCGGCTCAACTCAAAGATGTACTCAGAAACGTCGCTACCTATCCGTATCTTGACTGATGCGAATCTTTCTTTTATGAATGCAATCACGTCTTTTTTTGGCAGCCTGTTTAACTGTACGTGTATCAACTGGCGATACAGCGGCGATTTGGCCTTGTGTATAAGCTCGTGCATGACGGTAGGCGCCGAACCAGATAAAACATAAGATACGTTTTGTTGCGACTGCATGGTTTTTCTAAATATTTTCAGAAAACCGTCTTTCCATTTCAGCAGCTCTTGAAACTCATCGATCATGATAACCAGGTGAACCTCCTTTTCTTTTGCCAGCACTTCCGCAAAATTCAGCGCATTCTCCAGCAATTCACCGGGGTCTGTCCTCGGCTTGCCGAACGCTGCATGGAATTTTACAAACTCAGATATGGTTACGTCAACATCGCTTATTCGGCTTTGCAGCTTGCCCATCCCCTCGACAAATATTTTTTTGATCTTTTTCCTGTATGATTCGTCATTTATCTTCGTCGCATACGTGTTGAGAATGGAGTTGACGTATGCTTTTGCAAATCGCTCTTTCGTGGAAATTCCATAGGCATCAAACATGACGTAGATTGTCTTTGGGTTTTTCTCTTTTAGATTGTAAAGTATTGATGATTTTCCGGTCCGCCTCTGAGCCAGCAGCACAACGTTGTTCAGCGCGCCCGGCGATGACAGCAGCGCGGTGATCTTTTTCAATTCCTCCCTTCTATCAATGAAGTATTCGCCGGTAACCGGCTTGCCTACCATGAACGGAACTCCCACGGCGTACTATGCAGTTTTGCATATATATGCATTTCCGCATATATATGCAGTTTTGCATATGTGATCTTGTGTAGAGCGGATCAGGCTCAGGTTACCGGCCAGCTCTTGCACGATTTTACGTGAGATCGATGGTCACGGTACCTGGATGGTTGCAGATCTGGTCATGCATCCTGCTTGGGGGTTTTTGGCCAAACATGATTTTACGGGCCCGGCGCTCCGGGGAGCGCCTTCCCGGGTGGATGCTGCGGGTTCACGCCGCAGAGGGGTGCGGCTGGACGCATGACAACCCCTATTTATGGCGCGATGGAATGGTATCACCCATGAGGTGTGACCGGTGCGGGGATGCAGCCGTCTACACCCGCAGGTACTCCGGCGAGAGCCTCTGCGGGGAGTGCTTTTCAAGGTCCATCATCCAAAAGACCGCCCGGACCATCTCCAGGTATGGGATGATACGCCGGGGCGAGAGCGTGGCGGTGGCCGTCTCCGGCGGCAAGGACTCGCTGTCGCTGCTGAGCATACTGAAGCAGATATCCAAGAAGGGCGGCTTCACCATCCGGGCGGTGACCATAGACGAGGGCATCCCAGGGTACAGGGACGAGGCGCTGGAGATAGTAGAGCGGTACTGCCGGAGCATCGGGGTGGAGTACTCGGTGCTGGGCTACCAGGAGATGTATGGTCTGACGCTGGATGGGGCGCTCGACCTGCGGCGCGATGGCGCATCCTCGTGTTCCATATGCGGCGTGCTGCGCCGCCGAGCGATCGACGAGGCGGCCAGGGGGGCAGACGTGGTGGCCACCGCCCACAACCTGGACGACCACCTCCAGACGTTCATGATTAACGTGCTGTCGGGGGACACCGCCAAGATAGGCTGGATGAACCCGGCCTCGGCCGGCACCCCCCGGCGCATCAAGCCGTTCTGCGAGATATACGAGGCCGAGGTGGTCTTTTACGCGTTCACCAACGGGATACCCTTCCAGACCGAGCCGTGCCCGCACATGAACGAGGGCATCCGGACCGCCATCCGGGAGTTCCTCAACTCGCTAGAGCAGGACCACCACGGGATAAAGAACAGCATGTATCGATCCATCCAGAAGATAACGGGATCCATCCAAGAGACCAAGCAGGGCAGGCTGTGCGAGGCGTGCGGCAGCCGGTGCACCGGCCGGATATGCTCGGTGTGTAGTACCGTCGGCAGGCTCAAACCCAATGCAAATATAACGCACGATCCAACCAGATGATGGTAGTAGGTAGGATCGGGGTGGCAGCCGTGCCCCTTTCTGAAACCGGCTATACGCAGAGATCAGCAACCGCTGGGTAAATCTCTGGATGGGCAGTTCCCGCCCGGCGCGCCGGGATGAGGTTACGCCGGGGCAGGTGGTTGCAGGGCCGGAAACACCCGAAGGGGCGTCTTCCAGGCCCGAGCCGCTGAACGAGACCAGGTCCGGGAGGGAGCCGTCCTAAGGCGGGGCATCCACGCTTCCCCGTCAACGTGGCGGAACTGGCGCGCCCTGAAATGGGGCTGTCCGTTCAGACCGGGACCGGCGGGGCTACTACCTTTATACTCGCGCGCACGCCAGATCCCCATGCGCCCGTATGAGCAGTTCCGGGAGCAGGTCCCCGAGCGGGCCCGCCCCATGTTGGACGAGATGAGGGCGTTCTGTCTCGGCCTGGGCGGGATGGTGGTGGAGGATGTGCGCGCCCACCGGGTGGTATATGGCAAGTCCATGACCTTCAGGTGGTTTGCCGACATCGAGCCGCAGGACGACCGGATGGTGGTAAAGACCCAGAGGAGCCGCCGCGAGGGTCCCCGCAGCGTGGCCGTCCCGTATGATGGCGATATCGCCGAGGCGCTGAGCCGGATAAGGACTGCCTTTCAGGAGATACGCTAGTAGAGCACCTCGAACGTCTGAAAGGAGGCCGAGTACGGCTCCTTGCGGATCTCCACGTCCTCGACTATTGCGTTGGCCGGTCCGCCGTGGCACCACTCGACCATGTAGTCGACGCTCTCGTCGGAGCCCTCCATGACCGCCTCCACCCGGCCGTCCTGCAGGTTCCGGACCCATCCGGATACCGAGTTCTGCATGGCCTTGGCCTTCATGGCCTGCCGGAAGAAGACCCCCTGGACCCTGCCGGTGATGAAGACGCGGACCCGTTGGCTGGACATTGGCGTGATGGGATGCTGCCCTGCTTTTAGCGTTAGGTTGGATCGTCAGTTGCGCTTCTTGAGGCGGGCCCTGCCGGTCTTTCGGGCAGCTATGCTGCCCACCTTGGCTCCCGGCGGGGCGTCCCTGGAGACGGTGGAGCTCTGGCCCACGTGCTGGTGTCGTCCCCCGCCGTGCGGATGCACGTACGAGGCCTGCGCCACCCCGCGGACTATCGGGTACTTGCGGCCCTTGGCGCGGAAGTTGCGCCACTTGGAGCCGGCGCTCATAAAGGGCCTCTCGCCGACGCCGCCGCCGGCCAGCGTCCCTATCATGGCGCGGTTTCTCGGGTTTAGCGTGGTGAACTTGCCGGAGGGCAGCTTGAGCGTGACGCCGCTGTCCCCGTGGGAGAAGATTGTGGCGCTCCCCCCCGCCGATTTCACGATGGTGCCGCCGTCCCCGTAGTGCTTTTCTATATTGCAGACGGTGGCCCCGTCCGGGATGTTCTGGACGCTGATGACGTTTCCCCGGTCGATGCTGGACTTGAGGCCAAAGTGCATGGTGTCCCCAACCCGCAGGCCCAGGACCGCCGGAACGAACGAGACCGAACCGTCCTCGAAGCGGATCTTCGCGAGCGGGGCATCGCGGCCCCTCTCGTGCACCAAGTCTATCACCCGGCCCTGGTGGGTCTCTGCCAGCGGAAAGTTGGGATAGCCTGATCGCGCAATCTTGCCGGTGGTGGTGGCGCGGAACTGGTGGCCCCCGCGTCCGCGTCTCCGCACGAGTGGTCTCTTTCCCATGGATGGGTGGGTCTGCGGGTTCGGATTTTAAGCTTGTGATTTGATGGGGCCGTAACATCTGGTAACCGTTCACTCCCTTTTGAAAGACGGTCGGTTTTGGTGCCAAATTAGGCCAAAATCGTTCCTGATCACCGATGTTTGGAGGGTGGGGCTGAACGGTTACGAACATCATAGGTACGTGACAACCACCGTAACAAAGGGTACATGGGCGGATCTTCTCAAGAATCGGAAGGGGGTTGTAACATCAGGAATGAGAACACGATCAGTAATCGTCATTCAAACCCAGTAACCGTTCACCCCCCCATTATAAGGCGGCATATGCGGCGACCACCCGGGCCGTCCGTCCGCGGGCATCGGTGGGCCATTCAGAGGGGACCGGCGGCGGCTTGCCCGATCCGAACGCCCAGCAGCAGCGGTTACCCGCGACGACGTCGCCGGAGAACGTTCCCCGGATGCGGCAGGTGGCGTGGACGCTCTGCAGCATCTCCAGGGTGCGGGCGGCCTCCCAGTCGGGCAGTATCCGCTGGATGTTGCGCGCCGGACCGCGTACCCGCGGATGGTCCTCTCCACATTGTTGGTGTTGCCGGGCATCCCGGGGTGGCCTATGAACGTGGACATATGCGGGGCGGCCCTCTCCAGGGTGCCGGCGGACCTTGCGGGTGTCCGGATGGCTGACCTCCATGTGGCGGTACGCCTGGACCACCTTGGAGAGGTCGTCGGCCATCCGGGCCCGGGCGGACGCGACAAGGTCGGCCAGGCCGGGAACCGCCCTGGTGGGCCACCCTATCCGGCAGGCCGAGTCCGCCGGGCCGCCGGCCATCGCGGTGACGGCGGCGGCCGCCCCCTTGGCGGCATAGTAGATGTCCAGCAGCATCTTGCTGTAGGTCTGCTCGGGGGAGTCGATGCCGTGCTCGATGGCCAGGCTCTCGGCCTTGCGCCAGACGTGGACGATGCACGTCTGGTAGTCCCCGCGGAAGGCGCTCCCGCCCCGGTACATGTCTGCCACCAGCGGCCTGTCCAGGACCATCCAGAACAGGCGCTCGATCGTATCGCCGGCCCTGTCCGTGGCTATCCTCGTGATGACCAGCGTGGGGGTACGCAACACCAGCGCCATCTCCCGGCTGCCGGCCACGTTCACCCGCGACTCGTCAAACTCCACATACGGGGCCATGGATGCCTCCTCCTCCATCCTGGTCAGCAGCGGCACCTCCCCCGGGTCGAACCTGGACGGCAGGTTCGGGCGGCCATCCCCGTCCGGCAGCGCCGCCACCGGAGGCCTAGAGGCGGCCGGCAGGGGTTCTGAGGCGGGCCCGTCGCCGCCGATGGCCTCCACCAGGCTGCCCTCCCGGACGTGCCGGGCCATCGCCGGCAGGCAGTTGGAGACGGCCCCCTCGGACAGGGTGACGTTGTGGTTTGTGAAGAGGACGTAGCAGATGCCCCGGACGGTGGGAGTCACCGCGTGGAGGTTCATGATGATCCGGCGCAGGTTGGGGCCGGCCCAGGTGCCCGGGATCGACGCGGTTGCCGGCCAGGTCAGAACGCTACAATGCCGGCAGAAGGCGGGCGTGGCCTTCTCCAGATAACAGATCACCTTACCGCACTCGCCCAGGTCGAGCACCATCTTCAGGACGGTCCTGTCGGAGGCGGTATCGGTCCTGCCACACTTCCCGCACTGTTCCTGGACGTACTCGACTATCTTGTCCGGGTCCGGCCGGTACGCGGAGGCCACCCCCGGCGAGCCGGGACGCGCCCCCCTCTTCCCGGCATCGGTGGCCGCGGATGCGTCCCCGGCGGCGGCCTCCTTCCTCTTTGCGGCGCGCCTGTGCGTCTTCCGCTTCTTGGCGAACAGGGTGGCCTTGCTGGATGGGTTGTTGTGGTTTTCATGGACTGCCCGCTGCCGCAGTGCGTCCCTCAGCTTGGCCTTCAGGTCCTTGTTGGTCTCGCGGTATTAGCTATTCTCTTCGACCAGCCGCTGGTACTCCTCGGTCAGGGCGTGCGAGTTCTCCGTCCACCCCTCCAGAATAGCGTCAACCACCCCCCCCAGGCCCGGATCAGCTCAAGCCGCAGCAATCCTTGCTGGTGTTTTTGGTGGTTCACGGGGTGGGGGGGTTTGTCCCCTGATCTGAATCTTTCGGTCTCAGAACATTCCATGTTTAATGCATCGGGCAGACCGTAGACTGGCCGGCTCGCACACACCGGGAGTGGCCGCTTTATAATGGGGGTGAACGGTTACCAAACCCAGAGTGGAAACGTCGGCCAAAAGTTATATGATGGCCAAAGAATGACTAGTCACCATCTGGTGGTTTGCTTGGTCGTGGTGGTAGTTAATCACACTAAGCAAGTCGTCCCGATTTGACAGCTATGGTCGGGGCGGCAAATCTCTTATACACTGACAATCTTAGTAGCGCGCCCTGATGGTCTAGCCCGGTAGGACGGTAGGTTACCAACTTACTCACATAGCTGTGGCGGGGGTTCGAATCCCTCTCAGGGCGCCCCATGCATACGACGAAAATAGATTCAAACCGTCGACTTTGCGGCGGCCCGAATCATGGTGAGGATCTTGTCGTTGCCCTTGATGGTGATTCCCGCGGCCTCGGTGGGGGTCATGGCCGGGTCCGGCAGTCCAGGGTGGGACCTCGCGTGGTTGTGGTAGACGCGCAAGCCTGCTAGGATTGCCGAGTCCTCTTTTTTGAGGCCACGGATAACGTCATCCCGCAACCGAACCATGTTCCCTTTGAAGGACTCTATCTGGTTGTTGTGGCGGATGCCATCAAAGGCTACCTCGTTGATGTGCCACATCTGCTTGTGCAGGAAGTTCTTGGGTGTATCTGGTGTTTCCATGCGTGGTGGAAGTTGGAGGCCTTGTCGCTGATGAGGGTTGTTGTTATCTTGCCTGCAACCTTCTTGGCCTGCTTGAACATGGGCGTGACATCATCCCTGTCCTTGTGTTCGGCCACCTGCTTGGCCATCCAGTAGCGGGTTTCCGTGTCCAGCATTGCGAGCAGGTACCGGGGTTGCCCCTGATGCTCATGTAAATCTCGTCATTTCTCCAAGCCTTGCCGCCTTGGGGGGGAGGCGCGGCCTGCAAAGGACCGACCCGACGCAGGTACGCGCTAGCCTGCTACACTGCAACTTCGTTCGCTCCCATCGCGGGCTGGGCGGGATCACGCCTGCCGCGGCCGCGGGGATCAACATCCGCGGGATCAACATGTGGTTTTCCTGATCCAGCACGCGGCGCTTGCCGCCGCCTAGACGGAAATCAGCCATCGGGTCGGCCGATACACCGCAATCTGTGGGTCCACCGTCCATCCGGACAAAATCCGGTCATCCTGGCCAAAGACGCGGGTTCTGAAACTGCACAATCCGGCTAACACTCGAATTTGCACAAGAATCACCGCCTGTGATGTCCGGTAAGTAGTTCCGCCTAGGCCTTTGCATGCAAATCCTCCCCCATCTCTTCCGTGGTTATGTCTTTTGGCGCCTGCTTGCGCACGTATGCTTCCGCAGGAGTCTCCTTGCCGTCCATAAGTGACATGTGTGGTGTGTTGTTGTACCAATCAACCAGTCGCGCCACCGGATCCGTCCTGCCGGCGGCATAGAACGGGTTGCCTACATGGTCGCCGGGCTTGGCATCCCGGACAGTGTTGGATACGGATTCGTCTTCGAAGGACTTTAGGTGCCGTTCTATCTCCAAGTGGAACCGCTCCAGCTTGCCGTTCGTCTGGGGATGCCTTATGCGGGCCAGGACATGCTTGATGCCAAGCTCAACCAGCCTGGTCTCGAACGCGGCCGTGCCGCGCCTCGCATTCTCCTTTTCGTTTGCATAAAACTGGGACCCATGATCAGTGAGTACCTGGGCGGGCTTGCCGTACCTCTTGATGGCCTCCTCAAGTACCTTGATTGCATGATCGCTTGTAGATTCATCAAACACGCCAAAACCCACGATAAGCCGGGACGCGTCATCCTGGAAGGACACGAACCACTTGCCGTCGCGAAGCTGCTTGTAGTCCGTATGCCAGAGGGAGTTCGAGTATCTGCGCTCGTAACGTACCCATTTCCGCTGCTTTGTCTTTGCAGGCTGGTTTTCCGCGAGCTCCTCATCCTTCAATACGTCATGTATGATATGGTGCGAAATATGGATTCCGATCGACCTCTCGACTATCACCTCCAGCCTCACGGCCATGCGTCTGCCTTGGTTGCAGCAGGACAGCACCGCGGAGTGCTCCCTGCGGCCTGGCAGTCCCTCGTCCGGTCGGCCCATCTGGGGCGGCCACTTGATGTCCTCTGGGCGCATGAACCTGTACCTGGACCACAGCTTTCTAACCCACCTGTCGGACACGCCCATCGGCTCTGCAATCTCGGCGTTGCTCAGCTGCCCGTTGGCCTTTTGTCGCATTATCCACCTTACCTGCTCTTCGTCAAGCTTGTGTATCACCCTGATCTTTTTGCCGTTCTTGAATCTGGTCTTGATCTTTGTACGGCGGTCGTGCGAGGACCCACACACCAGCATTTCCACTGCGTGTGCGGATATCGTGGTATCCACGCCGCTAGTTGACATCTTCCTCACCTCGCCGACCGTATATATAGGCGGAACTACTTACCGCGAGGCCACTCAACACGGCCGCATACAGGCACGCATTAGGGGCGGAACTACTTACTGGACAACTCAACAAGAATCACCGCCAGCAAAGCTAAAGAGTAGTAAGGAGACATACCGAATGTGGGCACATATTACCTAGACATATAGACCACCGGCTTGGATCCCAGGAAGGACGGGGTGCTCACCATCCAGTATGTAGAGCTGGAGCGGGGCACGGAGCGCCCCTTGGCGAGATCGCCATCCCCAAGGAGTGGAAGCTGGGTGAGAAGGGGGTTCTGGAGCGCCTCATCGTGGATACGCCCATAACCGACTCATACAGGTTCGCCTTCGTTCCGGTCGGCTTCAACTTGGGATTTGAGCGCAAGTTTCTGCTGGCCAAGTCGCGCGAGCACGGCCTGCCGAGGGTGGATGTCTGGTCCGGCCCGTGGATAGACCTGCAACAGGTGGGCATCCTGATGAACCGCGGCGAGTTCAAGGGCGCCAGCTTTGATCGGCTCACCGGCAAGCCGCAGGACGGCTCCAGAGTCCCCGGGTGGTACGCCAGGCAGGAGTACGGCAAGATCGAAAGGTACGTCCGCACCGAGACCGACGAGTTTGTCAGGTGGTACCGGTGGCTGCTCGCAAGGCTTCCCGAATTGAGGTCGGAGTGGGAGCGACGGGTGGAGGGCTGAGCTGTCAATACAGTGCTGGGCGGATCGGCTGCTTACCCGCAGGTGAATCTCATGAAGGCACAACTTTCAGATCCCGGACGGAGTCCTCCACGCTAACCCGCTGCCTCTGTCCGAGCAGCGCCGCCTCCATACCTCGGCCTGTAGGAGCATCGCGGGTGGCAAAAATTATGAAGCGATCATTGAGCTGTCGTCGTGTTAGTATTTGATTAACCAAGGTCAAAAATTTTCTATCGTTCCTGTTCCGGATGGTGTTGCCGGCCCCCGCTACGGGAGGGATTTTGAAGAACGTCAGGTGGGCGCTTTTATCCTCGTTGATTGGCATCTTCTGGGAAATATGAGCAACAAAATAATCAGCAAAAATTTTCCCAGCCTTGCCGTAACCAGAGCGCCCCAAACCAGATTGGTAGTCTTTCAGAACCTGAGTGGATGCCACAAGCGTAACAGTCTTCCCCTTTAGGTTGTGTGCCATATTCTGGACGATACTCGCCGCCCAGTCTCGCAATGCCTGCTTTAGATTGTCGGATTGATACGTATCTATCGCGTCATTGAGTATGTTTGTGTCCAGGATCAACACCAAGCTCTTCTCAGCACTTCACTTCAAAAATTCGCCCACCATAATTTCTAGCGCCTCTTGAAAGATTGGCTGCTCGGCTTCGCCTGTTTTATCTACTGTCATTTGCTTAACTGTGGTGTAGCGGTCCGCCACTCCTTCAAAATAATAAAGCCCAAGCTCAGACGGTCTCAGCTTTCCCTGGCTCACCATGGATAGCAGTTTCTTGACAACATATTCGCTGTGTGTGGTGAGAATCAGCTTAATTTTCTTGGTCTTAGATGCCTGATAGAGCTCATCCATAATTCTATATTGTTGGACAGGTTCTAAATGCGCTTCGGGTTCTTCTATTATCAAGATCCCACCGTTCTTTACGTAGTCGATACCCAGCAATATGGGAAGTGCCGAGATGACTCCGGATCCGGCATTCTCCAGATCTGTTTGGAGGCCCTGCCTATCCTCAAAGACCATGGAAGGTACCAGTCCCGTTTTTTTGGTGCGCACATATCCGGAAAACAATCCATGGAGCCTATCCTGAAAACGCTCCGACATTCCTTTTGCGTATGCATCTAGTATCACTTCGTAAAACTCATTCATGGAATCAGGGAAGCTTCCAGTAGATCGTAGAAAACGCTTCAAAACCGATGGAGAGGAACCGCCCTGTGCTTGCCCATAACTTTCAAATGATGAGAGAATATCGGTTAAAAGCCGGTTTCTCATCTGCACAATGCTGTAGAAAGCCTGAATGGTGCCCGTTCTTCCGGCGGGTATGTACAGGCTGTGCTTTTTCCTAGTATTTTTGGTTGAATTTACCATGTAGCGTTCCAAATGGTGGTATGTGTGGGACTCCATCATTTTCTTAGTCTTGGAGAGTATTTCCAATTCAATCCCACGCTCCCCGTTTTCTATAGTTATAGTGCTTTTTTTCTTGCCGTGGGTAATGATAGATTCTGCAGGTAAGCCTAGGTTGCGCAAAACATGCGTTATCATAACGTGATCCAAGGAAATGTCCGGACGCTTGTTGGCCGCAAGAAGGCGTGACAACCCGATCTGAGCAGGATCAAATGACGAGATCGCGTAAATGAGTTTTAAGAGCAGGGATTTGCCGGAATTGTTTGGCCCAAAAAATACAGTCATTTTCTGGTTGCCTATCGTTCCCGCTTCCACGGGGCCAAAGTTCCGTATCGATAGCCTGTCGTAGTTCATATATGGTCTCACCCATTCGACGCAGCGCCATCGGCCAGAAAGACAATTTTAATTCCAGACCCTGAAGAGTCCTTCGGACAGATCCCCCAATCCGCCCACGGTCCATCCCGCTTCAGGCAGGCGGGCGCGACATTACTATATTTAAGGCGCCCTTCGGCATCTTTGCCGTGGCGCTCTTTTTCGTGATAGCTGTTTGCAGGATCAGACGGGCAGTTAGCATCGCACGTACCAAGTGAAGGGCGGGTTGGCACACATGTATAGTTGGTTGTTACCTTGAACTCAGAAAACACCGACATTGTTGTTCTGTTTGGAGGGCAGGGAGATGATATGACCAACGTGCAGTAACAGTCCACTTCTTTATTTAAATTTACAGCACCATTGGTTCTTGTTCAAAAGACAGGCTTTCACCTCAAATCTGGCTCCGGATCCTACAACAGCCCGATGCAGACAGGATATCCGGAACGTTACATACGGCCGAGCCGATCCGCGATTATGGATGATGTCCATTAATCGGTGCGAATCAGGCCCAGAGCCGCTTCGCAACGGCTACCCCTTACAGGAAATGGCGTATCCTAGCGGTCATTATTACCCTACTGTCCGTAATCGCGCCGAGATTTGTAGAAGGATCCAAGCCGATTCACCGTCTTTGATCAACCAAATCAGGCAACTTAGAATTTGCCGGAAGATACTAGCCGGAGGAAAGGCAGTCGCTACAGAACCGGGTTGTCTTGATTATTCCCTTTTGCTTTACGGCGCACGAGTCACAAAGGGTCTTTTTACACCTGCCGCACTCACCACCACATTTTTTAACGTGCACCACTCTTCCGCACTCGTTACAGATTAGCAGCGGCTTGAACATGCCCTTGGGTTTCCCGCACGCCTTGCACGCTATCTCCTTGTCCCAAGGCATGTTTAACCTGTACTTTGTTCTCAGGAATTTCAACTCCACCGCTGTCCGGAGAATCCCGACCGGGTGGAACTTTACGTGTATGTGTCCCTCCGTTGGTTCGCATCTCTTCACGTATGTGGCCCCATTCCCGCCCTTGTATTTGACACTCTTAACACATTCTGTTTTTGTGGCCTTAATTACGTCGTTCCGAGAAGGCTCGACTTTTGTCTTGACGGGAAGTCCATCCCCGCCCTTCTTCACCTTCTTGGCTAGTTTGCCATCCAGTATGTTCCCGTCCGGACCGCACGCGTACGTCTTTTTCTTTTTCATCTTGTGCACCAGCATACCGGCGCTGTTGTGAAATCCCTGCTCCACCCTTGCCTCCGCCACCCAGCATGTATCGACATCGTGACCCATCACCTTGGCATTCATCAGAGAGGTAGCCTCTGCCGGGTAGCTCCTGAGACCTGCAAACATGCCGGTAACACTGCTTATGTCGGTGTCGCGTGTGGACGGATCCTCCTCTGCGTGCAGATTCATGCCAGCCACCCGCGCCAACGCGGAGAGCCCGTCGTTGTCCACCAACAAGATGGTATCCTGCCGTATACGCCCGATGGTGGCTAACGCCTCACCAGAGCACATGTACGCTTGAGTATGTCCTTTGGCGTCCGAACTGAATCCGCCGGTGGCTATGACTATTCCCCCTACAGCCTTCTCGGTCACGACCGCCGAGTGCAGCTTCTGTACCACCGGTCTGCCAACCGGCTTTGTCTGATGTTTGCACTCCACCACAACCTTGCCCCGGTTATTCCACATGATGATGTCACGTCCGCCGTCCGCCGTCCCGCCCATTCTGCGCACTCTGAACCCGCATCCTTCAAGTATGTCTGCGCACACACCCTCGAACTCTAGCCCCGTGGTGGAGCCCAGCCACACATCCCCAGATCTACTGCCAGAGCGTGTAGTGGAGGTTCGGGTATTCAAAGTGGATCTGGTGCCGGATGATTTTTTTGAAACCATTTCCTTGAGTTTAGGCTTCCGTCTGTTCTCATCTTGGACTGTTCGGGAGCGGGGCGGATGGGTTCTCTGTGATTTCCTTGAGCTTGGGCTTCCGTCTGTTCTCATCCGCCGCTTTCCGCCTGAACTTGGCGCAGCCTGCCGTTTCCCCGACATCCTGCGCCTTAACCGCCCCCGCCGCGAACTTACCCCCATACGTCTACAGCCGGAGCAGTAGATGGTAATGTGTTTTTCTGACTCCATCTTGCGGCTTGTACAAGTTCATCTCAAATCCTTACCACGAACCACCCAGCAACTTGACGCAGGTTTGATAACCGGAACATCACGCTCCACCGAATGGTGCGTTTGTGACCTGCCGGTGGTAGACCGCCGCAGGGTCCGGTTCCCCGACCGAAGGGCCGCCTGTAACTTTGCCGTCCTCAAGATGTTTGTGGCTACCTGCGAGAAGAGTGGTCTGATGTCTATTCGACCACCGATGAAATACCGCCACCCATCTCGTGTGGAGGCGCAGGGCCGACTGACGACTAGGCATCATCCGCTGGGTACCGGTGACGACCAAATCCGCCCGCGCCTCTGTCTCCCAAAAGGACAATCGCTATGAACGGGCCCCGCTACATGGTCCGGATCATGATCTAATTTGATCTGAATTTGGACCAATTCATGTTGTCGCCGTAGGCCCTATGTGGGCGTTGCGCTGGCAGCACATCTACAATGGTTCCCATATGACAAAACCAGCTGAATGCCAAGCAGATGACAACCTCATCGACCACTAGCCGTACGGGGAGTGAGGACCGTCGTGGTCGTCCTGGCCGCCGCAGCGCACCCTGATTCTTCGCTCGCTAGCAGTCATCAAGTTGTTGCAGATGGACATCTGGCCGCTCAGAAACTTGATCTCCTTCTCCCGGTAGGTGTCAAAGTAGCATGCTAGGTTGGCCAGCCTCCTCTCCTCCGGGTTTATCCTGTTGTGGCCCCAGTCGGGATGGATGGCGTGTAGCAACTCGTGCACCAAGGTGATGACCAGCATGCGCCGGTTCTCGCGGGTAGGCTCCTTTAGTGAGTTGTGGATGCCGATTGGATATACGGGTCCGCCCGTTACAATGTAGGCGTAGGCATACTGCATATCCAGCTGCAGGAAGAGTTCGAAACGCGCCGTATCAAAGAAGGAGGGATCAAACGCAGTATGGTGCTCGGTGATTACTCCTTTTGCCTCCTCAAGGCACTCGCACATCCAGTCCAGATCGACCCCTTTCCCCGGGTCTTGGTGGGCGGTGCCAGAGCCACCCGGGTTCATGGTGGTCAGGTACCGCTTCCTGAAGGGGGCGATATCCTCGGGAATGCACTCCAGCTGGGGTGCCGGATCTCGGTTGCCCCAGGCCTTATCTACGATGATCTCCCCGACGGTGTCAGTGCCGATCTCCCTTGCCTTGACAGTCAGGATTCCGTCGCTGTCGATGCCGTAGGTTACCTCCACCTCGTTGGACAAGCCCGCTCGCAGACCACGCATGGTGAATGTTCCTATGTTCACGTTTCCCAGAAAGCCAGGATTCCGTTCAAAGTCCCCCTGCCAGATGCTGATCTTTACCCTAGTCTGCATTATCCTGTTGACGTAGAACGTGTTTGTGCGCTCGGTGGGATAGGGTGTGTTCTTTGGGATCATCAGTACTAGTTTGTGGTCGCCCCGTTCCTGCGCCTCCTCGCCCAGATCCAGGGGCGTTACGTTCAGCAGGGTCAATCCCTGATATAGTACTGGTAGGTGCTGGTCACCTCCCATGACGGCTCCCTCGATCGCTGCCCCGATGGATACGGCAAAGTCCGGGTCGACTCCCGCTTCCGGTTCTTGTACGGCCCGCGTCAGCATTTCCCGGATGGCAGGCATCCTAGTGGGTCCACCCACCGTAACTACCCGGGATATCTCGGACGGAGCCAGCCCGGTCTCATCTAGAACGCGCAGGACCACCTCCTCTGATCGATCAACCATCCGGCGGATCAGTCCTTCCAAGGCAGGACGGGTGAGTTCGCCGGACAGTCGCACCGGAGCGTCCCCGACGGTGATTATCTCATCATAGGCAGCCCTGAAGCTGCCGGAGAGCTCCACCTTCAACCTCTCGGCGAGATCTCGTATCTGCGCCTGCGGTTGTTTGCCGGGCGCGCTTCTCCCCATCTTGGATACCAGCCAGCTGACTATCTCCTCGGTCATGTTGATACCGCCCAGGTCAGTGGGGCCGGATGTGGCCAGCACCTCAAAGAAGTTGTGCCCGTCTGCCTCGATGACCGAGACGTCAAGGGTTCCGGCCCCCATGTCGAAGACGAGTACCTTTTCTGACTGAGTGAGCTTGCCAGCGCCATATGCAACGGCGGCGGCCACCGGCTCTGGAATCAGCCGGACGACATCCAAGCCGGCGATGCTGCCAGCATCCCTGGTGGCCTGTCGCTGTACATCGTTGAAGTTGGCCGGGACGGTGATGACCGCTCGGGTGACCTCCTCCCCGAGAAACTTTGCAGCGTCGATTTTTATCTTCATCAGTAACAGGGCCGATATGAACTGCGGTAGGTAGTCCTTACCAAAGACGCGGATCGTCCGCCCGCTACCCATCATCCGTTTGACGTTGAGGATGGTCCCTTCCGGATTGTAGACGTGCTGCTCTAGAGCAGCCGACCCGATGAGGCAGCCGCCATCCTTGAACAGGGAAACCACCGACGGAAACGGTTTGGCCCCCTCCAATGGGCTCTCCGATGAGGGAACCAGGCGCGCCTCCCCGTCGACCATGACCGCAGCCGCCGAGCGGCTCGTCCCTAGGTCTATTCCTATCACCTTCAGGTTTGGCCACCCTTACGCGTTCTTTTCTGTTCGTATGCGCGGTTGATCTTTTTCATGATTTGGTTGTACCTCTTCTGCTCGGCAACCGACTTGAGTAGAGCGCCCTTGGATGGATGGAACATCTTGACTAGATTCCTGTGGGCGGACTTGATCTCGGCCCCGGTGGCGTTTCTTGGTACTCCCAAGACGACGTGCGGGTCATTGGAGTTCATGATCCTGTTCTCTGCTGCCTTGTCGGCTGATCCAAGATCGCTGGATGGTTGTGTGTTTTCCTTATCGGTGCGCTTGTGTTGGCGATGGTTGTCCGGCATCGCGTCACGCAGGATCGCATCGGCCAGATCATCAAGGTGTGTTTCAGATGACGTATGATCCTTCTTCAGTTGCTCGAACGCGTTGTTGATCTTTGTCATGATTTCTTTGTATCTTGATGCTGCATTAGATCGGCGAGACGCTTTCACACGCTTACCATATGTCATTGCCAAATCAAGATAGCTGCTCTGGATGTCTTGGTAGGATGTGTTTCTTGATACTCCAAGCACAGTGTACGGGTCATCAGAGGTTAGGATGCGGCGTTCGGTGGGATCGTCGCTCCTCTCTCGTCTGCGGCTGCTTGATAGTGCACCCCGCCAGATCTCGTCCACTAGATCATTAAGAGAGTCCCCGGGTGGTCTTTGAGTAGTCTCTGCCTCGGAATTTTTTCTTGGGGTGGTATATTGCGCATGTCTGGTGTATGACGAACGCATGTTCTTGATCTGTCCATATGCACGGTTGATCTTTTTCATGATTTGGTCGTACCCCTCCTGTTCGGCGACCGACTTGTGTAGAGCGCCCTTGGATGGATTGAACATCTTGACTAGATTCCAGTAGGCGGACTTGATCTCGGCATTAGTGGCGTTTCTTGGTACTCCCAAGACGACGTACGGGTCATTGGAGTTCAGGATCCTGTCCTCACGTTTCCGCAGAAGGACATGCTCATACCAGCCGACGACGTACGGGTCATTGGAGTTCAGGGTCCTGTCCTCTGCTGCCTTGTCGGCCGGTCCAAGATCGTTAGGTGGGTGAGAAATCTTGCCGGTTGAGTGGATCCGTCGCGGGTTTCCCGCGTGCTCTCCAGATTGAACGTTCTCAGCTGGGACGTTTCGGGTTGGCTTTCGGTCTGTTTTCTTCCCAGAGTGTTTAGGTGGTATAGATGACCCATGCTCACCTCCCATCTGTGACGTATCCGCCTCTGCAGATTCGTTAAACCACCCATTCTCATGAATTTCGTGTTTTAGCCCCATGCGGTTCATAGGACAGCGCGGATCATTGCAGATCTCTTTCACGGGTTTATTTTCTATGATATCGTGTCTTTCGTGTGGTTCGCCAATCCTGTTCATGGGGCACCTACCATCGTTGCACAGATCTGTTCGGTCCATCCCTTGCCAAGTTTTCTGGTGGTGACCTCCTCAATAGGTATTACCAACTATGCTACTTTGGACGTAGTCAGTTGTCACCACTGCCTGTATGGTGTCACTCATGGTGGTGTTGGACTCCGTTGAATCTATCATCCCCCAACACCCGGCCAACCACCTAAACGCCGGCCTTGTCATGTTGGCCCCACCGAGCTTTGTGCCACAGAAGGTGTTCCTCGTCTCTAGCACATCTACACACCCTTCAAGATGGCATGATCATCGCCATCCGTACCACCAACACAGGCTGGTATAGCCAAAATCTGTGAATGTGGTTGTCGACGGCCGATTGATGAGGACCATTCCCTACAAAGGTATAAAAATCACTCAAGAGTTTTTGGGTTGTGGCGGGCCAGTCGTTGAACCTGAAGGTACTAGAAGCATATACCAGGGACGTGGGCAGGGGAGTAGCTAGGATAGACTATGATTCGATGGACACCCTGGGCGCGTCCACCGGCGATGTCATCGAGATCAAGGGAAAGAGAAGGACGGTCGCAAAGTGCCTCCCGCTGTACCCTTCCGACGAGGGAAAGGGCATCATTAGGATAGACGGCCTAGGACGGAACAACTCCGGGATAGCCATCGGGGACACCATATCCGTCAGGAAGATCAAGGCCGTTCCTGCAGAGAAGATAGTCGTGGCCCCGCTGGAAGCCATACCGCCGATAGACGAGAGGTACCTGGCCGACGCCTTGGAGAGCGTCCCGCTGATAAAGGGCGACAACGTGATGGTTCCCTACTTCGGCGGAAGGCTGACCTTTCAGGTGATCGGGGTGACGCCAGCATCCGACGCGGCGCTGGTCACCCAAAAGACCGTCTTCCATATAGCTGAAAAGGGGGAGACGCTCCGTGGTGTACCCCAAGTCACCTACGAGGACATCGGCGGACTGACCGACGAGATCAAGAAGGTACGGGAGATGATCGAGCTGCCCCTCCGCCACCCCGAGATATTTGAGAAGCTGGGCATAGAAGCACCCAAGGGGGTGCTACTGTACGGGCCACCCGGAACGGGCAAGACGCTGCTGGCCAAGGCCGTCGCCAACGAGAGCAACGCCCACTTCATCAGCATATCAGGCCCCGAGATAATGAGTAAGTTCTACGGGGAGAGCGAGGCTAGGCTGCGGGAGATCTTCAAGGAGGCACGGGAGAAGGCTCCCTCGATAATATTCGTAGACGAGATAGACTCGATAGCGCCCAAGCGCGAGGAGGTCACCGGCGAGGTAGAGAGGCGCGTGGTCTCGCAGATGCTCTCCCTGATGGACGGCCTTGAGGCAAGGGGGAAGGTGATCGTCATATCTGCCACCAACAGGCCCAATGCCATAGATCCCGCCCTGCGGCGCCCCGGCAGGTTCGACAGGGAGATAGAGATCAGGGTCCCCGACAAGAAGGGCCGTAAGGACATCCTGTCCATACACACTAGGAATATGCCGCTGCTGCTGGACAAGGACAGCCGTGAATACGTGGAATTGGATAGGGTGGCTGCAGTCAGCCACGGATATGTGGGCGCAGACCTTGAGTACCTCTGCAAGGAGGCGGCAATGAAGTGTCTTCGGCGACTTTTGCCCGAGCTCAACCTAGAGGACGAAAAGATACCCCCCGAGACGCTTGATAAGCTGATAGTGAACAACTCTGACTTTCAGAGGGCCTTGATAGAGGTGACGGCCTCGGGCATGAGAGAGGTCTTTATTGAGAACCCAGACGTTAAATGGACCGATGTAGGCGGGTTGAACGATGTGATACGCGAGCTGCAGGAGGCCGTCGAGTGGCCGATGAAGCACCCTGGCCTGTATGATAGGTTGGGGCACCGGATGCCAAAGGGTATACTACTGCACGGACCCAGCGGTACCGGTAAGACCCTGTTGGCCAAAGCGGTAGCTACTGAGAGCGAAGCCAATTTCGTCTCAGTGCGCGGCCCCGAACTGCTCTCCAAGTGGGTGGGCGAGTCCGAGAGGGGAATTCGGGAGATATTCCGACGGGCCAGACAGGGATCTCCCTGCGTGATATTCTTTGACGAGATAGACTCGATAGCGCCGGTACGCGGAGCTGGTGGTGAGACAGCTGTTACCGAGCGGGTGGTCAGCCAGCTGCTCACCGAACTGGATGGAATGGAGAACCTGCACGGGGTAGTGGTACTGGCCGCCACCAACCGAGTTGATATCATAGACCCCGCCCTTCTGCGGCCGGGAAGGTTCGACAAGATAATACAGATACCGCTTCCCGACAAGGAAAGTCGCAAGAATATACTGAAGATAAACGTCAAGAAGATAGCTGCCCAAAACGAAGATAGCAAGTTCCAATGGTTCGCTTCTCTCTTCGGCGAGGCCGACAAAAAGATGGATGAGGACCAAGGTTATGGTTCCGTCCCCGGAGTGGATGAAGACGAGCTGGTGGCGAAGCTGGCCGAGGGGGTGGCCAAGGTCAAGGACGATACGGATATCGACAGACTGATTGAGAAATTGGCCGGAAAGTTAGCCGAGTTGAGGGTCGGTGTAGATGTAGGACGGCTGATAGAGAGATTGTCCGAGAGACTGGCGGGATCTGAGACAGATGTGAGCAGAACCAGCATGGTTTCGAGGATAACCGAGAAGTTGGATGACATTAGAGACAATGTGGATATAGAAAAGATGGCAGAAGAAGTAGTCGGGACTATGGACGGTGTGGGCGCTGGTTCAACCACAGAGGAGCTGGTTGTAGGTTTACACGAGAAGTTAGTCGATGCCAAGGTTGATGTGGACATGGATGGATTGATCACAAAGCTGGCCCAGTCTAGGACTGGTATGTACATGGACAAGCGGGCTGAGAATATCATCGGCAGGCTGGCTGGGAAACTAGTCGAAAAGCTTGCCAAGGGGGCCGGAGAAGATTCAGCCAAGGGGATGAGCGCGGAGAAGATGCGGGGTTACACTACAAAGATCGAAAGCAGACTAGAGGAGAGACTCTTTGACAAGATGGCAGAGAAGCTGGTGGCAGAGAAGCTGGCCGAGATGACCGAGGGGATGAGCGGTGCTGACACCGCGTCGATAGCGAACACCGCCATCTCGCTGGTGATACACGAGTTTCTGGACGAGGACTCCGATGCCAAGGATGTCGAAAAGCGCTCTGAGGGGGCAAAGGTCAGCATCAGGCACTTCGAGGAGGCCGTAAGAAAGGTCCGGGAGCAGAAGGACCTGAAGATGCGCGAAAAGCTTGTGGCCCCCTACTACCGCTAACCCCGATGATGCCCGGCCGAGACGGATATCACGGAAGGGCCGCCGAGTCCCTGGAGCGGTGGGGCGTCAGCGTGGGCGACCGTATCATCATGCGCTCCGAGGCCATCAACTACGCGGGGGTGGTAATGCCCAGGTACCACCACTCCGATGATGCCCATATAGTGCTAAAGCTGGACAGCGGGTACAACATCGGTGTCTCCCTGGAGGGCATAAGGGAGGTTGTCCGGGATGGGTCGCCATCTAGGGCGGCAGACCCCGACAAGGCCGCCGCCCCCAAGGAGGACCCGTCCCTGCCGGACATACTGCTGGTCTCGACCGGGGGAACCATCGCCAGCCGGATAGACTACCGGACCGGGGCGGTGACCCCGGCCCTGGACGCCAGCCAGCTGAGCGACTCGGTGCCCGAGCTGGCCGGGATAGCAAACGTCCACCCCGAGGAGCTGCTCTCCGAGTACTCGGAGAACATAACCCCGGACCACTGGCTGGCCATGGCCGGGAGAATACACGGGGCCAGGAGCGGGTACGACGGGATAATAGTGGCCCACGGGACCGACACCATGCATTACACCTCCGCGTTCCTCTCGTTTGCCCTGGCCGGCTTCCCCATTCCGGTGGTGCTGACCGGTTCGCAGAGGTCCTCGGACCGCGCCTCCTCGGATGCGGCCCTCAACCTGACGGGGGCGGCCGGCGCCATCGCCGGCGGCATACCGCGCGGGGTATACATCGCCATGCACCAGGACCAGAGCGACCGGGCGGTGGCCGTCCACTATGGTACCCGCGCCAGGAAGAGCCATACCAGCGCCCGGGGAGCATTCCGGACCATCGGCGGCGAGCCCGCCTATACGGTCAGGGACGGCAAGCTGCACGCCAACGATGCCGCGGGGGTCGACTACTACCACGATGCCTCCTACGAGCCCAGGATAGGGGCCGCCCAAAGGGCCGCCCTGATAAAGTACCATCCCGGGTTTGATCCATCGATGCTGGATGCGGTGGCCGACTCCGGATGCGAGGCCATCATACTGGAGGGCACCGGGCTTGGGCACGTGGGCAGATCCGCGTACGAGCCCATACGGCGGGCCATACGGAAAGGCGTCTTCGTGGGCATGGCCTCCCAGTGCATAGAGGGCAGGGTCAGAATGACCGTCTACGAGAGCGGCAGGGACCTGCTGCAGATGGGGATCGTCCCGCTGGGCGACATGATCCCCGAGGTTGCGCTGGTCAAGGCCGTCTGGATCCTGGGCACCAACCAGGACATCGGGACCGCGATGGCCAAGCCGGTGGCCTCGGAGGTGTCCTGGTAGATGACAGCAGAGTTCTCCATGGAGCAGGCCGGGGTGATGGTGGGCCTTGAGATACACCAGCAGCTGGACACCGGAAGAAAGCTGTTCTGCGGTTGTAGCGGAACGGCGCCGCCCGGGCGGATAGAGCGGTTCTCAAGGAGGCTGCGGCCGGTAAAGAGCGAGATGGGCAGGTATGATCCCGCCGCCCTGTTCGAGGGATCAAAGTCCAAGACCATGATGTACCATGCCGACGTCAACAACAGCTGCCTGGTGGAGCGGGACGAGGAACCGCCCCACGAGGTGGATCCCGCATCCAAGAGGGCGGCCCTGGTGGTGGCATCGTCGCTGCGCTCGAACATATTTGATGAGATATACGCCATGCGAAAGACGGTAATCGACGGCTCCAACACCAGCGGGTTCCAGAGGACCATGCTGGTCTCCCAGGGCGGCGTGCTGGAGACGGCCGACATGAACGTGGGCGTTCAGTCCATCTGCCTGGAGGAGGACGCCGCCAAGGTACTCGGCGAGAAGGGCGACATCAAGGAGTACGGGCTGGAGCGTCTGGGCATTCCGCTGGTGGAGATTGCGCTGGACCCGATCCGGGGAACGCCGGGGGAGGTCAGGCGGGTTGCCGAACACCTGGGAAGGCTGCTGCGCAGCACCGGGATGGTCGCCAGGGGGATAGGCTCCATACGGCAGGACGTCAACGTCTCGGTCGACGGCGGCGGCGGGATAGTGGAGATGAAGGGCGTCCAGCAGCTGGACCAGCTGGAGAAGGCCATCGGGTACGAGGCACGGCGCCAGGCCGGGTTGATCAAGATCGCCGGGATGATCAAGTCGCGCGGCATGCCGGAGCTGACGGATGGGGACGTATTCGACGTGTCGGGCGCGCTGGCCGGATGCCAATCCAGGATAATACGCGGCGAGCAGAAGAAAAAGTCCGCCATCATGGGAATCCGGATACGCGGCTTTGCGGGCATCCTGGGCTACACGCCATATGACGGCATCAGGCTGGGCAGGGAGATAGGACAGATGGTAAAGTTCTACGGCATCGGGGGCGTCTTCCACTCTGATGAGCTGCCCAACTACGGCATAAACGAGGACGACCTGGGAGCGCTGCGGGGGCTCATGGGCATCACGGACAAGGACGCGTTTGTCATCGTGGCAGGGCCCCCTGCCAAGATCAGCTTCGCCACGCAGTCGATCATCAACCGCATAAGGGAGGCGGGGGCCGGGGTTCCGGCCGAGACCAGGCTGGCCACGCCCACGGGCGAGACGGTCTTCCTGCGTCCCCGCCCCGGCTCATCAAGGATGTACCCCGAGACGGACATACCGCCGGTGCTGGTCTCGGCCAGGGACAGGGAGGAGGCGGCGCAGAACGTACCCAAGCCCTGGGACGAGCTGCTGGCCGAGACGGCCTCAAGATACAACATCAACGTTCAGCTGGCCGGGCAGCTGCTGGACTCCGACTATACGGGAATATTCGAGGAGATAACGGGGAGGACCGCCGTGCCGCCGGCCTTTGCGGCGTCAGCCCTGTGCTCGACGATAACGAGCCTGTCCAGGGAGGGACTGGATCCGGAAAGGTTATCGGACGAGGCCATCCGCGGCACCTTTGATCTGCTGGACGGCAACAGGATATCCAAGGAGGCCGTCGAGATGATCTTCCGGGATATCATGGCGGGCCGCTCAAGTACCACCGAGGAGGCGGTAAAAAACACCGGAGCGGGCTCGGCCTCCGATGCGGACATCTCCGATATGCTGGATGACCTGATAAGGGAGAATCGCTCGATGGTACTGCGGCAGAAGGGGCGCGCGCTGGGGCCGCTCATGGGGGCCGCAATGTCCCGGTTGCGCGGCAAGGCCGCCGGCGAGCTGGTAAACCGCATGCTGGAGCAGAAGATCCGCGACTACACGGACGGTGGCGGCTGAGCATGGCCGGACCGACCATCGGCAGCAACACCACCATAGGACCCGGGGTCTCCCTGGGGGAGGATGTGGAGATAGGCAGCAACGTCGTGCTGGAGGGCGAGGTGACCGTGGGCCGCCGGACCAGGATTGATCACGGCTGCGTGGTCCGCGGCGCGGTGACCATCGGCGAGGGCAACTGGATTTACCCGTACGGGGTGATCGGGACGGGGCCACAGCACAAGGACTTTGCCGATGTCAGTCCGCTGGAGCCGCCCGCCGGCCCGGACAGGATTGTCATCGGGGACAACAACGTCATCAGGGAGTTTGCGACCATCCACCGGCCCACCGCATCAAAAAGGACGGCCATAGGATCCAACTGCTATATCATGGCTTATCCCCATATAGCCCACGACTGCGTCATCGGTGACGAGGTGATCCTCGCCACCCGCGTCACGCTGGGCGGGCACGTGGAGATACGGCGGTGTGCCAATGTCGGGCAGGGAACCAAGGTGCACCCGTACTGCAAGATCGGGAGTTATACGATGATAGGCATGGGGAGCTCCATAACAAAGGACGTGCTCCCCTTCTCCCTGATGAACCGCCAGGTGTTTACAAAGATAAACCGGGTCGGGATGGAGCGCAACAAGATATCCCGGGAGGACATTGCCGGCATAGAGGGCCTGTACGGGCGGGGATTGCCGGTGCAGAACCCCTCCAGGTGGTACGAGGCCGAGATAGCGTCGTTCATGGACGAGTCCGCCAGAAGGTACTACCCGCCGGGCTTTGCGTCCTGAGTCGCACACGTGTTCCCCGCCGGATGGCGGCCGGGGATCATCTCCGACGGACCAGTACGAGATCCCGCAGATCCCGGCGGGAGCAACCCCGGGCAGCGCAGCCGGCCGGAGATCATCCGGAATATTACCCGGCGTACAAGTTCAGGTCAAATTCTGACCTGCTCCTGGCCGGTGATACCCCCGCAGATGCTGCCGGGCGTAATCGCGTATGGGATTCAGTTTGACCCGAACTTGTACCACCGTGGACGACCCGCGACGATCCAGAAAAAATATATGATTCAGCATTGCATGGTATGCCAAGAGCCTGCCGTTGCGCAGCTCCAGGGAAGCAGTTCTCCGCAACCGTGCGGACCTGCTTCCCGACTTAATGCGAGCCTGGAATCTCATTTATGCCAAAGCCGTGTATCCTGCCGTCGGAGCGGTGCATCTTTGGCTCCAGCGACTTGAACCACCCCTCGAACCTTGAATCCTTCCTGTAATGCTTGTGCACCACGTACGCAATCATGTCTGCCAGCTGAATCAGGTTCCATCTGTGCGATTCCACAAATATTGGATTCTCGATAACGCGACGGCTGCCCAGCCGGCCGCCCCTCCTTCTCACCTCAGCCAATATGGCGCCCTTGATCTCCATCTCGGGAGTCTTCTGGCTTGAGTCTATGAAGAACAGCCCGTCGTCGGCATGAAGCGGGTCCTGCTTCAAAAAGTCCTCAAACCTGACTGTGAGTCGCCGCCAAGAGGATTTCATAACCGCCGAAGAGAGCCTTCGCCTTAGCATGTCCTTGAAGACGATCACGTTGATTATGGTGATTTTAGATTCGCGCGCCGTATCGACGACCCTTGAAAAGATCTCCTCCTTCTTTGCAAGGTTTAGCCCCAACTCTTCCCTGGCAAAAAACCCCCTGCTGTTCCAGATTTCTTGTGCATGCAGCTCCCACTCGTCTGGTTCAATCCCCGGAAACAGATCCCGCTTTGCATCAGCGAGTATTTTTTCGATGGATCTCCGGTCTCTCTCATGAACCAGCACGCCGCTCAGGATATACAGGCCGCTGTCTTGGCTGTTGCGCCTTATCTTCGCCTGCCCGGAGCCGTCCGCGTACAGAAAATACACGGTGGTGGTACGCGACAAGTGAATAAAAATCAGCATGCCCGGTTACGCGAGGTTACCAGGTACAAGTTCGGGTCAAGCCAAACCCCATACCCGGGCCCTCTCGTGGCGGCATCCTTGAGGCAGACGGATACGAGTCTACATTTGACATGAACCTGTGCTACCCGGCTGCCCTGCCCCGGCAGAGAGGCTTTTATTGGTGCAGGGGCTAGGTGGTGAGATGGGTATTGCAGTGGCCGTCCTGGCGCTGGTTGGTGTCGTGGCAGGCATGACGGCCGCCCCGGCGGCATTTGCAGACCACCCCATCGGGGAGGTCTCCAACTTGGCCGGCACCTCCATGCCCGGATGCGAGGAGACGGAGCAGTGCTTCAGCCCGTCGACCATCACGATAGACGCCGGCGGGGAGGTTACCTGGTCCAATGACGATACGGTGGTGCATACGATCACCGGCGGCTCGCTGACAGATATCGGTCCGGACGGCACCTTCGACAGCGGCCTGCTGGACCCCGGATCGACGTTCTCCCGATGGTTCGGGGAGGCCGGAGAGTACCCGTACTTCTGCATGCTGCATCCCTGGATGGCCGGGACCGTGGTGGTGCAGGGAACAACCCACGGCCACGGGCCCGAACTTCCGGAGGCCAGGCTGACGCTGGACGAGGTAGCGGAGCGGGTGAGCGAGGGCGACAGCGTGGTGGTATCCGGAGTGCTGGCGGCGGCCGGCGGCAACGGCGCCCCCATCGCCGGCGAGACCATCCTGGTCATGGAGGGATCCTCCGGCGAGGTGCTGGTTTCCCTGGTGACCGGCGATGACGGCAGGTTCGAGTGGGTAATGACCGATCCCCTCCGGGGCGGCCAAAGCATCTACGCCGCCTACGAGGGCGGAAGCCACGGCCAGGCGGAGAGCGACAGGTATGACGTGCAGGTGGATGCCCTGGAGATCCCCGGCGAGCCTTCTGAATCATACATAGCGTTTGATCCGGTACCGGCGACCATCCATGCGGGCGAGCCGGTAACGTTCACCGGCAGACTGAGCAGCGGCGATTCGGCGCTGCCCAGCAAGCTGGTATGGATATGGGAGAGCGAGGACCAGTCCAGGATACTCGGGTATTCGGTTACCGACGCGCAGGGCGGCTTTGCGGTCCAGTGGACCGGTGCCCAACTGCCGGAGGCCGACCTTGAGGTATACGCCGCATTCCGGGGGGATTCCTGGTACACTGAAAGCCAGAGCTCGGCGCAGACGCCCGCGTTCGCCTACAGGGCCACCGCCGGGGTGACCATATCGGAGGGAGCGGCAGCCTCGCGTTCGTGCGCCCAGGCGAACGCGTGCTATGATCCGCACACGGTCACCATAGGGGTCGAGGGGGAGGTCACATGGTCCAACGGCGACCAGACCGCCCACACGGTGACCGGCGGTACGCAGATGGGCGGCTCGCCGCTCTTTGAGAGCGGCGATATATCAGCGGGGGAGACCTTCGCTCATACGTTCCAGGAGGCGGGAGAGTACCCGTACCGTTGCACGATACACCCCTGGATGGCCGGGATCGTCAGCGTGCAGGAGCCTGCAGATGATGCCGGCCCGTAGTGCGAACCGCCGAGGGTATATCGGTCAAGGACATTACCGCCCGCGGCGGCAACCACAAAAAGAACATCAACCGCCCGATGCGCGAGAACCGGGCGGGCGAGTTCCTGCGCAAGTTGGATGCCAAGTGCTTGATGACCGGCCGGGAGATGGTCAAGGTCAACCCCGCCTACACCAGCCAGACGTGCCACGCGTGTTCGCACGTCGATCCGGACTCGCGCGTCAGCCGAGCCAAGTTTGTTTGCACTAACTGTCACCGGGAGTTCCACGCGGACGTCAACGCCGCAGCGAATATCCTGCATCGGGCGGCCGGGATGGTCGTCCTGAGGCGCCCGGAGCCATCTTGGGGCGACCAGCCAAAGCCCCGGATGCTCCCTGTTATCGCAGCGGGGGCGCCACGAAAAGGCATGGGTCGCGCCGGCGGCGTGAATCTATGTATATAATTCCCTTTAAATTATGCCGGAACGGCGGAGCTCGATGATGAGGGTGGGCTGCCACGTCTCCATATCCGGGGGCATCAGCAACTCGGTGGACAACGCCGTCGAGCGGGAGTGCACCGCCTTCCAGATATTCACCAGAAACCCGCGGGGGTGGCACGCCAAGCCCATAGCGGATGCGGAGGCCGAGGCGTTCCGCGGCAAGCTGGCCGAGAGCGGGATTGAACGGACGGCGACCTGCGCCCACATGCCCTATCTGCCCAACCTGTCTGGCCCCAACGAGGAGCCCTACAGAAAGTCCGTGAAGACGCTAGTCGAGGAGGTCAGGCGGTGCGGGATACTGGGCCTGCCGTTCCTGGTGACCCACCTGGGAAGCCACCTGGGATCCGGCGAGGAGGCCGGCATCGACCGGCTGGTCTCCGCCTACGGCGAGGCCGCAGCCGTCGACAACGACGTCACCATCCTGTTGGAGAACACGGCTGGCCAGAAGAACTCTGTCGGGTACGACTTTGACCAGCTGGCGGAGATACTCTCCCGCCTGGAGCCGAGCGGCAGGTTTGGAGTCTGCCTGGATACCTGCCACGCATTCGTCTCGGGGTACGACCTGAGGACGGCCGAGGCGGCGGCGGAGACGCTCGACAGGTTTGATGGGGCCATCGGGTACGACCGGCTCAGGATACTGCACCTCAACGACGCGCGGGGTCCGCTGGGGTGCAACCTGGACAGGCACTACCATATAGGACTGGGCGAGATAGGTGAGGAGGGCCTGGGCGAGGTCGTCCGGACGGCAAACCGCCAGGACATACCCATTATACTGGAGACTCCCATCGACGAGGTCCGCTCAGACGTCGACAACATCGGCAAGGCCAGGGAACTGGCGTAGGAATTTATTCCCGCGGGAGGGGCTGGCCACCATATGGAGTACGACCGGGTCATCAAGCTCGCCCTGGAGAGGGGGTTCTACTTTCCCAGCTGCGAGGTGTACAGCGACTCGCAGGCAGGGTTCTGGGAGTACGGGCCCAACGGCGTCAGCATAAAGAACAAGTTCCTGGAGCTGTGGAGGCGGGAGATGGTGCGCCGGGACGGCATGATGGAGATAGACGGCTCCCAGATAATGTCCAAGTCCGTCTTTGAGGCCTCCGGCCACCTGGCCAGCTTTGCGGACCCCATAACCAGGTGCGCCGGCTGCGGCTCCACCTTCCGGGCGGACCGCATGATATCTGAGGCCAGCGGCATCACCATACCCGAGTCCGCCGACCTGGACGAGTTCGACTCGGCCATATCGGAGAACCGGATAAGGTGTCCCCGGTGCGGGGGGGCGCTGGACAAGACCAGGTGGTTCAACATGATGTTCCGGGTCGGCATAGGCCCCGACGGCGAGGAGGCATACCTGAGGCCGGAGACCTGCCAGTCCATATTCGTGGACTTTCCCAGGCTGTACAAGACCATGCGCGGAAGGCTTCCGGTGGGGGTGGCCCAGGTGGGCAAGAGTTTCAGAAACGAGATATCCCCCCGGCAGAGCCTGCTCAGGCTGCGGGAGTTCTACCAGGCCGAGATAGAGGTCTTCTGCAACCCGGACAGGCTGGAGGACGTCCCCAAGTTCGGGCAGGTTGCGGATACCGCCATCAGGATAGACGCCGGATCCGGCGCGGGCCGCACCACCTGCGGGGAGGCCGTCGAGTCGGGTATCCTGCCCAACAGGTTCGTCGGGTACTACCTGGGGATACTCTCCGAGTTCTACGAGAAGACCGGGATAGACATGGAGAGGAGCCGCTTCCGGAGGCTGGGCGACAAGGAGAAGGCGTTCTACGCGGAGACGGCGTTTGACTTTGAGGTGGAGACGGCGACCGGCTGGCTGGAGCTGGTGGCGTGCAACTACCGCACCGACTACGACCTGGGCGGGCACGCCAGGAAGAGCGGCGAGAAGTTCGAGGTGATGGACGGCGACCAGAAGGTCCTGCCGCACGTCTTTGAGATATCCATGGGGATAGACAGGAGCCTGTACTGCATGCTGGAGCATGCCCTCAGGGAGGATACGGCCAACGACAGGACGGTCCTGTCCCTGAGGCCGTACCTGGCGCCCGTCCAAGTCGGGGTGCTCTCGCTGGTAAAGAAGGACGGGCTGCGTGAAAAGACGGATGCCATCCACCAGGAGATAAACCGGAGGTACGACGCCTTCCTGGACCATTCGGGGGCCATAGGGAGGCGGTACAGGAGGCTCGACGAGGCGGGCTGTCCGTTCGCGATAACGGTGGACCACCAGACCATCAAGGACGGGACGGTCACCATCCGGGAGCGGGACACCATGGGGCAGTCCCGGGTGGCCCTCTCGGAGCTGGACCGCACGCTGGCCGAGGCAGTCTCGTTCCCCTGAGGGGCAGCAGCATACGCCGGGCGTCCCGCGGGCGGGTGGCGTGATCGGCAGGCGAACCATGGAGGCGTACCATGCCATCCTGAGCCGTTCGGTGACGGCAGGGTGCAGGGCCGCCCGTGGTCGATTCGATGACCGCGTCCGTGGCGGGCGTTCGCCGCGGGTCGTCAGAGTTTCCGGATGGCCCGGCAGTCATTTTTATACGGATATTGCGTACCCCGTACATGAACAGATGGCCCGACTTTGTGATATCTGGGGCAACCTACGGCCCCGGGCGCCAGCTCCGGCACGCGCTGAGGCACAGGGTCACCGAGCTGGGCGTCTCCGAGGGCGAGGTGGCCGACAAGATGGCCCTGGTCTCGGACATCAAGGGCAAGGTCACCTATATGACCGCCCATATGGCAGCCGGCGACTGGAAGACCGACAGCAGGGTGCAGGCTTTCTTATTGAACGGGAGGCCGTTTGTCAGGATAGACGGCAACGTGGTAGAGTACGACAACCTGGGACTCCTGCCGGAGGTCGGCGGGGACGGATCATCCCGGGACGAAGACGGTGGCGGCCAGGCGCCATTCCAGCCCGCCTCGGCGTATCTGCTTGCAAAGCTGCGGAAGAGGCACATCCGGGAGCCCGCGTAGCGGCTCTTCGGGTTGCGGGGCCCCTGAGCCGGGCATGCCGTGTCAGGCGGGAGGGGCGCTGCAGCGAGCCGCCACGGCCCGTCCAGCCCCTCCAAACTGCCCATCGCGCCCAGGATGCGGCCCCCCTCCAAGGCCGGAGCGGCAGCCGCCCCGCGATATTGAAAGTATAAAACGGAGCAGAGAGGCCGCCAATATATGCCAGGGATAGCGCGGCCCAACCCCCAGGTATCGATAATACTGCCCACCTACAACGAGTCCAAGAACATACTGGACGTGCTCCGGTCCATAAAGGAGAGCCTGCCCGGGTCCGTGTCGGCGCAGGCCATCGTGGTGGATGACAACTCCCCGGATGGCACCGGCAGGCTGGTAGAGGAGTACCTGCGGAACATGAAGAACATAGCCAACTATACCATCGAGGTGATACACCGCAAGACAAAGGCCGGTCTCAGCTCGGCCATACTGCACGGCATGAGGCACGCCCGGGGCGAGACGATAGTGGTGATGGATAGCGACTTCTCCCACCCTCCCCAGATCATACCAAAGCTGCTGGACGCGCTCAGGCACCGTTGCGACATAGCCATCGCCTCCAGGTACATCCGCGGGGGGCGCACAGACGGGTGTACCGCCAGGCGGAGGATGATAAGCTGGTTTGGGACCGTCGTTGCCAAGCACGGCCTGGGGGTAAAGGTGGCCGACCCCATGTCAGGGTTCTTTGCGTTCAAGAGGAACCTGGTGGAGGGCATCTCCTTTGACGGCCTGGGATTCAAGATGCTGCTGGAGATGCTGGTGAAGGCGCGGGGGGCCCGGATAGCCGAGGTGCCCTATACGTTCCGGGACCGGAGGCTGGGCGAGAGCAAGCTGAGCAGCGGAGTGCTCGCCGACTACCTGAGGTCGGTCTGGAGGCTGTACAGGCACGGGGGCGCCGAACCCCGGCGGTCGGTGCGGTTCCTGTCCAAGGCGGGAAGGTTCTATACGGTCGGGGCCAGCGGGTTCCTGGTAAACTATGTGATATCGCTGCTGCTCACCCAGCAGATACCCGAGTTCTGGTACCTGCACGCTAACATACTGGGCATACTATCCTCGATGACCTCCAACTTTGCGCTCAACAAGGTCTGGACCTTCCAGGACAGGAACTATGCGCCCAAGAGGATGGCCGTCCAGTACACAAAGTTCCTGGGGTTCAGCTCGCTGGGAGCGGCAGTCCAGCTGGGGATAGTCTTCTCGCTGGTGGAGGGTGGATGGTCGTACCCGGTCTCGCTGGCGGCCGGCGTCCTGACTGCGGCCTTGGGCAACTTTATCCTGAACAAAAAGTGGACCTTCAAAGAAAAGCTGTGGGGGTGAGGGTTCTGCCAACTTGGCGGGCCGCCTACCGATCCGGCAAGTTGACAGAACCTGGATGATAAAAAAGGGGCTGGGTGGGGTCTACTCGAACGCCGAGGAGGAGGTCTGCGAAGAACCTGTCGGGGTTGGTACCGACGGGAACCTGTCGCCGACCTGCTGCTCTGCGACCGAGGAGGCCTCCTGCAGTATCTTGTCGGTCTCCTCGCTGGATATGTCCGACTCCATACCGAACGAGTCTCCGGCCAACGAGTCCATCATGAGCCCGTTGAGCGTCTGCGTCATTGAGTTCAGCTCCGAGTCTGCCTCCGGCATGAACCTGCCCAAGGACGACTTGAGGCCCTTCATGGTCGACATTGCCGGACCGATGGCCACCATTGCGTCACCCAGGTCGTGGATGGTAGTGAGGCGCAGCTGTACCTGCTCCAGCGACATCCGGGCATTGCCCAGCATCTTGGAGACCTTGCGGATCTCGGCTAGCTCGTTGGAGAGGATCTTGCTGGTCTGGGTGTCGTGGCTCTTCATCGCGACCACTATCCTCTGGAAGAGTCTAGCGTCACGTTCGCGCAGCTTGTTGAGCATCGCGTCCAGTTTGGATATCTGTACCTGGAGTTTGTTGACCCCGGTCTGTATGCGGGGCTTGAGGGCCCCCTGGGGCTTGACTGACTCGCGTAGCTTGTCTGACATGCCCGGCTTCTCCTGCCGGGTCCATGTCTTGTCGAAGTTTGTCATGGTTTGGCATTCGGTATTTGGCACTTAATGGGAAGTGTGCACTAAGATACACCATGGATTAAATTTAGTTAACCCGGCCATCCCGCAGTCACACCATGGCGACCATAGCAGTCTTCGACTCGGGCCTGGGCTCGCTGAGCATCGTAAGGGCCATACGCGAGGTGTCAAAATGCGATATCATCTACTACGCCGACACGCGCAGCCACCCCTACTGGACAAAACCGACACGGACGCTGCGGGAGATAGTGATGGCCACCATAGACGGCCTGCGGGAGAGGTTTGATCCCGACCTGGTGGTGGTGGGATCCAACACCCCGACCCTGGCGATAGAGGGTCTGGAGGACGATGCCACGATAGGCGTCTGGCCGCCGCTCTCCGAGGCGGCAGGGCTCAGCTCCGCCGGACGCGTGGCGGTGCTTGCAACCAAGATGGTGGTGGAGGGCGGCGTCTTGGAGAGGTATGTGGGATCGTGCGACCTTCCGGAGGGCACCAAGGTGAGGGGGGTGGACGCCTCTGCGCTGGTCGAGTTGGTGGAGGCGGGACAGTTCCTGCGCGACCCCGGGTCGTGCCGGCCGGCAATCCGGGCCGTCCTGGACCAGGCGGGGGACGCGGACGTATGCACCCTGTCCAGCACGCACCTGCCGTTCCTGAGGGAGATGCTGGAGCGCGAGCGGCCGACGATGACCTTTCTGGATCCGGCCCGGATGGTGGCGCGTCGGGCTATCCGGATGGTGGGCAATACGGGGGGCGGCGCGCTCAGGGTGTTCACGTCGGGGGGCCACGACATAGCGGCCAACCTGAGGATGCTGGGGGTGGAACAGGATGTGGCTACCCTGAGGTTCGGGCCTTCCGGAAGCCGTGGCTGAAGGACTTGTCGTAGAGCCGCGAGTACTCGTAGTGCTCGGGGTCGACCACCTCGCCTATTATGACCGTGGCCGTCCGGGTGATGCGGGCGGCGCGCACCTTGCCGGGTATGTCGGCCAGCGTGCCGGTCACCACCTTCTGGTCGTCCCAGCTCGCCCGGTAGACGACCGCCGCCGGCGTGGACTCGGGATAGCCGCCGGACACGGCCTGCCGGGTTATCTCGGGGAGGAGGTGCACGCTCAGGTAGAGCACCATGGTGGCGCGGTGCCGGGCCAGCTCGGATATGCTCTCGCGATCAGGGACGTCCGTCCGGGACTCGGCCCGGGTTATTATGATGGTCTGGGTCACGCCCGGCAGGGTCAGCTGGGTGCCCAAGGCGGCTGCCGACGCCAGCATTGCGGTGACCCCCGGCACCACCACGCAGGAGACGCCCTTCCTGTTCAGGTTGTCCATCTGCTCACGTATGGCCCCGTAGATGGTGGGGTCGCCGTCGTGCAGGCGCACCGTCACCTTGTCCTGGTTGGCGGCCTCAAGCAGCATCTCGGTTATCTCCTCGCGGACCATCCCGGATGCGTCGTGCAGGGCGCCGCCGCACATCTCCAGTATGGGTTTGGGTATCAGGGATCCGGAGTAGACCACGACGTCGGCCCCCCTTATCAGGTTGGCCGCCTTGATGGTTATCAGGTCGGGATCCCCCGGCCCGCACCCCACAAAGTGTACCTCAGGCACGCTTTACCACCAGGATTGAAAAGTACTTGGTAGTGAGAACGCCGCGGTGCACCTCGCCCAGGGTGAGGCGCCGGATTATCTCGTGGTCGGTGCCCAGGTCCTGCCCGATGGCAAATACGGAACTGTCCGGGAACCCGGCCTCCCTGAGGACGTCTATGACCCGGTCAAAGTACCTGCCGTCCTTCAGGAAGACCAGCGTCTCCGAATTCTGCGCTATGGCCTTTACCGAGCTCAGCTCATAACAGGACGGGATTATCGAGACCTTCTCGGCGCCCTCCGCTATGCTGACGCCCACCTTGGATGCGAATGTGAACATGGAGACGATCCCGGGGATGACCGAGATGTCCATCTCGGGGTGGTTGGCGGAGAGCTCCCTGTGCATGTATATCCAAGTGCTGTAAAGGTAGGGATCCCCCACCGTCAGGTAGACCACGCTCTTGCCGGTGAGGACGGTCTCGGCCATTATCCCGGCGTTCCTCTTCCAGGTTGACTCCAGCACGTCAGGGTCCTTGGTCATGGGAAATATCAGCCTGATGATCTCCTGGCTGGACCTGTCCAAGAGCGACTCGACCACCGACAGGGCGATGCTGGGTCGATCCTCCCCGGATGCCGGGCACATTATGATGTCCGCCTCCTGGATGGCGCGGACGGCCTTGACGGTCAGAAGGTCCGGATCCCCCGGACCCACCCCGATAGCCACAAGCCCCGCCATAATCCGGAGGGGCTTTCCCCAATTAAAAATCTAGGCGGGGGCAGATGCGGATACGATGGTGACCGGATTGCGGGCCAGCATCATGGTGCCGGTGGAGGTGCGGCGGCTCTTCAGTATGGTAACCTGGGTGACATCCGGTTCCTCAAGGCCCACCTCCCGTACTGCGCGCAGCACCTCGGCGAGGGTCTCCACCAGGATGGTCCCTATGACGATGCGGCCGGCGGGCGCCATCCTGTCACGGCACATGCGGAGTATGTCGGCCGTGTCGCCCCCGGTTCCCCCGACAAAGATGGCGTCGGCAACCGGAAGGGAGGGTATGACCTCGGCTGCCTCGCCGGATATGGCCCGGATGTTGTCCAGGCCGAACTTGGAGGCGTTGGCCCGGGTCAGTTTGACGGCGGCCGGATCCCGGTCCACCGCCAGGATCGTCCCGGACGGACCTGCCTGTATGGCCGCCTCCACGGATACGGATCCGCTGCCGCTTCCTATGTCATGGATGGTATATCCCTCCTTCAGCCTGGCCTTGGATATCTGGATGGCCCTCACCTCCTCTTTGGTGATTGGCACGCTGGACAGGCGCTCGAACATCTCATCGGGTATGCCGGGCGTCTTGTAGTCCCACATGATGATTACCGCCCCCGGTGGTTGCACAGGGTTGGGCGTGCGGCGGGAATGCATCTGTGCCGTCCCGGCATCGAGCATCTCTGTGATCCTGTGGGGATATTATGCCGTACCAACGCGTAGGCGGACTGGCGTCCTTCGTTAAAGTCTTTGGACGGATTAGTTGGGGTTGTTGCGCTCCCTCTCCTCGATCATGTGTTTGACCTGCGCGTCGCAGGCATCCACCTTGTGGACGACCACTGCCTCTGCGGTGATGGGCTCAACCGGTGAGCCATGCTCTTTGGTGCCGTGGTGGCTGAGGATGATATGGACTATCTCCCGCTCCAGTTTTTCTGGGAAGTCCTCTCCCGACTGTCTCATGGATGATATCTTCGCTTGGACCATCATTGCCCCAATGCTGACATGGCCCAGATAGTCGCCCATCTCAGAGAACGTTATTCCCGCCTGGACATCGTACTCGGACAATTTGCCGATATCATGCAGGATGCACCCGGCAGTGAGCAGATCCGTATCAAGGGTTGAGTCGTAGTTTTGGGCCACCGCCCTAGCCAGGCTGATCATGTTGAGCGAGTGCTCGATGAGGCCGCCCACGTATCCGTGGTGGTAGTTCTTGGCTGCCGGCCACGTGGCAAATTTTTCCAGGAACTGTGCGTCGCCAAATAACGATTCGAGTAGACGGCGGGTCGGTTGATTCTGTATGCCGGCCACCTCTTGCAGCAGGCGCGACTTCATCTCGTCCCGGTCCTTGTCGGTGACCGGCAGCAGGTCGGCGGGATCAAACTCGGTAATCTTCTGTATGCGGCCCTCCCCCTGGTTGACCGAGACCTGAAGCTGTTCCCGGTACATTGATGCCGTCCCCCGAACCGACACCACATCGCGGATATCAAACGAGCCAAACAGCTCCCGCACGCTCTCCTCATCCTTTCCCCAGAACATCACGGGCACCGTCCCGGTCTTGTCTGAGACCTTGATCTTGAACCAATAACCGGGTTTGTTGTTGTACGGTCGGGGCGACTCCTTGAAGGACACCAAAAAGTACGTATCGACGGCATCGCCCGGCGCCATCTCCTTGACGAACTTGCCCTTCACGGGATGGGGTATCCGTTAAGGGTATTTAGGTTTGTGTAATTATTAATACGGTTTGGGTACCGCCATATGATCAAAATTAGAAGCCGGCTGGGCGGGGTCAGATGTATCGTATAAGTTCACAGTCTAACAATCAACTGCGTAAGCTGCCTACACGTGTACGCCGGTAGCTATCCGGAAGGATGCAACCGCACATACGGTCTACTATCGTATGCCGCTAGAAAGACCGGATAGAGGTTTTCTAAGCCGTTTCCGTTCAGAACGATTAAGCGGTATTTTGGTAAACAGAACCAGCTGCAGACAAATTTCAGATTTTCCCACCATCTTCAGTACCTCGTACAGCACAGTCAGTCCTCCACAAAACTGATTTCGCGCCTTGTCGACTAGCCTGTAGCTTATCTTGGTGGTGGCACTTGTCCGATCTTTGAGCTCTACCAGCGATATTTTAGTTTCGTTATGGTTAGTAATAATACAATCACACATCTCAATCTGAAAGCCAGTATTGCCAAATATTTTATTCCGCATTGGTTCACCGCAGTAGGAAACAAAACGACTAAATTGTACGGCGCAGTCATGTTCTCGACATTTACGTGATTGTAGATCACCGTAAGTTTCGGCCAGTGTCTGTGTCATTATTCACTAGCCTGCCTTAACTTCATGATCTCGTCGTATAGATCATCGTCGGTGCTAGTAAATTCGTCCTGCGGAATTCCAGCCTCCGATGAGAGAGAAATAGGTACGACCTGATAGCCACCGTCATGTGATCTGAATGTATAAGTGGCAACATCATCGGGCTTTAGGCTTTCTCCTACAGATAATACTTTGGCGCTTTTTTTATTATTAATCATACCAGACAACACGCAGTGACTCAACTGCTCTAGAAAGTATGGACTATGGGTGGTAACCAAGATGCGCAGTCCAGCGTTAACTAACCGCGCGATAAAGCGGGCAAGTAGTCGCTGGTTGTTTGGATGCAAGTCCGTTTCTGGTTCTTCTAATATTATTATTTCATTTTGTTTTGCAGCATGCTCTATGTACAGCAAAAATACAGCCAGGTTTTTGATCGACGAAGCCGCGGTATGCATTGGCATGTCCTTCTCTTTATATCTAAAATAGATTTTCGGCCACCGCGTACGACTGGGTTTTGCTACAATTTGACCACCAAACATTTGGCTTTCTAAGGCAACAACATGATCAGCGAAGACACTAGCCTTGTAATCTTTAATTTTAATCATCCAAGTGAGAAAGCCGACCATAGTATTTGCCATTGACGGTAGTGCGTGGGTTGTGCCCCAACCCTTTCCTCCTAAGCTGTCAATATAGTTCAAGATTAGTGGTTCAAAGGCCAGTGTCATGCCTGCCCGTTCTGCTGGAAAATAAACACTGTGTCCTATTTCCCTGATCATGCCGTTGTGTTCCAACCCCAACTCACTATCTAGCATCATCTGGAGATCTAAACTATCCACTCCCCGTGGAATCGTTACGTGCGCTACTTTATCCTCAATAAGAAGACTGGTCTCCTGGATAAACCGGCTTTTTATGCAGTTTACCTTAGTGGTAACAGGTGATCGTATAGTAGGATTATGACCGCTAACATACGTGGCATCCACAGTTCTTGAGATCATGTTTATTTTAAAGCTATTTTTTCCTATTCTAATTAGATCTTTTTCATCTTTTGAAAAATTTCTTAACAGCGCCTCCTTAAAATTTAGCAGATCAACATTGATGAGTGACTGGTAGATGTTCGAATCAATAGCGTGGCCAGGATTGTATTTTTGATGCAAGCGCTCAACTTCACTGTTCATTGTATCAAACAAACTAGATGGGCCTGTGGTAGCCCAAGATGCACGCTTAGGCATCTTCATGTTTACTATAGTGTGAACAAGCGTTGCAATATGCGACTTACCGCAACCGTTGGGGCCCATTAGGATGGTAAGTGGTCTTAGATGGACCACGCCCTCAGATATCGGGCCAAAATTCTTGGTTTCCAGCGTCAGATAGTTGGTGTTGGCTGCATTGGCCTTGGTGGAGTGCACGGTGGTCTTCTTGAGCATTATGCAATTGTGTAGTTTGTGATATAAAATCATGCTGATGGCTGGTTATTATCCGGTGGTGACCGTTCAGCCCTTTTTAAAGACGGTTGGTTTTGGTGCCAAATTCGGCCAAAATCGTTCCTGATCACTACCATCCAGTGAAGGGGGTTGAACGGTTACTCCGGTGGTAGTTGGGCGCCACAACCGGCCGCGGTCGGAATCGCCACCAAATACCATGCTGGTGTAGGCTTTTGACTTTAGCCGGACCGATAATCCGGGAGGGGTGCCTGCTGCTCGCACAGGAGAGAAAGTAGCTGTATGGTGACCGCATGGGGTATGATCGTCCGAGGCATCAGGACACGCTGCCTGCTGAAACCGCAACAGGGATTGAACGCGGGACCGAGTACGAACCCGGCAGCACCTGCACGACCGCACAGCAATGCGAACAGTATAAACGTCCAAACTTCCGCATCCCGCCATGGAACTGGCGGGCATAGAGCTAAGATATCTCGTGGACAGGATATCCGAGAGAACGGGCGAGTACTATGTGAGCAACATCTACGGCATAGACAGGGATAGCCTGCTGTTCAAACTGCACCACCCCGACAAGCCCGACATACTGCTGGTGTTATCGACGATGGGCCTGTGGATAACCTCGGTGAGGGTGCAGCAGATAGGCGAGAACCGGCTGGTGAGGCGGCTGCGCAGCGACCTGCTCAGGCTGAAGCTCAAAAAGGTAGAGCAGCCGGGTCTGGAGAGGCTGGTGTATCTGACGTTTGGCGGCTTTGACAGGGAGTTTGTGCTGGTGGGCGAATTCTTTGGCGGCGGAAATATCATACTGTGCAACGACCAGAGAAAGGTCCTGGCCCTGCAGCACGCCATCGACGTAAGGCACAGGAGCATCAAGGTGGGCATGGACTATATCCAGCCGCCCCAGTCCGGCAGGGACGCCCTGCAAGTCACCCTGGAGGATTTTGCCGGGCTGCAGAATGCCGACATTTCGTGCGCTAGGTGGGTGGGAAGAACCATGGGCCTTCCAAGGAGGTACGCCGAAGGGATACTGAGCGCGGCCGGCATGGACTCCAAGAGGGCGGGCAGCTCGCTGAGCGGGGAGGAGGTATCGGCAATCCATGGTGCCGCAAAAAGGACAATCCGGAACGTAATAGGTGGGAACCACTCCCCGGTTGTCATCCGGGATGGTACGGTCGAGGTTGCGCCGGTCAGCCTGGAGCATGCCGGCAAGGCAGTCGTCCGGGTGGACGACTTTATGTCCGGCCTCGATACGGTCTTTACCGAGAGCATACTGGATAGGGGGAGGGACGCGCACAGCACCAAATCGGAGAGCGAGGTAAAATCACTGCAGAGTCAGCTGGCCGAGCAGGAGAAGGCCATCCGGACGGTCAAGAAGAGGTCTGCTGCCATCACCGGTGTTGCAAACTCGATGTACTCTATGCTGTCCAGCGGCATACTGCGGTTGGACGCGGAGGGCGCCGGCGACGCGCTCTCGCAGCACGGCGCCCAGCTCATACGTGAAAAAGGAGTGCCCATGATATCGGTCCTGGACGAAAAGATAAAGATCAACCCCGATGCCCCTCTTCAGTCTACCGCGTCCGTACTGTATGGCGAGGCCAAGAGACAGGCCGGGGCGGTCGCCTCGATCGAAAACATGATGGCCAAGACGCGCAAAAAGATCGAAAAGGCCGCAAACAAAACGGAATCCGCCCGGGAGGAGGTAACCGCGTCGCAGGTCAGAAAAAGAAACTGGTTTGAAAGGTACAGGTGGTTTTATACGTCTGATGGTTCCTTGGCCATCGGCGGCCGCGACGCGCCCTCAAACTCGGCGGTAGTGAGAAAGCATTTGGAGGCCGGTGACCGGGTCTTTCACGCGCAGATATTCGGCTCCCCCTTCTTCATACTCAAGGAGCCAGAACCGTCCCGGGCAAGCCTGCAGGAGACGGCCCAGGCGACGGTCTGCTTCAGCAGGGTGTGGAGGGAAGCCATGTACGGGGCGAGCGCCTACTGGGTAAATCCCGAGCAGGTGAAAAAGTCCGCCCCCAGCGGCCAGTACCTGCCCAAGGGCTCCTTTACCATAGAGGGGCAGCGCAACTTTGTCAAAATATCCAGCATGAGGCTGGCGGTCGGGATGATGGAGAAGGATGGCGACCGTCTGCTTGTCTGCGGTCCGGTGGATGCCGTCTTGAGATATTCCGAATCCATGGTGATAATAGAGCCTACCGGCACTGAGATGGTGACGGTGGCCAAAAAAATAAGAAACGAGTTTCAGCGGATGGGGCTTGAGGGAGCGGGCGAGTATACCGTCGATGACTACGTTCGGGTGCTGCCGCCCGGGAAGAGCCACATTGTTGAGGTGCGGGATGGCGGGACAGAATAAGCCCCGGTTTCTGGTGGACTCGATGCTGGGAAACGTGGCCAGAAAGATGCGCATCCTAGGATATGACGCGGTGTATTCTGCCGATATGCCCGACCAACAGATACTGGAGCAGGCCGCCCGGTCCGGGAGGACCATCATAACCCGGGATGCGGAACTCTCCAGGAGGGCGGCCAAGATGTCGGTGCCGACGATACCGGTGGCCGGCAACCTGGAACCGCTGGCAATGTCGGAGATAATCCGGGCATTAAACATCACCCCCGACATATCGGGAGAGTCGGCTAGGTGTACCATATGCAACGGGGACACCGCCAGGATCACCGGGGAGGAGGCGGGCGGGCGCGTTCCCGACGGGGTGCGCCGGCGAACCGGCCTGTTCTGGGAGTGCAGAGAATGCCGCCACGTATACTGGGAGGGGACCCACATCAGAAACCTGCGGGAGACTGCGCGAGAATGGGCCAGGACATAGACGGCGCCGAGCTGGTTGCAGAGGCAAGACGGATAGTCTCGGGGTATTTAGCGGACGGCCGCGTTCCCGAGACGAACCGGGCGTTCCGTAAAAGATACGGCTTTAGATCCGGGGTGTTTGTCACCATAAATCATGGCGACGATCTGAGGGGGTGCATAGGATATCCGGAACCGTCGGGTATGCTCTGCGACTCGCTGTCCAGCGCCGCCGTGGCCGCCGCCACCCAGGATCCCAGGTTCGACCCGGTCCGGCCGGAGGAGCTGGATCAGGTAACATTCGAGGTCACCGTTCTGGAGCCCCCGCGGATGATCAGGGTAAAATCTCCCGACGAGTACCCGGGCAGGATAGTGCCGGGCAGGGACGGGTTGATTGTCCGGTATCATGGGCTGTCCGGACTGTTGCTGCCCCAGGTTGCCGCCGAGTATGGCTGGTCCGCGCAGGAGCTGCTGGAGAACACCTGCATCAAGGCGGGCCTGCCAAGGGACCAGTGGAGGCGGCCGGATACGGAGGTCTGGCGGTTCGGCGGGACGATCTTCGCAGAGGGGCTCAGCCGGCAGTGACCCCCGAGTCGGTGTCAAGGGTGGCCTGCCCCCCGTCCTGCAGGTGCGATATCTCCTGGTCCGAGGCTACCACCAAGGGGATGTTGGCTATGGCGCATCCCGTGGCCACCGTCAGGTCGGCTTTGCCGCAGATCATGGCGGCCGGGGCCACGCCGTAGGATTTCGTGGAGTATATCGTGTAGGCGCCCACGCTGCTCCCTATGCCGTGCGGGAATACCAGGATGGAACCGGCCAGGGTCCTGCCGTGGAGGTCATGGGAAGGATCCCCCACTATCCCCGTCCTTTTGTCGATCATGCCCAGAAAGTTGATCGGGTGGGCCGTCCGGATGACGCTGCCGCGGGCGCGCCCCCTGACCAGCACCTTCATCGCGTCTCGTCCCGGATTATCTCTGCGAGCGGCTTGAGGCAGACCCCCACCCCGTTGGACTTGTTCAGGTAGTATGCGCCCTTGATGCTGTTGGTGGTCACCGAGTCTGTGTCGTCCCTGGTGACCAGCGGCGTCAGGCAGGCGCAGCAGTCTGCCAGCAGCTGGCAGCCGGCGCGCTCCAGAACGGCCGCGTGGCCCGAGGCTGCGGCTTGTTCCTTGACGGCCCGCGGGCAGAAGAGCAAGCACCTCTTGGTAAAGCGGCGGCCCCCAAGCATGTTCACCAGGTCAGCCACCTCGTTCATTCCCAGTTGCGGGCTACCCAGGATTATCACATCTCCGTGTTCGGCCGTGTTCAGCTCGTCCAGGATCGAGTTGGCCTCGTCCCTGTCAAAGATGACCCGCTCGCATCCGGCCGGCGGCACGCCAAACGAGAACTTGGCGCAGGTACCCGAGGTGCCCATGCCGCCGCAGAGGGCCTTGCAGCTGCGCCTGTCCGGGGGGGCTGATCCCCGGATCACCGCCGAGCCGTCGGCGACCTTTCCGGCAAAGTAGCCCAGCATGCCCCAGTCCAAGTCGGTGGGGCCGTCAATCCGGACGTCTATTGCCGTGTCCGGCTGGACGTCCCCCCGGAAGGCGCTGTACGGGCTCTTGCCGGTCAGGGCGCTCGCCAGGGCGCTAAAGGCGCTCTCCTTGTTGGTCTTGAGGCCGTCAAAGGAGTTGGCGTGTATGGCCGCGTTGCTTTCGGCAAACGCCACCTGGGATCCGGGCTCCGGCATCGGAAATATGTCATACGGTATGCAGGAGAAGGACATGATCACGCCCATCTTCTCGTAGGACTCCTGGATGGACAACTGCTTCCGGACGAACTCCTCGTCCAGACCGAAGGCGTCGGCGCTGTCCGAGTCGAACCCCATGGGGTTGAGCGTGGTCCGGACCTTCACCCTGGCCCTGCCCCGGATGGAGCGCAGAAACTCCTCGCCCGCGTCGCCGATGGTGTTGTAGTTTACGCCGGAGAGGTGTACCCACTCCACCGGCACGAGCTTCTCGGCATCGGTGGCCTCCCCGGTGGCCACCAGGATCCGGTAGGCCATCTGCATTATATCTCCCTGCTCGCCTGCCAGCGCAGCCTCCTCGTTCCTGCTCAGGTGCACGTTACAGAATGTTTTTTACGAGTATATTATCTGCGCAGCTGGCGTGAAGAAGATCCTGGACGGCATGAGGGAGACGATGAACTCGGTGAGGCCGCCCCGCATGACGGCCCTGCGCGAGCTGCACGATGCCGAGAACAGGGGCCCCTTCAGCATACTGATAGGGACCATACTCTCCGCCAGGACCCGGGACGAGAATACCGCCAAGGTGGTCAGGAAACTGTTTGCGGTGTACGGGACGCCCGAGCAGCTGGCCGCGGCAGACCGCGGGGATGTGGAGAGGCTGATAAAGTCGATAGGGTTCTACCGCGTGAAGGCGAAGCGGATAATCGACGTCGCCAAGATAATATCAGAAGAGTACGGGGGGATCGTACCGGATGACATAGACCGGCTGACGTCCCTGCCCGGGGTGGGTAGAAAGACCGCCAACTGCGTTCTGGTCTACGCCTTTGAGAAGCCGGCCATCCCCGTGGACATACACGTTCACCGCATATCCAACAGGCTGGGGCTGGTCGACACCAGGACGCCCGAGGAGACCGAGGCGGCGCTCACAAAAAAGATACCAAGAAAGTACTGGCTGCAGGTAAACGACACGTTCGTGATGTACGGGCAGAACATCTGCAAGCCCATAACCCCGATGTGCGGGGTGTGCAGGATCAGGGACACCTGCGACCACTACGCTAAGAACGTCTCTTTGAGAGGTACAGAAAGCCCACCAGCCCCCCCACCGCGGCGGTCACGATAAACGGAAACAGCGAGTAGATGTTGTCGGCGGGGTTGCCGGACAGGAACTCGACCCTCAGGAAGCCAGAGTTGGTCGCGGGGGGATCCCCCGAACCCTCCATGCCGAACACCGAGTAGGATCCGACCACGAACGTGCCCACGTCCAGGTTGCTTACCACTATCCGCTCGCCGTTGTTGACCGTCAGTCCGCCCCGGTCGGCGTACGAGAGGTTGATCCTGGCATCCGGGAACCAGCCCCGCTCCAGCTTGCTGTGAATGACCACGTACCCCTCCCTGGGCAGCTGGGCCGCCAGCCAGAACTTGTGGTCCGGGTTGGCCCCCATGCCCACCTCGATGAACCTGGCCGCATCAAAGGCGTCGTGTATCCGAAGGACGGCATTGCCGGACGGGTTGGCGTACAGTATGTCGTTGTTGACGGTGACCTGCCAGCTGATGGCATGGTCCTCGTTCAACTGGACCGTGGAGGCGTCCCGGCCCACCCGGTTGAACTCAAACCAGGGTATGTCGACCTCTTGGATCTTCAGGGACGGATTCTTGACATCCTGCGCGAGAGCCGGCGGAACGACCAGCGCGAGGGCCAGCACGAGAACCATCACGTACTTCACGGCATGTGTGTGAGGTTGGAGCATTAAATATCTAGCCAGTAGTATGATTACACTACATCTGTACAAGTTCAGGTCAAATTCTGACCTGTGCCTGACCGGCTACCTCCGGGAGATGCTGCCGGGCGTGATCGCGTATGGGGTTCAGTTTGACCCGAACTTGTACCTACATCTAGTCCTAAATCTCATGAGGCACATTCCCAACAATCTCAACCATCTTGAGTTCAACGTTCATGACTGGTACATGAAGGTTGCAAATGGTATAAAGAACCCAGAGTAGGCGCTTAACAATGAAGAATCTACTACACGAATGGTTTATAGGAATGTATTGACATAGTAGTTCATGGCAGAAGCAAAGGTTGGATATGTAGCTGTAGTTCGGCCGGCGATCCCTTTGGATTTTGAAACCAAATCAGGCCGGTATAGCATCAGGAGACTTACAGAGGTTGGCGCTGATGATGTTGATCACATCCTGCCCTTTACCAAGTATCTCAACCAAAACACGGACTAGTTCGGCCTCTAGCTGCTGTAACTCGACACAATAGCTTCTAATGTCGCTAGCCTCTTTTTCTGGCAGCGTACCATTCGTTCTGTTGGGAATTATTACATCTTCTAACTTTTGTCTGTAATAGTTATGATCCCTAGCAAGATTGACAACATCATGGACCTGAACTTGTAATACGGCTAAGTGAAATGAGGTGTCGTTGTGAGTTGACATCGTATCACACCAGTCATAAGTAAGAATTTCGTCCACAAATCCCACACTCCCCTTCTCGTCAGTATATGCTTTTTTGTTCCCGTGTTCAAATATATGTAGCATTTGGGTCAATTCTATTAGCATTAACATTACGGCATGACGCCGTTTTGTGTTGATCTCAACGTTTGAGCGTACATGCCTTCCGGCATCTAAATACACTATTACAACTATTACAAACATACTACCACATATTGCTAAAAATGGCAAAAAATTTAACACTATTGAAATAAAAGCCAGTCCGGCAATGCCGGCAACAAGCCATCCAAGCAGTTTATACCGATGTCGCATACAATCAGTAACAGTTGAATCCCTGTTTGGTTGAATGCCAAATCGTTTGACTAATTGTTGAATTTCTTCTTCAGAAAACACATTTCTCATAAAATATGTATATTTTTTTAAATATATAAACATTTACTTATATTAGAGATTATTCACAATGTACAAGTTCAGGTTAAATTTTGACCTGTGTCTGACCGGCTACCTTCGGCAGATAATGCCGGGTGTGATCACGTATGGGATTCAGTTTGACCTGAGCTTGTACTTCACAATCACTCTAAATCACCATAGCTGAACGCGAATCTTCTGTCAAGTTGGAGATTGTGAATAATCCCTATTATGGAACAAACTTGTTTGGTATACGGAGTATCAGCCTGGCAACCTCGGGCCGCATGATGAACTTGGAGGGCATTAGGTTGTTTTGGACCATATCCCGCAATTTCGTGCCGCTCACCGATTCCCTGTCCTCAGGGCCGTGCGGGCAGACCTTTGCGTTGGTGAACGTGAGGCAGCTGCGGCAGTAGAAGAAGGTGGGGAAGAAGATGGGCGCGATCTCCAGATCGTGGTAGTCGTCGAATATGCGGTGCGCCGCAAACGGGTCGTAAAAGCTGCCCACCCCGGCGTGATCCCGGCCTATGGCTATGTGGGTACAGCCGTAGTTCTGGCGCATTATCGCATGGTGGATGGCCTCCTTGGGGCCGGCATACTTCATCTCGGTGTGGAGGGTGGACATCTTGCACCGGTTGGGCGCGTAATAGTAGAGGACCATCAGCTCGTACGACTTTATGATGACCTCGTTGGTAAAGTCGCCGGACTTTTTCTCGCCCAGGATGGGGCTCACAAATACCCCGTCCCGGACCGTAATGGATGTCTTTTGGAGCATCTCGTGTGCCACGTGCGGCGGGTTTCTGGTCTGGAACGCCACGATGGTCTTCCAGCCCATGTCGCTGAACAGGTCCCTTGTCTCCACCGGGGTTAGGCGGTGGCGCCGCATCTCGGTCATGGGGGGCCGTTTGATGTAGGTTATCTTGCCTCCGATCACAAACCCGTCCAAGGCGATGGTCTTTGCAACGCCGGGATGGGCTATGTCGGTGGTGCCAAAGACCTTTCTCGCCACGTCCTTGCGGGCCAGCTTGAAGGACTCCTCGACGTGCAGGACCGCATAGCCGTTGCCCTGCGGGTCGCGCAGCAGCACGTCGCCGGCGTTCTTGGCCTTGGCCGCGGTATCCTTGTCGACGGCCAGCATTATCGGGATGGTCCACGCAAGGTCGTTGGCCAAGCGGCCACGGTCGGTCACCGACTCCAGGTCCTGCTGCCCCATGAACCCCTCCAGCGGGCTCATTATCCCGTCGGCTATGTTCTCGGCGTCGGCCGCCAAGTCGGTGGTGGTGTCGATGGTGAACATGTCCCGGGTGTCCGCCGTCCCGAACCGGTTGATCAGCTGGCCCCCGTGGGGTTTTATGCCCCTGTAGGTTGGGGCGCCGCCGTGTTGGGGTGGATCGCCGGCCGAGGGCTCCGGGTCCGTCTTTGTCTTGGCAGTCACCACGTCATCACCTGTTATCGGTCAGGTGAAGCCCGCACTCTTTTATACCCTGCTCCCACCACCAGCGGCCTGCCCGGATGTCCTCACCCGGCTTGACCGCCCTGGTGCACGGCTCGCACCCGATGCTGGTGTATCCCAGGTCCAGGAGCCCGTTGTGGGGTATGTCGCGCTCCCTGATGTACTTCCATACGTCGTCCCATCCCCAGTTGATGATCGGGTTTATCTTGAGGATGCCCCCGTGCCCCTCGTCTATCTGGAACATGGTCACGTCCCGCCGTATGCTGGTCTGGTCGCGCCGCAGTCCCGTTATCCAACCATCCAGCGTGGCGAGCATCCTGTTCATCGGCTCGACCTTGCGTATGCGGCAGCAAAGCCTGCGGTTCTCGACGCTCTCGTAGAAGAGATTCTGACCCTTCTCGTTGACCATCTCTTGGACGCGGACGGCATCGGGGAACAGCACCTCTATCTTGATGTTGTAGCGCTTCCGGACGGCATCCATCGCGTCGTGGGTGGCCTGCGGCAGGCGCCCCGTATCCAGCGTGAAGAAGCGAAACCGGGGATTTACCTTTACCATCATGTCGATAAGGACCGAGTCCTCGGCCCCGAAACTTGAGGCCTTGCCCACCTTGGGGTGCAGGTTGTCCGAAGCCCACCGGACCGCCTCCTCTGCCGTGTTGATCTCCGAGTTGAGCCTGTCCACGTCATCCTGGGTGAATCTGGTCATGCAGGGTATGGGCGTGCCGACTATATTGTTGTTGGTGATCTCAGGCGGCACCCCGAGATGGTGTAGATGCGAACCCGAATCATCCGGCATGCGGAATTTATCCTCATCCCTTGCGGTCGGTTCGCCCGTCGAAAGACCCGCATGCCAGACTGCCGGATGGCGGAGGCGTCCTCCTTATCTCTTTTCTTGTAGTATCTGGGCGGCAATCTTGGCCGTATTGCGCGCCCCGTCCCCCGCAAAGTTTCTGCCGAACTCCTCTAGCGCCTCCCGGAACGACTCGGCATCCTCACGAATGCGCCGTATACCGGATATCACCCGGCTGTCCTTTCGGGCCAGTATGCCCAAGCCCCGTTGCTCGGCCCACCGGAGGTTGTTGGTATGCTCGTCGTAGACGGGCATGCCTATGATGGGCTTTCCCTTTCCGCCCAGGATCTCGCCCATGACGGTATGGGATCCGTTTATCACCGCATAGCGGCAGCCATCCAGTACGGTCTCCTTCTCCTGCTCGGAGAGGAACCCCGCGTCTATCTGCAGCCAGTCCACCTTCTTGTCGTAGGCCTCCTGGATGGTGTACCGTCTGCCGTCACTGCCCAGCACAGAGTCGATGGATGGGTCGGCCCTGGCGTGCGATACCAGTCTCTTCTCGCTGTTCATGCGTGCGTCTCCGAAGATGGCCTCGTATCTCTGGCCGGTACCCTCGTTGGTGGATTTGTTGCCGGTCCTCATCCAGTATCCAAAGTCGGCCCCCTTTACCATCCTCTCCAGGTCGGTCATCCTGCGCCGGACTACCTTTTTGGGGTTGGTGAAGTGGCCCACATACGAGACCTTCTCGGATGCCTGCCGGGTAAAGTTGAGGTTGAACTCGCACATGGTGTGGGGCGGTGGTGAATCGGCCACCAGGATGTGGGTGGCCTTGGCTATCTGTCTGGACACAAACTCCAGCCCCGGATAAAAGTAGAACCGGGTTGGCCATAGCCGGGGCCTGAACTGGTTGGTGATGAACAGGCTGGGGATGTCGCGGTTCTTTGCGATGACGTTCGAGCCCATGTCGCCGTCGTTGATTACCAGATCAAACTTGAGCGTGTCGTAGATTCTCCGCTCCTCCCTCAGGTAGGAGGCTATCTGCCGGACCAGTGGCGGGTTGCCGGCGGCAGGCAGCAGCACGTTGGCCATGCACCGCAGGATATCGGGGCCCATCCTGCCGTCTATCGGGGTGGGCATCAACACCTCGTGCACGCGGTCTCGGTGGTCGGAGAGCGCCGAGAGCAGCCTCTCGTATATGGCCCCCTTGCTGGAGTAGTGTATCTCTGGGTCATCACCCAGATACTCGCCCAGGACGTCGTTGAGGCGGGACATGCGGGAGTAGTGGCCGTTTCCCCAGGGGTAGATGAACTCGCCTATTCTGGTCATGGGTGGTGGTATATCACCGGTGGCGGTTTAAATTCGCAGTGATCATCACCGGAGCGAATCCAGCATGTCGTGCAGGTTGTTGGGGCCGGTCCGTATGGAGATTACCTGTCGATCCGCCGGGGCGCGGTCTCCGCCGTCTGATTCCTGGTCGAGGGTGTGTTTTTTTGAGATCAGCGACCTGATTCTCGGGTATTTGGCCGACAGGTTGAGCTCCCCCAGTATGTGCAGCAGCCTCGAGTCGTCGGCGGGCAGCGTGACAAGCGGGATGCGGCCGGCCGAGGAGACCAAGCGGGCTAGCTCGTCGGTGGCGCCTCCCGGAAAGAGCATCCTGGACACGGGCAGGCTGACGTATGGCGTGTCGTGCAAGGCGGCCTCACGGACCGCAAGCTTGGTGGACAGGGCGGCCATATCCAGGTAGCCGGGACCGTCCGGGGAGGCCTTGTAGAAGGTTATCTCCACGGTGTCCAGCAGGAGAAGCGGGATCATCCTGTCGAGTATCTTGGCAAGTCCCATCAGATCTGACCCTCTCCGATAGCAGGCAATCACACGGACGTCAAAGCCCATCCGGATGGCCTCAAAACACGACACGGCGGAGAGCTCGTCAAATATGCATGATACGGCCCTGCCCTGGATTCCGTGGGGCAGCCCCCCCAGGCCACGATCCGCGAAGATGGAGACGTAGGCGTGTCGTTTGGTCATGTAGGCGTACAGCAGCTTGTCGTGGCTGTCCGGCGTGCCGGGGCGGGCCCCCAAGGCCGACTTTTTCTCTATTATCGACGAGGTGGCCGACATCTCAACATCCCGGGGCAGGAATCCCTGCGAGCGTCCCTCCACCTGCACCAGAAATCGCTCCCCCCGGAGCAGCAGGTTGCCCCCTACCTCGGTGATCAGCTGCACCATCCCATCAAAGTCGTTGGCCGTCTGCCTGGCTATCAGTACCTTCTCCACTCCGAACAGCAATCCTATGGCCGAAGACGCAAAGACCGGATCGTGCGCGTCCACCAGTATCAGCTCGCCGTCCCGGCTCACCCGTGTGTATGATTCGTTCTGTATCTTGAGAACACGCTTGATGTTACGCACCAAGGCGCCGGCATGCCTTCTGGAAAAGACCGACGGAAACACCACCACGAACGACTTGGCCGCCATGCGGGTATACCGTGTCGGCCCGTTTAATTTGCTTTCGTCGTCCGGTTGGCGGGTTCAAAACCACGGACGCCCGGATTGGATGTAGTGTCTTGCCAAATCCCAACGCGGGGCATCAGTACATGATTTAATTCTAAAGACGACACGTGTGGGTAAAGATCCACCACGCCAAGCCAGTGCCGGCTGAATATGGTGTCGATTATCATGCTTTTTTGGTAAAGCGTCATTAATGCAAAAATGCACAGCGCCTACGATGCGCCCAGGATGGCCATCGAACGCTTTACCGGGACGGTAACCGTGGGACCCCTATCAAACGTTTGGAAGCATTTTTGTGGTTTGACGGCCAACGCCGTCTGTTGATCCAACTAACTACCAATTCCATTTAGGACGGAGTGCGGGCTCTAATTTCGCGGTTTACTCAGCCCGGCCATTATCAGATAGGTTTTCTGGGTCGGCGACCCGGCACGCTAGCGAGTATTCTCATATGCGGAAGGCGGGTGCAAGTGTTTTGAACTGGTTAAACGGGTGCAGAACAATTCAGAATGGGCGGTAGACGTTTACGGGCGGTTCAAGATTGGGACCGGTTGACCATGTTTCCCGGCTCTTGTTTTCGGATGGCTGGCCGCGGCGCTCCGAGTTTTTGATCAAGCTAAATTTATCGAATTAAACCACAGGGATGCGCAAGAAGCATGTATCCCTTGAAATGGTAGGCTGTATCTGGGTTTCCGGCATCATTGTAGTACCATTACCAGTTTATCCCGTGCAGGTTCAGGGTCACCATTGTTGGTTGGGTGGTGGCTGGTAAAAAATAACCACCCCCTTCCCTGAGGGTCGATTGTATGGAAGCCGCGGGCAGGCACGCCGCCGTGCAGCCGGACGGAATTGGGCATCTCGGTAAGGCTTTTATGGACACTCTCGGGGAGTGGTACAATGCCCAACTGTCCGGAATGCACGGCGATCGAGAGGAAGAAGGTGCAGGATAGATACGAGTCCGAGACCGTAGAGGAGGACCGCAGCCGCGATGACCTCTACAAGTTGTTCGACGAGATAGAGTATCCGATGAAGGCCGAGCCCTCCACCAAGCACTTCATCTGCAGGAGGTGCGGGCTGTACGCGACCAGGGAGCAGGTATCCGATATCAGGATACGCCTAAACCGCAAGGAGAAGACCCGGCAGGACATCCAGGACGATTATCTGGACTGGTGGCAGAAGAGCAAGAAGGAGAAAGAGCTGGAATAGATAACGCGGCCTGGCATCTCCGGATGGCCAATCGTATCAGGACGTGTCGGGGTCCTCTGCGTTCATCCGGTTCCTGAAGAGGCGCGATATCGTATAGTCGGTCAGGAATGGTATGCCGTGCTTTGCCCAGACGGCCACACGGGCGGCGGCCGGGACGGTTATCTCGGCCCGGGGGGAGCCGGAGGCCCGCAGGATGGCTCCGGCCACGGCCTCGGGGCTTATCGAGAGGCGCAGCCCCCGCTGGCCTACGTCAGGGGCCCCGTCGAACAGTTCGGTGCGCACCATTATCGGGCTGACCACCGTCACCCCTACCCCGGTCCCGGACAGCTCGTGCCGGAGGCCCTCGGAGAAGCCCAGCATGGCCGACTTTGTGGCGCAGTAGGGAGCGGCCCCCGGCAGCCCGAAGCTGGCAGCCACGGACGCCACGTTGACTATGTGGCCGGATCCGCGCCCCACCATCTCCGGCAGGAACTCCTTGGTCATGTAGACCATGCCAAAGTAGTTGGTGGCCATCTGCGACTGCATGTCTGCCACGCTCATGTCCAGGATGGTGTCAAAGACGGCAAAGCCTGCATTGTTAACCAGTATGTCGGGGCACCCCATGCTGTCCCGGACCGTCCCGGCCGCCTCCGAGACCGTCCGCTGATCGGAGACGTCGCAGGGGACGGCCAACGCCCGGCCGTCCCGCTCCTCTATCTTCTTCTTGAGCGACTCGAGTCGCTCCTTCCTGCGGGCCACCAAGGCCACGGCGGCCCCCCGGCCGGCAAACGCCAGCGCCGCCTCCCGGCCTATCCCCGAGGAGGCCCCCGTGACAAGAACACTCCTGCCCCTCAAGTTCATGGGTAGTTGTTACCCGGGACATGAAATTAAGGTATATCACGCTGCAATGTCCGAGCGGGTGACCCGGCTCAGTGCCAGCTTGACCAGCAACAGCCAGGTTATCACTATCGGGATGTAGTAGGTGGCTATCCGCCAGCCGAGTATCGCGTTCCACTCTATGCCGCCCTCCTGGATGGAAAAGTCGAAGGGGTTTGCGTTGTTGAGGTACCCGAATATTCCCAGCTCTGCCAGGCCTGAGCCGCCCACGGTGATGGGCAGGTTGGCTATGGCGTTGGCAGCCATCACCGCCATCACCGAGTCGAAGGCCCCTATGTGATAGCCCACCCCCACAGCGATGGCCAGAAAAGACAGCCCATACAGAATCCAGGAGGCCAGTGACATCAGGAACGAGCCGGCAAAGACCTTGGCTGACTGCTTGGACGTAAAGTTCTCCCGGCTGGTCTTGCATATGCCCTCCAGCCACTTGTCTCCCTCGTCGATATAGTGGGAGCCCCGCGCGCCGGCAACCCTGGTGGCCAGCGAGCGCAGCGGGCCGGGTATCCGGAAGTTTCTCCGGGACGACAGGAAGAAGAGCACCACCCAGATGGCCGTTATGGGTATGCTGGTGGCCAGCACCACTATCCCGACCGTGTACGAGCCCGCGTAGAGCGCCAGCGCCCCTGCCGTTATCGAGAGGATTCCGCCGGCGAGGACCTCCGTGACGATGTCTATCAGCGCTATCCAGGCCGACTTGGAGGGGTGCACCTTCTTCTTGTGGAGGTAGTATATCATGATGAACTCGGCGCCGATGAACATCGGGGTGGAGAACTTGATGAACTCGCTGCCCACGCGTACGCCGGTCAGCTTCACGGTCGAGTCGAACGGGCCCAAGTACGCCCTGGCGATATAGGCGAACTTGATCCCCTGCAGGCCCAGCTTCGCCAGCATGATCAGGACGGCCGCCGCAAACGGCACCAGCCCGATGGCGAGCAGGTCGTCTGGTTGTATGTCAAACTGGATCGCGATGATTGCCAAGGGAACGAGTGTGGCGACCACCGCCACGGCCCTCCAGTTCATTCGGGGTCTCTTTATTCATTCAAATATAAGCCATGGAGGATCTGCTCGTTGAAGGACGTGTTCGTGCTGGGGACTGCCGGATCCGGAAAATCCCTGCTGACATCCAAGCTGCACGAGTACTACACGACCAACGGCGTCTTCGCGGCAGTCATGAACCTGGATCCCGGCGTCGAGTCGCTTCCATATACCCCCGACATCGATGTCAGGGATCACGTGGACATATTGTCGGTGATGAGGCAGTATGATCTGGGGCCCAACGGCGGCTTGGTAATGGCAAGCGACATGGTGGCCTCCCGGCTGGGCGACATACAGGAGGAGGCCGACAGAATAAACCCCGACTACCTGATAGTCGACACGCCCGGCCAGATAGAGCTGTTCGCGTACAGGAGCAGTGGGCCGTTTGTATCCGGCGGGCTGGCCGCCGATGCCAAGGTCGGCCTGTTCCTGTTTGATGGAGCCATGGTGAACAGCGCCTCCAACTTCGTCTCCGTGTCGCTGCTGGCAGCCTCCATAAGGCTGAGGCTGGCCCTGCCGTGCGTGAACGCCCTGAGCAAGTCGGACCTGGCCGGGGACGCGCTGGACGACATCCTGGAGTGGGCCGCCGATGCCGGATCTGCCCTGAACGCGGCCGCGGGCGAGGTGGACGGGGACTCGTATTCGCTGATATCGGGGATGACGGCAAGCCTCAGCCCCGAGGAGTACTCGCAGGGCATGATGCCCGTCTCCAGCGCCACCGGAGAGGGGCTGGCAGACCTGGAGGCTGCCCTGAGCAGGATTCTGAACCAGGGCGAGGAGGTGGAGGATTGACGCAGGTAGCTGCCCGCGCCCCCGCATCGACTGCCAACCTGGGGCCCGGGTATGACGTGTTCGGGCTGGCCGTGGATGCGTTCCACGACACGGTATCCATCCGGGAGAGCGGGGACGGCCGGACAACCATATCAGCGGACGGGGGCGTACCTCTGGATCCTGCCAAGAACACGGCCGGGATGGTGGTGCAGGTGATGCGGGACGAGCTGGGCATCGAGTCTGGCATCCACATGACGATAACGAAGGGCGTGCCGGCCGGGTTCGGCATGGGGAGCAGTGCAGCGTCGGCGGCGGCGGCCGCCGTGGCGTTCGACGCGTTCTGCGGGCTGAACCTGGACCGGAAGACGCTGGTCAGATATGCCGGGTACGGGGAGAAGGCCAGCGCCGGATCCGTGCACTATGATAACGTGGCCGCGTCCGTATGCGGCGGATTCGTGGTTGTAAGGCCCGACCCGCTCATGGTCACCACCGTGCGGCCGCCCCCCGAACTGGCCGTCTGCATAGCCGTCCCGCGCACCGACGTGCCGGAGAAGAAGACCCAGGTATCCAGGGGGGTGGTACCCAGCACCGTCCCGCTGGGAAAGGCCACGGCCAACCTGGCCAATGCCTCCTCCATGGTTGCGGGGTTCCTGAAGGGAGACGTGCGGTTGATAGGCGACTCCATGGTAGACGCGATAGTGGAGCCGGCCCGCAAGCACATGATACCCGGTTTTGATGAGATAAAGAGGCTGGCCTCCGAGGCAGGAGCCGTAGGCGTCACCATCAGCGGTGCAGGCCCGTCGGTGGTGGCGTTCGCAGACGGCACGGGGGCAATCGACTCCATCCAAGATGCCATGAGGCGAGGCTTTGAGTCCGGCGGGGTCGGGTGCAGGACCATACCATGCAGGCCTGCCCAGGGCGCGCGGCTGGTGGATGACGGGCATCGGGGGTGAACCAGTGAAGGCTGTTGTCGTGTTCAGCGGCGGGATAGACTCGGTGTGTACTGCAGCCCGTCTGGCCCCCCGGTACGACCTGTACGGGATCTCCTTCTCGTACGGCCAGAGGGCTGCCCGCGAGATTGACGCGGCGCGGCGGCTGGCGCGCACCTTGGATATGAAGGACCACAAGGTGGTCGACATCGGCTTCATGAGGGGGCTGTACGGCGGCTCCAATGTCCTGACCGACTCAGAGTCGGAGATACCTGGCAGCTTCGACTACTCGATAGTGGTGCCGGTCCGCAACGCGGTATTCCTGTCGGTGGCCACCGCCTGGGCCTACTCGCTGGGCGCCTCCGTTGTGGCATACGGCGCCCACACCGGCGACTCCCACTACCCTGACTGCCGCCCGGCATTTGCGGACGCGCTGGAGGGGGCGCTCAACCTAGGCGAGGAGGACGGCATAAGGGACGGCATCCGGACGTCCATAAGCATATGGTCCCCCTACAAGGAAGGCATCAGCAAGAGCGAGCTGCTCAGGATGGGCTTGGACGCTCTGGGGGACTCCATGTTCGAGGCGTGGAGCTGCTACGCCAACGGGGAGACCCATTGCGGCGTCTGTGAATCGTGCCGCAATAGACGGGGCGCCTTTACCGAGTCGGGCATAGACGACCGTACCATCTACGCGAAAGGCGGTCAGTAACGGGTCTCAAGTATCCTCTTCTTGAGCACCAGGCCCCGGATTAGCAAGTACCAGGCCAAGAATATGCCGCCCACTATCCCGTAAAAGACCCAGTTCTGCTGGGTCGCATCAAGCCCCTCGATGGAGTCGGTGATCTCCCGGGAGACCAGCATGGAGACTGCAAGCACTATCCCGAACTCAATCGCGTACCATGTCCAGTAGGGCCAAGACTCGGAGGGTATGTGTACGTTGTTGTGGACGCCCATGGTGGTTGGAGGGTATTATGGCGGATATTTAATTTTTGAGTGGTGGGTGGCGGCGGCTATATCGGTTCCGGATAGCGGCGGCGCACCATTGCCAGCAGGCTGGCCTTCTCCTCCTTGCTCTCGAATATGCCCCGGTACGCGGCCGAGGACATCTTGGCGTGGTTCTTGACACCGCGCATTCTCATGCAGAGGTGTTCGGCGTCCGCAAATACGGCCACGCCGCGTATTCCTTGGGAGTAGAGCTCGTCGGCTACGTCCTTGGTGAGTCTCTCCTGTATCTGGAGGCGTTTGGAGTACTTTTCAACCACGCGAACCAGCTTGGATATGCCGAAGACGCGGCCGTTGGGAGAGTATGCTATGTGGATCTTGCCATAGAAGGGCAGCATGTGATGCTCGCACATCGAATAGAACTGTATGTCCCGGGCCACCACCACGTCAGAGTCCTCACAGAACTGCACCTCCAGCTCGGAGGACGAGTCGTACCCCGAGAAGATCTCCCGGTACATGTCGGCTATCCGTTGCGGCGTCTCGCGCAGTCCCTCACGTGTGGGGTCCTCGCCGATCTCTATTATCAGCTCCCGGATCAGCCTGCGCACCCTTTCGGTATCCATACCCAAGCCGTTATGGAAGTCGTATTTGAATCTACACGGCTCGGGATATGGTTGGGGTATTAGGGCGCCCCGATGTACTTGTGCAGCTGGGGGACCACCCGGACGCTTCTGTAGACTGGGTATACCGCATCGTACATCTCCAGCAGACGATCCAAGGACGGCTGTCCGGCGCCGTATACCGGCTGTATAACGAACCCGGATATCTTCTCTGGCGGGATGGCCCCAAAGACCTCCTTGGCCAAGGACCCCACATACTCCGGGCTGGTCCGCTGGCTGACTACCACCTTGATATAGGTGGTCTTGCCAGCCCGGACCGACTCGTTCAGGCATTCCATGGCGTTGTCCTTCATCGTGTCGCACGCAGGAGGGTCCACGAACTCCGAGTCCGGCGTCTTGAACTCTATCTTGGTATAGTCCAGATGTGGGAGGATGTGGACGAACCGTCCGGAGTCAAAGCAGGAGGACTCCAGGTAGGTGGCCACGCCCCGGGACCGCATGTGGCGCGCCAGCAGGGCCACCGCCTCGTGCTGCATCAGTGGGTCTCCCCCGGTAAAGTTCACCTTGTAGGTGTTCTCCTGCAGGCTGCCGTCCAGCAGATCCTGAGCCTCTGACAGGGAGTACTCGGTTCCCGAGTCGGCCGGGAGCGCCTCGGCCGTGTCACAGTAGAAACAGGAGAACGGACATCCTGCCATCCTGACGAAGAGCGTCTTTGTACCATAGAGGATACCCTCGCCTTCCACGGAGGTAAAGACCTCGAATATACGGACCCGCATGGAGTAGGCGTACCGCCCGGATATTTAACAGTCGGTCCGCGTTTGGCGGGACCTGCCTGTAGCGGCCGGGCGCCTAGTAAGGCAGCAGCCTGGCATACCTAGTGTAGTACCGGTTCCTTGGCGTAGAAGAGGCCCGCTATGAAGAATACCACTCCCAGTATGCCTATCAGGCTTCCCACGAACTCCACGGTCTCCTGCATCTCCGTCTCGAAGGGCGCCCACAGGAAGGCCATGAGGGCCCCCACCGCTATCATCGGTATCCCCACGCCAACCGTAATCGCCCTAGAGGCCACGGGCAGCCTTCCAGGGGAAAATATATGAATTTTATGTTGGTGTAGGTGTCAACTTGCAGGCACCCGCTCGAACAGACATACTTCGTGGGGCGCCTGTAACTTGACAACCCCTTTCCGTATACTACAAATATAGATCCGGGTAGGAGGGACGAGGTCTTGAGTGAGAAAATCATGGAAGCCGATGGCCAGCTGCGCCAGTTTGGGTACAGCGAAAGCAAGAGCTCGCCGGGACTGTACTCGAAGGTTCGCCAACGGTACAGGATTTACATGGACCACCGCAGGATAGGCTGGGAGTCGGACGAGGTGCAGATAGCCAGGGGGCCCATGTTCAATTCGTTTGTGCCCAAAGAGTCGGGCGGGTATACCGAGGGCATGAACGCCGGAATTATCATGGAACTGCGCAGGCTGGTCAAGAACGGGATAAAATTTCGCGTGTCAGTCCTGGCGGACAACCTGATAGCCGAGCAAGGCCGGGGCAGAAACTGCGCAGAGTGCCTGGTGTGTGGAAAGGGCCTGGATGATTTCGGGGCAATCTGCGATGAGACGTGCCAGACGATACACGACATCTATACCAAGGCTTGGATTACCGGGCACGGGGATCCCAGATACTACAGCATGGCCGAATAGCCGAGGTACCGCCGGTGAATACGGACTTGGCCACAAGAACCAACATGGTCACCGAAGAAGAGGCAGAAGCGGTAACCGCACAGTTGGTGGCGCTAGAGAACCGGCTGGCGACACTCAAACCCTGGATCAAGGACCCCGCCGACCCAGACAGCCATCTGGTCGGTAGGTTTGATGAGTTGGTTGCCGAGGCGGGCGAGCTGCGTGAGCGCGTGATGATGTTGGAGGGGTGGCAGGGCAGGCTCATATCACCGGGAACAGGGTCCGCGAACCTGATGCCGTCCAAGGCCGGACACAAGTGCAGCTGTTGTTGAGACGCGTGGCTGAGTGTAGGCAGTGTCTGTGTTGGTGGTTTTAATCTTCATCTTGGTAGTAGGCCAACACGGCGCCGTTCAAAAGCAGGCCCATAGGATCGGATGAGCCCGCTGGACGGCACCGCTTGGGGCCGGTGGGAGATATTATCCCCTAGACTGCTCCAGATCGAAGAGCCAGTCGTTTATCTGGCCCAAGCGCACCTCTGCCTTGTAGAGATCACCGTCGGTCAGCATCTCCTTGCACCTGTCCAGCGATATGGTGGCGGCGTTGTACTCCAGGTTATCGATTATGTCATCGTCGGAGAGCCGCTTGATGGTATCCTCCATCTGCCACATCCACACCTCCAAGCGGTCGCTCTCGGCAAGATCCAGATCCTGCTTTATCGATATGGCCTCCTCGATGAGTGAGATTATTGTGGATGGGTCAGTCGCTGCAGCCAGCTGGTCCCTGATCCGCTGCAGATCCGCCACCGCCTCCTGAGGTATCCCCAGGGTATCGGCTCCGGCTACAAGCCGGTCCAGCTTCCCCGTATATCGGACCGCATACTCAAGGGCCCGCGTTCTGTCTTCTTCGGCGGCTGCCACCCCAATTCTCTCCCTGAGGACGGCCAGCATCTCCTTGATGCTCTCCAAGGTCTGGGCCGCCTCCGATTCGCCGTTCCCTACCTGAGTGCGGGCCTGCTCGAACAGTGAATCCAGCCCGGCATTGTCCACGTCCAGGTCGTACACCGACGCGAGATAGTTGAGCTGATCATAGTACCGTTCCATTCTTGCAAGATCCTCCGAGTGGTCGGGGGTAACATCCTCTATACTGGATGCCTCCGCCTCGCCCATCAGGCGGAAGGCCTTCTCGAATACCTGCATGGCTGCCAGAAAGTGCGCGGCAGCCTCATCGTGGTCGGTGGAGTTGTTTATGGCATTAACACTGGCCGTTCCCTGATCCAGCAGATCCCTAACCTCGGACGGGTGTGAGGGGCTGATCTGGATCTCTACCTGTATCTGGGCCTGTTTCGCTATGTCATAAAGAGCCGACGTGTCCGTCTCGGCGCCCGCCAGGGGAATCACCGCCATGCCCAAAAACGCCAGCAGGGGAATTGTTCTCATTGCATCTCCCCCGGATTGTTCCTGATCCGCACCAAGTTCTGCGCGTCCCTCTTTGCGACCTCTACCACTCCCATCCTCTCAAGCCTCTTAACGGCTCGCCACATGGTGGTCCTGGGCTGCAGGAGTTTCTTGCGGAGGTGACTCTCAAGCATCTCGCCCCCGCTCTCGCATATGTACCGTATTATCTCCCTGTCCTCCTCTCTCATATCAGGCACCAGAGAAAAGATGGCCTCGGGTTCGGGCGGTTTGGCCACGGCACGTGCCATGGCCGCCTGCGGTGACGCGCGGGATCGCTTTGTTCGTATCCGGATCGCCAGAAACACGCCCACCAGGCCCGCCGCGATCGGAATACCGATTAGGGCGGCCGGAGCGATGCCGCCCTCCTCCTCCAGATCAACCTGCCCTCCGGCTTCGTCCCCTTCGCCGACCGGGGCCACCGTTCGTGTCGGGCTCATGATGTAGTTGATCTCCACGGGGCCGGCGCCAAGCCCCAGCCTGGTCCTCTCGTCCACCACCTCGAATGTCTTGGGGATGGTGTCTATCCCGACTATCACGGCATCCTTGGGCATCAACAGGGTGTAGTCCTGTGTAGAGTTGAGTGCAAACGTCCAGATTCGTCCCGCCTTGGAGATCAGATCATGTACGTCGTACTCAACCAGGATGGTTCTCGAATCAAATATGTCCAGCGCCACCTTGCCCTCCCTAAACTCAGCCGATAGCAACGTATCATCCTCGTCGGTCGCCACAAAGTTGTCTACCGCCAACCCGAGCAGGTCCAACTCGTAGACCGGATTCAGCGGATCCGCATCGAATTGAGCCGAGACGTGGGCTAGGCCGTCCTGATACACCAACACGGATAAAGACTGAGGCGACCCCTCCGAGTCGGCCACGACGCACACTGTCAACAGCGCCACCAATGCAATCCCGAGCCGAAACACTGCTCATGGTGTACCCGTATTTGTTACAAAAACCATTCCCTCGGGGTATAGCAGAGGTCTTGCCGACCGCCGGAGGGGCAGCCATACCTAGTACCTCAGGTTGAGATTGTCAGCCAGTCTCTTGAATTTTTCCATCTCGCTGACAAACGCTAGTCCCTTCTCGGTAATCATGAATATTCGGTTGCGGCCGTTCTTGTTGTACTGGACCAATCCTGCACCCACCAGCTTTTCGCACTTTGTAAGAGCCGCGTAGTGGGAGAGGTTTGCGTACCTGGTTATCTGTGAGACGAGAACCCCGCCCCGGCCCGCATCCGCGGTCACATCCAGAATGTCCCGGACTATGCCAATCTCAGACCTATACTGTTTTCTTGCCATGCTATCTATACGTCGAAGGGTGTTAAGAGGAGCATGCTGGAACGGCATTTCTGGAACGGTCTGGAACAGGCGTTTCAGGGCAGCGTGGTGTTCACAGGGCCTCTGAGGGGGCCACCTGCCGGCCGGAGGACAACCGGGCAGGATGGATCAGCATCCGGGGGACTGATTACCGCTAGATCGTGGGGATCAGGCGGCAGGGATCTCAAAAGCTATTGAAATATTTACAAACAATCTGCCGTATGATATAATTTCTGTTATCAATGGTTAAATAGCAAAACTTCCTACACAAAATAATGCCGAAGATAGTAATATCTATCGACTAAAACTGCGTAACCCCGCAGAACGGCAGTAGGGTGTCGGATAGAATCCGACAAAGAGAGGAAATCTCTCGGAGCTCTGAACGGGGTTACGCCCTCAATTCTTCACTAGGCTGACCGAGACCGGCCCCAGCGTGTTTCCGTGCGGATCAATCACTATGGTGAGCTGCTCTCCGCCGGGAATGTCCAGGGTATCCGGACCCAGATACTCCCACGTGTAATACTGGGATATGCCGGTGTCATGCAGCGTGCCCTGCAGTACATACTCCTCGATAAACGAGACGCCCGGGCCGGTGATCGACAATGCAAGCGTGTGTGGACTGTCTCCGTTGGGAACGAACAGGATCGAGTACTCGCCGGGCGCCGCCGAGAAGGTCTCCGTATACACGCCGGAGTCGTATTGCTCCGGGCTGGCCAGCGTTACATGAAAGGCCGGTTCCTCTGGATCTTCGCCCACGCCTAGCAGCAGCACCAGGATGGCGCCGACCGCGACGGGCAGGGTGAGAAGGAACCGGTTCACCGGTTTAGGAGGCACGCATCTTGTTATTAAGATCCTTGGCGGCGACAAAATGCCGCGCTAGGTTAACAATCGTTGACTTGTCACGGTATATGCACAAACCGGGACCAACCGTGATGGCCAATATCCAGGACAAGTGGGTGCAAAAATACAAGCCCAGCGCCTCCGAGAGGATCGGTGGCGCAGTCCGGCCCCCCAGCGGCCCCCTCAAGCCACGCATAGGGGAGAGTGTCAGGATGGTAAAAAGACAGAACGGCAGGCTTGGCGCGATAATCTCAAAGCTGGAACAACGCGAGAAGAGCCTCTTCCAGAAGGTGATAGCGGCCAAGGACAGGCGGGATGACCGGTTTGCCAGATCACTGGCCAACGAGCTGGTCGAGCTGCGAAAGGTAAAGAAGATCATGAGCACGGCCCGGCTGTCCTTGGAGAAGATGGAGCTGCGGCTCTCAATGTACAGCGATCTCGGAGATACGGTGGTCACGATAATGCCCACCATCAGCCTGATGAGGGGTTTGGGCTCGTCGCTGGGAAAGTTCATTCCCAACGCTGACGCCGAGGTGGGCCAGATGGCTGAGATGCTGAACGGCTTTATGAGCAACAGCCTCGAGGACGGGGCCTTTGAGGCAAACCAGGTGTCCGGCGAGGATGTAGACCGGATAATGGAGCAGGCCGCTGCGGTAGCCACCGAGTCGGCGGGTGCCAAATTCCCCTCGATGCCGGCCGAGGTAGACGGAATACGAACGGGAAGCACCTAGCTCTGCCATATAGCAGTACGATGGATCCGGACAAGGCGTAATAACAATGGTCGGCGGTAATCTACGATCAATCCGTGATTATACCGTCCGGTAATACCGCCATCAATGAATAAAGTAATCGCAATCGCAACCATAGCGATAATGCTAACTGCCGTGATCCCCCCACTGTATGGGCCGAACGCGCCTTTAGCATACGCGCAATCCGACAACATAAGAATAGAGGGTTCGGGCGCAACATTCGCATTCCCGCTCATAGACCTGTGGAGGGTAGAGTACGGAGAGATATCAAATGTCGATCTCAACTACAACTCCATAGGCAGTGGCGGCGGAGTCAGAAACCACATAGAGATGCTGGGAAGCTTCGGCGCGACCGAGGCACCCTTGAACGCAGGAGAGGCTGAACGCGCCCCCGGAACCATCACCATACCGGCGATGATCGGGGCCATATCCGTGGCATACAACATACCCGACATTCCCAGCGGAGTAAAGATCACCGAGGACGCACTATGCGGCATCTTCCTTGAGGAGATCACGCAGTGGAACGACCCAGCGATAGCCGACGAGAACCCGAGCCTGAGTCTTCCCGATGAGGACATTGTAACGGTTCACAGGTCAGACGGCTCCGGAACCACCTTTGCGTTCACAAGCTACCTGAGCAAGGTATGCGACGATTGGGATGAGAAGGTCGGCGCCGCAAAGAGCGTGCCGTGGCCCGGCGGAATAGGGTCTCCTGGTAACGAGGGCGTGGCCGGAAGCATCAGGACCACCGAGAACGCCGTGGGTTATATCACGCTGGCATATGCCCTCCAGAACGACATTCCCACCGCCCACATACAGAACGGCGACCACACCAACTTTGTAGCACCAAGCCTAGATACGGCAAGCGCCGCATCCGGCTCCGCAGCATTCTGGCTGCCTGCCGCTCATGATAGTTGGGAGCAGGTGGACCTCCTAGCAGCACCGGGACTCAACTCGTACCCCATAACCAGCTTCTCGTACCTCATAGTCCATCCAGAGCTGAACGGGTCAACGGATAACGAGGAACATGCGCGGGCGCTCCTGGATATGATTGCCTGGATGATCACCGACGGACAGCAGCTCAGCCCGCGGCTTGGCTACGTGCCCATCGCCGATCTTGTCAGCAACATTGGACTGCAGGGCCTCTCCAAGATAACATACAACGGCGAAACGTTGTACGACGGACCCGTCAACGTGTGGGAGAGCGATGCCACATCCAGCGTCTTGGACAGTTGGATTGACGACATCACGCAAAAGTATGATGACGGCGAGATTGATCAGTCGACCTTCCTTAACCTGATGGCCCAGGCAGCACAGCTGCATGCCATGGTTGCCGAAGATCTTATCAACCCGGACGAGTTAGACGACGCCCTGGCAAACATCGTTTCATAGACAAATCAAAAAACGTTTTTTATTTTCAGGAATCCCGGACGCGGTCCCTAGTCGCGTATGTCCAGGTTCTCACGTATCAGGACCACGCTGTTGCGGATGGTGACATCGCTCACGCCGGCCACCCTGGACAGGGATCTCTGGGTTATCCTCTCCTCGCCTGACACACACGCGATATAGATGGCGGCTGCGGCCAGGGCCACCGGGTGCTTTCCTGCCGTGATCATCTTCTCCTCGCTGCGCTTCAGTATATCCAGCGCCCCTCTCTTGGCGTTCTCGGATAGGTTCATGTTGTTGGCGATCTTGACCACGAACGAGGAGGTCTCGTACTGGTTGAGGCTGATGTCCAGCTTTTTGAGCAGCGTGCGCAGGTCTCTAAAGAGCACCTTCTTCTCCACGTTGGATATGGCGACTATGTCGTCCAGCGTCCTTGGCGTATCGCTCTCCCTGCAGGCCACGTACAGCGAGGCGGACATGAGCGAGGCTATGGTTCTTCCCCGGGTAAGGCCGGCGGCCACCGCCTTCCGGTAGACGTAGGCTGCCCTCTCTACCACGCTGTGGGGTATGGCCAGCTTGGTCTTCATCGCGTGAAGCATCGTAAAGGCCTTGCTCAAGGAGGCCGCCGAACGCGACTTGCTGCGTTGGTCCCACATGCGCAGCCTGTTGAACTCGTACCTGGCCCCGGCCGAAAGCGCGTTGCCAGAAGAGTCCCGGTCCGCCCCGATAACCGTGGACAGTCCGCGGTCGTGTATTACCAGCGATGTTGCGGGCCCGGTTCTGGACTGCGTCATGAACTCCTCCGGCGTGTATGGTTGATCGTCATGGGATACGTCCGGCATGGACTCTGCTAGGACCACTCCGCAGCCCCCACAGAGCACTTCTCCCCGTTCGTAGTCGGTGATGGTATCGGAGGAGTCGCATATCTCGTTGGGACACTTGGTGTCAAACACGTTTTGATGATGATATCTAGCCACGAGCAGTTATTATTACACATTCATCACTTAAAAATCAGATGAAACCGGCAAATTAATGCATATTTTTACAGAATGAAGGCGGGTTTTGCATCTAATTTCTCCACCCAGAATACGTTGGTTTACGTAGTACATAAGTGAAGCGGCAGTGCCCCCCATGGGTTAAATACGGTGCGTCCCGCATATGGAATGATGTGGGACAGAAAGTCCAAGGTGAAGCTGCTGGTACTGTTGGGGGTGATCTGGGTGGTGGTGACGCTGCCCCTGCCCTGGATAGTGGGGAACCCTGACATACCTGAGACGCAGATGTTCTACATACTGGGGATAGTGGGGATCATCACCGTCCCGTTCGTCATGCTGGCGGTAGTCTGGACTCTCAAGCCCGAGCTGACCACATGAGCGATGTACCGGTGGAGAACGCGTCGCCGTACACGGATGCGGCCATAAGGGCGGCGCAGGCAGGCGGGGAGGCCATCATGGACGTGTACGGATCGGTCCGCGGCTACCAGACCAAGGATGATGACTCGCCGGTGACCGAGGCTGATCTTAGGAGCAACGATGCGATCAAGTCAGTTCTGTCCGGAACAGGGTTGCCCATCCTCTCCGAGGAGGACACCGACTCGGGGGAGCGCCTGGCCGCCGAGACCGTCTGGATAGTGGATCCGCTGGATGGCACATCCGACTTTATTGACCGCACCGGGGAGTTCACCGTCATGGTGGCCCTGGTTACGGGCGGCAGGCCCGTTGTCGGTGTGATAGGCTGGCCGGCCGGGGACGCACTGTATGTGGCGCAGGCAGGGGACGGATCGTGGATGCGCGACGCGGCAGGCTGGACCAGGATGGAGGTGAGCCGGACGGCGGAGACGTCCGGGTGCACGGCCGTGACGTCCAGGCACCACCTTACCGAGAGGGAGGGGGGGTTTCTGGAGTCGCTGGGCGTAAGGGATAGGCGCGCCCTGGGAAGCTCGCTAAAGGTGGCGCAGATAGGATCCGGCCGGGCGGATATCTATATCACGTTTACGGACCGCATGAAGGAATGGGATACGGCCGCGTCCCATTGCATAATACACGAGGCAGGCGGCAGGATGACGGATGTCTCGGGAAACGAGCTGTCATACAACCGGCCCGATGTGTATCACAGGAATGGGATACTGGTGACCAACGGGACGGTGCACGACCGCATTCTGGCAGAGCTGGGCAGGCTAAAGTAGGCTGCGCGCCCTCAGAAAGTCGGTCACCTGCCGGGAGCTCTCCTCCAGGGTGTCGCTCTCGGTGTCCACCAGCAGATCCGGGTCCTCTGGCGGCTCGTAGGGGTCGTCTATCCCGGTGAATCCCTTGATCTCGCCCCTGCGCGCCTTGGCGTACATGCCCTTGACGTCCCGCTCCTCGCACTTGGCAAGGGAACACCTCACGTAGCACTCGGCGAACTGGTCGCCAGCGTCCACTATCTCCCGGGCGCTGCTCCGGTTCTCCCTGTACGGGGAGACCAGCGAGACCACCGAGGGGACGCCGTGCTTCATGAGTAGTTTGGCCAGGTGGGCCACTCGTTTGTTGTGCTCGTCACGGCCGGCCTTTGAGAAGTCCTTGGGGGAGAACCACTCGCGCAGCTCGTCGCCGTCCAGCATGGCCAGGTTGGGAATCTCCTTTTGTAGGTGGCGCACTATGGTGCTCTTGCCCGAGCAGGGCAGCCCCGTCATCCATAGAACAAACGGCTTCATGATCCACGGTGGCGCAGGTGGGATTTTTATTTCTTCAGGATTCGAACCAGGGCCGCCCCTCCAGATAGGATATCTCCTGGATCATGGCATCCAGCCTTGAGGCGGTGGCCACCGTCGACCGGAACTGCTCGTACATCTCCCTCTCCTCTTCGGCGGAGAGCACCTCGGCCTCGGCCCTGTCAAAGAACGCCTCTTCCTTACGCATGTGGTCGTCCAGGTATATGAGGTACGTCCTAAGGTACCTGGCCACCGGCTCCCTGGAGTCCTGGCCGCCCCTCCACCGTGCCAGGTGTCCTGAGAGGCTGGCCGCTATCCGGCGGGAGAATTCGTGCTCTATCATGAGCTTCCGTATCTCCTCGTTGAGGTGGCCGTAGCTGGCCACGCATGGAAAGTACGAGTCCTCCTCCCTGGAGTAGTGGACCGAGTCCAGAAAGCCGTCTATCACCTGGGTTATCCTGCCTAGGTCCTCCAGGGGTACGTCGCCGCCTGCCACCAGCCTCGCATGGCACGACTCTATGACGCGTCCGAGGCGCCTTATCTGGCGGTGATCCTCGCGCAGTACGTCGGTGGCCCTCAACAGGGCGGGGTGGACAGGGGCCAATTTCTATGTACTCAGGTTATTAGTACGATTTGCCCCCCGGAGACAGGATGATACCCCCCATCTTGGCAATCCTTGACACGCTCAGGGAGTACCTGGGGGTGGAGATATCCTATGATGGCGGCATCGTGGCCGAGTGGGTACGGCAGGTCGGCGGGGAGATCTCCAGATACGTGGGGATGCTGGGCGTCTCCGACCCGGCAGCGTCCGTCCATGTCCTGCTGCTGGCCGCCGGGGTGGTTATATTCGCGGGGGTGGCCGGTGAGGCCTTCTTCAGGAAGACGGGCATACCCGACGTGGCATTTCTGATGGTCCTGGGGGTGGTGATCGGTCCCGTCCTGGGGGTGGTCCCGGTGGGGATGGTGCTGGAGATACTGCCCTACTTTGCCGCCGTAGCCCTTATCATCATAATGTTTGATGGCGGCCTCGGCCTGGACATGAAACGGGTGGCGGGAACGGCCCACTTTGCCGCCGTGCTGGTGGTGGGAGGGTTTGCGGTCTCGATGGCGCTGGTGGCACTGGGCGCGTACTACCTGTTGGGCTGGGGCCTGCTGGAGAGCGCCCTGTTGGGGTCCATCGTGGGCGGGAGTAGTTCGGCCATCGTCTTTGGGTTGGTGAGGAACATCAACATATCCAAGGATGCAAAGTCGGTCCTCAGCTTCGAGTCTGCGCTCACCGACATACTGGCCACGATAATCGCCTTCATCATGCTGGAGGCGGTCCTGAGCGGCACCTTGGACACGGACGTGTTGGGTGAGACGATGGGCCGGGCGGTGGCGGTGGGGCTGATCCTGGGGTTCGGTGTCGGGCTGCCCTGGATGTATATCACCACGCGGATAGGCAATACGCAGCACGTCTACATGCTCACCCTGGGGATACTGTTCACGCTGTTCTTTCTGGCTCAGACGTTCGGGGAGTCGGGGGCCCTGACCGCCCTGGTGTTTGGCCTGATGCTGGGGAACCGCCGGAGGCTCTCCGGGTGGCTCCGGCTCAAGCTGCGCGAGGTAGAGCACGACGACCCGACGCACAACCAGCTGACGTTCCTTGTACGCTCCTTCTTCTTTGTGTTTGTGGGGCTCATGGCCACCTTCGGCAGGATAGAGTATATCGTGTTCGGGATACTCGTCACGGTGGCCGTCTACTATGGCAGGGCCATCATGGTGAAGATCTCGCTGACCGACCGGTTTACGGCGCTGGACAAGAAGGTGACCCGGGCGATGATCCCCCGGGGGTTGGCGGCCGCCGTCCTGGCCACGTTCCCCATCACCATGGGGCTGGACAATGCAGAGGCGTACGCCCAGATCGTCTTCTTTATCATAATGACGTCCGTGGTGATAACCACCATCGGCACCGGCAGGAGCAAGACTGCTGCGGAGGCGAGCCAGTGACGAGATGCGCCCTACGGCCGGGGGGACCGTTTGGCCGTTTCGGATGGCGGGTCACGCCCAGCCGCAACAGGTTGTCTGGAACACGCCCCGAACCTTTTAACCGCGGCGCAGCTACCCATGGTGCATGAAGTTCTACGAGAAGGCAGTTCCGTCCTTGGACAAGCCGGTGGTGGTCGCGGCCATGCCGGACATGGGCAACGTCGGCGGGATAGTGATCGACTTTATCAACGACAGCACGGGGGCCAAGACGTTCCGGATAGCCAAGACGTCCTATCCCGACTATGTGATAGACGAGGGCGGGCACATAGTGGTTCCCGCCGAGGAATGGGCGTACAGGTACGCTGACGGACTTATCACGTTTGGGGGCGGCGGCACCCAGCCCCGGGAGGGATCGGAGATGCACTCCATATGCCAAGACGTGGTGGAGGTGGCGCGTAGGTACTCGGCCAAGCTGATTTACACGGTGGGCGGGTTCAGTACGGGGGTCCCGCGGGATCCTCCCAAGACGATGGTCACCGCCACCACCAAAGAGCTGGCCTCGCAGCTGCAGGGATCCGGCTTTGTGTTGAACCCCCGCAAGTCGGTCATACGGGGCTTCAACGGCCTCATACTGGGGTATGCAAAGTCCGGCGGCATCCGGGGGATAGGGCTGTACGGGGAGCTGAGCGAGCCCTCTATCCCCCAGTACAGGGCCGCAAAGAGCGTGATACAGACCCTGGAGAGGTTGACCTTCAGGCGGTTCGGCGACACGGCCAGGCTGGATTCGATGGCCGAGTACGTGGAACGCGGCGGCCGCTAGATGTTCAGCGACTCCTTAAGTCCCTTGTAGCGGTTGCGTATGGTCACCTCGGTCACGTTGGCCGCCTCGGCTATGTCCCTCTGCGTCTTGTCCTCGCCGTGCTTGACGCAGGCCAGGTACAGGGCCGCCGCGGCCATCCCCATGGGGTCCTTGCCGGCGGAGACCTCGTTCTCCCGCGCCTCGTTGAGCACCTGGATGGCGTCTCTTTTGGTCCTCTCGGCTATCCCGATCCGGCTGGCAATCCTGGCCACGCACTGTATCGAGTCGGTCACCGGCATCCTCATATCCAGCTCCTTGACCAGCAGCCTGTAGCACCTGGCGATGTCCTTCCGCTTGATGTTGGCGGCCTGCTCGACATCCTTGAGGTTGCGCGCCGTGGCGGTGTCCCGGCAAGCCGCGTAGAGCGCAGAGGCCATCAATGCCGAGATGGACCTGCCCCGGACCAGTCCCTTGTCCAGCGCCTTGCGGTATATGTAGGCGGCCTTCTCTATCACCGCGTCTGAGAGGGCCAGCTTGTCCTTGAGGCGGTTGAGCTCGCTGAACGCCTGCCGGAAGTTCCTGTCGACGGGCTCGTGCACCTGGCTCCGGCTGTCCCAGGTTCTGAGCCGCTCGATGGTGCTCTTCATGGATGCGGCCAGGGGCCTGCCCGAGGCATCCTTGTTTGTGGGGTTGATTATGGTTGCCAGACCCATGTCGTGCATGGACAGCGAGGTTGGTGCGCCCACCCTAGCCCGGTCGCCGCGCTCGTCCTGCGTGAACGACCTCCACTCCGGACCCGACTCTTGCAGCTTCTCGGTTATCACGAACCCGCACTTGGAGCAGCACATCTCGCCTGATTCGTTGTCGGTGACCAACTTGCCTTGGCCGCATCGCGGGCAGCCCTCCTTTGGGTCATTTCGCTGGCTGACCATATCGTTATAGTGGGCAAAAGGGCACTTATAAACCACATATGGTCCACGCCGGGTGGAGAGCCTCAGAGATCGCCCAGTTTCTTGTCTGCGGTGTTGAGACCGGCCTGCGGATCCGTCTCGTAGCCCATCATGGCCAGCGTTGATGAGATGGCAGATATGGTTCTCATGACGTGATACCGGTTGACCTCCCCCATGCAGCCGACACGGAAGACCTTGCCCTTCAGGTTGCCGAAACCGCCGGCCACCAGCACCCTGAACTTTTGCGCCAGGGTGTTGCGGAATGTCTTGTCCTCAAGGCCCGCCAGGTAGTTTAGTGCTATCACGACGGTGGAGCGCGAGTCCTCCCGCGCAAACGGCGTGAGGCCGATGGCGCTCAGCCCGGAGTAGAGGGCAGCCGAGCATGTGCGGTGCCTCCTGATGCGGTTGTCAAGACCCTCCTCCAGGATGATGTCCATGGCCTCGTTATAGGCGTAGAGCAGCGGCAGGGCCGGCGTGAACGGCGTGTGCTTGGACTCCTCGTAGTACTTGAAGTAGCGGGGCAGGTTGAAGTACATGGTATTGGGCGGGTTGTCCATCATGTACTTTTTGGCGCGGGGGTTGATGCAGATGGGTGAGATGCCCGGTGGTGCGGCAAAGGCCTTCTGGGCACCGGTCATTGCAATGTCCACGCCCCACTTGTCCATCTCCAGCTGCTCGCCGCCCACTATCGATACGCCATCGACCACGTAGAACGAGTCGTTCCGCGAGGTGAGGTCCTTTATCCTGTCCAGGTAGTTGAGCATGGTGCCGGTGGAGGTCTCATTCCAGACGCAGTAGAACGCCTTGATGTCCCCGTTGTTGTCAAAGGCTTCGCGGATCTGGTCCAGCGTGGCGTTGACACCCGGTTCGGTCTCTATCCGGATGGCCTGGCCGCCGGCCCACTCTATCATCTGGGCCAGCCTGCCACTAAACTCTCCGTTGACTGGAATCACCACCTTGTCCCCCTTCTTTACCAGGTTGACGACGCTGGCCTCTACGGCGCCCGTCCCCGATGATGACAGGCAGACGGCATCACCTTCCGTCCGGAATACCTGTTTTGTCTTCTCGACACACGGCTCGTACAGTTGGACAAAGTCGTCGCTGCGGTGGTTTATCATGGGAACGTACATGGCCCGGGCCACCCTCTCGGGCACGTTGGTTGGTCCGGGCAGCATTACCAGATATTCCAAGCCGCTTGTGTGGGATACGGGCGTTATTTATAATTAGAGAGAATGGTTGGCGGGGGGCGATCGGGCATCCCGCCGTTCTGAGGCGCGCAGAACCCTGTCTCTCAGCGGCCCGATTACCTTGGCCGTGCCCGGCGGCACCAGATGAAGCCAGGGAAGGTCCGAGGCGATACAGGACCGTACGGCCGTCCCGGACAGACTGGGGCGGTCAAGGAGCGGAATGTCGTATACGACGACCTCCCTCTGTAGGTAGAGGCGGCGCGTTACGGGATCGTTGGTAAAGACGGCCTCAAAGGGGGGCAGTCTCTGCCGGATCATCTCCACCCACCTCTTGTGGTTGTTCAGGTCCGGTATCATGTGGACGGCCGTGCGCTCCCTCTCGCCCTCCTGCAGGGATTCCCGGATCATGTCCTGGCGCTCATCCGCCGTAAAGGGGTTGTCCGGTTTCATGGACAGGTTGGAGCTGCCTATCCCGATCAGCAGGGCATCCGCCTTGGAGAGGGCGTACCGGACGGCGTGCAGGTGTCCCAGGTGAAAGGGCTGGAATCGGCCTATCAGCAGGCCTGTGGCGTGGTCGCGCCCGGCGGCCCTATCCCGGGTTGCCGGGCCGCGCGGGCGCAGGTGATCACCATCCATACATGATACCGGCGGCGCGGGTTAAAAAGTCATAAAACGCCGCCACGCCGAGCGGGTGTTGGATTGTATAGTGCTGGACGGCTCCCGGGGCGAGGGCGGGGGCCAGACCGTGCGGACTGCCCTGGCGCTCTCCTGTATTACCGGAAGGCCCGTGGAGGTCGAAAGGATAAGGCACAACCGGAAGACCCCGGGGCTGAGGCCCCAGCATCTGGCCGCCTGCAGGATACTGCAGAAGATGTGCGGGGGCCGTCTGGAGGGAGGCGGGGTGGGATCCACCAGGATCAGGTTCCTGCCGGGCTCCGTCCGGGACGCTACGATATCGGAGAGTGTGGGTACGGCTGGCAGCATCCCGCTGGTTCTGCAAGCGGCCATTCCGGCGTGCTGGGCGGCGGGAAGGCGTCTTGAGCTGACCGTAGTCGGCGGGACGGACGTGAGATGGGCCCCTACCGCCGACTATACCAGGCACGTGCTGGGCGCCGCCTACTCTACCATGGGAATCAGGATGTCCATGGATGTCGCCAGAAGGGGGTACTACCCAAGCGGGGGCGGCCGCGTCAGGGTCGTGGTGGAGCCGTCCGGTCTAAAGCCCGCCCACCTGACATGCGGGTACGGCGGGGAGATGGAGGTGCTCTGCACGTTCTCTGGGATCGACGAGGACAGGATCTCCGGCGCGCTCGAGCCCGTGGTCGGAAGGCTAACGGACAGGGGGAGGAGATGCAGGATGAACGTCCGTGGTGAGGAGTCCCAGGACCCCGGAGCCGCCGTCCTGGTCTGGGGCAGCGGCCCGGGATTTGTGGCCGGAGCCGACTCGTTGTACGATAACGGGTTTAATTTCAGGGTGGCCGACTCGGCAGTCTGCGCCATCGGGGCTGACGCGAACCTGGCCGATATGCTGGTGGTGCCTGCCAGCGTGGCCAAGGGAACCAGCGTATTCAGGGTGAACCGTATCACAAAGCACCTAGAGACGGGCTTGTACACGGCCTCGAAGATAACCGGCTGCAGGTACGGCGCCTCCGAGGTGGAAGGCGGCTTCGAGATAAGGGTGGAGGGTACCGGCTGACCATCCGGCTGATGCTCAGACACCCGCGTCCAGAAGCGCCGCAAAGAAGAGGATTGCCACAGACAACACCACCGTAACCTCTCCCAGAATGATTATCTTCTTTCGGAGGGTCCGGAGTTCTCCGGCATCCATCTCCCCCGACATTATCCTCTCCTCCACATCCCGGCGTATTATCCGGACGTGCACCGCGTACACCACGGCTAGCAGGGCCACCAGCGCCATCTTCACCACCAGGTACACCCCGTAGCTGGAGGCGCCCAGGATGTGGTAGTTGGCCAGCAGTGCGTGTGAGCTGTACAGGCCCGTTGCCATCAGGACCACCAGCGCGGGCACGGCTATCTTGTTGAAGCGCCTCCCCACCAGGATCATCAGGCGAAGCCTCTCCTCGGCGCTGGGAGCCACGCTGCGGAGGACCGGCGAGAGCACCACCCCCAAGAATATGGAGCCCCCCACCCAGATTGCGGCCGACACCAGGTGCACCCAGGTAAGGAGGGCCTGTTCTATGGCCACACCACCCGTGTGCGGCCAGATGTTATAGCCGTTGTGCGGCAGTGTCGTGTTTGGCACGCTGCCGCCCCAACCACAAGTGAACGTTTTTTAGATGTGCGGTCCCCGTGCACGCATTGAACCTCCAAAGCAAGATGACCGTATACGCGGCCATAGCGGCCATGCTTGCCCTGATGGGCGGGATCGTCTACTACAGCAGTCTGGACAACCCGTTCCTGGAGCAGGTGCAGATAGAGCTGGGCAATGTGGAAGTGATCGACATCAACAACATCCAGAACAAGGCCACCCTTGAGGTGACGTTCCAGGTGACCAACCCCACCGACAAGACCTTTACCATTCCCTCCATCTCGTACGACCTGTCCGGCGACGGGAATCCGATAGGGGCAGGCCAGTACTCCACCGAGGACATAGCCATGCCCGGACGGGCCGCCTTCTATGGGGGAGCATCGATACCCCTCAAGAGCAAGCTTGCCATAACCTCTTCGGACACCGAGCTGTACCAAGATATCGTCAACGACCGCATCCAACAGTACGTGGTGACGGGTATGGTTACCGTAGAGTCGGCCTGGGCCCTGGTGGAGGTGGACTTTGAGTCATCCAAACCATGAGCCGGGAGGCATCTTGATGGATGGTGGGCCGGATGAGATTCGTCACCAAATTGTTACATTATTCGGGCTCCCCGGTGCCGTCCGGCGACAAGCCAATCCGGATCATGCCGCGGTAGTGACGGCCAAAACCATCGCCCGAAGATATGATAGTGCGCGGGGTGGGACATTACGGTGACCCGGCGCGCCGCCAGACACGAATGCTGGGCACGGCGCCGGGTTAGGGCATCAGGACATCGCGGTTCGAAGTGTGCGCAGTATTGAAATACCATGATCTGGAACTGGTCCAATATGGGTGGTGAGTGTTCATAACGCCTAGCGTTCCGCAGGTGGCCGTGGAACCGTATGCAGCCATGCGATTTTGTGTAAGGAATGAAGGTGCACGGACCTGGTTTGAGTATGAGGTAGATCTCATGGACAAGAAGGGCAACGGACTCAAGGCCATGTTGAATGAAATCACCGGCAGGCGCAACAAGTTCGCCTTTCTGGTGTTCAGGAAAATCGAGGAAGATACAGCCTCCTGGCTGGAGGGAAACGGCGGAGCCCAACACCGTGCCGACATCAGGGACATTCACGACATGGCCCACAAGCTTAAAGATGAGATACGGTTGGAGCACCACCTATCCAACAGACGGGTTGGTGAGTATGAGGGGCAGGTTCCGGCCATACGCGTGTCCATCGGGCATAATTCGGTCCACATCATAAGCGATGACTGGTTTGACGCGGTTGTGGGCAAGGCGTACCACCACACAGTAGATATGGACCACCTGTACGGCGAAATTAAAGATCGTTTTCGGGTGTTTGCCACCATGGTATGCGGTAAACTTGAACGCGAAATCAAGAACACGCTGCTGGACGTAGAGAAGGCGTTCTTCAGAGACAGGTGGCTCACCGCCGTAAAAACTGACTTTGACCAAAGAATAACCGTACCGACACTTGAGCTAAAGAGGTGGGTTGGGCGTGTCAGTGCCAAAACCGACTCCAGCGGCAGGCCTAACCCCTACCACATACCGGGCATGGACGTTTTGGCCGGTTGGGATTTGACAAGGCCAGGACCTAGTGCACAAACTTACGTGATAAAAGCGCTCCATGACGGAGGAAAACTGGAGGTGTTGGGTGTAGAGAACCAACCAGACCACCCCGGCACAAACCCCGATACCGGGAAGAAGTACGATGTCGACATATTGCTGGGGTGTGATGGTGTGAAGATACCAGTACAGGTTGGCGTTCGGGAAGGTGAGTTGGCGAGGAAGTTGTCAGATGCGACCGTGTGTCTGGGAGAAGAGATTCAACCAAACGAAGCCGTCTCCGAATTTGGTGGGACTAACATGGATTACGGGAAAGAACCCGACTTTGTTGTCTTGCGTGAGAAGTTGGAGCAGGTTCCACCGGGCGGGGTAGTGTTGTGGGCGTCCTCCCAGGAATTGTTGCCCGGAAGCGGCCCGATACCGCTGAAAGAGTGGTATGGGAAGATTATGGATAAGAAATGCGTGATAGTATGGATGTCTGACGTGGGCAAAGCCGTCGTACATCATAACGATACAGGATTCGACCAGACTTTGGCAAGAAAGCTGTGTATGGCGCTTGGTGTCGCCAAACCCGACGAACAGACCGATTCCGTGTACAGCCTCACTGATGATTATACCCCGGATAGTGTGGAGGGAGAACTGAGACAACTCGCGTCTAAGAGCGGGTACTCTGGACGGCCTGACGCCAGCGCCGTCGTGTCGGTGGATGATTCGGCATTAGTGTTGCGCCATGTGGTAGAGGGGTACATGAAACCAATGCGGTTGTCGGTAGCCAAGCTCTGCGGGGTGTGGAAGCCGCGCCGTGTGGTAGAGAACATGAAATCAACCGTAGATAACGCCGACGATGGAGAGGAGTGGAGACAGTATGTGTGGAATATGCTGTCGATACTTGAAAATATTGCCAAGGCCGACAACATCAAACTTGATTCAAGTGTTTGGGTCGAGGTGTGCCGCATCTTGGGGGATGTTGTAGCCGCACGGCATGACGATTATCCATGTGAGACACTGTCATATACCGAGATTGACGGCAGGCTGCACCTTCAAGCATTGTTTTGTGTCACGCACGCAGTTTACAGGCTGCGCGACAAGACACCACCGGAGGCGCGGAAAATGTTGACCGCCGCCGCAAGGCTCGGTGGGCAAGATGGGCGGGGGCACCGCATCGTGCTTGGTTACGCGCTGGCGGTACTGATGTCAGCAATACCAGATTGGTATGCGAAGAATGAATCGCTGTTGTTCGGTGAGGATTCCCCCGACGGCATGAGCTCGGTCTTGATGCGCGTCTACCTGCACGATAGGCTACCGGACAAACAAACCATGGAAAAGCATCACACACTCGTGCTGGAAGCGTTGGCTGATGATATGCTGGACAGGAGAATGGGGGAGTCCGAAACCGAAAACCGGGCGGAGACAAACAACCTCGTGAGGCATGTCATGGTTCACGTGCTGTATGGTTCGCGCGGTTATGGGGTAGAGGATTCGGTTCGGAATTTGGCCAGCATTGGACCGGATGCGGTGTCCGTGGCCGGCCACGAGTGCGGGTTCCTTATCCACGACGAAAACACGGAGAAAAAATTCGTAGAGCGCGCCGTGCAGTTCTGGGAGGCCGTGCTGGATTCGTCGCCAGAGCCGGCGGAGCTGTACGGTTTCGGATGGTGGACGTTGACCAAGTCCATCGACCGAGATGTGTGGGAGCGGTTGATGCTGCGTACGTGTGAGGCCGCCGGTGGTTTGGTGGAGGATCCCCACGGGGTGATCGATCGCGCATCGTCCGACGGGAATCCCACGGAGTCCGGAATTCGGATTGTCGAGTTGGTACGGCGCGCCAACAAACACCTCTAACCGACCTTACCGTGCCGCATACACTCGGTAAGCTGTTGGACGGTGTGTTGATAGACATCTCCTGAATACAGCCCACTTCTGCCGGTTCGCACTCGCCCCCGCTACTACCTAAAGGCGTGAAATTAGCCAGCGTGCCATGACATGGTATCAAATCAGCGGTCACGCATACGGGAAACAACAACCGACCGCTACATGTAACCGTCCAGACGCCCGTCGCGGGGACCGTGTGTCTCCGACTTCCTTCCCTTCCAGAATGACACCAACTTACCCACTTCGGCAGTCTCCGGGCGTATGCCCGGCTGCTCGGCGCCCGCCTCGATTATGGCCTGTATGGTTTGCCCGAACTTGGGGTTGCCTTGGTTGCCCGTGAACGCGAGTAGCTCGCGCATCTCCTCAATCTCCTGATCTTCCCACAACCGCATTGCCTTATGCAGTACGTCGATGGTGTTCTTTGTGCGTATGTCCTCCTCGCGGTGCGCATAATCCAGCATGGTCATGTCCTGGCCGGTCTTCTTGAGTATCGTGCCGACGTGGTCATCGATGTCCAGTCCCACTCCGGTAAACAGCTTGCGGGCATCATCATACGGCACGGCGCGGTCGCCGTACGCCCACCGCCACGATATGTACAGTTTGGACATCGAGTCTATCTCCCCGGCGGCGCCGGTTGTCAGCGTCTTGACTATGTGGTCGGAGCATATCCCGCGTATGTCCGACAACATATCGCCCACGGTGACCTTCCGGCCGTCATCGTCGCGCACCACCGTCTCGTACTTACCAAACACCTCACACGACACCCCTATGGCCGCGATATAGAAGTCTGCGCCGCTCACCCCGGCCTTCATGAACCGGTCCAGCCTGCCGCATACGTGCGCCCGCAGCTCCTCCCGCACGTTCCCATAGTATGCTTTGGGTTGCTTCTTCCACTTGCGGCCGACCATGTATATGGAGGATGCCAGTGAGGCGGTGTCTTGGGCCTTCATCCTGCTCTGGCGTTCGGTGTCAATAGGCCATGCGGCAGTCACCACGAACCTTGCATCCAGCATGGCCTGTATGAGGGTCTCCCACCCATCTGTAGACTTGTGCGCGTACACAATGGTGAGTATGCCGTCGCACTTCAACACGCGATACATCTCTTGCAGTGACTTGGTCATCAGGCTTTGGTAGCCGTTTTTGTCGCGCATTAGACTACTGGTTCGGTCAATATTTCTCACAAGTTCAGTTGTCTGCACAACTTCATCCCGGTCAGGTGACGACACGCCGCGGAACAGTTCCTTGTACATGGGCATATGGCCTAGTGCGCGCCTCAGCCACACGTAGAAAAAGTCAGCCGTCTTGGAGTAGTGCATCGAGTGATAGTATGGTGGGTCAGTGCATACTGCATCAAAATACTCGTTATCATATGGGAGGGCGGTGGCCGAGCCCCTCTGAACCACATATGTGCTACCGTCCGCCGCCGAGAGCGCCGCCCCCAACCCTCCCAATATGGACTTGGTGCTCTGCTGCCATATGCGGTGTGGTGTGGCCTCCGCATAGTCTGCTGTTGGCCTGAGAGCTTGTGAGGCGAAACATTGCATAACACGCCCATTATCCACGTTCCAAGGTGATAGTCTACAATATCTTTCTGTGGTTTTGTTTAGTATGAGTGCCATGTATGACATAATGACACGCCCGTACTCCTCCCCGTGTTGAGTGGTCAAGCGCACCTCGGTTCGCCGAAGCACGTCTAGGATACTCACCAGACACAGTAACTGCCGTGTGTTGAATAGGTGCTCCCAGCGGGTGTAGCCGTGTCCGACAACCAATGTAACTACCCAATACGGTCCGTCCACATGATGCTCCTTACCGTCCGGTGTCGGGATGATGTCTGACGGTATGGGGTCGACACCATATTCGGTCCTGAACTGCGCACGGCGCCTCTCCAACTCGATCGCGCACTGTTCGTACAGCGCGTGGTCACCATTGTCAATCTCGATATAGAATCGCCCCCGTTTTTTAGGGTGTGTATACACGGCAACCATCATCTGCTCGCCACCCTTTCCCGCATTGAACATGGCACGCATCTCTAGGTTGGTGTAGGTGTGGCCACACACCACACACTTGGCCACGTTGCCTCCGGTCGAACCCTTTGTGGGATCGAAACCTTCTGGAATTTTGTCATATGGTCCACCCGCTACACCGAACCGCACCACATCTCCGTCGACCTTGGGGTAAAGGCAGATGCCGCGACTTTTTGACAGTACGTACGACTTCACTAGTGGCATAGCCGCCCCGCACACACACGGGATGGTACGGCACCACCTGTACCCATAGAAATCATACGTCAGACCGTCATCCATCCCGCCGTCCGGATAGAATTTACCGGCCGTCTCGCGGATCTCCTGCCGTATGGCATCTGCGGCGTCTCGTACGTCGTCAACTAGGCTTTTGCCGTACTTGGCGGGGTACTCCAAAGAGCACTTTTGTATGAACACGGCGACCGGGTTGTAATCCATGCTGTGCGACTCGCATCCAAGCCATGCGGCGGCGAACGGTAGGGCACCAGAACCGCCGAACGGATCCAACACCTTTGGAGTGTGGTCTCCCCAAACTTTTCGTATCCTACCCCTAACGCGCTCCCGGATTGCCGGCTTTGTATAGTCGGTGGACTTGGCATAGTCGTACATATCGCGTATCATATCCTCATGGTCGGACAGTGGGGGCCACACCAAGGCAGCATACGCGGTTATTCGGGACACGTTGGTTGGCCGCGTGGCCCACCAGCGATGTAGGTTGTTTATTCGACCAGGGCCTCTATTCTTCTCGGCCGCCCCGGCCTCGGAGATCTTCCGTATTGGAAGCATCTCGCCGATGAGCCGCCGCTCACCAGCCTTCGTCTTCGCTGTATGTTCCATTCTCCGAGACGTTCTCCTTTATGCTGTCCGCCACATCCCTCGGTATCTCACCGGTCATGTCCAAGTGCACGCTGAACGTGTCGGCCCCCTTCTGGTCTATCATCACCCTCACCGTGGTTGTGGTGATATTACGCAGTGTGGCAAATATTGCCCCCCATCCGGCCACCGTCTCCCTGTCCACCACGTCGGTGCAGTGGACACCGGCTACAGGTGGCGCGTCGGGCGCGTCGGGTGGTTCAGGCTCCGGCTGTTTGGGCTGGCCGGCTCCCGGTGGTGGATAATCCACGATCCGGCCGCCGCCCGCAGTACCGGTGCCCGCAGTACCGCCGAGATCATCCTGTGGCTCTGGTGTCTCCGGAACGCCCGCCTTCTCCATCGCGGCCCGTACAACATCCAGCGACATCGGGCGGCGCTCACCACACGTCCTCATCATGCGGTTGAATACGTCCTCCGGAGTGCCGTCGTACCCAGTCACCAGATCCGGGTCCAGCCGTTCCGCTATCTGGAACTCGGCCACCAACTTCTCCCAGATAACGTCCCCGAACGGTAGCCTATCCTCATCGGGGTGGCGGTGCCCTATCCTACACTGCCGTATCACATCATCCTTGGCTGGCAACCAAATCTCCGTGTATTTCTCGCGTATGCCGACCGCTATACCGCCCTTGGCTTCCTTCTCGGCATCGTTCAGCACCCGAATGTCGGCCGGCTTCAGACCGGCACCCATGTCGCGCCGCACGCGCCCCACCGCCAGCAGTTTGCGTATCGAGTCTGCAAGCCGCCCGTCACCAGCAGGCAGCACGAACACCAGCGCGTTCTGGTTCACGCGCCCGCTCTTTGAGCTCACGTTAGCTACCACGCCCTTGCAGTACTCGCGGTTGGCCTCCTTCAGTATGACCAGCTGCAGCCCGGCGACATCCTCTATGCGCGTGTGGTGCTCCGGCCACGCGTACACCTTGCGGAACTTTCTGCCCGCGCCCTCCTCCAGTATGTTGCGCTCCTCGGCGTCCGTGTCGTTGATGCTGTGCGTTGCGCGGTCGATTATCTTGTTTATGTTCTCGTCGTGCGTGAACCGGAACATGCTGTCATCCGTAAGGTCCAGGTAGAACAGCGTCCGCTGCATCTTGGCCAGCGTGTCGCCGACGGAGGAATGGTTATCCTGTGTGGTGAACGCGGCCCGCTTGACATCATCCATGGTGGCGCCCTTGTTCTCTGCCGGGAACGAATACATGAAGATGGCCCGGGCGGCTCTCACGGCAACCTCACCCAACCGCTCCGCGTTGGACTGTCCGGACGTTATGTCCAAGCTTATCACGGACTCCGTGTTCGCCCCGGCATAATCGACCAACTCCTTGCGTATGTCGTTGACGTTCAGGTCGATGTCAGACAGCGTGATGTACGGCCGGCCGGACTTTAGCAGCGAGTGCACCACGCTGGACAACAGCCTGAGGGCGCCGCGCGTGCGCTGGAACTTTTGGTAGCTCCCCCACCTCTTATACAGTACGTCTATCACGTCGGGGGTAAACGGGTAGGTGGAGCGGAACCGCTCCTCGTACGCGTCGGCCTCGTCCCGGGGGATGGAGCGGCCCTTGACGCACTCCTCCACGTATTGTCGTATGGTCTGTGTGGCGCGGTCCAACATGACATCCTCGCCCGTCTCGAACAGCCTGCGGCGTATTATATGAGGGACATCATCATCGGTGGCCACCGTCACCACCTGTTTCTGCCGGCCGGCAATCTGCTGCACCTGGTCGTAGGACTCCTTCTCGATGGCCTGGTCCCGGTCCGGCAGGCTGATCACCACGCACACGTGCGGCAGTTGGCCCACCTTGGTGAAGAGCCTTTGCAGGAAGTTTATCGTCTGCGCCGCCATGTTTGACTGGCCAACCTCCACCTTCGAGGCCGTCTTGTGGTCGATGGTGCCCACACCCCTGGAGCCGTCCAGATAGTGGGATACCTCATCTATCAGTATCAGGATCGGTTTTGGTCGCTTCAGGAGATCGGCGATGACCGAGCCGCCGGGTGCCACCTGGCTGGACATCTTGTCAATCTTGCCGTCCAACTGCCGCTCCATCTCGCCCCAGATTGTCTGGGTGGCCGGGTCCAGGTCGGTACCATCTATCACCACGGGGGTAGCGTCCCAGTCCCGGCACATGTGGTACATTGCTATCATCGAGTGGGTCTTGCCGCCGCCGAAACTGGTCTCTATCTGGCGGAACCCACTACCCTGACCCTCGTGCAGCCGCGCCCTAATGTCATCGAGCGCGTCATCTAGGCCGCGCGTGTGGTATGTTAGTTTGTTGAACTCTTTCCTGTCCCAGTATTGTTTGCCGGCGTTACTGTGCCCGATCAGGTCGCCCAGGTTGGCCGCATAGACGCCCTTGTTTGTGGCGCCGGCCAACACGTCCGCCCTCGGCTTCACCAGCTTGTAGAACGGATCCATGCCGCGCTATCCATGCGGTATCGTTTATGTGTTGGTTTAATATCCACCGCATCAAACACAATTATACGGTACACCGTCATCGTACGGCATGGCCGAGGATGTCGACCTCACCAAACTCGAACCAAACACCATGATTGAGGGACCGCAGTGGAACGGCCCGGCCACGTTTGTCACGATCTTGCCAGAGCAGAACCAACTCATCATACAACACGATGACAAGACCGAGATGCTCACCATACCAAACACCAACCACGGCATACGGCCGGCCAAGGCAACGCGGGGCGAGCCCTGGAAGGCGTTCGTGGCGGTGGAACGGCTGCGCCACGAGTACGCGAGAAGTCTGGGAATACCGGGCTCGGCCCACCAACTACCGCACCAACTCAAGACCATCTACCAGGTGTCCGGCGAGCCGGGCCGCATTAGATACATGATAGCGGACGAGCCCGGAGGCGGCAAGACTGTCGTGGCCAGCAGGATAATCCAAGAACTGTTCATACAGGGGGAGGTGAAGCGGGTGCTGGTGGTGGTACCTGCCATGCTAAAGTACCAATGGCAGGACGAGCTGAAACGGTTCGTCAACATGGACAGCCAGGTGATAGAGGGCGACGTGCGGGGGCGGGCCAACCCGTATCTGTCGGACGGTCCGGTACTGATAACATCCATGGACTATGCCAAACAAAAAACACAGATGAGTATGCTGGAGCAGGTCAGTTTCGACCTGGTAGTGGTGGACGAGGCCCCACAACCTCAACGCCACCAGCAAGAACGTTACCACGCGGTACAAACTGGGTGAGTTACTCGGCCGGATATCGACACACATGCTGTTTTTGACCGCCACACCACACCGGGGCAAACCTGAGAACTTTCGGCTGTTGTTGAAACTGTTGGAGCCGAAGCTGTTCTCCAACCACAAGATGACAGACGAGGACGTGTTCCACACAAAAGACCGGCTCTTCATACGGCACGCAAAGGATGACATGGTCGACATGGATGGCGAGCCGCTCTTTCTGGGCCGGAGTGTCAAATCAGTAAAGTATGCCATGTCCCAGACGGAATGGGACCTGTACAAGGAAGTGACCGGATACGTAGAGCGCCAGTACAACATACAGATGGGCTTTGATGCTAACCATATAGCCACCTTCGCGGTGTTGATAATACAGAAACGGATGGCATCCAGCACGCGAGCCCTCTTGGAGTCGCTCAAGCGGCGGCGGCAGGGACTCGGGGGCCGCCTGAGAGCGTGGGACGGCCCGGTGGACGACTACGCGATACGTGACATGGATGATATGGATGAGGAGGACATGGTGAGGATGGAAGGCATGGCTGCCAAGTACACATCGGCGCAAACCCCTGCCGCCCTGAGGAAGGAGTTGGTGAAATTAGATGATCTGATAAAGATGGCCGAACACACCTCCAAAACCAAACCCGACACCAAGCTGGACAAGTTGATCTCGGAGATCCACGGCATAGGTGAGGACAAACTGCTGATATTCAGCGAATACCGTGATACGCTAGACTATCTGGAGGAGAATATCGCCAAGATGCGCCACGAGGACGGCTCCCCGTATGACATGTGCCGAATAGACGGCACGATGAAGATGGTCGACCGCGAAGTCGCCCAAGAGGCGTTCCGCACACACTCACAGATCATGCTGGCCACCGATGCCGCGCGCGAGGGCATCAACCTGCAGTTCTGCCACAGGATGATCAACTACGACCTGCCCTGGACGCCCATATCGCTGGAGCAGCGGATGGGCAGGCTGCACCGGTACGGCCAGAAGCATGAGGTGGTAATATCCAACATGGTGGCGGACGGCACGCGCGAGGGCCACGTCATGGATACTCTCTTTGAGAAGATACGCCAGATTGAGCTGCAATACCCGACGTTCAACGTGATGGGTCAGGTTCTGGCTGGTGGCGACCTGGAGGGGTTGATGACGGATGCCATACGGGGACATATGCGGGGCGGCCCCCTCCGTGGTGCCGGGGGCGATCCGGAGGACCTGCCGACAGATGCCACCCAGAGTGGCTTCGTGGACGATATAGATGAGAAGGTGGGCAGGGCCGCGGAACGCGCCAGGATGGTTGACGGGATGTTGGGCCACACGCCCATAGACCTAGAGGATGTTGAGCGCGACGTGGAACGCGTCAAGGCGCAACACACCGACGGGGATGATCTCGTACGGATGATGAAACAGTTGTTTGAGGGTTTGGGTGGTTCGATACGATCCACGGATGAAAAGACGAGGCTTACCATACCGGATGCCCTGCGATACGGCCCGCTCGCAAAGAGGCTACCCGTGTATGACATGCCACCCACCGAGTTGTTCGCGAGGGGTGGTAGCATATACGATCACCTGGAGGGGTGGATCCGCGAGAACTGCTCGGATGACCTCAAGTTTGGTTCGGTGTTTCGGGATCCCGGCGGGTTCGACGGATATGTAGTGTTCCACACTATCCCGATACGCGACAAGAAAGGTAACCGTGTCGAACGGTTGCTGGCGGCCCACAAGTACGCGGACGGTGTTGTCGCCGCCGTCAACCCGTACGTCCTACACGAGATGAAATACGATGACAACGCGGATGCCGGCCCGGCCCCGCGGATGGATGATGTACGAAAAGCGGTGCGGGACATGGCATACGCGGAGGCAGACGGGATGGCAGCCGAGCGGCGAAAGATCTGGGAACACCGCACGGAGGCAGCACTGGGGCGCATGCGGGCGGAGGCCGCGGACATAAAGCAGGAGAGGGACGGGCCGGGTTTTGGTGTGAGGGGTGGCTTCGGCGCGCTGAAGGGTGGAATGGGTTTTGGTGCCAGGCGGGGTGAGCTGGAAGCCCGACTGCTCGAACTGAAACGCCTTGAGAGGGAGACTGAGGTCGCCCACGAGACGGCAGTGACGCTCACCCCGCACGCGCCCGTACTGGAGGGATGGGTCAGGGTCATACCCGACTCGGACGGGCCGGTCCCTAGTCGACCCACCGAGAAGATAGGCATGGAGGCCAGCAAGCGACATGAGCTCGCCGAGGGTTTTAGGGTGAAGGATGTCACCAAACAACACGGCATAGGGTACGACCTGCTGTCCACCCACCCGGACGGGCGTCGGCGCGAGATAGAGGTCAAGGCAAGGTGCGACGCGAGTGGTATAGAGCTCACGGAGTCCGAGTACGAGCACGCCAAGAACAGCGAGCACGCAGTCATACACTCGATAAGCAACGCTGGCCGGCCGGACGAGGAGCTGGTTGCGATATCCGACCCAAGCGACATACGTACAACGCTGACCCCCATACACATGGTATCGCAGTCAGAGATACAGCGGCTGGCCGACAAGCGCGAGTAGGCTTTGGGTGGTTGGGCGCCGTATGTGCTGTGGAGCTGTCTTCCGTATGCCGGCATGAAAACGTGCCCATGTCAGGTGTGAACCTTGGCCATGTTCCTACAACTTTCCAGCCGGATCCACGTCACGTAGATTTTCCGGTTCCTGATGCGGATAGTGGGCGGAGGCGCCGCTGCACGGCCAGCACGGAGGGGGAACCCGGTGGAGCCAATTTACCCCCGTTCCAATGCGCTTGACCGTGATTTTCACTCCGGGCGCCTTTTGTACCAGTTGGGAGTCAGGCGCCGTTTTTGTACCAGTTCGCGCGGATGCCCCAACTCAAATCATCAACAGCCCATAATAACCACCACGACCATAACTGACCAATGACCAACAGAACCAACCAAATACGACGTACCAAACGGCCACGCTCACAACTACCCGCATACATGGCAGAACAGCCCCCGTCAGTTGACATGGAACCCACACACTCCCATGCTGTAATCACCCACATGACATGCGACATAGCCAAAACGGACTCGGCCTCTTGACTCAACAACTCTGCCGCGAGGACAAAGACCTCTGCGAACAATATGGCGTATCACCTCACGAACTTGTTGGGGAATTACTCAACGTGCTTCCACCACGCAAACAACGTGACTCGACCTCATGAGCACCGACAATGAGCAACAACCCGACATCGATCAGCTGCAAGCCGACTACATAGAGGCAATGCGGCTCCACGCCTATCACCGCAGGGCTGCCAAACGATTAGCCGCCCCCACTGCCCGTGACGCTGTTGCCCGTGCTAAACGCTTCGGGTGGTCATCTGTCACGTATGAGCCACCCCCTGAATCGCGACGACTTGAACGGCTTGCCGGTGCATACGCCGATGACGCTCAAGAACTCCAAACACTCATTGACCAACACGCCGGGACACGACCGGCATGAGCCACGAATCCGACTTTAACGCTCAAGTGACCTCCTGCCGCACCCCCGGCGAGGAACGCATCTATCGCCGTCTCTACAAACTTGACAAGCGTCTCACCAGTATCGAATCTAACCTATCAGAAACAATGCAGCGCCTCTCCACACTGGAACGTCGAATCAGCGCCGAACCAAACAAGTACTAGGCTCCCGGCCACCCTCCTTTTTGTTGCCACAACAACCATGAAGGGTGAGGTTGGTGTGTGTTACACCGGTTTCCGGGCGGCGTAGGTGTTACAACCACTTGCGGCGACCCACCGTTACAAGTTTTTAATATGCTGTCCACCATCACGGCCTTGTCCAAAAAGTCAAAATTAACGACCCGGCTTGATACCTACGGAGGCACCTGGACCGGCAGGAAGGCGCGGGGTAGACGCCGGATCACGTTCTTGCTGCCCGCCGGAGCCGTCCCGGATGGCGGTCCACGAGCAGTCGTGCGCAGCCTCCCCATAGCCGCGGGGGGTTCCCGCCCCCCGTGGCGTGGCCTCAGGCGAAGGCCATGTTGTAACAGACGGTCATCGTTAGCAGCTCAACCGATTGGGTCTTCTCCCTGAGGGCGCGCACCACCCCGCCGAACCGCGCCTTCATGGACGAGAAGACGCTCTCGACGTTGTTCCGAAGGCGCAGTATCCGGTGGAATGTCCCCGGGTGCTCCTCGCGGAACCTCAACATCTCCGCCCTAGCGTTGAATCCCTTGATAACCGCGTTGGATTTGGAGTCGATGACGGTCCTCCGGCCACTGTCCCGGATGGCGTTACAATTCTTGACGCCCCCGTAGGCCGCGTCGGCCACGACGTCCCCGTCTCCCTTCGGGAGCGTCTCTATCATCTGGCGCAGGTATGGTGAGTCGTTTGACTTTCCGGGGGTAACGACGGCGGCGCACGCCATGCCGTGCAGCGTGTGCATGATGTGCAGCTTTGCAAACAGCCTCACGCTGATCTTGCCGTACTTTGCGTTCTGCCAGTCGATATACTTGGCTATGCTGAATCCGCTGGAGTCGACCAGTAGGGTACCGTGGACCGCTTCATCGCCGGCCATCTTGGTGATGATCTTTTGCAGTACTGCGGGATCTATCTCCGATATGCGGAGCTGGTACCATGATCTGCAGTACGGCCTGGACAGCTCGCACAGATCCAGGTCATCGGGGTGCCGGTCAAAGTGCTTGATCAGGCCCCAGTAGGAGAGGTTCTCTTCGCCCTTGATGATGGACACCAGTATGGCTGACACGCGCCGGTCGCGCGTGCCTGGCGCTATGCCCAGTATCTTGCGTGCAATCTCGGCTATCCGGCGCATCCACCGGATGAACCTTCTGCCCTCCGAACGGCGGTCCTTGTTGTATCCTGGCCAGTCCGTCTTGGGATCGTTCCTCTTCCCGTCGGGGTTGTTCTTGCTTCTGGCACGGTTGGGGTTGGTCTGCCTTGACTTTCCGTGTCTCTTGCTCATTGGGCGGTGCGGCGATCCTCCGATCCTAATACCTTCCGATCATCCGGGCCGTCGTCCGGCGGGCATCTGGATTTGGTAATTAAACATTACTAGTGACCTTTTTCCGGATTTTTGGACAAGGCCCACCATCACCTATCATGGATAAAACCACCATCCCGGATGGCCGGGAACTGCGCAAGCGGGCAAAGGAAGGCAAGCTGGACGTTCGGGATATCCTGGGTTAGTTGTGTGGGTAAACACAAACAAACCGTCACGGTACAATTCCGGCATGCCCGCGATATGCAGTGGCGTGTTTTGGATGGTGTTCCGCCACCTGTACCCGAAGTACAGGCTACCTAAGGATGGCCGCCCCACTCACACCCCAGCGTGAGAATTTAAGCCAACTATGAATGAACAGTGCAATGACCAAACCCAGAGGAAGTGCACCCAATACACCGTTAAACAACTGCTGGACGTTGTCCCTGTATGCCGGGCATTCCTTAATCATATGCGATGTAGCATACGGCTCCAGACCGTTGACCACCCTATAGCACATCTCACTACGATAATCGGTGTTAGACTCATGCTGTACGATCCACCCAATCACCGAACCCAACACGACAAACATGACTAGAAGCACAACCAAGGGCCTGAATACGTCGTTAGGCGTAGCTGGCGAACTATATTGCAACAACAGAGCCACCCTAGTAAAGAAACACGCCAACGCAACCCCCACCATAACCGACACGACGGTTCCCATGTCCACCTCATAGTACTTGATGGTGAACGATAGTATGATGGCAAACACCGCGAAACCCACACTGGCGCAAGCGAGAGACCCACAGAGATCACTTACAATCTTGGCCACACTATGCCTGTCTTGATCATTCATGCCTGCCACCACCAATTTCATCATGCGCCGAGATTTGTTGATGTATGCTCATCTCATCATACACACCTGCAGGTGTCCGGCTCCGGCGGCAAGTTATGAATCATATCGGTGCCCCACAGCTTTACGGCGGAGGCTGGGCAGATACTCGCCCGTATGTGGGCGACGCGCATCTGGTCGGCCTGCACTATCTTCAGGATATCTAATCGATACCAGCATGTACGACAGACCACCGCATACAACCTGGTTATGATGTTGATGCCGCGCTTCTTTAGATCTGTGCAGTCCGATTGGCTCTCATCATTCACGCCCTCCACGGGGAGGCTACACATTTATGCTTGCCGCTGCGGATGCTTTGTTGCATCTGTGTATGTAAAGGCGGCGCGTGCGAGCGGAAGCCGTATGCCTTGATGCATGCCGCAGGTAAGTTGGACTGGTAGTATTTAAGACGCGCCGACTTGCGCGAGATGATCATCGTTTTTTGCACCGGGATAGGGGCCCAAGGGAGGCGTCGAAGCCGCCCCTCGCCCAGGCCGGGGCGGCGAGACGCCTCCCGATGGGGGACCGGATCTGGAAATGCGCAGGGCTCCCCACGCGGGATCCGGCGCTCCCTGCTCGTTGGGCGCCGCGCGGGCCGGCGGCGCCATTCCGGTCGTTTTTTCCCATGCGAAAAAAAATATCTGCCAATGGTGCTGGGCGGATCCCGCACGGTGGCGGGCCGCGTCTGGCCGGGCCCCGACACCCTCCCAAATTGATCCAGAGATGGGTGCCGGAGCGCCGGCTAGATGCGGGATGCTAGCCGCGCCAGCCGGACCAGCTTGGCCTGGTAGGCCTTCTGGTCATGGAATCGGTAGGGCTGTCGTTTGTTCAGCATGTGCCAGATGTAGATGGCCATCTTTTTGGCCAGGTGGCTCTGGGCCACCACCGGCGGGTGGCGCTTGCGGACGCCCTCGTAGTATGCCGACAGCACGGGATTGTGATGGCCGGCCACCAGGGCCGAATGCATCATGATCCATGTCAGGGCGCGGTCGGAGCTCTTCTTCATGCGGCCGTGCCGGGTGCTGTCCCCGGACTGGTACACCCTGGGGCAGAGGCCCAGGAACGAGACCAGTTGCCGGGGGCCGGCGAACCGGCCGATGCCGTCGATGGAGACGGCCACCAGCAGGGCGCTGAAGGCGTCAAACCCGGGCAGGCTCATTATCAGCTTGGCATCCTCGTTGTCCAGGGCCGCCTTTGCCACGAGCTTCTCCAGCATGTCTATCTCGCCGTTCAGGTATCTGACGTGACGGACGTACTGGCCCATGATCCTGGTGTCGCCGGGGTTCAGCTTCAGGCCGTTCAGGTATTCCTGGTACTTGGCTCCGGACGTGTTTCCGTGGCCCGAGCTGGTCGGGTGGTCGTACTTGCCGCAGATGGCGTGCTGGCGGTTGAGTGCGCGGGTCCGCTCCCTGATCAGGATCATCCGCTGGCGGAGCAGGTCCAGGTCGCGCCTGTTGCTCCGCTTGTGCACGTGGCAGGTCGGGATGTCGTCCATCCTGAGCCGGTTGGCCAGCTGCCTGGCATCAATCTTGTCGGTCTTGGTCCCGGACTGGGACAGCTTGAGCCGCAGTGGGTTGGCCAGCACAATTTCGCCATCCTCATATGCCGGCCTTCCGTCGGTGCCGCGCGGGTCATTGTATCGTCCTGCTCGGGCATGCCGAAAGACCGCACCGGCGGCGTCACCCGGAGGATTGCCGCGGTGGGACATGATGGTGGAGATCCGCGCGGCGCGGACCGGCAGGCTCCGCCGCGTGGATTCGTCTGTCCGGCTACACCGCCCGGGCCGCCTCCCCTGAGATTTGCTGCATCCAGTTGTATACGTTGATCTTGTTGGCCACCTCCCGGATGATATAGGGCCACTTTACGGCCCGGACGGCCTCGCCCAGTATTCTCTTGAACGATGAGAATACGCCCTCGACGGCCCATCTGGCGCCCTGGTTGGTGCGCCTCTTCCAGTCCTTTTGGTTGGCACGCCGCTCCTCCTCCGGAAGGGCGGCGACCATCCTAGGGGTGGCGCCCTCCCCTCCGCCCAGCTGGTCCAGGACGGCCTCGGCGCGAGTCCTGTCTACCCCGTCCGCGCGGCAGTTGGCGTTGACCTTGACGGGGATCCCCGCCACGACACCGCGCTTCCTGCAGTGTGAAAAGTTCTCCCGGGAGTCGTATGCCTTGTCACCCATCAGGGTGATGACCACCCGGGACGTCCCGACGCGTCCGGGCATGCCCAGCTTTTCGAGAGCTTCGTCCAGCAGGGTGGGCAGGCGGGGCGACTCGCCGACGCTCTCGTCGGTGATGGCAAAGGCCAGCACCATCTTGGTGTCCACATCCACCAGGATACTGAGCCGGATGAAGCCGCGCTTCACCTTCCAGACGTGCCGTATCCACTCCCCGCGGGTGGACGGGATCAGGCCGCTGCCGTCGATGGCCAGCCTGATCTCGCGGCTGCCGTCGACAACGCTTGCGGTGGCCGGATCCTTGCCCGGGACAATCTCCATCCGGTTCAGCCTGCGGCAGAACGTCGTGAAATGCGGGGTGTTCTCCTTGCCCAGCATATCCATGGCCGCCCCCTCGCACTGGCGGTAGGATATGTTCATCATCAGCCGGAAGGTGCCGATTGTTTTGATCAGGCCGTCCGCGTACGCGAACGGGCGGCCCCTCTTGCCGTGGTTCATCTCCTCCAGCTCCGACTCCCAGGCGGCATCCGCCTTCATGGGGATGGCCCTCCCCCTGGCGACGTATCGCTCGTCTATCTGCCGGTAGGTAAGCATCCGCCTGCCCCGGCGGGCAGACTTTGGCGGCTTGCCCCTCTGGCGGACCTTTTTGTCCTTGCGTTGTTGGCGCTTCTCCTGGCCTGTTCCCTGATCTTCTTGATCTTCTAGTTGGCGGCGATTACCTCCTTGTGTTTGGCCTCGAGCCTGTCCAGTTTGGCCTGGAATTTTTCGCACCTGGCGCGCAGTATTGCGAGATCATCGCCGCCGCCCCCCGAGCCGGATCGGCGCTTCCGCCTGGGCCGGCCTCCTTCCGTGTTCCCGTTCTTCTTTGAAACCATGATCGGATCAGGTGAGTTGGAAGATACCCCTTGTGAATCATTGGATGGCCGGAGGCGTCTTCGGCCAAGTCGGTCCACCCTGCCAACATTCAAATCAGAAATGTCGGTTAGTAGGATCAGAACCCCGAATTATTTGGGCACCAAAGCAGAAGAGTGGGTTGTTTAATCCGGGCAATCTGCGCAGTAGTGTTAATTTGATGATATGGTGAGCGGCGCAGGTGGGATTTGAACCCACGTCACCGGTGAGGTGTACGGCTCTTAAGGCCGTCGTCTTAACCAGGCTGGACCACTGCGCCATAAATCTGGCGCAGGTAACAGTATAAGAATTGCCGCCCCCAGACACCTCACCAACTGGGGAGCGACGCCGTCAAGCACGGAATCCGCGCATAGACGGTAGGCACGATGGGTACTTACATCTTAGAGTGATTGGTCGTGTCATCGTATCCTAATTTAGACCATATGCGTATATGACTGTTTTTCAATCATTGTTAACTATCGAATCAACACAAACTGACGCGTCTGCTCAGTCCTAGCGGTTTAGCTGGTATGGCCTCGGTTGCCGGTTGAGTTGCACGCCGGTGTTGGATTCCTGCAACCCTGCATGTGGTTGGCTGACGGACCGGTCAGCCGGCCTTCTGCCCGTAGCACGGGCACACCTTGGCCATCGCGGACGTGTACTCGAAGCGGTTCTTACATGTTCTGCGAGCGCGCTGCTCTGGTTCAGGTGCCTGAGGCGACCCATGCCGCGGATCCTGACCCATTCGGGGTCGGAACACCTTTGGGTGAACTTCCTGGGTTTGGCCGGGCCGGCCGACCAAGTGTTGGCCGACATCCTGATCATGGGCGTGGATGACGGGCCGCTATGGACGCAGCATAGGCAAGCGGAGGATCGACAAGTTTGCCGCAGGTTTCGCGCGTTCGGTTCACGAACTCCTGACGGCATTCGACTCGATGATGATGGAGATGAGGCTGCCGCTGCTCAAGGAGACCAACATGGCCGACAGGCCGTCGTTGGCAAGGACGGCGTCCGAGCTTCTACCGGATGTCTCCGACCAGAAGATGAAGGTGTTCCTGGGGGCCGTCTCGGCGGACATACCCGACGAGAAGGTGTGGATCAGCTACGTGGGGTTGACGCTGACGGACGTCCCACCCGCCGACTGGAGCGACGAGCACAGGGAGATGTTCGGGAACGGCCTCAGGGAGGTCTCGGCCGGCTTCAGGAGGCTGGCCGCCCTGAGGTTTGCGGCCGTCTCGGACAGCTTTGAGGGGCCGTCGGTGATGGTTACGATAACCCACCCGGATGGAGGGGGGGAGAGGGCGGTCCTGCGGCCGACGACGAGCGGGTAGCTGGGCTGGCCGGTGCGCCGTAAATATACACACGAATCCGGATCTGTAATCCACAACACAACGGCACCGTTGGGCTGGTACCGGCAGGTTTACGTGGCCTGGTGAACGCGCGGGGCACGCAGATTTGCCGGCCTTAAGGACGGGCCATCTCTGCTATCTGCACGCTGCCGTGCATATCGGTGGTGGTGATGAGCGCGTAGGTCTTGCCGGATATCTCTGCGGTGGCGATGTTGCGCACCCCGTGCAGCGCGGTGAATCCGTTGACCTCATCGGTCAGCCATGCCACCGGGACGGGGGCGGCGGGGTCGGTAATGTCGATTATCTGCACGCCGTTATCTGGATCATACTCACGCGGTTCGTAGCCCACGCCATCCTGGCCGGTAACGGGCATGTATGGTACGACATACTCATAGGCGGTGATGAGCGCGTAGGTCCTGCCGGACATCTCGGTGATGGTGATGTCGTGGGACTCGTCCCATCCGGCGAATCCATCTGCCCCACCGGTCAACCATGCCACCGGGACGGGGGAGGCGGGGTCGGTGATGTCGATTATCTGCACGCCCCCGTCCCGACTACTGCCGGTGGTGACCAGCGCGTAGGTCCTGCCGGATATTTCGGTGGTGGCTATATCGGAGAATGTACGCATATGCGTAAAGCCGCCGGCGTCCGTGGTCAACACCGCCACCGGGCCGGGGGAGGCGGGGTCGGTGATGTCGATTATCTGCATGTGGCCGTTGGCCGGCGCGGTGACGAGCGCGTAGGTCCTGCCGGATATTTCGGTGGTGGCCACATATACGACCAGTCCCAGATCGGTGAGCCCGTTTATCCCTGCGGCCAGCCCCATGACAGGGACGGGAGAGAGGGGATCGGTGATGTCGATTATCTGCACGCCCCTGTCCCAGAGGGCGGTGACCAGCGCGTAGGTCCTTCCGGATATCTCGGCGATGGCTATATCCAAGGGTTCGTCCAGATGCGTGAATCCGTCGAAATCATCCGTCCGCCATACCACCGGGACGGGGGAGGCGGGGTCGGTGATGTCGATTATCTGCACGCCGTCACGCGACAGAGTGGTGATGAGCGCGTAGGTCTTTCCTGATATCTCGGTGGTGGTGATGCCGTCGCCGACGTTGTAGAGGTGGCAGCTGCACCGGGATGTTCCGCCGGACCCGTTGGCTTCTGCGGGCAACATGTGGCAGCCGCGAAGCGCCTCGCACGTCTGGGTGGGCATCTCTCCGAACCCGTTGATCCCGGTGGTCAGCACCGCTATCAGGACGGGGACGGCGGGGTCGGTGATGTCGATTATCGACACGCTGTTAGCCTGCCAGGAGGTGACGAGCGCGTAGGTCCTGCCGGATATCTCGGTGGTGATGATGTCCTTGGCTGCGTGCAGCCCGGCGAATCCGTTTACTCCATAGGAGATCGCGGCTACCGGGGAGGTGGCCAGGTTTGGCGCATCTACGCTTACGATAACGGCAAGCGCCGCCAGCGACGCTGCAACCGCCAAGGCCGCCCACATCCGCCAGCCCGGCGTCCTGAAGCCCATACGGGGAGGTGCGCAGTATGATACTTGAGACTTCTGATGGTTGGGCGCTGCAAGACTGGCGTGGGTCGGGATCTGAGCCCGTGTAACTTTGCTGTGCATCGGGCCAGAAAGTGGCGGAGCTGATTTTCGCTCTTGATTCTCACGAAGGCCTAGGCCGCTCGAGTGCGACCTGGGTCCAGCCACCATCGAGATCACAACCCGGAATGCGGCGGCGGGACGGGTGGTAGGCCGGGCCCGTCTGCGACGGGTCTGGCGGCATAAAATCAAACAGCATGATGCAGGTCCACCCGAACCTAGCCTCGCTGATGGTGACGGTTCTTGGGAAGATCCTATGTGCCCGATTTGACAGCAAATCCCATGTACCTAGTTCTTGACAGATGCGGGTCAGACGCGCATTAAAGAAGAACTCCGGACGCGCCCTCCACAAACAACAAATCGTGCGTAGTAGCGCAGCCATCCCCGACATGAACGAGGACGTTTTGGATGCCGTCTTGGAAAGGCTGCGTAAGGACGGTGTCATCGCAGAAGTGCTCAAGGACAGGTGGGCTGGCTCCGATAAGGCGACGGATGCGCTGGCGCACGGGGCTTACGAAGCGGCGGTGAGCCTGTACGAGAGCATACCGGAAGACCGGCAGCGGAGGATGGACAGGGCCGCGTTTCTGCCATACCTAGAGAGGCACCTGAGGGATCTCGGCATGAAGGCAGGGGGCCGCGGAAGGGGCGGTGGCTAGGATGATCGAGGACGGCACGCGCGCCGCCATGGATGCGGTCGACCATTGCCCGCCTTAAATACCACCGATCGGCCAAATCCCGTGAAACGACAATACACGACGGATGGCGGCCACGGGAGGAACGGACGCCTTGCGGCGGATCTCGAGAAACCGCTGGAGGGCGCCGGCCACGGGCACGCGCGCCGCCATGGATGCGGTCGACCATTGCCCGCCTTAAATACCACCGATCGGCCAAATCCCGTGAAACGACAATACACGACGGATGGCGGCCACGGGAGGAACGGACGCCTTGCGGCGGATCTCGAGAAACCGCTGGAGGGCGCCGGCCACGGGCACGCGCGCCGCCATGGATGCGGTCGACCATTGCCCGCCTTAAATACCACCGATCGGCCAAATCCCGTGAAACGACAATACACGACGGATGGCGGCCACGGGAGGAACGGACGCCTTGCGGCGGATCTCGAGAAACCGCTGGAGGGCGCCGGCCACGGGCACGCGCGCCGCCATGGATGCGGTCGACCATTGCCCGCCTTAAATACCACCGATCGGCCAAATCCCGTGAAACGACAATACACGACGGATGGCGGCCACGGGAGGAACGGACGCCTTGCGGCGGATCTCGAGAAACCGCTGGAGGGCGCCGGCCACGGGCACGCGCGCCGCCGGGCAGGGCCGCCTCCACATTACAAGGTCGCTTTTAAGGAACCCATTTGCCAGCCGTGCATGTCGGCCTGTGGACGAAATTGCCGCCCCCGGCATCCGGCAGATGGGCGGCGAGAACAAGTGACGACCCCCTTGGATGACATTGTCGTCATCTACCGCTCTGCACGATGTGCCAATACCCATCACTCGCTCTGGATGTTGGACTATATCGAGGCGGCCGCCAAGGAACGCACCACCATCATAACACAATCCCAGGTCACCGGCAAGCCCATCACCCTCAAATTCACGCCCCAAGACATTGCCTGCTGGCCGCTTATTCTGCACATCATGATTCGGCGCGACGTCCTGCAGGCGGCTTGGCGCATCTCCCAAATCCATGACAATACTCCGCGTCACCAACTCCGGTGCAAGGCAGCTTATGAATACGTACGCCGACCGCCGTCCGTTGCCGCCCGCGAGTTGGGGGCGTTCCTGGGCCTGACAGACGATGTGTCCACCGACGCCCATCTGGCCGACCCGCGCAACCTGCGCAACTGGCAACTCCTTGCCACTCCAACATATAGCCAGTTCCAGGCAGTCCTGGCCATCCGGAGGGCGTCGCGCGGATGACTACCCACAACGTCGCCAAAGCGAAACTCGACGCGCTGCGGGCGGAGTTGGTAAAGGTAATCGAGGACACGTGTACCGGGAAGATCGACCACCCAACAACCATCACGCAACTCAAGGACGTCGCCAAAGAGGCAGTCCATATCCGGGCCGCCGACCGCCTGCTTGACGAGATGATGCAACCCAAATCCGATTTGGAGACCGCCCTTTCCGTCCTGACCGACGACAAACTAAACGACAGCGACCGGATTTTGAAGGCCCCTCCGCTGATAACCGATGCCATCGAAGACATGAAGGATGCCCTCTCTCCCTCCTCGCACGCCGCCAACCCTGCCCGGCTGCCTTGGAGAGCCGACGACAAGGGCCGTCCCTATACCGCCCAGATGGCCGAGGACGTTGTCCGTCACTACAACCTGCTTTACGAAACCGGCTCCCGGCTGATCTGGCGTGACAAGGGCGGCTACCACACCCCGCTACCGGAGAAGGAGGATATGGGGCGCTTGGTGACGGAAGCGTACGAGTACCACCACGTCATAGACCGGGGCACCCGCGGTACGATGATCGACTACATCCGCCACATGTCGGGGTACGAGATCGACCAGACCGAATGGGACGCCGATCCGGACGCTGTCTACACGCTCGACGGGGTGGTCTCGATATCCACCGGTAAACTCAAGCCGTACTCGGAGTTCGGCGACGGAGAACTTCCCCCAGCCAGGCTCCGCGTTCCCGTACACTACGATCCGAAAGCGCCCGTCCCCAAACCCCTGATACGGTACCTTGGCACGAGCTTGGAAGGGGATCCGAACCGCATCCTTCCGCTCCTCGAATTCTGGGCGCAGTGCCTAAACCCCAACGATCGCCTCCCATACTTCTATATCTTGGTCGGCGAGCAGGGGACCGGAAAATCAACAGCCATCCATGTCGCCAACGCCTTGGTCGGCGGCCTCTGCACCACCAGCGCGTCCCTTCAGCAGTTGGGCGACACGCATGGCGGCGAGGCATTGGAGGGCGTCTATCTCTGCATCAACCGGGATATGGACACGGAGCACCCTGTCGAATCCGTCAGCATAGTCAAGGCGGCGGTCACCGGCGAGACATTCTTCATCAACCCCAAAGGCAGGCCGGGCTACGACATAAAGGACCCGCGCATCCTGTTCTGTTTTTCGATGAACCGCCTGCCCATCATGCCGAAAGACCCGGGCCTCTACCGGCGGATGGTCCCAATCAGGTTCACGCCGTCGCTGGACGAGAAGATAGGCGACCTCGTAGAGAGGTTGACAACGCCAGAGGCACTGTCCGGCATATTCAACCTGCTGCTGATCCACCTTCGCCGGATTCGCCGGACACGCGAACCGGCAGTCTTCAAGACAGTCCACGAAGTCAAGGCGGAAGTCTCGGAGATATCCAACAACCTGACCGCCTTCAAGGAGCAGTGCCTGGACTTTGATCCGTCGGCCAAGATGCCCAAAGCCGCCCTCAAAAAAGTATACCATGCATTCTGCACCCACAAACACGTAAAACCGATACGCGTGTCCGAGCTTCTGTCCTGGATGGACTTGCAGGGCGTCGGGGAGGGTGGAATCGGGCCTGCAAAGTCGAGGCGAAAGGCATACGTGGGAGTGCACCTCACGAAATTCGGTTCCGATCTCATCGGTTCGGCCGGACCCCAATCCGACCAAACGACGCTGGCCCCGCCCACTCCGTTACCCGCATCCACACCGACCGCCCCGCCCGACGCCGCGATGCCGCCCAACGCCTCGGATGCGGACACCAAATCACCGCCGGGCGCGACTACAATCATGTAGGTACTAAAAACGATGGCCGGTCCCGACAACAAACCCGTGGAGCGGTCAGGGTTGTTGGACCGTGTGGAGGCAACAACATCTGGCGCGCTCACCCGTGCCCGGACCGTTGGAATGTTGTTGATGCTAGTTAAAGCCGGCCGGGTTACTTGGGACGAGGATGCCGATATGTTGGCAGTGGCCGCAGAAACCGACGGAGGCGGCTCCCATGACCGGTAGGGCTGCCAACACTACTGCCGAGGTCGACTACTGTCATCCCTTCTACAGCGAACCGGCGCCCGCCGCGTCCGTGCATGGCGTGGCCATCGCCATGCCGGCAGTTTGTTTGGCGTGACGGTTGTCCGCCGTCAGAATGTGATAACGTACTGGTAGGCGCGGTATTGCCAGGCATGGAAGCGGGATGTGGCGCCGGCAGGTGATGCGGTTGGACGCTACCGGGTGTGTCTTTTGTGTCTTTTTTGAGGGCATACCCACTGAAAAAAAAAGATATGGGAAAAATGGTTGGATGCGGGTCCAAAAAAGACACATTCGGCACATCCTTGTGCCCTGCCCAACACGTCTCGCGATTTCCCGATCCGCGGGCCGGCCGGAGGTAGAACGGCTGCGCGGCGAATTGACGGTCCACCGGCTCCCGCTTGTGGCGGGCGTGGCGGCACGGAGATCCTGTAGAACCCGCGTCACACGCGGCGCCGCGCGTGGCCGCATCACTCCCCGTCCTTCCTGCCGGCTTCTTGTGCTTGGTCGGATGCGGCGCGGTGCAGCCGGGGCGCAACCCGTTGGACTTTACCCGGCGGCTGCGGCCACCCGGTGTTCGCTTCCACCAAGTCGGCATACAGCTGGTTGACCCCCAAGGATGCAGCCTCCTCCGAGTCGGCCCCGATGCAGACCAACCTGCCTGAAGCGAACAGCAGGATGGTGCACTTTGGGTTCTGCCGGCGGATGATCACCCCCGGAAAGTGCTCGGGCTCGTACAGCGATCTGGGTATCGTCATCACCACCGGGTCCAGGTCGAGGCTCCTACCCAGGTCGGCCGTCGCCACCACGTTGTGCGTGCCATGTGTGACGGTTCCAACGGCTATATCGTGCCTCTTGAACAGGTCCACCAGCATCTCTATGGCATTGATGGCCATCTCGGCGGTGGTGGCGCCCACCACCGTCACCGACCCGGTGGCAAACACCTGGACGGTGCAACCCCCAAGCCTCATCTTGATGCCCGGGAACAGCTCGGGTTCGTAGCCGGCTCCGGTCTTTGCAACTATCTCCTCCAGCGGCATCTCGGCCCCCAGCGAGCCGCTGCGCACCACGTTACGCACGTCTATCTCTATCATGATCGTGCCGGAGTATTGCTGCTATAAAAGCGGGTTTTGGTGCGGACGGTTCCGCGTGCCTGTGCGCGGGGCGGTCCGCCAGCGGCCGCCGCCATTGCAGGTCGCGCGGCAACGCAGCCAACGCTGACCAAAACCCGGTTTATATTCGGCCGATTCACAAGGAGGTTATGAGTCGGCAACTGCTCGAACTGGCCAGGACGATAAAAACCGAATACGAATCGACCCCCGCCACCGATGACGTGATGCCGGATGGGCGGACCGTGCCGGCCTCGAAATGCTCGTTCCGTCCGATACCCGCCACGGATTCGCCCAGCGTGATCGCATATATAGACGGCGGCAACGAGACGATAATGGACATGCCGTTTTGCGTGGTCACCGTAAACTCGCCAGCGGTCAACTCCTCGGATATGACGGTGCCCGGATATCCGTACGCGCTAATACGGGCCGGCCAGTTCGCAAATGTCCGCCGTGACAAGGCTTCGGTTTTGGCGATGCATCTGCACAGCAAGCTGGAGGCCGGCCCCAGCAGGGCCGTCAGGCTGAGCTTGCAACACGACTACCTAAACGAGGTGACCGGCAGATGACCGACACAGAACGCGTCGTAGGACAGGTTGTTGGCGGCTCACTAGACGCGGTAGTGGTGAGGCAGGCCAAGTCGGCGCAGTTGGTGGTAGGCGATCTGCTGGTCTGGGAAGGCGAGGAAGGTAGCATCATAATGCATGTATTCAATCTGGAGCACGTGTCGCAGATGGACAGGCACACCCGCGAGATAACCACCGGTATGCGCACGGCCGGGGAACGGATGCCGCCCGATGTATACGAGCCGGGGTCCCTCTGCTACCTGCTGGCACACGCCAAACTGCTGGCAGAGGTCGGGACGGACGGCCTGCCGGTCAACCCCTATGACATACCGCCGCTGTTCGGGGATGTGCGCATCGCGACGGCAAGGGACCTGTCGTTCCTGCCCGGACCGGGATCCGGCCGCGTCTTTCTGGGGGCGGTACGCTCCGGCAGCAAGCCCATCAAGGGGACGGGCCTCCACATGGATGCCGAAACGCTCCCCCGTCACGTGCGGGTGTCGGGCGCAACGGGCAGCGGAAAGTCCAACCTCATCAAATGCATGCTGTACGGCCTGCTGGATGACGAGGGTGTCGGGGCTCTGGTGCTGGACGCGCGCGGTGAATACTGCCGGGGACTGTCGGCCCATCCGAAGGCTGCCTCCAAACTGGTCTGCTATACCGGCTCGCCGACCGGCGATCCCGGTCAGGTCAAGCTGTCGGTGAATGTCAGGTCTGTCACGCCCCACGACTTTGGACTGGTCGAGCTCAGCGAGGCAGAAGAGGGGGCGATGTGGGGCCTCTGGAAGGATTACGGAAAGGAGTGGATCATCCAACTGTTAGACGAGTCACAGGACGAGGACATGGCCGAACAGCACAAGAGCGTCCGGGCCGCGCTGCGCCGGAAGGTGCGCACGGCCTTGGGGATCGGGGCCGGCGGGACGTTCGACGCGGACCCGGCCGGCGAACACATCTTTGACGATATAGCCGAGCACGTCTCGAAGGGCCGCGTCGTGGTGCTGGACACCTCCGGGCTGGGCTCTGGCGCGGAGATGATGGCCGGCACCCTGGCCGCCTCCAGGATACTACAGCGGTACATGACGGCCGCAGAAAAGGACAATCTCGACTCGTTGCCGGTGGCCGCAGTGGTTATAGAGGAGGCGCCGCGCGTGCTAGGCGAGGACGGCCTGGGCAGCGACAGCCCGTTTGCCGAGATAATAAAGGTGGGCCGGAAGTTCAAGATCGGCCTGTGCGCCGTAACGCAGCCCGGATGCTCGATCCCCCATGAAATAATGCTCAACCTCAACACCGAGATAATATTCGGCAACCAGATGCGCGCCGAGCTGGAGGCGCCAGCGGATAGCGCCGAGCTGGAGGCGCCAGCGGATAGCGCCGAGCTGGAGGCGCCAGCGGATAGCGCAACACAGGATCTCTCCGACTATCACCGCGTGATAGGCCGACTCGGCGAGGGAGAGGCCATCGTCTTCAGCGCGTTCTTGCCTTTCGCAATACCAATCAAGGTGCCGCTGTTCGACGACTTGGCCGACACCGGCCAGAAGACAGACCCGTTGGGTTAGTCGGCGCGGCCCCGCCCAAGGCATGCCGCGCCTTTTACGGGTTCTGTTAAGTTGGCGGGACATGGCCCAGCCTGTTAACTTTCGGGACATAGAGCCTGAGATCTAACATACGGATCTTCTCCAAATTGGCCCGCCGCAGCCTGTTAACTTTCGGGACATAGGCTAGCGGACTGAAGTCCGCCGTGAACCGCACAATGGATAAAAACCAACAAACCACAGAAAGACGATGGCCAGAGCACGCCGAACCTCCGACGCGTCGAACATCCGAATCTTCAGGACGGAATCCGGTTCCGAGCTTGCCGAGCTTGACGACATCGGATTCGGCGACGAGGATCAACTGCATAGACTAATCGAGAGTAACATCGGGACGCTGTTCCGGGGCCTGACGTTCCTAAGGAGGGAGTTCCGGGAGCTCGACGGCGGTCAGCACATACCAGACACGGTGGCTTTTGACAAGCAGCAAAACACGTTTGTCGTCATCGAGTACAAGAACAAGCTGGACAGGGGCGTGATAGATCAGGCGAAGGCCTACCTGAAGTACATGAAGAAAAACAGGCACGCTCTGATGGTCGAGTACGTTAAGAGCGAGGGCGACGGCGTACTTGACCTAGCATCGTACAATTGGGATGTCTACGCAATCATAATGGCTCCGGAGTTCAGCCGAAACCAGATCGACAGCGCCGAGGCCGACGGGGACTTGGAGCTGCACGAGATCCGGTGGTACGGTGGTGGCACCATGACGGCTAGGCGCGTGGGCGGGGCCCATGAGCGAGCACAGGCCGCGGCATCAGCCCCTAGCCCCGGCGCCGGGGCCCCGCAAGCACAGGCCGCGGCACGCGCTCACAACCGCGTCTCCAACGTCACGCAAACGAATCAGTTGTACGACACCATCCGCGCGAGGCTGCTGGACGAGTTTCCCGGCGCCGAGGAAACCAAGAAAAAGTTCTACAACGGCTTCCGGTATCCCGGAGGCAAATACTTCTGCACGATAGCCCTGCAAAAGTCCAAGATAGGGCTCGCCTATTCGGGCAAGCGCGCCGCGTCCAAGCTGAAGCCGGACGACTTCGTGCGAGAGGTAGACGGATGGGGCGTAGGAAAGTTCCGCTCGGAGATAAAGAACGAGGCCGACTTTGAGAAGGCGCTGGCCATCCTGAAAAGGCTGCACGCCGCAGACCGTTCGGAGCACGCATCACCCACCCCCCAGCAGGCGAGCGGAACGCGCGTGTTCCCAGACGAACTGCTCAAGCGCGCATGGCAGCCGCAACGCAACTGGGTGTTCCGCAGAACGGTCATAGCCGTAAGGCCCTATATTTCCGACGGCGACCGCACGGTTCTGACGTTTGGCGGGATTGATGCAGAAAACCACATCGGCATCGTTCAGCAGGCTACCCTTCCGGACTCATTTTCCGAAGTCACTTGGGTGATCAAATGGCTACAGGACAAATTCGAGTCGATAGCTTCCAAAATGCCGGTCATCGTACCGGTGGACATCACGGGTACGGGAGCGGCACTGCTGGACGTTCTGCGGGAGAACGGCATATCGGGCTGCGTGGAGTTCAAGCGGACGGATGGAAGAATGGATGTCTCCTACATAGAGTTGCGAACGGTGCTTGAGACAGATCGCGTGTTCATACAGGAGGCGGATTCGCCATACAGGGACGAGTTGTTTGCACAGCTTCGTGGCATCTCCCGGTCCGGCGACGGCACCATGAAAGAGAACAAAGGCTCGGACCGCGCCGCATCGCTGGCAATAGCCGTCTGGGGCGCCAGGCAGACTGGAGGACAAGGCGGCAATACCGGTTCCGGCATTATCACCACCGACACACCGGGCGTGTTCAACACGGTATTCGGCTAAAGCACGCGGCGTTCTGTCAACTTTCCAGATATTGCGCATCAGTACCGCGTGGCGGTCTTCTCCATCCAGGCCCTGATAGAGTCGGCGCCCTCTCCCTTGGCCACGTACCTGCCGTCCAGCAGGTCGGCCTCGTCGCTGACGTAGCTGCCCACCTTGTCTGCCACGAAGAGCATGTCCCCCTCATTGGTGCGCCAGACGCTCACGCTGCACGGGGCCGCCGACTCGGCGTGCTCGGCGGCCTTGGCCGGGTCGTCGGACTGGTACTGGATCATGCCTACATGCGGAGGCTTTCAGATTTTAAGCCTTGACTCACTCCGTCTCATCGGCTGGTGATGGACCTACACCCGGCTGCAACGCGCCGTCCGTCAACCCCTCTAGGGTAGCGTCGAAAGCTTGGCAATGTTGGATCTGTCCAACTCGCCGTGCTCGTTGCCGCCGTTACAACACCCGCTGGCCCGAAATCGCGGATGGCCATGTTTGCCGCGTCCTGCGTGTCCGCGGCGGGCATGTTCTGTAACCGGTCAATGGCTACTCTGATAGTCTGCCATGTCTGCCGGGGTCAGCTTCTTGCTTAGGTTTCCGCGGCGGACGTACAAGTTCCCATCCGTGGTAAAGACCAACTTTTTGCCTTTGGCAACCGTAATCACCAGATAGTCGTCCCCGCTGAAGTCGAACCCAACATCCACCAGACTTTTCAGCTTGGAATCAAGAAAATTCCTGATGGCCAGTTCCAGGCCGTCGGTGTTTTTGTGCTGCTTCAGGTCCTTCTCTAGCCCGGCCGGAGTGCCGTCGTTACGCACGCCGATGAACACCCGCCCGCCCTCTGCGTTGGTAAAGGCGGCCACGGCTATGGCCACCTCCATCTTCACGTCGCTGGCCCTGCCGCCGTGTGTCGGGACACTGAACGTTTCCTTGAACTCATTGTGCATGTTCTCGCGTGCCGGAATGCCAATGTTCACGCTGCGCTGCCCGGTTTCAGGCGGTGTGACGTGGCCCGTAACCACGCCAGCGGGCCGCGGAGCAGGACTGCCAGGCGTTGCGGAACCGCCTGCTTTGGCCCCGTAGTGCAGCACCACCTCGCCATCCATCTCTTTCTCGCGGGTGTCAATCCTGCCCTCGGCTACAAGATCGTCCAAGGCCCTCCGTATCTTTTCGCTGGAGCCGAGCCCGACCAAAGGCAGCCCGTTGGCTCCAGTCAGGAGGTTGCCGTACCTATCCTTGAAGCACGTGAGTTCAATCCCCACCCGTACAAGCTCCTTGGGAGATCTGCATAGGCATTCCACAATGGCTAGTTTGATTTCCTCCATCTGGCCCACCACTGGCGGCATGGCATCGGTCTTGTAATGGAACACCGGCGCCCCATGCCCGCCGTTGGAGACTATCACGCCTTCCTCCTCGAGCTCGTCCAAAGCCTTGGCGAGTTTTGCGCCGCCGTCAAACCCGATCAGGTGCTGCCCGTCGGCGCCCGTCCTGCCTTTGAAGCATGTTACCGAGATGCCGCCCTCGGTGCGTCCTCTCGGGTAGATTTCGCGGAGGCACTCCACAATGGCCTGTTTGATCTCCTCTGTTGTGCCACCCACGTCCATATACGTGACACCATGCCGTATAATTCGTTTGGGCACGTCCGACAGGGACACCGTCACATCTGCGGGTGGCGGGTTTCCCCATCTCTGTGTAGGTGTATGCCCGATTGTTCGGCCGTCTGTAGACCGTCGGCGGCAAAGTTCTCCTATAGGAGCCAAGACACTCACTGCAGGCTCCACAAACACGTTATATTGTTGGTGATTTAGCTCGAACCTATGGATGCCGAGAACCGGGCCGCAACTGGGGAAATAGTCAGCCATAGTGACGAGTGTAAGAATTGCTCTTGGGTTGTCGGTGATAGGGTACGAGAACTGTTCAAGGATGCTTCGGCGAACCACGACATGGCTGATGTTTTACTGACCAATGAGGAGTTGGCCCGCTTCATGTTTGATTTCGAACACGAACCCATACCGGCTCATATGGCAATTGTGTACCACCAGAGCCATAGTCTATGGCGGAATGTTTACTTTCACGCTATTCGGCATACTGACCTGACGGTTGAAGAGAAGGCATTCGTGTACTGCCTGCGTTATATGTTGATGGCCGAAGCCTGGTATAGTCAGATTGTTGATAGGGTGTGCTATCTGCTGATGTGGCGCACAAACCCACCGACATTAGGAAGTCTCAAGGATCGGTATAAGGAAGGCCACACCGTTAACGATCTCCAGCACTACAATTTGAAGGCGAAGACCAAGTATCTGACCGAGAACGGGTTTGAGTATCTTGCTACTGCCTGTGATGTGGAACTACGAAACGCGGTGGCTCATATGACACTTGTTATAGATGGGTCGGCGCACCACTCTGCTACGGACGAGCAAATGCGGAATGGGTTCAGTATGGATGGGGTGGACATCCACATCAAAAGGCGCGCCAAGGATGGAACGTATGTGACAGAGAAAGTGGACGTGGTGGCGGCCAACATTCGACTGGAGGGGGAGATAATGAGGTATGCTGTGGCGTTTGCAGCGTGCAAAAAGATGTGTTGACCGTGCCCGTACTCTTGCTATCGCGCCTACCCTCCGGATCCTTGACCCTTCATCTTGCGGCGATCACCCGTCACGAACATGGTCTATCCATATCCGCACCCACTTCAGCACGCCACACCGTCAACACTAATACGCTACTCATATGGTGATTTCCATATGGCGGCACAGCCTGCGACGGCATTTCTCAATGTAGCCGCTCCGCGGCAAGGTTCCGTTGAGCGGGCCGGCTCGCCGGAGTTCTGCCGGGGGCGCTATTCGTTCCCGGCAGCGCCCCTGGCCGGTTTGACGGTCCGGCGCCTGCCAGGGGATATTATCCCCTTGATGCGCATCCGGTGGTTGAGCAGGATGGACAGGCTCTTGCGGGTGCTGGTCTCGCCGGGGCGGATCTTCAGTATGATGTCGCCGACGGGTTTTTCGTGCGCGTCCAGCACGCCGCCGTCGTAGCATATGTACGCCGCGCGGCCCTCCCCTGTGATGTCCAAGGCAGCCGAGATCACTTTAGACCACCTCATATGAAGATGGTGTCGAGCCGATATAAAAAAAAGCGCGTGTTGGTCGCGGGAAAACCCGGTCACGCCAAACGCTTTGGGCCTACGTACATGTAGGCGATAGTGCCGATGGCTCCCACCACCAGGGCGATCTTGATTACGTCGAAGGCTTGCATTAGGATGCTCTTGCCTTGGCCGAGTATGGTTGAGATTTGGCCGGCAGCTCCGGTGCTATCATCGCCTGTGTAGCCAAGCCGGCCCAAACATTTACTCTGGTCCGCGGTTGTTGGTAGTGCTTGACAAGTCTCGATATCGTCAGCAACTATTTTCGCATTCAAACCGTCTTCACCGAACAACATGAAGGGCGTCAACCAGAAGATTATCCCCACGATGATAAGTATCTTGAGGACATTCTTGGCTACGTCGAGCTCGTCTGCGGAGTCACCTCGGTAGCCTCGGTTGTCCGGGTCGTTTTGGCTGCCGGTATCCCCGGCCCGTCGCTTTATCATTGAGTGTATAGGTGACGAGGGGCGTTTTAGGGTTGTTTTTGTAGCCGTTCAGCCCCCTTCGGATGGTAGCGATCAGGAACGACCTTGGCCGAATTTGGTACCAAAACCGGCCGTCTTTGAAAGGGGGTTGAACGGTTACGTTTGCAATAAAATCCCCCACCTAAAGCACTTTAATAGTCATCGGCAGTACTCTACTCATGTCGCATGATGGAATTCGAGCGTTCCTAAAGGAGTCGCAGTTAATCCGAATGGTGATCGCCGTAATAGTGTTAGGATGGACTCTGAACATTCTTGCTGGTTTGGGGAAGGATGACATTGCTCTGATAGCAATATTTTCCGGCATCGCGGGATCTGCAGCGACGTTCCTGTTTGCACCGGCAACGGGCAAGTAGTGACACCAGCCGTCCAGGGCACGGAACCAAAAGAGAACTACCCGTCTACGCGGGCACTGCGGGCCGGACCACAATCCCCCCGTCGCGCAATTCTAGGTTCCACTTGAGTTCCAGGAAATCTACGTGGCATGGATCGTAAGAGCGAGTGTATTTGGTTAGTCCAACTATCCGTGGCGGGTAGACCCGTACACGAACACGGGCATCAAGCCGTTGTAACTGAATGGGGTGTATCAAGCTGCCGCTTTACTGGACATCCAGCCGTTACAGGTCGCGATAGAGACTTGCGGGACGCCTCAGAACGACAATATGTTCGGGTATTTGCGGGTATTTTTCGCAGGAAACAACCTGAGCGCCGCCATCCGGCAAACACGCGCAATATTGTTACACTATTTTATTGTGTTTATTATCGTGATTGTTGATAGTGCGATAATTACCAGTGAGTATTTAAGGCAGCAATAATAGAGTCTTTTAATGCCTAAAATCGGCGAACCCGGCAAGTTAACGCGCGGTACCCCATTCAATTCCGCGCGCCAGCCTTTCGGGGCCGGTTTTAGGCCGGATTCGGCCGCGCCCCCCCCCCGAGCATAGGCGATAATCATATCTCCCGGGTAATCCCGGTTGTGCTGCTGGCCGCGTTGTCTATCCTGGCGGTGTCTGCCATCTATGAGGCGCCGGCCGCCTCCGCCTACCACGGCCAGGTCACACAGGTCTGGTCGGGTACGCTGACGGCGGCAGACCCTAGCGGTTTCGGCGGCTGGATTGGTTGCGACACTCCCGTTAGTGGCGCTTCGTGCGCTTCAACAAGCGTGCTCACGGACGACGACTTTACAAGCGGTGGCGTAACATATGAGATCCGAGAAGTATATCAACACAATCAGCTCGGTAATCTATACCTTATACTCGACAAGGCAATCCCGGCGGGCCTGACGCTACACGTCGGCAACGCACAGTTCTCCATTGAGGATGCCTCTCTTATCACCCACGATGGTATTGCGAATAGCCAGGCAACCTGGAGCAATTCCGGCCTGAACTGGAGCGTCAACGAGGTGATCCAGCTGAGCCTGACCGAGCAGACACCGCGGGACTGCGAGGATCTGCCAGTCGGCTACAGCATCGTACTTGCCGGAGTGGGCGACGCAGCCGATGGCACCCTGTGCTCCAACAGCGACCGTTACTATCTGGACGTCTCCCTGCGGAAAAACGGCGCTCCGGTAAACCCTACAAAAGACGTATGCGTGCTGGTGGAGAGGCTGTCCGGCCCCGAGAACATCGCCAAGGAGATCGGCCTGCCCCGCGAGAACTACATCACGGCCGGTACCCCGAGCGTCACCTTCAGGATGAACGTGGACTCGGATCTTCCCGCCCACAATCTTGACGGCGGACCCGTGACCATCGTCGCCAGGACGGGCGGGCTGTCCGATACGTTCGAGCTCACCGTAGTACACAACACCGGCGCCGAGAGCTGCCCGGCCCCGTCCACCACCCGTAGCACCCCCGGCACCGGCGGCTCCGGCACCACCCCCGGCACCACCCCCGGCACCGGCGGTAGCGGCGGCGGTGGCGGCACCACCACCACGCCCACCACGCCCTCCGGCGGCGGCGCCTCCTTCTTCGTACCGTTCACCGGGGATACAACCCCTCCAAGCATCATCTCGATGGACACCACCGGGAACGCCACCAGGACCCTGGGGGACGGCGGGCAGCTGATCTTCAACATCACCTTCAGCGAGAAGGTCACCGGGGTGGACCCGGCCGACTTTGTGTTGTCATATGGTAATGACACCTTCCCGGTATCGGCCAACGCCACCCGCATCATCGCGACCATCCACCCGAACCAGGTCATCCCGTATGATGACACGACCGAGTTCGTGATAGAGATAGAGCCCGATGCCATCTACGAGGGCACCACCATCAGCGGCGGGACCGTCCGGTTTGACATCGATCATCTGGGATCCCACCTCCTGGAGGTCCGGCTGACGGCCCCCGACTGCAGAACTATTCTGATCCACAACCAGACGTTCCAGTTCCGTCCTGATCTGACCAAACCACGAACCATAGAACCTCTGGCGGGCAGCCCGCTGGCGGGCCCCTGGACGCTCGCCATCCGGGACCATGCCCTGTACCAGAACGCGACGGTCCACCTGTACGGGCTTACCCTGGACGTTGGTCCGGCCATCACCGTCAACGGGACCGGCTCCAACTACCTGGTGGCCGTCAATGCCGCCACCACCGGCAACCTCACCCTGGCGCTGGCCGACGGCCACGACATCGCCGATACGTCAGGCAACCGCCTGGCCGGCGGCATCCCGGCAGGAACCAACGGTACCTACGTGCTGGCCGAACCACCCCGGCGGACCTGTCCGTAGACGGGCGGGCTCCGGCGTGCAGCAGTCCCGGGTCGGACCCCTCCGGGCCGCTCCCCGCAGGCCGGGATCATCGCCGGTATCGCGCCCGAGCCCCGGCAGCAGGCCGGACCGGAACCGAACCATCTACCGCCGCCCGGCGGTACGACGTCAACTATACCATCAACCGCCGGACCCGGCTGGCGGCCGTCGACGATTACGCGAACCACGGGCTGACCACCCCTGAGATCCAGCAGATAGCGGCGCACCGGGGATAGCGGTCCCCGGCGCGGGCATGACGGCCAAAACCCACTACCGGGCCTACAAGAAGTGAACTGGGGCATACGCGTGACCTGAAACCGGCTGAGACAAAAGATACCTGGTTGGCGCCGACCGCCATGTCTGGAGGCGGTGCATTCGACCGGTCCCGTAGCTGGCGATTCCCGGCAGGGATCCAGTCCCGCCGGCCCGCGGCGCGGCCAGCCTAGGTAACCGCCCGATACCGTGAAAACCGTTTAACGGTTTGAGATCCCTGGCCGCGCGTGTTTGGCGGCCCGGCCCCCTCACCAGATCCCTCCTTGTATGCAGCCCTAGCCCCCGGGTGTCAAAAGACGGCCGCCATCACATGCAGGATGGCCGTCCCGGCCCCCGAAACCGAGCCGGTCAAACCGTTAAACCCGTTATACTCTAGACGCCCTTCGGGGCGTTTTCCACATGATGGTCCCCCGGGCCGGCGGGCGCCCCGACTGCACGCGACCCTACTCCCTGAACAGCACGTTCCATTTCCATTTCTTATCCCGCCTCAGGCTGCCCTCCGTCATCAGGCGGTCCACCGCGTCGGCCACCTCCCGGTCGCCGTATATGGACGGCACCGCCCCGCGCAGGTCGGCCTCCCTCAGGCCGTCGGGCGGCACCAGGTCCAGTATGGTCCGCTCTATCTCGGGCCGGGGCGGCGGCCCGGGGTCCGGCGGTCCCGCGCCACCACCGTCATCCCCCACCGGCAGCGGGCCGGCCGGAACAAAGCCCGGCGGCACCGGCACGGCGGATCCCTCCAGCACCTCGTCGGCCGATATCACGGTCGTCTCGTACTCGGAGGGCTTGACGTCCAGCTCGGAGAGCTGCTTGGTGATTGTGAGTGCGTCGCGCTCGTTGTAGACCAGAAACCAGACCGGCATGTCACGATGGCTTTTGTTCCAGTTCTTGTACACCTGGCCTGGTTCGCCGGGCTTGTTGGGGTGCCTGGACGGGCCCGTCTCCACCTCGATGGCCACGCGGCTGCCCCACCTGTCGGGGTCCGGGGAGCCGTCGGGGCCGACGGCGGGCTCGCACACCTCCAGGTCCGGCTTGGAGCCGGTCGTATCGCCGGTGTCCATCCTGGTGTAGTAGCCCAGCCGGGCATAATGGTCCAGCAGGGCGGATATCGTGTTGATGTGCAGGTTGCCGCCCGCCCTCCCCTTGAGGGCGGCCTTGTCAAAGTACCCGTCGATCGCCACCCTGCGTAGCCTGTAGACGGTAGACGTCTTGCCCGAGAAGGCGTCAACCAGCCTCCGGTGGACCAGGTGGTTCATCGCCTGGGCCACCCGCCTCTTGCCGGCGCCGAACCGCTCCGCCGCGATATACGCCTCCTCCACCCCCAGCCCATCCGGCCGGCGGTAGAGCGCCGACAGGATAGCCATCTCCAGCGGGGTGACGCCGTAGTCGCGCTCCGGCTCGTTGGTGTACCGGGCCATGTCCACCGCCACCCCGTAGTTGGCCAGCGAGCAGTCCACCATCTCCTCCAGGGTGTCCCGGGAGACGGATCCCCCGTCCATGTCGCGCGTCCGGATCATGCTCCCGTGGATGTCGTCGCCCGGCAGGCCCATGTGGTATTTCACGTGGAACTTGGGTATCCTGGTCAGCTCGTCGGGGTCGGCCCCCATCCTGGGGGCCACCATCCTGGCGGTGGCCGGCGTGCACCTGCCGACGATATACAGGTCGCAGTTCCCTACCATGGCCGTCGCGTTGCCCGCCTCGATGCTTTCCAGCTGCTGGGCGGCCAGGGTGATCCTTATTCCCCATTTTCTGACCTGCTGGAGCATCTCCTTGAGCTTGTCCGATTCGAGCATCTGCACCTCGTCCACGTACAGATAGAACTTCTTTGGCAGCGTCCCCTGGGGTTTTGACTGGACCAGTTTGGCGGCGGCAGTCGTTATCATGTTCAGCAGGAAGGTCGTGAAGATCATCCGTTCGGTGTCGTTGTCGCAGCCGGCCCCGTCAAATATCAGTATGCCACTGCCATCCAGCAGCTTGCCCATGTCAAAGCCCGTACCACCCTCGAAGAACGGCCCCACCGCCGGGTTGGAGATTATCGGCGTCAGCTTGTTGTCGACTGCCGGAACGGCCTCCTTGGCGATATTAGGGAAAACGTTCTCCCAGAACTCCAGGTTGTCCCGGATGTGGACGTCGGCCAGCACCGTATCCCGGACCGACTTGTCGATGATCATCTGCCGCAGCAGCCCCAGGCCGCCCCGGCCCGATGCTATCAGCGAGGTGGCCGCCTGCACCAGCAGCTGCTCCATGCGAACTCCCTTGGTGTCGAATGCCTTCATCAGGGTGGAGGCAAAGGCGGCGGCCGCCGTCCCCGGGGCCCTGCCGTAGGCGGCCAGCGGGTTTATCGGGACGGCCTTGTGGGTGCGGACCAGCTGGGCCGGCGACACGTACACCAAGTGGTTGGCCCTCCACCTGGGTATCCGCTGGGCCGTCCAGGCGGCCAGGTCGTGGTGGGGATCCAGGACGGCTACACCCTCGCCGCGTATGAGGTTCTGGCGAATCATCATCTTCAGGATGGTGGACTTGCCGGATCCCGAAGACCCCAGCACCATCGCGTGCAGGCGGTGCTCCTCGGGGATGGTTACCGCGTCCATCCGGACGGCCGGATCCGGCCCGTCGGTGGTATGTCCGATGACGGTCATCCCCTCGGGCAGTCCGGCGACGCTCATGCCGATATCGCCCCCCCCGGCGGTGCTGGTGGCCTCCATGGGTGGGTGTGCTACGGCCCACGTTTCTGCATTGTCATCGGGCGGGAGCCGGACCGTCCCGCGGTCCCGGCGCCCCTATTCGGGGATCATCCTGACAGGATAGCGGTCTTTGCCGGATATCATCCTGACGGGGAATTTGGGTTTGGGCGTCTCCGGCCCGCCGGGTTCGGGCGGCCCGCCGGGGGGAGGACCCTCCCCGTCCGGCCCGTCCCCCTGCTGGTCGTCCGGCAGGAACAGCGCCTCGGGTTCGGGCGCCACCGAGTCGTCCACCCAGTGGATGATATCAGGGAAGCTCACCGGCGGCCGCGTCGTGGCAGCCATGCTGCGCCCGTGCTCCGTGGGTATCTCGCCGGCCTGCTCGGGGATGATCTCCAGGGCCGTCAGCTCTGGGTCGGTGAAAACGGGAAAATGCGTCGCGTCGCCCAGCGGGACCCTGGGCGGGGTCGTGGCCAGCTCGGCCACCTTTCCGGCCGGCACGCGGTCGCGCCGCCGGATGCTGCCGGCCGGGAAGGTATCCTGCAGGATGTCCAGGTGGTCTTGGGTGGCGGCTCCCAGCAGGATCCGCGCATGCACGTAGGGCGGCGGTTTTGCCTCGACGGACGGCGGCTTGGCCGCCTTGCCGCCGGAGTCCGACGACAAAAAGTCCGCGGCCTCGCGGACCGCCATGCCAATAGCCTTCCCATAGATGGATTTTGGACGGCCACCGCTTCCCCTCCAGTCGTCCACCACCTGGGAGCGGCTCACCCTCCGGCAGACCATCAGCCTGTAGGCGGGGCCGGTGATGTGCGTCCCCAGGGCGGCCCCCGCCGAGCGGGTTCCAGCTCCCTCCGGGAGAGGGGCCCCGCCGTACCCGGCCATCTCCATGTCCCAGATCAGCCCGCACTCCCACAGGACGGAGGGCGCCCCCCTCATGGGTCGTATCTCCACGCCGCCTAGGTCGGAGTTGGCCGCGTGCAGGCCCCGCATGTAGTCTAGGTGGCGGTCGGGAAACCATACGGCATGCCGCACGTAGCCGTCGCTGCCGCGGCATGTCAGGAAGGATGCCAGTCCCACGTGCTCCAGTATCGATCGTACCAGCTCCCGGCGCATCTCCCCGCGGTGCTCCACCAGCCGCAATTCAGCCCACATCCTCAAATCACCCCAAGGTTAGGGGGATGGTAAGACAGTTGCCGGCGATAGCGGGCCCGGCGCATCCCCTCACGGTGCTCTGCCGGCCCAATCTTGGTTCCCATGGGATAGAAAGGTACATGGGTCGTATTACGGTTGCCCACGATAGCGGGCCCGGCGCATCCCCTCACGGTGCTCTGCCGGCCCAATCTTGGTTCCCATGGGATAGAAAGGTACATGGGTCGTATTACGGTTGCCCACGATAGCGGGCCCGGCGCATCCTCTCATGTACTCCACCAGCCGCATCTCGGTCCACATAGGATATCATGACGGGTGGGTGGTAAAACGGTTGCCAGCGGCAGCCGGCCTGGCCATCCCCTAGGTCAGGATGTCCTCGATGCTCACCCTGACCTGCTTGCCGTCTATCTTCTCCAGCTTGGGGTGCAGCCGCTTTGGAACCACTATCACCCTCATTCTTCCTTGTCGGGAGACGGTGCCAACAAAGTCCAGGACCTTGACCACGTGGCAAGTGCGGGTTCGCGTTTGATATAGTTGGCTATATTGATATAGCAGGCTATATCACTATCCCCCAATGAGATATTTTAAACTACAAGAAAGACGTATTTGCGGATCCGCGGTCCGCCCCGGCAGAGCCTCGTCTGATACTGCCGGCCGGATGCCGGTGCTGCTGGGCCTGGCCGTAGCCGCGCTGGCGGCCGGCGTACCCGTGGCGGCAGAAGCCCACTACGAGGATTCGCACCAATACCTCAAGGTCGACATGACCGTACTGGAATACGAGGTCAGGGAGTACGACGTCAGGGAGTACGGCGAATTCAATCTGGTCCGCGTGGAACTGCAGATAGACAATCAGGAGGAGTTCGACATATGGGATGCCCGGTTCTACCTGGGCGGGCTCTCCGACGCGGACGACCCCTTCAGCGCCGGCAGCGAGTTCGGCAGCATCTCCGGCGCGGCCATACGCGACATATACGACACAGACGCCTCGGACAGCGACTGCGCCGAATCGCTGCCCAACCTGCTGGCCGGTACGAGCGGCCGCATATCCACCTGTTATGTAGTGGGAAAGACGTTCGAGCCGGACGGACTGCGTCTGTTCCAAAGTAACACGCATGACGCTCACCCTGAATCAAGACAGCCCTATGACCCACACCACCTACTGTATGTTAGTTCAGATGATCCGATGATTTGCGAGAGTGAAATAATATTTGGAGAGTACATCCCCCAAAAAACCGATAATCACGACGAGCACATATGTAGCGGCCGTACACAGGTCATACCCTTCCACAGCGACTCGTCCTACTGCGCCCTGTATGGCAGCTACTGCGATACCAAGAACGTCCAGGATATAGGCGCCATACCCAAGCCTGCCCCCAAACCCGAGCCGGTGCCCGAGCCAGAGCCACCAGCTTCCACCGCGCTGCTGTACGCGCTCTACAACAACAACACCGGCACGCTGACGCTGGTCTTTGACCGGCCGGTGGTGGCGCAAAATCCGGACCGCATAGGCCTGATACACGACATCGAGGCATACATTGACGACGGCGCGGCACCCGGCCCTGGGCGACGCGGAGCTCTCCACCGTCGACAACAAGCGCCAGAGCACCATACTGGCGTTCGCGCTGGCCGAGGATCTGCGGCAGGAGGTGGCCGAATCCCTCCGGACGCACGGCGACTTGGCGCTGGTGATACAGTCCAGGGCGGTATACTCGGCGGACGGCTTTGCCGACGTGACCGAGCATACAGATGCGGGCGCCATACTGGTCGGCGACCTGACGGTCGTGCGGTAGGCATCGTACCTTCTTTTTTCATCCCGGTGGACGCGTCCGCGCGCCAAGATCCGGAGGCGCCATCCGCCCGGAGGGCGGCCGGCCAGCTCCGCGGGCACTAGTACCACAACCGCCATCCGAGGATGCGCCTGCTGTTCGAGGAAATACCGGATGACCAGCCCCCGTCCATCCAGCCGCGCGAGTATCCCCGGCTGGCACGGGCCGCCGCCGGCAACCCCCGATAGACGGTCTGCCTTGCAGCGTGCACGACCATCTCGCACACAAGGATCCCGCCGGCCAGAGAGATACGGGGCGGCGGCGATGCGGCTCATGACTATCCTCGCGGGCGGCGCGTGGACGGCTTGGTTTTGGCGGCCATCCTCTTGCTGGCCTGGTAGTAGGCCTTGTCCCTGGCGGCTATCCTCTCCTTGTTGGCCCGGCGGTACGCCTTGTGTCGGGCTGCTATCTTCGCTTTGTTGGCATGGTAGTATGCCCTGGCCCTGGTGGTCAGCCTCTCCCTGTTGGCCTGGTAGTAGGCTTTGGACCCGGCGTCCAGCTTCTCCTTGTTGGCCCGGCGGTACGCCTTGTCCCTGGCGGCTATCCTCTCCTTGTTGGCCTGGTAGTATGCCTTGGCTTTGGCCTTGTTGGCCTGATAGCGGGCCTTGTCCCTAGCGGCTATCCTCTCCTTGTTGGCCTGGTAGTATGCCCTGTACCGGGCGGCTATCCTCTCCTTGTTGGCCTGGTAGTAGGCTTTGGCCTTGGCCCTGCTGGCCTGGTAGAAGTCTTTGGACGGCATGGCGTGCCCGCGCCGGAGAGACCGCTATCCCCGGTGCGCCGCTATCTGCTGGATCTCCGGGGTGGTCAGCTCGTAGTTCGTGTAATCGTCGATGGCCACCAGCCACTCGTCCTGCTCTATCACGCCGCTGCCGTCCGTGTCATACTGTTGTACGATGGCGGGCAGGCTTGATTCGGGTTCCGGTTCGGGCTCCTGGGTTGGCTCTTGTTCAGGTTCCTGTTGTGGTTCCTGGGTGGGTTCCTGTGTTGGTTCCTGTTCGGCCCCCTGTTCGGCCTCCTGCTGCGGTTCGGGCTGCGGCTCCTGGGTCTGCTGCTGAAGTTCGGGCGCCACGACATGGACCGTCCTGATCTGCGGGGTGGCCGGGGTGCCGGAGCTGTCCGCCACCTGGTAGTACAGCAGGTAGGTGGCCGCCTGGGTGGTGTCCACCGCCCCGGAGATGGTCACGCTGGCTGTCAGGTCGTTGCCATCCGAGTCGGTCGCCGTGTAGCCGGGGTCCGTCCAGGCAGAGTTGAGCGGCACGGTCATGTCGGCGGACCCCGCCAGGGTTATCACCGGAAGCTGAGCCGACTCGGGGACGGCCTGGGCTATCACGGGGGGCTGAGCCGACTCGGGGACGGCCGCGGCCGAAGATCGGACAACAGCCGGACAGCTGTCGCCCCCGTCATTGTCCTCTATGTATATCGTGTAAAACAAACGTAGCGCCTGGGGCGTGCCCGGCCACATGGTCATGCGCCAGGTCATGGTCTCGCAGCCCTCCACCCTGTTGTCGTCAATCACACTGATCGGCGTCATGGCGGTGGTGCTGCCGGCGGCGAAGGTGGGAAGTTTGATGTAGGGGTAGTCGGCATCCGACGTCCTGTCATGGCTGGCGGTGCCGCCCAACATGCGCTGTATCGAGGTCTCCCGGTCCACAGGTTCTCTCAGGGTCAGGGTGAGGCAGGCGATGTCGGGCAGCCTCAACTGGGCCGTGCCGCCGGCCGACCAGTTCAAACCAAAGCCCAGACCGCTGATTTCGGTCAGGGTGACCGTGCTGCCCGCGACACCGTTCGACGCGCTGAGCGCAGCGTCCACGCCGGCCCCGACTATGGCATCACCCCCAAGGGGGATCTGAGCATTGCCGGCGTGCAGCGTCAGGCACGAGATGAGATTTTCCGGGATGGTCTTGTCGAGCGTCAGCTTGAGACTTTCCTGATGTATGATGACACTGTACTCATTGTTGGGGTCCTGAGTTACTTGTCTCTGGTTGTACGAGATGGCTTTGACCGTATATGCGACCCCGTCAAAGGTGAAATCATTATCAGATAGCGCACTGATGCAACGGGCGCCGGCCTGGGTGTCGTCGCAGCCGCGGTTTGTCGGGGCCGAGGCGGGCGTGCTCAGGTCATATGTCGTTATGGTGGTGGACCAGAGATTGGCGCCCTCGCGCGGGTTGCCGGATATGGATGCGTGCAGCGTTTGGGACGGCGGCGCGGTCAGCCTCAGCTGGACCGTGTCGCCATCCGACCAGCTCAGGCCGGAGTTGAATAGCACCATTTGCCTGTGGTTTGTAGTGGCGCCCGCAAGGGGGAACTGTGCGTTGCCGACGTGCAACGTCAGGGCCGACTTGGCGCTGTCCGGGACCTGGCTGTTGGTCTCAATGGCGAGGGCGTTGTTGTTAACACGAAACGTCCAGATAGTATACGTCACACCGTCATAGGTAAAGTCCCTGTCCGTGAGTAGCTCGCTTGGGAGGCAATGGAGTCCATTAGATACTGAATTGCTGCAACCTAATCCTAAATTTCCGATATCTTTCACCGTCAGCGTGGCCGACCAGACTTCCGTGCCCGGGTCGTGGTCGGCAAAGGCGGCCGGCGCCTCATAGATAACAGACACCGCTAGGACAGACAACGCGGCCAGCAGCACAACCGGGATAATCCCGGAGATATGATTATCGCCTATGTTCGGGGGGGGGGGCGCAGTCAAATCTTGCCTAAAACCAAAAGACCGGCGCGCCGCAGTAATTGAGGCGTCGGTCTTCGGCTTTTCGGGTCTGGACAATGTGGATATTGGGATATGCCTTGCATAAATATTTGGCGATATTGCCGTGTTATGAATAATTTGTATAGCATCGCAATAAAATAATGCGACAATAAGGATAGTATGCGCCTGCCGGATTAGATCACTCCCGGGTTGTCTCCGGCAAAAGACTACCACAAACCCGGACCTGCTGGCGCGGTCTTTGGCCCAGGGCCGCCGGCGGAAAGCGAACGACGCGCGCGCCCACCCTGCAAGCGGGCGGCGCCTTGGCCACCGTCGCTAGTATGATTTTTCGATTTTTTGGTAGTAGCACCGCTCGCAGTAAATACTTCCATCAAAGTCCGTCATCAAAGAGTTGGGTCTGACAGTCTTTGCACTTGAGGTAAAAGTCGTCTTCATCCTCCAACTTTTCCTTCTGCCCATTCGCTGGCGCGGCATGGTTGGTGTCCCCTGAGGTGCTCGAACAACCCCGGCACATGCCGGTGGGGGTACCCTGGCACCCCACGACGCTGGATCCCGCCACCAGCGCCTTCCACACCTTGGTTATCGCTTTGAATATGGGCATGTCGCTACCCATATAGCTGCGCATGTCCAACAGGTTCCCGTGTTGCTCGCTGAGCTCCAACCGTCTCTGTTCGGCCTCTGGGCTATATAGTCGCCCCGTATCATGGTGGCCTCTTCGGCGAGTTCTTTGATCTGGTCCCCATAGTTAGCCCAATCTTCCGACCTCAGCGCCTCGAACACGAGCAGATATTCTACGCTCGGGCGCTTCTTCCTTTGTTGGTGATCCCCGGCCCCGTCCGGCTGGTCCCGCCGCTCAGCCTGCAGCGCCGCCACCTCCAGGCTGGTGATGATGGTCACCCGGCAGGTGAACCTGGATGGGTGCAGGTTCTGCAACTCGGAGAACGTCAACAGGGACGGCTTCAAGACCCCCAAGAGAGGCAAGGTACGGGTGTTCAGGTGCCGTGATTGCGGCAGGAAGTTCACGCACAACCTGGGCTTTGAAAAGAAGCAGTCCACGCCGGAGCAGATCACCCTGGCCGTCGACATGGTCTTTGGCGGACTATCATCCAGGAAGGCCGCCGAGGCGCTCAACAGGACCGGCGGCAACACAAGCCACATGACCGTCTTCAGGCGGGCCGAGTCCTACGCCGGGATAATGACCGCCTTCGCCGACAAGATAACCCTCCCCCGGGTTCTTGTAGGCGGTGTGCTCGTCGGTGATGACCTCGAATCCGCGCTCGAACTTCTCGGCCACCCTCCCGGCCAGCGTCTTGCCGTCGTTGACCAGAACCTCAAAGATGGTCAGGCCGGGCTCATCTTGGCAGCCCGCCGGTGGTAGATGGTGACCATCGGGGTGTTCTTCTCGAAGGCGTCCCTGCCGGGGGCCGCGCCGCGAGCCGGCGGGACCGCGGATACCTGCCGGGAATCGCCCGCTGCGGGACAGCCGAATGCGCCGCCTCCAGATATGGTGGCCGGCTCCAACCGGCTGTTACGACCAAGCGCGGGCCGCCGTCAGCATACCAGCCCGGGCCGTCTTATCCCCCGGATCTGCGCCTTTCCATCTCGAACTCGCGCCTGAGCTTCGCCATCTCGGCATCGCGCTCCTCCCGGAGCTCTTTGAAGGTAATCTTCCGGAACTCCTCAAAGTCTGCCTTATGGGTGGCCTCCATCTGGCGCATCATCTCGGTCAGCGACTCCACCACCGCACCCGGCACGCCGTCGGTACCCACCGAGCCCTTGAGGGCGTCCACCAGGTCCATGCCGACGGGACCGCGACTGTTCCTAAGCTCCTCAACCTCCTTGTCCCTGCGCGCCATCTCCTCTTTCATGTGCGCCAGCTCCTCTTTCATGCTGGCCAACTCCTCGGCCTTCTTGCTCTCCATCTCCTGGATGTTCTCGGACAGAATCTTGTTGGAAATCTTCAGCCTGTCCGCGTCGTCGATCGTCAGGTCGCGTATGACCTTCATGTATTCGGCCGCCATCTCCAGCATGCTGGTCTTGAAGTAGTTTTTGTCCAGCGACACAAGCCCCTGATGACCCATCATGTACTCGGTGCGTATCAGCGACGCCAGCGAATCGCCCGACAGCTTCTCCTTGCAGGTCTTGTTGAAGAACTTGCGGAAGCCGTGCACCAGCTGGGTCGGGAACCTCGTCCCGTTCTTGGTGCGCTTGTTGCGCAATCCCGCCTTGGTCGCCATCCGGCGCACGCGCTTGGCTATGACCGGCTCGCTCGCCTTGTGCGGCAGCAGCTTCGTCGCCAGGAACAGGTAGTGTTCCGGATCCGGCTGGCTCCCCGTGCCGTCGGCCCACATCTGCCCGCTCTCTTGTATGGCGCGGTACGCCTCCGGGGTAATGAAGGTAGTGTAGCTCTCCGGGGAGCCGGTATACACGTTGATCGCGACGCAGGCCACCTCGCCGCCCTCGCCCGGGTCGACCGTCAGGCGGCCATCCACCAGGTAGATCGGCGTCAGGTCGCGCCACTTCAAGGCCAGCCCGCCCAGCCGCACGCCCGAACTGGCCAGCACCAGCACCAGCGCCCTCTCCATGGGATCGCGCGCGTACTTGATCATTGCAGCTATCTCGTCCCTGGTCCACCCCTTGGTGTCCAGTATGTTGTTCCGCTCCGGGAAGGTCATATGTACGCGCTTCCAGTTTATCGTGATATTGTTCATCTCCAGCAGTTTGCGGAGCGGCTTGAAGTAAGTCTGAAAGGAGGTCGGGTTGAGGTAGTTTGGGTCGTCCCTGGGCAGCTCCGCCCGCTCGCGCAGCTTCCAGGACAGGCTTATCATAATGTCCTGCACCCAGTCGGGGTTTTCTTTGCCCTTCTGCACAAACTGCTCCGCCCGCTCCTCAAAGTCGCCCTCCAGCAAGTCCTCGAAGATCACGCACAATATCCGGCGCAGCGTGGCGATGTACTTGCGGCGCGTCACCTCGCCGGATACGCCCTGCTCTAACAGCAGCAACGGGGAGGCATCCTCCGATCTGATGATGTCGTCCTCGGTCAACTTCATGGTTGTTATACGGCGGAACCCTATTAAAGTTACCAGAAAGTAATGGGCCGGATGAGATTCGAACTCACGACCACCGCCGTGTCGAGGCGGTATCCTAACCGGCTAGACGACCGGCCCGTTGGGATGCTGTATCAGGAGTTTCGTATTAACCTTTAACAGAGGCTGCCGCAGATGCCGGGCATGGATTTCACCGACGAGGAGAGGAGAGGGCTGTACAAGGCCATATACTCGCGGAGGGATGTGAGGACGCGTTTTGTCCAGAAGCCGATTGAGGATGCCGTATTGGCCAGGATGCTGCACGCGGCCCACCACGCCCCGTCGGTGGGCTTCTCGCAACCGTGGAACTTTGTTCTGGTCAGGGACCAGAAGACCAGGACCAGGATCAAGGAGTCCTTCGAGCAGGAGAAGAACCGCTCTGCGGAGATGCTGGATGGATCTAGACGCTCACAGTACGTATCGCTCAAGCTCGAGGGAATACTGGAGTCGTTCGTCAACTTGTGCGTGACGTATGATCCCTCCAAGTTTGGACCCTTTGTCATAGGCAGGACCAGCATACCCGAGGCCGGGGTGTACAGCGTCTGCTGCGCCGTCCAGAATCTGTGGCTGGCTGCCCGCACCGAGGGCGTGGGCGTGGGCTGGGTCAGCATACTCTCCAACGATGTCATCCGGGAGTGCCTCCGGCTGCCCGGCCACGTGGTACCGGTGGCATACCTGTGCTTGGGGCATGTAGCAGGGTTTGCCCAGAAGCCGGATCTTGAGACCGCCGGATGGCTGCCCAGGCTGGACTTGAGCGAGGTGGTCGCGTACGAATCGTGGAAGGGGGAGCCGGGCGCCGAATGGAGCCATCTGCACGAAACATTGGCGGGTCCGGATTACGCTTAAATTGTTACGGCTCTGATCAAGGCCGGGCTTGTGGCGCAGAGTCGTTGATTGACGCGTAGTATGGATAGCGCGGTAGCCTCCTAAGTTACAGGTCGAGGGATCGAAGCCCTCCAAGCCCGCTTCCATATGATGATGTGTTGGCTAGCCCCGCTCTAGGTACCCGCGCTCGACCAGCCAGTCCCAGACGGTGGCTATCGCCCGGCAGTTGTCGCGGTTGTAGGTCTTGATATAGTTCAGGTAGAACGGGCGCTCCGGGTTTTGGGCGTGCCATCTGTACATAAGGACCCCCTTCCCCCAATCGGCCTCCTCGTCCGTCCACCTAAAGCCCATCCATTCGGCAACCAACTTGAGCTTGGCCCTGTACGTTGGAAAGGCCACCACCGAGGCAGCCAGCCGCTGCAGGTCCGTCATAGGAATCTCGGGGGCCGCCCCCTCCTCCCCGGTATGGTATTTCCGCACAAGCCTGGAGAGAGGCGTCTCCCCGCCAGATCCCCAGTAGTATATCGTGTAGTCCCTCCATCTCCCTATAAACTCCAGAAACTCCCGCAGCGTGGATCCCTCGGCTTCCGGACCCGCCGACACGAACGGGGCGTACTCCTCCGCATCCCCGGTGCGGGCCAGCGCCCCCATCATGTATGCCTCCCCGTTCATGCCCTCCTCCACCCTCAGGAAGATTGTGGTGGGCGTATCCGGAACCGGGATGTTGGGCCCTAGCCTGGTCTCCTTGCCGGTCTTTAGTGCTGCGGCGCGCGCCACGTATGTGCGAGCCGCCTCCTGCCGGATCCCCGCCTCTGCCAGCCCGGACACGTCGGCCTCCAGCAGCGCGGCCACGGTCCCGATGCCGTGCAGTTCCAGTTTTAATCGCTGGTCTCCATCCATGCCCGTGATCAGGGAGAGATCGTCCCGCTGGACGGCCATCCTGTCGCAGTAGTTGCTCCACGGAAAGACGCCCCGTCCGTAGGCGACCGGGGGCATCTCTCCGCCCTTGATGCCTGCCACGCCGGATAGCACCCCCGCTATCTCTTCCTTGTAGTCGGCGTAGCTGTAGGCGGCGTCCTCCCCGGCGGCATTCAGCAGATAAAACTCCTCTGGGGCATGCCCCTGGATCTCGCCGAGCATCATATTATAGAACGCCGCCTGCATGACGTGCTTCCTGCGTATCTTCCGGGACGACTTGATCTCCTTTACCACATAGTGGTATGATCCCAGGTCTGATTCCCCGTCCCGGCGCTCAAGTATGTCCGGACTGCCATGGAGGCCCAGTGGAAAGAAACACAGTTGGGGTTCCAGTAGGTTGTCCGCCCCGTTTCGCATCAGCTGCAGGGTCTTCCCAAAGCTCTGCACCCGGGCCCTGTCGAGTTGTGTCGCGTGCTCTTCGGGGCTGACCCACCGTCTGCGGCGGCGCCCCCTTCCGCCGCCACCCTCATGCCCGCGCCGTCTGTGTCTTGGTGTACCAGGCAGCTTGGGCGCAGCCCGCTCTGCCGGGATACCTGGCTTGTCGCCTTCGGAATAGAGCTCCTTCATGAGTCGCGTCTCGTGGCTGTGCCCGTGCTCGGAGAAGAGCATCTGGGAGGCATCGGGCGGATCCCTCTCGGATCTGTCCACAAACTGCTTGCAGTACAGCGAGAAGGGCGATTCCAGAAACAGGGATATGTCGGATCCGGATATTCGGTAGGCCGGTCCGGGGCAGGTGCACCGGGCTAGCACCGCGTCGGCCCCTTCGCCGGCCTCAGACTGCGGGCACGCTATCATCGGTAGCGGCTTGGCCGGCGCCAATAAAAATTTGAGCGGCATGCCGCGGGGATACCCCCGTACCGGCCCGCCCGGTGGCCCCCCAAAGAGGATCATCATCCCCGGCGCCGGGCGTCCCAGAGGTCCTTGGGAGTTTAAATAGCGGGCGTATCGCCATCAGTCCGTGAAGGTCGTAGTGATATCGGGCAGCCCCAGAAAGAACAGCATGACCCAGATACCCATGAGGTATGTCTACGACCATGTCAAGGCCAAGGAGCCGGACACCGCGTTCATCAACCTGGCCGAGGGCGATATCGAATGCTACCGGGGATATGGATTGGAGTACAACGATGCCACCACGAGGGCGGCCAAGTTGATAACTGATGCAGACGTGTGGCTTGTGGGTACGCCCATCTACAACTCGTTCTTCAGCGGCGCCCTCAAGAACCTCTTTGAGTATATCAACTACAAGGCCACCGCGGGCAAGGTGGGAGGAATGGTCATTCTGGCTTCCGGAAACATCGGATTTACCGATGTCCAGACGCTCCTCACGCAGCTGTTATCTTACTTCAGGGTGGTAGCCAACCCCAAGGCCGTCTACATGACCGTCAACGACGACCTGCCCGACTCGTCGATAACCGAGTCCGCCAAGAACAGGCTGCGTGAGATGGCCGATGACACGCTGGACCTCGCCAAGAGGGTGCGTGGACTATCCTGACGGATCCCACCGAGTTGTGCGACTGCAGATGCCACTTTGGGGGGGCCCACAGCTGCCCCAAATGCAAGTCAAACCACGGTGTGCGTTGCTGCCACTAGCATGTTTTGGCGACGATCAAGTTCAAAATCACACAGCTGCCTTGGTGTCCTTGGACTCTTCGGGTTTCCCCTGAGGTGAGGGGGCGGCCTGGCTTAGCACGGCGTCGGCGATGCTGTCGGCGGTCGTACCCTCAAGATGGATGATCGTCGGCTCGGTGGCGGGTTCCATGTCATCTGCGGTGCTGTCGTGGTCACGCCCGTGCATGTAGTCCGTACTTAACTGGGCCAGCCACAGTATGACCACCAAGAACCACGCTATGGGCACCGCCATCAAAAAGACAAAGTCCAGCACGGGTGCAAAACCGTTGAAGTACGGCCAGAGGGCGGTGAGGATGGCCGCAAAGACGCCCGTCACCAGGGTTGCCAGGTGGTTCTTGAAATAGCCCATGGCTAAAACACAATTTTGGTGATTTATAATAGTAATGCTGCCAGCCGTCAGACCCATTCCCCATATCGCCACCACGCGGTCGTTGGAAGCGCGCCGTTAACCATCATGTAATGCCGGTGCGTGTAGGTTTGGTGGTGAATCAGGTCGGACTTCCTAATCGACTGGAGGGGGGTTGAGTGTGTACGCCAGCCGTTACGAGAGTCCCCTTATCTTGTCCTCGTAGGAGCGAAGTTGGGCCTCCAGCTCCTTTATGCTCTCTGCCATCTCGTTGCGCAGGTCCCTAGCAACCCTCCGTACCGTCGGACGCGGAACACCCAACTCCTTGACCACCCTAGAGTAGATCTCCTGCTTGTCGGTGAGACCCTCTTCCAGACACGCCTTGATCGCGTCCTTTATCACCATGCTCTGTTGTGGTTGGCTCATATGTGACAGACCGGTAGGAAGTATTTAAAAATATTTGGTAAAATGCCGCGGGAATTATATCGACAAGTTACGCCGCCGGGTTCTTGTGCAAATTCGGGTGTTCATAGAAACCACCTGGCCGCGACCAGCGCTTTCCCGAACAAAGTCGGTTGTCCGGGGAGCCGTCGTCGGGCAGCACCCGCGTTTGCTGCAGAACCATGCCGCCATTTTGACAGTCGCTCCATTTTTTATATACGGCCATAAAAAGCACCCAATACCCGCACAAAGCGCGGTATTTGCACCGCCAATCCCGGCAGGCGCCCGCGGCCTGTATCATCTGGTAATGTTGCATAGGCGGGACCGGCTAAATTGAAAAACTAATTATTGCGCAGTTGTGTGGCTTGGATATTGAGCAAGGTTACCATCCAGACCAATCACGGAACGATATCGTTCAGGCTTCTGCCTGAGCTGGCTCCCGAGACAGTCAGGAACTTTGAGAGCCTGGCAAGGTCGGGCTTTTATGACGGCACCCTCTTCCACCGGGTGATCCCCGGATTCATGATACAGGGCGGGGATCCCAACACCAAGACCGGCAACCGCGCAAGCTGGGGCACTGGCGGGCCCGGGTATACCATCAAGGCGGAGTTCAACTCCAGGTCCCACCAGAGAGGGATAGTCTCCATGGCCAGGGCGCAGGATCCTGACAGCGCAGGATCGCAGTTCTTTATTGTGACCTCGGACAGCTCCTTCCTGGACAGGAACTATACCGTGTTCGGAGAGGTGACCGACGGCATGGATGTAGCCGACAAGATAGTGAACCTGCCACGGGACGAGAGGGACTGCCCGCTGCAGGAAGCCAAGATGCTCCGAGTCGCAGTGGAATAGATGAGTCCGGCCATTCCCCTGATTGCCGTATTGATGGTTGTCGTACCCGCCGCCTACGCCCAGATGCAGACCGGGGAGGCAGCCGACCAAAAAGAGGTGGTGGTCTATCTGGACGGGGCGCCCGATGCCCGCATACTGCACGTGATAGGCCCCGGCGAGGATCCCAGGCAGCTGAAGCTGGTGCCCGGGGCCATCTCCAACCTGTCTGTCGGGGATGAATCGGGCATGGATGTCCAGTATGCCACCGCCGCGGATGGCAGCATCGTGGTGTCCCCGTCGGAACTTGATGTCATGGTGGAGTATGTCATCCGGGACGCCCTAACCCTGAAAGGAAACGTATGGACGTGGGACTTTCGGTACCTGGAAAATGTGCTGTTCGTCCTACCGCCGGAGCCGGACACCGTCTACGCCAACGACCAACCCGTCCATCTGGGAGACACGGACCGTATAAGGTGTCATGGCTGCCAGATGAAGCTGGAGTATACAACCGGCGAGCCTGTCACGTTGCACGGTATCAGCTGGGAAGAGCACGAGTTCGCGGTGGCCGTCCGCAGCCATGACACCATCGAATCCATGGAGCTGCATCAGCCCTCGATGAGCATGATCTTTGAGGTGGCAGAGGGCGGCGAGTTTGTAACGGTGGTCATACCGCGGGAGATGTTGGGAGATCCCTACCAGGTCTACCTGGCGGACGAGAAGGTGTGGTTTCACGCATACAGGGATAACGGGACGCACGCATGGGTAAACATCAGGCCAGAGGCGCCGGGAACTGTAACGGTGGTGGGCTCGACGGTGATACCAGAGTTCCCGGCCGCCGTGATGGTGCTGGCGGCCGCCGCGTCGGCCCCGCTGCTGCACGGGGCTGTCACTCGCCGCAGGCTCCGCACGAGCAGAAACCGTACTCGTCTATGCGAGAGTCGCAGAGCGAGCACTTTGTGGTATAGCTGATCTCCCAGGGTTCTTTCCCGTACATCCTGTAGTGGTCGTCTATCTCCAGCGGGATGATCCGGTCCTCGTCCATCAACAAGAAATGTCGCGACAACTATAATTAAGTTCAGCATGGAAAATCTACGTGGAGTGCGGATGCCGCTGCATCAGGTGCGGGAGCGCCAGCCTGTCGTCCCGGAGAGTGGTCGAGATAGAGCCGGATGGATACTATGACATGCACCACACCTGTGGGGAGTGTGGATCCCACTTTGACCATCTTGAAGGCGTGGTCTTCGAGTCGTGTAACACGTGCGGGCACGGCAAGTGATGCGGGCCCGTCTCCGGCCGGTGGGATGCCCTCCTGCGCGCGTCCAATGGATGGCCCGCGGTTGGGCGGATAAAAGGTCATTTATAGACGGGCAGGGACGGGTGGACATGCTGGTCGTATTCGGGTCCTTGGTGCTGGACAGGATACACGCCCCGGATGGGACGGTCTGGGACGAGTTGGGTGGCTCCTCCACGTACGCGGCGCTCGCGGCCAGCCGCTTTACGGAGACCCGCCTGATATCGGTGGCCGGAACCGACCTGCCAGAGTCATACGCCAAAATTCTCAGCGGATGTGTGGATATAAACGGCCTTGAGATCGTCGAGGGCAGGACGTTCAGGTACGAGGCCAGGTACGAGGACAACTTTGACACCAGGGTCGACCTGGTGGTGGAGCCCAACGTGTCGCTGGAGTACCAACACAGGGTCCCCGAGGAGTACCGGGGGTCCGACTTTGTGTACCTGGCCAACATGGATCCGGTGCAGCAGATCTCCCTGTTGGGGCAGTTCGAGCATCCAAAGTTTGTCATGTGCGATACGATCAGTTACTGGATAAACGCCAAGAAGGACAGCGTTGTGGACTTGATCAGCATGGTGGACGCGGTGATAATCAACGACGATGAGGCCAGACATCTAACCGGCAGTCACAGCCTGATAGAGTGCGCCGGGACCATCTCAGGGTGGGGAGCCCGACACGTCATAATCAAGAAGGCCGAGCACGGATCCCTGCTGTTCTGCGGCGAGGAGGTGTATCCGCTGCCGGGTTTTCCCGTGGACGGGGTGGAGGATCCTACCGGCGCAGGCGACTCGTTCGCGGGCGCCGTAATGGGTTACCTGGACTCGGCGGGCTCGGTTGGAACCGACGAGTTGAGGCGGGCCTGCATGTACGGAAACGTCCTGGGGTCGTTTGCGGTGGGCAGGCGCGGACTGGGAGGGTTGATCAACCTTACGCGCGCCGACATAGAGGAACGCGTCGGCGCATACCGCCGCATGATCTGCCTGAACGGGAATTATATCGTTAAGTAAACACGCGTAACGTACGCGTACCTACCCAAGTGTTTTTCGGCGCTTGATGTCGCGGGACGATTTCGCGCTTGGTTCTCGCGCCGCTGGTCTACGTCCGGAGCCGCCAACACCCATTCGGGTGGATTCCGGGTCCGTCCCAATTCACGCCTTTCGAGGAACATTCCTTCCCCCGCGGGAACGTTAATACCCGTTCCCTTGTTAACGATATTGCACGACGCGTTGCTATCCGCGTTCATCACCCGTCCGCATGCCACGCACTCGAAGCGCTCGCCATCCCGCGACTCCTTGTCCATATGCCGGCACTTCGAGCACGTGGTGCTGGTGCCGGCCGGGTTGACCTCTATTATCTCGATGCCCATCCGCTCGGCGACCACCCTGATCTTCCGCAGTATCTCGCCGTGGCGGACAAACCTCATGCCCCGGTTCAGACCCTTTTTGCGGTTGCCACCGTGTCGGGTCATCGCCTCCAGGTCCAGCCGCTCGATACAGATGACGCGGGCGCCCTCGCAGACCTCCTTGGCCAGCATCCATTCGCAATAGTCGCGCTCGCAGGCGTTCTTGTAGTTGCGACGGTCGCGCCAGCGGGCCGTCTCCCGATAGTTGCGAGAGTGTTTGTTTGTCTTGGATAGTTGGTGGCGCGTCTCGTCGTTCCGGCGTTGGTTGTTTCTGAAGGTGGTGGCCGTGTCATAGCAGACCGTCGAGCCGTCCGACCGTGCTATCGTGGTCGGGTTCCTGATGCCGCGGTCAACCCCGACTGCCAACCCTTCGGTGCGTGGTTCCGGATCCGGTAGATCATACGTGACATACAACCTCCAGATGTGGTTGGATGGTTTCGTGTTTCGCCAGGGGGTGACATCCACTAGTCTGAACGACCGAGACTTGTAGAGCCAGTTGCCCGGATATTGATACGGTTGCTGTTCAACCAGGCTGACACGACCCAGCCCGGGCAGCGATACGGCCTGGTTGTCGACGTAGGTCGGCGCGACCTCGCACGAGACCGTCCTCAACGGGTTCTTCCGGGTCCGGTACTTGAGGTTGCCGTTGCCGTACCTGTTGCTGATGTCGCAGGCAGTCCTGGCCTGGCGGATTGCCGCGTGCTGGAAGACTCGCTCGGTCAGCTGAAGATGTGGCGTTGCCTGTCTTATCGTAGTGAACTCCTTTTGCAGGTCGAACCTAGTGAGTGTTGGATCATCCTTCAGTCTGGATACGGCCCAGTTGTATGCCTCGCGCTGGCCGCCCACCAACGCGTACAGTTTGTCGGCCTGCGGGCCGGCGAGGTTCACGCGGAAGCCGCGGGAACGAATCATGTGGTAATGTACCGGATCAACTATTTAACACTGCCAGGCGGGGGTGAACGGCGGCCGTGTTTACTTAACGATATAATTCCCGCCCGAACGCACGATAGTTCTATTACCGGCGGTGCGGCAGAAACTACCGTGGACAAGCTGGAGGAGATGTTCAGGATGCAGCGCGAGTTAGCCGCCATGATGAGTCCTGGGAGGTACCCCGAGGGGATGGAGGAGCGGGTCTCGGTGCTCTGCACGGCCATCATCCACGAGGCGGCCGAGCTGCAGCGGCTGACCAACTGGAAGTGGTGGAAGGTGCCAACGGAGTTTGACAAGACTGCCGCGCGGGAGGAGCTGGCAGACGTCTGGCACTTTGTGATACAGGCGTCGATAGAGCTGGGAATGACACCCGACGACATAGCCAGAGAGTACGCCAGAAAGAACCTAATCAACAAGGACCGCCAGAAGGAAGGCTACTGAGCTGCTGCCGCTCCCGATATGATGCCAGCGATGCGCTCCAGGTCCTTCCCGGCCACTGCGGGGTGGACCGGCAGCGACAGCACCCGCCGGGCGGCATCCTCGGTGACCGGCAGGCTGCACGTTCCCGCATGGACGGGCGTCATGTGGATGGGTACCCTGTAATAGATGGCAGCCCCCACGCCGTTGCGGTTCAGCGCATCAAGCAGATCGTCGCGGCTGTCCGACATTACCGTGTAGAGGTTCCAGTTGGGGCTCTCCCCCTCCCTTGTGACGGGCAGCCCCAGGTCGGTCCCCTCCAGAAGATCGGACAGATGGGCGGCGTTGCGGCGGCGGGAATCCAAGAAGGATGGCAACTTGTCCACCTGCACCGCCCCCATGGCGGCAGACACCTCTGGCATGCGCAGGTTGATGCCAAATGACCCGAACTCGCTGCCGGTGTTGCCGTGGTTGCGTATAGCCAGCAGCCTGTCGTGGATAGCATCATCATCGGTTACGACCACGCCGCCCTCCCCGGCGGTGGCCACCTTGCCCGGGTACAGGCTGTAGCACCCCATCTCCGAGAGCGTCCCCGTGTGCCTGCCGTTGATGGTGGATCCCAGCGACTGCGCCGCGTCCTCCACCACGTGTAGGCCGCCGGCCGCCTCGGATATGGCCGAAATGTCAGACACCCGGCCGTACAGGTGGACCGGTATGATGGCGGTGGTGTTCTCGGTCACCAGTGACGCAACCGAGGCCGGATCCATGGTAAGGTCGGCTCCTATGTCCGCAAAGACCGGAACGGCCCCCACCGACAAGACGGCGTTGGCCGTTGCCACGTACGAGAAAGACGGCACTATCACCTCGTCACCCTTTCCCACATCCAAGGCCAGCAGGGACGCCTGAAGGGCCGCCGTTCCCGAGTTGACCGCCACAGCATGCCTGGCCCCGGTAAAGTCCCGGACGGCCCGCTCCAGCCGTTGGACGGCGGGGCCCCCCTCCCTGGATGGGGAGGTCAGCGTTCCTGACTCCAGCACGGACAGCACGGCGCGCGCTTCCCGGTCATCCAGCAGGGGCTTGTTGATCGGGATGAACCGGTGTTCCACGAGTCGGCGTAGCGGCACCTGACCCTATGAACCTTTAGGGGCTGTTGCCTGCGGGTTGGATGGCGGTTCGGCCGACGCAAGCACCCAAGTTACAATCTCTTTTATACGGAAATTGCCCGCCTGACCGCGTGCCAGACCACCTGGAGGAGAGCGAGCCGGCCTACAGGATCTACCTGTACATCTTTTACGCTAGCGCCGCCATAATGCTGATCATAACGGCCTTTGGGTTCTACGCCACCACCGCCGAATGGCTGGAGAGGGGCACGTACGTGTTGGGCGAGATCATCCACAACACGGCCGTCCCCTTTGAGAACTTTGCCAGGCTTTCCACCTGGCTGTTCTTTTCCAGCATAATAGGGTGGTACTGCGTGTCCCGGATAGGGTGGAAGAGGACGGTGGACGGCAAGATACCCGGTCGCCGGATGGCCCTGCTCCAGTTGATGTTGTTGAGCTTTGCGATAATAACGCTCTATGAGGTGTTCTACAACTTTACGGTGCTCAACGCAAAGATAGCCGCCGGGGTGGTGGACGGGGTGGTCCCGGATATAGACCGTCTCCTGGTGGCCTACCCTGACCCTGACCGCCCTTGGAACTTGGTGTTCGCCACCAAGATATGGCTGGCCGCCTTCATAATAAGCTCCCACGCCTTCTACCTGAGCACCAGGCCGCGCAAGACTCTGGGCGGCACCAAATAGCCTTATAGACTCATCGGGAAACACCCCCCCGATGGACATAGAGGAGAAGGTGGAGCTGATCCAGAAGCCCCCCACCGAGGAGGTGGTCACCCGGGAGGAGTTGGTGGGCCTGTTCGAGACGAACACCTCGCCGAAACACTACATCGGCCTTGAGATATCGGGCTTTCTGCACCTGGGCAGCCTGGTCAGTACCGGCTTCAAGATAAACGACATGGTGCGGGCCGGGGTGCGGTGTACGGTCTTCCTGGCCGACTGGCATACGCTGATCAACGACAAGCTGGGGGGCGACTGGGACGTCATATCCAGGGTCTCCGGATACTACCGCGAAGCGTTCAAGGCGGTCTGCCCCGGCGCCCAGATAGTGCTGGGAACGGATCTCTACGACCAAAGAAGGGAGTACTGGTCAGAGTTTGTCCGGTTCACAAAGCACATGTCCCTGGCCCGGACCAAGAGGGCGCTCACCATCATGGGCCGCTCCGAGAGCGAGAATCTGGACTTGGCGAAGCTTCTGTATCCGCCCATGCAGGCCGCCGACATACACTCCCTGGACCTGGACATAGTACACGCCGGCATGGACCAGAGGAAGATACACATGCTGGTCCGGGAGATATTCCCCAAGATGGGTTGGAAGGTGCCGGTGGCAGTACACCACAAGCTGCTGCCCGGGCTCTCGGCGCCCCGGACCGCTGGCGCCGAGCAGCCCGGAAAGATGAGCAAGTCGGATCCGAACTCTGGCATATTCATGCACGACACCGACGACCAGATCAAAAAGAAGATAGCGAGATCCTGGTGCGAGGAGGGCAGCACGGTTGGCAGTCCGCTGCTGGAGATGGCGCAGCACATCATATTCCATGAACGCGACGAGATTGCCATAGAGCGCCCCGAAAGGTTTGGGGGCGATATCGCCTACCAAAGCTATGGCGAGCTGGAATCCGACTTTGCAGCCAGGAGGCTACACCCCGCCGACCTAAAGCGTGCCGTGGGAGAGTACCTGGTTGGGATAGTGGGCCCCATCCGGGACAGGGTGGTCCTGAGCGAGGAGCTGGCAGCAGAGATACGGCGCAGCGTTTAGCCCAGATCGTACTTTGACTTGTAGCCGCGGGGATTTATCATCAGGTCCCCGTAGGTGTAGGTGGATGAGTTTCCGATGATGACGGTGCTGATCATGCCCAGCTTGTCGGAGTGGTCCGGCAGGCCCTCCAAGGTGGTGAGGACCACCGTCTGCGACTGACGGTACGCCCCCTTGACTATCGCCACGGGCGTCTGGGGCTTCCTGTACTTTAGGATTATCCGGCGCGCGTCCTGCAGCTGGTGTATGCGCTTCTTGCTGGCGGGGTTGTATATGACTATCACAAAGTCTCCGGCGGCAGCCGCCTCCACCCTCTTCGTTATGACCTCCCAGGGTACCAGCAGGTCGCTCATGCTCAGGACGGCAAAGTCGGTCATCAGGGGTGAGCCGATGATGGCCGAGCACGAGTTCAGGGCAGAGACGCCGGGAATTATCTCCACTGGGAGGCCCTCCTTGGGGTCCCACCCGGACTTGGCCAGCATCTCGTAGATGAGGCCCGCCATCCCGTATATTCCAGGGTCACCGCTGGAGACCAGCGACACGGTTCTTCCCGACTTTGCCAAGTCTATGCATTGGTGTGCCCGCTCAACCTCCTGCGTCATGGCATAGCTGTAGACGTCCTTGTCCTGTATCAGGTCCTCCACCAGGTTAACATAGGTAGCGTATCCCACTATGGTGTCACTCTCTGCTATGGCCTGCTTGGCCCTGTAGGTCATGTGATCGTGGTGACCCGGTCCGACTCCCACTATATACAGCCTGCCCGCCATTATCCTATGCTAGGTCACAGATAATTTATGGTTACTGGATGGGGGGGGGGTTGCAGCGCAGGTACAAGTTCAGGTCAAACTGAATCCCATACGCGAACACGGCCGGCAGCATCTCCCGGAGGTCACCGATCAGGCACAGGTCAGAATTTGACCTGAACTTGTACGTTGCGCAATTTGGTCCTGGCTCCGTTGAAGCCCGCCTGATGGGTTTTTTGATTGCCGAGCCCCCGCACGCGGCAATGAGCGAACACGCGAGACGACCGGGTTATTGTGCATACTGCCACCCCGGCGGCGTCAATGACGTGACCACGCTGCCGCCCATGCTGGCGAGATGAGACGGCGGGGCCTGTTGCCGGGCCCGTCCGTCTTCAACGCGAACCGGGGATACGACTCAAACTACAACTACAAGATACTCTTCGGGATGGGCGGGGGCATGGCACGCAACGAACCTGATCTGGAGGGGCCTGTGCGTAATCTCTACTGGAACGGGTCTATGAATGGACAGTTGACTATGTGGTCCGCGTTCATGGGCCTAGCCAGCGAGGCAGTCAGCACCTCGGCGGACCTGTAGTGGTCTATGTCGGATCTGGTCTCTAGCAGTCTGGCGTCCTCGGGATCGTTCCACTCCACCAAGTATATCCTCCACATGGGGCTGTATCCCTCATCACCGGGTGCCGCCGAGGCTATACCCGGCTGGAATCCCAGCGGTCCTGTACCCTTGATGCCGTTGGAGAACTGGAAGAGATCAACGGCGGCGGCGTTTACTATCAGCGACGCGGTCGCCGGAGCGTTCACCACGCCCATGCCCTCGGCCGGTGCCGACGGGGTTGCATCTGTCACGATATAGTAGATTGTCTCACCGTCAGGTCCCCATCCGCGGTGGGCCACAAAGGTGACGGTCATCTCCTCCTGATCTATCTCGGTGATCTGGCCTCCGCCGTACGCCATATCCTCGGATATCGAGGGATCCTCCCTGACTAGCATCTGGCCCTCAGGCCAGACTATCTGGGGAGCGTTCACCACCATCCTGGTGTCCTCCATCACCACCCTCCCTGCGGTGATGGCCGCCTCTATGTCCGATGCAAACTCAAAGACCTCCTGGGTCTGGCCCGGTCTCCAAGTTATTTCCACCAGTTTGCTCAGCGCGTTGTACTCTTCCTCCTGGGCGGGCGTGTACGCAAAGACCTCGGCTTGATGGCCGTAGAGTCCGTCGCCGGGCTCGCCGTTGGTGAAGACGTACATCGTGTTGAGCGTATCCTCCGGGGCGCTAGCCAGCGGCGGGGCTACCTCTACCCTCCAGCCCTGCATCTCGGTTATCTCCTCGGACCAGTCCGGATCGCTGGCATCGGTTACTATGTACAACACTTGGCCGCCGTCGTGCGCTCCGGCGTGCATGGGTATGGTGGCCGGTACGCTGGCGCGCGCCAACTCGATCGACGGCTCATGCTTCTCCTGAACGGGGTTCTGCAGTATTATCTCTGTGGGCTGGCCACGGATCCACCCGTCCACACTGACCGTGGCTGTGAACTCCTCGCCGCCTGTGTGCAGCAAAAGGCCGGCGCCCGTGTACTCGAAGGATCCGGCCTTGGACTCGGTGTTAACCAAGGTCCAGCCGTATATGGTCTCCTGGTCTATGGTCCAGGTGGGCTGGCCCCGCGCATCGTCAGGGGATATCTCATGTAGCACCACTATCTGCATCTGGGCGCTGGATGTATAGGTCAAGGAGCCGTCGTATATGGTACCCTCGTTGGGTGATAGTATCATGGCTATCTGGTGTCCCTCATGACCCAGGCCGGGGCTAGGGGATGACACGACGGTCTGGGTAAAGTGGAATTTCTTGTTGGATCCTGCCACGGCGCTCTGGTCGGGTATGGACGAGGCGAGAAGCACCGCCCCAGCTATCCCAGCTATAATGATTGCAACCAGTACCCGGTTCACTGCGGATGTGTATGAGGTGTTATATAGAAAGGTTTGGAATGGCTGTTCTTGTGCAAATTCGGGTGTTCATCGAAACCATCTGGCCGCGACCAGTGCTTTCCCGAACAAAATCGATTGTCCGGGGAGCGACCATCGGGCAGCACCCGCGTTTGCATCAGAACCGGAATGGGTGTCGTCGATCGGTGGTGTGATACTGCTGATGGCGCCAATACTGTCGTCTAGCCGGGGTTGGCATCGGCCAACCCGAACTCGTCATGAAGAGCCCTGACCACGATCTCTGCATCCGAGTCCCTGACCACAAACGCCAAGTTGAGCTCCGAGGATCCCTGGGTTATCATTATCACGTTGACGTTCTTGTTGCGGACGGCTGTGAACACCCGGGAGGCCGTTCCTACCGTCCCGCGCAGCCCGGCCCCGATCAGGGCCACGATGGCAACGTCGGTGGTTATATCCAACCTCTTGATTATCTTGCCCAAACCCTCCATCTCCAATATGTGTACGGCCCTGTGAAGGTCGGCATTCCTCAGTACGATGGTTATGCTTGACTCGGACGGGTTCTGCGATATCATCATCACGCTAATGCCGGGTTTGGCCAGCGTGCCGAATATGCCAGCAGCCGTCCCGGGAGAACCCACCATGCCGAATCCCCGTATGTCGATGAGTCCGTTGCCCCGCATGGTACTGACGCACTTGATGGTGTTCTGGGCCAAGCCCGAATGGGCGGGCACCACTAACGTGCCTTGGTGGTCGGTGTTGGCGGCGCTGCGTATGCGCAGGGGGATTCCCCTGTCTAGTACCGGCTCGAACGTCCTCGGGTGTATCTGCCTTGCGCCGAACATGGACATCTCTATTACCTCCGCGTAGGAGACCTCTTCTAGCACACGGGCATCGTCCACCATCTTGGGGTCGGCGGTCATCATGCCGTCCATGTCGCCCATCAGCCACACTTGGTCGGCATCGATGCACGTACCTATGATGGTGGCAGTATAGTCGGAGCCTCCCCTTCCGAATGTGGTTATGCGGCCGTGTTGGTCCGCCCCTGAGTAGCCGCCCAGCACCGGTATGGTGCTGTCTGCCATCACCTCGCTCAGCGTCTTTGAGACCCGCAGGCGGGTTGTGTCCATCAGTGGTTGTGATCCGCCGAACCGCGCGTCGGTCAGTATGCCAGCATCTTTGCCGCTAAGGGGGGCAGCCTTTATGCCGCAGCTCTCCAAGGCGGCTGCCACCAGGATAATCGAGAACCTCTCCCCGAAGGAGAGCAGGTAGTCGGAGGATCTAGGGGTCCCCTCACCCAGCAGCATGAGTCCGTCAATTAGGGCCCGGAGATCCTCAAAGACGGCGTTGAGGGAGCCTAGCAGCCGCTCCAGTATGCGGTGGTCGTCCACCAAGTCCATGGCGATCGTGTTGTGGGTCTCCGTTATCTCCCGCACGAGCTCCGCCGTCCCTTGGCGGTCTCCGGCTCGAATCATCCTGGATATGTTCGCCAGCTGGTCGGTGGTATTCCCGACCGCGGAGCAGACCACCGCCAACTCGTGTTGGGTGGAGAGATCAGTCAAGTACCTAGCCACCTTCCGGATGGCTGCGGCCGACGAGATGGTAGTCCCTCCGTACTTGATAACCAGCCTCAAACCGGGCAACCTCTTCGGACCACCATCATGAACAACACGTCAGTTTTCCACGCGCGGTGCCAGGTAGAAGTGGATATGACCCATGTTGGCTATGGTGAATCCGACGCGCAGTGGTTTTGCGTTGGAGAACTCGCAGGTTATATTTTCCGAGGCGCTGCCCACCGCCCTTACTACGGGGATCAGATACTCTAGGCTGTAGGTCCCCTCGCTCTTCTGTTCTCCAGACATTTCGGTTATGTCTCCGTCGCCCTCTGCCATGTCTATGGCCGCTTCGCCCGAGTCGCCCCGGCCGGAGAAGACCGCCTTGCCCTCGCCCACCGACATGGTCAGGTACTCCGAGACAACCTCTACATCTCCCAGGATCTTGTCCAAGGACGTATACGGAAGAACCATCTTTGCGTCGAATCCTATCTTGGGCAGCGGCGTCTCCGAGGCGGATCCCTCGATCAGCCTCACTTTGTAGCGCTTGTTGGATCCGATGGTCAGCTGCAGTTGGTTATCCTCGGTGATCTGCAACTCTATATCATCCGTCTTTGATGCCCTCTTGACGAGTTTGGATAGCTCATCCACCCTTACCCCGAACCTGATCTCCGAGTCGCAGGAGTACGTCGCAAAGGCCGAATTGGGCCAAGATATGTCGATTAGCGCCACATGGGACGGATCCATCCCCTTGAACGTGATCCCCTCGGTGGTGGCCTCGAAGGTGGCCTCCTCCACAAGCGTGGATATGGCGCTGACGACTGCCTTCATGTCATTGGAGCCCGATGTTTTTGCCCTAAACGTCAAGACGGCTCTAGCATTCCCCTAGCGATATTTAATTCTTGGAGAGAGGTGGCTGTACGGACTCAGGTCCCCAGGCACGTATCCTGTTGATTAGCGTGGAATCCACTAATCACACTACCATGGGAGGTATTTGTTGGATTTGCGCACTGTTAGTCGGTATGAGTTGACCATATTTGGTTGAAGATGCCAATCAAAGATCGACGCCTGCGGACCTGAGTCCATACAGGTGGCTCTCGTGCAAACGCGGGTACATGCTCCGGTATGACACGTAGGCTGCGCGCCGGGGAACGTCTGCGTTTGCAGTAGAACCGAAGGGGTGTTAGGAGTAGTCGCGCCAAGTGTGATCGCACTTGGTACACCGATAGAACTGGGTAGTGGGTTCGTCGGCGCTACGCGTCTGTAGCATCCACCAGACGGCCTCGTCGTGGCCGCACTTGAGGCAGTCCTTCTTGATGGTGGGAAGCGCTTCCCGGCCCTCGTCCTCTGCCAGAACGTTGAGCTCGGGGGTGATCTCGGGGGCCGTCTGCTTGGGTGTTGCTGCCTGAGCGGAGCCGTCCTCGCGGTAGGAACAGTTTGGGCAGACCAGAACACCCTCTATCCTTCTGAGCCTGGTCTTGCATGCGGGGCAGAATTTCATTATTATCTAGGATATCCTGATGTCCGTGTTCAGCGCATCTCTCATCTCGTCGATGATCCTGACCGCCGTGTTGGCGGCGTCGGCCAAGTTCTCTCTGGGGTTTGACTTTGAGGTTATGCGCATCCAGCACTCGTTGGTGAGGGGGTGCTTTACAATGACCCCGGCGAACTCTACGTCGGAACTCTGCAGTAGCTCGTGCTGGACAATATACAGCGTTGCTATGTCTGATTGCTTGAAGGACAGGCCCAACTCGTGTTCGCTGGAGCTCAGGGTTTGGGCATCCATGTACCGGAAAAAGCACATATTGCGGATATAAATCATTATGAAGCCGTGGCGTCTGATGATCATATAGCCAAGGTGGAGCTGTTGGTGCCCAAGAGGGAGTACTCGCAGGGTGAGGACATCCGGATGACCATCAAGTTCTCCGTCCAGGGCCGTACCCGGGAAGCCTTCACCGAGAAGAACTGGACCGAGTCGTACAATGCTAACGACGTTGCCGTCAAGATCAAGTATGGCATAAAACTGGCCTCCGGCGGCATACGAAAAAAGGTGATCGGCAGGGCAATCGACTCGTACAGAAAGGCAGCCATATTCTGGACCAGAAACCCCAAGCTGGTCAATCCCATGAAGGAGAAGCGGGTCTGGGTGCAGGTGGCAAAGAACTTTACGCCGATAATCAGGATGACCGAGGAGGAGGTACGTCAGGAGCTCTTCGACTTTGAGGAGGATTACGTGATCAAGGCCGCCGAGCTGGGAACCGGAACCCACAGGGTGGTCGGGGAGGTGCACGTCTCCTGGCAAAAGCACCATTTCATGGAGCAGGCCAGCGTCAAGGGCAACGTTCCGGAGCTGCGGGTGACCGTCAATTAGGGATATAAGGGACGCCCAGGCACCTGAGATGGAAAATGGCAAAGTATGACGGGCTTCTAGGGCAGCCCCTGCTGGAGGTGGAGGAGCCGGACAAGGAGGGTGGAATCACGTTCATCTTCAAAGACAACCGGTTCCTGTTCGTAAAGGCCGAGGGTGACAGCATACAGACCATCTCCATACCGGAGTGATGGGACGGATGGCAAAGTACGACACGGTCAAGATGGCAGAGCTGGTGAGCGTGCAGGACACTGGGGCCGAGCTGGTGTTGGTGTTTCAGGGGGATGTGCGCGTGAGGATCAGCATCTCAGGCGGCCGGCTCGTCTCCGACGTCGACTCCGGTTGACGACGATACGCGTTTGTGGTACAGCAAGATCGCAAGCTCTTGCGTGTCTGACTGTATGGAGCCCGGTCTGAGACAACGGATCTCCCCTATGGCCTCCCGGGCCGTTCGGCCATGGTGTTTTATCAGGTAGCAGGCCAGTATGGTTCCGGCCCGTCCCAAGCCCGCTGCGCAGTGAACCATGGCAGGTCTGCCCGACTTTGTGTTGTCATGGATAAAGTTCACCGCTGCATCTATCTGGTCGGGTGTGGGGGCAGTCATGTCTGGGGTGGGTAGGTGTAGGCACGAGATGTCCCCGGTCCACTTCCGGGGCAGCTCCTCCTCGGTCATGGTTACGATACATTGGACACCTTGCTGGATCAGCCAGTCGAACTCCTCGTGGGTGGTGGGAATCCCGGATCCGGCCACCATCTTTGGCAGCACCCAGGAGAAGTTGGTCGGCTTCTTGGTGATTCTACCGTGCACCTTCCGCCATAGGTTACCTGGTCGGCTCATGGTGTTAATACAGAGGGCCGTGTTTTTAGGGTTGGCACCCCAGCGCGTCTAGGTTGTACGGGCCCGGGGTCGACACAACGCCGCCGTCCTGTCTTATATGCCAGGAACAACTAACCTAGATTATGGGTAAGGAGGCCGTCCTGTACGAGAAGCTGCCGGGTGGGGCTGTGCGCTGCACCGCCTGCGCCAGGTACTGCGAGATGGGATCCGGCCAGGTGGGACTGTGCGGCGTGCGCGCCAACGAATCGGGCCGGCTCGACCTGCTGGTTTACGGCAGGGTGATAGCGGGACACGTGGATCCCATAGAGAAGAAACCGGTTACCCACTACCGGCCCGGATCCAAGATATTCTCGATAGCCACCACCGGGTGCAACTGGCTGTGTAGGTACTGCCAGAACTATGACATCAGCCAGAGGAGGAAGGTGGAGGGCGAGAAGATGACTCCGCGGGAAGTGGCCGAGACCGCCGTCCGGAACGGCGCCGACGGCATCGCCTACACCTACAACGAGCCGTCCATATTCATAGAGTTTGCCAGGGACTGTGGACTGGCTGCCAGGGAGATGGGACTCTGCAACCTGTTCGTCTCAAACGGGTACGACACGCCTGAGTCGGTGGAGATGATGGGTGAGTTTCTAGACTCTATCACGATAGACTTCAAGGGCAGTGCCGAGCCCGAATTCATCAGGAAGTATGTTGGGGTTCCGGATCCGGAGCCCATATTCGACACCATAACCTGCATACGGGACCGGACCGACATACACACGGAGATAACCGATCTGGTGGTGCCAGAGGTCGGCGACAGCCTAGAGTATGCCGAGAAGCTGTGCCGGTTCGTCCATGACGAGCTGGGTCCTGAGACACCCATCCACTTTCTGCGTTTCCACCCAGACTACAAGATGATGCAGTTCGGGCCCACGCCGGTAAAGACGCTGGAGCGGCACCATCAGGTGGCCAAGGAGGCCGGGTTGTTATATGCGTACATAGGCAACGTGCCGGGCCACCCGCTTGAGCACACCTACTGTCCCGGTTGCGGGGGTGTGGCGGTCAGGCGGTACGGTTTCGATATAGAGTCATGGAACCTGGACAAGGACAACAGATGCCGTGAATGTGGGTACCGCATATCCATAGTGGGTTCACTCTCACCCAACTACAGAAGAAACCGGTTCCACTTCGCCTACTGAATGGCGACTGCCCGGACCGGTGAGCCGGTGGCATCTAGTATCTTAAGTGGCAGTATGACAAACCGGAACGTCGTCGACTCTATCTTGTCTAGGTTGGCCAAGTTCTCTACGTTGAGCGTCTCACTCTGCGCCAGTATGTGATGGGCGGGGAAGTCCTTGTTGTGGCCTGCGTCTATGCTGGGCGAGTCTATTCCCACCAGCGGGACGTTTATCGAGGCCAGGTATTTGGCCGCATCCGCCGAGAGGCCCGGGTTCTTGGTAAAGTATGCCTCGGTCCCCAAATGATCATCCTGCCAGCCGGTGTGAAAGACCACCGGGGAGCCCTTCGGTATGGGGCCTACTCTCTGCTGATGCTCCAGCAGATCCTGGGTGGTGATGGTTTGACCGGCGCCCTTGTCAAGTTTTATCAGGACTGCCTCTCCGGCCAGCCGTTCCATGGGGACCTGGTGTATCTTCATGCCGTCATCGGCAAAGTGGTACGGGGCATCCATGTGGGTGCCCGAATGCGAGCTCATGAACAGCAATTCAGAGTTATAGCCATCCCCTCGCAGGCTGGTCCAAGGTACTATGTGGGGTTGCGGTGAACCAGGAAACATTGGGAGGGCCTCCGATATCTCCAGGGTGAGATCCAATAGGTTCATGTTCTGAATGTGCCGGTCTGGTATTTATTGCAGCGGGTGGGCCAGCTGGAGCGTCATATGTGGCCGAGTCGTACTTGGGAGCGGCGGTCTGCTGTAAATGCGGGTGTTCGCCGAAGCTCTCCGGACACGACCGGCGCTTTCCCGAACAAAATCGATTGCCCGGGGAGCAGCCATCAGGCAGCGCCGGCGTTTGCGGCAGGCCGGGCATGGACTCGGATCCCTAGGCACGTATCCTGTTGATGGTCGTAAAACGTACAAGTTCAGGTCAGACTGAATCCCATACGCGAACACGGCCGCCGAACGGGGCCTTGTCCAAAAAGTCAAAATTAACGACCCGGCTTGATACCTACGGAGGCACCTGGACCGGCAGGAAGGCGCGGGGTAGACGCCGGATCACGTTCTTGCTGCCCGCCGGAGCCGTCCCGGATGGCGGTCCACGAGCAGTCGTGCGCAGCCTCCCCATAGCCGCGGGGGGTTCCCGCCCCCCGTGGCGTGGCCTCAGGCGAAGGCCATGTTGTAACAGACGGTCATCGTTAGCAGCTCAACCGATTGGGTCTTCTCCCTGAGGGCGCGCACCACCCCGCCGAACCGCGCCTTCATGGACGAGAAGACGCTCTCGACGTTGTTCCGAAGGCGCAGTATCCGGTGGAATGTCCCCGGGTGCTCCTCGCGGAACCTCAACATCTCCGCCCTAGCGTTGAATCCCTTGATAACCGCGTTGGATTTGGAGTCGATGACGGTCCTCCGGCCACTGTCCCGGATGGCGTTACAATTCTTGACGCCCCCGTAGGCCGCGTCGGCCACGACGTCCCCGTCTCCCTTCGGGAGCGTCTCTATCATCTGGCGCAGGTATGGTGAGTCGTTTGACTTTCCGGGGGTAACGACGGCGGCGCACGCCATGCCGTGCAGCGTGTGCATGATGTGCAGCTTTGCAAACAGCCTCACGCTGATCTTGCCGTACTTTGCGTTCTGCCAGTCGATATACTTGGCTATGCTGAATCCGCTGGAGTCGACCAGTAGGGTACCGTGGACCGCTTCATCGCCGGCCATCTTGGTGATGATCTTTTGCAGTACTGCGGGATCTATCTCCGATATGCGGAGCTGGTACCATGATCTGCAGTACGGCCTGGACAGCTCGCACAGATCCAGGTCATCGGGGTGCCGGTCAAAGTGCTTGATCAGGCCCCAGTAGGAGAGGTTCTCTTCGCCCTTGATGATGGACACCAGTATGGCTGACACGCGCCGGTCGCGCGTGCCTGGCGCTATGCCCAGTATCTTGCGTGCAATCTCGGCTATCCGGCGCATCCACCGGATGAACCTTCTGCCCTCCGAACGGCGGTCCTTGTTGTATCCTGGCCAGTCCGTCTTGGGATCGTTCCTCTTCCCGTCGGGGTTGTTCTTGCTTCTGGCACGGTTGGGGTTGGTCTGCCTTGACTTTCCGTGTCTCTTGCTCATTGGGCGGTGCGGCGATCCTCCGATCCTAATACCTTCCGATCATCCGGGCCGTCGTCCGGCGGGCATCTGGATTTGGTAATTAAACATTACTAGTGACCTTTTTCCGGATTTTTGGACAAGGCCGCCGAACGGCCAAAGGTTAAATATCCTACCTCAGGAGTGTGTGTGTGCCAACGGCTTATGTGTTGTTGAACTCGGATCTGGGGTCCGACGCTTCTGTCATCAACGAGGTCAAGGACATACTCGCCGAAGAGGGCAGTGTAAAATATGAGGTACAGGGGGTGTATGGCGTATATGATATCGTGCTAAAGCTGATCTCAACGGACGCGGACAACTTGCGGTATGTAATCACCAACAAAATACGCAGGATTTCCAAGGTTCAGTCCACCCTGACCATGATGGTCATAGAAGAGCAAGAGGGACTGTAGGCTACAATAGATCCTTTATGACATCAATGGCTGCCGATATCTCCTGCTCGGTGTTGTAAAAGTGCGGCGAGGCGCGTACCATTTTTGTCTCGCCGATCTCCCTCAGGGCCATGACTATCCCACGCTCCTCCAGCCGCTCCGCTATGTAGGCGGGGTCGCGACCCTCTATGTTGAACGCTATTATGCCGACCCGCTTGCCCTCCTCTGGTCCGTACAGATTGACTCGGGGCATATCGGCCAAGCCCTCCCGTAGCATCCGGCACAGGCGTATGTTCTGCTGCCGTATGTTGTCAAAGCCCAACCGCGCCAGATATTCCAGAGAGGCGAGCAGTCCCGCAAGGCCCACAAAGTTGCGGAAACCCGTCTCGAACCTGTCGGGCATGTCCTTGAAGGCTATCTTGGTGGAATCGTAGAGTATGGCCGACTCTCCCCCCACATGGGCAGGCTGCAGGTTTGCGGCTGCCGCCCTACTACAGTAGAAAAGGCCTGTCCCCATGGGACCGCAGAGCCATTTTGAACCGTTGAACGACATGTAATCAGAGTTGAGTCTGGAAAAGTCGTACTCTCCCAAACTTCCAACCGTCTGGGCCGCGTCCACAAAAAAGGGCACTTGGCCGCCTAGTAGGCGGCCCACCCTCTCCAGCGGCAGGATCGAGCCCGTGTTATACAACGCATGGCTCATGGCTACCAAGGCCGTATTCCCATCCAAGGATGCCTCCAGATCCCCAAACTCGAAGAAGCCGTCCTCGTCCACCGGAAGAGTCCTTACCTCCAGCCTGTCCTGCAGCCGGAGCCAAGGGAATGTGTTAGCGTGGTGCTCATGTGCTATGCTACGGATCACCATATTGGCATTAGGCTTGACCGCGAGGCCGGCTGCCACCGCGTTTATCCCGTCGGTGGTGCTCTGGGTAAGGGCTATCTCGTCGGGTTGGCAGCGCACCATTCCGGATACTGTCTTGCGGATGCGGTGCGCCACCTCCTCAACCAGGCCGGCTGCCGCCCGCGAATCCGGTCCTGCTCTGTTATATTCAAGCAGAAAGTCTTCCATCGCCCTAACAGACGAGGCGGGCATCCTAGAGACGGATGCGTTGTTCAGGTATATCCTGCCCGTGTCCGGATATTCCCCGGCCGTGTCTGGGAATAGGGGACGCATTATATAATCAGGTGCCGCTCGTGAGCCGTTGGATAAAAACCTTGATTGGTTTAACACGGTGATGGGTTTTCTTGGCTCCGGGCCCAGCATGGTTCTGTGCCCGCACCCATTCCCCAAATGCACTTTTTTGGACATGCTAGCCCGAACGGCAGACCGCAGCGTCATATACGTGGATTTTGACATGCTGTACAGTGGGTACGTGGCAGCCAACATGCTGCAGCAACCCGTCAACGTTCTGGTTCGCAGGCCAGAGGTGGCCGGGTGGAGGGAGGAGATCTCCGGCCTAATCCAGATGGTCTCCATCGAGCCTTACCTTGTGATCATAGACTCGCTCAATGGCATGAATACCATGTGGACGGGCAGGGACGCGGCGCGGTTGGCAAACTACTCCATCATGCTGCTGGCCGCCCTGGGAAGGAAGTCGGGGACCAGGGTGGTGGTGTCCGCCATAGCCAGAAAGGGATCCGGTGGGTGGGAGTTGTTGCCGGGAGGCCGCCAGCTGCCAGGAGGGATGACGGAAAACCTCTTCGCCCTTGAGGTGGGCGCCGGCTCCCTGCTAATCCGAAAGGACGGGGGGGCGGAGGACCCGCTGGATCTTGGCCGTGCCGTCTCATAACTGCTTCAAACGGCGTTATAGAGCGCACTTTTACAGCAAGTTATATTAACCAAAACGGCATCAGTGACGGTATGCCAGTGGGAATTATTCCTGACATCAGCGAACAGATGTGTATCGGCTGCGCCCTGTGCGTGGAGATATGCACATCCTTGGGACCTGATGTTCTGCGGGTAAAACCAGTGGAAGGCTGGAAGAGAGGAAAGGCGTTTGTCTTTTATCCAGAAAGGTGCATCTCCGACGGAGCCTGCATCGGTGTTTGCCCCACCAAGGCAATCTTCTGGATGAGGCCGATGGACTTTACCGTTGGACAGCCAGTTCCACTGTACAAGAACTCCGTGTTCGTCAACGGCTGGACCGAGCTTATAGACTAGGTCTTCAGTCAAACTCCTTTTTCATTATCTGCCCGGGGGGCAGGGCTGCGCTCATCCTTGAGCCGGGTCTACAAAATCATCCTGCGTGAATATCCACCGAAGCGTGCCCACGCGCTCTATCGCTTTGACATCCTGGGAAGTCCCGCGGAAGAGTATGCAGAATATTCCGGCGCACTCCAAGCCCGCCTCTTTGATGGCCTGCGCCGCTCTGAGCGCGGATCCGCCGGTCGTTATAACATCATCCAGGATAACAACCGGGGATTCGGCGGCGCCTTCTATCCCGCGGCGCGTACCATGCAGTTTGGGCGTCTTGCGAACGTAAAATGATTTTAGGGGATGCCCAGCTCCGTCTCGAACATGGCTGATGAGAGAAACGGCCGTTGCAATTGGAATGGCTCCCGCTTCAAGCCCGCCCACCGCGCGCGCTCCGGCCTCCTGCGCCATCCCGCACAGCATGGTGGCAGCCAGGGCTAGCGCTTCCGGATCGGCGCACAATAGCCGCATGTCAAAGTACACGGGGCTCTTTTTACCCGATGCCAGGACGAACGGGTTGTCGGCAGAATACTGGAAGGCGCCCGTCTGGGTAACAAGCTGCCTGAGCCGGTCCAAGCCCGCTGGTTTAGCCATGTTGATCCTGCGGCACTGTAATTTTGTAAGTGTTTCGTTCTTCTGAATGGTGTATCCAGTATTATATTCAGCCCATGCGCATTTGCATATCGGGTCTCATGATTGACCGGGCGCTCGTAGAGGGCCACTGCCGACCAAGCGTTGTACATCAAAGTCTGTGACTGGGGTCAGGTGACAGTATAGCGGCACTCCTACGGATTGGTTACGCTCCTACAACCAGTTGGTGACCGTTATTGGGTTTTATCCTTTGGTTGGATCATAATCCTGGCGCCGGTCCCAAAACCGAAGTTTGCTGCCATGGATCACAGGGCAAATCCAAATAACACGATAGCAGTCCCGTGCATTGGGCCTGGGTTTTGTATGGTCTTTTATTTCGGTTATGTTGTTTTGAACGAGGCCGTTCGTGAAAATTAATTTAATTTTTGTTCCCCGCCATATTCGTCAACGACATAATGACGGTATAAAATGTCCAAAGGTGCGCCAAATCACTACGCGTAAAAATAAAATGCCCGACTAGATTATTTGCCGTATTGAATGTAGGATCTTTGCTGACTCGTTTTGTCGGCGTGATAATCAATACGCGGCGCGGTATCCGAACGGGTTCTGGATAGTCACCGCTGATCCCGCCTGTTTCGTAGGCACGACTAGCGCCTCAAAGATCCTATTGCATCCTCCAGATCTCGCTGGGTTATCAGGATGTCCTTTACATCTACCCCGTCCAGCACGTGTCGTTTTAGGGCCAGCATAGCAGCAGTATTGGCCACGGCGCGCAGCTCAGCCCCGCCGCACCCGTCGGACATCTCGGCCAGTCTCTTGATGTCAACGCCGTCTGCCAGCGGCTTCTTCTTGGTGTGTATCCGAAGTATCTGCTCCCTTCCTGCAGCGCTGGGTTTTGGAACCTCTATTATTCTGTCAAAGCGGCCAGGCCGGAGGAGGGCGTCGTCAATCATGTCCACCCGGTTGGTGGCGCCAACCACCATCACGCCGTGCAGCTCCTCAAGCCCGTCTATCTCGGAGAGTATCTGTGAAACCACGTTCTCTGTGACGTGTGTGCCCGTATCGGATCCCCTCTTGGGGGCCAGTGAGTCTATCTCATCGAAGAATATAACGCAGGGGGCAGCTTGCCGGGCCTTGCGGAATATCTCGCGGACGCCCTTCTCCGACTCGCCCACCCACTTTGAGAGCAGCTCGGGGCCCTTAATGCTGATAAAGTTAGAGTCCGTCTCGCGGGCCAGGGCCTTGGCTACCAGGGTCTTTCCGGTCCCCGGCGGCCCGTACAACAGTATGCCATGGGGCGCCTCGGCATCTACGTGCCGGTACGCTTCCGGGTGTTTCAGCGGCCACTCGGTAGCCTCACGCAATTCCTCCTTCAGGCTGTCCAGACCTCCTACATCCGCCCACCGAACATCGGGCACCTGTACCAGCACCTCCCGCAGGGCGCTGGGCCCCACCTCCCGTTGGGCCCTCAAAAAGTCCTTCTGTGTTATCTTGATCTTCTTGAGTATCTCCGGTGATATGCGGTCCTGCTCCAAGTCCATCTCAGGGATGACCCTGCGTAGAGACCCCATGGCAGCCTCCTTGGCAAGTGCCTCCAAATCCGCACCAACGAACCCGTGGGCGACCCGGGATATCTTGCCCAGATCCACGCTCTTGTCAATCGGCATGCCCCGTGTGTGTATCCTCAGTATGTCGCATCTGGCCTTCTCGTCCGGTATGCCTATCTCCATCTCCCGATCAAAGCGACCAGGCCTGCGAAGGGCCGGATCTATCGAGTCAGGACGGTTGGTGGCCGCTACCACCACTACCTTCCCCCGGCTCTTTAGGCCGTCCATCAACGTCAACAGTTGTGAGACTACGCGCTTTTCCACTTCCCCGGCCACCTCGTCGCGTTTTGGCGCTATCGAGTCTATCTCGTCAATGAAGATTATCGACGGCGCGTTCTCGGAGGCTTCCTTGAATATGTCACGCATCCTCTCCTCGCTCTCCCCGTGGAACTTGCTCATTACCTCGGGGCCCGATATGCTGATGAAGTGGGCGTTGCTTTCGTTGGCTACCGCCTTGGCGAGGAGGGTTTTCCCCGTTCCGGGGGGGCCGTACAACAGCACGCCCTTGGGCGCCTCCACGCCGACCTTCTCAAAGAGTTCGGGGTGCCGTAATGGCAGCTCCACCATCTCCCGGATCTTCTTTATCTCGTTGTCCAAGCCCCCCAGGTCATCGTACGAAAAAACAGGTACGGCCGCCTCCATGCCCGCCTTCCCCAAGACGAACTGCGTCTTCTCTCCAACCACCACCGGTCCAGCTGGTTTGGTAGAGGCCACTGCCAGCTGTATTCGGCCTCCCAAATGCGTGCCCACTACAACCGTATCGCCTACCGAGAGGACCCTGTTTGCATAGTTCTGTACCATGAACCCGCCCAATCCCTCCAGCTGTACATCATCGGTCGGAGACATGACTACCTCTCTGGCCATCGCCGCCTTGGCGGCCTGTACCCCCACCCGGTCCCCAATGCCCGCCCCTGCGTTCTGGCGAGTGACTCCGTCCATCTCCACCACGCCAGATCCGTATACGACCGAACCGGGCCACAGGCGGGCGTGCGTCTTCTTCTTGTCATAGGATATCTCTAGCACCTGTCCGGTCTCCCAACCGGCTAGCTCCACCACCTGCGGATCTGCGACCACCCGGCCTAGACCGGCGTGACGTTGGCCAATTCCTGCCACCTTCAGTGTAAATTTCTTCGTCATATCTCGCTCACCATAATAAAAAAGGAGGGTTAGTCCACCCTCACCGTCTTGCCTTTCGGCTTGTCTTCGATGCCGAAGACTATCTCGAGAATGCCGTTCTTGTACGTTGCCTTGATGGTATCACGATTTACGTCGTGTTGTAGGGGTACGTTGGTGTGGTACTTTGTCTCGCCGCGGGTTGCGCTTATCGCCACACCCTCATCCTCCAGTACGATGTCGATGTCCTTCTTCTCCACGCCCGGGATCTCGGCTACCATCTTGATCTCGTTATTCTTCTCGTCTACGACGGTGTCCACTTGGATGCTGCGGCTTCCCGCGTGGCCAAGTCTCGTGTTCCCGAACTCGCGTACCACCGGCCTACCATCCGGACCTGCCGTCACACTATACCCATACCAACGGACCGGAGTGCAGCCGCACTGCGATCCATCAGCGGAACCCGCCTCTTCAAGGAGGCGGCTAGGCATTCTTCCAAAGATTCTGTCGAACTCTTCAAACATTGTCATTTTCACCTTACTTATGTAATATATATTACATTATATAAAGTATACGGAATAACAGCAATCTTAGGTAGTGTAATGGCAGATTTATAACATCATAACACAAGACACATAAGGTCTGCCCACGTATATGATACTGATGAGGGTGGCTGGAATGTCCGTACCTGAAGCGGTCCGGGAGATCATAACGCGAAACCGTTCGGTCTATGACTGTATGAAGATGAATGTGATAAACTATACCGCCTTGGCCGTAAAGATACGCCCGGGCGTAGAGAGGGCGACTGGCAGGCCGGTGAACCTAAACACGGTGGTGGTAGCCATCAAGAGGTACGCTGACTCGTTTGGCGGGCAGGCAGGTGTCTTGAATGACCAGGTGCTCAAGAACGCTAGGCTGTCACTGACCGACGGGATACTGGACATACGCCTCTCCGTCGAGGAGGTGGGTATGGAGCCGGCCGACATACTCTCCAAGTTCGCCGAGGTCACCGACAACTATGACTTTTTCAGGATGGCCGACTCAATCAGGTTCCTGGCAGAGGACATGGAGCCGGTCAGGAAGGTCCTAGGAGAGCTGAGCAGTGAGCGCGCCTATAGTTCGGGCCTAGCTAGGATCAAAGTCACTACTCCGCCAGGCAGGTCCAGACCAGACATCATATCATATATCGCCGAGGTGCTACACAACAATGGCATAGAGTTGAAGAACGCATTCTTCAGCGAAGATGCCACCACCTTGGTGGTGGACGAGCGGCACGCCTCCAGAGCATACGAGGTGCTGCGTGCAGACATAAGACAATATGTGTAACTGACCACTTTCTTGACTAACCCGTATTTCAACTATCAGCAGACAATTTCGGACATGTCCGATCGAAAGCTTTGGATCGGGAAAGAACACGCCCCGCCCCGGGTGTGCCCGAAACCAAGGAACAGACCACAGCTAGGCTGCAGCGCGAAAATGGACGGCTGAGTGCCCTCCTGAGCTCCGCCACCAGACACCAGGATGCGGCATGCCGCGCGTACGGGCCTGAGCAGGATGCCCATGTGGCCCTGCTCACCGTCTGGATGGCACCATCGGAAATACGCGCAGGCTGCACGCCGCCGCGCTCTGCACCGCCGGGTAGTTTGACTACACCCTGCACGGGTGCACCGCCTGGATAAAGGGGTACGGAGACACACGCTATTCTGGGATGATGACGTCCGGGCGCCGAGCCGGGCAACCGCCCCAAGATGACATCAGGCATTCCCTGCTGCCGTCGTTGACGCGCAAGAAGGGCGGATCCGCCCCGTCCACCCCCCTCCAGGGGAGGCGTGACGTCCAAGGACGACCTGGCATCATCCGCGGAGTCCGGCCCGGTCCGGCCGCGTCTCCCTTCTCGAACAGACTGGGACGGCGGACGGGTCGTTGTCGCATGGTTTGGAATCGTGAGTCGATTTGAGATTAATTTATACCAAATAATATCTATAGTAAGACAGTTATGCTAGTTGTGTGGCGATGACCCTTTGAGAAAGAAGAGAATTGTTGTACTGGGAGGTGGTTTTGCCGGGGTGGAATGTATTAGGCGGTTGGAGAGAGGCCTGGGGGGCAGCTCCAATACTGAGATAACGCTTGTCAGTGAAAACAACTTCCTGCTATTCAGGCCGATGCTGCCCCAGGTAGCGTCGGGGACCATAAAGACCAGAAACATAGTGATGCCCATCAGGACCATCATAAAGAAGGCGAGGTTCTACGAGGGCGGGGTCAAGGACATCGACCCGTTGGCTCGCAAGGTGAGCCTGTGGGGAACACACGGGAGACCGGGCATCACCATCGATTACGACTACCTGGTGGTGGCGCTAGGGAGCGTGCCTAACTTCTACGGCCTGAGCGATGTAGAGCGCCACGCGTACCAGATGAAGACGCTCAACGACGCGGTCACCCTCCGGAACCGGGTGATAGACATGCTGGAGCAGGCCGCCAATGAGACCGACGAGGCCACCAAGAGGAGCCTGCTGACGTTTGTGATAGTGGGTGGAGGCTTCTCGGGGATAGAGACGGCCGGGGAGCTGCGCGATCTGCTGGTGGATGCCGCAAAGTACTACCCCGACATATCCAAGGACGAGCTGTCTGTGATAGTGGTGGAGTCACAACCCACGATCCTGTCCGGCTTCTCCAAGAAGCTGGCCAAGTTCACCCATGAGGCGCTGGTGCAGAGGGGCACGTGCATAAGACTCAGATCCAGGGTGACCGGCTTTGATGGAAGCAAGGTGGAGGTACGGAAAAGGGAAGGGGGAAGGGAGAGCATCCATACAAAGACGCTCATATGGACCGCCGGCCTCACCCCGGTGAACACGATAAAGAGGTCCGTCTTCAAGACGGTGGAGGGAAAGGTTATGGTCGACGACTATCTGGAGGCGGTTGGTTATCCGGGGGTGTTCGCTGCCGGGGACTGCGCCCTGTTTATGGATTCCAAGACCGGTAGGCCGTACGCCCCCACCGGCCAGATGGCGGTGGCCCAGGGAAGTAGTATAGCGGCCAATCTGAACGCGATCATAAACGGCCAGTCCAAGAGGAAGTTCGCCTACAAGCCGCAGGGCCACATGGCGGTGATCGGCAAGCGTGCCGGAGTGGCGGTGGTGTTCGGCATGAAGATGCAGGGGGTAGCTGCCTGGCTGCTGTGGAGGCTTGTGTTCATATACAAGATGCCGCTCTTCGCCAAGCGGGTAAGGGTGCTGATGGATTGGGTTGAGGACATGTTGTTCGACCGGGATATCGCCAGGCTCAAGTTCATGAAAAGGGAGGAACGTATCAAGGAGTACGGGGATCTGAACGAGGTGGACGAGTTCTGGTGAGGATGATGCGGGCGTTGTCCTCCGTCAGGATGTTATAACGGGTGTTGGCGGGTAGTGCCATGAAGACCAGGATCGTCATACTGGGTGGAGGTTTCGCGGGAGTGGAGTGCGCCAAGCAGTTGGAGAAGGGTCTGCGTGACGGCTCCAGCACCGAGATAACGCTGGTCAGCGAGGACAACTTTCTGCTGTTTACGCCGATGCTGCCCCAGGTAGCGTCGGGGACCATACAAACCAGGAACATAGTGGTGCCCATCAGGACCATCATAAAGAAGGCAAGGTTCTATGAGGCAAGGGTTAAGGATGTTGATCCGGTCGCCCGCAAGGTGAGTCTGTGGGGTACGCCTGAGAAGCATGGCGTCGTCCTAGACTATGACTACCTGGTGGTGGCGCTAGGAAGCGAGACCAACTTCTTCGGCATGAGTGACCTTGAGAATAATGCCTTCAGGATGAAGACGCTCAACGACGCGGTCACCGTCCGGAACCGGGTGATAGACATGCTGGAGCAGGCCGACAACGAAACCGACGAGGCCACCAGGAGAAGTCTGCTGACGTTTGTGATAGTTGGCGGCGGTTTCGCCGGAATAGAGACGGCCGGGGAGCTGCACGATCTGCTGGTGGACGCCACCAAGTATTATCCAAACGTATCCAGAGAGGATGTGGAGGTGATAGTGCTGGAGGCACTGCCCGCCATCCTGCCTGGGTTCTCAGAGAAGCTGGCCAAGTTCACCCTGGATAAGTTGGTTGGGGGCGGCATACAGATAAGGCTCAAGACGGCCGTAACCAGCTTTGACGGGAGTGAGGTGGAGATAAAAAGCGAGGATGGAACGGAGAGCATCCAGACAAAGACGCTCATATGGACCGCCGGCGTCACCCCGGTGAACACGATAAAGAGATCCGTCTTCAAGACGGACAGGGGTAAGATGGTGGTTGACGACTATCTGGAGGCGGATGGCTACCCGGGTGTGTTCGCTGCCGGGGACTGCGCCCTGTCGATTGATCCAAGCACCGAAAGGCCATATGCGCCCACCGCCCAGTTGGCCGAGGCTCACGCCAAGAACATAGCGGCCAATCTGAACGCGATCATAAACGGCCAGTCCAAGAGGAAGTTCGCCTACGTTCCGCGGGGACAGATGGCGGTGATTGGAAAGCGAACGGCGATAGCGTCCGTATTCGGGATGAACGTACAGGGGATTGTCGCCTGGATACTCTGGCGGAACATCTACCTCACCAAGGTGCCCACGTTCTCCAAGCGGATGAGGTTGGTGCTGGACTGGATCGAGGACATGCTGTTCGACCGGGATATCGCCAGGCTCAAGTTTATGGGAAAGCAGACCGTCAAGGAGTACGAGAAGCTCGAAGAGGTGGACGACTTCTGGTGACCGCTAGATAACAGGCGGTCTGGCCGCCATCCAGTGAGAATCCGCGTCTTGTTGTTATAGCAGAAGAGCGCCGGATAAAATCCGTTATAGGCGCCGGTGTTAGCCAGCGGTTGCAAGGATGCGGCCTTTGGGGCCACCAGAGGGGTTGTTGTCACAACAGGCTGCGACGACCAGTTGATAGTGTGGTGGTTGGGGGCCTGCGGGCAGTGCGCCTCAATGCGTAGAGTGCGAGCAGGGCGGGCCCCAAGTATGACAGGAACACCAGAAGGATTGCGGCGGTGCCGTATGTCACCACCTCCGCTTCCGAGTCCAGGCTCGCGTGGTTCAGCAAGGACAGTACGGATATCATGGGCGTAATGGAGAGTCGGACCATCTCCCGGAAGAGCGGGTTCTCTCTTTGGTAGTCGGCCACATACGGGCTGAATGAGTAGTAGATGGTGTTGAACCACTCCACAAAGCCTGATCCGGCAGCCGTCTGTACTAGGTGGTTGTCGCGGAGTTCACGGAGTTGCTGTATCTGAGGCGTCATCTCGGATCCGAAGGCCGCCGTGGCTATGAGGCAGCCTCCGCCGAAGGGTGGTTCGGGCAGGTCATCGGCCTCCTTCTCCAGTACGTCGAACGACTGCAACGACTCCTCGAAGAGGGGCAGGCTTGCATCAAAATTTCGGGCTTCGTTGCTGTACAGGAAGGTATAGATCGTGCCAGAGGCTATCAGGGTAACCTCCTGGTATCTTACCTCTGCAGGCTGGCCTGATATGGTGATGATTTCGACAGCATCCAGGACAAAGGCCTCCCGATCGTTAATGGCGACCCGCTCCTGGTTTAGTATCTCTAGCGTACCGCGCTCAGCATAGGACGCCAGATCAGCCAGCTTGCTCTCGATAATACTGTCCAGAGATCTGTCCGTGACGTTCTCAGCGTACACTGCAATGTTGGGAGGGAGGATGCCCGCCAGGGGGCCCACCGCGACGATGTCTGGAAGGCCCTCGCTGTCGGCGGCCTGGATCACCCATCCTTCTGGGAACATGATGGACAGGTTGAGATCCTCATCCATGTAGGCGCCGCTCTGGGCACCGGTCACATCTTCGATAGACTGGACGCGCTCGGGAGGATCCTGTTCCAGCAGGTCTATGCCGGAGGCGGTCGCTTGGGACTTGGTCGTCACCTCCGCCGCGATGACTCTCACCGAGCCCGGTCGGACGGGCCGGTCGTTGGGGTCTGTCTCGGTCGAGGCTATGGCATCCAAAGTCCGGTAGCTCTCCTGAGTGACCAGCCTGCCAAAGACCGTGTACTGGCCATCCAGAAAGTTGGAGTCTTGGTGTACCACAAAGAACTGGGATCCGGCGCTATCAGGGTGGCTAGATCTTGCCATAGAGACGATCCCCCGGTTGTGCATGATATCGTTAAACTCGGCGACCACGTTGGTCGCCGGCCCGCCCGTGCCCCAGCTGGACTGGGGCTCGCCGGAGTCGGTGCGGGTGTTGGGATCGCCGCCTTGTATCATAAAGCCCGGAATTATACGGTGGAACAGCGTACCGTCGTAAAAGCCGTCCGCCGTGAGGGAGGCAAAGTTGGCCGCGTGGTTGGGTGCATCCTCCGGGAAGAGCTCTATGACAAGTCTTCCCTGTTCCGTGTACAGTATAACCAGATCGTCGCCGGTCTGCGCATGAGAGTAACCTGCAGGACCCAAAACTGCAGCCGCCATTGCCAGTACTAGGAGCCCCTTCACTGATACGGCTCTTGCCGTGACCTTATAAAAGCTGAATGGGTAGGCCGGGCGTCGATCGCTTTTTATCATGCAGGATGGACAGTACGGGCATGGAACCCGGTGAGAAGATCCAGGCGCATCTGGTATCGGTGTGGAGAGAGTCAAGAAAGTTCTTCAGCATAGGTGGAAGGGAGGGAATGTTGGTACTGACCGACCGGCACCTGATGTTCATACACAAGACCACGGCCAAGTCGAGCTGGTGGCACGCCATACGCCGCAGGCAGGCGCTCAACTTTATGAAGTCCAAGTACGTGATGGTTACCCACGACGGATACGACGAGAAGATCCTGGCAGAGGACCTCAAGAACCCCAAGAACCTAGAGCTGCGCTTTGACGACATAGTTGAGATAAGCTGCGAGAACAAGGACTGGGGCAGCATCATGTACATGGAATATATCGGCAAGGACGGCAGGTCTGAGAAGCACCAGTACTCTATAGCGCAGGACTGGGTGAAGTACCCCGCAAAGGATGCCATCAAGTTTATGCAGGTGGATTGGGAGCCGTTCGTGTTGTTTGTAAAGGAACGGCAGAGGATTACGAGGTAGATTGGGAAGGGTGTACGCAGTAGGCGTTGGTCCCGGCTCCCCGGAGTACGTGACGGGGGCGGTCAAACGGATAATCAGGGACAGTGATGTCGTTGCCGGGTACCGCTATACGATGGATACCATAAGGGGGCTGCTGGATGGCAAGGAGGTACACTATGTCACCATGGGCAATCAGGAGGCGGTGTACCAGGATATCAGCCGCAGTCTTGGGGGGCGAAGCTTGGTGGTGCCATTCACCGGAGATGTTAGTTTTTCAGAGTCGGAGGTGGTGGACCGGTTGGTGGAGATATTCGGGAACGTCCGGCTGGAGCCGGGGATAAGCTCCGTGCAGGTGGCCGCCTCAAGGGCCGGCGTGCCCCTAGACAAGTCCAGGGTGATAACCATGCACGTCACCTCCGAGATAGAGGGTAAGAAACGCCGCATGACGCAGGCGTTGAGGGAGGGGCTCAGCGTGATCTTGGTGCCGCGCCCCTGGCCCGGCAGGCCGGACCTCAACTTTATGCCCTCCGAGGTTGCGGCTTATCTTGCCGATGCCGGTTTTGACACGGGGGCCTTGCGTGTCCATGTCTACGAGAAGCTTACCACCCCCAACGAGCGGGTCTTTGAGGGGATGTTGAACGAGTTGGGGGGCAGGGAGTTCTCTGATATGGTGGTGATGGTGATTGACCAGAACGAGCCCGATTCATACATGAACTACAGATGGCAGTGGGAGGACGAGGGCTGATACCTGTTGCGGCGGCTTGGTTGTAGTTGCCGTATTTTCGTAGCGCCTAGGCCGTGCCGGTCATCCACCCGACTATATCCCGGATGTGGCTGGATGTGATGGCAACCCTGAGCGGACCCAGGGGTGACTCTTCGGGATCGTCACAGACGGCGGCAGTGCCCGCCAAGGCCGCTTGCCGGTTGAGATAGAACCATGCGGTCTCGCCGTCCAGGTTTCGTAGCAGGTTCCGGCTGAGGCCCGCCTGTGACTGCCTGGAAATTATGGCGTCGCGAAGGGTATCCAGGGAGGCTATGTCGTCCGAGATGGCATGGATGGAAGAACCGCCGACGGCACACTCGCATTCCGGAATCATGTTGGTGATGGCGCGCCGCACCTTCCGGGGATCCTCGGAGGGGTTGACCCCCGCCCACACTTCTACCCTGCAGGGTGCCGTTGGGCGGCTCACCCGCCCCAGCCCCGTATTATCCGGAACGCCGTCTCGACCAGCTCGTCCTTGCTCAGGTTGTTGTTGGATATTGACTCGTCGGCCAAGGCTATCGGGTCGCTGATCCCCACTCCCAACTCCCTTCGGTCCCGCTCGTGCAGCTTCTCGGGGTTGTCGGGATCATCAGAGCGTCTGCGTCTCTTGAGAAAGCCGAACCTAGTTCCCGACGACGCATGGACTGCCAGCAGCTTGAGGGGGCCGCAGTCCCGTAGCACCCCCACCTCCTTGTCGGATCTTATTCCGTCTATCACCACCGTGCCGCCCCTGACACCGCTGACCAGCGGCTTTATCAGGTGCGCCACCGCCCCCGGACCGTCCCTCTCCCGCAGCTCCAACATTATCCTGCCCAGATTGTCCCCGGTAGGCTCTATGTTACGCCTTTCGGCCTCTGCACGGACGGCGTCGCCCATATTGACCACCGTGCACCCTCGGGCCCTGAGACCCTCCGCTATGGTCGACTTACCCGCTCCGGGCATGCCGACTAGGCACACTACAAGTCTGGACAATGAATCGCATGGTGGCGGCCAACCTATGAAGCTACCTACGACACGAACCCGCAAGTCGGCCTTGTCCAAAAATCCGGAAAAAGGTCACTAGTAATGTTTAATTACCAAATCCAGATGCCCGCCGGACGACGGCCCGGATGATCGGAAGGTATTAGGATCGGAGGATCGCCGCACCGCCCAATGAGCAAGAGACACGGAAAGTCAAGGCAGACCAACCCCAACCGTGCCAGAAGCAAGAACAACCCCGACGGGAAGAGGAACGATCCCAAGACGGACTGGCCAGGATACAACAAGGACCGCCGTTCGGAGGGCAGAAGGTTCATCCGGTGGATGCGCCGGATAGCCGAGATTGCACGCAAGATACTGGGCATAGCGCCAGGCACGCGCGACCGGCGCGTGTCAGCCATACTGGTGTCCATCATCAAGGGCGAAGAGAACCTCTCCTACTGGGGCCTGATCAAGCACTTTGACCGGCACCCCGATGACCTGGATCTGTGCGAGCTGTCCAGGCCGTACTGCAGATCATGGTACCAGCTCCGCATATCGGAGATAGATCCCGCAGTACTGCAAAAGATCATCACCAAGATGGCCGGCGATGAAGCGGTCCACGGTACCCTACTGGTCGACTCCAGCGGATTCAGCATAGCCAAGTATATCGACTGGCAGAACGCAAAGTACGGCAAGATCAGCGTGAGGCTGTTTGCAAAGCTGCACATCATGCACACGCTGCACGGCATGGCGTGCGCCGCCGTCGTTACCCCCGGAAAGTCAAACGACTCACCATACCTGCGCCAGATGATAGAGACGCTCCCGAAGGGAGACGGGGACGTCGTGGCCGACGCGGCCTACGGGGGCGTCAAGAATTGTAACGCCATCCGGGACAGTGGCCGGAGGACCGTCATCGACTCCAAATCCAACGCGGTTATCAAGGGATTCAACGCTAGGGCGGAGATGTTGAGGTTCCGCGAGGAGCACCCGGGGACATTCCACCGGATACTGCGCCTTCGGAACAACGTCGAGAGCGTCTTCTCGTCCATGAAGGCGCGGTTCGGCGGGGTGGTGCGCGCCCTCAGGGAGAAGACCCAATCGGTTGAGCTGCTAACGATGACCGTCTGTTACAACATGGCCTTCGCCTGAGGCCACGCCACGGGGGGCGGGAACCCCCCGCGGCTATGGGGAGGCTGCGCACGACTGCTCGTGGACCGCCATCCGGGACGGCTCCGGCGGGCAGCAAGAACGTGATCCGGCGTCTACCCCGCGCCTTCCTGCCGGTCCAGGTGCCTCCGTAGGTATCAAGCCGGGTCGTTAATTTTGACTTTTTGGACAAGGCCCCGCAAGTCAAAGTCCTATTAAAGCGCCCCTCCCAAGGTCACCCGATGCGGGTGTTTGTAGCGGTGGAGGTGTACGACCGGGATATCATAAATGGCATAACGGACCTGCAGAAGATTGTGGGTCGGGCGGGCAAGGCGGTGGAGCCGAACAACCTCCACTTTACGCTGCGGTTTCTGGGCGAGGTAGATTCCCGCCAAGCGGGCAGGATAGCAGACGCGCTAGCCGCCGTACGGTTCGAGGGGTTTGATGTGGAGCTGCGGGGTGTGGGCACGTTCGGCAGCCCGCGCCGCCCAAGGGTGTTGTGGGTAGGAGCGGACCCGGCAGGTGCACAAAGTATGGGGGAGCTGGCCGGGATGGTTGACGGAGTGCTGGAGAAGTCGGGATGGCACAGGGACAGGCCGTTCAGGGCGCACCTTACCGTGATGAGGATCAAAGACGGTAAAGGCCTAGGCGACCTCTCGGCATACAGGGACCGCGTGTGGGGGACACAGCGTATAAGGAGTATCAAGTTGAAAAAGAGCATCTTGGACAGGACGGGCCCGACCTACACAGACTTGGCAGAGGTGGAGGCCGTACGGACATAATAACCGACCAGTTGAGGGAGGTCGTCCCAGATGACAACGAGGGCGAGGCGAAGTTGAAGACCGCCGAGACGGCCGCGCGCCTGGTCAGGGAGGTGGCAGCGGACCGGCCCGAGATCCTGGATGTGGAGCTGGGCGGCTCTTTTGCCAAGGGGACGTGGCTGTCCGGGGACGCCGATATAGACGTGTTTGTGAGATTCAAAAGGTCGGTCCCGCCGGAGGCCTTCACCAAGGTGTCCAAGGAGGTCGGCTTTGCTGCAATGGCCGGACACGGGCCGTACGAACGATACGCGGATCACCCGTACGTAGAGGCGGAGATGGACGGCACGAAGATCAACGTGGTGCCCTGCTACGACGTGAAGCAGGGGGAGTGGAAGAGCGCTGCGGATCGCTCACCCTACCATACGCGATACATGAAAGAGCGCCTCACCAACACCATGAAGAACGATGTCAGGCTGCTCAAAAGGCTGCTCAAGGCGCAGGGGATATACGGCGCCCAGATGTCCAAGCAGGGTTTCAGTGGGTACGTGGCTGAGGTCCTGACGCTACACTTTGGCGGGTTCATCAAGACCGCAGAGGCGATGGCCAAGGTTGGGTACGGTGATATTATCGGGGATGCTACCAAGGTGTTCGATACCCCCATCGTCATAGTGGATCCCGTGGACGGGAACCGAAACCTGGCCGCGGCCATCTCCGGACGGAATATGGGCCTGTTCATACTGGCCTGCAGGGCCCTCCTAAGGAATCCTGCCGCGTCCATGTTCGGCGCGGGTCAGCCCCCAATCCGGGAGGACTGGGACGGCGTGGTGGCGGTGAGGTTCCGCTACTCCGAGAGGAGCCCCGAGACGATCTGGGGCCAGGCCAAGAAGGCCGCCTCGTCTGTGGGTCTACAGCTGCGGCGGGGCGGGTTTGGGGTAATACGACAGGATACTTTGGTGGACAACCAGGCCGTGCATATCCTGTTCTTGCTGGAATCGATGCGAGTACCCTCCAGATTCGTCCGGGAAGGCCCTGACGTCTTCAGGAGCGACGATGTGGACAGGTTTGTGGAGAGAAACGGGGGCGGTATGGTATGGGTCTCCGACGACATGCGCGTGCTCTGTGTCGGAAGGAGGCAGCATACCGAGGCGGTCTCGCTGCTACAGCACCTGCTGGCAAACCCCAGAAAGACGGGCATACCAGCCGGGCTGCATGCTGATCTCAGGGACGGTTATGACGTACTCTCCGGGGATCAGTTGGACCAATCAGTTAAACGGGACGCTGCCGGGCTTGTCTCTGCCGATGGAGCCGTCCTTTCTTGAGGTTGGTAGGTTAGCTGAGCATCCGTACCGCGCCATTCTGGGATACCCCAGGGCATCCGATGGCGAGATCTCGGAGCGAGTGCGTGAGTTGGTCGGTATCGGGGTGGAGTCGGTGTCCTTTGCCGGCGGCGTCCGGATAAACGGTCTGGACGTGCTCGGCAAGGGGTATGTTGGGCTTGTCGTGCTGGCCCAGACTGTGACGGGCCAAGCCGCCCTCAAGGTAAGACGGACCGACTCGCCCCGGGCCGACATGTCCTCCGAGGCTGGCTTTATGAGGGGGGCCAACGATGTGGGGGTGGGCCCGCGCCTGTATCGATACAGTAGAAACTTCGTCCTGATGGAGTACCTGCAGGGCGCGACCATCAGGGAGTGGATTTACGGTCTTGGGGAAGATGGCGGTGATGCCGCAAGGCTGAAGGGGGTGATACGGGCCGTCCTGCAGGACTGCTTCAGGCTGGATCGTGCGGGATTGGACCATGGGGAACTGGTCAACATATCAAAGCACGTGATCGTGGGGGAGGAGAAGGCCACCATCATAGATTTCGAGAGCTCCAGCACCAACAGACGTGTGGCCAACGTAACCTCGGCTGCCCAGAGCATGTATGTTGGGACCGGGCTGGCCGCCCAAGTGGCCCGCATATATGATGCTCCGGCCGCCACGGCGGTGATTGAGTCCCTCCGCACGTACAAACGGAGTGGCACCAAGAAGTCATTCGATGCTCTGCTGGGTGTTTTGAGAGTATAGGTGGGACCGGTGAGATTCGAACTCACGACCTCTAGCACCCCAGGCTAGCATCATGGCCAAGCTAGACGACGGTCCCGCACCATCACGCCGAAGATGAAATTATTAAATCGTCGTATTTGCCATGTGTCTTGGGTATGGTGTGCTCCATCTGCGGTCGCGTGTCAGGCAGTGGGGGGGACCACCTGGACTGTGTTGAGAAGAGGAGGGTTGAGTTGGAGGACGAGAAGCGCAAGAAGGATCTGCCAGAGAGGATCAGCACGGCCGATGCCGAGTTGGGTGTGGAGATACGCGCCATCCTGGATCACATGTCGCGCCAGAAGGACCGTTCCTAGCCCAGCCAGCCCTCAAGCCTGTCCCTTTCGAATTGCAGCTTCGCAGTAAGGTTGTCCTTGGTGGAATCGCTCAGGGTGGTGGAAGGTGCAAAGGCATCCACGTCTATTATCGAGGCCGTCCCCCGGCCCGACTCGATAAAGCAGCCGCCCCTGCCGTCGAACGGTTCGGGCTCCTCATCCGGTAGTATGTCGGATACTATGCTGCGCGCTACCGCAAGACCCTCTCCTTCGGCGAATACCCCAGCCTTGGGTACTGCCGCCTTGCCGGCGGGAAGCATGGTGACGTCGCCTATGGCATAGACGTTATCCATCCCGGTTCTGCCGAACCCATCTATCCTGATGAAGGGGTCGTTGCCTGCCAGCTCCGATACCACTTCGGGGACGGTATGGGGAGGAACGGCCAGCAGTATATCAAAATCAGCCCCGCCTTCCTGAAAGTTCAGCCTCCCCGGGCTCACCGACAGGGTCTTGCAGGATCCATGGAACCGTATCTTCTCTGACTGTATCATCTCCAGTATGTTCCCGCTGATCTCCGGACCGGCCGCCGGGAGAGTGATGGGGGCCGGGCTGTACACATCTATGCTGATCGTGTCTCGTACCCCCGATTCCCGCAGCATCGAGCTCACCAGCAAGGCCGCCTCAAAGGGGGCGGGAGGACACTTGTATGGCATACCGGTGACGGCAATGGCCACCGAGCCGGACTCCAGTGAGAGTAGCCTCTCCCGTATGGTGGCCAACTGACCGTGGTCGTACAGGTTCAGGCCGTTCTCCTCAAGGCCTGGGATGCTCTGTGGGGACAGGCGGGCGCCCAAGGCCACCACCAGATAGTCGTAGTCTAGTCTGCCCCCGGTCGTCTCTACCACCTTTCCGGCCAAGTCTACCCCGAGTATCTCGGCCTTGACGAACGATATCTCCCTCTTGGACAGGTTCTCCAGGGATGCGGTCGACTCCTCGAAGGTGCGCGTGCCCCGGATAATCCACAATTTGGCAAAACCCACCATGAACCAGTCCTTCCGGTCCACAAGCGTAATCTGCACCCGGGAGGCGCCCAGCCTATCCCGTATGTTGACGGCGGTCGAGAGCCCGCCGAAACCGCCGCCCAGTATCACCACGTGCGGGATACCGGCCATCTAGCGTTCCTGCGTGGTGGGCCGGATTAGTATCTCGTTGACGTTCACGTGGTTGGGGGAGCCAGCCGCATAGACCACCGCATCGGCGATATCCTCTGACTGGAGCGCCTCCATCTTCTTGGCGCTCTCTACAAATCCCTGAAGGGATTGGTCTGTGATGGTGTCTGTGAGCTCGGTGGCTACCACGCCTGGCTCTATGCAGGTGACCCGGATGTTCTTTCTAACGCTCAACTCCTGCCGCAGTCCTTCGCTGAATGCCGTAACCGCGTGTTTGGTCGCGCAGTATACGCTTCCCGCCGGGAAGACTACCCGGCCTGCCACCGATGATATGTTCACTATGTGTCCGGATCCCTGCTCCAGCATGTGGGGCAGGGCCGCTGCTGTACAGTAGAGGACGCCCTTTATGTTCACATCCACCATCCTGTCCCATTCATCAACCTTGAGATTCTTGAGAAAGCTGAGCGGCATGAGACCGGCGTTGTTCACCAGTATGTCGACGCGCCCCCATTTCTCTATGGTGCGTGCCACCAGTGCGTTGCACTCCTCGCGTTTTGAGACGTCCGCCCTCACGGACAGCGCCTCGCCCCCCTTCTCTGTAATCTGGGACTCCAGATCCGCAAGGCGGTCGGTCCTGCGGGCGCCCAAGGCCACTTTCACCCCGGCCCGAACCAGCGCCAAGGCGGTGGCGCGCCCTATCCCGCTGCTGGCCCCCGTCACCACTGCGACTTTGTCCTGCTTCAAGTGGTGTGTGGGCCAAGCACGCTCGGTAAAAATGTTTACAGGTTGGCGGTTTGGTCCACAGGATGCTACGCCCGCTCGGCATCCCCTTGAAAATATATTAGTTGCAGCAGGGTAGTGATATGGTGAAGCTCGAAAAGTGTTGCTACTGTGGTGACATGACAGACATGCCCTTCCAGTGCAACTACTGCAAGGACTTTTTCTGCCCCGAGCACAGGCTCCCCGAGGAGCACCGGTGTGTAAAACTCACCCTGATCAGGGCAAAGAAGTTCGGCGAGCGAAAGGTGATCCGGGATGGGGGAACCGGCCGGAAGAGCTTCTTCCGTCGCATGTTCGGCAAGTAGCCTAGTAGGGGGACTTGTCCGGCGATATTCTAGCGCGTCTCCCCTGATACAGAAGAGCAACGGCCAGCGCGAACAACACTAGACCCGTCAGCGGGAAGTTCTGCGGCGCGGGCAGCACGAACCAGTAGTAGGCGCCAAAGCCCGCCGAGACTGCCGCCTGCGTCCAGAGCTTGACCCATTTAGGAGCCCTGGCCAGCCTGCTGATCACCTCGACGGCCAGTATGCCAAGCACCGGGTATATCGTATAGTAAAGGAAGTCTATTACATCAACCCCTGTGTGGGACATGTGTATGATGGCGCGGGGCGGCAATTTAAGGGAATTATATACATAGATTCACGCCGTCGGCGTGGTAATCGTATGGTAACCGTTCACCCCCATTATAAGGCGGCATATGCGGTGACCGCCCGGGCCGTCCGTCCGCGGGCATCTGCGGGACCATTCAGGGGGGCCCGGGGACCGGCGGTGGCTTGCCCGACCCGAACGCCCAGCAGCCGCGCCTCCCCGCTACTACATCGCCGGAGAATATCCCCCGGATGCGGCAGGTGGCGTGGACGCTCTGCAGCATCTCCAGGGTGCGGGCGGCCTCCCAGTCGGGCAGTATCCGCTGGATGTTGCGCGGCCGGACCGTGTACCCGCGGATGGTCCTCTCTACATTGTTGGTGTTGCCGGGCATCCCGGGGTGGCCTATGAACACGGGCATGTACGGGGCGGCCCTCTCCAGTGTGCCGGCGAACTTGCGGGTCTCCGGATGGCTGACCCCCAGGTGGCGGTACGCCTGGATCACCTTGGAGAGGTCGTCGGCCATCCGGGCCTGGGATGACGCGACAAGGTCGGCCAGGCCGGGAACTACCCTGGCGGGCAATCCTATCCGGCAGGCCGAGTCCGTCGGGCCGCCGGCCATCTCGGTGACGGCGGCGGCCGCCTCCATGGCGGCATAGTAGATGTCCAGCAACATCTGGCTGTAGGTCTGCTCGGGGGAGTCGATGCCGTGCTCGATGGCCAGGCTCTCGGCCTTGCGCCAGACGTGGACGAAGCACGTCTGGTAGTCCCCACGGAAGGCGCCCCCGCCCCGGTACGAGCCGGCCACCAGCGGCCTGTCCAGTACCATCCAAAAGAGTCGCTCGATCGTATCGCCGGCCCTGTTCGTGGCTATCCTCGTGATGACCAGGGTGGAGGTGAGCAACACCAGCGCCATCTCCCTACTGCCGGCCACGTTCACCCGCGACTCGTCAAACTCCACATACGCGGACATGGATGCCTCCTCCTCCATCCGGTTCAGCAGCGGCACCTCCCCCGGGTCGAACCTGGACGGTTGGTTCGGGCGGCCGTCCCCGTCCCCGTCCGGCAGCGCCGCCTCCGGCGGTTCTGAGGCGGCCGGCAGGGGTTCTGAGGCGGGATCATCCCCGCGGATGGCCTCCACCAGGCTGCCCTTCCGGATGTGCCGGGCCATCGCCGACAGGCAGTTGGAGACGGCCCCCTCGGACAGGGTGACGTTGTGGTTGGAGGAGAGGATGTAGCAGATGCCCCGGACGGTGGGAGTCACCGCGTGGAGGTTCATGATGATCCGGCGCAGATTGGGGCCGGCGCAGATGCCCGGGATCGACTCGGTTGCCGGCCAGGTCAGAGCGCTGCAATGCCGGCAGAAGGCGGGTGTGGCCTTCTCCAGATAACGGATCACCCTGCCGCACTCGCCCAGGTCGAGCACCACCTTCCGGATGGTCCTGCCGGGGGCGGTATCGGTCCTGCCGCACTTCCCGCACTGTTCCTGGACGTACTCGACCGTCATGTCCGGGTCCGGCCGGTACGTGGAGGCCACCCCCGGCGAGCCGGGACGCGCCCCCTCTTCCCGGCATCGGTGGCCGTGGATGCGTCCCCGGCGGCGGCCTCCTTTGCGGCGCGCCTGTGACTCTTTCACTTCCTGGCGAACAGGGTGGCCTTGCTGGAGGGGCTGTTGTGGTTTTCATGGACTGCCAGCTGCCGCAGAACATCCCCCAGCTTGGCCTTCAGGTCCTTGATGGTCTCGTTGGATTGATCAAACCCTTCGGTCAGCCGCTGGATCTCCTCGGTCAGGATGCGCGAGTTCTCCGTCCATCCCTCCAGAATAGCGTCAACCACCCCCCCCAGGCCCGGATCAGCTCTAGCCGCAGCAACACTTGCTGGTGTTTTTGGGGGTTCATGGGGTGGGGGGGTTGTCCCCCGATCTGAATCTTTCGGTCTTGGAACGCCCCATGTTCAATATGCTGGGCAGATCATGGGCTGGTCGACTCGCACACACCGGGCGTGGCCGCTTTATAATGGGGGTGAACGGTTACCGTGGTTCCTCACCACCAACACTACCACGTTTAAAAGGCCGTACGGTACTAGCGACTGTAACATCCTAGAGGGATGAGCCTCATCTGCCGGACTGTAACAAGAGGGGGATGGGATCCGATCTTCTCAAGGATTAGGATGCGAGTCGCCACCTTAGATGCTTAAATAACAAGTGGTTTTGGTGGGGGTGGTGAAGAAGAAGCAGACTATCCTAACCACTATATTGGTAGCGAGTGTTGTGGTGGCAGTTCTGATCCTACCGGCAGCGGCAGAGCATGAGGAAGCATTCAACACATGGCTCGATTGTGAAACTGACTGTGATGATGAATTTAATGCATGGTTGAACGCTGACGACACACATAACGGCGTAGGTGGTACGACACAGACACCGCTAGATGCCTATCTTGAGTGTGTACAGGGTGCGGAAGATGACTACCACAAGGTAATCGACCCCATAATAGACAGCCTAATTACGGCAGACGGTCCTGCAAGTGACAGATTCATTTCACTGTCTACAATACCGGCACTGGTGGCGGGGGACAAGTTACAATACACTACTAGTGTGTGTAACACGTTGTATCTAGGCCTTGGATAATTTTTTGATCGCTTCTGTAGCGTGGTGTGTTGGGCGCCTAGGATCGGATCTTCTCGGCAAGGCGGTAGGTCAACGTGGACTATATTACCGGCTCCATAACCATGTAAAATCTAGGCTTGTAGCTCAGTTTGGCAGAGCGTGGGGTTCCTCATCCCCAGGTCGCGGGTTCAAATCCCGCCAAGTCCCTCTACTGTTTTATTGGACTCCATTCTACCTAACATGGGTGAGGAACCCCGTGCTCTGTGTGGCGCAAGCCACACGAGCCGCTCTTTGAATGAAAGAAAAAGGAGGATTAGGCTTCGGCCTTGGCCGCAGCCTGAATCAGCGTCATCCACTTGTTGGTGCCCTCTATCTGGATGCCCGCAGCCTCGCTTGGGGTCATCCGGTCGGGCAGTCCTAGGTGAGGCCGCATGAAGTTGTGGTAGATTCGCAGACCGTCTATGAGGCCCGAATCATCCTTCTTGAGGCCACGGAACACCTTCTCGCGGAGGCGCAGCGTGTTCCCGTTGAAGGATTCCATCTGGTTGTTGTGGTGGATGCCATCGAAGGCAACATCGTTGATGTGCCAGGTGTCTTTCCACAGGAAGTTACGGGCCTTGTACTGTTGCTCCCAAGCCTCGTGGAAGTTGGCGGCCTTGTCGGAGATGAGGGTTGTAGGTATCTTGCCTGCGATCTTCTTGGCTTCCTTGAACATGGGCGCGACATCATCAGTGCCCTTGTGCTCGGCCACCATCTTGGCTATCCAGAAGCGGGTTTCCGCGTCCAGCATTGCGAACAAGTATCTCCGGTTGCCTTTGATCTTCAGGTACAGTTCGTCAGTCCTCCAAGCCTCGCTAACTTGGGGAGTTATCTTGTCGGCGAAGGCGGTCATTATCTTGGCGTAGGACTCGGCCCACCTAAACACGGTCATGTGGCTTACGTCACCACCGGTCTTGTTGAGCGTCTCGGCGGCCTTCCGACTGGACAGGCCACTGAACACCATATCCACGGCCAGGGTGATCTGTTCGGGTGCTGACTGCTTTCTCTCGAACCCTAGGTTGTGGGTAAACTTCTTGCCGCAGTCACGGCATAGGAACATCTGTACCTTGCCCCTCTTGAGGTTCTTGAAGCCGTTCTTGACAACGTTCTCTGACCCGCAGCGCTTACACTTGGTGAGGTCCACCTGCTTGATGATGGTCTTTGGTACTTCCTGCTGGACGGCCTCGCGCATCCTCTTGGAGATTTCTATGGCGTGAACGTGCTTGCAGCACACCCCACGATAGATGTTGTCCGGGCAGGAGCAGAGCATCCCGTGTTCGGTCGTGATGACCTCGTAGTGTCGGTCCTTGTTGGACTGCGACCTGACGTGGTAAGTGTGCTCGTCTATCCTGGTAATCTGGCCGCCGAGACTGACAATCTCGGCGCCCCTCGTGATCCGTTGCTGTTGTGCTGTAGTTTGTGCCACCATGTATAAGGTAACATATACGGCGTATATAAGGCTTAAGAATGAATGATACGGCAATATTAAATACACATTTGCTACCACATTTACTATGGAAACCACCAAAGCATCCAAGGCAAACGTGGCCGACTCGCTGCGTACCACCATCCCCATCACACTGGTTCGGATGTTTGGACTGAAACCCGGCTCCGACATCGAATGGCATATCGAGGCCAAGGGCAACGAGATCATAGCCTACGTGAAGCCTGGCAAGCGGTAGTCGGCATACCCGCTCATTTTTTCAACTGGGCACCCAGACCCCTACTACACCACTCTCTACACTCCGAAGATGTTACAGAAGTTGGGACATACGAGTAGTTAATAGTGTAAGGTCAGGGTGTGGTTGCTTTTGCGGCTTCCATGAGGTTCTTGACTTGGGTAACTACCGCCGACGGCAGTCCGGCGAACGCGATAATCAATGCGGGCCACGCGAACTCCGACGTTATGGAACCATTCACCAACAAGTAAAATATGTAGAAAAGAGCTCCGGTTCCAGCCCCGGTGAAACAAATGACTGGTATGAGTACCCAATGCTTGACGCTCTTTGGAATGTCGCGGCGACCATCATCATCGTCATGTGGGTTGCGTACTTTGTAGTCTTGTTCATCCATTCGACCATCAGGCAGCCCATCAAAAATAGTACCCGGTTCGTTCGTATAGCTGTTGGTAGTATGCCTGAGTGACGGAGTCCGGGATGGGTATGTGCATTGCCCCCTCAACGTAGCACTGGCGCCACGGCGTCTCGGCTTTATCGTCGTCGTGGGTGATCTGGGAAAGGTAGTATCCGCAGAACCTACCGTAGGAACCCATCACTCTGTCTAGGACTGTCTGCTGCCTCTCGGTGAACGGTTCTGGTTCGTACCTAATCTCGCCTATCGGATTGAACTTCCACCGCTTGAACTCATGGAAGACCTTTGGGAATACGGGACCCCGCTTCCAAGCCTCGGCCCGGTCGCGCACGAGTGGCATCCCGTGCACTCCCAACATATACCCGTGGGCAATGTACGTCATCTTCTGGATCTGCATGGGGGTCTTCGTGTACCCACTCAACTCAATGAAGTAGTTGGCCACATCCAAAGCATCCCTTTTCGGGTTAGATTCTTGGTACTGAACACGATGGTCAGCGACCTGATGTGATCCCGGCTTAACATCTACAAGTTGAGACATCCTACTGATATCATATAGGTGACGCCCGTATTTTTTCATTGCGTATGAGGTGCTATGGTGGTATATAAGGATGGCATACAGGGGGTTTGGTACGTAATTCACCGTATCCACATCCGGCCCGTTCGATACATTCAATGATCGGCGGATCTCGCGTCTGCCGCAATGACATAGTACAACCAACGGGAAGAGTACTGGTGGTTTTATGACCAGGTGGTGGCCGAGCCAGTCCACTTGAGAAGGGCGCTGATCCGGCGGGTCCTGAAGAAGCTGTGCCCGCGCTCGGAGGGCAGCACCACCATCTAACACCCACCTATGATGGTGTGGGTAACTATCTTGGGTAGTGGTATTTTCTTGGTCCGTGGGCAATACCTCTACTGGCGCTTCAAGGCGTCGCGCCACCCACAAGATGCGGATCCTCCAAGTGGTCCGCCGCCTAGCCACGGCTGACTGATCGCTTGGGTCCTACAGATATACTGGTTGGCTGCTGACCTGGATCTACTACCATCCCAACCATCCCGCATCGATACAAGAGTGTAAACGTGTTATATGGGTGGGTGCCAAGGTAGGTTGCCACACGGGGTACTCGTCACCAACGTAACCTCGAAAACCGGTCGACGCATTGTGGCCTCTGCGTCGGCCTTACGTCATCGTACCGTACCACGGGATAGCGCCACTCATATACTACCAGATATTAGAGTCCGACGGTGACGAGTATTGGACGGGGTTACGTACCCTAACCCGTATGGGGCCGCCGGGACGGCGGCCTGACTGTTCGGATGCGAGCTAGTATCCAAGGTTGCCCGTACAGGTTGGGTATTTGTGCGCACCAAACGTGGCAAACACCGGCATGGTGTTGACACAAATCCGGTAGGGGATCGATGCCGCTGTCCGTCCGAACCCGTGGCAGGATCGATCCCGTCCCGGTCGCCGCCCGTACTGGCCGACAGTACGGCGGCGGCCACCACTAGCGGCCATCATGTCGGTGACTATGGTAATAGCTGGGGGGAGGGGGCGCGTTTTCGGGGGGTTTTACAATGGCTAAACTAGAGCCGCTAGCGCTGTTGGCGCTGTCTGGTCTGGCGCTGTTGGTGGTGGCCAGTAACATTACTGCCACATCATACGCTCAAACAGAACCATGGGTAACACCATTGGATGTTAGAGTTCAAGTAACTGATGTTTTGAGAGAGCATGGCACGTTTTCAGACAGATGGACGTTTACTGCCAACATAACCAACAGAGAGAATGAGGCAATAACCATGGATATTAGCGAACTGTACTTGGATGTGGGCCAGTACGGAATAGCCAACGACTGCATTAGTAGAAATGGTATAAAGCTGAACCTCGGCCAGACCAAAGAATTTACTGCGTGTTTTCTGGCAAACTCGGATCTTGAACCCACCAGTCTCTTCATGAGTGACTACGTCTTTTCTTGGGAAACGGCTCAAGTGCATGTAGCGCCGTTTGTTTCCGGTGAATGCGCCAAGTTTGGTGACGGTCCATCTTGTGGGAGAATCCAGAATATAGACCGTCTCATACGTGACATGGAACCAGAACCAATGACATGTGAGGCCCCGACTACGACCACACCCCAACCCGCTGACGAACCCGACACCGACCAACCCCAACTGTTGTCGGCAGCATACCATAAGCTCTTAGGTGACTTGTTGTTGTCCTTTGACGAATCCGTAACGCTGGTGGATAACTGGCAGGACAACATCACCATTGGTGGTTTCTCCATAGGCGAGCTGGCCAACAACCTGATGCCCGATGCCAGCAGCCTGGTGTGGATATCCGCTGACTACACGGTGTATAATGACATACTGAACGCAAAGTCACACACCGTCATCATAGAACCAAACACCTTCCTAGATACAGACGGCAACACCAACGACCTGATAACCATACGACCAACCGTCACCAGGTCGTGAACGCCATGTCTTTTTTCCTACACCAACACACAAACACCATCAGGGGGGCGATACCATAGTATGGGTTGGAAGATCTGGTTGGTGTCAAGCGTTCTTGTGACCGGATTCTATTTACTTTCTATCCTCGTCACATGGGTGGCATGGTGGATTCATATCATGTTCATAATAATCATCATCCTGATGTGGCGTGCCACGGTGAGGTCCTTCCAAGCCAGCAGAGCACCGAAAGACAACCTGGATGTAACCGACCAGTCTTGAGAAGATCGGATCCCATCCCCCTCTTGTTACAGTCCGGCAGATGAGGCTCATCCCTCTAGGATGTTACAGTCGCCGGTACTACTATGGTAGATGACCGACCCCGTCAAGGTAGTTCGAGTGAAGGTCAAACACGATGGAGGGTTCGCAAGGTGGGCGCATCACACAAACCACGCATCAAGACACGTCTACAACCGGGCGGTCTCGACCTACCTATTTGGCGGCTACTACCTAGATAGGGTGGTGGTAGACCTGCTGGAGCCGTTCAGGCTGCCCAAGAACGGCGATGTTCTCGGAGGTGACTTGACGACCTCCTACCAGGCGTACGAGTTCGGTCCTTCCGAGTACGCCATGAAGTACGGGATGTACAAGGAGCTAACCGGTTGGCGCGCCCAACATGAGTGGCTGCGCGACTGCCCGCGGGCGTACGGCCGTGGGGCCATCATGGATGCGTCCGTCGCCTGCCGGAGGGTTGTCGATGACAACTCTGACCATGCGCCGTTCCGCCCAAAGACCGGCAGGATCATCCTGAACTCGGTGGATCCGCCGGTCCGGCGCGGCGACCATACAGTGTACGTGCCAGGGGTTGGGGCGGTCGAAACCTCCACCAAGATTGATCCAACCTGGGACATGAGGTCGTTCAGGGTGGTCGACGCCACCGACAGGATCACCAGCCGCACGACCCCGGCCCACCACAAGTTCGAGCTCCACATAGCAGTCAAGATCCAAATGGAGCCGCGCCGGCCCACCGGCGTGATCCGGGCGGTCGACGTCGGGGGGCGCCACCTGGCCGCCACCGCCGACACCGGCGGGAACACGGCCGTCCACGATACCGTTCACAAGCCGATACTGCGCGAGATAGACGCGCTGAAATCCATCCGCGACCGCCACATCAAGGGCGGACGGAGATGGTCCAGGATAAACAAGAAGATCCGCCGACTGCGAACCAAGGCGGACGGCCTGGCGACCAACACCATCAACCAGACGGTCGCCAAGATAGTCAGGGGAACGGACGCGGTGGCCACCGAGGGTATATCGGTCAAGGACATTACCGCCCGCGGCGGCAACCGCAAAAAGAACATCAACCGCCCGATGCGCGAGAACCGGGCGGGCGAGTTCCTGCGCAAGTTGGATGCCAAGTGCTTGATGACCGGCCGGGAGATGGTCAAGGTCAACCCCGCCTACACCAGCCAGACGTGCCACGCGTGTTCGCACGTCGATCCGGACTCGCGCGTCAGCCGAGCCAAGTTTGTTTGCACTAACTGTCACCGGGAGTTCCACGCGGACGTCAACGCCGCGGCGAACATCCTGCATCGGGCGGCCGGGATGGTCGTCCTGAGGCGCCCGGAGCCATCATGGGGCAACCAACCAAAGCCCCTGATGCTCCCTGTTATCGCAGCGGGGGCGCCACGAAAAGGCATGGGTCGCGCCGGCGGCGTGAATCTATGTATATAATTCCCTAATTTAATGGACCCTGTGGGTTGGTGTTTTCGGGGCGTCGCGGGCCTGTCGGGTGGCTGGATCCCACGCTCTAGAGGGGCGCAGTACGCGTAGCCATCCCATAGCAGGCGTATGATGGGTGTGGTGGGATTGGATGCTTGCTGGGGTCTGGCGTACCCCACTGCCAACCATGCCGGGCCCGCCGCCGTACTGTCATCCTAGTCGATCCAGCCCACCCTGACCGCGCTGCCCTGTGATACCAGAACCCGGGCGTTGTCATGGGGGATGGTAGCCACATCCTCCTCCTTGAAGGGACCATACGGGTTGTAGTCGGATCCGGTCAGCGCGTCTATGTCCTTAAGGAATCGTACAGTCACCATCCTGTTCTTGTGTTTATCGGAGACGTACTCCAGAAGCCTGGTCTTTCCCCTAGAGATGGCCGAGGCCACCAATGATGCCCTCGCCCGCTTCTCCTCTTCTGCGTCCAGGATGTACTTTTCCTCATCCAGTAGGTTGCCCAGATCCAGCGTACCGGGCCTGATGCCCTTCTCAAGGCGTGTCCGCAATAGTATGTCGGCCAGCTCCGAGGCGGTCTTGGCCAGTGAGTCTCGGATATCGTTCTCTATCCCATCGAATTCCTGCTTTCGCAGGCTGCTCATGAACGCCGAGATTTTGCGGTAGGTGTTGCTGTCCATCTCCAGCACCGAGTCGCTCTCGACCTCCCGGAGCACCATCCCGTACAGCTTGTCTACGGTCAGTTCGCTCTCGGGCATTCTCAATCCTTAAATCACGGCCATATTTATCTCCCTTGTCAATTGCCCTACAAGTTCAACGGTGGCGACCCCAAGCGGATAAGCTATACTGTGGAGGATGTCTTCAAGATGTTGCGGGAGGACAACATAAGGTTCGTGGATCTTCAGTTCACCAGTCTGCCGGGGCGGTTCCACCACACCACGGTCTCGGCCAACGTGCTCACGGAGGAGCAGATAAAGGATGGCCTACCAAAACTGGACGGGTCCTCGATAATCGGTTTTGCCAGTATAGAAGACTCGGATCTCATACTGAAGCCGGATCCCAACACCTACGCGGACATACCTTGGCTTACCAGCAACAGAACGGCCCGGCTCATCTGCGACGTATACTGGGGGCAGGATCGCGGCAGGCTCTCACGAGACCCGCGGTGGATAGCGCAGAAGGCAGAGAAGTACATCAAGGAGCAGGGATATGGAAGTTATTGGGGGCCGGAGGTAGAGTTCTTTGTGTTTGACAAGATACACTGGGATGTCCTGACACCATATAAGGGCCAGTCGTACTCCATCGAATCGCAGGAGGCGCCTTGGAACCAGGAGGGAACCGGCTACCCCATGGGGCTCAAGCACGGCTACTACCCCAGCACGCCGTCGGACACCCTGACCCCCTTCAGGAACGAGTGCGTGAACATACTCAACTCCAACTTCGGCATACTATGTGATAACCACCACCACGAGGTGGCCACCGCAGGCCAGTGTGAGATAGATATCATGTACGACACGCTGACCAACGCGGCCGACTCGGCGCAGTCCTACAAGTTTATCGTCAGAAACGTGGCGCAAAAGTCCAAGAAGGTAGCCACGATGATGCCAAAGCCCATATCCATGGATGCGGGATCGGGCATGCACGTCAACGTAAGCCTCTGGAAGGGCAAGGACAACAACGTCTTCTTTGATGAGAACGACCCCGAAGAGCTGAGCCAGGTGGCCAGGTACTTCTGCGGAGGCATAATGAACCACGCAAAGGCCCTCTCGGCCATCTGCAACCCCACCACGAACTCATACCACCGGCTGGTCCCCGGGTACGAGGCACCAGCATATATCGCGTGGAGCGCCAGCAACCGATCCGCCATAGTAAGGGTCCCCAAACACTTCAAGGGCAAGTCCCACTCGAAGTTGAAGCGGTTGGAGTTTAGGGCCCCTGATCCGTCGTCTAACCCATACCTAGTGTTTGCGGCAGTCACCGCGGCAGGAATGGACGGTATAAAGAAGAAGACCGAGCCCGGAGATCCCGTCCAGGAGGACATATTCAAGATGAGCAAGGAGGAGCGCCAGCAGAGGGGGATAGGAATGCTGCCGGCCACTCTGGGCGAGGCGCTGGCCGAGCTTGACAGTGACAGCGACTTCCTCAAGCCGATATTCACCGATGACGTCGTAGAGAAGATCATCCAGTTGGGGCACAAAGACCAGCGGGAGATATCCATACGGCCCCACCCCCACGAGTTCTACCTGTACTTTGATGTCTAAGACCGGAACACTGCGTCGTACCGGTTCAGGTCAAATTCCAACCTGTGCCTGATCAGCATTCTTCGGCGATACCGCCGTTATGATCACGCATGAAATCCGGTTAGCCCGAACTTGTACATTGCGCCCGCGCATCCGGACCCTTCTGCATGCGCCTCGGCCCTCTGCCCGGAGGGTTGTACACGAGCCGCCTTGGTGGCCCCTGAGACGGGCGGCTTCCGGACGGTCAGACGGGCAGGCCAGGCGACGGTCACCGGCAGAGACTGCCGTTAGGTCACCAAGAATATCAGGTAGAGGGAGCCGGCGATCAGGCTGAAGCCCAGCCCCATGTAGACGACCCGGTTGTCCTCGTTGTAGGCCGACCTCCACAGCAGTGTGCCGCCCAGCAGCCCTAGGGACAGAATCATCACCCCGGCCACCAGTTTGTCTCCGTCGCTTCCGGATATGAGTGGCTGGAACAGGCCGGAGAGTAGCAGGAAGAAGACCAGTAGGTATACGTACTTGAAGGACGAGATGGCGCGTGATGGTGATGTTTTACTGCTCAACTGTTCTTGGTTGGGCCACAGCCCGGATAATAAACTTGTGAAGTTGAGGGGAACGCGTGTGGTGGTTCCTACATCATGCCGCCCATGTCCGGCATGCCGCCCATTCCGGGCATGCCGCCGGGCATACCACCGCCCATTCCGGGCATTCCACCCTCGGCGCCCGGAGGAGGCCCGGCCGACTTTGCGGTGGTTATGACATCGTCGATCCTGAGCAGCATGCACGCGGCCTCAGCTGCCGCCATGACTACCTGTATCTTAACCGACAGTGGTTCGATTATCTCACTGCTCTTCATGTCCGCTACAGCTGCGCTCATGACGTCTATGCCGGTCCACTTCTCCCCCTTGAGCTGTCTAGCCCGGAGGGAGGTTATGGTATCGATGGGATCCATCCCCGCGTTCTCAGCCAAGGACAGCGGGATGGACTCCATGCTGTCTGCAAACCTCTCAGCGGCCAGCTGCTCGCGGCCATCCAAGGAGTTGGACCAGCTCCTCAGGCCCGTGGCAACATAGATCTCGGGCGCCCCACCGCCGGCTACAATGGACGGTTTGAGTATGACATCACGTACCACCATCAGGGCATCGTGGATGGAACGCTCCACCTCGTCGACGACCCTCTGGGATCCGCCTCTCAGTAGAATGCTTACTGACTTGGGATTCTGGCACCCCTGAACAAAGACCCATTTGTCCTCCTCGATCTTTCTCTCCTCTACTACCTCGGCCGCCCCCAGTTGAGTCTCTGCGAGATCATCCAAGTTGGTGACTATCTTGGTGCCTGTAGCTTTGGACAGTTTGGTCAGGTCGCTCTCCTTGATGCGGCGTACGGCTATGACGCCGGCCTTGGCCAGGTAGTGCTGGGCCATGTCGTCTATTCCCTTTTGGCAGAGCACCACGTTCGCTCCGCTAGATATTATCTTGTCCACCATCGACTTGAGCATGCGGTTCTCCTCATCCAAGAACACTTTGAGCTGTTGGGGGTTTGAGATGTTGATCTTGGCATCGGTCTCGGTCTTGTTTATCTCCAGCGCGGAGTTTATCAGGGCTATCTTTGCGTCGGTCAGCTTCCGCGGCATTCCACCATGTACTATCTCCTTGTCAAGCACTATCCCGCGTATCACCTCGGAGTCCTTGATGGACCCGCCGGCCTTCTTCTCCACCTTGATATCATCAACGTCGACCTTGTAGTTCTCCCCCTCCTTCTCAGAGACGGCCAGTACCGCGTCCACCACCATGTCGGACAGCCGACCAGAGTCATTACGTACCAGCTTGGTCTGCATCGCAGTCCGGGCTATCTTCTTGAGCGTATCGTGGTTGTCGGCAGATGTGCTCTCGGCTATCTCTGCCAGCAGGGCGCCGGCCTGCTTTGCGGCCTTCCTGTAGCCATCCACGATGATGGTCGGGTGGACATCCTGGTTGACCAGCGACTCTGCGTTCTCCAGCAGGGCGCCGGCCAGTACCACCGCGGAAGTGGTTCCGTCACCCACCTCATTGTCGGTCGTCTTTGATATCTCTACCAGCATCTTTGCAGCCGGGTGTTGGACGTCTATCTCCTTCAGGATGGTTGCCCCATCGTTGGTTATGGTGACATCACCCAGCGAATCCACCAGCATCTTGTCCATTCCTCTTGGGCCCAGACTGGTGCGGACTATCTCGGCGATTATCTTGGAGGCTGCAATGTTGTTTTTGTGCGCATCACGGCCCTTGGTCTCGGTAGATCCGTCCTTTAGAAGTACCACGGGCATCTTTCCTTGAGAAGCCATCTGTACGCTCAACGAGGTGCTGGGTCTCCAATCCCCTTTTATTGGTTTCGTGACGGCGGGGGGGAATTATGTGGTACAAGTTCGGGTCAAATTCTGACCTGTGCCTGACCGGCGACCTCCGGCAGATACTGCCGGGCGTGATCGCGTATGGGACTCAGTTTGGCCTGAATTTGTACCGTGGGGAGGGCGGCAGTCCCGACGGTGTTTTTAAATTGGGTGGCTGGGTGAGACCAGCGTTGGCCAAGTCTGACCCAAGCAACGGTGCAGGTTCATCCCCCAAGGAGTCGTACCGTTTGGTCTTCTCCAGGCTGAAAAAACACAACAAGTGGTTCAGCGAGTCGATTCCCCTGATAGCCAGTGAGAACATACCCAGCCCGGCGGTCAGAGAGGCCCTCCTCTCCGACTTTGGCAACAGGTATGCGGAGGGGTGGCCCGGCGAGCGGGTCTATGCCGGCTGTACCTACATAGACGAGGTTGAGATTGAGTGTACGCGGCTGGCACGAGCTCTGTACAAGGCTGAGTTCGCAGATGTCAGGCCCATATCCGGGGTGGTTGCCAACCTGGTCGTATACTCCGCCTTTACCCAGCCGGGCGATACCATGCTTGCGCCTTCCATTCCTGCGGGGGGGCACATATCACATGGAAAAAAGGAGCACTCGGGGACGGCCGGACTTGTACACGGGTTGGATGTGGAGTTTTACCCGTTTGACGCGGCAGAGATGAACATCGATGTGGACAAGACCCGGCAAAAGATCCAGAAGGCGGCCGACTCGGGCAAGACGCCAAAGATGGCGATGTTCGGCGGCTCCCTCTTTCTGTTTCCCCATCCGGTCAAGGAACTGGCAGACTTCCTAAAGGGGTACGGCATGCACATCAACTATGACGCCGCCCATGTAGCGGGCCTGATTGCCGGGGGTGTTTTTCAGGATCCCCTGCGCGAGGGGGCCGATACCATGACCATGAGCACCCATAAGACCCTCTTCGGGCCGCAGGGGGGGTTGGTCCTAGGGGGGAATAGCCACGAGGAGGCCATCAAGAAGGCCACGTTTCCGGGCATGACCAGCAGCCACCACATACACCACATGGCCGCCAAGGCAGTGGCGTTCGCGGAGGCTTTAGAGTTCGGCCAAGCCTATGCGAGGCAGGTGGTAAGTAACGCCCGTGCGTTGGCAGAAGAGTTGAGCAGTATGGGCTTCAAGGTACTGGGAGAGGCCAATAACTATACCCGGTCCCACCAGATAGCCGTTAACGTCCTAGACCACTCTGACGGGGGCAGGGTAGAGGCAGATCTGGAGAGGGCCAACATTATCGTAAACAGGCAGCTCATACCTGGTGACATCAAGGCGGGCAGAAACTACTTCCATCCGGGCGGTATACGGCTTGGGGTCTCGGAGATCACCAGGCTTGGAATGAAAAAGGACGAGATGCGCCAAGTGGCTGAGATGATAAGACAGGTCGTAATAGATGGCAAGGATCCGGTCAAGATCAAGGCCAAGGCGGCACGGTTGCGTAGAGATTTCCAGGGGGTTCGCTACTGTTTTGATGGAAAGCTTGGGGCCTACGAGTACGTCAGGCTGAGATAGCATATATCCGAAATACGCTGGTGGGCCAGATCATGCCTAACTCCTGCCGGTGCCCACCTGCCAGGGTTGTACGGAAACTGCCGACCCGTTTGGGCCGGCGTACCATGCGGGTGGAGTTGGCAGGCGTTACGGGGTTGGGGGGCCTCCTCGGTTGCGTGCTCTAGGAGCAACGCCCGGCTAGGGGGCGCCTAACCGGCCGCCGTAGGATGCGGCTGGGTCAGTTGGCATAGTCGGTCAGCAGCGTCTGATCACCTTCGTTCTTGCCGAAGAGCAGCTCTATCTCCTCGGAGAGTGACCGTATGCGGTCCCGTTGGTAGTCGCCTACGTCGTACCTATCCACCAGTCTGCGGGCAAGCCTCAGATACTTCTCTACCGACGCCCTGGAGATGGTCTGCATGAGCTCGTTGCCGCAGTGGCAGTTCTTTGAGAGGGGGGGCCGGCGGAAGTCGCGCTTGCACGCGGTGCATCTAAGCTTCTGCTTGGCGTACGAGCGCAGGTTCCCCATGATGTCCGGCACCAAATGTGTTGATAACACGTAGGACACTATCTCGTTGGTGTCCACTGCGTCTATCCGGTCAGCGTTCCTGATCTGCAGGCTCAGCTTGTCCAGCATGGATCCCAGCGAAGAATAGGCGCTACGCGGCTTTGATGCGACCAGTGTGGTGGTCTGGTGCGTAAACAGGTAGTCGGAGAACTGTCTTTTTGTGCCCAGTCTGTCCTTGATCAGCTCAACGGACTTTACAGTGGAGGCCTTGGGCCGCTGGGCAGTCTGCTCGAAGAACTCCAACGGGAACGAGTCGCACGCCTCAAGATTGTGGGCCTGGGGTTGGGACTCGTGCGGGACCACCATCGGCTGGATTAGGAGGGGGGCGTCCATAAGCCCGCCGATCCGATCCGAGAGAAAGTTCTTGGAAAAGTTCAGAAACGCATCCATCAGCAGGATGAGCGAATCGGCGTCTCCGTCGGCGTCGCGTCTCTTGGCAGAGTGCCAGTTGGGCGTCGCATAGCAAACATGCGTGTTGGCGAATCCCACCACCCTTCCCACTATCCCCACCGATGTATGGGGTGCCAGCCCGACCACCAGATGCCCCACCAACTGGCCCGGCTCGCGTATGTTATAGTACCGCGTCTTGCCGTAAAACTTGACTAGCAGCTCATCCACGTAGGCGGCCGTATCCACAAAGTACCGGCCACTCTCGGCCGGCAGTATGATGTCCTGCATCAGAAGCTCCACCATCTGGTCTGCGCTCACAAGGGGTTTTCCGTACATGTCGCATTCATACCCCAGTCGCCGGAGATCCTCTACCGGCGTGTCAATCCAGGAAGGCCGGAAGTGTGTTAGGGTGGAGTTGGTGGCATCAAACCGGGCCGTTCCGTCCTTGAAGACTGTGATGTTGTGCGCTTGCCGGAGGAGGCCCTTCTCCAATGGCTCGGCCGTCCTATCCTGGCTTATCAGGTCCCTGACACCTTTGAATGGGCGCCGCGCCCTGTAGCCAACCCGCTCCTGCGCCGAGTCCAGTTCCGGTTTGAGTGGGAACCGCCTATAGGAGTGTGCGACGGCGGGTTTTTGGCACTTGGCGCAGAATGGTTCCTCTAGGACGGCCCGGCAGTACCGGCACTGGTGTACCAAGGTGCTCCTGCCCCCGCACTGCTTACACACCATGCCAAAGGCCGGCCTCTTGCATCGTGAGCATTCCCTCATCGACACATCCGTATAGAACTCCGGCACTGTAGAGGCCCTGACTATGTCACGGGTCTGCCCCCCCCTACTACCAACGGGAAATAAGGAGTGGATTGGCGGCTTCATGTTGCGGGGGGCGGCCTTCTCTGGACGGCCTACCCGCACACCCACCGAGGTGGAGAACTTGGGACGTATTATGATCCCCGAGGATGCGCTCAGCGCCTCCGTTACAGGGACGCCGGATGGTGGTCTTGCGTGCAGGACTATCCTTTGAAAGACCGCCGCGTCGTCGCCCTCCAGCAGGGCCAGTCCGTCCCGCATTCGGTGCGGCACGCCCAGTTTCTCAAGAACCGCCTTGGCGTCACCACCATACACCACCGAGCTGCTGTCCGAGCCTTCCGGCTCCAAGAGCGGGAGAAGCTCTGCGGGGGATATCAGGTCCCAATAGTAGAGATATTTGGGGTGTAGCGGTATTCCCCACCTCTCAGACATGTTCAGGGCCTCTTGCAGTGTGGGTGTACGGTGTGGAGCCGTCGGGACGGAGCTGCCTGCCGCCTTTGCCAGCTCGCCCGTCCAGTACTCCTCTACATACCCGGTGGGCACCAAGACGGCGTTGTTCTCCAGAAAGTCGCCGAACGACACCAGGATGTCCCCCAGGTGCAGTATCCTGTGTATGTTCGGTCTGAGCTGCGCCGCGTGTACGGCGTCACGGATCCTAACCACGTCTCCGTTCTCCAAGAGAACCGTGGGCGCCTCGATCGAGTCCACAAAGGCTATGGTTGCTCCCTTTCCGGGAATGTCTGTCTTTATCTGCGTGCCGGCCACGATGGTGTGCTCCAGCATCTCAGATACTGCCGGATGCACCCCCACCGAGGCAAACCCGGTGTTGCAGGCCCGCCCGTACCTGAGACGGAAGCCGCCCAGCCTTTCAGCTGTAGAAAGCACGGAGCGGCCCGTAATTACCTCCTTCATTCGTTTGGATGCGGCATCCTCCTGGTCCCCGGTCTTGATCGCCCCTTTCAGGTCTTCAAGCCACTCCCATCCCTCCAACTGATACATCTCTATCCTCTTGAGGAGCTTCTTCGACCTGCCGATGAGGCCGTCGTTCAACACTCTTAGTGCCCCCCCACGGACACGATCCGTTTTGATCCTTTGCATGTTCCTGTGGTTGACCACCTCAAAGGGATCCGTGTCGACGCCCGCCAGCTCTATCGGAAGATGTGATATCACATGTACGATATCCTCGTCCGAGACCCGGTACTGGAAGTTACTCGCATCTCTCTCGTAGATTCTCAGCTCCTCCACGAACCGCCCCGTCTCATCGTCGCCATAGGAGTCAGCCTGGTACCTGTCGAGTCCGGCAACGGTCCGGACGTGATCCGCAATCAGCATGGTAACGGCGGACTCTGTCCCGCCGGCAGACCGCATGGGACCGGCTATTGATACGGAGAGGTATGTGGTACCGTCCTTGTTCTTTCCTATGTCGACGCTGTTGATGCCCTGCAGGGGGGCTATTGTGACCCCCTCCGTGACCACGGCCAACCCCACCCGAACTGCCGCGTCCAGACGCTCTTCCAAGGTGGCATCGGCGGGCATATACTCCCCCTTGGCTATCCTCCCTGAGAGCTCCAGCGCCGCCATCTCTTTGTTCTTCTCGGCCAGCAGCTCCCGGAGGGGGGCCGCTATATCGATATCGTGCATCTTGGCCACCCTGTCTGACAGGTCGAAGACCACCTTGGGTTCAACCATGGCGGTTACATCCACCAAGGTGGATTTGGCGCTTGCAGCCCTCTCGTGAACGGCGTATGTCTCTGCGGTCAGTGACCCATAGTAGGTCTTGTAGCGCTCCGGCATTGGAATGCTTGTAATCCTGGTTGTGATATCACTGGAAGACAACTCGGTACTCAGATTATTGCCTTGGCTATCTCGCTGAGCTTCCCGGCGCTGCCCTCCTGCTCAAGAAGGGTACCTACCACCAGGGCGTCGGCGCCGGCGTCCACCAAAGCCTGCGCCGTCTGCGAATCTCGTATGCCGCCACCCACGATCAGAAAACCCTCAAAAGCCCTACGCACGGCGCTGACCATTGCGGGGGTAACGGTGGTCTTTGCTCCGGAGCCCGCCTCCAGATACACGAACCGCATGCCAAGAAACTGCGCTGCCATCGAGTAGGCTGCGGCTATCCTCGGTTTGTCAAACGGAATGGCCCTGACCGAGCCAACAAACCAGGCCGAGGTGCCCTCGCCTATGACCAGATATGCCGTAGGAAGGGGTTCTAGGTTAAATTTGCGTATGTTAGGCGCCCCCAGTGCTTGGGCTTGTGATATGTAGTAGGGGTTCTCTGAGTTCAGCAGGGAGCTGAACAGGATGGCATCCGCCCCGGGGACGACCCCTGTTATATTGCCAGGAAACAGTATGATGGGTATCTCGACGTCCCTCTTGATCCGCTCTACCACCTTCGCCATCTCAAACTGGTCTGTAGCTGAGGAGCCCCCCACTAGGATGGCCGACGCCCCCGCCTTCTCGGCGGCCTCGGCCAGGCTGGACGACTCGCCGGCCCCAGAGTCCTCCGAATCCACAAGGACGAACAGGAGGGCCCTCTTCTTGGTTAGCTCATCCCGAAGAAATGCCTCCGTCTTACCCACCATACCGGGTGGCTCCAACCTGCCTCTTTAAAGTTTTTAAAAGCCAGGCGTATACGGTTTTGTATAGCTATGAAGGACATGCCTGCATCAAATTTCAACATAATAGTTAGAAATATTATCAAAAAATCTCTGCTAACAGAACGACAAGTTGAAATTATTGTGGATTTGGTAGAAGGAAGGAAGGCGGCGCTGCCCATAAGCCGGGGGGCTTACTACAGGCAGAGGAGTCAGGTAAAGAGGAAGATCGAGGCTCTCTACTACTCTATGGTTCTAGTGTACGGCCTGGGCGCCTTACCAAAGGAGAGCCTGAGCATTATAGGAGAGATGTCGGAGCAGTTGAGTGTGATATTTGATAGTGATGTGGGTGAGGAGGTGGGTGAGGAGGTGTTTGATGTTATGGGGAAGGCCGTAAAGGCCACTATAAATGTGTGATAGTTGTGTGATAGTTGTGTCTTTTGAAACAATATGTTATTATGATGTGATAGTTGTGTGATAATCGTGTCTTTTGAAACAATATGTTATTATGATGTTATTATGATATATCACAAGGTGGTCGTATGACGGTTGGTGTCGATCTTTGGGTGGTAATCGGCGGGATCTGCGTCTTTGTAGGGAGCTTGGTTGTATCATACCTGTTGCGAGGTAGGGAGGGAGGCCTCCGTTATGATGCACGGGGTTTGGAGGAGGAGGTGATCAGGATGAAGATTAGGATGGATGTGATGGATCATGGTCACAGGGGCGCCCAAAGGACGGCGCGGTTTGAGAGTGTGACGCTGGAGGTTCTAAGAATGGTCGTCGATGAGCCCAAGACGGCCCGCCAGATCCAGGCTAGCCTGGGGCAGAGTCGGGAACATGTAGCTAGGTTGGTCAAGAGGATGGCGGAAGAGGGGTATCTGGAAAGGAAGGAAACGAGGCCGTACAAGTATAGTATCACGGAGATGGGTAGGGTGGAGTTAGGTGGATAGGGTGTGCCTGGTGTTGGGTACTGGGTGGTTGTGCTCCATCCCCATGGTTCTAACCTGAGCATAAGTCCACTCCCTCCCGGTCCTTTTCCTGTCCAGTTTGGCCCGGGAAGAGAAACGGGCAAGGTATGTGGATATGACGCTTAGTTTGATTGGTTGGTTGTACTCATCTTCATACTTCTCCAGTATTAGGGTGGAGGTGAAGTTCCCTAACGGGAAGTACTTCTCAATCAGGTGCCAGATCTTTGCCCCTACCGAGTCTGGTATGGTTGTGTTTTTGGTATCAAGCAGCTCCAGCATGTCATAGACCTTCATGAGTTTCTCTTTGGAGACATCTCCCTCGAGTTTGATGTCAAAGTGGACACCATCTCCATCCTCCACGTCTATCCTTATGCGCCGCTTGGCCATCGCGTGTCTTTGGTTGTCGTGTTTGTATTTGAGGTGTTGTGGTATTTGTGTTAACAAAAAAGTTTGTTAACATTGACTAACAAGGGGAGGGAAATTTTGGGTTGGGGTTAACTTCCACCCGGCCAGGTGGTATTTTACACCCGGTTTGTTCGTGGAGTGGAAATGAAGGGGTTAGAATGCGGCCGTTCACAGTGTTAATCCCCCGGTTTGTTCGTGGAGTGGAAATGAGGGGGTTGATTCTACCTTCTTTGGTGGTATGTTAACACCAACTCAACACCCGGTTAACAGACCCCCACCCCAGTGTTTCCATTCCACCCTTCTAAGAAAAAAATCAATCTGATCTTAGTATAGTATGTAGTATGAACACCACCAGACCGTACCAACATCCGGAGTGGAAACGATGGTGTGTGGGCCGGCTACTGGGTTTGGAGACCCGGATGGTTGGCGTCATGCCGACATTGTCAATATGAGTAGAGTGTTTGGGGAAATTCATTGACCTAATACCGGATATACCAATCTAAAAAAACCAACCACTTTGATGAAAGGTAATACATCAAAGACTGTGGATGTTATCCGGGGTAGTACTACCGATCCGATAGATAGGCTGCTTAACGCGGCAGAGGCCGGCGCCACCCTCATCCAGAACCGCGATGTCCTTCACTACTCATACATACCCAACACAATCCTGCATAGAGATCCGGAGCTGACCCAAGTAACACAATCACTTTTACCCATACTAAAACACTCCAGGCCCTCCAACCTGTTGGTATACGGCAAGCCCGGTACGGGGAAAACCTTGGTGGTCCGGAAGGTCATACTAAAGATACAGGAAAGAGTCAGCGGTACCAACTTTCCAATCAAACTGGTGTATACCAACTCCAAGGAGGAGACGACCCTGTACGGTCTTTTGGTGAGTTTTGGCAGGCAGTTAGGCATGGGGGACAAGGAACTACCCTGGACCGGAATATCAATAAGCGACGTCTTTAGACGCATACTAAACAAGATAGATCTGCTGGGGGCAAACGTTGTTCTGGTTATAGATGAGATAGACTTTCTGGCCCGCCTGATATCAAAAGGCAGTAAGGACGTCTTGTATCATATCACCCGCTCAAACGAGCGACTGCAGGCCGGCTCACTAACCTTGATCGGCATATCAAATGATCTGACCTTCAAAGATCAGCTGGATCCGAGGGTGATTAGTAGTCTGGGGGAAGAGGAGATAGTATTCCCGAACTACTCCATGGATCAACTACGCTCAATCCTCTCGGATAGGATAAAGGCGGCCTTCCTTCCGGGGTTGGTGGAGGAGTCAGCTTCTGCATTGTGTGCCGCCATGGCAGGTAAGGAGCATGGAGACGCCAGGAGGGCGATAGATCTGATGAGGGTGGCCGGAGAGATAGCAGAGAGAGACCAAGCCGGGGCGGTAACTCAGGAACATGTACGCGAGGCGTACCAGAAGATAGAGGAAGAAAAGGAGGTAACCGCCATTAGATCATACCCACTACACGAGAAGCTCGTCATAATGGCAGTCATGCGCTCTAACGGCTCAACAACCGGGGGGATATACTCCGCGTACAAGGGCCTCTGTAGAGACATACGGCAGAAGGAGCTTACACAACGAAGGATCACGCAGATGCTCAGCGAGATAGAGATGTCGGGAATTATATCCGGCCGGCTGGTTCATCAAGGCATCCACGGCAACACAAAAAAGTTCAAACTAACCATCTCACCCAACACGGTAAGGGACACCCTCAAGGAGGACATCACCCTTGAGGACTTTGTCTAACCGTCCACAAAACTCTTGACATATACCTTGAACGTCTTTAGGTTAAGTAACACGGCCAAGCCCGGGGTGGGGACCTGCCCGACGCTGACTTGGAAGGGGGTCTGGCTCTGCCACGTTCCGGAGTTGATCACCAACACATCCCTGTAGCTGTCCACCTCCGTTACATGGACGTGTCCGGCGTGGAACACGTCAGGCACGTCGTCGATCACCAACAAATCCTCCATCTCGGGCGCTATCGGCGTCTGGCTGCCATAGATGGGGCTGAGATGCCTTCCCCTTAACATACGCTTCATCACGTTAGCCGGATGGGAGTACTCCATCCCGCTGGTGGTCTTCACCGCGTCATCGATGCTTTGGCCGTGGAACATCAGCACCTTGACTCCGTTGAGCCTGACCATGGCCGGATTGCCGATCATGCTAACATTACCAAGCTCCCACAACCCGGCGCTGTCCTCTTTCGGGATGGCCGGCTGGGGGAGCGCCCTTCTCCCGGGGTCGTGGTTGCCGGGGGAGACGAACACCTTCACATGGCCGGGTATCTCCTCTAGGAGCTCCCGCGCCTTCTCGAACTGCTCCCGTATGGTACTTCGGACCAGCTCCTTCTCCTGCCCCGGAAATATCCCCACCCCGTCCACCACGTCCCCGGCTATCAACACAAACCTTACCCTTCTTGCCACCGGATCTGGACCGGCCAGCCACCTCAAAAACTCCCGAAACTCCCTCTCTAGGAAATACTTGCTGCCCACGTGCAGATCTGACAGGAGAACGGCGAAAGTATCGGACTCGGAATGGTTCACCCTGTGGATTGGTATATCGGGCAGAAGCACGCTGGTAAACACCGTCCCGTTTCTGGCATCCACCTTGGCCATCACGAACTGATCCAGGAAGAGCTCCTCTAACACCTTCCTTGCATCCCCGATGACCAGCCCGTCCAGATAACCGGTAGGGTCCTCCAGAGTTAGCTGCGAGGCCCTCTCATCCACGCGCTTCTCAGTCACCAACCCGCATACGTACAACTCCTCATCCCCCTTGGCGGACGCTTTGAGGCTGGCTATGCTCCTCACCTTCCCAAATTCGGGCCGATCCTGCATTATCCTCTTCATCTTCTGAAACCTGCTGTAGAAGAGCGTTCCGTACCCCACTACCCCCTGGGGGGTTGTTATCTTGGGGGTGCAATCGAAGAGTATCTCACAGTGATCCTGCATCGGCTCGTCCTCATCCAGCCCGAGGTATTTTACTAGGTCGTCCCTGTCTATGTGGTAGTCCCCGTCGACGGTCTTTTCCCTTACGACGTCCTTGATGATCCTGTCCAGACGCTCCATCTCGACCTCCTGGAGCATCTCTACCGCTTCTGGGTGCACCTGGAACCCCTTCTTGAAGGCGTATTCTAGCGCCTGTAGGATATCCTGTCTCATTCGCTATGGATCCGGCAACGTGCAATAAAACCTAACAACGTAAAGACAACCCAAAGTTCAGGTCAAACTGTACCCCATACACGATCACGCCCGGCAGCATCTGCGGGAGGTAGCCGGCCAGGCACGGATCAAAATTTGACCCGAACTTGTACAACTCAAATACGCAGACCGTTACCTGAAATGTGATGAGGCGGCTGGTGGCCTTCTTGGGGTTTATGGCGCTCTTCTCGGCGGCGTTCCAGGCCGGTTCCATGCATGAGCACAGCCCCGAGGAAGCCCGACTCTTGGTGGACGAGTTTATGGAATCCATACGGGGGATAGACGGACCCGGCATATTCGTTCATAACACACTGCTGGCGTTGCCAATGTTCGTGCCGGGGGCCGGGGCGGCCTGGGGCACGCTAACCGGATGGTCGACCGGCTTTGTCTTGGCGGCCATCACGACGGTGACTCCGGAGGTGGGCGGGATGCAGCCGCTGGCCCTGCTATACCTGTCCCCGTTCGGGATTATGGAGCTGGTCGCATACTCGCTGGCAGGCTCGCGCAGCCTGCTGCTGATGGTAAGAATCGTCAAAAGACAGAGCGTCCGCCAAGATGCCAAGTTCGTGATGATAGAGGTCGCCGCGGTCGTGGGGCTGTTGCTGGCAGGCGGCCTTGTGGAGTATTACATGATAGAGATGGCCTTGGAGGCCGGATTCGACATTCCTGGGTTATGAGTCAGCCCTGCTTCTGGCGGCGCCCAAAGATGCCCGGCCACCTTCTTTGCGCACCACCATCATCCTTTATCAGGCTGTCCAACATGTCGTAGGTGATGGTAAAGCCACCACCCACCATGGTGACGCCCTTCTCGTACCGGTCCGGGTTGTCCACCAACCCCTCTCCCAGATCCCGTATCCTCCTTGACTTTATGTCCCGGAGGTAGAGCCTCTTTTCGTTGTCCAGCGTTATCGTAGCGTCATCGCTTAGACCTATGATGGAGTTGGCCTCGAAGAAGCGGATTACGCCGCCCCGCCTCAACCGGATGGAGCAGTCATAGGTCATCTTACTACCATACACCAACACCTCCCTGGCGGATATCCTGACGTCGTCCTCCAGGTTGAGAACCATCACCGTATCACCCTCCAACACCACGGTATCCACGGCGTTTTCTGCCACTATGCGTCCCTGGGGCGCGGCAAGCCGCGTTCGGTGCTCCTGTACGGTGTATACGCCCACCCGGCCGTCGGGATCCTCCACACGATACTTCCTTCCAAAGACATTGCCCACCACTATGTTGCCCGCCTCGGCGGTAATGGCGGCCCCGTTCTCTATGCGGTACTTGTTGTCAAGCGGGTTAAGGAGCTTGAAGTCTCCCCGCCTCAACACGATATCCGTCTTGAACTCGTCGGTCCAGGACGGGCTGGAAATATTTCCTTGCATGATGATGGGGCCGTCGTAGGTGAGGCCGCCGGCCATATAGTTGCCCTTGATGAAGAGGGCGCCGTTCGCCTTTACCTCGAACTCCATCTCTCCAAGGGTTTTGGAGCCGAACATCCTGGATCCGGTCACACCGCTTCTGTGGAGCGCCCCCGCCCACTCTTGGGCCTCCCTCATCTCAGAGCTTACCTCCTGGCCGATTATCTCATTCCTTCTCTTTACCTCCCTGTCTGAGTCACCCGAGAAGACCCTGGACTTTCTGAGCTTCTCCAGCGGGGTGTCGGGATACTTTTTCCCCGCCTTCAAGTCCTCGTAGGCCTGCTTGATCTTTATGAACTTGGCACTCTCCCCACCCCGATCCGAGTGCGCCTGCAGGGCCAGTCCGAGTGCGCCTGCAGGGCAAGCCTCCTGAAGGCGTTTCTGATGTCCTTTTGGGTAGATCCCTCCTCTATGCCCAAAATGTCATAGTTGCTCTCCACCAACCCAGGCACCAATTATACCTGCGTAACGTCGCTCCTTTTTTCTCTTTCCGGGCTAGGCCAAGGCGCCAGCCACAATCCCCGAGACGTCCACCTCGGCAGTCTCCCCGGGTATGGTGTTGGCTCCGACTATCCGGACTACCCCGGCACGGCCCATCTTCTCTGCCGCGCCGCCTACCAACAGGGCATGCGTGCATGCCGCAAACACGCGCCTACACCCCCGCGTCTTCAGAAACTCGGCCGCCTTGACCATGCTTCCCCCGGTGCTTATCATATCGTCCACCAGTATGGCATCCCTATCGCCAACATCGGCCTCCCTACTCTGCACGGTGACCTCCCCGGTCTTCCTGTCCCGCTCCTTCTCTAACACCAGGCATTCCGTGCCTAGAATTCTGGCGAACTCGCTCGCGCGTTCCCTGCCGCCGCGGTCCGGGGAGACGACCAGCGGGTTATCCAGATTCATCGAGCCGAAATAACCGGCCAGCTCCGGAACGGCTGAGACGTTCTTGACGGTTCCCCCAAAGTAGCTCAGCCCCAGCATGCTGTGAACATCGACCGTAACCACGCGATCAGCCCCGGCCCCCCTGAACAACTGGGCTACGGCCTTGAGCGTGATCACCTCGCCGGGCAGAAACTCCTTGTCCTGCCTACCATATCCCATATAGGGCACCACCGCGGTCACGCCGCTTGCGCGCTCGGCAGCCTTGTGCACTAGGCTGAGGGCGCGAATCAGGTTGGTATCCACCGGCGGGTGGGTAGACTGTACCACTATACACCGTCCGGCAGGCGTCCCGGCCAGGGTGATCTTTGATTCGCCATCAGGGAACGTCCTGATATTGCTGGTTACAAGGCTCGCCCCCAGCCTCTCGGCCAGCCTCTCGGCCAGCCCAACCGGAGAGCTGCCGGCAATTACCGTGGTCTCGGGCAACGGTTGGGAGGGCGGGGCTGCTTCACTTAAGTTTTAGGATCTCGGCGCCGGACTAGCCTCCGTCATCAGCAACCAGATCCCCGGTCCCATAGGCATCTACCACGCCCCTCCGCTTCTCGTCCCGACTGCCTATCTCTTCCCGTTCCCGGCTTTCATCACCCTGGTAGATGGTTCTGATGGGCCAGGGTATCCGGATGTCGTACTTTTCAAACTCCTCGTATATCATCACCCTGATGTCGGTCTCGACCTTGAACTGGGATCCGTAGTTTCTCACATATACCCACATGCCAAAGTCCAAGGACGAGTCGTTGAAGTTTTCAAACCGGACCACTGGCTGTGCTATGTCCACATGCAGGTCCTTGTCGCACCCGCAGCTGGGCTTGTTCTCGTCCAGGTACGGGCACCGCCTCTGTCTTATGAGGTGCCTGTCCTTGGCATCGATCACCTCCTTCATCGCGCGCACGCCCACCTTCTGAAGAATGGCTGCAACTTGGCGCGGGTTGTTCAGGTAGGAAACGCCCACTTTTACTATGGCCGGAACCAGCTGGTTCTCCTTGGTGTAGTTTATGATCTGGGCGTTGACCAGCTGGCGGGTGGGTATCACCGCCACCGACTCGTACAGGGCATCCATGATGTACGTGACCCGCGGCGTTATCTTGTGCACGTTGCCGTTGTAGCCGCTCTCCAACTGCACCCGGTCCCCCTCCACGAATATCTTGTCCTTTCGTATCATGATATATGCAAAGTAGTTCTGCATCGTCTCCTGCAGGGCAAGTCCCAGACCTATGGAAAAGCCCCCGGTGGCGGTGGCCAGCACGAACAAGTCTATCCCCCACCACGCCGCAACACCCAGCACCGTTGCTATGAATATGCCCAACGGCAGGATGCGTTGTACCGTCAGGGGGGCCTCCTTCCGCTTCTTCTGCGCATATCCCGGAGGCCTGGAGCTGGGTATTATCGGCTCATACCCCCGCATCCTCTTCTCCTCCCTCCACACGTCGATGGGGAATATCTCCGGAGGCCTCGCCTCAGCCCTCAGCCTCCTGCCGGACTGGTTGTTGCCCGTGACACAGTTGTCGTAGTATTTCTGGTACTTCTTTCTCTCCGATCTCTTCCACTCCTCGAAGGGGCTCTTCTTGAGTTTTTCATAACCGCCGATGGGGTTACCCTGAGAAGTGCGGAACGCCTCCAGCTGTCGCATTCCGGCCTCCGTCTTGAGCAGCTCCTCAAATTCCTCCTTGCCCAGCTCCGGAGGAGCCATCACGGGGGGGTTCCACTTGTATAGTTCGTGGAAGAGGTCTCCTTTGTCATCGACAAACCCCCTCATCTCAAACCAAGCGTCAAAGTCGACCTCCTCTAGGGATCTCTTTTCCAGCTTGTTCAGTATGATGGGAATGAGGTGGGCGACGGTATACCCTATTACCAGCACATTGAACGTATTGAGAATCTTGGCCAGCGTGCCCTCCACCAAGAGATACCCGGCCTCCTCCTCCCCGTGGAAGCTGGACTGGATGTAGGCGTTGACCGTGGTGATGAGGGCCAGGGCAAAGAACGGAAGGGCCGCCCTTCGCACGAACCGTGAGGCATGAGGTCTGTGGTAGTAGAACCTGCGCGAGGTTACCCACGCCGAGAATTTTCGGTAGGCGGCTACGATTCCTATCATACCAACTATCATGACCGCGAACGCCGCCTGCAGCGACTGGGAGGACAGCAAGAGGCCCCAGACGCTCTCGAACTCCCCAATGGATATCTGCGCCAGCTCCTCCTCTGCCATGGGCTTTGGACGAAGTCGATTAATACAAAAGTTTGGCTGCCGCCGCCGGCCCCGTGCGCCCCCCGCAAGACAGCAGATTTAAAAATAATCGGTATGGATTAGAACCGTGACGTATCAGGAGACCGTCTGGGAGGAGTCCCCTAGGCTGCGCTCGTACACGCTGGCCAACTTCCGCGAGATCCCCCAGATTGCCAAGATGTCCGAGGAGCAGCAGTTTGAGATGGAGGTGGTGGGCAACGTACTACCCTTCAAGGCCAACAACTACGTCATAGAGCAGCTGATCAACTGGGATCGGGTTCCAGAAGATCCGATGTTCGTTCTCACGTTTCCGCAGAAGGGCATGCTCGTACCGGCCCACTACGACAGGATGGCCTCTGCGCTCAAACGCGGCGCGGACCGGGAAGAAAAGTCCTCCGTCGCCAACGAGATACGCATGCAGTTGAACCCACACCCTGCCGGCCAGATGGAACTGAACGTGCCGCAACTACGAGACGGAACGCGGCTGTACGGCATGCAGCACAAGTACAAGGAAACCTGCCTCTTCTTCCCCAGCCAGAGCCAGACATGCCATGCCTACTGCAGCTTCTGCTTCCGGTGGCCCCAATTCGTCGGAATGGATGAGATGAAGTTCGCGATGAGGGAAGGCGAGCAGCTGGTTCAGTACGTCCGGGAGCATCCTGAGATATCCGATATACTCTTCACCGGCGGGGATCCCATGATAATGAAGGCCAAGATGTTTGCTGCATACGTTGATGCGCTGCTTGATGCGGACCTGCCCAACCTCAACACCATTCGGATTGGTACCAAGGCCCTCTCCTACTGGCCTTACAAGTTTCTGACCGACCCTGACGCGGCCGAGATGCTGGACGTATTCAGGAGGATCACGCAGAAGGGCCTTCACGTGGCCGTGATGGCCCACTTCAACCACATCAACGAGCTCTTCACCCCGGCCGTGAAGGAGGCCATCAGGGTGGTGCGCCTGACCGGAGCCCAGATAAGGACGCAGTCGCCGTTGCTGACGCACATCAATGACGATGCCGATATGTGGGCTAGGATGTGGCGGCTGCAGGTGCGGATGGGATGCATTCCATACTACATGTTTGCAGTCCGGGACACCGGGGCGCAGCACTACTTTGGCGTTCCGCTGGTGCGGGCACACGGAATATTCCGGGACGCCTACAAGAAGGTGAGCGGTCTTGGCAGGACGGTCAGGGGCCCGAGCATGTCTGCCACGCCGGGCAAGGTCCTTGTGGAGGGTACTCCCACCATAAACGGAGAGAAGGTCATACAGCTGAGGTTTCTGCAGGGCCGGAACCCGGACTGGGTGCAGAAGCCGTTCTTTGCCAAATATGACGAGGGCGCAATCTGGCTGGATGATCTCAAGCCGGCATTTGGGGGGAGGTTCTTCTTTGAGGAGGAGATGGCCCAGAGGTACGGCGCGGCCCTAGGCAAATAGGCCGTCCATCGTGACCCCGCATGGATACTGCGGCGCCGGGGCTAGTACCGGGCTGCCCGGCGAGTCCCCGTGATACTGCCCGGGTGGCCGGGGCGCAGCAGAGTAACCGTTCACCCCCATTATAAGGCGGCCACGCCCGGCGTATGCGAGCCCGCCAGTCCATGATCTGCCCGATGTATTGAGCATGGGGCGGTCCGTTGTGCGTACCATTGGATTTTTACGTCCCTCTGCGGTAAAACACACTGTTGAGATGGGTCGCTGCCTTAACCTGCGCCATGATGGTGCCGGCGCTCTTTGTTGCTGCCCAGGGCCATACGCTGGACTCGGTGCAAGGATACAGGATGGAGATAGGCTGGGAGAACGAGCCCCCATACGCCGGGGAGATCAACGCCGTCATACTGTACGTGAGTCCTCTGGTACCGGGCCTGGAGCTGGAGGATCAACCATTCGAGAACGGCGTCGTCGGTCTGGAAGACACCCTCAAGATGCAACTGGTTGCAAGGGATTATAGAATCACCCTCTTCCTGGATCCAGACGAGGAGATCCCCGGGAAGTACCGCGCCTTCGTCAAGATACTCAGGCCCGGCTACTACCAAGCCAACATACTGGGCAACATAGGCGATGCCATCATAAGCTTCTCCATGCATCCCCCCCAGGTCCGTAATGTGGATCATATCACCTTCCCCCGGGACTACGGATCAATCCACGACATGGCTACCGAGCAGGATGCCATTCGGGCCGACCTAGAGAACCTGGCATCCCTGCACCGCGCGGATCTGGACAATCTAACATCTGCACACCAAGCTGATCTAGAGGGGTTTAGGGAACGCTTGGACGCGCTAGAGCGGACCGGCGACAGCAACAGCATCGCGTATGTTGGGCTTGGCCTCGGAGCGGCGGGAATCGGCCTGGCAGCCGTGGCCCTGTACCGGAGTCGCGCCGCATCATAACACCTCCACACTCATCAGGTCTTTGGCGGCGATTACCGAGCCGTGTATCCTGCGGGCCTCCGCCAGCGGGACGGCATCGTCCCCGTACCTAGCTGAGAAGTGGGTGAGTATCAGGTTGCGGACCCCGCCGTTCTTGGCCAGCGTGGCGGCTCCCCCCGCAGTGGAATGGCGCGTAGCATCCGCCCGTTCCCTCAAATCTTCGGTAAAGGTAGAGTCGAAGACCAGATAGTCGCACCCAGCAAAGAACTTCCCCAGACGACTGGTGGGCCTCGTGTCACCCGAGTACCCTATCCTGATACCCGGCCTGCCCTCATCCAGGACCTGCTCAGGCCTGATAGTCCTTCCATCCACCTCCACATCCCTGCCCTTCTGCAACAAACCCCACATCCTGCCCTCGGGCACGCCCAGCTCCCGCGCCCTCTCCGGATGGAACCTCCCGGCCCTCTCCCTCTCCTCCAACAGGTACGAGTACGCGGGGACGGTATGATCGGCACTGCACGACTTCACAAGATACCCCTCCGTCTCAAGGATCACCCCCTCGTCCACCTCGTGCACCTCCACCGCGAAGGGCGGTTCAAAGTTTAGCAGGCGCGTGTTTGCCTCTACAAAGTCGGAAATGCCCGGCGGCCCGTATACCCGGACTGGCCTGTTCCTGCTCTGTAGCGACATGGTCTGTAGGAGGCCCGGCAAGCCCAGGCAGTGGTCGCCGTGCATGTGGGTTATAAAGACGGCCATGTTCCTGTTCCAGCCCAAGGCCGCCCTCGAGAAGGCCATCTGGGTACCCTCCCCCGCGTCGAACATCAACACCTCGCCCTCCCTCACTATGCACATGCAGGAAAGACCCCTCTCCTTGGTGGGAACCGCCGCCGCGGTGCCCAGAAACACGATTCTCACCTCCTACGTACCCCGGATCCATCTTTTATCCTTAGTCATAAATCCGGCCGGTCAGGATCTAACGCCTATGGCCGGCGCGCAGGGAGGTACCGCCGCCCAGAGAACCTGCCTGCGTAAATACGCAGCCCGTACAAATTCAGGTCAAATTCTGATCCGTGCCTGACCGGCTACCTCCAGCAGATACTGCCGGGCGTGATCACGCATGGGATTCAGTTCGACCTGAACTTGTACTGCAGCCCGCCCAGCCCAAACACGATCTAACTTAATATTGGGAATTCCGGCAGCAACGACGATGACCTTCGAGAGGGGCAGCCTGATCATGGTGGATTATACCGCCAGACTGAAGGATGCCGATACCGTGATCGAGACCACGCGGGCCGCCGACTCCCCCAAACTAGAGGATCCAAAGCCCGGCGCCGTCTACCGACCGAAACTGGTATCCATCGGGGATCCTTCGTATCCGGTCCCGAAGGGTTTTGATGCAGCCCTGGCGGAGGCGGAGCTTGCCGTCCCGCAGACCGTGGAGGTGCCCCCGGACGGTGCCTTCGGGGAGAGGAGCAGGTCGAAGGTTAAGATGGTAACCCTCAGGAAGCTGGGCGAGGATGCCGACAGGGCCTCGGTGGGGGATGTGGTCACCGTGGATAACCGTGTCGGGACGGTACGGTTCATAGGATCCGGCAGGGTCCAGATAGACTTCAACCTTAGGTATGCGGGCAGATCCGTACTCTATGACTTTAACGTGGTCAAGTCGCTAGACTCGGCAGCCGACAGGATAGAGGCAATCCTCGGCAATGTCGGAATGCTGCCTGATCCGGCTGGCTACACTTTGGAAGGCGACAAGTTGGAGGTGCGCGTTCCGGAGGGCATGCTGCGTAACGACAAACTACAGAACACCAAATACCTGTTGCAGATGGGGCTCTTCCAGTTCGTACCAGATCTCTCCGAGGTGCGCTTTGTGGAGACGTACAACAACGCCGCAAAGACGTCTCCCCCCGAACCCGCTGAAGACGAACCCGAGGCCGACGGCTAGAGCACGCCGGTCTGGACTGCCAGCCACTCGGCGGCGTCCTCGGTCAGCGCGGCCTCCCTGAGTATCGTGTAGCGTTCCGGTCTGAGCTCCTGCGCCATTACCAGCGCCTTGGTAACCTCGCCGCCATCCAACCCAATCTCTGCTGCGGTGGTGGGCGCCCCCACATCCCTGAGAGCCTGCGCCACCACCGCCCAATCCATCCCGTGTAGTTTGGCCATCATTATAGAACCGATTCCGCATTTTTCCCCATGCAGCCCCTTGCCCGGGGCTATCACGTCGAGCGCGTGCGAGAACAGGTGCTCGGCGCCGGAACATGGCCGACTGCTACCCGCTATACACGAGGCCACCCCGGCGCTGATCAGCGCCTCCACGATCATTCTAGCATCCAACCCCTTCTCTGCAAACGCGTGCGAGTTCTCCATCACTATGTTGGCGCTCATCATGGCCAGGTTTGCAGAGTACCTGCCGTAGTACTCCCCGGTTCTTTCATGCCCCAACTGCCAGTCCCGCACGGCGATCATGTTGGCTATCAGGTCACCACACCCGCTGGCAAGCAGCCTGGAGGGGGCCCTCCTGATGATGCCTATGTCGACAAAGACGCCCAGCGGGGCGGAGGCCACTACCGAATGCGGCCTGTCATCCCGCACCGACACAAAGGGGCTGGCCATGCCATCGTGGGAGGCCGCAGTAGGCACGCTCACGTACGGGATGCCCAGATTGGTGGCAGCCATCTTTGCGGTGTCCACGGAACGCCCACCACCGATTCCTACCACCACCTCTCCCGAGTCCTTCCGTATCTCCTCCTGTATGGCCCTAACCGAGTCCGCCCTGTTGTCCTTGGACATGTACCAGGAAAACTCCAGACCGGCGGCTCGCAGGGACTCCTCCACCAACCCTCCCACGACCCGCCTTACTTGTTCCCCGGACACCAACGATACCCTGCCTGTTCCGGCAAGGGACCCAAGAAACGCCCCCAGCCCGCCGACGTTACCCTCCCCTATCACTATTCTGCGGGGCAGTTCCATGGTGTGTGGTGCACCGGCTCCAGAAGCCATCAATCCGACAATTAAAAAGTTATTTAAAAGGGTGTCAGCGCATCAGAACCACTAGGTGCGTCTTTGGCAACTATAGAAGAGAAGATTTTGCATGGGACTACTACGGTAGGGATTAAGACCGGCGAGGGTGTAGTGCTCTGCGCCGACATGAGAGCCAGCGCAGGCTATTTCATCGCAAACAACAACACCATGAAGATCCAGCGATTAGACCAGCATGCGGGCCTGACACTGGCAGGCGGCGTGGCGGATGCCCAGAACATAACCGACATCCTCCGGTACCACGCAAACCTCCACAGGCTCCAAAAGTCCGTCCCCATACCAATCCAGTCCTTGGCGAGACTGACCTCCCTCTTGTTCCACCGGAACCGCGGGTATCCATTCATAGCCGACATACTGGTAGGCGGGTATGATGGTGACGGGCCGGCGCTTTTCAATATAGACATGTTCGGCTCGGTGGAGGCAAAGTCATTTGTCACTACCGGCAGCGGCTCCCCGGTCGCCTATGGCGTACTGGAGGATGAGTACCGGCAGGATTTGAGCATAGAGGATGCCAAGCGTGTAGCTTTGGTGGCGGTCAAGGCCGCCATAGTCAGGAACATCGGCACCGGTGACGGGATCAACATCGCGGTGATGGACAGGGACGGATTCCGCCTGCTGGCCGACGAACAGAAGAAGGCCATCATTGAACTCTAGTGGTATAATGCACAGAAAATCAGACCAACGGGAGCCACCCAACCAGAACATAATGGCCACCATCCTGCAGAACATACCGCAGGGGGCCAAGATCACCAAGATCGAGTACGAAGGACCGCGCATAGCCATCTACACCAGCTCCCCCAAATTTCTCCTGGATAGGAGCAAGGTGCTCTCGAATCTGGTCAGCACGATCAAGAAGCGCATAGTGATCAGAACCGACCAATCAATCCGGAAGCCGGAGGCCGGCGCAAAGGAGATACTGGCCAGCCACATCCCCAAGGAGGCAGGACTCCGGGGCACCTTCTTTGACGGGGCGATCGGCGAGATCACGGTCGAGGTCAAGCGCCCCTGGCTGCTGCAGAAGAACCCCAAGTTTGACCATAACGAGATAACCGAGGAGTTGGGGTGGCGTATACGTATCCGCAAGGCCACCGCCACCGCCTCTAGCACCATCCAGATGATAAACTACAACCTGCGCATATCCAGCGCCGAACGTACCAAGCAGTTCAAGCAGATCGGGGACGAGATATTCCGGCCAAGGATCGCGCAAAAGTCAGAGGTCTCCCTGCTGACGCTGGGCGGATTTGGGCAGGTTGGGCGATCCTGCATGCTCCTGACCACCCCCGAAAGCAAGATACTGCTAGACTGCGGCGTGAACCCCGGGGCGCGGAGCGCCAGCGAGGCGTACCCGCGGCTGGACTGGGCCAACATAACACTGGACGAGATAGACGCCGTGGTCATAGGCCACGCGCACCTGGATCACACCGGCTTTCTACCGGTCCTCTGCAAGTACGGGTACGGCGGTCCGATATACTGCACGGAACCGACCCTTCCAATGATGAACCTGATCCAGCTGGATGCCATCAAGGTGGCTAACGCCCAGGGCAAGATACCGCTGTATTCTGACAGGGACGTAAAACAGGTGATGAGGCAGGCCATTACACTCCCATACAACACGGTTACCGACATATCCCCGGACATCAAACTGGTCCTGGCCAACGCCGGCCACATACTGGGATCGGCCCTATGCCATTTCCATATAGGCAACGGCGACCACAACTTTGTGTATTCGGGCGACATAAAATTCGGCAAGAGCATCCTGTTTGAGGCCGCCAGCTGGAGCTTTCCCCGAGCCGAGACCCTGCTTATAGAGAGCACCTACGGACTGAAGGAGGACATCCAACCCACCCGGCAGGAGGTGGAATCGGCGTTTATCAACGTAGTAAACCGTACCTTGGCCGACGGGGGCAAGATCCTCATACCCATACCGGCCGTCGGCCGGGCGCAGGAGATAATGATGGTGATCGACCACTACATGAAGTCGGGTGAGATGGTGGAGGCGCCCGTGTTCACGGAGGGCATGATATCGGAGGCCTCTGCCATCCACGAAGCGTACCCCGAGTATCTGGCCAGGGAGCTGCGCCAGAAGATATTGGAGACCGACGACAACCCATTCGACTCGGAGTACTTTACCAACATAGAGCATGCCGACTCCCGGGGGGAGGCCATCCGCGAGGATTCGCCGGGGATAATACTGGCCACCTCCGGCATGCTGGAGGGCGGACCGGTACTGGAATACTTCAAGAACATAGCCCCCCACAAACAGAACAAGATCCTCTTCGTCTCCTATCAGGTCAACGGGACGATGGGCAGGCGGGTGTTGGACGGCGCAAAACAGGTCTCCATGCTGGGCCGGGGCAACAAGGTCGAGGCGGTGACCATCAACGCGGGGATAGAAAAGCTGGACGGTTTCAGCGGCCACAGCGACTACAACCAGCTGATGTCGTTTGTGCAGAAGCTACGGCCCAAACTCCGCCGCGTTCTGGTGAACCACGGCGAGAGGCGCAAGTCAGAGAACCTGGCATCCAACATCAGGCGCATATACAAACTACCCGCCTACAACCCACAGGTGCAAGAAGCCGTCAAGTTATTTTAGGTCATACTGGGGTTTCCATATCTGCACGCCGGAGGGCGTTACTATAATACGCTCATCACCCAGCCTTGCAATGTCGGCGCCTTCGGTCTTGGCAACGGCGTACAGCTCCTCGACCAGCTTGCGCAGCTGGCCGACATCCTTCTGGGCCATGGGTCCTACCCTGATAATGAGAATCATACCGCCCTTGACGTCCTTTTTGATCATCTCCATATCGCTAAAGTCACGAACCGTAATGGCCTTGAGATAGATGGGATTCACGGATGTCATAACACTAGTACTCATACCCCTTCCCCCCCAAAAACCTTATCCATCGACCCGTCGCCCCTGAACAGGTCCTTCCGCCGGAGCATGGTGGATCCCCGGGTGTGGCCTTGGTGGTGAAACTTTGCCGGATCGTAGTTGGCTCCTACCAGCCGCACACCCTTGTTCAGGCCGTTCTCGACCACCCGGTCCGTGTCTACCAGGATCTCCGGGTGCGTGTAGCCGGTGCCAGCAGGGGTTTCTTGCATTGTAGTATCATGACTCAGAACGGTGATATAAGCTCCATGTCTACAATGTGCCCACTTGTGCCCACTTGTGGGCCTTGTCCAAAAATCCGGAAAAAGTCACCAGGGTTCTCTCGAAAATACGGTTGATGCGTACAAAGGGCGGGTTGAGACGCGATGCTTCGTCCCTGATCCGGTTTGGTGCCTGACCCGGTCGCCCGTGCCGGCTGGCCGACACATGGATGGATGTAGTTTGGGGTGAAGCGCTGCGTTGGGACCGCCGGCCGGGACAAAAGGACGGGACGGAGTGTAACGCTGCGCGGTATCGGGCGGTGCGCAGAACAGGGGGGACCGGTACGTGCCCGTGTGTTCTCGGACAAACTCGGGGGATCCGGCAAATTATGCACTTCATTGGTATTGCGTGACTTGCTTTATTGCAAATCGGCGTTGCTGACCAGAACCCGGTCGTTTTGTATGGTGTATCTGATTCTTTTTGGATTGCCCAGCTTGGCCAGTACGGGCTTGGGCACGCAGCCGTAGCTGCTCCCGGCCCCGGTTACGAACGACACGGACACGACAAACTCGGTCGCGTCCCTGGCCCAGACACCCATGTCATAATCACGCTTGATGCGCTTATATAAGCACATTTTGTGATAGAACAATATTGATTTATGACGGCACGGAACTGAAGGACGCCCCGCTTGAAGGCGTGTGGGGACGGGGCGTGCGGATAGTGGAGAGCAAGGAGGTGGTCGGGGTAGACAACGACGGCAGCCCCGACTACCGGAGCGGGATGTGGTCGCAGACGCGCCGGGAGGTGTACCATGACGTGCACAACACACGGGACGGCTGGAGGTGCCGGTGCGAGTCGTACAGGCTGGGCCACAAGATCGTGTGCCAACACATGGTGGCCGCGTTCATACCGGCGGCTTCGGGGCCGCGCCAGTCAAAAAAGAAGGCAGGTGCCAGCTCTGAGCTGCCGGAGAGGTGGTGCAGGCACTGCGGATCCACGGACGTGGCATGGAGCGAGAGCCGTCCGCTGAGGAGGATGTCCGCCCCGGAGGGGGCGGGCGTGGACCGCCATATCTGCGGCACGTGCGGCCGCAGGTTTGCGGACAGGCCGTGCCTTGAGGGACGGCACTATGCCGGGGACGTGATATCGTATACCGTCAGGCTGGTCACCGGGAACATACTGCCCAGGGACGCGGCCGAGACCATAAAAGATGCCATGTGTCGCCGTTATAACGGCGATCGTGGCACCCACCCTGTTGGACCCGAGAGCTGATCTCGTCTTATCACACGCGCCGGCGCCGGGCACCGAGCCGCGGCCCGTCACTATACACATACCGGACGCAGCCGTCAACAACAGGCACGTAAACGACAACTGGCACGAGCGCCACAACGGGGACACCTAGAGGCGCAAGAAGGGCTCGCGCGGATTCAACTCCGACGTACCGGGGCTGTTCGTACTGGACGAGGTGTACCATCACAATTTCCTCCGGCCCCGCAGGGGGCTGGGCGGGATGGCCCCCGCCGAGAAGGCCGGCATTACAATACCGGGGCCCGGCAGGCTGCTCACACCGATACGGTGCGCCGCAGCATCCCGCTTCAATTTTGCCTGATGATGCGGTCGCACGCCCGTGCGCCCGGCGCGTGTCCGTGCCGGCCGGCGCTTAACCTGATCAATTACGCTGTTTAGACGCATCACCACATCATGGATCCGTGCAGCGACACTCCGGCACGACTTTCAAGCCGATTAAAACCATCGTGGCGGATAATTAATTGGGCCACTCCCTGCGTTTGTCCGGGAACACGTTTGTCCGAGAACATAATTTGCCGGATCCCCCGAGTTTGTCCGAGAACACACCCTTCCGGGATCACGCCGCTCCGGCGCCGGCCCAGCTGACGCCATCTCGGGGGTTGCCGTCCCGGGGCGGCCAAATTCGGCCCGGCCGCCCATTAAAAATTCAAAATTACGAAATTAACTGACATCTAAGGGGTCTATGCATAATCTCTACTGGCATTCCAAAGCCCGCCACAATATCGATCCGGGTTGACGGAGGCGCAGCTTCAATGACAAAATCAACATTTTCCATAAATGATCAATCTTGCAGCCTCATTTTTGCCGGACTGGCACCTTCTACCCCGCTTGCGCCCGGTGGGTTTTTTCGTACCGTAGTAAACAATCTAACTGTCCAATCATAACCAAGCAAACTAAAATTACAAACAACCGCGTACAAGTACGCGATCGGGCACCATCAAGCAATGAAAATGGAACTTACCAAAGGGAGACAAATTCCTTCCAGACGCAGGCATGGACAAACTCAAGGTACTACACAAGGCAGAAAGGAACATAAAAACCCGGGGCAGGCGGCTGGCGTTCATGGCCAGGAAGAGGGGCGACTCGATACGCAAGATCGCCGACGACTTTGGCAGCGCGTACTAGACCATACGCAACCGGCTGCTCAGGGCCGGGAGGGCTTGCCAGGCTACACGATGCCAAGAGGCTCGGACCCCCTCGCCGACTAGACGCTGCACAGCTGGCAGAAATACGGGAGGATCTCCTGGCCGGACCACGCAAGCTCGGGTTTGAGACGGACATGTGGGCCGGCAAGATCCTAGTCGGGCACATAAGGTGAAAGTACGGGATAACGTTTGTGCCGCGCACGATGCAGACGCTGATGCACGAGGTGGGGTCAGACACCTCAAGCCCAGGCCGAGACGCCCCAAAGCCGCTTCCGACCAGAAAAAAAGGCGTTTAAAAAAAGCTAGCCAGCACGCCTTGCCGGCCGACGCCGGCAGCGCCCATGCTGAGGGGCGCCTGGACGCGGAGGGTTCTTGCATTGGCTCCCCTGTGAGACGTCAAGCACCTACCGGGGGGCGAGATGCCGCGCGCACCGTCGTTCTCTGGCGTGACGTGCAAGGCGCGCGCCGGGAAACACCCGTGTTTGCACAAGAACCCGACTAGCCTACCCGCACCAATTCCTTGGTGAATTTGTGCATGACGGATGGCCGACGGCCCACCATGACCGAGTCCTCTATGCGTACGCCCAGCCTGCCCGATATGTAGATCCCCGGCTCGACGGTTATGGCCATGCCCCGTTCCAGCGAGATCTGGCTGGATCCAGAGACGGTAGGCTGCTCGTGCACCTCCAGGCCGATACCGTGCCCGGTGGAATGGATGAAGAACTCGCCGTATCCACGCTCGCCTATCAGCGTCCTGCATGCGCCGTCTATCTCATGGCAGGGTTTGCCGGGCGATGTTGCCTTTATCCCCGACTCCTGCGATTCGCGAACTATGCCGTATATGTCGGCTGCCTTTTGCGGGATTTGGCCGACGGCGAACGTTCTGGTGGCGTCGGAGACATACCCCTTGTGGCGCAACGTGATATCTACCACCACCAGATCCCCCCGCTTAAATCTCCGGGAAGTAACCTGGGCGTGGGGGAGCGCCCCGTTGGGCCCCCCGGCAATTATCAACGGGTTAAGTGTCGAGGCATATCCGGTGTCAAACATCTCCTGCTCCATTGCGCGGGACATAAGGATGGCCTGCAGCTCTGATTCTTTCTGGCCGGCAGCCATCGACTCGGCGCATACACCAAATAGCCCGTCTATTGCGGCGGAGGCCCTTTTCAGGATCCTTATCTCGCCGGGGTCCTTGATCATGCGCGAGTTGGAGAATGGGGATGGTTGGTGTGTTATGCCAGGGATTTGTTTTTTCAGCAGCATCATGGTAGAGTGATCCCTACAGTCCGTAGCCGGCTGCCTGCCTGCCAGCGCCTTGGCTGATGCCGGAATCAGGCCCGAACCCCTGTCCGCCGTCACTATATCGCAATGGTTAGACTCGGCGGCGGCCCTAGGCGCCTCTAGTTGGGGAGCCACTATCGTGGCGCCATCCTCGTCTAGTATGCCGATGGCCTCTCCCCAGAACCCGGTCATGTAGAAGAGGTTCTCTGGAGTACAGGCCACTAGAGAATCGTAACCGGCCTGACGGGCATGATCCAGTAGTGTACGCCATCGCGCATCCATGCAAATCGGCCGGCTGCTCTAAATTTATGTCTGGTGTACAGCCATTTCCCGCACCCTGGTGCCGTACCCGGCGAAGTACGGACGGTCATGTTGCACCTAACACCGCCCGGCCATCTGGGGCTTCGGTGCAAAGTTTGTATAATGTTAGAGTGGCGCCCATGCATGACCGAGAAGAAGAAGGTGGTAGCCCTGCTCTCCGGCGGTCTGGACAGCCAGCTGGCCGTTAGGATGATGCAGAAACAGGGTTTTGAGGTGTCGGCGGTGGCCATCAAGACTCCGTTCTGCGACTTTGACTGTGGGAGAGGTTGTGGTTTTGAAATACGCGAGAGGGCCGACGATCTAAACGTCAACCTCAAAACCGTGTATCTTGGAGACGAGTATATCGAGATGCTCAAGCATCCCAAGTATGGCAGGGGGGCGGGTTTCAACCCGTGCGTTGATTGCCGGGCGATGATGTTTGATGCAGCCAAGAAGCACATGAAGGAGATAGACGCCGAGTTCATAATATCGGGAGAGGTGTTGGGGCAGAGGCCCATGAGCCAGCACCGGAAGGCCCTCAAGAACATAGAGGCGGAGTCGGAGCTTGAGGGAAAGATAGTCAGGCCGCTCTCCGGAGCACTTCTGCCGGCCACCGGCCCCGAGAGGGACGGGCTCATAAGACGCGAGGATCTGGGAATGATCAGGGGACGGAGCCGAAAGCCTCAGCTGGCCATGGCCAGGGAGTTCGGGATAGAAGATCCGCCCAATGCGGGTGGCGGTTGCCTGTTGACGGATCCTGCCTTTGGACTGCGTACAAAGGATCTGTTCGATCATACCGAGACGCCCACCATCAACGACATTGATCTATTGAAGCTGGGACGCCACCACAGGCTGGACGAGGAGACGAAGTTGGTTGTTGGTAGAAACCAGACGGAGAACGAGACCATCCGGATGCTGGCCCTGCCCGGGGACATACTACTGGAGGCGCGGGATTTTGTAGGGCCCACCACCATACTTCGGGGAAAGACCGCAAAAGATCATGTTGTATTTGCGGCCTCGGTGACCCTAAAGTACTCTGACGCGCCCAACACTGAGGGCTATGTGACAGTATCTGATGGCGACGCAAAAAACGACGTTGTTGTAGCCCCCGCCATCGAAGAAGACTACAAAAAATTCAGGATCCAGTCACCCGACACAAAATAAACCCGTACTGGCCTGGGCAAGCTCGGTGCTCCTTCCCTTCTCTAGATGGCAGTGATCAGGAACGATTTTGGCCGAATTTGGCGCCAAAACCAGCCGTTTTTAAAAGGGGCTGCACGGTTACCATAAAACATTATCACACTTACACAATTACAATAATAAAAGTAATACACAAAACAATAATAAAATAATTTACAAAACATTTATTATATAACCATATTATCAAAAAAGACATGCGAATTATTTTGCTGGGCGGCATAACGGCCATCTTGGCGCTGGCCGCCACCGGATCTGCGTATGCTGAGGAAGACGGTTTTACAGCGTCCATTCAGGACGCGATCGACTCCATGACGGATCTGCGAAACGACTACCTAGTCGAGCGCTTCTTTGGCGAGTCCTACCCGACGCCACGGATGGCGGCGGTGGAGACGGTAAACAGCGCCATAGACCTGTACGAATCGTCCAGGGCTGATCCCCGCGTCCAGGTCACGGAACGGGGCACGTTCGTCCAGCATCCCACCAACCCGTATGGCACGGCGGTGGTGGCCTTTGATGTGATAAACTCGATGAGCACCAACATGGAGGTGTACCCGTTCGTCATAGATGTGGGCACGCTCAAGATACTGGCCGAGGGAGCCTTCCCTGCCACCGTGGGGCTGTCAGCCTTCTTCCTGAATGACGCTGACCGGCCCCTAGAAGAGATTCTGGAGGCCCTGCAGGAGTCGGATGGAGTCTGGGTCACCTACAACTTCGCCAACCACAACACCGGCGGCAGCGACGACAAGCGCGTCTGGCTCTCCCTGCACGACGGTTACATCTTCGGCGCCGGCTACTACGAGGTGCGCGGTGACGACTCCCTAGACCGCGTAGACGCCATGGTTCGCATGTACGATGCCGGAGTCGACTCGTTTGCGAACATCACGGCCGGCTCGGATGTCTCGTTCGTGCTGGATGCCGGGACCTTGGAGATAGTGGCGCACAGCAACTCGGACGTCACCGGGAGCGCCATCTCAGATGCGTTGGGCGCCACGTGGCACCTGAGGTCACTGTCCGAGATCCTAGCCAAACATGAAAGCCTGTCGGTGAGCTATCCGTCGGCAGATCCGCAGCCGGGCAGCGAATACACCCTGGCCCACCTCCGCCTGCATGACGGCTACGTCTTTGGGTCCGGCTACGGAATGACCGAAGAGCAAAGGATCCAGTCGGTGACAAACGAGGCCATACAGTTGTACGAGCTGGAGGGCGAGGACGCGTTCAGGCTAATCACCCTGATGGAGGGGGTCAGGCAGATAGTTTTGGATCCCGACGACAACACGATACTGGCGTTTACCGGATTTCCGAACTTGGTCGGCCTGAACTTGGGTGTCGACTTTTTCGATCAGGATCAGGAAGCGGTGCTTGAGTCCCTAGAGACCAGCCCCGGGTTGTGGACGGACAGTATCTTCGTAAACCCGCTGGCCCCCACCACTCAGGAGATGCGCAGTACCAGCTGGGTTGTCCTGCATGACGGGTACCTCTTCACCACCGCGAACGTCTATTCGCCGGAAGAGGCCGCCGTCGATGCGGTCAATGCAGCCATCGACCTGTACAAGACCCACGGAGAGGGTGCTTTCGATCGCATCACCTGGCAGGCCGCCGTTCCTAGGATCGTCTACTCGTTCGTGAATGATGCCGACACCTGGGAGAACGTGGCGCACGGCGGCGTCCCGGAGCGGGTGGGCGTGTGTTGCGCAGCACCCATCGCCGCAGCCATCGACCTGGATGATGCCCGCCAGGCACTTGAGCAGAACCCCGGCATCTGGGTGGAGTATTCCTATTACAACCCCGTAAGCGAGAGGTACGAGTACAAGCGTACCTGGCTCTCCACCTACGACGGGTACACGTTTGGCGCCGGCTACTACTATGGAAACTTTGAACCGATGGAGCGCGTCATCCAGGGGGTCATTGACGTCTATGAGGCCGAAGGCAGGGATGCCGCATTTGCGGCCGTCAACGCGATGATGGCCGCCGGCTCGGACTACCCGTTCATCTTGGACCGCGAAACACTTGACATAGTGGCTCACGGCCAAGACCCGAACCTGGTGGGTACCAGCTTTGAGGACAAGGCGCTGGGAGCGTTCCTTCCGGTAGGCAAGATCAATGAGGAACTGCACAACGACGGAGACACCACCTTTGCCTACTATAGCATCCTAGACCTGACAACCGGCTCCATCCCGACCAAGACCGTCCTGTTCCAGCTGCATGACGGGTATGTCATTGCAGCAGGACAACCGTTTGTGGTCTATACTAGGTAGTGGCAGGCGTCCCCCCGCCGGCGGCGCCCGTTCCCCGCATCTCTGGATGTCCCGTACAGCTTGGTTCCTTGCGGTGGCCGCCTTGGCGCTGTCCTTGGCCGTCCCCGCCAGCCTGGCGGCCGCCGACTCCACCGAACTGCTGGTGGAGTTGAAGACCACGCAGGGCAGCATCTTTATCGAGTTCTTTCCAGAAGATGCACCCAACCACGTGGACAACTTTATCCGACTGGCCGAGTCGGGTTTTTACAACGGGACCCTGTTTCACCGGATAATAGACAACTACCTGATACAGGGCGGGGATCCCAACACAATCAGTGGCAACCGGGACACTTGGGGACTGGGCGGTACTGATGACAGGCTGGATCCGGAATTCAACACCATCAAGCACCAGCGCGGGATCGTGTCCATGTCCAGAACGGCGGATCCCGGCAGCGCCAGCACGCAGTTCTTCATACTCGACACGGACGCGCCATTCCTTAACGGGCAGTACACGGTATTCGGGAGGCTGGCAACGGAAGGAAGCTTCCAGACCCTGAACAAGATTCTTGCCGTTCCGATCAGCGTGGTAGAGTGGAGCGCCAGGCCCTTCGAACCGGATCAGGCAAGAATCATATCGGCCGCGCCGGTGCCGCGTTCGGAGGTGTCTGATCTTCTCGATCTGCCAGAGCCCGCACGCACGCCGGAGCTTGTGAGCCTCCTCAACTCCACCCAGGCCGCAAACGCGCAACTCCAGATCCCCATTCCCCTGCCGGCCGAGTCGCCACCCACATATCCGGGCTTTGGCGTGCGGGTGGAGACCGTGGCACAAAACCTCCTCGTCCCGTGGAGCATCGACTGGCTACCCGACGGAACCATCCTCGTCACAGAGAGGTTCGGTTTTCTCAAGATGATCCGGAACGGTACGGCTGACCCCGCCCCCCTGCTGCTCCGTCCATCCACCAGCCTCGGAGGCGGAATGCTGGGCGTCGCAGTGGATCCCAACTTTGAGGAGAACAACTACATCTACCTATACCACACCTACAACGATGGCGATGCCCTCCTGAACAAGCTGGTCCGCTACACGTTGGTGGACGGGCGGGTCTCCAACGAGTATGTGGTCATGGACAGGCTCCCCGGGGCCGTATTCGAGAACGGCGGAAGAATTCAGTTCGGGCCCGACGGGAACATCTACATAACCACCGGCGTTGCAACGGATCCGTTCTTGGCCCAAAACCCCGACTCACTGGCAGGAAAGGTTCTTCGGATTAGTCCGAATGGTACCGTCCCTGAAGACAACCCAATCGGGGGCTCGCCGGTGTGGTCGCTGGGGCACAGGCACTCCCAGGGGCTGGATTGGGACGCGGCCGGAAACCTCCTCATCTCCGAGCACGGACCGTCCGGATGGAGGGGCGAGGCGCATGATGAGATCAATCTGATATCACCTGGCGCAAACTACGGCTGGCCCATCGTACTTGGGGACGAGACGGCAGAAGGCATGCGGCCACCTCTGATCCACACCGGAAACGACACCTGGGCGCCATCCGGGGTGGAGTTCTACGACGGCGACAAGATCCCCGAATGGACCGGAAAGTTCTTTGTCGCGGCTCTTCGGGGGGCCCATCTCCACATGATTGATCTTGATCTGGAGAACAACGTGGTGGTATCCCACACGCGCCTGTTTCTGGAGTCGTTTGGGCGGATACGTGATATCCAGACCGGACCGGACGGGTACCTGTATCTTCTGACCAGCAACCAGGACGGCAGGCTGATTCCGGCCCCAGGTGACGATCGGATTCTCAGGATAGTCCCGCTGTCCGAACCCGCGGATCCTGAGCGTGCGGACACGTTCACGTCTGCGGCCTCCTACGAGAGGATGGTCATGGTGGCAGACACAGAATACTCGCTGGGCTACAACGTCACCGGCGGCAGTGTGCTGAGTGTCGGGGTTGACACCGCAGCCACATCCCTGATCATCACAATCAACGCAACCGGGGACGGTTTGCTGACACTCAACGTACCGCGGGCGGTGGCCGACTCCAAACTCCCCGAGAAACCCGACTACCGCGTGCCGGAGGGCACTAGGCAGTTCGCCCGCGACACTTTGGGCGATGCCGCCTATGTCGTCCGGATTGACGGCGTGGAGACGGACTTTGCCGAGTCGGCGTCGCCGTATGCGCGCACGCTTACCATCGAGTTCTACGAGGGATCTGGCACGATAGAGATAGCAGGCAACTCTGTGGTTGGCCAGCGCCCGTAGAGCACGCCGGGTTTGGATCCGGCGCCTTCTGATTGCGGGAATCAGTTCTTGTGAAATGCAGGTCCCTGTGCAAACGCGCCACAAGAACCACTAGTCGTAAAAGTTTACCAGATCTACTATATCCTTGGAGACATCGTTGTTTCCTTGGATCTGGCCGGTGTCCATGTTTACGTTCCAGTCAAAGGAAAAGTCCCGGTCGTACGACTCAAAATTCAACACCACGCGGTATGAACCCGTACCGGTTTCCGTAACCGCTGCATCCAGGGCGGTGGAGCGATGATCAAAGACGTTGCCATCCGGATAGTCGGCCTTGATCCTCTGCGTTATCGCATCCTCCATGCTGAGTCCTGTATCGTTGGGCCCGGCGTACTTCAACACGTGATCCAACACCACCCTCTCCTCTGCGCCAAGCGTATCGGGGATGATGTCCTGCAGGCCCCCCTTGGTGATCTCCGGCACCACAAACACCAGCAACAGCGTCACCCCGGCAATGTAGAAGGGCGCCCTCTTTCTGAGAAATTTTTTGGTCTCGGACTCCTTTGGATCCCCCATCGTACAATCATCTGGAGGCGGCCAGAATTAAAACTTGCCAAGGAAAGTCTATCGTCCCATCATCCCCGGTATAGGGGACGGTTCCGTGCCGGACGGCCTCCCGAAACTCCGCCCTCCTCCTCCGGCTCAGGGAGGCTATCTTCTCGCGTAGCGGCCTTGCCACATACCTGACGTAGTTTCTCCAGTAGGCGCCGAAATCACCCGGACTGTACCTGAAGGTGGTCTCCCGGATGGATACGTCGGTGAACCCGGCCCCCTCCACCACGTCCCGCAGCGGCCCCCTCTCCGAGTACCTGTCCAGGGCGGGGGCGCCCGGCGGGATATAATCGGGTATGAACCGTACGGCCTCGCGGATCATGCACCCGTGGTAGGGGACCTTCTCCCTGGTGCCGTGGACGACGATGCCCAACCTCCCCCGGTCGGTCATGCTCTCCCTCATGTTGCGCAGCGCCCTGGAGGCGTCAGGAAAGAAGAACAGTCCATACTGACACGTGACTATATCAAACCTCCTCCCGAACGAGACCGTCTCGGCGTCGGCGTTTACAAAGTCCAGGTTGTGGCTGTTCTGGGTCCACCCGCGCGCTATGCGCAGCGCCCTTGGCGAGGCGTCAACGCCTACCACCCGCCCCGACTCGCCCACGCGGGCGCTCAACTGCCTAGACACGGCCCCGGTTCCACACGCCATGTCGAGCGCCGCGTTGCCGGCCCTGACATTGACCATGTCCAGCATCGCCCCGGCGCACCCGAACGGGCCGGTTCCGGGGCGCACCCACCTTCTGTGGTACCTGGGAGCAACCTCGTTCCATGCGGCGATGTTGCTTCTCTTGTACTCGGACGGGTTCATTGGGTGGTCTTTTCCACCCACTTCTCCTCTATCTTTTCCTTGATGAACCTGACGATCTCCTCTTTCCTCTTACGGCCGGAACCGCTGTGGCCTGCCGCGTCCACCACTATCACCCGGTTGTTCTCCGGATCGCTCTGGTAGCCGTCTCCTACATCGTTGGCCACCACCATGTCGGCGCCAGCCTCCTTCATCTTCTGCCGGGCGGACTCTATCAATTGGTCCTCGGTCACGTTGACCTCCGCCTTGAAGCCCACCAACAAGGCCCCGTCGGCCACATCCCTGATGCGGTCTATTATCTTGGGCGTCCTGGCCATCTTGATCTCCAGGCTATCCAGCGAGCTGTCTATCTTGGAGCGGTTGTACTCGGCGGGGTGGTAATCGGCCGGCGCCGCCGCCATCACTATGACGTCGTAACCGGTCCCGGCTTCCCGTATGGTCGCCTCCATCATCTCCGCTACGCTGGTTACGTTGATCACCTTGGTTCCGGCCGGCGGCCTCTCCCTTCCGGGGCCGTACACCATGGTGACCCTGCATCCGTCCAGCACGAACTCGGCTGCCAGCAGCACGCCGGTCCTGCCCGAACTCATGTTGGTGACCGCCCTCACCGGATCTATCCTCTCCAGCGTGGGGCCGGCAACCAGCAGCACCTTCCTGCCCCGGAGCCGGGCCGGTTTTGTTACCGTGTCGATCACGCCATCCAGGACATCCTGCGGTTCGGCAACCTTGGCCTTTCCCTCCTCCATGGTCGGCGGCAGGAACTTGGCCGCCTGTCCCAAAAACTCCATGTTCCTCCGTATGGCCGCATTCTCGTACATGGCATCATGCATGGCCGGGCAGATGACCATGGGGGTGCCGGACCCCAAGGCGGTGGTCAGTACCGTGGCGAGGGCAGTGTCATCTATGCCGTTTGCCAGCTTTCCTATCGTGTTGGCCGTAGCCGGGTACGACACGACGATGTCTGCCCTGTTATAGTCTGCCAGCTCCACGTGCTCCATCTCCCCTCCCAGGGATGATACGGCGCGGTTTCCGGTGGCCCATGTGAAGTAGGTGGGGGTGATCAGTTGTGCGGCGGCGGGACTGAGCACGCACCTGACGCTGGCCCCTCGCCGCATTAACAACCTGGCCAAGTCTATGGCCCTGTATGCTGCTACGCTGCCGGATACGCACAGCACCACCCGCTTTCCCGCAAGCTCGGTCCCGTCCGAGCCTGTTATGTCCAGAGACGGGTGGCCTTCAATCATGCCTGGTTCCCCTCGCCCATGTAGAACGTCTGCTCCCGGCCGGGAAAAGATCCCTCTTCAACATCACGTCTGTACTCGGATACGGCCTGTCTTATATCCTCCGATAGGGTTGCGTATCTCTTGACGAATCTCAGCTCCTTCTCGTACATGCCCAGCATGTCGTGCACCACCAGCACCTGTCCGTCGCAGGCTGCCCCGGATCCTATCCCGATGGTGGGTATGCCCAACCCGCCGGTGACCATCCGAGCCGCTTGGTGGGCAACCTTCTCCAACACCACACAGAATGCCCCGGCTTTCTCAAGCAGCCTGGCCTCCTCCAGCAGCGCCTGCGCCTCCCCGTCCGTCCTGCCCCGCACCTCGTACCCCCGGTACAGCTCGGCGCTCTGGGGCTGGAGCCCTATGTGCCCCATTACCGGTATGCCCGCATCCGTTATCGCGCGGACGGTCTCGGCCACCTCCCGCCCCCCTTCAAGCTTGACTGCGTCGGCGCCCTCCCGGATGAGCCTACCCGAGTTCTCCAGGGCCCGTTCGGCGCCCGTCTGGTATGACATGAACGGCAGGTCCGCCACCACCAGGGAGCTCTTCCGGGCACGGGCCACCGCGCCGGTGAACATGCACATGTGCTCCATGGTCACCGGTATGGTGGACGGGTACCCCAGCATGACCATGCCTGCGCTGTCGCCCACCAGCAACACGTCGGCGCCCCCGCGCTCGCAGAGGGAGGCCATGGTATAGTCGTACGCGGTGATCGCCACAATCTTCTTTGTGCCCTTCATGGCCTTGACATCCCCTACCCTCTTATGCATCAGAACCGCCCTCTAACCACCGTACCATATAAGATATACATTCTCTGAGGTTGGCGCCGTTGTCGAACCCGCCCGCGACGGCCATCAGCGACCCGCGGTCGCGCCCTTTCATCTCCCTGCAGTACCGCGCCACCAGGGGCAGGGCCCGTGTCACGTTGTCCACTATCGTTATGTCGGCGGCGCGTGCGGTCCTGGACAGCGGGTTCAGGTCCACCGCTATCACCCCCTTGCCGGCCTTGCGGAGGGCCTCGGCGCGGTCCCCGTCCTCCAGCGGGACCATCACCACGTCGGCCGCCAGTATGCCCTGGGCGCTCACTCTTCTCCTGGCCGAGTCCAGACCGGAGAGGATGGCCAGGTCCTCCTCGGCGCCCAGCACATTGGCCGCGCCGCTGCCGCGCAGGATGTCGGCCACCGCCCTTCTCCGCCTCCCGTCATCATCATCATAGAAGAGGTTAACCTCGATCTTGGCTCCCGAGACGGCGGCCAGCCCTACCACATCACCAGGACACAGGGCCGCCACGTTGCCGTTCACCGACAGAACCGGTCTCTCGGCCAGCAGCAGGGCGGCCGCCGCCGCCTCGGCCGCCGCCTCGGCCGCCGCCATCGTCTCCTCGCCCATCATATAGTCGAAGGCCTCCCCCCTGCCATGGGCCATCAGTCCCTCTCGGGCCACCACCCCCGCCTCAAAACCGGCCACCATCATCTCCCTTGTCCTGAGCGACTCGAACCTGGGGTGAGACTCCGGTATGACGCTACCACTCATGCCAGGACCCTGGCCCCCTCCGTATCCAGCCGGGTCCTGAGCACAGAATAGCCCCGCAGCGCCCCGGCCACCCCCTCCTCATCCTCGGGAGGGATGATAGTAAACACGGTCTCGCCCAACATGGCCACCCCGCAATCGGCCCCGGTCTCACGTATCAGACCGGCCACCCTCTCGATGGAAGGCGTCGCCACCCCGCTCCTTCTGGCGAAATCCATGGACATCCTCTGGAACAGCCCCGTGTCCCCGTGTTCAAGCATCTCGCCGACCATCTCGCCTCCGATCCCGTTCATCAGAGCCATCCTCTTGCCCCAGAACCTGCTGGTGGGACAGGGCGAGATGCACACGACCAACACCGACGGATCCCCTACATCTAACTTCTCCAGCATGCCGTACCCGGGGGCGCCGGCCTTGGTCCTTACCTCGAACCCGCCATGGTACGCTGCCAGCACATCCCCCAGTCCGCTCCTGTGGCGTACCTCGGCGCGGTGCGCCATCCGGCCCAGCTCCTCACGCCTCATCCCCGTGCCGAATGCCTGGTCCAGCGCGTATGCCGTGGAGAGCGCCAAGGCGCCGCTGGATCCCAGTCCATACCCCACGGGAACGTCGACCCGGTGCTCCACCTCGACGGCCCGTCCCTCGTCTCCGGCGGCCCTCAGGAACTGCCCGACCACGTCCTCGGCCCTCCCGTCCTCGACCCTGCCGGCGCTCCCCTCCGCCGGTACCCGGACGGTCGTGGTCACCCCCTCCCTTATGGAGAATCCTGCCCCCACCGATCCCGTGGTCTCTGGCGTCCCGGAGATGTCCGCCCTGAAGAAGCCGGTGATATGAGCAGGACAGAAAGCCGTGCCTACCATCATCTCGTTTTAGTTTAAACTGACAGCAAAATATAAGAATATGGATTAAATTACTTATACTGATATAAATTGGCTAAATTCGTGAGGCGGCTGCAGAAGATAGGCTCCAGCATGCTGGTGTCCCTTCCCAGGGACTGGGTGAAGGCCAACGGCTTGGCCAAGAGCAGCCAGGTGGAGATAGAGACGGCACGCGGCAGCCTGTCGATCACCGCCACCGGCGAGAGGCGCCAGACCAAGGACTTGGTGATAGCGTACCCCCTGCCGCGCGACGAGAACATAGCGGCGAATCTGACGGGCGCCTATCTTCTTGGGTATGACATAATACGCATCACCTCGGCGTCGGCCATACCGGTGGAGGATCGTGAAAAGATCCGGTACTCCACCAGGAGGTTGGTGGGCATGGAGATAGTGGAGGAGGACCCAGCCAACGTGACGATGCAGTTTCTCTTGGACTCGACCACGCTCAACCCGGACAAGATACTGGTCAGGATGAACGCCATATCTCTGGGCATGTTCGGGGAGGTGCTCAAGAGCATGAGGACGGGGGAGCTGGCCGGGCTGGACACGCTGCGCAACCGGGACGCGGAGGTCAACCGCCAGTACTTCCTGCTGGTGAGGCTGATTCGCAGCGCCCTGGTGGACGAGAGGCTGTCCAGCGCGCTCAACCTGGAGAGAACGGATGTCTTGGACTACAGGATAGCAGCCAACCTGCTGGAGAACGCCGGCGACACCATAGTGTGGCTGGCCGGCATGATGCACGGCTCGGCCATACCGGCCGACAGGCTGGGGGAGGTACACGAGGTGGCCAAGGGTTTGGAGCTGCTGGCCACAAAGGCGGTCGACGCCCTGGTGAGCCATGACCGCCGGCAGGCCATCGAGGCGATATCGCTGCACAGCGGGTACCAGGACGGGCTTTTGCGGCTGAGGACGGGCATGTCCGGGGACGTCCCGCTGAACTACATCGACTTGGTGTACGGCCTTGAGCGCATAGGACGGTTCTGGTCGGATGTGGCGGATCTGGTACAGCCCATCCACGACTGACCGGCGGCCGCCGCTACCTGGAGCCGCCCGTCCCCGCCATGTAGGCCAGCAGGGCACAGATGGTCTTGGAGTCCTCTATCTGGCCGCGCCTGATCATGTCCATGAGATCCTCCGCCCTGTGGCGCTCAACCGATATTATTTCGTCCTCGTCGGGGTGGGCGCCGGAGACCCTTCTGAGCCCGGTGGCCACAAAACAGTGTATCTTTTCGGTGTTGTAGCCTATCGAGGGGTAGTATGCCAGCAGCGGCTCCATGTTATCGGCGGCGTAGCCGGTCTCCTCCTGCAGCTCCCGCAGGGCGCACTCTCTGGGACTCTCGCCCTTCTCCAGCGTGCCGGCGGGTATCTCAAGGACGCGCCCGCGGGGAAACCTGTACTGGTTTACCATTATCACCATGCCATCCTCGTCGAATGCCAGCATCGCCGCGGCGCCGGGGTGCTCTATTATCTCGCGCTTCACCCGGCGCCCCTCGACGACACCCTCGTACACACTCAACCCCAGTATCCTGCCCTGGAACACGGTATCGCGGGTGGCAGATTCCATGGGTTACGGGGGGCGAGCGGGGCCAAATGAAGCTTGCCTCGCGGACCAACCGGGCCTGCCCTGGGCCGTACCGGCATGCGGGCGCCACTTGCCCGATCCGGGGGGATCGGGCCGGCAGCACGTGTGCCTGCCATCAAGATACGGGCATGGTTGAGCTGCCGGGCACTGCACCTCCGTGATCGCCGTCGACCGTATGGGCACGGCACCATGCATGACCAAGATCTCTTCCGGGCGGCATGGTTTGGTTGTTATCCAGTACAAACGCATCCGGAAACCCTGCAGAATCCAGATACACCACCGTTAAATAAACGACCCCGCTCCACATAGCCATGAGCTACCACCTCAGACTGGCCAAACGGATGCTCTTCAACAAGAGGGGCAGCCTGATAGGGGCCGTACTGGCGGTCACCATCGGGATACTGGTGATCCATGTCAACTTTGTCATCTTTCAGGGACTCTATGACGCGATAGTACGGGACATCACCGAGTATCGGACCGGGGACATACTGATCACCGACGAGGCCAGCCTGATAGACCAGCCGGACACCCTGCTGCTGGGCTGGTTTGAGAGGATTCCATACGTTGAGGCGGCCGCACCGCGGCTCTCCAGCACCGGCGAGATAAACATCACAAAGAACGGACGCATGATCGAGGAGAGCAGGGTGCCGCTGATAGGCGTGGATCCCATCCAGGATATACGGGCATCGACGGCGCACCAGACGGTCACCGAGGGCAGCTTCGTGTACGCGCGCAACTCGATAGTGCTGGGGTCCAATGTGGCAGACGACTTGGGCGGCGTACAGGTGGGAGACAGCCTGCAGCTGGGGGTGACGGACCGGTGGGGCCAGGACCAAGTGCGGCGGTTGGTTGTCTCGGGGATAGCCCAATCGCCGGGCGGCCAGGGACTGGACTTCTCGGCGGTGGTACACATAGACACGCTGCGTGACATGCTGGACAGGGGGGGATACACCGGCTCGATAATGGTCCGGGTGGACGACCCGCAACGGGCCATTGAGGTAAAGGAACTCTTCCTGCGGTCGTTCCCCAACGACGGATTCGTGGCCCAGACAATCGAGGAATCGGCCGAGCAGCAGCTGGCCGGCTTCCGGTCCGGGATAGCCATGATAAACATGATCGGATACTTTGGCATGATGTCCTCAGCCTTCGCGATAGTGACCATCCAGATGATGCTGGTCAACGGCAAGACCAAGGAGATCGGGATAATGCGCTCTATCGGCGCCAGGAGAAAGGACATACTGGTGATATTCATAATGCAGGGCATGCTCATCGGTCTTATCGGGGCAAGCGTGGGGACCGGGGCGGGCCTGGCCTACACCTTCTATGCCAAGGAGACCAAACTCTCCTTCAACAACAGCCTGCCCCTGGAGGTCTCCTACGACTGGCCCAAGATAGTCCAGACCGCCCTTACCTCGTTCGGGCTGGCCGTCGCCGCATCGCTGTACCCGTCATACAGGGCGACCAGGCTGTTACCGGTAGAGGCGATGAGATATGGGTAAGGTACTGGAGGTCAACAACCTCACCAAAATATACGGCGAGGGTGAGAGCCAAGTGAAGGCGGTCGACAACGTCTCGTTCAGCGTCGAGAGTGGCGAGTTCGTCTTGGTGACGGGCGTGTCGGGTTCAGGCAAGTCCACACTGCTGAACCAGATGGGGCTGCTGGACAGACCCACCGAGGGGGCCATCCTGGTGGATGGTACCGACACCACCAACCTAAATGACGGCCAGACGGCCACGTTCCGCAACAGGAAGCTGGGATTCATATTCCAGTTCTCCAATCTCTTGGTGGATCTTACCGTGTTGGAGAATGTGATGCTGCCCATGCAGATGGCCGGAAAGAGGAACGCCAGAGAGTACGCCACCGAGCTGCTCGGAGCGGTAGGACTGCGCGACCAGATAAACAAGAGGGCAGACCGCATATCCGGGGGCCAGGCCCAGCGGGTAGCCGTCGCGCGGGGGCTGGCCAACAAGCCGGTTCTGGTACTGGCCGATGAGCCAACCGGCAACTTGGACTCTGTAACCTCTGAGAGCGTGGTACAGCTGATGAAGTCCATGTGCATGAAACTAAACCAAACATTCGTGGTGGTGACCCACGACCAGCAGGACTTTGGGGATGTGGACCGCATCATTCACATGAAGGACGGACGCGCCTTCCACGAGGATGTGGCGAGGGTTACCCTATGAGGCTTGAGGTGCTAGCGGGCGTGGTGCTGGCCGTCTCGGTGGTTGGCGCCGCCGCCGGGCAGGGATTTGGCAACTCGCCATTCGAGAGGGACTTTGGGGACATCAAGTACTTGGACTCGTACTTTGGCACCTTCGATTCCAAGGTGGAGGTGGCCCCCGGCGACAGGAACGTGCCGTTTACGGTCGTGCTTGCCAACGTGGGAACCCACGATATCACCGGGATACGGGGCGAGCTCTCGCTGCCCTACGGGTTCTCGCCTGCCGGGGATACGGGGTTCCTGGCGCTCTCCGACAGCAACACAAACTCTCAGGCCGGCGAGATATTCCACCTGACATTCTTTTTGAACGTGGAGCCGTACGCGGAGATACAGCAGTATCCGGCCGCAGCCAAGGTGGAGTACTCCAGACTGCGCGAGTCCGGCGTGCGGAGTGCCTTCTTTGACTTTTACATGAAGGTGCCCGGCAGCAGCGTGCTGGACGTGAAGGCGCCGGATCCATTCCTGGTCTCCCTGCAGACCAACACCGTCAGGGTGGAGATAAGCAACGACGGAACCGCCCCGCTCTCCAACGTCGACATATCCACCCTGATACCGGCCGCGGGTTTGGAACAGACCGCCCGCTCCAACATGGAGAAGGTCGTGATATACGAGTCCAACTGGGACGTGGGAAACATCGAACCGCACTCCTCCCAGTACATAGACATCACCGTATACATACCAGAGACGCTCAAGGGCCAGACGCTGCAGCTTCCTCTTGAGATAAGCTACTTCAACGCCCACGGCGACGCCGTCAAGCAGATGCGCGTGGTCGACTTTTACGTGAGGGGGCTGATAGACCTTACCGTGTACGGGGTGGGGGTGATAAACATCTCGGACACGGCCATGGTGATCGGCGAGATAATCAACGAGGGAAACGAGGACGCCCTGTTCAGCTTCGTGTCGGTTGATCCGCTGGGCTCCTCCAACATCAAAAGCCAGACGCAGTTCATCGACGAGATAGAGACGGACTCGCCGGTACCCTTCAACATACCGCTGGAGTTTGAGGGCGAGCCGGTCTACGGAGAACACGACATAGAGGTGACCGTCCGCTACAAGGACGACATCCGCGAGGAGCACTTCCTGACCCACCAGGCCACGGTAATGGTGGCCGAACAGCAGCCTGACCGGTCTGGCTCGTCCATACCGGGCCTGCCCGGGGACGTGCAGGCGGACGGCTCGATGGTCGTGGTTGCCGCGGCGGTGGGCGTGATCGCCGTGATCGCGGCGGCGATTGCGGTAATCCGGAGACGCCGCAACTAACCAAATACTCCAAACTTAAATTGGCGGCGGCCATATAGCCAACCCGTGGTCAGGCGCATAGTAATCAAGCTCTCCGGGCGGGTCTTTGCCATGGACGGCGTAAAGTCCCTCAAGGAGTACGCCCGCATGCTGGCCGGGCTGGAGGACGAGTTCCAGCCGATTGTCGTGGCGGGGGGCGGAAGCATAGCGCGGCACTACATCAACCATGCCAGGTCGTCGGGGGCCGACGAGTCCACGCTGGACGAGCTGGGAATCGAGATATCCAGGCTCAACGCCAAGCTGCTCATATACGCCCTCAAGAACAGGGCGTACCCCCACCCTCCCACCACCCTGCCCGAGGTCAGGCTTGCTGCCGACAGCGGCCTGGTGGTGGTTGCAGGCGGCCTGTACCCGGGCCAGAGCACCAACGGAACCGCCGCCCTGATAGCGGAGAAGGTGCAGGCCGAGAGGTTCATCAACGCCACCGACGTGGACGGGGTCTACGACTCGGACCCCAACACCAACAAGAACGCCAAGATGTTCAGGAAGATAGACATCGGGACCCTGCGGAACATGCTGGCCCACGAGGAGTCGACTGCGGGCGGATACGACCTGATGGACGGGGTGGCCCTCAAGGTGATAGAGCGGTCGGGCATCCCCACCAGGGTGATGCGGGCATCCCCCGACAACCTAGAGAAGGCCATACGGGGGATTGACACGGGCACGGAGATAATACATCCGACCGGCTAGGCCCCATCATGGACGACCGGATACGACTGTGTCCAGATCATGATCTCGTCTCCCGGAAACGGCTCGATGCCCTCACCCCTCAACCTGCCGAATATGCGGCCGGCCTCGTCCTTGTCGACCGCCTTGGACTGGGCCTTGGTGAAGCCGTCCCCGTCAGCCAGTATGACCACGTGACCGTCCCCGGTCAGTATCGTGGCAGCGTACTCTTCCTCCCCCACCGGCATGAACCGCCCGGATACCTTCTTGGTGGTGAGGGTCAACATGGCAAAGCCGGCCGCATCAAAGAGCCTCATCTGAGACTTGGCAGCCCGCCGCCGTCCCTCCTGCACGGCCTCAAAGTACTGCAACGCTTGGGTACCTTCTCTGGCTGTTATATATTAGACCCGGTGCGCGTTCTCCGCCGGTACCGCCCTGCCGGCCCGGACATGCGCGGACGCAACCCCGCCCAACATTTATGACGCGCGCACTCCACCCACCACACGTTGAACCCCAAGGTGTTTGTGGGCGCCGCCATAGCGGCGGTCGCGGCAGCCATCATACTGGTGGTCACCTCGGGCAGCGTCCTTCTGGACGGGGGCCCGGTGGCCGGCCAGGGGGGAGAGCCGCTCCGGATCAGCCCAGTCGAGGTGAACGTGGATGACATACGCACCCTGGAGCTGGACCGAACGGGCGCCACCCTGGAGATAGTTATTACCCTGACCAACCCCAACCCCAAGTCGGTAATACTGTCCCTGGTCAAGTACCAGGTATTCGAGGGCGGGGAGCCGGTGGCAGCCGGCCAGATTGGGGAACGGTCCGAGGGCATGGTCGATGCCTCCAACTACTATACAATCCTCAGCGACGGCTCGATCACCCTCCGGGACAAGATCATCCTGGACAACGCCGGCGGGGCCCCGCGGTTCTGGGAGGCCTTGGAGTCGGGCCAGACATCCTGGAGGGTCACCGGCGAGGCATTCTTCAACCTAAGCTCCATGACCGTGGGCCAGGAGAACGAGGTCGTATTCGAGCAGACGCTGGGCTGAGGGGTGCCGGATTTTATATCACCAAATTATATTATAATTATACTATATTCTCACTACAATATAACTGACAAAGTTTTAAAAGCGCTGGCGGCACCACATCATCCATGGCAGAAGCAGGAATGGCCGCCTATGGCGCAGCAATAGGAGTTGCAATAGCACTAGCAGTGGTGTGCTTTGCCCTCAGGGGCAAGGGACATCCAGAGCCTCTGGATTAGGGAACCGCTCCCTAACAATATTTTTAATTCTAGTCTGGGTCCTTGCCCAACCCCAACATGCTGGCCAGCGTCACCTGCTTGCTCTCCTTCTTCTTGGTGTAGCAGCGCTGGTAGTACTGGCACTCCTCGCAGTCGGCCGACGGTTCCAGTATGGGCGCCTTGTCTCCCTCCAGCAGGTCTCCCAGCACCCTGACCCGGCGGACCGTCTCCTCGAACATCTTCTTGTTTTTGGTCAGCGAGAAGGATGACTCCCGCCGATCCCCCGCTATATACACCACTATTCCGTCCGGCTTGTCGTACATCCACATGCAGACGTTCAGGTAGAGGAGGTCCCCGGCTCCAGCGTGCTGGTGGCGGGGCGGAAGAGTATGATGGCATCATCGACCACCATGTCTGCGCTACCCTTGAGGGTCATGCCGCCTATGTCATAGGATGCCTGCTTGGCTCCGTACTGCAGCTTTCTGAGCAGCCCCGATACCAGTTCGCTGAAGCCGCGACGCTCTATATCCAACGGATCCTTCCTGTTATAGTACGACCTGCGCAGGCACTGGACCACCTCTTCCAGGTGTATGGTTTTGGTGTCGGCCGTGTCTATCTTTACGTCCAGCTCCCTGCCAAGCGAATCGACTGCGTTGGTTATGAGACTCCGGTAGTCCCGATCCCCCATCATAATATCATGGTAGAGAAACGGGGTTCATATTAGTTAGCTCATGATCCGTGCGGAGACGCCGCCCCCATCATGACTCGGGGCCCAACAGCAGCTTGGACATGGTGGTCTTGGCCTGTATGCCCTGCTCCACCGCGAACGCTATGGCAGCCAGGTTCCTGGTCTCGTATGCTGTCAGCTTGGTAATGCCTATGATGGTGGCAAAGCCGAACATCTTTGCGAAGGACCTGGTCGAGACGGCATAGATCTCCTCCTCCAGGGATCTCTCAAACTCCGCCACCGCGTCCATCTCGTTCTCCGATTGGGGCACCATGTTCTTGTACTTGGTACCGGTCAGCTCGTTGAGGGCGTCCTTGACGGTCCCGGTGGTCATCATCCTGGACAGCAGTTCCCGGGGGGCCGACGGCCTGGGCGTAACCAGCAGGTCCTCAATCTCGGCCTCGCCCAGACCCCAAAACTTGCCCCGGATCACGCTGAGCAGGTTGTAGGAGTCTATGTCGAGGCCCACTATCCTTATGATGTCCCAGTCCCAGGTGTTCCCCAGAGCCTTGCCCAGGCGCTGGTAGATGATCTTGTCAAAGTACGTGTCGAATATCTGTATGTTTCCGCTCTCCCCGTAGATGGCCGCCGCCTTGGCTATGTCCTCTCCAAACCGCGTCGGCCCTAGGCTGGCCACTGCCTCCTCTAGGTCTTTTGCCACCAGCGCCTTGATCACCGTGTCCCTCTGCTTCAGCAGCTCCTCGGCGCGGAGGTTGACATGCGTCTCTATCTCCTCCTGCACCTTGCCCAAGACCTTTCCCTTCAGGATGGCCTTGAGGTTGGCTATGGTAAACCTCATGTAGTAGGCGTCCAGTATGGGCGAGCTGCCGGCGGTCTTGGCTATGTTGTAGTGCAGGTATGCAAGGTGGCCCCGAATGGCCGACTCTATCCCGCCGGCGGTATACGGTTTGGGAACGTCTGCCACCACGCTCTCGTATACGGTATTCCTGACCCGGGTCATCAACTCGTCTAGGTTTCTCGACTCGGCAAGGGTCTGGTAGTCTTCCCGCCTGAGCAGCTTGCCCCTCTGGCTGTACGACTTGACGGAGGCGTAGACGTTCTTGGAGCGGCCCATCTAGGCTGAAGCCGCTCCCGAAGCCGATTTTAATGTTTGTCGGACGGGGTCAGCCGGTTCCGTCTTCCCCACAACCTCTCTCAGGAACCCCACAACCCTTCTCCTTTCGACCCTGTCCAAAGCAAGAAGCGACTCGAGCAGATCCAGCTGGGCTGCCAGTGGTTCGTCGCCGGTCTCTCCAAGCTTTGTCAGATCAAAGGGCATCAGCTCGAATCTGCCCTCACACCACGCTTCCACGTATCTCTGGATCATCAAGTACACAAAACCGGGGTTGCAATCAACCAGCACCAACAACACGTCTCTCCCGGACACCTTGGCCTCCTTCAACAACCTCTCTAGCAGCGCCTCCCTGCCCCCTATCTCCCGTATCGACAGGGCTACCACCTGCCCCTCATCAGTCAGCGAGTAGAACGGGCTGCCCTGCTCCTGCATGGCCTTGGGCCCGCGCTTCATGGGCAACCTTCCCTCTTCCCGTATCAACCCTAGCGGAACCATGGTCTCCTCCATGTCCTTGAATACTCCCGGATAGGCGGACTGCCACTTGGCGCCGTGGGCGGCGGAGATACTCTTCGATATGGCGCTCCGGGTCCTCCCCTCCGGGCTCTGGCTCTCGACCAGTATCTGTATGATGTTTCTCTGCCGTCGTGCCTTGGTAGTCAGCTCGCCCCTGCGCGTCTTGAATCTCTCAAAGATAGAGAGCTTGGGGCCTTGATCCTCGGTCATGGAAGTCCATATATATTCTGAAATTTAAACTTTATGATACTATTATGATATAGTTATCAATTATAAGTTATTTTTTTTATCTACTCTTATGCTCCAATGCTTAAATAAGTTGGTCAATGGCATGATTCAATGAAATCCAAAAATCACAAGTATGCTCTATTACTTGTGGCCGCAGTCGCAGTTACGGCAACCGGCGCAATGTCACAGGCATTTGCGCAGCAGGTTACAGACGGAATGGACGGATACGTAAAGGGAACAAGTGGAATCTATACAGGAAACCCCAATGAATGTTGGGTAGACGAACTACCCTGTAGGATCGATACAGGAGACACCGCATGGATGCTGACCGCATCCTCCCTGGTACTCTTCATGAGTCCGGGTGTGGCGTTCTTCTATGGCGGTCTTGCCAGGTCCAAGAACGTTACCAACACGATAGGCATGGTGCTCATCGTCATGGGCATCATGTCCGTTCAGTGGGTACTCTACGGATATTCGCTAGCGTTCGGACCGGGAGGCAACGACTACATGGGCGACCTTACATATGCAGGGTTGAACCAGGTTTCGCACTACGCTCCGCTTGGAGCACCGGGTCCATGTACTGATACTTGGGCCGCCGCATACCAGATGCAGCTGTTCCACGAAGAAGAGATATGCAGCCAGGATTGGCCGGGAACGGTGCCTCACGCACTCTTCATGGCATTCCAGGGAACCTTCGCGATAATCACGCCGGTACTCATAGTTGGTGGACTGATTGACAGGATCAAGTTCAGCGCCCTAATCATATTCGTACTGATTTGGGCTACCTTCGTCTACGACCCCATCGCCCACTGGGTATGGGGAGGCGGTCTCATAGCCAACCTAGACCTCGATCCGGACTTGTCGCCTTCAGGAGCGCTTGACTTCGCTGGCGGTACCGTGGTACACATATCCTCTGGATTCTCCGCCCTAGCCGGAGCCCTATTGTTGGGTAGAAGGCTTGGGTACGGCAAGGTACCGATGGAGCCACACAACGTTCCAATGGTTGTACTTGGTGCAGCCATACTCTGGTTCGGCTGGTTCGGCTTCAACGCTGGAAGCGAGGTTCAAGTTGACGGCATCACCGTAAGCGCATGGGTTGTAACCAATATAGCCACAGGCATGGCTGTCACGACATGGGTTCTCATGTCATGGGCCCATACGGGCAAGCCTAGCATTGTTGGCGCAGCAACCGGCGCGGTGGCAGGACTAGTAGCCATCACACCAGCCTCAGGTTGGGTAGGACCGATGGCAGCCATCATAATCGGTATTGCAGCAGGTACTGTGTGCTACGCGGCAGTAGCCTTCAAGAACGCCCGCAAATGGGACGATGCCCTGGATGTCTGGGGTGTACACGGAATCGGAGGCCTCACCGGCGCTATACTGACTGGCACTCTGGCAAGCCCGCACATATGGGATACCGGCGACGGTATCGGCGCATGGACCGGCACGCCAGAGGGCATGGAGACGCAGGGCCTAAGCATCATTGGCGCAGCAATCTCCATTGGATACGCCTTCGGCGTCACCATCGTCATACTGAAGATCATGGACGCGGTCTGGCCTGGTGGAATCAGGGTCACTCCCAAGGAAGAGGAGATTGGCCTCGATCTGGCACAGCACGGCGAAAGAGCATACGTCAACGAATAGAACTTCCCCCCTCTTTTCCTATTTTCTTGTCATGAGCATGGCTCGCCCTCGGCGGCAGCTTTGCCGGCTGCAGACACTGGCGCCCGGACGCAATGCCCGAACATCCAACACCGGCAACTGCCGCCAAGGCCGCCCGCAACCCTGCATGTGGGCAAGAATCCGATTTGCTGGACGGCGGTACCGCCCAAAAGCGCGTCTGTCCAGAGCAGGCTGCGTTGCGGGGTTCTCCGGGCCTAGCGCGTCTTCCACCTGAACTGGTTGTAGATGAGCTCAGGCCGTACAGCCCTGAAGGGCTGCGCCCCACCCTCGTACCACTTGGTGAAGAATTCGTAGAGGTGCAGCCTGAGGGACTGTATGTAGACTATCAGACCCTCTATCATCATTATCCCCAGATTGCCACCGATTATCATCGCCCAGGCGCCGCCGGACTCGGCGCCACCCAGGGACGCGAACGCGTTGTTGACCGTGAGCAGCAGGGCAGCGTGAACCAGCAGCATTATCCCCAGCCTGGCATAGCTTATCGTGTGCGCCAGACTCTCGATGGTCTTTCCCAGAAACACCTCCATGACCACGCTGGCGGCGCTCCCCCCCTCCTCGGGGTGCCTCTTCGCATGCATTATTCCGCCGATCATCATCAAGGCCATCGATCCTATCACTATCACCACCGCTATCCTGGTCACAATCCAGACCGTGGCCCACTCGCCCAGGAAGACGGTGACCCAGGGAACCGGCTCGGTGTGCACCCGCGAGTACATGTTCATGACATCGTACTGGGACCCTATGGCGCACATCATGATCACCACTATCCCCCCGTACAGGGTGAGGTTTGGTATGGACTCCATGAAGGCGACGAGCTTGTGGCCTGCCTTCAGCTGGCGCCTGATCCGGAGAATCATGGCCCAGACCAGGTGGACTATCCCCAGGAACAGCGAGACCTTGAGTATGTCTATCACCTGATCAAAGGTCAGCTCCGCCACACTCAGTATGCCTACTATCCACGATACCGCATGCAGGGGTCCGCCCTTCTCCAGCAACGCCTCGAAAGGTTGCAGGTGATCAATGTGGTACCCGAACGCCTCTCCTGCCCCGACCCCCGCTATCGCGGCGGCGCCGCCCGATATGGCCAGAAGCATTCCCCATCTGGACAGGGTTCCCTGCCCCTTGACCTTGAAGAGCAGCCCCATTCCCATCAGCAACAGTCCGTGTCCTACGTCGGCGAACATTATCCCGTAGAATATGGGCCACATCATGGCAATCATGGGGGTGGGGTCTTGCTCGTTCCTCTTGGGGATGCCTTGGCTCTGCGTGATGACCTCGAACGTCCTGATGAACCTCTTGTTCTCAAAGAGGGTGGGGGCCCCCTTCGCCAACTTGGGATCCGTGATGTCCTCCACGATGGCGGTCCACTGCCCGGCCATCTTCTTGAACTTGGACTCCATCCTGGCCGGGATGTATCCCTGTATGACGGCAAAGTGCTTGGTGCCGCCCGGCTTCCGGAGCGTCTCCAGCACGTCCTTGGCCACCATGGCCTCCTCGTGAAGCGCCAGCACGTCCCTCCTGAGGCTCTTCTGCATGCCGGCCAGCTTCTTGGCCACCTCGGCCTTCTTCTTGGTTAACTCCTTTATCTTCTCCTCCATCAGGGAGTAGGCCTGGCTGGGCACCTGCGGCAGCCCCTCGGGTATGGCAAAGGCGGCAGCTCCAAACCCGCGGAACACCCTGAGCACCCTCTCGGAGTCCTCGGCACCGGCTATCACCAGCAGCGCCGCCTTATCCTTGGACTGGAGGTCGTACCTGTACACCGAGACGCCATCCAGAGAGCGGCTGATCTCGTCGTAGTCGGCCGACTCGATGATAAACAGGTTGGTGTAAAAGTACCTCATCAGCCCGAAACCGGCCAGGTCTATCTCCAGCTTCTTGGCCACCTCGATGGTCTCCTTCAGGGAGGTGTACTCGTCCAGCGTTCGTCCGGTCTCGGCCGCATCCTCCAGCAGTCCGGCCGCCTCCGATACCACCGACGGTGCCTTTTTGGTGAGATCCTTCACCATTTCGGCTACCTCGTCTATCTCGTAGCTCTTCGGCTTGACGACGGTACCCTTGAAGAGTATCTCCAGCATGCCCACCCTGGGAGGTATCTGCAGTCCCTTGACCACGTCGTCTACCATCTGGTAGGTCTTCTGGGCCTCCAGCAGCAGGTCGTCTATCTCGGGGGTCACTACGTCGTTGTCGCTGTCTATCTTGTGGAACCACTCAAACTCGGTCAGCCGGGATATGGCCATGGGAGACTCGCTTCTGGGCAGTATGATGGTGCCCACCTTCAGGTCAGCTATGGCCAAGTCAACGGATAGGCACCAAGTTCGTGTTTAATACCTTTCTGAAATGGACAGCAGGGCGCCCTGCTGCGCGGGCCTCTGGCTTGTGATGACACTACTACACAACCCAACCCGGCAGGCAGGGTGCTGAAAGCGCAAACCGGCCCAACAACCTTCCCGGCCAACCCTCCGTTTTTCAGGAACAGTGCCGGATTCAATCTGATCCGATCCACTTCACACGTCCAGCGGGCGAAGGAAAATCTGCTCGCGAAGCACTTGCCAGCGCCCATCTTCGAAACGCCATTCGATGTTACACAGGAGTTGCATCTCTTCGTCGCTCATTCCGCTGTGTTTTCGGGTCAGCACGCAAACCGCAGTGTCGCCTAGAACATGGACATCATGCCAGTCCGCCCATGGATTGAGCCGTGTCTTGCCTTCTTCCGCCTGTTTGCGGAAATGGGCGATGAATTCCTCCTTGTCATAGGTGGCTACGGTGCTGTCGGGCATCACCAGAGTCGTATGAAAATCCTTGTGGTAGATGGTCTCCAATGCATCGACGTCGAAATTGGTCGCGCGATCGATAAGGCGGTCCATTGCCGCGCGGATCGCCCCTGTCGTGTGGGTGGAGTCTGTCATAGCATCAATTCCCGTGGATCGTGGATCCTCCTTCGGGCGTGTCTGGGAGATATACGGCCCGGGGGCCGCGTCCCGTAGTACTTGGATGCATCCGGGCGGTCGTCAAGGAGACGCGCGTCCGCCCCCGGCAGGGGCTTGTTAGCGCTCCCTTTCAACCGCCGCCCCTCGCCGTATACGTGCGGAAACCGCACGCAGGCAGCGTCCACCAGCCGGAACACCGGCCGGTCGACGCGCTGCTCCCAATCCCCGGCCACCCCGACGCCGTTGCCGGACGCCGCCGCCGGTTCACAACCAGGTGATGACAGTAGGCGCCGCCTCAGCAGGTTGATCGGCGCCGCATCATCCGGACTGTACACCCTGCCGTGGTGCATGCTGACGGAGACAGTCTGGCCGGTGGTGCGCTTCACGGCACCATACGGTTATCACATAGTGAAAAACTTCACTGTTTTTGTGTATGTTTCTGGAAGTCCAGGTCAAACTGAACCCCATACGCGAACACGCCCGGCAGCATCTGCCGGGGGTCACCGGTCGGGCACAGGTCAGAATTTGACCTGAACTTGTACTTCTGGGACACAGCCTCCACCGCCTTCCAAACATTAAAATCCATTCGTCTGGCGACGGCAACCATGGCATCCAACTCGCTGGAGCAGACCATCGACAAGATACTCGACCAGACCAAGGAGAGGGTTACCTCAACGCTGGCCGACTCTCTGGCAGAGTCACGCCAGAAGCTTGACGATTCTTTGGCAGGCTTGGAGGGGGAGTATGACAGGATAATATCAGATGGCCGGAAGGAGGCCGACAAGATAGAGAAACAGATAGTGGGCAGCTCCGATTTGGATGCCCGCAACAAACAGCTTCTAGTGGTAGAGGAGGCCGTTGATCGTGTCTTCAAGCAGGCGCTGCAACGCATATCCGGAGCAGGCAAGGACCCCTCGTACCCCAAACTGATGGAGTTCCTGCTGGAGGAGGCCACCAAGACATTGGGCACCACCGACGTGCGGGTCTATGCGAGTGCGACTGACCGCGACGCCGTCCAGTCCGTTCTGGGCGGATTCCACGGCTCGGAGCTCGCAGAAGATGGGATAGAATGCCTGGGAGGCGTCCAGGTAAGATCCAAGGACGGCGCCATGGCCTTCGATAACACCCTGGATGCACGGATATCGCGTTTAAAGCCTTTAATTAGGAAAGAGATTGCAGCCAAATTCGGAGTAGTCAACTGATGGCGGCGCAAGGAAGAATAGTCTGGGTAAGCGGTCCGGCGGTAAAGGCCGACGGCATGGCCTCCGCCAAAATGTACGAGACGGTGATAGTAGGCGAGGCAAAGCTCATCGGCGAGGTCATACGGCTCACCGGAGACGTAGCATTCATTCAGGTATACGAGTCGACCAGCGGGCTAAAGCCAGGCGAGCCGGTGATCGGAACCGGTAACCCATTGAGCGTACTGCTGGGGCCCGGAATTATCGGCCAGATATACGACGGCATACAGAGGCCCCTCAAAGAGCTCTCCAAGGCATCCGGTTCATACATCGGCAGGGGCATCACCACCACGCCGGTGGACTTGACCAAGAAGTATCACTTTGTGCCGATGGTCAAGGTCGGCGACGAGATCGGGGCCGGCAGCGTGCTGGGTACAGTGCAGGAGACGGACCTGATAGAGCACTCCATCTTGGTCCCCCCAGACCACAAGGGCGGCAAGGTCACCGAGGTGGTGGCAGAAGGTGAGTATGACCTGGAGACCGACCTTGCGACCGTCGAGCGTGACGGACAGAGCTCCACCCTCAAGATGTACCACAAGTGGCCCGTTCGCAAGCCACGCCCCTACAAGACACGGTACGACCCGACAGTTCCCCTGCTGACCGGCCAGAGAGTAATCGACACCTTCTTCCCCATCGCCAAGGGCGGGACGGGATCCATTCCGGGCGCGTTCGGAACCGGCAAGACCGTCACCCTGCACCAGATAGCAAAGTGGGCCGATTCGCAGGTGGTGGTATACATCGGATGCGGTGAGAGGGGCAACGAGATGACCGAGGTGCTGGTTGAGTTCCCCCACCTGAAGGACCCCAGGACGGACAAGCCATTGATGGACAGGACCGTCTTGGTGGCCAACACCAGCAACATGCCAGTGGCGGCCAGGGAGGCCAGCATCTACACGGGAGTTACAATCGCCGAGTACTACCGGGACATGGGCAAGGACGTGGTACTGGTGGCAGACTCCACCAGCCGGTGGGCCGAGGCCCTCAGGGAGATGAGCGGAAGACTGGAAGAGATGCCGGCAGAGGAGGGCTACCCCTCGTACCTGGCCTCGCGCCTTGCAGAGTTCTACGAGCGGGCCGGCCGCGTGAGGGCGGTGGGCAGCCCGGACAGGGACGGATCGGTTACTCTGGTAGGCGCCGTATCCCCATCCGGCGGTGACTTTACCGAACCGGTGACCACCCACACAATGAGATTCATCAAGACGTTCTGGGCGCTGGATGCCAAGCTAGCATACTCCCGGCACTACCCGTCCATAAACTGGATGAACAGCTACTCCGGGTATCTGGCCGACATAGCCAAGTGGTGGAGCGAGAACGTCAGCGAGGACTGGCTCTCCCTGCGCGGCGAGGCGTACAGCGTCCTGCAGAGGGAGGACACGCTCAAGGAGATCGTCAGACTGCTTGGCCCCGAGGCCCTCCCCGACGAGGAGAAGATCATCTTGGACGTGGCTAGGATGATCAAGATCGGCATACTGCAACAGAACTCCTTTGACGAGGTGGACACGTACTGCAGTCCGGAGAAGCAGTACAAGCTGCTGAAACTGCTGGTGGACTTTTACAACCGCGGCCAGCAGGCCATCCGGGAGGGATCCAGCCTGGCGAACATCCGTGCCATGTCGGTGATAGGCACGCTGCAGAAGGCCAGGATGGACGTGAAGGACAGCGAGCTCCCCAAGCTGGACGAGATCGACGCCCTGATGCAGGAACAGTTCAAGAGACTAATGGGGGTCAAGGCGCAGAATTGAGCACCACCATGGGCGGCGTCCAGTACAGCAAGATAGCAGAGATCAAGGGACCGCTTGTGATAGTGGATGATGTTGCCAACGCTGCCTTCGACGAGCTGGTGGAGGTAGAGACCAGCGAGGGCGAGAGGCGGCTGGGCAAGGTCCTGGAGGTGGGCAACGGCAAGGCCATCGTCCAGGTGTTCGAGGGAACCACGGGCCTGTCGGTCTCGGGCACCTCGGCCAAGTTCGTCGGCAAGGTGATGGAGATGCCAGTATCCAGGGAGGTGCTGGGCCGCGTCTTTGACGGGCTGGGACGTCCCAAGGACGGGCTGCCCGATCCGATAGCCGACAAGTTCTTGGACATCAACGGCGCACCCATGAACCCCGAACAGCGCGAGTACCCCAAGGACTTTATCCAGACCGGCGTCTCGGTGATAGACGGGATGATAACCCTGGTGAGGGGCCAGAAGCTCCCCATATTCTCCGGTTCGGGCATGTCCCACAACATACTGGCAGCCCAGATAGCCCGGCAGGCCACCGTCATCGGTACCGAGGAGGAGTTCGCCGTGGTCTTTGCCGCCATCGGCGTCCAGTACAGCGAGGCCGAATACTTCAGGCGCACCCTGGAGGAGTCCGGGGCCCTGAAGCGGAGCGTGCTGTTCCTGAACCTGGCCGACGACCCGGCCATCGAGAGGATAATCACCCCGCGGGTGGCCCTGACGGTGGCCGAGTACATGGCCTTTGAGCTGGGCATGCACGTGCTGGTCATCCTTACCGACATGACCAACTACGCCGAGGCCCTGCGAGAGATAAGCGCAGCCCGTGAGGAGGTGCCCGGTCGGAAGGGCTACCCCGGATACCTGTACACGGACCTCTCCACCATCTACGAGAGGGCCGGCAAGCTGGTGGGCAAGACGGGCAGCGTGACGCAGGTTCCCATACTGTCCATGCCGTCCGATGACATCACCCACCCCATCCCGGACCTGACCGGCTACATCACCGAGGGCCAGATAGTGCTGGGCCGCGACCTATTCCGCCAGGGGATATACCCTCCGGTCAACATACTGATGAGCCTCTCCCGCCTGATGAAGGACGGCATAGGCAAGGGCCGGACCCGCGAGGACCACGGCGAGATATCCAACCAGAACTATGACGCGTACTCCCGGGCTCAGGAGGTCCGCGCGCTGGCCGGGATAGTCGGCAAGGCGGGCCTGGCCGAGGTGGACCTCAAGTACATGGATGTCGGCGACGCCTTTGAGAAGAACTTCCTCTCCCAGGCCGTCGACGAGAACCGCCAACTCGAGGAGACGCTCTCACTGCTCTGGAAGGTGGTCTCCAACCTGCCCACGAACGAGCTGACCAAGGTCAAGGACAAGTACGTGGAACAGTACTACCAAGGAAAAGATAGCTAAATGTCGTTCGGCCAAAACGTCGTCGCCACAAAGATAGAGCTCCTAAAGTACAAACGCTCCAGCCAGGTCGCGACCATGGTCCAGAAGATACTGGACGACAAGCGCAAGGTACTCCTCAAGAACATAGAAGAGATGATCGAGGAGGCCTCCAAGGCCCGGGGCGGGATATGGGATCCACTCCAGGACATCTACACCTCGGTGAACGAGGCGTACCTGAGCCTGGGTACCAGCACGGTCGACTCGGTTGCCGAGTCTACCCCGCCGGTGATGGAGGTGGACGTCAAGACCCGCAGGGTGGTGGACGTCAAGGTGCCGGTACTGGCGGTCTCCGAGAAGGACACCCGCTCGATGCCCTACGGCTTTGCAGACACCAACTCCTCGATAGACCGAGCCTCCAAACAGATCAAGGTACTCCTCCCGCAGATATGCAAGGCCGCCGAGTACGAGAACTCGATCCTCAGCCTGGCCAAGGCGCTCGAGAAGACGCAAAAACTGCTCAATGCCCTGGAGAACATCATCATCCCCCAGTACCAGCAGCGGGTCAGGTTCATACTGGCCACCCTCGAGGAGAGGGAACGCGAGGAATTCGCAAAGTTAAAAAAACTCAAAGAGGCCATGGAGAAGCGAAAGTAACATGGCAAAGAAAGACATCAAGGGCCTGCTCAAGGAGTCAAAGTCCGCTCTAGACAAGGAACACAAGAACTTTGTAAAGTCGATCGGAAAGGATCTCAACTCGTTCAAGAAGAAGACCCTGTCCAAGATATAGGCCCCGAGCGCGCCTGCCCGGGCGTCGTCCCGGCAGGCCCCGGCTATCCTCCTGTAGCGGCAAGGCGCACATCCGCTGGGGGCTGGCCGGGTACGACGGCCAAACCAAGAGCGCCGGTGGCTGCGCCGGATCCAACAGCACATACAGGTGTAGCCAAGAAACCCAGACGCGCACCCGGATCGGTGAGCGGGATTGCCGTGATCTGCCTGTGCGGATTGGATCACATTTGGTTTAGCTGTACAGTACGCATTTCGGCTCGGAGCGGATCCAGACGAGGTTAAGCTGCCATCCATTGGACGAATTGTCTAATCTGATATACGATTTCTACGATCTTGCACGGTCTGTTGCCACGGAACCGTATATGTTGATTGCAAAACCACGAATGGTGGATTTTTTGGTTTCGTACCTAGCCGAAACGCGTACGCTGTACAACCATGATGGTTTAAATTAGGATTGTAAAGGATGCCAGATCGTACATGAAACCCATCGTCTTGGCACTGCTGGCAGCGACCATCGCAATGACTGCGGGTATGGCGGGAACCGCATACGCGCAGGATGGCTCTGCCGGCGGCTCTGACTCGTTCAAGATACTTGGTGCCGGTCTGGCATTCGGTCTTGCAGCATTTGGCGCAGGCGTTGGCCTCGGCCAAGTGGGTGCAGCGGGTCTTGCAGTGATCAGTGAAAACCCCGCATTACAATCAAAGGTGTTCATCTTTATCGGCATGGTGGAGTCAATCGCCATCTACGGTATCGTGATGATGTTCATCATACTGGGGCAATAGCACGGAATACACTTTTTGGATGCTTCACTGTGCGCGTGCTGCGCCCCGCCCCTCAGCGGGTATACCGGAGGCGGTCCACATCCAGCAGCCTTCTGCAGTACCTGCACTGTAGCACCCCGCCGCTCTTGTCCACAACATCCATCACCGATTCTATCTTCTCGGTGCTGTTGGTGATGCAGTCGGGGTTGGGGCAGCGGAACATCCTGTCTATCTCGTTGGGCAGCGAGACCCGCCGCTTCTCGGCCAGCTTGAAGTTCCTTATCTTGTTGATGGTGGCGTTGGGCGCTATCACGGCCAGCTTGTTGGTGTCGTCCTCCTCAAGGAAGCGGTTCTCCACCTTCACTATGTCCTTCTTTCCGAACTTGCCGCTGGGCACGTTGAGGGCTATCGTGACCAGGCTGCCGTCGGATCCGTCTATTCCCAGCGCCTCCAGAACCCGCAGCCCCCTGCCGGTGTCTATATGGTCTATGACGGTCCCCTCCATTATCCGCCGCACCAAAAGCTCGGACCGCTCCATATGGTGATAATGCGTATATTGGATGTATATATGATTGAGAGAGTGAACCAGTTCTACAACCGCGACATCATATCGATAAAGGACTTTGGGAGGGACCAGCTGGAGGCCGTCTTTGCGGCGACCGAACGCGTGATGGCACTCCCCCCCGAGAGGCGGAGGGAGCTGTGCCGGGGCAAGACGCTGGGGTACCTGTTCTACGAGCCCAGCACCAGGACCCGCCTGAGCTTTGAGGCCGCCATGGCATCGTTGGGAGGCAACTCGCTTGGCCTCTCCGACATGGCAACCTCGTCGACGCAGAAGGGCGAGAGCCTGGCAGACACGATGCGGATAATGTCGGTGTACTCGGACGCGGTGATCCTGCGTCACCCGCTGGACGGCTCCAGCAGGTTCGCCGCGGAGGTCTCGCCCAAACCGGTGATCAACGCGGGCAGCGGCACCGAGGAGCACCCCACGCAGGCCCTGCTGGACCTGTTCACCATGGTCAAGGAGAAGCGGACCATAGACGGCCTGAACATCGGGATAATAGGAGACCTCAAACACGGCCGGACGGTCTACTCCCTGCTGTACGGACTCTCCAGGTATGACGTGAACGTGTACCTGGTATCGCCCGAGTCGCTGAGGATACGCTCCGACTCCACCTACGAGATAAGGAAGAGGATATCCTTCACGGAGATGATCGACATAGAGGACTGCGCAGAGGATCTGGACGTGCTGTACGTGACGCGCATACAGCGCGAGAGGTTCCCCGACGAGGAGGAGTACATCAAGGTGCGGGGCAGCTACGTGGTCGGCCTGGGCCTGCTGGGCAGGATGAAGCCCGACTCGATAGTCATGCACCCCCTGCCGCGGCTAGACGAGATCTCGCCGGAGGTAGACCAGACAAAACACGCCCGCTACTTCGAGCAGGCCGAGTACGGAAAGCACATCCGGGCCGCCCTCCTCCAGATGCTGCTCAACGAGAACGCCGTCTGACGCGTTTAATTTATTTGAGATTTTTCCCATTGATCCCCATGGAGACCAGGACGATCCCCGTATTCCCCCTGGATCTGGTGCTGTTCCCGCGCCAGGAGCTCCCCCTCAAGATATTCGAGCCGCGGTACAAGCAGCTGGTCGAGGACTGCACGCTGGGAGACGGGCTCTTCGGGGTGTGCCTGACGGGTTCGGACAGCGTCTCTGGGTGGTCGGCGCCGGCGAACGTGGGCACGGTAACCAAGATAACCCGGTGCCAGGACGTGGGCCTGGACGGAATGCAGCTGCACATAGACACGGTGGGCAGGAGCAAGTTCCGGATAATCGATATCATCCCCCCCTGCGTCCGGATGCCTGCCGACTACGACCCCTCCACGCTGGAGGGCCACCAACGGTTCCAAGAACTCTACGAGCGGTCAGGACCGGGCAAGATGTACATACGCGCCAAGGTCAGGATGATCCCCGAGATAGACCAGGCCATCCCCGAGCCCCGGTGGCGCGGCATGGTGGAATCGTGGAAGCGGAAGGCCGTCCGACTGGCCGGCCCCCAGACGGTGGACCCAAGATCCCTGGATCACCTTCTGGAGAGGTACTACCTGGTCACCGACACGCCCACGCCCGACTACGTCTACTCCCTGGCCGCCCTGGGGGCAGGCTCCCCCGGGGACCTCCAACCCATCCTAGAGGCGGACACCGCAGAGGAGCTGATGGACAGGGTCGAGGCCCTGATGGAGGGGAGCTAGACGTCTGCCCGCCTGTGTCTGGCGGCCCTTGCGGTCCTGGCCGCGCTGGCAGTCCCCCTTGCCCACGGCCACGGTTTCGGGCTCGACACGGTGACGGCCGACATCGGAGGGAACAAGCTCGACATAACGGCGGAGCTGCCCACCAGGTTCGAGGACGACTCCAAGCGGCTCACTATCACCATCCAAGACCAGCTGGGCGGGGACGTCGGGGACGTGGCGGTCCATCTGGGGGTCGTCCATTCGGGCGAGCTCATCCTGGAGGAGACGTTCCTGGCTCCGGATGGCCGCCTGGCCATGGACATTACCACCACCCCCGCCGGAGACCTTCAGATATCGGCGGAGCGCCGGTCGGGGATGATCCTGGCCGGCCCGGAAGGCATACGGGTGTCGGGCCCGGTCTTTGGGGCGGGCGGTCTCTACACGCTGCAGATCCGAATAGAGTCCGTCGGGGGGGAACCGGTAGCGAACCCGCAGACGCACCTGGCGGACCTGCTGGTGGCGGACAGCATGAGCCACGACGCGGTGGATGCGGAGGGCGGCAGCGTCACCTTCACCACAAAGTCGTACTTTGACAGGATAACGGCATTCCGGTACGATGCCGATGCCGGGATCATAACCTTCGGCATGCCCTTCGACTGGAGCGAGAGCCGCGTGTCGCACATCCCCGTAATCCACGAGGAGGTCCACTTCCCCAAGGAGTTCGAGGAGTTCGTCACCCGGGGCTATCTGGGAACGGCCAACGGGGTAGAACTCTTCAGGTCCTCGGTGACCGTGGACGACTTTACCACCGAGGGCGACCGGACCGTCCACTTCGTGCTGCTGCAGGACCACCTGCGCCTGATCAAGGCCCAGATGGACAGGCCCGGCGGCTCGCTGCCCGACCACCTGACATTCACCCTGCAGAAGACCCAGGACATAAGGAGCCAGATGAGCGCCTTTACCAGGAACGAGGAGTTTCAGGTCGACATGACCTGGGAACCAGAAGAGATCCTGCCCGGCCAGAAGACGAAGTTCATATTCACCATCCGCGACGCGAACACCGGAGAGACGCTGCGCAACTCCGGCTACGACTTTGTCCTGAAACAGGACGACCGGGAGATATACCGCAGCTCCGGGGTGGCCGTCGTGGGTGGCGACTTCGTGGAGTACGAGTTCTCCGAAGAGCAGGCCGGGACGGCCACCGCCCTGATAGAGAACATCCGGGGGACCGGCCAGCACGCCGCGTTCGTCTTCGTGGTGGTTCCAGAATTCGGGGCAGTGGCCATCCTGGTGTTGGTAGCCTCGGTCGCCGCCGCCGCGGCGCTGTCGCGGCGCACCATCCTGAGATACTGAAAACGCCGCCCTTTTGCGCGGGTCTGCGCCAGGATAAGGTTTTACGAAAATATTTCAAGCCGCAGCGCCAGGGCGCCAGCATTATTAGTCCGGCCGCCCGTACGGCGGTTATGGCCCCCCAAGCCAAATGCACCAACTGCGGTTCCAACGACTGGCTGCAGAGCGATCGGCTCAGCTACATCCCGCCGGTGGCGGGCAGCGGCAACTCCCCCTCGGATGCCCCCGACGGGCTGCATGTAGTGATCTGGATGTGCAAGAGTTGCTGGTACCTGATGCCGTTCGGCAGCAGAGACTAGACGCAATACGCGCGCCGGCCCAGCCGGCCAGCGGTTTTTTTTGAAACGGCAGCCCCGGCGCCGCGGGGCCGCCCACCCGGCGCGCCGGCCAAGATCCGGCGCGCCCGACCATCCGGAGACAGGCCCGCCAAAAAATATAAGCCAAGCCGCCCCCCTTCATCCGTGGATATCATAATACCAAAGGGGATCCGCGAATTCATGCCGGAATGGATCAGGGAGACCCGGCTGGGACACCGGGATGGATCCCGGAGACAGTACCGGCACGGCAACCTGCACATACGGGAGTACAAGGACGTCTTTGTGGTTCATACCGACAGGTTCGACCCGCGCCAGGATCCAATAAGGCACCTGCTGCACGACGCCCCGGAGGTCATAGTCGGTGCCGTCTGTGGCACCGTGGGCGGAATTTACGTGGGAAGGAAGGTGTACGGGCATACCAGCTCCGCCAGGAAGGGGGCCGCCGCCGGCCTGGTATCGGCCGCGCTGCTCTTTGATCTGGCAACCAATGCAACCAGGCGGCTGAAGGGGTAGCCCGGCTTGCCTCTTGCCAGGACCGCCAAGGTTTTGATAAGGCTGCTGCCGGTCATACTGGCCCTGCGGCGGGACCGGAAGCGGTGGTCCCGCAGCGAGGGGGAAGACCTGGAACCATACAGGAAGAACGCCCGCCGGGCCCTCTCCGCGTTCGTCGCGCTGGGCCCCGTCTACATCAAGCTGGGCCAGTGGCTGTCATCACGGGCGGACATCCTACCGCAGCCGTACATGGAGGAGCTGGCCAAGCTGCAGGATGACGTCCCCGCCGCACCCTTCGAGAGGGTAAAACCCGTCATCGAGGATGAGCTGGGACCCATAGGGGAGAGGTTTGACTCGGTAGACACCGATCCCATCTCCGGGGCATCCCTGGGGCAGGTATACCGGGCCAGGCTGTCCGGCAGGGAGGTGGTCATCAAGGTACGCCGGCCGGGGATCGAGAAGGTGGTGGAGAAGGACATAGCCGTGCTAAAGCGGGTGCTGCCCATGGCGCTCTCGTTTGTGGATCCCAACCTGAGGTTCTCGGCCAGGACGATGCTGGCCCAGTTCATCGAGTCCATCCACGAGGAGATGAACTACGTCCAGGAGTCGGCGAACCTCCGGACCATCAAGGGCAACATGCAGGACGACGGGGGCGTGATCATCCCGGAGGTATACGAGAGCCACTCCTCCGAGAGCGTCCTTACGATGGAGTACATGCCCGGCATAAAGGTCACCGATATAGACTCCCTTGATGCGGCCGGCATAGACCGGAGGGATCTGGTCACCAAGACCCACAAGGTGTTCTTTACGATGCTGCTCCGCCACTCGGTGTTTCACGCCGATCCGCATCCGGGCAACATATCGGTGACCCCGGAGGGCCGGCTCATCCTGTACGACTTTGGGATGGTCGGAAGGCTGGACCGGGAGACGCGCCTGAGACTGATCCGGCTGTACCTGGCGCTGGTCGAGAGGGATCCGCCCAGGACCGTCAACGCCATGGACGACCTGGGGATGCTCGCCCCCGGGTACAACCGGGCCGTCATGGAGAAGGCAATCCGGATGACCGTGGAGGCGATGCACGGCAGAAAGCCCGACGAGATGGAGGTGAGGGGGCTTTTGGAGCTGGCCAACCGCACGATGAGCAAGTTTCCGTTCCTGCTGCCGAAGAACCTGGCCCTGTACATGAGGATGGCATCGATAATCGAGGGCATCTACAAGACGCACAAGGTGGACTTTAGGTTCGTGCCCGTTCTCAGGGAGATACTCGAGCAGGAGAACCTGGCCCGGGACGGATACCTGGAGGAGCTCAGAAACTCGTTCCAGCGCGTAATGAGATCCATCGATGCGGCCGTCTCGCTGGGTCCGGAGATCCGGCAGTTTCTTGACGGGTCCCAGCAGAGGCGCGGCACCAACACCATACTGGCCGGAAGCATATTCTCGGCCTCGGTCTTCCTTGGGTCCGCGCTGATATACCTGGGGGGCAGGATGGAGGGGCTGGCCGGCATGGCCGCCTCGCTGGTGATAATGGGCGTGTTCGCGCGGTACCGTAAGAGATAGCTACCCTATGGCAATGTCCCTGCCGCTGTCCGGTATGGGAACGGTCACCACCAGGACGCCGTCCTGCAGGCTGGCCGGACACTCGGGCTCCTCGCCGCGCTTGATGCGGGCGGGCAGCCTGATCCTCTTCTCCACCACACCGGGCCTCTGCGCATAGAGCATGTCCTTGGCGTCTCCGGGAGGTTCCCTGCGGGCCTTGACCGACATTATGTTGCCGTCCAGCTTCAGGCTTATCTGATCCTTCTGGAACCCCGGCATGTCGATGGTCAGCTCCAGGCCCCCGTCCTTTGCGCGCATGTCCACCGGCGGCAGGACAAACTCGTAAAACTCCCTGGTCTTGCCGCTGATCTCGCGCTCCAGATCCTTTCCCATGAAGCTCATCACCTCGGGCAGGAACCCGCACCCGGTTCTCCTGCCGGCCTCGCGTCCGGCCCCCTTGGCCATCCCGCTGATTACTCCCATGGGTTGGTGTAGCACGATTTTTGGTTATAAACCTGACGTACCCGTCGAATTTAGGCTCCCCAGAACCGCCTTCACTATCTCCGCGTGTACCGCATCGGGGTCTTTGCTCCCGTCCACGACGGACCATCCGCCGGCCTCGGCCTCGGCCCGGTACGTCCGGACCACCCTCTCCATCCGCCGGCGGTCGGCCTCAAAGGCGTCGCGCTCCTTCTTTCTCCGGAACGACTCCTTCGCGGATATGTCCAGCAGTATCACCAGATCCGGCCTGGGCATCTCCGAGTCCAGCCCGTACAGCCACTCCCGCTCCAGCCCGCTTGCCATGCCGTACGCAATATTGGACTCGCAGTACCTGTCCATCACCAGGGTTCGCTGCTTATCCAGGGCGCGCCGTATGGCCGGAAGCTTCTCGCGGCGGTTTTCGGCCAGCAGGGCGTGGAGGCGCCTCAGATCCGTCCCCTCCGGCCGGTCCAGGCACCTGCGGATCCGGCGGCCCACCGGCGTGTCATAGTCCGGAAAGCTGAACAGCTCGGCGTCGATGCCGTCCCTCCCAAGCCTGCCGACCAGCCTCTCGGACTGGGTGCCCTTTCCGGCTTGGTCCACACCCTCTATCGCGATAATCAACGGTTCGGACATGGCGGGCCGTGATTATAATCTAATCTGACAGTATCAGATCCTCCAGCCTGCGCCTGTCCTGGATGCTCTTCACAAAGAACAGCGACGCGGCCAGAATCCCGGCGGCCATCAGCGGCGAGGCCAGCTCCGTATACAGCAGGACGGCGCCGCCCGCCTGCCGGGCGGGCACCTCCGAGGAGGGGATGTCGGTGGTCCTGGCCGCCGCCAGCTTGTTTCCCTGCTGCTCCACCAGCCAGACGTTCCCGTCCCCGTCCGCCACGGTGAACTGTACAAAGGAGCCCTCGGTGGGGACCGGGACCTGCTTCTGGACGCCCGCTACGGGGTCGTATATGGTCACCGTGTCCACGATATGCTGGGCTATCCAGATGTTGCCGTGCCTGTCCGGCGATGACCCAAAGGGCAGTCCCTCGGGAACGTCCAGCGGAATCCTCTCGAACGTCTCTAGGACGGGATCAAAGCGGGCCAGCGAGGTGCCGGTATGCTCGGATATCCACAGGCTGCCGTCCAGGAACAGGAGGAACTCGGGGTTGGCAAGGGGGTCCTCCGGGGCGAACTGCCTGATCTCTCCGGTCTCAGGCACGATATATCCTATGTGGCCGCCACCATTGGACGTAAACCAGATGTTGCCCTCCGGCCCCTCAGCCAGGGCAAACGGCAACGATTCCGGCCCCAGGTCGAACCTCTCAAAGGACCCCTCCCCGACGTCATATCTGAGTATTACGCCCTTGGTCAGCACGGTCACCCATATGTCGCCGTGCCGGTCCGCCTCGATAAAGAACGGCCGGCTCTCCGACCCTGCCGGCTCCAGCTCGGGCATCTCTATCAGGGTGAACGTCTCGGTCTCCGGTTCCAGATACCCGATACGTTCGCCGGGATCCGTGAACCATATCCTGCCCTGGCCGTCCATGGTCAGGAACAGCGAGTAGTTGCCATCAAACCGGAACGACTCAAACTCCTTGGACTCTAGGTCGAACTTCCACAGCTTGGGCGCCGACGCGTCGCTGATCCACATGGAGCCTCTCCCGTCGTACAGGGGGTAGAGCGGCTTGGCCGGCTCGGGCAGCCCGTACTCGGTGATGCTGACCACCATGGTGTTGATGTCCGGCTTGACCGGCAGGCTCAGCGTCACCGACTCGTTGGCCCCCTCCCCCCTCTGGGACTCCACCTCCACCAGCCACCTGCCGGCAAACCCAAAGACCAACTCCCCGGAGTACTCCTGCACCCCCTCAACCTCCCCGGCGCCGTCCAGCTCCAGCGCCACCGGGGAGATGTTCCTCTCGGGGTTGGATATCTTCACGCGCACCCCCGTCTCATCCTGCACGGGACCGCCGTCCAGGTTGCTTGCCCTCACGTATATCCCGTTCAGGCCGGTGGTGTACGGCTCAACGTCTATCTCGAACCTGGTGTTTCCGGTGAACTCCACCAGCCTCAGGCCGGTCGCATCGGCAGCCTCCGCTTCCTGGATCTCCCCGGCGGGCAGCGTGCCGTTTGTCAGCACCGCCACCACCCCCAGCAGGACCACCCCCAGGACCATCTCCACCCGCAGCGTCTTGCGCATCCTCCCGTACACCCGCACGGTACCGCCCTCCACATGCTCCCGGGCCGTTCTCATGGAGGTGACCTGCAGGTATCCCCCAAGCCCGACCATCGCCGCGGCCACCGCTATCTTTGCCATGATCAGCCTGCCGTACATCGACTCGCTGATCATGCCCACGTCGCTCTCCAGAAACCACATCAGCACCGGGCCGGTGATAATCACGACCCCCAGCCCAATCACGAACACGGTGGAGAACCGCGGGATCAGCAGCAGCACCATCCTCTCCCGCCCCTGGCCTTGGGCTGCAGCCAGGGCGGGAAGGAGCACCAGGCACAGGTATGCCACGCCCCCTATCCAGGCCGCGGCCACCAGGTTGTGTATGTAGTCCAGCACCAGGGGCGCCCAATCCCCGGTGGCGGCACCGTGCCCTATCTGGCTGGATGTCCACAACAGCGCCAGCGACAACGCCACCAGGACCGCCCCGCTTTTCCTGCCGAGGTTCTGCCTCCGGTTTACTACAAACCACAACACCAGCAGGGCCGCCGTGATGGCCATCCGGGCCACCCAGACCGTCCCGAAGGTGGTCGCAAAGATCTCCGCCGAGAACGACTCCAGCCGTATGGTCTGGACCACCATCACCATTATGTTGGAGGCGAAGACCCCGATCAGGGCCGCCCCGACCACCGACATGAACTTGTCCTGGTGAACCCTCCGGATGGACCCGATGCTCTCCAGGACGGGCCGCTTGTTCTGCGTTCCCCAGACCAGCATGGCGGCGATTGCCGCCCCCATTATGAGCGTCTGCCCGACCAGCCCCGGGAACCGCGCCCCGGCCTCGGGCAGGTACACCAGCTCCCTGTCGTCGGTACCGGCCAGGGCCGGGTCTATCACGGCGCTGCCCACCGCAAAGATGAACGTGTCAGGCACCAGGTGCCCGTCCACACTGGAGAGCACCTTGCTTGCCACCGTATAGATGCCGTCCTCCAGCGGCGGGGTGCTCACCACCAGGGACTTGCCATCCAGATAGTAGGAGGTGTCCCTGTTATCTATCTGGTTGCCCCCGCCATCGTATACCTTGAGCGAGCTAAAGTCTATCTCCACCTGCTCGGAATACCTTACCCATACCTGGGTCAGCCCGACGGAGCCGCTGCTCTGGGCATCGGGGCTTGTCTCCTCCGTGAACGGGTGGGCGTGAGCCAGAGGAAGGACCGCCACCAGAACCAGTACCAGCAGGATAGCCCTCATCTGCCATTCTGGGACGACACACTCCGTTTAAACCATGGAGCTGACCCTGAGGTTTGAAACATCCAAGTAAATAATAAGGCCCCTCGACTCCAGCCACACCATGAGGATCGTAGCCGGGATCTTGGCAGCGCTGGTCTGTCTTTCTGCTCCGGCAGCGCTGGCTCACACCACCGTGTCCGTGGGGCCCTACGACATCGAGGTGGGCTGGGGACTCGAGCCGCCGGTGGTGGGCGTCCGGAACACCTTCGTCTTCCACGTGACCGAGCCGGGGGACAACCCCGGAGTCAAGACCGGCATAATCAACGCCTTCAGGGACTTGGAGGCCACCGCCAACTACGGCGGCGCCACCAAGACGCTGGAGATCAACTCCGACGCCCGGCCCGGGTTCTACTATGCGGACGTGATTCCCACCCGGACCGGTTCCTTCTCGGTCACCATCCAGGGAACGCTCGCGGACACCCCCGTTGACGTGGTGGTTCCCATAGAGGATGCCGAGTCCACGGCCCTGCTTGACTTCCCGCCGACCAGCGGCTCCTCCTCCAGCGAGGACTTGGAGGCCTTGGAGGCGGCCATAAAGTCGATGCAGGCGGAGCTGGCCGGCATGCAGACTTCATCCGGGACGAACGACCGCGTCTCGGGGGGAGCAGCCTACGACTTTGCCATCCTGGGCGTCTCCTTGGGCGTTGCGGCGGTGGCTCTAGCCATCCTGGCCCTGGTCAGGCGTTCAAGGTAGGGTCGTCGCGGCGGCGCTTGGACAACAGCACACGGATGGACGCCCGGTCCGGATACGGGCGCCCCTGGAACCGTCCGCTAAAAATATGAAAAAGTGGCTAGTATCTTGGGATAATACTGAGCCTGGATCTTGCAGAGACCGCGACAATCGACACGATGGCGACCGCAAGGATCAGGGCCGCGATGGTGCCAAACTCGGGTACAACCTGGGCAAACTCGAGCGTCTCGCCTATGGGTCCGGTGAGCTCACTCACGCCGTACCCTTGGAAGGTGACCGTGATGTCAACTGGATCGCCCGTGGGCAATGCAGCCGTCATGTGGGTTCCCATTCCAGCGTGCTCGTGGGCGCCTTCGTCGGACAACACCGTCTCGCCGTTCTGCGTTGCCATGATGTCATAGTTCGCATGCTCGCTGTCCGCAAACATAATCTCGATCCTCATGGACTCGCCCGCCATGGCCTCTGATGCCTTGATCAAGACATCAGTGCCGTCAGAGAGCTGGTCCATAACGGAAGCGTTCTCCATGCTGATCATCATGCTGCCGTCCATCATCTTGTCATCGTCCATCATCACCATCTCGTCATCGTGTCCCTCCATGGCCTCTTGGACTACTACCACGCCGGCCATCCATGGGTGAACCAGACAGAAGTACGGGTACTCGCCTGCCTCCTCGAATATGTGTGAGAACTCGGCTCCGGGCACGAACAGACCGCTGTCGAATATACCATCCGGACCGCCATCAGCCAGCACTCCGCTGGTAACGGTGTGCGCCGCAACGTCAACGTTAGACCATTTGACCTCGCCGCCCACATCTATGGTGACCGTATACGGTATAAAGCACTCGTCGGTCTCCTCACATCCGGGCACCGAAGACCCTTCTGCATTGGTAACCTCCGCTACCACGTGATCGGCAAATGCCATGGGGGATGTTGCCATGCCCACCACGGCGCCAAACAACGCAAAGACGGATATTGCCGTTATAACATTCATTGAAGCTTCTAAATTGCCGCATCAATAAAAACCTCTCTAGAGTATACGACAATTACGCCGGCAGTTCGGATCGCGTGCCTCATACGTACGTACAACCGGACACTAGACCGTGCTGGCCGTCCTTGCGGTCAACCCCCGTCCACCTGGGGCCAAGGATCCAAGTGGAGGTGCACGCTTCCCGGCTGGCAAACAGGTGCATTCCGAGCCAATTGCCGTACAAGTTCAGGTCAAACTGAATCCCATACGCGATCACACCCGACAGCATCTGCCGGAGGTCGCCGATCAGGCACAGGTCAGAATTTGGCCTGAACTTGTACCAATTGCCGTCCGTATAGCGTCGGTGAACCTTTTTAGGTGGTAGGCAAGTACCACCACCTGCAATGGAAAACATCAACGCAGACGAATGGCAGTCCAAGGTTCTCGACTCGAACGTGCCGGTATTTGTCGACTTTTGGGCGGAGTGGTGCGGACCCTGTAGGATGGTGGGACCCGTCCTAGAGGAGCTGGCCGGAGACTACCAGGACAAGGTCAAGTTCGTCAAGGTGAACGTGGACAACTCTTCTGAGCTCGCATCAAAGTACAACGTCTTCAGCATCCCCACGCTGATACTCTTCAATAACGGCAAAGTGGTGGACCAGAAGGTAGGAGCCACAGACAAGGACTCTTATCGCAGCATGATAGATAACGCCATCTCCGCGTAGGTCTTGCACTCATTTTTCACATGGCAGTCCGGGACGACCCGGACGGGGATGGGCCGCACGATCTTAGAGGCCCGCACGAACTTCTAAAGTAATTAATAATACGGCGGGAGAAGGTGGCCATGGCCTACAATCCTGGAGGGGAAGTGGACACGCTCAACATGCTCTTTGACAAACTCGACGCGCTGCTCAGCGAATCCCAGGGATACTACGAGACATTCTTGGACATCAACAACATGTACAAGCAGGGCGGGGTTAGCGACAAGGAGTTCTTTCAGAAACTGGGCGACTATGTGGTGGCGTACTCCGCCCTGGAGTTTCTGGCGGTCAAGGTCATGTTCGAGATACGCAAGTCTCTTAGGTCCGGGGGCGGTATGACCCAGTCTCCCGGACTGATGCCGGGCATGGGACAGCCGGGAATGGCCGGGGCGCCGCCTAGGGCCGGAACGGCAGCAAATCCTGTGGGTGGGCCACCCGGGATAGTGTCCGCCGAGACCGCGTTCTCTCAACCCGGTACGCTCCCCACGCCGGATCCGTCGCTGGTGCCCAAGCCTGAACCGGCAGCAGGCGGCTGCGCCTCATGCGGGGCGGAGCTGAGGCCCAATGCAAAGTTCTGCACGCGATGCGGCTCCAAGGCCGCCTAATCCTGCTTGGCTCCACACTTGTTGCAGAATTTGACAGAAGCGGACAGCTTGGCGCCACACTCAAAACAGAACCTGAACTCCGGCGCGGCAGCGGGTTTGCCGTAGATTCCGGTGTTCTTTACCGCACCGGTAGGGACGTAGGCTTCATCGTCTATCACCATGGGCGTCAAATCCTGCTCGGTCATGAACGTCATCATTCTGGGCACCGTCTTGTCCTTGTCGGAGGGATCAGGGACCGTATCGCCCAGCCAGAACGCAAAGCGCATCAGCGTGAGCTCTGGCGTGGAGAATGCCAAGGTGTGGCTGGACATGTATTCGGTAGCTGCCTTCTTTCCGTCAAAGACCTTCATTACATATAATGAAGCCGGCACGCTAATAATAATGGTTATGGTGCGGCGCCCACCCGTCCTTCGAACGGCGCCGTTTTTTAACCACCACCCAGACATACTGCCATGCGGTGTAGCATATCGGAATGCAGGGAACCCGCCGTCGGAACGGTCAACATTGGATTAAAAGAGACCAGAAGGCTCTGCAGGCGCCACTTTGAAATCTACCTGAACAGGGAAAAAAGTCACGCCCCGGTATTCCGCAAGGCTTCCAAGATATTGGACGACTTTGCCGACGCGCCATAATCCACACCCGGGCCAGGATCATAAAAATACAATATTTTTTGGCTGCCGTCATACGGCACTTTTGATTTACCATCCCGGTCAGTAGGGCAAACTCCGCCGTCTGTCGGCGCCGGCCCAGATGCGCGTCCGGGCAGCGCCAACAATCCCATATCCGCCTTAAGCGGACTGTCGGTATTATTTAGCCCTGTAGTACATTATCGGTGATGACTCTTCGCGGTCTATCATCTTCGACTCGATCTTGTCATCCTTGATCAGCTCGCCCAAAACCCCTTCAAGAGTGGCCATTGATCCCATGAACCCCAAAAACTCCCCCCAATACTCGCCCCTGAACTGCATCAGGTGGTTTAGAATCTCGCCGGCCGTGTAGGCTTGCGGGGATTTCTGAAGAAAACCGACTATCTCGATCTTTAGTCTTGAGGGAATTTTACCTGCCCCCCATATATCCTCGGATATGGGCATCGTGTTGACGCAGCCTAGGTATGTATATAATTGCTTATTTTTGAGCTGATGATTCCGTACTGCCCGGCACGTACACTGCTGCAGAATTTGATATAGTCTGCCCACGCCATTCAGCCCCGTATAAGCCACGGTTGCCGGTCTGCTGCGCCGGCCACCCCGTATTCGGCACCGTACGGGGATGTCGTCCACCAGGCCGCCAGGCAGGGCATAAAACCCTAAGTTTTAATTAGATTGTGCGCCAAGCATGTTCGTGAGGCGCCTGCTTATCCTCCCCCTTCTGCTGCTGGCGCCAGCCTTAGTTTTTGCCGACTCTCAGACCGCCCCGACGGATGGGGGAACGCTAGAGGTAAGGGTGTCATATGACGACGACATAGTGCCCAGGGAACCATCCACCCTGCTGATAGAATTTATCAACCCGCAGACCCAAAAAATTCAGGAGCACATAGACTATTCCTTGTATGTCACAATCGGGAACGAGAGCATCTTTGGGCCCACGCCCCTCATTCACTCCTCGGAGGGGGTAGTCCGGGGACTAAAAGTACAATTCCCCGATGCCGGTGAATACAAATTAGACCTGTCCATAGCGGGCATACTGTTCCAACCCATAGACGAGGAGACTGTATCGCTGATCATCCCAGTTGGGGTTGCCCATGCACAGTCTGCAGAACCGGGGGGAGGCTGCCTCATGGCAACGGCGGTATTCGGATCTGAGCTTGCCCCACAAGTGCAGCATCTCAGGGAGATAAGGGACGAGCAGTTGATGACTACAGACATAGGGCGCTCCTTTATGTCTACATTTAACCAAGCGTACTATGCCTTCTCCCCCGGCGTGGCTGATATGGAAAGGCAGAGTCCGGCCATTCGAGGGTTGGTGGGTACCGCAATACAACCCATGCTGCTGTCATTGAGTTTGATGAAGTATGCCGATTCAGAGGAGGGGGTATTGGCGTACGGAGTGGCAGTCATCATGATCAACTTGGTCATGTATGTGGCCGGACCCGCTTTGGGCCTGCTCTGGCTGTTCCGCTGGATGAGAAGGCGCACCCTTCAGCCGCGTTCGGAAATACGCAATCCGCGGGCCAAATAATTGCGGGTATCATGGCGCACGCATAACCCTGGGCAGCCCGCCGCACTTCGCGGGCTGGCCGGCATTTTGCGGCTCCGCTGAGGATAACCTTAAATGCTTTTTTTGGGGAAGGTATGCATGTCTTCGGAGCTCCGCCTCAAGAAGCTGCGGGGGTCGGGCGGCTACATCATGGCCAACGTCACCGACGAGCAGCAGGCCAGAGGAAATTTGGGCGGTCCGGAACTGTTCTTGGCTCCGATTGGACGGCTGGATCCGAACCGAATTACCAGATACTACTGCAACACCTGCGACATAGAGTACGTAAAGCCGCCCAAAATAGGGTATGAGAATCCCAACGAGGAGGTGGCCGAGAATCTCATGCTTGTGGAACGAGGACAGTATTCATGCGTCGAGTGCAACTCTTCCATTGCCGAGTACCGTGAGTTTAAGAAGCCAGATGAGGCAGCGGAGATAGGAGCTGCAAAACCGCTGGAGCCTGAGCCGGCCGCGCCCGAACCGGAACCCGTAGCCCCCGAACCAGCCCCGGCCCCTGAGCCCGCCCCGGCCCCTGAGCCGGCCGCGCCCGAACCGGAACCCGTAGCCCCCGAACCAGCCCCGGCCCCTGAGCCGGCCGCGCCCGAGCCGACCATGCCTGAGCCTGAACCAGCACCTGAGCCGGCCGCGCCCGAACCGGAACCCGTAGCCCCCGAACCAGCCCCGGCCCCTGAGCCGGCCGCGCCCGAGCCGACCATGCCTGAGCCTGAACCAGCACCTGAGCCGGCCGCGCCCGAACCGGAACCCGTAGCCCCCGAACCAGCCCCGGCCCCTGAGCCGGCCGCGCCCGAGCCGACCATGCCCGAACCTGAACCCGCTCTGGCACCTGAGCCGGCCGCGCCCGAACCGGAACCCGTAGCCCCTGAACCAGCCCCGGCCCCTGAGCCGGCCGCGCCCGAACCGGAACCCGTAGCCCCCGAACCAGCCCCGGCCCCTGAGCCGGCCGCGCCCGAACCGGAACCCGTAGCCCCCGAACCAGCCCCAGCACCTGAGCCGGCCGCGCCCGAACCGGAACCCGTAGCCCCCGAACCAGCCCCGGCCCCTGAGCCCGCCCCGGCCCCTGAGCCGGCCGCGCCCGAGCCGACCATGCCCGAACCTGAACCCGCTCTGGCACCTGAGCCGGCCGCGCCCGAACCGGAACCCGTAGCCCCCGAACCAGCCCCGGCACCTGAGCCCGCCCCGGCCCCTGAGCCGGCCGCGCCCGAGCCGACCATGCCCGAACCTGAACCCGCTCTGGCACCTGAGCCGGCCGCGCCCGAACCGGAACCCGTAGCCCCCGAACCAGCCCCGGCACCTGAGCCCGCCCCGGCCCCTGAGCCGGCCGCGCCCGAGCCGACCATGCCCGAACCTGAACCCGCTCTGGCACCTGAGCCGGCCGCGCCCGAACCGGAACCCGTAGCCCCCTGAACCAGCCCCGGCACCTGAGCCGGCCGCGCCCGAGCCGACCATGCCCGAACCTGAACCCGCTCTGGCACCTGAGCCGGCTGCGCCCGAACCGGAACCCGCGGCCCCTGAGCCCGCCCCGGCACCTGAGCCGGCCGCGCCCGAACCGACCATGCCCGAACCTGAACCCGCCCCGGCACCTGAGCCGGCCGCGCCCGAACCGACCATGCCCGAACCTGAACCCGCCCCGGCACCTGAGCCGGCCGCGCCCGAACCGAACCATGCCCGAACCTGAGCCCGCCCCGGCACCTGAGCCGGCCGCGCCCGAACCGACCATGCGGCCCCTGAACCCGCCCTGGCACCTGAGCCGGCCGCGCCCGAACCGGAACCCGCGGCCCCTGAGCCCGCCCCGGCACCTGAGCCGGCCGCGCCCGAACCGGAACCCGCGGCCCCTGAGCCCGCCCCGGCACCTGAGCCGGCCGCGCCCGAACCAGAGCCCGCGGCCCCCGAACCAGCCCCGGCCCCTGAGCCAGCTACCGCACCAGAAGCGGTTGAACCTGAAACCATCTCACCAGAGCCAGAACAGCCACAACCCGAAAGCGGAGAATCATCAATCACAATGATTCAGGGAATGGATGTCTATGATGGCAATGCTAGGAGGGTGGGTACAGTTTCTCAAGTTGGCGTGGATCAAGACTTGTCCCTAGTGCTTTTGGTTAAGGCGGAAGACGGAACCGAGTCTGTTGTACCTTGGAATAGGATAAAGACGATAGGCCAGATACTACTCCTTGGAGATGAAGAGGAGCCGCAGAGTGATGATGCGCCGGATCCCGACCAGTGTCCAAGCTGCGACCGTGTTAACCCCGCTGACTCCAAGTTCTGCGAGGAATGCGGAAATGATCTAAGCAAGTAATTTAACCAGCATCATTTTCCCCTGAATCGTTGACCTCTGCGTCTACTCGTAAAATAATCAAGGATGTAATTATCGTGGGATGCGCCATCGGAGTACTTGTTACCGGCCTAGTGGCCACGTTCGGAACGTACAACCCGTTCTACGTGGTGGCTAGCGGTAGCATGGTTCCCACCCTGGAGACGCATGATCTTCTGGTAATATCGGCGCATGTGGACTTTGAGGAGATAATACCGGGCGACATAATCGTATTCAACCGCCCCTCGGATCACGACCGAGTGATAGTACACCGGATAGTGTCAGTAATCAACGAGAATCCTTGGACCCTGCGGGCCAAGGGTGATGCCAACCCGGCATCCATAGCTGGGACCGACTTTCCTATCACCCAGGAGGAATATCTGGGCAAGGTGGTCTACGTGATACCTGATATCGGGTTTCTCCCCAAACTTATCCAACCACCCATCAACTACATCATCATCGCGGGAATCGTCGGATTCATAATCGTAAAACAGCTAAAGGGTAGGAACAAACCCAAATCTGACCCAAATACCGGCACCCAGAACAAAAGCGACGACGATAGTAATACCACATAAACGGCCTATTCGACCCTCTTGAAGACCCTCTTGAAGTACTCAGAGTACTCCTGAGGTTCGTCGGCATCGCCTTCCACGCCTGCCAGGTTTTTGGCCAGCTTACTCTTGTAACCCAACTACATCTGCAGCTGTATCTGTGTGCGCTGTGCCTGTGGGGATCCCGCTCCGTGCATAGACTCGGTGAGGTACTACTATAGTCACTCGTACCTACAGCCCCATACGGACATCTAGTATTCGACAGCCCTTGCCCTTCTCCATGACCAGCACCGGGTTCATGTCAAGCTCTCTAATCCGCTCGTTCTCGGTGACCATCTGGGAGACCCGCTGTATACACTCAGCCAGCCCGTCGAGATCCGAAGGCTTCTCACCCCGGACACCCTCCAGCAGCTTCTTGGTCTTTATCGAGTCTATCATGCCCCTGGCCTCCTGGGCGGTCACGGGGGCCAGCCTGAAGGTGACATCCTTTAGGATCTCCACGTAGATGCCCCCCATGCCAAGCATCAGCATGGGCCCCATTCCAGGCTCCTGCTTACACCCTATTATGATCTCCTTGCCCCCGCGGACCATCTCCACCACCAGGCAGCCGTTGATGTCGGCTTTAGCATCGTACTTTCTGGCGTTGGCGGCTATCTCCGCAAAGGCCGCCTCAACCTCTGCCTCGTCGGATAGGTTGATCCGGACGCCGCCGGCATCGGACTTGTGCGTTATCTGGGGCGAGACTATCTTCATGACCACCGGGAACCCTATGATCTTGGCCGCCTCGGCGGCCTCGGCCGCGTTCTTGGCCAGCTTGCTCTTGGGCAGGGGCAGGCCGTACGCCTGCAGTATCTGCTGTCCCTCCTCCTCCAGCAGGCTGTCCCTTTTCTCCCGGACGGCCCTGTCCAGTATCTCTGCCGCCTTCTCTCCGGAAGCCTCGAACTTGGCCGCCTCGCCGGGATCATTGGACGCCCACTCGGAGAACCGGAGCATCGCCTTGAGGGCTCGGACGGCCCCTTCGGCGTACGTGTAGTAGGGGACGCCACCATCCGCAAGTATCTGTCGGTTGGTGATACCCTCGTCCAAACCCATCAGGCTGGCTAGGATGGTCTTGTTGTATTTCTTGGACATCTCCACTATCACCCTTGCAAGGCCGTCATAGTCCAGCGTTCCGGACGGTGTACACATTACGATAACCGACCCGACGTTCTCATGGCCCAGGACGCGCTCCAGCACATTCCTGAACCGGTCGTAGTCGGCATCACCCACTATGTCGACGGGGTTGCGGGAGCTGCCCCATGGAGGTATGACCTCGTCTATCTGGGGTCGTATGGAGGTGATGTCGGCCATCTTTATGCCCATCTTGGAGCATGCATCGGTGGATATTATTGCAGGTCCACCCGCATTGGATACTATCGCAAGACCCTCTTTCGGCAGGGGCTGCTTGGAGAACGCCGTCGCATAGTCGAAGAGCTCATCCATCGTGTCCACACGGATCACCCCAGCCTGCTTCAGCAGGGCATCATACAGTTCGTCGGAGCCCATCAGGGCGCCGGTGTGCGACATGGCCGCCTTCGCTCCCTCGGGACTGCGGCCCGACTTTAAAACGAGCACGGGCTTCTTGTGGTCCCTGGTGACGCTCCTGCACGTCTCCAAGAACTCCTTTCCGTCCCCTACATCCTCCAGGTACATGACTATCACCCTGGTCTGCTTGTGAACGGCCAGCGTCCTGAGCACCTCTATCTCGGTGGTGGCAGCCTTGTTGCCCAGGCTCACCACCGCGGAGAACCCGATCCCCTGCGCGCTGGCATCTTCGCATAGGGCCGCACAGATGGCGCCGCTCTGGGAGACTAGCGCGATGGTTCCCGTCTTGGGGGTTATCTTCAGGAAGGTCGAGTTCATCATGGTGTTCGGATCCAGGTTCATGACCCCTAGGCAGTTGGGCCCAACAAGTTCCATCCCGTACCTGACAGATATCTCCCTGAGCTGCGCCTCCAGCCTGGCGCCCTCCTCATCGACCTCCTTGAAGCCGGCGGTGATCACTATGGCCCCCTTCACGCCCTTCTTTCCGCACTCCTCCAGCACGCCGGGAACCAGCACGTTCTTTATGATGACGACGGCCAGATCCACCCCGCCTGGTATCTCCGAGACGGTCTTGTAGGCCTTCTCGCCAAAGACGGTGGGACGCGAGGGGCTCACCGGGAATACGCTGCCACGGAACCCCGTCATTATGTTCTTGGTGATGGTGCTGCCCACCCTGCCGGCCTTGTCGGAGGCACCGATTACCGCTATCGACCTGGGGGTAAGAAAGACCGACCCTACCATACGCGTACGACCGGCAGTTTGTATAATAAAGTTAGGCGCGGCTGGGGGTTGTCCACGCTGACGGCTCCCCCACACGATAATTCTCCAAAAAAGTCGCAGAAGAGTTAAAAGCAATCCGAGCAGGCCGCCCGCCGGACCGAAACGTTTGTTGATCACCGGATCCACGGCCGCCCAATGAAACAACACCACACCAAGAGAAGAAGGCAAAAGGAAAGACCCGAGGGTTACTGCAGGGATTACGAGCGGCGCAGGAAGAACGGCGGCAAGCGGTTCAAGGAACGGTTCAAGGCCATCCTGAGAAGGATAACGAAGTTCCTGGAGGACAACCCCGAACACAAGGCCATGCTGTGCGTGCTGATGACCTGGGTGATGATGAAGAAATACTCATGCTCCATCCGCGGGATGGTCGAGGAGTGCGAGGCCAGGCCGGGCCTGTGCAGGAAGCTGGGCATGGATCACGTCCCCTCCAAATCGTGGCTGCACAAGTGGATGAAGAGAATACCACTCGACCTGCTGGACTCGCTGCTGAGGTTCACCGCCGGCGGCGACGCGCGCCGGACGCTGTCGGTGGACTCCACCCAGTACACGTTCAACCGGTATGTCCTGGTGGAGGATGCCAAGCGCGGCAAGTTCTATCGGAAGGCCACCGTCAAGCACCACGCCCTGATCACGGACAGCGGCAGGATAGTCGCCGTCGTCGTGACGGACGGGAACGCGGGCGACTCGCCCGTACTGGCAGAGCTGTGCGCCAGGGCGCCCCGCGGCGAGGGGTACCTGCTGGGCGACTCGGCCTACTGTTCCAGGGAGAACTGCCGGCTGGCCGCGTCCATCGGAAGGCAGCCGTGCTTCCGGCCCAAGAAGAACTTCGTGGCCCACGGCATGAGCGAGTGGGGCAGGATGCTGGCCTGGTGCAGGGACCACCCCGGCGGGTTCTACAGGACGTATGGCAGACGAAACACGATCGAGAGCTGCTTCTCGGCGGTCAAGGACCGGTTCAATTTCAGGATTCGGTCAGTGACGCTGGAGATGCAACGACGCGAGATCGCCATCATGTCCATCTGCCGGAATCTCTTTGCCTGATCGGGGATAAAAAGAGTCCCGTCTCCCCGGGGACGCGTGGGGGAGACTGCGCTCGAACGCCCGGATCCGGCGGATAATGGGGTATTTGCGGCCGGGGACGCCACGGCCTGCCATCGCCGGATGGGATAATGCAGTCAAAACCGGTCTGAGGATGAGCCGGATCTGCCGTTTTGAAGGAGTAATTTCGTGGGTTTATGCGCACCGTGGACAACCCCGGCGCTTGATGTTGCGGGACGGTTGCACGCTTGGTTCTCGCGCCGCCGTGTGGCGTCCGGAGCTGCCTTCACCCATTCGGGTTGGTTCCGGGTCCGTCCCAATTCACGCCTTTCGAGGGCAATTCCTTCCCCCGCGGGAACGTTAATGTCCGTTCCCCTGTTTATCACATTGCACGACGCGTTGCTGTCCGCGTGCATTATCCTACCGCAGGCGGTGCATTCGAACCGCTCGCCGTCCCGCGACTCCCCATCCATGTGCTGGCACGCCGAGCAGGTAGTGCTGGTGCCGGCCGGGTTGACCTCTATCACCTCAATGCCCAACCTCTCGGCCACAATCCTGATCTTCCGCAATATCTCGCCATGGCGGACGAACCTCATGCCCCGGTTGAGACCGCGCTTCCTGTTTCCACCGTTGCGTGTCATCGCCTCCAGATCCAGCCGCTCTATGCAGATGACACCAGCTCCTTCGCAAACCTCCTTGGCCAGCAGCCATTCGCAGTAGTCGCGTTCGCAGGCGTTCTTGTAGTTGCGCTTGTCGCGCTTGCGCGCCACCTCTTTGTAGTTGCGCGAGTGCTTGTTCATCTTGGATAGTCTGTGGCGCGTCGCGTCGTTCCAGTGTTGGTTGGATCTGAACGCGCTCGCCGTGTCGTAGCAGGTGACGCGCCCATCCGAGCGCGCCACTGTCGTCGGGTTGGTTATGCCGCGGTCTATACCGACGGCCAGACCCCCGACACACGGCTCCGGATCTGGCAGATTGTATGTGATGTATAGCCGCCAAACACACACGTTCTCATACGGCGACACGTTCACCAACCGGAACGACCTGGCTCCATGCAGCCAGTTGTTCGGGTATTGGTACGGCTGCTGCTCGGCCAGGGTGACATGGCCCAAAGCGGGCAGCGAAACAGTCTGGTTGTCAACGTAGGTGGGCGACAGCTCGCACGAGACCGTCCTCAACGGGTTCTTCCGGGTACGGTACTTGAGGTTGCCGTTGCCATACTTGTTTGAGATGTCACAGGCGGTCCTGGCCTGGCGGATTGCCGCCTGTTGGAAGATTCGCTCCGTCTGCTGCAGGTGTGGTGTCGCCTGCCGCAGGGTGGTGAACTCCCTTTGCAGGTCGAACAGGGTGAGTGTCGGATCTTCCTTCAGCCGGGAGATTGTCCGGTTATACACTTCACGTTGGGCGCTAACCAACTCGGTCAGTTTGGTAGCCTGCTCGCGCGTCAGGACGATGCGGAAGCCGCGGGTGCGCATCATACCGTACCATACCGGATCCACTATTTAACACTGCAGGCGGTGGTGGTGTACTAAAGTATGTAATTCCCCATGATCATACAAACATCGTTATATACACTACATGTGCATCTACCACATGGACACATCCTCTGATTCGCGGTCCGGCCCTGCTGGTGGGGGGATGCCCTGACATGGCCGGAGACAGCCAGGACATCTCAAGACCGACCGGCGTCACCATCGTCTCCGTGCTCTTGGGGGTGGCGGGGGCAGTCCACGTACTGTTCGGCTTGGCCTTTGCCACCATACTGGGATTGGTGCTCGGGGATATGGCCGTAGACCCAGAGGTAGCCGGCATCATCGGAGCCCTTGGCTTCGGCATAGGCGCGGTAGCCGTTGCCTTAGGAGCGGCCCTGTTCCTCGTGATGTACGGAATGCTCACGGCCAAATCGTGGGCGTGGAATGCCACAAGAATAGTGGTCATCATCTCTATCGTGGTCGGCGTCTTGAGCCTGGACATAGTCAGCCTGGCAATATCCGGGGTGATCCTGTTCTACCTGTACAGGCCCCGCGTAAAACAGTACTTTGGGCGCGAGGCATACCATCTGTAGGGGGCGGCGCCCGCACCGCCCAACTCGGGCGTGCAGCGCCTTAGGATCTGCCTGGGTTCTAGCTGCCCAGCATCTTACCGGCCAGGTTCTCCCTCCGGGGCACCCAGCGGATCTCCACGTTTTGTGATGTTGTCATCCCCCAGGCCTTCCGGGCCAACTCCCGGAGGACGGGGTTGTTTATTGCATACTCGTGGTTCAGCTGCGAGACCACCACCTTGGAGTCGCTGTAGATAGTCACGGGAGGGCCCGATCCGGCGAACCTCTCTAGGGCAGCCAGTATCGCGGCATACTCGGCCTGGTTGTTGGTCAGGCCCGGCTCTGCCTTGTAGTGGGACTCGCCCGTCTCCTTCACGAAGTAGCCGTACCCGCTGTTCGAGCCGCCCGCCCCGTCCACGTAGACGCTGGCCGCGGCGGGGTCTGCAGACGCCATGCCGCAGGGCCGCCTGCGGTATCTTTAAACGGTTCGCAGCGGGGGCATCTAGCGGGTTCATAGTCCAGCTCGGTTATGACGTCGCCCTTACACGGCGAAGATCCGGGGTTCAAATCCCCGTGAACCCACCACCCGGCAAACACTCCACTGATCCCGCAATATCATATATTCACCGGCGGACAACCGGATGGGTGTCCGGCCAGTATGCGAAAAAGTACCTGACAGTCTTGGCGTTCGCGCTCGTATCGATGATGATCATGGGGGCGGTCTTTGCTGCCACCCACGACACGGCGGTTCGCGCCGGGACGGACGTCTCCTATCCTTCCTGGCTGGCCCTGTCGTACGTGGCGGGGCTGTCCATGATAGTGCTCCCCTGCACACTGCCGCTCGTATTAATCATAGTGCCGCTCAGCATGGGCCGGGGGGCGCGTAGGGGGCCGATTATGGCGCTACTCTTTGGGGCTGGCCTGACCGGTACGATTGCCGTCTACGGGATGGGGGCCAGCGTACTGGGCGGGACGGTGGGCCTGGACAACGCGTCCCTCTACATGTTTTTGGCGGCGGGCCTGGCGGCCTTTGTCTTTGGCCTATCCCAGCTGGGCCTGGTGCGCCTGCGCCTGCCCTCCTACTCGGGCACCCCGCGGCTAATCCAGGAGCGCGGGGACTACCTCAAGGCGCTCTTCATGGGGCTGCTGCTGGGAAACGCCGGCGTGGGATGCCCCAACCCGTTATTCTACTGGCTGCTGATCTACGCGGCGGGCACTGGCAGCGCCGAGATCGGGGCGAGTCTCGGGGCCGTCCACGGCCTGGGCAGGGCCGTCCCGCTGGTACTGCTGTCGGTGCTGGCCGTCATGGGGATAAACGCCTCCCGCGGGCTGGCCGCAAACCGGGTCCGGATAGAGAAGGCCAGCGGCTGGATGCTGATCGTCATAGGGTCGTTCCTGATAATCAACGGCATTCCCGGCGGCCACCTGTGGTACGAGGAGACCATAATACACATAGGCTGGAACAATCTAATGTCCATGATGTCCATCCCGCCCGAGTTCCATATAGGGTACCACCTCCATGACGCGCCCGTGGTGGTCCCGCCTGCGGTGGTCCCGGTCCTGCTGGCCTCGATGATACTGGCTCCGGCCGGATGGTACTACCTCAAGAGGGCCAAGGGGGAATGAAGGATCCAGTCTGCGGAACGGAGATGGAGAGCGGCGGCGATACCCTCGTCCACGAGGGTACGGAGTACCGGTTCTGCTGCGCCACCTGCCGGTGGGCCTTTGAGCAGGATCCAGAAAGGTACGCACAATGAGGGTGGTGGTTCTAACCTCGCCGGGCTGCCAGGGATGCAACACCCTGGAGAAGATGCTGAGCGATCTGGACGTACCATACCGGGAGGTCGACGTCACCGCCCACCCCGAGTACCTGGCCAGACACCCGGTCATGGTGGCGCCCGGACTGGTGGTGGACGGACGGCTGGTTCATTGCGGCGTGCCCACCCGAGAGCAGCTGGAGCGGCTGCTGGAATGAGGATCGCCGCCCTCAGAACCCGCGCAGGCCCGAGGGCCTGACCGTCTCGGGGTGCTCCCTCATCCAGGAAATCTGCCTGAGCATCTCCCCCTTGTCCTGCGGGAAGGTGCCCTTTACGGTGTACGCATTGGAGCCGTGGTTGGCCCGGAAGACTATCTCATCCTTGGCCTCTATCCCGGACACCAACCCGTCAAGCTCGTCCAAGGCCTCGGCGTCGCTCAACCTCTCAAACTCCCCCGAGTACTTGTCAAGGAACTCCTGCTTGATGCCGTTCTCAAGATACAGGGTCAGGGCCCCCACGTAGTCGGGCGAGCAGGAGTTGATCACCCTGGCGGTCTCTGCCACGTGCTCCTTGGAGTACTTTCTGCCGCCAAGCCCCAGTATCACCATACACGACATGATGTACCCTGCGGCCTTGGCCTTGTTGACCGCCTTGGTGATGGTGGTCCCCAGAGCGCCCTTGGTCACCTTCCTCAGGACGGTGTCCGAACCGCTCTCTATCCCCAGGTATAACATGTCCAGACCCATCTCGCGCATCCTGGACAGCTCCTCGGGGGTCTTTTTGAGGATGTTCATGGGCATCGCATAGCACGACACCCTCTCCAGATCGGGAAATTTCTCTCTCAGGTAGGTGGTTATCTTTGATATGTACCCGGCATCAAGGTTCAGCGCATCGCCATCAGCCAGGAACACCCTTCTGGTCCTGGGCAGGTGCCTGGCCATCAGGTCTATCTCGGACTTGACCACATCCCATGGCCGTTCGGAGTACTCCTTGGACCGGTACATGTCGCAGAAGGAGCACTCGTTGAAGGAGCACCCCAGCGTGACCTGGAATATCAGGGATCTCGCCTCGGAGGGCGGCCTGTACAGGGGCTGGTTGTAATCAAGGCCGAGCATCATTGTATCACTTCGTGTCCGGGTGATTTTTATACCTTCATCCGTGTCCGGCGGGCACTTTCCTAGCGCGGACGGGCAGAACCGGCCACGCCCTGATCCGGCGCCCCTGATTGGCTCTTGCGGGTGTATGGTAACCATCTCCACTGACTGGAATCAGGTTCGGGTTTGTTTTGGTAACTGTTGCCAAGGGGCGTGCGCAGGCAGCCGGAGACAGCATAGGCTGGCATGCAGCCCGCCGAACGGTCCAACACGCGCGCGTGAATGCGCCGGGATGGTCGCCGACTTGGCAATGCCTGCTATCCCGGGTAGAGCGATACCGTGCGTAGGGCGGGACGGCCTGGTCGCGCCAGCCGTTGAGCGCCAGTGCTGCGCCGCGCCGTCTTCTGATGCTGGCATGGGTGGGTCTTGCAGCGAGACAGCCGTAGCACACGTGCTTATTTAGTACATATGTAGAGTCTTGTATATGGGAAGTAGGGCGGACTTTCTGATATCGGAGGCAACCTACGGCTTCGGACGCCAACTCCAGCACGTGCTAAGGCACAAGGTTACTGATCAGGGCGTCTTGGAGGGGCAGGTGGTGGACAAGATGACCCTGGTTTCAGACATCATGGGCAACGTCGCCTATCTGACCGTTCACAAGGGGTCGGACGGCTGGAGGCAGGGCAGCAGGATACAGGCGTTCCGCTTGAACGGGAAGCCGTTTGTCAGGATAGACAACAATATGGTGGAGTACGACCATCTGGGGCTTTTGCCAGAGGTGAGGGAGAGGGATGGCCCCGAACCCAGTGATACCATTCGATACCAGAAGCCGCCTCCGGCCACATCCGAGTCGATTCTTGCCCAGCTGCGGGCAAGACACATTCGGGAGAACAATATTGCTCAGAGTATAGTGGACGCGCCAGAGCCCGAACCAGCTGCTGCCCCAGAGCCTGAGCCCGGACCCGAGCCGGCGCCAGAGCCCGAACCAGCTGCTGCCCCAGAGCCTGAGCCCGGACCCGAGCCGGCGCCAGAGCCCGAACCAGCTGCTGCCCCAGAGCCTGAGCCCGGACCCGAGCCGGCGCCAGAGCCCGAACCAGCTGCTGCCCCAGAGCCTGAGCCCGGACCCGAGCCGGCGCCAGAGCCCGAACCAACACCCGAACCCGAGCCAGCTGCTGCAGAGCCAGCCCCTGAACCCGAACCCGAACCACAAGGAACTCCTTGGGGAAGTCTGCCCAAGGGCTTTAGCGTACCCGAGCCGGCGCCAGAGCCCGAACCAACACCCGAACCCGAACCAGCTGCTGCCCCAGAGCCTGAGCCCGAACCCGAGCCGGCGCCAGAGCCCGAACCAGCTGCTGCCCCAGAGCCTGAGCCCGAACCCGAGCCGGCGCCAGAGCCCGAACCCGAACCACAAGGAACTCCTTGGGGAAGTCTGCCCAAGGGCTTTAGCGTACCCGAGCCGGAAACACAGGCCCAAACTCCTCCCGAACCCGAGCCAGCCGCGGAGCCCGCGCCAGAACCCGAGCCAGCTGCTGCAGAGCCAGCCCCAGAGCCTGAGCCCGAACCCGAGCCGGCGCCAGAGCCCGAACCCGAACCACAAGGAACTCCTTGGGGAAGTCTGCCCAAGGGCTTTAGCGTACCCGAGCCGGCGCCAGAACCCGAACCAACACCCGAACCCGAGCCAGCTGCTGCCCCAGAGCCTGAGCCCGGACCCGAGCCGGAGCCTGAGCCCGAACCAACACCCGAACCCGAGCCAGCTGCTGCCCCAGAGCCTGAGCCCGGACCCGAGCCGGAGCCTGAGCCCGAACCAACACCCGAACCCGAGCCAGCCGCGGAGCCCGCGCCAGAACCCGAGCCAGCTGCTGCAGAGCTAGCCCCAGAGCCTGAGCCCGAACCCGAGCCGGCGCCTGAGCCCGAACCCGAACCACAAGGAACTCCTTGGGGAAGTCTGCCCAAGGGCTTTAGCGTACCCGAGCCGGAAACACAGGCCCAAACTCCTCTCGAACCCGAGCCAGCTGCTACACCAGAACTCGAACCAACACCCGAACCAGAACCTGAGCCCGGACCCGAACCAGAGCCAGCCGCTACACCAGAGCTAGAACTCAACCCAGTCCAGACGGCGCGCATAGCCGAGCTCGAAGCGAAAATAACAGAGCTCGAATCCCAGCCCCCGCCCGAACCACAGCCTGATCCGGCCCAGACGGCGCGCTTGGCTGCGCTAGAAGCCAAAGTTACACTACTTGACTCAATTAATACTGCTAGAGATGTACTGCAAATAATGTATGCTGAACTTGAAGACAAAATTAAATTATTACAGCCACAGCCTGATCCGGCCCAGACGGCGCGCATAGCCGAGCTCGAAGCGAAAATAACAGAGCTCGAATCCCAGCCCCCGCCCGAACCACAGCCTGATCCGGCCCAGACGGCGCGCATAGCCGAGCTCGAAGCGAAAATAACAGAGCTCGAATCCCAGCCCCCGCCCGAACCACAGCCTGATCCGGCCCAGACGGCGCGCATAGCCGAGCTCGAAGCGAAAATAACAGAGCTCGAATCCCAGCCCCCGCCCGAACCACAGCCTGATCCGGCCCAGACGGCGCGCATAGCCGAGCTCGAAGCGAAAATAACAGAGCTCGAATCCCAGCCCCCGCCCGAACCACAGCCTGATCCGGCCCAGATAGCGCGTATAATGGAGCTCCAAGAAAAAATAAGCATGCTGGAACCTGCATCTGAACCACAGCCTGATCCGGCCCAGACGGCGCGCATAGCCGAGCTCGAAGCGAAAATAACAGAGCTCGAATCCCAGCCCCCGCCCGAACCACAGCCTGATCCGGCCCAGATAGCGCGTATAATGGAGCTCCAAGAAAAAATAAGCATGCTGGAACCTGCATCTGAACCACAGCCTGATCCGGCCCAGACGGCGCGCATAGCCGAGCTCGAAGCGAAAATAACAGAGCTCGAATCCCAGCCCCCGCCCGAACCACAGCCTGATCCGGCCCAGACTGCGCGCATAGCCGAGCTCGAAGCGAAAATAACAGAGCTCGAATCCCAGCCCCCGCCCGAACCACAGCCTGATCCGGCCCAGACGGCGCGCATAGCCGAGCTCGAAGCGAAAATAACAGAGCTCGAATCCCAGCCCCCGCCCGAACCACAGCCTGATCCGGCCCAGATAAAGCGTATGGCTGAACTTGGAAAACAATTAAAAAAACTTGATCTTCGTACCAGAACGAAAGAATCTATTTACTGTCTAAAATGCAAAAAGAAACGCATCGTCTATGATCCTAAAAAAGTGACGATGAAAAATGGCCGTAATGCCGTTACTAGTGTTTGTCCCAAATGCGGTTGCAAGATCTTTAAAATAGTAAAGAAAAGTTGACAGTACATAACATACCAATCTTGGTAACTGGATACCCACGTATCAACATCAACTGTTGCTAGTATTCAGCATGAAATTCAACCACCTGTAGAATGGACGTAAGTGTTCACGTCATCTGGACGTATTTTCTCGCACCAGCCAGCATTATAATAAATAACGCGCATATATCGAAGAAAATTATCGGTTAATCACCGTGCGTCTTTTTGGTTCATGTTGTTTTTGGACGGGCCGCCTGATTAAATGTACGCCGCCATCTGCGTCATGTAGTCGATGCCCCGCGCCTTCCAGGTCGCCACGCACGTGAAGATGTTGGCCAGCCAGTCCATGGTTTTTTCCGACCGGATGGAGCCGCGCACCTTGCGGTGGACGACCAGCTCGCGCAGGCCGCGCTCGGCGGCGTTGTTGGTGGCCGGGATGGACGGATCGATGACGAACCTGAACAGGTTGGGCAGGGCGTTGGCCAGTTTGGTCATGAACTTTTCCAGCACCGGGTGGTCGGCGTACCTGTCGATGATCCTCGATACCCGCTTGCGGAGGGCGTCGCGCAGGGATCTCCTGCGGTCGGGCGGTCCCTTGTTCCCCACACCATCCCGGTATATGCGGAGCAGGGCGTCGGCCACCTCCCGCGCCGCGCGGCAGTGTTCGTTGCGGTCGGCCAGGTGGTCGCCCTCGCGGAGGATGTGGGCCCAGCAGCGCTGGTGGCGGTATCCCTTGTAGGCTCCCCACCCGTCGCAGATGATCGTCCCGGACCAATTTTTGCCGAGGACCTCGCGCACCACCCCGGGGCCCCGGCTGGGGCGTATCAGGTAGTAGGTGTCGCCGGTCTCGGGGTTGAGGAATATCCAGATCCAGACCTTCGTGCCGTTGAGCGAGATGGACGTCTCGTCGATATGCAGCAGGCGCGCCCTCCGTATGCGGTCCCGCACCTCCAGGCTGGGCTCTCCCAGAGATAACCCCGTCCTGAACAGGACGTTGTGGATGGCGCCCGTCGACATCTCGATGCCGTGCCTGCCCATGCTGGCCGCGTTCAGCCTGCCTGGGAGGCGGTCCAGGAAGTTGTGGACGACGGTGCCCACCACGTTTCTGCCGTAGGATCCTCCCTTGGGCAGGTCGGCCCGCGGGTCTATCCCGTCCATGCCGCAGCTGCTGCACCTGCAGGTGGTCAGGTAATGGCGGGTGGTCGTGGCCTTGATGGGCTGCGGTATCTCGGTTATGTCTATCACCTCGGTTGACTCCCCCACCAGGGAGGTGTCGCCGCACCCCGGACACCTGATGGGAACGTGCGTCTCGAACTCGGTGGGGGCGGGTTTGTTGGTCGTGCCCTTGTGCCCGGGCTGGGCGCCCCGGCGCCTGGGCGGCGTCTCCTTCCCGGAAGGATCTCCCCCTTTCTTGGAGGCGTCGGTCTTTTTACGACGTTTGGTCATCTTGCGCGAGGGCGGCGTGTTGGCGTTGTCGTGTAGGGTCAGGAGGCGCCTCAGCTCCCCGTTCTCTTTTCTGATCTTCTCGTTCTCTTTTTTCAGCGCCTTGTACTCGCGCCGCATCTCCTGGTGCTGGGCGAGCAGCCTGCGGTAGTCCTCGCTCATCTGCTTGTACATCTTTTTGATGTTGATTCTGCTCGCCAACTGTGGGCCGCGGATCAGCCCACATATAGATCTGCCGGTGTCGTCGCGTTATGGCGGCTATTTCTGGCCTGAAAACCGCATGCGTACAAGCCGCCCAATTTCCCGTACCATCCGGTATTAAAACACGTACGATCGCGGCCGAAAATTAATTTTCTGGCAGGCAAAACGTGCCTAGATGACGTGAACACTTACGAATGGACCTAGTGAATACAAAGCTAAGATTCTCTGCTGCTATCGCAAAGCACTGGTACCGCTGGTAGTTGTGTCGAATCGACGGTTGGTTCGAACAGCAATCTTTGGGCCTCGACTAACACACGTGTTGTGGTGTAACTTCATCCATCATCCAAATTCAACTACATTGATAGACTGCCAAGTCCCGCATCCACAACCGAAGCTAGGACTTGGCTTTGATGGACCTGGGGGATGTATTGCTGAAATCGTGCATTTGTAGGTTCCACGACGAATACCTTCGAGCAGGCAGGCCCGCGATTTAAAGGGAAAATTCTAACAATTAAGGCGATACTTTTGAGTTTGTATGGTGCTAAACGTCTAATTCAGTGTCAGTTAGCTCGCCGCAACACAATCTTTTCGTCGTTCTCCATAAATCTGATGGTAAAATGCCTGAATATACTGTCACGTCCAAGAACCATGTACGGGAGCGTTTGTGCCTGGGCAGGCACGCTGATTGGCAGGTTAACAAATTCATCGAATATGGCGTTCTGACTTTTAATCAGCTGGCATTTCCCCACTATCGAGCTGACGCTGGTAAACTCGCCTCCTGCGCCTATGGCGCTTTTGTGTTTTCCGGATAGATCTACTGCTAAAATCTCTGCAAGCTCTTTTGGCAGAAAGTTGGTAGTCGCGCCCGAATCAATGAGCGCCGTGGTTTCTATCGTTTCCATCCTGTGAATTAGTCTCACATGGACCATCGGCAGTTTGTATGTTTGGCTAGTGACGGAGTCGTCATAGTTGATGTAGTGCAGGGTGATGTTGGAGCGCAGGCGAAATCCTGGAGGCATGTCTTAGAGCAACATTACCGTTTCTTTGGGGATTTTCATGATGAACGGGGTCTTGTCCGGGTATTTTGCTTTGGATGCCCGATAGACTTTTGTGGCATCTTCTCCGGATGCCACTATCTCGTCTCCCACTACGGCGATCCATTCCCCTAGGTGCTTTCCCAACTGCTCTCGAGCCGACATAACGTACTCGTACTCCGATTTCATGTCAGTATACTTCCCTAGAGTTGTAATTTAAACTTGCCGCAATTTGGCTGTGCCCCTTTTATACCCTAGCGCCATTTGGTCTAATTTTGATGGATGCGGATGGAGCCACAGTAGACAATATGCGTAATCGGCCAATTTCTTGACTAACCCGTAATTCAACCACCGACAGGCAGTTTTGCACATGTCAGACCGAAACCTTTAGATCAGGGAAGATCACGCCACACCCCGGACATGCCCGAAACCAAGAAACAGACCATAGATAGGCTGCAGCGCGAGGTAGAACGGCTGAGGTCCCTCCTGAGCGCCGCTACGCAGCGACAAGATGCAACATACCGCGTGTACGGACCCGAACAGGACGTCCACATAGCCCGGCTCACCGTTCTGGACGACATCATCGGAAATCCGCGCAGGCTGCACGCCGTCACGCTCTGCACCGCCGAGCAGTTCGACTACATCCTGCACGGGTACGCCGCCTGGATAAAGGAGCACGGGGACATGACGCTCTTCTGGGATGACGATATCCGGGCGTCCGACCCGGGCAACCGCTCCAAGATGTACATCAGGCACTCCCTGCTGCTGGCCCTGATGCGCAAGAAGGGAGGAACCACCCAGGAGGAGCTGGCCGCCATGTTCGGGGTGGACCAGAGCAACATCAACAGGTCCCTAGCGGCGTCCAACCACATCCTCTCCGAGGTGCTGCCCACCGCCCACAAGATGACCCAGCTGATCAGGGAGGTGGACACGCTGATGGACCTGAAGAAGATAATCCCGCCTGACCCGGCCACCGGGAAGGTCGCCGTCGTGCTGGACGGCACGCACGTGCCCGTCGACCGGTCCGGCGACAAGGACCGGCGCAAGGCGGACTATTCGGGCAAGAAAAAGGCGTTCACCTTCAACACCAATGTTCTGACCGACACCAGAAAAAGGATACTGTGGATCAGCGGAACTACCTCCGGCAGCACCCACGATCTCACGCTGCTCAGGGAGGGCCCTCCGGACCTCGGCATCCTCACCCGGATCATGTCCGACGATGACACGCCCGAGCGGGACCGCCCCGCCCTGTACGTGGGCAAGGGATACCAGGGCATATCCGGATACTATCCCGGCGCGACCGTACGGCAGCCGGCCAGGCGCCGCCCCAACTCCGACAGGCAGACCGGGGGGCTGACCGAAGGGGAGCTGGCCCTCAACAAGGAGATCAACGGCACCCGGGTGGTAGTTGTCGAGCACGCCATCGGGATGATCAAACGGTACAGGATAACCACCAGACCCTTCTGGGGCACGCCCGAGGAGCTCAACGAGGAGCTCAACATCATCTCGGGTCTGGTGAACCTGAACCTCGACTGGGACAGGATCAAGGAAGAGAACAAGTCCCTGATACGGGAGCTGGTCAGAAAAAGGGCATCACACTGACTCCCGGGTGGTCCGGAACCGCCCAGCAACCATGCAGCGAAAAAACCTTGCACCTCACACGGTGCTGCCGTGCTGCGCACGACCATCCACATCTGGCGTGATCAAGGCATGCCGACTCCCAACAAAAACACACCTGCACCAAATATCGCGCCAAATATCCGTCCATTAAAACACGGTCTGCCGCGATTTGTTGGCGCACCGGTCAATTACGCATAATGTCTAGTATGTTCTGCTACGGCAACCAACACAAGGGCGCACCCGCAACAATCAGCCTGTTGTTCATGGCCTTGCCACCACGATCATTGGCAATGTTATACCGCATACGCGAGATAGTTGTTAACTGGGGCCGACTTTGGCTGGCTTGGTACACATTTCTTGATGGTAGATGCCGGCTTCCATCATGTTATCTATACCGCCACATTCCCTTAAAACATACTCGCATACGGGTGTTCTAGGACAAATCTGTGGAGTTTTTGCACTAAAATCGATCATTCTTAGGTTACGTGGCGCCTGTCTCGGTGATTCCACCGTGTGCTCTAGTAGCCACCAACATCGAAACCAACATCGAACCCACCGGATCCATCCCATACACCGGATGATCTTCACCACACACGCCCCATACCAGTACGGGTAATCAACATGAGCTTTGGACACCATCTGGACCATCACTGCACCGTCGACAAACCCGATATCACAAACAGCGAAGTTATTCCTTGTTTTTCTCGGATCCCACAAAACGCTATAACCCACACAAGCAGCCAAACCCACATGTTCAGCGACACGGATGACTGGGATCACTACCTAAACCTTATCACGGTGGCCAAGGCCGCTCCGGAAATGAAAGCCCAGCTTATGGAGGCCGTCCAGACGCTGAGAAGAATCCTGGACGAGGACTGGCCATCAAAGTCAAAAGACAGCTACCACCCGATTCTATGGTCCTTGAGGATGATCAGCGGCGCCATGAGCGATGGCAACCTCATTAACTGGGGTGGCTACATGTCCGCTCTGGAAAAGACAAAGAACTTCGAAAGTCTGCTGTCCAAACTGCGGCATCCCGACAAACCTGAAAGTGCGATGGCGGAGCTGGAGGTGGCCGGCCGGCTGGCAAGTAACGGATGCGCCGTAGAACTTGAACCCGAGGTCGGAGGCAAAAGGCCGGATATGCGTTGCCGATGTGGGGACTTGGAGTTTTTGGTGGAGGTCAAGACGCTGAACACTGCGCCCGAATCTTGGAAGGCAACCAAAACTCTCACGGATGTCACCGCCGCATGCAGACCCATATTCCCGTCAGGGATAATATTCAAGACACTGGCCGAGCCGCACCTGAAGGAGGTAGCCGGTGTTCTGGCGCGGGAGACTAGACGCGCCATCTCCGGCATGACCGCAGTAGAGGTCGGGATAGCCGGAGTCCTGAAGGTGTATCTGGTACCGAACGAACTGTCCGATCCAGCCAAAATGCGCGCAGAGTGGCACCGCAGGCAGGAAGATGCGGGGGTGATGCCACGAGGCGGCGGTATGTACGGCCCGTCCGACAACGTGAGCCAGGAGCACAGGGTGAGGACCAAGATCGACGGCTTTGCCCGAAAATGCCAGATCCCACCGGGGGAACCCGGAGTGTTGGTAATCACGGGACACTTCCTTTTCGGCGATGCGGATCACGCAGGACGTTTCGTTGACCGCGTAATCGAAAAGGTTTACGAGCTGAGGAACATTCTGGCCGTGGTGCTTGTTACTGGCAACATAATCGGAGACAAGGAGGAAACGACAATCACTGACAGGCGGGATTTCGTCTTTGTCCGCAACAAGATCTATGACTACATCCAAGAGGAAGTCGTAATCGTAAAGAACAGGTTTTGCGGGTTCAAGCAGGACTATGGACACCTGGCATCCCTGCTGGCCGCCAAGAAATGACGGGCTCGTTCATCTGTCGGATGTTGGGGACGGTAATTTCGCCAGCTGGCCAGACTGGACGGGCGCGCGGTGCACGAAAACGGGGCAGGCCCCACCAGAACGGTACCGACCAAGACCGGACGTATGCAGGAGCGCCTAGAACGTCCGCTTCGACCTTATATGGTAGACGACTGAGCTGCGGTCCGTCTTACCTTTCCGCGTCTCAAACTCACGCGGGTACATCTGAACAAGGGACAGCATCTTCACGTGGCAGTAGGCGCGCAGGTCAAGATCCGGCAGGTGATTCTTCACGTCCGCTAGGAGGGCCCAGCCCTCCTCCGCCCTCGGAGACGAGCATATGGCCCTGTTGATATTGTCTATCAGGCCTATATCGACTTCCTCGTAGGCCTTGTCGTCGGGTTTGACCGGCTGCGGCAGAAGTTCCGCGTACCTGAAGACGTTGCATCTCCCGCTGTATGACGGCGGCTTGTCTTGAGCGCTGATTCCCATCACGAATATCCCCTGCTTGCACATCTCCATAACCAAGCCTGCGTAGCCGCTATCGCTGGCGACAATACAAAATCCGTCTACTTCTCGCGACCGGAGCATGGCCCAAGCGTCCTTCTGCAGGGCATGGTCTGCCGAGTTCTTGGCATAAACCGGCTCGGGCTGCCGTATCGTCTCTATCCCATGCGAGACGAGGCACTTCTCCCATACGGACATGCGATCGCTCTTCCAGTCGCCGTATGCACGGCGCACCCTCACGATGCCATGCCTGTCGGCCTCGGCTAGCACGCGCTCTATCAGAGGTAATTCGGCGTTTTCGGCATCAATCAGCAGGGCCAACGTGCGCAACTCCGGATTCATATGATGGGTGGCGCGGGCCATGCACATATACCGTTTTCTGAGGCCCATGGAGAAATTATATCCACGAATCCTTGACCATTTCGGAAGATAATGAGTAGACACCTTGCTTATGTCGGAATATTGTGGGACGTTTACCGACATGAACAATGCTTTTTTCCTGTATTTTCGAACCGCGGAATTTAACCCGCACACACTCGGACATGCTAGAAAGCCGGCATGTTCAAGAATATGTGACCGTCGCCATAACATGGGGAACACATTACAAGAGTTAGATTCCACGATGAACTGAACGACCTTATGGCAACTCGTCTGCCGACTTGACGGTCGAACCTTTGGCGAACATAACACATTCGCGGACACTGAAAACTGTTTATGTTCTATATAGATGGACCGGGGGGGATTTGAACCCCCGACATCCACGTTGCGAACGTGGCGTTATACCCCTAAACCACCGGCCCTTGGTACCCCCCAACCCATGCTGCTTTTATTCATTGTCAAAAGCCCAAATAGTCCATCCTCCAAGCACCGGCATGACCTATGATGCAGTGGTAGTGGACTCGCACGTGATGCTGCCGCAGGGCATGGTGGACAGGAACATCGTGATAGAGGACGGCAAGATTGCAGGACTAGTCACCGATGTTCCGTCCTGCGATCGTAGAATAAGCGGCGCCGGACTGGTTTCCGTACCTGGCCCCATCGATACCCATGTCCACTACGGGGTATACTCTCCGATCAACGAAGCCGCTAGAACAGAGTCGCACGCGGCCGCCATAGGCGGGATCACCACGATGATGCGGATGCTCCGTTTGGGAGGGCCGTTCACCACCGACCTGCAGCCGCAGCTGGATGCTGCCAGCACGGCGCACCACATCGACTATACCATACACGCGTCCGTCTTTACGGAACGGCAGATAAGGGAGATGGGCCACTGCGTGGAGAGGGGAATCGGGTCCTTCAAGATATACATGAACTTGGGCGGTGAAGTGGGTCATGTCTACATGGATATGCCGCCCTACTCCACGGATCTGCAGGCAGCCAAGGTTAACGTGACCGAAGAGTTGGTGGAAAAGATAGTGCGTAGGGCCGCGTCACTAGGATGTCCGGTATTGGTCCACGCCGAGGACTACGAGTCATGCGCCTGTGGCATAAAGACTGCTAAAAAAGAGAAGCGAGACGGCTTGACGGCATGGTCGGCAAGCCGTGATCCCGGCTACGAGGCCAAGGCGATCAGGACGGTCTGCGGGTATGGCCGCAAGTACGGATGCACCATCTATTTCGTCCACATTGGATCAAGGATAGCCCTAGAACAGATACGGGCGGAGAAATCCTTGGGAACCAAGATACATGTAGAGACCTGCCCCCACTATCTAGTACTCTCCCATGAGGACAGGAATGACTACCTGGCCAAGGTGATGCCCCCGATACGGACCTCCGCGGACAACGACGTCATATGGGGCGCCTTGGATGACGGCCGGATAGACACGGTCGGTACCGATCACGTGGCCAACCGGCTGGCGCTCAAGGTGGGCACAGACGTCTGGGACTCGCTGGCAGGATTTCCCGGCATCGGCACCGCCGTCCCAATACTGCTGAGCGAGGGCGTAAACCGTGACCGCTTATCCTTGGAGAGGTTCGTCAACGTTACCAGCGCCAACGCGGCCAAGATATTCTCCATGTACCCTCAGAAAGGCTCGCTGGGGGTTGGCTCCGACGCGGACATCGCCATGTTGGACCTCCGGCGCGAGCGCAAAGTCACCCCGGAGCTGTTCGGCGGCTTCTCCGACTATATCGTATATGACGGGATGAACCTTAAGGGGTGGCCGGTCAGGACCATGGTCAGGGGAGAAGTCGTTGCGGACGACTTTGAGGTGGTCGCCAAGCCCGGCCACGGCCGGTTCGTGTCACAGAGTCCGGGGCGGGACGACCAGAACTCATCCATCTAAACGCAGGATATCGAATCGCCCTGCCTTCCCGGCCTTGTATATGACGTCCGGCCTGTCAAAGATGCCAACCTCCAATACTCCCGGTACCTGCCTCAGGCCTGCAGCCAGCGTGGAAGGGTCGTCTATGATGCCGAAGCTGCAGTCCAGTATGATGTTGCCACTCTCGGTAAACATCGGGTATCCGCGATCCAGCGTGCGAACCTGCGGGCTGGCGCCCATCCCTTTGATGCGCTCGTCTACGGATGCTCTCGCGGCCGGGTGCACCTCCACCGGCACCGCAGCGCACAGCTTATCGACGAACTTGGTCTCGTCGGCCATGATCACCACCCTGTCCGCCATGCAGGCCAGTATGTTCTCCATGAGTAGGGCGCCTCCGCCGCCCTTCACCAGATACCCATCCCCGTCAATCTGGTCGGCTCCATCAAAGACAATGTCTATCCGTGATACCGAGCCGGAGTCCACCAGCGCCATGCCGGCCTCCTCGGCCACGGCCCTGATCTGCAGGGAGGTGGGCACGCCCCTGACCGATACACTGCCCCGTCCGACCATCCTTCCTAGCTCCCTTACCAGCGCGGCGGCGGCCCTTCCGCTGCCCAGCCCCAGCGTCTGCCCATCCGTGACGCCCTGCAGCGCATCTGCCGCTACCGCCCTGATGGAGTCGTCGTAGGACATCAATCGGCCTCCGCGCGCTCCAGCTTGGAGAGCGCCTTCATTATGTCCCCCTTGATCTTATCCAAATTATCCTCGTCCGGATCCATGCCATCATCCTCGTCGCCGTCGGGGCCGGCTCCGGTGTTTGGCTTATCGCCGGCGCCCTCTTCCGGGGGCGGGCCGGGCTCGACCGCCTTGGGGACGGGGGGAGCATCCTGGGGTTCGGCCGGCTCCGCCCTGTCCTGCTCGCCTGCCTTTGGAGCAGTTGCGGCGGCTTGGCCGGTTTCTTGTATCTCCTCGGAGCTTGGACTCTGGACCGGGGGCACGTCCACGACCTGTTCGATATCCGGCTTGTCATCGGCTGCCACCGGTTCGGGGGTAGTGCCAGCCTCGACCACCGCCTCGGTCTCCACCGGCCCCTCGACAGCCTCCACCTTGGCCCCTCGACACCCTCGGGCACGATCTCGCCCTCGACAGCCTCGACCACCGCCTCAGCCTCCACCGGCCCCTCGACAGCCTCCACCTCGACACCCTCGGGCACGATCTCGCCCTCGACAGCCTCGACCACCGCCTCAGCCTCCACCGGCCCCTCGACAGCCTCCACCTCGACACCCTCGGGCACGATCTCGCCCTCGACAGCCTCGACCACCGCCTCAGCCTCCACCGGCCCCTCGACCACCTCGACCACCAAGTCATCTCTGGCATCCACGGCGGTATCGCCGGCCACAGCCGACTCGGGGGAAACCTCGGCCTCTCCCATCTCAGCCTTGGCGGGCTCTGCCTCATCAGCCAGGCCGCCTGCCGCCACGGCGCCGCCTGCCGCCACGTCCTCCTTTTTGGCAGACTTTGGACGCGCCTCGCCAGCCAGGGCCGCTTCAATCTCCCGCAGCCTGTTCCTGTATGATGGCAGCAGCGCCTTTCGCTCCGCCGCATAGCCGGGATCCTCCTCCAGTTTGGATATGCTCTTCAGCAGTATGTCCCTCTCCGAGGACAGCCTGTCCTTTTCAGTGTACGGCCCCGGGGAACCCCGCCCGTTCCTCCTTCTAAGTAGCATCGCGGTCGCCACGCCGGCAACCGCACAGACAACCAAGACTACTTCCTGCATCTAGGTATACCACTTGATCCACGAGTACTTTCTTATCTTTGGATCAGGAAAACCGCAACTGGCACAGCGCTGGTGCCTCTTGTGAAACGAGTTCTTACCGCATCTCCTACATCTAATGTGCGTCTTCTTCCTGGTCATCTTTCCCATGGAGGTAGTGCCCTTCACCAAGGGACGTCACCTAGCCGGAGGGCGGAGGGGATATCATCACCACATTGTCTCCCCTGACTACGATCGTTCCCAGGCTCTTTGACTCGCCTTCGGCGGTTATCTCCTCGGAACCATCCAACATCAGGTTCATGTGCTGGTCGAACCCCAGCAGGCTTCCCCTTATGGTCTTGTTGCCCTTGAGCTTGATCAAGACGACCTTCTCTATGCTCTCGTCCAGTACTTTCACTGCCATGTCAACAGACATCAAGTGCATCTGCCGAAAGGCGTTATATTAAAATTTCATTGCCAGCCCCGCCGACACGCCCCAGACACTCTTTGCGCAGGTTCCGGACTATCTCATTCAGGAGGCGCCTGCCGGCGGCAGCCGTGGCCCCGCGCGGATCCCCCCAGACACCGTTGCCGGTGGCGGCCGGGAAAGATCTCGCCGCCAGCTCATTGAGCTTGCGGATCTCGCTGCCGGACATGCCGTCGGTGACCAGGCCCTTCCTGGCCAGGCCCATCCTGACCTTCCCGGAGACGGCCAGCATCAGGGACGTCTCGACGAACCCGCCGTGGTCAAACCGCGAGTCCGTAAAGCGCCAGTACGAGAGGGCATGCACCCTCGGCTCGCCGCCGCGCCGCCTCTCCGCGAACCTCTTCAGGGCCCCCCGGTTGCCGTAGTGGCCGTTTATCACAAAGACGTCCCCGACGCCGCCTGCGTGCAGCGAGTCGCAGATGTCCCCCAGCAGCGATCCCAGCGTGGAGGGCCTTATGCTGATGTTGAAGAACGGGGCGTGCTCGAATGAGACGCCGGTGGTGACGGTGGGCACGACCAGAAACCCGCAGCCCCGGCCCACCCTGGATGATACCGCCCCCACTATCTCCGAGTCGGTGGAGACGGGCAGGTGCGCCCCGTGCTGTTCCACCGAACCCACCGGGATGATCGCGGCGGCCCCGCCCGAGACGCGCCTCCTGAGGACGGGATCGGTCTGGGAGTACGCGTCCGAGCCGGCTCACCCCGGCCTGATGTGGACCTTTCGCCAGCGGACCTCGAGGCGGTTATCCAGGTGCAGCTTGACGGCGCCGGTAAGCGTCTTGGCCTCCAGCCTCTGGCCCTTGTCCTTGATGGCATCCAGCGTGTCATCCGGCTCTACGCTGAACGACTCCTGCAGGATGATGGGGCCCTGGTCCAGGTTCTCGGTGACGTAATGGGTGGTGACGCCGATCACCTTGGTCCCCCTCTCGAAGGCCTGACGGTACGCGTACGCCCCGGGGAACGCCGGCAGCAGGGACGGGTGCACGTTGATTATCCTCCGGGGATACCTCCAGACAAAGTTGGGCGTGAGTATCCGCATGTACCTGGCCAGCACCACCAGGTCCACCCCGTACCGTCCGCAGATCTCCAGCAGCTGCGCCTCGGCACTCTCCTGGTTCCGATCCCGGACCGCCACGAAGGGTATCCCAGCCTCGTCGGCCACCGGCTTGAGCGTCTCCTCGGTGCCGACTATCACGGCCACCCTGCCCCGGACCCGGCCGGACCCGGCCGCCTCCAGCAGCGAGTCCAGGCAGTGCCTCTCCTTGGTCACGAACACGGCGATCTTCTTCTGGGCCGAGGTCGCGTGGTAGACGTTGACGCTCATGCGCTCCTTCTCTGCCAGGTGGCGCAGATCCGCGTCGAAGGAGGCCGTATCCATCTCCCCGAAGGAGGCCTCCACGTACATCCCGAAGGTGCCCCGGATCACGTTCTGGCTGATCTCCTCTATGTTGCCCCCCTTGGCAAAGACAAAGTTGGTGAAGGCGGCCACAATCCCCTGCCGGTCATCGCCCACGACCGTAATCCCGACCACCATCCTGTCCATGCACCGTAACCGGCGGCGGCTCATTATTAATCAAGGGGGCATCCGGCCGGGCACCGGCTCATGCGGGAGGCGGGATTCGAACCCGCGAACCCCTCAGGGACAGGGTCCTAAGCCCTGCGCCTTTGACCAGGCTTGGCAACCCCCGCGGCTACCCCCCGCGCGACGCAAATTTATCTATTGGGTGGCGGCGGTCCCAGGCGGCCCGCCCGCGCACCAGGCGGTCTCAGAAACTATTTAATCGGGAGGCTGGTACCGGACTCCGAGCCCTTGTAGTATAGCCCGGTCTAGAATTCGGCCCTGTCACGGCTGAGACGCGAGTTCAAATCCCGCCAAGGGCGCCACAACCTATCATTGAGGCGACGGCCTTGGCCGTCTCCTCGTCTGCGGCCGCCACAAACGACACCCTCGTGTCGTATCCCAGGTCGGCGTCCAGCGGCTTCATGTTCTCGTCCAGGAGCAGCCCGCCGGACTCCCTGACCAGCAGGTAGCCGGCGGCCACGTCCTGTATCCTTATCTTTCCGCGCACGTCGACGAACGCGTCCATCAGCCCGCTGGAGAAGACGGCCATCTCCAGTGCGTTGGCGCCCATGTGCCTGATGTGGCTCCTCTCTGCCAGCGGCTGCACCCTGGCCAGGAGGTCGGCGGTCCCGCCGGAGACGTTCAGGCCTATTATCGAGTAGCCGCTGTCCCCCCGGCCCGCCCTGATGCGCTCCCCGTCCCGGAAGGCGCCCCCGCCCCGGGTGGCCCAGTACGTCTGGCCGTTGCCCAGGTTCTTGACCACCCCGGCGGTGACCCCGCTGAGGCTGTACCCCTCCGCAAAGGCCAGCGAACTGCAGAAGAACGGAAAGCCCCTGACGGCGTTGGCCGTGCCGTCTATCGCGTCCATTATCACGTATCCCTTGGGGTCGTCGGAGATCTCCACCCTGCCGCACTCCTCGCCCAGGACCACGCAGGGAAACTCCACCTCCCTCAGGTAGTCCAGGACGGCGCCCTCGGCCACGATGTCTATCTTCTTGCTGATGTCGCCGCCGGCCCCCCTGCCAAAGTCGCCCCCGGCGCCCTCGGTGCCGGCCAAATCCTTGACGTTCCGGTATATCCTCTCGGAGGCCTCGCGCAGCACGTCGATGGGTTGCATGCGTCCGGTCCGAACACGATTAATTTAAACCGAGGAGGCCGCCATCCGGGTCGTGTCCCCCATCCTGCGCGGTTCTGTCGTGGCGGCCTGCTGGTTCCTGGTGGTGGGCGTCTCGGCCGTCCACGACCCGGGCCTCTCGGCCACCGGCCACTGGCTTGCGTCCGACCTGGCGCTCCTGCTAGACTCCTGACCCTTCCCCGGTCGGCCCGCGCCCAGCCGCCCCGGGGTCCGGCCGCCGGTACGCCCCTGACCGGGAACTCTTCAAAAACATAAAAGGTGGCGCCAGGCATCGTGAGAGATGAGCGGCAAGGACGAGTCGGTGACCAGCAGGGAGGGGCTGAGCAGCACCAAGGTGGGCAGGACCATAATCAAGGCGGCGCTCTTCAAGTCCAAGGGGTACCGCGCCTTCAACCGGTACAAGGAGGAGACCGCCGAACAGTTCCCCGACTTCCAGGCCCGGTTCGTCGGGGACCTGCTGCGCGAGATAAAGTCGGACGGCTCGCCGGAGGCCACCCAGCGGACCTTCGCCGACGAGATAGGCACCGACCAGTTGACGCTGACGCCCTCCCAGGTGGGCCCCATCAAGTCGCGGCTCTCCGACCCGGACACGCTGGCCGACAGGGTATCCAGGATACTCAACTCCAACTTTGTCAAGATGACCTTTCCGGTCTTCAACGCGCTGTATGACGCGGCCGCCGGCCACTCGGGCAGGGACGACTCGCTCAAGCGCGATATCGTCGAGGGCCACATACTGGCCATCGACCTGAGCGAGCCCATGGACAGGATAGTGGACCGGGACGAGGACCTCGAGTTCCTGGACGACTACAAGCTGATGAACCCCTACATACTCAAGCTGGCCCGGGACAAGATATCGCGGGGCGGCGACGCCGTCCTCGGCGAGTTCGAGGAGGGGTTCAAGAAGGCGCGGGCCGGCCAGTACATGGACGAGAAGCTAAAGTCGCGGCCGGCCGAGACCACCGAGGCCCAGATGGACTTTGCCTACGAAAAGTACCGGGCCGTCATGGGGACGGCCGGCAGGAACATGGCGCTGGCCCAGCCCCCGCTGGGCGAGATATTCTATTCGGGGATGGCCCACGCCGCCGAGGCCGTGGGGTGCGGCAACGAGATAGAGGACTCGGTGAGGCAGGGCCGCATCAAGGTTCCCTCCTGGCCCCTCTACTACTCGATCCTGTCGGGGGACGCCAGGCAGGGTTTTGCCACCACCCTGGAGAAGAGCCGGCTCTACCTGGCCCAGGCCAGGCTGTCCTTGGATCAGCTGCCCGACGGCTTCTCCCACCTGGAGTTTCTCAAGTTCCTGTTCATGACCGTCGAGCACTATACCGAGTTCTGGTACAACAGGCTCCTAAAACAGGACGGGTGGTCGGACTTCCAGGGGAGCCTGCCGGTGAGCTCCCCTTGATGTGGTCTGAGAAGCACCGGCCGACCGCCCTGTCGGGGATGGTGGGCAACGAGGAGGCGCGCTCGGAGGCGGCCAAGTGGCTGGCCAACTGGAAGCCCCGGACCAGGCCGCTCCTGCTGAGCGGCCCCCCCGGGACCGGCAAGACCACCATCGCCCGGATACTGGCCGGCGCCCACGGCTACGACATGGTGGGGCTGAACGCCAGCGATACCCGCAGCAAGTCGCGCATCAACCAGATAATCCAGCCGGTCCTGGCCAACGCGGGGCTCTCCGGCAGGACCCTGATATTCGTCGACGAGGTGGACGGGATACACGGCCGCTCCGACTACGGGGGCGCCGAGGCGCTGCTCGGCCTGCTCAAGGACGCCCCCGTACCCATCATACTGGCCGCCAACGACCCCGACGCCGGCAAGATGAGGGGGATAGCCAAGGCTTCCCTGCACGTGCGGTTCCGGCCGGTCCCGCCCAGGCTGCTGAGGGTCTACCTCCAGGGGGTGCTGCGCAGGGAGGGCGTCCAGATGGGCCCCGGGAAGGTCATCCGGGTGGTCGCCGGCTCGCGCGGGGACATCCGGTCCATGCTGAACCTGGCGCAGTCGCTGGCCACCGGGTTCATCCCCGAGACCGAGCGGCCCGTCCAGGAGGCCGGCGCCGAGGACGGGGTGGAGGCCTTCTTCAAGGCCAAGTCGCCGTCCGAGGCCGCCTCGGTCCTGTACTCGATGCAGATGGACCCGCGCGAGAAGATAAACGCCTTCTATTCGGCCGTGGTCTCCAGCCGGGTGGACGGGCGGCAGCTCTCCAGGATGCTCGAGGTGCTCTCCAGGGCGGACATCCTGCACGGCCGGATAATGGCCACCCAGAACTGGCGGCTGCTGCGCTACCTCAACGCGATACTATCCGAGCTGTACCGGGAGGGGCTGCCGGTCCGGTACACCAGGTACAACCTGCCCTTCCCGCTGCTGACCCGGATACGCTTTGACGGCAGGAAGCTGCGCGAGCTCAACGCGTTCATGGGCAGGAGCCTGCGCATGTCGGGGAGCGCCTTTGCGGCGATAGGGCTGCCCTTCTATCTGGTCCTGGTGCGCGCCGGCAGGGTGGAGGCCCCCGGGGAGTTCGCCGAGATCATCAACAAGGAGGCGTCGATATCACCAAGATGAGCTGGATAACCATGACCATGAAGTTCCCGGGCACCTGCCTGGTGTGCGGCCGCCGCATCCAGGCCGGCGAGCAGGGCATGTGGTCCCGGGGGGTGGGCGTAAAGCACCAGGAGTGCGCCCAGCAATCCAGCATAACCTGCATCATCTGCGGCCGGCCTGCCGGCTGCGACCGGTGCGAGCTGGCCGAGAGCTGCGACATCCAGAAGGTCTCGCCGCTGTGCATATGCTCCGGTTGCGACTCGCCGGATGCCATCGCCGCCTACCGGGCCGCCGCTGCCCGGAAGTTTCCCGTCCTGGGCGGGGACTAGGCTGCTGCCGCGCCATCCGGCGGCGGGGCCCGCCGGCACGCGAGCATATCTCCCGGGCCACACGCGGGAGCCGTAGGTCTGCCGTATAGTTTTGCCCGAATTTTGGATCCCGCGGATCCGCGACCCGGTTTGTGGACATGATGATTTTTTCCGATCCGCATCTTGAAAAAAAGATACGCGATGCTGCCAAAATCCGGCCGTGGGTGTTTTTTTAGAGCAGCCTACCCAAACGAATATAGATACTGCCAACGCTAAATGTTTAATAGAATCCGTGCTGGCAACCTATCAATGAATAAAACAAACAACACTGTTCTGACCATACTGGTAGCTAGCGTGGTGGTTGGCGCCGTAACCGGCGTCGCCTCGGACATGATGATTTTTTCCGATCCGCATCTTGAAAAAAAGATACGCGATGCTGCCAAAATCCGGCCGTGGGTGTTTTTTTAGAGCAGCCTACCCAAACGAATATAGATACTGCCAACGCTAAATGTTTAATAGAATCCGTGCTGGCAACCTATCAATGAATAAAACAAACAACACTGTTCTGACCATACTGGTAGCTAGCGTGGTGGTTGGCGCCGTAACCGGCGTCGCCTCGGCCCCACGAGGGGATTCCAGATGTAGTAAAGATCGGAGGGCTCTTTGACATATCAGGAGATTGGTCCCTAGAAGGCGAGGAGGCCAAATCCGCGGCCGAATTGGCGGTGGAAGACTTTAACGAGTATCTGGCAGCCATTGGGGCCGATTGGACGCTGGAGATGCGGGTTGAAGACGCCCAGGCAAATGCCTCGGTCGCCCAAGACAAGATCTCAAGCTTCAAGGGCAGCGCAATTGATCTGCTGGTTGGTGTGGGGTACAGCTCGCACATCCAGTTAGCCAAGAGCTACATTGACCGCAGCAACATCCTAGTCATATCCCATGCATCACAGGCTGCAAACCTGGCCGTAGACGATACCATATTCAGGCTCGTGCCCAACGATTCCAACCAATCTCCGGCGGTCAATGCCATGCTGGAGGATGCCGGAATAGAGGTACTGGCGACTGTAATCCGTAACGACCCGTGGGGCAACGGCCTCAAACTCGGCATCGCAGAAATCTTTGAGGGTGAGATCGTGGAACTGTCCAACTATGATCCTCAAGGTTTCGACTTTTCCGTGACGGCATCTTACATTAACGACGAAATCCCGAAGCTTGTAGAGGAACACGGCGCAGACAAGGTTGGCATACTGTACGTAGGATCGGGCGAGTTCGAGATACTGGTACAACAGATGGACCCCCACGACAACGTGGACAAGGTGAGGTGGTTCAGCACCAACACCCAAGCACAACGCGTGACCGATCTAATCGACGATGATCAGTTCCGCGAGTTCTATGAGGCCACCAACTTCACCGCAGTTAGGACCACTCTTGGGGGCGGCAACCACCTCGCAGAATATGTAGACAACTTTGTATACGAAAAGTACAATCGTACCGCTGCTTTCGGCTACACTTACCCGTCGTACGATTCGGTATGGCTGCTGGGAACATCAATACTTCAGGCGCAGACCACTGACGTCAACGTCCTGACTGAGGTTGTGCCGCTGGTAGCGAGCCGCAGCTTGGGATCCGCAGGGCCGTTGGAACTCAGCGAGGTAGGTGATCTTGTCCAGAGCACGTATGAGGTATGGCGGGTAGTCGATGGAGAATGGGTGAGGATTGCCGGATATGATCAGGTAACTCAGTCTCTAACACCATAATTTTTTATTTTACAAACTTACAGTACCTGAAACAACCATTTTCAGGGACCGCCATGCGCCCGGAGCGTTCCACCAGCCAATTCAACCGGCGGCATGGCAGCCTAAAAAGTCGGTGCAAGAGCCGTCATGGATTCTAAACATTGGGTATAAACACACTAAATATACCTGCCATGCATTGTCTCTGATCGGCATCATCCATGCCACACGGACGACAGGAACTCCCCACATGCCCATCCGCGCCCTAAAGGCCTAAATTATCCACGCCCATCAAGGTCAGCGGGGTCTATAGCGCAGCCAGGTAGCGCACCGGACTTTTAATCCGGCTGTCGAGGGTTCGAATCCCTCTAGACCCGCACCCTCGGAGGGTGCGAGTCCACCCGATTTTCGGCTTTGAGGGTTCGAGTCTGCAGTTTGAGGGTGCGAGTCCACCCGAATTTCGGCTTTGAGGGTCCGAGTCCACTGTCTGAGGGTCCGAGTCCTGTTTTCGAGGGTTTGAATCCAACTCTAGGGTGATTTTGCCCCGCTCTGGGGCGTCCACTATGCGCCAGCCCATGGCCAGCAACTTCATGGCGCCGGCGGGGTCGGTCACCACGCGGATGGCCATCTCTGCTGGTGGGTTTGGTTGGTTGGGATAATCTATCTCCATCTGACGTTCTTGTTCGTTTGATTGTGCAATCTCAGGCTCTGCCGTCTTTATCGGCTCTACCTCCTTTGCCGTGTTTGCTCCGGCCGGCGCCAGCATCGGCTCTGCGCGCGCGTAAGCTGAGCGCATCTCGTCCATCAACACGTCGGGGAGCATGCCCTTGTTGGTCGTGTACCTACTTTGCATTCCCCCGGTGTGGCCCATCCAAAAGACGTGAAAATCATGCGCTATTTTCCCGCGCGCCTCGGCCACCAGCATGTTCGTGGCGAAAAATGCCCGTAACGCGTAGGGGCGCAACTTGCGGTGTTCACCGAACGCCCCGCGGATTACCATGCGGACCAGGCCTGATACCCTCATGGTAGGCAGGAACATTTTGTTTGCGTTGCTCCCGCGGCGGTGGCGGGAGGTCGACTTTGGCGCTATCACGGGCGAGTTGTGGCTCAACTGTTCGCCGCGCTCTATCCTGTCGTTGAGGTACTCGATTATTATGGACGCGGCAAATCCGCCGATGAACGTAAAGTATTGGCGCCTCGTCTTTGAGAGCTCGGACCTGACAATCACCATGCACGGGTCTCTGGTCATGGTGATGCGCCCTTGGGCTATTTTTACATCTACCAAGTCGCCCACCCTCAGGCCGTCTGAGCCGTCATGGAGCCCGACTACCTCGGGACGGACACCGGATCCGGATATCAGGGCTATGATGGCCGAGGTGCGCGGCTCTGCCTTATCATACAACTTCTTTAGCTCTGCGGCATCGGGCACGCGTTCCTCGCGCAGGGTGGGGGTGACGCCCTCGTAGCCTATCTTCATCTTCCTTCTTATCTCGATCTCGTGGTGTCTGAGCCACGACTTGACCGCCTTTACTATGTCGTGGATGTATCCCGGTGAGTATTCCTCAGAACTGGCTACCGTGATGAAATCTTCCATCATGTCGGTGGCAGTGCGGATGTCCCTGGCGGCCAGATCAGCAAAGTCCTTGGGTGAGGTCCGGTTTGCCTGGCAGAACCGCCTCAGCTGCCTTAGGCTGCCTTCGGCGGTGTGATGGCTGCCGCGCGCCAGGTTGTCGTACCATCTCCGGACATCGGGGTCAGCGAGCATCGTCTCGCGCTTGGTGATCCGGGTTTGCCTCTTTTTAGGAACGGTTTTGGAGGTGGTTGTCGCCATGGATGTCGTCACTGCTGTGGCAAGTATATAACGGTCGCCCATAAACGACCCCACTCCATCTGCTGGTGATGGGTTTCTCTGCCTTCACACAGGTATCTGCCGGATAGATCAACCGTCTGTGGGCGGCCGATGGCAAGACCTCCCTGTGGCGGCCGGGCATGTCCGTCACACCGTTTGGACGTACAAGTTCACCTCAAATTTCGATCAGTACCTGATCTGTCCTTCTGGAGACATTGTCGTGGGCTGTGCTAGGCATGGAAATGGGATTTGAGGTGAACTTGTACCGTTTGGACTATCCATCCCCCCATCCTAAGGGATAAATTGGTAGATGGGTAACGGTGCCAATTGACAAAGACATACAAGAAGTGGAGAAAGTGGTTTGACAAGAAATACAAAGAAAAACATCAGGCCAACCATACATCATGGGCGGGCATAACCAAGTTTTATCGCATGACAGAAAAGGCCCTAGGCCATCCCGACGTTGAGGAGGATGAATTCAAAATGATGGTGCACAGATTAACCAATCCATTGACTGGTCTTACGGAGGTAGTTCATAGGATGAGTGTGTGGTATAACACCCTCGATAATATCCGGGAAGTGTGCGTCAAACCGGATAACAGCTTGTATAGATGTCCTGACGATCCCGAGGCATATGGCATGTCTAGGCTACTGTACACGCATCAGGACAGCTATCTGCTACTTCTTACCTTACTCATGCTACACGAAACTGCCTACAAAGGGGTTGTGGATTTTGTTTACGACACGAACCCTGACAAACAAATCAACCGGGATAAAACAAAGACAAAACAACGCGCCAAGTATTTAGTAGATCAGGGATTTGATGTGATGTCCACAACCGATCATTTCCTCCGCAATGCCATAGCCCACTCATCGTTTGTGGTTAGGGGCCCTGACGGCAGCGTTCTGGCTTTCGATGTGAAAGAGCCATCATTAGATCAACCTAGCGTAACTTTGACATCGCTTCCACCGGGAATAAAATGCTACACATACCAAGTGTTGATTAAAGAATTTGAGAAGCACCAGTCACTCATAGCAGAGGCAGCAGCCGGTGTCACGTATTGGTTCCATGTCAATTATGGTATGCAACGGCTGTTCGATGATAGGTTCTTTGGATCCCCTGAACGGGATGATGTGAGAGAAGCTGCATGGGATAAGATAGAACGCTCCAATATGCTCAATTGGAGGCTCATACGAGACAGGTTTGGTAAGATGCTGCCAGATGAAGACAACTGTTAGTTGTGCAGGATTGTATTGACGCCTATGGCGGTGTACCTGCGTGGTGATCTTGCGGATTCTGCGGTCGGTATGGCCCTAGGAGTATATCCGGTAACGGTTCTCTTGGGCGGACTTGCCGTTCGACGGCGATTCATACCATAAGCGTACCGGGATGGTCCATGTTCCGGATGTTACACTACCTTCAATGTCCCAATGTTACAGAAGCCGGCAGTCACAAAGTTTAACCCATGATGCCACTTACACGCTAGATGTCTATGGAGCAGTGGTGACCAGATGCCAGCACAAGAGCCGCAAAGCGCCGGAGCGGAACCGGATATCCCCAGCATGATCAAGGCCGTTCTATCTGCCATTGGCCTGTCTTCGGAGTGCAGGGCCATCCCGGACAGCGAGGGGCAGGCTGGCTGGGGAAGGTACAGATTCCAAAAGGCCGACGGCGGGGAGACTCCGGTGCCCGTGCTGATGTTTGAGCACAAGGCAAAGACGATCTCCGATGCAAAGCGGCAGGCATCGGGCATCTTCCACTGCATAGCCCTGTTCCATCTGAGATCATCCTACCACCTGTTCTTCAAGTCCGGCTCCTACAGCGCCGTCTTTGGGCTTGACAGCAGCGACGCCGGCGAGCAGATCCAGGCGGTCCTGTCATCGGCGGGTTTTGCATCCGCCACCAGCAAGGCCAGGGCCAGGCTGGCCATCAAGGATGTCATCAAGAACATCCCGACCACCACCAAGAATTTTAACAACCGGGGCGTGTTCTCCACCCACTACCTAAAGAGTCGGCTACTTGATGAGAGCGTAGATCCCGGCAGGCCGGACAGTCTGGAGGACGCGTGGGAGGGGGACGCGCAGAAATCCCTCAACCTTCTGGGGTGGACCAACCTGCAGGAGAGCGGCGGCGTGTACCGATCCCGGACAATCCCCAATGCATCCATCTTGGTGGTGGAGCGGGGACTGGATTTCGGAATGCAGAGGAGTGCGGAGGATGTGGCGCCCAGCTACAGGGCGGTCGCGGAGCTGGAGAACACACCATGGGTCATACTCACCGATGGCCTCACGTGGCGCCTGTACACGTCCAGAGTGTCTGCGTCAACCACCAACTACTTTGAGATAAGCCTGAGCGTGAAGAAGGCCATCATCCTGCGGTATCTTGCCGCCATCTTTGGCGCCGATGCCTACCTAACGAAGGACGGAAAGGCTGGCATAGATATCATCTTTGACGATGGGAAGAACTACGTCCAAGAACTTGAGGAGAACCTCGCAGACCGAATACTAAAGCCGGATGGCGTCTTTGTCGATTTAGTCAAGGGCATCCTAGACCATGATGGAAAGAGGCGGTACACGGACGATGACCTAAAGAAAGTCAAGGAGATAGCGCTCAAGATCATGTACCGTCTATGGTTCCTGCTGTATGCAGAGTCGCGGGATCTCCTGCCGGTCCGGGACGAGCGATACAACCCCCTATCTCTGGCGGTTCTCCGGAGCAGCTTGGACGGCATGGAAGAGATGCCTGAGGAGGATGGCTGTTGGAGCCATGTCCTAGGCCTGTTCAAGGGGGTTAGGAGCGGCAGTCCCAAGCACAACCTGCCGCAGTACAGCGGTGGCTTGTTCAAGAGCGACCCTGAGATCGACCACATCACCATACGGAACAGGCATTTTGTGCGCGCCCTGCGGGGTCTTGTTGAGAGGGACGGCGAGCCGGTCGACTATGCTAGCCTAGGCGTTCGCCATCTAGGACACATCTACGAGACCCTGCTGGAGTTTGTGGTGCGGCAGGCAGACCGGGATATCATGCTGCTAGAGGATGCCAAGGGTGTCCGCGAGGTGGCATCAAGGGCCGAATCCACGTACACGTACCGGAAGAACGACATCTATATCATATCCAAGGCCGGCTCCATCTCAAGAAAGTCGTCCGGAAGCTACTACACCCCCGAGGAGATAGTGGTATTCTTGGTGAGGCGCGGGCTGGAGCCCATCTTCCGGGAGCGCGAACGGATGATGGACGGCGACCTAAAGCGGTACAGGGAGAATCGAACCGACAAAAACCACTTCATCTGCATGGACAGGCTGCTAGACATACAGGTGCTTGATCCCGCCATGGGGAGCGGCCACTTTCTGGTGGAGGCGCTAAACCAGATCACCCGGTGGGCAACCGAAATGCTCAAGCGCTACCCGGAGCACCCGCTGCTATCCGAGATTGAGGGGGACAGGCAGCTGATCATATCCACGCAACAGGAGAGCGGTATCATGATAAACCAGAAACTGCTCACCCACGACGTACTGCTCAAGCGCAGGATAATGAAGCGGTGCATCTTCGGGGTTGATGTCAATCCGCTCGCGGTCGAGCTTGCGCGCGTGTCGCTGTGGCTTGATTCGTTTGCCATAGGGGTGCCGTTGACCTACCTAAACCACCATATCAAGGCGGGAGATTCGACCATAGGCGCGTGGCGTAGCGACATCGGGGATGCCAAGGGACAATCACTTGACGACTGGATGGAGGCGACCGACCACATAGGTAACATCATCGAGCGCGTGAGCCGAAGCGCGGACGTGACAATCGAACAGGTCCACTCCAGCGAGGACGCTCACGACGAGTACGAGCGGATGATGACCTCACACAAGACGATGCTGGACGTGTACTGCGCGGCCCAGATAGACAACAAGGTGATCCCACGGATGGCGCGCAAGAACTTGGCCGGGTACGTTCGCAGGTTTGCCGACCAGAATACAGAGGATGCGGACATGCGGCGCACCCTTGAGATGACAAGGAGCCTCCGGGACAGGTACGGGTTCTTCCACTGGGAGCTTGAGATGATGGATGCGTTCACCGATGTACGATACGGCTTTGACTTGATCGTGGGAAACCCGCCCTGGGACAAGCCCAAACCATCCGATGACGAGTTCTTCACCCGATATTATCCGGCATTCAGGTCGATAAGCACCAAGGCAAAGAAGAATGCAAAACAAAAGGAGATACTCAGCGATCCCGCGATTAAAGCAGACTATGATGCATACCTTCTATCATTCGAGGAGAGATCCGCGTTCTACAAGACGTATGCCATGCAGGGCGACGGCGATAGGGACATGTGGCAGCTGATACTGGAGCGGATGTTCGGTCTTGTAAGCCGCGGGGGCATAATATCGGTGCTGATCCCGTCCCAGGTTCTTACCAACACCGGCTCGGCAGATATACGGGCAAGGGTTTTGGACTCAGACGTGCAACAGATGTACGTCTTTGAGAATAGGAAGAAGATTTTTCCCATACACCGCAGTTATCGGTTCCTACTGCTGACCATGCGTAACGCCGATGGCCTCGATACGTTCAAGACCGGATTTTACCTACACAATCTCTCCTCGCTCGTAACTGAGGAAACAGAAAAGGACAAATTTCACACTTTGTCCAAAACAATTATCCATACTATATCACCTGACACATTACAAATTCCGGAAGTTGGCGGCATATATATGAATATTTTAGCTAAACTGTCTGGCAGCTATACGCTGGGTTCCAGATCTGATGATGGTTGGAACCTGGCACTTTCGCGTGGATTTGATAAAACAAATGATGCTGGTCTACTCAAGGAAGGCGGACGAGGCTGGCCTGTACTTGAAGGTAAGAACATCCATCAATTTAACCACACCTTTACAAAGCCAGAATTCACCACTAGTGTGTCTGTTGGGTTACAGCGGGAAAAGAAAAAACGTGTGCACAAAAACAACGCGAGGGAGTTCTACCATTCTTTTAGGCTGGTATTTCGTCGTGTATCTAGGTCAACTGACACGCGCTCGATTATTGCAGCTATAGTCCCACCGCAAACATTTTTCGTGTATACTCTAAACGCGATTGTGCTGACGAATAATGGAGTCTTTAAGCATAACAACATATACAACAAAAGAATATCGTATTTGTGTGGTTTGCTAAACTCCATGACATTTGATTTTGCAGCACGAGCCAAATTACAAACTGATACAACACCAATTATAAAATTTATACCAGTTCCCACTAACGAATATTCTAATGAGATTGCTAATATGGCCGCAAGATTAACTGTGGGCACCGACGAGTTCGAGGGATTCGCCGAGTCGCTGAGGGTTGAGAACGTTCCCCTGTCACCACCAGAGCGCATACGAACCACGGCCAGGCTGGATGCCTTGGTGGCGCACGCCTACGGCCTGACCGGCGACGAGTACCAGGCCATCCTGGACTCGTTCAAGTTCGATGAAAACCCTGCCCTGCTTGAGGCCAGCTCAGCCAACTTTAACGACAACGGGGTACTACGGCAGTTCTACGGGGAGGTGCGCCGGCTGGCCCCACAATACTATAATGAGATAGCGGATGGTGGCACCTGATGGCGGCAGAGTTTGACAAGTCAAGGACCGAACCGGACATCATAGACAACCGCGAGGCTAGCATGGCCGACGCCCTGAACGTCAACCTGCCCAGGATAAACTTCCTTGATATATCATCGGGATATTTCGAGGTGAGCGGGTACGGGATGGTGCGAGAGGCGCTGGAGGCGGCCGCTACCAACCCATCGTTCGCGTTCAGGCTGATGGTGGGAAAGGACGCCATCCGGCCCCCGACCTTTGACACCTTCGAGGAGTACCGCAGGCACGCGGAGATGTTCCCGGGGACCCTAAAATCAGACCTGGACCAGCAAGACCTGGGCGATACCAGCATGAACGATGTGGCCGGCCTCATCGGCCTGCTCCGACAGGAGAACGTGCACGTCCGGCTGGGCAGCGCCAGGTTCAACCACGCCAAGTGCTACATCCTGGGGAACGTGGGCGCCGTCGTCGGCTCCAGCAATTTCACGCGCGCCGGCTTATCCGCCAATGATGAGCTCAACGCGGGCGTCTATGTTACCTCCACCTGGGACAAGGTGCGATCCTGGTACGAGCGCATGTGGTCGGGGGCCACCGACGCCAAGGCTGACATGCTGCAGGTGCTCGAGCAGTCAAAGTTCGGGGTGCCGGCAGCACCGTATGATGTCTACCTCAAGATGCTGTTCGAAAAGTACAAGCGCATACTGACGGCCATGAACACCAGCGACCCGGCCACCGCCAGGACCCTGGCCAAGTTCCAGCAGCACGCCGTCTATTCAATCCTGCAGACCATCGAGGAGCGCGGCGGGGCCATGCTGGCCGATTCCACCGGCCTGGGCAAGACACACATCGGCCTGGAGGTGATGCGCAAGAAGATGGCAGAGGGAAAGAAGGTGCTGCTGATAGCCCCAGCCCAGGTCAGGGACACCGTCTGGAAGGACAAACTGGAGGAAGCCCAGATAAACGCGAGGACCATCGGGACAGAGGAGCTGGGCCGCAAGAGCTTTGACGTCTTCCGGTACAGAAAGTACGACTTTATCATCATCGACGAGAGCCAGAACTTCCGGTCCAGCACCGCGGGCCGCCGGCACAACCTGATGAAGATCATGAGCCTGGGCAGGAGAAAGCAGGTGTTGCTGATGTCGGCCACCCCCATCAACAACTCGCTGATGGACCTCTACTACCAGGTGTCGATTATCACCGGCGGCCGCGATGATCAGTTCGCTGACATCGGGATACCGGACCTGTACATCTACCTGAGGAAGGCGGCAAACCACAAGATAAACGACGGGCTGGAGAAGATCCAGCTGCTCCTGGATACCATCATGGTCCGCCGAACCAGGACGTTCATCCGGGAGGTCTACCCCAACGAGGAGATAGGCGGCAAGCCCATCACCTTCCCCAAGCGGAGCTACAAGCCCATCAGGTACGGGATGACGGACCTCTTCGGCAACATCTACCAGGATCTGCTCGACACGATAAACTCGCTGGCGATGGCCCCGTACGGGATAGAGCGGTACAACACCACCCTGACCGACGAGGAGAGGAGAAGGCATGCCGTCCTTGCCCACCTGCAGGTGATCCTGCTGCTCAAACGGTTCGAGAGCAGCGTGAAGGCCATCATCGTCAGCATAGAGAACAAGATAACCCTCTTCGAGTACTTTGGCAGCATCCTCAGGCAGAACAGGATCGTCTCACCCAGGCAGTTGAACAGGATAATGCTGAAATGGAACGCGCAGAGCATGGAGGGGGACGGCGACGAGCCCGAGCTTCGGGACGAGTTCTTCATGGACGAGATAAGAAAGCTGCCCGTCCAGGACGCGGCCAACTATGACGTCGATGCCATGAAACGGGACATCAAGTCGGACCTGGCTCACCTCAGGCGGTACCGCGACAGCCTCAGGGTGATGCCAAAGTTCGACAAGAAGGCAGAAGCCGTGGCCGAGATGATCCTGCGGGACGGGGCGCTGGAGAGCGGGGGCGGGAAGGCGCTCGTGTTCACGGAGTATACGGCCACCGCCACCTACATCAAGGAGTACCTGGAGGAGAGGTTCGCCGGCAAGAGGGTGGAGCTGATCACCGGCGGCGTGGACAAGTCCAGGCGCCAGGAGATAATCCGCAGGTTCTCGCCGGTGGCAAACAGCGGCGAGGACGAGAAGCCACCAGACCAGGAGACGGACATACTGGTCTCCACCGAAGTGCTCTCCGAGGGACAGAACCTGCAGGACTGCAACTACGTGGTCAACTACGATCTCCCCTGGAACCCCATGCGGATAGTCCAGAGGATAGGCAGGGTGGACCGGCTGACCAGCGTACACGATACGGTCCACTCCCGGGAGTGCTTTCCAGATGAGAAACTGGATGAGCTGCTGACCCTGGTGGGAAAGCTGATGGACAAGATAGGCGATATCAACGACGCCATAGGCCTGGACGCGGACCTGCTGGGCCAGGAGGCCTCCCCCAAGAACTTCCGGGGGACGACCATCAACCGGATACAGGCCCTGGCCGGCGGCGAGGCCGGCCGCGTCACCGAGGATCTGGAGCACGAGTCAGACCTCATGCCGACCATGTCGCCGATAAACGAGATCAGCCAGTACATACGGAAGGCGGGAATAATGAAGATGGAGGAGTTCCCCATGGGGAGGCGGAGCGGCAAGGCGGGAGAGGGCCGGAGGGTGGTGTTGGCGTACCTGCGGGAGGGGCCGACCAGGCGGTTCTACTCGGTGGTCTACGAGCATGCCAGCGGACAGGCGGGGATGGTCGACGACATGGAGGCGATAATGCTGGCCAGGTGCGGGGAGGGTGAGGCGGTACACCTTCCCATGGATGGCGAGGGGTACGCCGAATCGTTCAGGCAGCTGATCAAGGTGGACGGGGTGGCCCGGGAGGCGATCCGCGCGCAGAACAGCAGCGACCACAGGATCGCCCGGGATCTCCGGTCCAGACCCAAAAAGAACGAAAAGACCATCGAGAAGATCCGGGACATCATCGACGAGGAGATGGGCAGGGGCGGCCTTTCGGTGGAGGAGGGCGAGGCCATCGACGAGATACTGGATTCTGCCGACCTGCTGCAGTGGAACGATGACCTGGAGTCGCTCTTGGACTACCACGAGGCGGGGGGAGACGTAAAATCGATGGTGGCCCGGCTGAGGAGAATCAGCGACAGCATAGGGGTTGAAACCGGCGCGGATACGGGCGCAACGGAAGAAGACCCGGGAAGGCTAGTGCTGGTGGGTGCGATGTTCATTGCCGGCGGGCCATGAGTAGTGCGGGAACTGAACTGGCAAGTTAACAGCGCCTAGTAAAAAACAGCGCCTGCGCCAAACCCGACCACCGTTTCCACTCCGCCGGTTTGACCTACATTTCCACTCCACTATGTGGCCAAGATGTATGGCGGACCGCAAGTGTTGTATTTCTACAGTAGATTTGGGTGTTCGCGTTGCCCACAACTGATTGTCCGACAACCGTGGTCTCCACCTCGCATACCGCCTACCGTCAGGCACCCGGACAAGCCCGCGATTGGGAGATTAGTGTACCCGGCGAGCATGATGCCAATCTGGACACTGCCGTCACGCAGTGTCGTTTTTTGGCCGCGCGCGTTTGGCATGGTATAGAGCATGACTAAAGACCCTCTCCAGCCGAGTACGCAGGTCATTGATCGTGTCTGGTTCGAACTTCTGTTCGATCAGGATGATTCCGTTACCGTCTGTCTTGAATTCTTCGCCGACTTCTACAATCGTATGCTTCACATCAGTCGATACCCGGCGTATGTCCTTGACGGCGTTTGGCGAGACCGATATCAGTGCCATCCCGTCCTTCAGACTCTTCTTGATTATGTCTACAACCTCCTTGTCCCTGTACGAGAATCCGATCACCAGCAGCACGTCAACACACCCCATCTCTTTCTCAAAATGCTTCTTCAATTCCTGAAACGGCGTCCTACCATAGTCCTTCGGGCCCTCGGTGGGGGCGATCAAGACACTGTGGTCGGCGGTTCTTTGTGCGATGTCATCGGCAGCCAAGATGTCTCCATCATCCGCGTACCAATTCATTGAACCATGCAGCTTCACCAAGTAGAGTGGGTTTCTGGTCTGGCCGTCCCACCCGTTGTCCCAGACATCGCTCGTGCTCAGTCGACGTTGGAAACCGTTGACGAGCTCACGGTGGGTCTCTTTCGCATATGCCTCCACCACCATATCATAGTTGGTAGTGAAGACTCGGAGTCCGTCCGCCACATGGTCTTTGATGAGCGACATTACCATACCATACATCTGCACAATCGATTCGCGGGCGCCATCGTTGACAACTAACCGCTCGCGTAGTATATCGATGATGACTGATTTCAGACGCTCCAATTCATCCAGTGTTGTTTTGAACGTACCGTCTTTGTCATGCAATGCACGGATGATCTGCTTGATATTGGGTATGTCGTCCTTGCCATCGCGCATGCGCAGTATGCGGTCTATTCCGTCGTACAACTGCTCAATATCCTCGTAGTCGCTACTCTCTATGATGGTTTTGGTGATTTCACCCATGGCTTTGTCGTCATGGATGCGTTCCTGTAAGATACCCATCAGCCCCTTGGTGGTCGGGTGGCCCGCGAACTTTGAGGCCCCGGCGCCGAGAAACAGGGCGACCTTCATGTCATGCGGGGGCGGGCAGCACACCATAAATTCTTTGATGTTTGGCTGAACTGGTAAGTTAACAGCGCCTGTTCCGAACTTGACCTCCATTTCTACTCCGACCTCTGTTTCTACTCCGGTGGGTGCCGCATGAAATTTGACATGGATGGGATCCCCCCCGGCTCTGGAAAGCTAACGGGGGTGAGTGAGGGTGGAAAGTGGTGGGGGGTGGCGATCAGTTGGTGGATGGCCTGCGAGGGCCGTAGGACACCGCCCCGGTGCTGGCCGGGGCCTGCCGCAGGTTCATCCTCCGTACTGATACACTCGTACCCTTTTGCCGTAACATTTTGGGCATCTGTGCAACACTGTCCGTGCTTCCTCTGGATCGTGATCCACATTTTTTACCATCCCACAGTCTAGGCATTTTATTTGATGTGTGGTCTCCGCTATGGCCCTGTTCATACAGGGTATGCACAATTTAGTATTACCTTGCGGGTTATCGAAATACACACTCCCACATCTTTCGCACTTGTAGTAACTCATGCAACTACTTCTCATCATCTTTGTTAAAACATTGCCTAACCGTGCACCAGCCGCAGCACCAAACCAATATCTTGGCACTTTGTGATACAAGGCCCACCAGATCCACTGAAAAAGCCCCAGATGTCCGGAGCGTGCTACGCGTCGCCGGTGACGGCCGCCTTTGCCGCCGCCCGTATCAGCGTGAACCACTTGTTCTCGCCCGCTATGTTGATGCCCGCAGCCTCGCCGGGCGTCCAGTTCCCCGGCAGTCCCAAGTGCCGCCTTATGTGGTTGTGGTGGGTCTGGAACCCCGCCAGCATGGCCGAGTCCTCCTTCTTCAGTCCCCGGACGACCTTCTCCCGCATCCGTATGGTATTGCCGTTAAAGGATTCCATCTGGTTGTTGTTCAGGTCGCCGTCCATGCGTATGTGGGACTCGTGCACCGAGTCCTTCCATAGATAGTTGCGCGGCGCGTACTCGTCGTGGTGGGCCTAGGCAAAGTTGGATGCCCCGTCCGATATCGGCCTGGAGGGGGCCTTGCCGGCGACTTTCTTGGCCTCCTGGAACATCGGCCGCACGTCGTCGTGCCCTTGTGGGTGCCACCAGCCGGGCCAGCCAGTACCGCGTCTCGGTATCCAGCATGGCAAACACCTGTCTTGTACCCGTAGTACGTATCGTCGGACCACACTACAGCCGTCTTCGTGTCGGCAAGGTGCTTTCCCACCTTCTCAGCCAGTATATCGGACCGCCATACGCTATAATCGCCAGCCAGCCTGATAACGGCATCCGGATAGTCGAGATCACCTAGCCCAACGGACCAGTATTCGCTTTCGGCATATGGGACGGGTACCAGATGGCCATTGGCGTGTAGTAGCGGATCAGGCTAGCTTTGGGATATCGCAGCTGGATGGCAACCCGCGTGCAGCATGACTCAGCGCGCCCTCATCCCGCTGGCCGGCAGAAGATCAATAACTGTCAATCATCTTCTGCCGCGTATACTTGGAGATCAGATCCTCGCATATCCTGTGCAGGCTCTGCATCGTGCTGTGGCCGGCCTTTCCTTCCTCTATCTTGGCCAGCTGCTGCCTGAACTCGCTACTGCCGTTCTTGCACACGTCAATCATGAGCTTGATCTTCTGCGTCAGGCTTTGCCTGTGCCTGGAGGATATCTGCTCGTGAAACGGGTGGATGATCCTGAGCACTGCCTCAGCCACGGCGGCGTCGGTGACGGTAGAGGGTGTCTCGCGCCCCCTCTGGACCAGGTAGGAGAGCAGCCCGGCCAGGACGTGCGGGATTATCGCCGAGTCCTTGTCGTCAGGCGAGAAGGGATAGTATCCGGTGGGCTCCAGCATCCCCTTGAGGCTGATCGGTTTGCACAGGCTGTCGTTTACCTGGCTGTTGCCAAAGTCGCGTTTCCCGCTCACCGCGTCGGGGCCGAACGTGATAAAGGGCAGCCTGGTGTGCGGTTCGAGCGACTCGTGGTTGACAACCCCGTCCGCATAACAGGCGATGTGCGTCAGCCGGTTGGGATCATGCACCGTTACGTGGTAGGTTAGGTCGCGCGATTCGAGCGACTCGTACCGGCCGTCCTGGTCCGGGTCGATGTTAGTGCCGCCCTTGCAGTCTATTACCATGGCATGCACCAGCCTGTTGGATACCGCAACCACGTCCGGCGTTATCTTTTGGGATGATTCCCGCAGGGATATGGTCTGCTCTACCAGCTGGACCGCATATCCTAGGTCGTGCAGGACGCTGGGCCAGCGGACGGTGTCCTTGCAGAGCCCTATGACCCTGTTGACCAGCCTGGTGTGCTCGCTTGCGCCCATCTAGATCACAATCTGCTTACACGCGACCCTGGAATCGTAGTGGATTTGGAGGTTGGTGAGCAGGCGCAGGATGGTGTTTCCGCAGTTGCCCTTGAATAGGTACGCGCGCATCAGGTTGTCCGCTATGTCAAAGCTGATCGGGGCGCCCGCGTGCAGGTCGACTGCCGTGATCTTGAAGTAGCCGTCGTGGACCTTCGACTTTAGTCCCCACAGCTTGAACGGCTCGGTGGAGTTGAACATCCTATCGATAAAGAGATCAATGTCCTCTATGGGGTTGTCGAACTCAAAGTCGAAGGACTTTCCCTCCACGAGCGTTCTCCCCTCGACCTCCCTGACGCCTATGCTGGAGTCCTCTACGCGTTCGACCGTCCTGGAGTAATCGTCCCTGCAGACGTCCACCAAGTGCAGGTGATCCTGCACCGACTTTCCGCGCTTGACCGAGAGGTAGCCGTTATAGGTTACATCGTCCTGGATGGAGTCGGACGGCGAATCCTGGCCGCGCCATATCCGCACCTTGTTGAAGGCTATGGTCTTTTTGATGCCGGGTTCGTCGTCGACTATATCGAGCACCCGGTGCGCCAGCGAGCCGTTGATGATTATCCTCAGGTCATCAATGTCGGCGTCGCCGCCGTTATCATCCGACAGGAACGTGTCGTTGTCGTACTTGATGCCGAAACCGTTGAAGGCGTTGCCCTCTTTCTTGGTAAAGTTGTACAGCATGTCGGAGTGAAACCAGGTATTGTCGAACGTGTAGCGCCTATCCTTTGTGAGCGTCCGGATTATGGGACTGACATCCTCTGACTTTTCGTTGGTATGCAGGACGAAAAACCTCGGGTCGCTGGTGTCCAAGAAGAACTCGAGCACCGCTCCGTTCTGGAACACCCGCAGTATTTTGATCCCGTCCAGCCCGGTGCTTTGCACCTCGCCCGTTATTCCATCCGAGTAAAAACTAGGCGGAAAGCCTCCTTCGGATTCAAGCATGTATGCCTTGAGCTCCGGCGGACGGCCCCTGGGCTCCTCGTCGTCATCCCGGGGCATGGTGATCGTACCCTCCAGATAGTCCATGAACTGCCTCCTTGTCTGGACCAGCGGAAGCCTGACGTTGTTCTTGATGGTGCTCACCATTCGGTAGATGAATCTAGTAATTTTTATAAACGTTTGAGGTGGCTGGAGGCGGTAACTTATGGGGGCCTCATGAATGTATGAGGTCGTCACAACTTACCAGCTGACATAGTTCATGCTGTTTATATAGTGTTATCAGGTACCATAAGCAGCTGGGTGTCCTCGCAACGACGGCACCCTAGTCCGCAACACATTTGGTCGCTTCTGTCAGTTGGATGATGTTGGCCAGAGGCAGGATGGGGCCGGCACTCAAGCCGCCATGGAATTGTCGTCATGGCTAATGCTCGGCGCCTCCACGATTACCAGCCCGTTGGATATCTCCTGGACGAACCGCCACCCGTGATGGTTGATTAACTTTCCCGCCTCGTCGGCGTTTACCGCCCTTTGCTGGGGCCGCGTCGCTACGTATCCATATGGGAGCCAGCTACCCTCGGGCCTGACACCCACCGTAGCGCCACCCGGGCCCTTGCTGCGGTTGTCATCCCGCCTGACCTCCACCGCTCCGCCGCCCGGACTTCCACCGGGGCCGTCATCCCGATCCTGCCCATCCCCACCTGACGTGTCATCGTTCTTTGCATTGTCGCCTTCTGGTTCTTTGGGCGCCGTCATCCCGGCCGGTTCCAGCAACGGCTCGGCGCACCGGAACGCTTTCAACATCTCCCCCACCAACTGGTCGGATAGGATGCCCTTGTGGGTCGTATAGTTGTCCAGCATGGTACCGGCGTGGCCCATGAAAAAGACGTGAAAGTCGTGGGCTATCTCGCCGCGGGCCTCGGCTGTAAGCATCTGCGTCGCAAAGAATGCGCGCATGTCATATGGACGCACCCCGCTGTCCTTGCCGATGGCCTTGTCAATGGCCCCGCGCACCAGTTTGGATACCTGGGCGGTGGAAATGTGGGCCTTCCCTGCGTTTGCGCCCCTGCGGGCGTTGTATGATGCATGCGGGGCGATGACCGGGGAGTCACCGTCCAGCCGCTCGCCGTGCTTGATCCGGTGGTTGAAATACCCTACCCGTTTTTCAGCCGCAAATCGCCCCAACAGGGAAAAGTATTGCCATCTCTTCTTGGACAGCTCGCGCCGCACCACCACCTTGCAGGGCATCCTGAGTATCTCGGCGCGCCCGTTGCGTATCGCGATATCGGGCAGATCGCCCAAGCGCAGCCCGTCGGTAGCGTTATCGTTGCCTGCAACCTGTGGGCGGATGCCGGATCCGGAAAGCAGGGCCACCAGGGCGCCAGTGCGCCTGTTAGTATGGGAGTAGATGTCGGCCATCTCTTCCAAGGTGGGGGCGCGCTTTTCCAATTTCAAAGAGCGCCCGGCCGGGGCCACGTTGATCTTTCGCGTCAGGGTCGCGTCAAAGTGGTTGAGCCATGATCTCACGGCTTGGAGGCATCCATTGATGTGCCCCGGGCCGTGGCTGTATTCTTCCATGCGGCCAATCCGGTCGGAGATCATGTCCGTCGCCTCTTTACTGTCGCGCTTGGTCAGTTTGACCAGCTTCTTGGGGGTGGTGTTGGCCAGCTTGCAGAACCGGCTCAACTTTCTGAGGTGCACCTCGGCAGTGTGGCGGCTGCGCTTGGCCATGTTGTTGTACCATCTCTGTATGTCGGGATCCGCCAGCATTATCTCGCGGTTGGTGCGCCTTTTCTTTTTGTCTGCCTGCGGTTTTGGGCCGGGCGCGGTTTGCGTCATGGAGATCCCCTCCGAACATGCCGCGGGGAGGTCATGCGCCGATGATTATTGCTGTTCACCACCATTTGGTGGTACCGCCCCATTAGATTCGCAATAAAATCAATTTTAAATCGATAAAAATGCGTATTAAAACATGCATTAATTTTCATATTATACCATAGTTAGTATACGCGCGTAATATATAAGTATTTCAGTTTTTTCGAAGCTGTTAAGTTACTGAGTGTCAAGACGGATCCGTCTCCGAAATTAAGAGAACTGCAGCGTTACCGTACCTGACAGGCCGCAGTTCGTGAGACATCGGATGGCGGATCCACTTATCATACAGTAACTTAACAGCCTCTCCAAAACATAAAAAATATATAATAAACAGCATATCAAACAACATGGAACAGACATTCGGCTTAAATTGGTTTGTTAGAGATTGGAAAGATGCTTTAGACAACTCACACGAAGTAATTTTTGAACAAAATATTGGAACGATATCGTACTATTTTTTAGAGCGATTAAAAACTAAAAAAATCAAAACAGCAAGTGAAATTAACGATAAATACCAATTAAAATTGTTGCGTATACTACAAAACATTATCAACAGCAATGGAACTGAAACCAAGATTTTAAGACGCCTAGTACCATCGGAAATCCAAGAGCTTGGCAAAAAACCACACCACCCAACAACCAAGTCATACATCAAGTGCTTCAAAAAAATTGACGAGGCATATAATAATCGGAAATTTGTTGAGGCAGTCAAAGCGCAAATGTTAGAAGCATTAGATTCCAACAAGGACCCAGACGCAATAAACAAATGTATAAAATATTTGACTCGTTCTCTTTTGCGCCGATACTCGATCGAATACCTGAAAGATGAACATGCAAAAACGTTTACCAAATCTTTTTTTGGTTTACATAATGATGCAATACGTAATAAAATGGCGACTAGCAGTGGGCTGCATCAAGAGGAGACGATTTTACTAAACCGCCTATATGATGAAACACATGAAAGACTAGGCGCTTTTTCATCAGACCCAAAAAAGTATCTCAAACAGTTGCATTTAAGCTTATCATGGGATCGTGACATGTTCTTTATGATTTCCAATGCCAGAAAAACGATGCATGATAAAGAAATAGTGGATAAAATCAAACAACTGGGTGATGATGCATCGAAATCAGATATTTTTGCCCTACTGAATCAACCACATCTAAGGCGCAATTTTTATGCAATAACTGAGAAAGCATGCTTTAGCCTTATTTTTAACATGGTTTTTGAGCCATATAGTAAGCAGTACAATAACTTTGTGCGGGTTTTGTCAAAATTAGAGTATTGTACTGAGTTTTCTGGTTTGGCCAAATCTGTTATTCATCCAGACAACGATTCCCCTTCGTATAATAATTTTAATCATAGTGCAGCTTCTTTCGCTTATCAAATATTTTCAAAAATATATTCTGAAATCATGCAGACGAAAATTTCAAAAGATAAACTACAGATACTAACTACCGACCTTCTGTGGCAATTATCGGCGTTTTTTGCAAACGAATCGATAAATAGCGATCTTGACGCTTTGAATAAATTTGAAATAAACAAAATTATTACCGAGCACGCACGTAATGTATGCCATAGTGTTTTTGAAGAGGCATTGGTTAAAATGCAAAATGCGACTCAGGAGTACATAATTTCACAAATCAAACAATCATTCACGAATGATCTACTTGATCACTTCTTTGATAGGATGGACCGCGTGCCCCATACCTGCAATCTGACAAAAAGCCAAATGCGTGTTTTTATTGATTCATTTTGTCGGGAACTGCAAAAGCCTCGCGAAAAATTTCGCGTGTACTGTTTGCTTGGAAACCTAGATTGTAATCAAAAATGTTTTCAAATTGGAAACGTGACAATCTATGATGCCAGAACCTGGGACTTTGGCGAAAACACCACTTTTGATCGACCGATAGGCATCGGTATGAGTATCTCGGAAGATTTGCAAACCAAATATGGTGATCCGAATGATCCGAATGATGATAGCTCGCCTAAGCGTAATAGTGCGCGGGCCGTAGTGGACGTAATGGCTTATGACTATAAATCTGCTATAAATCAAGCCGAAATTAAAGTTCAAAAATCATTAAACTCATTGGCATATGCATCAACTGCGTTTGCTACATATAGTGGTTTCAAACCAGAAATCCCAGCAAGATATATGGTGATCTTGAATGATGGCGAATCGGCAAAAGTAGAAGCAAAGAGAAGACAAGATCATCATTTTTTGATTATGGATGATGAGTATCTTAAAATTTCAAAATTTCATAGTAAACTTATACTGGCACCGTCTACTAAATTTAACGACTCTTTAATACGGGCATTGGAATGGTATAGTCGAGGCCACTGGTCTGAAACAACCCACCAAAAATTTATTCAGCAGTGGGTGGCGCTAGAACAGTTAATACGCGGATCGCTGCATGTAAAAGATGCAGATTCCAATACTCTACTAAAATATATCGCCAGACTGATTGTTACTTGGCGGGACAACAACTACAACTTTAGTCTTTTACAACAACTTCGGGCTATGATGGCAATTATTCAAGACAAACCTGAGCTACGGGCGCAGTTGGACTCCAATCCTAAACTTGAAGGTTGGCGCCAAAACAACGGTATAATTCTTGAGAACCTGAATGATGTCGCACTGCTGGCAAACAGTGATGTAAGCAACTATGCCAGCTCAATTTCCAAAAAATTGACGCCTGCCCATATGGAATATGTCGAATACATTATCAAAGTGATTCGTAAGCACACATTGTTTAAAGTTGATTTACTGAGATTTAAACGAAATTCTTTGGTCCATAGAGGGATAACCTACTCCGGAGAATTGACTGTCATGAGTAGTGAGTTAGAAAAAATTCTAATCGGCGTAATTCATGCTTTAATACAGTTTAGGGATAAGCGTGAGCTAAGCAAAATTATCGATGAGATCAACAGGCCATTTCATGTTCGCGATAGATTAGCCCTTTAACATAATTCTAAAGACCGCGCGTGTGCATTCATAACCATAGTCTATACTGACGGGACAAAGTTTGAGGTTAAAATTTAGTCGATTTAATGCAAAATAACCGGCAAAACCGAAATTCGGCCTGTCCCACAGCAACCGGCCCGTGGCGGGCCCCAGATTATCCCGCCGCGCGGCGACCGCGGCCCGGATTTGCCCGGAAACGGGAAGGTTGTGCGCAGGGTCCCCCATTGGCGCGCCTTCCGGCTTGGACCTGGGACTATACTATCCTGTAGAGGTATTTTTCGATGTCCAGCACCGGCACTGACGACTCCGCCCACCTGTCGATGCCCTCGCACATCCGGGCCAGCGTGACGTAAGGGACATCCAGGATGGCGCGCTTCATCTGGCGCCAGACCTCCTCGATCGCGCTCAGCTCGGGACATCCCGGGGGCAGGAACCACAGCTCCACCCTTCCCTTCATCTCGGCCAGCGCCTCCCGGACCGCTGCAGCCCTGTGCTGGGGGGCCCGGTCGGCGATGATCAGCGTCCTGCCGAACTTCAGGTGGACATGCCAGAGAAAGTCGGCGAACTCGTCCTTGGTGAACCTGTCGTACCGCTTGAAGAGGCTCCGCCCGTCGCAGGTGATCACCCCGAAGACGACCGTCCTGGAATGGTCTCCGCCGTACGTGATGGTTGGCCGCTTCCCCTTCCTGCTGTAGACGTTCTTTCTGGGCCTGGCCTCGGCTACGAAGATGGACTCGTCCTGGATGCCGACGGTCCAGCCGCGGTGGCGCCTGGCCTTGATCAGTACCCTGGTCTTCCTGCGGAACCACGCCACCTTCCAGCGGTTGGCCCTCCTGACGTGCCTGCGGAGCGGCACCTTCCGGACGTATCTCAGGTTGCGCAGCAGCCTGCGGACGTACGAGAGGTCGTACTTGATGCCGGCCTCCTCCTTGATCAACCCGTAGAGGGCCTCGACCGTCCAGCAGTCCTCCTGCTCGATCTTCTGCCTTATCCTGCTCATGGCCTCGTCTGGGATGCGCGACGGCCTGCCGGATCTGGGCCGCGTCCTCAGCCCTTCGGCGCCCTCGTCCAGATAGCGGCGGCGCCACGTGGAGCCCCACGAGCGCGCCTTCTCCATGTGTACCGCCGCGCCGGTCGCGGACATTCCGTCACGCTCTACCAGTATGTTCAGCCACATCCTGTCCCTGACGTCGGGGTCTTTCTCCTTCTTGTACAGTCTCAACAGCTTTCTTGGTCTCATTGGCGTGTGCATGCAGGCCCCGATCTAAGTATTTTTCACCGGTAAATGATCGGGAACTTTGTCCTACCAGTATATGCTCCTGATCTAGACCCCACTTTTTGATATCGCTTTTTGCATCTATTTCCGAGCGGTCCCGATTCTCATTTATTCCCACCTTTCGACCTGTGTGCAAACTTGTGTGGCCAGACGGACTTCCGCTTGTGCGCTCCGTGGATGGATTACGCCGCGTCCAAGTCCTCAAACTACCGCCTGGGCTACTGCCGGGGCAAGCTTGTTATCTTCTTGACCCGACCCACCTGGCCGTCCTGCAGCCTGACCTTGATCCCGTGCGGATGCGACTGGCCTGCTGTAAGGATTTCTTTGATCGTTCCGGTGGTTCGCCGGCCCGTGCCTTGGTTCGCTTTCGTCTCTATTTCTACTTGCAGTCCCGCCTTCAGTTCACTCCTGCCGGGTAGCGCTGCCATGTCCAGCGCTGGGCGCCTGCGTTAATATTCTTGCTGCTCGATCCTGTTCGTTCCACATTGCAGCGGTGTTTTGACTATGATCAACACAACATCCGGCCTACGGTACGTGGCCGAGGGCGCCCTTCGGGCCGGGGCCCCTTGCAGCGAAGGAATTCCGGTCCGTAGCGCGCCTGCCCGCTTCTGCTAGTTGGATGGCGTGCTGGCCGGACGGCGGGATGGGGCCGGCACTCAAGCCGCCATGGAATTGTCGTCATGGCTAATGCTCGGCGCCTCCACGATCACCAGCCCGTTGGAGAGCTCCTGGACGAACCGCCACCCGTGGTTGATGAGCCTTCCCGCCTCGTCGGCGTTTACCGCCTTCTGTTGTGGCCGCGTTGCAACGTATCCGTATGGCGGCCAATTACCTTCGGGCCTGACATCCACCGTAACGTCACCCGGGCCTATATCGGGGTCATCATCCCGGCCATCTTCTCCTGGCGCGTTATTGCCCTTGGCATCGTCGCCTTTCGGCTCTTTGGGCGCTGCCACCCCGGCCGGCACCAACACGTGCTCGGAGCGATGGTAGGCCGCCCTCATCTCCTCCAGAAGATCATCCGGAAGCGCTCCCTTGTTGGTGGTGTAGCGCGCCTCCATGCTGCCCACATGACCCATCCAGAAGACGCGAAAGTCGTGCGCCAGTAGGCCCCGCGACTCGGCGATCAACAATCTGGTGTCGAAAAACGCGCGCATGGCATAGGGTCGAAGCTTTCGATCATTCCCGAACGCCTTGAGGATTGCCCCGCGTATGCGCTTGGATATGTAGTCGGTGGTCAAGAACGCCTTGCCCGAATTGCGTCCCCTGCGTTTCTGGTAGGAGCTGTTCGGCGCTATCGCGGCCGAGTCGGGGCTCAGCTGCTCGCCGCGCTCGGCCCGATCGTTTAGGTATCCGAGCAGCATGTTCATGGCGAATTCTCCTATGTATGAAAAATACTGGTGGCCGCCCTTTGACAGCTCGGGCCGCACCACCACGGCGCACGGTCTCCCCCCGGCGCACTCAGCCCGTCCGTCGCGGATTGCCACATCTGGCATGTCCCGTAGGCGTAATCCGTCGGTCCCATCGTAATTTCCGAACACCTCCAGCCTTGCGCCGGATCCTGATATCATGGCAATCAGGGCGCGCTCCCGCGAACCGGGGCAGCAGTCGTATATCCGGGCCATCTCGTCCGTGTCCGGTACCCGTTCATCCTGGATCGTGGGGGTGGTTCTGGCGCGTCTCACCTTTATCTTCCGCGGGATGCTCACCCCGAAATGAGCCAGCCACGACATCACCGACTTTCGAATTTCGTTGATGTAGCCTGGGGAATATTTGTCCTTTTCCATCCAGGTAATGCAGTCAGAGATCATGTTCGCTACCCTCTTCCAGTCGCTCTCGCCCAACTTGATAATCTCCTCGGGGTGGGTGCCGGCTATCACGCAGAAGCGCCGTAATTTCTTAAGATGCGTTTCGGCGGTCAGGGGGCTGCCTCGAGCCAAATTGTCATACCATATTCTTATATCCGGATCCTCCAACATTTTTTTGGGACTGGAGATGATTTTTTTGTTGTGCGCCGACTGCGTCCGGCCGGGCGCGGTTTGCGTCATGGAGATCCCCTCCGAGCATGTCGCAGGGAGGTCATGCGCCGATGATTATTATTGTTCACCACCATTTGGTGGCACCGTCCCATTAAATGCGCCAAAAAATAGATTTTAAATCGATAAAAATGCGTATTAAAACATGCATTGATTTTCATATTATACCATAGTTAATATACATGCATACTATATAAGTATTTCAGTTTTTCCAATTTTGTAATTAATGCCAGAGGGGTTGTTAAGTTACTGTGACCCACTGCCACCAGATTCATTTACTACCTCCACCCAGCACTCACCCAATGCTGGTATGTGAATCTGTGAACGTAACGTCTGCTGGTGTTGGATGTGTTGTTGATGAGTAAAGTCCGTGCAGAAAAAACCAATCAAGCGATTATCGAGTTCAATAATGCGCATCAGGCACTCAATACCACTGTCAATAGATATGATGCCGCAGTAGGTCTACTACGTACGACGGTGATGACTAGTAGTTGGACTCAGTTCATGTCCCTGATTTGGCACCAGATTCTATGTCCCGTCAACTTGCCAGAACCCATACAAATCACCAACGCCTGTCGAGTGATTTGGCCAACTCCGTAGCAAGGTTCACTATCGGGGCTACTACCAACGCCGTTCCTATTATGAAGAGGCCGTCACCAGATCCAACACCCGACCCGTCAACTACCACCCCAATGAACGCCAAACCCATCCCGGACATTGCTAACACGAACGATGCGTTCTCACCCATCAGGGCCATATTCCGCAGAAGAAACACGGATGTATAACGGTTTGCAACCACTTTTACTTCCCAGGCTGCGGCTAGTCCACAGGCTGATTATCCTTTTCATTTCCAAGAAGATCCGGTGACCGTCAGGTCACAGATTTAACACTGGTTGGTGGGTCGCAGTAACTTAACAGCCCCATCCTGGCAAACCTAAAATACCATAAAAATCAAGACCGGTAGATGAGCAGTGACGCATCATCCCTTATGGAGGACATTGAGAGCATAAAAGCTGATCTGGCCGAACTCAGGGAATTGATCAAAAAACGTGAGAGAGAATCGACAAAAGTATCAACCGATGAACCACCCAAGCGCCGCGGACGGCCGCCAAAGACGAAGCCCGATGAACCACCCAAGCGCCGCGGACGGCCGCCAAAGACGAAGCCCGATGAACCACCCAAGCGCCGCGGACGGCCGCCAAAGACGAAGCCCGATGAACCACCCAAGCGCCGCGGACGGCCGCCAAAGACGAAGCCCGATGAACCACCCAAGCGCCGCGGACGGCCGCCAAAGACGAAGCCCGATGAACCACCCAAGCGCCGCGGACGGCCGCCAAAGACGAAGCCCGATGAACCACCCAAGCGCCGCGGACGACCCAGAAAATCCACCGCATAGCAGGCCATGAACGCCAACAACTAATTGGTTGGCATCGCCTTTTTTAATACCGGTTACGATCACCGACAACCTGCGTGCCTTATGTGGCCGTACTGTATGGCGTGGCCCCGGCGATGGGCAGCACCACCAGTTAACAAGTTTTAAGAACGAACTGCTCGACAGGGGCACTGATGCGCATGCTACTGAGCGCGTGCCTGCTCGCGGTCCTATCTTTTGGGACAGTATACGGCCAGGAACCCGAACTGGCGCTGGATCCCCCGCCCTATAGAGTATCTACGGGAGACGTGGTGACGTTCTCCGGCATGCTCGCGCCGGCCGGCGTCAGCCCGGAGGGCACTACCGTGTACATCACGTGCGGCGGTGGCGACATTGTGCTGACTGGCGCCCCGGTGGACGGTACCGGCCGCTTTACCGTGGATTGGACGGTAGCGTGGAATTTTTGGCCCTACGCAAACGAGGATGGGAACAGGTATGCCCTGTGCGGCATAGTTGCCCTCTATGAGGATGATGCCGTCTCTGAGGGATATGCTGCTGTCTACGGAGGGGATGCTGCTAACTACCCGGATAGTCTGGATAGCGTGATGTATACGATGTACATATACCGCCACCCGCTGGCGCCCGAGTCCACCGCCGACGCCCCCGACGGCTACGCGGAGTTCCTCTATCCCGCGTTGGACTTTTGGCAGGCGCCGCGCGTGTTGATAATGCCGAGCAGTGATTACTATGACGAGGTAAGGATGCACATAATACCCGCAATGGAGGGGATCATCCAGCTCACCGCAATGCTTGAGCGCGAGTACGGAGGTGGAAACTGGGACGTGTCCTTTGGGGTGTTGGATCGGGAATGGTCGTTTGATGACATCCGGGAGTCGGATATCATAGTCAACATAGTGACCGACAGGGAAGATCCGCTGTGCGGCGTGGACCACTCCGGCCAGGCTAGGAACGACGACACCAGGCCTATAGCGATCAAGGTCTGCTCCTTGGAGAGGTACAGCAACGAGCAGGTGAGGGCAACGGCCGCTCACGAGTTCATGCATGCTATCGGCCTGGGCCACACGTTCAACATTGCCGGCGACAGGATGTGCGGCATAGAGAACGGCACCCACACGTGCAATGCAGCATACTCAAAATCCTACTGGCCATCAGATTTCAACCTGGCCGCCATCGTTGCCGCGTACGGGACAGACGGGTTTACGATCCCAAACCACGGGATCACCCGCGGCGAGAGATTTACCTTCGAGGACTACCAAAACCAGAACCATCTGGGACCGCCCCAAGGCCAGGACCGCCCTGAACTGGGGTATTACCCGGATGGGAACTTTTATCCCGAGCGGTGGGAGTACGGATCCGGCGAGGAGGTGTTCCTGCACGGATCCCACCCTGAGGGGTACGGCGGGGCGGCCACGGTCACCATATTTGGCCCGCACGGGGATATCGAGGATACTTTGAGAGTCGGCGTGGTAGACGGCCATTTCGCGATTCATCTCGACGGGTATGACCTGCCCGGCACCTACTTTGTAGAGATATACGGCCACCGGGGAGGTCATGCCTTATCCTCGTCGTTTGATGTCGTGGAGGATCCCAGCGGACACTACGTGTGGGTTGTCTCTGCCGATGTCATCCGGCACTATTCTGGATCGGCCATACAGATAAGCGGGTACGGCCCGAGGTCTGACCATGGATCATCGTGGATACGGATGAGCGTGGATGGCAACGTGGTGGCGGACAACCTCCCAGTTTATCCGGTGGCCGGCCGCTTTGCCGTGGATATGGCAGACTACGTGCGCGGCCCGTACCGGTCCGGCCATTACCTCGTAGAACTATACGTGGATGGCGAACCGCGTGCGTTCAGCACGTTTACTCTGGTAGGATCCGGTACTGCAGGCGCCGGCGCTACCGTGAGCAACACAGATGGGTCCTCGGTGCCGGGCTGCGAGGTGGCCAACGAGTGCTTTGTGCCGCATATGGTGACCATAGGGGCGGGTGAGACGGTGACCTGGACCAACGACGACGGGGTGGCGCATACCGTCACCAGCGGAGTGCTGGCCGATGGCGGTCCGGATGGCATGTTCGACAGTGGATCGTTCGCGCCCGGGACAGAGTTCTCTTATACCTTCGAGAGAGCAGGCGAGTATCCGTACTATTGCCTGGTGCACCCGTGGATGGCCGGGATGGTGGTGGTGGAGTAGAGGGTCGCCATGGGTTGCCAGTTTGCGGCCGATCCCCGTCAGATTATGATAGTTTGAAAGATTGTGGATAATGCCTGTCACGGCGGGAATAAATGATCGAAATTTCGACCCGGCGCATAAACGACCACAGCCCTAACAAACCAGAGGCACGCGCAGGTGTGGCCGTGCCGGATGGCCGGGGACGCGATTGGCAACGACCCTGGCCGGCGCCCCCGCACATCTAACTCTTGAATCTAGCCGACTTGCGCAGTGTCGTCCCGCAGCATCCGCACCAGTTAACATCGTCGGGAACGTCGGTATAGGAAGCATCGCAGTTGGAGCACATGGCCACGCCCGGCCCGTACCTGCGGCGCTTGGGCCCTTTCCCGTGGCGGCCGCGGCATCCGCGCCCCCCAATCCTGTCTGAGGGGGAGCACGCCGTATACCTCTTGGGGGTCGTTCCCGTGTACTCTGCTCGTCCGTCCGCTATGTCGGCGGGTATGTCGCCGGGGGCCGCACCATCCTTGATGAGCTGGTTCCATCTCAGGTATGCTGATAGCGGCCACTCCGTCTTGTCGGGGTCGGGCCGTTCCTCCTTATCTGGCGGCGGGCCGCCGTGCCTGAGCCATCTATAATATTCGTTGGACATGGCGGCCTCCTCCTTGGTCGGAGCCTGGCCGTTGTATTGCTTCCGGCAGACCGTAGCGTGGGCCTCTCGCAGCTTAGCCGGGATGTAATCGTGGACGGGCACGCGCCCGTCACCCTCGCCGGGATCCTGCCCGCCGTGGTATATCCACCGCTTGTATCTGCTGGACATCTCCTGGATGTCGTCCGGCACGGGCTTGCCTGCCCTCCGCAGCTTGACCGCCTCGCAGGCGGCGCGCCGAAGATCCCCTGGGATATCCGGGTATGTCACGGCCAATGCCGGCGTCTCCTGATGGGTTGTTTCATGGTCTGATGAGTGCTCCGTGGTATAAAAAGGAAATTGATCCGGCCGGATTGTAACATCTGCGTGACCTGACACAATCCAACCCAAAACCAGTCAGATCCTTGAACAAAAACACCTGGACCTACGGCGCGGTATCGGGTCACGTAGATGTGACAGCAGTGGGTTGGTGGCCTGGTGGGTGGCTGTCCGGGGCGGGGTAACTCCCCCTCATTCCAACGTGCCGTACCAGTTAACCCTACCCACGTCGGCCTCATCCATGTTGGCTTCACGCAGATCCGCCTCTCCCAAATCGGCCCCATACAGGTTGGCGCCATACAGGTTTGCGCCATACAGGCTGGCACCCCACAGGTTGGAACCGCGCAAGTTGGCGTCGTACAGGTAAGCTCCATCAAGGTAGGCACCGCCCAAGTTTGTCATGAACAGGTCGGCGCCGTACATGTATGTCTCTAACAAACTGGCCTCGCGTAGGTGGGTGTGACGCAGGTTGGCGTCGGTTAAATCAGCCAGGGACAGGTCTGCCCCGCGCAAATCCGCCATGAACAGGTTGGCCTCGCTCATAGTGGCGCCGAACAGGTTGGCATCCCGTAATACGGTGTTACGCAAGTCAACCCCGGTCAGGTCTGCCCCGCGCAGGTCGGCCCCGCCCAAATACGCATTAAACAGGTCTGCCCCGCGCAGGTCCGCCCCGGTCAGGTCCGCCCCGCCCAGATATGCCATGCGCAGGTCGGCATTGCGCAAATCAGCATATGCCAGGTTGGCGTCTTCCAGATATGCTCCATACAAGTCAACCTCCTGCAGGTCCGCCCAGGACAGATCCGCCTCCCTCAAGTCCGCAAAAGACATGTCCGCACCATACATGTTGGCGTCAACCAAAATGGCGTCCGAAAAGTCCCTTTGGGTAAAGTCCATCCATCTCAGATCCTGGCCCGAAAAATCCAACTCGTTCGTATAGGGCACAATATCCAAGTACCACCCGCGTACCTTCTCGTAATAGTCCCAGTTCGGCGGCGCCGTCGCTTCCACGTAGTGATAGTACTCGCCGTCGTTCACGTACAGTATCACGTGGTTTATCTCCTGCGGGTTGGCGGGGTTGTTGCTGTCCATCACCAGGTACTGGATGGTCCAGTCGTCCGTATGCTTTGAGGACAGCAGCATGTCCGCCACCAGGATTACCAGATCCTCACAATCCCCACCGCCCCGGGTCAGCGTCTCCAGAGCGTATCGACCCTTACTGTACTCGTGTATGTCCTCATCGTAGACCGTCAGTTGGGACACGATATACCATACCTCCCGGATAAAATCCGAGTTGCTGTAGGAGTTGTCGTATATGTCACCAATCACCTTGGTGAAAGACCTCTTGACGAATCCGTCCAAACTCACCACCCGGACTGTCTCACCGTCCAAGTTCAGGTTCATCTTGTCGCGCACGTGATACCTACTCTCCACGATCAGATTTTCATAGGTAGTCACTGGCATGGACCACCGGTAGTCGTTACCCTTGGAGTCGGAAAATTCCCACTTTACATCCACACCGTCTATGGTTGTGGTGGCGCCGAATGCCTCCTGAGCGGCAACCCCGGCCACAACAACCGCCGCCAGCACGGAGCATAGAAGCAAGAGCCGTGGCATTCTCCACTTTATCGGCGCCTGATATTAAGTGTGTTTGAGTGAACTGGACACCCCGTGACCTGAACCCACCCGGAATAAAACAACCTAGGGTGGAAGTGTGGGTCCAACCAGATCAGGCGTGGAGGCGGAAATGGTAGTCAGCGCCAACCAGGTCGCTTTTACCCCAGCCGGTTTCAGGTCACGGAGATGTTACAGTTGCGATCCGGCATGCCAACCGCCACGTATCAAATATGCTTAACCCTTATATATCATACATATATATACTAGAACATGAATACAAAAAACGCCAACAGGATACTGACCGAGATCGCAGGCGAGTTTGCCGACAGCGAGAGCATCCCTGGATACATGGCGGCCGCCCTCATCAGGGCGCCCGAGATTCCATGCTCCAAGTGGTCGTTCGGCAACCAGATACTGATGCAGGTGGGCGGCGCGACCGATGACGCGCGCGGCTACCGCCAGTGGCAGGCCATCAACCGCCACGTCAAGAAGGGGGCCACCGCCAGGTACATACTGGCACCAATGACCATCAAGCGCAAGGACGAGAACGGCGAGGAACGCATCATCGTAATAGGGTTTCGGAGCGTGCCCGTGTTTGCCATTGAGGACACCGAGGGCGAGCCCGTCGAAGAGTACAAGCCCGCTGCCCTGCCGCCCCTGGCCGGCCTGGCCGAGATCTCCTACCGTAACACTGACCACGGCGAGAGCGGCTCGTTCAACCCGCGCACCAAGAAGATCACCCTGAGCACCGAGGACCCATCCGTGTTCTTCCACGAACTGGTCCACCAGTATGACGCCAAGACGCACGAACTCAAGGGAGGGCAGGATCCTGAACAGGAGATAGTCGCCGAGCTGGGGGCATGCGTGCTGGCCAGGATGTACGATATAGAAAAGTCGGCGGCCAACCACATGGCGTACATAGCCGGGTACGCCAAGGCCAAGACGCCCTCCGAGGTGGGCGCCGCCTGTCTTAGGATGGCGGACAGGGTGATGCAGGCCATACGGCTGATTTTAGCTGACGCCGCCAAACTTTCCTGATTTTAGCATCTTTTTGGACGGGATGGGTCTGGAGTCGGTGCGGATAGCGGATTGCAATGGTGGTGTAAGTGATAGATAACTTAAGCAGGCGGCATGCGCCACCATGCAAAATCAAAAAAATCTAGATAATCGTCCGGCTACAAGGGCGTGTACATGTCGGGCGTCCACTTGTCGGGTTCCTCGCCGAGGCGGTGGCCGTTGTTGGTCCAAAGACAACCCTCGCACGCCCACACCTTCTGGCTGGCGGGGTTGGTACCGCAATCAGCGAGATCCATGCCGCATTCGGGACATTTTGGATGGTTCATGCCCGACGGACCTTCCATGGACCGATAAAAGGATGGCGAACCATTCCTACACATGGGTAGTGATTCGGATAATGAGTTGGATAACTGGGCATAGTATCAAGACCGCATATGCCGCCGGCCGCGCCCCACACGTCAGCCGTCTGGGCATATGGTATCCGGGCAGGTCGGGGGCCGCGCCGGGCATATGGTTCTACACTTGTGAACTGGACCGAAACACCTACCAGATGCTGGGGATGCAAGGGGACGGGACGCTGGATCATCTGATGTTCAGCAAGACCTACAATTCAGGCGACGCCTTGCGCATGATAAGGCACGTCCACAAAAAGTACGAGAAGATATACTGCCTGATGGACAACGCCGGCGCCAACACGGCCGCCGACGTGCTAAAGTACGCTGCCGGGTCCGGCGGCGGGGTGGTGCTGAGGTATACCCTACCGCACACGCCTCAGCTCAACCCGATAGAGCCGCAGTGGAACGTCCTCAGGAGGATGATGCTCGCGGGCAGGTATTTTGCGTCGGTCGAAGATCTGAGGGCGGTCATCGCGGCCATAGCCCGCCGCAGATGCGTCCCGTCGAGATGATGGACTATCTAGTGGCCGCGCAATAACCCCGGATTACCCCACGCGAGAGAGACTAGGCGCCACCAGACGAAAATCTGGTCGAAAATACGTAAATCGGTTCACTCTCCTACGGGCCGGCTTCCGGATTTCGTTTCCGGTCGAAAATCATCCTGGCGGCGCGCAAAATTGCGGCGGGTTGAGCCGATTTTGCGGTCCTAGTTCGAAAATGAGCGCTTTGTTTTGGATAGCCCTATGCGTGACAATCTGGAGGGCGCGGGGCATTGACTACATGACGCAGATGGCGGCGTACATTTAATCAGGCGGCCCGTCCAAAAACAACCTGAACCAAAAAGGCGCACGGTAATTAACCGATAATTTTCTTCTATATATGCGCGTTATTTATTATAATGCTGACTGGTGCGAGAAAACACGTTCGGATGACGTGAACACGTACGTTTATTCTACAGACGTGGCCAACACTCAACGGCTAGTTCAGCAAGTTGTTCTGATCGTTTGTCAATTGTACTCTCGTTCCACGTTTGTGCATTAGGCAAGCTCTCGTTAAGCTTCAAGGAGTCATGTTTGTAACCGATTTTGGGTTTATGATACTTGTCAGAATAAACCAAGTTGCTGAGCTCCGAGTTGTGTTTTGTAAGTGTAATGTTTCCTGGCAAGTTGAGGCACCGGTCTCGTGTTTCGGGCCATCTTGGACCTATTACTTTTTGCCATTTGGCTGGTAATGTCTGGGGCATTATATGCTCTAGGGTGTACTCGTCTGACAGGGGTTCAGTACGGTAATGGCCTTCAAGTCTAAATGGCCAGTACTTAAGATGTCTTTGGTATGATTTAAAGCTGGTTTTAAACATGGCATCCCATGGAAAGAGTCGAGCACCGCCCACCATTAGCAATGATTCCTTCATTCTAGATGTACCGCCCATCCTGTATTCCTTTAGCATTCGAAGCATTGATGATCCGGTATCGGATGTCGGGAGCCTACATACAGATCTGCGAAATACGTAAGACTCTATCAATAATATGGCCATCAGAAATTCTGGTTTTTCTAGATCTCCGTTTTCATAGTCGGAATAGAGGTATATCAAAAGTGGATATGATACGTCTGCCTTGAGTACACGGATGTTTTCAAACGCTCTGCCAAGATCTATGTCCGGCTCTTTGCCTGGCAGCGCAACCCTAGAGTAATAGGTGGCAAACCTGTGCATTTCAGACAAAAGTTGCTTTTTATCAGGTTTGTCCTTCTCGTGAAATTTTCTAAATGTTTTGTAAATTTCTTTTTTCTGCACGCTTTTTGATGCACCCACGTGCATTGTAAGATAGATCCGTACAAAGTCGTCAAAATGCTTTTCATAGTCGGCTTGCCCAAATATTTTCTCCATGCCTCTCCAATACTGATTATACAGCAGAGTTTGTTCTTCTAAATTCACACCCATCAAAACATAGTTGCGGATTTGATCAGACTGTGTCAGGTCAAGTCCGGTCGAATTCATAGTTTCAAATATACGCTGCGGGTTATCAAATTTATCAAGCGTCATTTCAATAATGGACAGGCGACGGAGCCCGTTCCACAGGTGTTCATATTCTTCACCACTCAGACCGTCTAACTTAGACACAAACCAAGAAAAGTTGCCGCTAATGTTAACGGACAGTCCATCGCTTTTGCAGTCAATCACAGCTTTTAGGCTTTCCCGATCCTCCTCAGAAAGAATTAGTCGGTGTTTGTGCTCATCCTCCTCATAGGGGTTTACGAGATATGTGTTACGAATTTTATCGGAGGATATTTTTAAACCGGTATGAGTGATCTTACGTGATAGCGCCGCTAGTAGTAGGACAATCGTAGTAAGCCTTTGTTGTCCATCAATTACGGTCGTCATCGGTATCGAGTAACGTATGTCGTCCATGGTACAAACAATTGACCCCATGAAATGGTGTTCTTTATGTTCACCGGCATACAGAATATCGTTCCACAACTGTTGACATTGTTCCTTTTTCCACGAGTACTGGCGCTGATAAACCGGGATCAACAGTTGCCGAGGTTTACCTAGAACGTCATCAAGAAGATTTCGTCGCGCTGCATTCATCGGTCCACCTTGAGACGCTCCACATCGCGTACGAATTTTGTAATATTGCCTAGGACGTCAGGTCCAGTAACCGGCGTGATCAGCATCATTGGGCGAGGTTGTTTACGACCATCATCAACTAAAATTGGGGCATAATTGGTCCAGTTGGTGATCTTGGATGATGCTGCGGATGTGATTCTTCCACTATGTGCTAGATGGAGATTATTTTGACGATCTCTGACTATGGCGCCAGAAATTTGACGATTTACACCATATTTTGGAAAGTTAAGCTCAACAGTTATGTTGTTAGATCCTGTCCAGCGTGGCTCACCAGATCCAAAACAATTCCAATATCTATTATGAATAGGATCACATCCATGGCGGTCTACGTCGTTTGTATTCCACCAGATATCTGCAGCCTCATTATACGCAAGCATGTGCGATTCACTGCCGCCTCTATACCCCAGTGATGCGTGTCCCGTTTTTGCAGCATGTGGTTTTAGGTTGTTAAAAAGTGCGTTTCGTGCATTAAGAATCTCTTCTTCACCATAGAGCGTCTCAAAATCAGCACCCAGCTTGTATTCAATTTTATCATTTTGGAAGGCTAGAGTGTCATCTAATTCTCTAGCCTTATCGATATACTCGCCAGCTTCGTCGTGTCGACAGAGTCCGTCCAGAGATCTTCCTTTATAGAACAACGCGTATGCGTCATCAGGAATGCTCCCCAAAACTTTGTCGTAGCACTGGATAGCATCCTTGTAGCGGCCTAGGTAAAACATGGCAGTACCCTTGTTGTATTGGATGTCAGTATTTCCAGGGTCAGCCGCCAGCACAATATCGTAGCACTGGATAGCATCCTTGTAGCGGCACAATTCCAATAGAGAATTACCCTTGCTATCCTGTACATCCATATTATCGGGGTCAGCTGCCAGTATCTTGTCGTAGCACTGGATGGCCTCCCCGTAACGGCCCAGTTCCATTAGCGATTCGCACTCACACACCGGATCTGCACCACTAGAGTTGGCCTTTTTTACCATTACATTGATACTTTGATTGTTGTATTTATTTGTTATTTTTCAGGGCTATTGTTCAAAATTGGGCGCAGCTACGCCAGCGTCACCGGAGGAGTACCGGCCACACGCGGTTTCTATGTGTATTAGAGATTATGCATAGACCCCTTAGATATCGATTAATTTCGTAATTTTGAATTTTTAATGGACGGCCGGGCCGAATTTAGCCGCCCCGGGGCGCCAACCACTGCGGTAACATCATCCGGACCAGCGCCGGAACGGCGTGATCCCGGGAGGACACGCGCAGCCTCCCCGCACCGGACGGTGCTGCCTTTTTTCATGCCGTGGCATGGGCGGCTCCGGGCCGCCCCGGGGTCAGCGGGTCCTCCAGGCGCCCAGTCTGGCCACCAGGTCGGGATCCTCGGACTTGATGATCCTGTCCCAGTCATGCTTGAGGTTGACTATCCCGGTGACCACGTTGAGTTCGTCGTTGAACTGATCGGGGGTGCCGTGGTACGGTCTGGTCGTTATCCTGTACTGCTTGATCCTGCCGATGGCGTGCTCGACGGCGATCCTGGCGCGGGTGACCTCGGCGTTGTGGTCCAGGTCCCGCTGGGTCAGCCCGCCGGTATCCGGGTCGGATCCGGCGTTGCGCTTTATTCCGAGCCACGTCTCGGCCCCGGGGTTGTCCTTCTGGATGCCCTGGTAGCCCCGGTCGTAGATGTTGACTGGACGCTTCTCCTCGGGCGTCTCAGGATCGGCCGCCGCCTCTGACAGCGCCCCAAAGTCTGGCGGGCTCTCCCTGAGCAGCGTAAGATCGTTGGTGCTGCCCGGGACCGTCTTGCTGATGTTGATGACCGTCCCGTCCGGGGAGATGGTGATGTTGGTGTTGAGGGTGTGCGTCTTTTTCTTGCCCGAGTAGGTCGCCTTGTTCCAGTCCGGGTCACTGTATCTCTCCGTCGGCGTGTGCGTTCCGTCGGTGATGGTGGCCACCCTGGTGGACAGCTGCCCGCTGGTGGGCATCTCCAGGGCAGGCCCTGCCAGTATGCCCGGTATGCCGCCCCCGCCGGTTGGCGCCCCTATGATGGTGGGAGCAGGGGGCTTGCCGGTGGCCGCGACGGGGGGCGGCGGCCCGGACACGGACAGCGGCCCGGGCCGCTCGGGGCCGGGCGTGCGCGGGCCGGCATTGGCACCGGCGTCGGCATTGGCACCGGCGTCGGCATTGGCACCGGCGTCGGCATTGGCACCGGCGTCGGCATTGGCACCGGCGTCGGCATTGGCACCGGCGTCGGCATTGGCACCGGCATCATCGCACTGCTCGTAGATCTTCTTTATCATCGCGGTGTAGTTGCGCGCCGTGGGCAGTATCTCGGCCAGTACCCCGCTGGCCACCTTGAGATACCTGCTGGCGGTACCCTGGTCAATCCCGAAGAAGGTTCCCAGAGAGGCTTCGGTGTTGGCCTCCTTCTTGTGGTACAGGTACATCAGTAGGGCGTGCCGGATGTACAGCCTGGAGCGCGTTCCGGGATCAGACGACCGCAGATCATCGTCCCAGAAGAGGCGGTCCAGGTCCCGCTCGGCCACCCGCTCGGCGAACTTGACGCAGACATAGTCGAACTGCACCGGATCCAGCAGGGTCAACGCGTGTAGTTTCTTTGGAGTTCGTATGATGTCGTCCAGAACGGCCAGCACGAGGATCTGGATGGCCTGGTCGGGGCCGTACGTCCGGTTTTTGGTCATCAGGGCGGTGATCGAGTACCTGTCCGACGCGGCCGCATCCCCTATCCGCGACATATCCAGCTCCCTCACCGGCAGCTGCCCCTCCCGGGATCCGGTCGGACATGCGGGCCCGGCGGCAATACGATCATCACCATGATCGCCATCCGGGATCCCGGCCCGTACATCTTCGGCCGGTGTCCGGTTTACGAACGTTTTGGTACTCCCGTGCTCCCCTGTTTCGTCGATAGCCGCCATGGTGGTGCGGAGGGATCGCCCAATATGATCGCTGCGCCTGACCGTTGCCTCGCCATAGTCACCGGGCGCCGTGCTGCAAGGCTGCGCGAATGGCCGTTGCAGGGGTATGACACGGGTGGCAAGGATTAACTCTGGCGATTAATCTACCCTGGTCATATTTTACGTAAATCGTGAATTAATTGCGGCGCGGGGGGGGTCTATGCATAATCTCTATTGGATGCCTGACAGGATCACCTGCGCCCGAATTTGCACAAGAACCCCAGTACTTGGAACAACTCGCACAAACCCCCTTACATTGACCATCCAAAATACAACACCGGACGTACCGGATAGAGGGAGATGTGTAGTTTGGCGCTAATATCCCGCGGACGCGCGTCCCCGCACGGAACAACACTCAGGTCAGCCCAGGATCTGACTCCGGCATGAACATCATGCGCAGGGTGGCCTGAGAGCAGGTTTCCCGCGGACCAACCGAATCTCATCCGGAGTCTGGCGGTCGCCCCATCCCGGCCAGATGCTCTGAAAAGGCCACAAACAACGTCATCAGCAACCCCGCGGCCAGGCTCTGCAGGTATCTGGCGCCGCACTTCCACACCGATCCGAGCATGCCCCGCCTCCCGGCGTGCAGCGCCGACCTTTATGAGGCGTGGTCGCAACGCATGTTCATCCAATCGTAGCATACCGACCGGATCTTCCCCGGCAGCCACCTGCCCGACGGAAGGGCAGTGCTGCAGGATCTCGCCTTTGCCGTCTGGTACGCCTTCTCGGCGCACGTCCCATTCATGCACATGGTCGCCAGGTGGCAGAAGAAGTCCCAGGGACCGAGCCGCGTGCCGGGCCCCTGCCCGAACCTGATCCTCATGCGGGAGAAGCGCACCAACCAGCTTATCTGCCGTTTCCACGGAGTGCACTTGGCATGCTTGCCCGCTCATTGGAACTCGGAACGGCTCTCACGTCGGCTTTTTGAACTGCCATGTCATCTTGAACTGGGACATCCCGGTGACCTGAAACCGGCTGGGACAAAAGTGACCTGACCAGCGCCGGACCCCCATTTCCACTCCACCCTGCCAACACCGGAGCCAACGGAGGACACGCCCGTAAGAAACGTTCCGGACAGGCGTGGTGAATACCTTGTCAGGGCGGCCACCATCGCGGCCTTGGATTCGGCAGTCCACAAAGACATATCTAGCAACATACGCCGCTCAAGTTCATGGGAAGTGGCAAAGGCTCAGGCCTCGGTTCTGACTCGACCGACACGCCAGAACATGCACTTTCAATATGTCGTTTCATACAGCAGTACGCTGGTAAAATGCTGAGTCAATACTATGTTTGCGGCCATTGTGGGACAGCCGTAACCGGACTTGTTGTCTCGCATACAGGGGGCAATTATCAAAGATGGTGGTTGTTGTGCCCGCAGTGCGGCAGAGGATCCGTGCAGAACGACGATGTCATACTTCCACCCCCACAAATATTCGCTGACATGGGCGGCCTGCCGGACATCATATCTGTCATATATGACGAGGCACGGGCATCGTTCGGGGCGCGGGCATACACCGGATGCGAGATACTGTGCCGCAAGATCTTGATGAACGCAGCAGTCGATAAGGGTGCCGAACAAAACATGAGGTTTGTGGAGTATGTTGACCATCTGAACGATAACTACTGCGTCACGCAGTCGCTGAAAGATATGGCCGCCACCATCAAGGACAACGGTAACGATGCCGCGCACGAAATCAACCAACCTGACCGGGAGCGCGCCGAACACACGCTGAAGTTTACCAGACGCATACTGGACATCATATATGGCGCGGAACATGAACTCGGCGCGTATGGCAGCACTCACGCCGGCCAGACGGGCGCGGGCAAATAAGCAACCGCAACGGCGTGGTTTGGGACATCCTGGCGACCCGGCGCCAACCGGGACAAAAGTGACCTGGTGGGGGGTTGGAGTTGTACGCGGTGGTGCTGGTACGAAACCACATCTGGTCACTTTTGTCCCAACCGGTTTCAGGTCACGGGGATGTCCCGGTTCATGTCATCTGTGCATGGATTTTGGTGGATCGCCCCAAATTCGGACCAGGCTGGCGGTTTGGAAAATTGGTTGTTCCAAGTACTGATCAGGCCGAAAACAGTAAATAACAGCCGCCGGTTCTAGAACGCATGCGTGCCTTTTACGCCCCCGCCAACAAGAACTACGAACTGAAACCAGACAACTTCTCCATGGAGGAACAGCAGCATAAATGGGTGGAGACGAACCTGCAACTGCTGTTTCCCAGTCTGGAGCTGGTAGAGAGCAAGCCGCGGATAGCCTCGAAGATTCCCGATACGGTAGCGTATGACCGCGATGCCAACACATTCGTAGCCATAGAGTACAAGAACAGGCGTAGTGACACCGTACGTGAGCAGGCGGAAGATTACCTGATCAAAATGAAGAGTAACCACGGCGAGCTGGCATCAAGGTACAACGATCGGCCAAATGTAACACATAGGACGAGTGATTCGTTTGACTGGGAAAGAATGTATGTGGTGATCATAGCTCCCGAGTTTACCGATCGGCAGGTGTCGGTGGCAGATCACCAGGATACCGAGTGCCTGTATGAACTAAAACGGTTTGAAAGCGGGTTTGTGACGCTAAGGTTTGTCGGAGGCAAGCATGGCCCGATTGATGCGCCCAAACCGCCAAACGGGCCCTCGCCCACACCACTCATTAATCTCAAAGATTATGAGGCCAAATACCCATTTTATGCGGTTGTACGCGACAGGATACTGCGCACGTTCCCCGAAGTTAAGGAGTTTCCTACCACAACGTACGTTGGTTTTAGGCGCCCCGGTGAGCGATTGTTGTGTACCGTCGAGGCGTTTCAGAAAAAGGTTGACATCTGTTACGGACGGAAAGGTGACTTTGCTGAAGATGATTTCACCAAGGATGTCGCCAACATAGGCCATCAAGGTTCGGGTGACTATCGCTCATACGCAAGCAACGAAGTACACCTTAAGAGACTGCTGCCCATACTCAAAAAAATGGACAGGATGGTCAAGTCTAGAAGTTAGCGGTTATGCATGGGCGATAATAATGTCCTGGCTACTAGCCGGCCGTACTATAGTTGGGATCAAAAGTAATCGGACAAATCCGTAAGATCATAATAGGGTAAAATTTCAAGCCGGCACATGGCTACGACCGAGATGAAAGACGCGCTAAAACGCGCCAAAAACAAGAACGAGTACGCGCGCATTGCGGCGGTAAACATGGTATTGAACAAGAACATCGATGTCGATACCGTTGCGGACGGTTTCTGCGTCAGTCGCGGAACCGTCTACGCGTGGCTTGCCGCGTACGACCGCAACGGGCTGGACGGCCTCGCCGACGATGCGAGGCCGGGCCGCCCCCCTTTCGTGCCGCGCGCCCAGCTGGAGGAGATAGTCGGCGGCGCCAAGCGGTTTACCGCCTTGGGGTTCGTCGAGCTGGTCGAAAAGAAGACTGGCGTGAAATACAGCGAACAGCACGGGCGCCGTCTGCTGAGGTCCCTGGGCTTCGCGGTCAAGAAGACACTCCGGTTATCCGACCGCGTCCCGCCGAAGGAGGAGGTAGAGATCTGGCAGAAGGATACCGAAAGGGAGGTTGAGACGCTCGAAAAGGACGATTTCACCGTGGTCATGGCCGATGAGAGCCACCAAAACGCGAACCTGTTCGGGTCGGGAGCCGTCTACGTGCGCGGTGACGCCGAACCCATACAGATGCCGCTGGGCAACCAGAGGCAGACCGTCTACGGCGGCGTCACGCTGGATGGCGAGACGTGCTACATGGCGGCCAACAGGGCCAACGACAGATCATTCATCAAATACCTCGATAAACTGCAACAACGTTTCGGCAAGGTGGCGGCGGTCGTCGACAACGCCGCGTACCACAACACGAAACGCGTACGGCGATATCTCGAGAAGAATGGCGATTCAGTCAGGCTGATGTTCCTGCCGCCGTATTCGCCGTTCTTGAATCCGGCCGAGTGGCTGTGGCGGGATGGAAAGGCCATACTGCGCAGAACGTTCCGGCGGCCGGCCAGGAGCTACTTTAGACGGAAGGTGATGCTCGTGTACGAGTCGCTTGAAATCAATTTCAATCCGCGCGACATTCTGTTTAGAAATTTGGATAAATTATACCCCGCATGAAAAATTTGTCCGGTTACTTATGATCCCAACTATAATGTATCCATCTCCTTAAGTATGAGTGAGCGCTCGTCGTCGACCAATGTGGAGCAAAGTTACCGATAAGAAAATACGCCAACAATATCTTGGATCTTGGGCTGACTACCCTCACATAGATCTGTTTACGCGCTACGGCACAGAGTTCTTTGCGTCCGTGCTGGGCAAGAACCCGGACACCGGCGCATCCTGCCCAAAGGCCATCTACTCCGAGGGCCGACACGAGTACCGGCATATGACCGGGCCCGGCGTCAACGATGTTGGCGGATACGTCTGCCTGGAGGGTTCGCCTTGGAACGACGAGACGCGCGAAAAGACCTGCCCAGAATTCGGGCCGCTAACATGTCGCAGCTGCGGCGATGTTTACGAGCCGAAGCCGCTAACAACGAAGTAGGCCGCGCGCCAATTTGCTTTTTTTTCTTGAGGCTGTGTATGGTATTTGCCATACAGCAAAGCCCGCCACCCCACGGTATATGACATTCATCATACAACACGCGCCCGCGCCCAAAATCCAACCATGCGGCATATCGGCGCACAATTTTACACAGTAAATTTCATGATTTGCGTTAATTGTACGGAATGGAGTGTAAAGTTGGTGTGTGATGGCGAATGTACCATCGCACAATATCTTGATAGTCCTCACCGGATGGGGGAATCACACAGCTCGATAAACAATACGCCTGCCGCGTCACTTTGCAGGCGCGATTGCGGCAGCACCCGCGTCAAATATTGGAACGGATTTCGGAACACGCGTCATAAATTCCGCGCTTTTGTTCTAATTATGAAAGATTTCAGCTTTAAATACTAGATACTGGAACAACAGACATGAAAATCATAGCAACTACAGAGCGGACGGCGCAGCGGGCGTTTGCGCCATCGTTGTGGTTGACCGTGTTTGCCTGGGGATGGCTTGCCGGCTCCGAGGCGACAGGACACCAAACTGACTGGCGGGTGGTCGTCGTGCTGGCCCCCGCGACGCTGGGGCTGGGATTCATGCTTGATGCGGCCTCTACCACGAAATTCGGCCGCAAAATGGTGGCTGATCTCGAGGCTGCCCCGTTGATGAGGATCATAACCCGGAGATACGGGCTGGGCTGCGGCGTCGCATCGCAGGGGTTCATTGAGGCTGCCTGGGTCGCCGTCATGGTGATGGTGCTAGGTCATATGTACGGACATCTTCTACCAGCGTACCATCTGCTGGCGATCATGGCGATTCCCCTGGCCATATTCCACTATGCCGCATGGGTGTCGAACATCCAATACTGGAGGTGGTCGGCGTGATCCGGTGGTGGTTGACCCGGCAGCCGGGAGACGAGAAGACCGGGGACAACACAGGTGACGGGGGCAACAACCGACCCGGCAACCGACCCGGCCCGGCAGGCAGTATGTCAAATGCGGCGGGCGGCATCCGAAACAAGGTGCGCAGGACGCCGGATGAGAGAAAGGCAGTACCATCCCGCAAGCCGGCAGGTGATGCCCGACAGCCACCGGATCCGCAGATGATAACCAAGATTGCCGGCGCGCTCCGGGACATGCCGGCGCTGAGCTTGGGCCGCCAACCCGACGAGCTCGACCTGACCAGGATAGTGCTTGCCTCCTTCCTTCGTCAGGGATATTCGGTACCCGGACCCAAGTCGAAGAAGTGGCCCCGCGGCTGGCCCGCGAACGATCAAAACGGCGACAAGCCGAAGAAACAGGGCAACTCCACCGCGATAGTGGAGAAGGACGGCAGGCTGACGGCCATACGGAGCTATGACCGCTCAGGAGGGGGGCGCGTCGAGCGGCGCGAGGTGGACGAGTTTGCAAGGTTGTGCGCCCGACACGGCATCGGCAAGGCGGTCATAGCCACGGACGGTACCTTTGACGGAAAACGCGGCAAGTCGGCACGCACGGTCGACAACGTAGCCGAACCGGAGCTCTGGGATTGGATAAAGATAATGAAGAAACTGCGTGAACACCATCTGGATCGGTGGCTGGCGGCAGCCGGCGTGCGCATATAAACGGAATTGCAATTCCGCCGGCATGCGCGTGTCGGGTGGTAGCGTTGATGCCGGCTCGTATCGTGCGGGGCGGATGGGCGCCAACACACGGGATGGGTCGCAAGGATGCCCCGGCCGCAAGATCGGCCGCTAAAACCGGCCATGACGGCAATATCGCGGCCAGAACGTTGACCAGCTTACCACCACGACACGCCTACCATCCAACACCGTTCACGACGCGATGCAACCTCCGGAGCATGACCGACCCGGCAAAGTCAGGACAAAGACGCTGTCAGCCGACACCAGAAATACTACGTTTCTCTCAAGTATCAAGAAAAAAAAGAAAGAACCGCTCAGTATATTATGGCAAGAACGGATGCAATTTGTGGAATTTGGCTCTGATCCGGCCAATCCGGCATGGTAACGAAGAATTTAACTTAAGAGGTTAGAGGAACGGATTTTCCGGGAATACTGCTGGCAGCGCCGGTCGGATCATCAGGACATCGGGGAACTCAGAAACCAGTATATGTGCGGGGCCGGCGCCGCCACATGCATGGATTCGAAATCACGCGCGCTGGCAGTACTGATAGACGCCGAGAACGCAGAACTGCCCCTGATAGAGCGCGTGCTGGCCGAGGCCAACCGGCACGGCACCGTGAAGGTGAGCCGCGCCTACGGGGACTGGGAGAGCAGCCGGATGTCCAAGTGGGTGATGTGCCTCGCCTCGCACGGCATCAAGATGGTACAGCCAGAGCAGGCAAGCGCCAAAAACTCTGCAGATTGCGCCCTGATCCAAGACGCCGAGGCGATGCTCCGCTCCGGGGAGGTCGATGGTTTTTGCATAGTCGCCAGCGACAACGACTATTCGGGTCTGGTTGCGCGGATCCACGACAAGAAAGCGTTTGTAATGGGGATAGGCACCAGGGACAATTCGCCGTCGTTCAGCGAGGAGTGCGACGTATTCAAGTATGCCGAGTGCCTGCCGCGGCTGACCAAACCGGCGGATGCGGCCTATAGCCGGGCTGACCGCTACCTGATAGACAAAATCCACGACGCCATAGGCTCGTCTCCACCGCTGGAGGGGGGCTGGGTCCGGCTGGCCGATGTCGCAAACCGCCTTCCCGGTCTCGACACGCACTACTACTGCCACAAGAAGATGCTGCCCCTCATCGAGACGTATCCGGAAGAGTTTGCAACGCGGGAAGGCGAAACCGACGGCAATTCGGTCATCTACTATGTAAGGCCCGGACGGGCGCGCCACCCGTCCACGGCGTAGCAATGGGGGGATAATGGCAGACAACCACCGGAGTTCGGCGACTCTTTGTTTTTATTGCCTGCTCTCAGGCCGGTTTGGAGTTTGTTATCAATTATCGGTAGAAAATCGTGCTTAAATAAATAGGGGTGGCATGCCACCATACCATGATACAAGCGCACGGACCAAAACCGGAAAGAAAACACGGGGGACATAATTCTTGGGTGATAGTCTCCCGCAAGGACGCGGACAGGCATTATCACGTAGCCCAGTGGAGAGGTGCAGACGACGCCTTAAAATCCAGGGCGCTGGGCTGGGTATGCTGCGGCGTGCCAGAATCCGCCAACTATCATACCAGGCTCCGTGAGGCCGAGGCGGAGGCTGCCATCGCCTGGCATGTAAGAAAGCAAATGACGGCCAGATTGCTATCGTCATAAGCACGATGTCGCCGCAATTATTTTTTTTATTTTTAGGTAATGGTTGGGGCGCGTTGATCTACGCCCAAACATCGGGCAGGCGCCAAGCGTATGGCCGTACATCCCCCGTTTCCTGAGACGCAAGATCCGGAACGCGGCGCCCAAACCAGGAGTCTGCCCATGTTGGCATGCCCATGTAGCCATGCGTGATTGCTTTTGGGTGCCGTGAGTGCGAGTCCTTGGGATGCGGCGTTGCAAAAAATTTTTCCCCAAAACCGTCAAGGCGCCCACCTGTTTTGAGGATGATCAACACTGCACGGCCAACCAAGGCCGGCCATTTTTTTTTGCAAAACCGGCTGGGATTGCCGTCGTCCACCCGTAAGCGTGGCGCAAATCGATTCAGGCCACCCGCTAGGGCTCCTTGTCACGCTTGACGTTCTCTATCATGTAGGTGATGAGCTGCGCTCCAAGAAGGATCGTCGTTTCTATTATGTTCCTTGTGAGCGCGTCATCGGTGTAATCTTTCGGGAGTAGTTTGTGGGATGCGACGTTTGGATACGGGGCGAATGCATTAAGGAGAGCCCATATCTTGTCGTCTATGATATGGTGGTTTTTCAGTACTTGGCTAAGATTACTAACACCGGGAGCGTTCGGCATGTCAACCCCGTTCTCCCGGCAGATATCTTCCAGCATGTCCTGCACCAGCACCCTGATGCCGCGCAGCGCCTCCGGATAGTCGCCATTACCCAGGTGCTGTAGGAACTTGGAGTACGCCTCCTTGAACTCATCCTTCAGCTTCTCGATGGGTACCTTGTTCAAGTCGAACACCATCTCGCCGCCGCGGCGGGGCACAAATGATACCGCATGCCCCAGCAGGTACTTGTGCAGCGTGTCGTATTCGATGTCAAACCGCTTTTGCGCGCTACCCCTGATGTTCCGGGTCATCTTCTCTATCTCCTTTAGGTAGGGGTTGGTTACCACCGGGTAGGTGTCGCCCACCCCGTGGAAGAACACCCAAAACGGGTACGGCATGCTGCGCAGTGCAACGTTAAAGCCGTAACTGTACGACCTGTACCACGGATCGTTGTTCATGTGGCGGAACCTGTACACTGTTATCCGGTCGTTTGGAGTTCTTTTTATCCCGTTTATGAAAATCTTCATCTCCGCCTGCGTCAGGTCCGGATGCCCCTCCATGCCGTACACCCTGATGCCGGCGCCAGCAAAGAGCGAGTTCAAGTTTGCGGGCTCGTGTTCCAGATGGAACTTGTATGCCGCGTACTCGACCCAGCGCATGAGGTAGTCTCCGCGCCTTTCTGGTTTGGGAGTGGCGTAATCCTCGAACACGAAGGGTGCGCTGCCCTCTCCGTATGGGATTTGAATCCACACGGATAGCATCGGATGGTCCATTTCCTTGGTCTGGTCCAGCAAAACGCTAAACGTCAACGGGTATTTGCAGCCAGACCCGTCTGCGATATACAAGGATCTGCTCGCAGACTCCCGCCTGTCTTTTCTGACCCGGTCGTAGTCCATTTTCAGGTCACTGCACAGATGTCTGGTGGCGTCGCAGAACATCCTGTACAGCTTGTCGTTTTGGGCCTTTCTTTTTGGCGGGACTGCCGGGACTGCCATGTTTTTTGGTGCCGACTGGCGCAATTTGTACTTTCTTCATAAGGATCCTGTTTTGAGGATGATCAACACTGCACGAACATACCAAGTTGGCGCAAAAATTTTTTCCCAAAACCATCAAGGCGCCCACCTGTATTGAGCATGATCAACACTGCGCGGCCAACCAAAACCAGTCATTTTTTTTTGCAAAACCGGCTGGAATTGCCGTCGTCCACCCGTAAGCGTGGCTCAAATCGATTCAGGCCACCCGCTAGGGCTCCTTGTCACGCTTGACGTTCTCTATCATGTAGGCGATGAGTACAAGTTCACCTCAAATTTGGATCAGTACCTGATCTGCCCTTCCGGAGAGGCACTGTCGCGGGTTATGGTAGGCATGGCATGGGATTTGAAGTGAACTTGCACGGCGATGAGCTGCGCTCCAAGATGGATCGTCGTTTCTATTATGCCTCCTGTGAGCGGGTCATCCGTATAATCTTTGGCGAGTAGTCAGCACGTCCTGCCACCATATGTTCAACCAAATGGTGGACGAGCACCAGATCCCCACCCGATACCAACCCGCATCCCGCAGAAATCCGGGATGGAACGACAACCCCTTCCACGCCAAGCATACGGCCAAAAACCACCACCATATGCGTCATGGAATGGCTATGTAGGGGCCGTAATCATCTTTATGCTCAAATCCCAGGGACGCGATAACCTTCTCTGCGTGCCGCGTGTCAAAGCCTGGGCCATGGTGTATGACGGCCGTACCGGACATGTTCAGCGTATTGGCATCCAAGTCGCACTTTAGCTGTATGATGCACTTGTCGAGGGGGATTTCATTGTCCCACTCGGGCATCATGATCAGCGGTATGAGATCGATAGGAGTCTGGGCCACCATCACGTACCCCTCCAACCCGTCGGGCAGCTGAGCCAGCTTCTTCTTGATCACCTGGTGGTCTTTTTGCCAGTCGGTCTTTACGCCGCCGTATTTGCTGACGCTTTGGTCCCTTGCGATGCGCGCCTGCCCTTCCGGCGTAAACTGGTCTTTGATGATATGGCCGGAGGTGTTTTGGCCGTGCCATACCTGAACGTATACTTTTTGGCGGCGCCCAACGTCGAAAAGCTCTATGTCCACGTCAAACTTCCCCCAGGCCGCGTTTTCCCCCTTCATCTCCACCCCGGTTATCCTGTAGTTGCCGCTCTCGTGGAGCTGCTTGGCTATCTGCGCGTGGATGTAGTGCCCGAGCTCGCGGTTCTTTACCAGGTGGCTGTGCAGGGTCCGCATGCCTTCACACAGGTCCATGTGCCCGTCGACCCACCCGATAAGACCCCTTGACCATGGACTATCGGGGACGCGTACCATGCCCCTTTCATCCCCGTGAATACGCCGGCGTGGCGTTACGGCCCAAATGCAATCCAATGCGCATGGCAGATGTTACGGGCAGCCATCCGTTATACAAACTTGGGGGTATATGTTGGATGGTCCGGCAAACCTGCAGCCGCGTGACAGGCTGGCAGTCTTGGACGCGCCCAAGATGCATCGAATGGGGCGTGCCGCGGGCACTCCGGATGGCTCAACCAAATAGTGGATGAACTGTAAGGATGCGCCCCCCACGCCCCCACGCCCCCACGCCCCCACGCCCCCACGCCGATAAACGACACCGCGCGGCGCCCGTCGGCCACTCCGCTGTCAGCTAGGAACGGGGGTCAAGCTCCCTCAGTCTTCGTCTCCTGTCGGCGCGCTCTGACTGTAGCGACTCGTACAATCTGATGCACCCGGAGGCCTTTGCGCGGATGTGTTTTTCTATGTCGTCATACCTGTTGGCGGCGTACCACTCCGGGATCAGCGGCCCGTTCGGCGGTATGCCGACGGCTTGGGCCAGGTTGGCGCCCTTGGACCTGCCGCCGTTCATCCTTATCACCATGTCGTGGAGGTCGACGCCGGGACGCGTGGGCAGGTTTATCTCCGGCAGGCCGTGCATCCGTGACCTGGATAGGAGAAACTTGCGCTTGAACGGCAGATTGAATCCGACCGGAACAAAGGCGGGGTCAATTACGGGCGTGTCCGTGATCAACCGGTTTAGCATCCCCCGCTCGCCCAGTTCCCATTCCCTGAGGATGGTCAGCCCGCCCAGCTGGCGCCCGGTCCCGCGCTCCAGGGCGGCGTATTGGACGGAGATTATCTTGGAATCTTCCGGTTCCAAGCCGGTGGTCTCCATGTCTAGGTACGTGTCCGGCAATCCGGGTGGCGGGCTGCCTGTCACGTTAGTTGCACCTCATCCGGCTGACGCCGAACGTTGCCGGGCGCCACCGAGTCGAGGTCCATGTCGTCCAAGTCCGTATCTAGCTGGGCCTTGCGGATGGCTCCGATCGCCCTCAGCAGGTTGCGGGCGGCATCGTTGGCATGACGGTTGTCCTCGGCCATCCTGTCGCGGGCCTCCTCCCATTTGTCGCGCTGCTCGTCGGTCCATTGCTCTTGGGGTCCGGTTATACCCAGGTCGGCCGGGCTCAGATACGTTACCCGGCCCAGGGGGTAGTCGCGGCCCGAGACTATCTCGGTGATCACCCCCTTTGGAGTCCATATCTCCTCGAGAAAATAGTCCGCGAGGCGGTACCTTGCCCTGCTGGCGTGCTCAGCCTGGTTGTCGACCGCCGGTTTGCGCGTCCGGGGGTCGCGCCCGCGGCTTCCAAGCCTGGGCCGGACGTACATGTATGTGACGATATCGCCGTTCATGCGCTGGTGGTTGCGCTTGAAGATGGTGCCGTTTCCGTTGATATCGGTATTGCGGACGCTGTTTGGCTGTTCCCATTTTCCCATTTATTTTTTTTTAATAAAAAAATACATATAAACATAATGAATCTTTAGCGGCTAACTGTCGTATAAAGCCTCAACTTGATATCTGGGCGTTCCGGGACCACACAACAACAATCCCATAATGAAAAAAATCATGCATGCCGGCTCCCGACAAAAACACACCGGCTCCGAATACCCGCCCATTAAAACACGATTACCCGTGATTTGCCGGCGCGCCAGTCAAATATGCCCGATATCCACTGTTACCAGCCTAGCATGCTAAAAGAGCGTAATTTGAACGTGTAAAAACCCCCATTCCGGCGTGTTGGGACCTGCCAAGCGGGTAGATCGTTCGTAAACTACCTACCCGATTGGCGGAAACTTTTTTTTGACGGCGCATATCCTGATGATCTAAAAATTTTCGGATCAGCCGGGTAGTTTGTACGTAATTACCTACTTGCATTTAGTGAAGGATGGCATCAAGCATTATCACCATCATAATCCCGCCGGATTATTGCAGCCGGGAGCCGGTATGCAGACACCTTCCCGTCCCGGCTGCGCCAGGGCGCAGCGCGGGCCGGCATGCGGTTTTCTGCCAGCCTACCCTGGTTCGGCATTACGATCCGGGCGGATGGCCTAAAATCCAATGGTTGTTTCTATCTTTTGGAACCGAAGGCAAAATTTCCAATTTACAACACAGGAACCATCCCCCATCAACCCGGGCGGGTTTTTTAATCTACAACCATAAACTACCAACCAGACAACGTTCGTGTAGTATGTTTTTAATTGGTTGATTGGTTGGAAAAACCATGACAAGTAAATACTTATATATGATTTTAACGTTATTATCCTATGGTATGGAATAAAACCGGTTTGCATAATATTGATTATTTAGCTGTTTTTTTATTTGTTATTTTTGCCGGCCGTCCCGGTACCCCCATCGGGGGGACCGCGGGATTGGCGCCGGCCTTACCGGAGGAGGGTGGTGATCCAACATGAGCTGCTTTACCGATGACGACATCGTCCGGCTGGCATTCACCGACCCGGAGGCCTGCCACACGGCCGCTGCCGAACTTGCGGGTGTCAACCTGGGAAACATAATGCCCAACGCCCTGGCCGATGAGATACGCGGTCTTGTGCGCGCCCCCGTAGCCCAGAAGAGGGTGATCCTGGAGGCCGACCGGGATGATGCCGGCCTCCAAAAGGTCCTGCGGGAGCTGGGCCCGGCTACCCGGCGCTTCGAGGTAAGGTGCGCCTCCAGGTACGGCCATTTTGTCGACGAGGTGATGGCCGCGTCCCCCGGTTCGGCAGCGCCGCCCCGGCCGCCCGTCCTTATCGAGGACCGGCGGCCGGTCCTTACCGAATCGGACGTGACCCTGGGGACCGTCCATTGCCGGCGAAAGTTCATGGAGCTGAACAGCATGGCACTGGCAGAGTCCGGCGTCCTGTATCGCCGACCCACCACCCAGCGCGGATCGATGCCCTACTACCAGCCGGTCGACGAAAAGGAGCTCCGCCGCCTCATCCGGGCGGCATACGAGGTGGCCACCCATGATCGAAACGGCAATCCCGTCCCGCCGGATGACCTGTCCCCGTACGAGATGAAGGGGAAGATCGACGCCATCTACGAGGCCACCAGGCCCGTTCCGGACGGCCGGTGGGATCCGAACCCGGAGATGGTGTTTTTCACGACCGGGCAGGCCGTCAACATACGGACCGGCGAGGTGGTGGATCCGGCCTCGCTGGCATCGCCGGACGGCGGCCCGTACATGGCCCGCGCCGCGCTCCCGTTTCCGTACGACCCCTCAGCCACGGCCCCACACATCCGGAGGTTCCTGGCCGAGATGCTGGGGATGCTGGGTGAGGACGGCGGGGGAGAGGTGTTGGCGACGGGGCCCTGGCCGGCCGATGACGTGCGGGTTACGGCCATACTGGAGATGATGGCGCACGCCATAATGGCGCGCAAGCCCAACATCCGGGCCCTGTTCCTGTTGCAGGGCGTTTCCGCGCGCAACGGAAAGAGCGTCATACTGGAACTGCTGCGCCGGATGATGCCGGTCGGCCGCCACACGTCCATCCCGCTAAGCCGGGTGGGAAAGGACTTTGAGCTGACCTCCAACGAGGCCGACTGCCTGGCCAACATCGCGACGGAGAACAGCCAGCCCGACTATCTTCTGATGGACATCTCGATTGAAATGCTCAAAAAGTTGGGCGAGTACGGCCCGACGGCCGGTACCATCCGTACTAGGCGCATATACGGCAAGCCCGAGAACGTGAGGTTCAACATGACTCAGGTGTTTGCCACCAACAAGGAGCTTCCCCCGGGGATGGTGGATGACCCCGGCATCAACGACCGGATCCAGATGATCCTGTTTGACAGGCGGCCCGAGAAGGAGGACCCCGGCCTGATTGACAAGCTCACCACCAACGAGGAGCTCTCCGGACTGTTCAACCTGCTGGTACCGCATATGGTCCGGTTGTTGGACGAGGGCCGCCTGCTGCGCCGACTGCGGCCGTCGGACATGGACGCGCACAGCGGGGTGGGCCGGAAGGCGGCATGGCTGGTTGGCCTCGGCGTTACCAGGAGCCACCGCAATATCCGCGGCGGCGCCGTGCTGCTCAGGGACATATACGGACGGTGGGCCCGCCAGAACGACAGGGACCCCGACGCGAGGCGCGGCCGGGACTGGGACGAGATGCGCGCCGCCCTGGCCAAGAACGGCTACCTGACATCCGCCCACTCGGTGAAGACGCGAAACGGGTCCGGGGCGGCCGTCCTGAACATGCGCGGGTGGTACGAGCCCGACCGGGGGCAGGAGGGCCTGGACGATGATGATGACCATCAGCCTGGAGGTGGCGGCGCTGCCGACTGAGCGGCGGGACCATCAGGACGGGGCCGGGGATGATCCCCCACAAAGGAAGAAGCGCCCGAGCGTAGAATATCTGCTCGTGTTCGAGGCGCTGAGGTCGGAAGATTGGGCTAACTATGGGGACCAGATCAAAGAACTCGCCGAAGAGGCCACCATGATACGGGGGGACTACAGCCCGGAGGCCGAACAGAGACGGTTGGAGCTCAGCGAGCAACACAGGAACCTGTTGGACATGCGCAGCTATATGGGTAGCGACATGCCCATATTCAAGGCGATAACCAAGGTGTGGAAGGCGCTGGTGGCGGGATCCAGCGTCGTGGGGTGCCAGGGCACCCCCACCGGCATGTGCCAGGTGTGCGGGTTGTTCGAGCACCTCGGGGGACGCCAGCCATGCCGCGCCAGCGAATGGCCAGAAGGAATAGAAAAGTTGGAGGATGAAGACGACTTTTACCTCAAGTGCAAAGACTGTCAAAGACCCAACTCTTTGATGACGGACTTTGATGGAAGTATTTACTGCGAGCAGTGCTACTACCAAAAAATCGAAAAATCATACTAGCGACGGTGGCCAAGGCGCCGCCCGCTTGCAGGGTGGGAGCGCGTCGCTCGCTTTCCGCCGGCGGCCTGGCCAAAGACGGCGCCAGCAGGTCCGGGTTTGTGGTAGTCTTTTGCCGGAGACAACCCGGGAGATACCTAATCCGGCAGGCGCATACTATCATTATTGTCGCATTATTTTATTGTGATGTTATACAAATTATTCATAACGCGGCAATATCGCCAAATATTTATGCAAGGCATATCCCAACATCCACAATGTCCAGCACCGAAAAGCCGAAGACCGACGCCTCAATTACTGCGGCGCGCCGATCTTTCGGAACCGGTTTTAGGCGAGATTCCGCGCCCCCCCCCCCGACCATAAGCGATAATCATATCTCCGGGATAATCCCGGTTGTGTTGCTGGCCGCGTTGTCTGTGCTGGCGGTATCTGTTATCCATGAGGCGCCGGCCGCCTTTGCCGACCACGACCCGGTCACGGAAGTCTGGTCGGCGACGCTGACGGTAAGAGACATTGGTAATAACCTATTAGGTTGCGACATTACGGGCAGTACTCAGCGATGCAACCCAAGCGGGTCACTCACGGACAACGACTTCACCTATGGCGGCACGACGTATACCATCGAAGCTATTCGTTCTACAAGCACCCAATTCGCCATGCAACTCAGCACCTCGTTATCGGGTAGCGCCAAGTCGGCCCTGACGCTGCATATCGGCAACGCGCAGTTCCCCCTTGCGGGCGCCACTATCTCTGGCACCAATATTGTTCTGAACAACCACGGCCTGAGCTGGAACGCCGGCGACACGGTCCAGCTGAGGCTGACCGCGCCGCCGTCCCAAACGCTACACGCATCCATATCCGGCAACCCGCGCGAGGGCGCCAATCTCTGGTCCACCACCATAACGACATATGACCTGAGCACGCCCGCCTCGGCCCCGGCAAACCGCGGCTGCGACGACACCCAGGCCGGCGCCCGTTGCATCAGTGCGCTATCTGATAATGATTTCACCTTTGACGGGGTCGCATATACGGTCAAAGCCATCTCGTACAACCAGAGACAGGTCACTCAGGATCCCAACAACCTGCACAATATCATCACGTACCAGGAAAGTATCAAGCTGACGCTGAACAAGGCCATTCCGGAGAGTCTCATCTCGTGCCTGATACTGCGCGCCGGCAATGCCCAGATCCCCCTTGTGGGTGATGACATAGTTGGGGCCGGCGTGGACGCTGCGCTCAGCGCGTCGAACGGCGTCGCGGACAGCACGCTCACCCTGACCGAAATCACCGGTGCGGAGTGGGGGTTGGGCTGGTCGGCCGGCGGCACGGCCCAGCTAACGATGCCCGACGTCGGCTGCCTCACCATGACCCTGAGCGAGCCTGTGAGCCAGGAGACCTCGATGCAAATCAGGGTTGGCGGCACCGCCGACAATTACATACTCCACCCGACGCCAAGTATACAGGGCGTCGACAACCGTCAGCCCGGTACGTTCGGGGACTACAACTACATCAAGCTTCCCACGTTCGCCGCCGGCAGCACCACCGCCTCGACGAGGATCCTACCGGTCGACGACACCATGGTGGAGGGCTGCGAGACCGTCATCCTGGCCATGACCATGTGGCCGGGCACGGCCCAGGCGGTACATGAGCGGATCACGGTATACATAGAGGACAATGACGGGGGCAACAGCTGTCCGGCTGCCAGCTCGCCTCAGGGCGTGGCCGTCCCCGAGTCGGCGCAGCTTCCGGTCATAACCCTGGCGGGGTCCACCAACATGACCGTGCAGCTCAACTCTGCCTGGACGGACCCCGGCTACACGGCGACCGACCCGTACGGCAACGACATCACCGCCAGCGTGACCGTCACCGGGGCGGTTGACACCACCACGGCGGCCACCTACCTGCTGTACTACCAGGTGGCGGACAGCTCCGGCACCCCGGCCACCCCGCAGGTCAGGACGGTCCACGTGGTGGCGCCCGAACTTCAGCAGCTGACCCAGGAGTCGCAGGGCGAACCTCAGCAGGAGGCCGAACAGGGGGCAGAACAGGAACCCACCCAGGAGGCCGAGCAGGAACCGCAGGACGAACCTCAGCAGGAGGCCGAACAGGGGGCCGAACAAGAACCAACACAGGAACCCGAGCAGGAACCAACCCAGGAACCACAACAGGAGCCTGAACAAGAACCCACCCAGGAGCCCGAACCAGAACCCGAATCAAACCTGCCCGCCATCGTACAACAGTACGACACGGACGGCAGCGGCGTGATAGAGCAGGACGAGTGGCAGGTGGCCGTCGACGATTACACGAACTACAGGCTGACCACCCCGGAGATCCAGCAGATAGCGGCGCACCGGGGATAGCTGACCTCCGGCGCGGGCATGACTGCCAAAGCCTACTACCGGGCCAGCAGGGAAGAGATAACCGCCCAACGCGTGGCCATGCACCAAGCCCAGCCGGGCCAAGGCCAAAGTCTACTACTAGGCCAGCAAGCACCACATTACATCACATTTTCATTAACTGTTCATACAAAAACCACCCTATACCGCCCCCTGGTCTGACCGTTTCCCATCACACAGGCTTGAGATTCATCCCACAAGTTCAATGCTTAAATAACCACCAGCCGTACTACAAGTACGGTTCCGCCTGCGTGAAAGGCTACGGGCATCGCTTGCGATAGCCCAAGGAATCGCCTTAATCTATATAACCACGAAACCGCGTTCCCACCGCGCCCCGTCAAAATTGTAATACTTATGCTTTATCTCCTCGAAACGCCGTCTTTTTTCCTTCCCGGTAACAAGCATGATGTGCGGCGCATATACGAAAAAATCTGCAAACTGCAAAGTTCTTTCAGCGAGTGGATCCCCGGTCCCAATCCGGCTTTTAATCTTGTCGAGGTTGGGAGAAAAGTACCAGGCCACGCTATCCTGTAGTTCGCGCATTTCCGGCATTATCTTGCGCCGCTGCGTGGTCGTAAACCTCTCATAGACAATCCGTCCGGCATCATCACGCTCTTCCAAAAAACGCTGAAAGCGCTGCCTGCACACCAGCAGCGTATAGGCCCCCCGCACGCCGAACGGGTCTGCATATTTTTTGAGGTGGAAGGCCTTGTTTATCGATGCCGAGATGAGGCTGCAGTCTATGTTTTTGATTGCGGCAAACACGTCATCGGCTACGCGGAGCCTTCCATTTCCCAGCTGGCTGTACGGTTCCCTGTCTTCCCGCAGTTCAGAATAATGCAGTTTGAACCTGTCGGGCAGCGCGATGCCCTTGTCCGTGAAATGCTCCGCGATTATCCTGTCGTGCGCCTGCTCGAACCGGCGCCTACCATCGTCGTCCACTATTATCCCGCCGGTAGTAAACCATCGTGAGTGGATGCTGTCCCCAGGTGGTCCCTCATCGCCGCTTTCGTCAATATAGAGAGTGTACAATTGGTTTCGCTGTTTTTCGGGGATGTTAATATGTATGGGCGCGCAAGCGTGACAGCCGTTTTGATCACTATCAAAACGGCGCGCCCCACCACGATGGTGGAAATTTCGGCACATAGCATGCAACGGCTGCGCATCTGTTGTGAAAATACCGGCATAAATATCGAAAAATTCCACATTAAAAAATCACATTAAAAAGAACTCGGAACCTGCCACGTCAAGAGTGCCTCTAGACCCGCCTAGCAATAGACTTTGTTGGGGCTCATCCATAGACCAGTTGGCCTAGTCAGTGATTGCTGCTAATCTTCACCGTATGCGGATTTGTGGTCGCATACCCGAAGCAGATCTACCACACCTTCCCTATACCCAACTGAGTAGATAATACGATATTTTCTACCAATCTCATGGGAAAAGATCCTCATGTCTTGCTTGTACGTTCCAAGATCCGCTGGATTGGCCGAAGACGCTATATCTGTGATTGCCTTATCTATACTCTGTTGCACGCTTGAATCAAGCCTTTTGTACTGTTTCGTAAATTTATTTGCCCACCTTAAACTCCACAATTTTTAATCACTATGCAGCTCTTCAAGTAGTTCTTTGAGAGTGCCTACCCTGTGATCTTCTGGGTGACTGTAGAAGTCCTCAATATCTTTCATCTCCTCATCTGTAAGAGGAGGCGAGTCTGCCTGAATTGTGTCCGACATCTAATACTATTTTGTCTGCCTATAAAAAAACATTTGGGAAAAACCGGCCTTGTCCAAAAAGTCAAAATTAACGACCCGGCTTGATACCTACGGAGGCACCTGGACCGGCAGGAAGGCGCGGGGTAGACGCCGGATCACGTTCTTGCTGCCCGCCGGAGCCGTCCTGGATGGCGGTCCACGAGCAGTCGTGCGCAGCCTCCCCATAGCCGCGGGGGGTTCCCGCCCCCCGTGGCGTGGCCTCAGGCGAAGGCCATGTTGTAGCAGACGGTCATCGTTAGCAGCTCAACCGATTGGGTCTTCTCCCTGAGGGCGCGCACCACCCCGCCGAACCGCGCCTTCATGGACGAGAAGACGCTCTCGACGTTGTTCCGAAGGCGCAGTATCCGGTGGAATGTCCCCGGGTGCTCCTCGCGGAACCTCAACATCTCCGCCCTGGCGTTGAATCCCTTGATAACCGCGTTGGATTTGGAGTCGATGACGGTCCTCCGGCCACTGTCCCGGATGGCGTTACAATTCTTGACGCCCCCGTAGGCCGCGTCGGCCACGACGTCCCCGTCTCCCTTCGGGAGCGTCTCTATCATCTGGCGCAGGTATGGTGAGTCGTTTGACTTTCCGGGGGTGACGACGGCGGCGCACGCCATGCCGTGCAGCGTGTGCATGATGTGCAGCTTTGCAAACAGCCTCACGCTGATCTTGCCGTACTTTGCGTTCTGCCAGTCGATATACTTGGCTATGCTGAATCCGCTGGAGTCGACCAGCAGGGTGCCGTGGACCGCTTCATCGCCGGCCATCTTGGTGATGATCTTTTGCAGTACTGCGGGATCTATCTCCGATATGCGGAGCTGGTACCATGATCTGCAGTACGGCCTGGACAGCTCGCACAGATCCAGGTCATCGGGGTGCCGGTCAAAGTGCTTGATCAGGCCCCAGTAGGAGAGGTTCTCTTCGCCCTTGATGATGGACACCAGTATGGCTGACACGCGCCGGTCGCGCGTGCCTGGCGCTATGCCCAGTATCTTGCGTGCAATCTCGGCTATCCGGCGCATCCACCGGATGAACCTTCTGCCCTCCGAACGGCGGTCCTTGTTGTATCCTGGCCAGTCCGTCTTGGGATCGTTCCTCTTCCCGTCGGGGTTGTTCTTGCTTCTGGCACGGTTGGGGTTGGTCTGCCTTGACTTTCCGTGTCTCTTGCTCATTGGGCGGTGCGGCGATCCTCCGATCCTAATACCTTCCGATCATCCGGGCCGTCGTCCGGCGGGCATCCGGATGTGGTAATTAAACATTACTAGTGACCTTTTTCCGGATTTTTGGACAAGGCCGGAAAAACCACGTTCGCACTCTAGTGCTGATAGGCGCGAAGCGTGTTCCTATCTGATAAGATCAGAACGAATTTCTAAGGGCCATGGTCCATGCAAGATTGTGTTGTTCATGGCGGTGGATATTGCCGATTCTGGAGCATTACCACTAGTAGTGACATTTAGGATCTGGTAGTCCGCACGGCTGCGGGTGTCGGTTTGCCGAGTCCGCCGTTGGTTACGGTGCCGGCAGACAGATTTAGTTCCATGGACTTGCCCAGAATCCGCCATGACGGCAGCCAAGCCAAGAGCCCGGAGACGGCAGCCTGCCTCAGGACGTTTTCCGCCTTGGCGACGATCCCGCACCGTCTCACGCCGGAAAGACGCGTGCGGCGTCTCGGTCTTTCGGATCGACAAGCTGCAACCGGGGCCGGGGCGCGGGTCTTGTTACTGACGCTTCAACGGCGGACCCGTCCCCTACCGGGTGCCGAGTCCCCCTACGCCCGCACCCCATGTAGGCCCGAGTCCCAGTATCAGCATACGCTATCCGGCCATGCGGTTGATTCCTCCTACAACCCGTCAGCGGTGTTCTCGCCGGCAGGAGGGAATCCGTGCGGCAGCGGCGCGGGCAGATACGGTGCTGTTCCCCATCTGGTTGCGGAACGGCATGACCGCGACCCCGCCTGAATTTATGCATGCGTCATTTCCGCTCATGGCCGGGTTCCAATTCCCGGATCCCGGCTGCAATCCCCGTATTGCCCGGGACCCCATCCCGTCCTAGTACGGTTCGATTATGCCTGCCTTGCTGCGGTGGCAGACCCCGAACTCGGGGTTGGACAGCAACCGCTCGGCGCCAAAGACCGTGCCGTCCCTGCAGACCAGTTCGCCGCCCATGCAGCAGCTGCCGCAGATGCCCGTGCCGCACTTCATCATGCGCTCGATGCTGGCCTGCGCAAAGACGCCTGCGTCCCGGGCCAGCGCCATCACCTTGTGCATCATCAGCTCGGGGCCGCACGAATAGACGGCATCGAATGCGCCTTCCGCGATGGCGCCGGCCGCCGCATCCGTGACCAGTCCGGCGGTACCGTACGAGCCGTCGTCCGTGCAGACCCGCACCTCGTGCGGGGTGTCCCGCAGCAACCTCCCGGCGGTATCCTCGAAGAAAACCTCCTCCCGGGTGCGCGCCCCCATCATCAGCGTGACGTGCGTGCCGGGTGGGACGCGGGTTATGAGCCGCATCAGAGGAACCAGGCCGGTGCCGCCTCCCACCAGCAGCAGCCTGCCCCGCCTAATCTCAAAGGAGTTCCCGTATGGGCCCCGGACTCCTATCAGGCCACCGGGTCCCAGATTGTACAGGGCCGTGGAGGAGGGACCATGCCTGCGGACGGTGAACGCCGCCCCGCCGCCCTCGCCCACCATTATGCTCATGGGCAGCTCCCCGGCCCCCGGCACCCAGACCATGGCGAACTGTCCGGGATGGGCACCGGCCAGGTTGCCGTCGGTGACGTACAACGTGCGTACAGTCGGCGTCTCGTCCCGGATCGAGTCTATGCCCAGTATCTGGGGCAGGTTATAGGCCGCGGGCAACTCCCACCATCTCCGAGACGGACCGTATCTCCTTCTGCCGCATGTACGAGAGGATGCCCTCGTTTATCTCGCCGAAGACGCCCAGCCACCTGTCCCCGACGGCACTGCCCAGCTGCACCGCCGACGCCCCCGCCAGTATGAACTCGACGGCATCCCTCCAGGTGGAGATGCCGCCGCACCCCATCACCGGTATGCCATATCTGGAGGATATCTCGTAGACGCACCGTACGGCCACCGGCTTGATTGGCGTCCCCGATAGGCCGCCGAAGCGGTTGCTCAGGACGGGCCGCTGCGTCTCCGTGTCGATGACCATGGCGCGGATGGTGTTGATGGCGGTTATCCCGTCGGCCCCCGCGTCGATCGCGGCCGACACCGTATCCAGGTAGTCTGCCGAACCCAAGCCCACCTTGGCGAATACCGGCGCGTCCGTGGACCGCTTGACGGTCCGGACTATCCGCGAGACCAGCTCGGGGTCGTCGCCAACCTCCAGGCCGACCTTGGCCACGTGCGGGCAGGAGAGATTCAGCTCGTACCCGGCAACCGCGCAATCCCCGAACCGTCCCACCATCATCTCAAAGTCATCCTCGGCGGACCCCACCAGGCTCACCACCACGGGGATGCTGCGGTTGGGCCGGATCATCTCCGCAAAGTTTGTTGCCCCGGGGTTGGACAGCCCGACGGCGTTCATCCAGCCTCCCCCGCCCAACCCAAAGACGGTGGGGTTGGCGTAGCCCTCCCAAGGGTCGGGACTCAGCGACTTGGAGACGACCGCGCCCGCCCCGGCCTTGTAGACCCTGCCGAACACATCCAGGGATATCCCCAGTATGCCCGATGCCAGCACCGCGGGCCGCTCCAGATGCAGAGATCCCACATCCGTCTGCAGGCTGGGCTCCATACCGGGATAGTCCGGTACGTCCGATTATACTGTTTTGGCGTTGGGCAGTTAACCCAGAAGCGATCCGGCAAAAGACGGACACCTACCCGTCATCACCGTACCGGTCCCTTGGGCTAGGGCGCCGACGCGGACCGGTCAACGGCTCAGCCATCGATCGATCAACATGGTCAAGCATCCGCAATGCCAACCCCCTCAGATCACGGCAAATGACGGGGCAACCCCGCCGGCAACAATCACCGGCGACGGCACTCGACCACCGGGGTAATCCGTTTTTCCTAGATGGTCGACTACCAGGGGCGGCCGCCATCTCCGGACCCCGCCACGCCGCACGCCCGGCTGCAGACAGGGGGCGTCAGGCGCGCCCCGCATGCGCCTGCCGTCCGCCGTAGGGCAGGATTGGCACCTTCGGCCTGCCGGACCACTCGAACCGGCCAGGCGTCCGCGCGCTCCATGCGACGGCCCCTCACCCTTTGGCGAATCGGCCGGGCGGTTGTCCGTCCGGACGACCCCTGTAGCGCAGCTGGCACCCTCTGCTCTCCCCGGCTCCAAAGACGCCCTCGATCAGGACACTCAGCCGGCACCCGTACACCGGTCAAACAGCCTGGCCGCCCTCCCGGTTGGGCGTGGCCCGGATGGCGGCGCCCCGCCGTTGCTTGATGTTGGCGGGGGATCATTCCCACCCGGAAGAAGATCATCCGGCAACTGTACTCGGCATCGTACCCACTGTCGGCGTGAAAGAGGCGGCCCGCCAGCCCGAACCCGCTGCGCCTTGCATCTCCGCCGGCATGGGCCCCATTTTGATACGCCTGCGTACTTTAACGACCTGGCAAGGCTAATCCGCCATTGCATCCGCCTGACCGCACTCAATCCGTGCCTTCCTCCAGGGTTTTTTTAAAACGTCGTTGGCGACTGTCAGCTCTCCTATAACCCGTTCAAGGTCGTAGATCTCTCTTTTAGGGGCCTTTGCAGGATCCGCCTTGCCGTGGCGTGCCAATCCGGCCTTGCCCGCATCCACGAACCACCGTCTCCATGCTTGGAGCGTCGTAGGGTGCGCGTTGTGTTTGTGGCACAGCTCTGCCGTGCCGATGTTGGTCTTGATTGATTCCAGTACGATCTGGATCTTTTGCTCGGTAGTAAACCTAGTCTTTGCCATGCCCGTTCTGCCCCTCTGCCCTTGAGGTATACGAACGCCTGCGGTACTACTCTAGCGGGGTCCGCCCCAGCAACGCCGTGCGTGGGCCGTGCGTAGGCCGGAGTTACGACTAGTCAGGCTGTCACAGGAATACCGGATCCAGCTAGTCGTAACGCCGTGCGTGGGCCGTGCGTAGGCCGGAGTTACGACTAGTCAGGCTGTCACAGGAATACCGGATCCAGCTAGTCGTAACGCCGTGCGTGGGCCGTGCGTAGGCCGGAGTTACGACTAGTCAGGCTGTCACAGGAATACCGGATCCAGCTAGTCGTAACGCCGTGCGTGGGCCGTGCGTAGGCCGGAGTTACGACTAGTCAGGCTGTCACAGGAATACCGGATCCAGCTAGTCGTAACGCCGTGCGTGGGCCGTGCGTAGGCCGGAGTTACGACTAGTCAGGCTGTCACAGGAATACCGGATCCAGCTAGTCGTAACGCCGTGCGTGGGCCGTGCGTAGGCCGGAGTTACGACTAGTCAGGCTGTCACAGGAATACCGGATCCAGCTAGTCGTAACGCCGTGCGTGGGCCGTGCGTGGGCCGTGCGTGGGCCGGAGTTACGACTAGTCAAGCTGTCACAGGCCATTACCTGAAGAAAAATTTCAACAGTGGATCCGGTATGTCGTATTTCTTTGTCTCTTCGCTACGCTCAAGAAATCTGTTGTCGACTAGGCTGGCAAGTAAAAGCGTAACATTACTATCGGATATGTTGGCCGATTCTTTCCTGAGCATATTTCTGATCTTAGTCCATGTACGTGGTGATTCGGCCACAAATCTCATGATGGCTCGGTATCTCGGCACCCCAGTTCTGTGTTTGAAGACGTTTTCGAATTCAGCGCCAGCCATTTTTGCCCCCGCCTCTTGGATTGTCGGAATGACACTTGCTGATATTTTACCTTGCATCTTACATCTTGCCCCAAACATTACAAGCCAGCCTATTATTCCACTCAGCTTGGAAGCTGCCTCGTTGACAACACTCTCAAAATTCGGATCCTTTTCGAAACTATCATTGATCTCTTTGAAACCCATGCTGAGTAGCTCTATACTCTGTTCCTTGGATAGATGTGGCACGCAAATCGGCTTATAGTCTCGTCCATACAAATCTGATTTTACATCATTCAAATTCATTAGCTTATCGAGCAGTCTAGCGGCAGAGCCTGTTAGCACAACGACGAGGTTTCTACAATTGTCGTAAATTGATGCCAGAATTCCTCTAACATTGTAGCACTTTGACTGTTCTAGGATCTGCGCCTCGTCTATTGCGATGACAATAGTGCGTTTCTTATTTTTCGCCCAGTTGTCTAGCACTCTAAACGTTTGGGCCAAGTCGACCTGCCCTCTCTTTTGCCACTCAAACCGCACCCCATTTCCCATGATCGTGACCCCGGAGACGTTTTTGAAGCCGTCAAGCAGTTTTTTCGTTTTTGTTTTGTTCTCATTTAAAAAGTCATTTATGCTACTTTGAAATTTGACGATGATGGACTGTCTGCTTATGTTTTTCACTAAACCCAAATCTCGCATGTCAATGTAGACAGAGTATTCTACACTTTCGGCGAGGACAGTTTTGAGTATTGACGTCTTTCCTACTCTCCTGTCCCCCTTGATTATTATGCCTGGCACCCCATTCTCTATGTAGTTGCGCAGGTCATCGATCTCTTTATCCCTACCATACATGTCAGAGCGTTTATTCTTTGGTCTATCATCAAACAGCATAGCACTCCTAAGCAATACTCCTAATAATACATTTGGGGCGTTAGATTCTGGTAACTTGCCGTATGGTCGATAGGTGGCGGTAACTTCCCGTGGTGGCCGGCGGATTAGTCTTCTTGGAAACCGCGACGGACCCGTCCCCCATTAGGGATTATGCATTCGTCACCGGCACCATAGTCGCCGAGTCAGACGACAAGGGGTAGATGGACTGGTAGTGGGACCACAGGAACGCCGCGCTCCACCACAGCCTGCTTGCCGTAGACAAACATAAGCGGACGCCGCATATGATCGACGATGCGGCCGTACCGCTGGACCGCATGGTGGACATGCTTCACGTACTGGACAACATAAGCAAAAAGTACGACACAAACATAATCACGTTCGGGCACGCAGGCAGCGGAAACATTCATGCCCGCCTTGAGATAGACAACACAAGGACCGATACCATCAAGAAGATCGTAAGCGAGTACTGTAGGGAGATCAACAAGCTTGGAGGCACCATAACTGCGGAACATGGGGACGGGTTCGCGTCCTCTGAGTTTGTCGAGATGCAGCATAGGAGCCAGAACTACACCACGTTCGAGGAGGCAAAGAGCTACTTTGATCCATACGGCATACCCAATCCGAACAAGAAGACCACCGGGGGGAGCACAATTGTCTGGCACCTCCCGGCGGTACGCACCTTTCACGGGGGCAAGACGGCCCTCTCCAAGGAAGCCTACCGGCCCAGGCTCGTCCCACCACGGGCTTGCCTGAATACAACCCAAGCATGAATTTCAGGGTGCGGGGGCTGCCGGGTAGGACCCAAGCAGTTTGAGAAAGTCGGTCCGGTGCTCGATCTCCGAGATCATCTCCTGGACGTTGCCGTTCCGGCTGTAACCCTCAAAATCAATAAAAAAGTTGTACTCCCAAGTACCTGCCCTCTTGGGGCGTGATACCATCTTGGTTATGTTTATTCCGTGTTCCCGGAAGTGCCCGAGTATGCTGTGCAGTGCCCCGGGCTCGTCCCGCACGGAGACCACCAGCGATGTCTTGTTGCGCCTGGCAGGACCTGCCATGTCTTTGGACATCAGAAAGAACCGGGTGTAGTTTCGCGGGTGGTCTGATATGTTCCGGAACATCACCGGAACGCCGTACAGCCCGGCCGCCTCCTCGCTGGCTATGCAGACAGTATCGGCCCGGTTCAGATCCCTGACTATCCTGACGCTGTCCGACGTACTGAATGCGACCATCCGCCGCAGACCGTGATCCTCTATGAACCTCCTGCACTGCTCTAGCGCCTGGGGATGGGAGTATACCTTGTCTGCTCTATCCATGTTGCCCAACCCTATCAGACAGTGCCGGATGGGGTGGTAGACTTCCCCGACCACCACCAGCGGAGTGGACAGCAGCAAGTCATAGGACTGCCCTACGGCACCCTCCAGCATGTTTTCGATCGGGATTACCGCATATTCGGACTCTCCGCCCTCGACCATCCTTAGCGCCCCATCAAACGTCTTGGCCGGCAGGGTCGTGACGGATCCGTCAAAGAACGACCTGGCCGCGCCCTCGCCATATGCCCCCCTGGATCCCGGGAAGGATACGCTGGTCATCGCAGAAGCTGCTCCGATGCGGGGACTCTTCCCGCCCTTAATGTGACGAGTTTACCGCATACCACCCAAGATGGTACGGCATGCTGCATCGACCCGGACTGCCCGGGGGGGTTTTCGCGAATCGCTGCTTCGGGCATGCCGTATGCGCCGCCGATTCCAAACTGAACGCCGGGGGCAATTGCACCGCGGACATGCCCCGCAGCAGGCCGGAACCGGATGTGTCCTGCTTGCATCGGCGGGTCTGGCAACATTGTATTACTAACTATACCTGTCGTTTATTGTTATGCATAGCCAGACTCGGGGGAAACCCGGGGCATGAGCCGGGGCCATGTCCCGTAGACGCACCGGGGCAGAGCCGCCAAGCTCGCCGCACACCCACTCTCTTGCGCCCTGCCCGCGGTATCATGCTGACGCGCGATACGTAAATTTGGTAGGCGGTACGCGTTCACGCCATCTGGGCGTATTTTTCTCCCCCACCGACCAGGGATAAACAATCCGGGCGACCGGCCCGTGTTTAGATCCCGCGGCCTACCGTGGCAGCCGTCCTTTGCTTGGAAATGGCATGCGCGCCAACCGTGCCGGCATCGCCCCGTCCAAGTATCAATACCCGTACAATCGCGGCCGCAAATGATTTTTGCAGACAATAAAACGCGCCCGACGGCGCGAATACCCGCTTTTGATGATGCGTGCGACCGGACGCCAAAACCGTTGGGAGCTGCCTGTTTGAGCGAGCCGCATTTTTGATGCGCCGGCCGGCGATGACCGGCCTGCCCAAACACCTACAGGGATGTCTTTTCCCTGTAATAACCTGGGAGCCCCGCCGTGGATTGGAACGGAATCGCGTGATATGCCATACGGCGTTTGAGCAGTACGGCCCGGACAATACCCGACCCTGCCACCTGCGGGCCCGCTACGCGTCGGCGTACATCGAGACCTCCCATGCCGTGGGGGTCTGGGCAAAGGCAGAGTACTCCTTGTTCTTGAGCTCCGAGTACTTGTCCAGAAAGTCCGTGGTAAAGACGTCCCTGAGGAAGCGGTTGTCGTTATGCAGCTCGTTGAGGGCGCCCCGCAGAGAGAGGGGCAGCGATCCTATCCCGTACTCGCGCCTCTTTGCAGCGGAGAGCTTGTAGACGTTCTCCTCCACCGCGTCTCCGGGGTCTGTCTTCCTTCTTATCCCGTCAAGGCCGGCCAGCAGCAGGGCGGCCTCAAGGAGGTAGATGTTGGCGGTGGGATCTGGCACGCGGTATTCAATCCTCTTGCTCTTCCGCTGGTTCCGGTAGTACATGGGAACACGGACGGTCGCGGACCGGTTGCCCATGCCCCAGCAGATGCCCGTCGGAGCCTCAAAGCCGGGTACCAGCCGTTTATACGAGTTGGTGGTCGGGTTGGATATGGCGCACAGCGCCCTTGCGTGATCCAGTATCCCTCCTATGTAGTACCTTCCGGTCTGGCTCAACTGGGCCACCGGGTCCTCGGGGTCGTACATCACGTTCTCCTCTCCGGCCCACAGGCTCTGGTGGACGTGCATCGCAGAGGCGTTGTCGCCGTATATGGGCTTTGGCATGAAGGTGGCCACCTTGCCGATGCGCTTTGCCATTACCTTGGCGACGTTCTTGGTGGTTATCACGTTGTCCGCCATGGTGATAATCCCGTCATATGCAAGGTTTATCTCGCACTGGCCGGAGGTTGCCACCTCGTGGTGCTCGGCCTCTATCCTTATGCCGAAGTAGCGGTGGAGGTCGTCGCATACGTCCTTCCTGAATGTCTCGAGCGTGTCCTTGGGCTGCGACGGGTAGTAGCCTTCCTTGAGGTCTATGGCGGTGCTGATGTTTCCCTTGGCCCATGGCGACTCCTTTGACTCTATCGAGTAGCCGGAGCCGCCGTACGCGTGGGTGGCGGCATACGGCGACGGATAGACCGTTATGGCATCAAAGACGAAGAACTCCACCTCGGGGCCCCAGTAGGTATGCGTGATGCCCGTCCCGTCCAGCCTGCCGGCCGCCTTCTTCGCTATCCCGCGCGAGTCCCGGTTGTACCGCGATTCGGCCGAGGTGTTGCCCTCGTATAGGTCACAGATGAGCCTGGCATTCTTCCGGTGCCCGTTGTCGTACCCCGGCGGCAAAATGCGGAAAGTGTCGGGGTCGGGCTTGAGGATCATATCGGACTTGTTTACCGTCTTGAAACCCAGTATGGAACTCGCGTCAAGTTTTTCAAGGCCGTGCCGAAAGCTGTCCTCGTCTATCGCATAGCTCGGCATGCCCATGCGCTTCAATTCGCCAAATATGTCGACAAACCAAAAATCAAGAAAAGTGATGTCCTCGGACTGGATTTTCTCCAGCACCGCTCCCGCGTCCATAATGCGGACGCCAGACGCATCCCTTACTAATGTTGTTATTTGCGGTTCTGTAGAACCTAGGGCAGTTTCCTGCGTGTATAAACGGGGGGCCGTGCCGGACGGGCCTTGCCCGGACAAGCATATGCCCTAGAGTACCGGGGCCGGCCAACCATCCGGCGCCAAATAACCCGGAGTCGGCAGGGCGCCGGTCCTGCAGCCTGCCGGCGGGCGGGACCTGGCCGCCACACGTCTGCCGCCCGCCACGCCTCCCAGGCGTCCCTAAAAACGAACCCGCCCCCCGCAGGGTCCCTCCGGACCCATGCGCGTCCGCGGCCAAAATCATCCAAAAGTAACTGCGCCGCCCGCCATCACCTGGGCGCAAAGGTGTCAACCGCATGCTGGAAGTGATGCAGATACCTGCCATAATCGTCAGGTTCGGCCCAGTATGCAACAGAGTACACCGAGGAGCCGTCGATCGTGATCGTCTCTATGCCCCTGAGCGCCGGCGTGCCGGGATCGGCCGGATCACCTATCACATACTCCATCGTAATCGCCGGCCGTCCATCCAGCGTGCCCAGCCCGCCGTACAGGACCTCAATATCCACCCCATAGCTGTGCCCGAATGCCGCCATCACGTCAAATACCGCCTCTCCGTACTCGTTCAGTTCCAGATCAGACTGGGCCGTCCGCAGGACCATGCTTGCAGAATACCCGTCATCGAAAAACGACTGCCCTCTGGCGTACTCGTCGGATTGGTTATCGTACACCCTCTGTCCGGTGGCATCCTTGATAATCGTGTCAAAGTTTTTGTCCAGATCAGTATCCCGCGGCTGGCGCTGCCAGTCCGAGGGTATCTCAAACTCATATGCGTCCCCTTGTATTTTTTTGTAGTCCGCCCTATCCGGGGTAATGTCTACGACCCCGGGCACCGCGCCCACAATGACCAGGACCGCCGCGACGGCCGCCGCACCGATGCCGATGGCCACACCGCGCCTCATTTCCAACCGGGGCGCGGCTGAGCATAAAATAGTTACGAACGGGCTCCGGCAAGCTGGCTGGCCAGACTGGTGATATCTGTCAACATTCTGTACAATGCGCCCCGTTGTGGCCAAACGGTATTTTCAAAGCACGTAATCGAGGCCGCCCCGCCCGGGTGATCCCCCGGACCTAAGAGCGCCGGGATTTGGCCACGGTCGCAGAATTATCTCGCCGGATGCCCCGTGGACACCCGGCCATCCCGCCGGTCCCGTCGGGGAGACGGACGGGTCCACCCCCCGCGGGTTGGAGAGTACCCCGCAGGACGGCTCCGCTTCCCGCCGGCATCCGGATCCCTTGGGCCCGTCAGTAGTCGTGCTCGTCCCAGTCGGAGCCAAGCGGAATCCTGACGGATATGATATTCATGTGCATGTCATATTCGATTTTTTTATTCGGCACGAACTCTGCAAACAACCGCCCCAGCATCATCTTTATGAACACGGACCAGTATCTTCCCATTCCGTGCCGTATGGTAAAGCAGTGGACCGAACCCTCCACCGTGTGGTCCGAGACGATCTCCATCGTCAGCATGTAATCCTCCAGCGTCTCGATGCTGCGCTTGAGGTCGTATTTGCCCTTCATGAGAACGACCGCCTCCTGGAAGAACGGGAAGATGCCGTCCACCATACCCCGTATGTCCTTTTCGTCAGTATCCAAGACAAGCATGGAGATCATCTCCTTTGGCACCGCAACCATCCCAAGCTTTTGGACGTGCCTGTCCCATCTTGCCCACCTCTTGAGAACGCTGTTTGATATGGAGTTGACAGAAATGCCGAGGCGGGCAGAGTCCGACTCTAGCGCCGCCACCACATAGTCCGGAATGCGCAGCGTCATGTGTTTTGTATCATCCCCCGCTCTTGCGTGCGACTTTGGTTTCAACCGGTGTTGTCTGTGCTGCATCGTATTTATCTTGTGTCCGAGCGAACACAAACGAGCATAAGCGAGCACATTGTAAACACGAAGGTTATATCACTACTCTGGGTTATCCGTGCAGTGACGGCCAAACGGAGAACCCCCATCGATACGGGCTACGAGCATCCGGAGATTCTCGTAGACACCGAGTGGGTGGCCAAGAACGGCCTGGACGGAGGCGTGCGGCTGGTCGAGGTCAGCTATGACCCGGCAAAGTTCCACCACCAAGGCCACATCCGGGGATCCACCACCCTGAGATGGAAAGACCTGCTCAAGGGCGATGGGCTGACGGACAAGGCTTTTGGGCACGCGTGGGTGCCGGGGATGGACTCATCCGGCGACCGCTTGGATCAAGACGTGCTGAGCAGGCAGGAGTTTGAGGAGTTGATGTCGGGGCACGGCATCGAGGCAGACACCAAGGTCGTACTGTACGGGGATTACCACAACTGGTTTGCCGCCTATGCATTCTGGCTCTTCAAGATGTACTGCCACAAGGACGTCTGCCTGATGGACGGCGGCAGGAAAAAGTGGGATCTGGAAGGGCGGGAATACGTCAACAGGGAGGCGGAGGTGCGCCCCACCAAATACCGCGTGACCTCCACCGATGAATCGTTCCGGGCGTCCCTGGATGACGTGTACGATTCATTGCGCGACAAGAACGTGAAGATAGTGGATGTGAGGTCGCCTGAGGAATATTCGGGCGAGACTACCACCAACCTGCCCCTGCGGTGGGACGAGATGAAAAAGAAGGGCCACATCCCCAGGGCCGTCAACGTTCCGTGGAGGGAGACGGTCAACCAGGACGGCACCTTCAAGAGCCATGCCGAGTTGCTAAATCTGTACGAATCCCGGGGGGTGACCCCTGACAAGAACGTCGTAATGTACTGTCTCCAGGGGGAGAGATCGTCGCTCACCTGGGTGGTCCTCAAGTACCTGCTGGGCTACCCCAACGTCGCCAACTATGACGGCTCCTGGACCGAATGGGCGCAGGCCACCGGAGTGCCGATAAAGAGATCCGTGCCCGTCCCGCCGGAGGCAAAACACACTAGCACCAGGCAGGGGCGCGTCAAAGTCGGCGGGAAAAGACTGCAAAGGTGAGGCCCCGCTCCCCGCCGGCCTCCCCCGGGGCACCGGGCGCGGCCCCGCCATATGCCCGCTCAGACGGGCCTTCCCCTGTGCTGGTAGGCAAATATCTTGTGAAACAGGTTGTGGGAGGCGACCACGGCCACCGCGGCAACCAGAACCCCCGCAAAGTTGCGTACGGTCATTGCCGGGTTTGGCTCAGTCGAGATGAGCGACGCATCAAACACGACATGAAAGTTGTCAAACAGCCAGAACGACAGGGTCACCCACGACAGGACTCCGGCGACCATATAGCCCAGCCTCGTCTTGTTGTGGATCATAACGGCCGCAAACACAATGGCGGCATACCATCCCGCGGAAGCGAGCAGCCACAGCGGCCCAAACACGTCGGGCCTGTCATCCAGCCAGTAGTAGGTGGTCCCGCAGATGCCCAAAGCAAGCAGGGCAAGCATGATTATCCTCTGGTTTGTGCCAAACCCCGTCCTCTCGTCCCGTCCCCCCGGCCCCGTGCCAACGGAGTCGGAGTCCATCTCCCCCGCCGCAGCGTCTATCGACTCTGCCACCGTCTTGAGATTCAGCGGAATGACCTTGGTAATCGACGGATCCGTGACGACGGTATCGTGCACCAGGCTGTCGACCAGCGGCCTTGCCAGGGATGCCTTGACCGGCGTTATCAGATCTACCCACCAGGAGGACAGTCTGGTCGTCAGAAACGGGATGCGCAAGATAAACAGCCTCCGGTTCAGGTGCGCCGAATACGCCCTCATAATCTGCTCGTACGTCATCCTGTCGGGACCGCCGATCTCAAAGATCCGGCCCGCGGTCTCTCCCTTTTCGAGGCAGCCCACCAGATAGGATACCACGTCATCCACCGCGATGGGCTGGGCGTACGAGCCCACCCACGAGGGGCAGACCATCACCCTCAGCCTCTCGACCAGATACCGCAGCATCACAAAGGATCCCCCGTGCGCCCCGATGATCAGGGACGCGCGCAACTCGGTCACGGGAATGCTTCCGGATGCGAGAATCCGGCCCACCTCCCTCCTGCTTTCCATGTGGGGCGAGAGCCCGCCGTCATCCCTGGCTAGCCCCCCGAGATAGATTATCCTCCCGACCCCGGCCTCCTCTGCGGCCGCAAGGAAATTCCGGGCCTGCTCCCTCTCCCTTTCGGCAAAGCCCTGCCACTCGCTTTTGCTTCCCTCCATCGAGTGCAGCAGGTAGTAGGCCGCGTCGATCCCCCTCATTGATTTTTTCAGCCCGGGAAGATCAAAGACGTCCGCCCTCGCATACGTGATGCTCCCGCGGCCGTCCTTTCTCTGCCTGGTCAGGCCCCGCACCGAATATCCCATCCCGGACAGCCTCTCTGCAAGGCGGGAGCCGATAAAGCCGGTGCACCCGGAGACCATCACGGTACGCACACCTGAGGATGGGGACATGCGCCGCCCGTTCCGGCCGCATGCAGGTCTGGACGATGCGGCATCCTGCATGTGTTACCCACCCCTCCAGGACGCGCGCCGCACGGTTTCAGCGCCCGTCCAGGATATTTAAAACAAAAGCATCAATCCGACGGGTGCCAGCGTTCTTTGATCCGCCCCTGACTATCCGATGCCGCCCGGCGCCACTGTCCGGCCCGCCGCCGGGAGACAACCGGGCCGGACGGTGACCCGCCCGGCTGCCGAGAACCTAGCCGCCGGGGTTCGCTAGTTTGTCCAGTATCTCCAGCTCCTGCCGGAGCGTCTGGTCGCCGATGGCGGCCGCCTCGGCGTCAAAATACTCCCGGAACTCGGAGATCAGCCCCCTGTAGTGATCCGAGACCTGCAGCGGCGCCGACTGCCTCTCCCACGGGCCCAGGGCCCAGCCCGCATACTCGGGAACGCGGATCCCCTCATCCCTGATGGGCGGCCGCTCGGCGGGCACCCCGGCGAGGGCCGCCCTCTCGTCCAGTATCCACGACTTCATCAGGTCGGCATACCTTGAGAGGAGCACGCCCTTCCGGACGCCGGTATTATCATGGTAGTCCTGCTCGTGCGGCGCCAGGCCTATCGCCACCCGGCTCTCCCCGGGCCGCCCGTCTACGTCCTCGTAGGTCGTGCTCAGCACGAGCACGGCATCATCGGACACCTGCTCCAGTTTCAACAGTATTATCCCGCCCCTGGTCTGGCCGTCCTCCGTCTGCGAGGGGAACAGCGTGTTGACCCTCATTATCTCCCCGGTCGCCTCGTCGGCCTCCGGGGAGCCGTACACCTCCACTATCTCGTATCCGTCCGCCTCAAGGCTCAGCTCCAAGTCGAAGACCAGCGGCGTCACCATAAACTCGAACTCGTCCACCATCCTGTTCTGGAACTCTGCGGCCGAGTGCACCGAATAGTAGTTTGCGCCCCGGACCTTGGTCAGCGCCTCGACGAGCTCGGTGTTCAGGTCTATCCCTATCCCGATGAACGTCGTGTGGATCCCGTTCCCGGCGTTCTCCGATATGGTCTTGAGCAGGCCCTCCCGCGTTATGTCCCCCAGGTTGGGCATGGCATCGGTCAGAAAGATGATCCTGTTCTCGTAGCCGTCCATCTCCCCAACAAACAGCGAGGTTCCCGCGCCCATCCCCGCGTGCATGTTCGTCCCCCCGTCCGCGTATATGCCCAGGATGTTGGCCTTGAGCCGCTCCCTGTCGGTGGACGCCATGCTCTCCAGCGGCCTTGCGAGGTGCGCCCCGTTATCAAAGAGGACCACCCCCAGGTTGTCATCGGGGCCCAGGTGGTCCACCAGGCCGGCTACCGCCTCGTTGGCAATCTGCATCTTCGTGCGCGAGTCAAAACCGACCAGGTGGGGATCATCATAGTAGTACCTGTCAAACGGGCTGCCCATGGACCCGGACACGTCCAGCACGATCACCAGGTTGAGGTTCTTCCGCTGGAAGTCGGACTCTTTTAGTCCCGAGTTTAGCCCCACCGACAGGTAGTGCTCGCGGTCCCCCGAGAACGGATCCGCGGACACCCCGTGGCTGTACGAGGGACAGAACAGGACGTCGCACCCTGAACCGCCTCCCGTGTCGAAATAGTAGTCGTAGAACAGCCCCTCGTAGGTGATGTCGGTGTGCAGCGGAAGAAAGTCGTTCTCCACGTTTGCCCTAAAGTTGTCGATGTCCTGGGCGCCGCCGGCGGCCAGGCCCAGGCCGGCATCATCGGCGGCCATGCTAAAGCTGGAACTGCCGGCGGACTCGATGCGGGGTGATGCCAACGTCAGGGTCTCCTGCATGGTACCATGCCCCGCCGCGCCAACCTCCATCCTCAGGCTGGCATCGCAGTACACGCGCTCATCATAGGGCTGCGACTGCGGATTCCAGGTGTCGCTTGTACCGGGGGCCCATTCCACCTCCCAGCCCAACTGCCGCAACACGCCGATCGACTCCTCCCTCACGCAGAGCGGCTCGCCGGTATCCTTGATGGCCAGCACCAGGCCCCCCTTGCACACCACCTCATCAGGCAGCAGCCCCTGCCTGACCTGTATGCTCGGGGCTACCGGCTCCTGGAAGCACATCGGCACCTCGACCGTCCCGTACCCCCCGTCCCCGACACCGCCAATGTACTGCGCAGAGGCGGTCGTGCTCGCCCCATGGTAGGCCATCACAACGACCATCCCCAGACACGCCGCCAGAACTAATTTTTGCATCATTTTCACCAACTTGGTGTGATATGTTGTGCCGCATTGATAAACCCTCGGTTAAAATCACAATTTCTCTCCATCCCTTGCCAACCGACCCGGACCGTATAATCAACATGCCGCTGATCGAATTTTTCGCCACTGTATGGCGGCGTGCCCGTTTGTCGAGGGTTTTTAAGCGCGCGAGGGCGTGTTGGTTTGAGTGTCCACGGTAAAGCACAAGGGTTTGACCCGGCGCGACTTCCTGAAGCTCATGAGCGCAGCCGGGGCCGGTCTTGCATTTGCCCCGTTCGTCCCCTGGGGCAACTTTATGCCCAACCCGCAGTCGACGCCCCTGACCGAGAGGGTGCCCGTGGAGCTGCCCGGCGGCACGCAGGCCAACATCGGCACCTTTCCGCCCAACCACGCCGAGGTCATAACATACCCCAAGACCGGCGACCGTGTCCTGGACGAGGAGGCCTTCCGCAAGTGGCAGTTCATACGGCTCCCCGAGGAGATGGGCGGATCAGCCCCCGATACCACCGCTTTCAGGATCTACTCGATGATATGCCTGCACCTGTGGTGCCTGTGGGGATACGACCCCAGCGACGACGGAAAGATCGGCCACTGTCCGTGCCACGCCAGTACCTACGACATGAGGACCGGCCGGGCCATCAAGGGACCGGCGGCCGCCCAGGCCGCCCCGTCCAACGTCCTGCCCCAGCTAAACTTTGAGGCCGACGCGGAGGGCTTTTTGTGGATCCTGCCCCCCGTATGGGACGTCACCGGCAACGGCGTGATCGGATACGGACGGTTCGCCGGATAGGATGATTGCCCATCCGTCCTGCCGCCATCGCCCAGGCCGCCCCCCGTCCGCAGGCGTCCACAACCTACATCCCCGGATACTGCAGGTACGTCACTCAGTCCCGTTCCGGCAGGCCGCCGCTACAAGACCACCAGCTTGACGTCGTCCATCTTCCTGTTGGCCAAAAAGCCATTGGTCATCGCTCTGATGTCCTCCCCGGATCCGCTCATCACGAACACCTCCACACACCTCTCCTCATCTATCCTGTTGTGCATGTGGGTCCTTATCAGGTCCTCGTGATCATGCTTTATCCCGGCCACCTCGTGATCATGCTCGTCCGCATGGGTGACCATCAGCACGGCGCTCTCCTGCGTGCCCATCTCCAGCCTCTGCTTCTCCTCCTGGGCTACCTGCCTGATGCCGGCCCTTACCACCTCGGATCGGCCTGCCCCCATGGCCGTCCGAATCCGGTCCAGCTCATCCACCAGCTCGTCGCTGATGGATATGGATATTATCGCCATACCCCCTTACCCGACCTAGTCGTTATTTAAAAAACCATCTCCGCGCCGGCCCGGACTGATCGCTAATAATAAATAGTAGAAAATTAATACCGCCCGCATGAAGCCAGCGGCCGTCCTTCTTCTGATCGCGGCAGCCCTGATCCCGTTCGGCTCTATCCCCCTAGACGCTGCCGCGCAGACCCCTCTGATACAGGCGTCGTTCTACCCGTACTACGAGTTTACCAAAAATGTGGCGGGCTCAGCTGCCGAGGTAAGGCAGTTCCTGCCCCCGGGGGTGGAGGCCCATGACTGGGAGCCGAGCATATCCAGGATACAGTCCTTGGTGGAGACGGACATCTTCGTGTATAACGGGCTGGGTGTCGAGGTGTACGTGGACCGGCTGGTCGACTCTCCGGATCTGGCAAATGTTACATTTGTGAAGGCTACGGAGGGGCTGGAACCGATATCGACCGTGAGTATAAACGACATGATCCTGGAGATCCTTGAAGAGCATGAACACGGCCACTATACCGACGAGGGGGCAGTCGCCGCAATCAAGGCCCTCCTAGACAAGGAGGACATGCGACTTGTCCTGGAGATGTACAGGGACGGCGAACTCACCACGGTCGAGGCGCTGCACTCCGTGCTGGACCTGCTTGGCATCGGCGACCGCCTAAAGCACGACGACCACGGCCACGATGACCACGACGCGATGGAGGAATCCGGTCATGACGACCACGGCCACGATGACCACGACGCGATGGAGGAATCCGGTCATGACGACCACGGCCACGATGACCACGACGCGATGGAGGAATCCGGTCATGACGACCACGGCCACGATGACCACGACGCGATGGAGGAATCCGGTCATGACGACCACGGCCACGATGACCACGACGCGATGGAGGAATCCGGTCATGACGACCACGGCCACGATGACCAGCACGACGACGACCACACGACCGAGATCAGAGACATACTGGGGGATATCCAGAACGGCGGTACCGGATACGGTGAAGGACTGGATGCCATACGCGACTTGATGGAAGCAGAGGAGGGCCACGACCATGACCATGACCACGGGGCGTTTGATCCACACGTCTGGCTGGATCCCGTCTTGGCCAAGCAGCAGGTCCTGAACATACGGGACGCTCTGGCTCAGGCGGACCCGGACAACGCCGAGACCTACCAGGACAACGCAGCCGCCTATGCCGCCCAACTGGACGAGCTCCACTCAGAGTATGCGGCCGCCTTGGACAACTGCCAGAGAGACACCATAGTGACGTTCCACGTGGCCTTTGCCTACTTGGTCGAACGGTACGACTTTACGTCCGTATCCCTGACCGGCATCTCTGCGGAGGGGGATGTCTCAACCGCCGACATCATCGAGCTGGTCGAGTACGTCAAGGATAACGACGTAACCCACATTCTGGCAGAGGAGATCCGCGACAAGCGTAACATCGAAGTGATAGCGGAGGCGACCGGTACGGAGGTGCTGGTCCTCAGCCCCATCGAGGGCATTAGCACCGACGAGTTCGAGTCGGGAGTAACCTACCTCGAAAAGATGAGGACGAACTTGGCCGTCTTGGAGACGGCGCTGGGCTGCAGTTGACCAGCATCGTCCAAACCGAAAATCTAACCGTGGAATACGGGAGTGTCACCGCCGTCGACAACGTCAACATCAAGATAAACCAGGGGGAGATCCTGGGGATAGTGGGCCCCAACGGCGCCGGCAAGACCGCCCTCTTCCGGGCCATACTGGGCCTTCAGCCGTACCGGGGGCGCGTCACACTCTTCGGGCAGGACCACACCATGCGCAAGCACTTGCTGCCCTTCGTAGGGTACGTTCCCCAGAAGATGGCATTCGAGCCTACGTTTCCGGCGACGGTCTTTGAGGTGGTCTCCATGGGAATCATCTCCAAGAGGACCGTCCGGGGGGCAGAGCTCATCCGCCGGGGGGAGTTCCGCCCCGTCAGCCTGTCCCGGGAGTCGTCCGGGGACGCCGAACGCGTCACAAAGTCGCTGGAGGCGGTAGGCATGGACCACCTGGCAGACCGCCGCATCGGGTCCCTCTCCGGGGGCGAGCAACAGCGCGCGTTCATCGCCCAGTCGCTGGTCCGCGACCCCCTGCTGATGATCCTGGACGAGCCGGTCACCAGCATGGACGTCGAGTCGCAGGCGGCCTTCTACTCGATATTGCGTCGAGCCAACCGGGACCACGGCATCACCGTGGTGGTGTCCCTGCACGACCTTGAGATGCTCAAGGAGCACTCCGACAGGGTCGCCTGCATGAACTGCCAGCTCTGCTACCACGGCGACACCGAGACGTTCTTTGCCGACGAGGACTGCCTGAGGATGTACACCGAGGCATCCATGCAGGCGCACCTGAACACCCACCATCACGACCACGAGGGCGGGGCGTGATCATCTGGTCCTGGAGATACTAGAGTACGGGTTCATCCAGAGGGCGCTCCTCTCGGGGGTGGCCATCGCCAGCCTCTGCTCGTTCGTCGGGTGCTTCCTGGTGATGCGCCGCCTGGCGCTCTTCGGGGACGGGATAGCCCACGTGGCCTTCGGCGGGATAGCCGCGGGCCTCTTCGCGGGCGTCTACCCCCTCTGGACCGCCTTTGCCGTCTCCATACTGGGCAGCGTCGTCCTGCAGCGGCTGCGCAGTGTCGCGCACATCCCCGGTGAGGTGGCCGTCGCCATCACCCTGGTGTCCGGCCTGTCGGCGGGGGTGATCCTGACCAGCATGAGCGGGGGCTTTACGGTCGACCTGTTCAGCTTCCTGTTCGGCAGCATCATCCTGGTGAGCACCGAGGACATGACCATCATCCTGGCGGTCAGCTCCGGGGTCGCCCTGACCCTGGCGGCGCTCTACCGGAAGCTCCTCTTCATCTCCTTCAACGAGGAGATGGCGCGCATGTCGGGCATCAACACGGTGGCGCTCAACTACCTGTTCGTGGCCCTGGCCGCCGTCACCGTGGTGACCTCCATGAGGCTGACGGGGATACTCCTGATCACCGCCCTGATAGTGCTGCCCACCATCTCGGCGGTCCGGTTCAACCGCAGCTTCCGCACCACCCTCATGATATCGGCGGCCCTGTCCTCGTCCTCGGTCATCGTGGGGATATTCCTCTCATACGTACTGGACTGGGCCCCCTCCGGCACAATCGTCATGCTGCTGGTGACCATCCTGGTGACAGTCCACCTGGCGTACAAGGCGGTGTCCCCGGCCCGCCGCCTCGCCGCCGTCCGTCAACCGCAATAGTCGTCGAGCCGGACCCCGTCCATCCCCGGTATCCTGGCCACCTCAAAGCCCTCCGGCCGCTTGTCCAGGGGCCGGGTTGCGTCGATCCCCATCTTGGCCGTCCTCAGCCTCTCCTGGTCGCTGGACGGATCCAGGCTGGAGCCGCGCACATCCTTTACCACCTCGATGTCCCGGTCGGCCTGGAACCGGGTGGCCATCGCGTACTCGACGGCCTCGGCGCTCTCCGGGTCGATGTCCTCGTCTACCACCGTCACCATCTTCAGGGAGCGGTGCGCCCCGAACGTCCTGCTGATGACCTCCCGGGGGTCGCCGTCCTCCCGCTTCCTGATGCGCACCACCGCGTGCAGCCAGCTGCAGCCGCCGCCGGTCAGCGAGGCGGAGACCACCTGCGGCATCTCCCTGAGGATGCCGTTTATCTTTGACTCGACGGGCATGCCCATCAACAGGCGGTGCTCCCCGTACCCCGACAGTATATCATGGAATATCGGCTCATCCCGGTGGTAGAGCGACTCGACCTCGAAGACCGGCTGCCTCCTCTTGTGGTCGTAGGTCTGCAGCATCTCCACCATCCACTCCTCTTCTGTGACGTCCTGCAGTATGCGGCCCTCCATCACCACCTCCGAGTCCGCCGGAACCCGCAGCCCCGACCACTCCAGCGGGGCCATCCTCAGGTTCCCGCCCAGCACCGCGTTGGCTATGGACATCTCCTCCTCGCCCCACCCCGCCTGGTAGGCTCCGGCCACCAGCACCGCCGGGTGGACCCCGACCACCACCGCCACCCTCAGATCCTCGCCGTGCTCCTTGGCGTCCCGGAAGCACCTGTCCAGGTGCCTCCCCTCGACCATCCTGACGGTGAACCGCCCCTCCCCGACGGGCATCATCCTGTGGAACGAGGAGTTCTGCCTGTCCGTCTCCGGGTTTGCCGCAAAGACCACCGACGAGGTGATGAACGGACCCGGCTCCTTCTCAAAGTGCGTCACCACCGGCAGCCCGCCGGCCGTCCTCTCCCGGTTCTCCATGAACCTGCCCTGCCCGCCGGTCTCCGGCTCCCGAGCCCCGTCTATCGCCTCCAGGACCGCCCCGTGTATCCCATCGGGCTTGGCGCCCAGCGCCATCGCGAACCGCCGGCGCGTCCCCAGCAGGTTGGTGACCACCCGGTAGGCGCTGCCCTCCACGTCCTCGAACAGCAGGGCGGGCCCGCCGTCGGCGCGCGCCGTCACCGCCGCTATCTCGAACCTGGGCGAGACCCGCCGGCCCACCCTGGCCAGCCCGCCGGCCGCCTCTGCCATCCCAAGATAGTCGCGCAGGTCTGCCATCCTATACCATCCCGTCCAACCCGGTCATTATCTCCTTGGCCGCCGCAGCCGTCACCTCGCCGCCCACGCTCACCGACAGGATGGCCACCCCGTCGGTCCTGGTGGCCAGCCTCTCGGCGGCCAGCCTGGCGAACAGCGACTTGGACTTGGCGGGGATCACCTCGGCGGTCACCGGGGTGGACCTGTTGTACAGCGAGACGGTCAGCGACCCCAGCCTGTTGCCCCCCTCGGTCACGGCCGCAAAGCAGCCGTTCTCAAACCTGCTCACCCTTAAAGAAAAAGTACGGCCCTCCACGTCCACCAGGGTCTCCCTTGGCTCGCCTGGAGGGCTCAATACCCCTATGCCTGTACTGGTACGGCTATCGATTCTACTCTCGAGTCTGCCTCGGCCTCTACTCTGGCGCGCAGCTTTGCCTTGTACTTGAGATTCCTCGGCTTGGTCCTCAGCCTGTATCCGCAACACGGACACCACAGGCCTTCCCACTTTATGAAGATCTCACATATCTGGCAGCGGCGCTGGCCGGATGCGTACCTGCCTGTACCGACAGGCTTCTGGGCCTTGTATCTGGTGCATATTCCCTTGCATGTCATTGTACAGTTTAATGGAATTAATTGATATTTAAGGTTGAATCCTTAATTATTACAACAATTCGCCCATTTTATTCACCATCCTATACATTCTCCATCCAGAAAACCGATCCGTACAAGAAAACGGCCCAAAAAGTTAAATAATCGGAGCGGTCTGCCGGCTCCTGGAAAGCCCATATATTAATCATTGTTTTGGGGGGCCATCGCGCCCTTCTTGAGGGTCTTTTCGATGTTCAGGTTGAGCACTATCTCGGCTATGTCCACCGAGTACTCGGAGATCCTCTTGATGTTTTCTGCGATCCGGCGTATCCGGAAGACGATCTCGTTGTCCTCGATGCTCCTGGTGACCTTCTGCAGCCTCTCCTCGTAGAGTGCGATCTGCGCCGATTTGGTTATGGTGGCCTCGGCCTGCTGGTAGTCCTGTTTGAAGAGGGCCAGGCAGGCGTCGTCCAGGACCGACAGGGCAAAGGTGTTCATGTCCTGGAGGACGGCTATCGCCCGCTCGTCTATCTTCTTGTCGAACTCCAGCACGTCCCTGGCTATCAGGACGGCGTGGTCGCCGGCCCGCTCTATGTTCTTGACGAGCACCCTGTACCCGAGGCAGCCGCGGGCGTTCTGGAAGCCTATCTCCTTGAGGATGTGGTCGTTCTGGATGGCTATCTTGAGCTGCCGGATGATGTAGAACCCGAAGCGGTCAATCTCGTCGTCCATGTTGGTCACCTCGGCGGCCAGCTCCCGGTTGTTCTCCTGGACGGCCAGCAGGGCGTCCCGGGAGACGGACTTTGCCAGGTGCACCATCCTCTTGAAGGCCCCCTCGACGCTCAGCTCGAGCAGGTTGATCAGCACCTGGATGGTGATGTTCTCCGAGGAGTCCGAGATGATCTCCGAGCCCATCAGCATCCGCCGGACCGACTCCTTGATCAGCAGGCGCTGGCTGGGCTTGAGCCTGCCGGACCTGGGCCGGACGTTTATGGTCTTGAACCCCAGAAAGTAGAGCGATATGAGCTTGCGCACCATCGAGGGGGACTCCTCGTTGGGCAGGATCTCGACGGTGGCCACCTCCGCCTGGCCGGTCCGCGGCTTGACGTTGGGCGGGTACAGCTCCAGGTTGGCCGAGCCCTTCCTGTATATGCGCACCTGGTCGCCCCGGGAGAGGCCCAGCTCGGTGATCCATGTCTTGGGCAGCGAGATGATATACGAGGACTTGCCGGTGAACTGGATCTTCCGGGTCTCGTACTTCTCCTCCATGCGGACGGTCCCGTCATTGGGCTATATAGAAGGATCGCCAGGTAGTGGCGCTATATGGCCGCGCGGCCCGCTCCACTAATATTCTCGGCGTGGGGGCATCGGGCATGGACGATGCGCTCAAGCTTGCCTGCACCATCAACGCCCTGTTCGGGCCCGGCGTGGCCCGGCACGTGCCCGGGGCTGTGCGCTTTGTGCACTCCAGGACGGGCAGGATCCGCAGCGTCCACGACGGCGAGGGTGCGCTGCTGTGCACGCTCAGGGTGGACGGCGGGCTGGCCCTGACCCCGGCGTTCGCCCAGATGCTGCTGGCCAGCAGGACGTTCCGGGAGTCGTGCGTGGAGGTGAGCGGGGAGGCGGCGCCCTTCGTCCGGGAGGGGCGGTCGGTCTTTGCCCGGCACGTCACCTGGTGCGGCAGGAACGTACGCGTCTCGGGGGAGACCCCGGTGCTGCACGGCGGCACGGTTATCGCCGTGGGCCGGGCCGTGCTGTCCCGGGAGATGATGGCGGGGTGCCGGCGGGGCGTGGCCGTCCGCGTCCGGAATGGCTTAAAAGGAAGGGACGGGTCAGCGGGTGTATGATGCGCGGGGGCGGCCGAAACATGCGGAGGATGATGGGCCGCATGGGCATGGACATGAGCGAGCTGCCCGACGTCCGGGAGGTGCTGGTGCGGACCGAGTCCAAGGAGATAGTGATAACCAACCCCAAGGTCAGCGAGGTGCAGTCCAAGGAGAACGTCACGTTCGTGGTGGTCGCCGACGGCTACGAGGAACGCGAGGTAGACAAGCCCTCCTATTCGGAGGACGACATCGAGCTTATCTGCCTCCGGGCCAACGTGGACCGGGAGACGGCCATATCGGCCCTGGCAGATTCGGACGGCGAGCTGGCCACGGCCCTGCTGCGGCTGCAGTCCGGCTGAATGGTTTAATTAACGGCCGGAGGGGAGCCAACACAATGGCAATGGCAGAGTCCAAGGTCGGCGGGATCATCGCCGCGCTGAGCGGACTTGAGGACAACATAGACACGCTCAACGTCTCCCTGGCCGACATGAAGCGGCAGATGTCCATCCTGGTGCAGAAGGAGACCGACAAACTCTACGAGAAGACCCGGGAGATGGCCACCGCCGAGGCGGAGGGGATCATCGCCGATGCCCGGGCAAAGGCCGAGGCCGAAGCGGCCCGAATATCAGAGGAGGCCGCCGCCAGGCTGGAGAAGATCCGCGCCGACATAGACGCCGGCTTCGAGGAGGCGGTCGAGACCGTCGTCTCCACGATAATGAAGCCCCAGGACGGCTAGCCCGCCAATCCATCTGGTCGCAGTAGCGGCGAGCCCGCCGATGGTCCGGTTCATCCTAGCACCGCGTCTCCCCGCGGCCGCTCAGGCGGCTAACGGGCCTGCCAGGTTCGATCCTCCCTAAACCTCTGGGAGGGGCAGATCCGATTGAGATTGCAGTACAGTGACACGCACAAGTTCGTATACCGTGTAAGCGTACCATAAGACGGGATACGCTCAACCCGACTTGAGTATCTACGTAAAACACGTCACTTTATACTGTCTATAGTGGGATCGCGTAAATTCCTTGTTCCGTTGTAGTGTGTTTCACAATCGGCCGCCGGTTCCCGGCCGTACAAAGCCTGATCAGTCCCTATTCTGGTTCAAAGTCGGCGCGCGCAGCAGCCCCGGATGCCGGCCGGGGCGGCATCCTGATGACAGAAAAAGGAATGGTTAGCGCGACGTGACACTCGTCGAGCGCGCGTCCGAGATCGTGCCGGTTCGACCGTCGGCGCCGGTCATGAACAGGTCTGTCTAAGCCGGGACGGTACGCAGGATGTCCGAGACGTCCGGGTTCGCACCGGACGGGATGGGTGAGCACCCATGTTGTCGACAATGTCTCAAGTGCGTACATCCATCCATATTCGTGAAAGTCGTCGCGTTCGATGCCAAAAAATTTCAACGCATCAGAAACATCTGGAATGCAGACAAAGCAAAGGAGGAAAAGACCACGGTATTACTCTCGCAGCTTGGTATAGGTGCGGCGATACCAGAACCGGAGACGTTCGCCAAAAGTTATGCGGAGGCAAGTCAGGATCTAAGACTGGAGTTTGATCTTGACTACGCCGCCCCTTCTTTTCCAGCACTTGCCTGAAGGCCGTTCAACTTGCGCAGGATGTGGGTAGGGGAGGCGGCAGCTAACGCTTCATCGCTGTTGGAATTGGCGCCATCCTCCTTGACGACGCACTAGAGTAAACACAGTGCGAACTAGGATGCCGTCACAGGGAGGGCACCCCGCTACTGATAGTGCCTTATGGCACTATATAAGAACCGTGAATCTAGGTTCTTTCGAAAATACGGTTGATGGCGATTTTACGCATACCAGGACGGTTCGGGACTGATCCGGCCCGGTGACTAGGATCTCGTTGCCCCGTATGACGAACCGCAACCCTGGGTCGGCCGGCGCCGACGACCAAGTCAGGCGCCAAACCGGATCAGAGGCGAAGCGTTACGTCTCAACCCGTCCTTTGTACGCATCAACCGTATTTTCGAGAGAACCTGAATCTAGTGAACTGGGACATCCCCGTGACCTGAAACCGGCTGGGACAAAAGTGACCTAGAGTGGAAATGCGGGTCGGGTTTGGAGTAGGCGCCGTTTTTTGGCGAGCGCCGCCAACCCGACAAACCACGAACGTTCGGTTCTTGTGCAAATTCGGGCGCAGGCGATCTGCTAGCGTCCAATACGCACGGAAACCACATGTGGCCGGTACTCCTCCAGGCACGCTGGCGGAACTGCGCCCAATTTTGAGCAAGAATCCGAACGTTCAGGAAGTTAAATAGACCGCGCACGACATTAATAGTATGGATGAGGCCGACACGAAGCGTAGAATTGCCGGGATCGTGGCCAACATGCGGTAGCTTGGCCAACAATCTGGATGCAGAATCCCGCGGGCGGTTGTTGGGGCTTGCCAACGAGATGGACCGGTTGGGTGCCGGGCTATCCGACAGCAAGGTGAAGGCCGCAATAAAATCAGTGGTCAGCATGGTGGCGGGCGGCCTCGTTGGATATGGTGTGGGGCAGTTTTTGGACAAGTTGAATTATCTGGGGAGCCTGTTGGGATGATGTTCTACGTGCTGGCCGGATTGGTGTGCGTGGGATGTGTTGCCGCGCATATGGATGCCGACACGGCCATCCTCGCGATAGGCATAGGTTTGGCCACCTACATATACGCCGTCCACCGGACATCATGGCGCATGAACCCCGCGTATGCGACCGTGGTGTTGGGCATCTACTTGGCGGTATGTGTCGGGTTGGTTGCCATTTATGCAGTACTCGGCCAGCATGGCGCGGCCCTTGTCGCGACCGGCACCGCAGCGCTGGTTGTTTGGACACTGGCGCGGGTGGCGCCGAATGGCATCAGGCTAATGCGGCTCGTGTTTGGCGGGCAAAACATGCGAGAGAACTGAGCGCCCGGCAGGTCATCGCCAAAGGCTATGCCGGACCGGCCGCATGGCTGGCGCCTAAAATAACTCCTGTTGGACGTTATGACGCGGTCGCATGAGCTAACAGTCTGTAACGTTGGCAGCTCCTGTAACGGATGGCGCCCAAGGCGGAAACGGCGGTCGGCGCCAACCAGGTCACTTTTGTCCCAGCCGGTTTCAGGTCACGGAGATGTCCCAGTTCAGAATCTAGGTTCTTTAGAAAATACGGTTGATGGAGATTTTACGCATACCCGGACGGCTTGGAACTAATCCGGCCTGGTGACCAGGATCTCGTTGTCCCGTATGACGAACCGCGACCCTGAGTCGGCCGGCGCGTATGACCGGGTCAGGCACCAAACCAGATCAGAGGCAAAGCGTTACGTCTCAGCCCGCCCTTTGTACGCAACAACCGTATTTTCTAAAGAACCACGTCCACAATAATTATTAACAAATGGTTCCCGAGTAGAACCATCAACCGAATAGACGACTACCGCATGGGAATCGCTACTGCCCGGGCCCGGCCGTACTACATGTTCACCAGGTGGCTGAGGCGCCTTGCCGTCGACTTTGATGCCATCGAACCCTCCCAGATACCCCGGTATCGAGGCAACATCATCCTGACCACCCGGGAGGAGGCCCCCCTCGTCTGCGACAAGGTCCTGCTGTACGAGGACGACCTGGAGCGGGGATCCGCCGTCGCCCTGGCAGTCCTGCTCCGCAGGTGCGGCGCGGGCGCCTTTGATGACGAGCTGGTCGTCGGGGTGGATCCGGGAAAGCGGCTCGGGCTCTCGGTGCTCTACGCCGGCCGGGAGGTCGAGACCTCGCTGTTCTCGTCGGTCGAGCAGCTGGCCTCGCACGTCTCGGGGATACTGGGCAGGATCGGGGCGGCCCGGAGGACCGTCCGGATAGGCAACGGCGACATGGCCATCGCCAAGCGGCTGGGGGTCGCCCTCAGGTCTGCCGACCTGCCGCCGTTCCGCCTGGAGTTCGTCGACGAGATGGGCACCAGCCCCAGGACCAGGCACTGCAACCGGCGCGGCAAGCGGGACATGCTGGCGGCCCGGGCGATAGCCAGGATGGAAGGACACTCGGGCCGGGGCCTGCCGGTGGCCGTGGCCGGATAGGGGATGTCCGCCAACCGGAACGGCGCCGGGCAGCAGTCCACGGGGTCGGCCATCCTGATCACCTACGACCGCCGCGACGCCGTCGAGGAGGCCGTCGCGCTCTGCGACGCGGCCGGCTACCGGGTCGTCCACACCATCAAGCAGCGGTTCCTGCAGCGGCCCAAGTACGGCATCGGCGAGGAGGTGATGCGCCGGCTGGGCGAGCACGCCGACCGGCTGAACCCCGACGTGATAGTCTACGACGAGGCCCTCAGGCCCAGCCAGAACTACAACCTCGCCTCCAAGCTGCACCGGAACGTGCTGGACCGCGAGACGCTCATCCTGGAGATCTTCGAGAGGAGGGCGTCCAGCGCCGAGTCCAGGCTCCAGGTCAAGCTGGCCCAGATGCGCTACGAGGCTAGCCGGGCCAAGGAGAAGGTCCGCCTGGCCAAGATGGGCGAGCAGCCCGGTTTCATGGGGATAGGCAAGTTCGAGGTGGACGTCTACTACAACGACATACGGCACCGCATGAACTCGGTCCGGGCCAAGCTGGCCAAGGCCGGCCGGCAGAGGTCACTCCACCGCCAGGGGCGGAAGCGGATGGGTTTCCGGACGGTCTCGCTGGCAGGGTACACCTCCGCCGGCAAGACCACCCTCTTCAACGCCCTGACCGGCGAGGACCGCGAGCGCGGCGAGGAGCTCTTCACCACCCTGACCACCACCACCCGGCGGTTCCCGGCCGGCGAGGAGCCGTTCCTGATATCCGACACGGTGGGCTTCATCAGCAAGCTGCCCGCCTACATGATAGAGGCCTTCCGGTCCACCCTCGAGGAGATGATCCACGCCGACGTCACCGTGGTCGTCCTGGATATCAGCGACGGCCCCGAGGACCTGCGCCGGAAGTACCGCAGCTGCATGGGCACCCTGGGCCAGCTGGGCGTGGAGAGGGGCCGGCTCGTCTTTGCGCTCAACAAGGCCGACCTGGTACCAAAAGACCAGCTCGCCCCGCGGGTGGAACTGCTGGACATGGCCGGCCGCAGGTGGGCCGCCGTCTCGGCCGTATCCGGACAGGGCCTGGACCAGCTCAGGCTGCTGGTCAACGCCGCCGGCACGCCGGGGCCCCTCCCATGATCATCGAGGTGGCCCGGCTGGGCGAGCGGCTGGTCCGGGACGACCGCGTGACCACCCACGCCGCCCTGGTCTCCCGGGCGTTTGGCGCCTCGCGCATCTACATGAGCGAGGCCAGCGAGGACATCCAGGAGACCATCACCGGGGTCAACCGGACCTGGGGCGGATCATTCGAGGTGGTCCTGGAGGAGAACCTCAGGGGGGTAATCCGCTCCAAGAAGGCCGGCTCGTACGGGGTGGTCCACCTGACCATGTACGGCCAGGACCTGAACGAGGCCCTCCCCCCGATACGCCGGCTGGACCGGGTGCTGGTGGTCATCGGAGCCTCCAAGGTCCCCCGGGAGATATACGAGCTGGCCGACTACAACGTCGCGGTGGGCGGCCAGCCCCACTCGGAGGTGGCCGCCCTGGCCGTCTTCCTGGACCGCCTGCAGGGGGGAGGCCAGCTCGGCCGGGCCTTTCCGGGGGCCGCCCGGAGGATAGTCCCCAGCCGGCGCGGCAAGAGCGTGATACGGCCCGATCCGGACAAACCAGGAACAACTGATTAATACCCAAGATTTCCCCCACCGGTTGGTTGGCCAGCAAATACGACGATCCGTTCGTCCGGATATCCGCCATGATCGGGGGAGACGAGTACCTCAAGGTGGCAAGGTCCCTGCTCAAGGCGGAGGATGCCACCGACGAGGAGATTGCCAGCTCCACCGGCCTCCGGATAAACATGGTCCGGAAGGTGCTCTACGGCCTCTTCGGCAAGTCCCTGATCACCGGCATCCGCGTCAAGGACGAGCGCAAGGGATGGTTCGTCTACCGGTGGAGGACCCGCCGGGACGAGGTGGAGACGTTCATCGAGAGCCAGAAGCGGCAGATAATGGAGCGCCTGCAGCAGCGCCTCGACTACGAGAACTCCACCCAGTTCTACCACTGCGGCAACGAGGACTGCGCCCGGGTGACCTTCGAGGAGACCCTGGGGGACATGTTCAAGTGCACCAACTGCGGCGGGGTGATGAACCTCAAAAAGAACGACCGGCTCCGCAAGGCCTTTGCCAAGAAGATAGACGCCATCCGCAACGACATGCAGCAGACCTTCTGAGCCCTCCCGCCTGCCCGCGCGATCCAGGGACCACCCAGGCCTCTTGCTTAACTATATTTAACGAGTCATTCCCCAGGATGGCATGGCAGAGGCGGACCGCTCGACGTTCGACGTGATAAAGGAGAACACCTCCAAGGTGATGAGCAAGATGGACTCGCAGATCCCCCTGTACGTCAAGATGCACTCTGACATGTACCGCAGGTACCGCCACATGATGGACGACTTTTTTGATGCCGGATACGCCCTGGAGCGCGCCGAGCTGGACCTGCTGTTCCAGAACGACGGGACCAGGAGGGCCGCCGAGACGGCCACCCGGCTCTACTCCAATACGATGCTGGCCAACCTGAGCATGTACGGGGAGTTCCTCAAGTGGTACGCCCACGCCCAGCGGGCCAACATGCGCGCCGTCGACAACATCTACCACAACTTCCTAAAGTCGCTTGGAGCCGAGCCAGACGAGGCCGCCGGCGAGCCCGCCCGCGAGGATCCGGCCGGCAGTACCAGCCCCCCGGACAAGCCCGCAGCCAAGCCGGCGGGACGCAGGCCCAAGGCCAAACCGGCCAAGCCAGCGGGGCAGGCCAAACCGGCCAAGCCGACCAAGCAGACCAGGCAGGCCAAGCCGGCCAGGAGGTCCAGGAGGACCGCCGCCCGATGAGCGATAAGATAGCGACCGTCAATCCGGCCACCGGCGAACCGCTTGCAGAGTACGACCCGATGGACCAGGAGCAGGTCGACCGGATGGTCGCCCGGGCCAAGCGGGCCTTCCCCGAGTGGCGGCGCAGCTACGAGTCCCGGCAGGGCTACATCTACGACCTTGCATCCTACCTCCTCAAGCACAAGTACGAGCTGGCCGAGGTGGCCACGCGGGAGATGGGAAAGATCATCCGCGAGTCGCTGGGCGAGGTTGAGAAGTGCGCCCGGACCATGACCTACTACGCCGACCACGGCAACAGCTTCATGGCCGACGAGGTACTCAACACCGACGCCCGCAAGAGCTTCCTGGCCTTCGAGCCGCTGGGGGTGATCGGCTCCATCATGCCCTGGAACTTTCCCTACTGGCAGGCCCTCCGGTTCGCCGCCCCGTGCCTGATGGCCGGAAACGTCATCGTCATGAAGCCCTCCAGGGTGACCATCCAGTCGGGGCTGGAGATGATGAAGGCGTTCGCCGATGCCGGCGTACCGGACGGGGTCTTCCAGACGATGGTGGGCAGCGTCGAGTCGGCCAACCACCTGATAGATTCGCAGGTGGCGGCGGTGACCTTTACGGGCAGCACGCAGGCCGGGGCGCAGGTGGGCCGCCGCGCCGCCGGAAAGCTCAAGAAGTGCGTGCTGGAGCTGGGGGGCAGCGACCCGTTTATCGTACTGGACGACGCGCAGATTGACGACGCGGCCGAGGGCGCCGTCAAGGGCAGGTTCATCAACTGCGGCCAGAGCTGCGTGGCCTCCAAGCGGTTCATCGTCGGCAAGAACATAGCCTCCCAGTTCATCGAGCGGTTCATCAAGAAGGCGTCCAAGCTGACCGTCGGCGACCCCACCTCCATGAACACCGACATAGGCCCCCTGTCCACCCAGCAGGGCCTCGAGTCGATATCCGAGATGGTCGAGGACGCCCGCGCCAAGGAAGCCAACGTCCTGCTGGGCGGCAAGCAGACCGGGGAGAAGGGCTACTTCTACGAGCCCACCATCGTCACCGACATCAAGCCGGACATGCTGCTGGCCACCGAGGAGACCTTCGGGCCGGTGGCGCCCGTCACCATCGCCGAGGACGAGCGGGATGCAGTCCGCATGGCCAACCAGACCGAGTTCGGGCTGGGCGCCAGCATCTGGACGCGCGACCTGGGAAAGGCCGAGCGGCTATCCAGGAGGATAGAGTCGGGCATTGTCAGCGTCAACAACGTGGTCGTCTCCGACCCCCGGATACCGTTCGGCGGCATCAAGCACAGCGGCTTCGGCAGGGAGCTCTCCCGCCACGGCATGCTGGAGTTTGTCAACATCAAGTCGATACGCTTCTACGACAACCTGATCCACCACCACTACGTCGAGTGACCGGCGCAACCCCGCATTTTCCCGAATCACGGCCATGGCCGCCCCTCCGGGCCCTACCACCAAATCAAACCTGCCGCAAGATCCGCAAATCAAATCCCCCGATCCCTTTGCAACTTTCTTTTTTCCCGCAGTTTATTTTGTAAACAAAAGCGTCATCCGGCATCAGGGCAAGTCCGGGCAACCCGGTCTTGTCGTTGAAGGTATGGCGGCAGCCCTTGCGGGTGCGGGGGGGGATCTACCCACACAGATCTCTTTTGGTTATGCCTGCTTGGTGAGGGGAATCGCCTACTCCCAACATTCGGCAGATGAGTGTCTATCGTTGGCATTGAAACCTAAATCTTGCCCTGATCTACCGCCTGAATCCATATTCCTTTAAATAAGTCTGCACTGAATATAGTGCGTGGCGAAACCACAATTGGTCGACTTGCCAGCCCTGTTTGAAAAACACGCGCTTATCCCCGATGCTGATCATGATGAAACTGACAACCCGTTCTATACGGCGCTTGGTCATTTCGTGGAATCGCACGGCGACATGGCCGTAAGCGTCATCGAGGATTGCATATTTCGGTTTGAGCGTACTGCTTACGATTCCGTGTACAACGCGATATATTTCTGTGGCCGACTGGCGGACAAGACCGGATCAAAAAAATACATACGCGTGTTGGAGCGCGTGCTGGCGGAGCATGCCAATTCGACTGCACGCTTGTACGCGTGTGAAGCATTAGGGGATATAGGCCGCCTGGACGTGCTGAAAAAGGCGTATGAGCAAGAGACAGATGAGAGTGTAAAGTTCAGAATAGCGCGCTTTTACGTGGTCAAGGAGGATATCAAAACCATCGTCCAAGACGAGCACGGACGCGCCTGTATAGAACACAAGCTCATGCCCGTGTTTTATCGCAGCAACTACCGGGCCGGAAACCCGACAGTAGAGAAACAGCAGCGGGTGCTGGAAGAATCCATAACGTGCAACGGCATCGAAAAAACCGCCGCCGCGCTGCGTATGATGGTATCGCATGAGCTGACACCGCAGTACGTGTCAAGCCACATGGCGCGGATGGTCGAAAAATCGTGCAATGCGGAGCTGGCTGCCGCATTTGCAAAATAAAAATACGATTGATAGGAATACGGAATTTATTAGAAAAGTACCACTAGGCATGTCAAACGACTATGGAAAATGTAAAACGTTCGACGAAAAGAAGAATAGCAGTCTCGTTAAAAAATTCGTGGAAGATGTGAATGTATCGGTATATGCGGTCTCGCCGGACGTTCCGATTGACCGCATACTGGTTGCATCCAGTCTCAAGAGAAAAGACAAGTTTGGAAAAATACGATTTGTTGTTTTCAGCGGACTCGATTTCCTGCCCAAATTTAAAAGCAATGAGAGAACGCCAGACAAGGCCGTTAACAAACTGCATTACGAATATCGCGGTCTTGACTACGCCAAGCTAGTTAAGTTGGCTGACGCAATCGTCATTGATGGTGATGCGGATGAGCTTTCGAGGACCGATGTCAAAAAAGTTTATGATATGTACAAAAAGTCTTGGGAATGTGAATGAACGGTGCTATATTGAAAATTTGATAAAAAAATGGAAAGGATGATTCGCCGTTTCAGAGCCGCTGGATGCGGCGTACATATGCCGCGGACATCCCGTATGCTGCCGTCGCCAACATGCACGAGGCCGTCGGTACGTGGCTCGGCTCGCCGGTTCCCGTACTGTACATCGAAAAGTACCTCTACCGGGTGGTTTAGGGCCGGACTTTTACCGGCGCACTGCATGGACTGCGCTGGGCGCGTAGTAAACGATCTGCTTATCCAATCTTTACTAGACAGACTAAAATCACAAGCGTGAGCGTTGGGCCGATTATTGGTGATGCGCGGACGTATCTGTCCGCTAAAGTACCTAGATAGTGCCTAGATGACGTGAACAGATGCGTGGCTTAAATACAGTGTCCAGAAAAGGAGCATGTGACAAAAATCATCCTGGCCGCGCTCCTGGCCCTTGCCGTTGTGCTGGCCGGTCCGGCATACGGCCACAAGTTAATCAGCCACGACGGCACGCACACCGACTTTGAGTCTGCGCTGCACATTCCCGATCATCGCGTTTCATGGGCAATCTACGAGGATCTGCGGGCGGGCGGCGCAAAATTTTACGCATTTGATGCGGAGCGCGGAGATTCGTTTTATGCCGGCATACTGGTCCCCAAAATCAGCGGGCTGGAGGAGTATTCGCCGTCGCTCTTTCTGGTGAGCCCCGCTGCATTTGAGAACGATCCTGCCTCGTTTGGGACCCAGCCAAACGTGGCAAGGTTCCCGTACGGGGGGGAATTTCCCGGTAACGAGTTCTACGAACCCTTTGGCCAGGTGATGTACTGGGACAGGCAGGAGGTCAGGACCCACCTCCCTTCCAGCGGAAAATACTTTATCGTGATCATGGACGAGGGCGGCGGAGCGGGAAAATACGCGCTGTCAATTGGGACCATCGAAGACTTTTCCGGCGACAACCTTCTTTTGGTTCTGCCAAAGGCATGGCTTGATACGAAACTGTTTGTAAACGACTACCTCTCGCTGGGGATTTTCTTTTCCGTGCTGGCGGCGTTGCCTGCGGTTCCGGCGCTGGTAATAATCCGGAGAAGATCATGCCGGAGCGCTGCAAAAACCGGATAATTCCAAAGCATAACTGGCAGCGGCGCGCCTGCCGTCATTTGGTTCCCACTTGCGCGACCCCAACCGGCGTACCTGCACGCACCTGCGGCCATCATAACAAGTTTGGGCAGGCCGCAGGCCAAAGCTTGCCGTAGCGCCCGGCAAAAGCTTCTGCGGGGCATTTTGCCTGTCTAGTCAGGTTCCCACCCAGGGCTGGATGCCGCATCGGTCAGGATCAGAGACGGACCGGCAGCCACCACCAATGGCCAGCTCTGCGTTTGCGGCAAATGCGGCCGAAACCGTCTGATACCGCGAAAAGAGCCTTTGCTTGATGCCGTGACGGTACGCCAATGCAACCTCGGACGGAAGGCAGCCACTCCGGGCGCGCGAGCCACTCGACGGCCAGCCATCACCGGGCGCCTCAGGGATCTGCCGGCCACTTCGGTAAGGTGGCCGCGGCGGCGGACAGGGCGCCACCGCACCACGCAAAAGCCATCAAAGAACCGATGCGGGATAGCAAAAACACCGGAATCATTACACTCCCAAAGGATCCCCGTACCCCGGCGCGGTTGGGAAACGCTGGCGCCGGTCTGGCGTTTGCCGACATGCGCAATACCGCCATCGCGCACCATCATCCTGCGAGGTTTCAGCCGGACACATTCAAATTTGATCGAAGGGCGACGGCGCCCTGCGCGGGTTTATGGCCGGCGCTATAGGTAACGCAGACGGCCTACTCCTTGGATGACACGTGGAAGGCATCGCCCTCGGGGATCATCTTCCTCTTCTTGGGGTTCTCCAGCCACTCGTCCCACTTGTCGTCCTTGTCGATGCACTCGCTGCCGGCCGGGCAGTGCGCCTCATCTTCCATGACACAATATGCGGGCAATTCGTATTTAACGATAAGTTAGCTCCGCGAGTTGGTGCCGCCCGGTATCCTGAGCCGGCCGTGCGGGCTTGCCGCGCGCCGCAACCGGTCAGATGATCACGCGGTCTTGGCCGCCTTGTCGGCCTCCGGCCCGCGCCTGCCATTGTATCTCCTGCGGGCGGCCTCCACGCCCCCCCACACTGCGCCGAATGCCCCGATGACGGCCAACCCGTAAACGACCGACAGCCAGCTTAGGTCCCCCGCAGTTATGGCCAGCACGCCGCAGGCGATACTGCCGGCGCACCAGCAGATCCTTACGCTGTCCCACAGCCTTGACACGTACTACCTGCCAGCCCTGCCCAAATAACTATTCGGTGATAACCCGACCCCGCAGCACCCGCGCTCCCTGCGCAGGCTGCCGCCCCCGGCGATCCACGACCCTCTATGGCGCCCTGGTATAGTGCAGCACGACCTCGTCCCCTTGGCGGGCGACCGACTCCAGCCGGAGGGCCAGCCCGTCGGCTATCCTGGCAAAGCCGGAGCCCTCCACCAGGGTGGTCCCGGCGCTCCCCCCGACCAGCCTCGGCGAGACGGTCAGCACCACCTCGTCGACCATCCCCTCCCTGACGAACTCCCAGTTGGTGGAGCCTCCCCCCTCCACCAGCAGCGTCCGGATCCCCCGGTCCGCCAGGACCTGCGCCAGCCACCGGACCGGGATGCGCGGCCCCTCCGCCCGGACCACCTCCGCCGGCGAGCCGGCCAGCCTGTCCAGGTTCTGTCCATCTATCCTTGATGAGACCACTATCACCGTGGGGACCTCCCCGCACGTCCTCATTATCCTCGAGTCGGACCTGATCTCGCCGGCCGGATCCAGCACCACCCGGACGGGGTTGGGACCCTCCGCATGCCGGACGGTCAGCAGCGGGTCGTCCCGGAGCATGGTGTTCCTTCCCACCAGGATGGCGTCCACCCCGGCGCGCAGCCCGTGCAGCCTGGCCCTGTCCTGATGGGATGATATCTCCGAGTCGCCCGTCCTGCAGGCTATCTTCCCGTCGACGGTGGCCGCGGCGCTCAGTATTATCCTGGGCCTAGACCGCCCCATGCACTATCCTCCCCCCTGCCACCACCGCCCGGATGGACCTCTCCGACGCCCGGTGGACGACGGCGGCGTGCGGCTCGTGCATCGGCTCCAGGTCGATATGGTGGGCATCCAGCAGTATGCAGTCGGCGGCGGCCCCGCCCTCGATGACCCCCAGGTTCATCCCCAGCACCCCGCCGCCGTTGACCGTCGCCATCCGCAGCACCTCCGCCGGCTCGAGGAGGCCCCGCCCGGCGGCCTTCCATGCAAAGTCCATCTCCCGGAACATGTCCGGCGGGTTCACCATAACGTTGTCGGTGCCCAGCGCGACGGTGCACCCGCACCGGACCATCTCGGGTATGTCCGGGATGACCCCGGTCAGGGCCGCGTTGGCCCGCGGGCAGGCCACCACCCCGGCCACCCTTCCGGCGGCCCGCAGCTCCTCGGGGGTGGCGCGCGTCATGTGCACCAGCATGTGGGGCCTCATCAACAGGGCCCTCTCCACCTCGCTGCGGCCGGTCAGCTCCGCGGACTTTTCGACGCTCCGGGCGGACTCGGCGGCATGGATGGCCCGGATGCCCATGGTCTTCGCGTACCTGGCCAGCACCGCGTCGCTGTTCTCGTTGGCGCCGCTGATGCCTATCCCGGCGCACATCCGGCCCAGCTTCTCCAGTTCGGCATCCAGCCCTGGGCGGGGCGGCCCGTCGGACCTGACCTGGTCATCGCCCTGGTAGGCGGCCGGCCTGCCCAGCACCACCCCGCGTATGGGCACCTCCCCGCACGCCTCCAGGATCATCCCGGCGCCGTCCACGCCGCCCTCCCGGAAGTCGACAAACGTGGTTATCCCCCTGGACAGCATCGAGCGCAGGGTCATCCGCATGAACCCCGTCAGGTGGCCGGGCTCGGTCCTGGCCAGCACCTTCGACTTTGTCCCGAACACCGGGTGCACCCGCCCCTCCAGGCCGGCGCCCAGCCCGATATCCTTGGCTATCGAGTCGCCCAGGTGCGTGTGGCAGTCGACCAGCCCCGGCACCGCCAGCAGCCCGGTGCAGTCCAGCACCTCCTCGCCGGCCTCCGGCTCGGTTGGCATCCCGCCGGCGCGCACCTCCACAAAGACGCCGTCCCTCACCCTGATGTCGGCCGACTCCACGTACTCCAGCTCCGAACCCAGCAGGGCGGCGGCGTTCCTTATCAGCAACCTTCCTCGTATACCTCCGGCTTGGGGGCGTCACCGGAGTCCCTGATCTCGCGTATCCTGTCCAGGGACCTGGTGGCCAGCATCGCCGCCCGGCGGCCGGTCGGGGCGCGCCCGATGCCGCAGTTCAGGCCCAGCCCCAGCCTGTCGCGGACCATCCCCACGAACTCACCAGCCGCCCTCCTACCGCGCTCGCCGGCAAGCACCATAAAGTTGTCCCCGCCCATGAAAAAGGTCAGCGAGTCCCTGTCGATGAAATAGCCCGCCATCACCTGGTGCAGCTCCAGCACCCTGGCGGTCACCTCGTACGGCGAGGAGTCCTCGACCCTGGCGCTCAGCCCCTCGATATCCATGTGCATCACCGCCACCTCGCCGGCCCCGTCGACCGCCCCGCCCAGCGCAAAGACCCCCTCCCTCCTGGCCCGGTGGGCCATCAGGTTGGCCCCGTAGGGCGTCTCCCCCCGTCCGGCGTGCATCCTCAGGTCTATCCCGAACTTGCCGGCCAGGCCCTCCCTTATCCGGGCGTGCTCCTCCTCGGCCAGCCCGTTGGAGGCGACCATCCACCCGTCGTGCCTGTCGGGGAACACCAGGCAGTCCCTCTCCGAGAACAGCCGGTGCGCATCGGCATACAGGGAGGCCTGCAGCATCTGCAGCCGGTGCTCCCGGTCCGGCCCCAGGGTGAGCGTCCAGGGCCCGTACCCGCTGATCCTGGCCACCGTCACCTGGATCATCGTATCCTCTCCAGCTCCCCGTGGACGGCCGCCGCCGCCTCGATTGCCCGCTCGGCCACCGGCCTTATCCTGGCGTACGCCTGCCTCTCGCTCATGCCCGGCCCCGTTATCCCCAGCGCGACGGGCTTGCCGTACCTGACCGCCAGCCGCTGCAGCGAGGCGGCCGTCGCCTGGGCGATCACCTCGTCGTGCTTGGTCTGGCCCTTGACTATCGCCCCCAGGACCGCCACCGCGTCGACTTCCTCCTTCCGGAGCAGGGCGTCCACCACCACCGGCATGTCGTAGGATCCCGGCACCTCGCAGGTGAACGGCACCTCCAGGTCCATCCTCCCGGCCTTCTCCAGGGCCACCTCCAGCATCCTCCCGGTCACCTCCCCGTTGAACCTGGATACGACTATCGCCACCCTCATCGGGCCGCCGCCCCCGCGTGCTCCAGCAGCTCGTCCAGGCCCACCACCGGTATACCGTTGCGTCCCGCGTACTCTGCGGCCCCCGCCCCGTCCAGCGCCAGGTGGGTGCCCGAGTCCATCATCTCGCAGATGGCCGCCGCCGGCCTCAGCCCCGCCGCCCCGGCCAGGTATACGGACATCTCGGTGTGGCCCCTCCTCGTCCCCAGCAGGCCCGGCGAGGCCACCAGCAAGGGGACGTGGCCCGGCGTCAGGAACGACTCCCTGAACAGCCTGCCGGCGTCCTCCCGTCCGTGCAGGGCGGCCACCTCCCGGATGGTCCTGGCCCTGTCTGTGTCGGTCACGCCCGTGTACGTCTCTCGGTGGTTGACGTACATCGAGAAGGTCGGGTGGTCGCCATACGGGGCCATACCCATGATCATCTCATCCGGGATGGCCGGCGACTCGGCCAGCACCTCGTGCAGGTACCGCAGCCCCAGCATCCTCGCAAAATCGCCATCCAGCGCCAGGCAGATCAGGCCGCCGGCCTGCCTCCTCATCGCCGCGACATGGTCCGGGGTGGCCATCTCGGCGGCCACAACCATGTCGAACTCGTTCTCCCGTCCCTCGGCATCGTGCAGCAGCACGAACCCGCCGCGCCGGAGCGACTGTATTGCATCATCCACCGACACGGGCGGGATTGCCCCCGGTTATCTAATAAGGGTTTACCGGATTGGTGGTAACTACCATCATCCTGGTAGCTCCCGCCTGAGCGCGTACTTGCCCAGGATGTCCGTCTCGATATTGACCCGCTCGCCCACCCTCCGCTCGCGAAAGTTGGTGGCCTGAACGGTATGGGGTATCAGCGAGAACCCCACCGTATCGCCGGTTATCCCGGTGACCGTCAGGCTGATGCCGTCTATGGCTATCGAGCCCTTCATGACCACCTGGGAGGCCAGCTGGGACGGTATCCTCACGGCCACCCTCACCTCGGCCTCGTCCTGGATCATCTCGGATACGACCCCGGTCCCGTCGACGTGGCCCAGCACGAAGTGGCCCTCCAGCCGGTCGCCCGCCCTCAGGCTCCTCTCTATGTTGACCCGGACGCCCGGGCCCAGGTCCCCCAGGCTGCTCAGCCGGACGGTCTCTTGGATCATCTCAAAGGCGCAGAGCGTCCCGCGTATCTCGGTGGCCGTCAGGCAGACGCCGTTGACGGCCACGCTGTCGCCCGCCTTCAGGCCGTCGGCGCACCCGCCCAGGTCCACCGTCATCCGGACGGCGCTGCGGCTGCCCGTCTCCGGCGATACCTCGACGACCCTTCCGGTGCCCTGGATGATCCCCGTGAACATCGCACCATCCGGGTACGCCTGGCCGTATAACGGTTTGGCCCGCCGGTCCCCCGCCACCCCAGAGCAGAAAAATACGGGCGGCCACCCACCCTGTCATCATATGGCTGCCGGGACGCTCTTCTTCACCAGCCCCATCGGTCTAGGCCATGCCAGCCGGGACGCGGCCATCGCCGAGCATCTGGACGACATCGGGTTTGTGACGGGCGGGCCGGCGGCCGCCATGCTCTCTGGGTACGGCCACCCCGTCGAGGACGCCTACCGCCCGCCCTCCTTTGAGGTGCGGGCCGGCCGGCTCAGGAACGCCGCCCTCTGGATGGCCCGGTACTACCTGTACTACCGCAGGTGCCGGGGGATAGCGGCGGCGATGATCCGGCGCCACCGCCCCGCCCTGGTGGTCTCCGACGAGGACTTTGCGGCGCTAACCGCGGCCAGGGACCTGGATATCCCGGCCGTCGCCGTCACGGACATCCTCGAGACCCGCTTCCTGTCGGGGGTCATATCCGGCAGGGTGGAGCGCCGCATGAACGGCGCCATGACCCGCCTCCTGGCCTACTGCCGCACCGTGATAATCCCCGAGGCGGGCCCCGACGAGCGCAACATACGCCGGGTGGGGCCGATAGTCCGGGAGACGACCAGGTCCCGGGCCCGGCTGCGGGCCATCCACGGGATGCACCGCAAGACCGTCCTGGTGACGGCGGGCGGCACCGACGCGGGGGCCTTCCTGCTGGAGGAGATGAGCAGGGTGGCCGCCAGGATATCAGATCAAGCCGACACGGTGGTTGTCCCCGGACCCTCCCTGGGCGGCAGCCTGGTGCCCAACCTCCACGAGATGATATGCGCCGCCGACGTGGTGGTCTCGCTGGCCGGCCGCTCCACCATCGACGAGGCGGCCGCCTACGGCACGCCGGGCGTCTTCGTGCCCATCTCGGGCCACTTCGAACAGGAGGACAACGCCCGCCGGGCCGGCTACTCCCCCGGGGACGAACACCGCCTGTACGAGCTGGTCCTGGCCAAGCTGGACTCCCCGCGCACCCCCGCCGGTCCCGGCGGGGCGCGGAGGGCCGCCGACCTGATATCTGCCGCCCGGGAGGGTCTGTAGGCCGGCCAACCCGTACCCCACGGCCCCGTCTCTCCCCCGCGGCCCGTTGCGGCGGCCCGTTGCGGCGGCCCGTTGCGGCGGCCCGTTGCGGCGGCCCGTTGCGGCGGCCCGTCGCCGGCGGGTTGAAGGTGCAGGTGCCCCTCTCGTACTTTGACTTGATCATGAACAACATGTTCTTGATCTTGCCGCACCCTCCCATCCTGTGGAAGTCGACGGCGACATCGACGGGGCGCCTAGGCATGCCCCGCCTCCCGGCGTGCCGCCCCGGCCTCCGGATGGCGCGGCTGCAGCGCATGCCCATCCGGTCGTAGAGCACCGACCGGATCCCACCCGGCAGCCGCCTCCCCGACGGAAGCCGCAACAGGAACGTTTATCGCCACACCCCCCGGGGGCCACGCATGCTAAAGACAAAATCAATCTACGATCCGGCAGGCCCGGATGACGGACAACGGATGCTGGTTACAAGGTTCTATCCACGTGGCGTTAAGAGGGGGCATTTTGACGGCTGGCTGCGGGAACTCGCTCCTACCTCCAAGCTGTTGCAGGTCTACAAGCGTGGCCGCATGACCGAGGAGGAATACCGTGCCCAATACCTAATCGAAATGGACAACGATCACGCCCGACGGACCCTCCTCAAACTAAAACAAGAGACGCGCACCAAAAACGTGACCCTCCTGTGCTATGAACCCGAGGGCATGTTCTGCCATCGACACATCATCAAGAAGCTGGTACTGACGGCTCACCATAAACCGGAGGATGCCGACCACCACGAACGAATTCCCGTGCTTGGACATGTTGCCCGCTAGGAAACGCTTGTCGCAGTCCGCATCCATCAAGTATGGGCCGTCCAGGCATTGCTCCGGCCGGCGGGTGGGGTTCTGCCGCATGTATTCATAGACACCCCATTCCAAAATCTGTTGGTTGTGCGGGTCGGCCGCTTTTCATAACTCTTCAATACTCGGCATGCGGTAGCCGCATGCCGGCGGCGCACTGCCGCCTACCGGGCCGTCATGGGACAGGCATGCCCCGACCCCGGGGGTCGCGGTTGCATGATATAGTCCGGTCCGGCTCCAACCGGCGCGGTAACCGTTCACCCCCTCCTCACAGGTGTAGGCGATCAGGCACGACTTTGGCTGAATTCAGCACTAAAACCGGCCGCCTTTAAGAGCAGGTGAACGGTTATCGTTACCGTACAAGTTCAGGTCAAATTCTGACCTGTGCCTGACCTGCTACCTCCGGCGGATGCTGCCGGGCGTGTTCGCGTACGGGATTCCGTTTGACCCGGGCTTGTACTTGTTTCTATCTACTATCTAATAAGGAAACTATAAATTATAATCGAAACTAAATAGTATTAATATGGACACGAGCGGGATAATCGACAGCATAAGGGGGCGGATAAAGGAGCCCTCGTATCCGGCATGGAGCATCGGCGTCACCACCAGGCCGGAGGAGCGCAAGAGGATGCACGGCGTAGAGGCCAAGTACTGGGATGCGTGGCAGGCGGACAGCGCGGGAGACGCGCGCGAGGTAGAGATGTACTTCCTGGCCAAGGGCATGAGGAGCTGCATCAACGGCGGCTGCGCCCCCGGCAGGAGGGCCTACGTGTACATCTTCTAGACTCCCTCGGATAGCCGGGGGGCCCTGCCGCCCGAAAAAACGCTTAATTTGTCGGTCTGGGAGAGTCGCTACCATGGGAAAGCTCGTGGTGGCAAAGTTCGGCGGAAGCGCCATCGGGGAGGACGGCCGGTTCATACCGGATATCATAGGCAGGATACGCCAGATGTCCGCCGACGGCGCCAGGGTGGTGGCGGTCTTCTCGGCCCCGCTCACCGGGGAGGGGGGGCGCGTGCTCTCGCTGACCGACGTGATGATACGGCAGGGCTCCAACGCCGAGAAGGACGTCAAGCCATCCCTGGAGGCGGTCCGCCGCTGCTACGGCGTCCTGCTGGAGATGGTCGGCCCCGACCACCGGCAGGCGTGCTCGGCGGTGATCGAGTCGCACCTGGCCCTGGCCCAAGAGGCCCTGGATAGGGCTTACGCGACCCGCAGGTTCGCCGACGAGGTGCGCGCCCGGGCCCTGGCCTACACCGGGGAGCTGCTGATGCCGCAGGTGATCGACTATATCATGCGCGGCCAGGGGATATCCAGCTCGTCTGTCCCCTACGACTACTGGCCGATCATCACCGACGACAACCTAGAGTTCACCAACTTCCTGGCCGAGGAGTCGGCCAAGAGCCTCCACTACACCGCCGAGCTGGTCGGCAGCCACGAGGTCGTCTGCATGGGGGGGTTCATCGGAAAGACCACCCAGGGGATGATGACCACCTACGAGCGCGGGGGCACCGACAGGACCGCCGCCGACCTGGGCATACTCTTCCACAGGATATACGAGACCAGCATCGACTGGGAGAAGGACAGCGCCGTCGTATCGGCCGACCCGCGGGTGGTCAAGTCCGGCCTCTCGGAGGTGCACCAGCTCTCCTACAACGAGGCGAGGCTGGCCGGGATGTTCGGCATGAAGATACTGGACCCGATGGCCATCAAGGAGATCCTGGACAACGGCGTGGACATCCCGCTGAGGATAACCAACATGGGGGACCCTTCCAAGACGACCGTCATCCTGCGCAACCCCGGCCCCGAGGAGGGCCACCCCATCAAGATAGTCACCGGCAAGGGGAACTGCGCCATCATGAGGATGGAGTCGAGGCTCGCCCCGGACCTGCTGGGCTCGCTGGAGAAGCGCCGCAAGTACCGCGAGTTCGTGCTGCTCTCCCCGTTCGTCCGGGACGGCGTCAGGTTCACCAGGATACTCTTTACCGACGGCGACTTTGTCCGGAGGAACGAGCGGTACCTGCTGGGCTTTGACTCGCTGGCGTCGATCACCTACAACCGCGGGGTGGTCACCCTGATAGGCGACTCGATGTGGAGGGTCCAGTACGTGGCCTCCAAGACCAGCTCCCGGATAGGCAGGGCCGGCCTCAACATCCTGAACATGGACGCGCAGGAGGAGACCTCCAGGATCATCATCATCATCGAGGACGCCGGCGACAACCTGGCGCGGGCGGTCCAGGCCGTCCACGACGAGCGGCCCCGGATAACCTTCGTGTGACGCCCCGCCGGGGCTCGGTCTGCCCCGCTGGCGGCGCCTGCCAAAGAACGGCTCCCGGCTCGGAGATGCGGGCCCAGCCGGGCTAGGCGTGCGGGGCGGACGGACTGCTCAATATGCGCGGGTTGGTGAATGCTGCAGCTAGCTCAGATTGAACACCTCCACGATGCGGTAGATACGACCTGTGCTGCCGCCATCCGTCAGGATGCGTTCAGCGGCCAGCTTGCCCTGCGCGCGTCGGCCAGCACCAGCATTCCGGCGCGCGCAGCCCCGCCAGCCAGCACAACCGACACCAGCAGATCCCCGGTATGGGCAGCGAACACGACCGTGAACAGCGCCATCAGGGGCAGTAGGATGACCGCGCCCATACGTCCGCCAAGTCCGGGGGCAAATACGGCGCACGCGTAGACGACCACGACCAATCCCCCAAACACCAACGCGTTGGCCGAGGAGAGCGCGGCGCCATATATCGTGGCAACCGACACTGCCGCGAGCATGGATGCGTCAACAAGTTTGGCAACCGTCATGATAGCGCCCCCAGTGCACTCGTGATGCTAGCCAGTATCTCCTGCCAATGCTCTATAATGTAGTCAATACCATGCGTCACGATTGCGGTTATGAGTGCGGCCTTGACTATGTCTTTGTTTGTAACCATCACCCGTTGTCCGGAACATCGTCAAGGCGGTCCGCGATGGACTGTAGTTTGTGCATCTTGTTTAGCATCATCTCCGCGTTCTCCCTTGTTGGCCCACCCTCGCCTATTTTCTTCATTTCCAGCAACGTTTTTTTGGCATCGGCCTTCACGCTATCAAGCGTTTCCATGCGTTAGATGACGCGGCACCATATTTAAACACGATGTGTTGTGGAGTTCCTTTCGCAAAGGCGGGTGGTAATTGGAACTGAAAGGCAGCAGCGCCTAGAGCCTACATTGTCCCATGGACGGCGCATCAAGGGAATGGTAGACACAGTACGCTATCAAGCGCCCACATTCCGAATACAATCCGACCACCCATCCTTGCGGGGGGAACCCCGGGACGGCGGCCCGCCGCATTTCCGATGGCAGGCCCTGCCTTCGGGCGTCCCGTCCCACCGGGGTCACCTAGCGGCGAGATGGGGCCAGCCGGGGCCGGTCCCGGATCCTGGCCGGAGCAGGCCGGCTGCGCCCGCCGGCCCGCAGACCGGACGGCGCCCCGCCCCCACTCAGTCGGTCCGTGGCCTTCCGCACCTGATGGTCGCGTCGACCTCCGGCGGCTTGTCCTTCACCCGGCGCACCCAGTTCTCAAACACCCTTACCGTCTTTTTCGGCAGACTGTTCCTCACCCTGATGGGAAACTTCAGCGACCCCGCGGACAGCCTGGTGTACAGTTGGTCCACAAACTTCTCCTGTCCGATGGGGAACATCTGCGTCTTGAAGAACCAGCTAAAACCGCCCTGCTTGTACACGCAGTTAACGTACGGCTTGTTCCAGCGTACCGCGAACACCGGCACGATCCCTAGGTGCCTGCAGATGTCGATCTTGATGTCGATCTCCTCGGGCTCCATAACCCCAAGCGTGTTCTTCACCTCAACACCGATCGCAAAATCTGTTCCCTTCTTCTTGGCTATGAAGTCTAGGTTGTGGTCGGTATTCGTCCACCTTCTTCCCAGATACTCGTTGGTGTGGATCCCCATTATCTCAAACTGTGAAATCCGCAGCTGATTCTCGACCAGGCTCTCCAGCTGTGCCCCCAACATTCTAGTGACACCGGTGTCGCTGTACCTGCTGACCAGTTTGGCCGTGCCCACCACGTGCTTTTTCATCAGTTGGCGCCCGCGGTCTGTTCTTACCGCGTCGGCGTTGGCGTAAAACTTTATCCTGCCGATCTTGTTGCCCATCTGTTTGAGCTCCGGCGTGTTCTGCTTGTTGAACATCACTAAGTACCCTTCTTTCACCAACTCGGCTAGGGCGGCCGTGGCCACCCAGTCAAAAAACCTGTCCTCATAGAGCACCTGTAGTTGGTGCTGGTAGTACGGCGTGCGGATGGGTCTGTTTTTCTTGTCCAGAAAATGCCCCATCAGTACACTCTTGGCCTCGGCTACCATCAGATCGTTTCCCAATATACTTCCTTCCCAAAAATCATTTTTTAGTTTTGTTCCCCATCTTCCGGTTTGGTTAAATATCTCTCTTTTAGCATTTACTGGACATTCCTTCCCCTATTGAATACATGCTAGGCTAGTGTCCTCGCCAACAACCGATGCGGACGCGCCTGCCGCCTTTCCGCTTTTATCCGGTACCGCATTGGCCCGCATGGACGACATGCTGGTCCGGGGGATTGCTCTGGCGGCCGTACTGGCCCCCATGGCCGTCGCCGACGTGCGGCACCGCAGCATCCACCTCAAGATGATATACGCCGGGTACGTGGTGGCCGCCGCCCCGCTCCTCTACGGCGCCCTGGACGGGAGCCTGGCCGCCGGCCCCGGCACGCTGGCGATGATCCTGGGCTGCGCGGCCGGCGGGGGCATGATCCTGGCGGGCCGCCTCCCGGGGGTGCTGCTGGGCGAGGCCGACGGCCACATTCTGGCGATATCCTCGCTGGCCGTCCCCTGGCACGGGGACGTCCCCGTGGCGCTCTACGGTATGGCGGTCGGGTGCGCCGCCGCGGCCGTCCGGCTGGCCGCTGCCAACATCGCCTACAACATCTCGGACATGCTCTCCGGCAGGGTCATCCCCTTTGATGCCGCCTTCTTCCTATCCCACCGGAAGAGGCGCGGCGAGAGGTTCACCGTGTCACCGGATACCGCCGCCGGAACCCTGGGGGTGGACGGGCGCGGCGAGATCAGGACCGGCGCCAACAGGCGGCTCTTCGAACCAACCTGCTCGGAGGGGCAGACGGTCCGCGGAACCGTCCCGATGGTCCCGTATATCCTGGCCGGCGTCTGCGCGGCGCTCGCCTACTCGCTGCTGTCCTGACCCGCCGCCGGGGCATCAGGCTCCCCGGCCAGCGCCCCGGCCACCATCTCCACCACCCCGTCATCCAGCGCCCTGGAGGAGACCAGCGCCGCCGGGAACGGCCCCGGCACCAGATGATAGTGCACCGGCGAACTTCCCATGTCCAGGTGATCCGCCACCTCCGGGGGCACCGCATAGACGGGCTCGCCGTCATCGCCGCTCAGGACGGTCATGTTGTCGGCCTCGCGCACCCTCCGGACGGACCCGCTCTTGGTGTCCACGTACCACTGCCTGCCGCATCCGCAGGAGACCCTCCCGGCGTCCTCCACCGGGGCGGTCCCGGGCCTCTCCGGCCTGGCGGCGGTCCCCGGGGCGGTCCCGCCCTCCTCCCCCTCGACGGCGGCCACCCGCGGGGCCGCCCCCGGCAGCCCCGGGGCAAACTGCCTGAGTATCCCCCGGAGCGTCGAGACGTCCGGGGAGGTCCCCATCGCGTGCACGAACGCCATCACCGACTCGAGCGCCCTGGCCTGGTCCTCCCGCCTCACCTCGGAGAGCGGCCGGAATATATGCCAGAACTGCGGCATCACCTCCAGCCGGTCGGCCAGCCTGGCAATCCACCCCTCGAACACCTCCCGGACGCCATCCGCCAGGGGCAGCTCCGCAAGATGAACGTACCGCGGGTCCACCCCGCCTACGGCCCTGCCGCACCCCTCCACCCACCGCACCGCCTCCACCACCATAAACGGGTTGACCGCCCGCCTGCCGCTCATGGCCACGTGCAGCCCCACCGCCTCGGCCTCGTCGGCGGCCTCCACCAGGGCGCAGGGAACCTCGGCGCACCCAACCATCCGGTGCGCCTCCAGCACGTCCAGCCCGTCCACCGCGTACATCCTCTCCCCCACCGAGGCCACCACCACCGGCCTAGCCGGTACCTCCCCGGACCTTATCCCCTCGGCGATGGCCCGGACCGACCTGCCCATCCGCACCGTCACGCTCACCGGCAGGCTCTCCAGCCTGGAGATCTCTACCACCCGCGCGGACGCCATCCTACAACCCGAACGCCGCCGATATGGCCCTGCGGGCCCTGCATCCGGCGTCCCCCTCGGTGAACGTGCTGGTGAACATCTCCCAGGCCTCGGCCTTCCGCGCGGCAAACTCGGCCTCGGTCATCTCCACCCCGCAGACCATCCTCCGCATGCACAGGCTGAAGTGGTATATCTCCGACCCTCCCCCGTCTCCCCCCGGCACCTCCATATGCCTGTACAGTATCGTGAACATCTCCGGGAGGCGCCGCCGCCCGTAGGCGGCCATCGCCGCCGCCATCACCTCGGCATCGGACCTGGGCACCCCGTGCACCCTGCAGGCCGTCCGGACGGCCCAGCAGGCGCGCTCCGCCGTCCCGCGGCCGGCCCCCGCCCGGGCCGCCCTGCGATACAGCACCCAGGCGTACTCCTGCACGGCCATCGGCAGCGACACCTTCTCGCACATGTTCGAAAAGTCGGAGAGCTCCCGCCCCGGCACCATCCTCCCCCGGAAGTACCTGCGGATGTCCCCGCTGCCCCTCTCCATCGCAAAGCTCATGGCCGGGGCGGCCTCGCGCGAGCCTACCTCGACTGCCTCGTACAGGTTGGCCCTGGACTCGCCGGCCATCCCCTCCGTCCCCGCCCAGCGCTCCGTCCCGGTCACCACCCCGCACGCCACGCAGACGCTCTCGCCCCCGTCGGTCACCGTCCGCTCGTGCCTGCACCAGACCACCGCCATGTTACCGTCTTGTACGGTACGTATATAACGATACCATCCCCCTATATCATACCGGCTGGCCTGGCGACCGGGCGGGCCATATGTTACATTATTGTTACAAACTTAAATACGGTCCTGTCGATACCATCACGTGAAGTACCGTATTCTACCGCCATACGACAAGGGCCCCCTCCGGTGCCCGGCCAGGCTGTACCCGGCGGATCTGGCCAGGGTCATCAAGTACGGCGGGGGGCGGTCATCCTGAGGGCGGCGTGCCTGTGCGGCAGGGCCGAGCGGGTGACCGACCCCGCCCAGGGCGAGGTGGTCTGCGGCGGGTGCGGGATAGTCATGGAGTCGCGGGTCTGCGAGGCGGAGGCGGCCGGCGCCGGCTCCCTGATGGAGGGGATGGACGACTGGGGGGTGGGCACCCTGCTGCCGGGGGACGCCCGGGGGGCCGAGGCGGTGGCCGTCCGGCGCAGCGGCCGGGCGGCGGCCCTCTCCAGGGTGCTGGTACAGCTCCGCCGGATGGCCGACACGGTGGGGGCCGGCCGGCCCGTCCGGGAGGAGGCCTACTCGCTGGCCAGGAGGCTGGTGGCCAGCGGCTTTGCGGCCTGCCGGGACCGGATGGCGGTGGCCGCCGCGGCGCTCATGCTGGCCTGCAGGATACACGGGAGGGTGCTGGAGTGGGGCGAGATACCCGGCATATCTCACAAGATGCGCAGGATAATGCGGGCGTACCGCGAGCTGCAGTATGTCGGGGGCGCCTGCCCGGTCGGCTACTCCGAGGCGCTGGTCTCGCGGATATGCTCGGACCTGAACCTGCCCGTCCGGCGGGCCCGGGACGCCGTCGGGGTGCTGCAGGCGATGCGGGAGAGCCGGTTCACCGGCGGCAAGAAGCCGCAGTGCGTGGCCGCCGCCGCGGTCGCCCTGTCGGGGGGTTCGCCGCCCACCAAAAGGAGGATAGCCGAGGCGGCCCGCATATCGGAGCCGGGGCTGCGGAACGTGCTGGCGGCCTGGAAGTCGTATCCGGGACGGTGAGGGCGGCGGCAGGCTACGCCATCCCGTTCGCCTCGGTCAGGCCCGGATCCGGAACGGCCAGGATACTTGGGATGCTCTATGACGGGATGGACGGCTGGAACCTTCGGCCCCGCCCCGGGATGGCGTGCGGCTCGGCGGCCAGGTGCCTCCGGCGGGCCGTATCCGGCGGGCTGCTTGAGCGGGGCCCGCCCGTCTCGCTGACCCGCCGCGGCCGGTGGTGCTGCGTGGCCATCCGGCTGGGCCTGTCAATGCCCGAGCTGGCGGCGGTCTCCTCGGTGTACGTCCAGCTGAGGACCTGGGAGAGGAGCGACCACCTGCGGGGGGCGGCCGCCGCCCGGTTCGCCATCCGGGACCATTCGGTCTTTGCCGGGACGGGGTACCGGCGGTCCGCCGTCCGGGACATCTACAACCGGCTGGTCGCCAAGGGGGTCATCTACCGGGTGGCCAACGGGGGGCTGGTGGGGGCGGCCCCGGGCGTGATGCGGGTGCTGGCCCGGTACGGGGAGGACCTCGAGGAGCTGTGCGGCCTGCTGAGGGGAGGCTTTGCGTGCCCCCCTGTCCGATCCGGCCGGGGCCGCGCCGCCTAGCCGCCGGGGCAGCCCAGCTCGCGCATCTTGCTGTATCTATCCTCCATCTCCTGCGCCCGGGCCAGCACCGCCTCCGGGTCGTGTTCCTCCTTTGGAAAGTACCACCGTATGGGGACGCGGCGCCCCACCCCGTCCATCCCGTGGATGGTACCGGTGTCCGCCTCCACCCCCATCATCCCCCCGTCGGCGGATCTCCCCTGGACGGTCAGCCCGTCCCTGGTAGAGTCCTCCAGCACCAGGAACCTGCCACCGTCCAGAACGCGGTAGAACCTCCCCCTGGCCAGCGGCCGGGCATCCTGGCCCATCTACTTCTCGATGGGGTTGCCTATCATGTTGCCCCACTCGGTCCAGGACCCGTCGTAGTTTCTCACCCGGGGGTATCCAAGCAGGTACCTGAGGACGAACCACGAGTGCGAGGACCTCTCGCCGATCCTGCAGTAGCATATGACGTCCTTGTCGGGGGTCACCCCCTTGGGGGCATAGTTCCGGCTCAGCTCGTCGGCGGACTTGAAGGTGCCGTCGGCGTCGTTGACGGCGGTGGCCCACGGTATGTTGTTGGCGCCCGGTATGTGCCCGCCCCTCTGCGCCTGCTCCATGGGGTACTCGGGCGGGGCGACTATCTCGCCGGTGAACTCCTTGGGGGATCTCACGTCCACCATGACCGTGTCCACCTCGTCCAGCGCCCTCTTGATATCGAACAGGTGAGCCCGCACCCCCTGGTCGGGGGGCGTTGCCGTATAGGCGGTGGGCTCCACCCCGGCGTCGCCGACCATGTACGGCCTGTCCTCCAGCTCCCACTTCTTGCGGCCCCCGTCCATGATCCTGACGTTCCTGTGGCCGTAATACTTGAAGACCCAGAACGCGAACGCGGCAAACCAGTTGTTGAAGTCGCCGTACAGGATGACCTCGGTGTCCGGGGTGATGCCGTTCCTGGACATCAGCTTCTCGAACTGGTCCTTGTTGATTATGTCCCGGGTCAGGTCGCGGTTGATGTCGCGGCTCCACCAGATCAGGGTGGCCCCCTCGATGTGGCCGCTGCGGTAGCCGGCCTCGGGGTCGTAGTCGACCTCCACTATCCTCCTGTTGGGGGCGGGGAGGTTGTCGGCGACCCACTGGGTGCTTGCCAGTACCTCGGGATGAGCATAGTCCATTTTTGCCGAGCTGGCTATCGGGGACGGCTCATTTAACGTTTGCTTGGCCGGCGGCTGTGTCCCACAGACATAACCAAGCAACCATCTGCCGGCATCTCGCCGGTACGGCCATTATCGGAATTCTCGGGATTGCGGAATTGTTTGCATGCCGCCGGCCTCAGGGGTTGTCCGAAACCGTAAAACTCAATCCGATCCAAAGGATGATGCGCAGGCTCCCCCACATGGACGGCGCGGGCGTGACCGCGTCCGTCAGGCAGCCAAGGCCGCGAGTGACTCGTGCGCGAGCCTGCCGTTTTTTACGTGAAACCGCGCGACCACCCCGATGTTGTAGCAGATTGCCCGGATGGCCGCCTCCCGGCTCTGCCGGACGAGCTTCCTGCCCCGAGGTGGTTGCCGTACATCTTCTTGATTGCCCCAAAGACGGCCTTGAGGGTGCTGCGCCGGTGGTAACCCGGACATGAACCGCTCGGGGTCGTCCCCGCGCGTCCGGGTCATGTCCCCCCGGGCCCGGCTGCCGCCGTTCTTGCGGGTGGTGTTGGGTTTGGGCAGGATCCTGGGTATCCGGCCCCGGTTGGCTATCGCCTCGCACAGCAGCCTGGCCAGGTACCCGCACGGGTAGGCCGAGTCCGGGCAGAAGAAGCTGCCGTCCTCGCCGGAGGCGCCCAGCCTGGCCATCACGGGCCGCATGCCGGCGATGTCGGCGGCGTACCCGTCGGCGACATGGCAGTCCGGGATGGCCCGGGTGGTTATGTCCATGGTGCTGTGTGGCTTGATCCATCCGCGCTTGGTCTCGGTCCGGTCGTGCCGGATGCTGAACCGCCTGGTGAACCTGTTGCCGGGATAGCAGATAGTGCTGCTCCCTGCCGGCGAGTCGGTCGTGACGTCGCGCACGATCCTCAGGTGCACCTCGCGCAGGTACGGCCCGGGAATCCTCCCGTAGGCGCGCCAGATGGTGTTCTTGGATGGTACCCCGGACAGTCCGATCCTGCGGACCACATCCGGATGCATCCTGAGGTAGCCGACCATCCTCCTGCAGGTCTTCATCCCGGCCTCCATCAGAATGCAGACGACGGCCATGGCTTTTGGCGGGTAGGCTGTCATGCCGCCCAGCCCGGGTTTGGCTTGGCAGGGGTCATCCATCTCCCTGACGGTCTCCGGTATGGTATTCGGTATCAGGCCCGGCAGGTACAGCCGGACCGTATCGAATGGTCGCTGATCACGTTTTGTTTTTGTCATTGGGCGTGGCCGCGATCATCGGATCAATATGTCCTGCGATTTTGAGATGGTATATGTCCGCGGGACACAGCCGGCAGATGGGCGGTGTTTAAATAATGCATACCGTAATCCAAAGCATGCTAGCGTCGTTTCTGAAATGGATGTCGGACAAAGATCTGGTAAACTTGGACAACATAACCAATGACAACGACGACGGATTCAAGGCTAGGTTCAAAATACAAAAGTGCGTGTTCATGGCGCAGCATCTTGGGCTTGAAACAAACTACAAGTACGAACGATACGTGTACGGCTCGTATTCAACAAAATTAACGCACGAGTATTATGATCTGCCGGCTGGTAAAATACAAAAAGCTGGTACTGGCGGCTTACCGGAAGGCAGAATGGAAGAATGGCTTAACGTAATGCGGCACGACAAAAATTGGCTGGAAATTGCAACCACGCTAGTGCACATGTGTAAGGACGAACCAAACGCCGACTCGCTAGTCAGCAGCGTAGCATGGGTGAAATACCCATACACTGAGCAATACATAGGCGGTGTGTTATCGGATCTGCGTAAATCGCCGCTTAAAGATGCATTTGTCCATCTGTGATCAAGTTGCCAGACGCCCTAGTGCATACATTGAAGGGTGTCCGTCGAGAATTTCGTGTTTTAAAAAAATCTACCGAAGACGGTCTGACATGCATAAATTACGTACCGATACGACTGGTAACCCTGATAGGGCAATTCCTTCGTGTCATGATAAAAGAAAAACGGATCTCCGTCCCTGAGGCCAAAACACGAGTGTCAATCTCCATATTGGAGAGCCTTTTTCAACAACTCCAGCAAAAACCTAAAGCGGGTGAAGCGTATACCCGCGTTGAAGATATTCGCCTTGCTTGCAAAAAGACAAAAAACTGCCACTGTAATGATGATAGACACAGCGTGCGGTTTGATGACATGTCTTCCAGGGACGAATTAGTTACGCGGCTCTTGGGTAGACCAGATCAGGACGCGTCTGAATGGATCCGCCTGTATTCGTTATCATTACAAAGCGTGGATGATATTTCCAACTACACTGGTAATTTGCTTGATTCGCCTGATCCGAGAATAGAATATTCAGAATTTTTTGGAACAAGAAATCGGCTTGCGCATTCATTGACCAGTAAACAAGTAAACGTAACGCGATATTTTTATCTTACCGAGTTGTTGTTTAAAGAGGTTGAAAAAACAAATCCATAAATATTAAAAAAGCCGCATAATCACCATGCTAAAGATTGTGCGCATCAGGCAGAGTGTTCCAGAAAACTATGGTTTGTGTGCATCAGGTGGCCTGTAGGATGTTCATATCTTTAATCCGATTACTGTGCGTAATATCTCTGGCCCGAAAAATCGGAGAACGCTGGAAGTCGTGCCGCATCACGGCTGGCGCCCGGCGGCATTTTTTGTTAAAGCGGGCGGATTATCATGGCCTATGCTATGCCCTGGCCTTGGATATTGCGTATATGTTCTCGTTGGTGAGCTTGCCGTCAGCATGGTCCTGGACGGCTACCTCCCACTCATCCTGCTCTATGGCGCCGCTGCCGTCGGTGTCGTATCGTGCCACCATGGGATCAAGTTCCGGAACGCCAGCGGGCTGCCGCGCGTCCACCGTCACCACAAAGGAGTCGCTGATCCGGTTGCCGTCGGCGTCCTGGGCGGTTACCCTGATGGTGGCCGTGCCCGGGGCCTGGGCCGTGATTGTCAGGACGGATCCGTCGGAGGCAGCCACCACGGTCGCCACCGATCCGTTTGATGATGTGGTGGTGACGGCCAGCGAGTCGCCGTCTGCATCATCGAACACGCCACCCAGGGAGATGGTCCGGCTGTCCCCGGCATCCAGCCCGGACACGTCCGAGATGGCCGAGGAGACCGCCGGCGCGGCTTTCACCTTGATCCTGAAGGCATCCGAGACGGTGCCGCCGTTCCCGTCGTCGGCCGTCACCGTGACGGTGGCCGTCCCCCGGGCCTTGGCCGTCAGGGTCAGGCTGGTGTAGTCGGATGAGACGCTCACGCCGGCCTTTGCCGCATCCGAGGAGGAGGCGGTGATATTCAGCGAGTCGTTGTCGGCGTCGCCGAACACCCCGGCCAGGGAGATGGTCCTGGTACCACCCTCATGCGGGATGGTGACATCAGCGATGGCCGAAGATATCGTGGGCGCCCGGTTGGTCTGTTCCACCACTATGACACCATCATTATCCGTGATGGTCAGCGTTACACTGTCGGTCATCGCCTGGCCGAATATCTCGGCAAACACGGTTATGACCGCCCTCTCGTCGGACTCTGCCACCGTATCATCAGTGATGGTGATGGTTGCGGACCCGGACCGGTCTCCGGCGGAGATGTAAATGCTGCCAGGCAACGTATAGTCCGTTCCATCCGTCGCGTTGCCTCCCGAACTATACGGCGACATGGTGACACCGCCCGGCGGGGCGGGGGCATTCAGGGTGGCAGTGATGGTTGCCGTGCCGGCGCCCTCGCTTACGGATGCATCGCCCAAAGACAGCATCAAGGAGGTCGGAAAGCGCGGTGAATCTTCCTGTTCCTGACGTGGTGGCGCGGAGTTGGCAGCCACGTCGACAACGACGTGCGTGTGGCCGATGATGCCGGGACCGTTAAAGTAAAAGCCCGAATTGTAGTCCCGATCGTCACTTCTCAGGCCATGCAACAAAACATATCTGTCGGGTGTGGCACTTGTCAAAACCGAAAAGGTTTGCGGCGTATGCCAGTTGATTGGCGTAAACGTCAGGTATTCGGGCCTCACCTTAAGGCCACCATGCGTGTCCGGCCGCGCCCCCACGTCGTGAGAAGCACCATTAATGTCCAGATATACCCTGACCGTTACATCTGACTGCGGCTTGCTTGTCAAAGAGATGGTGTAATTAACTACGTCACCGGGAACGGCGTTGAACGTGCGCGGCTGGATGTGTATGCCGCGCTTGGGATCTGCATCCCTCTCCAATACGGTTTGTGAATATCCCACCAGTATGACAACCTCCATCTCAGAAGGGTCGCCAACCGTAAAGGGTGTGCGTTTGTCCGCGTAAAGTTCAAGCAAGAATGTTTGTTCGTCATACTCTTCGGCAAAATCGTTTCGTATCGATACGACAAACGGAACGGCCCCGACACCCGGAGGCAACTGCAACAACTTTGTGTTGTTACTGCCGGGCAGATACAGACTAAAGTCGTCACCATGTATGGCTGTCTGGTCAACGATTTTGATATGGGCAATGTGGTTGCTGAAGTGGAAGGGTGGAACAATCACTACATCATACGATTCATGATGCCGAAGGCCGTATGGTGATTCCGTCTCCAGCCTTACGTCGTTCTGGCGGTCGAACCGAACTTCATGAGTGTGGTTCCATGGATGTTCCGTCCCGTCATAATCTGCAAATGCCGTGCCAAATCCATCACCGGCCAGCGTAAAGATCCCAACACCGACACTAACCATTAATGCATAGTGTAGATAGGAAATATCTTCCACTCCGCCAACGCGGTGGCTACGGGAGACTGCGATCGCCGCGAGGATGCCGGCTGCAAAAAATTTGATGGAATGCATGTTTTATATTGTTGGCGCGAAATAAAAAGGTTTGTAGCGGTCGGTTTCTGCCGCAAACGCGGGTGTCGTGCGGTGGTTGCTCGCCGTGCAGCCGGTTTTGTTCGGGAGATTGCCGGCTGCAGCCGGACGGCTCGGCGAACATCCGCGTTTGCAGCAGAACCACAACGGTCAATTCCGCGTCCCAATCCTGCCCGGGCGCCGCCCGCACGGATCAGAAAGAACATTGATCACGTCATTAGAGATCATGAATGGGCCCCTTAGACATCGATTGTTTTTTTTTTGATTTTGAATTTTTAATGGGCGGCCGAGCCGAATTTGGCCGCCTCAGGACGGCAACCCCTGAGATGGCGGCGGCACCCGGGCCGGCGCCCGGACGGCGTGATCCCGGGAGGAGACGCGCAGCCTCCCCGCACCCGCCGAGGGGTTAAATGCCCGCGGCCGGCTATCATATGCGGGTGATACATACTAGAAGCAGGGTGGCCCTGGCGGCCTGCCTGATGGTCATACTGGTGTTCGGATACTACGGGACGGGCCTAGGCGCCCTTGCCTGGCACGCGGACGGAACCGACCAGCACCGGGGCGGACCCCATATACTGGTGGTTCCGGCAGGGCAGTTCGGGTCCCAGATGGGGTCCGGCCCCGGCGAGCGGCCCGGCACCTGGGATACCCTGGGGCGCTGAGCTCGGCGCCGCCGGCCGCATACCGGCGACGGCCGTCTACCGGAGCGGCGGGTTCGCAGGCAACGGTGCGCGCCAGAACCGCGGACCATGAGACGCGTTCCCACCACCACCACCAAGCCCCGGCGGCGGGCCAACAGACTTAACCACCACCGCGTACACGTACGCTCGTGAAAGGGGGAGCCGCAACCTGGAGGGCATCCGGCAGCCCGCCGAGACGGCCGGCCGGCGTCCACCCGTTCCCGGAGGGAGCACCCTGAGACGCGTGGGCTCCTCCTTTGCCAGGCGCGCCAACAAGAGGGCCGCCAGGAGGAACCAGCGGAAGAAGGCCGCCTCGTGCCACAAGAAGGGCGTGAACCTGTCCGGGCTGGGCAAGTACGGCGAGGCCGTGGCCCGCTTCGAGGAGGCCCTGGAGTGGGATCCCGACCATGCCGAGGCGCACTGGGAGAAGGGCGTGGCCCTGTACCGGATGGGGGAGGATATACGCGCCTACGCGTCCTTGGACCGCGCCATGGAGCTGGGCCCCGGGGATGCCGCCGCCTACTGCAACAGGGGTGCGCGCCTGCAGAAACTGGGCATCGGCGGGAAGGCCGCCGAGTACTTTGAGCGCGCCATCCGGCTGGACCCCGGCGACCCCACCGCGTACTACAACCGCGGGATGATGCTGATGGACGGGGGGGATGCGGCCGCGGCGCTCCGGTATCTGGATGGGGCCCTCCGGCTGGACCCGGACGATCTCGACGCGCTGGCCTTCAAGGGGGAGGCGCTGCTCTCTACCGGTGATATGGCCGGGGCCGCCAAATGCTTCGATGCGGTGCTGGAGGCGGATCCCAACCACGATATAGCCCGCCGGGGCCAGAGTGCGGCGGCGCCAACCCCCGGGGGGCCCTCCGGCGCCGTCGGGCTGCCGGCTCAGGGACGGAGGGCGACCGCGTGGGAGCTTGGCCTGCCCGAGATGATGGGCGCGTACGCGGGGGCCGCCCTGGGATCAGAACCGGGGGTGGCATCAGGATGGCTGCAGGCGCTGGGGATGAGCCGCCTGGGGCTGCACGACCGGGCGCTGGACATCTTTGAGAGCCTGGCCGGCCCGGCTTCGGACGACCCCCTGGTGCGCCTGGGCCGGGGAGCCGTCCTGCACGCGATGGGGGACGCCGACGGGGCCCTCCGGTGCTTCCGGAGGGCGGCGGACCCCCGCGACGCCTACTCGCGCATATCGGAAGGGGCGGCGCTCCGGGCGACGGGAGACGACCTGGGAGCGGCGGCCCTCTTCGAGCAGGCGGCCGGAATGACCCCGGACGACCCGCGGGCGCAGTGCGCCGCGGGCGCCCTGCTGCTCACCGTCGGCGAGGACCGCCTGGCGGCCGCCTGCCTGGCCCAGGCCGTATCGCTGGACCCCGGCGAACCCGGGGCGTACCTAGACGTGGGGCTACTGCTGGTGGTGGCCGGCGAGCGCGACAGGGCGGTATCCTGCCTTGAGAGGGCCACCGGGATGGCCCCCGGCGACCCCGACCTGCACCGCGCCGTCGGGCTGCTGCTGACGACCTTCGGGGAGCCGGCCAGGGCCGTACGGTGCCTTGAGAGGGCCGTCCGCCTGAACCCGGACGGGGCGCGAACGCACGAGGATCTCGGCCGGGCGCTGCTGGATGCGGGCGAGCCCGGCAGGTCGCTTGACAGCATGAACGAGGCGGCCAGACTGGAGCCTGACACGGCCAGCATCCATACCGGCGTGGGCGAGGCGCTGCGAGCCCTCGGGAGGCACCGGGAGGCGGCGGCCAGCTACGACCGGGCCATCTCGCTGGACGCCGACCACGGCGGGGCGCACTGGGGGAAGGGACTGGCGCTGCACGCCCTCGGGGAGGACGCCGGCGCGGCCTCCTGCCTGGACCGGGGAATCGAGCTGGCCCCGGGCCTTGTGGACGACTACTGGACGAAGGCGACCGCGCTCTCCGAGATAGGGGAGTACCGGCGCGCGGACACCTGCCTGGACCGGGCGATATCGCTGGATCCGGACAACGCCGTCACCCACCACCTCCGGGCGACAATCCTGACGGATGCCGGCGATCCCGACAAGGCCCTCCGGTCGCTGGACCGGGCCGTATCGCTGGACCCGGACAGCGCCGAGCCCCACTACGAGAGGGGGGACCTGATGTACGCGCAGGGCCGGTACGAGCAGGCGCTCCAGTCATTTGACCGGGCCGTATCGCTGGACCCGGATGACATGCACGCGCACATGAACCGGGGAAACACCCTGGCCGCCCTGGGCAGGTGGGACGAGGCGCTCCAGTCATACGACCGGGCCGTATCGCTGGATCCCGACAATGCAGCAGTCCACCTCAACAGGGGCCTGACGCTGTTCCGTCTGGGCAGGGCCGAGGAGGCCCTCCCGTCCCTGGACCGGGCCATCCAGCTGGATCCCGGGCACGTGAACGCGCACGATGTCAGGGGATCAGTCCTGAGCAGCCTGGACCGGAACGCCGAGGCGCTGGCCTCCCTGGAGCGTGCCGTATCGCTGGATCCCGCCAGGACGGATACGCGCCTCGCCCGCGGACGGCTGCTGCACAATCTGGGGGAGTACAAGCAGGCGCTCGGGGCGCAGGACGGGGCGATAAAGGTGGATCCCGGGAACGCCGAGGCCCACGACGACAGGGGCCTGACGCTGCTCGGCCTGGACCGGGACGCCGATGCGCTGGCCTCCTTTGAGCGGGCCGTATCGCTGGACCCGGAGAGACACTCTGCCCACCACAACAGGGGCCTGGCGCTGTTCCGCCTGGGCAGGGACGAGCAGGCCCTCGCGTCCCTGGACCGGGCCATATCGCTGGACCCGGGGGACGGCGGGGCGTACACCATCAAGGGATCGGTCCTGCGCAACCTGAACAGGGGCGACGAGGCACTGGCGTGCTTCACCCAGGCGATCCGGCTGGACCCGCGCGACTACCTCGCGCACTACCACCAGGGGCTGCTCCTGTGGGACCGCCGCGACCTGCCCGGGGCGCTATCCAGCCTGGACAGGGCGATCGAGTTGAGCCCCGACAGGGTGTTCCTGCACTATGACCGCAGCCTGCTGCTGCAGGAGCTCGGCAAGCCCGGACAGGCCCTGGAATCGTTGGACAGGGCCATCCAGCTGGACCCCGACGACGCCGAGATGCACACCACCCGGGGGACCGTCCTGAAGAACCTGGGCAGGACCGAGGAGGAGCTGTCCTGCTACGAGCGTGCCGTATCGCTGGACCCGGACAACTTTGAGGCCCGCTGCAACCTTGGCGTGTTGCTGGTGACCCTGGGCAGGCACGCCGAGGCGCTCTCCAGCCTGGAGATGGCCGTATCGCTGGACCCGGACAATCCGCTCGCCCACTACAACCGGGGGACAATCCTGATGGCCCTGGGCAGGCACGCCGAGGCGCTCTCCAGCCTGGAGCGGGCCATCTCGCTGGACCCGGACAACCCGCTCGCCCACTACAACCGGGGGACAACCCTGATGACCCTGGGCAGGCACGCCGAGGCGCTCTCCAGCCTGGACAGGGCCATCTCGCTGGACATCGACAACCCCGAGGCGCACCTCGCCCGGGGGATGGCCATGAAGGACCTGGGCAGGACCGAGGAGGAGCTGTCCAGCTACGAGCGGGCCATCTCGCTGGACCCGGACAACTTTGGGGCCCGCCACCACCTGGCCGTGTCGCTGATGACCCAGGACAGGCACGCCGAGGCGCTGCCCCACCTGGAGCGGGCCATCTCGGTGGACCCGAACGACGCGCGCGCCCGCTACAACCTGGGGGCGACGCTGATCAACTTGGGCAGGCACGCCGAGGCGCTGCCCCACCTGGAGAGGACCATCGATATGGAACCGGACCACGCCATGGCGCACGCCGCCCGGGCCACCGCGCTGGCCGCCCTTGGCAGGCACGCCGAGGCCGCCCGGAGCCATGACAGGGCCGTCCGGCTCAACCCCGGCTACGCCCTCGGGCCGTGGACCGGCGGCGGGGATGAGCCGCCGGGGGGAAGCTAGGAAGGGAGGCCGGCCTGCCCGGCCGCGGCGGTAGCGGTCCGGCCGGGATGTCTGCGGCGTGACGGGCCGCGGACCTACAGATTATACGGGACGGCCCCCCATCACTATCCCGGAATGAACGTGAAGGCGCGGCGGGGCGGGGCCATACCGGGGCGGCGCGACCCACCCTGGTAGTCCGGGGCTGGATCAGGACGGCCACCATCGACTGGGGGCGCCTGTTGGACCCGCACGTCATCCGCGCCCCCATCGCCAACATCAGGGAACTGCTGATGGACGAGGATGCGGTCGACGGCAACACCCGGGAACGCTTCGAGGAGTGGGCAAGGGGGGAATACCGGGACACGCGCTTTGAGACCGATACCAGGATAGCCAGCGAGATGACCAGGGGGTTTGTCGAGGACTACAACAACCTGAACTTTGAGGCGCAACGCCGCGAGGCCGATGCGTTCGTGTCGGGCGGCCATCCGGACACGGCGGCCCGGATGTACATGGGAATGACCGAGTCCATCGGGGTGCACTATCCCCGCATAGACGACAGCTGCGGCTACGTCTGGCCGTTCTTTGAGGAGTGCATGGACAGTCTGGGCAGGTGCATTCTGGACCAGAACCTCCCCGTCAAGGAGAGGCGGTGGTACATCGAGTACCTGGCCGGCTGGTCGCTGTCCGTGTTCTCGGATTTTATGACCTACTACAACGGGGTGCTGGAGCGGCTGTGCTCCGGCCCCGGGGATCTGGAGACGTGGAGGCGCATACTGGAGCCGGACCTGGACAGGGACGTGCACCAGATGTCGTGCCACTGGGCCGCCTCCAAAAAGCGCGTCGGGGATGCATACTCGCTGGTCCGGGACAGGCTGGAAAGGGCCGGCTCCGGCTGAGGCCATCCGGGGCGGCCCACACCCATCCGGGTTGTGCCCGGCAGGGCCCGCGGGATGCGCCGTCCCGGCCCATATCGGACGGGTCCCGCCGATCGGAACTGTCAAGTCTGCGTGTGATGGATCAGTCTGTCAAAAACGTGTGATGGCTGTCGGAATTGAATCTTCTCAAGAATCGGTGTGGTACGGACTCAGGTCCTCAGGCACGTATCTGTTGATGAGCGTGAAATCCACTAATCACACTACCATGAGAGGTATTTGTCGGATTTGCACACTGTTAATCGGTATGAGCTGACCATATTTGGTTGAAGATGCCAATCAAAGATCGACACCTACGGACCTGAGTCCATACTCGGTGTGCGCCGGTTGGCTTATAATGACGACCGCCAACACACCATATGGTGACCCCCCCCCAGGTGGAGGCTATATGAGTGTTGATAACCCCCACCGGTTGGCGGGAACTGTCATCTTGCTAGGTGCCGCCATAATGCTGACCGTGGCCGGGTCATCGGCTCATGCCCAAATATACGGGGCGGAGTATCTCGACATTCAACTAGAATTAGTGGAGATGAATGTGACACCACGCCCGGAATCAGGTAGCGAACTAATCCAGTTCGAGTTCAAGGTGACCAACCTTGGTAGAGACCGCATTGACGGGTCAGAGTATTCGTGGGATTTGGAAGTGACGGATGGTGATGAGACGCTGCATTATGGCGGTGTGTATTACACCGGTGGTCCCATGATACAGGCATGCCCGGAATATCTGAATGACGTAGGCGCCAGGCTAATCACCACCTGGAGAATGTGCTTCGAGGTGCCGGTAGGGTTCGAGCCGGTAACCCTACTAATCTTCACCGATGACCTGGATTATAGTGATGGTTTCACGTATAGTGACGATGATGCCCACGCGGTCGCCTTCGGTTGGGATAGCACTTGTGGTTGGAGCCATCAGGATTACTGCGCACCATACACTTTGGATGGTAGCATACCGTTGAGTTGTTGGGTCGATGACTCGATTAGTTTTAGATACGCTTGCGCTCATCCCATACCTGATAAGTATAAGGGATTGTTTAGGACGGTTGAGGATTGGATTGAACATCGGGACCGGTTGATGCAGGAAGAACTTGAACCGCCACCGATAGAGTCACCGCAGTCTCTACTGGCCACGGATCGTGTCGGCCTACTGAACGTGACCTACCATTACCCTGATGACCCAATCCTGTACGGCCTCGCCTATTGGTCAACCGACAACCGGGACGTGTTGTTGGGGGAGGCGTTCCTAAATGACACGTTAACCATACCCGATGACCTGGTGGTGGTGTTCGATGAGTGCGGTACGTCAAACGCCTTCTACAGTCCGACCCAGCGCAAGATTACGCTATGCTACGAACTGATTGAGACGGTCGCGCTGTATGCTTATGATGACCCGGCGACTGAATCGTTCCTGAACATCACCGAGTATACCAGCTCGGTCATCCGGTGGATCTTCATGCATGAGTTGGGGCATGCCTTGGTGGACGTGTACGACCTACCGATAACCGGCCAAGAGGAGGATGCGGTGGATCAATTCGCCACCGTTCTGCTGGTAGATGAGGATCCGTGGATTCCGATGGTCGCCGCTTCAGCGTACCTGTACACCCCGTCCGATGCCGCCTTCTGGTCCCAACACTCGCTCAACCTGCAACGTCACTATGACACCCTCTGCCTGCTACATGGTCACGGCTACTTTGACACCATCGGGTCATCCTTGGAGGCGTTAATCCCAGATGAACGGGCGCTGTGGTGTAGCCAAGAGTACGATGACGCGGTCCACGCTTGGGATACGCTACTGTCCGACTATCTCAAACAGTGAGCCCACACCGAAACATTTTTAGCTACTACTAAGTGTATTGTAATCAATGTGGTGGTGGCTTCTGTACATGCTTCCATTGTTCGGAAGTATTGGGATTGCAATTGCAATTTTGATTGTGCACAGGAATCAGATGAATCATCAAGCAAAGCTGGATTCAGCCCGTCTATCACTCACACTTCGTGAACGTATGTACAGAGATGATTATCAGGTGTTTTTACGACAACTTAAATCTGAATCCAAAGAGAGTTATGATCCGCACGTGTTAGCCCGTGTCCTCAACCATCTTGACATTATGTGCGGTTTCTATGACGAGGGCCTATTGAAATGGCGACATGTCAAAGAACACTACCGTGGATTGTTCCGGGCACTCAAAACAGACAGTCAGGTTTGCGCCCATATGGATAAACGGCCAGGGTTGTATGAACCAATCCGACGCATGTTTGAAAGGGTCTAAACGTCTAGACCGCTACCTTCTGTACGCTGCGCTTTCTCTGCGAACGGACCTGAACAGGTATGGATTTCATCCTTCTTTACTTCGTTCCCACATTTTGGACACCGAGCCATGTTACTGTGTTATGGCATGTCCTATATTTATATAAATATAGAAACCGAGACCTCTCCAAGATGACACGAGATGACAAATTATGCGTGTAGTGATAGCAAATCCTATCCGACCTCTGGTGCGTATTAAAGCCCCTACCGACGATGAGATGGTTGCCCTATACAAACTGGCACAAGCCATATACCAACAAACCGGCACAAAGATGATACACCTCTCAATGGAGGAAAGTACGCGGATGTTAACGCTGACACCAGATCCAGATGAGTTGATGGTATCCGAGCCAGCTGAAACCAGTCACAGGTTACCGGGCTACTTCCTAATGACGTTCTTCGTAAGTGATGATGGGGAGTTTCCGAAGACAAAAGACGGGCTGGACCACAGCAAGGTAGACTGGGGACGTTAATCGTCGTATAAGTCTGGATTCAGTTCCCTATCCAGTTTTTTGCTTCCGATGAGTCTGGGTCTATCTGATCGATGAAAACCTCCCTGTCAAACCCTGGGGTCACACCGAAGCCGTAACCTGGCCGGTAGCGTTCACCATCGGCCCTAACCAAGATACATTTCACAGCTTTAGCACTTTAAACCACTCGCTCGTTACCATCCCAATTGGTCATCAGATAGATGTATGGTGTTGGTTGAATTTATTTGGAGTTATTTGGTGAGGATGATCCGTCATCGTCTGGCGCCTAGTATGAATGGTTGAGGGTTGGGCCAATCTTGAGAAGATTGGATCCTGGCATCCATCACACGTTTTTGACAGGCTGATCCATCACACGCAGACTTGACAGTTCCCGCCGATCAACATGCTGATATACCATATACCCCATCCAACCTGATGGTGGCGCGCAGGTGGCGCGGGAGACGGCGGGATAGCGGACGTACCGGCCGGATCTCCCCGGGTGCGGACCGGAAGGCCGCCGGGGCGCCGGGCACAGGACGCGCGGTCGCCTATTTTGACCAGGGCGTGCTGCTGTACCGGACCGGCGAGTTCGCCCGGGCGGCCGAGTGCTTCGGGAAGGCCGTGATACTGGATCCGGCCGAACCCAGCCTGCACTACAACCAGGGGATGGCCCTGATGGAGGCGAGCCGGTACCGGGAGGCGGTCGCCTGCTTTGAGAGGGCGGTCAGGCTGAATCCGGGGTATACCGCAGCCTACGGCAGCATGGGGTTGGCGCTGCGCAGCCTGGGCCGGCACGGGGACTCGCTGGCCTGCTTTGAGCAGGTGCTGAAACTGGATCCGGCGGATCCCTTCGCGCACGGCAACATGGGCTCCACCCTGGACATTCTGGGCCGGCACCAGGAGGCCCTCTCCTGCTACGAGCGGGCCATACGGGCGGACCCCCGCGACGGGGATGCGTACCGCTGCAAGGGGGACGCGCTGAACCGCCTGGGCCGGCACCAGGAGGCCCTCTCCTGCTACGAGCGCGCCATCGCGCTAGACCCCGGCGATGGGGCGGCGCTTGCCGGCAGGGATATCGCGCTGAACCGCCTGGGCCGGACCGCCGGGGCCGACCGTACCGCCTAGGATAGGGGGCCGCCGACCCGGGAGGGCGGCATATCCTGGATGGTCCTGAGGGGATGGGCGCTACCTGCCCCTTCCGCCCCGCCTGCCGGAGGCGGCCGAGGCGGCCCCGCCGTAGCCTTCCTGGTAGGCGGCCCCGTACAGGGAGATGATCCCCTGCATGACGGGCAGGGAGGCGGCCCTCTTGTAGTCGACCTCCTGGGCGCTCCTGAACATCCTCTGCCGGGCGAGATCCTCCTCGGAGCCGGTCACCCAGGCCATGGTGGCAGACAGCTTCTGGTGGAGCTCCTGGAGGACCTCCACGGGTATGTCATCTGGGATGTCCTTGATGGCGTCGGGGGCGCCCCCCGGCCCGACCGGCTGGTACCTGCGCGGGTCCAGCCCGCAGGCCTCGGCCAGGGCGCTCCCGTAGTCCGGCCCGAAGTAGGACTCCTCGGAGGTGGCGTAGGCGCCGACAACCAGCGCCATGTAGACCGCCTCGAAGGCGCCCTCGATTATCATGTTGACCATCTGGGTGGCGGCCTCGTTCCGGGCCATCTTCTCGGCCCCGCGGGCCGCGGTCTGGTACTTGCGGCGGTAGGCCGCATCGGCCGCTATCATCCCGGAGAGCGCCCTCACAAAGCCTGTGACCAGGTCGTCGTGGCGGCGCGCCGTCCCCGGCAGGTCCCCGCAGGCCTTCTCGACGGCATCGGCCAGCCTGCCGGGCGGGACGCCCCGGATGGCCACCTCGAAGACGGCCGCCGTGGCCGCGTGCACGGGCGCCCCCGCCGTGATGATGTCCGAGGTCATCCTGGTTGCCCCGTCGGCTATCCCCCGGGCGCCCTCGGCGGCGGCCCGGACTGCCGGGGCATGCTCGTCCCGCTCCAGGCGCGTCCTGGCCGCCCTGATGGCGGCCGTCCTCATCCTGCCCAGCAGGCGCCCGCCGCCGGCCGCCCTGTCCTTGGCGGGCATCCCGGCGAACAGGTCGGCGGCAGCCTGCCGGGCGGCCACCCGGACGAGCCGGTCGGGGATGGTCGTGACGGCCCGCCGCACCCGGTCGTAGTTGGCCGGGATGCTCGAGTCGGCCAGGGCGTCGTTGGCCGCCCTGAGAGCGGCATCAAAGACGCCGGGGCCTATCTTTCCGGGTTTGGTCCCGGCGACCGCGGCCATGGCGGCCTCAAAGACGGTCCCGATGCCCGACCTGCCGGAGATAGTGCCCAGGGCCACCAGGCTCGCCTCGTCGGCGGCCTCCGAGGCCGCCTCCACCGCGTCGGTCAGGGTCAGGGTCAGGGGGTCGTACGGGTTGCCGTCCTTGGGCTGGGGCCTGCGGCCGGTCATGAACCGTGGTGGTGGGCCGCCGGTAATATAGTTGGCTCGGGCAGGCTGGGGGACGCCAGCGGTCCTGGCCGGGCGGCTCGCCCGGGGGACCCCCGTCATCCGGTACCGGGGCCCCCGGTATCATCGAGGATCCTCGACATCTCCCGGTCCAGGTACTCGGCGGCGGTCACCCCCGCCGACCGGATGGCGCGCGTGCTCAGCACGATGCACGGGATGCCGGCCTTGGCGTAGTGCCTGTTGCGGGCCACGTCCTTTTCTGTCATCTTTTCGGATTCGTGGGCCCGGCCGTCCTGCTCTATGACGAACCGGATATTTCCCGCCCCGTCGGTAACCACTATGTCGGGGGTGTGGACCAGGCCCCTGATCCGGGAGAGCTTCCTGCGGTCGGCCGGCCCTAGCACCACGCCGCCGTCCCCGTAGATCCTGATGGCGTGCTCGGTCTTTATCTGCGCAGCCGGTATCTGGTGCACCTTCCGGAGGTGCTGCTTTATCTTGAAGACGATCTCCGAGTCCGGCCTGCCCCTGGCCTCGGCGGCCCGGCTCGCCATGTACAGCCCGCGGCGCCCGTGGCGGGAGCCCTTGCCGATCCTGCCCCTTCTGGCGCGCCCCAGCATCTTCCGGTCATCCCCCGACTGTGCGGGCAGGGGCTATCCCGCCGCCGGCCGCCGGGCCGGGGACCACCCTGACGATAGTCCGCCCCGGACCGCATCGTATCATCATCAAGCCACACGCCGTAGGCCGAGCTCCCTTATAGGCGGCCCGGTCCCGTGCCCCGTCCGGGGACGCCGCCGGCCCTATACCCTGGTTGACCGCGCGGCCGGGTAGGCGACGTAATGGATGGTCTCGTAGAAGATCCGGAGGCCAACGTTGTCGTATGATCTGCCCGCCTCCAGGTAGTTGGTGGGGCGCACCGTACCGTAGGCATCCTTCAGGGTTCGCCTCCAGGAGTCTCCGGGGGGCGGGTCCATCCCCAGGCCATCTATGATGGCCGCCTCCAGGCTGGATGGGTGCTCCATCCCGCAGGCGCCCCTCAGGGCGGTATAATAGTCGGACGCAAAGGGCAGCACCCGATGGGAGGTCCTGTGGACCCCGGAGATGATCGCCCCGTAAAAGGCCTCCAGGGTGATCCGGCGGGCCGTCTCGGCGGCCCGCGCCACGGCGCCCTCACGCGCCCTCCCGGCCACCTCCGATGCGGCCTCTGCCGGGTTGGCGCCGCGGGCCGGCCCGGGGAGGGCCGCCGCGATGGCGCCATCCAGGGTGCCCGCCGCCCCGGATGGCCGGGGGTTGCGGGCGGCCGCCTCCAGGGTGGCCGCGGCGGCCGCGTCAAAGGCCGTCCGGCACCGGACGGCCCGGGAGGCGCGGACCCCCAGGGTGGAGGCCAGCTTCTCCGCATCAAAGGAGGCCTCCTGTTCGGTATACGGGGCCGCGTACCTGGAGGTTCCGGCCCGGACGGACCGCGCCGCGTCCAGCGCCGACTCGAACATGGCCCGGAAGATAGCAAGGCGCTCCCTCCAGGGGCCCTCCGTCGCGCCCAGAACGCTCATCCGGCGGGAGGCGAGGGTGTCGTCCCCGAACCTCTTGAAGAGGGCGTCGACGGCCGCCTTGTGGGCGGCGGCGCACGCCAGCCGGTCGGGCGCCCCCAGGACGGCCATGCCGACGCATTCCTGGACCATCTGGTCGGCCTGGTACGGCACGGCCGGATGGGCCGCCTCGAAGGCCGCCCGGAGGCGGCTGCCGGAGGAGGCCGCCCGGCCCCGGACGGCAGAGGCGGCCGCATCAAAGGCCGCCTCCAGGATATCTCCCGGCAGGGCCCGGCGCACGTCGTTACCAGCCTCGGCGGCGGCCGCCAGGGTATGGCGCAGCGAATGCGACAGGGTGATCCTGAGGGCGGGCAACGTCGGCCTGTACCTGTAGGGGTCGCGCCCGGACATGGCGCCGCCCGGAACGCGCGCCCTAAAAAACCATTCAGGTGGCTCCCTCGGGGCCAGCGGGTCCGATATCGAGCGGGCCGAGGCCGCCCGGAACCCGGCCACCTGCTGACGAAGACCTCCCGGGGATGTGCCGGGGCCGCCATGCCGTGGCCCCATCTAGGTGGCTGGGGGGGATCCCAAAAAATACCGGGGCAACCCTGCGTTTACCCACAGCACGGGATGGACCCGCATGAGCGCCACTAGGGAGACGGGGCGCAGGCCAAGACCGGACGTGCGGGTGCTTGGGCGTTGCGGCCCGCCGGAGAGCGCAAAAAAGATGGTGGCTGTCTTACACCATCATGAGGATGCCATTGGGCTGGCACCAGAAACTGGTGTTCAAGCTTGTCACCGGAGTGAACGGCCAGACCATAATCTGCTTCAAACTTGATCCGCAACCGGGGGATGCGTGTCCGTTATCCACCATAAAACGACGACACGCGCCGGTCTGGCGGGTGCCACCCGGGGCGGATGCGCCGGCGGGGCAGCTTTATTTTGATGCCGCTCCTATGATGCGCATGGTCACAATGGACAAGCTGATAGCGAACGCGGAGCGGATCGCCACCGCCGCCGAGCGGGCGGGCTTGGACGATGTCGCCGCCGCATCCCGTGACAACATACGTCGGTATCGGGAGCTCAGGGATGACTTCGGCGAGATCAGCTAGGATATCCAGGGTGAAGCGTCGCCGTGAACATCCGGCAGCCGGTATTGATGAGGGTAATGCCGTAGTGCTGGTGTTTTTGCCCGATCAAATCCTCAACAGAAAGATGGCGACAATGATGCACCTCATCCATAATGCTGGCGACCATGGGTGGATCTGTGATGCTGTCTGCGGGTGTGCGCCACTCGGGAGACGCGGCAACCGGCAGTAGGTTCATGGGAGTCGCAGCCGACACTCGGATGTCGTTAGTTCAACCGTGAAGATCACTCATCTTTTTCAGATCCATCAAGAAGGCATCGCGCTCCTTGTCGTCGTTAACGTTTGGATAGTACGTGAACCCGTAGTTGTTGTAAAAGCCTCTGACACCCTTATCATCCCGCGGATTAAGCATCACGTACCTGCATCCGGCCCAGTGTTCCAGCCTGGGTGCGATATGGAATACCAAGTTCAGTAGCTGAGTGCCTATCCCCCGCCTGTGAAAATTTTGGTGGACTGCCAGATGGCTTATCAGCAGTGCAGGGATGTTGCCGCTGACTTCCTTGGCTCGGATTTCATCCGTTGCGTCATGCCTGAGGTGCGCCATTGCAAGCGTGACGTAGCCGACTACCAGGTTGTCGTGTTTTGCAACATACATGCGTACCAGTCTCTCCCTGATGTCCTGCAAACTATCCGTGCGGTAATAGTCTGTAAACTCTTCAACACTTGATTTAAAGCCATCATCAGGCATTTCCCCCTCTTTTACCATGTAAAACTTCAGACTACCATTGCCGAGTGGTGGTTTATCTGACATTTTTAAAATTTAAAAATCTGCCAGACGGGATACTTCCAAGGCCCCCTCGCGTATCTTTGCCATTTTTTCTTTTTGCGCCTTGGTTAGCGGCCGTTTCATGTTTTCCTGAAGCTGATCCCACTGGTGGTTATCAAACGGCTTGACATCCCTTATCATGGTGGTAATGGGTAATGTGTGCATATAACCTTTTTGTAAGCATTCGCGTCATCCGGGCGTGTTCTTCCCTCAGGATGAGCCGAGATAAATAATCGCCCGCATGAAACAAGAAATTACCGGCTGGGTGCCGGGTGTTTTTTCTTTGGATTGTTTTCGGACCCGCGGCCGCCGCTCCGCCCGAACACATCGCGCCACCTGCGCGGCGTAGTCGATGCCCCGCGCCTTCCAGGTTGCTACGCGCGTGCAGAGGTTGGCCGGCCGGTCCGTGGTCTTCCCCGACCTGATGGAACCGCGCACCCTGCGGTGGACTGCCAGCTCGCGCAGGGCCCGCCCGGTAGCGTTGTTGGTGGCGTGGATGGCCGGGTCGGTGGCGAACCGGAACAGGCTGGGCAGGGCGTTGGATAGCTTGGTCATGAATTTTTCTAGCACCGGGTGGCCGGCGTGACTGTTGATGATCCTTGATGCGCGCTTGCGGAGGGCGTTACGGAGGGCGCGCCGGACCGTCGGGGACCCGCCGTTCTCATACCGTCCCAGTATGTGCGGTGCGGGGCATCGGCGGCCTCCCGCTTTTGGCGGGGGTGATAGGGCTGCTGACATATTCACTAGAAATCAGGCAGTAACAGCTGGTTATTTCAGATTCGGCGGGGCTGCGCCGCCCCCGACCCGGGCCGGCAGGCACAGAATCAGTCCATTCAGGGCAGGGCAGGCCGCCGGAGGGTGCCTTCGACGGGGGCCGCCGGGGGCCGCCGGAACGCTTTTTCGGGGCTATCTTGGCCATTTTCAAGGACCGTGGACAACCCCAAGTAATACGACAAGGTAATAAGCGATAGCGCAGCCCAGTCCCCAATGGGAAAATATTCCGGAACCGGCGACAAGGCCGACTTGGATAACCACAGTAACCAGCTGAATCCCAACAATGAGGAGTACGCTGGTGACGGCGAGGACGACGAGTAAGCACGTCCATTTTTTTCTTTTTTTACTACCCAAGTCAGCAAAAAGTTAGTCAGCCAACCGTCACAACGGCCAGTATGCCGCGTCGGACATGTCCGAGATCCAAACTACCGCGTGTGTTGCGGATCGGTCTGTCTCTAAGGGGTCCCCCTGCCACCGCGTCCACCACGCTGGCTACGGCATGGCCGATCTTACCGGCCAGCAGGGCTCATTATCCATCCAACCACCGTTTCCCGCAATGAAGCCTTACGGCGAACCAATGTTCAACCGTATTGCCGCCGCATGGATGTCGCTGAGGTTCTTCGTGCTGGTCGCGTCCGGCAGGAACGTCCGGAAGACGTGGGTCAGTTCGCCGGTTGTCCCCGTCTCGTCCAGCGTGACCACCCCGAACCCAGCGCAGCTTCCCGTCGCGGCGTGGCCTACGGTAACCGGATGCGGTCCACGGAACGCCACCACGATATACTTACCGTCCGGTGAAATATCAACAAAGTCCGGAGCCGGGTCGTCATCATCCGCATATGGCTCCCCGTCCCGGTTGACAAACGGATAACCGTCACCGACGCAAAAGCCCGAACCGGTAAGGTCTACCGTCTCTATATGAGCCGCGTACGGGTTCGCGGATATTACGCCCGTGTCGAATATCTCCAGGGTGTTCTGTATCCGGTCAAACTGGTAGAGGTACCTGTTTCCGTCGAATGCCCCCGGCGGTGAGACTATCACACCGTGCGCGTCGCGGCGCTCCGCCAGCTGGGCCTCGTCCTCAATGTCCAGTATCTTCTCCTCAAAGAACGTCACCACCGGCGGGTGATTGGGCGTTATGTGGTCGACGGGGCCCTCGGGATAGTCAAGGGGGAGGCGGTACATGATAAACGTCGAGTCGTCCGCCCCCGCCGGGCTGGCCGACACTCCGGCATTCAGGTACATGTACTTGCCGTCGGTGGCACCACCGCACCCGGCGGGGCTAATGACGTCGTTGGTGTACTCGGCTACTATCGACATCGGTTCGGTAGTAAGGTCCACCACAAACAGGCCGCCGCCGCCAAACGACACGTAGACGTGCTGGTTGTTGCTGCTGGGCGTGGGGCAGACGACCACGTTGTTTGGCCTCACCCCGGCCTCCTCCTTTAACGCGCCGCTGGGCGTGGTGGTGGGCTGCATGTTCGTGTAGCTACCGGATACCCGTCCGGCAGGCAGCGTCGGGTCGGCCATCGCCTCTATGGCGGTCAGGTTCCGTCCCCCCACCAGATCAAGCGTGGCCGCTTTGTTGAACGTGAAGGTGCCGGTGGCCGGGTCGTAGTCTATCCTCTCCAGCAGCTTGGCGCCCAGGTTGGCGATAAGCAGATGGTTGCCGTCGGGGGTCCAGAATGACATGTGGTTGGACGGCAGCGATCCCTCCGGTCCGGTGGTCCGGAAGAGGGCCGCGGCCTGTATCCTCCCGCATTGCCCCATATCGTCATCATCACAATCCGGCTGCCCGTCGATGATCCCCACCATCCCGGCACCGGGGCCGAAAAAGTTGGCGTTCATGTACTTGTGGGACGGATGGGGTATCATTCCATGCAGGCGCTCCACGTTCAACCCGAGTTCCTCCTTGGCGTTCGGGAAGAGTTCCGCGGCCTCTATGACGGTCGGCGCAAACTGCGGGTCATCCTCGTGGTACGTTCCGGGCGGGGCGGCCACTATGTCCGCGCCTTCATAAATCAATATCCTGCTACCGTACGTCCCGGCGGGGTTTTCGGCGCTTATATCGTAGCTGTCCGACTGGTCGGACAGCCAGACCTCCCACTCGGCGGCGGCGCTCCCCCTCTCTATGGTCAGGTCACACTCAGCCATATACTTGCCATTGTTAATCATGGCCAAGATATCTTGCATGCCATCCTGCACGCTACACACTATGGTCATCACCATGCTATGGCCGGGGGTCATCAAATCGGGGGGGGGGTGGACGAATCACCAGCCGTTGCTAGCATGGGCGCCATGGCAGATAAGGCGGCTAATGCCAACACCGCTGACATAACCACTCTTTTCATAGAAACCCCACCGTCAGTCATAATATAAGATTTTCTGTAACTGCGGGGTTGTCCACGATGCGCATAAACCCATGAAATTACTCCTTCAAAACGGCAGATCCGGATCATCTTCAGACCTGTTTTGACCGCACTATCCCATCCGGCGATGGCAGACCGTAGCGTCCCCGACCGCAAATGCCCCATCATCCGCCGGATCCGGGCATTCGAGCGCAGTCTCCCCCACGCGTCCCCGGGGAGATGGGACTCTTTTTATCCCCGATCAGGCAAAGAGGTTCCGGCAGATGGACATGATGACGATCTCGCGTCGTTGCATCTCCAGCGTCACGGACCGGACTCTGAAATTGAATCGGTCCTTGATGGCTGAGAAGCAGCTCTCGATCGTGTTTCGTCTGCCATACGTCCTGTAGAACCCGCCTGGGTGGTCCCTGCACCAGGCCAGCATCCTGCCCCACTCGCTCATGCCGTGGGCCACAAAACCCTTCTTGGGCCGGAAGCACGGCTGCCTTCCGATGGATGCGGCCAGCCGGCAGTTCTCCCTGGAACAGTAGGCCGAGTCGCCCAGCAGGTGCCCCTCGCCGCGGGGCGCCCTGGCGCACAGCTCTGCCAGTGCGGGCGAGTCTCCCGCGTTCCCGTCCGTCACGACGACGGCGACTATCCTGCAGCTGTCCGTGATCAGGGCGTGGTGCTTGACGGTGGCCTTCCGGTAGAACCTCCCACGGCGGATGTCCTCCACCTCGACATACCGATTGAACGTGTACTGGGTGGAATCCACCGACAGCGTCCGGCGCGCGTCGCCGCCGGCGGTGAACCTCAGCAGCGAGTCCAGCAGGTCGACTATCCTGCAGCTGTCCATGCCCAGTGATCAGGGCGTGGTGCTTGACGGTGGCCTTCCGGTAGAACCTCCCACGGCGGATGTCCTCCACCTCGGTGTACATACCGATTGAACGTGTACTGGGTGGAATCCACCGACAGCGTCCGGCGCGCGTCGCCGCCGGCGGTGAACCTCAGCAGCGAGTCCAGCAGGTCGAGGGGTATTCTCTTCATCCACTTGTGCAGCCACGATTTGGAGGGGACGTGATCCATGCCCAGCTTCCTGCACAGGCCCGGTCTGGCCTCGCACTCCTCGACCATCCCGCGGATGGAGCATGAGTATTTCTTCATCATCACCCAGGTCATCAGCACGCACAGCATGGCCTTGTGTTCGGGGTTGTCCTCCAGGAACTTCGTTATCCTTCTCAGGATGGCCTTGAACCGTTCCTTGAATCGCTTGCCGCCGTTCTTCCTGCGCCGCTCGTAATCCCTGCAGTAGCCCTCGGGTCTTTCCTTTTGCCTTCTTCTCTTGGTGTGGTGTTGTTTCATTGTGCGGCCGTGGATCCGGTGATCAACAAACGTTTCGGTCCGGCAGACGGCCTGCTCGGATTGCTTTTAACTCTTCTGCGACTTTTTTGGAGAATTATCGTGTGGAGGAACCGTCAGCGTGGACAACCCCTGTAACTGCAGTTAGATCCATGTGTCGTCGTTATAGCGGCGACCGTGCCACCATCCCCGTTGGACCTGAGAGCTGATTGCAACTTATCACACGCGCAGGCGCCGGACACCGAGCCTGGCACGCAGCGCATGCGGATGTCTGACAGAATAGCTCAGGGTATGCGGACGGCAAAATATCGCCTAGCCGATGAATGGGAGTCTTCCGCTGGTCGGGTCCAATCTACTGCAAGGGAGGTGAAAAAGAAAAAAAGAAAATGTACCACATCGGAATAGACGTACACAAACTCAGGTGCGTCGTGGCCATCAAGGGGGAGTCCTCCCCCGACGTGCTCCGGCGCACCAGCTTTGCCAACGACATCGACGGCATAACCGGGTTCCTGGAGCTCCTCGACGAGAGGGGCTACCTGCCGGCCAAGGTCGCCTGCGAGTCCACCGCCACATACTGGGAGATCCTCTACGACACGCTCATGGATACCGGCATCGAAATGCTGGTGGCCCATCCGCACGATGCCAAGATGATCACCCAGACCAAGTACAAGGACGACAAGATAGATGCCGAGCGGCTGGCCGAGATGAGCCGGCTGGGCATCGTCCCGGCTTCATACATACCAACCAAAAAGGGCAGGGACCGGCGCAAGCTGACCAGATCCCGGCACGGGCTCAAGAGCAGCATCAGCACCTACAAGAACCGGATAGAGGCAGCCATCGCCACCTACCCGCTCAAGCGGCCCACCGGCGACCTCTACTCGGGCCGCGGACGGACCTGGCTGGAGACGGCCCCCTTCCGGGAGGCCGACCGGATGGCCATTAACGCGAACCTCGATATCATCGACACCATCACCGGACAGGCCGACCGGCTCGGGAAGGTGATCGCCAAGAAGGCCCTGAACGACCCGGACGTCCAAAAAATAATGACCCTCACCGGAATGGGCCACATCCTGGCCCTGACGGTCATGGCCGAGATAGTCGACATCGGGCGGTTTGCCACCCCCGAAAAGCTGGTCTCCTACGCGGGCCTGGCGCCCAGCCGCCACGACAGCGGCAATAGGACCCGGACCGGCGACACAACCGGGCGCGGATCGGCAGGACTGCGAACAGCCATGGTCGAGGCCGCGTTCGTGGCCGTCCGGTACGACCCTCGGCTGAAGGCCATCCACGGGCGCACCGCCGGGCGTCGCGGGCCCATCAAGGCCGGGATTGCCGTGGCACGGCGCATGCTGGTCTCCACCCGCCACCTGCTGACCGGGCAGGCAGACTACCGGGACACCTGGACAGGTAACTCGTCAAGCGGAGACTCCGGAGGATACGGCGCATCGCCGGGTCCCCGGAGTAGCCTACCGCCGCCACTCCGATGATCCCCGGACGGCCCTGCGCAGAGCAGATCCGGCCAATAGTGCTGGATTGCCACGGCCGACACGCGCACAAACATCTTGAATATTTAAAAAACTGCCAGCCGTGTGATTGTCGGACTGGACCAAATACATTGCCAACACGCAGCATCGGCGGGTTTGCACGGATGGAAGATCCACCCTGAGAGCAACCCACAGTTTGCCGTATGGGTGGCCAGGATAAACCACACATCCCGGTACGTCTGCAATCGGGCGGTGGCCCGCATCTCTTCGGCAGCGATAAGGCGCTTTGTAACCGGGGGGAATTGTTGATGGGCTGCCACCATAACTGGCGGATTAGTTACGTCACGAATGATTTCACCTGTACCAGATGCGGTGAGCGCAGAAGTGGTGTCAACGCCGGCGGAGGCCACCGTGCAGGCCTAATCGTCCTCGGAGTGCTCGGGGTATGTGTATGTGTCGGGATTTGGTGGGTGGCCACCGAGGGTATTCCATTGGCCGCCAACACCGTGGAGGACGCCGCCGGGCTGGCCACCGATGCGATCGGCGCGGTCTCTGAAACCATCGACGAGGTTGCCCCGGATGTCGAGCGGACAATCGGCACGGCCGTCGACACCGTATCTGATACTGTACAGGATGTTGTGGATAACCCCGAATCCATCACCGGCGAGATTATCAGCCTGCTACCCGAAGCGGTCGGCCCATATGTTTTGCAGGTCGACGAGGACCCGGACAGTCTGCCAACCACGGCCCAACCGGCCAAACAGCCCGCGGCAAACGATGAGGATCGTCCCCAAACCCCGTTTGACAGGACCATCGGCCTGCCGGGATCCACTGCACAGGAACCGGCCGCGTCCGATGGAGCCGGCGAAACGGACCGGCAGGTGTTCAACGTTACCGTGCCGGAGGAGGGAGGATCCGCGGACGGGCGCGAACCGGGTTCCGAACCGCGGGCCGCCGCCGACCCGGTGGCGGAATGGCGTGAGTACATGCTGGAGCTGATAAACGCCGAGCGGTCCGCCGCGGGGCTCGACCCCGTCGCCCTGGGGGACAACCCCGCGGCGCAGGCCCACGCCGACAGCATGCTGGCCGGCTGCTTCAGCTCGCACTGGGGGCTGGACGGCCTCAAGCCGTACATGAGGTACTCGCTGGCGGGAGGATACCAGTCTAGCGCGGAGAACGTGTCCGGCCTCAGCTACTGCATAAAGCCATGGGAGAACTATGTAGGCACGTCCCTGGAACGCGACATCCGGGAGGCGGCGGAGGGCTTTATGCAGAGTCCCGGCCACCGCGACAATGTGCTGGATCCGCACCACGCCGCGGTGAACCTGGGCCTGGCCTGGGACGACTACAACATGATGGTGGTGCAGCACTTTGAGTACGGGTACGCCGTCTTTGATGAGCCCCCGGCCATCCGTGACGGTTTCCTGTCGTTCTCGGGCACGGCAGTGAACGGGGCCGGCTTTGGCTCCGCCGACGACCTGATGGTCCAGATATACTACGACCAGCCACCGCGCAGCCTCGCCCCGGGGCAGGTGGCGCGCACCTACTGCTACGACCACGGACTCACCGCGGCGGCCCTGGTGGCGCCCCCGCCGCCCGGCTCCTACTATACGACGAGCTCCTACCAGGAGACATCAACGCCGTGCCCCGATCCCTACGACGTCCCCGCCAACGCCCCCGCCCCCGCGTCGCCCGGCCAGGCCCACGACATATGGTACCAGTCGTATCTTGCCTCTCTCTCGACGATCACGACCCGGACGGTGCCGTTCCACACGGCCTCCGAGTGGAGGGTCCTCGGCGATAGCTTTGCGGTGGGCGCCGACATCGGCCGCATACTCGAGCGGCACGGCCCCGGCGTGTACACCGTCACGGTCTGGGGCACCGCCGACGGGGAGGCGGTCCCGATAGCCGAGCGGTCGATATTCCACGGGACGGACCCGCCGCAGTAACGGGGGCGGGAGCGGCGTCCCGCGTACGCCGGGGCAACAGCCAGGCTTGAATACGCGCGCGGCACACCGGCCCCCAGCGGGATCCGGCGGCCAGGTTTTGGTTCCGCTGTACCCCGTGCAGCACGTATGGTACCGGCCGAGCGCCATCACGCCGGCCAAGCAAGCATCCGATATGGTACTGGTCATGCTGTCGCTGTTGGGGAACTTGCGGAAGTACCGGATCAGTTGGGAACCTACATTGGATGGCTGCATTTGGCGGTTCTTTGATGCGGGCTGCGCCCGGCCGACCGCCGGCCTGGAGCGGAGTGGACGATATCATCATACGGCGTTGTTCACTGACAAGCGCGGGGGATCCGACAAATTATGCATGGGGAATTCAAGGCAATCCGATCACCGCCACCCCGTTAGCAGTTACCGCCATCGGATGGCACTTGGCTTTCCGCGTACCGTGAGCTAGTCTTGACAACGCCATAGTACGTGGCCAGCTAACGGCAGCTCTCAGGTCCAGCGAGGGCGGTGCTACGGTCGCCTCCATAACGACGACATATAGCGTCCTACCGGTTCACCCGCGGATCCCGACAAATATGGATCTTGCCGCGCCGAGTCCAAACGCGCACCGCGGCGCGCATCACTATGTGTTGCCTGGTTCATCCGCTGGCTGTGCGGCTTTTCTCCTCGATATGCGCTCTATCTCGTTACGTATGGTGTCCTGGTCAATCACGTCCAGATCCCGATTGACCGCGAGTCTTGCGGAAGCCTCAATCGCGTCCTTGATGATGTCGGCGCATGAAAACCCCTCGGTCAGTTCTGCCAACTGCTCAAAGTCGACACTCCTGTCGTATGGCCGATCCGTCAACCCTATTTTGAACAGCGACTTGCGGGCCTCAAAGTCCGGAGGGGGCACGTATATCTTCTTGTCGAATCTGCCGGGCCTCAAAGCGGCAGGATCCATCCTGTCGACGTAGTTTGTCGCACCGACCACCAGTATCCTCCGCTCGGCGGCGTTGTTGAGCTGCATGAGAAACTCGTTGACCTCTTCCTCCTTGTGGGCGCCGCCGTACTCTAGTGAATTTTTTCTGTTTGGAATCAGGCCGCTGATCTCATCGAAGAATATTATTGCAGGCGCGCTCTCCTGAGCCGCCGAGAACACCCTCCCGATGTTGCCGACCGAACCGTGTATGTACGGTGTTGCAAGATCCGAGTGCGCCACCTCGAAAAAATTATAGTTTAGCTCCTCGGCCAGCTTTCTGACAATGAACGTTTTGCCGCAGCCCGGCGGACCGTGCAGAAGTATGCCGTTGGGTATGCTCACCTTGAATTTTTTAAATTTTTCGGGTGCCTTGAGCGGATTTATCACGTCGGATATTAGGAGGTTTTTTAGTTCCTTCATGCCTGCGACGCCTTCCAGGCCCCTTAAACCTGCATCACCGTTGCCGTCTCCCACGCGTGGTCGAGATCGTAGCGCTGGTTGTATGTGGTGGCGATTCGCGCTTATTCTTTTGGATATGCGCTCTATCTCGTTACGTATGATGTCCTGGTCAATCACGTCCAGATCCCGATTGACCGCGAGTCTTGCGGAAGCCTCAATCGCGTCCTTGATGATGTCGGCGCATGAAAACCCCTCGGTCAGTTCTGCCAACTGCTCAAAGTCGACACTCCTGTCGTATGGCCGATCCGTCAACCCTATTTTGAACAGCGACTTGCGGGCCTCAAAGTCCGGAGGGGGAACGTATATCTTCTTGTCAAATCTGCCGGGCCTCAAAGCGGCAGGATCCATCCTGTCGACGTAGTTTGTCGCACCGACCACCAGTATCCTTCGCTCGGCGGCGTTGTTGAGCTGCATGAGAAACTCGTTGACCTCTTCCTCCTTGTGGGTGCCGCCGATGTTGGAAGTCTTCGACCTATCGGGGATCAGCCCGCTTATCTCGTCAAAAAATATGATTGCGGGGGCATTTTCCTGAGCCGCCGAGAATACCCTCCCGATGTTGCCGACGGAACCGTGTATGTAGGGTGTTGCAAGATCCGAGTGCGCCACCTCGAAAAAATTATAGTTTAGCTCCTCGGCCAGCTTTCTGACAATGAACGTTTTGCCGCAGCCCGGCGGACCGTGCAGAAGTATGCCGTTGGGTATGCTCACCTTGAATTTTTTAAATTGCTCGGGATGCCTGAGGGGGTTTATCACGTCGGATATTAGGAGGTCTTTTAGTTCCTTCATGCCTGCTACGTCTTCTAGGCCCCTTGGACCGGCATCATTGCTGCGGATTTCAGTACGCGGCAAGGGTTGTCGGGACCGTCGCGCTTGCGGGCCCGTGGCATCTCTGCGGCCTTCCCTGTGATTCCGGCCTCGTTTTGCGTTTGAGCGTGGATTGCGTTGGCTTGTCTCTGGGTCGGCATACAAATCTCTGGGCCTTGCGGGCGTGGCGCCATGCCCTGTCAAATACGTGAAGACCGGTTTTTTGCCATGATATAAAACCAACTCAGGCTTGACGTCTTCGTGTTTCAGCTCCAGGGACTCAATATTGCCGCTTATGTCCTTGAATTGCTTGCCGGTGCTGCCAACAGCCAGCGTAACGTAAAACTCAAAATCGTCCTTGCTGCTGTGGTCGTACTTTGTTGCTTGGGTGCTTGGAAGCAGCGCCCGTGCAATGTCGTGCCTCATCTGCTTCAATGACTCGTTGGGTTCTATTTTGACGGCTATGGCACCGCGGCCCTCGTGCAAGCCACTTGCTGTGGACGCGCGATGACAGTCCGGCTGTTGAGAATCTTGCATCCGGGTGTGCCTCAATCGCTACGGTTATCGCATCTATTAGCTGCCGTTCAGCCATATGCGTTGAGAACGGCCCAAACAGTGAAATGTACGGGAACCGCCTTTCCCCGTCTGAAAGGGCTCGCTGAACATCCCTCATGTATCTCTGCGCATCATGCCGCAAGTTGCCGCGCAGCCTGATGCCGACCAACCAGGGCGCTTCTCTTGTGGTTTGCACGGCCAATCTACCCCCGCGACAATAATTAACGTTTGTGAGCCACACGGACGCATTCTCGAGTTGAAGCCGCCCAACGCAGGATAATTTGACTAATCATCTTGAGGGCGCAGTCACAATATTTGGATCTTGTTCTCTGACCGCATCTGTATGCGGTACATGGACTAGGTCCGTGCCACTAGGCTAGATCCTGAGAGGCGCAGCCAAAGATTGGACGCTGTCAAGAATAATCTGCATACGTCCCGACATGTGAACTACTGCTACAACCATCAAGATTTTGAGGTCGGATCTCGGAGCGAGATTTGTGGAGAGTGGAGTGGATGGACATGGCAAAAGCCGCTGATGCGAGATTGCGGGGTAGGATTGCCTAGCCTGTGGGGGCGGTCTCGGTTCTCAAGTAGATTCTTCTGTAATATTCTGTGCATATTCATCCATTCGGGTGTGATCCGCATTGAAGTGTAGCGTCACACGGCGCGGCTTTCTGTGTAAACGGCAGACTTGCGCAATTCATGCGTGTCTTCACTCGGAGATCTTTGCAATGATCTCGTCAAGGTTCATCGGGGCGTATTCGGTATATTCTACGCAAACGTTCACCGTTTTGTTTCGTCTATTGATGTGCGGGTATCTAACAGGGCTGTTGTTGTGCTTGTCCCCGTGTATGATCCACCCGTCCCAGTCTGGTGGCCTGTAAGGATCATGCATCAAAAGAACTTCGTAGCCACCATACTTGATGGGAAATCTGTCCTCTATTACCTCTGCCTTAGTAATGGGATCGGTGTCGTGGTTGCCGCGTATGAACCGCACTTCTCCGTTCAGTTTAGAGAGCCAGAAGTCAATGGATCTTCTTTGTCCTCCGAATGTCATGTCGCCTAGGTAATACACCCTGTCGCCCTTCCTCACCCTGTTGTTCCAATTGTCTACCAGTGCGCGGTTCATATCATGGACGGATCTGAACGGCCTGTTACAATATCTTATGATGTTTTTGTGGTCAAAGTGCATGTCACTGACCACAAAAATCTCTCCTCTACGTCGGCTCTCGTCTGTAGTATGGGGGGAGGGCGGCATAACTTTCTGGTTCGTTTCGGGATCGGCATACAAATTTCTGGGTCTTGTGGGCGTAACATCGTGTCCTGTAAGATATGTAAAAACCGGGGCCTGATTGCGATACAAGATCAGTTCCGGTTTGATGTCTTCGTGCTTAAATTCATATGATTTGAGTTCTTTGTTTATCTCTTTGAAGAGTTTTCCGGTCCTACCGATCGCTAACGTGGCGTGAAATTTGAAGCCGTTCTTGCTGCCTCGATCATACTCTGTCACCCGAGAGCAGTGTGGTAGCAGTTCTTGGGCAATGTCATACCGCATTCGCTTCAGATCTTCATTGGGTGTTATTTTGACCATTATGATGCCGCGGCCCTCAGAAAACCAACCGCTATTATCAAATGATGAAAACCCGCCTGTTGAGAATCTAGCTTCGGGATATTTCTTGGCAATGCTCATTAATGTGTATATTAGATGTCGTTCTGCCATACACGTAGAAAATGGCCCAAACAGCGTAATGTGCGGAAATCGTCTCTTCCTGTCATGAAAATCACGCTGAACGTCGCTCATGTAGTCCCGAACGTCGGATCGGAGGTTGCCGCGCAACCGTATGCCAATCAACCATGACTCTTTCCCCCTGCTGATTCGCATGCCAACTTTGTCCACGCGTCAATAATTAACGTTTATGCGCAACCGGTGCTGTCCAACTTTCCCCCGTCAAAGTAGCGGTGCTGTCCGACCATCACATCATTATGGATGTCTTTTGGGGTGGACCCCGCCAGAGTATAGTACCAGTCACAAAGACCCGGAATGGCGATTCAGATCTCCGGCACGACAAAGCCGATACACCGTAGCCATCCACCGAAAGATTAAGATCAGGGAGATTACCGGCTCCCGCCATGGCAGGAAAAAGCAGCAAAATGGCAAGGTGCCGAAAGGGGGCGAGTTCATGGGCGGCACCTCCACCGACAACATCCGGGCCACACACAAAAAAAGAGAAGAGGTGGAAAGACCTCAAGGCCGCCCGGGTGCTGCTGGCCTGCCTGTGGTGGAGGAACGGACGGGACGGTACGTGGATAGCCGACACCATGTAACAACCGCGCAGCACCATCCACGACTGGCTCACTAGAATGCACCGCGGCGGGCTGGACGCCTGCCACGGCCTGCCCATACCGAACAGGCCCCTGAAGACAAAACCGGAGATCCACCCAGAGATATCCGAGATGATCGACGGGCAACCAGGGAAGTGCGGCATCATGTCGAACGTCTGGACCGGCAGGCTGATTTTAATCGCGCTCTCCAGGATCTTCTCCATCAACGATGTCTTGCTTGGCACCGTCTACCGGATCATACGTAGCCTGGGCAAGACCTACCGCAAGCCCGGAAGGCCGCGCGATCGCCAGACACTCTCCGACGAGGTCAAGGCAGGGTTCAAGGAGGATCTGGCCACCAAGATAGTCCGGTACGTGTCCTCAGGGTCCGCCTGTTCTGGATGGACTAGTCCCACTTCACAACCAAGACCATCCGCGGGCTGACCTAGCTGGCCCGCGGCCTGTCCGTCCCGCAGGTGATCGAGCCGTTCGGCAAGAGGTATACCTGCTTCGGGGCGCCGAGCGAGGACGGTACCCCCCATCACCGATACTTCGACCGTGGCAACGCCGACTCGATGATCAACTTTGTCCGCAGCCTCCATGATACCTACGGCAAGGTCCTGCTGGTGATGGACAACGCCTCCATCCACAAGACCAGGCGGGTGATGGGCGAGATTGGAGGGATGGGTGGCGATATCCGGATCATCTACCAGCCGAAGTACTCGCCGGATCTCAATCCCATCGAGATGGTCTGGAAGGAGCTCAGGAGGTACGTGGCCAATGGCCTGTACAAGAAGGTCGAGGACATGACCGGTGCCATCGACGAGATGATCATATCCGGTGCGGTTCGGATACTCCCGCTGCCGGGGTATGCTACCGACGCCATCGGGCTGGCCAAGGCAGCCGCCGCCTGAGACAGCCCGCCGCAGCGCATCATGTTGAGCCAGTCATGGATGGTGCCACGTGGTACCTGCAGCATGTCGGCTATCCACGTCCCGTCCGTTTCTCCTCTACAGGCAGTCCAGCATCACCAGCCCGACATCCAGGTTGTTCGCCACCTTCTCCTTGCTGAGGGTGGCCCGGATGTCGTCCGTGGAGACGCCTTCCATGAATCTGTCCCCCTTTGGTACCGTCCCGCTTTGGCATTTTTTCCTCCAGTCACGGTAGTGTTGTGAATTACCGGATCCAAATGTTTCTGTCATCCGGTTGCCGTTCCGGATCTTTATGACGGGCACTATATTTTTGAGCTGCCGGGCTGCGATCATACGATCATTGCGCCCGCGGTTTTGGGGAGCATTAATTCGCGGGGCGCAGCCTAAATAACCGCGCATGCGGCAGATCTAACAGCAAAATGTACGGATCCCGCACCGATAGCATGTACAGCGCAGATATGGGAGACTGGTTCGAGGGCTACGATCAAAGACAGGTGAGGGACAGGCTGGCACCATACTTGGAATACATCGGCAAGGTGGAGAAATACTACCGGGAGCACCCGCTGGCGGTCATCGAATGCAAAATAATTGACTCGCCCGGAGCAGAGTCCGGCCGCGGCGTCTGGATGGATTTGGGTGGGGTGGTCGGCCACCCGGGGGCGGATCGCGCCAGCGAACATGCGGCGCGCAGGCGGGAGGAGCCGCCGGGGCCGGGTGCCGGGCCGCTGGACCCGCAACTCGTGCAGCAGATCATGGACCCGGAGAAGACGCGGCAGGTGCATGAGTACGGAGAGGGACGCCCGCGTCCGATAAGGATCGTCGATCGTGATGCGGAACGCATGAGGATGCTGCTTGAGAGGAGGCCAGGCACCAAGAAGGTGCAGATCCTGCGCGACACCTACTCCCTGTTCAGGCAGAAAGAGGCCGTCCGCTCGCTGTTGTACAGGCCGGAACCACGCCACGAGACGCTGATCAAGCTCTTCCACGACAGGGACAGGATAAAACTAGGCGCGGTAAGGCGCGAAAAGATCGAAAAGTGGTTCCTGCTGGACGGGGACCGCGAGGGCGCCGCCCTACAGAGGGAGTTCGTGGAGAAGGCGCTGGGCACCCCCGACTTTGCCTTCCTGGAGGGGCCGCCGGGATCCGGCAAGACGACAGTCCTGTGCGAGCTCGTGCTGCAACTCGTCTCCCGCCGGAAACGCGTGCTTTTCTGCGCCTCCACACACGTGGCGGTGGACAACCTGCTGGAGAAGCTGGACGGCACCGTATCCACCGCGGAATCCGACCTGATCCCGCTTAGAATCGGCGAGTCCGACAAGATCTCCGTCGCGGCCAGCAAGTACAGGTACAAGGATGTCATAGAAACTTGGACCAAGCGGCTCTCCGGGCGGCTCTCCAAGCTGCCCAACCCCAACGATGCCCAGAAGAGCCTCATGGCCGTCCTCAGGCGCGACGACACCATGGGACAGATCGCGCGCGACTGCGCTAACCTAGTCTGCGGCACCACCATCGGGATCCTGCAGCACCCAGACATACGCGGCCGCGCATTCTCCGGCTTGTTCGACGTGATGATACTGGACGAGGCATCAAAGACGACCTTCCAGGAGTTTCTGGTTCCGGCGATGCACGCGGGACGTTGGATAATAGCGGGGGACACGAGGCAGCTCGCCCCCCATACCGAACAGGCCGAGATAGCGCTCCATGTGGACAAGTGCGTGGACGGGCGCCTGGGGCAGGCATGCCACGACGCATTCACCGTCAGCAGGCGCCGCGGCTCGGCGGTCGTGGTAGCGGCAGACGGCGCCCTCAAGGAGATGTACCGCGCGCAGTGCGAAAAGCTGGGGGTGGAGTTCGTCGACGCTGACGGCGGCGAGCGATGGGACGGCGAAGTAACGGCGACCGGAGGCAGGATAGTGGCCGGATCTGCCCGTTCGTTAGCCGGGGTGGGTGCCAAAAAACTGGCCGATATCGCCGGGATGTCGAACGTCACGGTGAGGGGCTTCGGGGACATACGCGGCATCCTTGAGGAGCGGGCCCAAAACCGCGACTTGGAACCGTTCCGGGATGGAAGCGCGGCGGGCCGCACGCCCGACAGCCAGGACGGGCAAGCGTGGGGATCCGCCGTAGGGTGGCGCGTGGGAGCGCTTCCACTGGACGAGAGGAATCTCACCGGCCGGGAGGCGGCGATAAAGAACGACGTGGAGGATCTCATGCCGGCCGGCGATACAGACTACGACAACGTCAAGAAGCGGCTTGAAGCGGTCCGGAGCATGGCGCTCCCGTCGATACTGCAGCTTTTGCAGCATGGCCATGGAACAGGCGGGAAGGAGACCGTGATGACGCGCGGGATCCCCCGGGAGGACTTTGGCAGGCGGCACGTGCTCTTGGAATACCAGTACAGGATGCATCCGGAGATAGCGGCGTTTGCTGGCAAGCATGTGTACGACGGGGCAGCCCTAAAGACCCCCGAGGCCATGGGGCCGGCGCGGAAGTGGAGGTACGGCAGGTACGATGGCCGCCTCGTATGGATTGACGTTCCGGGGGGTGGCCGCGCGTACGCCAACGAGAAAGAGGCGGCGCTGATAGCGGGCGAGATCCGCGCATTCTGGGAGTGGGCGCGCAAAAATCCGAGGTGTGACGGTAGGCCGTGGGAGGTGGCCGTGCTGGCGTTCTACACCAGGCAGGTAGACGCCATCAGGACGCGCCTTGTCAGGCTCACGGGAGGCCGCGGCCCCCACTCGTTCCGCATGCCGTCGGACGGGGGCCGGGAAGCGCCCGCCGCCACCGTCGAGCTGCGCACGCTAGACTCGTTCCAAGGGCACGAGGCCGACGTGGTATTCCTGAGCGTGGCGCGCAGCTGGCCGACGGCTTTCTTGGAGAACCCAAACAGGGTGAACGTGGCGGTCACCCGCGCCCGCTACCAGCAGGTCGTCGTGGGAAACCGCGGGGCGATGGCCCGGTCGGACTCCCTGCTGGGCACGCTCGCCGGGGAGGCGCGTGTCGAGGAGACCGGGGATGGCTGAGGAGATCGTGGTGGCCGAGGCGGAGATCCAGCCGGAATGCCACGTCGTGAACGCCCGAATATCCACCGCGATGTACAGGTATTTCCGCCCTGTCCTACTCCATGTGGAATCGGCGGGTCGCGACGGGGCCACCCCCGAGTCCCTCTCCGAAGACCTGTTCTTCGGCATGGAGTCGGTAAGCCGCAGGCTGCTGGAGATATGCGCGGACGAGAAGATGGTCACGCGCGTTGGCGGCGGCGAAAGGTACACCCTTTCCGAACGGGGTAGGGAGGCCATAAAGGACGGCAAGATTCTTGCGAGGGCCACAAGCCGCATGTGGAAGATACACCACACGGAGTGCGAACTCGTGCCTGCCGCCAACAGGGTGCTGATGCTGGACGAGGGCAGCCGCGAGGCCGACCACCGGGGACACGAGGACAGCGGCCCGACTTACCTGTCGAACGTGATGAGCGAACTGGAGGGGAAGGTGCTGATGCCGGTTCTGGGGAAGAATACGGATCCTGTCAGGATCGAAGAGTTCAACTCCGAACACGAGAAGGAGGTAAAGACTAACGTGCGGCTGCGGCTGCGGGTGCGCCTTGCGGAAGACGAGGTCCGGCTGGATCTTGACGCGTACGACGGCGAGAAGAAGATCGGCGCGGCGAGCGTCAAGAGCGAAAAAACGCTGGGGGATGTGGTGGAAGAACTCTTGGACGGCGGCGGGGAATACCGGAATGACGGGATCTGGGACCGGGAAAAACACAAGATGCTGGTGCGGTTCGGCGACACGAGCAGCGACGAGCGCGCTAGCATGAAGAGAACGCTAATGTTCGAGCAGCCCGAAGCGTACGGGTGCCAATTCAGCGGAAAGGTGCGAATACGGGTCGGCATCCATCCGGAAGATGATTACGAAGCCAAAAAATGGGCCAAGTGGCTGGTGGGACGGCGGGTCGGGGAGCTGGTCGGCAGCAACGAATACAAAAAGATCAAGGACAAAATGGTCAGACTGTTTCCAAAATTTGATCTCGGCCTCAAGGAAACCATCGCGGAATATTTCGAGGAAGATGACGACGACTACTACTGATGGGTTCTGACCGGTTCGTCAATCCGCCCCCCTTTCGGATAGGCCTGCCTTGCGCGCCACCCGGATGCGAAGTCCCGGTATTGCGCCAAAGCAGGGATGCGGGCGGACTCTGCATGCAAAAGTCGGAGCGCGTCAAGGTCCGAACCGTGAAAAAGAACGGGCCCGGTGAGATTTGCTACCAGATTGTTACATTATTCAGGTTCCACGGTGCGGGCCGCGCCCGGTAAGTCAGCTTGTCGGCGGCGTGGCATCGCTAGTTTTCGGCGGTGCTAATCGCATCCGGCCACCATTCTTTCTGAATTTCTGCCAGACGGGCAACCTCAAGCTCCATTGCCGCAATACTCTCTTCTGTTGCAAACACTGAATCGGGAAAGGTTTTGTATGGTCCGAAGTGTACGTCGTAGCAATGCTCGATTGCCTGATACCATGCCGCCGGAATTGTTCGCAGTTTCTCGTATTTTGTGCCTATGTTGATCTTACTTTCCGCTCGAGGATTACCACTGCTGGCGGTCTCCCATATTGTGATAATCCCGTTCTGCTCCACCTTGAACGACGTGTGCGCCGCGGCGTTTCTTGCACCCAAATCCAACGCCCTGGCAATACGGTCCAGATTGTTGGCTTCCAGATAGGCATTCTTAACGGCTAGCTCCTTGCCGTATACATACTTCCAGCTTTTGACACTCTTCCCGAACTCGCTGGTGGCGTCTGCCGTAGCCAGAGTGCAGCAGAGCCAGTCCACGACAAACTTGTGCGCGCCCTCGGCGATGGCCATGTAACTGACCATGAATAGCGTGTCGACCTCGTGACGGTCCAGCTGCACGCCATTCAATATCTTGTTGACTATCTTGGCCCACGCGCGCACGTTGGGGAAGTGCCACTGCTGATACTCTTTGAATTGCCGGTAAAGCTCCAGCATCATGCATCGGTTTGCCTTCTCGGCATTGATGAAGATCGGCTCTATCTTTGCAAACGCCTTCCGCGCCTCGCCCTCGACCACTCCGTACTGCGCGCATTTTCTAGGCAGGAGTCTGTCGTTCAGGTATTCCAGATAGTTCCTGCATATCATGCTCGCTCCGGGCGCCGGTGGTGCGTATAAATCGTAGGATCGGCCGGCAGGTCTGGACGTCTCAACGCGCAGCGCAACACTGCGTGGACGGAACGGCGGGTCTTGCCGGCTCGCCGCCGCAGCCTAGGGCAGGCATCGCAGGCGGGCCCGCCCTGCCGCAGGCTACCGTTCCCAGTACCCGCTCATCCCACGGTCTGCTGGTGCTTGGCTTCGGCCGCGCGGGCCATGCCCGGCCACCTACTCTGATCAACCCCAGACATGCGACTCGCCTCCTTCTCCACCATCGCGATGCCATCATCGGTCTCAAAGGAGGAAGCTGAAAAGTGTCTGTAGGGCTCGTGGTTGAGGTCGTAGAAATGGTCGATAGCGCGGTACCACACCAGCGGACCGTCCCGCAGCTCGCGATATTTGGCGTCTATGTCGATCATCCTTTCGGTATCCGGCACGGGTATGCCATCGTCGTCCGTTTCCCGTATGCGCACCATCCCCTGTTCCGTCCTGAACGACATGTGGGCGGAGGCGTGCCTTATGTTAAAGTCCAATGCATCGACGAACTGATCCAGCCCGTTAGTTTTCAAAAAGGAGAGCTTCCTACCGAGTTTCTTCTTCGACACGTTTTTCCAGTTTTTGTTGCGTCCTACGAACGTTTGGGTTCCGTCTGCCGCAACCAGCGCGCAGCAGAGCCAGTTCATGACAAACTCGTGCACGCTCTCTACAATGACCGCGTAGCTAACCATGAATAGCGTCTCCTTCTCACCGGTCTCCATACTCACGCTGTCTATCGCGTCGGAGACGATCTTGTTCCAGGTCAGCACGTTTGGAAAACGCTGCCGCCTAAACTCGTGCCAGTTCCGGTAGAGATCATTTTTCATGCCCGGATCTGCGTTCTCAGCCTCGGTGGCGATTGGCTCCATCACGGCAAATGCTTCCCCCACCTTGAGTTCGTCCACTCCAATCTCCGTGCATTTTTTGGGCAAAAGGGCAGACTCGACGTAGTGCCGGTAGCTCCTGCATTTCATGCGCCCGTTGGCGGCCATGCCGACTATAAACCGTAGGATCTTGGCACGCAGGGCATGGAATTTTGGGGCGCTATTACCAGATGGCAATCCTGCCGGGTTCCGCGGAACCACCAGCTGGTGGTTGGTCTGCCCGGATCAAAAAAACCCGTACTATGCATCGTGGAGGCTTAGGACGCCTACCATCTCCATCTACGATCCACTTATCTACGCGGGCTTTGTGGATAGCGTCGATGCGGAATGCGGCCGGATATAATCTACGCAGAGAGTCGGCAAGGGCGGTCCGCGTATACTGGTTGGCGCTGGCCGTCGTGGCCGCAGGCGCATTGGCGCCGACCACCCACGCGCAAGAATGGAGGTACCTGAACATCACAGCAGAGTTGGTGGAGCAGAGGTGGCAGTACCACGACGAAGACACTGACCTACTGATGCTGGAGCTGACGGTGACCAACAACGAGAACCGCTTTCTCTACGGGGATGACATCTCCCTAGACGTGGTCATCACGGACGAGTTGGACGACCGGACCTACCCCACAACGTACTGGACCGGCGGGCCGATGGCTGAATCCTGCCCGGAGGATGTGGAGAGCGTGGCATCGGGGCGAACGGGGACCTGGAACGTCTGCTTCAAGGTACCCGCCGGGGAGAAGCCGGACTTTTTGCGCATCTATGACCGGCCGGTGTCCCAGATAATCCAGTTCCGCGCCTACTCTGCCTCCTGCCAGGATACGTACGGCGATCTGTGCGCGCCCCACACCCTGGACGGCGGAATCAGCGCCGAAGAATACCTGGCCACCTGCCCTGATGTCAGCGACTTTAGCCTGGAGGATGTCAGGTTCATCATAGAATGCTGGAGTGATGGGTTTGCCATCCTCCTTGATTACGTACTGTACCTTGAAGAGTTGGTGGACGACCTGACCTATGAGAGGGACATACTGCAACCGGCCGTCCACCGTACCTACGACTCCAAGGACAACTACGACCGAGATACAGTGGGAGTTCTACGATACCTCGTGGGTCCTGCCCGTCTCCGCGTACGAGGACGCAGTGGTCGAGAGCCGTGTCAGATCCACACTCATGGAGCTTGATCCGCTGTACCTGAACATGGACGGCGAGACCATATCCACCGTCAACCTGGACGGCTTCGTCAGGGGTAGCTTTGGCAACGTGATCAGTGATGTCTACGACAACTCCCGTGACGATACCGACTTTGTCTGGGAGGTCTGGCACATCGTCTCGCAGCTTACGGTCTACGACGAGGACGTGCACGCGCACAGCGAGGGAAGGTACGCAACCGAGACGTTCTCGCGCGGGGGCGGCGATTGCGAGGATCTGGCCATATTGATAGCGGACATGCTGGTCTCCTCGGAGCATACGGATGACTGGACCGTCCAGTACCTGTACATGGACACGGACAGTCCAAAGGACCCGCAGAAGATCAACCACGTGATGCTGTTCGTGGATGATGGAGCGCGCACCTACCTGATAGAGGCAACCGGCGCGCCCAGCTGGGACTACTACCCGGACGGGGTGCGCGGGTGGTTCATCGACGTCCGGGATGAGTCCGGCTAAGGAACCTGCGTTGCGGGCTCGCAGGCCTACCGCCGCCGGTTACGCTCGCTGGCCGCCTCCCGCAGCTCGTTTGGTATGTGTGGGGCTGCCGAGACTGCTGCTAGAAGTCTACGTACTTTACCGTGCCGCCGTCGAAATATACTCCAATATCCCACTGCCTAAATACGTCGCCGCTGCAAGAACACACGCTTCGTACACAAGCCTAAGCATGAAGGGCACGTGCAATTTCAGGTACTCGTTATCAGGAAGCGACACTGTGACCGGTATGTAATTTGGACCCCGTGGCGCCCAAAAACTGGTGCGAGTGCATGCAGGCTAAAAAACACCGGCGCATGCAAGAGTATCATTGCGGGGTCGGATTGTTCAGAGGGTGCTATCTTGACTATAGGCAACGATGCCTCCGCGGTTCGGTCCGTGTTGTGCGCTAGCCTACAAGTACCACTGTAGTAATCCATAAATTTTGTAACATGGATAGTTGCGCCGGATGGCCCGGTTTGTTCGCCATGGCAAATATGCCACGTACACGCATGACAACATCTGCCCAGCGACGAAAAAGTACCCGTGCATGTTCACGGTGGAATATGATATTTTGGGTACTGAGTGGTGTCTGGAAGAGTACGGGTGCGATGGGTGTGGCGGGCGCATAGACGCGGATTGCATTATAGCGGCAGATCCGGATCGTACGAGGGAAGAGCTCGAAGAGATGGGCATTACCCTCCCAGATGCCAGAAAAGGCCCGGGGCAGATATTTGGGGGGGAGTGGACTCTTGAAAAACTAGAGATGCTGGAAAACTATTTGAACGCGTACACGACGGTGATGAAAAAGCAGCCATTCAAGCTTGTCTATATAGATGCGTTCGCCGGAACCGGCGAGTTAAGATTCAGGCGCGATCAGGTTACAGAATATACGGATGGGTCTGTGGAACGGGCGCTAAGAGTCGGCAACAGACCATTTGACGAGCTCATCTTCATTGAAAAAAACCAAGACAAATACACGCGGCTAAAGCAAAGGCTCGATGACTGTAGCAGGTGCAACGTGGAAAGGTCCGACTGTAACGATTTCATAAGGACCGTGGATATGGATTGGAGGCTTACGCGGGGCGTTGTGTTTCTTGATCCGTTCGGCGCGGACGTAAACTGGTCAACAATAGAGCGCATAGCGGGGTTTAACGCTTTGGACATGTGGCTGCTTTATCCCACAACCGCCATCAACAGGCTGCTTCCCAGGAAGAAACTGCCCAGCGACGCAATGGATGGCTGGGATAAGAAACTCACTACAGTTTTTGGGGGCAATGAATGGGAGGCGCTGTATGAGGAGGATCCGCAGCAAACACTGACCGGGGAACTGCATTACTTGAGGGACAACGCCGAGGAGATATCCATGTTATACCGGAGTAAGCTGAAAGGGTTGTTTGGGAGGAGGTTTCTTGATAGGACATACCAGTTTAAAACGGGCAACAGGGTGTTGTTCGAGTTTATGTTCTGTGTTGGCAACACGCGCGGGATAAGCATAGCGAAAAGGCTGGCCGAGCACATACTAACAACATCCGGCAATGGTCCCAGAACCGATACGGGCGGGTAAATCACTGTATCTTGGGATATTCGCTGTAGATCTTGCCGTCGATGCTACGCCCGCCTGACTTTGGCCGCGGCCCGCCCCACTGCTTGAAGAACACCGGTACCCCCTGGTGCTTGCACTGTGTTATGATGTCTAGAATCCAGTCTTTCTTTACCGGGCGGTGCCGGGTTCCGCTCTCGCCCCCGACGATCACCCAATGGATGCCGTCCAGGTTCATTGGCCCGATTGGGCCCAGCAGTGGCTCAAAACTGATGAACCGCGTTTTGCATCGCACAGTACGCAACTCGTTTATCCTGAAGAGTGTGTCGGCGTTCTCTATGCTTGTACCCAGCCAGATATGGCCCGGTATCACCCGGCCATAATATTTCTCAAACCGCTTGGAAAACTTCGCCATCAAATGCGGCCTCTTCGTGAGTACTTGGTAGGTATGCCAGTCTGCCTGGAGCATGACCTCGAAGCAGCGTGCGGTGAAATCGTGGGTGGCGTTCTCATGGAACAGGTCGGACATGCTGTTGACGAAGATCCGCCGCGGCTTCTTCCATGTGAATGGGAGATTGACCGCAGATGCGTGTTCTGTATAGGTGAAACCGTTGTGGTATTTTGGCTGCCCCATCGCATGAAGCCGTTTCGTTAATGTCTCAGCGTAGCAGTTGGCGCATCCGGATGACACCTTGGAGCACCCGGTGGTTGGGTTCCACGTAGCCTCGGTCCATTCAATCTCGGAGCCTACAGCCATGCTAACCACTCCGGCGGCGTTATCTTGTCATCCTGCTTGAACGGAGTTGGAGCTTGAACCTGTCTCATCTTAAATCATCGAACCCTGTGTGGTGTTGTTCAGTATGCAGCCTAATGGCAGGTACATATCCTTCGGGTTTGTTTTGGCTCAGGATTCATGCACGCTCCTGATTCTGTGCCATCTTGACTGTGACTGGGCTGCGTATGGATATAAACGTGATACACTTTTGGGGCGGACCCCGCTAGAATGAGACCGATCAAAACCGAATGACATGCCGGTTTACCCACATCCTGTCCAGCAGGAATCGGATCGGCCATGCCTGTGTACAGCATGAATCTAGGGATGTTCGTTGCCAAACGGTAACGTTCACGGGTTCCAACCGTATCTGGCACTGCCCTCGTTTACTGGTGGTGAATAATCCAGACGACCCAGCAGACGTATTTGGCCACCATGGGAGAGCCTTGGCATCAACAGTCTACGAACACCTGAACAACCCAACAGATACCGGCAAAGCCGGAAATATTCAGCAGCAGCAGATGGGGCAGTGCAGATCTGCCAACAATGATAATTAGGCGGCCATTCAACGTTGTCCATGACAGAGCTCCCCGCCAGAAACGATCTGAAGGCGGGACTGGCAGTGGTGATAGAGACGAAGGCGGACCAGGGCACGGGCAGGTTGACATCCGGAACAATAGCGGAAATTCTCACGGCCAGCAAGCGCCACCCCCACGGGATCAAGGTCAGGCTGCGGGACGGCCAGGTGGGCCGGGTCAAGAAGGTCGCCGGCCCAGCTCCAGAGGCGCAGGCGCGTTCGTTCACGGACTTGGACGCAAAACCCATCCCGAAGACCGAGGACAAGCACAATGAATTCAAGGAGTTCTACCAGTATGATGCACGCATAGAAAACCTGGCTTCCACGGGCGCGTCGGAGCGCCAAAAAGCCATCGAAGGGATAGCGCGCTCCGTGCGTGAGCGGTTTGCCGCCGCCGTGTGCGCGTTCGGAAACGACAGCTCGGCGGGATTTGTCCATCTAGGGATACGGGCAGACGGAACGGTGGCCGGTCTTGAAAGGGACAAGAGGATGGGCAACTTTGCCGACTACGACGATTCGTTTGCCAACCACATAATGGATACGCTGGAAACCTTTCTACGGGACAGAGTGTTCATCCTGAGGAACGTACGGATACGGTTCCGGCGCGTAGACGGCAAAACCGTATGCACGGTCCAGGTGCTGCCTGCCGACCGCCCGTTGTACCTGCACGCTGCCAAAGGACAGATGTTCTACGTCCGCGGCCCTGCCCCGCGCGCAAAGAGGCTAGCCGACCCGCAGGAGCAGTTCAGGTATATCAGGTCGAGATTTCCCGACTATGGGTGAGATGTGATTGGCTAGGCTCTACCGCAGTCCGCTGTTCGAGCATATCCGCGAGTACCTCCTTGATGCCCCAACACGCGAGACGATATTCCTGTTCGTCCCGTACATACAGGCCGGAGTGCTGGCAAGGCTTCTTGAGGATATAGAGAACAGAACGGTGATAGTGACCACCTGGGAGCCGGCGGATCTCCTGTCGGGTTCGTCCGATCTTGCGGTCTATCCCTACTGCCAAGAACACGGTATCGCCCTTTACGTGAGCGAGGCGCTACACCTCAAGGTCTACTCGGCCGGCTTGGACAGCGCTATAGTCGCAACCGGAAACATATCCAGGCGCGGTCTCATGCCCGACGGCAATTATGAGGCGGCGACAACCGTGGAGCGCCTTACCAACGAGGACCGGCTCTTCTTTGAGACCATCCGCGCAAGCGCCAGGCTGGTGGACGACTGCATGTACTCGGAGCTGCAAACCTGGGTGGAACACAACCATCTAGACATCCCCAAACCTCCGGCGCTAAACGACTTGATATCGGCGCCCGACCGTGACGACTTTCTGGTATCGGCACTACCAATGACGCACAGCGTGGAGGCGCTAGTGGCAGGATACGCGAGGATCCGCGCAGGCCGAGACCCGGCCGGCGACCAGGACGTATCCGCGTGCATTTTCCACGACCTGGCAAACTATGCCATCCCTACGGATCTATCCGACAGCGACTTCCGGCGTGCTCTATCCGCCAGGTTCTTTGCGCACCCGTTCATCCGGAGGATGGACGAGTTCATCGCGCCGGAGGCGTACTTTGGACGAATCAAGGAATGGATACAGAACAACTGTACCGACGTGCCGGTCCCGAGCAGGCGCGAACTCACGGGAAACGTGCAGGTGCTGCTGGAATGGTTCGTCGTACTCGGGAACGGCAGATACGCGGTAGATGTGCCCGGAAGGCATTCGCAGAGAATCAGAAAGAAGTAGCTGTTAGTAGGAAGTCATTCGTATAACTCATTAAAGAATTTGTAAAGCTGTTCGCCCCACAACATGCGTGTTTTGCGAAGGGCCGCTCTGTCAGCAGACACCGGCGTACTGTCTTCCAACCTAGCCCACGAGTATATTATTGAATTCAGCGACGCTTTAATCTGTTCAAGCTGCTTTGTCGGGGAGTCCGTTACCTCGCCCGCCTCCTCAACAAATTTTAAAAGACGCGTGTAAACGGGATGGTCCTGATTCAATGTAATCAAGGCAACACCTCCAGCAAACTCCACGGTAAAGAACTCATGCACATCATCACCCATATGTGCCAGTTCCAGGGAAGCGGGTAGCTTTTCATGCAGTATCTCCTTTGCGTGTTTTGATGCCCCATCTGGATTAAACTTGGAGAGTGCCTCTGTTATGGCGCGTTCCTTCTCCTGTTCTGTCATGTTAGATTTCTTGCCTGTCTCCGTATTCGGGTCACGGTGCCACGGTATTATTGGCGGGGGTTTTTTAGATCCACGCGACGTTCTTGGCTTCAGTTTTTCAATGGCCTTTCTCATTTGTCTTATTCGTGAGTTTATTCCGTTCACAAAGTTGTACAGCTCCTTCTCGTCGTCCTCTATGTCGGCCCCTTCATCAACTCTTAGTTTGGAGCCAATGCGCTTTGTCATTGTAGAGAAATTTACTGCTGCTTGCTTGCTGTTCGTGACGTTGAACACATCGTCAAGTTCTCTGGTAAATGCAACTTCAACCCCCCACCATCTTTCTAGCGGGTCGTATGTCTGGCAGAGATTGGTATCCAAATACAACTCGCGATTTTCACGCACTATGGATATGCCCAAATTAGAGTCAGCATGCTTGCCATGCGGTTGGGAGCCAGCCTTCTGCCCTCGTTCATCGTGCCTCCTTCCTTCTTTTGTGACATAGGCGTATCTTACCTTTACCTCGCGGCCGGCTATTTTCATCGTCTCAATCCACCGGTCGCCGTCGGGTTGAAACAGCCTCTTGGTGTCAAACGGCGCAGGCGTGCTGGAAGGAATCATCTGATAGAGAGGATCATTGGGGACGATTGTTTCTTTGTACGGATCTTCGTTCTTGTAAAACGACATCATCCGTATATTCACACCATTGGAGTGGATTGGGTGACGATAAATTCGACCTATAACCCATTTATAGTTATCAATGAGAGTTTTGCCCTTTTTCATGGGGACGCGGTCCAAGTCACTCCATATGACTAGCGTGCCTGAATTTGATTTCAGTATGCTGGATTTGGCCATAATGTCTTTTGGTATTGGCTTCTTTCTAGGTCTTTTGATCGAGACCTTGCCGCGCGCTACGCACTCTGGACCAAGAACCGCGTAAAGCACATCGCCGCCATTGCGCCATGAATAAACCTCAACCTTCGTGCATTGGGACATTGAGGCGTTAGGAAGTCCCATCCCAAACTTACCCAAAGTCCCTTTCGTGCGTCTAGTTCCCTCCCCCATACGAAGCGCGTTCCATAATTCCTCCTCCGGCATCCCGTGTCCGTCATCTACGATGGCGATGCGGTCTATTCGCTTTGTAACACGTTGTCCATAATTATCGTCCTCAATGCATATAATTTCAATGTTTTTTGCCTTGGCCTCAATGGAGTTGTCTATGATCTCCGCCAATGCGTATACCGTCTCATATCCGCTGTTACGCATGGAATCGAGTAGGTGTTCTCCGCCAAACACGTCTCGTGTCTCGGGCATTACCACAAGTCCTCCCATTCCATAAAACTATCCACCACAGACTCCCATCCTGGAATGTAAAAATCAGCTACCACACATATCTCGCACCTTCTGTTGCCGCCGACCAATGGGCCACGCATGGCACGGCCCACCATCTGGCTGTACAGTACTGATGATCGTGTCGGACGTGCTATGACAGCCGCGGATGTGCTCGGGGCATCAAACCCTGTTGTAAGCACACCGTAATTACACATCACTATCGGCTCATCGGAATCACCCTTATACATCTTAATGCTATCTCGCCTATCGTCGGGCAACGTGCTGGCATCAACATGGAATGATCTGTGGCCTCGCGCTGAAAGTATCAGCGAGGCATCTCTCGAGTTGTTAACCGATGGAGCAAACATAAGTATTCTTTTATGGCCTGTTTCTATAAGATCCTCTACCTGCCCGATGACCTTTATCATCCGTATTACGTCTCGGCCGATCTTTTCAAGCATGTTTTTTGGAATATCACTATGTTGTTCTATTCTCCCTATCTCATCCTCGGTCAGCCTTCCGTCTACAGGTATTATGCGCACCTTTGGACGCGCCTGATATCCCTCCCTTATGAGGCGTTTGATGGGATTGCTTTCCCCGCCAACATCAATTGTTACTTTATTGCGCCCGAAAAATCTTGGCAGCTCTTCCGGATCCACTAATCCGTACGCACTTCGGCCCGGGGTCGCACTCAGCCCAATGAATTCCACCGAATTGGGGCGCTTGTCTAATATCTGCTCCAATAATGAACGGTAAACCGGGGCCACTGCCTGGTGAGCCTCATCCATGACAACCAAGCTAACCCTGTCGGCCAAGGTTGTAAGAAGTCTGCCGCTTGACTTCTCCGACGAGTTAAGCTTGTCGATACCCGCGATAATGATTGCATCCCTGCCTCTAGATGTTGATTCCAGTATGTCGGGTGTGTAGTGTTTGTAGAAACGCAGTATGGGTATCTCTCTGTCTCCCATTTTGTTCCAAACAGTCTTGAATGCGTCCACTGCCTGTTCACACAACTCCTCGCTGTACGCAAGCCAGAGTATTATGGCCGGCTCGTTTTCAAGAAACTTTGAAGATATGATCCGCATTGCAGTCCAAGTCTTACCCGAACCCGTCGGCATGTGGAGCAGGCAGCGCCTGTTTCCTTCTACGATGTATCTAGATACTTCAGATATGGCGGTTCTTTGATAGTCGTGCATCTTTATGCCGGGCGATGCTAGGTCCGCGGCGACCTGGTCTGTTGCATGAACGTCCTTTGGCGGCACTGCGTTGAAAAACTCGAACAAAACACACTCTTTTCTACCGTTCTTTACAAATCTCGTTCGAAGTAGGCGTTCGTATGGGTTGGCATCTCCAGATCCTGAAAACAGATTTCCCACAAGCTCTGCTGCCTCGTTCCGGCGTAGTCTTTGGAGAAGCATGGTCCTGATACTTTCCTGTCTGGAGTGGTCCCCTCTTATTGATACCGATTTTCGCGACATTTTATTCACACTTACCGCCCCCTTCTATATCAGGTATGGCACCCTCCGAGCCCTGCCGGTACTGCCCGGCAAACTCGGAGGGTGTCAGGTACCTTAGCGCAGAATGTATTCTGCGGTGGTTGTAGTCCTCAAACGCTGCAAGCATCGCCTCTCTGGCTTCTTGGATGTCGGCAAACTCCAGTGGCCAGACGTACTCTTTTTTGAGCGTTTTGTGGAAGGACTCGATGTGTCCGTTCTGCTCTGGCGTGTTGACGTAGATGTATTCGAGGGTGATTCCCAGCGCGGCCACAGATGATCTGAATTCGCGGCTGGTGTACTGGGATCCGTTGTCGACCCTGAGGGTCAGGCCAGGCAGTTCGGGGCTGGCGGCGGCCACCGCGTTGGTCACCGACATGATGGCCTCGCGGCGCGTGGCGCGGCTAGCCAGCACGAATGCCAGCCACTGCCTGGTGAAGACGTCTATCACGTTGAAGCAATAGCCCCAGCCGTCGGATCCGCACCAGATGTAGGACATGTCAGACTCCCAGAACTGGTTTGGCGCCTTTGGCCTGGGTGGTTTCTTGTTGGCCCGGATTATCTCCCGCTTGGTGCGCGAGGGCCTGGTCCAGCCCAGTCTCTTGAATATGCGCCGTACCGCCTTGCGGTTGACCGGGCGGTTCAGTTCCCTGGATGCCTGGGCGGCCATGCGCCGCGTGCCGTAGGTGGGTCTTGCGGGGCCGATCTTTTGGATCATCTCCTGGACCTCGGGGTCCGGCGACACGTTCCTGGATCTGGTGGTGTAGTACCATGCCTTCTTGGAGACGCCGCAAAGCGAGAGCGCCTTGTTCAGGCTCACCGTTCCGTGCATCGTCCTGACTGCCTTCATTTTAGTTCGCCTCCCAGCGCTTTTTTTAAAGCGTCATTGGCCACGGCATACTCCCCGATGATCCTCTTTAGCGAGGCAACCTCCTCTTTGTGTCGCTTGACCTGCTTGGAGGCGTCGGGGCCATCAAGCGAACTGCGGCCGCCGGCCAGGAACTTTTCTTTCCACACGTATACTGTCCGGGGCACTAAGTTGTGCTCGCGGCATATCTCAGCCATGCTGGCTTGTGGGTTAAATGTCTGGAGTACGATACGGATTTTCTCGTCCGTACTCCATCGTGACTTCTTGTCTGTCATGCCCCCTCTGGCCTCCCACCGCTAAAGTGTGCATCGCTGATCGGTCTCCTTCTAGCGGGGTCCGCCCCATGTCTAAGCATTTCGGATATGGAAAACTGCTTTGTTATCAAAGATATGATGTTGTGATGAGATGACATTTCGCTACCTTCATAGGTTCTGAGGGCAGATAGCGCTTCCTTACTCATAAAATGTCTCTGTATTGTAGGTATGTCAATGCGTTCGAGTAGATCTTGCATGTTCAACCGGCATTCCTCACAGATGGCATACGGTGCATGGTGTGGTTTCATCGTCGTCGTCTAGAGCATCCGAGAGCACCTCTATCAGCGGCAGGTTCTTGCGCCTCTTCTTTGCGCGCTCCATACTCTCGGCGTGTCGCTTCATTATCTCATCGCGCCGTGCTACCAGCTCGGTCAGCGTCTCGCCGTCCGACCACGTGTACTGCCTGCCCTTCATACCGCTTGCCGCAAACGACGCGTCACCATCCAGCCCCGCATCCTTGAGCGTTTTCTGTTCGATGGCAACGGCCTTCTCGAACAGTTCGGGGTGGTTGTCGGCCAGCCCGACCCACTCGGCCTTTCTCTGGAAGAAGCAAAAGTAACACCCCGATCTAGTCCGCCACCGGTAGTACTCGGGCAGGTTTATCCCCGCGTCCTCCAGGATCCGCACCACTCCCGCATGGTCTATCTGGTCCTCGACAAACGGGAAGCGCGTCCTGATGTTGGGCTTGGTTGAGACGTATCCCTTGCGGTTGGACTCGTCGGCTCGTATGGCCACGTACGACACGGCATCCTCCTCCCCGATCCAGTCCTCTAGCGGCTTTATCTTCAGCAGGCTGGTGCACCATCTCATCTGCGGGGATGGCAGCGTGCCCCGGAACACCTCAAAGTAGTGGGCAAAGTCGCGGTCCGCGTTGAGGCGCTCTATGGGCTTGCCCAGTACCACCTCCAGCTTTGCCAGATACTTGTAGGTCTCGGGCAGCTCGGCCCCCGTATCGCAGAAGAAATACTCCATGTCCGGCACCCTGTCCCGCATGTAGACGGCCAGGGCGCTAGAGTCCTTCCCGCCGGATATGCCGCAGATGTGCCTCACTGTATCGGTGGGGTATCTGGCCGATATAAGTCTCAGCCGGTCAACCCAGCGACCCTCTCGTCGTCGGCCGGCAGGACCACCCTCTCCTCCCTTCCGTCCGGATGGGTTATCGTCACCATCACCGACGGCCCCTCGAAGCTGCCCGAGACGGCCGCAAACCTCAGGGCGGCCAGCCTCCTGAAGCCGGCCGAGACCTCCCTGAGGCCGTTCCCGAACATCTCCCTGTGCTCGTCGCTCCAGTCGGCGGGTGGAACGTCCGTCAGCGTCAACCCCACGTAGCTGATCCACGCCTTCTCGTCTGGTATGTCCGCCGAGACGGCACCCAGGAACACCTTCATCTTCTGGTCGGAGACGTCCGGCAGAAGCTCGGATGCCGCCTTTGCCAGCGACGGCCTGTCGGCCATGTTGGTCTCCTTGAGCAGCAGCAGCCTCATCTCCTCCATCATCGAGTCGAATGCCGTCAGGAGTTCGCGAACCGAACGCGCGAGACCTATGGCAAACTTGTCTATCCTCCACTTGCTCAGGTTGCGTCCAAGCGGACCCATACCAAGCGCCTTGGGAAGCGACTCAAACAACAGAGTGTCCGGCTCTATCGCGTTCTGCACGGCGTCTCTGACGGCCAGCGTCTTTTTGTCGAGGTTCTTGGTTCGACTCGTGTAGGTGGGCAGCATGCGCACCACCCATACCAGGCGCCCCACCATCCCTAGCATTCCGTCCTCGGGGTTTGACCCCAGCAGTTCGGCCGTCTTCTCGATGAGGGCCGTTCGGGATATCGTCCTGTGGTAGTACTTGAGCGAGAAATGTTGGGGGTTCTTCACCAGACGTTCGGCCAGGCTGGCGCCGAGGCGCGGCACGAAAGAGCCGTGCTCGTACACGGCCACATTGCCCTGCCTTGCCAGCATGATGAGCAGGGCGAGTATCGGCATCACGCCGTCCTTGATGCCGTACGGGGGCATCCTCCATATCTCGTATATGTCCGTCAGGACCACCATCTTTTTGGTTCCACGCATCCGGGTTAGCGCCGCATGCCAGGCCTTGCGGAGTGGACCGCGACCCGGCAGCGAGAACCGGTACCCGCCCCCCATCCGCCTGTGGATGTTGTGCTCGCGTATGATTGCCTCGTAGATGGCGCGCTCCGGCTTCCAGCCGTTCAGCCCCAGCATCTCCTGGTCGCCGTTGGCTATCATCAGGTGCATCAGCCTGTTGAGGGCCGTGGAACCTTGGGCCGTCAGGCGGTTGCGGTTTATCATCTCGTTGCGTATGGGTGGGGTGTCCGGGTACGCGGCATCGCTTGCCGCCGAGGCCGCCGAGCTGGCCGTCCCGCTGAACGTGCGCTCCATTCCGTCCACCTCGTACGTCCAGGCGGTGTCTGCGCCATATGCCCGGTCAAACTCCGCGCCCAGGGCGCTCTCGGCGGCGGCCAGCCTCTCGTTCACCTCCGTCTTGGCGACCCATTCGCCCGCCACATCCTCGTCCTTCAGGACGGCTCGCAAGGCGGCCACCTCGGCGGCGGCCTCGGCCAGCCCGGAGACGTCCCCGCACCTTGAGACGAGGACCGGCCTGTCCGATGTTGGGATCGGCGTGTCCCCGGTGCCGTATATGATCGCCCCGTCATATCCCCTTCCGATGCCGTCCTCGGGCATCTTGAACGCGCACCCGAACACCCTTACGGTGCCGGTCTCTATCCCGTGCTTGGCGGCGACGACCGGATCGGGATCCATCGCGGCCTTCATCAGCGCCGGATGCGGCATGGCCAGCATGGCCTTCTTCCAGGCGTCCGTCTTGGCCGCTATGTTCACGTCGGTGCCGTGCCAGACGCGGTACTCGTCGGCGTGCCTCCTGTACGTTATGACGGACCTGGATTCGAGGCTCCTGACCGCCTGTTCGGCCCCGCTGCCCACCAGGGACCGTATAGTCCCCATGGAGGCGCGCAGCCGGCCGGAGCGCCCTATCAGGTTCATCAACCCGATCACCTTTAGGACGCTGCGCTCTGTCCCGTCGGCCAGGCGGGCATCCCGGATTATCGCGTCTATCTCTACCAGCCTTGAGGATGGGGACGAACCGGCGCGGGTCGGCGCCGACCCGGAGATGAAATAGTCGTACAGGTGCTCGGCCCCCATGGTCGGCAGGGTACTGTGTCCGTCCCAGCTCTCCTTCTCGACGAACCTAGCGACCGTCCCCGGGCCGCTCCCGAACACGAACGAGAGCAGGGTCCTGTCGTTCTGGCCGTACCTTGAGCAGAGCTCGGGCAGAGCCTCGACGGCTATCGGGTGGAGCGGGTAGCAGGATGCGGCAAGCTCGGCCGGTACGGCCATGCCCGCCTCCTCGGATGCCATCTTGGTGTGCTGGATGGCCCACTCCATTATCCTGTGTTCCGTCTTGGCGTAGGGCCTCAGGGAGGATGCGAGGAGCGCCCTGGTGTGTTCCAGCGAGTTGGCAAAGTGGACTACCTCAAAGCGCCCCTGTATCTTGGTCCATTCCTTGGTGCGGGCCGCCGGCGTCCCGGCAACGTACTCGCCGAAGGCCATGTGCTGCATCGTCACGGTATGGAGCGGCACCCCGCGCGAACCGCCGGACATCTCTGCCAGATCCTGCAGCAGGAACAGGTCGCCGTCGCCGCCCCCGCCCGCAAAGTACTCGATGTTCTTGCCGAACTCGTCTATCGCTAGCAGGACCGGAACCGACCCGGCCAGGCTGGCGATTATCCTGGATACGGTGGCAGCGTCGGGGACCGTTCCCTTCTGTAGGGATCTGGCGCAGCGGCGGAGCGTCCCCGCCTCGGCAAAGTGCCTGCGCCCGTATGATGCTCCAAAGTATGATGCGGCGCCGTTGGCGGCCGCCCGCAGGATGGTCGCCGCCACCGGCTCCAGCCTGGCGGTGGCTACGCATCTTGCCATGCCGTGGTCGTGCAGGCCCGCCCGCCGCCTGTTCGCCACCAGCTGGGCCGCCGCGTCCGGGGCCGCTTCGCGCAGTATCCCGTATGCGGCCTTCCATCCCGGGTCGCGGCGCGGGGCGGCCAGATGGTCAAGGACTATCCCGAACGTGGACTTGCCCGAACCGTACGGGCCGACTATGGACAGAGCTGCCCCCTTGCCGAGGCCGGCCGAGAAGAGCTCTATCGCCTTGGTGGCGCTGGTGTTGGGGATGTACCCGCCTATGGCATCCAGCGAGTCGCGCTCGATGTTGGCCGAGGCGTGGGGCCTTGCGGGCACCCCCACCACCTTGGAGAGGGGTGTCTTGGGTTCGGCGCCGTGCCTCTGCATCATGGTTGTGTCGCCTCCCTGGTTGTCTTGATAGTCTTTGCCAGCAACGGCTTGTATGAGGCGTCCAGCATGCTGCGCGCGGCCGGTTCGGCGCCGTCCTCGAACAGGAGGTGCGGCTCGCCGTTGACGCGCACCACCGACATGCCTGTGGCATCCCGGCAGGCCTCCTCTAGATGGCCGGCCAGGTCGTTCTCGCTCATCTTGAAGGCGCTGCCCGGACAGCCCGGCTCCACGGCCAGCCTCGCCACCGACACGTCGTCCCCGGCCCCCGTCCTGTCCGCAAAGTCGGCGCAGGCAAACGCTACCACCTGCGGGGTCAGGCCGGTCTTGGGCCCGAAGATGAACCGGACGGAGTCGCCCTCGTGGCGGGCCAGCCTCATGTTCCGGAACGGGCAGTCGATGTACTCCTCGATGGTCAGCTTGTCGCGCTTTGAGGTGTAGGTGTGCAGAAAGACGTCCACGTCCCTCTTGACGGAGGCCGGGCTTGGGGCGTCCCACCCGGGGTTGTTCCGGACCATCTCCTGGACGGCATCAAGCAGGTATCCGGTTTCCACCACGGTCCCGGATATCTGGTTCATTATCATCCACCAGGTCGGGACGCGGCAGGGCCTGGCCAGGAGCAGCCAGTGGAGGATCCACAGGGTCTGGGGCCTCTCTAGGTAGGGATCACGGCCCCTGTCATCCGAGAATATGGCGTCCCCTAGGCTGGTGGTCTCCAGGATGCCCTTGCACTCCTTGGTTATCTTGAAGGCCAGCGACCAGAACCGGATGGCGCTCACCATGTTCTTGCCCACGCCGAACCGGACCGTCGCGTCGTCGGCCCGAAACGCGTCGGGCCGCTCGGTTACCCGGTCGTAGGCCTTCTTGAGCCACCCGTGCCGGGGATGGAAGGTCTCGTGGCGCCCGAACGAGGGGACGGGGGCGGCCTCGTTGATATCCATCTATACCATCCTCGGCCGGTTCTCTACGGCCCTGACGGCCCTGACGGCCCCCGCAATCTCGGAGACGGCCGCCTCGATGTCTGACATCCTCGTGCCCCGACCAACCGACATCCTGATGGACTCGTCGGCGGCGGTCCTGTCCAGGCCCATCGCCACCAGCACGTGCGAGGGCTCCATCGTGCTGGACGAGCAGGCGCTGCCCGTGGATATCTCGACGGATGGCATCCTGGCCATCACCGCGTCGGCCAGCGCCCCGCGCACCCTGACGTTGGAGGTGTTGGGTAGCCTGGCCGCCCCCGCGCCGTTTACCCGGACGTCCGGGATGGCCTCCGAGAGGCGGCGCTCGAACTCGTCCCGGAGATGGCGCTGCCTTGGGGTATCGGCCAACCCGCTGGTGACGGCAATCCTGCAGGCCTCGCCAAAGCCGGCTATCGCCGGGACGTTGAGCGTACCACTGCGCATCTCCCTCTCCTGGCCGCCCCCGTGGATGATGGCCGCGATGCGCCGCCTGGCCTCCCGGGTGGCTGCCAGCGCCCCGCACCCCTTGGGTCCGTATATCTTGTGGCTGCTGAGGGTCACCATGTCGGCGCCCATCTTATCGCCGTCAAAGGGAATCTTTCCCACCGCTTGGGTGGCATCGCAGTGGAGCAGGGCGCCGTGTTGGTGAGCCATCTCGGCCACCTCCGCCACCGGGTGGATCACGCCGGTTTCGCTGTTTGCGGCCATCACCGAGACGACATCCACGTTATCGGTTATCATCGACTCCATCGCCCCGATGTTGATGGTCCCATCCCGGTGGACCGGGATCGTCCTGAACTCGGAGCCGCCGGCGGTCAGGTCGGAGCACGTCTGCAGGACGGACTTGTGCTCGGTGGCCCCGGCTAGGATGGTGATGGGCCGCCCAAGCCCCCTCTGCAGACCCTTCAAGGCGAGGTTGTTGGCCTCGGTCGCCCCGGACGTGAATATCACGTCGGAGGCGCCCATCCCGATGGCGCTGGCCACCTTCCTGCGCGCCTCCTCGACCACCTCGGCGGCCGCACTGCCGGACGCGTGGCTGCTTGAGGGGTTGCCAAAGTGCTCAGCGAACAGCGGCGTCATTACCCTGAGCACCTGCCCGTCCACCGGGGTGGTGGCGTTGTAGTCAAGGTATGCCATCGGAATTACCTTGACAGGGGATCATAATTAAAACACACGGATGGCTCCCGCATTATATCCTGGTGGGGGTGCCGGGCAGTGTTCGGTCAGATAATCCGCGCCTGAGGCATACGCCACGTAGCGCCCTGCGGACGGCAAGCTCAGGCTTGGTGTTCTTGGATCCTATCCTAGACATCATCTTACTGCAGTCTGTCGAAATCGTGTTGGTCACCCTTTGCGGTTCGGGCCGCGCGGTTAGTCTATCGGCTTGGTTGGCGCTGGACGCACCACTCAGGACAGAAATCAGTGACCGCCACAGATAAAGCCCACTAAGCACTTTCTGCGTCATGGATGGGTACCTGAACCGGGAGCGAGAGGGTTCTGGGAAAGGAATCGAGGCAGTCGATTCGGACTCGGACGATGCCGTCGTGTACTGGGACAATGGAGTTGAACTGGCAAAGTCAGGACAACACACCGAGGCCATTTCATGCTTTGACCGGGCGATCGAGATCGGGCCGGACGATGCTGATGTGTACCACAACAAGGGATACGCGCTCTACAACTTGGAACGGTTCGCAGATGCTGTCCAGTGCTTTGACCGGGCGATCGAGATCAGGCCGGACGATGCTGATGTGTACCACAACAAAGGGGTCGCGCTGTCCAGGATGGGACGATACGCCGAAGCGGCGGCCTGTCGCGCCAAGGCGGCGACCCTAGAACGCTGAGTGTTTCCAGTCCTGCCGTCCTGCATGCCGGCAGATCCTCAGCTCGCGACCAGAACGTCATCAAACCCCTCTTCCTTACTGGGTCTCTCCATCTTGGCTAGCTGTCCGGTGACCGCGTCCTCGGGCACTCTGTCCCTGCCGGCGCGCCTCGAGTTCCGGTGGCGCGCCGCCCTGGTATTGCTGAAGAACACCGCCCTGACGGCGGCGCCGTGCTTGCGGGCCAGCAGGACGTACGGCCGGCGTATCTCCCGCGTCAGGTTGGTATCGTCGACCACCACACTCCAGCCTGCCCTGAGCGCGTCGTCCACCAGGACGCATTCGGCCTCCTTGTTGCGGCTGCCGAGCCCGGCCAGCTCCAGGGGCCTCTCCTCGCCGAACCTATCTATCAGGCTGCGCCTTTTGGCCGGCCACGATGCGTCGTCCCGGTGACCGTCCATGGACACGTGCACATGGCCGGGGAGGGCGCCGCGTGCATAGGTGGTCTTGCCGCTGCCCGCTATCCCGACCATCACGACTATCTCCACGGGCGGGTTTGATCAACTGTCTGGAAAAACATTGCTGGCTGGAAGTCGATCCGGTCCCGAAGCGGAGCACGCAAAGACTCCTGTCTCCGAGTTGCAATCGTGTGACGATCTTCATATGCGGCCTGGTCCTACACCACACAATGAAGCAAACCAAAACAACCAGGGCCGATTCGTACAACCCTCAGAGTCGCGACTACAATCCCAACACCGCCAAAAAGTCAAAGTAACGCGCGGACGCGTTTTGCATGAGGCACACCTCTCCTTTTTTCCATCTTCGGTCCCGTTGCGGGTTGGGTGGCAGGCACGTCCGACAATCCCGAGACAGGCGTCTGCTGGCGGGCGGGCACGCATCCCGGCAAAGCCCGCATCGGAGGGAGCCGCGCACGCCGCGGCACAACCCGAGTCGCCCCGGCCATTCCGGGCGCGGCGACGTTCCGCTCCGCGCCAGCCGGGCTTGCCAGTTATCATATAAGATGGATTTTGCATGTAACGGGGTGGAGAACTTGCGCAACGTCATACTGCACATGCATTTTCCAAAGACGGGCGGAACCACGCTGTCCGCGATACTGGACAGGGAGTTCGGAGATCGACACCGTCGCTTGAGCTTCTTCAGGCTGAGGAAACCCGACGAGCTTGGCAACGTACACGTGCCTTGGAAGCAAGTCCTGCGCAAGTACGGTGTGGCGGATCTGGAACCGGACTGGGACTTTGGGGAGGCGGATCTGGCCGACGTGCTGGAACGCAACAGGGACATAGCCGCCATATCCCGCCATGGCATGGTTGTCAGGCCGTCCACGGTGGAGGCGATGGCGGCTATGACCGGAACCGGCCCTGGCTGCCGGGTGCTCCCAGTGTTCTTCCTGAGGAAGTTTCTCCCTTGGCATGTGTCGCTGTATCTCCAGCAGCGCAGGGATCCCGAGTACATGGTGCGCCTAAGCTGCGACCCGGAGGTGCTGGTGGCCAAGACCGGAACGCTGAAGGAGTACACAAGGTACTGCGTGGGCAGCCCGGACAGCCGCCGGAGGCACAAGATCATGCACAACTGGACCGCCAGCGACGCGAACATGATGCTTGCCCGACTAGATCTGTACCAGATAGGTCTGGTGGAGAGATACGACGAGAGCCTCGTCGTGATCGAGGACGCACTGAGGGGGCACTTTCCGGGACTGGATCTCTCCTACGGGTCCCCGCTCAACGTGGGAGAGCACGGAAGGGTCGGCACGGCTGCCCGACGCATGCGGGATCTAGAGAGGGAGATGGGGGCGGATCTTGTGGAGGATCTGGCCGAGATGGGCGCATGGTCGGACGGCCTGTACGGCAGGATGGATGCCGAGCTGGACTCTAGGGTGTCGCGCGTGTCAAACTTTCGGGGCAAGATGGACGACTTTGAGTCGAGATGCAGGGCGCGCGGTGCAACCACATCCGGAAGGGCGCCGCCTACTCGCCGTACCGCGACAGGTTCTCCCTGAACCATCCGAGGGTTTTTGTCATGCCCTCCCTCAGGGTGAACTTGGGCTTCCAGAGCGGGGAATGCCCCTCGACCTCGAACGACACGGGCTTGCCGTCCACCAGCTCGCCCGCCTCGTAGGGTCCCGGGGTGATCCTGGCGTCTTCCCTGCCGCCTATCTCCGCAACCAACCTTGCCAGCTGCGTGTTGGTGACGATCCTGTTGTCCGCGTTTCCGGCGCAGTGCAGGGTCTGCCCAATGTACTGCCGGGCGTCGCCAACCAGCTTTTCGTAAAAGTCGATGATATCCTCCCCGTAGGTCCAGAGCCGCTTGGCCTCCGGCGACCTCAGGAAGGTGTCCCTGCCCTTCAGCACGTTCAGTATCAGCCGGGCGGGCAGCTCGTCGCTGCGCATGCGCCTCCCGTACCCGCTCCCCACCCGCGTCACTATACAGGGAACCCCGTGGGCCCTGTGGTAGGTCATGCAGAGCAGTTCGGCGGCCGCCTTGGTCCACCCGTAGACCGAGGAGGGGTTGGGCAGCATGTCCGGGTCGTACCTTGAGCCGGCCGGATGCCCGTACAGCGTGTTGAATGAGCTGGGATATATGATGGTGGGCATCTCCTTGCGGTCCATCCGGCTGACAGTGTCCAGGATGCGCAGCGGAGGGCAGATGTTTGCCGTGACCGTGTATATGGGACTGCTGTTGCCCAGGGGCCTGTCGGCCACGCCCAGCCCGGCGTCGATAACAACGTCCACTCCCCGCAGGTCCTCGCGCAGCAGGTCGTTTGAGGCCTTCCACAGGTACCTCACCTGATCCCTCACCTCGTTGAGCCGCCAGGCCTCGTCCAGCCTGCAGATATCCAGGCAGTCGACGGTCATGCCCATCCTCAGGAACCTCTCGGTCAGGGCCGATCCCACCACGCCTGCGGCCCCCACCACTAATACTCTCATATGAACACTTCCATCCAACATTCTTAAATACATTACTATCCTGTCAGGATCCGTCATGAGCGAGACGGTCCGGGGTACCACCGTGGTGGATGTCACCTACCTGTGCAACGCGACCTGCAAGTACTGTAGGTGGGGCGACGGCTCCACGCCGGGCAGGGTGGCGCAGGATCTCGATAAGGTGCTGATCCCCGCTGGCACGCTGGAGATGATCGGAACTAGGCGGGTGGTAATCTCCGGCGGCGAGCCCCGGCTGCACCCGAACATATCGGGGATACTGGAGCACTACGGGGGCCTTGTGGACGAGGTGGTGGTGATAACCAACGGCTACGGGCTGGACGCGGAGGCGGCCGGAGCCCTCCTGGACGCGGGGGCCACCGGGATAACCGTGTCGCTGGACTCGGTGGATGCGATGGAGTCGTTTATGACGCGCCGCACCCCGCCGGCCCTGCACGGGGAGATACTCCGCAACCTGGAGGGGATGGCCGGGCCGGGCCGCCGGTTCGAGCTGGGCATAAACTCGACGGTCACCAGCGTCACCGCTAACTGGATCACCGTCGGGGACCTGCTGCGGTTCGGCGCCGAACTGAACTTGGATTTCGTAAAGTTTCAACCTGTCTTTGATGACGGGTACGTCTCGGCAAACTCGCCGGATCTCATGCTGGGCGCGGGTGACGTCGCCTCCCTGCTGGAGGTGGCCGCCCGGCTGGAGACCGTCAGGCACCCGCCCACCAACCCGCCCGGGTTCTGGGCCGACGTGGCGGAGCTGGCCGGGGGCGGGAGGCTGCCCCCGTCGGGGTGCGCCTTGGGTCCCTCCGACGCGATATCTACCGGGAGCCAGCTGAGCATGTGCTACTGGGTCGGCTCCTCGCGCTACGAACGTCTGGATCGTCCCGGCTATGCCGCGGCCGCGTCCAGGTTCGAGGGGGACAAGCAAAAGTGCGGGGTCGGGTTCCACTGCTTCTGCAACCAAGGACTGGGACACGTTTGGCGGGCAAACCGGACCGGATAACCGTCGATATCGTGATCCCCAGCATAAGGCTGGACACCGAGAGGCTGCTGGGGGCGCTGCGCATGGATGTCCCATCCGGGGTGGAGGCGCGGTATTACGTGGTCTCGGACAATCCGGATCTCCGGCCCGGAGAGTTCGTCCATGATGGAAGCCCTGTCCGGGTGATAGTGAACACGGACAACCTGGGGGCGCCCCTGTCCCGGAACGTGGGGCTGGAGGCGGGGACGGGCCGGTACGTCCTGTTCATCGATGACGATGTGGCGATATCGCCCGACATGCTGGCGCCGTATCTTGACGCGATACGGGAGGACCCGGACGCGCCCGGATACGTCGGCCCCACCATGTTTCCGGATCCGGTAAACTCGTTTACCCGGGGGATAGTGGCAAGCGGCATGCTCACCTTCTTTGAGCTGCCCGCCGGCCCGAGGCTCGTGTCCTGGGGGACCACGTCCAACCTGATGGTGCGCAGGAGCGCCGTGGGGGACGTCAGGTTCTCCGCCGCCTTTCCCAAGCACGGCGGCGGGGAGGACATCGACTTTTGCCTGAGGATGGCCGCAAACGCAGGCAGGTGGTTCAGGACCGTTCCGGGGGCCGCGGTGCGCCACCCCTGGTGGAGGGGGGCGGGCCGGAGCTATACGCGCTTTTTCAGGTGGGCCTTTGGCGATTCCCGTTTGGTGCGCCTGCACCCCCGGTACGCGTACCCGGACGTCCCCGACATGGTCGAGACGCTGGCCTTTGGCTCGGCCATCATCGGCTGCCTGGCCCTTGCGGGGATGGTTCCGCCTGCCATGGTGGGGATGTGGGCGGGCTTGGTGGCCTGCTCCGAGTTCGCGGTGGAGCGGGTCCATGTGAGGTCTCACCATCCTGGGTCATCGGTGGGCGCCGCCCTGGAGGCCGCGATGATACGCATATCCAGCGAGCTGGGCAGATTTTTGGGACCGCTGAGCCGCGGGGACGTATCGTGCATCTTCAGGCGGTTCGATTATCTGTGCACCGGCGAATGGAAGCCGCTCGAGATGAGGTTTACCAGGGCAAAATTCGCTCTCTTTTCCGCATCGGTTCCGCTGGCGTACTGGCTCGGGCTGCTGTGGGGGTAGACGTGGCCGTCCGGGTGGTTGTCTGCCCGTTATCGGGATGCCAAATTCATCCCGCGGCCCCTCCGTTCCGCCCGGGCCGATGGTTCCATACCGTGTTATGCAGATGATGATTGCGCCTGCCATTTCTTGGACCATAATACCATGGTACGGCGTATCTGCCAGGCTGCAATTTGGGGCAAGGCCACGATATGCGTGAACGCGGATGGCACAGGGGACATATCCAAGCTTGACTAACCTGTGACGGTGGGTTAGGGTGGCTGGTGTTGGGCCCGGCCGGGATCCGCCGCAGCCAATTGTTCCTTACCGCCGGTCGCGTACCATCCGGATGAACCCGCGGGCGGCCACCGCCGTCAGCGCCAGGACTATCACCAGAGGGGCGGCGGCCAGCAGCTGGTCCAGGTGGTCGGAGGGCTCGTCCGGGATGATGGATCCATCATAAGGCGGTATGGTCCCGGCAGCCGTTCCTCCCCAGACGTTGCGGACGGTGAGCGCATCATCATCCAGGCTGATGTCCAGGCTGCAGGGATCCTGGTGGCACTCCCCCTGCAGGGAGGTCTCCGTCCCGGATACGAGCGCGCCGGCCACCGTCCCGAACCCGTAGGGAACGGCAAACTCTGCCGTCCCGGGGCCGGCCCGCCGCACCTCCGGGGTCATGCCCTGGCCCGTGTAGACCCTCTCGTGGTAGGCGGTGTCGTACCCGTACGGGATGGTCAGGTTGCGGGACAGGCTGCCCGCCCCCAGCACGAAGGTCACGGTGGCCTCGTGCTCGAGAGCCTGGTGGAGGGGCATCTCCATCAGGTTGGTGAACCCCGATGCCAGCAGGGTGCCCGTCCAGAACTCCAGGGCGGTCTTGTTTATCCGGGCGATGATCTCCCCGGTTCCCTGGATGCTCTGGGTCATATCATATGCTTCCGAGGCGGCCATCTTCGCCATCACCGGGTCGCCGGTATCGTGGAGGGTCTTGGCTAGGATGTACTGGTCCAGCATTATGCCCATCCGGGTGGACGGTCCGGGGGATACCGCAAAGTCGGAGTGGTGGTCGTGGGTCACCAGGTGGGGGACGGCCGCCACCGACAGAGCCTCCCCGTTCGTACCGGGGGCGCCGTCACTACCATAGGAGGTCATCCTGAAGATGTTGGCCAGCTCGGTGTACGGGTAGGTGTAGGTGTAGTTCAGGATGGTGTTGAGCCGGTGGCCGGCCCAGCCGTCGGAGGCCAGTTGGTTGGTGGTGGTGACGTTCTCGTACCACCGGTGGGCGTTCTCGACCAGGATCACCTGCGATATGCTCTGGGCGAACCGGACGGCCCCGTGGGACGCGTACAGGAACATCAGGTGGCAGCCGGCCTCCCCATCCGAGCCGTACGGGCAGCCGCCCCCGGAGGTCGATCGGAAGGGGTGATCCGGCAGGGCGGCCGCCCCGGCCACCGCCCCAGCGAACTCCTGTTTGGCCTGGTGGTATCCGCCCGGGTGGGGCGGCGCCCAGGTCGAGTTCCAGGACAGCAGGGCGGGATCCAGGACCATCGGCTCGACCAGGGCGGAGGCGGAGCGGGCCACCGTCTCGGGATGGAAGCCGGTGATCTTGGCGCGGCGGTCGGGATGGAGCAGGCCGTCGTCCCCGGGACCGGAGCCGATAGAGCCCTCGTACCGGATGGCCGCCCCCTGGCGGTCGTCATAGGACCTGGGGTGGCCGTCGGCCAGGACCGTGTACGGGTGGTGCCCAAAGACGGGGTCGTACCGGACCACCAACACCCCGGTGTCGTTGCGGTTGGAGTTTATCGGGACGCCCATGTTCTCGACGGTCACCCTGTATGATATGGTGCGGGGCCCAAGGCTATCCCCGGAGGGGGCGGTGTACGCGTAGATGCCGCCGCCGTTGCCGTAGGCGCCGGGGTAGGGTAGAAAGCCGGTGCCGGCCGCCTCACCGTCGACCTCCAGCCGGGCCTGGCAGGGGTAATCGCAGCCGAGGCCGCCCTCCTCGAGCAGCCCCGGGTGGACCCTGTCGTACCGGAAGGCGATGGTGCCGGCGCGCTCATCACCGTGCTCGAAGATGGCCCGGTGCTCCACCGCTATCGGGTCCCAGGGGTAGTAGGTCCGGTCGAGGTTCATGGCGGGGTAGCCGTGCGGGTCCAGCAGCATGTGCATGGTGGTGTTGATCAGGACGATCGGCGCCACCACCTGGGGGGCTACCCTGGCTGTGTCCCTGACGAGCACCTTGTAGCAACCTATGTCGGGCACGCAGACCCAAGTGTAGGCGGATATGGTCAGCGATATGCTCCCGCAGCGTCTGGGCTCGCCGAACCCGCTAGAGTAGCCGTCCGGCCCGCCGCCGCCGTTTGGTGGGGCCCCGTGGCAGGCGTTGGCCGGCCCCGTCAGCACGATGATATCGCCGGCTACCGTCCCGCTGGATCCGGGCGCCACGTGCTGGTCCTGCAGCCCCCAGGATCCAACCATCTCGATGGCGTCGCCGGGGTCGTCCCGTATCTTGCCGACGTACGGGTTGATGCACTCCTCGCCAAAGAAGTACCTGAACTCGAAGCTGACCATGTCGTTGGGGTAGAGCGTGCGGTCTGGGTTGTGTCTGGGGTTGCCGGAGCCGTCGGTGTGGTCGAATATCTGGCGTCCCTGGACATCCATGGTGCAGGTGCCGGGGGTATCGTAGTCGGAGGCGCCGCCCAGGACCGCCAGGGCCGCCACCAGCGGTATGATCATACCGTCAGGCGCACCAGCCTGCCGGAGGGCGTCACCAGGACGATGTCGGTGCCGCAGGGGATGCCGCCGGTGATGTTGGTCCAGGCGCTCCGGCCCCCCTCCAGCGTGCTGATGGGGTCCCCGTCCAGGTTCCTGAACGAGACGGCCACCTCGGTGATGCCTGAGGTGCCGTTGGTGTAGATGGTGATCCCCGGCAGCTCGAGGGGGGCGTCGGCATAGTTGTGCAGCAGAAAGCCGGCCCCGCACTGGACGGGGCCGGCTACCAGCAGCTCGGCGGCCTGCGCGATGCTTGCGTCCGTGCGGTGGTCGGCGGCTGTCTGGATGGCGTCGGTCCTCTCCTGGAAGGCCCCGTACAGGGTGGCCGCGGCCACCGCAAAGGTGGCCGTCAACATTATCGCCGCGGTGACCTCGCCCACCGCCGGGATGGTCCTCACCGTACCCTCACCGTCACCACGTCCTCGCCAGCGGGATGGCGTAGGACCACCACCAAGATGTCCCCGGCCGAGACCGGTCTGGTAGTCTCCAGCAGCCCCGAGTAAGATACGGCGTTCATCGAGCCGGCCGGAAGGAGATCGCCGCTGGGGATGATGTATGTCTCGTTGTACAGCGTGACCGGCGAGACGTCCCCGCCTAGGGAGAGGTAGCCGGCCGCAACCGATATGGTGATCTCGGTATAGACCTGGCGGGCGCCATCATGCACGGAGGCCATCCGGATGGTTATGTGGTCGGCCCCGGGCGTGCCGGTGGCCGCATCTTGGACCATCGCATGGTGGAATGCGGCCGCCCCCGAGGCGGCTACCCCCATGGTGATGAACGCCCCGGTGATGGCTGCTATGGCGGGCAGGCTGTCTGGAGTTGTGCTACGCGGCACGGCCGCAAAGAGTGTTCCTCTTAAAAGGCGAACCACATAGGCGCAGCGCAGGATGGGACCGGTCCGGCGGGCGCCAGCCGGGCGGATGCGTCGGCAGCAGCTTTATCACGATGCCGCTCCTATGATACGTATGGTCACAATGGACAAGCTGATAGCGAACGCGGAGCGGATCGCCACCGCCGCCGAGCAGGTGGGCTTGGACGATGTCGCCGCCGCATCACGTGACAACATACGTCGGTATCGGGAGCTCAGGGATGACTTCGAGATCGGCGAGGATATCTAGGCTAAAGCGTCGCCGTGAGCGTCTGGCGGCCGGTATTGATGAGGATGATGCCGTAGTGCTTGGCTTGCTGGACGAGATCAGCAGCGGAAGGGTCAGAATAGAGGCACTTCGTGCCGAGGTCCGCAGACGCCCCATCCTGCAGCGGGCGCGCATCAATGAAAGATGCTCAGGACGAGTTGCGCCGGCTCAGCCGGCCAGATTGAATGTAGCCAACCCCGTCGCCATTCAATCTACCACTACCCAGACAGCTACGGTTGACCGTGCCATCTCCGGCGTACTCAGCCGGCCCTTCTGGGAATGACGTGTATCTGGCAGTGCTCGGTCATCGGCCCGGCGGTCCGTCCCGCGTCAAAGGCCACGTTGAACCCGGTCACCGTCCGGTCGCTATCCTGTATCTGGGTCTTGACTGAGTCTACCAGCTCTAGGCAGAGCGTCTTCTCGGCCGGTATCAGCTCAAAGAAGCTGCCCACGTGCCTCTTGGGTAGCACCAGCGAGTGCAGCTTGGCCGTTGGCTTGGCCTCCCGGACGGCAAACGCCATGTGGTTGTCCAGTACGTGTCCGCTAGCCATGCACAGGGAACACTTGGGGTTGCGGTACTTGAGTCGGTTCAGCACCCTCACAAAGTCGGTCTTGTCCCTGTCGCGTTTTTGCGCGTTGCACTTGTAGCAGAGCGCCTGCAGGTTGGAGATGTCGTTGGGTCCCCCCATGTTGACCGGGACTATATGGTCCACCTCCAGCGCCCTCTCCTGCGCCGACACTCCGCAGGCCACGCAGACGCCACCGGACTTTGCCAACACATCATACCTGAGCCTGCCGGGGATGTGCTCCCTGGATCCGCGCCTGTTGTACCAGGGCAGCCTGAGGGTTCTGTCGATATACTCGCTGAGCCTCAGCTCGCACAGCTCCACCAGCCTTCTCCGCTGGTCGGGGCTCGCCCCGTCCAACAGCAGCCGAAAGACGCCCCTGCCGTCCTCCCTGGTATAGCTGACGACGTTGTGCCGCCGGAGGGTTATGCTGGGCCATCTCTTGGCTATCAGCGTGTAGTATTCCAGCTGCGCCTTGTCCTCGTTCAGGAAGCCTCTGGCGATGTCCTCGGCGGTGGCCGCGTTGTCCTGCTCCAGCAGGGTCTTTATCATCAGCGGCTGGTAGATGTGGGTCATCTTCATCCTGTGCCGGATGAACTCCTCCAGCTCCTCAAAGTCCAACCATCTTGCCACTGGGTGGCGTGTATTAAACATCACTAGGATGTCAAGGGATGACTCGTGGTTTTTTTGTAGCCGGATCTCTACTAGGGTTATTCTAAACACGACAGTCGACGGTCACAGCAGAAAACCACGCGCAATTGCCATCCGCGGGTCGTCAGGCACGGCCATTCTTTTCCTAACAGAGTTCATTTTTTTTTACCTGCTAGGCAACATGGCTCTTACACCAACAGGCCACCAGAGTGCCTCTGCTCAACAACTCCGATTAGATCTAATCTATTGCATGATGGTGGAGTTTTTATACTGAATGCAGGTAGTTGGATAGGCGAGTATACCGCGGGGGAAAAGTACGAGATTAAATCACCCAGATATGTAGTAAATACGTCTTTGCCGCTGTGAATTTCCATGCAAACCGCCCAAAATACCGGCCGGCTGCCAGCCGATGCCGGGTTTGCGGCAGGGTCGGGGGTGTCCGTCCCGGGATCCGGAAAGACGCGCGCAACGTCCCCCACGCGGTGCGCCGGTAAAAGTCCGGCCCTAGACTACTACCCGATAGAGATACTTTTCGATGTCCAGTACGGGAACCGACGAGCTCAGCCACCTATCTATGTCCTCGTGCATGCCGGCGACGGTCACGTAGGGGATGTCCAGGACGGCATGCTTCATCTGGCGCCAGACCTCCTCGATCGCGTTGAGATCAGGGCAGCCCGGCGGAAGGAATTCGAGCTCGACCTCGCCGTCCAGCTCCTTTAGCGTCTCCCGGATGATCTTGGCCTTGTGCTGGGGCGCCCTGTCCAGGATCATGAACAGCTTGCCGAATTGCGCGTGCGCCTCCCTCAGGAAGTCGACAAACTCGTCCTTGGTGAACCTGTCGTACCGCTTGAAGAAGCTGCGCCCGTCGCAGGTGATCAGCCCGAAGACGACCGTTCTGGCGTGGGATCCCGTGTAGGTGTAGACGGCGCGCTTCCCCTTGAGGGTGTAGACACCCTTGCGGGCCCTGGCGTCGGCCACCACGATGGCCTCGTCCTGGACGCACCTGGTGCGCCCGTCGGCCCTCTTCTCGGGGATGAGCCGCCCAATCCTCCTCTGGAATCCCGCTATCTTCTGCCTGCTGGCCCTGCGGACGTGCCTGCCCACGGGGACCTTCATGGTGTAGCCGCGGCCGCGCAGCAGGGCGCGAACATGGGAGATCTCGTACTTGACACCGGACAACGTCTTGATCAGATCCAGCATGCCCTTGGCCGTCCAACAGGTGGTCTTCTTGGCCATCCTCCAGACCTTCTTCATGACCTTCTTGGAAACAAAAGGCGGCCTGCCGGGCCGCGGTCTTGTCCGCAGTCCGGGCAGGCCCTCTCTGAGATAGCGGCCGTACCATTTCACACCCCATGACCGGGCGCGGCCCAGGGAGAGCGCAGCCTTGGTCCTTTGCATTTCGTCGCGTTCCACCAGTATGACCAGCATCAGCCGCTTGACGACGTCAGAATCTTTTTCTTCGTTGTAGGCGGCAATCAGCTCCTCCACGGATAGTCTTTTTTCATTCATGGGCTGTGTAGAGGGTCGTGATCCTTTAGCGTTTCGGTGTTAGGATCTCGGACATATCCCTTGCGGTATAAGTCCATGGGGGGCCGTGGTCATAAGATTGAGAGGAGCCCATGCCTGATTAGGATTACTATGGGTTCGCCTACTTGTATGGTGCCGATACTGGCATGGTTGACGTACCAGTCATTTTCAAGCAAAAAATAGCCGCTACATTAAACCGTGAGATCTAAATATGGCTGAACGTCTGTCTCGTGGACAACTCCGCGATAGCAAAAGTTTATAGTGTTTGGCCATAGCAGTGGATCAATGCAGGTCAACGTTATGCTGAATACGTCCAATAAACGCACCACAAGGTTCACCGGCTTTGTCTTGTGTTACACCACACACGCACTGCCAAAACCATCCGAATACACCGACCAATTTAACGGGCAGTATATCGCCAGAAACAGGATCAGTTGCATGCATGTGCGTGCTTGTGACAAACTTACTGCGCATCGACATGGCGTGCCTGCAAGTTCACCCGTCGATTTTTCTACTACATCTATAATACCGAACCGAGGACGGAGGTCCGCCTTTTGAACAAACATGTGATGCAATCGGACACACTACAAAGTCACCGTACAAGACAAGGGTTGCGGGGGTAGCGCACTGTGTTTTTGGAACGGATTGACATAGCTGAGTTCAGGTGCATTCGGCAACTGAGCATCCGGCTGGATCAGACCACCGTCCTGATCGGCGAGAACAACACCGGAAAGTCGACAATTCTGGATGCGGTGCAGCTGGCTTTGGGTAGCTCCGCCACCAACGAAAGAGCTAGGTTTACAGAGTATGATCACCACCTCCCCACGAGCGATAGCCAAGCATCGGACGGTGACCCAATTGAGATAACCCTCCACTTTTCTGAGCAATCCAACGAAGAGTGGTCCGACAGCATAGTTCAGAAACTGGGCGATGTAATTCAATATGATAACATTACTGGTCGGCATAGCGTGACATTGCGCGTACGGAGCAGGTATGATGCTACCACGAATGAGTCCGTTCCGGAGTGGGCTTTTTTGAACTCAGATAAAGAACCACTGGGTGGAAGTGTGGTGCGCTACAGAAGAATATTGCAGTCACTGGTCCACATCTTCCCTCTAAAATCGAGACGCGACTCTGACCGTGTGTTCCAGCCAAACTCCCCATTCTGGAGCCCGTTTGTGCGAACGTTGTCGATGGATCCTGATCTGATGCGAAGTTTAGAGGACGAACTGACCAACCTCAACCAAAAAATTATAGATGCCCATGGATCCTTTTCCGTAGTCGAGAGACACCTTCGAGATATTGCTAAGCTGGTTCCACTCCCAGGCTCCGATCCTGTAAACATAGAAGCGCTTCCGAGCAGAGTGCTTGATGTCCTATCTCGGACGAGGGTGTCTCTTTCGTCAATTACCGGCGCGAGGATTCCGGTCGGACGACATGGCGAGGGAACACAAAGTCTGGCGATAATCTGCCTGTTTGTGGCGTCTCTCCACAACGAGCTTGGTCGGCAAGATTCTAAGCTTGCATCGCCCATTCTTACCCTTGAAGAACCAGAGGCGCACCTTCACCCTTCTGCAACCCACTCTGTCACTAACCTGCTTGAAGACCAGCGTGGACAGAACATAATTGCTACCCACTCTGGAGATCTCGTCTCAAATGTTAAACTATCTGCCTTGCGACGCCTTCGCCGCAAGGACGGCGAGGTTACCGTCCACCAAGTCGACTGGAACACATTCAGGCCTAAAGATAGGAATGCGATTGATCACCACATTCGACTGGCCCGTGGAAACATACTCTTCGCGCGTTGCTGGCTGTTGGTCGAAGGAAAAACCGAGAGCTTAGTTTTTGAGCGGTGCGCCGCTATCTGTGGAGTAGATTTGGTCCATGAGGGAGTCTACTGCGTTGAATATCCCCACATAGGCAACCCTCGGACGCTGATCAAGTTCGCCAAACAGATCGGGATTGAATGGTTTATTGTTGCTGATGGCGATAATGCGGGCAACGGATACGTCCAAGACGCAGAGGATGAGCTCTGCGACGAGGACAAAGAGACACGCATTTGTCAGTTGGAGCACACCCTGGATGTGGTACTTTGCATGGAAGGCTACGGCCACCATTATGAGCGAGCTGTCCACATTAATACCTCCAAGCAAACGCTCACTAAAGACGCGTCTTACTGGAAGGGGGTGGTTGGCAAAAAGAGTCAGTTAAAGACTGCCACAGCTGCCTTGGCCGTAGACGAGATGTGCGAGGTGGGCAAGAACAGCATTCCGGAGGTAATACGCCGGATCATCGCCAAGTCAGTCCAGCTTGCCAGAGGGGCGTAGTGTCATGGTAGACGTGTCGTCATTGAACGCAAACCAACTCAGAGCGGTCAATTGGGGTAGGGGCCCCATCCTTGTTCTTGCCGGACCCGGTTCGGGCAAGACCCGCGTTCTCACCTATCGCATAGCCCGTCTTATGGAGGAGTCTGCGGGGGATAGTTTCCGCATTCTGGGCCTGACGTTTACCAACAAAGCTGCTGCGGAAATGCGGAGACGCGTCAGCGACTTGGTTCCAAACGCGGACGAGCGGGTCAACCTAACCACGTTTCATGCATTCAGCGTCTCCATCCTACGCCAACATGGTCACCACTTAGGCATTCGTCCCGACTTCACCATACTGTCACAGGATGCGGAGCGCCTAACCGTCTTGGATGACGCCATATCAAGAGCTGGAATGGCACATTCGGAGGATTACACCAGCAAACGCCTGCTGTCTCTTGTAACAAGGATGACAGAGCAGAACATAGCAGTTGACACGGCCGCGGAATTCCTTCAAGAAGAGTTACACGACAGCGCGCAACAGATTGGAGATGTTTACGCGCATTATCGGCGATTGATGATCGAAAACAATGAACTAGATTTTAGCGCATTGGTGGCTGAAGCTTTGCGGTTGCTCGCGAAGCCAGCCGGAGCGAGGTTGATCAGGCGCATATACCCGTACGTGTGTGTGGACGAATTCCAAGATACTAGCTTTGCACAGTACCAGATATTGCGCAAGATAGTTGATCCATCGACAAAAAATTTATTTGTTGTGGCTGATGACGACCAGACAATCTACGAGTGGAGCGGCGCCAGCATGTTGAGACTCAAATCACTCCAAGAGCATTTTGGTGCAACAATACTTGAACTTCCGGAGAACTATCGTTGCCCTTCAGGTGTGGTTGGAATGGCCAACAAGCTCATTGCTAACAACCCTAGTCACAACAAGGCGGATTCGGTTTCAGGCAAACCGGATGGTCCAGATCATGTCATCCGGGTCAGAGAGTTTGGCACGGCCGAGGAGGAGGCGGATTGGGTTGCAAAAAACATAGCGGAACGGTCCGAAGACTCTCGGGATGTCTACGCCGTCCTTGCTAGAACGCGCATTGCTCTAGAGCAGGTTGTCGCCGCGTTAAATAAGCATGGCCTGCATGGACATTTACACGTAAACAAGAGGGAATTTGCCAATGACCGGATGGTGTGGTTGCACTCCGTCCTGAGACTTGCAAACTTGAGACAGGATGGTGTGCAGCTGCGCCGAGTTTGCAAGTCGTTTTATGTCCTTGAAGGTGTGAATTTGATCGTAGCCGACATAGTATCCGAGGCTGCAATAATGGACGGGGACTATCTCAGCGCGTGGATGCGGGCTATTCTACGAGAGAATCTGGACTCGACAACAAGAGTATTTTTGGAGACATCGATGCCGAAACTGGCCAACAATCTAGATACCAAAAGATTTATTCAAGATTGCTTCGAATGGTTCGAACGCCGGCAGAAAGCTGACCCGGCGCCTGACTACGAGACCGACTACAAAGAGGAAAGGAGTGTCTGGGATACGCTGGTGAGTGAGGCTGCGGATGATACTGGACGCGAGCAAGTGGTACTGAGCACGTTGTTGCAGCATATAGATCTTCACTCTAAAGAACCGCCGGTGCCAGAGGGGGCCATACCCTGTTATACAATATATGCTTCTAAGGGCATGGAATTTGACCACGTGTACTTAATTCGATTGGCCGAAGACGAGCTGCCACACTGGAGGGCTGTCAAGAAAGGTGGCGAAAGCCGTCAGATGCAAGAAGAAAGGCGGGTCTGCTTTGTCGCTATAACCCGTACACAAAAGAGCCTGACGCTCACTTACCCGCTCAGTGTATCAGGTTACGCGAAAAAGCCGTCCCGGTTCCTCACGGAGATGGGTGTAGGACAGGATTAAATGTTTGTCACCTATCGCATCAAAATTTCACGAGTCCGAACGCGCTCCATCGCTTTTTGGTCATCGCATGTACCTCCCGGCTGTACTCCAAATGTCTGTGTTACGGATCGGTCTCGCTCTAAGGGGTCCCCCGCCAAGAGCGCCTTGTTCAGGCTCACCGTTCCGTGCATCGTCCTGACTGCCTTCATTTTAGTTCGCCTCCCAGCGCTTTTTTTAAAGCGTCATTGGCCACGGCATACTCTCCGATGATCCTCTTTAGCGAGGCAACCTCCTCCTTGTGTCGCTTGACCTGCTTGGAGGCGTCGGGGCCATCAAGCGAACTGCGGCCGCCAGCTAGGAACTTTTCTTTCCACACGTATACTGTCCGGGGCACTAAGTTGTGCTCGCGGCATATCTCAGCCATGCTGGCTTGTGGGTTAAATGTCTGGAGTACGATACGGATTTTCTCGTCCGTACTCCATCGTGACTTCCTGTCTGTCATGCCCCCTCTGGCCTCCCACCGCTAAAGTGTGCATCGTTGATCGGTCTCCTTCTAGCGGGGTCCGCTCCAATGGGCGGAATTGTTACCCCCAACATTCGGCAGATGAGCGTTCGAAATTAGAGTCAACATGCGAGCAGTCTTTCCTTCCAAGAGTGGTGTGATCTCTACGGGATGCCTACCGTAGTTACCCAACCCACGGTCTTGGATCATCATCAGACCCGGAGTTCTCTTCTGGAGAACTCTTATCTTTTTCTGATTCTTGACTCCCCGATGCTTGTTCCATGTAGGTAAGCAACCACCCTACAATTTGTTTGTACATTATGCCGGCAGTAGCTACGTTAGGACTCCAATATTGCAGAAACTCAACTTCATTGAAACCGGGTTGGTAGCCGACGCCAGGGCTTGCAAGGGCGTCTACACCCTCAGGGGAAGCGCGCCGTCTACACCTACGCTGGATCCCACGCCAAGACGGTCGTCTTCGGGCTGATTACCGACGACGGGGCAGTTTCTTCAAACAGTACGACGGGATACTGCGCATGGTTTTTCCGAGTTTTTCAAAATGCGGCTCGCGGATGCGCCGGTTAACGTCCTCCTACGGCAGACACCAGCAATCAGGGAAACAGTGTGGAATTTGGGCGCTACATGTGGTTTGTGGTAGTGCTTGGGTAGATTTAATTACGAACTTATTTTCCATGGTATAGACGGCGCAGCTGCCAAAAATTTATCTAAAAATTTATAAAGGCTATATGAGAGGTCACAGCATGAGCGGCAACCAGAGCAGCATTGCACTTCCAAAAGTGCAAACGCAAAAAGAATTTATGGATGAGTTATATGATCGGATTAGACCGCCCAGAACGCCTAGTAACGATGATGAATCATCTGCTGGACGCCCCCCTGACTTAAAGACATATGTTGTCGAAAATAATTCAAAGTTACTTCAGAATTTTTACGCAGAAAGTTTACAAATTAACATTGAACAAACAGGATTGGATGATATTAAAATTATAACGCTAACGGATCAAAAAAACACAGAAAGACACATACAATGCTTTCTGGACAAAACCGATGACCGTTTTCTTATTTTTCATACATTTGATCTTGCCAAACATGTAATACCAATGATGGATCGCTTGATTAATTCTAACAACGTCGAATTTGATTACGCGTGGCTTCCTACCGGCCTGTTAAAATCCGTATCTCACGGATTTGGAAACAGTGAGTTGGGATACGATGTCCAGCATAAGGATTATTTCCAGCAGGAATCAAGCGACAACAATGATCCGATAAAACCGGATACTTATTCCAACATATCCGTATCGGGTGGACAGTCTGATAAAATTTTACGATTATTGGACAAGGATGCAGACATAGCTCAGATGTTAAGCTACAGCAAGGTAATAGTCGGCAGAGGGACAAAAAGTGACGGTGTTGTGGATGATCTGTATTATAATGGTAGATTCAGCGTAGTTAAGGGAGATTCGGTTGATGACCATATTAGCCTAGTGAACACCGTAAAGGAGAGTTATGTTAAGATAATACACGGGATTGAAAAATATAGTATTTATGGTAATCATGACACCAAATCCATTGAAGGCGAACCTTTCGTGTTTCATTTTAAGAGAAAAATTGATAATTGGGATTACTTTCTGTCACAAATGTTTAACTCAAAGGAGCCGTTTAGGGTCTGGGGCATAAGAAACAAGGTCGATGATGAACTATATCAAATCCTAGGAGTTGATGCCCATACGGATCATCCTTTTGACGTTGAAGTTGCGGATGATCTCTTTCGCATTTATCTACCAAAAGGCAGCTGCGGTAATCTTGTCGCTAGGCTTTTTGTTAATCTTCAAAGATTCTTTGATTCACAGATCAGCTGTTCCAAGATAGAGGCTACGGAGTAGCGTGGTGTCCTTGCATCCACACACACGTTTAATAAACGCGGCAATTGGATTTTGCAAACGTGATGACTCGTGGATTCACCCGCTGGCTGATCTTGGCTATAAGGCAGAACTTGTTGAACAAAAAATAGGCACGGAAGTGTCTGGCATAAGCGTTACTCCGGACGTTGTTGCCACGTCGCAAAGATTAATCCACTCTGTCGTTGTTGAGTGCAAGGGAGGAAAATCCGTAGAGGATAAACAGATTACCAACTACAAGCTTTTGAAACCATCTGATCTTCATGATCGATGGGTTCGTATTCATGACAAAAACCAGCACACGCTTGATGTATGCCTGCTGATTCATCAAACACATGAACAGTCTTGGACATCTAGAGTTGATCTACCAATATTGTCTCTTTCTGGTCACGTATTAACATTACACAACCAATTCTCAAAGCAAGAATTAAACCAAAAATTCATTGAAACCATTAGTATAGAGGGCTATACGCAACCAGTGTCATATTATCCATTTTCGCAAAATGATGATCGTAGAACAATTATTCCACACGCTCTGCGTGCCATACGCTTGTCTATTACTAAAACACATCAAACTGATGCAACTAATCCTGAATTTTATGTTAATGATAATACCATGAGTCAAATTCATAAAGTCTGGAATCTCTTATCTCGGAAACATCAAGACCAACTAAAAAACAAAATTAAAAGTATAATTAAAGATCTAATAAAATCACATCCAAAATTAAAAAATTTTTTAGAAAATATTAAAACAAACGAAAAAATGACCAGCACCAAATCTATTAGTTTAAACACTATAGTTGGGATCATAAGTAACCGGACAAATTTTTCATGCGGGGTATAATTTATCCAAATTTCTAAACAGAATGTCGCGCGGATTGAAATTGATTTCAAGCGACTCGTACACGAGCATCACCTTCCGTCTAAAGTAGCTCCTGGCCGGCCGCCGGAACGTTCTGCGCAGTATGGCCTTTCCATCCCGCCACAGCCACTCGGCCGGATTCAAGAACGGCGAATACGGCGGCAGGAACATCAGCCTGACTGAATCGCCATTCTTCTCGAGATATCGCCGTACGCGTTTCGTGTTGTGGTACGCGGCGTTGTCGACGACCGCCGCCACCTTGCCGAAACGTTGTTGCAGTTTATCGAGGTATTTGATGAATGATCTGTCGTTGGCCCTGTTGGCCGCCATGTAGCACGTCTCGCCATCCAGCGTGACGCCGCCGTAGACGGTCTGCCTCTGGTTGCCCAGCGGCATCTGTATGGGTTCGGCGTCACCGCGCACGTAGACGGCTCCCGACCCGAACAGGTTCGCGTTTTGGTGGCTCTCATCGGCCATGACCACGGTGAAATCGTCCTTTTCGAGCGTCTCAACCTCCCTTTCGGTATCCTTCTGCCAGATCTCTACCTCCTCCTTCGGCGGGACGCGGTCGGATAACCGGAGTGTCTTCTTGACCGCGAAGCCCAGGGACCTCAGCAGACGGCGCCCGTGCTGTTCGCTGTATTTCACGCCAGTCTTCTTTTCGACCAGCTCGACGAACCCCAAGGCGGTAAACCGCTTGGCGCCGCCGACTATCTCCTCCAGCTGGGCGCGCGGCACGAAAGGGGGGCGGCCCGGCCTCGCATCGTCGGCGAGGCCGTCCAGCCCGTTGCGGTCGTACGCGGCAAGCCACGCGTAGACGGTTCCGCGACTGACGCAGAAACCGTCCGCAACGGTATCGACATCGATGTTCTTGTTCAATACCATGTTTACCGCCGCAATGCGCGCGTACTCGTTCTTGTTTTTGGCGCGTTTTAGCGCGTCTTTCATCTCGGTCGTAGCCATGTGCCGGCTTGAAATTTTACCCTATTATGATCTTACGGATTTGTCCGATTACTTTTGATCCCAACTATATCTGTGATGAAATTCTCCAGATTGAATTACGAACAACTATAGATGATTTTATTGCATAACTATTGGATAAGTATAGTTGGGATCATAAGTAACCGGACAAACTTTTCATGCGGGGTATAATTTATCCAAATTTCTGAACAGGATGGCGCGCGGATTGAAATTGATTTCAAGCGACTCGTACACGAGCATCACCTTCCGTCTAAAGTAGCTTCTGGCCGGCCGCCGGAACGTTCTGCGCAGTATGGCCTTTCCATCCCGCCACAGCCACTCGGCCGGATTCAAGAACGGCGAATACGGCGGTAGGAACATCAGTCTGACTGAATCACCATTCTTCTCTAGATATTGCCGTACGCGTTTCGTGTTGTGGTACGCGGTGTTGTCGACGACCGCCGCCACCTTGCCGAAACGTTGTTGCAGTTTATCGAGGTATTTGATGAACGATCTGTCGTTGGCCCTGTTGGCCGCCATGTAGCACGTCTCGCCATCCAGCGTGACGCCGCCGTAGACGGTCTGCCTCTGGTTGCCCAGCGGCATCTGTATAGGTTCGGCGTCGCCGCGCACGTAGACGGCTCCCGACCCGAACAGGTTCGCGTTTTGGTGGCTCTCATCGGCCATGACCACGGTGAAATCGTCCTTTTCGAGCGTCTCAACCTCCTTTTCGGTATCCTTCTGCCAGATCTCTACCTCCTCCTTCGGCGGGACGCGGTCGGATAACCGGAGTGTCTTCTTGACCGCGAAGCCCAGGGACCTCAGCAGGCGGCGCCCGTGCTGCTCGCTGTATTTCACACCAGTCTTCTTCTCGACCAGCTCGACGAACCCCAAGGCGGTAAACCGCTTGGCGCCGCCGACTATCTCCTCCAGTTGGGCGCGCGGCACGAAAGGGGGGCGGCCCGGCCTCGCATCGTCGGCGAGGCCGTCCAGCCCGTTGCGGTCATACGCGGCAAGCCACGCGTAGACGGTTCCGCGACTGACGCAGAAGCCGTCCGCAACGGTATCGACGTCGATGTTCTTGTTCAATACCATGTTTACCGCCGCAATGCGCGCGTACTCGTTCTTGTTTTTGGCGCGTTTGAGCGCGTCTTTCATCTTGGTCGTAGCCATGTGCCGGCTTGAAATTTTACCCTATTAGGATCTTACGGATTTGTCCGATTACTTTTGATCCCAACTATATTCATGTCGTTTAGGCACGTTTTGCTGTCTGAAATCATTTGCGGCGACGATCGTATGGGTTATAATACCTAAATGGAGAGATGCCGACACGGTTGGCGTGCCTGCCATTTCCAAGTGAAAAACAACTGTCGCGTTAAACCGTGAGATCTAAATATGGGCTGATCGTCTGCATGTCGTTGGCCGGCAGGACCGGCTACAAAAAACTATACGAAAAGCTCGAAGACTACCGCAGACCGATCGCCGAGCATCGTGAAGTAGAACGCAAGGTGAAGGCGATGGTGAAGGAGATGAAGAATCTGATGCGCCAGCTGGCCTATCACGACAATCCCAACCCGCCCTCCGCACAAGGTAATCAAACGTCGGAAGGAGACGGCCGCCTCCAAGAGGGCCCTGCCGGGATGAATGCGCCAACCGGGCGATGGGGCGCCCAGCCCGGGCATAAGGGGGCCACCAGCAAGCCCGCGCCGACCCGGCTTGAGACGCACGCGACCCTCTGATGCCCCGGGTGTGACAGCACATCCTTGGAGGTGGAGGACATCAAGGAGCGTGACATAACCGATATGCCGAAGCCAATCCCGGCCACGACCACCCACCATTATTTGGTCAACTGCAGCTGCAGCGAGTGCAACCTGTGCGGGATAGAAACTGGAACCGGACCCACAGGGGACGCGGCGGTGTCCGCCCCCAACATCCCCCAGAGGGGATCCTACGGCAGGAACGCGATGATGGCCATGGTGCACCTCCCTAGACCGCCTCCACGGCAAGCGGAACGCGACCGACATGGGTAGGCACGGCATCGCCGTGTCTACCGGCACCAGCCACAATGTCGTCTCAGGGACCGGAGTACTGCTTGGAGGAGCCGGCCTCGGAGATCCGGGTCCGCATCAAAGAAGCGCCCATCTACATATCGACGAGATACATATCTTACTCAACGGTGCAAAGGTCTGGATCTGGATGTTTCTGGATCCGATGACCCCAACTACATCACACGCTCCAGCAGAGGGCGCGATGTCGTCCGGGAAGTACTCAGTAAGAAATGGTCTGGGACGATCATCTACGACAGATGGGCCGTCTACAAAGGATACCGCCTCCAGCGGTGCTGATTGCACATCCTTCGCGAGGCTGACCAAATAGCGGATCTCAACAAGCACTGCCGCTAGGCGCGGGAGGTCGCCGACGCCCTGCGCCGCATATACCGGGACGGCATGGGGTCGGAGGGGCCCCCGACAGTCCGGCGCGCCCTCCGCGGCGTCCTCCACAAGCGGGTATCATGGAATAATCAACACGAACGCCGTAACCGTTTAACCTCCTTCTCCAGATGGTAGTGATCAGGAACGATTTTGGCCGAATTTGGCACCAAAACCAACCATCCTTAGAGGGGAGCTGAACGGTTACAGCACGCGTACAAGTTCAGGTCAAACTGAATCCCATACGCGAGCACGCACGGCAGCAGCTGCCGGAGGTAGCCGGTCAGGCACAGGTCGGAATTTGACCTGAACTTGTACCAGCACGCCTGCCACCTAGTGCTAGAAAAATTCATAGCCAAGTTGCCCAACGTCCTCCCCAACCTGTTCCGGTTTGTTACCGACCCGGCCATTCCCACCACCACCAACAACAACAGCAACGCCGCCGAGCGGGCACTGCGCGAACTGGTCGTCCACCACAAGGCGTGTGACTTCATATGGTCGGAGAATGCCCTGGGTTGGCTGGTTAACCTCTTCACGTGCGTAACAACCTGGAAGGCGCGGAGCATCGACTACACCGTGCAGGTGGCTAGGTACATCTGAGCTACAGCCATCTCAATACAAATAATAATCAAAAAAAAAACACTCGGCAGCCAACCGATAATTTTTTACTTAATACGGGCAGATTATTTGTTCCGGTTCAGTGTGAGAGAAAAACACACTCAGATGGCGTGAACACGTACGCCTCTAGTTACGAATCCTCGATACGGCAAGGAAGTGAAAGGGTACCGCCTACGTGCGGCGCCTCATCATTTTCCGCCTGGAACGGGCCATGGCGATGGCCTCTCGCAAGGCGGCATTGATGCGGGAGCCGCCCCGCTTGAATCCCAGCTCCAGCCGCAACTCCCGGAGCAGTTCGTCATCCGTGCGGAGCAGGGTGTCCGATATTACCCACTCCGCCAAGGCCGCCAACTTGATTACCGAGTATTCGGTGATTGGCTGGCCCGGAATTACATTGGGCCGTGGCCCCCTATCCGGCTGTGCCGTTCTTGGCGCCTCCTCAGGGGACGGGCTCCGCTCGTCCCCTCCGGTCACCGGTCCGGCGTCTTCGGCGTTGGCCAGCTCCACTGCCCTGCGCCACGCCTCCAGGGCGAGGTCCGCCTGCCCCTCCGGGTCCCGGAACCAGTCGGTGGACCAGATCCGGTGAAAGCGCCAGCCCAAACCCTCCAGCACCTGCTGCCGTAGGCGGTCTCGGTCCCGCACGGTCGGAGCGGAATGGTATGCGGCCCCGTCGGCTTCGATGGCCAGGACCATCCGCCCCCGCTGTTCCGGATGGCCGCAGGCAAAGTCCAGCCGGTAACCGGCAACCCCGTACTGAGGTGTCACCGGAATGCCGCGCCGCTCTAGATGATGCATGATGTCCAGCTCAAAGGCGTTCAGGGGCTCCTCGCTCATGCTGCCGCCCATGGCGGTGGCGCCCGAGGCGGCAAACTCCAGGTACTGCCGCAGCAGCTCCACCCCTGTAGCCGTCGACCGTCCCGGATCCATGTCCTGGTGGGAAAAGCCGGCCACCAGGTGAATCCTGGACCTGGCCCGGGTGATGGCCACGTTCAGGCGCCGCTCTCCGCCTTCCTGGTTCAGCGGACCGAAACGGTAGGGAAGGGTGCCGTTGGCCGCCTTGTGGTAGCCGACGCTCAGGATGATGACATCCCGCTCGTCCCCCTGCACCCGCTCAATGTTCTTGACGAAAAAGGGCTCGTCCCGGACCACGGCAAAGAACTCGTCCAGCGACCGGTCGTTTTCACCGGACAGGCGCCGCCGCAGTCCCTCCTCGATGTTGTCGGCGTGGTGGGCCCCGAAGGCTATCACCCCCAGGGACTCGCTGGGATGCCGCCTGGCGTGGTCCAGGATGAGGTCCACCACCTTCTCGACTTCGACCGGGTGTGATCTGGTGGATCTTCCCAAGGTGGGCGGGAGGTCCAGCCGGTGAAGGGTAACGGGCGACTCCTGGCCCGTGCCGGGGAAGACGGTCAGGGACTCGCCGTAGATGCGGTTGTTGGAGAAGGCTATGAGCCGCCCGTCCCGGCTCCGGTAGTGCCATTTCAGCATCTTCTCCTTAATGGGGAGGGCCTTGACCACGTCCAGGATGGACTCGATGTTGGCTGTTAGCGCCGGAGCCATCTCCTGTTCGGCATCGGCATCCTCCCCCTCTGGTTCCTGGCTTTTGAAAAAATCGGTAGGGGGCAGCTGCCGGTTATCGCCGGCCACCACCGCCTGGCGGGCCCGGGCCAAGGTTCCCATGGCCTCCGCCGGTGGAATCTGGGAAGCCTCGTCAAATATGACCACGTCAAACAGGCGGGTGCCCGCGGGAATCATCTCGGCCACCTGCAGCGGCGACATCGTCCAGCAGGGGCGGAGGGTGCACAACACCTCCGGGGCCTGGTGTACCAGTTGCCGTACCGACATGTGCCTGCTTTTCTTGGCCGCCTCCCGCCGGACCAGGCTGGTCTGATTCGGATGGTTGTTCATGGCGGCGACGGCCCGCTCCGCGGCCACGCGCCTGATGCGCCCGGGGTTTTGCCGCAGGTGTTGGGTGTCCAGCCGGGCAAAGTCGTCCCGGGACCGGCTATGGGCGGCCCCAACGAATCCGGACAGCCGGTGCTCGTTCAGGGAAATCTCGGACCAGACCCCCTGCAGCCACGCATAGGCGATCGCGCCGGTTGCCAGCTCCACCGGTATAGCATCGCCGACGCCCGAGATTATCCGCCCGATGCCGGCCTCGCCGAACCGCCTTTCCAGTTCGCGCAACTGCGGCAAGCGCGTGGCCACCGTCTGCTGCGAGGCCATCGTCTCCAGGGTTGACTGCAGCTCTGTCAGGGACAGGTTCAGCAGTTCCGGTCGGTTGACGCACTCCGCCAGGTCGGCAAGGACCGACGTCATTTCGGTAACGCGCTCGTGCAGGTCGCCGGCATTATCTGGTGCCAGGGGGTAGGAGGTAGAGTCCTGATGGTATTCCTGCCACCTTCGCACCTGCCCGTCTGCCCTGGCCACGGCCTGATAGGCCTCATCGCCTGACAGATTGGCCCCGGTCAGTACCTGTTGCTGGATGGCCTGCCGGGCGGAGCGGTAGGTCCCCGACAGTCTGGCCGTCAACTTGCCAAGCCCGGATCGTGGAACCAGCGCCGCCAGCAGAGGGGCGCGGTCCAGCCGGTATATGTCGGGCCGGAACATCAACCGGTCCTGGCCAATCTCGGCCAGCAGTCCGGTCAGGGTGGGCCAGTCGGCAACCGCCCGGGGTACCTTCAGTGATAGTTCCCCCGAGCAGGCCATCAAGCGGGAGTGGCACTGCGGCAGGAGTTCCGACAGGAGACCGCGTACCAGGTCAAGGAGCCGCCGTACCTCGTCGGCAGAGTCCGGGGACGCCCCGGCCCAGTTGGGATAGCGGACCGGCAGCCACGGCCCCTCCAGGTCAATCCACCGCTGGGCATCCTTTTGCAGATCCCGCAACCCCTCCAGGTTCAGCCGGTTCAGCTTCTCCCTGGGCAGGCGCAGGGGCGTCTTGGCCCCTTCGGGGATGTCCTGCAGTTGGGTCTGGACCTGGTAGACGCTGATGCCCCAGGGCATCCGCTCGGCGTGCAACGCCTTCTCGTGGTCCATCAACACCTGCCTGTTCTGGGAGAGATCCAGATGCAGATCGGAATGGGTTACCTCCGGCGTGGACCGGATGCGTTGGATGGCCTCATCCAGGCCCCTGGAAAACTCCCGCCGGGACTTGAACCCACCGCGGCAGTCCATGACCAGATCCCCAAGCCCGGCCCGGTTCAGACGGTTGATTACCACGTCCACCGCCGCCTGTTTCTGCGCCACGAACAATACCCTCTTGGAATCGGCAATCAGCGCGGCGATGAGATTGGCTATGGTCTGGGACTTGCCGGTCCCGGGGGGACCCCACACCACCTCCGACTGCCCCATCAGGGCCAGGTTGATGGCCTGGTGCTGGGTAGAGTCCGCGTCCAGCACCAGGAACTCAGCCTCCGGTGTCTTGGTATCGGGTTGGTCAAGCGGGGGCTCGTCCGCTTCAGCTGCCAGCGACTCCCGGGCTTCGGGTACCCCGGCGATGGCGGCCACCAGGTCGTTGTCGGCGAAGGATTCCAGGTTCTGCTCCAGGTCGGCCACCAGCGGCAGATTGTTGTACCGGAAGTTTCCCACCACCAGCCGGAGGGTGATACCCAACTCCGGTACCCGGGGGAGGCTATTGCCCACCCGGTCCAGCATCTCCTGCATCTCGGACAGATTGTTGGGCGGCTCGTCCAGGTCAAAATCGTCATCCGACAACTCCGCGCCATAGTCGGTCCGCAGGGTGTGGGCCATTACGGGGTTGAGGTGGACGTCCCCTGATACCTTCAGGACGAATTCGCGGTGGGCCGCATCCTCCGGTTCCACCGACAGGGGCAGCAGTATCACCGGAGCGTTGGGGCAGGCGCCGGTGGTCACGTTCCAGGTGGCCAACCCTGCGGCCAAGAACAGGGTGCTGGCGCCCTTCTCTTCCAGATAGGCCTGCGCCACCCGACTAATCCGTTTCAGCCTGCCCCGGGCTTCCTCCAGCGGGTCTGGCTCGCCGGCCGGGTCGCCGGGAATGAGGGCGGAGAGTCGCACCTTGCGTCCGGCCAGCAGGGAGTTGACTGCCGGCTCGCTGACGCGGGTATCGTCTCCTCCGGGGGTCAGATCCAGAGTCCCCGTCTTCAGGTCACGGTAGTACAGAAGCGGGCTGCGGGTGGCATCCACCAGCTGTTGTTTCCATTGGGTTGCGGCCCGCTGCAGTGCGCCGAGGCGGGGCGAAGCTTCGGTTTCCGGGCCGGGTGATGCGGTCGCCATATCTTGGAAGACACGGGACGACTGCCGCTATTTGGGTCCATCTTAATACTAGCTGATGGCCGAAACTATGCTTGTCTGCCCGTTCGCTTTTACCTGCTCTGATACGTTGACTCGTAGGCTGCGCGCGGTGGTGACCATAATGCCGAGACCGACGGCGGATGGAAGGTTGTGCCCGGCGCCGTATCGCCTGCCGGCGCGAAAGAGACATCCCGCCAACCCTAACCCGCAGCGCCAGATCTCTGCTGGCACGGCCGCCGGCTAGCGCTCCCGGGGCGTCCACGCCTAGTGCATGTCCTACTCGGTATCCCGATACGTCTTGTTGTTGCTGGCCATCTTCCAGCAACTGTAATATCTTGGTGTGTTGACATCTAGTGTAACGGTGGTGTGTTGGGGGACAGGATCCGATCTTCTCAAGGATGAAAAAGGAAAAGGGGGTTGGTTGGTCAGGCTCCGGCCTTGGCTGCAACCTGTATGAGTGTCATCTTGTTGGGTAGGCCGAGGTGTGGCCGCATGAAGTTGGTAGAGCATAGCCCACTCGTCCACCGAGTCGGTCAGGACGACCATCCCCACGTTCGTTGTCAAACAACTGGGACTGGCCGCCAAGGATCAACTCGAATGGAAGATCGACAAGGACGGTAAAGAGTGGGTGGCCGTGTTCAGAAAGGCCTAGGATGAATAGGCGACAAGTCACCCAAACCGGGGAGATCTTTAAACAACCGACAGAGGAGGGGGTTAGATGATGGCGAACACGAACAAACAGCCCGTATATTCTTACACAGATTGGACGTTCTCGGATGTCAGCACTAAAGAATACACCCATGCAATACACCCGTATCCTGCCCGAATGCACCCGGAGATCCCCAAACGACTCATCCAGAAGTGGGCGCAGTGTAAGACGGATGTGGTGCTTGACCCGTTCGCGGGATCGGGTGGCACATTGTTGGAATCCGTACTGAACGGCAATCCTGCTGTTGGCATAGACGTGAATCCGTTCGCCGTGCTGCTCTCCAGGGTGAAGACCACCCTCATACATGAGGACTTGGTTTACGAACTGAACGCCCTAATCGAACAGATTCGGCAAGACTGTGCACGGGGGACGTATCATACGGAAATGTATCCCGACAGGATAGACCAGCGTTGGTATTGTCCTGACACCACCGAGATACTCACCTGCATCAAATACCACATACTCAGGGTGAGTGATGAGGCGTTGCGCAACTTCTTCAAGGTGTGTTTTGCGCTGGCAGAACGCAAGGTCAGCTATCAACGCAACGGCTCATGGAAGCTGCACAGGATGTCTGCTGCGGATATGCGTAAGTTCAACCCAGACCCGATTGAAATCTTTGAGCGCATAGTGCAGGGAAACATACCCAAAATGATGGATCTGGTTGCAGCAAATCCGAAGGGACAGGCTCATGTCATGGTGGGTGATTCACGTAACCTCCAAGACGTCCTTGGTGGTGTGGATGAGGGTGTTTTGGATGACGGCAAAGTGCATCTTGTGGTGACATCCCCGCCGTATGGAGACCACCCTACTACCATGGCATACGGCCAGTTCTCTAAACACCCTGGTCTGTGGCTGGACCTGCCCGAAGAGGAAGTCTTGTCGGTGGATGCCGTAGGACTCGGGGGGGGGGCGCCCGTCATGAAGTTGATTTAGAATCTGACACCCTAAACGAGACGCTGGATAAGGTTCAGCATAACGACGAACTTTTGACGAAGAATGGACGGCCACATCGTCGCCATGCCGTCTATTCCTTCTTCCAGGATTGGGATCAGTGTCTAAGAGAGATCTCAAACAACATAGTATTGGGCGGGCATTGTGGCATCGTGTTGGCCAACAGAACCGTCAGGCGCGTAACCATACCAACAGACACCATCACGGTTGAACTAGGGCGTAAGCATGGACTGCGTACTACAGGCGTGATTGAACGTACCATACCAAACAAGGTGATGCCATCTGTCAATGCGCCGGAGAACGTAGCGAACTCTCCGGGCAGAACCATGACCAAGGAAAGCATATTGATGTTGGAGAAATGAAGACCTACAACGAACTAGTGTTAGAGTTGGCCACGATTCGGAACCAGGGTTACGTGCGCTCACACAGGCATGGAGACACTGGGATTGGCAAAACTCTGGAAGACCTGCTTGGGATAGATGAGAACAACATCCCAGGTCCCAACGGACACAGTACGGAGCTCAAGTCGTACAGATCTAACGCCAAGAGTATGCTGACGCTGTTCACCAAAGCGCCCAAACCCAAGGGTGTGAACCGCATGTTACTTGAGAGGTTCGGGCATACGAGTCGGAGGAGCAGGAAAGAGTTACACACGACAGTTACATCAGATCCACCTACAAGAACAATCGACGGCAGATTGAGGCCCAGACGGACGTTGTACGGCGGCCCTGGTTTTTGGCTTACCTTCACAGAATCGCGAATAGAGCTCAGCCATGTCAACTACGGTAGCATTCCAACACCGTACTGGGACATGAACGACCTCAAGGCCGCCTTCCACAAGAAATACCCTGGGTACTTGTTGTATGTGAAGGCAGATTCACGTACCATCAACGGCCAAGAGTATCTACACTACAACGAGGCCCACCGCTTAAGCGAGTTCAGCTTCGAAAACTTCACCCAACGGCTTGAAGAGGGCAAGATTGTGGTGGACATTAGAATCGGGCAGTATCCTGACGGCAGTCCGCATGACCACGGAACGGGATTTCGTGTTCTACCAGACAACCTTGGTCTCTGCTTTTCAAGGCGAGAACGGGTGTTATGAGAGATTCGCTTACACTGAATTTTGAGAAGATCTGCTCCCCCCGCCTTAGCACACAGATTTTACAGCGGTTGCTAGCACACAGTAATTTGACAGCCTCTTGGCCACCGCGTACTCGCCGATTATCCTCTTGGGTGATGCGATCTCCTTTTTGTGCCGCCGGACCTGCTTGGAGGCATCAAGGTCGTCAATCGAGCTGCGCCCGCCGGCCAGGAACTTTTCCTTCCATCCGTATACGGTCCAGGGCACCAGGTTGTGCTCGCGGCATATCTCAGCCATGCTGGTCTGAGTATTAGACGTCTGGAGTACGATGCGGATTTTCTCGTCCGTACTCCACCGTGACTTCTTGTCTGTCATGCCCATTCTGGCCTCCCACCGCTAAAGTGTGCATCGCTGATCGGTCTCATTCTAGCTGGGTCCGCCCCATTTCTACTTACAGATATAAATAATAAAACTGTTAGAATCCGCCATGACAGCAGTCGGATCCACCGAAATCCGTGTCGAAAACTTCAAAAGCCTAAGAAATTTCCAAATAGTTCTTGATAACTTCAATGTGCTGATCGGAATCAACGGATCTGGAAAGACCAACATATTGGAACTGTTTAAGTTTGCAAATATGTGCATTGATTCGCCTAGAATCCCGGCATACCCATTTAGGGCATGGTCTGGTTTTAAAAATATTGTGTGGTCGCATGACATAGGCCTACCGATCCGTATCCGTGTTAAACATGGTACGGGCAAGCATGACATCGAATACATAGCGACGATAGCTGATTCGGATGGACGGCCCGCATATTTGGATGAAAAGTTGGCCATCTCAAACTATCTCTCCGTAACCCGTAGCTTGAACAAGGCAAAATTCAAGATCAACCCAAAGTTTTTAGAAACGATCAAATCAGTTTTGGACGATAATGCAGATCCCCGTACGGATCTACTGGCCAACACACCAACTAGGGCGTGGACAAGTGAGATTCCGCAGGACAAGTCCATTCTACCGCTGATGCAACGATATCCAATCGCTTTTTCAATGGCTCGCCACCGTACAAAAATGATGCGAGCCCCGACTTCCTCCCAACCTGCACGTTATGGCCCGGGTGATATTGGCTTTTTTCGTTTGTATTCAGCACCAAAAGATCGAATGTTCATCATCCCATCCGTAAGGATTAGCAAAGATGATGATGAATCATTCGTTCACATGCATGCTGCAAGTTTCTTTGCTGGCAGGCGCCCCATAATTCTACTCCGCCAGATAAATTATGCAGCGCTGCGCGAAGCACCGCCGGTTGAAAGTGGTACTGAACTAGGCGAGGATGGGGCGGGACTGGTCAATATACTATTCCGATGGTATAGCGGTCATACCGGGCTTCCTGATCGAATCACTTTGGCGCTCGAGTCTCTATTTCCGGGATGGCAAATCAGTTTTACCGTGACCGACGACGGTCGCATATTGCTGAACGCTCACGATGGCAGCGTGGTTTTACATCCACCATCAATCCCTGATGGATTTTACAAGTTACTTGCAATCCTTACTGCAATAGAGCTAAACCCAAAATTCCTCCTGATAGATGAGATAGACACATCACTGCACGCAAAAACGATCGAGTACGTAATGGGAGAGCTTAGAGACTGCGACCCAAACGTGGTCATCACCACTCATTCTCCCGCGGTAATAGATGCGGTTCGACTGGAAGACCTGGTTTTGTTGGAAAGAACCAATGCCGGAACCACTTCTAGGAGAGTTGACAACCCCGAGGGATTAAGAAAAAAGTTGAGTGATCTTGGAGTCACGGCAAGCGAGGGTTGGTTATACGGCAGGCTATGAGATCCCGCTTTGTGGTTGACGACAGCTTTGGCCTAGATTTTATTACAAAATTTTTTAGTAGAAAATTTGATAGAAGTTGCTCTCGGCAAACTGGAAGTAGTCACGTCCTGCTTGATCGGCAACAAGTTGGGCCGTAAGGTTAGCGCGGCTCTTCTTGACGTAGATCGTGTATTGATTCTCGTGGATGCAGACGGGCAACCGCTTGACCAGAAAACCAAAATATTAAAACAATATCTTGGCGTTAGACATCTTGACCGCACCAGCATTGTACTGCTGGACTACGAGATAGGGGAATTGGCGGGGGCCCCCTTAGAAGGAGAACGATCCGCAACAAAGAGTTTTTGGGCCAGCCTAGGAGGATCAAGCCATGACCAAAAAGCGATGGACCGTCGAGGACAAGGCCAAGATCGTGATAGAGTCGCTCACCACCACGGCCAGTACCGCCGACATATGCAGGAAGTACGGCCTCTCACCCAACACGTTCTATCCCTGGCGTGAGAAGTTCCTGGAGGGCGGCAGGGCCGCCCTGACCGGAGGCCTGAACGCGCGGGCCACAAAGGTACTTCAAAGGGAAAACGCTACGCTCAAGACGCTGGTAGGGGAGATCACCCTGGCCAACGACGCTTTAAAAAAAACGTTGGAGGTAAGGAAAAAATGATGGCCGCGCAGAGCCTGATCCACCAGGAGATGTCCCTGAACAAGGCGCTCCGCTGGTGCGGGGTGACCCGAAAGAGATGGTACTACAAGCCGAAAGCGCGGGAGTCGGCCGTCAACCGGAACGTGCTACAACTGATCCGTCAGATACGCGAAGAGAGGCCGTTCTACGGCACCAGAAGGATGGCCGCCGAGCTATCCAGGATGCTGGACCGCCCGGTCAACCGCAAGCTGGTGCGCCGCGTCTACCGGCGGATGGGTTGGGGCCTCCCGGCGCAGGATCTCAAGTGCGCCAAGGCCCGCTGGACGCCAATCAAGGCAACCCGTCCCAACCAGGTCTGGGAGACGGACATCACCTATGTCTGGTGCGGCCCGCTCGACGGCTGGTGTTACTGCTTCAACGTCCTCGACATCTTCACCAGGCAGTGGATCGCCTACCGGTTCGACACCCTGGCCACCGCGAGCGTCGCCGTCGAGTCGCTCGTCGAGGCCCGTCGCCGCAGCCAAGCCGGACTGCTCCAAACTGACCCTCCAGTGCGACAACGGATCCCAGTACGCCGGCAAAAGGTTCCGAAAGGCCGCCTCCATCCTGGGCATCAGCCTCAAGTTCATCCGGACCCACACCCCGGAGCAGAACGGCCACATCGAGGCGTTCCACGGAACCCTCAAGCGCGAGTACATCTGGCCGCACGACTTCGCCAACTACCAGCAGGCCGAGGCCGTCATAGCAGAGGCGTTCCGGGACTACAACCGGAACAGGCTGCACTCGGCGCTAAAATACGTCCCGCCGGACGAGTTCCTCACATCATGGGAGGCGGCACATAAATGAGGCAATCGAGTCTGTAAAATCGTGCAAAAACCGTTCTCCTTTTCCGGGGTTCATTCCAGAATGGATTTGCCACTCGGGGGGTATACCAACAAAAGGAGGGAGGCCATCGAATATTTTGAAGAACCGTCAGAATTACAGGAAGAATCGCCTGCCAAGATTTGCAGAAAAACTGGACTGCAAAAGATTGGCCGGTTGTCCGAGTTTCCTGCGGTTGACTCGTGCCCTGGAATCTGTGTAGCGGTATTCAGATAGTGTTGGTATCCCCAAAGCCCGCAGTGCCGGCCGCGATAATCCACCCACCTTGACAGATAATGCCGCCGGACACCGGCAGCCATGCGGCATTATTCTAGATGCTCTGATTTTTCGGGGGCCAGCCGGGGAAGCCGAGAACCATCACGAGTCTTTTTCGGCGTGAATCTGCGCGGGTTTTGGTGCAAAATTGAGAGGATATGCGCCATAGAGTTGCATGGTTGGCTTCATGTGGGCTTGAACCAAACGCCAACACCCCGATGCGGAGTCCGACTGCCTCATCCGTTCCGGGTTTCGCGATGCGGATTGCAGATGTATGGCGCAGAATGGTGGTGGTCGACAACAACACCGCGTACTGCGATTCTAGGTACATCCGGCGCCACCCCGAAGGGAGCGGCGATTTCCTCAGACCGGTATCCTTGCCTTGCAGTCTACGTTGAATCTTGACCAGCTGGATTTTACATTCAATGCCGGTGCCGGGCACCATCCCACTGCGCGCCTGGCCGGCAGGGCGGCCGGGACTTTCTGCAACACGGCAGGTCAGTGCAGATCAACGTACCTGGTCACCAGGAACGGGGTTGCGGGCGGCGCCGTCCCCTCCGAGATGGGCGCCTCGCTGTCCACCACATCGACGTGGTAGTCCTGCCTTGCCACCCCGGCCCCGTCCAGTATCTTGCCAATGAGGTCGAGGTCGCCATCGTTGAAGACCACAAACCACACGTGATACCCGGCATCGGTGTTCTTGCGGTGGTTCTTGATGATCTGCTCGGGGTGTTTGTTGGGGGCCGTCTCCACCTCGACGGCGACCATGCTCTTCTCGCTCCAGGCGTGGCCGTCCAGCTTGCGGTTGCCCCGCGAGTCGACCCGCGAGGCCGGCTCCAGTATCAGCAGGTCGGGGCGGTCGCCGCCCCGCTCGCCCAGGTCGGGTATGCAGTAGCGGCCGGCCCGCATGTTGTGCTCCATTATCCAGAAGATGGTCCTCAGATGGAGGTCCCCGCCGGCCCGCCTGCCCCAGCCAGCCTGAGAAAAGTACGACTGGAGCGCCTTCCTTGTGACATGATATCCTGTCCCGCGGACCTCCACGTAGCCCAGCCCCTGGACCAGGATGTCGGCGAGCGCCGAGGCGGCCTCCCGGGCGGTCCCCAGGTGGGCGACCTTCAAGACGATCTCCTCGCGGGACTGCCCGCCCCGGCCCCGGACGGCCGAGAGTACCGCCGTCTCCAGCGGGGTCATGGTGGCCAGCCGCGAACCAACCCTGGTGAGATACTTTGAGGGCGAGACGGGCTCGCCCCACCTCCCGACGCTGCGCCCGGCGACCTCCTGCCAGTCCCACCGGTCCTGGCCGGCGGCCGGAACCGGGCGCGTCCGGACCACCCCGGTGACCGGGGTGCCGCCCTCGGCGCTATAGAAGGCGAACATGTGGTTGGGCAGGCCCTCCAGGTCTTTGGTCCTGGTGGACATGGCCTGGGACAGCAGCGAGGCCGTCTGCCGGTCGCAGCGCCCGCAGATGATAGCCTGGCAGATGCCGGTGATCTCGTCGGCAAACCCCTTGGCGTAGGCGTTGGCCGTCTGGGTTGCTATCGTCATCTTCACGCCGAACTTGCGGAGGGCGCGCAGCATCTCGGACATGGTGATATTGCTGAACAGGTGCGCCTCGTCCACGTACACGAAGAACGGCCTGGACCGGACCGTATCGCCGTCCATCTGGTCCAGCCGCCTCTTGGCCTCGACGTACAGCATGTTCAGCAGGATGGTCCCGACGAACGCGGCGATATCATCGCTGGCGCCCGCGCTCAGGTCGACCACCAGCATCCGGCGGTTCTCGATGATGTCATCAAACCTGACGCTGGACTCGGCCGCGTCGAACATGGCGGCCACCGCGGGGGTGGTCAGTATCTTGTCAATCTTGTTGTAGGCCGAGGAGCCCGCATCCTTGGAGTACTGCTTGTCGTATATCTCCGACCAGAAGTGCCGGACGTGCCTGGAGGATACCTCCTGGAGGATGGCCCTGCGGGTCTCCGCGTCGGTTATCATCCCAGACAGGTTGCCCAGGGTGTTGTGGCGCGTCTCGACCAGGGCGTTGGCCGCGTTCCTCAGGATGGTCTCGAGGCGCGGCCCCCAGGAGTCCCGGTACAGGTTGTACAGGGCGTTGACGAAGGTCATGACCACCAGGTACCTCTCCTCCTCCCGGCGGACCTCCAGCGGGTTGATCTTGATGGCGCCTCCAAACCGGTACAGCGAGGCGGGGCTGACATAGATGACATCATCCTGGATGGACCGGGGTATCACCGACAGGATGTCCCGGGCCAGCTCGCCGTGGGGGTCTACCACCATGAACCCCTGGCGGCGCTTGATGTTCTGGAGTATCAACAACTTGAGTATCGAGGACTTGCCGCTGCCCACCAGCCCGAAGACGGCCGTGTGGATGCGGCGCCCGGACGATATCCCGAAGGCGGCGTCCCCATCTCGGCCCTGGTCGTGCTGGAAGCCGATGATGTCCAGGTCGTCATCACCCCCCAAGCCCAAGCACCCCCATTATCGTAGGCAGCAGCGTGATGGCGGCGATGTTGCTGGCCGCGGTGATCCCCAGCGGGGTGGTGTCCCGGATGGTATACGAGGATATCTTGGCGGCCACCACCCCCATCGGCACCGACATGGCAGTCGCCATCAGGGCCATCCCCGACATGTACGAGTCGACGGCGTCCCCCGATATCGGCGAGAAGGGCAGCTCGTCCCCGGGGAGGGTCCCGACGGCCCCCGCCGCCGACCCGGCGAATATCCCCAGCATCACCTGGGCCAGCCCCAGGGTGATGAACGGGGTGGCGTAGACTATCCAGCAGAGCGGGGAGAGCGAGCTGGTGACGGCCTCCTTGGTGCGGTGTATCCTGGCGGCGAACTCGGTGATCATGTCCAGGATGGCGGGGGTGCCGCCGCCGGTCCGGTAGGTGACCCCCAGCAGGAACATGGCAAACCTCATGTTGGCCGTCGGGAACCTCATCGACGAGAGCACCGCGTCCAGCGTGCCGCCGGAGCCCAGCCGCCCGGCCACCTCGGCGATGATCCCGTTGAAGGGGCCATCATAGGAGGCCGCCCGCGCCTGCCGTTGGATCATCCCGGGGACGCCGGCCCCGGCCCGGGACATCTCGGTCATGTCCCGGAGGAACTCGGGCAGCATGCGGTCGGCCGACCGCACCAGGGTGATGGCCCCCCGGCCGGCCATCCGGTTGGCAACCGCCAGGGCTACGGCCCCCAGCGACACGGACAGGCCCGCCTCCGACCACACCAAATATGATGCCAGCCCGGCGGCGGCCCCGGCCGCGGGCGCCCCCCACCAGACCGGGAGGGTGTTGCCGGTGGCCGGCTGCGTCTGGTTGAGCACGGCGACCATCACCACCGAGATGGCCGGCGAGATGGCCGTCCCGGCGGTCAGCAGGGTCCTGACCGTGTCGGGGGTGCCTATCATGGCGGACAGCATGATCATCATCGGCAGGATTATCGCGAACATCATTATCCCCCCGAACACCTCCTGGGCGCCCTTTTCGTACCGGCTCCAGGCCGCCTCGTAGCCGGCGAACGCCTGCCGGGCCTTCTCGGCGGTATACCCCGGGACGTCCCCCAAGGCGGACTGCTTGGCAACGTACCCGGCCACGAACTCGCGGATTATCCCGACGGGGTGGTGCCTGGAGTAGTGCAGCAGCGAGCCGCTGCGGGTCCCGCCGGTCACCACCCTCCTGCAGACCAGCGCCGCGTCCCGGGACATCGCCGGGAAGGCGCCCCGCGCCCCCGATATCATCTCAAGGGACCTGTACAGGCCCACCCCGACCGTCTGCATGATGTGGACGTACGCCAGGAAAAAGGCCGCCTCGCCGCCGGTGGCCGTCCCCCTCTCCCGGGTCCATATCTGCATGCGGAGGTGCGGGGCCAGATACAGGACGGCGGGCAGGCCGCAGATCCCCAGCAGGACCGTATCATGGGAGAGCCCCAGGAGCAGCCCGGCGGCGGCTGATGGCGGCACCGAGGAGACCACCCACCTGGTGTGGGCGGTGGCGTCCCGCTCGGTGTCCCGGATGCGCCCGGTGCCGTGGACGGCCCGGTTCATCATCGCCAGGGTGGACTGCCGCAGTATCCGGACCGGGGCCAGCCGCTCCTCGAGCGTGATGAACATCCGGGCCGTCCGGGTGAAGGCCATGCTGGTGGCCCTCAGCCCGTCCGCCCTGGTGGTCAGGCGGCCCCCGCCGTACCATCCCAGGATGACCGAGGCGGCCAGCAGGCAGGCGGCGGGCACCACCACCGGGGTGCTGCCGTCCCCCAACAGGGCCAGCCCCCAGAGCGCCCCGGCCGGGGCCGCCCACAGGAGGGCGCGAACCGTGCCGGTCAGGGCCGCATCCCCGGGAGCACCACCCTGGATAGTATCGGGATTATCCTGTCCCGCAGGAGCACCGCCGGCGCGGCCGCCCCGGCGGCCATCACGGTTACCAGCACGACATACGACTTTTCGTAGTGGACCAGGATGGTCGCGGAGCGGACCGCCTCGAACTCGGCCGCGGAGATGTCCCCGGAGATGCGGGCGCCCTCCGGGAGGCCCTCCCAGGACGATGGTACCAGCCAGACGAGCCCCAGCCACTGGGGGACGGCGGGGGCGGCCAGGCGGACCCTGCTGCCGAACGGGTAGGCGCCCTCCCCCTGCACGCTGACCGGGGTGTCACCGGCGGCCGCCTCCACCAGGATGACGCGTTCGTAGCGGGCGGCCACCGAGGTCTCCTCCCGGAGGGAGACGGCCAGGGTCGGGGCCGCCCCGGCGGGCATCCCGTTGATGTCCACCCCGGCCAGGCGGTACGTCTGGCTGCCCAGCGAGGGGTTCTCCTCGACCCTGCCGATGTAGGCGCCCGGGGCCAGGACCGCCTGCGTGCCGGGTATCAGTTGGTGGGAGGGGCCCTCCCCGGAGGCCGCCTCCAGGGTCATCCCGAAGGGGATGGGCACCCCGTCGTCGGCCCGGGCGATATACGAGACGTCCACGAAGTGGTCCACCTGGTAGGAGATGGTCCGGGTGTGGGCGGACCACCCCGGCCCGCCTACGACCACCTCCACCAGGTGGGTCCCCGGGCGGTTGGGGGTGGCCGCGTAGGCGTTGGCCCCGGCCGGCTCAAAGTCCAGCGAGCCGGAGGCCACCCGGACCGACGTTCCCCGGGGGATGGCCCCCGGGTCCACCTGGATGGTGATCCGCTCGCCCAGCCGGACGCGTTCCCCGCCGCCGTCCACCCGGACGTCCCCGGGGTGGTTGAGGAACGGCTCTATCATCGCGCGGTCGGCGTGGCCGGCCCAGACCGCCGAGACGCCCCCGCCCGGCCGGTCTGCCACCATCCTGTTTCCGGGGACGCTGTAGGCCGCATCCGAGACAAAGGCCGCCCCGGCCGTCACCCGGTGGACGGGCCGGCCCTCCCCGTCCACCGCATGGACCGCCACCGGGAACTCCTCGGATATGTGGACCCTGCCGGGCATCCAGAGGCGTATCCCCTGGATGGGGTCGTCCTCATCATCACCTGGGGGGAGGGCGGCCCCGGCCGGGGCGGCCCCGGCCATCCTGGCCTGCAGGCCGCCCGGCGAGCCGTCCCAGGACCCGTGGATGAGCCCCGCGGCGCCCACCCACCGGATGCCCTCGACGGTTACCCCGCCGTACCCGGTAACCTCGACCGTGTGGCGGGCCGCCCCGGGCTCGTGCAGCCGCCCCAGATCGTCGGCCACCCAGACCATCCCCAGCGGGCCCGGGCCGCCACCGGAGGGTAACGCCAGGATCCCGAGGTGGTGGCGGCCCCCGTCCGGCTGGCCGGCCACCCAGACCGAGGCCGGTTCGATGCCCCTGGCCGATACGGTGATGTTGGCGGGGCCCGGCGGCTGGATGGGTACGGCCACCGGGCCGCCGCCCGGGACCATCCTGGGGAGCTCCAGCGGGGATACGTGCGGGAGGATCGCCGCCACCGGCGGCTCGGGGGGGCGGGCCGGCACCAGCAGGTCGGGCAGGCCCGGGACGCTCCAGTAGAACCCGGCCACCAGCCAGGCCATCCGGGAGGGCACATCAGGGAACGCCCAGAGCCGGACGGTGTCGGCGGGCCGCTCCACCCCGGATACGCGCATGGCCGCCCGGACGTCCAGGACGGTCCGGTGGTCGGCCTCGCCCAGGTAGAGGGTCGCCGGGTCGCTTCCGGTCCCCGGGAGAACCCGGCCGCCCAACATCCCGAACGCCTGGAGCGCCCCGCCGCAGGGGCCGCGCCAGACGGTTCCGTTGCCCTCGCCCAGGCACCCGCTGACCGTACCGATCAGCCCGGTTAGCTCGCCGGCCGGCTGCGGCCCTATCCCCAGGTGGACGCTGGCGCTGCCCACCCCGGGGACGGCCGCCGTTATGGTGGTTCCGCCGGGGTGCCCGCGGAGGTCGCCGGGGCTGGCCGGCGGCCCCGTGTAGATGGTACCGTGCAGCAGCCCGCCGTCCATCATCCTGGGGCGCGTCTCGCCGGGGTGGGCGGCCGGCCGCGTATCGGCCGCCACCGGGTGGCTGGAGGTCACGTACACCTGGTGTGTTCCATCCGGGACGTACGCCTGGCCGTCCCTCTCCAGCCAGACGAACCAGGCCGCCGCCGAGCCGGGCGGGGCCGGGTTCGGGGCCACCCCCACCCGGACCGACACCCCGTCGTGGACCGTCCGGACCTCCAGCGTATCGCCGGCCAGCCCCGGGGATGAGGCGTGCACCCACCCGTCCCCGTGCACCCTCATCGTCACCTGGAGGTGCGTGCGGTTGGCCGGGATGGCCAGCTCCCCGGGCAGCCGGACGGCGGGGCTCGCGTCCAGGTGGACGGGGACCGGCCCGGCGGCCCTGAGGGGAGCCCCCAGGTGGTCTGCCAGGTAGATGAGCAGCGGCACCTCGCCGGCGGACGTCTCCAGGATGCCGGGGGTCGCCGAGGGTGGGATGATCCTGATGCGCGGCCCCGCCCCGGGATACACCTGGTAGGGTGCCTGGACGGCGTCCCCGTCCGGCCGGACGGCCGAGACGGCCCCGGCGGCCCCCGCCTCCACGGGTACCACCTCGAAGACGGCGTGGTTTGCGCCCGCCTCGACCAGGACCATCTCGGGGACCGCCACCCCGCCGCCAGAGGCCAGCAGCACCGGGTACGGCCCGGGCCGGGGCTCCTCCAGCAGGAGCATCCCCTCGTATCGCTCGCCGGCCAGCATGATATCGGGGATGAACAGCGAGAGCTCCCCGTGGGACGGGCCGGCGGCGGGGACGACGACGATGATGATAATGATGGCGGCCGCCGCCGGCAGCAGGGCGGTCCGCGCCGGACGGGGGCTCAGGAGCACCCCGCCCGTACCGAGTTTATATCCGGCAGCATCCGGATGGTGGCCGTCCTGCCCGCCCCGACCGTATGGTTGGCCTCCCCCGTCAGGATGGTCCCGTCATCGCAGACCACGACGATCCCCGTCAGGGCGCTATCCCCGCCCCACAGGTTCCGGACGGTCACCGCGTCGTCGTCATCGTACTTGGCCTCCAGGCGCTCGCGCACCCTGTCCGCCTGGATGGCGTCGGAGCCGTCCCGGACGCGCTCCACCCGGTCGCGTTCGATGGTATAGTCAAGCAGTATCCCGGCGGTCAGGACGGCCATCGCCGAGATGCCCACGGCCAGAGCAATCACGGGGGCCAAACGGGCGGCCCGATTTAAGGGGGGGAACCTGCGCTTCTGTAACACCTGTGTTACAGCCGCGACCAACGGGCTGCCAAGTTATCGGCGCCTGGAGATAGGTGTCAAATCGGGCGCCTGAATCATTCGCAGGTTCTGCCGCCTCCAGTCGAGATCCCTTCGCGCCGCAGGCGCCCGGTTTGGCAAGATGATGCAGGTGCCGGTAACTTGACAGCCCGCGCGACCAAATAAACTTTTTAAAAGAGAGAGACTGTATGTACCACATGGATGCCGAAGAAGCGTTGGCCAAAATGCGTGAGATGAAGAATGCTGCCGAGGACATACGCTCGATTGTCAACACCGCCAAATCGGAGAGTGATTTGGGACCGGCACTAGAACGTGCGCGTAGTGTTACACCACCGAATTAGTGATGACTGATAGGATTGCGGAAATAAGGGCGGCAGTCAATGCCGCAATAAACCGCATACTTTCTTGGATCGCGGAACACACCAACAAACTGACGCTGAATCCGAAGACCGTGGAGGCGATAGACTGGGGTGCTATATGGCAGATGTTTCAAGAAATTGCGAGGTTGCTTGGTGGTTTGTTTTGAGACTGTTGTTGGTCCTGAACGTGTTGGGTCCGGTGTTTGGCGTGTGCGCGCTGGTGTTTTGGGTGTCGGCAGGCGTTTGGGACGGACCGGCCGTCGTGTGGGCTGTCGTTACGGCGGTACTCACGACAGCATGGATTACCCAAACCTGGCTCTCGTGGAATGATCGGACGTTCGTGTACCGTTTCGGTCCGCGGTGGTGGCGTGTCGCGTGGGCCGCGTGGGCGTGCGTTCTGGCTCTCGCGATGGCGGCATCGGTGTGGGTGGAGAACCCACACGAGGTACATGTATTGGTGCTGGGGGTGGCGGTCATTATCGTTACGGCCCAGGATGCGGCGAAGGCTATCCTCGGGTTGCGCACCACTGACGGTTTGAAAGTGCCCGATGACGGCTACGTTGATTGATGTACCGGTCCAACATCCGGGGATGGGTCTTCCAAACTCACACATCAAATCAAGTCTGGCATCTGTCAAAGACTGGGTAGATGTGAATGCGTGGTGTACTCACTTTTTGACAGCTGCTTAGCGGCGACTGACACCTTAGGTACATGACCCCGCCAGCCGGTTTCCCGGACAAAAACAGGGTGCTGGCCCGTGGTGGCTTCGCGTACCCATGATGTTATACCCGCCCCGCCGCGTTAAACTCATATACTTGCCGGCGTACCTTCTCCAGCGTGAAGATGGTCAAGGTTGCGGCAGTGGTTTTGGGTCTGGCCGCCTTGGGTATGGCGGCGCCGCTGACCGCGATGGCCGACGAACACGCGCAGGAGTCCGGTCCGCGTACCATCATAACCATAGTCTGTACGATATACGCCGACCACATGGACGAGGCCATAACCGGGATGGATTTGGTCTTGGGCTTGAATCTGGGCCAGCTTGTCTCCGACTGCGAGATGACGGCGGAGTACGTAGAGGCCGCCGCCCCGCCCGCCGCCAGCGTCCTGGTGGCCGAGGGGTCGCTCTATCCGGTGTGCGCCGACACCGACGACTGCTTTGATCCCCATACGATAACCGTAGAGCCGGGCACGGCCATAACATGGACCAACCACGACAACGTGCTGCACACGGTCACCGAGACCGGGACGGATCCGGCCTTCAACGGATGGCTGTCCCCCGGCGATGGGTTCACCTTTACGTTTGACGCTCCCGGCACGTACATGTACGGCTGCACCATCCACCCGTGGGCCAGCGGTACCGTGGTAGTGTCCGAGGATGTCGAGACCATATCCGAGGACGCGGTCGAGCCCGCCGCCGTAACGGAGGAGGCTGCCGACAACGAGGAATTGGTCTATGATCTGGTTGACGAGTTCATTGCCCTGTACATGGAAGAGGGAGAGGATGCCTTTGGAACCATCACGGGCATGTCGTCGGATTCGGATCCCGTAGTGGGGTTTGTCGTTAACGTGGAGACGGAGACCATTGTTGCCCACAGTTCGGCCCCCGGGTATGTCGGCTTCGAGGTCGCGCCAATACTGGATAGGGCATCAATTCCCCTGGATGTGATGCTGCAGATCGTCGAGGAGGAGGAGGATGGCGTATGGCTCAGTTATCCGACTGCGGATCTGCAGGGCAACCCGGTAGGATATGACCGCGGCTGGATGAGGCTGTATGACGGACACATCTTTGTGGGCAGGTACAGTGTAGACGTTGAAGATCTGGTCCAGAGCGTCGTAGAAGAGATTATTCGCCTGTACAGGTGGAATTCCGATGATGCGTTTGACACCATAAACTCGTTCATGTCGCAGAGTCCCAGCTATCCGTTTGTCATAGACCTGGACACCCAGACGGTTGCGGCGCACGGCTCAAACCCCGACAGGGTGGGCGGCGCGTCGGTGGTACTCACCAACTCCACCATCACGCTGGAGGAGATCCTCGGCATGGAGGATGGCGACGGGGCGTGGGCCGAGTATGTATTCCCCAATCCTGAGACCGGAGCGGATCAGGCAAAGCGTTCCTGGGTCGTCGTACACGACGGGTACCTGTTCGGCTCCGGCTACTATCCGTAGCATGCGCGCAGCCGACTCCAGAGTCGGGCAGTTTGGGTGAGGCGCGCGCCGGCGGACGGTATGGTGCCGCTCACGGAGATCCGGAATATCTGTCCAGGCCTCCGACATGGCAGAGCCGGAGCACGGGGGTTGGCCGACCCTCCTCCGGGCCGGCCCGCGCCGCCCCCCTACCTGCTGCCCGCGCCGCACCTGGGGCAGCTGCCATTCCGCCGCCTGTCGTATCTGGCGCCGCAGATGGGACACACCGACACGCCATCGACGTATCTGGTCCTGATGTAGGGTATCAACAGGGCTATGACGATGGGGATGGCTACCGCGGCAGCAACCCAGTACCAGGCCAAACTTAAGGTTGGTTGCCGGAGAATATAAGGCTGAGGAGCTCATGGTTCTTCTGCATTAATTGTTGGCGGCGACGCACGTCCAAGCCTCCGTCCTTGGATGGCGCGGGGCAGGCCGGCGAGCCCCGCCGGGACGCGGAGCGGCCCAGTGCGGATGACCCCGCCGGGTTGCCCCATTTTCGGAGATCCGATGGGAGTTGCGCATCAGCGTACTTGGCCTGCCGTGTGGATCGGGGTTGGTCCGTGGGCGGATCGTTCTTGATTATCTCTGTTCGTGTGATGCGTCCCGAAGGGAACCTGCCATCACCAACAGTTTTTGCAGAAGGGCCTTCCGTTCTATGAATATATAATTTCCAAGACCCTATCTCTTGGCGATGAGTCCCAAGAGAACCGCATCGGCGGCACTTCTGGCGGGGGTGGCCGCCGCCCTTGTCTGCCTGGCCGTGCTGGCGCCCTGGGCCGGGGAGGCGGGCGGGCAGCCACCGGGGGACGGCGCGCCATCCAAGTTCGACCACGGGTTTTACGACAAGATACAGGCTCTGATCAAAGGTGATGATGATGGTAACGGTGGCGCCCCCCAGCCCCGGCGGGTCACGCCCGACGAGGACCTGGAGTATGTCATCCCCGCCGCCGACAGCGCCGCCACCCGGGACGGCCCCCTGTACTACCATGTCATCATGGCGATAGGCGGGGACGGCGGCGCGGAGATCCGCCGGAACATGGAGCGGGTGGTGGACGCCATCGAGGCCGCCGGAGGGCGCGAGATAGTCTCCGGAGGGGTCATGCCCTTTGTCACCGCGTTGGTGCCCGTCCAGGCGATACCGGCCCTGTCGCTACACGAGGGGGTGTCCGGTCTGGGGGACGGGGAGCTCCCGACCACCCCGGATGTGGACAGGGCGCGCCAGACTGTCCGGGCCACTCCGGCGAACCTGGCGGGGCTGTCGGGAGGGGCGGTTAACGGCAGCAACGTCACGGTGGCCGTGATGGACTTTGGCATAAACAGCGCATTTCTCAACGGCAAGGTGGCCTCCCGCAGCTACTGCCCGGGTGGATCGTGCGGGTTTGACGGCAGCGGGCATTTCTTTGGAAGCTCCACGCTTACCCCGGACCAGATTGCCGTGCTCAACGGCAGCGTGACGGGCCACGGCGCCAAGGTGGCGCAGATCATTGCCGCATCCGGGATGGCCGCCAACAACGGACTGGCCCCCGGGGTTCAGTTGCTGGACGGATATTCCAACACCTCCGCCGATCTGATAAATGCCCTGATCTGGGCGCACGGCCTGGGCGCGAAGGTGGTCAACATCAGTCTGAACGTATCGACACTCGTCTGTGAGGAGGACACCACAGTCAACAAGGCCATAAACGAGGCGGTGGTCAACGGGATGGTGGTCGTAACATCGGCCGGAAACGACGGCTACGTCTCAAACGGCACCAACAGCCGTTTCCTGTACGGCACGCCGAAGACGCCTGCCTGCGCGCACAACACAATCACGGTGGGCGGAATCAACGACCGCGGCCAAAGCCGGTACCTGTATGCGTCCTCGTCCAAGGGCCCGCTCAACAACACGCTGCGCCTGGCGCCCCACCTGGTGACCCCGGCCGAATCCATACAGCTGCAACGCTACACCACGGTGGGTAATGACTTTTCAGGCCGGTTTGGCACCAGCTACGCCGCCCCGGTGGTCAGCGCCGCAGCGGCCCTGATGCTGGACCTGAAACCGGATCTTGCCCCCGCCGAGACGAGGGCCCTGCTGCTCCTGGGGGCCGACTGGTCCGGGCCCGTTCCGTGCACCTCTACCCAGTATGAGATATCCAACTCCACGGACAACTGCTCGCACGCCGCGCGCCAGGCCCCGTCCTCCCACCCGCGGACACTCGGGGTGCTCAACCACGCAGGATTCGGAGTGCTGGACGCGGCCGAGTCCCTGGGGTACGTCGACGACTTTGCAGTGCATGTCGACTCGAACAGCACCGGGCCGGGCGCCACCCCAAAGATATACGGACTGAACGTGACCCGCACCGCCGACCCGGTCAAGGTGGTACTGAGCTGGCTGGCATTGAACGGTCTGAGCGGGCTGGTGGTGCCGGATCTAGACTTTACGGTGGTCTGCCCGGGGGGCAGCAACGGGATGATGCGGGCCGAGTCAGACCAGCAGACGACCGAGTTTGTCGTCTTTCGGCCCTCCGCCGCCGGAACGTGCACCGTGCGCGTGGACGGGTCCGGGACGACGTCCCCGCATAACTACACTCTTGCCACCACGCATACGCTGGATTCCGCCCCATCTGAGATCGCCCTGGCCGGGACCGTCTCCGCGTCAGGCGACGGCGACTACCTGACCGGCGATACCATCTACATAACCGTCTCCCTTTCGGATCCGGTCCTGGTGGGGGCGGCCAACCCGCCGTACCTGTGGCTGGATATGGCGCCCGCCGACAGGCGCGCCAACTACACGGGAGGATCCGGCGGCAGTGACCTCTACTTCGAGTACGTCGTGCAGGCCGACGACGCCGCGGCCGACCTGGGGTACGCCGGCACCGGCGCGCTGGTGGCGCCCGATGCCAGCTCCATACGCGAGGCGAACGCCAACATTACCGTCCGGCCCGTCCTCCCATCCCCCGGAGCCCCGGGCTCGCTGAGCTTCAACCAGGAGATAAACGTCAACCCGCCGCCCCAGGTACCGGGGACGCCGCCGCCACAACCCCCGCCCCAACCACCCCCACAACCCACGCCCCAGCCGCCACCGCCGCCGCCACCATCGTCCCCGCCGCTGTTCCTGCCGCTGCCGGCTGCCCCGCCGCCCCCTCCCCCGGATACCGTCCCGCCCGTTGTCGTATCGATAGAGGGGGCGGACCCCCCGGGCAACGTGACCGACCGCCGGACGCTGGTCTTCAACGTGACCTTCAGCGAGCCGGTCTCCGGCGTCGACCGGACCGACTTTGTCCTGTCCCGGGATAGCGGGCCCCAACCCCTGGAACACCGTAGCTCGCCCGCCCTGGTGATACCTGGCCTGCAGGAGGCCAACGATACCATAGCCGTCGGGCGGCCCGGCGCCGCCGCCTCGGTGACCGTCGGGCTGAACATCACGCATCTGGTCACCTCCGGCCTGACCGTCCAGCTGGCGGCTCCGGACGGCACCACCAGGCTGCTGCACAACGGCACTTTTGCCTTCGGGGGCGGCATATTCGGGACGTACCGGCCCGACTTTAACGGGACAGAGTCCGCTGGCAACTGGACGCTGAGTGTCCGGAACGGCCTCATCTGGTGGAACGGCACGCTGAACGGGTGGAACCTGACCATCAACCACGATACGGCGGATCCGGCACCGCTGCTCCGGGCCAGTGCGCCGGCCCTGGGGATAGCGGCTCCCGAAGCCGCCCTGGATACGATCACGGTGGGGTGGTCGGGGATCGCCGAGTCGGTCGCGGTCGGCGTCAACATCACGCACGCGTCCGCCGGGGATCTGATGGTGGAGCTGGTCCCGCCGGCCGGCCCCGGCCTGGTGCTGCACAACCGCACCGCCGGTTCGGCCGCCGGCCTGGCCGCGACATACGCGCCGGACATTGCCGGGGTTGGCATCTATGGCAACTGGACGCTGCGCGTGCTGGATGGGGCGGGCGTGTCCAACGGCACCCTCGACTCGTGGAGCCTGGCCATCAACCATACCCGCGTGGGTCTTGTGGCCGGCCTGAGCGGATCCGGCTCTACATACCTTGTCACCGTCCTGGCCGCCCAGAACGGAACCTACAACATCGACGTCGCCCCGGACAGCGGAATCGCCGACGAGGCCGGCAACCTGCTGGCCCATCCGGCCATCATGGTAAACGGGACCGACCACACCTATACGGTCCGCACCCCTCCCCCGGGCGCCGCCCCGGTCCCGCGCCGGTAGGGGCGCATCTCAGATGGCCACCCGCCCCCAGGTACCATGCGGGTACGGGATCCGTCGCGGATGGCGGGGGTCCGGGCCGCCCGGTAGAATGCCTCCTGCGGCGATGCGGCCGGGCATGCGGCCCGCCCGGATGGAGGCGGCCCGCCGGCGGGCCGAGCCCCTCGACAGGCGGCGTCTGGAGCCCGCTGGATCACGCTATGTCCTTACGCGGTAGACGCTCTGCCCGCCTGCGGCAAACCTGGATATGCGGACCTCTGAGGCGCCCTGCTCCAGCCACGGGACGTATGCCCTCTTGTCGCTTGTCAGCAGGTCGCAGTTGTTGGCCATGCAGAAAGATGCCAGGACGGAGTCGGAGTTGTCCGAGGCCGGGTTGGGCTGCTCCCCCACGTACAGGATATCCGAATAGTCGCCGGCGATTTGCTGCTCGTTCTTTTTCGCCCAGCCCTTTATCTGGTAGTCTATCAGGACGCTGGCCATCGGGGTTGGTGGGCGCGGGGAGGTATTAGGCGTTACGATCCTGGGGTGGCAGCAGCCTGGCCGCTGATCCGACCGGGACCGCCGTCGTCATAATCATCATCCCCGAACAACGCCGGGTCCTACTCGCCTGGTGTTGTTCCCTGCAGCCGCTCCAGCGTCGACTCGGGGATGCTGTCCAGGGCCTTCTGGAGGATGGACCCCAGGACGGGCTGGTCGCCCCTGTACCCGATGGACAGGTCGTACGAGTACCCGGTGGGGCCGGCGTTGTAGACGGTCATCCCCTCTATCTCGGCGATGGCGCTCACCACCGGCCAGACGTCGGCCATGGCGTCGGCGCTGCCCTCCCTGAGCATGGCCAGCCCCTCGGTAAAGCTGCCCACCGAGATGTACCCGACGTCCGGGTGGTTCTCGTCCAGCCAGTCCTCGATCGCATAGTCGCGGATGGTCATCACCCTCAGGCCGGGCTCGTCCAGGGTCAGCTGCCTGTCCTGGGTGGTGATCAGGACCGACTCGACGTTAAAGTGGGGCTCGGTGAACCCCAGGTACTCGGACCTCTCGGCCGTGTTGACCACCATGAACAGGGTGTCGGCGTCCCCGTCCCGGGCCGCCTGCAGGGCGCCGCTCCAGTCGGCCACATGGACGGCCTGAAAGTCCGCGCCGGTGATCCTCTCAAACTCTGCCACGTACGCGGCGGTGGCGCCGGCCAGCCTGCCGTCCTCGTCAGTGTACTCTATCGGGAACCACCCCGGGTCGTAGGTCACCCGGATGACGGGGTTCTCCTCCAGCCACCTCGCCTCCTCGGCGGTCCAGGACGGGCCGGAGCCCTCGAATATGGCCAGCAGGGGCGGGGAGGCGTCCAGGGCCTTCTGGAGGATGGACCCCAGGACGGGCTGGTCGCCCCGGTAGCCGACTGCCAGCGGGTACGAGTGCCCGGTGGGGCCCGCGTTGTAGACTGTCATCCCCTCCGTCTCGGCGACGGCCCGCAGGACAGGCCAGGTGGCGGCGAACGCGTCGGCGCTGCCCTCCCTGAGCATGGCCAGCCCCTCGGCGAAACCGTCCACCGAGATATACCCGACGTCCGGGCGGTTCTCGTCCAGCCAGTCCTCTATCTCGTAGTTGCGGATGGTCAGCACCCTCAGGCCGGGCTCATCCAGGGACAGCGGCCCCTCCTCCAAGGAGACCAGGCGCGTCTCCATGTGGTGGTGGGGCTCGGTGAACCCCATGTACTGGGCCCGCTCGGCCGTATGGGCCACCATGAACATGGCGTCGGCGCTCCTGTCCTGGATGGCCTGCAGGGCTCCGCTCCAGTCCTCGGTCGGGACCGCCCGGAGATCCGCCCCCGTCAGCCTCTCGAACTCGGTGATATAATCAAGGGTGACGCCGGCCACCTGCCCGTGCTCGTCGGCGTACTCTATCGGGAACCACCCCGGGTCGTAGGCCACCCGGATGACGGGGTTCTCCTCCAACCATCCCGCCTCCTCGGCGCTCAGCCCCAGCTCCGCCAGGGGTCCCTGGGCCGTAGCGCTGACCAGGTCTATCCCCCGGTCCGTGAGCAACTCGACCGTACCCGGGGAGAGGCAGACGGGCCACGAGTTCACCAGGTAGAGCTCCTTGGGTTCGTCGCACTGCATCCCGGTCTGGCCGCCGGCGTGGGCGGCCGGCGCGGCCATCGCCACGGCCAGCCCCAGAAGGGCGCATGCCATGGCGGTCGCGGCGGCAGGTATCATGGGGTTGGTATCGGTGCCGATTGTATTTATCTGCACCGCAGGCGGAAGGTACGGACTCAGGCCCGCCGGCATAGCCGCCCTCCTCCACCATCATCTTCTGGAAGGCGGCGCGCTTCTCGTTGTACGGCGAACCGGTCGAGGACGGGACGCGGGCGTTCTCGTACTTGGCCATCCTCCTGTCGCGCTCGACCATCTCCGGTCTCAGCCGGTCCATCTCCGCCTCAAGGGCCGCGACCTTCCCGCCATACGCGGCCTCCAGCCGGGACACCATCCCGCGCGGTTCCCGGTTCTCCGCCGCCATCCCGGCCAGTTCCAAGCGCAGGAGGGCAGTCTCTGACTTGCGGCTCCCTCCGGTTCGCGGGTATCGTGATCAATAAACCCATGGCCCGACTAGGCATCCGGATTGGCCGCTTTGGGGGCCCGAGTCAGTACACGGCATCCGCCACAACAACCAGATGGATAGCCACAACGACGCTACCCTGCGGCACCGCGAGAGGGTGTGCCGTGGGCTAAGGCGCGAGGACTCCGGGATAATCGCTGGGCTGCGCCTGTATCACAACTTCGTCGGGCCGCATCCCGACCTCTCTGACCCGACCATGACACCAGCCGAGGCTGCTGGCATCGGGATGGGGGGGGCGCCAACAAGTGGATGACACTCATACAGGCGGCGGCCAAGGCCGACTCTGGATAGACTACCCGTTAACGATTTTGTGTTTTTGGTCAAAAGTACGCAATCTCTACAGTTTATACCCATGTGGTCCGTATTGAACATACCAACAGTTGGGTCGCTTGGTGGTGATGGTTATCATACTGGGCGAAACCGCTCTCGGTTGTTGGATGTCCGGGGGCGGTAAATCTCTTATATCGTGCTGCGTGTGAATCCCTGCCACAGTCGTCTAGTCTGGTAAGACGCCGGTCTCAAAAACCGCGTACATCCAAGTACCGTGGGTTCAAATCCCTCCTGTGGCGCCCCCTGTATCCAATGTACCACTGCCGTTGACGTACCCGGGATGCGCCTGTTCCGTTCCTGAGATCATATCCCGGGCGCCTTGTCCCTACTTTCCCGCCTCCACCATCCCTGCAACTTGTCAGTTCCGCAGGGGAGTCCGCGGCCCGGACGCGGGAAGACCCTAACCTAGCGCGTACGACCCGGGGCGGCCGCGCCGGCGCCGCCCTAGGGCGGGAACAGGCCGTAGAACCAGCCCGGGTCGCCGATATCGACTGCCCAGATGGTACCCTCGCCGGCCAGCAGGACGTGCGGGCGGCCGCCGGGGGGCTCAAAGACCGATATGATATGCGGGCCCGCGATGTCCTTCAGGGTGATAACCGGGATGGGGTCGGCCGGGTCGGTGATGTTCAGGATGCGGAGGCCATCATACCCGGCCAGCATCGCCCAGATGCTGCCGTCGGGGGCCTCAAAGGCGGCGACATCGGGGATATGCCCGGGGCCCCCTCCGGCCGGGACGGGGTCCCACTCCGGATGAACCCCTACCCTGTACCCTTCCCCCGAACCGGGGGGTATCGTCCCGGCCGGGACGGGGTAGGCCGGGTCGGTGATATCCAGGATGGTCGTGTGGCCGGAGCCGCCGACGGCCAGCGCCAGGACGCTGCCGCCGGAGGTCCCGAGTGCGGCGGTCCGGTGTACGTGGTCGGGGGAGGCGTCCCCGGCAGCCACCCCCACGCCGCCGGCGGGGGAGGGGTGGTACGGGTTGGTGATGTCCACCACCTGGACGCCGTCGCCGCTGCCCACCAGCGCGTACACCAGGCCGTCGCCGGACTCGAACACCGAGATATCGCTGACGTTGCCCAGGTAGTAAAAGCCGCCCAGGTTGTCCGGGATATGGCTGACCGGCACCGGGTCGGCCGGGTAGGTGATGTCGATGATCCGGATGCCGTTGCCGGTGCCGGCCGCCAGGTAGGTACGGCCGTCGTGCGGCCTGAACGTCTCGATGGGCGGGTCCGGGGCCAGGCCCAGGTAGTCGGTCGCGGCGGGGGCTGCCGTCCAGTCGGGGTGGGCAAGGTCGGCGACCAGCAGGCCGCCGGCGGGGCCTGCCATCACCCCGTACGGGCGGCCGTCCGGCGAGCCCGCCGCCTTGATGTCCCAGGGTCGCCCGGACGGGGACGGTACCATCCCGACGGTCAGGGGGGCGTACGGGTCCGTCAAATCGACAATCCAGAGGGCGTCCCCGCCGCCGGCTAGCCCGTCCTGCTCGAACACAATTACCCCCTCCGGGCCGCCGACCCAGATGGCGTCGCCGGTCCTGTCCAGGGCCAGGACGCGGTCGCCGTCATGCGCAGGCGCACCGTCCTCCGGCACCGGGAAGATCGGGTAGGTCACATCCAGCACCCACAGGTGGTGGCCGCCGCCGGCCAGGGCATGGATGCGGTCGCCGGCCGGCCACGGGGCGGTGATCTCCCAGGGGGCCAGCTCCAGGCCCAGGCCGCCCTCGCCGGTCGGCACGCTGGCCGCCAGGGCGGGGTTGTACGGGTCGGTAACGTTGACGATCTGCAGATTGTCCAGGCCCGGCACCAGCGCCCAGGTGCGCCCGTCCGGGGAGGCGACCGTGGTGATGGCCGACCCCGGGATGATCTCCAGGCCGCCCTCCGCCCCGATTGGTATGCTTGCGGTGTGCGCGGGCAGGTACGGCTGGGTCAGGTCGATGATATGCAGGCCGGTCGTGTAGTCGGCCACCAGGGCCAGGATGCGGCCGCCGGCCGACCCGAAGATGACGGCCTGGTCGATGGTGGCCAGGGCGGGCTTGCCCGCGGCGCCGTCCAGCGTGCCGGCCACGAAGGGCGAGGCGGGATCCCTGATGTCGATGGTGTGGATGCCCCGGTCCCCGGCCATCAGGACGTGGGGCCGGCCGTCGGCCGTCTCAAAGACGTCTAGGTCGTGGATGCCTCCCAGCAGGTCGATGCCGCCCCTCCCGCCCCACAGGCCGCCGGCCAGGGTAGGGTTGTGCGGGTCGGTGACATCTACCACGTGGATGCCCCGGCCGTGGTCGGCCACCAGCAGGTAGTCGCGGCCGCCGGGCTGCTGCAGGACCGCAGTTCTGATGATCTGCCCCACCTCGAGGCCGCCCTCGCCGGCCGGCAGGCTGCCGGCGGCGGCGGGCGCGGCGGGGTCGGTCACCTCGATGACCTGCAGGCCGTCCCCGCCGACGGCCATCCCGTAGGTGCGGCCGTCCGGGGTTTGGAGCACCTCCACCTGGCGGGCGCCGTCCAGGGTGTCAAAGCCGCCCTCGCCGTCCCGGATGCTGCCCAGCGGGGCAAACGTGGACCGGCCGGTGATGTCCGCCATGTGGACGCCGTCCCCGCCCGCTCCCAGAGCGTAGGTGCGGCCGTCGCCGGGCTCAAAGACCTTCGGGTCGCCGAACCGCACGGGATCGCCGGGGATGCTGCCCGCCGCGGCGGGATCGCCGGGGTCGGTCACGTCGGCCATCTGGATGCCCGCACTGCCGGCAAGCGCCAGGTAGGTGCGGCCGTCTGGCGGCTCAACGACGGCCATGCCAAAGACCAGGCCGATACCGTCAAAGCCGCCCTCGCCGTCCCGGATGCGGCTTACCGGGACCGGGTCGGCCGGGTCGGTGACGTCCAGGATGACCGCGTCCTGGCCGCCGGCAACGGCGGCGTGAACCCGGCCGCCGGGCGAGTCCAGGATGACAATCTCCCGTATGTGGGACCCAAAGTCAAAGCCGCCCTCGCCGTCCCGGATGGCGCCCACCGGGAGGGGGTCGCGCGGGTCGGTGACGTCCAGGAACAGGATGCCGGCGGGGGTGCTGCGGGGGTCGGAACCGCCCGCGTTGGTGGTAAAGCCGTGGTTGGAGACCATCGCATAGGCGCGGCCGTCCGGCGGCTCGAAGACGGCCACGTTCCCGGGATGGCGCAGCCCTGCCGCGTACCCGCTGGTAATCCGGATATCGGAGGATTCGGCTGCCGGGATGCCCGGCGTCCCGAGGTGGCGGTCGCGCAGCGGGGAGCGGTCGTCGCCGTACCTGACGGAGCTGAGCAGCGGCGCGGGGGCCAGCGGGTCGGTCACGTCCATGATGAGGACGCCTCCCGCCGCCGAGCCGACATACGCGGCGTAGGTGCGGCCGTCGCCGGGCCCCCGGAAGATTGCCCCGTCAAGATCCCAGAGGGGCGCCACCAGGCCCAGGGCCGCCCCGTCCCCGAGGGAGGCCGGATGAAGAGGATCCGTGACGTTGACGGTTTGCAGCGCCCCGTTCCCGCCTGCAACCACCAAGGCGTGGACCCGGCCGTCCGGGCGCTCGAGCACCCTGATGTCCAGGGCGTCGCCGAGGGCCGAGGATGGGTGGCCGGGGTCGTCCGGCGAACCGTCCACAATCTCCGGGTTGGCGGGGTCGGTCACATCCAGCATCAGGGCGCCGTGCCCCGCGATGGCCGCATAGACGCGGCCGCCGGCCGGGTAGAGCACCGCGATGTCCTCCGGCCACCAGCGGTCGGGCCAGAAGCCGGTGATCTCGCCGACCTGGACGGGGTTGGCCGGGTAGGTCACGTCGATGGTGTAGATGCCCGCGTTCCCGACGGCCAGCAGGTGGGGGCGGCCGCCGGGAGCCTCGAAGGCGGCCACGCCCGTCAGAGATCTCGCGTAGGGCTCGTCGGGGGCGACCTGCAGGCTGCCCACTACCCCGATGAAGGGGAAGGCGCCGGCCGCCTGGGAGGTGGCAGCTGCCAGTACTGCCACCACCGCTACCGCGGCCAGGTATCTAGCGTAGGAACCGAGACCGGATGTCCTTTTCACGGGAATGTTGCGGCGGCGGCCGATTTACGTGTTGTATGGGCGGCCGGGAGGCTAGCCGTCGGGCCGCTCGATGTCGATGGTGGTGGCATCGGGGGCGTCGACCCTGTCCCCGCCCGAGCGCGCCCCCATCCTGCCAGGTTCCAGCGGGACGGCGGCCATGTCGGCCTCGTTGGGCAGGCCCATGAACGAGCCCAGCTCGGTATCGGAGAGGATGGGGTCGCGCGAGCCCCCCAGCCACGGCCGGCCGGGCCCGCGGGCCGAGACGGCGGCCAGCTTGCCGGGGGTCATCCCCGAGGACCTCCTCAGGGACATCGTCGGGAAGGCCGCCTCGACGGCCTCCAGCCCGGCGGGGTGCTCTGCGGCGGCCACCACCTCGCAGCGGAAGAGGTGGCGGGAGGCCGCCTTCTGGCGCGCCATCTGGATGTTGAGCGCCCGGGTCGGGCCGGGCTTGGCGGTGGATGACGGCCATCCCAGGATCCCCGATATCGCGCCGGCCAGCCCGTCGGGGGGCCTGCCCCGCTCCAGGCTCCTGATGTACCCGGATATGCGCGCGTCGGTGGTGGCCCTCCTGGCCGAGACCATCAGGTAGGCGGCCCCCTCCACCGAGTCGCCCAGCAGCCTGTATATCGACGGCCGGGTGGCGTCCCCCGGCGAGATGGGCAGGGCGCAGTGCCGGACGGTCGCGTACCTGTGGCAGAGATCAAAGCCCTCCAGCCGGGGCGGCCCGGACCGGACCGGCTCCATCCTGGGCAGGCCCTCCAGCAGGGGCAGGTGGGCGGGGCGCGCCCGGATGTGCACGCGCACCCTCTGGCCGTCCCTGGAGGCCACCAGCACGAACTCGGGTATGTGGTCCATCACCACCGCCAGGTCGTCGGGGTGCTCTCCCAGGCCTGCCGCCGGGTAGGGGCGCAGCTCGCACCAGACCAGGGCGGTCACTATCTAAAGACGACCTCCTTCTCGGTCAGCTTGGCCCCGGTGGCGTCCTCGCCGGTGACCTCGTGGACGGCTATCCTGCGGGTTCCGGCGCAGTCCTCGGGGTGGAGCACCACGCTGACCTGCCCCGACGCCGAGGGGACCGCCGTCTTGATGCTGGCGTCATCCAGCAGTATCCTGACCTTGGGCCGGCTTACGCGGTTGTCCCTGGTGCGCAGGCTCAGGGATATCTCGACGGGCCTGCCGGTGGCGCGGACCTCCACCGGGGCGGGTGCGGCCTTGGCCCGCCTCCCGAGCCTGGCCTTCTTGGGGATGGCACCGGCCTTGGTGGGGACCGGAATAGAGAAGGCGCGGCTCTTGGCGGGCCGGCCGCCCCTACCTTTTGCCAGGTAGAACCAGGCGGCCGCCGCCAGCCTGCCCTCGTAGCCGAGCACCGGCGGGCGTATCATCGCCAGGGCGGCGGCGCCGGCCAGCGGCGCCAGGGCCGCCAGCGGGCCGTACGAGTTCATCACCAGGAAGAAGGCGGGCAGCCCCACCCCGAAGAGCAGCAGCCCCTGGGACCCGGTGATGTATCCCAGCAGCGGCACCTGGAACAGGGGCTGGTTCATCATCGTGGGCTTGTGGAACCATATGGCCGTCTTGTCGCTGTAGGACACCGGGCGGCCAAGGGCAGGTTCCTTAAAACCACCTAGCGCAGTCCGGCCACCCCCGCGTATCCGGCGGGCCCATCCGGCATGTGCTGGGCCGATGACCCTGCGCGTCCTGTAAGTTGATTAGCGCGGCCGGTCAGCGCAATCCAGAACCAGCAACCGCGCGCAATGCCGCGGCCGACCCCGGCCGCCCATACGCCGTGTCTTGTGGTCGCCTTTGGCCGCACCGCGCCGTCGCCGCGGGGCAGGTTCTGGCCGAACCGGACCCCGGGACCGCCGCTTGTGCCGCGCATCCGGCCGTTGCACCGGTCCTGCTGCGCGCGCCGGCGCACGCTACCCTCCGACAGCAGATTGTCCTACTCCTGCAAGCCGGTTTGGACGGGAAAAAATAATTCCAGCTGCTGCCCGCGATCATATTTGGCACTCGTTGCCGGGTGGGGCGCATACGGCCCTCGGGGCACGGCGCCGCGGCTGCCGGACAACGCATTTTCGGTAGCCCGCCAACCGGCCACGCGGCGATGAAATATCCTGGGACGATGTTTTTGCGATGAATTTATGCCGGTCTGACTGCAGGGACCGCCGCCTGCTGCGGGCATATTTGAATATCTTATCGCGTAAACGTGCGGCATGGCCAAAGTCGGGACAGTGGATTATAACGAACAAGTAAAACCGTATTAAAATGATGGCCGAGCGGATTATTGAAAATTTTCAACCCATCCGGATAATACTATTCGGCTCTTACGCGCGCGGCACTCCCGACTATCACAGCGATATCGACTTGATGGTCGTGATGGAGGATGGAACGAACGAGTACGAGACGGCGGTAAAGATACTGGAGCTGCTGGCCGATTCGCCGGTAGCCAAGGACAGGGCCTGATCTGGTCGCCCTTCTGGTAGATGCGGAGCCCGCGGCGCGTTATACTCTGCTCCGGCGCCCTGCCCTTCCGGGATTTCCTAGGTCTCCCGTGTCCCATGCCTGCCCTGATCCGATTGGCCGTTTAAGATCGTGGATGCAGATTTCCTGACCCATCACCCATCTTTGCGGGGGGAACCCGCGCTACTAATGCTTATAAACCGGTGTGGCGTACTAGAATTGCCAAAGGGCTATGGGGTGCCATAGCTTGGGGTGTGTAATGGGGGGTACTCGGTTACACATCGCCGGCACTTATTATGGAAGTTCTATGTAGTTGTAGCCTTCTGCTGCGCCGGCATATCCCCGCTTTAGCCTGTCGTATACCGCGGGGGAAAAGTACGAGATTAAATCACCCCGATATGTAGTAAATACGTCTTTGCCGCTGTGAATTTCCATGCAAACCGCCCAAAATACCGGTCGGCTGCCAGCCGATGCCGGATTTGCGGCAGGGTCGGGGGTGTCCGTCCCGGGATCCGGAAAGACGCGCGCAGCGTTCCCCACGCGGTGCGCCGGTAAAAGTCCGGCCCTAGACCATCCGGTAGAGGTACTTTTCGATGTCCAGCACGGGAACCGACGAGCCGAGCCACCCGTCGATGTCCTCATGCATGCCGACGGCGGTCACGTACGGGATGTCCAAGACGGCGTGCTTCATCTGGCGCCAGACCTCTTCGATCGCATCGAGATCAGGGCAGCCCGGCGGGAGGAATTCGAGCTCGACCTCGCCGTCCAGCTCCTTGAGCGTCTCCTGGATGATCTTGGCCTTGTGCTGGGGCGCCCTGGCCAGGATCATGAACAGCTTGCCGAATTGCGCGTGCGCCTCCCTCAGGAAGTCGGCGAACTCGTCCTTGGTGAACCTGTCGTACCGCTTGAAGAAGCTGCGCCCGTCGCAGGTGATCAGCCCAAAGACGACCGTTCTGGCGTGGGATCCCGTGTAGGTGTAGACGGCGCGCTTCCCCTTGATGGTGTAGATGCCCTTGCGGGCCCTGGCATCGGCCGTCACGATGGCCTCGTCCTGGACGCACCTGGTGCGCCCGTCGGCCCCCTTCTCGGGGATGAGTCGCCTTATCCTTCTCTGGAATCCCGCTATCTTCTGCCTGCTGGCCCTGCGGACGTGCCTGCCCACGGGGACCTTCATGGTGTAGCCGTGGCCGCGCAGCAGGGCGCGAACGTGGGAGATCTCGTACTCGACGCCGGACAACGCCTTGATCAGATCCAGCATGCCCTTGGCCGTCCAACAGGTGGTCTTCTTGGCCATCCTCCAGACCTTCTTCATGACCTTCTTGGAAACAAAAGGCGGCCTGCCGGGCCGCGGTCTTGTCCGCAGTCCGGGCAGGTCCTCCCTGAGATAGCGGCCGTACCACTTTACGCCCTAGGACCGGGCGCGGCCCAGGGAGAGCGCAGCCTTGGTCCTTTGCATTTCATCACGTTCCACCGGTATGACCAGCATCAGCCACTTGACGACGTCAGGATCCTTTTCTTCGTTGTAGGCGGTAATCAGATCCTCTACGGATAGTCTTTTTTTCATTCATGGGCTGTGTAGAGGGTCGTGATCCTTTAGCGTTCCGGTGTTAGGATCTCGGACATATCACTTGCGGTATACGTAGAAACTTTTATTCGGCGCTATGGATTGAACAGCATCAGCAAAAGTTTTATCTAACGTACCGTGACAAAGATGACATGAGTCAGCCAACAGTACACGTAACTAACAAGAAAGTTACAATTAACAGCTTTAGTACAATGGATCCTAATGTGGTGTCGTACTTCGCGAGTATTGCAGAGTTGGACAGACATACCAAACTAGAAGAAGTGTTAAAGATAGGCATTATATCCATGAGATCTGTAGCGGATACGGGTGCTGCTAACTACGTGGATAAGGCATTTGAGAACTTGGAAAACAAATTCACCAACATACTTGATTTGGAGTTCAGCGATGCCGGAAAATTCAACAATCTACTGAGAAGTCACTTTGGCGAAGATGGCCTGGTTGTAAAAGAGATATTTGATCCGAACAGAGAAGGCAGCCCGCTTCATCAGATTAAGGCAGACATATTGAGAGAGATTTCAGCCATGCGAGATATGGTGGTAGCTGCTAACGCGGCAGAGGATGCTAGGAAAGCTGAGCACCAACGTGGCACACAAAAAGGCCGCGAATTTGAGGGACAGTGCGCCGAAATTCTGGCGCCAATGGCAGACTTATTCGGTGACATCTTGGAGGAAACAGGAGCCGGCTCGGAAAGAGGAACGTCAAAGAAGGGTGATATCGTGGTAACCTTGCCCAATCAGAAGAAGATCGTCTTTGAGATGAAAAACCAAGCATCGCCATTGCCATCCAGGAGGATTCAAAGCGAGTTGAAGGAGGGGATGTACAACAGAGATGCTGTGTATGGTGTGTTGATATCCCGGAATAGGTCCGCGCTGCATGATAGCGTGGGCTGGTTTAATGAGTATAACGGCAACCAACTGGTCTGCGCTGTGTCGGATAACCCGAGCGATGACAGTGTTGATTACCGGATAATCCAGATTGCCTATAAGTGGGCTAGACTCAAGGCGTATATGAATTCCGTAGGGGGGCGCGAGTTTGATCCGTCTGTAATCTATGCCAAGACTGAACAGATAGAAAATCGCATAAAAGATCTATCTAAAATAAAAAAACGGTGTACCGTCATTGAGGATTCAACTTATAGCATTCGAGAGATGGTAGATGACATAGGCGCGGAAATTCTAGACAGCTTAGACGATATTGTAGAGTCAGTAAATACTGGTACACAAGATGACTAAAAAACAATAATCCATTCTGAGCATGCCGGGGTGTAGTCATACGGTTTCGTCCTAGTCTACACTGCCTCCGATGGATATAACCTGCACAAATACCGAACTGTTGCATCTTAGAGCACCAACTAAAAATTCGTGCAAAATCTGAGTCAATTCAGCTGGACTTCTCTTCAAAATTGCGCATCAGAATATCGTATGTGCCGAGATTAGGAATGAATTAAGCGCTAGGGTTAGTGGTTGGTGTACGTGCGCTCAACAATCGTCGCTAATACTAGTGATATACTCTGCACGAACTTTTGGTCTGCACTACACATACCTGACGCGTGTTACAATTCGCAGCAAACGATAGAAACGGCGATAAAAGTGGCGTTGGTTTTTGAGGATATGGAGTTTTCCACATGTTCGTGATTTGCGGAGGTTGTGCAATATGCTGCCTGATGACTGGACCGTAAAGAACATGCAATACAACCTGGCAAAAATTTCAACATGGAACACGATGACGCGATATCCGACGAGGGGTATGCAACTTACCGCCAAGGACGCGTCTTATGCCCTGATCGCCGCGCAAGATGTCTTCAATTCAATAAGAGATAAAGGGCAGATCCGCGCCCAAATAAAATTTAATTTCGGCGATGCAGCATCAAACGCAAGAAAAGTCCGATACACTTATCCACGCCCCACAAGACACACCGCAACCCTCACCGGCATTTCCCTTGGAGGGGCATGCGGACGCGACACGTCAAGCTCTACCCGCGCTCCGTGACGGCTTTTCCGGGGCGGCCCGTGCCCGTCTTCTGCTTGTCCCCGCCCAGCAATCGGGCCTGGCCGCAGCTTTAATTGAAAAACAACCCGCCGACAAAATTGGTTGATCAACGGGGCCGCAAAGATCCTAGGTGCGCCGTCCGGGCAGGTCATCTGCTGCCGCACGTCTACGGGGGCGTCTGGGCCATCGATGCCAGCTCCCTTCCGCTAAAGTCCAGCTGCACGACCGCGGCCGGCTTGCCGTCCCTCCAGACCAGACACTTGGTGTCATTCAGCCCGCCCTGCTGATTCCAGACGGACCTGACCGCCTTGTGCCAGCTCTCGGCCTCCACACTGACCGCTTCGGCGGGCGGCTGGGCGCCCGCGGTCTCAAAGTCCGTGTCGCCGAACAGCACCGCAAACTGGGCCATGCACCATGTAGGCACCAGTAGAATTTATCTCTTGTCGGGCCGGCGCCTTGCTGGCCCCTCTCCGGTTATCCTGCCGGCGCCCTGGCGCACTTTTTCAAGCTGCGGCGGGTGTGTTGCGGGCCGCTTCTACCCCCTCCCGAACCTTCCAGAAAACTCCGTCCGCCGTTTGTCGCGACGGATCAGCCTACGCCGCCGATACAAAAAAGGGGAGGCCCGGCCTAGCCGGGCTTTACCCGCGCCGAGAAGGCGTCGGTGATGAAGGTGTCCCCGCCGGCCGCTATCCTCAGGGTCATCGTCAGGCGGTCTGACACGTTCACATAGTCCTCTATGCTGCTGGCCGCCGAGCTGGAGGACTTTAGCTCCAGTATGAGCGCCGCGGACTGGCCGTATGGTATGCTGACGACCGCATTCCTGCTGTCGTCGGTGAGGCCTTCGACGGTGTACGTGTAGTCGCTGTTGGCGGTCTGGGCGTTTCCGTTGATCGTCAGCCCGACCTGCTTGTTGCCGGTGAAATTCTGCGATATCTCCACGTTGGAGACCAGTATCTTGTCGATGGTCACCTCGTCTATCCTGGTCTGGCCGTTGTTCCTGAGGGTGGCCGTTATCCTCAGCAGGTCCTCGTCCTTGACCACGCTGAGGTTGCGCACGTCCAGGGCCGACCCCGACTTGAAGGGGTCGGTCTGCGACTCGAACGTGTAGTACAGGGTGGAGCCGGCAGCGGCGGTCACGCCCACCCCTATGATGATGCCCACGATGGCGGAGAGCCCGGGCAGTCTTTGCCGTTGTATTTTCATTAAACCCCACAATGTGTCGAGCATATAACGGGCGGACCGGACCGCCCGGCCCCCGTTAAATACGGGCGGCCAATTTGCCCCCATGCTGGAGAAGAGAAAGGAAGAGTCCGAGTCGGTCGGAAAGTACCAGGCCATGCTGATGGGCGCCGTCGTGGGGGCCTTTCTGGTCTGGGCCATGCCCTATCTGGTCGCGTACATATTCGGGGTGGAGAACATATTCGAGCCGCCCAAGGGCGCCGACCTACCGGACGAACTGACCGACAAGATAGACAGCCTTTACCAGTCGCTGCTGTGGGTGGTCAGGATAGTCTTCGTGTTCGCGATAATGATCAGCGTGGTGCTGCTGCGGCTTGCCCGCCCCGGCGCCGCCAGGTGACTCTCCCGTGGGGGTGTCGTTATTTTTTTACCCGCTCTCGGCGCTCGCCGCCGCCTATCTGGTGACGTATGGCCTGGAGGATCATCTGCCGGATGGGCTGCTGGCCGTCCCGGTATGCTGGTACCTGGCGTCGGCCGCCCTGGACATCGCCGGGACCGCCCGGGCCGGCAGGGCGGTGGTCTCCGCCCGCGAGACGGCCGCGCCCTTTCGTGTCATCACCGGGAGGTTCGGCCTGAGGGCGGCCATCCCGGCCCAGGTCGCCATCGAGTCGTTGGCCGCCACCGTGGCCGTCCCTGTCGTGCTGGGGCACGGCCCGCTCCACCCGCCCTCGGTGGCCATCTTCTGCGTGATGGCGGCCGCCTTCCACACCTACGGATACCTCTCCAACCGCCGCAGATACCCTGAAACCGGCACAGGACATACCCGCATCAAAAGTTCTGATGCCGGAGCGTCCGCCCGGGCGGGTCGTCCCCCCGGCTAGCCCTGGGCGTCACCGGGGGATTCCACACCGGAACCTTCGATGCCGGGCGCCGTGTTGAACCTGGACAGCTGCGAGGCGGTGGGCCGCACCTGCAGCCTTATCCGGTGGTCGTCCGCCCTCAGGATGGCGTGGCCCCGCTCCAGCCCCTCCACCTCGCCACGTTCGGTGTCCGACAGCCTGAGCACCACCTGGAGCTTCCTTGCCAGGTCCGCCTTCAGCCCGAACAGGAAGATGGTCGCCGAGTTGTTGAGCACCGACTGCCCGTAGGGGTTGTCCAGTATGTCGGAGGGCTCCTGCGACAGGAACAGCAGGTGGACGTTCTCCTTGCGGCCGCTCCGGGCTATGTCCTCGAGTATCTGCCCCGTCGACTCCATCGAGGAGACGAACCACCCCTCATCTATCACGAACAGCTTGGGGACGTGCCGGGGCGCGTCCCTCATGGCCCGCCAGGCGCGCGCCATCACCATCGAGATGATCATCGCGTTGAGGCTGCTCTTGTCGGCCTTTCTCATGGTGTAGATGACCCTGTCCGCCATCGCGGGACGGCCCCGGAAGATCCTGGCGGCGTCCCCCTCCGTGAACTGCAGGAGGTAGGAGGCGGCGCGCACCTGGTCCTGGCGGTGCGGGCCGCTTCCACCGGTCAGCTTCCTGACCAGTCCCGGTATGGACCTGCAGCCGGCCGCCGCCGATACGGCCACCGACCTCAGCCCGGGCGGCATGCCCGAGGCGTCGGCCAGCAGCGAGGCGGCCTTGGAGGGGTTGTCGAACACCTTGAAGGGGTCCAGCCCCATGCGCTGCCGCCCCTCGATGTCCATCACCTCGGCCCCGAACCCGGCCGCCAGCGGGGCGTACTCGCCGTGCGGGTCCACAACGCAGAGCATCACCCGGTGATCCTCCCCGTACTTGGACCTTGCCGTATCCAGGAAGTTTGCCACGTAGGTCTTGGCCGTCGTGCTCTTGCCCCGGCCCGACTCGCCCACGAAGGTCACGTTCGAGTTGACCCTCCTGAGATAGTCGTAGATGACCGGCGTGCCGTTCACCGTGTTGACCCCCAGGTAGACGCCGCCGGATTCCCCCTCCTCTATCATGTTGGCCGACTCGAACGGGTAGAAGGCGGCGCACGACCCCAGCTCGAACAGGAACCGGTGGCCCCTGCCCTGCAGCATCCCCCGCTGCATGCCCCGGATGGAGGCGCACCTGACCTGCCGCCAGGCCGCGTCCCGCTCGAACCTGCGGCAGTTGGCGGCCAGCTCCGCCCTGTCGGCCCCGTAGACCAGCAGGCTCACGGCCACCTCCACCGCCGAGGACTCGCCCTTCTCTATCAGGTCGCGGACGTAGGTGGCCATCCCCGACTCCTCCAGGTGGCGCTGCCCAGCCCTGGCCCCGGTCACGTTGGCGTGCGAGAGCAGCATCCTGCGGGCCCGGACCGGGGCGAGCGGCCACATCCTGACCACCACCGCCCCGCAGATCTCGTACAGGCGGTTCACCCAGGCCGGCGTGATGCTCCTGGACATGTCGTACAGGATGTACGCCCGGCAGAGGCGGCCGTCCACCACCATGTGGCCGGCCAGCTCGCGTTCTGGCTCCACCCGGTACGGGGCGTCCAGCCGCACCGACCGGAAGCCCCCGTCCGATATGGCCTCGCCCATGTCCTGGGCCGAGCTCAGGTGGACGCTCTTCTCCAGGTAGCCGACGCCGCCGACCTCCACCCTCCTGCCCGATATGATGATCTCCAGCCGGCTCTCCATCCTGGATATGATCCCGACAAACCCGCGCAGCTTGGCGGCGCGCTCCTCCTCGGACAGCGTGTAGTAGTTGGACGGCTCTATCCGGTGGGTCACCATCTGGCCGGCCATCCCGCCCCAAGATGGCCGGCGCTTTTAAGGCGGACCCCGCTTGGACCCCGTGAAGCCGCCCCGGCAAGCCATCTGCTCCTCCTCGATGGAGGTCGCCGGGCTGGACCTGCTGGAGCGCTACCAGGTGGGGCGCGCCGCCGTCTGCATCACCTGCGACGGGCGGTACATCGTCAACGAGCCCCCCATCACCCCCGAGGCCGACTCGCTGTACTCGGGGATCGTGTCCAGGATAAACCTGGGGATAGACATCGACACCGACGCCGACCCCGACGTGCTGGCCGGCAGGTTCGCCGAGGCCTTCTGGGAGGTGGCCGAGCGCATGAAGCGCCTGGAGGACGCCAAGAGGCTCTTCCCCCACCTGGACTATTACATACGGCGGAACTTTGTGGGCTACGGCCTGCTGGACCCGCTCATGAGGGATCCCGACATCGAGGACATCCTGTGTTCGGCCCCCTCCCGGCCCATCCGGGTGGTCCACCGCCGGTACTCGGGCGTCTTCAACACGCTGGTCACCAACGTCGCCTTCCCCGACGAGCCCGAGATGCAGAACTACATCCAGAGGATCTACGGGGCCACCGGGGCGGAGCCCAACGAGTCGCGGCCCATGTCGGTCACCCACATGGCGGACGGATCGCGGATCTCCGCCACCTTCGGCAGCCAGGTCTCAAAGCCGGGCTCGGCGATAGCCATCCGCAGGTTCCCCGAGAGGCCCTTTACCATCACCGACATGATGGCCCACCGGACGCTCACCCCCCGGATGGCCGCCTACCTATGGACGCTGTTGGACGCCAAGGCGGTCGGGCTGGTCATCGGGGTGACCGGCTCGGGCAAGACCACCCTGCTGTCCTCGCTGGTATCCATGATGAACCCCAGATGGAGGATACTGACCATCGAGGACACGCTGGAGCTGAGGATACCCCACGGCGACTGGGTCAGGCTCAACACCCGCAAGAGCTACGGGATGATGGGCGAGAGCTTTGATGTGAGCGTCCGCAACCTGATAGACATATCGCTGACCCAGCGGCCCGACTACGAGATAGTCGGCGAGACCAGGCTCTTCGAGATGGACGCCCTCTTCCAGAGCGTGGGGACCGGCCACGGGGGGCTGACCTCGTTTCACGCCTCGACCCCGGCCGGGGCCCTCTCCCGGATGCGGGGCAGCGGGATAGGCGACGGCGAGCTCGGCCTCATCTGGTTTGTCGTCCACTCGGCGCGGGTGCGGCGGGAGGGCCGCTACCACCGCAAGGTGACAGACATCTCCGAGGTGGTCCCGGGCGGGGACGGGACCATATCCGTCTCCAACATCTACCGGTACGACATCTTCGGGGACCGGTTCGCCGGGGACGGGGCCGACCGGTCCCACCGGTACCGGGAGGCGCTGGAGATCTGCGGGATCGACGAGCCGGCCTCGGACATGGCACGCAGGATCTCCCTGCTTGAGGAGTGCGTGAGAGCAAAGGCGGACACCCCCGAGGGCGTCTTTGGGATACTGGGCAGGTACTACCTCGGGTGAACCCGGATGGCTGCGGCCCGGGGCGCGTGTCTCCACAACCGTGCCGCATCCCCGAGGTCTGCCCGCACACGGCGCAAGCACCTGCGCCGTCTGCAACAGGTGTGATTGCCAAACCCCGGCGGGCGCGTTTTTGTGCAGCAGGATGCCTGCGCAGTCTTGGGGGCGGCGTGATCAGGGCGCGAAATTTTGGCGTTTGGGCGACACAGGCGGAAACGCCGCCGGCGGACAGCCGGGCAAGGCTCAGGATGGACGCAAAGAGCGGTCCTCCCGGCCAGGCCATTGAGCGCTGCGGCAGGCCCGCTCCCGCAGCCGGAGCATGCGGCGCACCAGGGAGCGGCCGAGCGCTGGGACAGGACCGGCCCTCCGCCGGCCGGGGGAGTCTGCCGATACCACACCGGCCCCTCTCCAGACGCCTGCTTCATTCCGACCGGCAGCGCAGCATCTCCGTGAACCCGCACATCCGCCGGGTCATCGGGATGCTATACTGCCCACATATGGAAACTTTTAATACCATATGGAAGAAATATTTACCATATATGAGACTGCACCGCTATCTCGGACAACTACTCGGCAGCGAGCCATCAGTAAGCGTACTGCGCACCTTGGTGCGGCGCAAGGGCAAAATATTCACCATCAGGGGGTTGGCGCGTGAAGCGGGCGTCTCGCATCCCAGCGTATCGGAAACGGTCGCAAAATTAGAAAATTTTGGCGTGGTGCAAATCCAGCCGATAGGCCGGTCCCACCAGGTCACCCTAAACAAAAAGAGCCATGTCCTGAAAAAAATTGTAGAGCCCATGCTTGCGGCCGAAGAACAGACCTTTGATCAGGTGATTCGCCTCCTCGGCGGCCATCTCGGCACGGAAAAAATTGTCTCGGCCGCGGTTTTCGGGAGCGCTTCAAGGGGCCAGGAAAAAGAAGACAGTGACATTGACGTTCTTGTCATATCGAATGATTTTGACGGCGCCGTAGCGGCAGTATCGGATGCAGCCGAGGAGATATTTGCAAAATTCCACGGCAGCATCTCTCCAACCATCTTCTCCGAGGCCGAATTCAAGTCAAAAAACAACAGCGATCTTGTACGCTCGATCTTGGACGGTCATGCCATGGTATGCGGAAAAAATCTGGGGGACGTTTTGAAGTGAGGGACATTGACCCGCGGAAGGCGCCAGGTTACCTTGTGAAATCCGAAGAATTTTTGGAAATGGCCAAACTTGCCGCACAGAATGCAAATTACAACAGTAAACAATATGCGTAATCGGCCAATTTCTTGACTAACCCGTAATTCAACCACCGACGGGCAGTTTTGCACATGTCCGACCGAAACCTTTAGATCAGGGAAGATCACGCCACACCCCGGGCATGCCCGAAACCAAGAGACAGACCATAGATAGGCTGCAGCGCGAAAATGAGCGGCTGAGGTCCCTTCTGAGCGCCGCTATGCAGCGACGAGATGCAACATACCGCGTGTACGGACCCGAACAGGACGTCCACATAGCCCGGCTCACCGTTCTGGACGACATCATCGGAAATCCGCGCAGGCTGCACGCCGTCACGCTCTGCACCGCCGAGTAGTTCGACTACATCCTGCACATGTACGCCGCCTGGATAAAGGAGCACGGTGACATGACGCTCTTCTGGGATGATGATATCCGGGCGTCCGAGCCGGGCAACCGCTCCAAGATGTACATCAGGCACTCCCTGCTGCTGGCCCTGATGCGCAAGAAGGGTGGATCGACCCAGGAGGAGCTGGCCGCCATGTTCGGGGTGGACCAGAGCAACATCAACAGGTCCCTGGCGGCGTCCAACCACATCCTCTCCGAGGTGCTGCCCACCGCCCACAAGATGACCCAGCTGATCAGGGAGGTGGACACGCTGATGGGCCTGAAGAAGATAATCCCGCTGGACCCGGCCACCGGGAAGGTCGCCGTCGTGCTGGACGGCACGCACGTGCCCGTCGACCGGTCCGGCGACAAGGACCGGCGCAAGGCGGACTATTCGGGCAAGAAGAAGGCGTTCACCTTCAACACCAATGTTCTGACCGACACCAGAAAAAGGATACTGTGGATCAGCGGAACTACCTCCGGCAGCACCCACGATCTCACGCTGCTCAGGGAGGACCCTCCGGACCTCGGCATCCTCACCCGGATCATGTCCGACGATGACACACCCGAGCGGGACCGCCCCGCCCTGTACGTGGACAAGGGATACCAGGGCATATCCGGATACTATCCCGGCGCGACCGTACGGCAGCCGGCCAGGCGCCGCCCCAACTCCGACAAGCAGACCGGGGGGCTGACCGAAGGTGAGCTGGCCCTCAACAAGGAGATCAACGGTACTAGGATAGTCGTTGAGCACGCCATCGGGATGATCAAACGGTACAGGATAACCACCAGACCTTTCTGGGGCACGCCCGAGGATCTCAACGAGGAACTCAACATCATCTCGGGTCTGGTGAACCTGAACCTCGACTGGGACAGGATCAAGGAAGAGAACAAGTCCCTGGTACGGGAGCTGGCAAAGAGCGCCACGCTGACCCGCGGGTGGCAGAGCCACCCATATTCCCAAGCAAAAAAAAAAGACACGGCGCACCAGCGCGGGCAGGCTGCGCACGACTATCCGGGTTTTGCGTGATCAGGGCGCGGCTACCCTCAGCACAAACGCGCCCATGTCTGTTATTGTGCCAAATGCCTGTTCACCCAAGTATGACTTACGATAATTTATTGTCACTTTGGCCAATTATGCATAATGTCTCTTGTCGCCTAGGCGGTGGCTGATTTTCCATACGTGGCGGTGCACTAGGGCATCACATGATGGAATATGACACCCTGCCCCACTACGGTGTCCTGGCTGGCCACCTTGCCCCAGATGGTCACGGTATAGACTCCGGGCCCATGCTTCTGTAGGACAGAGTCTATATTTGCGCGGACTTTAAAGTGATCCCGGTCCACCACCCAATCAATCGCCTCTATGAATGGTACAGTATAGATTTGCGACGTTCGGAGGATCGGAATTGTTGTTGTTATATGTCCCGGCGGTGGAGCTGTTCGTGCGACAGCCTCGGGATCGACATCGTATGGATTAGCGCATGGTATATGGGTAATGTACGATGACGACCCGATGTAATAATAACCCGGCGGAGGCGGTGACACGATGGAAGCCACGGGTATGCCGGCATCATAGCAGTAAGTGCGTTGTACTTGCCCTCGTGTCAGATTGTGAGGGGGAGAATCATAAGACACCTGGATGCCCAAGTCGTCATCTGATGAGATACTGGACCCGTTCACGACCCGGCCGCTGAGCGAGAGTATTGTCCCTTTGATGGTGGGTGGTTGGTTAAAAACCATGTAATCGTACTCGAAGTGTTGCACTGCCCATAGTTGGTACTCGTTGTAGGCCACGCCGATATTAACCCGGGAATGGTGCGGGTCCAAGATGTTGTCCCGGTGGCCTGCGCTGTTCATGAGGCCGTTCATGGTATCTGCAAGTTCGTCACGCGGTTCTATGGTTACATATCGACCACTGTTGATGCAGTAACCATGCCCGGATACGTTCTCGGCGTCGTACTGGGTCCCGTTGGCAAGGACGTACCGCATGTATGGCTTGAGGCCGTCCAAGCCCCAATGCGAAAGGAAGCAGTGCTCCAACATGTTCTCCGCGTGCAACTGCGCCGCCGTGTTATTCCCCAGAGTGACCGGCCCTAACCCCGCCGCCGCGCGCTCCTCATTTATCAAATCAAGCATGTAGTGTTGCAGACCCATTAACTCCAAATCCTCTGCTTCAATAGTGTCCGGATCCGTCCCGTTGAGCCAACCATCATCTGGGGTTGGTGGCGGTTCGGCGTATCTTTGGAAGTCAACATCTCCCAGAGTTATGTTTTTCATATAGTGGGTATACTTTGAACCGCCGCCAGTATAGAAATTGTCCTGCTGAAGCTCATACCCCACGCGTAATTTTATCAAATCGTCAGTATCCAGATGACTGGGGATGAAATAGCATGTCTTCAAGAGGAGTTGTTTCTTGACTTTCAATGCTCTATCGCCACGATACTCTACACAATCCTCGTTCAAGAGTAGGTCGGTGTCGGTCTCTATGTACCATATGCTGACAGCATTGTGCGGTTCTGCTCTAGGCGTAAGATCCAGCCACATTACCAATGTGTCTCCTCCCGCGGCCGGGTGTAGCGTAGCGTTGACGACGTCAATGGGCATCCGCAATGTAGTGTGGATGCATCTTGTGTACGATGACGTTTCAGAACAAGGATGCGCATAGGCTTGGTCTGTACTGATGACTACTACAGACAACGCGGCCAACCCCGCCAACCCTAGAACCAGCGTGGCCATCATGTCAGCTCTCATCGGGGGGGGTGATTCTGATCCGTGTTCGTTGTTGTCATTGCGGACATGACACATTACTACTATATCACCTAATCGAATCACTATTCTTGAGAAGTAAGTATTCACGTCATTCGGGCGTGTTTTTCCCCGGGATGAGCTGAGATAAATAATCCGCCCGCATTAAGCAAGAAATTATCGGTAGGTTGCCGGGTGTTTTTTCTTTAGATTGTTTTCGGGTCCGTGGCCGCCGTCCCGCTCAGATGTATCTGGCCACCTGCGCGGCGTAGTCGATACCCCGAGCCTTCCAGGTCGTCACGCACGTGAAGAGGTTGGCTAGCCAGTCCATGGTCTTCACCGACCTGATGGAGCCGCGTACCTTGCGGTGGACGACCAGCTCGCGCAGGGCCCGCTCGGCGGCGTTGTTGGTGGCGGGGATGGCCGGGTCGATGACGAACCGGAACAGGCTGGGCAGGGCGTTGGATAGCATGGTCATGAATTTTTCCAGTACCGGGTGATCGGCGTACCTGTTGATGATCCTTGATGCGCGCTTGCGGAGGGTATCGTGTAGGGCGCGCCGGACCGTCGGGGGCCCCTCCGCACCCATGCCGTCCCAGTATATGCGGTGCAGGGCGTCGGCGACCTCCCGCGCCTGGCGGCAGTGCTCGTTGAGATCAGCTATATGGCCGGCCTCGCGGAGGATGTGCAACCAGCGGCGCTGGATGCGGTATCCCTTGTAGGCGGTCCACCCGTCGCAGATGATCGTCCCGGACCACCCTTTGCCCAGCACCTCGTGCACGACCTTGCGCCCCCTGCTGGAGCGTATGGTGTAGTAGGCGTCGCCGGTATCGGGATCCAGGAACACCCAGATCCAGACTTTCCTACCGTTGAGCGAGATGGATGTCTCGTCGACATGCAGGCGGCGCGCCCTCCTGATGCGGGCCCGGATCTCAGAGGCCGACTTCTCCAGGCAGTACCCGGTCCCCGAGACGACATTGTGGATGGTGCCGGTCGATATGGTGATGCCGTGCCTGCCCATGCTGTCCGCGTTCCGTTTGTGGGGGAGGCGGTCCAGAAAGTTGTGTACTACCGTCATCATGACGTTCTTGCCGTAGGATCCACTCTTGGGGATGTCGGGGACGGGCACCGCCGCGTCCCTGGCGGGTCCGGTCCCGGCTCCTATCCCGTCCAGGCCGCACTCGCCGCAGCTGCAGATGACCGTGTAATGGCGGGTGGTCGTGGCCGGGACCGGCTTTGGTATCTCGGTTATGTCGCGCTCCTCGATGTTCTCGGCCCTCAGGGAGGTACTGCCGCACCCGGGGCACCTGAAGGGCGCGTGTGTTTCAAACTTGGTGGGGGCAGGCTTGTTGGTCTTGCCCCGGTGCCCGGGCTGGGCGCCACGGCGCCTGGCTGACACCTCCTCCCCGCCGCCTGGCCCACCTTGGGGCGGAGGTCTTTTTCCGGTGTTTGATTATCTTGCGCTAGGGCGGCGTGTTGGGGTTGTCGTGGTAGGGCCAGCTGGCGCCTTGATCTCGCGTTTCGTCTCGCGCTTCATCTCCCGATACTCGGCGAGCAGTCCGCGGTAATCCCAGTCGAGTTTTTCGAACATCTTTTTGTAGCCGGTCCTGCTTGCCAACGGCATGCAGGCGATCAGCCCATATTTAGTTCTCACGGTCTAACGCGGCGGTTGCTTTTTGCTTGGAAATGGCAGGCGCGCCAACCGTGCCAGCACCGCCCCATCCAAGTATTAAAACCCATACGATCGCGGCCGCAAATGATTTTTGCAGACAATAAAACGTGCCTAGATGACGTTAATACTTACCTTGAGAAGTTAGTATACTCGGCGCCATGTACCTGAGATGTCACAGAAGCGACATACAGGCTAGGCCATCATTCTTGAGAAGATCCAATCCCGACCCCAACACACCCCTGTTACACTAGATCCTAGCACACCAAGATGTTACAGAAGCCTCCCAAGTATGACTTTATATACACAAAATAATGATTCTAACCGTGCATGATCTAAAAATACGCTCCAAGGAAGATGTCAAGCAAATCCTTGACGAGGCCGTGGGGCGCATCACCAGGCATTTCAACCCCGAACGAATCATACTGTTCGGCTCGCTGGCGCGCGGCACCGCGGACAAGCACAGCGACGTCGACCTGCTGGTGGTGATGCCGGATGAAGTGGACAGGCGCCAGACGGCCATCGCGATAATGGAAAAACTAAGCGGTCTGGGCTTTGCAAAAGACGTTATAGTCGCGACGCCGGATAGCATAAAAGACGAGGGCGCCGTCTGCGGCTACGCGCTCTACTACGCGCTACGGGAGGGCGTGGTGCTGTATGAGTGCTAACGATGTTGTTTACTGGCTAACCTTGGCTAAAGAGGATCTTGACACCGCAGTAATGTGCGCATCAAACGGCAAACCGCGTCCGGCATGCTGGCACTCCCAGCAATCCGTCGGGAAAGCACTCAAGGCCGCGCTAATATAGAAAAATGCCGATTTTCCGCACATACACGATCCCGATGAACTTCGCGACATGCTGCCTGCCGGCTGGTCAGTCAAAAGTACGCACTCCAGCCTGGCAAAAATTACCAAATACGCCATATAGAGTCGCGATATCCGGAAAAATCGAACAAATTCACCGCGCACGACGCGCATGATGCCGTATCGACTGCCCGAAAAGTACACGATTCAGTTAGCATCGAGCTCAGAAACCGCGGCGTGGCATAGGCGCTACTGACCGGCCGCAATAGCTCGAACCATCAGGCGCCGAACGCCGCCGCAAATCCAGATCAACCCCGTTCTCCGCGTTCGCAAATTCGCCGTCGGCAGACTGTCTTGTTGCGGCGCCTACAAACACCGCCCGGTCTGCCACGTGCCGGCCAGGCGCCCTCGCGGGAGGCGCTCAGGTCCGGCAACTATCCAGTCGGGGAGTCGTCCCGCAGTTTATGCGATACCCGACCAGACACCGGTAAGGGGGGCATCTGCGCCGGCCCGGACGGCGACTTGATGATCCGGTGCACGCCGACCGCAGGGGTGGGTGACGGCACCCATGCGGACACCGGCAGCATGGCGCTGCATCTGGTACCGTATGATGTCTACAGGAGATGGTGGTAGCGGCCCGGACGGCGACCCCGAGGCAGGCGGATCCGTCGGGGATGCGGGGAGACGCCCGCGGGCGTCTGGCCGGATTCGGTGCCGTGGATGGCCGCGGCGGCAGGATGCCCGCCGGCGCAACCCGCTCCGGGACGGGTGGTACGTTTTTGCGCCCGGATGGCACGGGCGGTTCATGCCGGCGTGCGGGGGCTGTGGCGCGGGGATGCCCATGCGCAAGCGGGCGCCGCACCCTGGATGGCCGGGGCTGGAGATCCGACGTCCTGCTTCTGGTTCAGGGCGGCTTTGGCTGGGGGGGGGCGCCGAACCCTTGTGGCCGCCGGATGCCTGACGGCCGGGGGCGCGGCCGGACTTTATCGGGCATCGTACTGGTGGTCATGATCCTTATGTCGACCGCCATATATCGCGCGCTGTGATAGTATGGACCATATGCCTAATGTGGATAGTTACACGGTGCCAGCAGGGAAGCGCCCCCCGTATCAATGACGAGCCCGGCCTTCACCTACGGGATGGTGGTGGCGGTCATCCTGGCGGCCATCCTCCCGGCTATCTTGCTGGGAGGCGCCGGCCAGGCGCCCGAGCCCGGCGGCGAGCCACTCTGGATGCCGGGGACCTGGGCGGGGAACGCCTACGGCCAGGAGGGCGCCGCCCCGTTTGTCACTACCTGGAGGACCACCGCGGACAACCAGGAGGTGGTCATCCCCGTTGGCGGATCCGCGGGAACCTTTACCGTTGACTGGGGCGATGGCACCGTCGAGCGGGACGTCACCGGCGACCGGACCCACCGGTATGAGGACGCAGGAACCTACAGGGTCAGCATCTCCGGCGACTTTACGAGGATACACCTGGCCTCCTCGGCGCCGCCCAACACCGAGAGATTGCGCTCGATAGACCAGTGGGGCGACGTACGGTGGAGCTCGATGGAGGGCGCCTTTGCGCGGGCCTTTGATGTGGTGTACGGGGCCGCCGACGAGCCCGACCTCTCCGGGGTGACCGACATGACCCGCATGTTCTGGCTGGCCGACCTCTTCAACGGCGACATATCTACCTGGGACGTATCGAGCGTGACCGACATGAGCCGCATGTTTGATGGCGCCCACGCCTTCAACCGGGACATATCGGCCTGGGACGTATCGGGCGTGACCGACATGAGCCAGATGTTCTGGGGAGCCAGCGCCTTCAACCGGGACATCACCGCCTGGGACGTATCGGGCGTGACCGACATGAGCCAGATGTTCCAGAGTACCGACTCCTTCAACGGCGACATATCAACCTGGGACGTCTCGCAGGTCCGGGACATGCACCACATGTTCTCCTTTGCGGAGCGCTTCAACGGCGACATATCATCCTGGGACGTCTCGCAGGTGCGGAGCGTGAGCATGATGTTCCAGAACGCAGACCGCTTCAACGGCGACATATCATCCTGGGACGTCTCGCAGGTCCGGGACATGAGCGGGATGTTCTGGGGGGCCGATATCTTCAACGGCGACATATCAACCTGGGACGTCTCGAGCGTGACCGACATGAACGGAATGTTCCTCGGCGCCGACGCCTTCAACCGGGACATATCCGGATGGGATGTCTCGCAGGTGAGGAACATGCGGGACATGTTCGACGGCGCCGACTCGTTCGGCCAAAACCTGGGCAGGTGGTATGTCGTGCTGGAGGATGCCTCCATCGACGCCGACAAGGCGCCCGGGGTGGTCGGCAAAGTCCGCGCTCAGAACGCGTACCTGGATGGCCAGGGGCCCGTCTACGGGATAGGGGCCGGCGGCGACTCGGAGCTGTTCGAGATGGACGGCTCCGAGCTGGTGCTGAAGGCTATCCCGGACAGGGACTCGTATACGGTGGTGGTGACCGCCACCGGGGAGTTCGGCACGGACAACTCCAGAACCCTGGAGGTGAGCGTGAGGCAGCCCCCCAACTCCCCGCCGGCCGTCGAGGCCGGAGCCGACCTGGCCGTCCCGGAGGGCCGGACGGCAGCGCTCTCCGGTTCGGGGACCGACCCGGAGGGGGGCCGGCTGACCTACCTGTGGAGCCACGACTCGCAGATGGACGTGCGGTTCGCCGACCCCGCCTCGCCGGCCACGACGGTGGCAGCTCCCCTGGTTGATGAGAGCGCCACCGTCACCCTCACGCTGACCGCCACCGACGCGGGCGGCCTGGCCGCTACCGACTCGCTGGTGCTGACCATCACGGACGTCCCCGGTGACACGACCGCCCCGGTCCCGGCCCTCTCGGCCCCGGCCGTCACCAACGGGTCCTCGGTTGAGGTGGGCGTCGACTTTGGGGAACCCATCAACGCCACCACCTTTGATGCGGGTGACGTGGCCGTCTCCGGCGGGGGGACCGTCAACGGACTGGTGCGGGAGGGGGACGACCCCATCCGCTTTGTGGTTATCGTGGGCGCCCCCGCCGGGGACGGGCCGGTGGAGGTGTCGGTACCGGCCGGCGGGGTGGCGGACCTGGCCGGCAACCCCAATGCCGCCTCCGGGCCGGTGTCGGTGACCTTTGACAGGACGGCCCCGGTGATCACCGTCCTCGGGGAGGCCGCCATCACGGTAGTATACGCCGGCGACCCGTACGACGACCCGGGGGCGGCCTGCACGGACGGGCTGGACGGGGACTTGACGGACCGCCTGGCGGTCTACTCGGATGTGGATGCGGCCGTTGCCGGGACCTACCAGGTCACCTACGTCTGTACCGACGGGGCGGGCAACTCCGCCCGGGCGGACCGGGCGGTGGAGGTCCGTGATCGGCCCGTCCGGACGGGCTCCGACGACCTGGTGTGGACCGTTCAGGACCTGGCCGGGATGATGGGATCCAAGGGAAGGCACTGGTTTGATGTGGTCGCCACCTGCGAGGAGGGAACCGGGCTTGCCTCCGCCACCGTGGGGCTGCGCCTGGAGGGACTGCTCGGGCAGATCGGCACAAATCCGATCGGGGAACCGGCCTCGGTCCACCGGATCGACATAGACCTGGACGCGTCCTGGATGGCCCATCAGGGCCACTGGAGCCTGGCCGATATCATAATGGACACGTCCCAGTCGATGATAGCGCACACGGCGTACGACTACGGCATCACCCTGGACGAGTACATGGATGCGGGCCCCGGCGACACCTTCGAGTACCCCGATGGCAACCTCACCCGGGTATACCTGGGCGGCCTTGAGGCGTTCGGGGCCGAGATCGCCTGGAGCGGCGAGGGATCCTGCACGGTCGGGTGGGTCAGGAACTGACCGGCCGGGGCGTATAACGGCACAAGGCAGGGGCGATGCACGCGAACCGGATGGCGCCCGGGCCGGCATGGATGAACGCAGGGCATCATCCCGGCCCGCCGGCGCAGCCCCGCCCCTCCGGGACGGGTGATACGTTTTTACGCCCAGATGGCATGGGCGGTTCATGCCGGCGTGCGGGGATTGTGGCGCGGAGATGTCCATACGCAGGTGGGTGCCGCACCCCTGCCCCGAGTGCAGCGGCCAGGTGGGCGAGATGGGCTGCCAGGAGCACGGCGGCTGGACGTACCGCTGCGGCAGCTGCGGGTGGAGCGAGGACCAATGAGCGGCGAGGCCGAGTATCAGGCGTGGCTGGACGAGTTCGTCTCGGCGCGCGACGAGGGCGGCTACCCGCTGACCAGGAGGCGGTACTACCAGAAGCACTTTGGTCCGGATACCGACCCCAGGAGGATATACGACCAGGACAGGCGCGTGGCCGCCGAGCTGCGGGCCGCCGGGGCGGTCACCGACGAGGCGGGCGGGCAGGCGGACGGCTCGCAGGCGCCGCCCTGAGCGGGCGCGGGGCGGTGTCCGGGGGATGGTCGTGATCAACGTATCTGCCCCGGCATGCCGCGCGGCCTTGATGATACGGGACGTACGCCTCCGGGGCGGGCGGTGCCGGTCCGGGCCAGCCTACCCGTAGGACTTGACCAGTATCCCGCCCACCGAGGCGTGCTCGCCTCCGGTATCGGAGACGTTGGTGGCCTGCCGGCTATCCGAGTGCACCAGGATGTCGGGCCTGACCGAGACGGAGACGTCGATGATGTCGCCGGCGGATGCCTGGACGGTCAGCCGGGCGTCAATCCTGGACCCGCACGAGTACTCGTGGGCCCAGGACCAGTGGTGGACGAAGGTGTTGCCCACCCGGGTGCTCGAGTGGCCTGTTGCCTGCCCGGAGGAGGCCGAGCAGGGGACCGCCAGGCTCTCGGCCAGCACGCCGTTGCGGTAGACGGAGATGGTGGCGCCGCCCCCGTCGCGGATGGCGACCCCCGGGGACCAGTACGAGACATCCAGCGTCCCGAGCGTGCTGGACCAGGTGCGCGTGACGTTCATCCGGTACTCGGAGAAGCCGCTCACCGTGACGGTGAGGGGGCCGTCCCTGGGGGAGACGGTGGACGCGTGCGAGGCGGCCCCGGCGGCCGACTCCAGGTGCAGCCTGGGATGGCCGCAGGAGATGCAGGGAACCTGCGCAGGATCGCCGGATATCACCACCGACGAGGAGTCCGGGTGGAGGGGGAGGGTCTCGGTCTCCTCGGCCATCTCGGCGTACCGGATGACCGCGGGGATGCCGTCGGCGTGCAGGCAGATCATCGGATGGCCGGGGACCACCGGGATGCTGGCCGAACCCCCGGCGGGGATCCTCCCCCAGAGGTAGCCCAGCCCCCGGGGGTCTAGGCCGCAGTCGTACCTGGCGGTGCCCACCTCGCTGAGGGTGGTCCCCGAGGCCGAGGGCACCTTGACGTAGATGCCCGCCGAGACGACCCTCTCGGGGGTCCCGGCCAGCCTCACCACCTGGTCGTTGTGGTGGTCGAAGAGCAGCCAGCCGCCGGCCAGCCGGTCCTGCCGCCACAGGACGTCGTCGGGGTAGGTGCGGACCAGCACGCGGGTGTCCCGGCCGGGGGAGCCGGCCAGGATGCCGCTGTCATAGGATACGATACCCGAACCCGTCTGCAGGCCGGCGCGCAGGGCGGGCAGGAGCGTATGGTCGGCATAGCAGCAGCCGTGGGCGGCGTGCGCCTCCTGCCACCAGGGATGCGGTCCACCCCCGTACAGGTCGAGGGGCGCCCCCGGTCCGGTGATCAGGTAGGCGGTGCCCCGGGGGAGGTTCCTTATCTCCAGGCGCGAGTCGTCATAGGCGACGGCCCTGATGCGGACGTCCCCGGAGGTGGTGTCGGCGATGAGGTAGTGATCCTCGGTGATCACGCGGGGCCGGCCGTCCAGCGGGACCGTATCGTGTAGCCGCGCGTCGGCTAGCTCGCCACCGAATATCAGCAGGCGGTCCTGGGATCTGGCCGCCAGGACGCTCCCGCAGGGGCTGCCCGGGCAGGTCGCCTCCACCAGGAAGCTGTCCACGGGGACCCCGTTGTGGGTGATGCTCCTGAGCAGGTATGCGGCGGTGCCGTTGCCGTGGAAGGTCATGTACCCCGAGGAGGGCCAGTAGGCGGGGCTGCCCGAGAAGGCCTTGCCGGGCAGGGCCCGGCTGAGCACGTGCTCCAGGCCCTTGGTGCTCAGGGTGATCCGGCCGTCATCGTACCAGTGGGGGCCGCGGTTGGGCAGCAGGTTGAGCTCGGGGCTGCCCCGGACCAGCGCGTAGACGGACCGGGGGTCGCCGGCCACCGGGGCGGGCACGTGGTAGACCGACCCGAAGAGCAGCGGCTGCGCGTGCCGGGGGTCGCCGATGACAAAGAAGCCGTCGTGGAGGTGCTGGACCAGGTGGGGCGAGAGCCCGACGGCCCCCTCGGGCAGCCGCACCGCATGCCGCGGCTCCACCGGGAACATGTTGCCGAGGTCGGTCAGCAGAAAGACCTGCTCGGCCCAGGCCGCCCCGGCCCCGAGCAGCAGCGCCCCGGCCAGGGCCGCCGCCGGGGCCGTCAGGAGGGGCATGCCCCGACGGCCCCGCAGATGGCCGACTCGGCGGCGGCCGCCGGCATCCTGGAGAGCACCAGCGAGGCGCGCATCCGGGCGTCGTCCCGCCAGACGAGATCAAGCCTGCGCCCCCGCGAGCCGCACGACTCTATCCTGCCGAGGGGCACCTCCAGGGACGGGCTGCCGCCATCCGAGGCGACGGCCACCCGGTAGTTGGTCACGTACAGGGTCGTCCCCGGCGGCTCAAGGTCGAAGGAGCCGGCCGCCTCCTCGCCGGCCATCCAGTCCATGGCGGCCAAGACGCCCCTCCGTTAAAAGGCCCGGCAGGTTACGCTCGGATGGCGCTGGTGGCTGTCGACGGGATAGTGCTGGCCGCCGGGATGCTGCTCTTCCTGGCGGCGATCCTGGGGGTGTCGGCGGCGCTGGCGGAGGGCTTTGACGGGTTGATGCTCAGCCTGATCCTGGGCGTGCCCGGCTTTGGATACCACCATGACGGCACCTCGGAGTCCGGCAACGCGCTCTTCGGCGTCTATGTACAGCTGAGGTGGGCCGGCCTGGCGGTCCTGGGGGCGGTCGCCGCGGTATCGGCGGCGCGGCATCGGCGGCGCGCCGCCGGGATACTCCTCCGGGCGGCCCTGGCCGGGACGCTGCTGTTCGCCTTCCCGCCGGCCTGGGACTACCTGGCCTGGACTGCGGGCGCCGCGGGCATGTGGGTGCTCAACCCCCACTACACGCTGGACCCCGACCGGCCGTGTCCGGCCGACTGGGACGCGGACCATCTCAGGATGGTGCGCGACTCCTCGCCGTACGGCGCCGGCCCGGACGCCGGCGGGGTCTGCTCGCCGGGCCTCCGCGTCTCCTACCTGGTGGGCCAGGCGGCGGGGATCACCGACGCGGGGGCAGCCGAGCCCGGCCACCCGGGGGTGCTGGGGATGGTCGCAGAGTCGATACCCGCCGGCCTGGAGGGGGCCTTTGTCAACGTCTTTGCCGCGGTGGCCAAGGCGCTGACGATGATCAATCTGGCGGTGGCGGCGGCCGCCGCCGGGGTGGTGCTGGACCTGTTCACCGGCCTGGTGATCGGGTCGCTGCCGGTGACGGTGGTCCTGGGGATGATCCCGGGGACGGCGGGGATCTCCGCCAGGTTCCTTGGGGCCGTCCCGGCCCTGCTGCTGGCGCCCCCGGCCGCGGCGGCGGTGGTGGTGGCGGGCAGCTCGGCGGTGGCCGCCGCAGACTCGGGGACACTGGCCGCATGGGCGGGGGCCGTCTCGGTGCTCTTCCTGGCATCCCTGCTGCCGGCGGCGATGGTGCCGACCGTCTCGGCGGTGGTGCACGCCGCCACCGGGACCCTCTCCTCGGCGGTGGGTTCGGCGGCGACGATCACCGGCCTGGGCCTGTTGGGGACGGGATCGGGCGCCTCCGCTAGGGGCCAGCACCGGGCCGCCCACGGCGGGCTGGAGGGCCTGGCCGGGGAGCGGCCCGGGTCCCCGGGCGGCACCGGCAGGGGCTGAGCCGCCGTCGCGCCCGGGCGGCGGTCGGTATCTGGCAGGATGGCGGCAGCTTCGGCAGATGGGCCGGATCTTCTCTGCAGCATCGTCAGGCGGCCGCCGCCGTCATCTCTAACCGCACCACCATCTGATGGGGCGTTTTGTGTTGGTTACCGTCCGACGGCAAAATCCGGCGCCGACAGACGGGGCCGAACGCTCCCGACCACCTAACTTTCGATCCACCGCCTGTTTGCCGCGCTTATCTCCGGCCGTCGTGTGGTGGATTGTATCTCGAGGATGTGGCGCCCAATGACATCATACAGCGAATCCGGTTCCGGACTGCCGTGTGAGATCCAATCCCGTATTATGGCGTCCGTGTGTCTCGATGACGCGTCCTCTGGTGCGCCGATCAGATTGGGCCCGCATATCCCATCCACCACATCTTCCACGGCGCGCCGTACAACATCCAGGGACGGCTGCGCCGAGCCGTGGGCCGCCGATATCACGTCATCTGGTATCGGACGGCCGTCGGTGTCGAGCAGCTGCCGCCGGCCGAACATCAACGGAGGTCTTCCTCCGCTGTACCGAACTCCACACCATAAACCTCATGCAGTACCTCCCGCAGGTTGTTACGCAGTTCCGGCGTGTCGATGCCGCAAGCCCGCGCCGCTCCGATGATGTCGTCCGGCGTGCATCTCCCGGCGCACGACCGTATGTCTTCCATATCCCCGCCATCGGCACGCGCCATCTTTGTCATCACAACATCAAGCGGAGCCATGGCCATCAATGTCACGTGGCCGAACCCTCCCTTGTATTCTACCCGCGACATGTAATCTGCCGGAAGCGGGTTGCTAAATACAATACCGGCCGGAAACAGGTCATGCGCGGCCCGCCGATTGATGCCGCGGCCGACCCGACGGCATCCTTGTCGCCGTACTCCACCACAAAATCCACGTCCTCTGTGGAGGGTTTGAGGCCGTGGAGTGTGAGGGCGGTGCCGCCGGCCGCAACCAACGTGCAGTCGCATTCCACGGCATCGCCCAACTTCCGAACTATCTCATTCAATGACGATGCGTCAACAGCCACAGATGTCAAGCACCTCGCGCACGCGTTCCGGCTTCACGGGTTGGTATCCGGAGAGGAGCTCCAATGCCCTCCCGCCGACGAGCCTACCCTCCGCGCGCACGCCCTCTATCATGCCCCGCAGCGTGCCGGCGAACCCGTAGGCAACGGCCGTGCGGACCATGAGGTCCCAGTCGATGTCCGCCCTACAGAGTACGACTGCCACGGCTGACATCCAGCGGTGGTCGCGGCTGTAGACCATGCATGCTATCAGATGTTCCGGTGGCAGTATACGGCCCCCGTCTGCAGGCGGGTCGCCATGTCTCACGTACCCCAGACGCCGGAGGGAGGCCACGATGTCGTCCGGATTATACGCGTACGGTCCGTGCAGCGCCTGACTCATGTGTGGTGTTACCCAACATCCAATAAAAATTTCGTAAGTGGGGAACCAAGTCCGATCATCACCCCTATGAGTATGTGTTACCATCTGGGAGACACGTTCGCCCGCCTGAAGGGCCGCTAGGCTGGCTCTTGGGAGAAGATCGGATCCAGCTACCGATAACTTGCCTGTACCAGTATTTGGTTCTGGTAAGTTATGGCGTGATGGGGGGTGATGGTGGAAAGGCGGTGTGGTGGGGCGTGGTCAGGGTGGCCGATGCCGGAACCAAGAACCAAGCGGGTGGACACACAATCCGATCTCCAGAGTACATGAACGCACGCAACATCATACCGCCCAAACTGAATGATATAGGGTGGTAGTTAACCGAGATACAAACCCCTGCATAGGAATTTGAATAATGATCTGGATAACCGTACGGGCCACGGAGGGCAGATCCGTCCTCATTTTATCCAAATCATTTTGCAAATCACTATGCAGGCATGAACATCAGAAGCGGCCCGAACAGCGAACTAGTCAAGTATCACAACCACGGCGACAGAGAACACTCATCCATCACACCATAACTTGCCTGAACCCAGTATTTGGTACTGGTAAGTCTTGGTAGCTGGGGTGTTTTTTACTAAGCGGTAACTCGGTAGCTGGATCCGATATTCTCGGAAAGAGCCTGCGCCCCTTCAGGCGGGCCGGCGCGTCTTCGCTGAAGCGATGCACCGCGGGATTGCCTGGCTCCAACTCCAGCGCCCGGTCGAACTGCGGCATCGCCGCATGGCGGCGCATGGCGGCGATGCCGAGATATGCGCGGTATGCGGTGCCAGATCCGGGCAAACTATGGCCCGTCCGGAACCAATCCGTTTGGACCAACCACACGTCCTTGCGGGAAGAGCGCATGAATTAGTCAACTGGTTCATCGTCCAGAATTTTTTGCAGCCTGTCGATGTATGGCTGCAATTCATCTGCCCTGCGTTGATAGTTTGCTTGGACCTCTTCCAAATCAGTGATACTTGCAGCTGCGGCGCGCCTCACGGAATCCGGATATCTCACAACCTATAAATTCCAGCGGTTGTAATATATTCCATGGGAATACAGGATACTATTGAAAGGTGTGAAAAAAACGCAGACATAGTTGAGGCGGAGATGCCTGAGTTTGCCAGTGTGTTGCGGGAAGCCGTCGCCCATATGCGCAGTTGGGACGACTAGAGTCTGCATGTTCTACCCAAACCCAACACGCTGACCGTCTGTAGGACGTTCCGCGCGGTTGGGAAAACCAAGACCAGATACTGAACTGGGATGCTCATACACGGAGTGCTCATCGCGATCGTCGCGGGACCGGCCATCGTCAGATTATCAAGCACGGCCGACGGGGCATCAATATATCTGGTCACCGAATTAGGAAACCCGGTTCTGCTCCAGCCGGAGTGGGAACCTCAGCTGCCCGACCATGTCGGCCTGACGTCGTATATCCACGTTGAGCCGTCGCCGAGCTCGATGCCCGGCACATGGGTGCTGTAGAACCAGCGGTAGCATCCGGGCGTGGTTTGAGATGATGGCGACCCGATACCGGTGAATCGAGTTTCGGAGAAAGATCGGATCCAGCTACCGATAACTTGCCAGTACCAGTATTTTTTATACATATAACCAAGTATGTTGATACATTAATATATGAAAACGACGTATATTAACCACGAATGGCGAACCATGATATCCAGTACGATTGCGCGGGCGCCCGGGGAAAGGGCGCCGGGCGCCACAAGGGCAGCGCGGCGCCGTGGTGCATCGCCACGGCGGTATTGGGCGGCGCCCTGCTGGGAGCGGGCCTGGGGATGGCCTACAGCCTGCCCTGGGACGGACAGATAACGCTGCTGGGCGAGCCGGCGCCGCTGGATGTCGGGGGCGACTGGATGATACGGTTCGCGGTGGCGGGCGAGCGCGACCTGGTGGTCTCGGGGGTCAACGGCACCTCGCTTGGGGGGGACCTGGAGTTTGTAGAGATGCGCCGGGACGGGGGCGGGGAGATCGCGCCCACCCGGGGTGCGGACGGCGCCCTGAGGTTCGGGGGATTCGGCGGCGAGCAGGCGGCCGGGTATCTGGTGCTGCGGGCCCTCACACCCGGCGAGCACCACCTGAGGATGGAGTTCGGCGGTGACGTAGCCTACGCGGACAACCGCGCCCTGATGGTCGGGGTGTCCGGCCCCGGGGAGTTGTGGTATGCGGCGGGCGCGCCGCCGTCCGGGTAGGGTTTCGGGGTTTATCGGGACAGACGGCAGATGGTTCGAGCCGGATGGCCCGGGGATGGCGGGCGGCATCACCCTTGGCGTATGGTGGGGCGTGCGGTTGAGGGGCCGCTCGGCTCGGCGGATGGCGCCTGGATGAGCACGGACGGTCTAGTTATCGCCGCGGCGGGTCCGCCGCGGGGAGGGGGCGGTCTCCTGGCGGGTGCGAGCCCCGGTGGCCGGATGGCGGCCGGCCGCCCTTAAATGGGCCGGGTGTTTTGCCCGCGTGCGGCTGAGCGGCAGGCGCCCGGCCCTGGCGTCGATGATGGTGATAGGCGGGCTGCTGGTGTTCATGCTGGCGATCATCGGCCTGGCCGTCAACATGACCGGGTACCTGGACATGGTGTACATGGACCTGGCGCTGACCCTGCCCAGGTTCGACTACTCGATAGAGGACGGGGTGGAGTCTGGCAACGAGACCTTCCAGGCGTTCGCGCAGATGCGGTACGTGGCCGGGGGGATGATGGGGGCGGCCCTTCTGTGGGCGGGGGTATCGCGGGCAATCGAGGGGACGGGAACCGGGCTGGCCCAGCCGGGGACGTCCAACAGGATAATCTCGAGGTCGCTGGTGTTTCTGGTGATCTTCCTGGTGTTCCCGCCGGCCTGGGACGGGGGCGCCGGGGTGGTGGAGGGGGCCGCCCTCTGGGTGCTCAACCCGCACTATTCGTTTGACGCGGACAGGCCGTGCCCGGAGGGGTGGTCCGACGAGGAGATACTCAGGAGGCATGCGGACTCGCCGTACGGCCGCGGGGAGGCTCAGACCCCCGGCGAGGCCCGGATAGTGTGCGAGCCGCAGCTCAAGGTACGGTACGTGTTCGGGCAGATGATGGGGGCCACCGAGCTGCAGGAGACAAAGCAGGCCTACCTGACGCCGGATGACCCGTTCGGTGCGCTGACCGCCGACGTGCAGAACTTTGCCGAGGCGGTGCTGGTGAACACCTTCCTGGGGCTGACAAAGGCCCTGGTGACGATAAACGTGCTGATGATGGCCTTCATCATAGGGATAATGGCCGACCTGCTGGTGGGGATGATAATCGCGGCCCTGCCGCTCTTTTTGATGATGTCGCTGGTGCCCCGGGCCGAGCAGGTGGCCAACCGGTTCCTGGACGCCCTGCCGGCGCTCTTCCTGCTGCCGCTGATGTCGGCGGTGGTGATAGTGGTGGGGGCGGGGTTCATAGCCCAGGCGGGGACCGGCGACTGCGGGCCGGCCGGCTGCCCCGGGGAGGGGAGCCAGGCCGCCGCGGTGATGTACGCCTGGATAAGCTCGCTGGGGGTGGTCTTTTTTGCGGTGAGCCTGCCGGTGCTGCTGGTGCCGCTGCTGGGACAGGTTACCCAGGTGGCATCCAGGGCGGTTACCGGGGCCATCCAGACGGCGGCGACCGTCGCCGGGACCGGCGCGGCGGGCGCGGTCCAGGGCGTCAGGTCCGGGCTGGCCCAGCCGGGGGGAGTCCAGGGGCTGTCGGGGCTGGCCAGGACCATCGGGGCGGGAACCCTGGGCGGCCTGATGGGAGGGCTATCAGGGGCCCGCAAGGCGGGGACGGGCGGCTTTGCGGGGATAGAGCCGGCCATCCCGGTGGGCGGCGCGGCGGGCGCGGCGGGCTCGGCGCTGGCCGGCGGCACGCCCGCCCTGGTGGACATGCTGACCCGCGAGAGCGCCACCGGGGACGTAGAGCGGGGACTGTCCGCGATAGGCAGCGAGGCGGGCGCGCTCAGGAGGCTCAGGGAGGCGGGCGTCGGGGATCTGCCCAGGTTCAGTCCCGGGGGCGACCGCCGGGCCTACTACGATGCGATCGAGGAGATTCGGGGCGCGGCGCCGCAGGAGCAGCGGGCCGCCTGGGACGCGTATGCGGCCAACGAGTCCTGGGAGCGCAGGATGTACCGCGGCTTTGGGGATGATGGCGTGATGGCCGAGCTTGCCGAGGACGTAAAGAAGCTCAGCCGAAGCCGGCACGACATAGGGGTCATCACGCTGGCCCTGCGCACAAAGGCGGCCCAAAACGGCTAGGGGGAGCCTTGCCGCCAGGCGCCTGTCATGGGGGGTTGCCTGTCCCATGCAAGACGCGGCTGCCTGCGCCGGCTTGATTCACTCTTTATCGAATTACAGATATCCTGGGCGGCGGGCAGGCCATGCGGCGCATCACCATCCCCGTCCGGCGCCTCACCGTCGTCGTCAGTCGGGTGGCGCGCCGTTGCATTCCATAGGAGATTGTGCATAGATCCGGAATCGGCTCAAGACCCGTCAGCTTAACGTAGCCCGCTCTTTAAAATGTTTAAATAACCAATTCTGGTACCAGCAGTAGGATCCCGTCGGTGATCGCGCCGGCTGCGAGTCCGGTGGAGGCTCAGGGACCACCATTATCGAAGCGCATTTCCTACCGTATAATAATTCCCGTCCAGCTCAAAGTATTTTTCCTTGATCAAATCCCGCCTGTCGTGCTTCCTGTCCTCTGACTCGTGCCTGGTGAACGTCGCATACGCGAAAAAATCCGCAAGCTCCTGTATGCGTTCTTTTGCCGGATCGCCGTTATGCATGCTGCCAACCACCCGTCTATCTCCCCGTAATGCCTGATTCCCGGTCGCTTGCGCATGGCGGTTACCGCTTGCTTTAGTTTTTTGCGCTCTCTTTTGTTGAACCGCTCATAGACGGCACTACCGCCAGACTTGATCATCTTTAGAAATCCTGAAATCTTTCATTTCGCCAAGCTGACATTCCTGCCGCCGTCCTCGCCGTTCTTGAATCCGGCCGAGTGGCCGTGGCGCAGCGGCAGGGCGGGGATACGGAGCACTTCCGGGCGGTCGGCCAAAAATCATTTCAGGAGAAAAGCCGTGCCCGTGTACGAATCGCTTGAAACAAAGTTCGAGCCGCGCAACATCCTGTTCAGGAGTCTGGACAGAATACTGCCAGCGTAAAATTCATGAGGGGTTATTTATGTTCCCAACTATATCTTCCGAAGTATAAATTCCAATTGCCGAGATTCGGGCTTGGAACGGGTGATAATTACGGTATCTGGGCTGGCTGTATTTCAGAACAGGTACCAGGATCGTTTGGATGCGGTCCTGTCTTGTGATCGCGGAAAGTTTTCCAGCGCCATGTATCCGTGTGCCTTTGCGTTCTGGTAGTGGTCGTTAACTATCTTTTCAAAGTCCCGGTCAAGCCGGACGAGGGATTTTTCCAGACGCGGTATACGTTTCCGGTAGCAATGGTTCCGCTCTATCAGCTTGTCTATGTATTTTTGGGGTGGCAGCGCCCCCAGCTTTTGCAGGTTGCACTGCTGGCACACCAGGGTCAGGTTCCAGATGTCATCTTCTGCAATATAGTCAAACGGTATGACGTGCTCCACGTGCGTGTTCCGCCCGTCTGGCAGTTGCCTTTTGCAGTAAAAACATTCCCTGAAGAAGGGATCCAGTATCTGGCGGTATTTTAACAGCGACCCTCTTCTCATTTCTTTGCCTTCTATTTTGACTATTATTTTCGGCAGGCCGACGTTGAGCTTTTCAAGGAATTTCGCCCACTCTAGAATCACAGCCTTAAGGAGGACGGCGTTGTATCTCCTGAAGAATTCAATGGCTACGGGATTTATGTTTATGCCGTAGTCCAGGTTGACGTATTTCTTGTTGGGGTTGATCATCCGGGCAATGTTATAGTCAAAGAACAGCTTGGCCTCAGTTGCCCTGCCGGCCTTGATTTTCTGGAACCTCCACGTCACGTTGTGAAAGCATTTTTTTGTTATCTGGTCTATGCATTTTTGGATCTTTTCAGGCTCTTCGCGACGTATCTTCCTGAACGTCTGCGGGTAGTATTTGGCCGTAAATTCCTTTTCTATGATCTTTACGATCTCGGGCTTTTTTTTAGACTGGGGCGCGTGTTTTATTTTCAGCTTGCACACCTGGGTCCAATAGTACTCTAGGAAATACTCCGCAATGTCGGGAAAGTTTACGTGGGTATCGGTGTGGTCTCTGCTGTAGTCCAGCAGGAACCTTGCAAAAGCAAACTTGTAGGTGTTGTCTTTTGGGCCGTGGGCGATTATGTTCAGGAACCCGCGTTCAAATTCCTCATCAGAGATGATATCAAAACTGGGCGCCATGTTGTGCTTACCGGATCCGCTTCCAGCCACCGCGATCAGCCCGTCTGCCCGCCTTTCTTGTACCGTCAGACACCATGAAATTGATCGCGCCCACAATGCAGTTATACGTAAGCTTCATGGCCTTGCGCATCTCGCCATGGTGTTTGCCCAGCTCGGGTACGTGCGTGTTGTGGCTCTTGATCAGTTCCGGCAACATGTACCCCCTTCCCTTCTCCTCGGATTCCTTTTGAAACTTGTCCTCTATTATCGCCTGGACGTCCTCGTATGCGGCTGGAATGCCATCCCGCTGCTCGGCCGCCGACGTAGACATCTTCCTGGTGACCTCAGTCTGCTCCCTGAAGAATGACCCGCTCATGTTCGTGGTGGTCAACATTGTCTGTGCTATGGAGTGAATCCCCTCTCTGCCGGGCTTGCCCTCGCCGATGCACCGTATTATGTAACGCTCGTATTTCCGCAGTTCAGTCTTCATCACGCAGAGATCCCCCATGTGGGTCACCAGATGATCCATCCCGTCTTGCAAGGCCACGCATTACCTCAGGCACCGGTCATAATTATGGGTATTCTTTTCGCACCTATCAACCGTAAAAAAGCGCCGGACCGTCTACGGCGGCGTGATCCTGGGGTGGGCAGTCGTGCTGCATGGCCGCCTGCAAGGCCGACGACAGGTCGTTCATCAGGTACCAGAACAAACTGAAGAAGCAGTTCGGCAAGGTTGCAGTGGTGGTGTACAACGCCGCGTACCATGATTCGGGACGCGTGCGGCGATACCTGAAAAAGAAAGACGATTTCGCCAGGCTGGTATTCCTGCCGCCGTACTCGCCGTTCTCGAATCCGGCCCAGTGGCCGTGGCGCAACGGCTGGGTAGGGATGCGGAGCACTTTCAAGCGGCCGGCCAATAGCTATTTCAGGAGAAAAGTCATGTTCGTGCGCGGATCGCTTGAAACAAAGTTCGAGCCGCGCAACATCCTGTTCAGGAGTCTGGACAGAATACTGCCAGCATAAAATTCATGGTGGGTTATTTATGCTCCCAACTATACACTAGCGCAGTTTTGGCCCTGCTGAGTTAGTTGTTGGTCTTTTTCAGCCAGCCATTGACATTACACGGCGAATTTTCTAGGCCGGCCGCGGCGCGTCCTGCGGGATAATGCCCGCGTTCCGTCGGGGTTTTCTGCAGGCCGCCACCACAATCCGGATGGCCGCGGTCCGTCCTTTTGTCATCCCGCAGCCTCCGGACCGGCGGGCTCGGGCGTACCGCTGCTACCGTAGGGATGCCCGCGGCCACTTGGGATGCCACAGATGCCATTGGATCAGGGTCAGATGCGCCGCCCTGGACGTGCATGCTGCATGCTCCGGGAGGGCAGGCCGCACCGCGGCCGGCGGGATGGCGGCCGGGCCCGCCGGGCCCGCCGGGGACGCAAAGGGGCTCAGCGGTTGCCGGCACGATGCCGGCGGCGGCGGGGTCATCAAACTGGCGCTGCGCCCAAAGAAGGCCTCAAACGGTCAGGGGAAGCTTTACCGTAAGGCGCCGGCGGAACTCCTCGATGTCCTTCCTGGCCTGGACCATCGCCGACACCACACTGGTGGGCGGTACGACCTCGGAGATGTCCTGGTTGCTCCTGCACATCTCGGTCAGGACGGGTCTCAGCTCGTCCGCCCGCTGGTTCAGGTGCCTTCCAAAGGTGTACGTCATGCGCTCGTCCTCCACTATCTCTATTATTCGCTCCTGCACGACGCACTTTATCCTCATCTCCTCTAGCGACTCGGGGGTGATGCCCTCCCGCTCGAGGGCGGCCTGCCCCCCGGGGCCGTCCGCCGCACTCTCCGCCTTGGCTAGGGCCTCCTGGTAGTCGCGGGTATACCTGCCCAGCCACGCGCGGGCGGTCTTGACCTTTTGCACGTTGAGCTTTACCAGCGACTCCTTCTCGCTGTTGTTGTCGTACTTGCCCTGCAGCAGGTCATAGTCCCCGTCGCGCCCCATCGCCCTGGCAGTCCTCCATATGCGGTAGAGCCTCTGATCCTCGGGCGTCTTGCCGGACATATCCGGGACCATATCCCCGATGATGAACAGCTGGTTGTAGATGGTCCCCTTGTGGGTGCGCCACCCGCCGGCCAGCAGGTACTGCTTGGAGTAGGAGGCATCCTGCAGCACCCATTCGACGTACGCCGGGCTGGGCTTCCAGCCGTTCCACTTCTCTATCTTTCCCTTGAACAGGAACCTCCAGGGGCCGCGGCCGGTCTCCTCCACCCAGGTGAACTTGAACCTGCCCCACCTCTGCGCCTTCTGGCCGTCGACGTCCGTCGGCTTTATCGAGAAGCAGACGCCGTACTTGTCCGACTCGAAGACGAGCCGCCGGTCCGTGGAGTAGAACCACCCCGAGCCGACCTTCCTGCCGGCTATCTTGGCGCTGGCCCGGAACATAAAGTCCATCTCCTCGCCGGGCTCTATCAGAATCATTGTACGCGCCTCCGGACGGGTCCGCTTGGGAACATAACTACCGTTTAATACGGTACTAATACTATTTAATACTTGAGAACTAATTATACCAAGCTTTGGGCCGGCTGCGGTTTTGGAGCGGCACTGGGCTGTGTCCTGGGCCGCCCTGCCGGGGACCAAAGGCCGGGACCGGCCGGCGCGGGCATATATCAGCAGAGTCTGCCGCGGATGGCCCCGGCGTCTGCGGGCGGGCCAGGGCGGCTACCGCCTGAGGCGGCCCGCCGGTTATTTCCGGATCATCGTGGCGGCCGTACCGCGCATCCAGGCCGCCTCGGTGCATCCTGGTGAGCCGGCCATGGATGATGGTGCTGCGGGGCACCTGCAGCATGTCGGCTATCCACGCGCCGTCCTCCCCGCGCCGCCGCCAAAGACAGGCCAGCATCACCAACCCGGCAGCCAAGTTGTTCGCCACCTTCACCCTGCTGAGGGCGGCCCGGATGTCGTCCGTGGAGACGCCTTCCATGAATCTGTCCCACCTTGGTACCGTCCCGCTTTGGCATTTTTTCCTCCAGTCATGGCAGTGCTGTGAATACCGGGATCCAAATGTTTCTGCCATCCGGTTGCCGTTCCGGATCTTTATGACGGGCACTATATATCGCAAGATGGCGGTATAATCTACGTTGGATGTCAGGTTGGCCGCCGTGGCCGCCGTGGCAGTGGCGGTTCTGGGCGGGTCGGCGCTGCAGGCGGGCCTGGCGCAGGAGGGCGCATCCCTCCCCCAGGATAGGTTTGACGCGGACGGCCTGGAGTCCAGGCTGCGGGCCGCGGTGGGGGAGGCCGTCCGGCTGTACGTCTCGGAGGGGGGCGGGGCGTTGGATAACATCACCGCCTCTGAGGCGGGCCGGATAGGCCACCCGGTGTTCGTCCTGAACGCCACCACCGGCGAGGTGGTGGCCTACTCGGGGCGGCCGCACCTGGTGGGGGCCGTCCACGATGGTATCTTTGCCGCCGACAGGCCCTACGGGGAGATCGTCTCGGAGATGGCCGTCTCGGGGGGCGCCTGGGCGGCGTACATGTCGGTCAATCCAGATACCCGCACCAGGCAGCTGGAGCGGGCCTGGCTGTTCCAGCACGACGGGTACGTCTTTGGGTCGGGGTACTTTGCGCCCGACGCCCGGGTGCAGCAGATGGTGGATGGGGCGCTGCTCCTGTACGGGGAGCGCGGGGAGGAGGCGTTCGGGATGATCACGCCCCCGACGCCCCCCGGCACGGTCGCCCTCCACCCGTTCGTCCTCAACGCGACCACCGCCGAGGCCATGGCCGGCGGCGCCTACCCGCAGCTGCTGGGGGCCATCCCGGATGCCCTGCTCAACGGAGCCGACCGGCCCTACGGGGAGATCCAGGACGACCTGAACCGGGACGGGGCGACCTGGGCGTCCTACATGCTCACCAACCCCCACACGCGCACCGAGCAGCTCATGCGCACCTGGCTGTACCTGCACGACGGGCTGATCTTCGCCTCCGGCTACTACCTGCCCGATTCCAGGGCCCGGTCCCTGACCGACGGGATAGTCTCCATCTACGACAGGGACCGGGAGGGGGCCCTGGAGAGGGTGCGCGCCCTGGCCGAGGACCCGCGGCCCATCTTCATCTTCGTGGTCAACCCCATCACCCAGACCGTCTTGGTCGACAGCGGCGGCGCCCTGGACTTTGATGCGCACTGGACCTCCTATATCCCGCTGGACAGGCCGGTCGTGGCCCTGCTGCTGGACATAGCCAGGCACGGATCCATATGGGGGAACATGGTTCTCACCAACCCGGACACCGGCACCGAGCAGGTCAGGCGCTCCCTGGCGACCATGCACGGCGACCTGAGCGTCTTTGTCACGGGGTACTTCATACCGGACTCCGAGGCGCAGTCGGTGGTGGACCGCTCCGTCCTCCTGTACGAGTCCGAGGGGATGGCGGCGTTCGACCGGATCACCCCGGACGAGCCGGCCGCCACCGACGCCACCTACCCGTTCGTGGTCAACGCCACAACCTGGAGGACGGTCGCCCACGGGGCGGATCCGGACCTTGTGGACACGTGCTGCTCTGATGCCATCCGGCACGCCTCGGACAGGTCCTTTGGGGTGATCCAGGAGGACCTGGACCGGGACGGTGGCACCTGGGTGGAGTACGACTCCAGGAACCCCGACACCGGCACCATCCAGACGAAGCGGTCCTGGCTGTTCCAGCACGACGGGTACGTCTTTGGGTCCGGCTACTACCTTCTGGACTCGCAGGTCCAGGCGATAGTCTACCACCGGGTGTTATCGTACATGATGGGCGGGGACGTCAAGGCCCTGGACGCCCCCCTGGAGGCGGACGACTCCTTTTACCATTTCGTGATGGATGCCGGTACGCTGGAGGTGGTGGGCCGCGGTGCCGGCGGGGACGCGTCCGGCCTCGACCAGCTGAGCGTCACCGGCGCCGACAGGCCGGCGGAGGAGATCCTCGCCGACCTGGAGGGGGAACGGGGCACCTGGTCGGAGTATACGACGACCAACCCGGGGACCGGCGCGGAGGAGCTCAAGCGGTCCTGGCTGTCCCTGCACGACGGATACATCTTTGGGGCCGGCTACTATGCCTCCGACGCCGCCCGATAACCGGACCCGGCCGTCGGGGCTGATAAAATATTATTATACCGACGGGCCGGCACGCGCGGCATGAACCGTCCGGACCTGCTGGAGCACGAAAAATACAGGATAATTCCGCTGAGCCTGCCGGATGACGGTGATGGGGCGGAGATAATCGAGGCGGTGAACGCGCAGTTTAATCCGGAGGATTTGCATATGATCCGCAACGGGGCGGAGGCGCAGATCTGGCTGCGCCGGGTTGATCTGGATTCGCTGAGGGCCGTCCTGCAGGAATCCGCCGGCAAAAAAAACCCGCATTTTGCCGGCGACATCCTGGAGAGCATCGGGAGGATAAAGAGTTACGGGGTATCCGGGGGAAAGCGCCTTTACGTGGGGTACGGCGAGGAGAGAAAGGTCGCGGGCCGGAAGGGAAAGGAGCTGAGGCGGGGCAGGCATTATTACGCAAACGACAACGGCTTTGACGACCGCAACGCCGACCTCCCCGGCAGGTTCAAAAACACCATCCAGTGCGGGGACAGCGGGGAGGTACTCAGGCAGCTGCCGGACAACTGCATAGACCTGGTGTTCACCTCGCCGCCGTACAATTTCGGGATGGACTACCGGGATTCGGACGACGCCTACGACTGGGAGTCGTACTTTGAGAAGCTGTTCGGCATCTTCGACGAGTGCATCCGGGTTTTAAAGTACGGCGGCAGGATAATCGTGAACGTCCAGCCGCTGTTCTCCGACTACATACCGAGCCACCATATAATCTCAAATTATTTTCTGGGGCGGAAGATGATCTGGCGCGGCGAGATAATGTGGGAAAAAAACAACTACAGCTGCAAGTACACCGCCTGGGGAAGCTGGAAGAGCCCGTCCAGCCCGTACCTGAAATACACGTGGGAATTTCTGGAGGTGTTCTGCAAGGGCGATCTAAAAAAGCCGGGGAACCGCAGGGACGCGGACATCGACGCGGACTCGTTCAAGAGGTGGGTCTACGGGAGGTGGTCGATCGCCCCGGAGAGAAAGATGAACCGGTACGGGCACCCGGCCATGTTTCCGGAGGAGCTGGCGCGGCGGGCCATACTGCTGTTCAGCTTCCGGGGGGACGTGGTGCTTGATCCGTTTGCCGGCGCGGGCACCACGTGCGTGGCGGCCAAGCGGAACCGCAGGGACTATCTGGGCATCGAGATAGCGCCGGAGTACTGCGAGACGGCCGGGTCCAGGTTGGCGCTGGTTGGATAAGGCGAACCGCCCCCGGCCGGGCGGGGGGCGCGCGGCCGCGCGGGCGGCGGCACGGCCGGGCCGGAGGGCGGGGGGCCGCCGGCGAACCGCCCCTCACTAACTATAATTATGGGCACCATGGGCTCTCTGCCAATGAAAGCTGTTGTATACCGAGAATACGCACCTGATGATAACTATGCTAGCATACTGAAGGTGGAGGATCTGGATGATCCCGAGCCAAAACCCGACGAGGTCGTCTTTACGGTCAAGTCCGCGGCCCTGAACTACAACGACATCTGGGGCATGAGGGGCGTGCCGGTGGCCGTCCCGCTGCCGCACATATCCGGCTCTGACGCAGCCGGCGACGTGGTCGCCGTGGGCGAGAACGTCAAGACCATCAAGGTCGGAGACCGCGTGGTCTCCCACACCAACATGGCCTGCAGGGTATGCCAAGCGTGCACCGACGGGAGGGAGTTCGACTGTACCCGCAGGACCATCTGGGGATTCCAGACGGGCCCGCTCTGGGGCGCATACAGTGAGCTGGCACACCTGCCCGAGGTGAACGTGGTCAAGCTGCCCGATGGGGTATCCTACGACCAGGCTTCCGCCGCGTCCATGACCATACTGACCGCCTGGCACATGCTGGTCGGAAGGGCCAGGATAACGCCGGGCCAGACCGTCCTGATAATGGGCGGCGGTTCGGGCGTGGGCACCTTCGGAATCCAGATAGCCAAGCTCTACAACTGCGACGTGATAGCCACCGCCAGCGGCGACAAGCTGGACAAGCTCAAGGATCTGGGGGCAGACTACGCCGTGGACCACCGCAAGGACGACTGGCACAAGGAGGTATGGCGCATATCCAAGGAGATTGCCAAGAAGAACGGCACCGACCCGGGGATAGACCTCTCCTTTGACCACATAGGGGAGACCCACTGGAACAAGCAGTTGACGCTGCTCAAGTACGGCGCCACCCTGGTGTCGTGCGGCGCCACCACTGGCTACAACGCCATGACGGACCTCCGGCACATCTTCTTCAAGGGCACCAACATACTGGGATCCACCCAGGGAACCCGGGCCGAGCTGGAACAGGGCCTCTACTGGATGGGGCGCGGCAAGATCAAGTCGATCATCGACTCCGTACACTCCTTCGAGAACGCCGCCGAGGCGCACACCAGAATGCTGAACGGCAAGGGCATGTTCGGCAAGATACTGTTAAAACCCGAAGGGGCTTAACCGTTTCATGCCGGAACTCTTCCGCAGTCTTATTTTTGTACCGGGAAACAACCGGCGCTTCCTCGACAAGGCCAGGAACCTTCGGGCCGATATAGTCTGCCTCGACCTGGAGGACTCGGTCCCCGGGCCGCAGAAGGCCGAGGCGCGCAGGATGGTGGCCGGGGCGCTCGACCGGGGCGGGTTCGAACCGGCCGTCTTCGTCAGGGTGAACAGCCCCGCATCCGGGATGGTTCCAGACGACCTCGGGGCGGTCGTCCGGGACGGGCTGGAGGGGGTGGTGGTCCCCAAGGTGGAGGGCCCCGCCGACCTGGATCCTATACTCGATACGGTCGGGCGGCTGGAGCCGGCGGGCGCCGGCATCGGGGTGATGCCGTCGATAGAGTCGGCCCCGGGGGTGGTAAACTCGTACGCCATCTGCTCCCGCGACCGGCGGGTGTGCGGGGTGGTGTTCGGGATATTCGACCTGCTCAACGACATGGGCGTCGAGTACGACAAGGGTGATCCCTTGATTGCGCTGTACGGACGATCCAAGGTCCCGGTGGACGCGGCGGCGGCCGGCGTGCCCGCCATCGACGGCATCTGGCAGGACATAGGGGATGCGGACGGCCTGGCGGCCGACTGCCGGCTGGGCAAGAGCCTGGGGTATGCGGGCAAGTCCCTGATACACCCCGGGCAGATAGAGGCGACCCACCAGCTGTTCGCCCCCGCCCCCTCCGAGGTGGCCTGGGCCAGGAGGGTCTGCGAGGTCTACCCCGAGACCGCCCGGACGGGCCGGGGGGCGGTGGCCGTCGACGGCAGGATGATAGACGAGGTCCACTACAAGCGGGCCCGGGCCGTCCTGGACCTGGCGGGCAGCTCAAGTTAAACGCCACCGGCTCCCATAATACCCCATGGGAGAGGCGCCCGACCACTCGGACAGGATCAACGATCTGTACGACTCGGGGAGGTTCGCCGACCTGCGCTCCTACTGCGATGCCATGCTGGCCGCCGACCCCCGGGACATGGCCGCCCTGCAGAACGCCTCGCTGGCATGCCTGAATCTGGGCTCCTTCGAGGACGCCCTGGGATACTGCGAGCGCGTCCTGGACGGCCAACCCGGGGACACCTACGCCCTCAAGAACAAGGTGTACGCGCTGGAGAACCTGCGGAGGTACGGGGAGGTGCTGCGCTGCTGCGACACCCTGCTGGCCGCAGAGCCGGGGGACACCTGGACCCTGAACAGCGCCGGCCTGGCCCTGGCGGAGCTGGACCGCCACGCCGAGGCCATAGAGCGCTTCGAGCAGTCGCTGGGCCGCGACCCGCGGAACGCGACCGCCCTGATGAACATGGCCCTGTCGCTGGGCCGCCTGGGGAGGACCCGGGAGTCCATATCCTGCTACGACAGGGCCCTCCGCGCCGACCCCGCGCTCCGGGAGGCGGCCGCGGCCCGCGCCGATGCGTACCGCTCCCTGGGCATGGAGGACGAGGCGTTCCTGGCCGCCCAGGGGGTGCTGGACCTGGATATGGCCAGGATCATCGCCGACGCCCGGGCCAACAACTGCTCGGTCTTCCACCAGTTCTGCCTGGATGAGATGAACACGTACGGGGACGGCGACCCACATACCGGCAACCCCTTCAGGTCGGACGGGCAGTAGGACGCCCTGCCGGGCGCATGGGTGGACCGTCACCGTTCAGCCCCTTTCTTAAAGACGGCCGGCTTTGGGGCGCCCGATCCGACCAGGATAGTTCCTGATCACCGCCATCCAGAGAAGGGGGTTGAATGGTCGCGGCGGACTTGCTATGGATTTTTCGTTATATATTAATACTATCAGCAGTTACGTTAGTAACATGAGCGACCTGACCGCCATGCGCGTGCACGTGGCCCCCGTGGGATTCGAGGTGGACAGGGTGGTCATCCCCGTCGAGCAGAGGAGGGCCGACCGGGTCTGGCTGCTGGTGCAGTCCGGCGAGGACAAGGCCGGCGACTACCTCAGGATGATACGCGAGAGGCTGGAGGGGGCGGGCGTGGCCGTCCAGGAGAAGGCGCACGACCGGACCGACCTGTTCGACATAATCCGGGCCACCAGGGAGGTCATCCAGCGGGAGCGGGAGAACGCCGTGTTCGTCAACCTTTCGTCGGGATCCAAGATACAGGCAATCGGGTGCATGATGGCCTGCATGATGTTCAACCAGGAGGGCAACGTCAGATCCTACTACGTCGAGCCGGAGCGGTACCACCAGCAGAACAAGCAGATCTCCACCGGGGTCCGGAGGGTGATGGGGATGCCGCGGTACGACCTGCAGGTCCCCTCCGAGATGCTGGTCAGGGCGATGCAGATTATCGGGAGCCGCGGGAGCATCAGGAAGAAGGACCTGCTGGATAGCCTGCTGGGGGCGGGGATAATGACGATCGCCGACGACCGGGGGCGGACCGCGGATCCGGACACGCTGGTGGTCAACGCGCTGGAGGAGAACAGGCTGGTGGCGGGGCTGGCGCGGATGGAGCAGAACATCATCCGGCCGCTATCCGAGTGGGGGTTTGTGGCGATATCCAAGATGGGCCGGAACCGGTGGGTGTCCCTGACCGAGGAGGGGAAGAACGCCGCCAGGTTCCTGCCCGGCAAGCCGGGCGGCTAGCCGCCCCCTAGATGCGCTCGGCCAGATACACCATGATGATGCCGGCGCCTATCACCGCGTACCACTTGAAGTTGCGGCGGTCGGTGAATATGTTGGGGGATCCCATCTCGCCGTACTCTGCCTGCCGTATCCTCCTCATCTCAAAGGCCTGCCCGATCAGGCCGACCACCATGCATCCGACGGCCGCGTACCAGATGGTCCAGTCCATTGTACTGCGGCGCCCCCGCTCCGCTAAATTTGTTGGTGGGCAACCCTAAATATCCGATATCCCCCCCGCTTACCCATGGAGTGCGACACCGAGGAGGCCAGCGTGGTCTGCTGGTTCTGCCAGAAGGGCCGGCACGCCGACTGCATGGGAACCATCCCGGTCAGGGCCGGATCCGAGGGCCCGCACGACTGCACCTTCGACAGCAAGATGGTGCCCTGCCGCTGCTCCCACTAGCCACAAATATGGCGGGGGCGCCGTCACCCCGTGGAGTACGACCAAGGGTACTGGAGCGACTACGCCAGGGACAACGAGGACAGGTACAACGGGGAGTTTGCCGCGTTCGTCAGGAATCTGGTCTCGTCCCTGCACTGCGGGAGCGTACTGGAGATCGGCTGCAGCACGGGGATCGACCTGAGGCTGATGGACGAGCAGGTGCGCGTGTTTGGCGCCGACCTCAACGAGGGCGCCCTCGAGGTGGCCCGCGCCAAGATGCCCCGGGGCGACTTCCGCGTCTGCGATATCGCCAGGCTGCCCTTCGGGGACTCGTCAATGGACTTTGTCTTTACGCACCAGCTGCTCAACTACCTGGACGACCGGACGCTGGAGGCGGGCATGGCCGAGATGCTCCGGGTCGCCGGGCGGTACATAATGAGCTGCGAGATGTACGGGACCGACGGCGGGGTGATAGACGGGGCCTACCGGTACCGGGACATGTACCGGCGGTGGCTGGGCCACGAGGTGCGGATCATCAGCAACGTCGAGATGCACCCGGACATAGAGCCAGACAAGGCAAGATTCGTCCTGATCAAGGTTTTGTGATCGCCATCATACGTGGGATACTGACCGCGCACACGCCGGTTTTGGTTACCAACCAGCGCCATTCAATAGGATCTGGTGGTGGTTGGTGGTGGTTGGTGTAAACTGATAGACCAAACGACGATGGCGATCTATCCAATATCTTTTTTAAGACATGGATCCAACCCTCCCCCATGAAACAATTTAATCAGAACATAGGAAAGATAACAACATGACCGAAGCAAAGACGACCAAACCAACCATCACCAGCGTGACCAAGCGCAGCGGCGCCGTCACCGAGTTTGACAGGACCAAGATCTTCAACGCCATCTACAAGGCGATGAGCGCGTGCTCGGTGAGGGACGAGAAGCTGGCCAACCGCCTGGCGGGCAAGGTTATCGACAAGCTGCTCAAGGCCGGATACTCGGACGCGAGCATACCCGACGTGGAGAACATCCAGGATACGGTCGAGGTGGTGCTGCTGGACAACAAGCAGAGCGACATCGCCAAGACCTACATACTGTACCGGCAGGACCGCCGGATGGTGCGCGACGAGAAGATGCGCATACTCAGCACCAAGACGCTGGACCCGGTGGCGCGCAAGTTCGACGCCAGCTGCCTGAGGGTGCTGGCGTCCAGGTACCTGTTCCGCGACTCCAAGAGCAAGATAATCGAGACCCCGACCCAGCTCTTCGAGCGGGTGGCAATCCAGGTGGGGATAGCGGACATACTGTATGATCCCACCCTCTTCGACAGGGAGGGCGGCCACAAACAGGACACCGGCAAGGCGCTCTCCTACCTGCAGAAGCTGGACAGCTTTGACGGCAAGTTCGCCATAGGCAAGTACCGCCTCAACAAGTGGCACTTCCGGTCCCTGATACTGCACTACGAGACGCTGGCCAGGGACGGCCGCATGCAGGCAAGCTTCCGGGACGTGCTGGAGCTGCTCGCCTCCAAAAAGTTCGACGAGTTCGAGGCCAGGATCACCGAGTACATGGAACTGATGACCTCGCAGAGGTACCTGCCCAACTCGCCCACCATGATGAACGCGGGCGGGCGCCTGGGGCAGCTCTCGGCGTGCTTCGTGCTGGACATGCAGGACGACATGGAGGGGATAATGAAGTCTACCACCGACGCGGCCCTGATATTCAAGTCGGGCGGCGGCGTCGGGATAAACTACTCGGACCTGCGCCACGAGGGGGACATAGTAGCGTCCACCTCGGGGGTGGCATCGGGGCCGGTCTCGTTCATGAACATCATCAACACGGTGACCGAGGTGGTCAAGCAGGGAGGAAAGCGCAGGGGCGCCAACATGGGAATACTGGAGGCGTGGCATCCGGACATTGAAAAGTTCGTCAGCAACAAGACAAAGCCCGGCGTCCTGGAGAACTTCAACGTCAGCGTCGGGCTGTGGGAGGACTTTTGGGAGGCCCTCACCAAGGACGGCGACAGCGCCTACGTCCTGCGCAACCCCCGGGACCGCACCCCAGTCAAGGAGATAAACGCCCAGCAGCTGATAGACCAGATAGCCGTCTCGGCCTGGAAGAGCGCCGAGCCGGGGCTGATATTCTTCGACCAGATAAACAAGTACAACGTGATGGCCAAGGCGAGGCGCGCCCCGCTCCGGGCGACAAACCCGTGCGGGGAGCAGAGCCTCTATCCCAACGAGTCGTGCAACCTGGGGTCCATAAACCTGGCCCGCCTGGCGCGCAGGACCGAGGAGGGCTCCTACGAGTTCGACTGGGACGAGTACGAGAGTATAATCCGGCAGACCACCAGGTTCCTGGACAACATAGTGGACGTCAACCTGTACCCCGTCGAGGAGATAGACCGAGCCTCCAAGGAGTCCCGCCGGATAGGCCTGGGCGTCATGGGGGTGGCCGACCTGCTCTACAAGCTGCGCATACCCTACAACTCCGAGGAGGGCTACGCCCTGCAGTCCAAGCTGGCCGAGGCGCTCTCCTACTTCTCGATGGACGAGAGCGTCAACCTGGCCAGGGAGCGCGGACACTTCCCGCTGTGCGCCTACACAGAATACCCCGAGGGCCGCATACCAATCGCCGGCTACTACGAGGGCAAGGAACGCCACTACGACTGGGACGGGCTGATAGAGAGGATAACCACCGACGGCATCAGGAACGTCCTGACGACCACGGTGGCCCCGACCGGGACGCTCTCGATGATAGCGGACTGCTCCAACGGGATGGAGCCCAGCTTCGCGCTGGCCTTCGAGAAGAGGGTCACCATCGGCAAGTTCCTGTACACCAACAAGGTGCTCAAGGAGGCGCTCACCGAGGCAGGACTGCTCACCGACGACATCCTGGAGAAGATAGCCAACAACTACGGTTCGCTGCGGGGCATCGAGGAGATACCCCAGTGGATGCAGGAGGTCTTTGTGACGGCGATGGACATACACTGGTCCGACCACCTGATGGCCCAGGCGGTCTGGCAGCAGTGGGTGAGCAACGCCATAGCCAAGACGATAAACATGCCGTATGACGCGACCGTCGAGGATGTCAAGACGGCATACCTGCTGGCGCACGAGATGGGCCTCAAGGGGATCACCGTCTACCGGGACGGCTCCCGGCAGAGCCAGGTGCTGCACATGACAGACGAGGATGCCGAAAAGTCGTTCGAGGCCGTTCCCAGCCCGCTGATGCAGGGGATGGCCGCAGAGTACCCCGAGGACTCGTACACGGGCAGGTACGTCCGGGCCGCCCTCAAGCCCAGGCCGCGCGAGCGGGAGGTTGCCAGGCAGGTGCCGCCCGCAGAGGTGCCCGAGGAGATGCGGTGTCCCACCTGCAAGAACAACCTGGTCTTCGCCGAGGGGTGCAGCATATGCATCGAGTGCGGGTTCACCGCCTGCACGTCGGGATAGTTTCTATTTTTTTAACCCGCGGGCGGGTTTAAATCCGCCCGCAGACAACCAGCCGGGATAATGCTGCACGTGGTGCTTGCCGAGTCGTCCCTGGAGCTGGTCCCGGACGGGATGCGGGGCCACCCCTCGGTGAGGGCCCACGCCGGCCGGCTGGGCCGCCGGCCCTCCGGGGTGCTGCTGGACAACTCCTGGCACTACGCCGCCATGAGGGGGGCCCGGCAGGAGGGCAAGCGGGGGCGGCCCGACCTGGTGCACTTTGCGATACTGGCGGCCACATCGACGCCCCTGTACAGGACGGGGCTGGCGCGGCTGTACGTGCATACCATCGGGGATATGGTGGTGAGGTTCGGCGAGGGGGTCCGGATACCAAAATCGTACCACCGGTTCGAGGGCCTCTTTGCCAGGCTGCTGGCGGAGGGGAGGGTGGACGCCGGGGAGGGCCCGCTGCTGGAGGCGGCCGGCGGCACCCTGCCGGACCTGGTGAGGTCCATCGGCCCCTCGGGGGTGGCCGGGCTGTCCGTCTCCGGCAGGCCGGCCAACTGCCGCGAGGTGGTGGCGGGCCTGGGGGATGATCCGTGCGTGGTGGTGGGCGGGTTCCAGAAGGGCGACTTTGGGGAGGCCACCTCCGGGATGCTGGAGGGCGTCTACTCGATATCGCCGCACCCGCTGGAGTCGCACGTGGTGGTGAGCCGTCTTCTGTACGAGGCCGAAAACCATTTTTATGTAGGCGGACCCGGTCCCACTCCCGTGCGGTCATAGTATAGCCTGGTTAGTATGTTGGCCTTCCAAGCCAATCACCCGGGTTCGAATCCCGGTGACCGCACCTACCGGTACTGGATAATACCGCCAAGAGTTTTAGCCGGCGAGTCCGGCGGACCGTGTGATGAAGCGGCGTCTGAGGGCGGCGGCCCTGTCCAGGATGGAGTACATGATGAACCTGGCGGTGGCCGCCTACGGGAGCGACCGGCGCCTGGCGGGCAGGTACGCGGCCCTGGCCCGGAGGATGGGCACCCGGCACCGGGTAAGGATGCCCGGCAGGCTGCGCATGCTGTTCTGCAGGAGGTGCAAGTCGTTCATGCCGCCGGGCGGCGGATCCCGGACGAGGCTGGGCGGCGGCCCGCCCAGGGCCATCCGGACGACCTGCCTGCTCTGTGGCCACGTTCACCGCAGGGTGATGGCGGCCCCCGACGGCCCGTAGGACTTGTCCGGGCGGGACCCGGACGCGCGGCCGGCATCACCCGGGGGTAGTGGCAGGCGCCATCGGGGCGCGCCATCAGGGACGAACATGATCAGGCGGACGGGTCCCCGCTCAAGATTGGGCGCGGTTCCGTCGGCGCGCCCGGAGGAATACCGGCCAAACGCGGTTTCTCCGCATGTTTAATGCTGACAGGATCGCCTGCGCCCGAATTTGCACAAAAACAGGCGGACGTAAAGCATATAATGGCACCGGCTTGGTGTAATTCGTGGATCAAGCAGAGAAGCACAAGCTGATGCTGACCAAGGTTCTAAAACTCGACAGGCACATACGCTTTGCTGCCATAGCAGACATGGAAGGCAAGCTGCTGGCCAGCGCCGTCAGGGCAGACGTCAGCACGCTGGTCACCCTGGAGGATACCAAGAAGTTCATGCAGTGGAGCGTGACTGCCTGGAAGATGAGAAAGGCCCACCACCCCAAACTGGGAAAAGAGCTGTACAACATCAGCACCTTTGAGAAGCTGCGGCGGGCCACCATGATGGTGGACGATGACAGGCTCATCCTGATTACCATCGACAACAAGGGCGGCCAGAAGCAGATACTGGACAAGATACTCAACATGATAATCTACAAGGATCCGACCCACGAATACCGCTGATCATCTGCGGATAGTTGACAGTCGTCTGGAACCATCAGCGGTCCGGCGCGGGAGCTCTACCGCATGACGCCGGCCAGTACCCACTCGCCGTCATGGACGCTCCACACCTCGACGGCGGGCGCGAGCAGGTCGCCGTTGGAATCCAGCATCATCTGGCCAAGGGTGCCATGGTGGCGCGGCGCCACATGCGGGATGGCCTCCCTCAGCCTGTCGGGGTCGGTGCTCTGGGCATGCTGGATGGCCAGCCCGATGATCCAGGCCGACTCGTAGGCGGCCAGCATGTCGTGGGTGGCCACCTTGCCGGCGGCCTCCGTCAGGGCCTGCCTGACAGAGTCGAGGCTGGCGCCGGCCCCCTCCACCTGCAGGGCGGTGTAGCCGGTGGCGGAGGCGAACTCGGAGATGGCCGGATTCTCAAGGTACCCGGCGTCCCTGGCGGTATAGTCGGTGCCGAACCACCGGACCGTCTCGGCCCCCTCGATGGAGTTCATGGCCTCCAGGAACGCCCTGTCGTCGGTGGGCAGCGAAAAGACGGCCACGGCCCCGGCCCCGTGGGAGTCGGCCAGCGAGACTATCCTGTCGCGTATCTGCGGGCCCAGCTCGCCCAGAGGGCTGCCGGACTCCTGCATGATGCCGTCGTCGACCGTGCCGCCCAGGCCCTCGAAGGCTCCGATGATGTCGTTCCGGTAGCTGTTGCTCCAGGGGTCGTCGGTCCAGACGGGAACCAGTACCCGTATGCCGTTGTGCCAGATGAGCCTGGCCATCTCCGTCGCCAGGTATCGGTCGCTGGGGGCGGTCCTGAAGACGCCGTCCTGCTCGTCCAGGAGGCTGAACGTCCCGCAGCAGCTTAGGGCCACCGCCCCGGGGTCGTGCGCGGCCAGGGTGGCAAGGTTGGCGGCGTCGGGCGGGCCCAGGTGGATCCGCACGCCCTCGGCCGCAAGATCGTCTGCCGCCGTGATCACGTCCTCGCTGGCGGTGTCGCGTACGTCCAGCTCCAGGGTCCAGTCCTCGCCGGCCTCCCCCAGGTATGCGTTAAAGTCGGCCACCCCGATCTTGGTGGATTCTAGCATTATGCTGCCAAACCCGCCAAATCCCGAGTCCATCGGGAAGAGGGCCCCGACCCTGGCAGAACCGAACGCGTCCAGCGAGCAGGTCGTCTGGCTGCCGGAGACGTACGTGATGTCGGCGACGGCCGTGGCGCCCGCCGCCCCGCCTGCCACCCTTACCGGCATCATCAGCGAACCGGTCGGGGAGAGCACCAGCGGGAACGTATCGGCTCCCAGGCCGACGGGATCCGACATGACGTTCGTCCGGATGCCGCCGTCCTGACGGTAGCCGCCGTGGTCCAGCGGGTGGCCGTCCAGCCTTATCGAGTCGGATCTGATCGAGTAGCCGTCGCCGGGAACGTACAGGTTCATCGAGTAGAGCAGGGCATCGCCGGTGCACCCGAGCACCAGCTTGTGCGTGAAGGGATCATCCGAGTGGGGTATGGCGCCGCGGAGGGTCTGGGTCCAGAGGACCATCTCCTGGGAGGTAGGCTCGTCCTGGCCGGGTTCAACGTACGAGGATGCCGGCGCCTCCAGCAGGTCCGGGGCGGCCAGGGCGCCCGGAGCTGCCACGGCGGCCAGGGCCAGCACCGCGACCATCAACCCGGGGTTCATCGTGTATGGCAGGATTGGAGTGTCTATTAACTTCTGCTATTGGTGGGGCTGTGTCCCACGGACATATACCATCTCAAAATCGCAAGACATATTGATCCGATGATCGCGGCCACGCCCAATGACAAAAACAAAACGTGATCAGCGACCATTCAATATGGTCCAGCAGTACCTGCCGGGCCTGATACTGAATACCATACTGGAGACCGTCAGGGAGATGAACGACCCCTACCAAGCCAAACCCGGGCTGGGCGGCATGACAGCCTACCCGCCAAAAGCCATGGCCGTCGTCTGCATCCTGATGGAGGCCGAGATGAAGACCTACAGGAAGATGGTTGGCTACCTTAAGATGCATCCGGATGTGGTCCGCAGGATAGGACTGTCCAAGGTGCCATCCAAGAACACCATCTGGCGCGCCTACGGGAGGATCCCCGAGTCGTACCTGCGCGAGGTGCACCTGAGGATCGTGCGCGACATCACGACCGGCTCGCTGGCAGGGGACAGCACCGGCTACTCCAGCAACAGGTTCACCAGGTGGTTCAACATCAGGCACGACCGGACCGAGACCAAGCGCGGATGGATCAAGCTGCACAGCATCATAGACATACCTACCCGGACCATCCTGGACTATCATGTCACCGACGGGTACGCCGCCGACATCACCAGCATGTGGCCCATGATGGACAGGCTGGGTGCCTCCGGCGAAGACGGCAACTTCTTCTGCCTGGACTCGGCCTACCTGGCCAGGCTGCTGTGCGACGCGATAGCCAACCGGGGCTGGATACCCAGGATCCTGCCCAAATCCAACACCACCTGCAAGAACGGCGGCAGCCAGGCCTGGGGGGACATGACCCGGACGCACAGGGACGACCTTGAGCGGTTCATGTCCGAGTACCACCAGCGCAGCATCATCGAGGCCGTCTTTGGGGCAATCAAGAAGATGTACGGCAACCACCTCCGGGGCAGGAAGCTCGTACGGCAGAAGCGGGAGGCGGCCATCCGGGTAATCTGCTATAACATCGAAGTGGTCGCGCGATCTCACGTAAAAAACGGCAGGCTCACACACGAGTCACTCGCGGCATTAGCTGCCTGACGGACGCGGTCACACCCGCGCCGTCCATGTGGGGGAGCCTGCGCATCATCCTATAGATCGGATTGAATTTTACGGTTTCGGACAGCCTCTGAGGCCGGCGGCATGCAAACAATTCCACAATCCCGAGAATTCCGATAATGGCCGTACCGGCGAGGTGTCGGCAGATGGTTGTTTGGTTATGTCTGTGGGACACAGCCTATTGGTGGTTCCTCCCGCAAGGATGGTGGCCGGACTGTATTCGGAATGTGGGCGCTTGGTGGCGTACCGCGTCTGCCATCCCCTTGATGCGCCGTCCAGGGGACAATGTAGACTCTGGGCGCTGCCGCCTTTCAGTTCCAATTACCACCCGCCTTTGCGAGAGGAACCGACAAGCACAGGACAAACAATCAAGGCGCACAAGTGCGCAACGGCGCAAGGACACCAACCACAAGTACTACCTCAAGCGGAAAGCACGGCAGGCCGAACAGAAGGCCGAACAGGATAGGCTGAAACAAGCCGAAAGAGAGGCGCGCCTCAAAGCAGCGATAGAGAACTTGAAAGAGAAGATCAGACAGAAAAATCGCCCACTAGGACCAGGGGAAGAGTTCGTCTGATCGCATAGAACCGACCGGCTCAAGCCTGCCCCAGGGGGCACACTGTTTCAAAAGGAGTATATGATCAAAGATAGTAGGTGTAGATTAGACCCCATCGTATCCGAGTCTACGCGCATACTCAAAACAGGTCTCCGCCTCGTCCAGTTTCCCAAGATGGGAGAGCGCCACTCCCTTTAAAAAATGGGCACCGGCATCGCCCGGATCCAGCTCGATTACACGGTCAAAACACGGGAGACCCTCGGCGTATTTTCCCATACCACAAAGCGAGGCTCCTTTGCCACAATGGGCGGAGGCAAGGCCCGGATCCAGCTCGATTGCGCGGTCAAAACACGGGAGACCCTCGGCGTATTTTCCCATATTACCAAGCGACATTCCCTTGTTATAATGGGCAGAGGCATCGCTCGGATCCAGCTCGATTGCGCGGTCAAAACACGGGAGACCCTCGGCGTATTTTCCCATACCACAAAGCGAGGCTCCTTTGTCACGATAGGCGGAGGCAAGGCCCGGATCCAGCTCGATTGCGCGGTCAAGACACGGGAGAGCCTCGGCGTGCTTTCCCATGTTGGCAAGCGAGGCTCCCTTGTTATGATGGGCGTTGGCAAGGCCCGGATCCAGCTCGATTGCGCGGTCAGAACACTGGAGACCCTCGGCGTATTTTCCCATATTGAGAAGTAAGAATCCTTTGTTATTATGAGCGTTGGCAAGGCCCGGATCCAGCTCGATTGCGCGGTCAAAACACGGGAGAGCCTCAGCGTGCTTTCCCATCTTGAAAAGCGAGAGTCCTTTGTTATAGTGGGCTTTGACATCACCTGGAGTCAACTCGATTGCTCGGTCAAAACACGGGAGAGCCTCAGCGTGCTTTCCCATACTACAAAACAAGGCTCCTTTATCACGATGGGCGGAGGCATCGCCCGGATCCAGCTCGATTGCGCGGTCAACCATCTTGAGATGTAAAACTATACTGTCACGATGATGGTTGTCGTTAAGGCCCGGATCCAGCTCGATTGCGCGGTCAAAACACTGGAAGGCCTCGGTGTGCTTTCCCATCTCGAAAAGTAAGACTCCCTTGTCATAATGGGCTTTGGCATAGCCTGGATCCAGCTCGATTGCACGGTCATAACACCTGACGGCATCAGTGAACATCCCCAAGTTGAAAAGTACACCACCTTTACTGCGGTGGGAACTGGAGTGGTTCGGCCTTACCTCGATTGCTCGGTCAAAACACGGGAGAGCCTCGGCGTGCTTTCCCATACTATCAAGCGAGATTCCCTTGTTATGATAGGCGGAGGCATGACCCGGATCCAGCTCGATTGCTCGGTCAAAACACCTGACTGCATCAGTGAACATCCCCAAGATGAGAAGTGTATGTCCTTTGTCATAGTGGGCTTTGACATCGCCTGGAGCCAGCTCGATTGCTCGGTCGAAACACGGGAGAGCCTCGGCGTGCTTTCCCATACTATCAAGCGAGCGTCCCTTGCGGTAGTGAGTGTCAGCATGACCCGGATCCAGCTCGATTGCTCGGTCAAAACACGGGAGAGCCTCGGCGTGCTTTCCCATGTTGGCAAGCGAGGCTCCTTTGCCATAGTGGGCTCTGGCAACGCCTGGAGTCAACTCGATTACACGGTCGAAACACGGGAGAGCCTCGGCGTGCTTTCCCATGTTGGCAAGCGAGGCTCCTTTGCCACAGTGGGCATAGACATCGCTTGGAGTCAACTCGATTACACGGTCGAAACACGGGAGAGCCTCGGCATACTTTTCCATACCGACAAGCGAGACTCCTTTCCAGTAGTGGACTTTGGCATCGCCTGGAGTCAACTCGATTACACGGTCGAAACACGGGAGAGCCTCGGCACACTTTCCCATCTTGACAAGCGAGAGTCCTTTATGGTAGTGGGTATTGGCAAGGTCCGAAAATAGTACCATATAGCGTATCAGAGAATTCGGGTATAAATCTAATCTGGACCCTGATCTGGACCCCGAATTCTGAGACCACTTTCAGCATGGTTTTACACAGACATCGGTCCCTCATTTATGCTCCGCCTCCCATGATGCCGTAAACTCGTCCGGCGGGACGTACTTTAGCGCCGAGTGCAGCCTGTTCCGGTTGTAGTCCCGGAACGCCTCTGATATGACGGCCTCGGCCTGCTGGTAGTTGGCGAAATCGTGCGGCCAGATGTACTCGCGCTTGAGAGTGTCGTGGAACGACTCTATGTGGCCGTTCTGCTGGGGCGTGCTCTTCCAGATGAACTTGAGCCTGATGCCGAGACGGGATGTGGCCTTTCGGAACTTTTTGCCAGCATACTGGGAACCGTTGTCGCACTGGATGGTGAGCCCAGAGCAGTCCGGCCTGGCGGTGGCGACGGTCTCCACCAGCGAGTCCACGGCGACGTCGGCGGTGGCCAGGGTGTCGAACCGGTAGGCAATCCACCGTCTGGTGAAGACGTCCAATATGTTGAAGCAATAGCACCATCCATCGGCCTGCCCGCACCACATGCAGGTAATGTCGGTCTGCCAGACCTGGTTGGGCCTGGCCGCCTTGATCGGCTTCCAGCGGGCCCTGGCGTCGGCCTTGGACGGGGCCGGCCTGCTCCAGCCCGCCAGGCGGTAGGCGCGCCGCACCCTCTTGCGGTTTACGGGCATTCCAAGGCGGCGCGCCAGCTCCGCGGCCACCCTTCTGGTCCCGTAGAACGGCCCTTTGCGAGAGGAACCCGATTGGCCGGCGCTGGAACATTACCGGGTGGCGGTGAACATGCCGCCGTGCAGCATCTCCGCGGCTGGTACCGGGCCGTGGCGCCATCAGGAGGGTCAGACGCCGGGGCTGGCTCGCCGGATGCCCTCCTGGCGCCGGAGGCGGTAGGCGGCCATCCCGACGAATCCAAAGACCACCGCCAGCCCGAGATATGCCAGCGCCTGGCTGTGCTGTATCAGCACGGCCGAGACCCCCGTCCCCAGCACTCCGGGGAGGAGGGAGAGCAGGTAGAGCCACCATCCGCAGCAGCCCAGCGGGACCAGCGAGAAGAACGAGAAGAACGAGGTGGTGGCGGCGCCGCCCGAGTTGCCGCCGAACGCGCGCCCCCTGGCCCCCAGGCTGCACCCGATCATCCTGGCCTTCTCGGAGAGGAAGACCTGCAGGCCTATGCCGACGCCCATCCCCGCTATCACTATCGAGTTTATCTGGAGGGCGGCGTTGATGGCCGGCAGGGGATCCAGGGCCGGGGTGGTGACCACCACCACCAGGAGGTAGGCGGCCACGGTGGCCGAGCCGGCCATGATCCCCTTGGGCGCCGGACGCATGCTAGGCACCATCACCGTAGATGAGCGTCCCGGGGTAGATGGTCGCCCACTCAAACCAGAACCCGGGCTCTATGGGCAGCCGTTCCAGCTGCCTGCCGGCCAGGCTGCCGGAGACGGCCAGCCCGTCGTAGTTCCACTCCGAGCCCGATTCAAGGTCGGCCACCCTGCCGTCCTGGTGAACGAAGCTGAGCACCTGCCCGTCCAGCGTCCTGTCAAAGGCGCGCGTGTTGCCCGGGAACATGGACAGCAGCAGGATCTCGGTGCCGCCCAGCGAGTCGTTGATGGCCACCTCGGACTCTATGTCGGCCTGCCGGTAGGCCTTGTGGATGCCGCCCAGCCCAAGGCCGATGACTATCTCCTTGGGGTGCATGCGGTCGTCGGGGTTGTCCACCGGGAAGATTATCCTGGGGTCGGTGTAGTAGGTGCCGTAGGGGTCGACCCCGTAGGATCGGACGTGCCCGGTGTCGGTGCTGAGTATGATCGTCTCGGGGTGGAGGTCCTTCCAGTCTCCCCAGGACGCTATGTCGAAGGGGACCCGGTCGAGGCGGTCCCCGCTCAGCGGGCCCTTGACGGCGGCCCCCAGCGCCTGGCTCCAGTAGGTGTCGGTCAGCCTGTCGTACATGAGCAGGTTGCTCTGGTACAGCTTGCCGGTGGTGCCGAACTCGACTGCCTCCCCCTGGATGACGCGCTCAAAGACCTGGCTTGTATAGCAGAGCGGGCAGTAGGTGACGGCGACGGGGACCCCGCCCACCTCGTCGTTGACTATCTCGTGCCAGACCAGGATGAGCAGCGGGTACGCCCTGGCATCACCGTTCAGGTTCAGTCCGATCACCGTGTCGGAGTCGGAGACGAATCCGGCATCGGAGGCTGCCACAAAGACGGGCTCGTCTATCGAGGGTATGCCGTCCTTTGGCGGGCCGCCGGACTTGATCTTGTCCAGAGGGATGGTGTGCAGGACGCCGTCGGTCTCCATGATGGTCGCCGTCTCCACGGCGGGTACGGCCGTGTCGGGCTGGGTGGTGGCGGCCTCCTCATCCCCGGCAACCGGGACGGGCTCGGTGGATACTGCCATGAAGCCCCCCTGGATTATGATGGCCAGCGCAATGAGCCCGGCCCCGGCGCCGCCGGCAGCCGCGATAACCTTCAGGTTCACTCCGAGGGAATATCAGGTGCCAAATATTAAAGAGATTGTAAGCTATCATATGCGCCGCGAAGGGGACCGGCCGTGTCCGCGGTGGTGGTTTTTGTCGGCTGGCGGCCGCAGGCTCGCACGCTGCGGTTCGATGTACGCCGGAGATCATTGGCGCCCGGATACGGTGGCTGTTCCCGCCCCGCTCCGGCAGTTCGGGCCGCCGATGAGTTGGCGGGCGTGCCCCTCTCCGGCGGGGCCGGCGGCCGCCGGAGCCGGTTCTTCGGGGTTCGGCATGCAGCGGGCAGTGCGGGTCGGTCTGCCCCGCAGGTCTTGAACCCAGATTCCCGGTAGTGCCGACCGTCCGGTGGGGCGGGTGTCAGGCGGGGTGTCCCGGCGGCAGGCCCGGCGGACGGCCGGCGGGCCGGCGGGGTACCGGCGGCGATAATCCCCCCTCCGCCCGGCGACAATGATAAATGCGTCAGGAGCCGCGGGAAGCCGTGGCGGATACGGGACCGCCGGGCCCGGTGGTGGTGGTGGCGCATGGTCCGTGAGGGGGCGGGGGGTCCGCTGTCCCTCGGTCAGGCGCTGGAGGCTGCCAGGATGCCCTCCGGCAGGTACGGCAAGGCGGCCGTGGAGAGGCTGGTGCTGAGGTTTCTGAGGACCGCCCCGGTGTACCGGAGCGCGTTCCGGGACGTGCGGCTGTGGCGCGACTCGCCGTACGGCGACGGCACCAGGCCGCCGATCAGCATGGTCGCCGAGGGGCACGACGGCTCCGCCACGGCGATACTGTGCCATTATGGTGGCCTGGGGCACGCCAAGGCGGCCGGCTTCCTGGAGGCGGCCGGCTCGCGGGGGCTGGGCGCCATGGTGGTTCACGTGGACGGGGAGGCGTCGGGGCGCGCCCGCAGGGACCTGGAGGGGGCGGCCGCCCCCGTGCTGTCGCGCGGGCGGCTGGACGGGTTCGGCGCCGACTGGGGCTTTGCCGCGCCGCCCAGGGCGCCGGTACCGAACAAGAGGCAGGCCGAGGCGGTGGACGCCGTATCCCGCGGCCTGGCCCACGCGGACCGCGGCATGCTGGTGATGCCGCCCGGCACGGGCAAGGCGCTCGTCGCGCTGCGGGTGGCCGAGCGGATGGCCGGGCCGGGCCGGACCGTGCTGGTGGTGTCGCCGTCGCTGGCCCGGATGGTCGGGGCCATGCGGGAGTGGGCCGGCGCCGCCACCGTTCCGTTGAACGTGCTGGCCGCCTACTCGGCGGAGTACGCCGGCAGGGGGGAGTCGGCCGCCGACCTGGACGTTCCGGCCGCGGCCAACCCCGGGGACCTGGCCGCCAGGTTCGGCCGCCGGCCGGCCGGCGCGATGACGGTCGTGTTCTCCACGTACGGGTCGGCGGCGGGCATCGTCGCGGGGGCCTGGGGGGAGTTCGACCTGGCCATATGCCAGGACGCCCATGCGGCGGCCGGCGCGGGGCCGCCGCACGGGATATCGGCGGCCAAGCGCCTCTACACGACGGCCACGCCCCGGATGCCCGACCCGCGCCGCCCCGGACGCAGCGCCCATCTGATGGATGCGGGGACGTACGGCGAGGAGCTGCACCGGCTGGACCTGGGCGGGGCGGTGGGGGAGGGCATGGCGTCGGACCTCGCGATGAAGGTCGTGCTGGTGAGCGAGAGGGCCTCAAGGGGGATATACCGGAGGTCCGCCGGGAGCGTGCCGGCCGCCGAGCGCGCCGCCGTGGCGGCCGCCTGGCGTGCAGTCCTCAACCCGGGCGGCGGCCTGCCTCCGCTGCGGGGCGTCGCGGGGATGGTCCGCTCCGGGCGCCGAGCCCGGCAATGGGCCGACTGGTTCGTCCGGCTTGCCAAACATGCCGCCGGACCCTCCCCCGTCCGCGCCGAGGCGCGGCCGGCGGCGGGCGGGCCGGCCGCCGACGCCGGATGGCTGGAGGGTCCGGGGGCCAAGCCCGGATCCTGCCGCGCCCTCTTTGCGCCCGGCCCGCCGGGCGGCCCTGCGGCGGCCGTGCTGTTTGCAGATGCTCCCTCGGCGGGCGAGGCGGAGCGGTGCGTGGGCCGCGTGGTGCGCCGGCGGACCGGCGCGGGATCGGGGCGCGGGCACCTGCTGGTGCCCATCGCGCTGGGAGGCGCGGCGGCGGGCGAGCCGCCGGACGCCGCCCTGGGTGCCGCCTGGACCGTTCTGGCCGCCGCGTGCGCCCACGATATAGACCTGCGGCGCGAGCTGGCGGCGCTGGAGCTGGAGGATGCGCCGGATCCGCACCCGGCCGGCGACGGCTCGCTCACAATCCCGGTGGGGCGCAGGATAGAGGTCGAGGTGGTGGCGGCGCCCGGCGAGCTGGACGGCGGGGGCGGGGCGCGCCTGGCGCGCCGCATGAGGGCGGCGTTCGTGGAGAGGGCCGGCGGCGCGGGCCACTACAGGGCGTACGCCGAGCGGCTGGCCGGCGCGGCCTGCGACCTGGAGGGGCGCGTTGCAGAGATGGTGGCCGCCTCGCCGCAGCTGGCCGAGAAGATCGGGCCGCTGGCCGAGTCGCTGAGCCTGCTGATGGGCTACGACTCCGTAACGCCGGAATCGGCCGCCCGCGTACTGGCCCAGCACATGGCCTTTGGCGGGCTGCTGGACATGTTCCACGGCGGGGAGTTCTCCCGGCTCAACCCGGTGGCGCGCGCCATGCGGGAGGTGGTCTCGGAGATGAAACTAGACCGCGAGGTGTGGCCGCACCATCCCGAGCATGCGGACATGCCCGCCGAGCTGCGCCACATAGACACCGACGAGCGGCGCCGGAGCTTCGTGCTGATGTTGTACGGGGCGTACGTGCGGCTGCGGGATCCCGGCGGGAGGGCGGGGCGCGGCGACCTTCCCGCCGAGGTGGCAGACTTTATGGTGCGGTCCGTGCAGCGCGTGCTCAGGGACGAGTTCGACGCCAGCCTGGATGACCGCTCCGTCAGGCTGCTGGATCCCTTCTCGGGGGCGGGGGCGTTCGTCACCAGGCTGCTGGAGGCCGCCTCCCCCGACAGCATGCACGGCAAGTACGGCGGCGAGATATACGCCAACGACTGCTCCCTGGCCGCATACTACACCACGACGGCGTGCGCCGAGTTCACGCACCAGATGCTGAGCGGGGCGCGGCGGTACGTCCCGTTCGGCGGGGCGTCCTACACCGACACGTTCGGGCCCGGCGGCGGACCCGGCGGCCCCGTCCTGGGGGATGCCGCCGAGCGGGCGGCGCGCCACTACGCCGACAGCGTCCGGGTCATCGTGGGGGATCCGCCACGCTCGCCCGGGCCGGACCCCGACGGCAGGCACCCCGGGCTGGAGGCACGCATACGGGAGACGTACGGCAGGGCGGCGCGCGCCGCCGGCCACTCCGGCTCCACCATGGACGCCAAAAGCCCGTACCTCAAGGCGCAGAGGTGGGCGACCGACCGCCTGCGGGGCTCGGGGGTGGTGGGGTTCGTCGTGCCCGCCGAGTACATAACCAAGGACTCCAAGGCCGGCCTCAGGGCGTGCCTGAGGGAGGAGTTCACCGACGTGTGGTGCCTTGACCTGCGCGGGGGATCGTCCCGGGACGACCCCCTCCGGGATGCGATGGTCCTCATATCGGTGCGGAACCCCCGGAAGGCCGGCCATTCGGTACACTATGCCAGGATCAGCAGAAGGTATGGCGGCAGGGACAAGCTGGACCAGATAAAGAAGGCGGGGTCGATAGAGGGCATCGGCGGATGGAGGGTGGTGCCCGCCGGCCCGCGGCACCGCTGGGTGCGCCCGCGGGACGCGTGATGCGGGGGGCCCGGTTGCCCGTCCGGTTCGCGCCCATGCGGCCCCGCCATCCATGAGAACCGCGCCGGGTTCGCTCCGGTGCGCGCCGACGGACTGGGGGCTCTCCGGGCGCCCTGATCTACACGGAGGGGGCCCGGCCGCGGCTACATCCCCCGCGCGTCCGCCATCCCCGCGAACCGGAGCCTTCGCAGGTTGGCCAGCACGTCCGGGGGCACCGCCAGCACCCTGCGGCGCGGGTCCTGCCCCCGGCGCAATCCCACCAGCAGAAGACCCCGCCTCCGGAGCCCGCTTATGGCCGAACGCGGCCGGCTCTTTGACCACCGCACCTCCGTATCGTCGGGACCGAACCGTCTCTGCATCTCGGAGTACTCCGCGTATCCGTTCGCCTCGACCACCACCGCCAGGCACTCCCTCTCTTCCCGGGACAGGCCCGCCAGTATGCCGGACAGGGATGATGCCCCCAGAAGAGCGGACGATATGGCGTCGGCCTTCTTTCCCCTGGTCGCGTCGCTCTCAGGAAGGCCCAGGGCAAGGTACATCTGGTATACCCACTCGGTGGGGAACTTTTTGAGGGCTCGGCGCAGGCGGAGCCGAGACGTGACGGGTACAGACTCGGCCCCTTGCGCCGCCCTAATCAGGGACATGTGGTCCCTGTCCTCCACATGCGACGAGTATGCGTACCCGTCGGTCCGGTTGCGGTAACGCTTCGGCCTTACCACCACCCCGCACGTCCTGTACGAGCCGGCCGGGTACCACGGAAATATCTGCCCCTCAAACCGTTGGTGGCTCTGCGGGATCCTCTCGAACCACAGGCGGTCATCCAGAATGATGTGCGAATCCCCGGTCATCATCACCCTGTACAGGGCGCCGTCCCTGCCGGCCCTGACCACGGTGAACCTGTTCTCCCTGCGGACCATCCTGAACTCGTCATGGATCAGATCCTTCAACCCGAGTATCCTGGATGCCGCCTTCCTGTCCCGCACGTGATCCCCGACGAACTCGTCCACCACCGTGGCGCCCGTATCCGGGTTTATCCATTTGGACGCAAACCAGGTTACGAGCTGCCTGCGCACGTATACGTCGTTGTCCAGGTCCAGGTCGTACGGGCACCGGTCGCGGACATCCTCTATGATCTTGCCGTATCTGCTCCATGCATAGTCGTGTATGGAGCAGATGAGCCTCTCGCCGCTCTCGGGGGCATCCTGCCCCGGCCTGGAGCGTCCGTCTGCGGCCTTGCGGGGTGGGTTTTGGGGCGACCCGGACCGACTTACCGTGATCCACGGGATTGGGGTGTCCGCCATCGACCTTTTGTGGTCTGCATGCAGGCCATTTATGCTTACCAGTCCGGGGAAGGCTGGTGCGTAATTCCTGTCCACAGGCAGGACCCCGCCGCCCGGGGAGGGGATCTGCAGGTACGGCCTGTCGATTTGCGCACCCGTACAAGTTCGGGTCAAACTGAACCCCGTACGCGATCACGCCCGGCAGCATCTCCCGGAGGTAGCCGGTCAGGCACGGGTCGGAATTTGACCTGAACTTGTACCTTCTGGGACACAGCCAAATCATACGTAAAGTATAATGCGGTAAATACAATGAATCGTATCATGGAGCGAGCCACAATCATAGTCGACGGCCTAGTCCAGGGAGTAGGATTCCGTTACAAAGTACGAGCCGGCGCCGTGTCTCTGGGAGTCACGGGCTATGTTAAGAATCTGGACGACGAGACGGTTGAGATTGTGGCAGAGGGTTCCAAGCAGGACATCGAGTCACTGATCCAAAAAATGCGGAATTTTGGGGAACCTGTGGTGGTGAAAGGCATCAAAGTGTCACGACAGAAGGCAACCGGGGAGTTCAGGTCATTTAGGATTGTAGTGGGGGACATGCTGGCAGAGATGGTGGAGGGCTTTGACACAGGCAACATGCATTTCGAGATATCTCACCGGAAGCAGGATCAGATGCTTGACAAGCAGGATCAGACGATAGCGACCATACAGGGCTACTCAGAGAAGATGCTTGACAAGCAGGATCAGATGCTTGACAAGCAGGATCAGACGATAGCGACCATACAGGGCTACTCAGAGAAGATGCTTGACAAGCAGGATCAGACCTCAGCGGAGGTACGACGCCTCTCGGATAATCTGGGCAATATGATGGACAGGCGCTTCCAGAGGCTGGAGGGCGAGATACGCCTGATCAAGGGCAAGATCGGCATTTAATCTTCATGTAACTGAGGGAACGGGGACCTGCGCCCTGCCGCGTGGAGTGACAGCGTGCGTTCCGTCCAAGAGAAGCCGGCAGGGGACGCACCGATGGATGCCCGCACGTGTAAGTTCGGGCCTAGCCGGATTTCATGCTTGAGCGCGTCGGCGGCCCCTACCGGTGAGTGTCGATCAGGCACGACCCGGAATTTGACCTGAACTTGTACTAACGCACCGACCCGCATTTCTCAAAACCTTTAAATCCACTTTATCGAGAGGAAGTTGCGATGACTACGGTCATAAAATCGATAGACATCAAGACACCCATAGAGAACGTCTTTACCTACTTTGCGCGGCCCGAGCACGTCTCCGATCAGATAAAGAGCGACGCCGTGGGCATGGCCGTGGTGCCGATGGACATCAAGGAGGGCATGGGAGTGGGAACCACCTTCCGGGTGATCGGCAACTTCAACGGCAAGCGGCTGGAGTGGGACTGCGAGACCACCGAGTTTGACCGCAACCGCAGGATATCCGCCAAGCAGATAGACGGACCCTTCAAGCGGTGGGGCATAACCAACGAGTTTGAGTCTCTGGGCCAGAACCTGACCCGGGTCACCATGACGGTAGACTACGAGATGCCATTTGGTCCGCTGGGCAGCATCATGGACAAGGCAAAGTTTGCAAAATCCGCCGAACGCGGCATGGAGACGGCCCTCTACAATGTCAGGGGGCTGCTGGAGGGCAACGGCTCGATACCGGTGTACATCACCCTGGATGCATACCGCAAGCTGCTGGCCGAGAAGAAAAAGATGAACGACCTGCCTGTCTCGACCGTGCTGACTGCCATCCTGGAAAAGTACGACGAGGTCCAGGCCAAGGCGGCCTGACCGACCCTCGCAGCATGTTCCATCCTTGAGCAACTTTTGCCGGTCTGCAGCTAGGCGGGGCGCCTGGATCCTGGTCCTGCCATGATGATACGGTCATCCCTGCGCGGCAGGCGCCCGGTACCCCGCGGCGCGCACAGCAGCATGGGGAGCATGGCATCAACGGTGCGGGGTACCTGCCCGGTGGGGGCGCCCGTGCGCGTCCGTATGGCGGCTTGGGCCCAGCCGCCGGAGAACCTAGTAGTGGAAGACGGTGTCGCCTATCTGCTTCTTCCAGTCGGCGCGCACGCCGGGCCTGCCGTTGAGCTTCTCCACGTAGTTGAAGGCCGAGAGTCCGGCGGCGGCGCCGTCGCCGCACGCCGCCACGATCTGCTTGTAGGGTATGTTGGTGGCATCGCCTGCCGCGAATATGGCCGGGTGGGTGGTCTTTCCGCCGTCGGTGACTATTATCTCGCCCTTTGGGTTCAAATCGACCAGGTGCTTGACGAAGCCGAGGTTGATCTTGGAGCCCATCTCTATGAACAGGCCGTCCACCAGGATGGTCTTCTCCCCGCCGGCCTTGTCGGCGACGGTGATCTGCTGGAGCGTCCCGTTGCCGGTGATGGTCTTTATGCTGGAGTTGGGCACCAGCTCCACGTTCTCCTTGCGCTCCAGCGATTTTATCATGTCGGGATCCCCGCCGAGTCTCCCGCCCTTGAATATCACGTAGACGTGGCTGGCCATCCTGGATAACAGGATGCCGGACTCTAGCAGGTAGGCGCCAACCCCCACCGACGCGGTCCTCCTGCCCTGGTAGAAGGGGGCGTCGCACTTTGTGCAGTAGTGGACGCCCTTGTTCTGGTAGGCGGACTCGTTGTCCAGGCCCAGGCTGTTGGGAACCTTGCCGGCGGCAACCACCACCGCCCTGGCCTCGTACTCGGATCTGGACGTCTTGACTACCAGCCCGCCGTCGGTCTCGTCCACGCGGTCCACCGTGTCATAGACGAGGTCGCCGCCGAACGAGAGGTACTGGTTTTCGAGCGTCCTTGCCAGCAGCGGGCCGCTGGACATTATGGTGCCCGGGTAGTTTTCGAGCTTGGGAATCAGGTTCATCTGGCCCCCCAGATCCTTGGATATTACGATACAGGAGACCCTCTGCCTGGCGACATACATTCCCGCGGCGAGCCCCGCCGGCCCCGCCCCGACTATGACGATCTCGTACTTTTGCGCCATGTGAGCTCAGTTGACCGAGATCAGGGAGGTCAGGTTGGTAATGCCGTCCATGCCGTGAAGGTCGTTGTCTATGGCATCCTTGATCTTCTGCATGTCGTCGGACTCGAGGATCACCAGGACATCGCAGATGCCGTAGACGGTCTTGACCGACTTGACGACCGGAATGCGCGTGGCCTTCTCGACGACGTCCTGCTGGCTCTTGTATGATACGTTGAGAAGGACGTACGCCTCGTTCATTGCGTTGTGAGTATCCCGTGCCGCTAAAAAGTTTCCTGCGCGGGAATTGCCGCGGCCGGGTTCCCGGCAGGCTTGGGGGCGCACAGGCTCGCCGAACACGGGAACGCCTCCCGGCGCCTCCGGACCGTCCATCTCCCAGGTGTTACAGGCAGCTGGCATGCATCCGGAGGTACCTTCCCATGAACCACCTCAGGAACGGCAAGCCGCCTGCGCCCGTCTGCGATCTCTCCAGCGCGTTGTAGTACGAGCCCCTGTCCCTGTACTTTATGTCCATCATGGGATAGCCCGACCGATACAGCACGTGGTTCATCATCAGCCTGGATACCCTCCCGTTGCCATCGCCGAACGGGTGTATCGTGACGAACTTTAGATGCACCAGCGCCGCAAGCTCGACCGGATTCAGCGCGTTTTTGCCGGCCTCGTACCACTCAAAGAACCCGCTGAGCAATCCGCCTATCTCGCCGTGCGGCGGCGGCATGAACCTGCTCTGGGCAACCCCGAGGTCATAGTCCCGGATCTTTCCTGCGATGTCTTCCTTGGTGTCCTCAAACAGCCTCCTGTGCCATTCGACAACCCGGTCCACTGAGAGGCCCCCCTCCCGTCAAAATACGACGTATGCACAAGACGCAGCCAAGCAACGACCCAACCGTTTCCGGCACCGCCCAATCCCTGTGCGGTGGCGACCTGTGCTAGTTGTATGTGGCGGGGATGATCTTCTTTCAAGAATCAAGTCCGTCTGTGGCTAGTTCGCCAACCAGCTGCCGGACCGATCCAACAGGTGACGCGCAGTTGGCGGGCCTCCGACACTACAAAGGTGACCGTCCCGGTCCAGATGATCGGGGAGGTGGAGGAGCCATATGGCCTCATCGGCGCATAGCCGCCCCCGCAACAGAAGATACAAAAAAATGGATTGGTTTACCTACTCACTGGCATGCCAGCGCCGTCTTGAGAGCGGTTAGGTTTTCCCTCATCTTGCTTATGTAGGTGACGTCGGCGTCAAACTCCTCTTGGCTGATCCCCTCGATGGGGCTTAGGGTGAGCACCTCTGCATCCGTCTCATCGGCAAGCGTCTCTAGGGCTTTCGTGTCGAGCACGTCATCGCCCAGCAGATGATTTATGCCGTTCTCATTCACGTAGTTGACCATGGTGGTGAGGTCGGAGATCGTGACCGTCTCGGTGCCCGATATGCCGGAGAGCGAGACCGTCTCAAAGCCGTACCGTTCTACCAGGTAGGCAAAGGCCTCATGGAAGGTGACTATCGTGTCGTGCTGGCAGTTGGTCAGGGTGGCTGCATAATCTGAGTGTAGCTCGTCCAGTTGGGCGGCATAGGCGGCGGCGTTGTCCCGGTAGGTCTCAGTGTTGTCCGGATCCACCCGGATCAGGGCGTCCCGTATGTTCAGGACCTGTTGCTTGGCCAAGACGGGGTCTAGCCAGACGTGCGGATCAAAGTCTCCGTGGTCGTGGGCATGCTCGTGCCCATGGCCTCCTTCCTCGGACCCAACCAGGTCGTGGATGGCTTCAAGTCCATCCTCGTGGCTGGTGTCGCCGTCACTTATCTCCTCCAGTACTCCGCGTATGTCTGTGATGAGCCCTTCGTGGTCATCGTGGCCGTGTTCATCGTGGCCGGATTCCTCCATCGCGTCGTGGTCATCGTGGCCGTGTTCATCGTGGCCGGATTCCTCCATCGCTTCGGTGGTATCGTGGTCGTCATGACCGGATTCCTCCATCGCGTCGTGTTCATCGTGGCCGTGGTCGTCGTGCGCGGCATGCCCGCCGCCAGATAGGCTCTGGATGCGGGAGAGGGCCTCGGTCGTGGTGAGATCACCGGACCTGTACATCACAAGTATCTCCCGGATCTCCTCTGTGTCAAGGATGGCTTTGATGGCTTCGACCGCCTCCTCGGTGGTATAGTGGCCGCTCTCGTACTCCTCAAGCGCCCCCCGGATCATCTCGTCTAGCCCGGTGGTGGATATCAGATCCAGACCCACGCTCGCCTGTACAAAGGTGATGTGGTCATAATCATCGGATTCGACCAGTCGTTCCAGATACTCCTCTATGCCGAGGCCGTTGTAGACGAACACGTCGGTTTCCTCTAGGGACTCTACCTTGGATATGCTAGGTTCCCAGTCGTGGGCCGCTACTCCCAGTGGCAGGAACAGATCGACGTTGTCCGGTGATACGGCCACGTTCCTCGTAAAGTCGTAATACGGGTAGAACGATGCCTGTATGTGTATGTCTTCGGCGGCAGCGTCCTGAGCCACAGTGCTTAGTGGGATCAGGGCAGCCGCTGTCAAGAGCAGAATTAGTTCTGTTTTCATTGGGGACGTTAATAATATTCTGGTATTTATTATTAGCTATTAACTATGCCGGTGCCGACGCGATCCCGATGGGCGGACTACTGCACCAGCATGTAATGGTAGTCGGGGGATATATACGGACCGCCCTGCCCCGACCGCCGAGTTCACGAACCCGGCTATGGCGGGGGGCGTACCCGGTGACGGCCCGGGCAACCGGCCGGATGCAGATTGCCACGAGCAGGTCAGCCCGCGTCCTGTCCATTCCGAGTGTTATCGGGATGTCTTAGGCGTAGGTCCCGAAGAGCGTCCGGATAAACTCGGCGGTCAGATCCACCCTGAGCGTTGACATCATCCGGACCCTGGCGGGCATGTTGGTGGCGCCGGTCGGGGCGTTGCCTGCGGCCGCCATCCGCGGGGCGGTCTTGGCTATCTCCACCCGCTCAAGGATGCAGGCTATCTGCGGACATGCGACCTCGTCCGGATTAGGATGCTGGTGGAGACCGCCCCTGCCACCGAGACGGGCGAGTACGAGCGCAAGCATTCTGGAACATGGTTCATGATGGCTACACGCTCGGCGCCGGCATCTGTCCGGACAGCTAGCGTGGGTGTACCGGGCTAGGTGTTGGGGGGGAGGGTGCCGGGTTCTTATTTATAAAGCCGTGATGTCATACTAGACCGTAGGCGGGATACCGTCCGCAGAGGCCATGATGCGGGCGGGACATGCATGGGTGTGGCGGGGACGCTGTTGTGGAGATGCAGCTGGTACTTGTTTGGTACCTGCGGTTGACGTTCCCCGTCCATGGCACATATTTGTAACAATCTGCATATAAAAATCAATGGGCCGGGTCGCTGATCTGCCCAATCCAGGTGCATTAGTGCCAAGAGCAACCAGAGGTACTTGTCTGCGATGCTGATTCGGTGACCAGATATCGGGTAGCCGAAAAGGTGGCTGGGCGCAGGGGGGTGATGATGTCCGGCCCATGTTCAGGACGGCCAGAGAGGCGGCCGGGAACCCAATGTTTCCCCAAAGTTAATAACAACTGTCCCACTGCAACTCAACGGGTCTATGGCTCAGCCAGGTAGAGCACCGGACTCTTAATCCGGCTGTCGGGGGTTCGAATCCCCCTAGACCCGCACTCACTATGGGTTCGGGTTCCTCCGCTCCAGCACCACCCTGCCGTTGGGCAGGACGCCGGCGAACCTGCAGCCCGCGTTGATGAGCCGCTCGGCCCGGTCCACGTCCGTCACTAGCTGGCTGCAGCCTGGCCGATCTTGCCGGCCCGCAGGGCCTCTAGCATCCGGCCAAGCTGCTGGGGGGTGGCGTCCTCGATCATCTGCTGCGCCTGCAGCCTCTGATCCCGGGTGTCGGCCGTCTCGGACTGGTCCAGGTGCTCCTCGGAGCGCGCAAATGCCTCGCGCATCTCGGCCGTCAGCACCTCGGGCAGGACGCCCTTGTTGGTCGTGTACCTCGACTCCATGGTGCCCTTGTGGCCCATGAAGAAGACGCGGAAGTCGTGGGCCATCTTGCCCTTGGACTCGGCGATGAGCAGCTGCGTGTCAAAGTAGGGCCGCAGTACGTACGGCCTCCACTGGAAGCGCGGCCGGAACGTGTCGCGGACGAGCCTGCTCAGCCGCTGCGTGGGCAGGAACCCCCTGGCGGAGTTGCGCCCCCTGTTGGTCTTGTAGACGTGGTCGGGCGCCACCACCGCGGAGTCGCCGTGCAGCGGCTCCCCGCGTGACAGGCGGTCGTTCAGGTACGCCGTTATCTGGTCCGTGGCGGATCCGGTCGAGAAGGTAAAGTACTGGTGGCCGGCAACGCGCTCTTCGGCAGGCTGCGACGGCAGATTACGGTCGCGGCAACGGAGAGCTGCGCGCGGCGGATCCCTGCAAATGCCTTACACGGTCGTACCCTGCAGGCCGGCGCCAATTCCCAGTCATGCCGACCGTCCGACAGTGTCCGGCAGGATGTCTTGGCTGTTGGTGCGGCGGATGGCCGACAGGCCGGCGGTGTGTTAATCGCGATAATTCCCAGACGGCGGGGTGAAATACTTTTGAGACTATACAAATGATATTATCAAAAGATGTGTTTATTAGAAAGTATTGAAATTTAAATAGGATTATGAAACCAAGGGCGGCACACCGTGTTCGCAGTCAAGCCCTTTTGGGATGTCTGTCCGCGTCGTCCGGTCTAACTCCGGCCGTGTTGGTCTTGGCTGTCGTGGCGTTTGCCGCCCGCTACGTCCCTTCTTACGGGTATGACGTCCCCCCGGATCAGCCGGTTACTCTCAGCCTGATCCCCACCCGGCAGACAGATGAACTCACCGCCATCACGTTCGCCGCCTCCGGCAACGGCGCCCTTGCCTTCCCGCTGACCAGCCCGCCGGATGGCGCCTCGATCAACTCCGCCACCGGCGCCTTCTCCCGGATCCCGGCCGAGCACCAGGACGGCCTGCACCGCTTCAACCTGACCGTCTTCGACGGCAGGGGCGGCTCTGACTCGCAGACTGCCTCCGTGGGGGTTCTGGAGGTGAACCAACCCTCGGCGTTCGACGCGGCGCCGAACCGCGTAACGTCCGATCTTTTCCCGCTGAGCCTGAACCTGGCAGCCACCGACCCGGACCTGCCCGCCGGCACGCCCGCCTGTTCGCTGGTTGACCCGCCGGAGGGCGCCTCCACCGACCCGCGCACGGTCCACTTCTCGTGGACGCAGGTCGTGACCGGCGGGCGCATAGATACGATCGCCGTCTTGGTGGATGAGGGGGCGGGCGGCTCCGACTTTCTGGCCATCGAGATCGAGGCGCCCGAAGCCGCGGCACCTCGCCCCCATGACGAAAACCCACCCCCGACCGTGAATCCAATACGGCCGTTCTACTGCAATGCCGACGAATGTTCTACTGTGGTGTTCACTGTAACCGCCTCTGATCCTGACGGTGACACGCTGACATTCAGATTGGGCGACGACGCGCCGGACGACGCCACGGCGGGTTCTTCCTCGGGCATCGTCACATGGGAGACGGTATCCGATGACGCGGTACCGTCGCACCGGATTAATGCCATAGCGTCCGACGGCTGTGCATCCGATTCGAGTTCAACCTATGTTGCCGTCTGGATGGTGCTTCCGGAGCTTTCGAACAGACCGGGCGCACTTACGGTGGATGCGGGGGATGCGTTGAGTCGTACCATAACCGCCACCGGCGGGGCCTGCGACGACCACACAGTCGGATACCCCCTATACGGCCAGACGCGCGACGCTGCCAGCCGGCAGGCGGACATGAGGCATTATATCGACGAATACGCCCCGCCGTCTGGCGCCTCCATAAGCAGTGGTACCGGGGCGTTTAGCTGGATTACTTTGGATAGCCGGATGGGGCTGCACCGCGTTGCTATCGCCGCGCATGACGGGGATGGCCGCTTCAACGACTTGCTGTTCCATGTCCGGGCCAACAGACCACCGAACCACCACCCGACGGCCGGCCCCGACCTGACCGTGATGGAAGGAGACGCCGTGGCCCTGTCGGGGACGGCCTCCGACGGCGACCCGCCCGCCTACCTGTGGGCCCACGACCGGACCGGCCTGCCCATCATCCTGGAGAACGCCACCGCCCTGTCCACTACCTTTGCCGCCCCCTCCACCGATGCCGACACCGCCGCCACCTTCACGCTGACCGCCGACGACGGTAGCGGCGCCTCCTCGACAGGCACCGTCCCCGTCACGATCCTCGCGGAGGGCTCCCCGCCGGATGCCCCGCAGAACCTCCGGCTCGGAGCCACCACCGACACGACCGTCGCGCTGATCCGGGACGACCCCGGCGATGCGGCCATCGCCGACTACAAGGTACTGTCCAGGGCGCCGGCCACCCGGACCCGTCCGTCGACACTGATCGACAACACCGGATCGGCGGAGACAGCCTACACGGTCCGGGATCTCGAGCCGGACACCACCTACGCCTTCAGGGTGGCGGCCATCAACGACCCCGGCGATTCGGACCGCTCCAACTTTGTCAGGATCTCTACCCCCTCGTAACGCCATGGCGAACCGAGCGCGCTCCGGGGCCGCCGTCCTGGCCGCTGCCGCGTCCCTGGCGATCCTGGCCGCGGCCGCCCCGCAGGCCACCGGCGGGGACGGCCCGGGCCTCCCGAAGGGGTCCGCCCCCGAGGGCGACCCGACCAAGTTCGACTACGGCTTTTACGAGAAGATCCAGGACATAATATCCGCGCAGGGGGGAGCTGGCCACCAGGCCCACCACAGGGTGGCCCCCGACGACGACCTCGAGTACGTCGTCCCAGTAGATACCACCCGGTACTACCACACGGTGATGGTCGTGTCCGGGGATGGCCAGGAGGCAGTCGACCGCAACAAGGCGGCCTTGGTGGCCATCCTGGAGGAGATGGGCGCGCGCGACATCTACCCGGGCAGGGTGCTCTCGTTCGTCACGGCCAGGGTGCCCGTCGACCTGCTGCCCGGCCTGTCACTGTACGGGGAGGTGGCCGCCCTCGGCGACGAGGAACTGCCCGTCACGCCTAATGATGACAGGGCGCGGCTGACGATCCGGGCCAACCTGACCGAGCTGGCCGCCCTGGCGGGCCGCCCCCTCAACGGAAGCGGCGTCACCGTGGGGATAGTGGACTCCGGAATAAACAGCATCTTCCTCAACGACAAGGTGGTCGCCCGCAACTACTGCCCGGACGGGGGGTGCTGGTTCGCCAACGGGATACTGATGGGGAACCACACGCTGGACTTCCACGCGCTTAACTTGGTGAACTCGTCGCCTGTCTCCCACGGCACGAGCGTGGCGCACGTGATCGCCGCGACGGGGCTGTCCAACAACACCGGGATGGCTCCCGGGGTGAGCCTGGTGGACGCGAACTACCACAATGATACCGTACCCGCCGCACTGGACTACGCGCTAGTTCAGGGCGCCGGCGTGATAAACATGAGCATCGACGGAGGCATTCACAGAGAATGCCACAACATCCACACCGACACCCGCTCCAGGCTCATGAACGGGGTCGTGATCAATGGGACGGTCCTTGTGCAGAGCGCCGGCAACAGCGGCTACGATTCCTACATCCAGCAATACGATTACAGCAGCGTCCCCGGATGCACGGCCAACCATATCGTGGTCGGGGGGCTGTACGACCGGGGGGAGACCCTGACGCACTGGAATAAATCCAGCAAGGGCCCCACCAACGACGAATTTCCCCGGCTGGCGCCGCACATCGCGGCCCCGGCCGTTGTGGAGTATGTGACAAGAGCCACCGAGGTTCGCTTCGGCACGGCAAGCGGAACCAGCTACTCGGCCCCGATGGTCAGCGCCGCGGCCGCCCTGATGCTGCAGCTGAAACCGGACCTGGTCCCGACCGAGACAAAGTCGCTGCTGCTGCTGGGCGCCAACTGGACCGGCCCGGTCCCCTGCACCTCCCGCCAGTACGAGCAGAACGACCCCGACGACGGCTGCTCCTACGCCGCCAGGCCGGGAAACACCAGCCTCAGGGTCCTCAACCACGTCGGCTTCGGCGTCCTGGACGTTCACCGGTCGCTGTCCTACGCCAAGAACTTCTCCTCGCACGTCCTCACCGTGATCTCCCCGGAGACCTCCCCGCTGACCTACGGGCTCAACGTGACAGGATCCCCCGGCACCGTCAAGGTCCTGCTGACCTGGCTGGTCAAGCTGGTGCCCGTCGACGAGATAGCCGACCTGGACCTGAGCGTCACCTGCCCCTGGTCCGATGGTATAATCAACGCCGGCTCCACCTACCAGACGGTCGAGTTCGCCGTCTTCGAGCCGGACGCGGAGGGGGTGTGCGTCCTGACCGTGGCCGGATCCGGGGTCAACGGCACCGACTTTACCCTGGCCGCCACCCACCCCATCACCTCGGCCCCCTCACAGCTGGCCGTCCGGGGCATCACCGTCAGCTCCCCCGCCGGCAACAACACCTACCTGGCAGGCGAGACCGTCCGGATAGCGGTCACGTTCCCCCGGGCCGTCCAGGCGTCGGACGGCTCGCCGCCCTACCTGTCCCTGGAGACGGATCCGCCCGGCGGGCGCGCCGCCTACACCGGGACGGACCCGGACGGCACCACCCTGACCTTCGTCTACCAGGCGGGGGACAACCAGACCTCCTCCGACCTGGACTATACCGGAACGGACGCGCTGGTCCTGCCGGATAGCGACTCCATCACCGACGCGTTCACCGGCATCCCCATCCGGCCAGATCTGCCCTCCCCCGGCGAACCGGGCTCGCTGGGCCACGCCAACGACATCGCCGTCGACGGGACGCAGGAGCGCCCCGCGATGTCCTCGGCGGAGACCGTCCATCCGACCGGGATAGCCATCCATTTCAACAAGCCGGTGGACGCCGGCCGCACCGACGGGGCAGGCTGGACCCTGTCTGGGCTCGACGCCGGCTCCCCGCCGCCGAGGATAACCGCCAACACCGATCCGGACGGCTCCCTGTCGACCATCAACCTGACGCTCTCCGGCAGCCTGCCGGCGGGCGCCTCCGACCTGAGCGTCGCATACGAGCCGCCGTCCTCGGGGGGCATCGCCGACCAGGACGGCAACCCCATGGCCGGCGCCTCCATCTCCGTGGACGACCGCATACGTCCCGTGCTGGCCGCCGTCTCCCGGGACGACCCGCCCGGCCAGCTCACCGTACGGGCAGACCTGTCCTTTGCCGTTACCTTCAGCGAGCCGGTCAACAACGTGGACCGGTTCGACTTTGAGCCGTCCGGACCCGGGACCGTCACCGGGGTGGACGGCTCCGGCTCCTCCTACCTGGTGAACGTCACCGCCCACGGCTCCGGCTCCGTCGGCCTGGGCGTCTCGCCCTCCCATGATATCGCCGACCCCTCGGGCAACCTCCTTGCCGATACCGGCCCCGACCCCGACCATACCTATCTGGTAGACCTGGACCCGCCGTCCGTCTCCTCGATAACCAGGAGCAGCCCGATTCCCCAGGCCACCAACCAGCGGACCCTGACCTTCCAGGTGACCTTCAGCGAGCCTGTCACCGGCGTCACCCGCGGCGACTTTGCCCTCTCCGACGGCCCCGGCCAGGTAACCGGGGTGACCGGTTCGGGATCCGTCTGGGACGTCACCGTCCGGGCTGCCTCCTCGGGCACCTTCGACCTGGACATCATTGCCAGCAACGACATCGCCGACCCTGCCGGCAACCCCCTGACCAACACCGACCCGCCCGACTCCGACCAGACCTACCTGGTCGACCTGGACCCGCCGTCCCTCACCGGCATAACCCGCCTTGATCCCCTCTCCGGGACGACCAACCACCAGACGCTGACCTTCCAGGTGACCTTCAGCGAGCCGGTCAACAGCGTCGACGCGGCCGATTTCACGCTATCCCGCGGCCCCGGCCAGGTAACCGGCGTGGCCGGCTCGGGGTCGACCCGGGACGTCACCGTCCGGGCCGCCTCCTCGGGCACCTTCGACCTGGACATATCGCCATCCCGCGGCATCGAGGACCTCGCCGGCAACCGCCTGACCAACACCGACCCGCCGTCCGGCAGCCCCGACCAGACCTACCTGGTCGACCTGGACCCGCCGTCCCTCACCGGCATAACCCGCCATGATCCCTCCTCCCAGGTAACCTCCCAGATGTCACTGACCTTCCGCGTCTCCTTCGGCGAGCCTGTCGAGAACGTGGACGCTGCAGACTTTGCGCTCTCCAACGGCTCCGGCCAGGTAGCCGGCGTGGCCGGCTCGGGGTCGACCCGGGACGTCACCGTCCGGGCTTCCTCCTCGGGCACCTTCGACCTGGACATCATTGCCAGCAACGACATCGCCGACCCTGCCGGCAACCCCCTGACCAACACCGACCCGCCGTCCGGCCGTCCCGACCAGACCTATACGGTCGACGTCTCCGTCCCGTCGGTCACCGGCATAGTCCGCCACGACCCCGCCGACCGGACCACCGCCCGGACCGACCTGGTGTTCCGCGTCAACTTCAGCGAGCCGGTCACCGGGGTGGACCCCGCCGACTTTGAGCTCTCCCGCGGGACCGGCTCTGTCACGGGCGTGAACGGGAGCGGCGCCACCTGGGACGTCGCCGTCCGGGCCGCCTCCTCGGGCGTCTTCGACCTGGATGTCTCGACCTCCAACGACATCGTCGATGCCGCCTCCAAACGCCTCTCCAACACCGACCCGCCCGACTCCGACGAGACCTACCTGGTCGACCTGGAGCCGCCCTCGGTCGCCAGCATAGTCCGCCACGACCCAACCGACCGGACCACCTCCCGGACCGACCTGGTGTTCCGCGTCAACTTCAGCGAGCCGGTCACCGGGGTGGACCCCGCCGACTTTGAGCTCTCCCGCGGGACCGGCTCTGTCACGGGCGTCACCGGGAGCGGCGCCACCTGGGACGTCGCCGTCGCCGCCTCGTCGGGGGGCACCTTCGACCTGGATGTCTCGACCTCCAATGATATCGTCGACGGGGTGGGGCGGTCCCTATCCAACACCGACCCGCCCGCCAGCCTTGATCAGACCTACCTGGTCGACCTGGAGCCGCCCTCGGTCGCCGGCATAACCCGCCACGACCCAGCCTCGCAGCTGACCCACAAGACGACCCTGGTCTTCCGGGTAGCCTTCAGCGAGCCGGTCGCCGGGGTGGACCGGCTCGACTTTGAGATCTCCGGCAACGGTTCGGGGACCGTCACCGGCGTCACCGGCTCCGGATCATCCTACCGGGTGGCCGTCTCGGCCGCCTCCGACGGTTCCTACGGCCTGGAGATCTCCCCGTCCCACAACATAGCCGACCCGGCCGGCAACCCGCTGCCGTATCCGGCCCCCTCCTCCGGCCCAGACCAGACCTACACGGTCGACCCCGCCCTGGCCCCGCCGCCACCGCCGCCGCCGCAAGTTGTACCACCTCCGGCCGTCTTTGCCACCCCTCCGCCGGATGCTGCTCCGCCCCCAGATACCGCCCCGCCCGCCGTCGTCTCGATAGGGGGCGTGGGCCAGCCGGGCAACGTGACCAACCTCCGGACGCTGGTCTTCAACGTCACCTTCAGCGAGCCGGTCGCCGGGGTGGACCCCGCCGACTTTGCCCTGACCGCGGACGGCGACCCCGGACCCCTCAGCCACACGCGCTCGCCGGCGCTGGCGATACCTGACAGACAGACGACCACGGACACCATCACCGTCGATCGACACGGTACAGTCGCCTCGGTGATCGCCGGACTCAACATCACGCACCTTTTCACGACCGACCTGACCGTCCAGCTGGTCGCCCCCGACGGCACCGCCCGGACGCTGCACAACGGCACCCTTGAGTTTGGGGGCGGCGTATTCGGTACGCGCCAGCCAGACTTTAACGGGACGGAGGCCGCCGGCAACTGGACCCTCGCTGTCTGGGACGCCTATGCCGGGTGGACCGGCACGCTGAACCGGTGGAACCTGACGATCAACTACTCCCCGGATCCCGGCCGGCTGCTACAAGAGAGCGAACCGGCGCTCGGGGTGGCCGATCCGGGAGTCGTCCAGGATACGGTCACCGTCGACCGGCCCGGCATCGCCGAGTCGGCCGCCATAGGAGTCAATATCACGCACCAGTCCGTCGGGGATCTCGGGGTCGAGCTGGTCCGGCCGGACGGCCTTGTACTGGTCCTGCATAACCGCACCGGCGGCCCGGCCGGCGGCCCGGCCGGGACGTACCTGCCGGATCTTGCCGGGGCCGACATCCTCGGCAACTGGACGCTGCGCGTGGTGGATGGCGTCGAAGGCGGCAACGGTACGCTCCACTCTTGGAGCCTGGCGATCAACTACAGCTCCGCCGGGATGGTGACGGCCCTGAACGGATCCGGCCCCTCCTACCTGGTGACCGCCCGCGTCCCCCAGGACGGCGCCTACCGGCTCGGGATCGTCCCGGGCGGCCACGGCATAGCTGATGCCGCCGGCAACCCCCTCAACGCCACCATCCCACCGGCCGTCCGCCACGCCTACCTGGTAGATACCCTCCCGCCGGCCCTGCTGTCCATATCCGGCGCGGCCCCGCCGGACGGCGCGGCCGCCGCCCTGTTCAATATCACCTTCAGCGAGCCGGTCACCGGGGTGGACCCTGCCGACTTTGCGCTATCGCCGCCTTGGGCCGGCTACGTCTCCAACCTGACCGGGTCGGGCCCCACCTACCTGGTGGCCGCCGCCAACACCGCCGGCAACGGCACCGCCCTCTACCTGGCCCTCATCCCCGAAGGCCACGGCATCGCCGACGCGGCCGGCAACGGCCTGGCCGACGCCGCCGGCCCGACCCACAGGGCGGAGGCCGCCCCGAGGACGCCATCCAGGACGACCGGCGCGGCCGCCGCCCCGCGGTCCCGGGACGGCCGGACCGGACCGCCCGGGGATGGTGTAGGGGATCATCCGTGCAATCCGCCCTCGGGCAGAGGCCGCCCCGGACGGCGCCATCCGGGGCGCGCCGGGGATTGCCCGGGCGGCGGGCGGACGGAGGCGGGACGATGATCCGCCCCCGGACGGCCGCCGTCCTGCCGGCGCTGGCCTTCGCGGTCCTGATGATGATGATGATGATGATGATGATGATGATGATGATGATGGGTCTGTCCGCCTCCGAGGGTGCCCCCGCCCGGGATGATCCGCTCGTCATCGTCCCGGTTGCCACCGTCCCCGACGACGATATCCTGGCGCTGGACGGCGCCGTCGCCGTGGACGTCTTCGGGGCGGGCAACCGTACGTACGCGGTGGTGGCGGCCGCCCGCGACGACGGCATACAGATAATCGACGTCACCGACCCGGCCGCCCCGGTCGGGGCGGGCAGCATCATGGATGGCGCCGGTACCGCCCTGGACGGCGCCTACGACGTGGCCATCTTCGGGGTTGGCGACCGCACGTACGCGGTGGTGGCGGCAGTGGTCGATGACGGCATACAGATAATCGACGTCACCGACCCGGCCGCCCCGGTCGGGGCGGGCAGCATCATGGATGACGCCGGTACCGCTCTGGACGGCGCCTCGGCCGTGGACATCTTCGGGGTGGGCGACCGCACGTACGCGGTGGTGGCCTCCTACCGCGAGGGCATCCAGATCATCAACGTGACCGATCCATCCAACCCGGCGGCGACCGCGGCCATATTTGACGACGACCACACCATCCTGCTGAACAACACCCGGGGCGTGGACACCTTCAGGGTCGGCGGCAGCACGTACGCGGTGGCCACCTCGCGGAACGACGACGGCCTGGAGGTGGTCAACGTCACCGATCCGGCCAGCCCCGTCCCGGTCGCCAGGATCCGGGACGGGGGTTCGGGGACGACCCTGCTGGAGGGGGCGCGGGGCGTGGACGCGTTCGTGGCCGGCGGCCGCACGTACGCGGCGGTGGCGGCGCTCGACGACAACGGCATCCAGGTGGTCGAGATCGCCGACCCGGCCAGCCCGGTGGCCGTCTCTGGCGTGGTCGACGGCCCTGCCCTGCTGCTGGAGGGGGCCGTGTCCGTTACGACCCTGAACGTGGGAGGGGCCGTCTATATCCTGGCCGTGAGCATGTTTGAGAACGGCGTCCAGGTGGTGGATGTCACCGATCCGGCCAGCCCCGTTCCAGTCCACGTCCAAGGCGGGGATTCCCCGGCGCCGGGCGGCACGGCGCGCGACCTGGCCGTGTTCGAGAGGGACGGGTCAGTCTACGCGGTGGTCGCGACCGGGTTCTTCGAGAACAGCCTCCGGATACTGGAGGTCGTCCCCGACGGCTCCCTTGACGTGCACGGGGCCGTCCCCCCGCCCGTCCCCGTGTCTGCCGCGTACCGCCCGCTCGCCGGCTCAATCAGCATCACCTTCGATGCCGCGCTGGGCCCCGCCGTCCATGTCGACCGCCTGCATGTCCGCGAGGCCGGCCGGGGCGACACAGGGGTGGTGGCCCTCTCCGGCATGCCTGCGGTGGAGGGCGCCGTCCTGACCGTCGCGCTGGATGCGGGCCAGGCCGGCTCCATCGGGGTGATGGCCTCCCCGCGGCTAGACGTCGGCGGGGGCGCCGTCCAGGACATGTACGGCAACCCGGTCCCGGCCGCCGCCGGCCTGCCCCTGGATGTCCCTGATACCGTCCCGCCCGTCCTGGACTCGGCCACCTACCACAACTCCACGGGCCTGCTGTCCGTCTCGTTCAGCGAACCGCTCAACCACACCGCCACCGACTATCCCGGACTGGCTATCATCGGGCCGTCCGGCAACCTCACCCTGGCGGACGCCGCCGACAGGGCGACCCCGGACGGCGAGACCATCGCCGCCACGCTCGACCAGACCCGGCGCGGGATGGTCGGCCCCGATTCCACCCTCAAGGTGTCCGGGGGGGCCGTCGTCGACGAGTCCGGCAACCGGATCGAACCCGCCACCGTCCCCATCACGCTGACAGCAAACCTCCCGCCGTCCGTCGATGCGGGGCCCGACCGGACCGTCACCGAGGGCGACGGGGTGGCCCTCAACGGGACCGCCACCGACCCGGACCCCGGTGACGACCTAACCTACCTGTGGGCCCACGACTCGACCCTGGCCATCAACCTGCCCAACGCCACCGCCCCGTCAACGGCCTTTACCGCCCCGGAGGTAGACGCCGACACGGTCGTCATCTTCACGCTTACCGCCGACGACGGCCGCGGCGCCTCCTCGACGGACACCGTCTCTGTCACCATCCTGGCCGGTTCCCCGCCGGACCCCCCGCAGCACCTCCGGTTCGGCGCCACCACCGACACGACCCTCACGCTGATCTGGGACGATCCAGATGACGCGACCATCACCGGGTACAGGGTGCTGTTCCGGGCGGCCCTGACGGAGCCGAACCTCGCCGTGCTGGTCTCCGACACCGGCTCGGCGGATACCACCCATATAGTGACCGGCCTGAACCCGGACACCATCTACGTCTTTCGGGTGGTCGCCCTGGGCGAGCACGGCGAGTCGGCCTGGTCCAACTTCGTCAGGCTCCCTACCGCCCCGGCAAACCCTTCCTTGGCCGCCGATGCCGGCCCCGACCGGGCCGTCGCCGAGGGGTCGTCGGTGACGCTCTCCGGCACCGCCGTCTATACCGGCAAGCAGCCAACCTACCTGTGGACCCACGACCGCCCCGACCTGGGCATCGCCCTGTCCGGCTCCGATACGCTCTCCCCCTCGTTCACCACCCCCGATGTCGATGCCGACACGGCCGTCACCTTCACCCTGAGCGTCACCGACCAGCACAACGCCACCGCCGCCGACAGGGTCACCATCACCATCTCGGACGTCCCCGGGGACGACCCGCCGGCAGCCCCGCAGAACCTCCGGGCCACCTCCGCCACCGGCACCACCGTCACCCTGACTTGGGACGATCCAGATGACGCGACCATCACCGGGTACAAGGTGCTGTTCCGGGCGGCCCTGACGGAGCCCAACCTCGCCGTGCTGGTCTCCGACACCGGCTCGGCGGACACCACCCATATAGTGACCGGCCTGAACCCGGACACCATCTACGTCTTTCGGGTGGTCGCCCTGGGCGAGCACGGCGAGTCGGCCTGGTCCAACTTCGTCAGGCCGTCCACCCTGCCGTAGGGGGGCGGGGGTTCTAGCGCGTTGGTTGTGGGTGGCGGTGCGCCCGGTGCCAAGGCCCGCGGCGGGGCCGGCCTTTGGGATTCGGCCGCGCCCGCGCAGTACTGCAAGCGGCTCGCCCCGGGTCAGGCGGCAGGAACCATGCCGCCAACGCCCACATGCCCGCCCGTCAGTCATGGTGCCCGGTCGCCGGTCCTGGACCATCGGGTCCGGGCCCCCTGGACCCGCAGATCGTACAAGTTCAGGTCAAATCCACTCATTGCCCCACGCCATGCGGCAACGACCCGTCCGCCGTTCTGGTCGGTTCGGGAAAGGAGACGCGGCTAGGCCGGGTCGGGCTCCGCGGATGCCGCCTGTTCGTCCTTGGGCGCCGCGCCTCCCCCGAAGATGGGCGGGGGTATTCCGTCGGTGAAGATGCTCCAGGTTGGATCGCGCGCCATCCGGATGGTGGCCTGGTAGGCGGATATGCCGTTCTTCTCGCAGGTGGCCGCGAACGTCCTGAGGATGGCAAAGTTGCGGGCGGCCCTCCAGTTGGGGAACCTGACCCTGCGGCGGTCCACCGCCAGCAGGTCGCGGATGCTCCGCTCGGTGTCGTTGTTGCTGGCGGGCATCCCCGGCACCCGGGGCGCGGTGAACATGTAGGGAAGGGCGTTGGAGAGGGTGGTGGTGACGCTGTCGGCCGGGAACGAGCCGATGATCATCCTGGCGCGCTCGACCAGCTGGTCAATCCGGGCATCGATGAACTCAGCCAGGCCGGGTATCCGGGCGGTGATCCCCAGTTGGCTGGCGCACCGGAGGGGTCCGCCGGCCAGCTGCTCCGCCTGCATGCAGGTCAGCTTTGTATCGTGGTAGAGGGCCCGCATCATCTGGTAGCGGTCGTACTGGGGGGATCCCAGCTCGTTCTCCATCGAGGACTCCTCGGCGTCGCGCAGCAGGTGTACCAGGCACCTGGCCAGGAGGCCCTGGTGCCACTCGTACCCGGTGGTGCCGTCCCGCATGGCGGGACGGTGCTCCATCCACCCCCAGATGGACCGTAGCGTGACCGCGTCCCTGTGGGGGATTATCCTGATCTGGGTGGTGCGTGCCGTCTCGGCCACCGACGCCTGCACCCCCTCGCGGTCCACCTGGTGGCCGGTCTCGTCGGTCCGGACGTACGGGTCCATGGAGGCCCTCTCGACTATCTGGACCATGGCGGGCTGGGGCTGGAACGATGTCCACAGGTTGGAGCGCTGCGTGAGAAGGGCGTCCTGGCGGTGGAACTCGGTGTCGGGTATGTCGGATGGCGGGGCCACCGGGGAGCGGTACCCTCGGAGGTCTACCGGGTCCAGTATGACGGGCTCCTCGTGGGGGATGGATAGCACGTCCCCGTCGATGTGGTCGGCCATCGCCGTGATACAGTTGGAGACGGCCCCCGCCGAGACATCCGCGTCCTCTATCTCCTGTAGCATCATCGCCATGTCGTCCTCGGTGTTGTGGGCCCTCTCGTAGGCCTGGAGGGTGGCGCGCGTGCGCGGCCCCAGGGACGTCCCGGGGATGGCGTCGGTGTGCGGGGTAGTCCGGACACCGCACCCGGGACACTGCCCCACGCGGATCACGTACATCAGCGAGATGGTGCTCCGCCGGGCCTCGGCCAGGTCCCGGAACCTCTTCCGGATGGTACTGGTGATCACCAGGTCGGCCCTGCCGCAGTACCCGCACAGTTCGGGATGGAACCGGACGGTTCCCTCGGTGCGTTCCCTTCGGGAGACGCCCCGGTGGCCGGACTGGGCGCCCCGCTTCTTTTTGGTGATCAGGTCGGGGTCGCCCCCGCTCCTGGCCGCCTCGAACCTGGCCGAGGCCAGCCGGTGCTCATCGCGGGTCATCGCCGGCTGGCCGTCCTTCTTGCCTGGTGCCTTGCCTGGTTCCTCACCCTGATCCTCGTCCGGGGCGTCCCCGTCCCACCCCTGGTGGACCGCCAGCTGCCTCTCCAGGTCGGATATCAGCCGGTCCCGCTCGGCAATCCCGCTGCCGGCGTTCTCCAGGTCGGCCGCCAGGGACGATATCACCTCGCCCGCCGTCTCGTAGATGCCTGCGGCCAACCCCTCCAGCGAGCCGGCTATATCCCAGACCCGGATCAGTTCGGACCGCAGCAGGGCCATCTCGGACTGCCCGCTCCCGACCCCCCTCTTTACGACCACGCCGGTACCGCCGCAGCAGGGGCACGGGACGGTTGGTTCGTCCATCACGGTACCACCTCGGGAATGGCAATCCAGGCGGGCCAGGAAGAGAAAGGTGCTCTGCCGTTGATCTTAAATCCCTCTGTCGTTATGGGTTGTTGGTGTGCATGCCTCATCATTTGTGGTGATCTGATGAGGCATGCATTCCACTGATCAATAAGTCTGTTGGTCGATCACACTTGATCTATCGGCCAAAAATTTGAGGTGAACTTGTACCGCAGATCTTCCGGCTGAATTCCACTTGTACATTTATCATCGATTTATACGGGTCGGTCTGAATGCTGCGGGGAGGGCAAGTTGCCCATGTGGTCCAGGGCGTTGCTTGGTCAGTTACGATGCCTGGTTGTCAGTTACAGATCCTACATCGTCACTCCCCGGTCCGCTCAAACTAAGTCTGGAATTGTTGCGAATTTGCCCCCTCTCTATTGCCTTGCTATTGGCCGTCCACTCCGCGCAGCTCCTTCTGGAGAGCCGCCATCTCCTCAATGGCGGCTTCGATCATCAGGCGAAACTCGTGCAGTCTTTGCCGGTCGGCCTCATTGGCTGCGCCGCGAGCCGCAATCCCGGACATTATGCCGAGTACGGCGCTGCAATCATCGTCACTTTGCTTGGATGGTTTGTCTAGACGTCTCTTCAGCCTAGACTTTCTCTCCGATTCTGGCAAGGTCGTCTTTCAGCTCTTTGTACAGGCGGTTTCCATTGCGGTACGTGGAGGCATCTTCTTCCAGACCAAGCTCTTCGGCAAGCTTGGCGCACCGATCTGACTTGTCGATCAACTCATCCAACGTTACCATGCATCCTGTTGGGATCTCTTGACTGATAAACGTCATAATGCCGCGGTTGTACCAGCTCCGGGCTGAAGCGTACCGCTGCCACGAGGCCTCGCAACGGGATTCTCCCCTCTTTGACGGCATAGACCAGATGCGGACGGCGATAATCCGATTACCCCGCCGCGAGAGGTGACCATCGCCAGCCTGTTCCGGTATACGTGCCGGAGGCCATGGACTGCCGCAGCCACGTGGCAGGGGCCTGCGCCGCGCAGCGTGCCTGCCATCCCGGGCCGTCGCCGCACCGGTCCGCGCATTTCCGTCCCGATGGCAGCCATGTCCCGGCCACTCCGGCCTGACGGCTGTCCCAACACACCCGTCCGGTCCGATGCCCTCCCTCCTCAATGCCAGTCGTCAGTTGGCTCCGGGAAACTGCGGTCCGTGCACCAGGTGGCCTGTGGGACGTTCCTATCTTTGATCCGATTACCATCCATGACCCGTTTGCTGGGGGGGATGAAGGCGTGCGCGAACCGACCAAGGAGTGAGCAGCCCGATGATGGCAATCATGCATCGGAGGACATAAAACAATCCAAGAACCATCATGATGGCGGGTTATGGCTACAACAGGGCGGAGACGAACCGGCTCCAGGGGGGTGGTCGAACCATCTGATGGTGAAACACTGGTGGCTGATGCGGAGCTGTGGGAGATGGCCGACACCCTGCGGGGCAGCATGGATGCCGCCGAGTACAAGCACGCCGTCCTGGGCCTTATCTTTCTCAAGTACGTATCGGATTCCTTTGAAGAAACCCGGGCCAAACTGGCCTTGGTGCAGGGCGCAGATCCCGAGGATCCGGCCAAGTACCGCGCCCAGAACGTATTCTGGGTACCGCCTGAGGGGCGCTGGCCAAACATCAAGGCCCAGGCCCGCCAGCCCGCCATCGGCCGGATAGTGGATAACGCCATGGCGGCCATCGAGGGGGGAAACCCGGCCATCAAAGACGTACTGCCCAAGAACTACGCCAGGCCGTCTCTGGACAAGACGCGCTTGGGCAGGATAATCGACCTCATCGCCAACATACGGGTGGGCGACGGGGAGTACAGGCCCAAGGACGTCCTGGGCCGAGTCTACGAGTACTTTCTGTCCCGGTTTGTCAGTATCGAGGGCAAGGCGGGAGGTGGGTTCTACACCCCGCGGAGCGTGGCCATGCTGCTGGTCGAGATGCTCCAACCGTACAACGGGCGCGTCTACGACCCCTGCTGCGGATCCGCGGGGCTGCTTGTGCAGTCGGTGGAGTTTATCCGCGCCCACCCCAGCGGAAACAGCAAAGGGGACAGGACAGTAGCAGACGTATCCGTCTGGGGCCAGGAATCAAACCTCGCCGCCTGGCAGCTGGCCAAGATGAACCTGGCCATCCGCGGCATAGACGCCGGCCAGATAACCCTCGGGGACAGCTTCTGCAACGACCGCCATCCAGACCTGAAAGCGGACTTTATCCTGGCCAACCCGCCCTTCAACGTCTCCGAGTGGGGGGGCGAGCGCCTGCAGGATGACCAGCGCTGGACCTACGGGATTCCACCAAAGGGCAACGCCAACTTTGCCTGGGTGCAGCATATGGTGCACCATCTGGCGCCCTCCGGCACGGCGGGATTTGTGCTGGCCAACGGGTCCGTGTCGTCCAACCAGTCCGGCGAGGGGGACATCCGCCGAAGCCTGGTGGAAGCTGACCTGGTGGACTGCATGGTTGCCCTGCCCGGGCAGCTCTTCTATTCGACCCAGATACCGGCCTGCCTGTGGCTTCTGTCCAGGGATCGCGCAAGAACCCGCCGCCGGCGGGGCGAGGTGCTGTTTATCGATGCACGCAGGATGGGCCGGATGCTAGATAGAACCCACCGCGAGCTGACCGGCGATAACATCAACAGGATAGCCCGCACGTATAGATCCTGGCGCGGCGACCGCAAGGCAGGCAAATATGCCGATGCGCCCGGATTCTGCAGGAGTGTCAAGCTGGAGGAGATCCGCAAGCATGACCATGCCCTCGCCCCGGGCAGCTATGTCGGCGCCCAGCCACAGCCTGATGACGGCGTGCCATTCGAGCTGAAGATGTCCAGGCTGGTAGCGCAGTGGGAGGAGCAACAGGCAGAAGCAAAGAAACTGGATGCAAAAATCAGAAAAAACGTAAAGTTATTAGGGTTGGACGGTGCTAAAACATGAAACTTGAGCTGACTTCGCTGGAAAAAGCTGTTTCCCAACTAAAAGGATCTCTGGATATGTATAATTCCGAACTGGCCAAAAGCATGCCGGACACCAAAAAATATTTCCGCAGCGCAACGATACAGGCTTTTGAATATACGTACGAGCTAGCATTCAAAATGATCAAACGCCGCATTGTGATGTCCTTGGAGAACCCAAAAGAAATTGAGGATATGACATTCAACGACATAATACGGACAGCATACGGAAAAGACATAGTAAAATCTGATGTTTCTGTCTGGTGCGAATACCGCAAAAAGCGAGGAACCACCAGCCATACTTATGACGAAGACAAGGCGCAAAAAGTTTTTGAAAGCGCGGTGAGCTTTTTGGATGAGGCAAGATACATTCTGTGTAGGCTGCAAGAGTTGAACAAATAACTTGAACAACCCGGTCGACATCAGTCCCAACCATCTAGATATAATACTTGATATATTGCACAAACATCTTCCAGCCGATGTTGGCGTCTGGGTGTTTGGGAGCAGGGCAGACTGGACCACAAAAGACTCTTCCGACCTGGATCTGGCGCTAGGGGGAGATTCGGCCTTGGACCGCGGCACGATCGCGGCGCTGGAGGCGGCCTTTGAGGAATCAAGCCTTCCTTACAGGGTGGACATCATAGACCTCAACCAGGTTAGCGACAAATTCAAACGGATAGTGGATGCACAAAAAGCACAATTTCCAATGAGGCGGTATCCGAACGGCATAATCGGTAACAGAAACCAGGTTACCAGATCAGACAATACCTTAGTCACTGGGGCGGAGTCTGATCTAAATTTGGCCAGTGCTGAAAAAACGAATATCCGGAGCGAGTGGCGATCCGTAAATCTTGGAGATTGTGTAATAATTAACGATGAATCTTACTCGCCCAAGGAAGCATGGCCGTTCATTAACTATTTGGATACCAAAAACATCCATGAAAACCATATTAATAAAATTCGGAAGATAGAAGTTGGGAACGACATATTGCCCAGTAGGGCGCGCCGCAAAGTTGAACTGGGCGACATTGTATACTCCATGGTTAGACCCAACCAAAAACGTTTTGGTATAATAAAAAAAATTCCAAAAAACTTTCTAGCCTCAACTGAATTTGCAGTGCTGCGGGGAATAAATAATATCGCCGATACCGATTTTCTGTATTGGTTTCTGACACAGGATCACATCACCAAGCACCTTCATTCTATAGCGGAAGACAATACAACGACACATCAGGCAATTAAGCCACGTGATCTTGAAGCGATAAGATTGTTGCTGCCAAGTCTATCAGAGCAGCGCGCCATCGCCTCCGTCCTAAGAACGTTGGACGACAAGATTGATTTGAACCGGCGGATGAGCCAAACGCTGGAAGAGATGGCGCGGGCGCTGTTCAAGTCATGGTTTGTAGACTTTGATCCAGTCCGTGCCAAGATGGACGGGAGCTGGAAACGAGGAGGATCGCTTCCGGGCCTGCCCGCCCGCCTTTTCAAACTGTTTCCCGACAGGCTGACTGACTCGGAACTGGGCCCGATACCGGCGGGATGGGGGGTGAAGAGGTTGGGGGCGATCATAGAATTAGTCCATGGTAAAGCGCTAAGGGCGGCAGATGGGAATCACGGCAAGATTCCGGTATATGGCTCGAACGGCCAAGTTGGGTGGCATGATAAGAAACTGGTTAATGGACCGGGTATTGTAGTGGGAAGAAAAAGAAATCCGGGAATTGTTAATTGGGTGCATGGTGATTTCTTTCCTATGGACACAACGTTCTACATCCTACCGAGGATTGATTACGTCCAGCTGCCATTCCTATACTTTGCATTATCAGAACAAGACTTCCAATCTGCGTCAGCAGATTCAGCTGCTCTGGGTTTAAACCGCAACCTTGCTTACATGAATTTGCAGGTTGTTCCTGCTCGGCCTGTCCTCGAAGTATTTGACATTCATGTTGCCAGGAATTTTGTTCGCCGCCATCAACTTGAGAAGGAATCGCGCATCTTGGCGGCCCAGCTAGATGCCCTGCTGCCAAGACTGATGTCGGGCGAACTACGATTTCCTTAGCCGGCTGGCGCTGCGGGTGCATGAAAATGGCTTACACAACTCTATAACAGAATCTGCACTTGAAATAACGAGGGCCGGTAGGGCGATTGCGCGCCAGAACTGATCCGCACATGTTCACGTCACCTGAACGCGTTTTTTCCTCCGGCTGATCTGGGATAAATAACCCTTAGCATTAAGGGTTCTTGTGCAAATTCGGGGGTTATCCGGATTGTGTAGTTTCAGAGATCATGTCTTTGGCCAGGGTGGCCGGATTTTGTCCGGATGGATGCCGTTCGCGGCGTATCGGCCGACCTGACGGCCGATTTGTTACGTACGAACGTGCGCGCGGCTAATTTCCGCCTAGATGGTGGCCGGCGCCGCGTGCTGGATCAGGGTCAACCAGGTGTTGGCTCCGCGGATGTTGATCCCCGCTGCCCTATCGGGCGTGATCCCGCCCAGCCCGCGGTGTGGCCGAATGAGATTGTAATGCAGCAGGCTGGCGCGGACCGGCGCCGAGTCGGTCCTTTGCAGGCCCCGGGCCCCCTCCAGCAACTCGCCCAGCGTCCCGTTGAACCGCTGCTGGCCGTTGTTGGTGCACCGCCTGTTGCGGATGCGGCTCTCCCGGAAGTGGAATGGTCGCGTGCCCCGGCGCCTCCAGAAGGCCTTCCTGAAGGCGGGCCGGAACGGATGGAGCCCGTCGGTCTTGAATATGCGCGGAACGCACCCGGCCCTGTCCCTGGCGCGGCCGACCAGGGAGACGGCATCGTAGGTGAGCTTGCGGGGCGAGACGTCCCAGGACAGGATGAACCGGCTGGCCGTGTCCATCCCCGTGAACGTCCGGTGGTCGGCCCCCCCTTACCCTGGCAAACTTTTCGTCGCAGCTCCGGACGCCGCCCGTTGACGGACGCACCCGGCCGGCGTACCGCTCGACCAGCCGCACGTACCGGTCGGTCCACCGCTGGACGCTGGCCCGGTGCACCTTCAGGTTCATCTGCCGGTCCAGCACCGGGGTGATGCCCTCCGGCGACACCCCCGTCGCGAACAGCATCAGGGCCATCAGGATGGCCTTGGGGGGGGAAGGTGCCTGCCGGTAAACCCGAGTCCGTCGGTGAACCGGGCCCCGCATTGTTCGTTGAGGCACCTGTACCGCTGGCCGCGGTCGCGCCGCTTCCTGGTGCGGATCCCGTCCTTCCTGTGGTTGGTTGATCCGCATCTGGTGCAGCAGACCCCCGGCGCCTCCAGGACGGTCGTCTCGCCGGACCGGATCGTCTCGGCCTCGCACGGCAGGATGATCTCGATGGCCACCGAGTGCTTGCAAGGGGCGCCGCCCCGGTTGGCGCCGTCCGGGCAGTCGCAGGCGATGCCGCCGTCGGCGATGGCCACCATGTGCCAGGATCCCGGCGAGTACCTACTGGCCACCTCCCACCGGCTCTTGCTGATACTGCGGACCATCCCCTCGGCGTCGGCTATCCGGATAGCCGCCCGCCTTATCGCCTGGGGGGAGGCGCCGCTCTTGCGGCGCTTCTTTCCGGCCATGGATGATAACTACCACACTTGATATTTAGATCTACCGGTTAAAATACGAGACGCAACATAAATGCGCCATGCCAAGATGGGCCGCGGGTACGAAAGATTTCATCGTGGCCGTGGTGCCCAACGTACGGGCCGGTACCAGGTACAGCAACATCCCGCCACCCGTTTTGGAGAAGATGGGCAATCCCAAACGCATCAAATTTTCCATACGCGGTGACGCGATCGTGGTAGATGGCGTGGACTAATGAGAAGAGTGCCAAGGAGTCCATAACACCCGCATTTGCAACAGAACCCCAATCTCTTGTATTTATTAGTAAGAAAAATCTTACATAACGCATGCCAGACTTGATGATGAAAATCGTGACAGTTTCAGGAAAGGGCCAGATCTCGATACCGCGGGAGATAAGAAAGCAGCTCGCCGTCGAAAAGGGCTCCAAACTGGTAATCGTCCTGGAAGGCAAAAAACTACTGATCCGCAAGGTATCAGACGTATCACAATCGATGGAGGACGGCTTTGAGGGTGTGGTGCGATACTCGGAACGTTCGCTGGAGGAGATCTGGGACAATAGGGAGGACGATGTGTGGAACAGGTATCTGAAGACGTAATTCAGCAGCGCAGCGTCGTTATACTGCCGTTCCCATTCTCTGGTTTGCGGGGGAGGAAGGCTAGGCCCGCTATAATCGTGTCAAACGACAGATACAACAAGCGCTCGGATGACGTGGTGGCCGTACCGCTTACGTCGAGGCTGCGGCCATCAGAATACAGCATGCTAGTTACAAGCCGGGATATGGACCGGGGGGAGCTGGTTGTGGACGGCTGTGTGCGGATCGACAAGATATTCAGCGTAGAGAAAAAGCTCATAGTGAGCCGCGTGGGAAGGGTAGACAAAAAAACTCATGCCGCCATATGCGAACTGCTTTTTGCCCTTGCCAAATAGCGTGTAGGGCTTGCAGGCGGTGGATGTTGCTCGCCTATCATATGGCGGTCCGGGCCGTCATACCCATGCCGTTCAACATGTGGGACTGCATGCCGTCTAGGGCATACGCGCCAAGCGGTGCCTGCGGTACGCCGGCTCCGTTCCTTGGCGGTCCTCAGCGGGCGGCCGGGGCGGTTTTGGGGAAGATATGCTGATGCGTGGCAATCGGATTAAAAATATGGCCAGCCTGCAGGTCGCCTGGTGCACGGCCCGCAGTTTTCCGGAGCCCTCTGACGATTTGCATCAGAGGGAAGGCATCGGGCCGGATGGGCGTGCTCGGACAGTCGTCAGGCTGGCGTGGCCGTCTTTTCGGTCTCGTATGCTTTGATGGGCTCATCTGCGGCTGGATGCGGAGAGCACGTTTCCATCAACTGCGGGACGCTGGGGGAATTATCGTGCCGGGGAACCATCGGCGCGGACAACCCCGGCAGGCTATGCCATTGCCAGCCCGTCTGTCAGGAAGATCATCCCAAAGTATACCAGAACGGCGGAGAGCACCACCACAAGAACGCGCCGGACCCTTGCCGACATGAACCTTGATCCCTTTTTTGACGCAAACCCCACCGCACCCATCCAGGCATAGTCCATCCAGATGTGCAGGCCAAACAGCACCGCCAGTCCGGCAAAGGACCACAGCGCAAGGGCGTCCGAGATCAGCTTGATTCCTATGGTCAGCCACCACACGATAAAGAACGGGTTGAGCGCCGTCAGCATGACCCCGGCAAGAAGCGGGCCGTATCCGGGTCTTTTCGGATCTTGGCCGCCACGTCCCAGCGCGCCGCGAACCTGCAGAGCGGCAAAGGCGAAGAGGCCTAGCGCCCCGACGATGGCGACGGCGGCGCGAAACTGCGGAAACGATTCGAAGGAGACCAGTCCGGCGCCAAGCAGCAGTATCAGCGGGAGTTCCACCAGGGTGTGCCCGATGGCCATCTTGATTCCGGCCCGCATGCCGTCCCGGATGCCGTACATCACGCTGGTGGCAAAAAGCGGGCCCGGGGACATGACCCCCGACGAGGAGATCAGAACGACCGCGGCGGCAAACACGAGAACCTCCTCCATGCCTGCCCGTGTGATGGCGCCGGTAATATCCGCAACGCCTGCCAGGAGATAAGGTCGGGGGCCGCCGGACCGGCCGCCCGTCCCCGCGGGCGGCCCTGTCGACACCAATAAATCCGGCGCCGCCGCTCCCATCTCTCATGCAGGTGGGTCTGCTGGGCAAGGCGAACGTGGGCAAGTCGACCTTCTTTGCGGCCGCCACCGAGAGCGTGGTCCAGACGGGCAACTTTCCGTTTACGACGATATCGCCCAACGTGGGGGTGGCGTACGTCCGGACCAGGTGCGCGTGCGCCCACTTCGGGGTGGAACACGAGAACGACCTGTGCCGGGACGGCACCAGGCTGGTTCCGGTCAGGCTGATCGACGTGGCGGGGCTGGTGCCGGGGGCACACCAGGGCAAGGGGCTGGGCAACCGGTTCCTGGATGACGCGCGGCAGGCCGAGGTGCTGATACACGTGGTGGATGCGGCCGGAAGCACGGACATACAGGGACAGCCGGTCCCGCCGGGGACCCACGACCCCGCCGAGGACGTCCGGTTCGTCGAGGAGGAGTTCGACCTGTGGTTTTTGGATATCATCCGGCGGGAGTGGGACAAGCTGTCCAGGGAGGTGGACCAGAAGAGGGCAAAGCTGGCCGGGGGGATAGCGGCCAGGTTCACCGGGCTGGGGGTGGTCGAGGCGGACGTCCAGGCGGTCCTGCAGGCGATGGGGGCCGCCTCCAGGAACCCCCGGGAGTGGTCCGAGGAGGACATCTACGACCTGGTGAAGAGACTGAGGCGCGCCACCAAGCCCGTACTGGTGGCCGCCAACAAGGCCGACCTCTGCCGGGACCCGACGATCCTTGGCAAGGAGGCCATACCCTGCAGCGCCGAGACGGAGCTGATACTTAGGAAGGCGGCCAAGGCGGGGATCATCTCGTACACGCCAGGTGACGCGTCCTTCGGGGAGGCGCCCGGGGCCAAGGTGACCGAGCAGCAGGGAAGGGCGCTCGGGACGGTCCGGGCCATCCTGGACAGGCTGGGCTCCACCGGGGTGCAGCGGGCGCTGGACTCGGCGGTCTTTGGCGGCCTGGGGCTGATAGCGGTATACCCGGTGGAGGACGAGACCCGGCTCACCAACAAGGACGGCGACATCCTGCCGGACGTCAAGCTTCTCCGGCGGGGATCCACCGCCCGGGACCTGGCCGGGGCGGTCCATACGGACCTGGCCGGCGGCTTCCTGTACGCGATAGACTGCAAGAGCCGCCAGCGGATAGGCGCCGACCACCCGCTGCAGGACGGCGACGTCGTCAAGGTCGTCTCGACGGCCGGGAGGGGGTGAGGGCGCCCTGCTGGGACTTGGGATAGAGAGCACGGCGCACACCTTCTCGTGCGCCCTCCTGCGGGACGATCAGATACTCTCCGACGTGAGGAGCGTCTATCGGCCCCCCGACGGCCAGGGCATACACCCGCGGGAGGCCTCCAGGCACCACGTCGAGGAGGGCCCGCGCGTGCTGTCCGAGTGCCTGGCAGAGGCGGGCGTCGGGGTGGGCGATCTGGACATGATCTCGTACGCGGCCGGACCGGGGCTGGGACCCTGCCTGAGGGTGGGCGCCGTGATGGCCAGGGCGCTCTCCTCGTACCACTCGGTGCCCATATACCCGGTCCACCACGCCATCGGGCACATAGACCTGGGCATGATGCTGACGGGGGCCTTGGACCCGCTGGTGCTGCTGGTCTCGGGGGGCCACACCATGATACTGGCGTTCCTGTCCGGGCAGTGGAGGGTCTTCGGGGAGACGCTGGACATCACCCTGGGGCAGCTGCTGGACCAGTTCGGCAGGTCCATCGGGTTTGCCTCCCCCTGCGGCAGGGAGATAGAGCGGCTGGCCGGCACCACCAGCAGGTACCACCCCCTGCCCTATTCGGTGCGGGGCAACGACGTCTCCTTCTCGGGCCTGCTCTCCGCCGCAAAGTCCGCCGTCGGGCCCGCCGGCCGCCAGACCGCATGCTACTCCCTGCAGGAGACGGCCTTTGCCATGATAGCGGAGGCCGTCGAGAGGGCGCTCTCGCTGACCGGCAAGACGGAGCTGATGGTGGTGGGCGGGGTCGCGGCCAACCGGCGGCTCTCGAAGATGCTCGAGCAGGCGTGCGGGCGGCACGGCTGCGGCCTGTTCCCGGTTCCGGTCAAGTACGCCGGCGACTGCGGATCCCAGATAGCGCGGACCGGCATGCTGGAGTCCAGGGTCAAGGGGCCCGCCGACATCCGGGAGACGTTCGTCAGGCAGTCCTGGAGGCTAGACTCGGTGGTGGTCGGCTACCTGTCGTCGATCGCGTCCTGAATGGCGTCGGCCCAGCTGCCGGGGCTGAGCACGCCGAACTTGTAGGTCCGCGCCGAGTCGCCGTCGCCGACGGTGATGCAGGTCTTTTTCATGATGAGCCCCTCCCTCCAGACCCTCTTGATGTCGGAGAGGGGGGCGTCGATCACCGTGTCGCCCATGTGCTTGGAAAAGTCCATGATCCTGGCCCTGGTCTTGTCAAAGGCCACCCGCTGGTTGGTCAGGGTCAGTATGCCGGCGCCCAGCGAGTCCTCGTGGCAGTCCTCCTGGCGTAGCTTGTTTTCGCCCTCTTCCATGGGGGGTGGTATCGCGGATTCGTTATAAATTGGATGGCCTGCGGCCGGCCCTCCTACGCTTCCAATAAATTACACGCGGCCGGCGTACGGACCGTGGAGCTGATCAAGCGCGGGGCCGAGGCGGACATATACCGGACCGAGTGGTTCGGCAGGGCGGCCATCTCCAAGGTCCGGCTGCCCAAGCCCTACAGGAACCCCGACCTGGACGGGCGGTTGCGGCGCCAGAGGACCGTCCGCGAGGCGGAGATGCTCCACCTGGTCAAGTCGCTGGGCGTGGCCGCCCCGCTGGTCTATCTCGTGGACACCGGCCAGCACACCATCATCATGCAGGAGATCCGGGGCGAACCGGTCCACTCGCTGCCCATCCGGGAGATCCCGCGGCACTGCCGGAGGATGGGGGAGGTGGCCGGCTTGCTCCACTCGGCGGGGATCATGCACGGGGACCTGACCACCTCGAACTTTCTGCTGGGCGAGCGGCTGTACCTGATAGACATGGGCCTCTCCCGCCGGACGGCCAAGCCCGAGGACTGGGCGGTGGACATGAGGCTGGTCAAGGAGATCCTGTCCAGCGCCCACGCCACTGTCATGGAGGAGGCCTGGGCAAGCCTGACCGACGGATACGCCAGCACCATGGAGGACTGGGAGCGCGTGCTGCGGCTGGTCTCCGAGATAGAGGGGCGGGGGAGATATGCTCGCGTCGTCTAGGCCGGACTTTGTCACCTCCAACCGGCACAAGTTCGAGGAGGCGCGGCGCATCCTGGACGGGCTGGGCGTGGCCGTCGGCCACCGTACCGTCACCCTTCCCGAGATCCAGTCCGACTCGCTGGCCGAGATAGCCGTCCACAAGGCGCTGGCGGCGCACCGGATCACCGGAGGGGCGGTCCTGGTGGAGGACGACGGCCTGTTCGTCGAGTCGCTGGGCGGCTTCCCGGGGCCGTACTCCTCGTACGTCTTTGGGACCATCGGAAATCGCGGCATACTGGAGCTGGCCCGGGGGGACCGGGCGGCCGTCTTCCGTTCCGCCGTCGCCTACTCGGACGGGGGGAGGACACTCCACTTTCAGGGGATGGTCCGGGGCAGCATATCGGATGAGCCGCAGGGGGACGGGTGGGGGTACGACCCCATCTTCGTCCCGGAGGGGGCCGGGGGAACCTTCGCCCAGATAGACAAGGACGGGTTCTCGCACCGGAGGGCCGCCCTGGCCGCCTTTGCGGAGTGGTATCTGGGGGATGGGCAGCAGCCCGTCCCCGAGACTTGATCAATGATTGGAGATCAAGCGGTCCCAGCCCCTGGCCGGCCCGCCGCGGCCCTCCTCAGGGGGTCCCGGCTCTCTTCAGCAGGATGGTTGAGCACCCCGCAGACTGCACCGTGGGTGATGTGGTCGTATTTTCCCCGGCCGTTCCTGTATCTCTCCTTGGCAATCCGGAAGATCTTGGTCCACCGGATGGCGTTCTAGACGCGCATGCGGATACTCGGGTGCGTGCCCGCTGTATTCCCGCTGGCCGGGGGCAAGATCCTCGCCCGGCTTGCGCACGGCGGGGATCCTCGCGTCCATCCCCCCGACCACGTTGGCCATCCCGCGGCACGCGGTGTCCGTGTAGCGCCTGAGGCGGCCGCGGCCGGACCTGTCCCCTGCGTCCCCGTCCAGGCCGGGGAGTCCGGTCGGGAACGCGGGATGCTTCATCTTGTACATCTCAGAGTCGCGGCCGCGGCCCGAAACACGGGCCGTTCCGTGTGGATGATCAACCCGTCGAAGCTGGTCGCGTACCGAACCTTGAGGGTGTGCGTCCTGGCCTTGCCCGAAAAGTGCTCCTTCTAATCAAGTCTCCGGCCGCCGGGGGCGCCTCCGGGATCTGTTTTTTTGCCCCCCGGCCCCCTACCGCATGCGCGCCGAGGCCGCCCGGGATGGCGCCACTAGGCGCCACCGGGTCACGGCATGGATGAAAGCCCCGCCGTCCCGGCGCGCGGCCCTGGCACGGCCCAAGGGACCCGTTAAATACGCCCCGGTATCATCATCCTGTGGTACCATGAAAAAGGGCGACGAGGCGCCGGACTTTGAGCTTCCTGCGGATGACGGGAGCACGGTCTCGCTTGGATCATTCCGCGGCAAGAAGAACGTGGTGCTCTGCTTCTACCCCAAGAACCGGCTCTTCGGGTGCCCGTCCAAGAAGGTCTTTGAGATGGCAGAGAGCATGGTGTCCGCATACCCGGAGATACAGTCCACCGGGACGGTGGTCCTGGCCATATCCAGCGATACCGTCGCAGACCAGGCCAGGTTCGTCCGGGAGTGGGGCGTTCCCTACAGGCATCTGAGCGACACCACCAAGGAGGTCTGCAGGAGATACGCGGGGCTCAACATGGCCCGGCTGGCCCGCCGCTCCACGTTCGTGGTGGACAGGGAAGGGGTGATCCAAGGGACGTTCCGGGGATTTGACGCGGCCACCCACGGGACCGAGGTGCTGGAGCTGCTCCGGGGATTGAATTAAATTATTTGTACGCGGGGCGGGACTCGATGCTGGATCTGGTGGCCAAGAAGCTGTTCCTGACCAAGGGCAAGGGGGTGCACCAGGATCGGCTGACCAGCTTCGAGTACGCCCTGCGCGACGCCGGCATAGCAGGCACCAACCTGGTGCTGATATCCAGCATATTCCCGCCGCATGCGCGGCTGGTCTCCCGCAACGAGGGGCTCAAGCTGATACAGCCCGGCCAGATACTGTTCACCATCTACTCCAAGAACCAGACCCGCGAGCCGCACCGCCTGTGCGCCGCCTCGGTGGGCCTGGCCCGGCCCGCCGATCCCGCCCGCTACGGATACCTCTCCGAGCACGACTCGTTCGGCCAGAACGAGAGGCAGGCCGGCGACTATGCCGAGGACATAGCCGCGCAGATGCTGGCGTCCTCGCTGGGAATCCCCTTTGACATAGACAAGAGCTGGGACGAGAAGAGGCAGCAGTGGACCATATCGGGGCAGATCTACAAGTCCTCCAACATAACCCAGACGGCCAAGGGCGACAAGGACGGCAAGTGGACAACCGTCTTTGCGGCGGCGGTACTGCTGCTCTAGCGCCTCCCGTATCCCCTCAGGTAGAATATCGCCGCCGCCCCGCCGGCCGCCACTATCACCGCAACGACCACCAGCCCGTCCGCGGAGATGGCCTCATCATCCTCCGCCATCCCGCCCCCGGGGGCGTCCGGATCCGTCCCGGCGTTATCCCCGCCATCGTCGTCGGCAGGTTCATCCCCCAGGGTGATCTCCGTCTCGCCGGCCCGCACCGCGGCCGCCTCCCCGAACAGGTACGTTCCCCGGATGAGGGTGCCCGAGTCGGGATCAAAGAACCAGCCGGCCCCCGATACGTCCTCGGGGATCCTCCCGCCATCGGACTGGATGACCGGCAGGACGGGCGCCCGGGTATCGGATATGGATACGGGTTCCGGAGATGTGACGGCCACCCGGACCAGCGAGTTGAGCGGATAAAAGCCGTCCCCAAAGTAGGCTGACTTTTCAAGGCTGTCTATCCCCAGCATTGCCAGGGGGTCCATGACGCCGTCCGGCAGGGTGTGGTTGTAGGTCCTGGTCACCTTCAGCTGGATCAGGGTGTCCACTCCCAGGGGCATGGCCGCAAGGGTGATGCTCGAGTCCTGGTGGGCGGCCAGGTCCCGCGCAGCGTCGGCGAACCCTCCCCCGCCGGCTATCCCGCTGGCCAGCACCCTGGAGGATAGCATGTCGTAGAAGGCTACCGTATCCTGCTGCGGCAGGGTATACACCGCAGAGACGGTATTCCTGCCCATGACGGTACCCGGCATTCCCAGGGCCTCCCTCTGGGTGTCATCGTGGTGGACAAAGACCGAATGGAAGGATGCCTCCGTCCCCAGGGCCCCGTTTAGAGCGTCAATGAACCCGTTCCCTACCTCCCTGGCGCCATCCTGGACCAGCACGATGTTGGTCTCCTCTGGTATTCTGACCATGTTGACCACTATGCAGGCCTCGTTCCTTACCCCCGGCACGCAGGTGTCCGCGTTGGTGAAGAGGGCGGCGATCACGCGGTCGTGCTCCCGTATGTCCTGTACGAGAAAGCCGGGCAGCGTAATGTCCGCGGAACCGGTGCTCTGCAGCACGACCGACGCGGAGACCGTTCCGGCCAGGCCGTCCACCAGCACCTGGACGCTCTCCACGTACCTGGCATAGTCTACCTCCTGGGCGCCCGCCGGGACGGCCAGCACCGTCACGACGGCCGCCAGAACCAGCAGGGTGCGCATACGCGGTGCAGCATCTGCAAAATTATTAAACCGTGCGGAGCCCGCCCGGGACTGCCGGGACGGCCGGCGGCCGCCTCGGGGTTGCGCCCCGCGCAAACCACCCCGGCATGGCAGCAGCCCGGAATCGACCGTCCGGGACGACCCGCGATACCCTCCCGCTCCCGCAAAATCCGGAAATATCACGATGGTCATAGTAGATGGGTGGCCCTGGTACCGTTCCTTGACGAGCCGCTCCAGTTTCCGATATTCGCGGTGATTGCCATAGGGGGGTCGGCCTTCGTGGGGCTGGTGCAGGGCCTGATACTGGGCAAGGCCGTCGCCCTGAGGTTCTCCCGGGTGCGCCGGCACGCCAGGATCTCGTCGGTGGGGCTGCTGGTGCTGTTTCTGGCCAACGCCCTGATCAGCCTGCCGCGCTTTGCGTCCCCCGACGAGATACGGCTCTCGGCCCTGTTTGCGTCCGCCGAGCCGGAGGCCTTTGCCGACGCGCTCTTTACGCTGCTGGGCGTGGGAACGGGGTTCTTGGCCGTCTTTGCCATATCCGTGACGGTCCTGAGCCTGGTCCTGCTCCGGATGGCCCCAATCAGGGGGGCGTCCAAGGCATTCGTGATTATAGTGAGCGCCCTGGTGATACTGCTGACCGCCGCGGCCAGGTTTACGTACCTCTCCCCCAGCAACCTCGAGGTCCTGCTGTACTTTGTGTACCAGCTGGGCATAACGGCGGGCATATTCATGGGGACCATCCGCAGCCGCGGGGACTGACCCGGCGGTCCTGCGCCGCCCGGGAAGGGGATCTGCCGGTCCAGCCTGTCGATTTACGCACCAACCCGCCGAGATCTCTCAAGTTTTAAATATGCTCTGGTGGTACTAGCCTCGACATCGATTCAAACCGATCGGGGAACAAGCTGGCAGCCAGTGCGTTAGGCTGCCAGCCCCATTATAATATCAGAGCAGCCGGGATAGCCTGTCCACCAGCGATTCCACGTAGTCAAAGCCCTCGCGCCAGAAATTGGCCGACCCTATGTCCAGGCCGTACTCGCCCAGCAGCGTCTCGGGCTTTTGCGAGCCGCCGGCCGCCAGTATCCCCACGTACGACTCCGCAAAGCTGCCGCCCTCCCTCTTGTACCTCTGGAAGAGCGATGCGGCCAGCAGGTTTCCAAACGAGTACGAGTAGCAGTAGAAGGGCCAGTGGTAGAAGTGGGGTATGGCCAGCCACTCGGCTGCAAAATCCTCGGAGACCTCGACGGCGTCCCCGAACTGCTCGCCTAGCGTGCCGGCGTACACCTCGGAGATCTCGCTTGGCGTGGCGCCATCCGCCAGCCGCTCGTGCGCCCTGGTCTCGAAGATGGTAAAGAAGGCCTGCCTGGATATGGTCGCGTACAGGTCGTCTATCTTGCCGGCCAGGACGGTCGCCTCCTCGGCAGGGTCCATCTTCCTGGACATGGAGTCGTACAGGAGCATCTCGGAGAAGGTCGAGGCGGTCTCGGCCAGCGGCAGGGGGGCATGCTGCACCAGTATGGACTTGCCGCCGGCCGCCATGCTGTGCACCGCGTGCCCCGTCTCGTGCGCCAGCGTAAAGACGTCCCTGGACTCGCCGGTGTAGTTGATCAGGATATACGGGGTGATCCCCGGCGTTATCGTACTGCAGAACGCCCCGCTCATCTTGCCGGCCTGGATGGTCGAGTGGACGTGCCCCTCCGCAAAGACCTTCCCGGCCCACTCGCCCAGCTTGTCGCTGAACCCGCCCAGCGTGTCTAGCACCATCCGGACCGCGTCCCCGTACTCGTAGCGCCTCTCGAGGCTGCCGGGCGGGGCGTACAGGTCGTACCTTCTCATGCGCTTCATGCCCAGGATGGCCGCCTTCTTGAGGAAGTACCTCTGGAAGACGGGGGCCCTCTCCCTGCATACGTCCAGGAGGGACTCCACCGTGGAGTCATCGATGTTGCTGCCCGAGTTCATGACGGATATGGGCGAGCCGTACCTGCGCAGGCGGACGTGCTCGTTGTGGTAGTTGAGTACCACGTTGTGGTAGATCTCCCCCAGGACGTTCCGGCTGCCGGCATACCTTGAGAGGAGCGCCCTGTAGGATGCCTCCCGCTGTTCGGCCGCCGCGCTTCTGACGTAGACCATCAACTCCTCGCGGCCCAGCGTCTTGCTGGAGCCGTCGACGGTCATCTCGTAGGTGTACGAGTTGGTGATGGTGTCGTAGAGCTTTACCAGGGCCGACGCGCCGGTGACATCCAGCAGGCTCACCACCTTCTCCTCTGCCTCGCTGAGGGCGTGCCTGGCCATCCTCCTCTTGTGGGCTAGGTACTCCGAGAGGTCGCCGGCGGAGGCTGCCAGCCTGGCGGCGTTGGCCTCGTCGATGGTTCCCTTCCACCACAGGTCAAAGAAGACCATCTGGTTGGAGATCTCCGAGCCCAGCTGGTCCATCTTGGTCCTGAGGGCGGCGGCCTCCTCGGACTGGGTGTCCTCGGCATAGGTGAGCGACGCGTACCCGCCGGCCCTGGCCATCTGCTCGGCAATCTTCTCCTTGGCGGATAGTATCCCGGCAAACTCGGCCGCGGTCATGTTCGGATCCAGCGAGTCCCTGATGCTGGCAAACTCGGCGGCCTTCCCTTTTAGGTCGGCCGAGATGGTCTCGGGGGTGTTCCCGTCCATTATCCCGCCGATGTTCCAGGCTGCCTGCTCGTACACACCGTCCGGCGCTCTGCCGCCCCCTAAATAACATGCGGGAGGTTCCTAGTATCTCTTGAGGGTGCTGCGGTACCGCTTGTGGGACTGCACCACCACCTTCTTGGCGTCCCTTGCAGACATCCAGCCCTTTATCTCGACCTTCTTGCCCTCCAGGTCCTTGTACACCTGGAAGAAGTGGGCTATCTCGGACCGGTAGTGGTCCTCTATCCCGTTGATGTCGGTGGTGTGCAGGTACCTGGGGTCGTTCATCGACACGCACACCACCTTGTCGTCCAGGGCGCCGTCGTCCATCATCTGGAGCAGGCCTATGGGGCGCGCCTCGATCAGTATGCCCGGAAAGGTGGGGTTGGTCACCAGCACCAGCGCGTCCAGCGGGTCGCCGTCCTCGGAGAGCGTCTGGGGGACTATCCCGTAGTCGCCCGGATAGTGGAACGGCGAGAAGAGCACCCTGTCCAGCTTCATCATGTTGTGGCTCTTGTCGTACTCGTACTTGTTCATGGATCCCTTTGGTATCTCGACCACCACGTTGATTATCTCCGGCATGTCGGTGCCGGTCTCCAGATCATGCCAGTAGTTCTTGGTCACTGCATGGACGGCCCGCGCTCTTTCTATATTTCTTGTGGGGCCGCCGGTACGTTGACGCGTGACGGATAAGCCTGGAGAGTACGCGTGTTGGTGGTCTTTCCAAGAACGGGGCTCGCAGGGACGCTACAGCACGTCCAGTATCCCCAAGGCGGCTATCGGTATGACCGCCGCAGTACCAACCAGTATGATTTTTTTCTTGGTGGCGGCGTCTTCCTCGTCGCCTTTTCGAGTGTGGTACGCCAACATGGCGCAGCCCGTCCCGACCGTCGTCAGACCGGCCGCCATATGGTGGTAGTCGGGCTCCCATTCGTAGATGATGATCGGGTCTAGCGAAACCGTGACTATGACCACCCCTGCAAGCATCAACCATCTCCAGGCTTTCGATGCCGGGCAGTGCCACGTCCACTTACACCACCCGAGCATGCCGGCCGCCCGTCACTGCGGTTTATAACATCGCCGAGGCGTGTGCATGTATGACAAGCACGGACACCCTGGCCACCAGGATGGAGAGGACCGCAGCAAAGGCGGACAAGGTTGGCCTGGACGACATAGCCGGCACGTGCAGGGAGGCTGCCCGTACGTACCGAGAGCTCATAGATGACTTGAAGAGAATCGGAGAGGAGGACTAGACTCAAGCGGCGTCGTGACGCGCTGATGGAGCGTCTCGACATAGACAATGCCGAGCTGGAATCTGTCATTGATGAGATCGCAGGCAAACACCCCGAGCCGGTCCGGGCGTCTCCGAGAGTATCTAGGGGGCCGTTTAACTTTGGTTTTTTGGACATGGCCCGCCCCGCCCTCTCTTTATAAATGGCCGGCCCCCCACCCGCATCATGGACGCGCACCCCCGGGACGTACCCGTATCCAAGACGTTTATCCTGCGGGACGTCACGGACGCCAACGAGGCGGTCGCCGAGATGGTTGCCGCCGGATTCTCAGGCAGGCCCGAGGGGTTCAAGGTGCTCATGCCGAAGGACAAAAAGACCGCCAAGCGCATAGGGTACACGGTCACCACCGGGGTCTCCTACGGCCTGCGAAAGAGGGGCCATCCCCGCGACGTCAAGTACTGGACGTACCACCACGATACGGACCACTACGCGATCGTCTTGGTCGACTCGGCGGTGGCAGACAAGCTAGGTCTTTGACTCGAACATCCTGTACAGCTTGGTCTGGCTGGCCAGGATCCCGGTGAGCAGCACGCCCAGCACCATCCCGCCGATAACATCGGTGGGGTAGTGCTGCAGTACCATCACCCTGCTGGTAGAGACCAGGGCGGGATACGCAAACAGCAGGTAGGCTCCCCGGGGAAACCTCTCGGATAGCGCGTACGCCAGGAGTATCCCGATGATCATGGACCTGAGCGCGTGGCCGGACGGGTACGATGCGGCAAACCCGCCCTCGCAGAAGAGGGCGAAGGTGTCCCGGCTCAGCTCGACGGGCAGCCGTATGGTGTCGTACCGTTCCTCGGGCCTCTCCCGGTCCACCCCGCACTTGATGTACCCGGCAAGTATGGTCGATATCACCAGCAGGATCATCAGGGTGATGCCTATGCGCCTGGTCCGGCGTATCACGATCAGCAGTATGCCCAGGCCCAGCGTGTAATAGATGTCGGCGCTCTCGGTGATCAGCTGGACGGTCCAGTCCAGCAGCGGGTCGCCGGCGGCGTCCCGGGCGGCCGCCACCGCGGCACCGTCGAACCCGGCGGTGGCCCCCGACATCACCACCGCGGTCACGACCCCGAAGAGGGCGGCCAGCAGGACGGATGATCTGGATCTCATGGGGAATATCCAGCTGCGCATATGGTGCCGCCCCGCCAGCTCGTCTTTAACCTTGTGTGCGAGAATGCCCGTGCATGATTTTTATACGAACTTCAGCGATACGTGGTGGTTTGGGACGCCGCGAGAAGTGTGCCGTGTGCGGGGAGGATATAGCAAAGCTGTACATCCCGATGAAGGAGTGGTCCGTCACGGGATCCCTGTGCGGCACGTGCTACTCGGCCAAACTGGGCGAGCATTATCCGGGCGAGCACGTGCGGCTGGGCAAGGACTGACCGCTACTTGGCCTGCCCGGAATTGGCGTTGATGCAGTTCCATACCAGCGGATCGTCCCGGATATCGTCCTCGCTGATGAAGGCGATGTCGGTGACGGTCTTCTTCCTCTTCAGCACGTACACGTGGGTGGCCAGAAAGTCTCTGCACCCGCACCCCTCCTCCAGGCACTCGGTGGTGTCGCCGTCATCGTGGTCTCCGGCGGGGTGGCCGCAGTTGCACACGTCCGAGTCCTTGACATCGTCGAGCTTCTTTACGGAGTACTCGCCAAAGCGCAGGTAGGCCGCGTCGCCGTATCCTGCCTTGAACCGCTCGTAGTGGGCCGAGCGCGGCAGCACCTTGTAGAATGACATGTTGGAGTCGGGCCGTTTCGACTCGGAGGCCATCACGAACCAGTACTTTTCCTTGCCCTCGACGAACCTTATGCGTATGGACGGGTCCGGCCACCAGTGTATGATGTCCTGCCATACCTTGAGCCCCTCCCTTCTGTTGGAGAACAGCGGAACCACGTTCATCCGGAGGTCAAAGTACCTGTATGCCACGCCCAAGATGTCGTCAAACCAGACCCGCTCAGACACACCAACGGCGAGCCCGGCGTATCATATAAGATAATTGACTGGGCGCGGCCCCGTACCTATAAAGAGCGGAGGCTTGCTGGCAGTTGCGGTATCCGTTGAAGACGATCATGGTTGCTGCTGCCGCCTCAGCCGTGGTGATCGCCGTCCTGGTCCTGGCCATCGTTACCGGGTCCGAGGTAGCCGAGCAGGAGGAGCCCCGGCCCGAGATCGCCGCCCCGCCCGATATCATAATGCCTACAAAGTCCTCCAGGCCGGGATGCGAGGAAGAGGATCTCTGCTACATACCGTACGAGCTGAGCGTGCGCGCCGGCGAGACGGTTATCTGGACGAACCAGGATGCCGCATTCCACAGCGTAACCTCGGGTGCCTACGGGGAGCCCAGCGGGATGTTTGACAGCGGCCACATGGATCCGGGACAGAACTTCCGGTACGTTTTTTCGGATCCGGGCAGGTTCGCCTACCACTGCACGCTCCATCCGTGGATGGAGGGGATAATTGACGTAACGTGAAGGTGAGGAAGGGAGTCGAACCCTCTTGTATAGGCTTTGCAGGCCCACGCATAACCGTTCTGCCACCTCACCGCATCCAACCCTGCCCCCGGCGAACAATTAAACTCTTTAGAGCCGGCCGAACATCTTGGAGGCCAGCTTTACGTCCTCGGCCTTGACAGTCTTTCGGCCGGCGTGTGAGGCCAGCTCCACCGCGCTCTTGGCAATGGCCCCGGCCACCTCCTCGGTCATCCTTCTCAGTTCGTTGGCTGACTCGTCGCTTACCCTCTCGGCGCCGCTCTTCTTCAGTATGCGGTACATGGGGGACAATCCCAACTCGGCGTTTGCCATGGCAGAGCATCCACACAACGGACTAAAAGATTAATGTCAAAAAAAGTATCACAAACCCGTCTATTGAAACAAACCACGACGACCCTGCTGTACGACGCCCACATCCATCTCTCGGATCCGCACTACCTGCACGAGATGGAGTACACCCTGCTGGGAATGGAGCGCATGCGTATGGCTGCCTGCTGCGTGTCGACGAATCTGGCCGACTCGGCCGGCACAATGCGCCTGGCCGGCATGAGCAGGCTGGTCCTGCCGTTCGTGGGGGTTCATCCGCAGTTCGCCGGTTCCGATGATCCGGACGGCATCGAGCGGATGGCAGCTGCTGGCCAGCCGTCGGGGATAGGCGAGATCGGACTGGATCCCACCTACGGTGTTCCCGAAGGGGAGCAGATGCGCGTCTTTACCGCTCAGCTGGCCCTGGCTGAGCGGCTCCGGCTGCCGGTATCGGTCCACTCCCGCAAGAGTCTTGACAGGGTGCTTGACACGCTGACATCGTACAGTTGCAGGGCGCTGCTTCATTGGTTTGACGGCAGCAAGGGGAGGCTTCGGCGGGCCATGGACATGGGCCTGTACGTCTCATACGGGCCCTTGGCGGTTTACGCCGAGGACAAGCGGCGCCTGCTGTCCTTGACCCCCGCCGACCGCATGCTGGTCGAGACCGACGGACCGGTGCCGTTCTCCAGGTGCTTCTCCCGGCTGCCCGCTCAGGCGGCGTTTCTTCCAAGCGTGGTCTTTGCCGCCTCCGAGATCAGGGGACGCACGTATGATGAGATGCTGGGCATCCTCGAGTCCAACACGCGGACATACCTGGGCATATAGGTATAATTATGCCCTAGTTTTGGTTTGCACGGTGAACAGGGTAAGAAAACTATCCATGGAGATACTCGACAAGTACGAGAGCAGTTTCGGCGAGAATTTCGAGGACAACAAAAAGACCCTGATGGAGATATCGGCCATAACCTCCAAGGAGCTAAAGAACGAGATAGCAGGATTCATCACAAAGACGATAAAAAGAGAGATACGCGACCAGCAAAAGAGGGAGGCAGACCAGAGGGCCCGCGAAGAGGAGGCCGCCGAGCTTGCCAGGATAGAGGCCGGGGAACAGGAACAACCAGGGTCGTCGGCGGAACTTGAGGACGGCTCATCCGTGGAGCCTGCAGATGAGGCCATCGAAGGATCCTCGACAGAGCCGGCGGTACAACCGCCCGAACAACCCGCCGCCGAGCCGGCCAAGGACGATGATGCCGCCGTACAACCGCCCGAGCAACCCTCAGCGGCCACCGGCCAGGATGATGCCGCCGTACAACCGCCCGAGCAACCCTCAGCGGCCACCGGCCAGGATGATACCGCCGTACAACCGCCCGAGCAACCCGCCGCCGAGCCGGCCAAGGACGATGATACCGCCGTACAACCGCCCGAGCAACCCGCCGCCGAGCCGGCCAAGGACGATGATACCGCCGTACAACCGCCCGAGCAACCCGCCGCCGAGCCGGCCAAGGACGATGATACCGCCGTACAACCGCCCGAGCAACCCGCCGCCGAGCCGGCCAAGGACGATGATACCGCCGTACAACCGCCCGAGCAACACTCAGCGGCCACCGGCCAGGATGATACCGCCGTACAACCGCCCGAGCAACCCGCCGCCGAGCCGGCCAAGGACGATGATACCGCCGTACAACCGCCCGAGCAACCCGCCGCCGAGCCGGCCAAGGACGATGATACCGCCGTACAACCGCCCGAGCAACACTCAGCGGCCACCGGCCAGGATGATACCGCCGTACAACCGCCCGAGCAACCCGCCGCCGAGCCGGCCAAGGACGATGATACCGCCGTACAACCGCCCGAGCAACCCGCCGCCGAGCCGGCCAAGGACGATGATACCGCCGTACAACCGCCCGAACAACCCGCCGCGGCCACCGACGCGGATGCAACAGAGCAGCCATCAACTACTGATGATGCCAAGTCACCGGAGCAGTCCGAAGATACTGCCAAATAATCCCGACCACAACCTGTGGCCCGTGCGCCAGCATTTTATCCGATGCTGGCGGCAGGTCACAGGTGATACCAGGTGATGGCGGATGATCGTTGTCAAGATGATTGGCGGCGCCAAAAAGTCGTTTCCAGCCGGTACTGTAACCCTGGATTGCGCTGGAACGACTGTGGCGCGCCTGCTGGATATTCTGGTCGAATCAAAACCCGCGGACACGCCCGCCCTGGATACCAAAAACATTCTGGTCGCCGTCAACGGGGCCGACTCCTCCTCCCTGGACGGCCGCGCCACCATCCTGCGGGACGGCGACGAGGTAAGCATAATCCCGGTCATCCATGGAGGATCGGGCGCCGTCCGGTTTGAGGTGCAGGGGGCATCCGTCATGGCCATCTGTGTTCGGGGCGGCTCGGCCAATCTGGACAAACTGCGGCTTGACTTTCCGGCAGTGCGGATACAGGCTGTGGCCAGGCCGTTCGTTCTGGGAGAGTCCCACCTGCGTCGCATACTGGAGATATCGGTCGAGTCGGAGAGGCGCGAAATAATGCTCTCCTCCAGGATGGAGACGGATATACTGCTGAGACTGGCGGGAACCACCCAGATAGCAGAGGCCATCCGCGTGGCCGGCGCCGGTCCGCGCCATGAGACGGTGGTCATAGCCGTGGGGGATTCGTCGGCGCTCCAGAAACTGCTCGCCCACCTCTCTCCGGAGGCCAGGCCGTTTCCGGCGGGGGACGGCGGCGCCTTTCTGATGGAACACTTTGGCATAACCGACAAGCATCTGGGCACCGGCCATGCGCTGGAAGACCTGCTGGTCGAGAGCGCGTCAGTCCTCTGATACGGCCCTCTTCGCTATGTCCAGGCTGAATATGTCCCCGGGTTTGATCAGTGCGACCCCGGTGATGCCGCCCAGAACTTCTACCTGCAGTATGACATCCGGATTATCCAGCGACACCGTGTTTGGGATGGTTGCTGCAACCGCCTCTATGATCTCCCTGCCGGATATGGTCGAATTGCGCTTCTCCACCGACACGCGGTAGGCTTGGTCGGGCCCCATGCGCTCCGCCAACGGACGCACGGCCTTGATTATCTCCGCAACTTCCGTGCGTGCCGTCGCATGCACCGGTATTATCCTGCGCGCATACCTGACCTTCCAAGGCTCCTCTGCAACCATTGCCCTGATCCGGGTGGAAGCCTCAACCGGATCCAGAACGGTATCGCCGGTAATTATCCCGGATATGCCGGTCTGTCTGGAACTGAACGCGTCATCCCCCATCTCGCCGAATAGTTCGGAGGCCTCCTCGGCCGCGTCCCGCTCCATGTGCCGGGAGCACGTTATTATCAAGTTCACGGCCTGAGCTCCTCCTCGGAGACGGCGCCGAGCCTTACCACCGATACGCTCCCCCCGCATATGTCCACTATGGTAGACTCGCGCCCGCCGGACGCCGTCCCGCCATCCAGCATTATGTCGCAGTCCACAGAGACGTCGTCAGGGTCCGTCGGGGGTGCCGCCCCCGACGGGTTGGCGCTGGTGCCCACCAACAGACCGCACCGCTCCAGCAACATTCCGATACAGCGACCCGAGGGAACCCTGACGGCTATCCTGCCGTCTAGGCCCATTGACGACTCCAGGGCCGGATCCAGCAGATTCAGCACCATGGTCAGCGGCCCCGGCCAAAATCTGTCGGCAAGCTCTCCGGCCACCGTACCCATGCCGGCTATCCTCTCCACCTCCCTGCGCGAGCGTGCCAGCACCGGAAGGGGCTTGGACGCCTCCCTGCCCTTTATGCGGTATATGCGGCGTACGGCCGCGCCACTGTACGGGTCGCAACCCAGCCCGTACACGGTGTCCGTGGGAAAGACGGCCACCCCGCCTTTGCTTATCAGGCTGGCCGCCCTGGCAGCGGTCTGCGGTCCACACGGTACGCGATTCACAGGGATCGCGCGTGGCCGGCCCAAATTAATTTGCTTTCCAGTGATCCAATCACTGTCACCAGTGAGATACTGTTGGTAACAGGCGCCAGTCAATACCAAGAAAATTCCCGGATGCGGCCGAAAATCCCTCGCATTGAAATCATTTAAAAATGCACGGCCGGATTCTCACATTGTGCAGTCTCTGGAAAATCCGATGGAAATAAGGGACAAGATAGTGCAGGTGCTGACCGAGAATGATTTGGCCGAGCCGGCCCTGATAGGCATGCTGGACTATACGGTGCAACTCTTTGAGAGTCAGGGATTGGGCCAGGACTATTACGGGTACCACAACATCAACCACGAACTGGCCGTGACATACGTGATACTTCTGTCCACCTCCTCAAGGCTGGGCGAGGACAAAATCTCAAAGTCCGATATCAAGCACCTGTATGCCGCCGCCCTGTTCCACGACTTTGATCCGCTCAAGAGCGTGGATAAGCCGCACGAAAAACAGGTGCTGGACTTTATCTCGAGGGATTCCAACATACGGTCCATGATGAGCTCGGCCGGGATCGACATGGAGATAGTAAAGGTCCTTATCCTGCGCACAATCTACCCGTGGCGGGGAGATATTCAGGAGCAGGCGCAGCGGCAGATTGCGTCCTGCTTTGAGAACAATGATCAGACCCGGGACGATGCAGACATGCGGAAGCACTACATGGATCTTGGGTGGTATCTCTCCGTGGTAGATCGCGTCGGAGGGTATGCCCTTGGCGACTTTGGCGCCGCCATGGAGCTGGCAAAGATGAACGCTCACGCCCTGGCCTGGGCGCCGTCCGTGATCGTCCAGAGGTCGGTAGCCTACTTTGAGGATCTTTTGAACAACGAGGCGGGCATGTGCCGGACGGTGATGGCGTCACTGCCCCGCCAGCTACGAAAGAATTTTTTCGATACGGTGCTCGCGTTCATGCAACTGCGCAGCAAGGAGATTTCCATACAGGCCAACCATACCTATGACAACCTGCGCTTCGTGCCCACTATCGACACCATGGACACGCGGAATAACCCGGAATTCATCGGCTCGCTGCTGGAAATATTTGCCGAGCTGCCAAAACCCTTGCAGTTCGGCCGGGAGAACTTTGAAGAATCGGTAAGGGACCCCGATGTCGTGCTGAACACGCTCCGCCTGAACAGCTGCAACGGCCAAGTAATAGGCTTTGCCAAAGGCGGGCCGCTGGAAAATTACCAGCTGGGCTCAGAGATAGATGACGTGAATTACAGCCTGAACAACACCGTCTTTCTGGAGCCCCTGGCGCTGCAGATGGGCTACTGGGCACTGGGAGGGGGCCGCATGATGAGGCACCTTTTCGTGATGCAGTCTTATTCGAAGCGGTACAAATACCTGACAAGTTTTGCACTGCGCGACGTCATCCAGTCTAGGATGGGCAAGGAGGATGCTGAATTTGTCGCCAAGTTTGATCCGGAACGGTGGGACTATTACCGGATACGCCTGTAACGGAAAAGATCCGCCGCCATTATTTGTAGAACCGCACCATCTCCGGTATTACTCCGTGGATGCCAGCGGGTACTGCGTAAAACCGTCCGCGGTGGCCTTTCCGGGGACGGCGGAAGATGTGGCCGGGCTGGTGCGGCGCGCCATATCGGGGGGCACCTCAGTGACCGCCCGCGGTGGGGGGACGGGCCTGGTAGGGGGCTCGCTCAACCGCGGGATAATTCTGGACATGTCCGGGTTCAGGAAAGTGTGCATAAACGAGGATACGGTGGATGCGGGTCCCGGCGTCCCGCGGGGCATGCTGGACGAGATGCTGGCGGGCTCGTCGCGGTTCTTTGCCCCCAATCCATCGGTAGGGCGGTACTGCACCATCGGCGGCATGGTGGCCACCAATGCCAGCGGGAGCCGCTCCCTCAAGTACGGCAGTACGCTGGACAACCTGGAGGAGGTAACGCTGGTGGACGGGCGGGGCGACATCATCACGCTGCCGCAGAACAAGGATTATTCCATGCGGGTGGCGCGGATATGCGGCAAGGCGGATCTTGAGTCGTATCCGGCCACAACAAAGAACTCCTGCGGCTATCGGCTGGATGCCGTCCCCACTGCAGCGGAGTCCCACCGCGTGGTGGCGGCTTCGGAGGGTACGCTGGGGGTGATAATATCGGCCAGGCTGCGCACGCTTCCGGAGCCGCGCGAGCGGAGGCTTGTGGTGATTGGGTACGACAGCGAACTGGAGGCTGCCGAAGACTGCGCGGGGATAGTGCGGCACCGGCCCTCCGCGTTGGAGGTGGTGGGGCCTGATGTGCTGGAATGCGCCATGACGCCTGCGATATGCCTGCTGCTTGCAGAGTTTGACACGCCCGCCGACGACTGGGAGGGGGGGCTGAGAGATACCGTATCCGGAAAAATCCTGGACAATGCGACCGGGAGTGCGGCAGGGCGGTGGTGGAGACGACGCGATACGTCCCTGGCGGCATCATTGAGACTGACCAAAAACGCCTTGACGCCCAGCATAATAGAGGATGCCGCCGTCCCGCTGGCACGGCTGCCGGATCTGTTCGAAGCTCTGGCGGAGTTGCGGCGCAACACGGGCGGCAGGGTGTTTTATTACGGTCACGCCGGGAACGGAAACATACACGTCCGGACAGCCACAGAGACCGGATCTGATGCAGAATGGTATCTCGATACGGTTATGGACATGGGAGGGACCATCACCGGGGAACATGGAGACGGAATTGCCAGGACGCGGTTCGTTAAAAGGCAGTATGGCGAAAAAAACCACGCGCTTTTTGCGGATCTCAAGAGGCTGTTTGATCCGCACAACGTGCTAAATCCGGGCAAGATAGTGGCAGAGTGGCCGGATGGCAGACGCGGCTAAACTTGCGCGTCCAAAACTGTGGGATGGCCATCCGGTTCCGCATCCTGCCATGGCCGCCCGGTCATGTCCGGTTGGTGATGCGTTTTTTTGTCGGCCATTGCGCGTCTAGCTGCAGTGCCGGAAGGCCGGCGCCGCGTCGTGCGCTTGGTGTTGGCATTTTTCCACGAAGCCCCTTCAAATCTTAGGCCGTGCCGTTTTTTGCAGCCAAGGTCTTTCCGTGGCACCATGGATGGCGCTGCAGTGCTGGCATTGTACCGTTGACCCGTGCGAACGGCGTATTGCCAAAGAAGGCCAGGTGCCAACAAATGCTAAATAGCAACCTTGAGGACGTGTCCCTGTTCGCGGGGGATCCAATCCTTTCAAGAGTGGGAGTTGCAGGTAGTATGGAAAGTGCCTTGAGTGGTACAGACAGCGTGAGGGTAGCCAAATTGTGATCCGAGTCACATATACAGATTTATTGCAATCTCCCTCCCACGACTCATATCATGCCTAAATTTCTTGGCTCTTCGTAGCGCTGTTGAATTCGGTGCTGGCACCGGTACATTCAGGCTATCTATATGTTCAATAACATTTAATAATACGAGTTAGTTTTTAGACGTATGGAAAAACCAGCTGCGGAATACGCTGACAATACAGAACCACTCCATAGTGACGAACTGCCCATACAGCTAGAAAGTGATGCCCTAGGTTGTCCCCGCTGTATGGTTAAACTATCTAACAGCAAATCCAAAGTGTTTGTAGATGGTATTGATATTGGCTCATTTGATTCAATTGCTTGTAAGTTTTGTAGCTTCTTTCTCCTCACCGAAAAAGGTTTCGACGAGTCGGCCAAGGTTATCGTGTCATTTGGCTTGGACATGCCAGAACAGAATGATGTTCATAAACACCCTCGTGGCGACCAAAACGATTCAAAGGAAAATACAACCATGTCGGAAAGCGTGCTTGGCTCGACAATGGATTGGAACTCATCACCACCCAGATATGTGGACAATTATCCATTGTCCAAAGAAGAATTGGCTTTTGTCTCAGTAGTAAAAATAAAAAAACATGCTAGTATTACAGAATCATCACCACTTGTAACCATGTCACATTCGATTACAAATAGATAGATCAGTGACATGAGTTCTGTACCACTACCAGAAAAAACCATATCCGTGCCTTTTATGGCCAAAAAATTTGATTATAACCGCTACCACATTAAATATAACGATATAAAGGGTATTTTAAATCTCGCAAATGTGGTTGCAGATGTTGTAAAACCACCACGCGAGTTTAGTGTCCCAAACCCAACCAATGAAACTATTGTGGGTGTTCGCCTCGTTCCGATCGCATCGTTCACAAACCAAGGCCGTAAGATTAAACCGTCTAAACAACCAAACGCCGATGATATTTCAAAGGCAGATAGTGTAGACATAACAAACTTCATTCGTGATGAAGATAAGCAAGAACCTTGGAACGAATATGCACTGGCACACGATCCACCCAAAATATTAAAAACCAAAACAACCCTCTTGAGAATATTATTGGTTGTTGATCGAGATGATGGATTAGGTAACCCATTGTTTAATCTCAACCACAATACTGTTCATGCTGTTATTGATCATCCTGCTTCCGAAGCTGGTAGTCGTTAATCGTGTCTACATAGAAAATATTGTAATTGACTTTATATATCTACTTGCATCGATCTCACCCAGCTGTTATTTTAGATTAACACAACAGCTATCTTTTTATACAATCCAATAAATCGATGCTCTAGTGGATCCTTTTAGAGATTGTCGTATGACGTTTACCCCGCATACCCAAGAAAGATCAAATAGGCGGGGTGTTACATCAGAATACATTAAACAGATACTGCGAAATGGAACACGAACACGATTAAGTAGCGCAGTATACAGGACAAAGCATGGGAAATGGATCGTAATTGCCAAGTTATACAAGTGTAATCTTGTAATCTTTACAGTGTATAGCACCTAAGCCAAAAACACCACGCCGTCTACATCGTCTGCTATGCGGACTCTTCTAGCACCGCCCTGCCGGCGGGCAGCGTATCCACGAACCGTCATCCCTTGACCATTAGTCCCTCAGCCTCGACACCATCGCCCCCATTTGGGGTTGTTGCGTCGCTGCCGCGAGGCCACGCTTTGCCACGGGTGATTCCATCCTTTCTTTGAGCGCGCCTGATATGTGCCATCTGGATCCCGCAGCGTGCCAGCGTGTACAAACGCGGCGCACATCTCATCTAGCAGAACATCGGGCAGTATGTCCTTGTTGCCCGCGTACTTGTTTTTCATGTTCCCCTCGTGTCCCGTCCAGAACACATGAAAGTCGTGCGCCACCTTGACGGGCTGACCCGGGAGTCTGTCTGGGGGATCGCACCGCCGGATCCTGGCTGAGGCCCCCCTCCTTCATGGGAACCGGATATCGCGCCATCCCGCGCACATTCCACGCGTGGGGCACGCCGGTGGCCGTCATGCCATCACCACCACTCCGATGCCATCCTCACGCCGTCTGCCGTCCCGGACGGTCCCGTCCTGCAGCCCGTCCGGGGGATGGTGATCCATGCCGCTTGGAGGCAAATTTTTATCACGTCAGGGTGAACTCCGAGAACATTTTCATCTACCGGCACCAACAAATCCTAAATAACCCAGCTCCATGCGCGGGCTGATGCGCAGCGCCGTGTTGCTGGTGGGCACCTTGTGTATCGCGGCATTCGGTGTTGCCGTGGACGAAGCCGAGGCCCTGGGGGTGGTGCTGAATTCGCAGCAACTGACCGATATCATAAACAACGAGGGTAACGCCCGCGTGCACAAACTCGTGGTGTCGTGCAGCGGCGACGCGCTTGTGTATGATCTAAGGCTGTCCGTCTGGGACGTCGACATATCGGACAGCTACCAGATATTTCTGCATTCTGTGACGGCCGGCCACGAGACGGTCGGCAACCACCCGTACACGTTTGAGCCTGGCGGCGGGGTTCTGGATCTGGTCCGGTGGGCTAACAACACGGGTGGACTGGCGTCTCACTCGTACCCGCTTGTGCTGGCAGAATCGCTGCCGCTGGTTGTGCCGGTGCATGTGGTGGATATATGGGGGAATTCTAGTGCGGTGGCGCATCTGGATATGGCGTATGCGGCCGGCCCCGGCACGGTCTGCGCCCTGGAGCGCGGGCTTGACGGGCCGCAGGTGGTGGGTCTGGTCGTACCCGGGGAGGGACCGCTCGCCAAGATATCCGCCGACATAGAGGCCGCCACCCGGCTGGGGGTGGAGGATTTTAACGCCTACCTGCGCGATATGGGCGAGACGTGGACGCTGGAGATCACGACTGCGCATGATGGGGCTGATCCCGTAATCTCCTTTGAGGCCATAGCGGGGCTGCACGAGGGCGGCGTATCCGTGCTGCTGGGTCCGGCTACAGACGATGCTCTTGCCGGCGCCCGGGGGTACATCCATAACGGCGGCATGATGGCCATCAGCTGCTGCTCAGCCGGCGAACCGCTTGCATTACCTGACCGCATCTTCCGTTTGGCCCCCGGTGATATGGGAGACGCCGAGGCAATGGCCGGACTGCTGGACGATGACCGGATCAGCCTTGCCGTACTGGTACACGACGAGCAGGGCGCACCGCTCAGGGATGCCTTGGCCGGACATCTGGCCGGAAAGATTGACATCGTGGCCGTGCCATATGGGACCGGAGTTGCCGACGCGGCTGACGTGGCGCAGCAGATGCTGCTTGAGACAAGAACGGCGCTTGACGTACACGGAACCGAAGGCATCGGCGTGGTGGTGATGGGCTCAGGAAACATTTTGGATATACTCGAGGCATCATCCGTACACGAGACACTGCGCGAGGTGAGCTGGTACGGGCTTGGTGTGGTGGTGGGCCTGGAGGATTTGACGGTTGGTGATCTGGGAGAGTTCTCGCGGGATGTTCGACTGGCTGGCGTGCAGCCCGATATTGCGCGGGCCTATCCTTCCGGCGAGATATCGGAGAAGCTGCGTTTGCGGACCGGTACTGCCCCCGGTGACGATATGGGCCTGCACGTCTATTCCGCGTATGATGCGGTATGGATCCTGGGGCGCGCCATGATGACATCGCAGGCTGCAAACCCTGAGACGCTGGCCGACGCCTTGCCAATTGTGGCGCGATACCACCAGGGAACGGTGGGCGGCCTGGATTTAGACGAGAACGGCGATTTGGCCGTCTCCTATTATGGGATCTGGCGCATAATTGCGGGAGATTGGACGCGGGTGGGTACGTACAGCCAGCTGGACCAGAGCGTATGGTACCAGCGGGGCTGGGAGGATCTTCGGTGACGGCCCGGAACCGTCCGTGCGCCCCCGAGCATGATATCCGCCATATCGCGGGTTCTGTGTCAGCTGCGCCCCGTTTGAGCCAGGCGCGGTCCAGCAGGCAATGTTTTTCTATGACAAGAGAATCACATACCGCATGAAAGTATCCTGGGACCAAAAGACCTGCATCCACGCGGCCAAATGCGTAGAAAACCTCCCGGCCGTGTTCCAGGTGCAGGACGGCAAGTTCGTGATAATTCAGGATGGCGCCCCCAAGGAGGACATCCGACGGGTGGTCGGCATGTGCCCATCCGGCGCCCTGAGCATATCGGAGTGATCGTTCCTATCTAGCAGGCATTTTGTACTGCCCGGACCACGGTACGGCGGGAATTTTTTAATAGAGTATGGCGCTGGACGTGTACATGACCAGTTATTTGGCGGCGGTAATTATTGTAGTGGCGCTGGCCGCCATCCCGCTGCACGCGGCCGGCTCGGAGGGTGTCAGTATAGAGAGCCCCGCGCTGGTTGATGCCACCGGCTCCCCGATAATAGACCACATAAACGTCAACCAGAAGTTCTATATCGCCACCAACATCTTCAACGACGGCGCCGAAGATCAGGAGTTCGTATACATAGTACAGGTGACCGACGAGAGCGATACCATAGTCCTGCTGGACTCGTTCAGCGCCGAGATTGCCCCGGGACAGCGCCTCAATATAGCCATCTCCTGGGTACCGACCTCTCCGGGAACTTATACCGCTGAGGTCTTTCTCTGGGACAGCATACATGACCAAAATGCCCTGGACGCAAGCAAGACGCTGGTTATCCCCATAAGCTGACTGATCCGTACCCTTCTCTCTGATAATAATCCTGTCAGCCGGGGGGGGATCACACGGAGAGGCCCACTTGCGTGATTAAGGCCATCGGCACCGCAGCCCTCCGCTTATATCGGGGATTGTATGTCTGGTCGCCGTGCCCCTGCTGGGATCCGTGGACGTGGAATTTTTGGCGTTGGGGGTACGGGACAGTTTTGATGAGACCGACATAGGAAACTCGGGCCTGAGCAGGCTGGGTACGGGGCGTATATTGGATCAGCTGGCCTCCCTTCTGGAGCGGAACTTGATCGAGGCCGACGGCCCCTGCTTCAGGATTACCCCGAATGCGCGCTCGTACCTGTGGGACGAGCGGACGCCCCTCTGGGCCCGCATCTTGCGGCTGCTGGAGATAACGCCGCTCCCGGCCGCTGACATATGCCGGCATCTGGACAAGGACGCGGACAGCGTGGCGTCCGGCCTTGAGGATCTGCGCAGGGGCGGCCTGGTGATAATGTACCCCGTCAAGAAGGGGGACGGCCTGGCACGCGTGTACCAGGCAACCGAGGACGGGGTGCGGCGCCTGGAGAGGCCGCTTGATGATACGGTGCCGCCCGTATCCGCGGAGAAGCTCATATCAGAGATAATCCGGGACGTGGCCTCCTTGAACGCGGACAAGCCCAAGAAGGACGCTATCGTATCGCGTCTGGAGACTCTGCGGGATGTGCTGTAGCGCCCTCGCGCATCTTGTCGCGGATCTGGGCTAGGATGAACCTGGCCTTCTCCTTGTCCTCATAGGCCTCCGCGACCTCGTCCAGAATCTCGTCTATCTCGTAGCTCTTGTCAACCAGCACGTCGGCCACGTGGTCGTCCAGCGTGCCGTTCCCTATCAGGTAGTACGCAAAGACGGTCTCCTTTTGGCCTATGCGGTGAAGCCTGTCCTCGGCCTGCCTGTGTATGGCCGGGCTCCAGTCCAGCTCGGCAAATACGACGTACTTTGCGCGGCTCAGGTCTATGCCCACATTGCCCGCGCGCAGGCCTGCGATCATCATCTTGGACTCGCCGTTCTGGAACCGGTCTATGCTGTCCTGCCTGGCCTTGTCTGTCTGCCCTCCTATTATCGAGACGGGATCAAATTCGTGCAGGTTCTCGTGCAATATCTTGTGGATTGCCTTGTGGTGGCAGAAGACTACCACGCTCTCCTCTATCTCCATTATGTTCTTGACGAAGTTGATCACGTGGGGTATCTTTGCCACCCCGGCGGCCACCCGCTCGCTCTGTATGGCCCGCTGCAGCGAGGCCGACTTTTTGAACTCGGTCTTGGCCTCCCTCTGCTCGTCCTCCATCTTCTTCCATATGCGGGTCAGCTCTTTCCGGTAGTAGGTGGTATCCGCGTCTATGACCTCCTTGTACTGGACCTTCTCCTTCAGCTCCTTCAGGACGTCTGACTTTTTTCTGCGCAGCATCACGTGGTCCTGCAGCTGTTTTCTGAGGCTCTCCCGCTTGGTCTCCAGCACTATGGCCTTGTTCTTGTCGTTCACATAGCAAAAGTACTCGCAGAACTCCTCAAAGCTGCCCAGCATTCCCGGCTTGAGTATGTCGACGATGGGCCATATCTCGGATCCGCGGTTGTATATGGGGGTGCCGGAGAGGCCCAGCCTGCGCGTCACCGACGGGAGGGTGGCCAGCCGTCTGAGGGCGGCGTATTTTTTGGTCCTGAGCGACCGGAGATTGTGCACCTCGTCGCATATTATGGTCCTGATGTTGAGGTTGGCTATGTCGGCTTGACGCTTGTGCAGCAGTTCGTAGTTGATGATGTAAAAATCGTACTTTCCTAGGTCGCGGTGCCGACCCGTGCGTATTATGGTGGATGTGGGCGGCTCCTTGCTCAGTATGCGCCCGTTCCTGCTCCTCTTCTTGAGGAACTTCCCGATCTCCCTCTGCCAGTTGTTCAGGGTCACCAGGGGAGCCACCACCAGCACCGGAAACGCCTTCTTCTCCGTGGCTACGTATGCCAGCGACTGCACCGTCTTGCCCAGCCCCATCTCGTCTGCCAGCAAGGCGTTGCCGTTGGACTTGATCAAAAAGTCCAGGCCCATCCTCTGGAACTTGAGCAACTTGCCACGGAACTGCTCGCCTGGGGTCGCCAGGGCCAGCTTGTGCTTGGGGGCGACAATCTTGCGGCGCTTGCTCTTGCTGGTCCTTCTCTGCCATGCCGACTTTGAGATCACCTCCAGCGGGTACCTGTCAAGTATCCACTTGATCTTCTCCACGTACTCGGGCCTGTCGGGTATGATGGCCTCGTTTGTGTTGTCCCCGTACCAGGCCTCCGGGATCAGGCCCGACACCATCCCAACCGCACGGGATCCGGTGATCTTCCAGCTCCATATGCCGGAGAATCTGTCCAGAACGTACTCCAAGGACCCAAAGACGTCCACGGTGGCCGCCATGATCTCCAAGGGTAGTGTTGTTTTCTTTATGAATCTTGATTTATCTGGAGGGTGCGCGCTTCGGCCCGGAATGGATATCATCGGGTTTTCGATGGCATCTCTTGCATGATCCATCGAGTTTACCACTGTCCGCTTGTAGATCACGTCCAAAATACCCCCAAAAATGGTAGATCCTGATTACAATGTCCACTTTCATGGGTTGTTTGGTGCCGCCCCGGGCCGAACCGCGTACTCTCGAAGAGGCGCCCCGCCCCCTGGTACTGCCCGCGTACCGGCAGATGCGGTTACCCGTGCACGGGTGACATCCTTCTGGCCGCCAGCACGCCGGCAACCGACACGGCCAGGATGGCCGCCACGGCCCCAAACTCAGGTATGACATGGGTGCCGCGAATGGATATGAACCCGTATGTGCCCGGGTACTCTGCCACCACCCTGCGGTGGTCCTCGTCCGGGTCGGTCTCGCTGAACATGACCGGCTGATCCCCTGCGGTCACTACAAAGGGCGTATCGGCGCCATCGCCGTCTCGGGAGTCCAGCAGGTGCCGCGGAACGTCGAAGGTTATGGATCCCGGACCGTCCCCGGAGACGCGAACCGCAAGCGTCCTGGTCTTCACGTTCAAGACGGCAGCTTCTGCGGCGATCCCGTCCCGACCCGATACTGCCCCCATACAGTGAACCCCCTCTGCACCGGCATCCACTGGAATCTGGCCGGTTCCGCACCGTCCCGCATCCCCCAGCCCTATGTGTACGGTGTAGGGTTCGGAATTGGGTCCGGCCCTGGCGGTGATGGCATACCAGCCTTCCTGCTTCCAGTAGAACCCGGCAGTACTGACCGACGCCTCAAAAGTACCGTCGTCTGCGGACTCTACCTGGCTAACCGCGGCGATGTTGCCAGCCGGATTCAGAACCACGATGGTCACCTGGTTCTCCGGCGACTCGCTGTACCCGTGTATGGTGACCACCGAATCGACGGCAAAATACACGCTATCCGTCCACGCCACAACGCCGCCATCCATCACGGCATCGGCCCTCTCCGGAGGCACGGGGAATGCGGGGCCCTCGTCCCCTGCCGCCATGCCCCCGCATTCGAAACAGATGCCGGCCCATACGGCACCACATACAGCCACCGTGGACAAAACCACCAGCAGGGTAGACGTTGCGTTCATAGCGCCTCTGAGCGGGCGGCAGTCCGTATTAATATTGACGTTTTACCCGCCCGGCTGCCATCATCCGTAAAGATGCCAGAGCAAAATCTATCTGACTACGCCATCGCAACAAGGCGGCATCCCGCATACCGCGGCAGGGCAGCTGCGCCGCGGCATCCGGCCCGGTCATTAGATCTTCGCGTCGTGCAAGCGGGCCATCCGGACTGCCAAGCCGCATCATCCAAATGCGTGATTGGGCAGGGCGGCAACCATCTGACACCCCGCGCCTGTGCGCGTCAGCAGAGAATAATCTGCTATGCCAAGTTTAATATACAGACACCCTTGCTCCCACCACATGAAATCCTCGGCCAAGATCTTCCGGGACGTCATGAAGACCGACCACAAGGTGATCACCGAGGAGCTCTCAAAGTCAATCCTGGAGGAGTACGGTGTCAGCGTGCCTGATTATGCCCTGGCCACCAGCTCGAAGGAGGCCGCATCCGCTGCAAAGAAGATGGGCTTTCCGCTGGTGATGAAGGTGGTCTCGCCCCAGATACTGCACAAGACCGATGTGGGCGGGGTCAAGGTAGGTCTGCAAAAACCCGGAGAAGTCAAAAAGACGTTTGCTGATATGAACAAGCGCCTCTCCGGCGGCGATGCCGAGATCAAGGGAATATTGCTTGAAAAAATGGTGCCCAAGGGCGTGGAGCTGATAGTGGGCGTGCAGAACGACCCGCAGTTTGGCCCGGTGATAATGGTGGGAATGGGCGGAATTATGACCGAAGTGATGAAGGACGTTGCGTTCAGGATGCTGCCAATAACCGCGTCCGATGCCAAATCAATGCTGGAGGAGCTGCGCGGCTCGGCACTGCTAAAGGGATTCCGGGGGAGCGAGCCCATAGACACCAGGATGCTCTCCAAAATGCTGGTCAAAATAGGCAGGATGGCCGTTGACAATGCCGACTACATCAACAGCATCGACTTTAATCCGGTCGTGGTGTATCCGAAATCGTACTACGTAGTGGATGCCAAGATTATACTCAACAAGGAGCTCAAGAAAAAATCAGTCTCAAAGGCCGCGCCCAACAGACAGCACATGGAAAAATTCTTCACGCCAAGATCCGTTGCCCTGGTGGGGGCGTCAGCTACCAAGGGCAAGATAGGAAACTCCATCCTGGACAGCCTGGCAAACTATGACTTCAAGGGAGAGATATACCCGATAAACCCCAAAGTTGATGAGATATTCGGCCGCAAGTGCTACAAGTCGATACTGGACATCCCAGGCGAGGTGGACCTGGTGGTGGTATCCATCGATCTTTCGAAAACGCCGGACGTCCTGAAGGACTGCGCCAAGAAGGGCGTGCATAACGTGGTGGTAGTTTCAGGCGGCGGGAAAGAGCTGGGAGGTGAGCGCGCAGAATACGAGGCGGAAGTGAGACGCCTGTCCGAGGAGCACGACATCCGCATTATCGGGCCCAACTGCATAGGTATGTTCAACGCCGCCAACCGCCTCGACTGTGCCTTCCAGGGGCAAGAGAGGATGGTGCGCGCCAAACTGGGCAACGTAGCCCTGCTCTCGCAGAGCGGTACCATGGGGATTAGCTTTCTGGAATCCGCAGACACGTTTGGACTATCCAAGATGATAAGCTATGGCAACCGCTCCGATGTGGACGAGGCCGACATGATATGGTATCTGGCCAAAGACCCTCAAACCAGCGTGATCGCGCTATACGTGGAGGGCTTTGGAGACGGACGCAAGTTCATCAATACGGCCAAACGCGTAATGGCAGAAAACAAGAAGCCCATCGTAATCTGGAAGAGCGGGCGCAGCGCCGCGGGGGCCAAGCAGGCCGCTTCCCATACCGGCTCGCTGGGGGGCGCCAACAACATAATCATGGGCGCCTTCAAGCAGGCAGGCATAATATCCGTGGACAGCTATCAGGAACTGGTGGCCACCACCAAGGCCCTCTCGTGGCAGTCCTCTGCCGGCGGAAACCGCTCCGCCATGTGCAGCAACGGGGCCGGTCCTATGATCGGCGCCATCGACCACTTTGACAGGGTGCAGCTCAGGCTGGCAACCATGAAACCAAAATCGAAAAAGAACATGGTCGAACACTTTCCGCCCACGTACGTCATAGGTAACGGCAATCCGGTTGATGTGACCGGGGGCGCCACCGCAGAGGACTACAAGTTTGTAATACAGGCGTTCATGGACGACCCCAACGTGGATATAGTCATGCCTTGGTTCGTCTTTCAGGATGACCCGCTTGACGAGGTAATAGTCGACTATCTGGCAGAGTTTTCTGCCTCCTACGATAAACCGCTGCTGGTCGGAGGCAACGGCGGTCCGTACACCCAAAAGGTTGCCAAGATGATCGAGGAAAGGGGCGTTCCCGTCTACTCTGATCTGCGGGATTGGGTTGCGGCCGCATCCGCCCTGTTCCAATGGGGAAAACTGCTGAAATAATGTATAATGCCCGGCATTGCCGATAACAAGCGGGCGCCCGCTCATCTGCCTCGCAACAATGCATCTGGGGGCACGCAGGCCAGCTGCTGACCATTAAAAAGCCGCATCCGTGTTTATTGGAATGGACTTTGATCCGCCATATTCAAACATGACTCATGCTGCGGCTCCAATAAAATAACTGGTTTGAGGCGCGTGACCCGGCGTCCGCTGACTGAACAAGCAACGCGCGCGCATGATAAAAAACAACGCAAAAGATGACCAACATCTTAGCGGGATGATCCCCACCCCTCCGATACTGCAGCTGCAATGATTGCCTGTTTTTATAAATAAAAAAAAGTGGTGGTGTAACTTGGCCGCGTTACACACACTCGCAGCCGGCCGCCGCATTGAGCAGCCTCACCATCGTCTCAAACTGCTCGTTATACCACGCCTGCAGCCAATCGGGCAAGTTCAAATCCGGCAGGAAGAATCCCGAGCCAAAGACGTAACCGCCCATCTCCGACAGCAACAGTATCTCTCCTATAACTACGTCCGGTTCCGGCTCGAAGTAGTACAGCACCCACAAACCATCACACTCTTCCAAGTGTTCCAGCAGGCTTTCGTGCGTGTATCCGGACTGGGTCGGGTCAAATGTCCCCGTTCCCTCCAGCTCTGGATAGTCGGACGAGGCCACGGTCACTAGGTCGTCTGTACCGAAAACGAACACGAACGGATCAAACATATCCGAGCCGCTTATCTGCTCGAAGGCATCCGTACCGTTCGCCGCAAACATATCCTGGGCTTGGGCCACCGACCGGTGCGCCGCTTCCGTGTTTGTTTCCTCGGCCATTGCTACCGGCGCCAGCATGGCTAGCGCCGCAATGCCCGCCATCATCATTATCATTTTTTGCATGTTATATTGCTTGGCGCCCGCGATCATTATAAATGGATCTGTAACATCTTGGAGGAATGAGCCCCGCTCCTCTAAGACGTTACAACCCCAAGCAAAAAAACAGCTTTATCTACTTCTGGGAAGCGGTCTGCCAGATTCCTATGGTGTTTCCTTCGGTGTCAGATATTTGCGCATAAAATCCGTAGCTGCCTATGGGAATCTTGGGGAATACCACGCTGCCTCCGGCCGCTGCCACCTTCTTCAGGTGATCATCTACGGATTCAACATTGACGACGATCGTCGGTTTTGCGTCGGGGTGCGGCCTCTGCAGCATGCCGCCGTTTATAGCGCCTGGCTTGGTCGGCATCATGGTCTTTGGATCCGTCTCGGTAGCGGTGATCCAGTAATAGTCCATGTCGGGCAACTTGGTTATCTGCCAGCCAAATACGGCCTCGTAGAATTTTTGCGCTCTGGCCTGGTCGTCATACGGTATTTCGCAATGGGCTATGCTGTCCACGGGGGCGGTCATGCACATGCTTGATTTAGCCTTTTTGGAGCGGTTTTCCACAGATCTGTACGCGCCACGTCAAGAACACGGCATCGACATCTGGTTCCCGTTCATGCCTTGTTGGGCGTGAATTTGACCAGCCAGCGCCGACGCTCCACCATCCGGGCCTAATCCACTACCCGGTGACGGCGGGACACGAGCACACTCTTGGCGAGACATCGGATCCGCTCCGACAACATTTAAGATAGGCGCAACTGCCGGCCATTCAATGGCACTAGTAGTCAAAGAGACCAAGGACGGCATCTGCACCGTCAAGATAAACCGGCCGGACAAACTCAACGCCATGAACATAGACGTGGCACGAGAGCTTGTCAGTACATTCGAGGACATAGGCAGGGACGACACCATTCGGGTGGTAATTCTGACCGGCGAGGGGCAAAAAGCGTTCTCGGCCGGCGCCGACATCTCCTACATGTCCAAGATATCGCCGGACGAGTCGGTCGAGTATGCCAATCTGGGGCAGCTGGTAACGAACACCATCGAGCAGGTCAAACAGCCCACCATAGCGGCCGTCAACGGATTTGCTTTGGGCGGCGGCTGTGAGGTGGCCATGTCCTGTGACATACGCATAGCATCGGAAAACGCTAGACTGGGTCAGCCCGAGGTCACAATCGGCATTCCACCCGGCTGGGGAGGCACGCAGAGGCTAATGAGGATAGTCGGCATAGCCAAGGCCAAGGAGCTGGTATACACCGGACGGATGGTAAAGGCTGCCGAGGCGCGGGAGATCGGCCTGGTCAACGACGTTGTCCCACAAGAGTCCTTGATGGATGTGGCGCTTGAGATGGCAAAATCAATCGCGGCCAACTCGACGATGGGCGTGAGAATGTCCAAGGTGGCCATAAACCGGGGGCGGAATTCGGATCTAGATACGGGACTCTCCATAGAGTTGCTGGCCTGGAGGAACTGTTTCACCCACCCCGACCGTGAAGCCATGATGAATGCCTTCCTCACCAAGTCCAAAAAGTAACCCACCCATCACCATCTTCCTTGTTTTGTCCTTTCACGGCTGTCACGTACTGGACTATCATTATTAATACTAATGACACTATGAATGTTATTGATGCTATTGCATGAATTCATAATAATATCAACCACCCATGATAATCATGCAGAAGACAGTCTTTGACACAAACCTGGTAATTGGGGTGCTCGAGGATCAAGAGACGGCGCAGCGCGTGCGCCGCGCCTTGAAAGGCAAGGCGGTGAGGATTATCATATGCGAGACGGTATTGCGCGAGGTCAGGAGGGTAAGGGCGTGGTCCACCGGGGCCGTTCTTGTGGGACTCCGGCGCGTCTTCGGTGAGAAGAGGGTGGAGACTGCGGTCTCGCCGGAACGCCTGCGGGATGAGGCGCAGCGGGTCCGTGAAGGATTTGAGATGGCCCACGCCGGGGACGACATGATACTGGCCCTCTGCAGGATGCGTGGCTTTGCCCTGATAACCTTTGACAGGTCCATGCTGAGGGTGGCGCAGATGCTGGGCATACTGGCGTTTCATCCAAGGAGGGCAGGTGACCTGTAGGATGGCAGGAATGTTTCCGGTGATAATTCGGTGCTCTGACGAGGACGGGGACTGCGATCCCATGCTGTACGGCGGCAACTGACGACGTCTGCAGCTCGTCTCAGGCAGCGCCCCCCGGCCACTGTCCCGGATGGTGTTACAGTTCTTGAGGCCCCGGGGGTCGCGTCGGCCGGGACGCCCCCGTTGCCCCCGGCAGCGTCCCTGCCCTCAGGCGCAGGCATGGCGGGTCGTTTGCCCTTCCCGGGGTGGCCGTCGCGGCGCACATCCTGCCGTGCGGGTGGCCGTTCAGTCCCACTCCCTGGATGGTGGTGATCAGGAACGATTCTGGTCGAATTTGGCACCAAAGCCGGCCGTCTTTAAAAAGGGGTTGAACTGTTACACGCGCAAGCGCGTGCCCGCCCGCCCTACAAAAGTTCTTATAATTAAAACGGGAATCGATGTGCATAATGGCAACCGAACAGACACAGAAACTGATCACGGTCACTGAGAAGGCGGCCTCCAAGATCAAAGAGTTTATGGCCGAAGAAGCCGAAAAGCCAGAGTACCTTCGCGTATATGTGCAGGGCGGCGGCTGCTCGGGCCTGTCATATGGCATGGGCTTTGAGAAGGCCCCCGAAGAGGACGATCTGGTGCTAGAGGAGGCCGGCGTCAAACTGTTGGTGGACAGCTACAGCGTTGACCATCTCAAGGGCGCCAACGTCGACTATATCGAGAGCCTGATGGGTTCCGGCTTCAAGATAAACAACCCCAATGTGGTAAAGTCCTGCTCCTGCGGGCACTCCTTCAGTACCGAGTAGGCAGCGGCCACTTTTTTCATTTTTCTGGTTGCGTTGCGCCTGATGCGCGCCGGCTGACCCAGAATACGCCCGCGGCAGGTAGTCGCCGGCGATGCCCATCCGGCAGGTACCGTCCCGGCTGTCCCACGATAGTTTCATATACGGGTGATTATCTTGCTTATACATGATAATTCAGGAGATGAATGGTTTATGCCCCAGTCGGGTATCGTCAAATATAATGTTAGGCTTTCCTTCAAAGTGGATGGACTGGTTGAGCGAGCGGACATAATCGGCGCCATCTTTGGTCAAACCGAAGGCCTGCTCGGTCCCGAGATGAATCTCAACGAGCTCCAGCGGTTGTCCAAGGTGGGCCGGATAGAGGTCAACGCCCGCGTCTCAGGTAACTCTACCGCCGGTGATGTAATCATCCCGATGAGCACCGACATAGACACGTGCGCCCTTATTGCGGCAGCCATCGAGAGCATAGACAAGGTGGGGCCCTTTGACTGCAACTACAAGCTGGAGGCGATAGACGATGTCAGGGCTGCCAAGAAGGACGACATTGTAAAGCGCGCAAAGGAGATCAAGCAGCGCTGGGCCACCAAGACCGTCAGCGAAGGGGAGACGATGCTAAAGGACGTCCACCAGGGCTCCACGGGCAGGCTCTCTTCGTACGGACCCTCCAAGCTGACCTGCGGCTCTGGCGTCTACGAGAGCGGATGGATCATCCTGGTGGAGGGACGCGCCGATGTAATCAACCTGTTGAGGGCAGGCTACGATAACGCCATTGCCATCGAGGGCGCAAAGATAGACGACTCCATCAAGGACCTGTGCTCCACCAAGGACAAGGTGGTTGCATTCACCGACGGGGACCGGGCCGGGGGCTTCATACTGAAGGGACTAAAGTCGGTCGTCTCCGTCGACTACGAGATACGCGCCGACCCGGGCATAGAGGTGGAGGAGCTCACGCCACAGAGGATAGACGAGATACTGCGGCCCGTGGTCAAGCAGATTGAAGCGGGCGATGCGCCCCCCAGGGAGCTGAGCGGACCGGAGAAGGAGGTGCAGGGGGTGGCCGAGCGCATATTCCCCAAGCTGAACGAGACGCTGGAGGCCGTTGCCCTCAACGCAAAGGAGAAGGAGCTGTTCCGCGTGCCAATCAGCGAGCTGGTGAGCAAGCTGTCGTCGCAGTCGGGGGTCAGTTTCCTGTTCCTGGACGGGATAGTAACCCAGAGGTTGCTGACCGCGGCCCGCAACGCAGGGGTCAAGTACCTGGTGGGCCACCGCATAGCCAAGGTGAGCAACACCGAAGGCATCCTGCTGGTCTCGTTCTCGGATCTGGACGTCTCGTAGCTCCGATGACGGCCCTGAAGATACACCACCTGCTGACACTGGCGCACCTACTGTCTCTGGGATGCAGGGGCTGCCCGGTACCGGTCACCACCTCAGTCCTGGGAGAGGCGGCCAATATATCGCAGCAGGCCGCCTCGGCCCACTTGGCGGAGCTTGAAGCCGGCGGCATGATCCGCCGGGTCGCCGGCGGCCGCGGCCACGCCGTCACGGTCACCGACAAAGGATATGCCGAGGTGGCTAGGATATCGGCCATATTCCGCGTTGCGCTGGAGCGGGAATCCCGCAGGATGGTACTCCGGGGGACGGTGGTCTCCGGGGTTGGCGAGGGCGCCTACTACATGTCGCTGCCAGGATACACCGGGCAGTTCGAGAGGGAGATAGGGCTGGTGCCGTTCCCCGGCACGCTCAACGTAAAACTTGATGCCGCCTCGGCCAGGTCCATACTGGACCTGGACGCGCTGGGCGGCGTGCTGATACGGGGCTTCTCGGACGGGCGCCGGACCTACGGCTGGGTTAGGTGCTACGGGGCGGTGTTGGAGCCGGATATACCCTGCCACCTGATACGCCTGGAGAGGACCCACCATGACACCTCGATAATGGAGCTGATATCGGCCACCAACCTCCGCGATCAGGCGGGCATAACGGCAGGCTCGCAGGTATCGGTGGCGCTGGGGTAGCAGGCCTAGATTCCGTGTATGCTCTCGCCGTATTCGGCCTCGATCTTGGAGCTGGAGATGTCTGGGATCGGCGACTGAAGGCGCGCAACCTGTATGCGCGGGTTGATCTTGCGGCAGCCATCTGCGATGTACTTCTCCTGGTGGACCTGGTCATACCCCAGGGCCACTATGTCCGGCTTTATGGTCCCGACCGTCTTGAACATGTCGCCCCTGTAACCCACCACGCACAGGTCCACCATCCGGAGCGACTCCACTAGCGTGCGCCGCTGCTCCTGGGTGTGGAGGGGCAGACGCTTCTTCATCTTCTGGGCGGTGTCATCGGTTGCCACCACCACCACCAGAACGTCGCCGAGTCTCTTGGCTGCGTTGAGCGTGTGTATGTGTCCTGGGTGTATTATGTCAAAGACGCCGCCGGCCAAGACCACCCTGATGGAGTCCCTGCCAAGCCTGGTCAGGGTGTTGGAGTTGGGCTTGATCAGGCCGTTTTCGACAAGCCCGGCAATGCACGGGCCCACGTCCTCCCGGCGCACCCCGCGCTCCGTGCAGGTTCGGGCGAACGGCCTGCCCGATACCTCCGATACGTAGGCGGCGGCCACCGCGGCTCCTTGAAGGGCGTCCATATGAGGCAAAGCCATCCATGGGATATTAAGGAATTGAGCCTGACCGGGTCGGCGCCGCCGGGCGCACCCGTACGGTGCCGCGCCGGCTGCCAGGCGGCCACTCACATCTTTGGCTCTATACCGTGGATCAGCCTGAGCGCGTCCACCAGCCCGTCGGCGTATCCTATCGACAGCACGGCCACCTCGACCTGGCCGTCCTCCAGGGCCCGGATGGCATCCTGCACGTAGAGCCTTGCATTCTCCAGGATGGTTCTGTATGCGGGGAGGTCGGGCAGATCCCTGATGGAATCCTCCACCATGGGCACGTACTTTTCGATCATCTGGGAGGGTATGCTCTTGAGGGTCTGGGCCTCCGGCGGGGGCTCGTCCAGGCACTCGGCCACGCCCATGATGGCATCGCGTTCGGTAAAGTGGAGCTGGCCGGGCACCACCAGGGTGTGGGGCGGCGGGCCAAAGTCGCGGGCAACCATCGATGATATCCGGCCGGCCCTGATGCGCTGGCCGTCAAGCCCGACCCGGGAGGCTACCACCACGTACGTCTCTCCGGTGAAGACGCCCCGCCTCTGGCCCGCCTCCGCATCCAGAAGCATTCTCAGGGCGGCCGCCGGGTCCAGGAAGAAGCCGCCATCCTCGTTGTACTCCAGCAGCAGGACCGTGTGGCCCCCGGCTACGGCATTCCTGTAGGTGACGTAGTAGGGGGTGGTCAGGGAGTTGGCGTCGTTCATGACGGTGGCCATCCTGCCCACCTTGTAGTGGTGGAGGCCGCACTCGCCAATCGCCGAGGTGATCGCGGAGGAGGCGTGCACCACGCCGGTGGGTATGCCGCGCTCCGCCGCGCGCACCCTCAGGTCGTTGTGGGTGGTGGCCACCAGCGGATCGCCATACGAGACCAGGGCAACCGTCTTCTGGGCGGCGTTGTCCAGTATCTCCCGGCCGTCCTCGACCATCCACCGCTTTGCCGTCCTTGGATCCTTGGCCATGGATCCGATGGGCTCAACATCGCAGGCCGGGCTGGTGAACGTCTCCAGGTATACGATCTCGGCCGACCTGATAATCCGGGCGGCATCATCCGGGATCGAGCCGGATCCGGATATGCCCAGGCCCACCAACCAGAGCATTATCCCCGGGCCTGCTTTTTGTCATGGAGCCGCTTGAGATGGGCGAGGGACTTTTTGATAACCTCTATCCCGTTGAGGTATTCCGACACCGAGACGCTCTCGTTGACCGTATGGGACGCGTGCGGGTCGCCGGGCCCGTAGGTGATGACCGGTATGCCCCACCTGCTTCCCATCACGTTCATGTCTCCGGTACCCGTCTTCCTTATCAGGGTGGGCCGGCGGCGTTCGGACTCGATCACCCCCAGGGTAAAGGCGCGGACCAGCGGGGAGTTGGTGGGTGCCTCGAAGGGTTCGGTCTCGTCCAGTATCGAGTAGAACGCCTCCACGTCCCGTTCCTCGCCTATCTCCCTGACGAGGTCGGAGATCTTCTCCTCTATCATCTTGCAGTTCATGGTCACGGGGATCCGGATGTCCATGGTGGCGGTGCACTCCCGGGGAGTGACGTTGTGGCTGGAGCCTCCCTGCACTTTTGTTATGGCGGCGGTCAGCTGCATGCTGCGACTCGCGTCCTTCTGGCGCTCCTCCAGGGCCTCCTTGAGGCGGCCGGTAAATATGGACACCTCCTCTATGGCGTTCTTTGCGAGCCAGGGGGCGCTGGCGTGGGCGCTGTCCTTGACGTCCACGCGCAGGCTGATGGCCAGCCTGCCCTTGTATGCGATGGTAATCTGGTCCAGCCCGCTGGGCTCCCCGAACACGGCATAGTCAACGTCCATCCTCTTCTTTACCAGGTTTTTGATGCCGGTGGCGTTGCCCTCCTCGTCGACCACGCCGACCAGCATCACCGTGCCGTTCCCGTCCTGGACGGATGCCGCCGCAAAGAGCATTGCCATGAGGGGCGCCTTGGCGTCGGAGGCCCCCCTCCCGTAGAGCGTGTCGCCGTCCTTTCTGACCCTGATCTTGCCGGGAACCGTATCCATGTGGCCGCACAACATGATGACCGGCGTCCCGGATCCCTTCTTGGCTATCACGTTGCCCACGCTGTCTATCCGTATGTCCTGGAACCCCAGATCATAGCACTTGTCCGCCAGAAACTCGGTCATGGGCTTTTCGCTGAGCGACGGCGTGTAGAGGCGGAGGGCCTTCTCCAGCATCTTGGTGCAGTACTTGGGGCTTACCCTGAATCCGTCCTTCATCACCTTCTCTCCTTCTGCAGGGCGTACCGCATCATGGCGGAGGGGATGTCAACCCCCGTCACCCGGACGGTGTTCTTGAACTCGGTGGTATTGTTGACCTCGTGTACCACCAGCCCCTGTTCGCTCTCCATCAGGTCCACCCCGACTATCTGGCCGTGGACGGCCTTGGTGGCCTTGATGCAGATCTCCTCCATCTCGGGTGACACCTTGCAGGGATCGGCCCTCCCGCCTAGGGCGGTGTTGGTCTTCCACATGCCGTTGCCGGTGGTGCGGTATATGGCGGCCACCACCTCCTCGCCCACCATGATCGCCCGGATATCCCGGGGGGGTCTCTTTACGAACTCCTCTAGGTAGTGGATTTGGTAGATGGGGTACATGCTCTCGCGGCTCTCAAGTATGCCGCCCGCAATCTCGGGGTCGTTGAGCTTTGATATCAGCCTGCCCCAGCTGCCCACGGTCGGTTTTATGACGGCCGGATACCCTTGCCGTTCCAGCGCCTCGAGCGCCGCATCCTTGGAGAAGGCGACGCTGGCTTTGGGCGTGGGCACGCCGGCCTTCCTGAGCAGCATGTGCGTGTAGAGCTTGTTGCCGGCCAGCACGCCTGTCATGTGGCAGTTTATGATGACCACGCCCATCCCCTCCAGGGCGGCGGTCGAGTGAACGCTCCGGTAGTAGCTGACGCATCTCTGCAGGACGGTTCCAAAACGGTCGGGTTCTGCCTCCAGGTCCAGCGCCAGCTTCTTGCAGTCGGTCATCTGGTACCGGACGCCCATTTGGTCGGCCGCCCCCTTTAACGATTTTTCTTCCCACCTGATGGTATCATAAAGTATGGTTAGCTCAGGATTCACTGCCCCCAATCCTCGCCAACTGTTTGGGCGGGTTTGAGATCAAACGAGTCAGGACCACTTACCAGCTCGAAACCCGCCCCGCACTCGGCGCACGTGACTATCTCCCCTTCTAGGGCGTCACTAGGTATGGAGATGTCTGCATCGCATTCATTACATAACGTCATGCCGTATCAGAAATCCATCGGCGCGGGTCTTAATTATCTTTGTGGGATCTGGTTCCTGTGCAAATTCGGGCGTGTTCCCCAAAACCATCCGGCCGCGACCTGCGCCTTCCCGAACCAGATCGATTGCCCGGGCAGCGCCCGCGTTTGCGGCAGGCCCCGGGAGTAGGCCACCGGGCCCCAACACTGCGGTGCAACGATCCGGGCATGGGCCGGGCCGCCGGTTTCAACTGCCGTCGCCTGCCGTCCTGGGACGCTCCGAGATCCTCGCATCAGCCGCCGCACTTCCTTGGACGTGGCTCTGGGGCACCCAAGACCGGTCGCTTGGACGGTGGGAGCCCTGGTGCACGGCTGATGGCAGTTGCGATTCTGGGGTTGCATGGGCCGTTTCGGGATGGCCGCCCTGGCTCGTACGGGGGCGATGCGACTGCAGCGTGTCGATCATGACCCATCCATTGAACACCATCAGGGAACGCAGGAAGCTCGCAAGGCCCGGCTCGGTATCTCCCCCAATCTCGTTCATAACCCCCTCCACCACGGCATGGCCGGCCTCCACCCCCCACCTGGAGTAGTACTCTCCCGCGTCAGCCCCGGGCACGTTGGTGGCGAACACCGCGCCCTCGTCCCCGGGCCCGGCAGGCGGTTGTGCCATGATCAGTGTATGCCCGGCGGGAACGCCATCCGTGCCGTTTACGCCGTTCCCCGATGCCCTTCCACGGCGGTCGGCGGCAAGCCCGTTGATGGTCCTGGCCATTTCCGGAGTGCTGCCGCACGGCATCAGGTAGTTGACGCGCAGGCTATCCAGCGCGGAGACCACATCGACGGTAAAAAATCCACGATCCAGCAGAACCATCCTGATACGGACGCCTTTGTCCTGGCAGGATCTGACAAGGTCGCCTACCCTTCCGCCAACCGGCTCAGATGCAAGTAGCGGCAGGGCGCCCAGAAAGAGACGCGGCCCGGCATCGACGCGCTGAACCGTGACATACTGCTCAAAAGGATCCGCGCCTCGGCCTCCCCCCGACATGGCGTTCCCGGCCCGAATGCATGGCCGTGGCTTGGTACAAGGTGCGTGTCGACTGCTATGGTTATGCCCGCCTCGGGCAGCGATCCTGTCCGGCGCAACAGGTCCAGCAACCGCGATACGGTCTCATCAAAGCCGTGTGCCGTCCCAATGTCCGGTGTGCGGGCGGTCTCGCTGGACCGCCCCTCATCGGTGATGTGGCGGTGCATGTAGGCACCGGATGCTGCGGCCGCATCAGGCGGATTCCCGTAGCGCTCACGGCCGGCGTCATCCAGGAAGGGCACCTGACCTGCGCCATGGCCGGCGCCGGATACGCTCTGCGGTACGGCGCCATCTCCCGTGGGGGCGCAGTGGTATGACGCGAGTGCATCCTCGATCATAGATATGATCTCCCCAAACGTTTGTGGATTGGAAGACTTGTGGTTCCTCATGCGGCGGCCCTTTCCGTATCCGGCGCCGCAGTCGAGCGCCCGTTGCGCCAGTGCGGATTGGCTGAAGCGTCGACGGGCCGGGTCGGCCGCCGTGCTTTTAGGCCGCTCGGGTGGGCGCATCCGGGACACTGCATCAGGGTTGTCCTGCGGTTGACGATCCACCAACCAACAGGGGCGCACAACGACGATCTCCCCGCACACTGAATAAACCACCTACTGGCGCCTTGACGCGACCAAACTGCACTGACCGACGGCGGCCGTGTCAGCATCATTGCGGATAGGGGTGGCACGCCAGTATAAATAAATGGCTACGCATTGATTCTGCTGCAAACGCGGGTGCTGCCCGGGCAACCGATTTTGTTCGGGAAAGCACTGGTCGCGGCCAGATGGTTTCGATGAACGCCCGAATTTGCACAAGAACCGACGGTCGCAAGACAAAAATCACGCCCGCATTCGATGCGTGATATTGGCCCTGCTCTCCGTCAACGACGTATCCATCAGGTACGACTCGGTGGCAGGTCCGGTATACGCGGTGGATCACGCCAGTTTTGAGATGGAGCAGGGTGAGACGGTGGGGATTGTGGGCGAGAGCGCCTGCGGCAAGAGCACCCTTGGGCTGGCCATAATGCGAATGCTCTCCGGGGGAAGGATAACCGGCGGCTCCATCTCGTTCGAGGGAAGGCCCTTGGAGGAGGTACCGGATCGCGAATTTGATCACGACTACCGGTGGAAGAAGATATCCATGATGTTCCAGGGGGCCATGAGCTCGTTGGATCCTGTCTACACCATCAAGGATCAGTTCGTCGAGATACTCCGGGAGCACGGTTCTGCAGGCGATATCGACTCGATAGTATCGGATGCCGTCCGGTCTGTAAACCTGGACGGGTCGGTTCTGCGCAAGTACCCGCACGAGCTGAGCGGCGGAATGAAGCAGAGGGTGGTGGTGGCGATGGCGCTCCTGCTGAAGCCCAAGCTTGTAATTGCGGACGAGCCCACCACGGCCCTGGACGTCCTGATACAGGCGCGGATAATGAACATGCTAAAGAGGCTGAAGGGCTCCGGCATGTCGTTTCTGGTCATCACCCACGACCTTGCGCTGCTCTCAGAGATAGCCGACAAGGTGGGGATAATGTACGGGGGGCAGCTGGTCGAGTTTGGACCGTCCGAGGCCATCTACAACAACCCGCAGCATCCCTACACCCGCGGCCTCCTCGAGTCCATACCGCGTCTCCACGGCTCCCAGCCCAAATACATACGGGGAATGCCGCCCGCCCTGCTGGAGCCGCCCTCCCGGTGCCGCTTCATGGACAGGTGCCCGGAAGCCATGAAAAAGTGCGAGAAGGATCCGCCGGACTTTGCGGACGATGATGATGATGGCAGAACGGTCAAGTGCTGGCTGTACGAGTAAGGGAGGTGCCGCGGCGCCCCTGCCGCCTGCGCCCCGCCGTCGCGGCCTTCTACACCATGTTCGAGTATCTTTGGGCTATGGGCAGGCACGAGTCTATGATCCTCAGTACCTCGGACCTGACAACCATCCTGTCTATGGATATCCAGATGCTCAACTTGTTTATTGCAAACGATATGATTTGCACCTTTTCGCGCTCCTCCCAGACGAACTCAACCCTGCCCAGCTTCTTGTCAAAGAAGGATTCCAGGTCGGTCTTGATGGCTATGTGGGAGAACTGGTAGTGCGCGTCCTTGGAGTCCAGCAGGGGCTCCAGGTCTTTCCTTCTGGCATAGGCCAGCAACTCTCCGCTCTCGCCGATAACCCCTGTAAACCTGATGTACGGACTGAACCCCATTATGGTGTTGCAGACGTCGCCGTAATCTTTCCTGCCCAACAAACCCGCCATCACTTGTAACTATTTTAATGGTTCTGTCGCATGGGTTCAGGTCCCTGGGCGCGCATCCTGTTGATGGGCGCCAAACCCGCCAACCGCGCTGCCGCGAATGGGTATTTGTTGGATTTGCATACTGGTAATCGGTATAAATTGGCAATATTTGGTTGAAGACGCCAATCAAAAATCGACGCCTGCGGACCCGGGGCCATGCGTTCTGTACCTTTTTTTCCCGCCCAACGCGCACTTGATCCCATAAATAAAGGACGGCTCCAGCTGTCGCGTGGATCCCGGCGCACTTTTCCCTTTCGATCCCGAGCTGGGGTATCTGGGGCTGGTGCTTGTAAGCTTTTTCGGATCGCTGGTGCCCTTTGTCCCGGTGCCGTCGTTCATCCTGCTGGCCACCATGTCCGTGGGCGACACGTTCAACCTGCACCTGCTGGCCATCATGTCTGCTCTGGCAGCGACCGGGGCCAAGCAGATAATCTTCTATGCCAGTTACGGGGGCCAGAGGATCCTGAACAAAAAGACCAAGCGGCGGATGATGCCGTTCCAGCGTCTTGTGAAACGATACGGGGCGGCCGCCGCCTTTGCCGCCGCGGCCACGCCCATCCCGGATGATCTCGTGTATGTGCCGCTGGGGCTGGCAAAGTACAACCCCCGCCGCTTCTTTGTGGCCACGCTCGGCGGCAAGATACTCCTGCACTATATCATAGTGGTGGTATCGCACTATCTCGGAATATCCCTGATAGAGCCGTTCCTGGAGGGCATCACGAATACAACCGACGTGTACGTGGGGGTTGTCGTATTCGGCGTCACGATGGCCGTGGTTGTTATCCTGCTGATGCGGCTGGACTGGGAGCGCATACTGGGCAGGGTAGCTCCGTGGACGCTGGACGACCGCGATCCATAGAACTACGACGACGATGATGACATCCTGAAATTCCAGTCCCTGGTGTCCTTGACGCCGATACGGGGTCCGACGATTATGGAGCCCGCCGGCGTACCGGCCGAATCCTCTATGTGTATGCCGCCGGGCACCGTCAGATCTTCCCCGTACTGTTCCGCGGTTATGGCCAGGGCCTGAGCCAGCTTCGCGGGGCCGTTGGCCAGGTTTCCGGCGTCCCCCCTGCCGCGATTGGCCTTCATGGTCTCTATCCCTGCATCCGGCGATATGGCCCGCACCAGTACGGCGCCCGCCTCCATTCCAGGCGGCCTGGCAACCACGTTGAAGCAGTAATGCATGCCGTACGTAAAATACACGTACGCCCTGCCCACCTCTCCGAACATGGCGCTGTTTCTCCGGGTCATTCTGCGGTGCGCATGACTTGAGGGGTCGTTGGTGTGGCCGTACGCCTCCGTCTCCGTTATTATCCCCGACATGGCCCGGCCGTCCAGGCTTCTGACCAGCCTCTTGCCCAGCAGCTCCAAGGCCACTTTGGCGGTGTCCCTGGCGTAGAACGCCCTAGGCAGAATCGTCATACGTCACCTCCTTGCCGGACCTGATCCTGTCCAGTATGTCGAAGAGTTTCTTGATGTCGGCAGCCAGTACGTCGGCCAGGTCGGGATTGTATATGACCGCCGCCGGATGTATGGTCGGGAAGTAAACCCTGCCGTCCCTCTCTATCACCCTGCCCCTTTTGTCGGTTATGCCCGTCCCGCCCAGGACGGAGCCGTAGGCGGTATTGCCCATAATGCAGATGATGGCCGGCTCCAAGGCGCCTATCTCCGCATCGAGGTGGGCGCGGCAGGCGTCCCGCTCGGATTGGCGCGGGACGCGGTTCTGCGGCGGCCTGCATTTGACGGTATTGGTGATGTAGACCGACTCTCTGGAGACACCTGCATCCTCCAGCGCCTTGGTTAGTATTTTGCCGGCCCTGCCCACAAACGGCCTGCCGCGCAAATCCTCGCTGCGGCCGGGAGCTTCTCCCACGAACATCACCCCGGATTTGCCGCTTCCCGCGCCCGAGACGGCATTGGTTCGCGTCTCGCAGAGGCTGCATCTGACGCATTCCCGGACGGCTGCCCTGATGGAGTCCATCCCGTCCGTCATAAGGTCGTCCCCCGTCCGGATCCCCGGGGATGGTTCAGATGGACGCTCTCGGGACTATCCGGCATACGGAGTCGACAGTGCAGCCTGCGTAATATATGGGTGGGGGAATGTCCTGGCTGGGCACGCCGGCTGCGGGCAGGCCCGGCGCAGGGCCTCCCGGCTTGGAGAAACCAAAAATACGCGGGGCCTACCTGATTCCGCTCATGGTCGGAATGGTGTAAAAGAACTCGTCCTCAAACCCGCTGTCGCTCCTGCCCTTGCGGCGCAACGCCGCGAAATACTTGGTGCACTGGGAATAGAAGACGCTGTTTCGTCTGGGTCCGTTTTCCATGGCATGGGTGGTCATGCCCCAACTTAAGATACGATGTGAAGATTTTTTCTCCCCGGGTACAGCTTTCTTTGTCACCGGCCCGATTAACACCCTCCTTGGTACAAGTTCAGGTCAAACTGAATCCCATACGTGATCACACCCGGCAGCATTTGCGGGAGGTCGCCGGTCGGGTACAGGTCAGAATTTGATCTGAACCTGTACCCTCCTTGACAGCCTCTAATATTAGATAAATTTATAAAGATCAATCATTACTATGGCGACCATGAGTGTTAACAGGCCAGGTACTAATACTGATACATACATCGAAAATATTAAACTCCAAAATTTTAAAAGTTTTAAAAATTTAGATATCACTCTAAGCAGATTTAACCTAATTATTGGTGCAAATGCATCCGGAAAATCAAATTTCACACAAATCTTTGAGTTTTTAAAGGATATAATGACTGAGGGTTTGGATGTGGCTATCTCTAGGCAGGGCGGCCTCGAATACTTGCTTAACTTTAACCTGGGGACGAACAAAAATCTTTTAATTGAGATTACATTTCGATCCTCAACAGCGTTAATGCCTGGACTTTTTACCAAAACCAGATTACGTGATAGACTGCATATTACCAAAGCAACTTATAGGTGCGAAATTCAACTAAAACGGTATCCGGAGTTTAAGGTAATTGATGATGTGTGGCTACTCGAGCTAAATGCATATGCTCAAAGTGATGCTGCCACGATAAAATATTCCGGCAATGTTAAATTCGGGAAAACCGATAAGATGGTGGTAATGGAACAGCAGTTTTCCGATAATAAAGTACGATTTGAAAATATTCCAGAATTTGTTGCAGAAGATACTGATTCAAAGTCATTGTTAATCCAAAATTATTTTTTGAAAACCTATTTAGGAGATATTGGGGGATTTTTTTCCCAAATGAAAATTTATGACTTTGATCCTAAACTTGCTAAAGAAACAACATCGCTTAAGGGAACTCCAAAATTGCTAAGCGATGGATCTAATCTTGCGCTTGTGTTGAAAAATGTGTTGGAAGATGAAAACAACCGCAGATCATTCTATAATCTTATGAGTGACGTTTTATGCTTTGTTGATTCAGCAGATACCGAAAAATTTGTAGACAGATCTATTCTCTTTACAATACATGAACGTTATTTTAAGGATAAATCAATACCATCAACTTTTGTTTCTGATGGAACAGTTAACATAACGGCGCTGATACTTGCGCTGTACTTTCACCAAAATATGCTGGCAATTATTGAAGAACCTGAAAGAAATATACACCCGTACTTAATGTCGCGAGTCGTAGAAATGATGAAAGAAATTTCCGGCACAAATCAAATTATTGCAACAACGCACAACCCAGAAATGGTCCGCCATGCTGGTATTGATAACGTACTAACCATAAGACGAAATAATGACGGATATTCTGAAGCCATAAGGCCGGCAGATCAAGACGATATTCAAAAATTTTTAAAACATGACATTGGAATTGAGGAATTATATGTGCAAAATTTGCTTGGTGATTAGGTGAAGCAAGCACTTTTTGTGTTTTTAGAAGGGCATGATGATGAACGTTTTTTTGAACTTATACTTAAACCAGAACTATTAAAAAAATATAATTATGTGAAGCCATACCAATATGCTCAAAAACTCGGCAGCCAAATTAAAAAATTTATTGAAATTATTCAAAAAGACCATGACTATATTTTCCTTTCAGATTTGAACAGCCACATCTGCTGCACAAAGAAAAAAGATTACATTATGTCTCATCGAGCACCCAATATAGACCCAGCTAAAATTGCTGTTGTTAAGGTCGAGATCGAAAGCTGGTATCAAGCGGGATTAAGCAAGGCTAGTGCTCGCGCTCTAAATATTGTTTTTCGTGAGAACACTGAACTTGTTACAAAAGAGCTACTTCTTGGTATGATGCAGCGTCGTTTTGTTTCAAAAAACGATTTTTTAGTAGAAATATTAAAGAAATTTTCACTGAACATGGCAAAAAAGCATAACAAGTCATTTAGATACTTCTGTAATAAATTTCTCTAACGGAGTCCGGTTGTAATGTTATTTGTTTGTGCCAAGATAATAAACGATAGTCGCTCATCTGTAGCGTGTTGTGGATGGCAAACCCGGCCGCAGGCCAGAGAAATATATGTCTGGCATAATAATGCGCATTTCGAGGAAGCGTGGTTTTGGCAATAATTGATCTCGGCGCCGGAAGTACTCGATCAAAGCCGGATAGATATTCACGCGGCCCGTTCTGGCTCAGGCCTGACACCCCGGGTACCAGTCCGGGATGGCCGCTAGCGCAGCCACAAACCTGCCGTTGATGCTATAATGGCGGCGGTTGTGCACAAACTGGAACGACTTGGCGTACGACCCCGGGTACCACTTGCTGACGCCCGGTGTTTTTTCAGCCACCAATTGAACAGGGCCACCCTGCACTGGCAGTTGCTGGCGTGGATCTCGTTGCGCCCTCCTGAGGCGTACTCGCCTTCGGCGTGGTTGATGGTCCGGTGGTCGTATCCCGCCATCTCCAAGCCATAGTAGACCCGGTACTCGTCGGTGATTACCGTGGACCCGAGCTCGAACTTCCCGGCTGCTATGCCGGTCAGTGTCTTGTCGTCGCGTGGGGCCTCAAAGATGGTCACGTCGGGTTCGTCGGGGGTGGCGCGCAGGTGGCAGATGGTGACCATCGGAATGTTCTTCTCGAAGGTGCCCCTGCCCGGGCCGCACGGGAGGCCACGCCGGCCGGGGACGGTGCGTTCCTTGCCGTTGCCTGCCAGCGGCACCCCTTGGGGCCGGCCCGAGCGTGTCCTTCGTCTGTCTTGCCTGTCCCCGGCAGGACGCCTTCGGGAAGGTCGCGTATCTTCCGCATGATTCCGCGCGCCGCGTAGTAGGTTGGTCTGTAGGCGCATCCTATCGAGACGGCGATGTATCTGATCGATACTCTGCTGGGCGGACCGCACAAGAACATCCAGAGAGACAGCATCCCGCAGCCGTCCGTGATCAGGGCGTGGTGCTTGACGGTGACCACCCGGTAGAACTTCCCGCGCTTGGCATCCTCCACCAGGACATACCGGTTGAACGTGTACCGGGTGGAGTCCACCGACAGCGTCCGGCGCGCGTCGCCGCCGGTGAACCTCAGCAGCGAGTCCAGCAGGCCGGCGGGTATTCTCTTCATCCACTTGTGTGCCGCCACGATTTGGAGGGGGCGTGATTCATGCCCGGCTTCCTGCACAGGCCCGGCCCCACACTCCTCGACCATCCAGCGGATGGGGAAGGAGTATCTCTTCATCATCATCATCACCCAGGTCATCATCACCCAGCGTATCCCGCATGCAAACCGTTTTAGTGTGGCTCTGCAGGGTCATGCCATGGAGAGGCCCAAGAGAGTCGTGGTGGACACGAGCGCCGTCATCGGCGGGCAGCTTACGGCGCGGGCCGAGGCCGGGGAGCTGCGCAACTGCGAGGTCATCGTTCCGCAGGCGGTGATGGACGAGCTGCAGTCGCAGGCTGCCGACCACCGCCGCCAGGGCTGGGAGGGGCTGGAGGCGCTCCGGGGGATCTCGGAGACGGCAGAGGAGTCGGGCATCACCCTGACCATCCACGGCAACCATGTCACCGCCGACGAGGTGGCCCTGGCCGGATCCGGGCGCATAGACAGCCTGATAAACGACACCGCCAAGCGGCTCCGGGCCACCCTGTACACGTCGGACCGGCTGCAGCAGCTGGCCGCGCAGGCCGAAGGCGTCGAGGCGGTGCTCCTCCAGGCGGACATAAAGAAGGAGGACCTGGAGTTTCCGGCCTACTTTGACTCGGATACCATGAGCGTTCACCTCAAGGAGGACATGCCGCCTGCCGCAAAGAGGGGCGGGCCCGGATCTTTCATCATGGTAACCCTGGATGAGGAACCGCTGAGCCGCCAGGATCTGGAGCGGATGGCATCCAAGATCATGGACGCGGCCCAGGGCAGGGACGGCCTGGTGGAGATAGAGAAGCCGGGCGCCGTGGTCGTCCAGTACGACGACTACCGCATCGCCATAACCCGCCCGCCCTTCTCGGAGTCGGTGGAGATAACCGTGGTCCACCCGCTGGTCAAGATGTCCCTGGCAGACTACGACCTGTCCGACGAGCTGATGGAGCGTTTCTCGGAGAGGGCCGAGGGCATCGTGATATCGGGCCCCCCGGGATCCGGCAAGTCCACCCTGGCGTCCGGACTGGCGGACTTTTACAGCGAACGCGGCAGGGTGGTCAAGACCTTCGAGTCGCCCCGGGATCTGCAGGTAAAGCCCAGCATAACCCAGTACACCAAACTGGACGGCAGCTTTGAGAACTCGGCCGACATACTGCTGCTGGTCAGGCCGGACTATACCATCTTCGACGAGGTGAGGCGCCGCGAGGACTTTGACACGTTCGCCGATCTCAGGCTTACCGGCGTGGGGATGGTCGGCGTCGTCCACGCAAACTCGCCGATCGACGGCATACAGAGGTTCATAGGCAAGATAGAGCTGGGCATAATACCAAGCATCCTGGACACGGTCGTATTCGTAAAGGACGGCGGCATAGGGAAGGTGTACGAGCTGGAGCTCAGGGTCAAGGTGCCGTCCGGGATGGTGGAGGCGGATCTGGCGCGGCCCGTAATCGAGGTGAGGGACTTTGAGACAAAGGCCCTGGAGCACGAGATCTATACGTTCGGCCAGGAGAACGTGATAGTGCCGGTGGCGGACGTTCCGGCCAACGGGATCGGCGGGATAGCCGAGGAGCGCATACGGTCCATATTCGCCAGGTATGATCCGAGCGTGGTCGTGGAGGTGCTATCGGAGAACCGCGTGCTGGTCCGGGTGGCCAAGCCGTTCATACCCAGCGTGATAGGGCGCCGCGGATCCAACATCAGCGACCTGGAGCGCAAGCTTGGCATATCGATAGACGTGGAGGAGCGGGACGGCGAGGTCCCGGAAGGCGGCCTGGACGTACCCGCCCGGCTGTCCGAGTCCAAGAACGCCATCATCCTGGACGTGGGACAGGAGCACGCCTCCATGCACGCGGCCATCTACGTGGGGGATACGTTTCTGACCTCCAGGCGGGTCGGCCGCAAGGGCCAGATCAAGCTTCCCAAGCGCTCGGACGCGGCGCAAAAGCTGTCCGAGATGACCTCCTCGGAGGACGACATCAGGGTCTCCATCAGAGACTCCCAAACTCGTCAATAATCTTGGGGTTCGCCTTCAGGAAGGTGATGAACTTGCGCAGCTGGACGACCGTCCGCGGGTTGAGGTGGTGTTCGGCCCCCTCCGCATCCTGGTTGGCCGTCTCGCCGGTTATGCCCAGCATGCCCAAGAACTCCAGGAGGGTGCCGTGCCTCTGCCGGATGGACTCGGCTATCTCGCTGCCCTTGTCGGTCAGCCTTATCCCGTGGTACCGCTGGTAGTCCAGAAAACCGCCCTCGTCAAGCCTTCTGAGCATCTTGGTGACGCTGGGGGCGCTCACGCTCATGTACCGGGATATGTCCAGGGTGGTTGCGTACCCCTTCAGTTCCACCAGCTCGGCTATCACCTCCAGGTAGTCCTCCATCCTTGAGCTGGAGGAGCCCTTGTCTGCCCCGTGGGCGGCCCGGATAGACTCCAGCCTGCTGTCGTCCCCCTCAGACATTTACCATCTAGGGCGCCGCCGGATATTAAAGGGCACAGCTGCCCGCCGGGGCGGGCATTCTGTCGCCGGCGATGTTTTTAATATCGCGTGTGGTCAACAGGGTCATGGCCACCAGACTGCAGGTACTGATCCCGGTGGCCGCCGCCGCGGTGATAGTGGGCGTGGTGGGCATACTGTCCATACCCAGCGACGCCAAGCTGGAGTCGGTAGAATTTCCACAGGGGACGGTCAAGGTGGATGATGCGGTCCTGCAGGTACAGATAGCCGACACCCAGCCCAGACGGGTCCGCGGCCTGATGTTCCAGGATCAGCTGCCCTACGACCAGGGGATGATATTCGTCTTTGATGCCACCGGGCAGTACAGCATGTGGATGCTCAACGTGCAGTTCCCCCTGGACATGATCTGGTTCGACAAGGACGGGCGGGCCGTCCACATAGAGAAGAACGTGCCCCCGTGCCTGACCGCCCTTGAGACCATGACGTGCCCCTCGATAGCGCCGGACGTGTACGCGTTCTACGTGCTGGAGGTCACCGCCGGCTTTGTCGACATGCACGACATAAGAGTGGGCTCGCAGCTGCATATCATCTCCATCTGAAAGGCTTTATTCGGAGGCTGGAGGCGCTACCACCATGAACCGGCGCATCGGGATGGTGGTGGCCCTGGCGGGCGCCGCGGCGGCCGTCCTGGGCGCCGCCGTTCTGCTGTCGACGCCGGCGGCGACGATACCGCAGATGTCCTACGGGGCGGCGGAGGCCATCCGGTCCGAGCTGGCCGAACTGGGGATAGAGATGTCCTCGCCCATCAGGCTGAGCGGGGACGCGGCCGCCGAGTACTGCACCTTCTTTGCCGGCAGGCCCCCCGAGCGCTGCGTCTCCACCGAGCTGAGGGGGCCGGGGGGCGGCTTCCTGGGGAACGTCCACATGGTGGGTACCGATGCGGGGCCCGCCGTGGTGCTGGGCGTGGTCCAGTCCGACGCTGGAGCGTCGCAGAGATCCCAGATATCGGCGGTGGCCGGCGTCCTGGTCCGGCAGCTCGTCTGCGACTGCTGGACGGAGGTCTCCCCGGGCGGGTTTGACTCGGTCCGGGCGTGGGTGGACGAGACGGCCCGGCGGCACTTGGAGGCGGGCGAGACCACGACCGCCTCGCGCATCGACGGACTGCCCCGGCCGCTCCTGGCGGAGGTCACGCGCAACGATGGGGGACACCTGTGGAAGATACTGGTGGGCGCCCTGCCATGACGGTGCCCGTGTGGGCGGTTCCGACGGCTGCCATCGCCGCCCTGCTCGTCCTCTCCGCGGCACTGGCGTCCTCGGACGCCCCGGCGGGATTGTCCGAGGCGTGGGCGGTCCCCGGCATGGTGGCGCTGGGCGCCGCCGCCAGCGTGCTGGCCTCGATGGTGGGGCTGGGCGGGGGCCTGATAATGGTCCCGGTCCTGATATTTCTGGGAATACCGCCGCAGATCGCCGCCGCCAACAGCCTGGTGGCCACCATGGCCAACGCCGCCGGCTCCACGATGGTCTACGCCAGGCAGAAGAGGATAGACTACCACCGGGCCGTCAAGCTGGGCCTGATGGCCGTTCCGGGCAGCGTCCTGGGGGCGGTCATCCTGGTTGGCGCGGATCCGGGGATATTCGGCGTACTGCTGGCCGCGGCGCTGGTTGCGGCGGCCGTATACGTCTTCCTGCGCCCCAGGATGAGCAGCCGCCCTCCCTCGGACACGCACGCCGTGATGGTTCTGTCCGCGGCGGCCTCCTTCCTGGCCGGCGTGATCTCGGCGTACTTTGGCGTGGGGGGAGGGGTGATCTTTGTTCCGCTTATGGTGATCATAATGGGCATGAGCATGATGCGGGCGGCGCCCACCTCCATGCTGGCATTGATGCTGACCTCCATAGCCGGGGTGATCACCCACGGCGTCCTGGGCCATGCCGACATGCTGCTTGCCGCCCTGCTGTCGGCCGGGGCCCTGGCCGGCGGAATGGCCGGCGCCCGGCTGTCCCTGGCCGTCGGGGAGCGCCATCTCCGGGTGCTGGCGGCCATCGTCATGGTGGGGGTGGCCTCCAAACTGGTATGGGACTCGGTCGAGCCAGAGTACGCGCCCTGACTGCCCGGCCGAATCGCCATATATCCAGCCCTGGGTCATTCCCGGGCGGCCCGGCCCTGCTGCCGCACCAGCCAGTCCTTGACGACCGCGGTAGCCTCGCAGTCGTTCCGGTTGTAGTCCAGCACCATCTCGAGCTTGTCGCGGTTGGCCTCCGGATCATCCGCGTACTCCTGGTACAGGATAATCGAGCTGAGGGCGCCCACCCCGGAGTGCTGCCACTCAAACCCCATCCATCTTGCCACCATCTTGAGTCCGGTTCCGGGCACCGGGAAGGCGAACTGCCTGGTGGCTATCCTGTGCAGGTCCAGCATCGCCCCCCTGGAGAGCATCCGCCCGGCCGTTGGCCCGTCCATGCCGTACTTCTTGATCATCCCGGAGAGGTGCGTCCTCTCGTAGTGGTGCCAGTGGTATATCGCATAGTCGTCCTGCCCCTTCATGAACTCCAGGAACCGGCGCAGCATCCCCTCCTCGCCGGCGGCGTCGCCGGCCACGAACGGCACGTACTCCTCGTTACCGTCCTTGCGGACCAGCGCCCCTATCAGGTAGTCGGTCTGGGGGTCGTCCTGGTCCATCGTGCTGGCCGGATCCACACCCTCCAGATCCAGGAATATCTCCGTACCCCTTTCCGGAAGCGGCTCGCCGGCCGACTTCCGGACTGCCTTGCCGGTGGATATGGCCCTGGCGGACAGCACGCATCCGTCGGCGGTCTTGCCGCCTACCCCCCTGATGCGGCGCAGGCCGTCCCTGCCGTGCAGCAGCAGGTCGTCCACCGTGTTGATGCCCATTCTGGCCAGCGCGTCTCTTCTGGCCCCGCCAATCCCGTTGACCAGCGAGACGTCGTTTGCATCCCGCGCCAGCCTGTCCGCATAGCCCCTCCACGGATAGGGGCAGGATCCAAAGACGGGGGGCGGCCGCCGGCCCCCCGCCACCTCCCGCGTTCCGGAGACGGCCCTCTCCAGGTCCTCCTGGCAGTCCGCATACTCGAAGGGGATCCTCTCGCCGTCCATGTTGATTATCTGGAACCTGCCCGGGGTGTGGCCCTGGATCCTGCCGATCATCCTGTTGTAGAAGGCCGCCTGCAGTACGTGGTACCGCCGGATGTTTCTGGCCAGCTTGATCTCCGCCACCTCGTAATGGTACGGACCGAGGTCGGATGCGCCGTCCACCCTCTCCAGGATGTCGGGTATTCCGTACATGCCATCCGGCAGGTAAAAGAGGGGATGCCCAAGCAGCACGTCCTCCCCCCGGGCCATGGCCAGGGCGCACCCCAGAAACCCCTCCTCGACACTCCCGTACTCTGCCGGCCCGGCCTCCGGATACATCTCCCCCTGCAGGCGGCGCTCGTGCTGGATGCCCCGCTCCGATATCAGGGTCTGGTAGGGATCCTCCGGATCCCGCTCGCCCGGATCCGCAAAATGCTTGCAGTACAGGGCAAACGGGGACTGGACAAAGCGCAGTACGTCCGAGGCGTGAACCCGCGGCCCGCCCCCATCTATCATGCACCTCTCAAACAACCCGCGGCCGTCCACCACCCACACAGCCGCCCGGACCATATAAGAGTCCGGCCGCGTTCGGGATGGTCCGCTGCCCCGCGGGGGCCTGATATCATCCCCCTGCTTGTCGGTCCGCCCCGGCCATCATCCAGGGAGCTATGCCCTGGCCTCGTCCACGCAGAATATGACCTCGGCCGACCTGGGCGCCGTCTCCGAGACGAGATAGTCCAGGGCGGCGGCAACCTTGGCGTGGTCCGGCTCCGCCCCGGTCACCGACCCGGGCAGCACCGTGAACACGCGCCCCCCCGACTTTAGAACGTCGCTGAGCTCCTGGTTGATGGTGGTGGTGAACGGTCTGAGCGCCCCGCGGAATACCTCCACCCGGGCCCTCTCCGCTCCGGAGACCTTCCTGCCGACGGGCAGGTCCGGCCCCACAATCATGACGTTTCCCCTGGCCCCCGAGAAGAGGCGCGGGTCAGAGCCGCCACCAGGCACAAAGTACTCCAGCGACTCCTGGGCGACCATCGCGGGCGTGTTGATGAATTTTGACACCAGTCCGTCCCACTGGCTCCTGGACAGCTTGGTGAGGGGGCCGGTCTCCGGCACGCTTCCGGTCATGTGCACGACGGCAAGCAGCCTGCCCATCTTCTCGTGGGCCGTCCGAAGCCACCGGCGCACCTGCTGGGGGTCATCGATGTCGATACCGTGGGAGTGAAACTCTCCCAGGGGTCCGGCCAGGTCATCTGGCATCTCCTTGGGGGTGAACAGCACCGCCTTTCCGCCCGCGCTCCCGACATGGGACGCCAGGGCGGCCGCCCTCTCCGAGTCGGTGGTGGTGGTGGGCTCGAGTATGATCGCCACGCATCCGTCGCGGTAGTCTGGACTGGCGGCGGGCGCCTCCGTTCCCACGTGCGGCCTGACCGGATAGAACACCCGGTCCCCGGGGATCACCTTCCCGTTGACTATCCCGGATATGGTATCATCGCACAGGTTCAGCACCGTCTGGGCTACCTGCTTTTGGGACAGGAACTGCCTGTCGGCTATCATGTGGGAGGTGTTGCGCTGCACCTTCTCGGCGATCGCCTGTATCTTCTGCAGCAGTCTGGAGAGGGCGTCTTCTGCCCGGCCGTCCCCGGATATCTTGGCCGCTGCCGCAGCCACGCCATCCCGGACGGTCTCCTCGTCCTCCCCCAGCAGCGGCAGCAGGTCCCTGCAGGCCGACTCCACCTGTATCGGCGACATGTCCTCAAAGCCGCCCACCCTCATGAACTCGGCGGCGGCCTTGGGGTAGACTGTCTTGTATATGCGGTCGGAGTGGACCGGGCCGGGGTTGGTCGCTATCGACGCTATCCCAGCCTCGGTCAGCTCCCAGGAGATGGCCTCGGCCAGCCTGTTCTTGGCCCCCTGGGAAGCCGTGTAGGGTCCCCTGAACCGGTAGGGGCGCTGCTCCAGCGGCCTCTCCTCCGAAAAGAACGTCGATATGGTGATTATCTTGCCGCCGCGTCCCATGCACCGCAGGCCGGAGACGGACACCCAGAAGGTCCCCGTCAGGTGTATGGCGACCGTCCCGGCAAAGTCGTCCATGGACGCGTTGGGAAAGCACGTCACCGGTCCGGAGACGCCGGCGTTGTTGATTATGTAGTCCACCGCCACGCCGTCGCTCTTCAGCGACTCGAACATCGAATCGACGCCGGCCTCGTCGCTGACATCAACCCCCGAGAATATCCTCACCTGGGCGCCGCTGCCGTTCCCGCCGGCTATCCCCCTCAGCTCCTTGGCGGTCTCCTCCAGGGGCTCCCTCCGCCTGCCCAGTATTATCACGCTGGCGCCCTCCGTTACGAACTCGGTGGCTATGGCCTTGCCTATTCCGGTACCGCTGCCGGTCACAAGAGGCCATATCCGGTCACAAGCGCCGTCTTTCCCGCAAACTTCACGTCCCGATTCGCTATCCGGCATTATTTATTCTGTTGTAGCCTGCGGGCTGTGTCGGGCCGCCCGGGGAGGGAGACGCGGCCCGGCGGCGCCGGCCCTGCCCAGAAAAAACCAAAATCGATGATCCGCCCTGATGCCTGCAAAGGCGCCCGGACCGGCAGGAGGGCGCGGGATAGATGCCGGATCACGTTATTGTCGCCAGCCGGAACCGCCGTCGATGGCGGTCCGCGGGCAGCGGGGCGCAGCCTCCCGGGCAGCCGCGGGGGTTCCCGCCCCCGCGGCGCGGCCTCAGGCCGTGTCGTGGCAGAGGGCCATCGGGAGCAGCTCCGCCGGGTGCTCTCCTTGGGGGCGCGCAGCTGCCTTTTTTTTTCCGGATTTTTGGACAAGGCCCGGCGAGTCCCATCCTTTATTTATGGGCCGGCCGCCACAGGCACCGTGCACGACTCCGAACCTGACACATTCGAGTTGAAGGGCTGGCCGGAGATGTTTGGCGACATGCTCGAGGAGATAGGCGTGAAATCACAGCCCAACGAGCTTGGCTCCGTGGACGAGATAGAGCGCGGCGACTACTACAGCAGGCACTACTCCCAGACCCCGCGGATGGTTACCAACCGCGGGACGCTGTCCCTTGAGGGCGCCAACATCGACATGGTGCAGATTATCCAGAAGGGGTGACATGGTACACTGCCGCAGGATCCAACACCAATGTACTGGGGCGCGATGGACCGGTTCCAGGCGCACTATATCGTTCGCAAGGCAGAGCCGGCGCCGGGCCACCTGCTGGCCAGGAGCGTCCTGTCCACCCAGGGCCGCTTCGCCGCAAAGGCCGTCAAGACGGTCTCCTGGAACGGCCCCGGCAAGCTTGCAGTCAGGCTCAACGACGACTCGGAGCTAAACGAGATGATCGCCCGGCAGAGCGTGGCCGATGCCACCATATTCGTGGAACCGACCGAGGGGATAGTCCGCATACACAGCAAGTGGAAGAACCACCTGGAGTTTGGCGTGACCCGGGAACAGTTCGAGATCTACGACAGGATAGCCGGCCACATAAAATCTGTCTAGGCCTTCCACCAGTCCAGCGACAGAAAGTCGACCTTTCCGCCCCGGGGCATGGCCAGTATGAACTGCTTCCGGACGGTGGTGGCCAGCCGGCCCGCCAGAACCAGACCGGTTGAGGTGATGGGGTCCCTCCCGCCGTAGACGTGCACCAGGTACGGCGCGTGGTCTATCCCCGGACCCCGCTCGTAGACGGCAAAGTCGCATCCGAACTTTATGCCCGGGTTGACGACATAGCCCATGTCGCGGAATTTCTTGTACACCAGGTATTTTCTCTCAAAGTCGTTGTATTCGTCCTTGCATATGCCAAGCATCGCATCCGGCGTGACGTCCTGGCTGGCCCTGCGGACGGTTATCCTTCCGGTCTCCAGCAGGTAGAAACCCTCTATGAGATCCAGCACCAGGGGGACGTCTATCTCTTCGGGTTTTGGCTTGGGCATGCCTATGGGTTTTCCATAGTAGCCGCTGCTGAACAGCCTCCGGGAGTCGTCCACGTCCCAGACTATGATGCGGTTCTCCACCAGGTTGCCCTTTGCCGCGGCCGCCATATGGATCAGAGGCTGAAGGCCAGCATGATGAACGAGTCGGAGACCTTCTGGCACTTGTCGGCCATCTCCTCTATCCCCTCGATGACGTCCTTCATCAGCAGCAGTTCGGCCGTGTTGGTTATGCAGCTCATGGCCTTGATGGTGGCCTGGCGGTACCTGGTGTCTATCTCGCGCTCGATCACCTGCGTCTCCTGCGCCAGTTCGATGGCCATCTCGCTGTTGGTGTTGAGGTTGCGGGTCACCTCGTTCAACTTGAGCACCTCCTCCACGACCAGCTCTATCATCTCGGTCAGGTCCTTGTCAAGCTTGGAGTTCTTGAGGGTGTCCACCTTGATGTTGGAGAGCTTGAAGGATATGCCCGTGATGTGTCCGGCTATCTCGTCCATCGTGTAGGCCGTATTCAGCAGGTTTTCCCGGTTCATTATCAGGCCGCCCACATCGCCCACCTCCTTTGTGATCTTGCGCCGGTGGTTTTCCACCTCGTCCTCAATGTCCGCTATCTGGTCCAGCACGTTGCTCACTCCCTCCTTGTCGCGGCTTGTCATCAGGTCCGGCAGCCTGGCCAGCTCCCTGGTGGCATTGAGTATGCGGTTGATCTCGTCCTGCAATATGGAGGTGGCCTTTCTCTTAGCTTGTTCCTCTAATGCGCCACTATACATAATACGGCTTTTGTATGGCCGTCGTGGATAATTAAAGCCTTTCAGAGGGGCTAGGGGTACGCGTTTCGGCTAGGTACGAAACCAAAAAATCCACCATTCGTGGTTTTGCAATCAACATATACGGTTCCGTGGCAACAGATCGTGCAAGATCGTAGAAATTGTATATCAGATTAGACAATTCGTTCAATGGATGGCAGCTTAACCTAGTCTGGATCCGCTCCGGGCCGAAGCGCGTACGGGCTCGGGAATTGCGTGCCCCGCCATCCGGTGTGGGCGGCGCCGGCGCCCCGCCGGCCTTTCTGCGCCAGATTGTGGTCCGTCCGTTCGCGCCGGTGGGGCCCGGACGTGCGGCCGGAGGCGCCCGGGCCGGCCGCGGCTCCGGCAGATATGCGGGGCCGACGGATGCGGCCCGCGCCGCATCGGGCAACTACCATGGGGGGCGGCGCCCCAACCCCCTACTGCGCGGTTTTTTTCTGGCCCCGGTACAGTGCCACCACCTCCTCGCTGCTTGAGGCGTCCTCGGGGAGTTTGTCCTGGCGCACCCTGCCGGTAAACTTGGGAAACCGCAGCGCCAGTCCGGCGTCCTTGCGGACGACATCCTTGGCGGCCGTATGCACGGGGCTCAGGGTTATCTCGGAGGCCATCACCTCTATCACCATCTCGGGCGCAAACCAGACGTCGGGCACCATGCCGCTGTCCACCCGGGGGTCGCATTTGGGCACGGTCATGCTGCTGAGCACCTGGTAGAGGGTGTCCAGATCCTCGTCCTTGAAGCCGGTCCCCACCTTGCAGATGCTGGTGAAGGTGTCGCGTATCTCGTCGTAGACGGCCAGGAGCAGCGTGCCGTAGGTGCCGGTCCGGCGGCCCTTTCCGTAGAATGCCCCGACCACCACCAGGTCCAGGCTGTCCCCGACGCCGTCCCGGTACTCGCGCTTCAGCTTGAGCCACTGGCTTCCGCGGGATCCGGCCCGGTAAACGCTGTCCGCCGACTTGATCATCAGCCCCTCGCACCCGGCGTCTATGCTGGCCTCCATAAAGTCCGCCAGGGCGGCCTCGTCGGTGATCTCCGCCATGGGGACCAGCCTGGCCATGCCGCGCTCCTCGATGATCTCCTGGAGCATCCGGCGCCGCGCGGCGTACTCCATGTCCATGCAGCTCTGCCCGTCCAGGTACAGGACATCAAAGAAGTTCACCACCACCGGATACTCCGAGACGGCCTTCTCCACCCCGTACTTCCGGCGCCGGTGCATCAGCTCCTGGAACGGGAGAAAGGCGCCGGTCTCCTCGTTTATGGCAACGGCCTCGGCCTCCAGTATGGCCCTGCGGGATCTCACCAGGGAGGTTATGGACTCGACCACGTCGGGGTAGTGGCCGGTGATCCTCTCCAACCGCCTGGAGAATATCTCGACCCGGGATCCGTCGATGTGTATCTGGACCCTCTCGCCGTCCAGCTTGTACTCGGCGGCGCCACCGCGCATCTTCTCGATGGCCTCTGCCTCGCTGCGGACGCGCTCGGCCAGCATGGGGCGTATGGGGCTGAATATCTCCACCCCGAACGACTCTATCCCGGCCAGGCCGTCCCGGGCCACCGCCTCGGCCACCCTTCCCAGATCGCTGGACACGTTATAGGCCCCCTCCAGGGCGGCGCGGTTGGCCCTCTCGCCGGTGTACGCCTCGGCCAGGGCGTCCATGATGGTGTTCTCGGCCACGCCCAGCCTCATCGTCCCGAGGAGTATCTTGATTATGAACCGCGCCTCCAGGGGACTGGCGTCGTTGAGCATGCTGGATATGTACTTCATCTTCATGTCCTGGGAGCGCGATCCCTCCAGCCGGGCTATCCTGTGGATGGTCTCGTAGACCCGCTCTACCGTTATCTCCTCCGCAAAGAAGGTGGTCTGCGTCTTCCCGTCCAGGATCTCCGAGGCGGCCAGCCCCAGGTCCCCGCTCTTGTGGTATCTGGACTCCACATCCCTGAGGGGCGAGCCTGAGGACTTGGCGACGGCCCGCATGGCCATCTTCTCGGCCACCCCGGGTTCGACCCCCTCAAAGTCCGGCCTGATCTTCCCCTGCAGCAGGTATGCGGTCCGCGCCACCAGATCGACCGGCGTCTCCCGGAAGAGCCCGACCAGGTGCGCCGTCAGCTCCAGCCTTTTGCTGGTCTCCTCCATCCTGCCAAAGTATCCTGCCAGTATGGAGAACAGCACGGTCTACGGATGGCCTGCGGGGAATAAAAATCAGATGTATCTGTATATGGTGGGCCGGCGGTCCTTCGAGTCGGAGACCAGGGCAAAGTTGTGCAGGGGGTACCTCTCCTTGTACTGCTTCATGTAGCTCCACGCGACGTCGTGGTTGCGGAAGTCGGTCCTCAGGCCGTCAACGGCCGAGACCTGGCCGTACACGTCAAAGACCACCACCCTGTAGGCGCGGGGCCTGTTGCGCGGCTTGGCCCGGAGCAGCCATGCCATCGCAAACACAAAGACCGCTCCCAGTATGACCCCGCTGGCGGCCACCTTGAAGACCGTCTGGAAGATGCCGGGGATGGTGTTGCCAAAGACCACCAGGACGACATTGGGGATGGTGTTGCCGAATATGGCCAGGACGACATTGGCAAAGGCTATGGCCGCAACGGCCGTTATCATGTACCCCTTCCAGGTGAGCAGCGGGCTGATCCTCTCCCCGGCCACTGCCAACATCTGGCGCGCGCGGGACATCCTAATCCGGGTCCTCGTAGGCGTCCTTGCGCCTGATGCCGCCGGCCTTCTCCAACGGCCTCATCTTCTGCTTTAGTATGCTCATTCTGGCCCGGTACCCCTCCGCGTACTCCAGCTCCGAGGGCACCAGCGTGGCCGGGTGGATGAACCCCTGGCTCCTGATGTCCAGGGCCCTCTTTGTGGCGGTCTCCCTGACCAGATCCCAGTCCGGGGTCGAGAACCCGTCAAAGGGCCCGGTCAGCCTGCCACCGTGCACGCTGAAGACGGCCGCCTCCACTATCGGTATGCAAAAGTTGATGGTGGCCGCAGAGTTGAGGACGACCGGCATAAGCGGCATGTTGTGGCTTCCCCTGGTGTTGCCTGCCACCAGGTGGGGATTGTTGAACACGCTTCCGGCCTCCTCCGTGGCCGGGAACTTTTTCTGGGTACGAACTATGCAGATGGGGTCGTCCTTGCCCACGTAGGTGCCGGCGATGTTGTGCAGCCGGTCGGTGGACGCCGCCACAATGGGCTCGCCGTCCTTGGTCTCCACCGAATCGACCACGTAGCGGCCCGGATACATGAGCGCCGCCTCCAGGGTGGGCTTGTCCTCCCATAGGTTCAGGGTGGCCACGCTCCCCTCCTCCACGTCCATCACGTTGAACCGCACCCCCTCGGCCAGTGACTCGTTGACGATCAGGCCGGTGTTGCTCAATGCGTCCGCGAACAGCCTGTACAGGGGATAGTTGAAGGCGCCCGGCTCCGTCTTGTCGGCCGCAAACACCACAAACGCCTCGTTGGGCCGCTCCTCGAATTTCATCTCGGCGGCCCCCGGCCCCATGCCCTTGATGTTGCCCGAGAACGAATCGCTCAGCAGGTCCTGCCCCGCCCCGTAGAGGCCCTCGCTCTTGGCCACGCTCGTACCCGCCATAAAGGCGTCCCAGGCCAGCGAGTGTATCTTTGGATCGTCGGTCCCGCGCGTGTGGGTCATCACTATGTGGACGTCGTCACCGCAGTATCCTATGTAGTGGTCCAGCAGCAGATCGCCTGCCCCGCTGACCGTCTTCCTGACCGCCTCGAGCAGCCCGCTGCTGGGCCTGGTGTGCCCTCCAACGCCCCCCACATCCGCCTTTATCGCCGAGAGGGTGATCTCCATGATAGTGCATTGTTCCACTTTGATTTATTTGTTGAACCGGGGGGGGGCGCCATCCGGCCGGCGCCATGCCCGGAGCAATATTGCCGGCGGCGCCCGCTGGTACGCGCGTGCCGTGTCGGGCCAACCGTCCCATCGCGGGCCGGGCCCCGTTGCGTAATTGATCGACGCGCCCTCAGGTATATGCCCGGCGGGACGCGTCGCATGCTGCTGGGGTCCGGACGCGCGGGGCGGGGCGCTCCCAAGATTTATAAGCTCAATTACTGGCTGGTGCCCTAATGGCAGAAAAGGACCACCTGAACCTGATAATCACAGGTCACATAGACAACGGCAAGTCCACGACCATGGGACACTTCCTTATGGATCTTGGCGTGGTGGATGAGAGAACCATCGCCTCCCACGCCGCCGAATCCGAAAAGACGGGCAAGGGTGACACCTTCAAGTATGCCTGGGTAATGGACAACATAAAGGACGAGCGTGAAAGGGGAATTACCATAGATTTGGCTTTTCAAAAATTCGAGACGCAAAAGTACTTTTTCACGCTGATTGATGCGCCCGGACACCGCGACTTTATTAAAAATATGATTACCGGAGCCTCGGAGGCAGACTGCGCCGTTCTGGTCCTATCTGCAAAGGAGGGGGAGACGGATACGGCTATCGCCCCGGGCGGGCAGGCTCGCGAGCACGCATTCTTGCTAAAAACGCTGGGAGTGGGCCAGATTATAGTCGCCATAAACAAGATGGATGCGGTAGATTACAAGGAAGACGGCTACACGGCCGCAGTAGAAAAGGGCAAGAAGCTTGTCCGGTCCGTGGGCTACAAGGTGGACTCGGTACCGTTCATACCGGTCTCCGGATGGAAGGGCGACAATCTGGTAAAAAAGTCTGACAACATGCCATGGTACAAGGGCAAGACGCTGCTTGAGGCATTTGACGACTTTAAGATGGCGGAAAAGCCGATCGGCAAGCCGCTCCGGGTTCCAATCCAGGACGTCTATACGATCACCGGCGTCGGCACGGTGCCGGTGGGCAGGGTCGAGACCGGTTCAATGAAACCGGGCGACAAGATAATCGTGATGCCTTCAGGCTCCGTCGGGGAAATAAAGTCCATTGAAACCCACCACACGGCGATGCCTTCGGCGCAGGCAGGAGACAACATCGGCTTTAACCTGCGCGGCGTCGACAAAAAGGACATCAAGCGCGGCGACGTCCTGGGAACGCCGGACAACGCCCCCAAGGTGGCAAAAGAGTTCAAGGCCCAGATTATCGTAATACACCACCCGACCGCCCTGGCGCCCGGATATACCCCGGTCATGCACTGCCATACCGCCCAGGTTGCGGCCACCATCACCGAGTTCCTGCAAAAGATGAACCCGGCCACCGGCGCCGTCGAGGAGGAGAGCCCCAAGTTCCTGAAGGTGGGCGACTCGGCCATGGTAAAGATACGTCCGGTCAGGCCCACGCCGATAGAGACGTTTAACGAGTTCCCAGAGATGGGTAGATTTGCCCTGCGGGATATGGGCGCAACCATCGCCGCCGGCGTGGTCAAGGAAATCACCGAAGAGTACAGTCCCTAGGTGTGGTGGACCCGCGGATGGCCCAGACTGCACGAGTTAAACTGACCAGTATCAGCCTTCCAAAGCTGGACGGTGTCTGCGGCGAGATAATGGGCATCGGGAAGAAGACCGGCGTCCGGATGAAGGGCCCGACCCCGCTGCCGGTAAAGCGCCTGCATGTGGCCACCAGAAAGTCACCATGCGGCAACGGAACAGAGACCTACGAAAAATGGGAGATGCGGATGCATCGGAGGGTGATTGACATAAACGCGGATGACAAGGTCATACGGCAGCTGATGCGGTTGCGGATTCCAGATGACGTCTATATAGAGCTGCTACTGACATAGGTGGAGATGGCTACAATGTCCGAGGATGCCGACGAGCGTAAATTTGAAGTGGTCTATTCCTGCCTGAGATGCGGGACCCATGCCACCAACGAGGAACTCACCAAACTGCCTGAAATAAAATGCATCTGCGGGTTCCGCGTATTTGTAAAACTGCGGCCCAATCTGGTCAAAAAGATCCGCGCTATCTAGCATAATACGGGTGCCTTCTCTGTATGTGTGCGCGCATGGACTCCATGTCCGGGAACGTCATGCCGCAGGCGCGGCAGTCGTACCCGGCGGTACCGTGGGCGGTCTGCACGTGGTTCATCAGATCCACCTCTCGGCGGTAGGCCGCGCCGCACGAGCCGCACTTGTGCCGTTTCAGCATATGACCATCAGCCCAGCTCCGCCTTTCGTTCATCCCAGCACTTTCTGCAGAGCTGGCCCTCCATCTTCCACTTTGGCTTTGGGTTGTACCGTATGAAGCCGAGCTTGGCCCCGCAGGAGGAGCAGGCGCTGCCCTTGGAGTCGTGATCGGCCTCCTTCTTGTCAAAGCAGTCCTTGCAGAGGAGGCCGTCCATGTCCCACTGCCACCGCGGTTCCCACATGTCCGCTATCCTGCGCTTGGCGCCGCATGTAACGCAGGGCTGGACCACCTTGGCCTCGTAGAACTCTGTGGTCTTTGTCACGTGGCAGTCCCCGCAGAGGTACCCCTTTACCCCCCACTCCCTCTTGGGCTTGTGCTTGTGTTTCAGGGTTGCCCCGCATACGGCGCAGTATGACGGTTTCTTGCTGAACAGTCCCACGGCAGACCATGCACCTGCATTGATTTAACCCCTTTTATTCGGCGGCGGGCCGGCGCCGCCGGGCGGTCTGGACTGCTGCTTTTCGCGTATCGGCCGGGCGCAGCCGGCCCTGCATCAGGATTAAAAGAAATAGCCGGCGTGCCGTCTAGCGGCTCTCTAGGATGTCCTCTAGGGCCTGGCCCGTATTGAGCATGCCCTTCTTTCTGGCGTATGCCTCTATCTGCTTGTACTGTTCACCGGTAAAGCAGACCGGCATGGTGCGTTTTGCCATGGCATGGGTAGATCGTCCATGTTAATATCCCTTCCGGGAACTTTTTCCCCGAAGCCAGCTGGGCGGCCACGTGTGCCGTCCGGACTTTTCCTGGATCGGCCCGCCACCGGCGCCGCCCGCAATATCGCGTACCAGGAAAAACCGCCCACAACTCCACGCTTGAGCCTGAAAACAGGCAGCAGTATGCAGGTGGTTGCTGGAGACGTTGCAGCATACTGGCGTGAAAAAGCGCGGGCCGGCCCGCACCTTTTAGCAAATAAACGGATCTCAAGCCACGGTGGCATGTCGGGATTAGTTTTATGGGGTGGGGCTTGTTGGTATGGGCCATGTATGATCCGGAACGGAGCGTCTCCTCAGCGACCGCTGATCCCCGGATATTTTGTGTGTTTCAGTGAGCCGCAGCCGGCCTGCCTGACGCATAAATTCAGATCTCCGCGCGGAACCTGAAACCGGGCCGCGCCTGCGCAGCCCCGATTCCGTCATGCGATTTGATTATTCGGGATAATGCAATTGATGCCGCAGCTCACGCATTTGCTCTACATGCATGGACATGGATCGTAATTTCTCCCCCATTTGTTTGGCCAACACACCGCGTCTGTTTTTCAGCCGTACGCAATCGTCGCCATCCTGCAGGTATTGATCCGGCGCTGCGCGCCATTAATTTTTCAACCGCTAGTATCTGCCGCTCAGGGCTCTGTGGCCGGGGCCTCAAACTCTGCCTTTATGGCGCCCATTTCATCTGCCATGTTTTTGCAGATGTGATGGGCTTTTGGTTGGTTGTCTACCTTGGAGTGTTCATAAGCGTGGGCGATCGCATCATCAACCCTTGACAGCGCTTTCAATTGGCCGCGCGGTAATAAAAATCCTGCAAGTTCAGGGAACCGGCAGAACACCATAAATCATGGATGATTGGTCCGCCACCCCGCAGGGCGGGGCATTAAAAATTAGTCCACGGCATGCGTCCGTACCGGCCCGGCTGCGGTTTACATGCGGAGCAGTCCGCCATCGTTCGGTTGCCGACTGTGCCATGGCACCACCACAACCAAAAGAATTATTCCCTAGCTCCCGGAACGTGGGTCTGTGGCAAGGACGCAGATACTGGTGATAGGGCACAACGACAGCGGCTGCCTGCAGGTGCACCGCGAGGCCGCCTACGAAGCCGGCAGGCTGATAGCGGAGCGCGGAGCCGTCCTGGTGACCGGCGGCATGGGGGGCGTGATGCGGGCCGCCTCGCAGGGGGCGCAGGAGGCCGGCGGCGTCTCTCTGGGGATAGTCCCGCAGAACGACGCCTCCCGGGCCAACGAGTTCTGCGATATCGTGGTGCCCACCGGGATAGGCCTCATGCGCGACTTTGTCAACGTGCACTCGGCCGACGGGATAATAATAGTGGGCGGGGGCGCGGGGACCCTCTCGGAGATGTGCGCGGCATACATGCACAACAAACCCATGGTGGCCATCCGCGGTACCGGCGGGATGGCCGACAGGTACGCCGGAGAGTACCTGGACCACCGGGAGAGCGTCGTGATAGAGGGGGCCGACTCCCCGCTGGACGCCGTCGAGCGTATATTCAGGGCTATCCGGACATAGTGCGCAAGAGCAGGTCCGGCTCGTAGAACTGCCCGTGCTTGGCCGAGAGGGATTCCAGCTCCGCGACTATCTTTTTGACGCCCGCCTTTTTGGCCGTTTCAAAGAGCGGCTTTCTGAGGCCCAGTCCCAGCGTGGCGGCCTTCTCTATCTCCTGGATGTCGCTGGCGCCGTTGGTTATGAGCCAGGCGGCGTTGTTCAGTATGTTGGCCAGAATGTGCGTGTGGTCGCACCCGTTGGCCAGCTCCCCTGATAGCGCCACGCGCTCGTACTTTGCGTCAGAGTATCTGTAAAAACCCTCGCCGGACTTTTGCCCCAGCCTCTTCTCCTCGAAGAGCCGCCTTACCTCAGGATGCTGCCGGAGCACCTTCTGGTCGCGGCTGTACATCTCCTCGCTGGCCTTGTGTATCACGTCTATCCCGGTAAAGTCTGCCAGCTCGAATATCCCCATTGGAAAGCCCAGCTCGAACCTTACGGCTGAGTCGATCTCCTCCTTTGATATGTTCTGTCTCTCCATGACGTATAGAGCCTCGTGTACCATCGGTATGAAGAGCCGGTTCACGATGAAACCCGGCACGTCCTTTCTGCAGATCACCGGGGTCTTGCCCAGCGTCTTTACGAACTCCTCTATCAGGGCGGTGGTGTCCTTGGAGGTCTCCTCCCCCGGTATGACCTCGACCAGCTTCATCAGCTGGGGAGGGTTGAAGAAGTGCACGCCGATCACCATGTCCTTCCGGCTGGTGGCCTCGGCTATCTCGGTGATGGGCAGCGTGCTGGTGTTGGACGCGAATATGGTGTCGGGCGCCGCAACCCTGTCCAGCTCCTCGTAGACGGTCCGCTTGAGATCCATGTTCTCTGGGACTACCTCTATCACCAGATCGGTGTCGGCCATGGCCTCGTTGATGTCCACCACGGGCCTTATCCTGGAGAGTATGGCCGACTCCTCGCTTGCGGTGATCTTCTTTTTGGTGACCATCTTGTCCAGGCTCCACCTTATCTTCTCCATGGCCTTGTCCAGGAACTCCCTTTTGATGTCGCGGAGCGCCACCTCGTACCCCGCCGCGGCCGCTATCTGGGCTATCCCGTGCCCCATGACGCCCGAGCCCAATACCGCCACGTTCTTTATCCGGTCCACGGATGGTGCCTGAACCGGTATCCTTTATAATGTATGCCCGATATCGCCGATAGCATGGGACTCTTCAGGAAAAAGAACGAGGGCACCAAATGCAGCGAATGCGGCTTGGAACTGCATACGCCCGAGAGGCTGAAGCGACACTTCAACAAGGCACACGGAAACGTACCGGAAAAGAAGATGAACCCGGATGACGCGGGCGGTGGCACCTGGTAATGGGCGACATGACCTTTGGCCGCAAATACGGGCTGATATTCGGCGGGGTGCTGGCCATAGCCGGGGTGGTGATTGCCGTGGTGGTCTTCCCGTTCTGGAACCTGATACGGGAGGACGTCACCGAGGTGGTGGTGATACTTTCCAATGACGACGGCATCTGCGCGGCAGACACCGTCGACGAGATACCAAAACAGATCAGGGACTGTACCGCCGGGGTCGGAGACACGGTGACCATCAAGTACGGACAGGGCCTGGCTTGGGCGGTAATCGTCGAGCCATGAGCTGTATATTCTGCAGGATAGTCTCCGGGGAGATCCCTTCCAGGACTGTATCGGAGACGGATCTTGCGGTGGCCTTTATGGACGCGTTTCCGCTGGCCCCCGGACACACCCTGGTGGTGCCGCGGGAGCACCGCCGGAGAATGCAGGACATGACGGCGCCGGAGGTCGCCGACGTCTTCGGGCTGGCGGCCCGGCTGGCGTCCAAGACCGACTCGCTTGCCGGCTCCACCCTGCTGGCGGTACACAACGGGCCCGGAGCCGGCCAGGAGGTCCCGCACGTCCACGTGCATCTTGTGCCCCGAAGGGACGGCGACGGGGCCGGCCCCATACACTCGATGTTTGGCGGCGCCGTGCGCATGTCGGACAGGGAGTCCGAGGATATCCTGAAGGCGCTGCAGACTTAGAAGGGGTACATTCTCTCGCCCGTGCCCACGTTGTCGACGATGATGGCCTTGGTGGGGCATGTCTCTGCGGCGTTCATTATCCGGTTGACGCCGGCCCCGCGCGGGTTCTTGACGGTCGACTTGGGGTTGGACTTGACGTTGCGGTTAAGCTCAAAGACGTCCGGGGCGATGGTCTCGCAGCTGCAGCATCCGATGCAGCGGCTCTGGTCCACCTCCACGTGCAGGCGGGGCTGCTTCTCCGGTTCCCTGGCCTTTGCCGACGCGGTCCCGGTCTCGCGGCCGTGTATGTGCCGGTCGTACTCGCTCCAGAATCTTCGCTCGTACTCCTTCCACCAGGCCTCGTCCTGCTCGAACTCTTGGGTGTACCTGCCCCAGTCCTCCTCGGGCACCTTGTCGGCGGGGCCCGCCCCCCACTGCGCCCTGGAGCGGGTCTGCGTGGAGGTTTGGTCGGGTTTTGGCGCATCGGGCGGCTTCCCGTCGGTGAGGGCGTGGTACGCCTCGGTTATCTTCCTGAACTGCTGCCCGTCTCCGGATTTTTTGTCGGGATGGTGCTCTAGGACCAGCTTTCTGTATGCGGATTTGATCTGCTTGGGGCTGGCGTCCTTGCCGACGTTTAGCACGCTCAGGGCCTGGGCCGTGTCCATGGTTTGTGTTGAGCATCACGTGATAAAAGTAATTGCCTGCCGCAGCGGGGACCGGCGCCTGCGAGGCGGCCCGCCCCCGGCCTATATCCTGCCTGTCACCATGTCCGCGTCTGATTCGTACCACTCCGTCATGTACTCGCCCACGCCGCAGGGCAGGTTGTTTATCGCGATATGCGAGAAGGTCTGAGCCGCATCGGTGGAGCCGTGGGTGTGGAGGGTGTTTGCCGGTATGTATACCACGTCGCCGCTGGACAGGGGGGTTGTCTTGTGCTTTTTGATGCCGAATGTGTCCCCTGTCGGGCTCTCCGACTCGAATATCTCGAGGCTCCCCCTGCCCTCGGTCACTATCAGTATCTGGGATCCGTCGTGTCGGTGCAGCTTTGTCCGGGCGCCTGCCTCGAAGTGGACGTGGTACATGTCCTGCTTGTCGGCGCCTATCCCTGGGGAGAGCATCTTCATCCAGGTCCTGCCGGTGAACCACCTGGGGTTGACCTCGCGCTGATCATCGGAGCCAAAGATGTTCGACTTTGTCAAGGCTACAGGCGCTCCAGTATCTTGCGCTTTGCATCCTGGAACTCGGCGTCGGTGAGAATTCCGGCCTGCCACATCTTTCCCAGCTTCTCCAGGGTGTCCATGTCCCTGGAGCCGGAGACGATCCTCCTGGCCTCGTCCACCCCCTCCTGTACCTTTTCGCCGCCGGTCTTGTAGGCCGCGGCTACCTCCTCTGCGGCCGCCGTGCTCAGTTCCCGACCCGTCTTTGTTGCCTGCTTTATGGTCTCGCTGCCTATCCCCACCGCGCTATCTATGATGCTGTCGGCGGCGTCTGCACCCGTGCGCATGGCCTTGGAAAGGTACCTACGCTTCTCTGCCATGGTGATGATACGGGCTGTCTGGGTATTATGTTTTTGGATCTCGCCGGCCATGTCCAAAAAAATCAACCGGTGGCTCCCTGATACCCGCGGAGGTATCTGGATCAGCAGGAATGTGTGGGGTGGACGCCGGATCATGCGCTCTTGCTGCCCACCGGAGCCGTCCCGGACGGCGGGCGGCAGCCGCGAATGGCATGATAGCGATGAGATTCGCCCTTGCTGCCCACCGGAGCCGTCGTTGATGGCGGTCCGCGGGCAGTCGTGCGCAGCCTCCCCCATACCCGCGGGGGTTCCCGCCCCCGTGGCGCGGCCTCAGGCAAAGGCCATGTTGTAGCAGACGGTCATGGACAGCAGCTCCACCGACTGGGTCTTCTCCCTGAGGGCGCGCACGACCCCGCCGAACCGCGCCTTCATGGACGAGAAGACGCTCTTTCACGTTGTTCCGAAGGCGCAGTATTCGGTAGAAGATCCCCGGGTGCTCCTTGCGGAACCTCAGCATCTCCGCCCTGGCGTTGAATCCATTGATCACCGCGTTGGATTTGGAGTCGATGACGGACCTCCGGCCGCTGTCCCGGATGGCGTCGCAGTTCTCGACGCCCCCGTAGGCCGCGTCGGCCAGGACGTCCCCGTCTCCCTCCGGGAGCATCTCTACCATCGGGCGCAGGTACGGCGAGTCGTTTGCATTTCCGGGGGCGACGACGGCGGCGCATACCATACCGCGAAGCGTGTGCATGATGTGCAGCTTCGAGAACAGTCTCACGCTGATCTTGCCGTACTTTGCGTTCAGCCAGTCGATATACTTGGCTATACTGAATCCGCTGGAGTCGACCAGCAGGGTGCCGTGGACCGCCTCATCGCCGGCCATCCTGGTGATGATCTTCTGCAGTACTGCGGGATCTATAGTTGGGATCATAAGTAACCGGACAAATTTTTCATGCGGGGTATAATTTATCCAAATTTCTAAACAGAATGTCGCGCGGATTGAAATTGATTTCAAGCGACTCGTACACGAGCATCACCTTCCGTCTAAAGTAGCTCCTGGCCGGCCGCCGGAACGTTCTGCGCAGTATGGCCTTTCCATCCCGCCACAGCCACTCGGCCGGATTCAAGAACGGCGAATACGGCGGCAGGAACATCAGCCTGACTGAATCGCCATTCTTCTCGAGATATCGCCGTACGCGTTTCGTGTTGTGGTACGCGGCGTTGTCGACGACCGCCGCCACCTTGCCGAAACGTTGTTGCAGTTTATCGAGGTATTTGATGAATGATCTGTCGTTGGCCCTGTTGGCCGCCATGTAGCACGTCTCGCCATCCAGCGTGACGCCGCCGTAGACGGTCTGCCTCTGGTTGCCCAGCGGCATCTGTATGGGTTCGGCGTCACCGCGCACGTAGACGGCTCCCGACCCGAACAGGTTCGCGTTTTGGTGGCTCTCATCGGCCATGACCACGGTGAAATCGTCCTTTTCGAGCGTCTCAACCTCCCTTTCGGTATCCTTCTGCCAGATCTCTACCTCCTCCTTCGGCGGGACGCGGTCGGATAACCGGAGTGTCTTCTTGACCGCGAAGCCCAGGGACCTCAGCAGACGGCGCCCGTGCTGTTCGCTGTATTTCACGCCAGTCTTCTTTTCGACCAGCTCGACGAACCCCAAGGCGGTAAACCGCTTGGCGCCGCCGACTATCTCCTCCAGCTGGGCGCGCGGCACGAAAGGGGGGCGGCCCGGCCTCGCATCGTCGGCGAGGCCGTCCAGCCCGTTGCGGTCGTACGCGGCAAGCCACGCGTAGACGGTTCCGCGACTGACGCAGAAACCGTCCGCAACGGTATCGACATCGATGTTCTTGTTCAATACCATGTTTACCGCCGCAATGCGCGCGTACTCGTTCTTGTTTTTGGCGCGTTTTAGCGCGTCTTTCATCTCGGTCGTAGCCATGTGCCGGCTTGAAATTTTACCCTATTATGATCTTACGGATTTGTCCGATTACTTTTGATCCCAACTATATCCCCGATATGCGGAGCTGGTACCATGCTCTGCAGTACGGCCTGGACAGCTCGCACCGTTCCAGGTCATCGGGGTGCAGGTCAAAGTGCTTGATCAGGCCCCAGTAGGAGAGTTTCGCTTCACTCTTGATGATGGACACGGTCATGGCCGACACGCGCCGGTCACGCGTGCCCGGCGCCATACCCAGGATCTCGCGTGCAATCTCGGCTATCTGGCGCATCCACCGGACGAACCTTCTGCCCTCCGAACGGCGGCCCTTGTTGTACCCGGACCGGTCCGTCTTGGGGGTCGTTCCTCTTCCCGCCGGGGTTGTTCTTGCTTCTGGCGCGGTTGGGGTTGGTCTGCCTTGACTTTCCATGTCTCTTGCTCATTGGGCGGTGCGGCGATCCTCCGATCCTAACACCTTCCGATATCATCCGGGCCGCCGTCCGGCAGACATCCGGATTTGGTGATTAAACATTACTAGTGACTTTTTCCGGATTTTTGGACGTAACCGTTCACCCCCCCCCCAATGATACGCCAGCAAGGGTCCGGCTCCGTATCGAAGCATTAAGAGCAGGGTGAAAAACACAGCCCGTCCATGGACGGCGATATCTTCGAGCAAGAAGAGGCACTGCTACGGCGCGAGCTGGTCCGGGCCCGGAAGGTGATGGAAGCGGCTCTGGAGGGGTGGGCGGAGGACACGCGCGCCCCGACCAAGGAGCACCAGCGGCTGGTCGAAGAGAGTAACCAATGCCGCGAGACCATCAAGGACCAGAAGGCCAAGCTGAGGGATGCTCTGCGGCAGCTGACCGCCTACGAGAACCCGCCAGCCCATCCGGCAAGACCGCCTCCTCCTCTAGGAAGATAAAGAGGCGCAGTAGCCGTTCGCCGCCATCATCATAAGGGGGGCACATGCGGCGACCGCCCGGGCCGTCCGTCCGCGGGCATCGGTGGGGCCATTCAGAGGGGACCGGGGATCGGCGGCGGTTTGCCTGACCCGAACGTCCAGCAGCCGCGGTTTCCCGCGACGACATCGCCAGCATCAGCGGATAGTTTATAACAACATCCTGCCCAATAATGGTAGGAACATGACTGACTTTGATGTTGATAAAGCGCTAGCGTGTGGACGAGGACTACTCAAGAAGGAATCAAACTCCAAACATGCGGAGCTGTTGAAGCAGGGCATTGAGTCTTTAGAGCGTTTGAAAGCAAAGCACGACCTCTAACTTTCATTTAACTCGTTGATTAGCAAGTCTCTAATCTCTATGAAAGATTGTTCTTCTTTAATGTCACCAACACTATGTGCAAACTCAATAGCGTCGTTTATGTTCTGTAAGTATGTCTTTAAGTCGTCTTTATCCATTGGTTATATTATGTATGTGAATTTATAAGGTTATGTATAAAAATATAGAAAAATACCACGTATTACTTCAATTTAAAGTAACAACGTATGCAGATTATACAACAAAAATACGAGTACAGGTCAAACAGAATCCCATACGCGATCACGCCCGGTAGCATCTGCCGGAGGTCATCGGTCAGGCACAGGTCAGAATTTGACCTGAACTTGTACTGTGGCAGTTGCATCGTGGGAAGCGGTACATAAATGAGGGGGCCGAGTCGGGGTTGGTGCGTAGTAACCGTTCACTCCCTTTTTAAGGACAGCCGGTTTTAGTGCAGAATTCAACCAAAATCGCGCCTGATCGCCTACAGTTGTAAGGAGGGGGTGAACGGTTACTTTTGGACAAGGCCCCCGGTATCATGGCATTTATTAGACAAGGGACCCCAACAGGATACATGGTAACGATGGATGCGCTAATCGACAAGTCAGATCGGTGCGCCAAGCTTGCCGAAGAGCTCGGTCTGGAAGAAGATGCCTCCACGTACCGTAAAGGAAACCGCCTGTACAAAGAGCTGAAAGACGACCTTGCCAGAATCGGAGAGAAAGTCTGGGCTAAAGAGACGTCTAGACAAACTACCCAAGCAAAGTGACGATGGTTACAGAGCCGAGCTTGGCATCATGTCTAGGATTAGAGATTATGCATAGACGCATAACTTGGCTACATTGGGCGGCCCCGGCCCGTTCCGGCCGTGGTCGTCCACCCCGGGTCCGCCCGCCGGCTTGCCGCCGGCGGAACTTCGGCGCCCCGGTTTGTGCGCCCCCGGCAGGCGCCATTCGGCGCCTGCGCTGCGGCCCTCTAACATCCGCAGGATGTCTGTCAAAGTGTTCTTTTGTTGTGGGTTCATACCGGGCCAGCAGGGCCAAGGCCAAAGCCTACTACCATGCCAACAAGGAGAAGATAGCCGCCCGGGGCAAAGCCTATCGCCGGGCCAACAGGGAGAGGATAGCCGCCATGGCCAGAGCCCGCTACCAAGCCAACAAAGAGAAGATGATCGCCAAGGCCAGAGCCTACCGCCGGGCCAACAGGGAGAGGATAGCCGCCTGGCAAACGGCCTACTACCAGGCCAACAAGGAGAAGTTGGCCGCCTGGCAAAAGGCCTACTACCAGGCCAACAAGGAGAAGTTGGCCGCCTGGCAAAAGGCCTACTACCAGGCCAGCAAGGAGGAGCTGGTCGCCAAGGCTAGAGCCTACCGCCAGGCCAACAAGGAGAAGTTAGCCGCTTGGCACAAGGCCTACTACCAGGACCCCGCCGCTCGGAAAGTGGATCTGCAGGCACAGCCTGTCTATTTACGCACCAACCCCCACTTTGCCTTACACTTAAATCACTATCATACGCGACATGCCGAGGGTTCAAAATAACCATAAAAGAGTCCGGCCACACGGGGATGTTTGCGACGATGGTCCTTGACGATGACACCATCCTTGAGGGGACCGGATTCGGCCACCCGGGGACGGTATTCGGCGAGGCCGTCTTCAACACCGGGATGGTGGGCTATACCGAGACGATAACGGACCCCTCCTACAGCGGCCAGATACTCTCGATCACCTACCCTCTGGTGGGAAACTACGGCGTGCCCGACCCGGACCAGGCCGACCGGCACGGCATACCATTGTACTTTGAGTCAGATCGCATACAGATCCGCGGACTGGTCGTCCACGAACTATCCAGGATCGCCAGCCACTGGAACCTCTCCATGACCCTGGACGAGTGGCTGCACGCCGAGGGGGTGCCCGGGATATCGGGGGTGGACACAAGGTCCCTGGCAAAGTCGCTGCGCACCACCGGCGTCAGGATGGCCGCCCTGTCGGTCTCCGACGACCCGGTGGACGCCGGCGAGCTCGCCGGCAGGCTCTCGGAGGCGCCGCGGTACGACAACGAGCGTCTGGTGGAGGGCGTCTCGACCAGGGACGAGGCCGGATACGGGCAGGGCCGCAATGTGGTGGTGGTGGACACCGGAGCCAAGAACGCCATCCTGAGGAACGTCATCGAGATGGGATACCGGGCCGTCAAGGTGCCCTTTGACACGCCCGCCGAGAAGATACTCTCCTATGATCCGGTCGGCGTCGTGGTGAGCAACGGCCCCGGGGACCCGCAGCACTGCACCGACACCATATTGGCGGTGCGGTCGCTGATGGACCGGGACGTGCCTATGCTCGGCATATGCCTGGGGGCCCAGATAATCGGCCTGGCCGGCGGGGCGCAGACCTACAAGCTGAAGTACGGGCACCGGGGACAGAACAAGTCCTGTCTGGATGTGTCCACCGGCCGGGTATCTGTTACCAGCCAGAACCATGGCTATGCCATAGACGAGGACTCGCTGGGCGAGTCGGATTTTGATTTGTGGTTTACAAACACCGATGACGAGACTGTCGAGGGCATCCGGCACAGGAGCAAGCCGTGCATAGCGGTACAGTTCCATCCCGAAGCGTCGCCGGGCCCCTACGACTGCAAGTTCGTCTTCGAGGAGCTGCGCAGAATGATGGAGGACCCCCGGCCTGCCTAGGAACGAGTCCCTGAAGAATATACTGGTCCTGGGAAGCGGGGCAATAAAGATCGGAGAGGCCGGCGAAAGTCGCCAAAAGCGGCCGCCAGTTCGACTACTCCGGCAGCCAGTGCCTCAAGGCCATCCGCGAGGACGGCCTCAGGAGCATCCTGATCAACCCCAACGTCGCCACCATCCAGACCGACACCAGGTTCGCCGACAGGGTGTACCTGCTGCCTGTCGCTCCCGACTATGTCGCCTCCGTCATCGAGAAGGAGCGGCCCGACGGCATCATGCTCTCCTACGGGGGGCAGACGGCCCTCAACTGCGGTGTCAAGCTCTCGGAGGACGGCATCCTGGACAGGTACGGGGTCAAGGTGCTGGGGACGGCCATAGGCGGCATACAGATGACCGAGGATCGCCAGCTCTTCAAGGATGCCATGGTGGACTGCGGCGTTCCAGTGCTTCCCAGCGATACCGTCACCGACTTTGAGGGGGCCAAGAGGACGGCCGAGCGGCTGGGCTATCCCGTGATAGTGCGCGTTGCCTACACGCTGGGCGGCAAGGGCGGCGGGGTGGCGCGCAACGAGATTGAACTGCACGAGATAGTCGAACGGGGTATAAATGCAAGCATGGTGGGCCAGGTGCTCATCGAGGAGTACATCGGCGAGTGGAAGCAGATAGAGTACGAGATAATGCGGGACCATGCCCACAACAGCGTGATCGTCTGCAATATGGAGAACGTCCTGGCCATGAAGGCGCACACCGGCGACAACATAGTGGTGGCGCCCTCCCAGACGCTCAACAACCGCGAGTACCACATGCTGCGCTCGGCCGGACTGAGGGCCGCAGACCACATAGGGATCGTGGGCGAGTGCAACATACAGTTCGCCCTGGACCCCGACTCTGAGCGGTACGTGGCCATCGAGGTAAACCCCCGCCTGTCGCGCTCCTCCGCTCTGGCCAGCAAGGCCACCGGATACCCGCTCGCCTACATGTCCGCCAAGATAGGCCTGGGATACGGCCTGCACGAGCTGACCAACACCATCACCAAGCGCACCACCGCCTGCTTTGAGCCGTCCCTGGACTATATCGTCTGCAAGCATCCCAGGTGGGACTTTGCCAAGTTCGACCTGGTGGAGAGGAAGCTGGGCCCCACCATGAAGTCGGTGGGCGAGGTCATGGGGGTGGGCCGCACCTTCGAGGAGTCCCTGCAGAAGGCCATCCGCATGCTGGACATCGGCATGGACGGCCTGGTCCTGAACAGGCATCCCGCTGAACGGTACACCGAGGAGGACCTGGAGGACAGGCTGGTCAACTTTGACGACATGATCCTGTATCATGTGGCCGCCGCCATATCGGCCGGCTTTGATACCGCCAGGATAAGCCGCCTCTCCTCGATAGACCCGTGGTTCGTCGAGAAGATCCGCCGCATCGTCGGGATTGCCGGACGCCTGAAGGATGCGCCCCGCGACGAGGCGCTGATGCGGGAGGCAAAGGCCTCCGGCTTCTCGGATCCGCAGATAGGCCGGGCCTGCGGGGAGACGCCCGCCCACATACGGAAGGTCCGCCAGGGGATGGGCGTCCTTCCCCAGGTCAAGCAGATAGACTCGCTGGCGGCCGAGTGGCCGGCGGCGACCAACTACCTGTACCTGACCTACGGGGGTACCGACCACGACATATCGGTCCGGCCGGACCAGCACGGGGTGGTGGTGATCGGCGCCGGCCCGTACAGGATAGGCAGCAGCGTCGAGTTCGACTGGGGGACGGTCAACATGGTCTGGGGAATCCGCGAACACGGCAAGATGCCCGTCTCGGTGGTCAACTGCAATCCGGAGACCGTCTCCACCGACTATGACATCTGCAGCAGGCTGTACTTTGAGGAGCTGACCCACGAGCGGATAATGGACATAGTGGAGTTTGAGAGCCCGCGGGGGGTGGTGACCTGCGTGGGGGGGCAGGCGGCAAACAACCTGACCCCCGGCCTGGCCGCCGCCGGCGTCGACATCCTGGGCACCTCGGCGGTGGACGTGGACAGGGCCGAGGACCGCTCCAAGTTCAGCGCCGAGCTTGACAAGCTGCACATCAAGCAGCCGCCCTGGCAGGCCTTCTCCAGCCTGAAGGAGGCGCGGGCCTTCGCCCAGGAGGTGGGATTCCCCGTCCTGGTCCGGCCGTCATACGTCCTGTCGGGGGCGGCCATGAAGGTGGTCTGGTCCGGCGAGGAGCTCCGCACCTACGCCAAGAAGGCCACAAACGTCTCGCCGGACCACCCGGTGGTGATCTCCAAGTTCATGCTGGACTCGCTGGAGGTGGATGTGGACGGGGTCTCCGACGGAACCAACGTGGTGATAGGTGCGGTCGTCGAGCATATAGACAGCGCCGGCGTCCACTCCGGAGACGCGATGATGTGCATCCCGCCCTGGCGGCTCAACAACAAGACCATCCATACCATCACCGAGTACACGACCAAGATAGCCCGCACCTTCCATATACGGGGGCCCTTCAACCTGCAGTTCCTGATACACGACGACCAGGTATACGTGATTGAACTGAACATCCGGGCCTCCAGGTCCATGCCGTTCGTCTCCAAACTGGTGGGGGTGAACCTGATATCGCTGGCGTCGCGTGCCATCCTGGGCAGGGAGCTTCCGGAAATCCCCCCGGACAAATGGAAGAGCATACCAAACTTTGGGATAAAGGTGCCGCAGTTCTCGTTCATGCAGCTGGAGGGTGCCGACCTTACGCTGGGCGTGGAGATGCACTCGACCGGCGAGGCGGCCTGCTTCGGGGAGAGCTTCTACGACGCGCTCTCCAAGGGACTTGCCGCCGTCGGGTACAACCTGCCCTCCGGCGGGACGGCCCTCGTGACCGTCGGGGGGACGCGCAACAAGGAGAAGCTGCTGTCCAGCGTCGCCAAGCTCAAATCGATGGGCTTTAACATACTGGCCACCGAGCATACTGCCGAGTTTTTCGAGGAGCGGCTGGGCGCCATCAGGGTGGTCCACAAGATATCGGAGCCTGAGCGGCAGCCCAACATAGCCGACCTGCTTTACCGGCGGAAGATCGACTTTATCATCAACATACCCAGCACCACCACCCTGGAAAAGTACATCGGCATGCTTGAGGACGAGTACCAGATAAGGCGGAAGGCCCTCGAGCTGGGCATACCCGTCCTCACCACCATCGAGCTGGCCGACGCGTTCGTCAACACCCTGGAATGGATGAGGACGCACACGACCACCAGGCACCCCATCAGGCCCTACGACATGTAGTAGGCCGCTTTAGAGATATAGGCGCCGATAAACCACCACACCGCATGAGGATGCCCAAACCCGAGAAGGCCGTGGCGGAGGGGAGGGTAAAGCTGCACGTGTTTGAGCCCAGCGGCCGTCGAATCTGGACGGTCGTGGGACGGGAGGATGAGTATTGGATGGATCCGGACTCCGGATACTGCTCGTGCCAAGGATACTACTTCGGGGATGCGCGCACCTGCTACCACGTATCATGCCAGGAGAGGGCAGCGGCCCTCTCCAAATACGAGACCATCCGGTTGGCCGATGAGGAGTTTGGCGGATTCATTGCGGGGCTGGTAGACGATACCATGCGCGGAGGCTAGGCCGTTCCGGAGAAATACTCCGGTTAAGCGCATGCCATCATGGCGCTCGTATGTTTCATCAGATAGAAAATCCCGCCTGCGGATATATGAGCCGGCAAAGCTTGAACCCTGTCGTTCTGAGATATTCTGCCAGATTAACCCTCATGCCATCAGGTCAGCAGGTAACCGGCTATACCCAAGATCAACGACATCCTGGCATGTGATAACATCCAGGAAGCGTGCCATCGGGTCAACGGCCGCACGCCCCTTGAATGGCTGACCGGCAGGCGGCAAGTCGCCGCCGACTGGGATGGCGGAATAATCAATAACCCCTGCGAAAAACTCACCGAGAAGGGCATGATATCAATGGCGGAGCGGGCGATCCGTGCGAGCATCCAGCCAGACTAAATCATCAGCAACCCGCCAGACGGGTTCGAGCCTGCCGGATGGAAACCCAAAAAGATGGGTCTGGACAAGTATGCACATGCCGGCTGGTGGGGTTTTGACCGTTGAGTAACGCCCACAGTGATGGACAGCTAAAAGACGAAGCATCGCGGCTCAGAGTGGCAGTAAAGGAATCGCTTCTGCACTGGGCAATGGAGCGCTCCGGCAAGTCCGCTGAGGAACTAGCTAAAATGCATGGCATGCGGAAGATCAAGGAGTGGATGAGTGGTGATTTGAAACCCACGCTTCGCCAGCTAGAAAAATTCGCTACCGCCACATCAACCCCGTTTGGTTACCTGTTTCTATCCGACCCGCCCAAGGAACAACTATAGTTGGGATCAAAAGTAATCGGACAAATCCGTAAGATCATAATAGGGTAAAATTTCAAGCCGGCACATGGCTACGACCGAGATGAAAGACGCGCTAAAACGCGCCAAAAACAAGAACGAGTACGCGCGCATTGCGGCGGTAAACATGGTATTGAACAAGAACATCGATGTCGATACCGTTGCGGACGGTTTCTGCGTCAGTCGCGGAACCGTCTACGCGTGGCTTGCCGCGTACGACCGCAACGGGCTGGACGGCCTCGCCGACGATGCGAGGCCGGGCCGCCCCCCTTTCGTGCCGCGCGCCCAGCTGGAGGAGATAGTCGGCGGCGCCAAGCGGTTTACCGCCTTGGGGTTCGTCGAGCTGGTCGAAAAGAAGACTGGCGTGAAATACAGCGAACAGCACGGGCGCCGTCTGCTGAGGTCCCTGGGCTTCGCGGTCAAGAAGACACTCCGGTTATCCGACCGCGTCCCGCCGAAGGAGGAGGTAGAGATCTGGCAGAAGGATACCGAAAGGGAGGTTGAGACGCTCGAAAAGGACGATTTCACCGTGGTCATGGCCGATGAGAGCCACCAAAACGCGAACCTGTTCGGGTCGGGAGCCGTCTACGTGCGCGGTGACGCCGAACCCATACAGATGCCGCTGGGCAACCAGAGGCAGACCGTCTACGGCGGCGTCACGCTGGATGGCGAGACGTGCTACATGGCGGCCAACAGGGCCAACGACAGATCATTCATCAAATACCTCGATAAACTGCAACAACGTTTCGGCAAGGTGGCGGCGGTCGTCGACAACGCCGCGTACCACAACACGAAACGCGTACGGCGATATCTCGAGAAGAATGGCGATTCAGTCAGGCTGATGTTCCTGCCGCCGTATTCGCCGTTCTTGAATCCGGCCGAGTGGCTGTGGCGGGATGGAAAGGCCATACTGCGCAGAACGTTCCGGCGGCCGGCCAGGAGCTACTTTAGACGGAAGGTGATGCTCGTGTACGAGTCGCTTGAAATCAATTTCAATCCGCGCGACATTCTGTTTAGAAATTTGGATAAATTATACCCCGCATGAAAAATTTGTCCGGTTACTTATGATCCCAACTATATCTATCCCGCATTTTCGCACCCTGACAAATGACACTCCATCAAGGCCCAGTCCTGATCTTATCGACACAGTTAGAGCAATGGAGCGGTGTCAAGATTGGATGCGCGAATATCTGAAAGACATGGAAGCTGAACCTTTGGAGTTTGTCAATTCGGCCAAACAAACGGATCCGGCCAAACATACGGCTAGCAAGATCAGAGGCGTATTGGGCTTGACCGAAAATTGGGCTGCCAGCTACCCTGATTGGGAGGTAGCGCAGGTCGAGCTACGCCGCAGGATAGAAGACGCGGGGATAATCGTATCTGTCAACGGAGTGGTGGGAAGCAACGTCCATCGCAAGTTAAACCCCAATGAATTTTGCGGATTTGTCCTTGTTGATAACCACGCGCCGTTTATTTTTGTCAACAACGCAGACAGCAAGGGGGCGCAGGTGTTTACTCTGGCGCACGAACTGGCACATGTGTGGTTGGGTAGCAGCGCCGTGTTTGATTTGTACCGCCTCGCACCGGCCAAAGACGACATTGAAATCATGTGCAATCGGATAGCCGCCGAACTGCTAGTTCCGGAGGAAGAGATGAGGCGTAGCTGGAACAAGTTTGCCGAAACCTCGGACCCGTACAAGAAAGCATCTCGTCACTTCAAGGTTAGCAGGATTGTCATCGCCCGCAGAGCGCTTGATACGAACCGTATTGACCAAGAGGCGTTCAACGAATTTTACAGCCGGTACGAAAAGCAGGAACAGCCGAGACGACAGCAGGACGACAGTAAATCTGGCGGCGACTTTTATAGCACCACCAAGCTTCGGCTGGGAAAAAAATTCGCAGATAGTGCAATTACAGCTGTTGACGAGGGTAAAATTCTTTATCGCGAGGCTTATCGCCTTACTGGACTAAAGTCCGAATCATTTGACAGGCTGAAGGCGAGGCTGCGCGGTATGGACTGAAATGACCGATTCGCGGAAATACTACGTGCTTGATACGAACGTATTCGTTGAAGCTGATAATCGTTATTATGCGTTTGACTTGGTCCCGGCATTTTGGGACAACTTGGTTATTTAGGCCAAAGATAAGCTAGTGATGTTGCCGGAGTAGTTGATACTCCTCCGGTTCTTGTCCTTGGAGCGGTCTGCTGGCACGCGCGTGCCGTCCGGCGCGACTGTGGTCCTGCCGGCGGCCGGGAGGGATTATCCCTTCTAGGCCTCTGGGCATGCATCTTGTCGATGAGCGTGAAGCCCACTAACCATGCTGCTATGAAGGGTATTTGTTGGGTTTGCATACTGGTAATTGGCATAAATTGACAATATTTGGCTGAAGGTACCAATCAAAGATTAACGCCTGCGGACCGGAGTCCGTACACGCGCACTGCTTCGTGGTTTAGTATACGCGCATCGCCTTACATCTTCACGATCTTTCTGAACTGTTCGTTGCCGTGCAGCGGCTTGAATATCTCCTCCTCGCGCGCCCAGGCGCGTATTACCTTGGGGCTCTTGGAGACTGCCCTCTTGAGCAGGGATATTGCAAGGTTATACTCCAGAAGGGCGGCCCGGCTCCGGGCCAGGGCGTATATTATGTTCGCATTATCCTTGTGCTTTTCCACCAGGTCATCAAATACCGCTATGGCCTTGCGGTGTTCCCCCAACTCGGCCAGCTGTATCCCGCGCTGAAACGACGCGTCAGGATGGCTGCCGAACCTGCGCTCCAGCGACTCAAACACCCTCAGCGCCTCCTTGTTTTTGTGCATCTTTCCCAGAATTATGCCCTTGTGGAGCAGGGGCACTGGGTTTTTGCGGTTTAGCCTGACGGCTTTTTCCATAAGATCCAGGGCGTCCTGGTGGTCTCCCAGCTTGGCCAGCAGCACCCCCTTGTTAAAATACGACTCGTAGTATTTGGGGTCTGCCTTTATGGCGTCGTCATAACACTCGACGGCGGACTGGGGGTTGCCCATCTCGGCAAGGGCCACCCCCTTGTTGTTGTGCGCTCCCGCATCCAGCGGATGCCTGTCCAGTATGATCTCCGAGCACGTGACGGCGTCGCTGTACTTTCTAATCTGGATGAGCGCCAATCCCTTGTGGTAGAGCGCCTCCCGGTTGCCCGGATCCTGCTTGAGCACCTGGTTGAACAGCCCTACCGCCCCCTTGGGCTGCCCCTTCTCCATGAACAGCATGGCGTGGTGCATCAGATCCTCGGGATCCCTCCTGCTGAACAGCCCCATTGCATGCGGTGTTCTGTGGCGCGATTTTAGTTTAGCGCCTTGAATTTTTTCACGGCCTCCTGGGCCATCTTCTCTCGCTGGGCTCTGGATGCGGCCGGCGACTCCTCATCGTCTTCCATGGCCGTTGATACCGCGGGTTGCTTTTATTGTTTGCCGGTATCTGGTTTGAGCGCCTCTGACGCAAACCTCTCGGTTGCCGCCCTCAACTCCCGGACGTCGGCGTGCGTGTGCGCCGCCGAGATGGCTCCAAGCTTGCCGGGCAGAAAGAATATCCCGTCGTTGGCCATCAGGTACATGTGGTAGTCCCGGAGGGCTGCCTGGTCGCATTTGGCGGCTTGGGTGGCATTGTTGACCGAGTCCACGCCGTCGGCCAGAAAATGCGTCATGAACAGGGATCCCGTCCCGGTAGCGGCCACCCTGTCATCACCTAGTACGCGGGCCATGTCATCCCGCACCCTGCTTCCCATCCTGTTTATCCTGTCGTATATCTGGGGCGACTCCTTGAGTGTCTGCAGTGTGGCGGCCCCGGCTACCATCGACATGGGGTTGGCAGAAAACGTCCCGCCGCCGACGTAGCACCTGTCCGTCCTGGACATCTCGGCCGTGTTGGCCATTTTCATGATCTCCTCCCTGCCGCACACAACCCCGATCGGCATCCCGCCGCCGACTATCTTGCCCAGGGTGACCAGGTCCGGATCCAGCCCCATCGCTTGGTGGGCGCACCCGTACCCAAGCCTGAAGCCGGTCACTATCTCGTCCAGCATGAACAGCGAACCGTTCTTTTCGGCAAACTCCTGCAACCCCCGTAGATAGCTGGTCTCCGCCGGGATGCAGCCGCCTCCCCCCAGGACCGGCTCTATGATCATTCCGGCCAGGTTGCCCCTGACCCCCTCCAGTATGGAGACGGACCCGCTGAGATCATTGTACGGGATGGATACGATATGGTCGTCGCTTACCATGCCGGTGCTCTCCGGTTCGGAGAACGGCCAGTTGACGGTCTTTAGCAGATCGGACGTATACCCGTGCCATCCGCCGTCAACCTTGGCTATTACCCTGCGGCCGGTTGCCGCGCGGGCAAGCCTTACCGCGTACATGGCCGCCTCGGTCCCGGATGCCACGTAGCGCAGCCGTTCGGCGGCGGGGACCGCCTTGGATATCATGGCTGAGAGGGCCATGGTCTGCTCGTTGAGCGTCCCGTACATCCAGCCTGCGGAGATCTGCGCGGCCAAGGCATCCCTTACGGCCTTGGGGCGGTGGCCCAGTATGAGGGCCCAGTGGCCCATCCAATAGTCGGCATACCTGTTGGAGTCTATGTCGACCAGGTGCCTCCCTGCAGCCGACTTTGTCATGAACGGATACGGCTCAAAGTACCTGATGTTGTGGGATACGCCGTTCACGTGCAGCCTGGCTGATCTGGAAAACATCTTTTTTGATCCGGGCGTCTTTCTTCGGTACTCCCTCTCCCACGGCTTCAACCGGCGGACATGCGGCTGCGCCCAATATGTGTTGTTTGCGGCTCGCGATGGCCGTCAAAATCCCGTGACCCGCGATACGGCGTCAAAAGAGTGACCTGATGATCTTCTCAACATCGGTTCCAGCCGTCAACCGGTCATATCAGGCGCACGATGAGACGGATCCACCCTCACCAAGTTTTGGTGAACTATATCATCTCGCTCGGCATCTAGTTCTTGACCGTTATAGTCGACGCATACAACCTCGCAACCTTGTATAACTTCAGCATGTCAGGTCTCTAACACTCCGGGTCGCAGCAAGGTAACCGTTCACCCCATTTTTAAAGGCGGCCGGTTTTAGAGCTGAATTCGGCCAAAATCGTGCCTGATCGCCTGCATCTGTGAGGAAGGTGTGAACGGTTACCGCAGCAAGTAAGCGTGGCATGATTTATGCGTACAAGTTCGGGTCAAACTGAATCCCATACGTGATCCGCCCGGCAGCATCTGCCGGAGGTCGCCGATCAGGCACAGGTCAGAATTTGACCTGAACTTGTACATTTATGCCTTATATACAAAAGTAGAAATCTAGAAATACGTACGGACGTCCTAAACATAACAAGATGACTAACAAACCCACCATCGTCGTGACCGTGGACATCACCAACTGTGCCGACGGCGGCGTGGTTGGGGTGATGCGAGAATGGCCCATCGTGGCGCAAGCGGACACTGTCGATGATCTAGAGGGCAAGATGTTGGGCGCATTGACCGAACACCTGGTCCACGACAGGGACGACCTCACTGAACGTATCGAGATGAAGATAGCCGCGTAAGATGGTACTGGTGTCATGGCCAAGAGACGTTACAGTTGGTATATGTTGATGAAGGTGTTGACGGAGCATTTCAATATCCCGGTCAGGTGGACGGCCGCCTGTTCGTTGCAGTTTAGCGGCCCGCAGGGACCGGTCACCGTGGTTAAGGAGAACAACCCCAACATAGAGTTCGTGGTAGCCATCCTCTCAAAACTGGGCTTGACGTTGTCGGCCTTTGATGAAGGGTATGATTCGGTGGTTCGCGGCATATGATAATCCGTCCCAACCAACGCCCGATATGAATCGTTGATGGTTAGAGCCGCGCTTGACAAGATCATCAGGTCACACTTTTGACATCGTATCACGGGTCACGGGGTTTTGACAGCCCCGGCTCGCGTGGGCGGTGATACGGGCGGCCCGCGCCTGCCGCTGCACCCGGGGCGCAAACGCGTGACCTGCCGGCCCGCGTCACGGGGCTAGCACGTGCCCCTTTGGCGGCAGCCGCGGGAGCGCACGATGCCGTGTAACATTCCGGCGTGCGCGGGCCCGGATCGGCCACGCGCGCCGGACAAGGTTTTAATCGCAACATCGGCCATTACCTCCATGGGCTCCGTACGACCCCCGGTGATGCTCTACGATGACAGGTGCGACATGTGTTCAAGGTTTGCCCGGACGGTAGACTGGTTGGCCGGCGGCCGGCTTACCATAATAGGGCACTATACCGCCGACGGCGGCCGGATACGCGAAGCCGTCCTGGACAAGTCGGCCACCGAGATGTTCTGGATGGTGGGCGGGAGGGCGGCCTACGGCGGCAGGGCGGCCCTACTGCCTCTGCTCAAAGCGATAATAACTGCCCGCGGGGGCTTGGGCCTGGTGCGTGACACCGATGTCTGCGGTCCCCAGGCGTGCAGCGTCTTTGCGCGGTCCGCCAGCCTGGTCACGCGCAGCAGGAAGATAGTCTATGACCCCCGTACAGCCATCCCGTAGCTCATTAAAATTAAATAAATCATGAACCTCGTCTTGGTTCATGCAGTCCATCCTGCGCGAGAACAACGGGCATCTGTACCGCCGCGCCCAGCAGCAGGATCTAATCCCGATCATGGAGATAAACCTCAAGACCCTGCCGGAGCACTACTCGGACTACTTTTACGAGAGCCTCCTGGCCGAACTCCCGGAGGCGTTTGTGGTTGCCCTGGATGGAAACGTCCATGCGGGCTATATCATGTGCAAGACCGAGTACGGCTTTTCGTGCTTCCGGAGGCTGGGCTTTGTCAAGAAGGGCCACATGGTCTCGGTGGCGGTCCTGCCGGAATATCGCCGGCGGGGCATAGGCAGGGTGCTGGTCGAGGAGGCGCTCAAGGGCATATGGTCCAAGCAGTGCGTGGAGATGTACCTGGAGGTGAGGTGCAGCAACAACGACGCCGTAAGACTGTACGAAAACCTGGGCTTTGCAATCCGGCAGCAGCTCAGGTCGTACTATCGGGACGGGGAGGATGCATTCCTGATGGCGATCGAGGCCCCTCAAAGCAATAAATAACTCGTACCGTAAAACGACCCGATGGAGAGGCGCAAGGCCGCCGGAATAATGATTTTCGTGTTGTGCATAGGCGGCTTTTTCGTGTACGCCTACCTGCTGATGCTCTCCGAGTGGAGCCCAATCGTCATGCAGCTCTCCATGCTGATGATAGCCGGGGCAATCCTGGGGGTGATAGCCTGGATAGGCTATTCGATGGCGACCACCCGGCACTCGCCGGCATCCATCAGCGACGAATAGCGGTTTTTTCGATATCCGGCGGCTTTGCGGTTATTATCGCGTCCACCGCCGTCTGGTAGTATCTGGGTCCCACGGCCCTGACCATCCTGGAGTTCGTGATGCGGGACTCGGCCGGGACCGCATCCATAAAGTGCCCCTCTGAGAGGCGCGCCGCGTCCTGCTTCCGGTCGGCATGAACATGGGTGTAGTAGTGTATGACGCCGCCGCGCCTGGTCGCCCGGACGGCATCTGCCAGAAACTCGTCGGAGCTCTCCGGCAGCGGCATCAGCGTGCGGTCGGACATGTCGGCCATCTCCGGCGCAATCTCCGAGGCGTCGCCGGTAACCGGAACCACCTTCCCGGCCATCCTGTTCATGGCGGCGTTCCGCTCGCAGAGCGCCGTGGCCTCGGGGTTTATGTCCACGTTGTAGACGGTGCAGGCGGTGTTTTTTGCCATCTGTATCGAGAACATTCCGGCCCCGCCGAACATGTTCAGGACCGTCTCGCCGGGACGCACCAGGCCGGCCACCCGCGCCCTCTCGGTGGAGAGGCGCGGGGTAAAGAAGACCTTCTCGACGTCCACCACGAACCTGCAGCCGTTCTCCCTGTACTCGGTCCGGGTTCCGCCCTCCCCGGCCACCAGCTCCAGCCCCCTGGTGCGGTAGTCGCCTTCCACCTCCGACACCTGGCAGAAGACCCTGTTGGCCACCTTGATGTTCTCCAGCAGAGCCTCGCCTATCTCCGCCCTCCTGGGGTACAGCGATTCGGGTATCCTGATCACGATGATCTCGCCGACCTGATCAAACGCCGACACCAGCGACTCCATCTCTGAGCGGCTCAGCTTGTTGGCCAGGGCGCGCCTCAGAAGCCGGGTCAACGGGAGTAGTAGAACCTGCCGTCGGCCTTTTGCTGCTTGTCCAACCTGCTGCCAAGCTTGTTGACCCGGGGCCGCATGCTGCGCTCGTCCCTCCGAAACGATATCTTCAGGGATCCCAGGAACCTGTTCATCGCCTCGGGCTTGGACATGGGGCCGGATGCGGCGCCCCTGACCCCCGGCTGCCCCTCGAATATGACCATCCTGTCGGATACCAGGTCCATCAGCTGCAGGTCGTGGTCTATTATCACCGCCGACCTGCCGAACGAGCGCACAAACTTTTGCACGAACTTGGCCACGGCTATCCTGTCCTCGACGTCCAGAAACGCCGAGGGCTCGTCCAGGCAGTACAGGTCGGCCTTCTTGAGCAGCGAGACGGCCACGGCCACCTTCTGCAGCTCCCCCCCGGAGAGGTTCCGGACGGTCTTGGTGTAGAGCTTCCTTATCCTGAGCGGCTCGACTATCTGCTCCTCGGCGGCGCTCCCCTCGATCCCCTCGCCTGCCGCCTGCCCGAGCAGCCCGGCAACCTCGATATCTGAGTCGCCCTGGAGGTACTGGGGTTTGTAGGATATCGTAATGTCCCCGGCAACCTCCCCCGAGTCGGGTTTCTCCACGCCGGCCAGCATCTTCATCATGGTGGTCTTGCCCAGCGCGTTGGCGCCCATGACGCCCAACACCTCGCCCTTCCGGACCACGCCGGACTCCACCGACACGGCAAAGGACCTGTAGGTCCTTGAGAGGGCGGGGTACTCTATCACGGGTACCCCCTCGGCCATCTCGTCGTTGGACGTCGATGCCGAAAAGGTGAACCCCTTGTCCCGGAAACGGACGTTCTCCTGCGGCAGGTACCCGTCCAGAAAGACGTTGATCCCCACCCTGGTGGACAGGACGCTGGACACGATCCCGTAGGCGGCCGGCTCGCCATAAAGGACCTCGATGTAATCGCTAAGAAAGTCCAGCAGGGTCAGGTCGTGCTCGACCACCATGACGCTGCTCCCCCCGGCCGCCAGCCCCTGGATGACCCGGGCCACGCCGGCCCTCTGGAAGACGTCGTTGTACGAGGACGGCTCGTCAAAGAAGTAAAAGTCCGCTTCCCTGCAGGCCGCCGCCGCTATGGAGAGCCGCTGCAGCTCCCCGCCTGAGAGCTCGCTCAGGGGCTGGTCCACCGCGTTGGCAAGATCAAGCTCGCGTATGATCGACGCGGCCGCGCCGCGCTCGTCGAACCTGTCCAGCAGCTCCCGTCCCGTTCCGCCGAACGCCGCTGCCACCTTGTGAACCTGCTGCGGCTTGATGGACGCCTTGATGTTCCCGTCCCGGATCATCTCAAAGTGCTGCTTGAGCTCCGTTCCCGCAAAGTGCCCTAGCACGGCATCCCAGTTGGGATCGGCACCGTATTCGCCCAGGTTTGGCATCAGCCCGCCGGACAATATGTTGACGACCGTGCTCTTGCCCATGCCGTTTCGACCCAGCAGTCCGACCACCTCGCCCTTGCGGGGCGTGGGCAGGCGATACAGCCGGAACGAGTTGGGGCCGTACTGGTGTATCTTGTCGGTCTGCAGCTCGGAGGCCAGGTTCACTATGGTGATGGCATCAAACGGGCACACCTTGACGCATATCCCGCAGCCGTTGCATATGTCCTCGTCTATCCGGGCCTTTCCGACCTCCTCGTCCAGCACTATGCAGTCGGCCCCCGACTTGTTGACCGGGCAGTACTTTATGCACTCCAGGCCGCACTTTCTGGGCTGGCACAGGTCCATGTCCAGCACCGCCACCCTGTGTGTCACGGAGTCGTCTCCGCCGTCTTTGTCTTATACCTGTTTGGGAGCCGGCCGATGCCGGGGCGCACCACCTTAATAAAAGGGAACCATGTCCGGAAAAGCAAGCCGGCCATAGCGCTAGGGTGCGACCCAATCCCATTCCGAACTTGGAAGTCAAACCTAGTGTCGCTGTTGTGCTACTAAGGTGCGAGAGCTCTTGGGAAGCAACAGTGCTGGCATTTCCTTTGTTCTGGCGATGGCGCCGTGCGGGCATATTCCAGAAAGTGGCGGAGCGGATTTTGACGCTGGAATCTCATAGGCGATATCGGTCTCGGACACGACCTGGACGGTCCGTCTGTCCAATCTGCACCCCGCAGGCAGGCACATGCCAGACAGGTGAACCTTGCGGGACAGTGTGATCGAAAGATTTAGATCGCCCGATATCCCCCCACACCCCCATGACGGCCGTCATCCGGGCAGAACGGGAGGGGGGGAGAGGTCGGGGCTGCGTTCGTCGCCTGTGTCTGTTCGTGTCGCGCCTGTTGGTGGCCGCTGCGTTGTTTCTGGAGGAACGTGCGGATCCGCACCGGGATCAGCACGAACCGGAACGGGACGGCGGGAGCCGGGCCGGGTCAAATTCAAAACGGACGGTCCGCCGGGACCCGGCGGGCAAGGGCCAAAATAACCAGCCTCCGAGGCGCGGGACAGGGCGCCGGAAAGACAAGGGCGGCAAGGCAGGCGATGACGGTCTCGAATTCATGCAGGAGATGGCCGACGGCCTGGGCACCAAGCTGGCAATCTCCCTGCTGGCCGGGCTGATGCTGCCCTTCTCTGGTGCACCCAACGCCGTGTACGGCCTGCCCGACATGTACCGCCTGCTGCTGTCGGTGTGCTCCCGCGAGGGCGGGGAGTCCAGCGCCGAGGCGCAGTACCAGAGGAGCAGGGCCCTGAAGAGCGTCAAAAGACTGCCCAGCCGTAGGCGGATGCTGGACATCATCATCAAGGGGGTGCGGCGCGACCACATGCTGTCGCGGTGCAGCAGGATGGTGACACGTTCCATGCTGCAGGCGCGCCGGCACGGAATGCTGCGGCGCCCGATAGACGTCGCCATAGACGAGCACGACATACCATCCCATGCCATGGTGATGAACATGGCGTACGCGGTCTTCTCCAGGTACAAGAAGGGCACCAAAAAATTCCACCGTCTGGCCACCCTCCACTGTGTGGTGGACGGGCACCGCCTCACCCTGGGCGTCGAGGTGGTGCGCCGGGGTGATGACACCGCCGAGACGGTGCAGAGGCTGCTGTGGAGGGCCCGCCGGCGCGGTATCCGCATGTCGTCGATCACCATCGACCGCGGGTTCCATTCGGTGGACGTCATAGAGACCATCAAGGCCACGGGAATCCCCTTGGTGATGCCCGCCGTCAAGCTGGACCCCGTCAAGGAGATCATAAAAAAGTACAAGGCCGGAGAGCGGGAGGCCGTATCCGCCCATACCATAACCAACGGTACCGGCAGGAGCACCACGTACACGCTGGCCATCCTGGAGAGGGAGGATCTGGAGAAAGAGTATGCCAAGATGTCCCGGGAGGAAAGAAAGCTGGCAGATCTGCACGACGAGGATGCCCGGGTCAGGCAGTACTACGTGTTCGCCACCACCATGGGCGAGGGCTGGATCGGCGGCGACCCGCACCGCGTAGCCGAGTTCTACAGGAGGAGATGGGGTATCGAGAACTCCTACAAGAGCTACGAGGCCATGAGGCCGCGGACCACCAGCACCGACTATTCGGTCCGTATCCTGCTGTGGTTTATCCCGTTCATCCTGTACAACGTCTGGATCCTGGCCCGCTTCATGGCGGCCCGCGACAGGGGGCACCACCCCGGCGCGCGGCCGCCCGTCACGCTGAACCTGTTCGTCTCCATGCTTCTGGATGCGGCAAACATGCAACCCGCTGGCAATCCGGGCGGGCATCCGCCGGATTAAGCCCATCTTCCAAGCACCCGATACCAGACACCCTGCTCCCAAGGCTCATGCCAAGGCTGACGGTTGCTGCGCCGCCCGTCCCGCATGCGGATCCAGACCGGCCCCGCTGCCATCCCGCAGCCGCCGCATTCCGGGTTGTGATCTCGATGGTGGCTGGACCCAGGTCGCACTCAAGCGGCCTTGGTCTTCGTGAGAGCCAAGAGCGAAAATACGCTCCGCCACTTTCTGTATTCCCGCCTATCTTTATAAGTCGAAATATGTGCTAGGCATACCGTGCCAGTGGATCCAGTGTGCGGTATAGAGTTGGACGAGGAGCTGGCCCTGGTGCACCAACACAAGGGAAAGACGTACTACTTTTGCTGCAACGGCTGCCGCCAGATATTCATAAAGCCCCGACGGTGGAGATAGCCGGCGGCTTGTATGCGGCCGGATACACCCCGCACATTCTGCAGAACGTAGACTCCTTGGGCAGCGGGGATTTGCAGTACTGGCACCTGCTCTCTTTCTCGGACCCGGGCTCGGGCGGATCAAAGTACTTTCGGTACTCCTCGTAGTAGAACAGCGACTCTTTGGTGCGTATGCGTACGCCTTCGGTAGCCAGTATTGCCTGGGTTCTGTCCCGGAAGGTCTCGTTGGTAACCAGGGAATCCAGCAGGCTCACCAGTCCGGCGGTGCCGGCCCCATCCTGCATGGGGGACTTGGAGCGCCACGCTATCTGGTGAGGAATCTTGCCCGCGAAGAGCTTGCGCAATACCATCTTGCCGGTTCTCCTGCCGTCGTGCTGGCCCACCAGCAGTCCGGTAGGCAGCGTTGCGGCCACGCTTACCAGCTCCGGGTGGAGGAAGGGGGACTCTATCTCCACGCCCAACTCCTTGCCTATGTCCTGAGACGTAAAGTGCATGATACTCCGGAGCCTGGCCAGTTCGTCGCCCAGCTGGGATTGGCGCTTTCGAACCAGAAAGTCGTACCCCGCAAAGAGTTCGTCGGCCCCGTCGCCGGTGATCATACGGGTAATTCCCGCCCTCTTGGCAGCCTTGGTGGCCAGATACATCACCACGCTGTTGCGGATCTCCAAATCGTTGAAGTTGCCCAATATCCGTATGGTCTCAGATACGCCTAGAAGAAGCTCAACCGGATCCGGCCTCACAATACGCAGGTCGATGCCCAGCCTGGACGCGGCCAACTGGCAGTACGTCAGGTCGGTAGCCACAAAGTCCTTGGCTATCACGGTTACGCCCCTGGGGAAACGCTCCCGCATCAGGTACGCGATGATGGTGCTGTCAAGCCCCCCTGAGAGGGCTATCGTGTCGGCCCGGCAACGGCTGCACGCGTCTTCCAGCAGGCCGTACAGGCTCTCTGGTATATTCATAATAATAGTATGTTCTTGGTAGTACAAAAACCATTGTATTTGTTGTCGCCAGCCGGATAGTATCGCGTCCCCACCCGAGAACAAAAGAATAAATTCGTTGCTGCCGGCGTTACTGTGTGCTACTCCCAGCAGAGATAGAGTCCAAGACGCTCATTCCGGCGATCCGGGCCATCCTGGCCAAGAAGCTGACCGTGGATCACGGGATAGCCGAGGACCGGATATCAAAGATGCTCGGGGTGACGCAGGCCGCCGTCAGCAACTACATCCGTGGAACCAGGGGGGATCCTGCCCTGATAGAGAAGCTACTCAAGGAGGAGAACGTAGCCAAGATGATAGAGGATCTCAGCTCCGACTTGGCCTCGGACAGGGCTTATACGCCATCCAGCCTGTCCAAGTTCATCAGCCTCTGCAACTATGTAAAGTCCAGCCTGCTGATCTGCGAGATACACCACCACATGGAATCGGGGATAGACGAGAGGGTGTGCAAGGAGTGCGAGAGCATGCTTCTCAAGGGGCCTGGGGCCGTCTACTAGACCTTGGTCATGATTATCTCTATGGTGGAGGCCATGCTTCCGTCCGGTCTCATGTCCCCGTCCAAGAGTATCTTGTAGACCTGTGAGTTGTCCTTCATCATCTTCTCGGTCAGTATGTTGGCCACCACTACCGCTCGCGGTATGTTGTTCTCCCGGGCCCTGATGGAGAGAAGGCCCTTGTCGCCCAGCGTGGACATGGCCTCTATGACCATGTTCATCACCGGCGCCCCTCCTACAAACATTATCTGATCCCTGGGTATGCCTGCACGGCGGCTCTCTTGCTCCGACACCGGAAACTGCCCCTCGCTCTCCGGTATTAACTTTTGTTGGGCGGGGCGGCTGTGCCCCATAGACGCAGCCACGTAGCCGCTCGGCGGCGTCTTGTAGATGCGGACATTATCCGAACTCTCGGGATTGTGGTATTTTTCGCATATCGGCGGCCTCAGTTGCCGTCCGAGACCGCAAAACCGGATTTGATCAAAGGGTTTGCGCGCAGCCACCGCCCCCCGTGGACGGTGCGCCTGCCGCCGCGCCTGCAAGGTTCGGGCGGTTTTGGAGAAGATCCGCCGGCCGGGGCCCGTGCCCCCGTGTCCCGAAAGAGGATGCATGCCCCGCCAACTACGCGGAACCCTGGGACCTAGGAGGGCTGCAGCCTAGTGCTCTGGCCGGCCAGCATGCGCGGGCCTGCCCCTACGCGAAATGTTCTATGGGTATGTTCTGGTAGTCGCCGTTGGGCAGGGCGCGCCGGATGACTATCGGTATGACCCGCAGATCCAGCTCTTCCATGGCTATCACCAGGGATGTCTTGGTGCCGGCGGGTATCTCCACGAACGGCGGCGCCCCCAGGGAGAGCTGCAGGGCCCTGGCTCCCATTATCCGGGCCTTCTCGAACCGGGTCAGCGTGGGAGGGCCTATCATAACCTTGTCGTCGTCGGAGAGTATCTCTTTGGGTTCGTGCTCCTCTATGCGTTCCACTATCTCCCTGTTCTCCATGGCCTTGATGCGCTCCTCTATCTCCTCGCGCTGCCCGTCGGTCAGGTTGTCCCTCTCCATCACCTTTCGGTAGGAGTCAACCGCCTTCTTGAGAACCAGATCCTCTTCTTCAACATCCGCCGGATCTGCTGGCGGATCTTCAAGCTTTGACAAGTACGGGGCCATGCCGGGGGACGTTTTATAATCCTTGTTAATCCCATTCGTCTAGCGAACCGGATACTTGGCCGCCGGTATTGCTGGCATAGTCGCCTAGTATGTCCGAGTAGGCGGAGTCGTTGTGCGCCACGAACTTGACGTACTCGCCGTACGACATGTCGAGATCGCAGTGGGCGCATGTGACGTACGCAAAGTCAGGCGAGAGCTCGGCGCCCTCTTTGCACTTGGGACACTTTATCTTCATGAATGTATATGCTCATCCGAACTATTATTAGAGATTATGCATAGGCGCATAACTTGGCTGCATTGGGCGGCCCCGGCCCGTTCCGGCCGCAGTCGTCCACCCCGGGTCCGCCCGCCGACTCTTCGTCGGCGGGACTTCGGCGCCCCGGTTTGTGCGCCCCCGGCAGGCGTCCTTCAACGCCTGCACTGCGGCCCTCTAACGTCCGCAAGATGTCAGTTAGTGTGCGTTTCTGCCGGAGGGTCATGCCCGGTTCGGCGATCGCCCCCCGCAGTATGTCTAACAGGATGGGGAGCGTAACACTCCCGGGTTCGTCCCGGCCGGTATAGGCTGCAACCAGCGCCACTACCGTCCGATACAGGACGTTATGGCCGGCGTTGACGTCCCGCTCGCGGATGGCCTTGCATGGCTGGCACCACAGGTTGCGCCTGCCGGGTTGCTGGCCGGTGGCGCGCTTCAGCTTGTTGCCGCACATCATGCAGTTGGCCGACGTGTTGGCCGGATCCACCCCGACATGCGGCAGCCCCGCCGCCTCGGCGGCATTCACCGTGGCTTTCCTCCGCTGGCCGACATTGAGGGTAGTCTTCAACTTGCCGCGAACGTATGGCGCCATCCTGCCGTTTTTGACGTATAGTTTGTGTATGCTCAGCATCTCGTAACCCACCGCGCATCCGAGGTCGGCCATCCGGCTGGCCTCGACGCCGATTGCGTTCTTTACGCGGTTGTGGTAGGTGTCCCACGCCTTCTTCTGCTGCTTGGCCATGACGCGGACATCACTGCGCCGCTTCACCCTGAGTGTCTTGCTGCACGCCCGGTTGTACTGTCTGTGAAAATCGTTACGCTCGACCATCACCGTCCCGTCCAGCAGTACGTAGGTATTGTTGCCGGCGTTCATGTCCACGCCCGCCCAGGTGGTTGGTTGGCGGTCGGGCACCGTCCTCTCGTAGGTGACGTAGATCTCGTCCCTGGTTATCTTGACGGTTTTTGGCGTGACGTCTGGTTGGGTGAGATGTTTGACCATATGGGGCGGCGCGCGGAACGCCATCCAGGTACGGTCCTGGCGACCCATGCCATATATGGCGATGTGGATGGCCGGCGAGCCGTCCCAGCGTTTCGAGGTGTCATCAAAGGCCAGCTCGAAACAGTCGGTCTGGGCCGCCGGGTTGTGATAATGTGGCGCGCGAACATATGGATCAGCCAACCGGTTGGTGCGCCACGCCCTGTGGCTGCCCAACACGTCAACTATGATGTAGTCGGCAAACCTGGACTGGTAGACGCTGGTGCGGTGCGTCGCCAGACGATACAGTTCCCTGCCGCGGATGCCCCGGCGGTACCCCTTGGCGGCGTGGTTGGATGCGGCCATCACATAGTGCAGCAAACCGCCCAAGAGCTGACCTTTGTCATGCGCCACGTGGACGGTCCGGATTATCTTTCCCATGGGAGGTGATCATGATGGTGATGGTGGTTATAAGTATTATCAAGTATTAATACCATACTTTATGGTACTAGAGGTATGGGGGAGTCTGTGCATAATCTCTATTGGTTGCCCGAGCGTGGGCCATGTCCAAAAAAATCAACCGGCGGCCCTCCCTGATACCCGCGGAGGTATCTGGATCAACAGGAATGTGTGGGGTGGACGCCGGATCATGCGCTCTTGCCGCCCACCGGAGCCGTCCCGGACGGCGGGCGGCAGCTGCCAATGGCATGATAGCGATGAGATTCGCTCTTGCCGCCCACCGGAGCAGTCGTTGATGGCGATCCGCGGGCAGTCGTGCGCAGCCTCTCCCATACCCGCGGGGGTTCCCGCCCCTATGTGGTATGGTCTCAGGCGAAGGCCATCTTGTAGCAGATTGTCATGGACAGCAGCTCCACCGACTGGGTCGTCTCCTTGAGGGCGCGTACGACCCCGCCGAACCTACCAGCGGGCGCCAACCGTAATGGCATCGACACGATTAGTACCGGCCCGAACCCGCCAACAAAGGGATAAATTCCCGCCCCATCACTGTACAGCATGGCCGGTGCGTGCACCAAATGCAAGAACGCCATACCTGGCGGCGAGGATCTGGATCCATTTGCGGCAAAATACCCCTGCTGCAACAAGTGCTGGGCCGAGTGGAAGGAATACCGGATAATGGTGATGAACGAGATGCACCTTGACATGTCCATGCCGGACCACCGGAAGGTACTCAGAAAGCATGAAAAGATATTCGTCGGGGTGCTGACTCCGGAGGGCGGGATAGTGGACTATGCCGACGAGAAGAACCGAAACCCCGACGCCTAGATTCCAAGCATCTCCTTGGCCGAGGTTGGCATCAGCAGCAGTATCCTCCTACGGTGCTCGGCTTCCATCCCGCCGACGATCTGCCGGATTGACTCCCCTATGGCTCCCCGTTCGGCCTCGCCCAGTTCCCTGAACACGCCCAGTATGCCGTCCACGTGCAGGGCCACCGACTTTTCCGGCGCCACGGCTAGCTCGCCGGCATACGTCCCTAGCAGCATGCGCCTCTGATCCGGAGGGAGCTCGGCCACAACCTCCAGCCACGTCTTCAGGAGCTTGGCGAATACGGGGAAGGGTATGGACGGGCTGGCCTCCAGAGCGTTGTTGATGACCTCGGCCTTCTCCTCCCCGGACAGTCCGGGAAACTCGGCCACCCTCATCCTGAGCATGGGCTTTCGCAGAAAGTCCGGCAGGCCGGCTAGGTTGGCGATTATGTTGCCCGCGTAGTTGGGTATGCTCAACGGACGTGCGAGTGCGGCCCCGATAATAAACCATCCCGGCACGGCGGGGTTGTCCACGCGATACAGGTTCAGGTCAGACCGACTCATCATCCCAAACCATCCGGCAGCGACCCGTCCTCAGTTCTGGTCGGTTCAGGAAAGGAGACCCCCAACAGCACGGGCACCCGACCGTCCGGGGTTCGGGTTCGCCCGTCATGGTTGCGTCCTGTCCGGACTGTGCGGTGGTCTGGGTCATGGCGTGATCCACTACATCGTTCGGAGGGATCATATGATTCAGTCGGTCGCGTGCCAGGCAGACTCCCGTCCGGAGATGAGATCCCCGTCCCTCCGCACAAGTTCGGGTCTGCATGAGTTTCGTGTTCGGTAACATCTGCCGATATCTGATCAGGCGCAGGTCGGAATTTGACCTGAACTTGTACGAATTTGTACGGGAACCCCTATTCCAAAATTATTTATAGGTATAATATAATATCCACTTAAATTGGTGAATTTCACAGCCTTCCCGACTACCCTGCCCGTACTGCTCGCCGTGTTGGTCGCCCTGACGGTCTCGATATATGGGGGGGGAAGTCCCGTCCGCCTTCGCCGACGACCATATCCGGGTCTACGAGGAGCCGGTCTGGTCCGGCAACCTCACCACGAGTATAATCCATAACAACATACGGGGCTGTCATGGGTCGGGGAGCATGGCATGCTCCAGCATACTCGCCCCCTACAACTTTACGCACAACGGCACCACTTACGAGATAGTTGCGCTTCATTATAGTGTCGGCGGCCACGTCTTGTCCCTGCAATTAGACAAAGTCATCCCGGAGATGCCGGATCCGGTACTGATTGTCGGTGGCGTGTCTTTTGACTTTGTCTACGATGAGGATACAACCCAATTTGCCATGACATGGTATGGTGTAAGCCTGAATTGGCCCCGGGGTGCCGTCATGGAGGCAAGCATCGTGCCCAGCCGGGACTATCTCATCGGTGATGATTTCGGCGTGGAGCTCTCCTACGGGGGCCGGGATTTCACGGTGGAGGGCCTCAAACTGGAACTCCCCGCCGAGGACGCCTCCGACACCTTCCGGGTACGGCTGACGGAAGACCCGGGCAGCACCACCATAACCGTCAACCTTCTTACGATGGTCCAGAGTGCCCCCTATGGCGCGCCCGGCCACAACTGGAACTACGCCGCCGCCAACATCACCCCCAAGACGATCACATTCACCACGAGCAACTGGAACAGCTTCCAGGATGTGACCGTCGCCGGCGTGCCCGACGGCGACTATTCCCCCGAACAACTGATCATCGTGGTAGTGCCCAAACCCTCCGTCGGCCTCGGCTACATGACCGGCGTACACGTGACCGTCGCCGATCCATGCACCGTCTGTTCCACCGGGGGCGAGCATGGTGCCATCCCCATGCCGCCCGGGCTGGCCATCCAAGAGTCGGCGCAGCTCCCCGTCATCACCCTGGCGGGTTCCACCGAGATGACCGTGCAGCTCAACTCCGTCTGGACCGACCCAGGCTACACGGCGACCGACGCCGACGGCAACGACATTACCGCCAGCGTGACCGTCTCCGGGACGGTGGACACCTCCCAGGCGGCTACCTACCTGCTGTACTACCAGGTGGCCGACGCATACGGTACCCCGGCCACCCCGCAGACCAGGACGGTCAACGTGATAGCGCCCGAGCCCCAGTATCGGGCGCCGGAGCCCGAACAGGAGCCACAGCCGGAGCCGCAGCAGGAGGCCGAACAGGAGCCCACCCAGGAACCGGAACAGAAACCGCAGCAACAGGAAGATCCCCAAGAGCAACAGGAGCCCACCCAGGAACCGGAACAGGAACCGCAGCAACAGGAAGATCCCCAAGAGCAACAGGAGCCCACCCAGGAACCGGAACAAGAACCCGAGTCGAGCCTGCCCGCCATCGTGAGACAGTATGACACGGATGGCAGCGGCGTGATAGAACAGGACGAGTGGCTGGTGGCCGTCGATGACTATACGGTCCAAAAACTGACCACCCCGGAGATCCAGACGATAGCGGCGCACCGTGGATAGGCGTATCTGCAGTACAAGTTCGGGTCAAACTGAATACCATGCGCGATCACGCCCGGCAGCACCTGCCGGAGGCAGCCGGTCAGGCGCAGGCCAGAATTCGACCTGAACCTGTACCCAGGGGACACGAGCCCATGCCCCGGTTTGTAGAGCAGCCGGCGGGGGCAGAAAGTGGCGGAGCGTATTTTCGCTCTTGGTTCTCACGAAGACCAAGGTCGCTCGAGTGCGACCTGGGTCCAGCCACCATCGAGATCACAACCCGGAATGCGGCGGGGCGGGACGGCGGCGGGGGCCGGGCGGGAGCCGCATGCGGGACGGGCGGCGCAGCAACCGTCAGCCTTGGCATGAGCCTTGGGAGCAGGGTGTCTGGTATCGGGTGCTTGGAAGATGGGCTTAATCCGGCGGATGCCCGCCCGGATTGCCGGCGGGTTGCATGTTTGCCGCATCCAGAAGCATGGAGACGAACAGGTTCAGCGTGACGGGCGGCCGCGCGCCCGGGTGGTGCCCCCCGCCGCGGGCCGCCATGAAGCGGGCCAGGATCCAGACGTTGTACAGGATGAACGGGATAAACCACAGCAGGATACGGACCGAATAGTCGGTGCTGGTGGTCCGCGGCCTCATGGCCTCGTAGCTCTTGTAGGAGTTCTCGATGCCCCATCTCCTCCTGTAGAACTCGGCTACGCGGTGCGGGTCGCCGCCGATCCAGCCCTCGCCCATGGTGGTGGCGAACACGTAGTACTGCCTGACCCGGGCATCCTCGTCGTGCAGATCTGCCAGCTTTCTTTCCTCCCGGGACATCTTGGCATACTCTTTCTCCAGATCCTCCCTCTCCAGGATGGCCAGCGTGTACGTGGTGCTCCTGCCGGCGCTGTTGGTTATGGTATGGGCGGATACGGCCTCCCGCTCTCCGGCCTTGTACTTTTTTATGATCTCCTTGACGGGGTCCAGCTTGACGGCGGGCATCACCATGGGTATCCCCGTGGCCTTGATGGTCTCTATGACGTCCACCGAATGAAACCCGCGGTCGATGGTGATCGACGACATGCGGATGCCGCGCCGGCGGGCCCTCCACAGCAGCCTCCGCACCGTCTCGGCGGTGTCATCACCCCGGCGCACCACCTCGACGCCCAGGGTGAGGCGGTGCCCGTCCACCACGCAGTGGAGGGTGGCCAGACGGTGGAATTTTTTGGTGCCCTTCTTGTACCTGGAGAAAACCGCGTACGCCATGTTCATCACCTTGGCATAGGATGGTATGTCGTGCTCGTCTATGGCGACGTCTATCGGGCGCCGCAACATTCCGTGCCGGCGCGCCTGCAGCATGGAGCGTGTCACCATCCTGCTGCACCGCGACAGCATGTGGTCGCGCCGCACCCCCTTGATGATGTCCAGCATCCGCCTGCGACTGGGCAGTCTTTTGACGCTCTTCAGGGCCCTGCTCCTCTGGTACTGCGCCTCGGCGCTGGACTCCCCGCCCTCGCGGGAGCACACCGACAGCAGCAGGCGGTACATGTCGGGCAGGCCGTACACGGCGTTGGGCGCACCAGAGAATGGCAGCATCAGCCCGGCCAGCAGGGAGATTGCCAGCTTGGTGCCCAGGCCGTCGGCCATCTCCTGCATGAATTCGAGACTGTCATCGCCTGCCTTGCCGCCTGCCTTGCCGCCCTTGTCTTTCCGGCGCCCTGCCCCGCTCCTCGGAGGCTGGTTGTTTTGACCCTTGCCCGCCGGGCCCCGGCGGACCGTCCGTTTTGAATTTGACCCGGCCCGGCTCCCGCCGTCCCGTTCCGGCCCGTGTTGATCCCGGTGCGGATCCGCACGTCCCTCCAGAAACACCGCGGTGGCCACCAACAGGCGCGACACGAACAGACGCAGGCGATGAACGCAACCCTGACCTCGCTCCTCCTCCCGTTCTGCCCGGATGACGGCCGTCATGGGGGTGCGGGGGGATATCGGGCGATCTAAATCTTTCGATCACATTGTCCCGCAAGGCTCACCCGTCTGGCATGTGCCTGTCTGCGGGGTGCAGATTTGACAGACGGGCCGGCCAGGTCGTGTCCGAGACCGATATTGCCCATGAAATTCCAGCGTCAAAATCCGCTCCGCCACTTTCTGGGGGGCCGCGATCAATTTTATTATATGGCCTTGGGTTAGACGGGGCGATGACGGTGACCGTGGTCGTGGGAGGCTTCTTCGGCGACGAGGGCAAGGGCAAGATAATATCCCACCTGGCCACCGTGGACAATCCTGGGATAGTCGTCAGGGGCGGGGCTGGCCCAAACGCCGGCCATACGATACTCAGCGGCGGCCAGACCTACAAGATCAGGATGCTGCCCAGCGGGTTTTTGAACCCGAGGGCGAGGGTGATGATCGGGCCGGGGGTGGTGGTAAACCCCGAGATCCTGCGGCGCGAGATAGACGAGTTTGGCGCCAGCGGCAGGGCGTACCTGGACGGGAACTGCGGGATAATAGAGCGGCCCCATATAGACGAGGACTCGCAGGGAGACCTCAAAGAGAAGATAGGCAGTACGGGATCCGGTACCGGCCCGGCAAACGCGGCGCGGGCCATGAGGGTGCTGAGGCTGGCCCGGGAGATGGGGGACCTGGACGATATCATCGCCGACGTTCCCGCCGAGATAGGCAAGGTGGTGGCAGCCGGAGGCAACGTGCTGGTGGAGGGTACCCAGGGAACGTTCCTGTCTCTCTGGCACGGCACCTACCCGTACGTCACATCCAAGGACGTGACCGCCTCCGGGGTGTGCGCCGACGTGGGGATAGGCCCCACCGCAGTGGACCACGTGGTGGTGGTCGTCAAGGCATTTGTGACCCGCGTGGGAACCGGCCCGCTGAAGGGAGAGCTGGGCGCGGACGAGACGAAGCGGCGCGGATGGGCAGAGCGGGGGACGGTCACCGGCCGTCCACGGCGTGCCGCGGAGATGGACTATGACCTGGGACGGCGGTCTATCATGCTGAACGGGGCGACCCAGCTGGCCCTGACCAAGCTGGACGTGGTATTTCCGGAGTGCGCCGGCATGACATCATACGACTCCCTGAGCAGGCCGGCCAGGTCGTTTGTCGAGAAGATGGAGGCCGAGCTGGGGGTGCCTGTCACCATCATAGGTACGGGGCCGGCGGACACCGAGATAATAGACCGCCGGACCGCCCGGCAGGGTGGCCGCCCGTGACCGCCGGCTTTCGCCGCCGCCTGGCCGAGTCCGCATCCGGCGGGGGGCCCATCATACTGGCAGTAGATATCGAGGGCTCATCCGACATGGTCTCGGACGCCCTTGGGGTGGTGGACCGCCTGCGGGGCCACATATGCGCCATAAAGATGAACCTCCAGCTGCTCTTGCCGCTGGGGCTGGTGGGGATGCAAAAGATCACCGCCGGCGCCAAAAAACTCGACCTCCAGTGCATAGCCGACATCAAGCTAAACGACATCGGCAACACCAACTCGGCTGCCTCCGGCATACTGTGGCGGGCGGGCTTTGACGCGCTCATCGCCAACCCGATAATGGGCCCCTCGGCGCTATCCGCGCTGGTCGAGTCGGCCCACGCCGCGGACCGCGGCATAATATCACTCTGCCACATGAGCTCGCACGAGGGGGCCGTCTCCTACGAGATGCAGGTAGGGGGGAGGCCGCTCTACAAAAAATTCCTGGAGTGGGGGCTGGCAGCGGGGGTTGACGGGGTGGTGGTGGGCGCCACCTTTCCGGAGATAATCCGGGGATGCCGCCAGGATGCGGGGGACCGCGCAGACATAGTGTCCCCGGGGGTGGGGGCGCAGGGGGGCAGCGCCAGGACGGCCATTGACCGCGGCTCCGACTATATCATCGTAGGCAGGAGCCTCATCAACTCGGAGGACCCGGCCGAGACGGCCAGGACCATCCTACTGTCCTAACTCCGGGCGGTGCTTGGCAAGGAAGCGGTTGGCGCTATACAGTACGCTCCGGGCGTTGTCAAAGGTGACCTGGTTCATGGACTGCTCGTAGTTGGTCCACATGTACCCCTGGTGCTCGTCGGATATGCTGATGTCCCGGGTTTGCGTCTTGGCCAGAAAAAAAATGACCTGCTTGTGGATCGTACGGCCGCCATATCCGAAGCTGTACCGTATGCGTTTTTTAAAACCCTCCATGAACTCCATGTCCGTTATGCCGGTCTCCTCGGCGGACTCGCGGATGGCCGTCTGCCGGTCGGTCTCGCCCGACTCCTTGTGGCCTTTTACAAAGTCCCAATGCCCGGACGGGTAGTGCAGCAGAAGAAAGAGATTCTCGGAGCCCTCCCTCCGGAACAGCACGATTCCAGCGGACGTTTCCATGCGTGATGATGTGTATTCGTCGTTAAATTTTTAGCTGTCCGGCGCACCCCCTGATAACATTAACCGCCAGCCGCAGCTCGCCGCACCGCGCCGCAAGCGCCCCCGCCTCCGGGCGGCCGAGGCGGCCACGGCCGGCCCGCCTGAGCGGTGGGTCATCCGGCTATCCGATCCTAACCGGACGGACCAAAATTGCAAACAGCCGCGCATGCGTACGCGATCAGGCACCGGACAAAGGGGCCGGTACCGCAGGGACGCAAAAGCGGCATCGCCCGCCACCCCATCCGACAAGAGGTTCCGCCCGATGGGATGCCGGGCAGCGGCGCCATCCGCCGCAGGCTCTGCGGCAGGACCGGCACGGAAGACTGCGCGGATTCTCCTGCCGCGCGCGTACGGGTGGCACTGCCGGATCGTCATATTCACGGACGACGCGCCCATACACATAGTAATCGGATTAAAGATATGAACATCCCGTAGACCACATGATGCACAAACCACAGTTTTCTGTAGTACTCTGCCGACTGGCATCAAAGATGGAGGGCATCGAGCCGGATGGGCGTGCTCGGACAGCCGTCAGGCCGGAGTGACCGGGGCAGGACTGCCATCTGGACGGAAATGAGCGGACCGGTGCGGCGACAATCCAGAAGGACACGCTACGCGGCGCAGGCTCCCGGTACGGGGTTGCGGCAGTCCATGGCCTCCAGCATGTACCGGAACAGGCTGACGATGGCAACCTCTCCGCGGCGAAGCATTCGGATTATCGCCGTCCGCATCTGGTCTATGCCGCCAAAGTAGACGTCGGCGATGGCCCGCTTGATCTCGCGCCACAACACCACTATCGGGTTGTGCTGGGGAGTGCGCGGTGGCAGGAACCACAGGACAACCCTGCCGCCCATTTTCCTGACGTACCCGGTCGCCGCCTTTGACCGATGGGCGACCAGCGTTGTCCAGTATCACGAATATCTTGCCGCGCTTCCGCCGGACGTACTCCAGCAGGGAGATCACGGCAACCGCGTCGGCTTTCTCGTGGAACTGTATATCCAGGGTCTTGTCGCCCAGCGCTCCCATGATCCTGGTCGTCTTGGTGGAAAAGTTGACGCCGACCGTATCGCGCCCGCCCCTGGGGCGGATGCCCGGCGCCGAGGACGGCGAGTCGGCCAGGCCGGCCGCGTCCAGGCACACAATCGAGTAGTCGAGGCCGGCATGGCGCCGGATCGCCCCGATGGTGTTTCCGACGTACGTGTCTATCTCCTCGGGGGACGCCGTGTTGCAGGGGACCGGCCGCGCCTTCCCGACCGAAAAGTTCATCCCGGCGGTCAGCTTGAGCGCCCCGCCGGGGCCGTACGTGGCCCCGAACCTGTCCGGGATTGTCCTGGTGACCATCTTGGCCGTCCAGGATCCGCGCCCAAGGCCGCTGTCCGTCGGGCCCTGCCGCAGGATGCCGTCCAGCGCCCGGATCTGGTCGCCGGAGAGGCGCCGAGGCCGGCCCGGACTCTTGCGGTCGTGCCTGCGCTCGTGGTCCCCCTCCTGCATACGCAGCAGCCAGCCGTGCACGGTACTCTTTGCGTACTCGACTATGTCTGCTATCCTGTCCAGGGTCCGGCCCCGCTTGCGTAGCTTGGCGGCCTTCAGCCTGTCCCGCGATTTGCCGGGCGGCTCGTTCCTCTGCATCTCGGACAGCTGCGATATGCTGACGTCCGGGAGGAATTCACCCCTCCCGTTTTACCTTCAATGTTCGTGGCATGGGGGTGCACGGATCCGGTAGATCTTAAGCATTTCTATTGGTCGGCGGACTGGGCCAAGGATACAGCTTGGTTGTTCAGATCTTTAATCTGATTACTACGCATAATGTCTAATAATTATTACCGCGCTATTTTATTGCGGTTATTATCGCAATTGCTGCTAGTCGATAAAAACACGTATTTAAGCAGGAAATTGGGCTAGCCTTTAATGCCAAAAATCGGGGAAACCGACAAGCAAGAACGCGACGCTACATTTACCGTCGCGCGCCGGTCTTTCGGGGCCGGTTTTAGGTCGGATTCGGCCCCCCAGAGCATAAGGCATAATCCAACCTCCCGGATTATCCCGGTAGTACTGCTGGCCGCGTTGTCTGTCTTGGCGGCATCTGCTATCCACGAGGCGCCGGCCGCCTTTGCCGACTCCGCCTACGCCCAGTCCGCTGACGAGCCAGTTATAGTCTACATGGGTGTGCTGACTCCCGGCTCCACAATCGAGGCGGCGGCCATAAGACAATCGATAACAGACGTCAACGACATGCTGGCAAATATCGGCGCCGAGTGGCGTCTGGATGTGGTATATCCTGATGACGGCACCAGCATTGCCGAGTTCATTGCAGAGTCTCAGGAGGATGGTGTTATGGCGTTTGTGGGACCCGGGGACGCGGTCAGCCTTTTGCATGCAAAGGAGGCCATCGCGGACACCGGCTACAACGCCGTATACGTGGGCTGCTGCGTGCCTGCCACACACCATGGCATACTGGGAAGCGGCGACAACGTCTTCGTTTTGGCGCCGGATGTGCAGGATCAGGCCGCCGCCGTTGCCGCGGCAATGGAAGCGGCCGGGATAGAGCACGCCATACCCGTGTACTCGGGGGACCTGCAGTCCAGCAGCATGAGGGCGAGCATAGCGGCCCAGTTTGACGGCGTGATGGATTCTGGGGTGCTGGTGTCGCCCCGCACACTAGACTATTCTCCGGTGGTCTCTGCCCTGTCGGCCAAGGTCGAGTCGGCCAACGGCAAGGCCGCCGTCTTGGTTCTGGAACCGGATGCCACCGGGGGCCTGATGGCGGCCGGATCCGCCTTGGCCGATGTCGCCTGGTTCGGGACGAGCTCCGCGTCGGGCCTGCCTAGCCTGGACGGCGCCGCGGCGGACTTTGCAGAGAGTGTGGGTTATGTGGTTCCCATGTTTGGGACCGTGCACGAGCCCCGCCTCATGGTAAACTTGCTCTACACCCAGGAGGCGTGGAGCGCATACAGCGCGGTCCAGATTGCTGCCTACTCCCTGTCGAATCCGACGGCGGATTTCGTGCAGTTCTTTGGCCGGTGGAGCCCCATGCCCGTTCAGGCGCCGCCGGTGCCTGACCCCGGAACGCTCGCTGCGGCGCTGCCTCTGTACGCCGCATCATACAGCAGTGGAACCGACAGCACCGAGTTGGACGCGAACGGGGGGTTGAAATCCGCCGCGTACCTGCTGTATGGCCTGGCAGACGGAACTTGGGTGAAAGAGGCAGTGTACAACCCGTCTGTAATCACCGCCGCTAGCCGTACAACCAACGGGGTTGTGGGGGACTTTTTGTACCTGTTTGAGCACACCAACAGGCTGCATGATGTCCATACCGTGGGCGCCCTCCTACCACTGAGCGGTTCGCTGGGGGGGCCGGCCGAGCAGCGCCTCACCGCGGCGCGGGTCGCACTCGCCGCCACAAACGATTTCAACATCGGCCGCGGCAACGACTGGTACGTGGACCTGCTCATCGAGGACACCCAAACCGATCCCGCCGTGACCCTTGAGAAGCTAAAGAAGCTGGACAGGCTGGGCGTAGAGATGGTGGTGGGCCCCTCGGCAAGCTCCGGCGCCGCCGCCGTAAGGGAGTATGCCGACGAGAACAACATCATATTGTTGAGCCTCTCCACCAGCCATGCCCTGTCGATACCCGGCGACAGCCTTTACCGTGTCAGCCCGCCCAGCATACACGAGGTGACTGTATTGTCGAGCATGCTTGAGCGGGATGACACCGAGCACGTGGTTGCCATATACAGGCAGGACCTGTGGGGCGACACCCTGATAGAGGGCCTGCTGTCTGAGTTTAGCGGAACCATAAACACGGAGAACGGATACAGTCCCGGGCTGGCCAACAAGGGCATACTGGACTACGAGAGAATTGCCGCCGACGTGGCCGAGGACGTCCTGGCCTTGGTGGAGGAGCACGGTGACGATACCGTCGCCGTAATGATGATAGGATTCGAGGAATCCGCCGGCATGCTGGAGGCGGCCTCGCTCCATCCCGTACTGGGCTCTGTGCAGTGGTATGGCAGCGCCGGCAATGCGAACCGCCTAGCCATCCCTGCCAACGATGCGGCGCTCGCCTTTGCCGAGAGCGTGGACTTCAAGGGGCCCATCCTGATGATTAATGACGGCATTACCGCCCAGATCCCGGCCGAATACCTGAGAGTGCTGCATCCGGGGGAGCATCTGGACCCATACTTGTACGTCACGTATGATGCCGTGTTGACTGCCGGGTTTACCGTGGGCAGAACGGTGGGACTTGATGCCTCGGAGGTGGGGCCAATACTAAGCTCCGTAATCGCCAACACTGGAATTTTCATTCCGGGAGATGGGCTAGACGAGAACGGGGATCTGGCCGGTGCCGACTATGACATTTGGCAGATCAAGGACGGCGGGTGGCAGAACATACTGGTTTACGACTCCGACAGGGCAAAGTTCCTGAGCGAGGTGACTGTGGGGGTGCCGATGCCGTTGTCGGGAGTCCATACTTCAGCTTTACCGCGCAACGTGGCTTATTGGCTGGCCGAGATTGTAACCAACGAGATGCTTGCCGCCCAGGACGCGGACTGGCGGCTTGTAATGGCGGCCCAGGACACCGCCGGCGATCCCCAAAGGGCACTGGGGGTCGTAAAGTCCATGCACGAGAGGGGCATAAACCTGCTGCTGGGTCCCCCCGATACAGCCAGCCTTGAGGCCGTGCATCAATACGTGGAGGAAAACGACATGCTCGCTCTTAGCTGCTGCTCGACCGGAACGGGTTTGGCCCTGCCAGATCGCATATTCAGGCTGGTGCCGGACGACACTAGGGAAGCAGAGGCGCTCAACGCTCTCTTCGAGGAGCACTCAACCGGACACTTGGTAATAGCATACAGGAATGATGCGTTCGGCTCCTCCCTCAACCAGGCGGTCACGGAGGCCTTTGGAGGAAGCGCCACAGAGATACCATATGATTCGGGGCCGGCCGACCTTGGGCTGCTGGACTACGGTTCCCTGGCCGCCCAGATTGCAGGCGCCGTCCAAGCGGCAGGGGAGTCGGACGTGGCCGTCCTCCTGGTCGGGTATGGTGAGTCCGCGGACATAATGGCTTCCGCGTCAGAGCACCACGTCTTGGGGTCGGTGAAATGGTATGGCACCTCGGGCGTTGCAAAGCAGCTCAGTATAACCACGAACCAGGCCTCGGCCGCGTTCGCCGAGACGGTGGACTATGAGGCAACCCTCTTTGCAGAGCCGCCACCTGATCCGTTTGTAGTGGGGGGACTGGCCAGAGTGAACTATATCCCCGACGCGTACACTTACGCCACATACGACGCGGTAGCGCTGTTGGCTGCCGCCGTGGAGGCTGCCGGCAGCGACGACGCCGGGGCCGTTGCCGCGGTTTTGCCGCAGGTAGCAAGCCAGTTTCCTGGAACCTTGGGCAGCTTGGCGCTAAACGCCAACGGCGACCTGGACCAATACGCCTATGACATATGGCATGTGCGCAACGGCGCTTGGGAGGTGGCCGCGACGTACCAACCCGATGAGGGCTTGGAGTACGGGCCCTAGCGCGGTAGCCGGCGTCGCCTGGTTCCATACGCGCAATACCGGGACGCGCTCCATCAGAAACATGATCCTGGTCGTCTTGGTGGAAAAGTTGACGCCGACCGTATCGCGCCCGCCCCTGGGGCGGATGCCCGACGCCGAGGACGGCGAGTCGGCCAGGCCGGCCGCGTCCAGGCATATAATCGAGTAGTCGAGGCCGGCATGGCGCCGGATCGCCCCGATGGTGTTTCCGACGTACGCGTCTATCTCCTCGGGGGACGCCGTGTTGCAGGGGACCGGCCGCACCTTCCCGACCGAAAAGTTCATCCCGGCGGTCAGCTTGAGCGCCCCGCCGGGGCCGTACGCGGCCCCGAACCTGTCCGGGATTGCCCTGGCGAGCATCTTGGCCGTCCAGGATCCGCGCCCAAGGCCGCCGTCCGTCGGGCCCTGCCGCAGGATGCCGTCCAGTTCCCGGATCTGGTCGCCGGAGAGGCGCCGAGGCCGGCCCGGACTCTTGCGGTCGTGCCTGCGCTCGTGGCCCCTCCTCCTGCATACGCAGCAGCTAGCCGTGCACGGTGCTCTTGGCGTACTCGACCATGTCGGCTATCCCGTCCAGGGTCCGGCCCCGCTTGCGTAGCTTGGCGGCCTCCAGCCTGTCCCGCGACTTGCCGGGCGGCTCGCTCCCCTGCATCTCGGACGGCTGCGATATGCTGACGTCCGGGAGGGATTCATTCCCCCGTTTTACCTTCAGTGTTCGTGGCATGGGGGTGCACGGATCCGGTAGATCTTGAGCATTTCTGTCGGTCAGCGGACTGGGCCAAGGATACGGCTTTGTTGTTCAGATCTTTAGTCCGATTACTACACGCAAGTCCGGGGCGCCGGTGGAGTTTCCCGGCGAGACGGACGGCAGGATCAAGACATGCCATCTCCCACCGTACACGCCGGGGCCCGCCCCGATGGGGCCGCAGTGGAAAGTACGCAAAAAGGCCGCCGGGAACAGCACATGCGGGAGTATCAAAGAGATGCAGGAATCGCTACGTGGCGCACGAGGGGAGGGAAACTCCGGCCGCCATGTTGGCGCATGCCTGGCTCGTTAACTACGCTTTCGTATTAATAATACTTAATCATTATATATAATGCAAACAAACAACATATTATAAACACAAAGAACGCTAACAAAATATTGACGGAGATCGCCGGCGAGTTCGCTGAAAGCGATAGCATTCCCGAGTACATGGCGGCGGCCCTTATCAGGGCGCCTGAGATTCCGTGTTCCAAGTGGTCGTTCGGCAACCAACTGCTGATGCAGATGGGCGGCGCGACCGACGATGCGCGCGGCTACCGCCAATGGCAGTCGATAAACCGCCACGTCAAAAAGGGGGCTAGTGCCAGATACATACTGGCGCCCATGACGGTCAAGCGCAAAGACGAGGACGGCGAGGAGCGTACCATCATGGTGGGCTTTCGGAGCGTGCCGGTGTTTGCAATCGAGGACACCGACGGTGAACCCGTCGAAGAGTACAAGCCCGCCGCCCTGCCGCCCCTGGCCGGCCTGGCCGAGATATCCTACCGGAACAGCGACCACGGCGAGGGCGGCTCGTTCAACCCCAGAACCAGGAAGATCACCCTTAGCACCGAGGAGCCGTCCGTCTACTTCCACGAGCTGGTGCACAAGTACGACGGCAAGACGCACGAGCTGAAGGGCGGGCAGGATCCGGCGCAGGAGATCGTTGCCGAGCTGGGCGCGTGCGTGCTGGCTAGGATGTACGGCATCGAAAAGTCGGCGGCCAACCACATGGCGTACATAGCTGGATATGCCGAGGCCAAAACGCCCGCCGAGGTCGGCGCCGCCTGCTTGAGGATGGCAGAGCGGGTGATGCAGGCCATACGGCTGATACTTGCCGACGCAGCCAAATCCTCCTAATTTTTACACTCATATTTCGAATGTTGTGGGCGGCAGATCCTGTCCCGGGCCGGTAAAGACATCCGGCCGGTACGATAATGCTCGCATCAAAGGATGGTTTTAGTGAAAAATAAACCGTTTCAGAAACATTCGGATCAGGACTGGATGGGCATTGTCCGCGATGGCCCGCCCTGGATCAGGCCTGCCGCCCCGGGTACCGGTCCAGGATCGCGGCCGGCGCCGCCAGGAACCTTCCGTTGACGCCGTAGTGGCGGCGGTTGTGGACGAGCTGGAACGACTTGACGTACGATTCCAGGTGCCACTTGCTGACGCCACGGTGTTTTTTTAGCCACCGTTTGAGCAGGCCCACCCTGCACTCGCAGTTGTTTGTGTGGATCCCGTTGAGATCCCCCGAGGCGTAACCCGCCCTCGCCGTGGTTTACCGTCGGGTGGTCGTATCCGGCCTCTCCCAGGCTCTTGTAGGCGGTGTGCTCGTCGGTGATGACCATGGGTTCGCGCTCGAACTTTTCGGCTGCCCTCCCGGCCAGCGTCTTGCCGTCGCCGGCCGGAACCTCGAGGATGGTCAGGCCCGGCTCGTCTTCGGCGGCACGCTGGTGATAGACCGTCATCATCGGGGTGTTCTTCTCGAAGGTGCTCCTGCCGGGGCCGCGCGGCAGGCCGCGCCGGCTGGGGACGGTCCGTTGCTCGCCGTTGCCTGCCAGGGGCACCCCCTTGGAGCCGGCCCGGATGTACCCCTCGTCGGTCTCACAGGTCCCCGACAGGATGATCCCCTCTGGAAGGCTGCGTATCTTGTCCATCATCCGGCGGATCATATAGTAGGTTGACCGGTAGGCGCATCCTATCGACTCGGCGACATGGTTGATGGAGACCCCGTTGGGCGGACCGCACAGGAACTCCCAGAGTGCAAGCATCCGGTTCCCCGTCCAGATATGCCGGTAGTGCGGGATGGTGTCCGTCTTGTCGTTGAACGTCCTGCCGCAGTCCTTGCAGGGGTGGCGCCGGAGGCGTTTCCGGTATCGGCCGTGTTTTATCACCGGGTTGTTCTTGCAGCGGGGACAGAAGACGCCGTGCGCCCGGTCCGCCGTCCGGAACGGCCCGGCGGTCGCCCCCGGGTCGTAGAACAGCGCCATCAGGCACAGCAGCGGGCCCGGTCCGCCATTTCCGTCCTTGGCGGACCCCGGTTTCCTCTGTTTTTGCACAGCGACGCACGTCACGGGGGTGCGGGGGATCTACCCGTATTGATCTGTTTCGATATATCCTGCCCGATATGTGCCCGCTACGCGGTCCAAGCCACCCACAACACTCGAAATATGAGCGATATTGTTACACTATTTTATTGCGTTTATTATCGTAATTGTCGATAGCGCGATAAAGAATGAATTTAAGATGCGGAATACCAACATAACCATTGTCCAAAATCAGCACAACCGGCAAATTAACGCGCGACACCACATTTATCGCGGCGCGCCAGCCTTTCGGGGCCGGTTTTAGGCAAGATTCGGCCGCCCCCCCCCCGGGCATAAGCGATAATCATATCTCCCAGATAATCCCGGTAGTGCTGCTTGCCGCGTTGTCTGTGCTGGCGGTATCTGTTATCCATGAGGCGCCGGCCGCCTTTGCCGACCACCCCGGGTACGTTGAAATCTGGTCCGCCACGCTGACGATGTCTGGTGGAGGTGGATGCAACAACGTCCTTGCTGGTAGTGAGTGCAGTTCGCCAAGTGTGTTGACTGACGATGATTTCACGTATGGCGGTGTGAACTATGCCCTCACCGCCATAAGGGGACATAGCGGTGGAATTCAGCTCACTCTCGACAAGACATTCCCTGAGGGCATCCGGTCCGCCGGGACGATCTACGTCGACGGCAGTCCGTTCAATCTTGCAGGTGCTAATTTCCCTGCCGGCAACACAGTTAGAGTCGGGTCCGGCCTGAGCTGGAACACCGGCGACACGGTTCAGCTGAGGCTGATCGAGACGTTCCCAACGCTGACAGCATCCATATCCGGCAACCCGCGCGAGGGCGCCAATCTCTGGTCCGCCACCATGACGACATATGACCTGAGCACGCCCGCCTCGGCCCCGACAAACCGCGGCTGCGACGACACCCAGGCCGGCGCCCGTTGCATCAGTGCGCTAGCCGACAATGATTTCACCTTTGACGGGGTCGCATATACGGTCAAAGCCATCTCGCACAACCAGAGGCAACTCACTCAGGACCCCAACAATGAGTACAGCCTCATCATACATCAGGAAAGCCTCAAGCTGACGCTCGACAAGGCCATTCCGGAAAACCTCATCTCGTGCCTGACGCTGCACGCCGGCGATGCCCAGATCCCCCTTGCGGGTGATGCCATAGTTGGGGCCGGCGTGGACGCTACGCTCAGCGCGTCGAACGGCATCGCGGACAGCACGCTCACCCTGACCGAGATCAGCGGTCTGGGCTGGGGGTTGAACTGGTCGGCCGGCGGCACGGTCCAGTTGAGGCTGCCCGATACCGCCTGCCTCACCCTGACCCTGAGCGAGCCCGTAGAGCGGGAGACCTCGATGCAGCGCATGTTAGGCGGCACCGCCAGCCATGACAGGACGCCGGATGCCGACTACAACTACATCAAGCTTCCCACGTTCGCCGCCGGCAGCACCACCACCTCAATACCAATCAGGGTGATTGACGACAACAGGGTGGAGGGCTGCGAGACCATGACCTGGCGCATGACCATGTGGCCGGGCACGTACCGGGCGGTACATTTGTTTTACACGATATACATAGAGGATGATGACGGGGGCGACAGCTGTCCGGCTGCCAGCTCGCCTACGGGCGTGGCCGTCCCCGAGTCGGCCCAGATCCCCGTGATAACCCTGGCTGGGTCCACCAACATGACCGTGCCGCTCAACTCTGTCTGGACCGACCCCGGCTACACGGCGACCGGTTCGGACGGCGACGACATCACCGCCAGCGTGACCGTCACCGGTGCGGTTGACACCTCCCAGGCGGCTACCTACCTGCTGTACTACCAGGTGGCCGACGCATACGGCACCCCGGCTACCCCGCAGATCAGGACGGTCCACGTGGTGGCGCCCGAACCGCAACAGCAGACCCAGGAACCGCAGCCCGAACCGCAGCAGGAGGCCGAACAGGGGGCCGAGCAGGAACCAGAACAGGAGCCAACACAGGAACCGCAGCAGGAACCCGAGCAGGAGCCAACACAGGAGCCAACACAGGAACCAACCCAGGAACCAACCCAGGAACCAACCCAGGAACCAACCCAGGAACCAACCCAGGAACCGCAGCAGGAACCCGAGGGCACCGAATCCAGTGAACAACAGACGTGCGACATACCTGCCATCGTCCGGCAGTACGACGCCGACGGCAGCTGCAAGATAGAGCAGAGCGAGTGGCTGGTGGCGATAGCCGACTATACGGCCGACCCTCCGCAGTTGACCACCCCACAGATCCAGCAGATAGCGGCGCACCGGGGATAGCGGTCTCTCCGGCGCGGGCACACCGTGAATGTCAAAACCTACCACCAAACCAACCAAGTACGCCACCGGGCCGGCAAAAAGAGGATAGCCGCCCGGCACGGGGCGTGCCGCCGGGTCCGGCAGGCGGCTGGGGATCTTTTTGGGTTTCCTGCGGGGGGTAATTGTCATGGGCGGTTTTTGGCGGTTGGCCCGGGGTTTGGCCGGCGTTAGAACGTGTTTGATCTTTTTGAATTTCTTGCGGCGGGAAAATGTCGGACGGCCCGGGTGCGATCCGGACCAGCCGGGTTGGTTTTTGTTCAAGATGGCAACCGGGCCGCCGTGTTTTTGTCAGGGTGTTGGGGTGGTGGTTTTACAGGTCCGGCACCTGGCAAATTTGGCGGGTATGTCACACTTGGCACAGTATCTTGTGATACGTACCCCGCGCCGCAGTCCCGGCACGCATATTCGGCGGCATCGTTCCGGGCTTTATGGTGCCGGCCATCCGGCAGGCCGGCACGGGGGCGTGCTTTTTGACTGCGCCTGGGCCGGTCCTGCCGGCGGGGTTAAATCCTGTTCGGATATTTGCGGTGATGTTTTTGGCCAAAAACAGCCGGGCGCCTCCACCCGGCAGGTTAATGCAATAATTATTATCACGCTATTTTATTGCGGTTATTATCGCATTATTGTTAGTCAATAAAAACACATTTTAGCGAGGAGTTGGGTTAGCCTACTATGCCCAGAATCCGGGAAACCGGCAAGCTGGCACGCGACGTTGCATTTACCGCCGCGCGCCGATCTTTCGGAGCCGATTTTAGATTATTATCCCTGAATGCGCCCGTCCGGGAATTAACCCGAGTGGTGCGGGGGGGGGGTGAGCGTCCGTGGCCGGCCGCTCCATCCTGATTGGGTTCGTGGCGGCGGTGGCCGTCGCCGTATCCGGGATAGCCGCTAGCGAGGCCTTTGCCGAACCTGAGATAGCCCTCGAGCTGCGGGGCTCCGTGGCAGACAGTGGCCACAGGTACCTCGACCAGGCATCCGATGTGAAGGTCTTTACGTACAACGGCAGGATATACGCGGTGGTGGCCGCCACCGGCGAGGGCGCGCACCTGCTTGACATCACCAACCCGGCTAGCATCGGCACGTTGGACAATGGAGATGTCGGCGGGCGCAACGTAGTAACTAGCTCTGGTCAGATGACGGCAATTGCCGTGTATACGGTCGGCGGCAAGCCCTACTTTATAGCGACCTGGGCCGGCAGCAACGCAATACAGGCGTATAAAATCGCCGAACCGGGGGACAAGGACGGGGCCAACGGTGACATAAAGCAAGTCGGTCGATTGGTAAATCGGCCAAATCCTTTGATAGGTAGCAGCCTGGCTGGCGCCTCGGATTTGATCATCTACTCGGTGGGAAACAAGCAATACGCGGCCGTTACCGTGGAAGGCGCCGACCGCCTGGCGGTGGTGGAGGCGACCGATCCGAACAACCTCGCCGCCGCCAACATCGCGGGCCAGATCATCGACTCCGGCAACCTCGAGCTTGACGGCCCGTCGGGCGTAGAGTACTACCAGACGAACAACCGCCACTACGCGGTGGTGGTGTCCGAGGCTGATGACGGCATGCAGATTGTCGACATAACCAACCCGGTCAGCCCCACCGCCGCCGGCTACCTGAGCGACGACAGCAGTACCCTGCTGGACGGGGCCGAAGGGGTGGCCATCTACAGCGTGTCGGGCCGCACGTATGCCGTGGTGGCTGCTACCATCGACGACGGCATCCAGATTGTAGACATAACCGACCCGGCCAACATCTTTCCCGTCGGCAAGCTGGGGGACACCGGCAGCCTCCGGCTGGACCGCGTACAGGACGTGGCCGTCCACCAGATAGGCGACCGCCACTACGCGGTGGTGACATCCCTCCAGGAGGACGGCATCCAGGTGGTGGACATCACCAACCCGTACAACCCCGTGCCCAAGGCGACCATCGGCGGCCCGACTCTTAACGGCGCGACCGGCGTCGACACCTTCTCGATAGGAAACCGCCACTACGCGGTGGTCGCATCCGATGACGGCGACTACGTCCAGATAGTGGAGATGACCGCGGTGAACGCCGACGCCGGGGACGGCCTGTCGGTGGATGCCGGCCGGACCGTCGTCCTGGCCGGCTCGGGATCCGTATCATCGGGCGCGACCCCCACCTACCAATGGACCCAGACGGCCGGAACGTCTGTCACCATGAGCAGCCCCACGGCGCAGCGGACCACCTTTACGGCGCCCTCCAGCCCCTCGGTGCTGATATTCCAGCTGGCCGCAACGCACGGGGGCGTCACCTCCACCGATATCGTGACGGTCGCCGTCGCCCCCGACGCTGCCGGGTCGCCGGACAAGACGGCCGTGGACCTCGCCCTGACGGACAGCGTGGCCGACAGCGTCTACACGTATCTTCGTAACGCAGTAGACGTGAAGGTCTTTGAGCACGGGGGCAAGATATACGCGGTGGTGGCCTCCAACAGCGACTCCATACACCTGCTCGACATTACGGACCCGGCCAACATCAACGAGCTGCGCCATCCCAACCCGGAATCACAAAGCGGCGGCAACAACCACAACAATGCCGTCGGCGCCGAATCGGCAGTCCCGTATGTCGCCATTGATGGCAACCTCTACATCATGCTGTCCTGGGGCAGCAGCGACGCCGTCCAGTCGTTTTACATCCACAGCAACGGGCGGCTGGACGAGCTGGCCGCCACGGTGGACAACATCAAAATGGACCATGCCGCGGACCTGATCATCTATACCCTTCAGACCAGGTGCGACTCTGCTCCAGGGGCGGTCCTGGTCACAGGCAATAATAGTGCCGTCAAGTGCCTGGGGACAAAAATAATCGGAATGGATGATGATGACAGGGTGGTTGTGGAACCCGGAGACCTGGTTGCAAGGCAGTACGCCGCCGTCATCGGGCAACTCTCCCATTCCATCAGGATAGTGGACGTGACCGACCCGCGCGACCTCGGCAAGCCGGCCCTCAAGGGCCAGATCACCGACGACCACAGCACGCTGCTCCGTGGCCCGATTGACATCGCGTACTACCAGACCAACAACCGGCACTACGCGGTGGTGGCGGCCTCCCAGGAGGACGGCATACAGATTGTGGATATCACCAACCCGAACAACCCCACCGCCGCCGGCCACCTGGGGGACACCGACGACCTCGAAATGAAGGGGGCCGACGGGGTGGCCGTCTACAGCGTGGGGGGACGCACCTATGCCGTGGTGACCGGCAACAGCGAGGACGGCATCCAGATTGTGGATATCACCGACCCGCACAACATCTTCCCCACCGGCAATCTGGCGGACACCGGCATGCTCGAGCTGGAAAACCCCCGGGGCGTGGTCGTCCACCGGATAGGCGACCGCTACTATGCGGTAGTGGCCGCCTCCCACGACGACGGCATCGAGGCGGTGGACGTCACCGACCCGTACAACCCCGTCCCCAAGGGGCGCGTCGGCGACACTACCTCCGCGGAGCTTGACGGCGCGACCGGCATAGACACCTTCTCGATAGGAAACCGCCACTATGTGGTGGTCGCCTCCTCCGACGACCACGGCGTCCAGATAGCGGAGATGGCAGTCCTGACCGCCGACGCCGGAGATGACCGGGCGGTGGGGGTCGACAGAGCCGTCGTCTTGGACGGTTCGGCATCCACCGTCTCCTCGGGTGATTCGCCCACCTACCGATGGTCCCAGACGGCCGGGCCCATAGTCACCCTACAGTCCGCCAACACGGCGCAGCCTCTCTTTACGGCTCCGAGCAGCCCCTCGACGCTAATCTTCAGGCTAACCGCAACGCACGGGAGCGCCACCGCCACCGATACCGTGACGGTGTCCGTCGAATCGGACATTGCCACGCCGGAGGGCGAGCCTGAGATAGCCCTCCAGCTGCGGGGCGTCGTGGCAGACAGTGGCGATGTGTTTCTTAACGGCCCATACGACGTGAAGGTCTTTACGTACAACGGTAGGATATACGCGGTGGTGGCCGGTTCCGAAGAGGGCGCGCACCTGCTTGACATCACCAACCCGGCCAGCATCAACCCGTTGAACAATGGAGGTCACAGCCAGCGCAACGTACAACCTATCCCGTCCACGAGCCAAGCTAGGATGCAAGCAATTGCCGTGTATACGGCCAACGACGGCCAGCCCTACTTTATAGCGACCTGGACCGTCAGCAACGCAATACAGGCGTTTAAAATAGCCAAAGCGGGGGACACGGACGGGGCCGGCGGTGCCATAAAACAAGTCGGTACATTGGTAAATCGGCCAGCTCATTTGTCAGATAACAGGCTGGGCGGCGCCTCGGATTTGATCATCTACTCGGTGGGAAACAAGCACTACGCGGCCGTTACCGCGGAAGGCGCCGACGGCTTGGTACTGGTGGACGTGACCGATCCGAACGCCCTCGCCGGCAAAATCGTGGGCCAGATCACCGACGGTGGCAGCCTCGAGCTAGACGGCCCGTCGGGCGTAGAGTACTACCAGACGAACAACCGCCACTATGCGGTGGTGGTGTCCAGTGTCGATGACGGCATGCAGATTGTCGATATAACCAACCCGGCCAGCCCCACCGCCGCTGGCTACCTGAGCGACGACAGCAGTACCCTGCTGGACGGGGCCGAAGGGGTGGCCATCTACAGCGTGTCGGGCCGCACGTATGCCGTGGTGGCCGCCACCATCGACGACGGCATCCAGATTGTAGACATAACCGACCCGGCCAACATCTTCCCCGCTGGCAAGCTGGGGGACGCCGGCAGCCTCCTGCTGGACCGCGTACATGACGTGGCCGTCCACCAGATAGGCGACCGCCACTACGCGGTGGTGACATCCATCAACGAGCACGGCATCCAGGTGGTGGACGTAACCAACCCGTACAACCCCGTGCCCAAGGCGACCATCCGCGACACTACGACGCTTAACGGCGCGACCGGCGTCGACACCTTCTCGATAGGAAACCGCCACTACGCGGTGGTCGCAGCCCAGGACCGCGACTACGTCCAGATAGTGGAGATGACCGCGGTGACCGCCGATGCCGGGTATGGCCAGACGGTGAGGGCCGGCAGAACCGTCGTCCTGGATGGTTCGGCATCTTCCGTATCATCTGGTGCATCACCCACCTACCAATGGACCCAGACGGGTGGAACGTCTGTCGCCCTGAGCAGCGCCACGGCGCAGCGGACGACCTTTACGGCGCCCCCCACCCCCTCGACGCTGATATTCCAGCTGGCCGCAACGCACGGGGGCGTCACCTCCACCGATATCGTGACGGTCTCCGTCGCCCCCGACGCTGCCGGGTCGCCGGACAAGACGGCCGTGGACCTCGCCCTGACGGACAGCGTGGCCGACAGCGTCTACACGTATCTTCGTAACGCAGTAGACGTGAAGGTCTTTGAGCACGGGGGCAAGATATACGCGGTGGTGGCCTCCAACAGCGACTCCATACACCTGCTCGACATTACGGATCCGTCCAACATCAACGAGCTGCGCCATCCCAACCCGGAATCACAAAGCGGCGGCAACAACTTCAACAATGCTCCCGGCGCCGAATCGGCAGTCCCGTATGTCGCCATGGACGGCAACCTCTACATCATGCTGTCCTGGGGCAGCAGCGACGCCCTCCAGTCGTTTTACATCCACAGCAACGGGCGGCTGGACGAGCTGGCCGCCACGATAGACAACATCAAGATGAACCATGCCGCGGACCTGATCATCTATACCCTCCAGACCAGGTGCGACTCTACTCCGGGGGCGGTCCTGGTCACAGGCCTAATTAGTTCCTTCTCAAGCCAGACTGGTGTCGTCGCGTGCAAGGGGCCCAAAATAATCGGAATGGATGATGATGACAGGGTGGTTGTGGAACCCGGAGACCTGGTTGCAAGGCAGTACGCCGCCGTCATCGGGCAACTCTCCCATTCCATCAGGATAGTGGACGTGACCGACCCGCGCGACCTCGGCAAGCCGGCCCTCAAGGGCCAGATCACCGACAGTACCAGCACGCTGCTCCGTGGCCCGATTGACATCGCGTACTACCAGACCAACAACCGGCACTACGCGGTGGTGGCGGCCTCCCAGGAGGACGGCATACAGATTGTGGATATCACCAACCCGAACAACCCCACCGCCGCCGGCCACCTGGGGGACACCGACGACCTCGAAATGAAGGGGGCCGACGGGGTGGCCGTCTACAGCGTGGGGGGACGCACCTATGCCGTGGTGACCGGCAACAGCGAGGACGGCATCCAGATTGTGGATATCACCGACCCGCACAACATCTTCCCCACCGGCAATCTGGCGGACACCGGCATGCTCGAGCTGGAAAACCCCCGGGGCGTGGTCGTCCACCGGATAGGCGACCGCTACTATGCGGTAGTGGCCGCCTCCCACGACGACGGCATCGAGGCGGTGGACGTCACCGACCCGTACAACCCCGTACCCAAGGGGCGCGTCGGCGACACCACCGGCGCCGTGGAGCTTGACGGCGCGACCGGCGTAGACACCTTCTCGATAGGAAACCGCCACTATGTGGTGGTCGCCTCCTCCGACGACCACGGCGTCCAGATAGCGGAGATGGCAGTCCTGACCGCCGACGCCGGGGGCGACAGGGTGGTGCCGGGCAACACGGCCCAAATCCCCTTGGATGGTTCGGCATCCACCGTATCATCTGGTGATTCGCCCACCTACCAGTGGACCCAGACGGGCGGGCCGCCCGTCACCCTGTCCACCCCCACGATAGCGATCCCCAACTTTGCGCCGCCCGCCCCGCCCCAGGTACTGTCGTTCCTGCTTACGGTATCCCACGGGAACGCCCGCGCCGTCGACACCGTCACCGTAACCCTGGAGGGCAACCCGTCCACCGACGTGGCGAGCTTTGGCGGGCAGATAGTCAGCGAGACTATCGATGTCGTTGACGTCCCCCACAACAACGGCACCGCCGGCACCTCCAAGTACATCTCCATGCACTTTGCCGGCGAGGGCGAGTCCCAGACTTTCACGTACCGCCTGCTCGAGGCGCCCAGCGGCACCGTCACCGTATCGTTCATGACGCTGGTGCAGACCGGGCACAACGATGCCGTCTATACGTGGGACTGGAATGCAGTATCCGTCTCGCCCCGGACGCTCACCTTCACCCCATCCAACTGGTACACGCCCCAGGTGGTGACCCTCACCTCCCAGACAGACGGGGACAACACGTCCGAGCAGGTGATCATAGCGATAGCGTCTTCGGCCCCGGGCAGCTACAGCGGCATCCACGTGACCGTCGATGACAGACCCGCATCCCCCGGCACGTCCGGCACGTCCGGCGGCCCGGTCTTTGAGTCGGCGCAGAGCCCCGTCATCACCCTGTCTGGCCCGTACATCATGGATGTCCAGCTCAACTCGGTCTGGACCGACCCGGGCTACACGGCGACCGACGCCGACGGCAACGACATCACTGCCAGCGTGACCGTCACTGGCACGGTTGACACCGCCACGGCGGCCACCTACCTACTGTACTACCAGGTGGCCGACGCATACGGCACCCCGGCCACCCCGCAGACCAGGACGGTCCACGTGATAGCTCCCGAACCGCAGCAGCTGACCCAGCAGCCCCAACCTCAGCCGCAGCAGACCCAGGAGCCCCAACCCGAACCCGAACCGGAGCCTGAACAAGAACCAACCCAGGAACCGCAGCAGGAACCCGAACAGGAGCCCACCCAGGAGCCTGAACAAGAACCAGAACAGACCCAGGAACCAGAGCAGGAACCCGAACAGACCCAGGAGCCGGAGCAGGAGCCCGAGGGCACCGAATCCGGTGAACAACCAACATGCGACATACCCGCCATCGTCCGGCAGTACGACGCCGACGGCAGCTGCAAGATAGAGCAGGGCGAGTGGCTGGTGGCGGTAGCCGACTATGCGGCCGACCCGCCGAAGCTGACCACCCCACAGATCCAGCAGATAGCCGCTCACCGGGGATAGGCAACCTCCGGCGCGGAACACGCCATGCCGTCCAAAGACTTCTACCAGGCCGGCAGGGCCAAGGCCAAAGCCTACTACCATGCCAACAAGGAAAAGATAGCCGCCCAAGGCAGGGCATACCGCCAGGCCAACAGGGAGAGGATAGCCGCCATGGCCAGAGCCCGCTACCAAGCCAACAAAGAGAAGATGATCGCCAAGGCCAGAGCCAACTATCAAGCCAACAAGGCCAGGCCGTCCGCACGCCGCCCGCGGGGCTCGTCCTGAGCCGCATCACCCGTATCCCTCCGGCCGGCGGGACCCGTGTCCGATGGTAGTAGGTGCGTGCAGCACATCGGACCGGCCGGACTCACGTCTGGTGGCGGTTTGTTGGTTGTTCGCGCGTTCTTCGCGGGGGGCGGTGGTCCTGAGGCGGCATGCCGCGGTGAAATCCTTCCGGGCGGACAGATCAACAAAAGACGACACGGGTGTAACCGGCCAATCTTGAGAAGATCCACCATGTACCACCTGTTACAGTGGCTGTCATGTACCTGAGATGTTACGGAAGCCTCCGGAGCGCGCATTATTGTACCGGCCGGATGTTTTTTCCGGTCTGCGACTGGATCTGTCGCCCACAACATTCGAAATATGGGCGACCGGTGTCTGTTCACTCCGCAAGCGCGGCCGGGATGCGGGTTGCCGACGCGATTGCATACCGCACTCTCCAGCACGAAAAGCCGCCGGGAAAAAGAGGCCGAACGCGGCCAAAAAAAGACGGGGCCGCCCCCAGGGGGCCGCGTCCATACCGGGGACCGGCCATACGCCTACCTGCCCATGCGCCGCTTGCGCTTTTGGAATGTGCGGATGGCCCTCAGCAGGTCTATCTTTCTGAACTCTGGCCAGAATATGTCCATAAAGACCAGCTCGCTGTAGGCGCTCTGCCAAAGCAGAAAGCCGCTGAGCCTCTTCTCGCCGGATGTCCGCAGTACCATGTCCGGGGACGACTGGGGCAGGTAGGAGGTATACAGGTTCGACTCTATCTCCTGCGGCGTTATGTCGTCCACCTCCAGGGAGCCGTCCCGGATCTTGGACCCTATCTTCCTGACGGCGTCCACCAGTTCGTTCTGGCCGCCGTACGCCATGGCTATGTTCAGGTAGCGCCGCTCGTATCCCCGGGTGGGCCGCGTCGAGCTTGCCCAGTATGTCCCGTATGGGCTGCGGCAGCAGCTCGCTCCTGCCGATGGCGCGCACCCGCATTTTATTGCGGTGTATTCTGGGGTCGTTGTAGAGCTTGTGCAGGCGCTCCCCGATGAGATCGTACAGGTGCGAGATCTCCCCATCCCCCCTGTTCAGGTTCTCCGCGGACAGGACGTACAGCGTCACTATCCTTATGCCGAGCTCCTCGCACCAGTCCAGCAGGTTCTCGACGGCGTCGGCCCCGCGGAAGTGGCCTATCCCTTCCCCGACTATCTGCTTTTTGGCCCACCGGCGATTCCCGTCCAGTATGATGCCCACGTGCCCCGGTATGTCGCCCCGTACTATCTCCTTCTCAAGGCGCCGGGCGTATAGGTCGTACAGTCCCGAGTGCCGCAGCATGGCGTCGCGCAGGCGCCCCATCACCATGTCTTCGTATCGGGGTTGTTATTCAGTCTTCGTCTGGCGCGCCGCTCTTCTGCCGGCGGTGCCTGCGGTACAGCAGCATGGCCACCGTCAGCGTGGCCGCCCCGCCTCCCACCAGCGGGGGGATAAGCGAGAACGAGCTCTCGTCGTGCAGCACGATATTGGTGAACTGGTAGACGATCGGATACAGCGCCGCCAGCACCACCAGCCTGAGAACGTCGCCGGCCTGCCACCTGGATCCGCCCATCATGTTGCTGAGCAGCACTCCGGCCAGGATGGTGCCCAGCCCGACCCACAGTATCGGCAGGGCCCCGGCCACGAACTGCCCTATTATGCTCTTGTCCGTTATGATCCCCAGGAAATCCTTGCCCGGCTCAAAGGCGGACTGATCCAGCGACGTCAGCCCGGCCGGCACCGACGAGAGCATCAGCACGGCCCCGCCTATCAGCGTGAACAGCCTGATGAACCCCGACGGCGTGGGCCTGATCCAGTTGGAGAGGGCCCTGTCCACGTCAAAGGCCCGGATCAGCAGGGCGCCGCCCAGTATGCTCACCAGGCCCGCGAATATCTCGGTGGTGTACCCGGTGACGCTTCCGATCCCGCCTATCAGCAGCAGCACCCCCGGCAGCCCCAGAAAGAACTTTGAGTACTTGGGGTCGTAGGCTACCCTCTTGAGGTACCTGCCCAGCATGGCGTACGAGTACTCGACGGTCCGGCTCACGCTCATGACCACCCTCTTTACCGAGACCACCGGCAGCACGCCCTGGATCACCGGTATGACCGACTCGTCGTCCTCGCCGTCCGAGACGATGACCGCCCCGGTGGCCGGGAACATCTTGAGCAGTTCCCTGATCTCGCGGACTATCTTCTCGTCGGCGGCCACGCCGCGGTCCGCCGATCCCGCCACGGTGGCCACCTCCGCCTTGTACCCCTTGCTGACCATGTCCTCGTAGGTCTTGATGGCTGCAAATATCGAGTTGGAGTCGGCGTCCTCGGGATCCTCCAGGGCCAGCCGCTGGGCGGCCTCTATGCACCCGTCCCTGCCCATGACCGGCGTCTGGATGTTGGCCTTGTCGCCCACGTCGTTGTCCCTGTCTATGCATATGACCAGCAGCCGGCTGTAGGTATCCTGGGTCTGGTCCCCGGATCCCTTGGATGCCCTGACGGCCTGCTTCAACCCATAGTATAACCAAAGTTCGTTAATAACAATTTTTGGATAATGATCCATGTCTTGGTGGCCGTTGGCATACAAATCCAACGGGCGCCGGCCGGGCCGCGGCACAATACCATGTTCCGGCACCGGGCGGCCGCCGCCCGGATGAATCCGCAACGAATTTGTGGGACCCCTAATGTACATCTGATGGTGTACGATCGCAAACTGACCATGCTGGGACTGGCCCTGCTGGCCGCCACCATCCTGCTGTACTATACGGCCGCCGAGGAGTGGCGCAGCATGGCCTACGTGACGGGCGTGGCAATGCTGGCCGTCTTTCTGGTGTCGTTCATACGGTTCAACGTCAAGCACCTGGGCGGATCCGGCAAGAAATAATACCATAGACCGCCTCGCCATTACGTGAAGTACATCTTTGTGACCGGCGGGGTGATGTCCGGCCTGGGCAAGGGCGTGGTGACCTCCTCGACGGCCAAGCTGCTGCAGCTGGCCGGCCTGCGGGTCTCCTGCATCAAGATAGACCCCTACCTGAACTACGACGCCGGCACGATGAACCCGGTGGCGCACGGGGAGGTCTTTGTGACCGAGGACGGCGGCGAATGCGACATGGACATCGGCAACTATGAGAGGTTTCTCAACCAGAACATCCCCAGAAGCCACAACATCACCACCGCCCAGGTCTTCTCGTCGGTGATCGAGGCCGAGCGTGACGGCAGGTATCTTGGCGCCTGCGTCCAGATAATACCGCACGTCACCGACGAGATAAAGAGGCGCATATCCTCGATAGGGGCCGACGAGTCGCTGGACGTCCTGATAGTGGAATGCGGCGGAACCGTCGGGGACATAGAGTCGCTGCCATTCCTGGAGTCCCTCCGGCAGATGAAGGCCGGCGGCTCGCCCGACGACGTCATATTCATACACGTCACCCTGGCGCCGTCCCTGGACGTGGTGGGCGAGCAGAAGACAAAACCCACCCAGCACAGCGTTCAGGAGCTGCGGCGGATCGGCATCCAGCCCGACTACCTGGCCGTCCGGTGCACCCAGCCGCTCCAGCAGAAGACCAAGGAGAAGATAGCCCTGTTCACCGGGGTGGGTGTCCCCGAGGTGCTCTCGTGCCATGATGCCGGCTCCATATTCGAGGTCCCCCGGATGCTCTACGAGCAGGGGATCGTCGACTCGATATTCCGCAAGTTCGACAAGGTGGGTCTGGTGGACTCCTCCAAGAACTGGGATGCATGGAACGGGATAGTCCGGTCGATAACCGCCCCCAGAAAGAGGCAGACCAGGATAGCCATGGTGGGCAAGTACGTCGCCCTGACCGACAGCTACGTCAGCGTCAACCAGGCCCTCCACCACGCGGCCGCCAGCCTGGGCGTCACCATCAAGATTGATCTGGTCGACTCGGAGACCATCTCGGACTATTCCGGACTCGAGAGGTATGACGGGATACTGGTTCCGGGCGGCTTTGGCACCCGGGGGGCCGAGGGGATCATCCGGACGGCCGACCTGGCCAGGGAGAAGAACGTACCATACCTGGGGATATGCTTCGGGTTCCAGCTGGCCGCGGTGGCCTTCGCCCGGGGCGCCTTGGGCATCCCCGACGCCAACACCGCCGAGATCGACCCCGACGCCGCCAGGCCCGTGGTCCACCTGCTGCCCGACCAGGACAGGGATCATGCCACCGGCGGATCCCTGCGCCTGGGGGCGCACCGGATTGAGATACACCCGGGGACGGCCGCCGCCCGCATGTACGGCGGCGGGGAGATAGTGCGCCGCCACCGCCACCGGTACGAGATCAACGCCGACCTGGTGGGGGACATGGAGTCCGCGGGGATGGTCTTCTCGGCGGAGAGCGACGGCGGCAGGCGCATGGAGATACTGGAGATACCCCGGTGCCGGTTTTACACGGGCGTGCAGTTCCACCCCGAGTTCAGCAGCAGGCCGGGGTTCCCCGAGGCGTCCTACCGCGCATTCGTGGCTGCGGCGGCCCGCCTCACCTGATGCCGGATATCTCGTATATCTTCTGACGCGCGTCCCGGACCGAGACCTTCCGCTTGACGTAGCCCTTCTTGAGCAGGTGGGCCAGGGCCATGCGGACCGTCCTGTCGGGGAGCAGCGTCTTGGCGGCCAGCTCCCGGGGGGTCATGGTCCCCTCGTACTCCAGCGTCTTGAGCAGCAGCTTGGCGCTGGGCGGCATGCTCAGCAGGTCCTCGGCCAGGTGGACCTTCCTGGCCAGGACGGCGATGCTGGTGGCGTCGTTCTTCATCCGGACTATCCTGGCCGGCGGCCCAAAGACCGAGCAGGCGACGCTCTTCTTGACCGACAGCCTGTCCAGCCCGTCCAGGATGACCTCGCAGTGCGTCTTGGCCGATATGTCGTCTATCTCCACCAGGCTGTCCCCGGGGACCACCAGCGGCCTCCTGGTGACGTCCAGCGAGTTGACCGAGACTATCCCAAAGACGGGCGAGCCCTGGAATATCATCGGGCCGCCGGCCGACATCGAGTAGGCCGTCGAACCCATCGGGGTGGAGACGATCACCCCGTCGCTGCTATCGTGCCAGACCTCCTGGCCGTTCACCCTGAGCGTGTGCTCCATCAGCACGGCGCTCTTGGAGGAGAAGACCGACGCGTCGTTTAGCACCGGGTAGATGCTCTTGCGGTCCACCCTGACCCCCAGCCTGGGAATCTCCTCTATCGTGTAGTCTGAGCGCTGCAGCCTGCTGACGTACCAGGATATCTCCTTTATGTCCACCTGGGCCAGGAATCCGGCCGCCTCGCCCTCGGAGACGCCCAGGACCGGCACCGACGGCGCGTCCACCTGCCGGAAGTACTTCCTGACGCCCTTGTCGCCCCCCGGCACCAGTATGCAGTCCATCTCGTCCAGGACCGACCCGGGGGTGACTATCTGGGCGCCCGTGTACTTTAGAGCCTCCTGGATGGTATCCGCGGAGTGGCCCGGACTGCCCGGGTCGAATATTCCAAGGCGCATGGTCTACCGGGTTGGATCGCGGCGCCGTTTATACCTGTCTGTACTTGACCAGGTTGTAAAAGTACGAGGCGTTGGTCTGGGCCGCGCCCCGGCGCGGCACCTTGAGCAGCCCCGGGGCCTTGGTATCCAGGGCGGCCTGGACCGCCCCGCCGGCAAAGCAGAACGCCCAGAGGACGTCCTTCTCCCTGAGCATGGTCGCGGTGAAGGCGCCGCACAGTATCGCCCCCAGGCCGGTGGTGTCGTGGATCTCCTTGTTGGGCAGCCGTATGGAGTATACCATCCGGCCGTCCAGCATGGATATGTCCCTGCCGTCGGTCCGGATTATCGTCTTGGCCCCCCTCTTCTGCAGGGCCAGCATGCCCTCGTCGCCATCCAACCCGCTGAGCGCCCTGATCTCGGCCGGGTTGACCTTGAGCGCGTCCACCCCGGCCATCTCCATATCGGCCGAGACTATCCCTATCAGCCCGCCGTCCCCCGCCGACCTGAGCAGCCCCTGCGGGTTGAGCAGCAGGTACCCGCCCCACCCCGCTATGTCGCTTGGCGATATCTCGTGGTAGATGGGCGTGATGATGGTGGCGTCCAGGTCTGTCTTTTGTACATCTATCGGGTCGCATTCCGCCAGAAGGTAGAGCTCCCTGTCCTGGCCGTCTATCTCTATCCTGAACCTGGTGGTGGGGGAGTCGGATACCGCCCCTACCGGATTGATCCCCGCCTCGCCCAGGTACTGCCCCGGAAAGTCTGGTCCGAACCTGGTCTGCAGGTCCACATCCATCCGGAACTCCTTGGCCGTCAGTGCGGTATAGCAGGCGTCCCCCCCGGCCCTGCTCGTGGACGGCCCCCTCCAGATGGACTGTGTCCATTGCGCAGTGGGAGACGACGCTGACCCTCATCATCCCTGCTCGGGGCTTTTGTCGGCATCGACGCACTCTGCGCAGATGATGCTGCCGTTGACCACGGATATCTTTGTGTTCGAGGAGAGGCAGCTGTGGCACAACCCTCTCATGGCTTGGTTGTTCCACCGTCCGGTTAATAGCCTTTTTGAGTCGGTCGTCTGCGCCTTCTCCAACCTGTCAATCTTGTCCATCGCCTTGCTCAGCTCGTCCCGGAGCGTCCTGATCTCCACGTTGTGCACATTTTGAAGACCCCGGACTTGCATATAGATCTTGCGCCCCTCCCCCCCCGGCGGCAGCCCTTTATCCGGCACCCGCACAGCCGGTAGCATGCTGGTGCGGTGCTCCCTGTGCGGGATGATCCTAGACGAGTCCGACCCGCTGATAGCCCAGCGAAAGAGGCGGCACGCCCAGTGGCACGATCCGCGCTCCACCTCGTACCGGCGCAACGCCGTCCTGGGGACGGTGTCGTGGGATCCGGCATGACCTGGCACCATGCCTGAAAAGTAAAAAGAAAAGATTACTGTCCCGCGTCGGGGGTGCCGTCGGCAGGTTCTGCCTCACCGGCCTTCTTGGCGGTCTTCTTGGCCTTGGGATCCTCGGGATCGATTACCCCTGCCTCGCCGATGGCGAATATGACCTCCTCCTCGGGGTGGTGCGGGCTGTCGACCATCCTGGCTATCCTCTTCTTGCCGGACTTTTTGAAGTAGATCCTGTACGTGCTGGTGTGCGCCACCACGTTGCCGCCGATGGGCTTTGTGGGGTCTCCAAAGAAGACGTCCGGCGAGGACATCACCTGGTTGGTGGCGACGGCGGCACAGTTGTACGTCTCCGCTATCCTGGATAGCAGGTGCACGAAGTGGTTCAGCTTCTGCTGCCTCTCCGAGAGGGTGCCGCGTCCCAGGTACTCGGACCTGAACAGGCCCACCGCCGAATCGGCTACCAGCAACTTGATGTTGCTCTCCCGTATGATGTTGCCTGCCTCCTCCAGTATCAGGACCTGGTGGGCGCTGTTGTAGGCGCGAGCCACCACTATGTTGTCCAGAACCCTTTCGGGGTCCATACCGTTGGCCTTGGCTATGGCGACGATCCTCTCGGGGCGGAAGGTGTTCTCCGAGTCGATGTACAGGACACCGCCCTCAAGGCCTCCCTCCTCCTTGCTCTTTTGGACCGTCACGCAGAGCGTGTGGCAGAACTGCGTCTTGCCGCAGCCAAACTCGCCGTACACCTCGGTCAGGGCCTGCGTCTCGACGCCGCCCCCGAAGAGGTTGTCGAGGCAGTCCGTACCGGTGGTGATCTTTCCTATCTCCTGGCGGCGCTTGTATATCTCGGTCGCACTGACAAAGTCCTTGGCGAGCAGTCCCCCCTCAGAGAGGTACTGCCTTGCCTTGTTGACTATCTTCTCGGCGGAGTCTTTCTCCATGCCGGTGATGCCCGCTATCTCCACGGGCCCCCGGACGATCAGGTCCATCACGTTGTGCACGCCGGCATCGGCGAGTTTCCGGGTGGTTACCGGGCCGACGCCTTCTAGGCTGTCAAGTCGTATGTTTTCCATTGTGTATGGTACGGTACCAGTACCATATAAAGTTTGCACATCCGCGGGCGTACGGACTCAGGTCCCCAGGCACGTATCCTGTTGATGAGCGTGGAATCCACTAATCACACTACCATGGGAGGTATTTGTTGGATTTGCGCACTGTTAATCGGTATGAGTTGACCATATTTGGTTGAAGATGCCAATCAAAGATCGACGCCTGCGGACCTGAGTCCATACCCGCGGGCGGTCTGGGGGCGGTACAGGTTCAGGTCAAACTGAATCCCATTCGTGATCACGCCCGGCAGCATCCGCCGGAGGTCGCCGATCAGGCACAGGCCAGAATTTTACCTGAACTTGTACTAGGGGCGGTACAGGTTCAGGCCAAGCCGGCTCATCATCCCAAGCCTCCGGGCCTGCGTCCAAGCCGAACCCGTACCGCCGGGGGACGGTGATGGCTGGCGCCCTGGCATGCGCGGGGCCCGAACGCGCGCCTCTGGATGGTGGCGGAGCCGCGGCGGCGCGGGGATGCGGGCCGGGGTGGAAACGCGGGTCAGGTTTGGAGCAGGCGCCGTCTTTTGAGAGGCGCCGCCAACCTGACGGACCGCGAACGGCGCGACTGTCAAAACCCCGTGACCTGTCAGGGAGTGTCAAAAACGTGACCTGTGTTACACCTGTCGGTTCTGGAAAGTTATGAGGTTGCGAGGTTGTACGCGCCTGCTATGATAGCCAAGAATGAGATGACGACCACAACCAACATGACCGTCATGGTGCGCCTGGCATATATCGAGCTGGTCTTTACCTCGCTACCGTCATCGTTGATGTTGTATGATGACTCCTCACCCAACAGACGCTTTCTACTGTCAATGACGTAGCATGCCGAACCGAACACTATCATAAACCAGAACCCACCGATGATGGTAGCCATCGATGAACCATGTATCGGATCTGCCACCGACCAGACAAACGACAGTGGGATCAACGGGAGGTATGCGACCGCCAGCGCTAGGATGATGTTACCGATAGCGTTGAGCCAACCCATTACCAATCACCTACAGACCCACCCAAAATCGGGGGGGGGGCATCATCTTACAGTTGCTGAGATGTGTTGTTGTTATAAGTCAACCGACATGTTGACGGTCTTAATCTTATATTCAGGAAAAACGATCAAAGGGTAGTGCCGGGAACTTCCGATTCAGTCGTCGCCGTTCGATTTGCGGATTGTAGCTACCCATACACCATCTATCTTGTCCATACTCCACTTTACACGATCCTTGGGCCGCAACTGCAGCTGGTCTATGACGTGGGCCGGAACGGTCGTCCGCATGGACTCGCTGTGTGATACGGCTAGGGTAACCACGGTCTCGCCATGCTTGATTCTCATACAGTAGGTAAGGTTATATGATATATTAAAACCTTACCTATAACGAATGTTGGCAAATTATCCACCTAAACTTTATATATGCCTATAACCATACCTATGTTATGAGGAAAGCGGGAAAGACAATGACGAGAACCAAAACCGAGGGGGCGTGCAACCCCCAACGAGGACTAAGCGCTGACTCGGAGTCCCCGAATCTATCCTCATGTAACTCAAATATTACTCTTCGGGGGGCCGATCCGCGGTTCGTCCGGGGCCAGCAGATCGTCCAGCAGGGCGGTCAGGTGCGCCGCGAACACGATACCCTCTACCTGGTGAGATCCCAGACCATCTCCTACAAGGTGTACGTGGTCCAGGCCACCATCGACGGCTGGAAGTGCAACTGCCCCGACCACCGGTACCGTGGCGTCTGTTGCAAGCACATCCACTCGGTCGAGCTATCCAGGATGATGAGGCAGGCCGTCCGGGAAGAGTCCATCACCATCATCAAGGCTCATGATGCCAGCCAGTGCAAGTTCTGCGGATCAACCAACGTCACCAAGAAGGGGACGGTATCCCGCGTCAAGGGTCCAACCCAACAGTTCCAATGCAAGGACTGCCACCGAAGGTTCACCAACAACCTTGGTTTTGAGTACAAGCAGGCAGCCCCGGAACAAATCACCATGGCGGTCGAGCTGGTGTTCAGTGGGTTGTCCACCCGCAAGACGGCAACCGCCCTCAAGAAGATGAAAGTCAAGGTCAGCCACCAAACCGTCCTCAACTGGGCCGAGGAATACGGCAACATCATGGAAGCCACCAAACCGTCCTCAACTGGGCCGAGGAATACGGCAACATCATGGAAGCCTACATGGACAAGATTCGGCCACAGGTCGGGGAAGCATGGCGCACCGATGAGTTGTACCTGAAGATCAAAGGCAACCGCCGGTACCTGTTCGCCATGCTGGACGCGGAGACCCGCTTCTGGATAGCCAAGATGGTGGCCGAACACAAGGGAACTGATGATGTCGCGCCCATGTTCAAGGAGGCCAAGAAGATCGCAGGCAAGATACCAACCACCCTGCTATCCGACAAGGCCGCCAACTTCCACGAGGCATGGGAGCAACAGTACAAGGCAAAGAACTTCCTGCACAAGGACACCTGGCACATCAACGATGTTGCCTTCAATGGCATCCACCACAACAACCAGATGGAGAGCTTCAACGGTAACACGTTGCGTCTCCGCGAGAAGGTAACCCGTGGCCTCAAGCGCGATGATTCGGCCATCATCACCGGGCTGCGGCTATACCACAACTTTGCTAGGCCACACCTAGGACTGCCCAACCAGATAACGCCTGCCGAGGCCGCAGGCATCCAGGTCGAAGGCGCCAACAAGTGGATGACGCTGATACAGGCTGCGGCCAAGGCCCGCGACTGAACCTGGAGTGGAAACGAGCCCTCACTGTTTTTATGCTAGATGGGTTATGTAGATATATGGTCAAAAACACAGAACTGGACAAGATGACACCCAGACCTGTGTGGACCGAGAAGCATACTCGGATTGCCAAACGGTTAGATGAAGCGGTGGCCAAGACCCCGATAGACCAGTGGAAGCAATACACTTCATATACGGCCTTTCTTGAGAAACAAAGTGAAAGAACCTCCTAACAAACACTGGACGATTGGTTTTATTGACGACTATTGGGAGAGTGAATGGATGAGTGGTTATCGTCAACTTGACTCCGACTCCAAACGCTTGGTGAAAGGTAAATTGGACGAATTCACCACCCATGAGGAACCATGGCGTGAGTATGAGGGTGTTAACTGCCCAGCATCGAATTCTCGTACATACATCTTCAACATACCTCTCAATGGATCACGGAACCGTGCCATACAGATGATAGTGCGGTTTGATGTGGAGAACCGGATGTTAACACCAGTCAATTGCGAGTTAGTGTGATGATGAGGTGAGCTGATCCGTCTCATCATGTGCATAATATGACTGGTTGACGGTTGGAGTCGTTCTTGAGAAGATCATCAGGTCACTCTTTTGACACTACCTGACAGGTCACGGGGTTTTGACAGTCGCCGAACGGCATCGCCGTTATAAACCGCCTGCGCCAGAGATCACCGGTTGGAAGCGTATCTGGAGGTAATACTGAACCTGGCCGGGTTTGCGGTGGGGATGGTCATCGGGGCCATGTCGATGATCGGCTACCGCAACACGGCCAGCCCGACCATGCTCAGGTTGTCCCTGGCGTTCTTTTCGATAGGCGCGGGCTTTTTCGTGGTCTGGCTGGGCTATGCGGCCGGGGCGCTGCCGGCCACCCCCAGGCAGGACGGGTTGTGGATCGAGACCCTGGGGGTCGGGGTGCAGACGCTCGGATACTTCTTTATCGCGTTCTCGCACGGGATCAAGTCGTTCTTTCCAAAGTCGCGGTATCTTCGGGGGGTGGCCGTCTTTCCGCTGTTCCTGGTCTCCTCCGTCCAGGTGGGACACATACTCAGATCCGTCTCCTTCATACTGCTGGTCTACGGGGCAATCGAGACGATACTCTCCTATATGGAGAGCCGCAACCGGGGGGCCATATCGGTGGCCACGGGGCTGGCCATGCTGGCGCTAGGCGAGTTTCTGGGGTGGTACTCGGTGCTGTTTCCGGAATCGTTCATCTATACCGCGTCGCTGGTGATCAAGATCGGCGGGCTGGTGGCGCTGTTCATCCCGGTGAGCCGCATACCGTTTCAGCGCATACGGTTCGACGCGGATTGACCCCGCCCCGGCAGGTGTCAAGAACTTTTGTCGTTTTTGTGTACGAGACAAGACACCCTACTACTCATAGCGGTTTGACGTGTTATACGTATGGTGGGCCATCGTACGCGGGTACGTCTCATAGGAGACATTCTGTCCGGAACCCGGGATGGCGCCTCCGTATCCCACCTCACCAAGCAGTCTAGCGCATCCCACTACCGGGTGGTCTCGATGGTACAGACGCTGGTGAACCGGGGCCTGGTGGAGCCCGTTGATGATCCGGGGGGCCGCATGTACCGGATAAGCGCGCGCGGCCGCGACTTTCTTCAGGAGTACAACATATTCCGCAGCTCCTCGGAGAAGTTCGGAATACCCATCTAGATGGGGAGCTCAGCCGCACCGCGGGCAGCCGTCCTTGGCCAGGGAGGAGCCGCATTCGGCGCAGATGCCCCGGCCTACCTGGCTGAGTACGTCCTTCTGCCGCTTGGCGCTGTACACCTTGATGCCGAAGAAGACGGCGGCGCCCACGATGACCGCGTAGAAGGGGGCCATAAACGGGATCAGTCCGATGGCCAGCAGGCCGGTCCCGGCAGCCAGCATCCAGTCTCGCCTCTCAAACCTCACCGGTGGCGTGTTCGGCCCCGCGGGATAAAAGCGTGGCGGGGCTCGGCTGGTTGGTCCAACTCACCGCTCGTGACTCTAACTCCTCCTCACGGCCCGGCCGTGATGGTGCGGGAATAGGGGGTATTTGTGGTGTGGCGCGCCCGCCCGGCTCCCGCGGACCTGCCTCCATCGGGTAAAACCACCGACGAACCCGGGACCGAACCGGACGGCCCCATCCTGCAGGCGGCCCGGGGATGGGGGGGCGGGCGATCCCGCTCCGGCCCCACCATGCGACTGTCAAAACCCGTGACCTGTCAGGTAGTGTCAAAAGAGTGACCTGATGATCTCAAGGTACAAGTTCAGGTCAAATTCTGACCTGTGCCTGACCGGCTATCTCTGGCAGATGCTACCGGGCGTGATCGCGTATGGGATTCTGTTTGACCCGAACTTATACATACTGTTGGTTGAATGGTTTGTAGCTTAGTATATAAACAATTTGACATCATGTTTAAGTAAGGTATAGTGGTATAGACCACCAATGAGTACCGCCGACTTGAGTAAGTATGTAACCTTGGTGCGGTTATCACCACTTCTAGAACGTTCAGGCACACCGTAATGCGGTCCATGTGGTGAACCTGTATGTCCCATCGGCAAACATTCAAGAATGATATGGCGGTCCTCTTTCATTGTAGGTTCAAGGGGCACATCATCGACGAGAAGGTGCTAGACGGGCGTAAGATAGATGATGGTTGGATCGAGACGCCTTGTCTGAGGTGCAACTATCCGGTCTTTGCATGCATAGACCCGGAAGACACAAACTATTATCTGGTATCAGAGGACGGATAGTTGACGGCAACCCGGAAGGGCGCCGGAGTACGCACGGGTTTCTACACTACCGCCACCCACATACTGTATGCCATAGTGTTGGGTCACAGCTTCATACTGGCTTCTCACGTCATGATTCCAATCACGGTCATGTTCGAGCCAGCCAACTACATATCAGTGTCAGCGTTGGTGTTCGCGTACATAGTGATTGTGTCCGGCTGGATAGGCTACGCTAGGTCGGTATCGGTCAAGCCACACAAGGATACCGCCCTAGGCGCCCTTCGTTTCGTTGTAGACCTCGTGATACTTTTCGAGTACTTTTACCTGCTCAGAACAAGCCAAACTGGACCCATCAGTGACTTTCCGTTGGTGATGGTGGTTATATTCATGACGTACGTGCTGTCTGACCGTATAAAATACTATGAACACACGCCACGGCAACGAGTATGGATTCGACACAGGTCAAAAATCACCTTAGGTTTCCTCGCGATTGTTCTCCTTACTGGCGCCCTGTATAATGATGGTATGTTTGTAGCGGTTGCATCGGAGCACGCTCACACGCTATCCATCGCGGTCTTCGCCATCTTGGTTATTTTACACAGGGTTGCCAAATGGAAACTCACCCCAAGGCGCCCCCGTCGTTCTAGGAGTTAGGGAACTTTGTGAAGAATAAAAGTGGTCAGTCTGCGGACTTTGCCGCAGCCTGAATGAGTGTCAACCACTTGTTGGCGCCTTCTATCTGGATGCCTGCCGCCTCGGCTGGCGTTATCTGGTTGGGTAGTCCAAGGTGTGGACGCACGAAGTTGTGGTATAGCCGCAGCCCGGTGATGATGGCCGAGTCCTCGCGCTTGAGGCCACGGGTTACCTTCTCGCGGAGGCGCAGCGCGTTCCCGTTGAATGACTCCATCTGGTTGTTGTGGTGGATGCCATCAAAGGCCATCTCGCTGATATGCCTGGTGTCCTTCCAGAGGAAGTTCTTTGCCTTGTATTGTTGCTCCCATGCCTCGTGGAAGTTGGCCGCCTTGTCGGAGATGAGGGTCGTAGGAACCTTGCCTGCCATCCTCTTGGCTTCCTTGAACATCGGGGCAACGTCATCAGTGCCCTTGTGTTCAGCCACCATCTTGGCTATCCAAAATCTGGTCTCGGCATCCAGCATGGCAAACAGGTATCTGCGGTTGCCTTTGATCTTCAGGTACAGTTCATCGGTGCGCCATGCTTCCCCGACCTGTGGCCGAATCTTGTCCATGTAGGCTTCCATGATGTTGCCGTACTCCTCAGCCCAGTTGAGGACGGTTTGGTGACTGACCTTGACTTTCATCTTCTTGAGGGCGGTTGCCGTCTTGCGGGTGGACAACCCACTGAAGACCAGCTCGACAGCCATGGTAATCTGTTCTGGGGTGGCCTGCTTGTACTCAAAGCCGAGGTTGTCGGTGAACCTTCGGTGGCAGTCCTTGCACTGGAACTGCTGGGTTGGACCCTTGACGCGGGATACCGTCCCCTTCTTGGTGACGTTGGTTGATCCGCAGAACTTGCACTGGCTGGCATCATGGGCCTTGATGATTGTGACGGACTCATCCCGGACGACCTGCCTCATCATCCTGGATAGCTCGACCGAGTGGATGTGCTTGCAGCAGACGCCACGGTACCGGTGGTCGGGGCAGTTGCACTTCCAGCCGTTGATGGTGGCCTGGACCACGTACACCTTGTGGGTGATGGTCTGGGATCTCACTAGGTAGAGTGTGTCGTGTTCGCGGCGCACCTGGCCACCCTGCTGGACGATCTGCTGGCCCCGGATGAACCGTGGATCGGCCGTACACACTCAACCCCCCTCCAGTCGATTAGGAAGTCCGACCTGATTCACCACCAAACCTACACGCACCGGCATTACATGATGGTTAACGGCGCGCTTCCAACGACCGCGTGGTGGCGATATGGGGAATGGGTCTGATGCAAGCAACACCGCCAGCATGGCAAGCGACATGAACAAGGCCGGCGGTTTTGTTCTTGTTATCATACCGGATGGTGGCGGAGGCGGGGCCGCATTGACCATTGCGTGTACGGCGGGCAGGACGGGCGGTTGCGGCGCCGGCAGCATCGGGGCGGCATGGGGTGCCGGCAGCATGGGGAGATCCTCGGGATCTCCCCTCAACCCCTCCAGCACCATTGGAACGGTACCGGGTGCCGGCAGCATGGGGAGATCCTCGGGATCTCCCCTCAACCCCTCCAGCACCACATTGTACGCCGGGTCGTCCAGCACCTTCAGGAAGGCCGCCCCGACGTCAAGGTGCAACTTTGAGCAGGTGGCAGCAAAACTCTGCAGTATGGAGAATACGCGCATGCCCTGCAGGGTCATGAACTTGTGGGATACCTCGCGGATTGGTACGACCCAGTCGCGTATGTCGCGCTCGCTGCCGTTGTTGGTGGGCGGCATGCCCGGATACCTCATGAACGTGAACAGGTTGTCGGCGGCCGAGGCTAGCTTGTTGGCAAAATCCAGCCGGCCGTACCCGGCGGCCACAACCCGTACCTCGTCGGCCATCTCCCGGCAGATGCCCATGTCTGCACCGCCGGCGGCCGCCGTGGCCGCCGCTACCTCCTTGGCCCTGTGAAATATCGACTTTAGCGAGCGGTACAGATCCAGGTAGTACTGGCTCTTGGGGTGGGATATGCAGACGTCCTCGGCATCCCGCAGTATGTGCGCCCAGCAGCGCTGCAGTGTGCTGAACAGGGACAGATACACCGAGTACCCGTCCACCGTGATCGGCTTGTCCAGCAGGTCCTTGACGAACGGCAGTATGTCGTCGTTGCCCCTGCCGGACAGGGCCAGTATCATGCAGACCCTGTCGGTGCGGATGACCCAGACGTACGCCTTCCTCTTGCGGTACTTGAAGGGCGTCTCGTCCAGCTGGATGAAGCGGGCCTTCTTCAGCTCATCCAGGATGTACTGCATGGACGGCTCCAGTACGACGCTGATGGAGTGGCGCGCGTTCAGTATGGAGTTGGGCGAGGCGTGGGCCTTGTTCAGGCGATCAAAATAGTATACGATATCCGAGTCCGTACTGCGCCGGGTGGCGTACACCAGGATGTGGCGCAGCGCCTCGTTCCCGAAGAAGGTGCCCCGTATGCCCGGAAACGCGGGCATCATGACCTGGCCGCACATGCAGACTGTCGATATGCCCGTGTGGCGTGTATACGACATGAAACGCCCATCACCACCAAAATCCAGCATCATCTTGGACACCGGGGCAGACGACTGTACCGGGCCGCCGCACGCCGGGCATTGCGGCGTGTCGTAGTGCACGACAGGCGCGCCGCCCGCACCGCCAAAGGTGCATCCGTGGCCCCGGTGGCCAAGCGGCGGACCCATCTTTGTCTCATCGATGGTCTCGCCCTTCCGGGCTGCGTCGTGCCGTTCCTCCTCCCGGCGCAGATTCCTTCGTTTGTCGTTCCAGGAGGTATCCCCGGGGGGTGTTGGGGTTCTCGTACCGTTTGAGGAGTTTGCGCTTGCCGCCGTCCTCGGCCTTCATCTGCCGGATGGTCTCCTGCAGGGCGCCCGTATCTCCCCGGTGGCGCGTGCAAGATCATCCTGCAGATCTTTGTTCTTACTGGCATATTCCCGAATGGCTCTCCGGGACTCGCGCAACTCCGCGCCCATCTTTTACACCTCGCGTCTCAGCAGGGCGCGTTCCTTTTCGATTGCCTCTTCCCAGGCTGCCATCTCATCCAATACGTACTCAGGATCATCCTCAGCTATTCGTACCTATCGTCAAGAGAGATCAGTCCCTTTCAATGAGTTAGGGGGGAGTTGAGTGTGGTACAAGTTCAGGTCAAATCCACTCATTGCCCCACGCCATGCGGCAACGACCCGTCCGCCGTTCTGGTCGGTTCGGGAAAGGAGACGCGGCTAGGCCGGGTCGGGCTCCGCGGATGCCGCCTGTTCGTCCTTGGGCGCCGCGCCTCCCCCGAAGATGGGCGGGGGTATTCCGTCGGTGAAGATGCTCCAGGTTGGATCGCGCGCCATCCGGATGGTGGCCTGGTAGGCGGATATGCCGTTCTTCTCGCAGGTGGCCGCGAACGTCCTGAGGATGGCAAAGTTGCGGGCGGCCCTCCAGTTGGGGAACCTGACCCTGCGGCGGTCCACCGCCAGCAGGTCGCGGATGCTCCGCTCGGTGTCGTTGTTGCTGGCGGGCATCCCCGGCACCCGGGGCGCGGTGAACATGTAGGGAAGGGCGTTGGAGAGGGTGGTGGTGACGCTGTCGGCCGGGAACGAGCCGATGATCATCCTGGCGCGCTCGACCAGCTGGTCAATCCGGGCATCGATGAACTCAGCCAGGCCGGGTATCCGGGCGGTGATCCCCAGTTGGCTGGCGCACCGGAGGGGTCCGCCGGCCAGCTGCTCCGCCTGCATGCAGGTCAGCTTTGTATCGTGGTAGAGGGCCCGCATCATCTGGTAGCGGTCGTACTGGGGGGATCCCAGCTCGTTCTCCATCGAGGACTCCTCGGCGTCGCGCAGCAGGTGTACCAGGCACCTGGCCAGGAGGCCCTGGTGCCACTCGTACCCGGTGGTGCCGTCCCGCATGGCGGGACGGTGCTCCATCCACCCCCAGATGGACCGTAGCGTGACCGCGTCCCTGTGGGGGATTATCCTGATCTGGGTGGTGCGTGCCGTCTCGGCCACCGACGCCTGCACCCCCTCGCGGTCCACCTGGTGGCCGGTCTCGTCGGTCCGGACGTACGGGTCCATGGAGGCCCTCTCGACTATCTGGACCATGGCGGGCTGGGGCTGGAACGATGTCCACAGGTTGGAGCGCTGCGTGAGAAGGGCGTCCTGGCGGTGGAACTCGGTGTCGGGTATGTCGGATGGCGGGGCCACCGGGGAGCGGTACCCTCGGAGGTCTACCGGGTCCAGTATGACGGGCTCCTCGTGGGGGATGGATAGCACGTCCCCGTCGATGTGGTCGGCCATCGCCGTGATACAGTTGGAGACGGCCCCCGCCGAGACATCCGCGTCCTCTATCTCCTGTAGCATCATCGCCATGTCGTCCTCGGTGTTGTGGGCCCTCTCGTAGGCCTGGAGGGTGGCGCGCGTGCGCGGCCCCAGGGACGTCCCGGGGATGGCGTCGGTGTGCGGGGTAGTCCGGACACCGCACCCGGGACACTGCCCCACGCGGATCACGTACATCAGCGAGATGGTGCTCCGCCGGGCCTCGGCCAGGTCCCGGAACCTCTTCCGGATGGTACTGGTGATCACCAGGTCGGCCCTGCCGCAGTACCCGCACAGTTCGGGATGGAACCGGACGGTTCCCTCGGTGCGTTCCCTTCGGGAGACGCCCCGGTGGCCGGACTGGGCGCCCCGCTTCTTTTTGGTGATCAGGTCGGGGTCGCCCCCGCTCCTGGCCGCCTCGAACCTGGCCGAGGCCAGCCGGTGCTCATCGCGGGTCATCGCCGGCTGGCCGTCCTTCTTGCCTGGTGCCTTGCCTGGTTCCTCACCCTGATCCTCGTCCGGGGCGTCCCCGTCCCACCCCTGGTGGACCGCCAGCTGCCTCTCCAGGTCGGATATCAGCCGGTCCCGCTCGGCAATCCCGCTGCCGGCGTTCTCCAGGTCGGCCGCCAGGGACGATATCACCTCGCCCGCCGTCTCGTAGATGCCTGCGGCCAACCCCTCCAGCGAGCCGGCTATATCCCAGACCCGGATCAGTTCGGACCGCAGCAGGGCCATCTCGGACTGCCCGCTCCCGACCCCCCTCTTTACGACCACGCCGGTACCGCCGCAGCAGGGGCACGGGACGGTTGGTTCGTCCATCACGGTACCACCTCGGGAATGGCAATCCAGGCGGGCCAGGAAGAGAAAGGTGCTCTGCCGTTGATCTTAAATCCCTCTGTCGTTATGGGTTGTTGGTGTGCATGCCTCATCATTTGTGGTGATCTGATGAGGCATGCATTCCACTGATCAATAAGTCTGTTGGTCGATCACACTTGATCTATCGGCCAAAAATTTGAGGTGAACTTGTACTGAGTGTGTACCCGGCCCCTCCATCATTGATTTATATTTGTGGCGCCGGCCCACCGCCCTTATAGCATGATCCCGGAACTCCTTCCGATTGGCGCGGGGATAGCGTCCATACTGGTGGCGGTGGGGCTTGCAGCCTGGATATCGAAGCAGAATCCCGGAACCGCCGAGATGATGGAGATCTCAGAGGCGGTCCGGGTGGGCGCGGCCGCCTTCCTGAGGCGGGAGATGAAGGTGATCATCCCGGTGGCCATAGGGCTGGCGGTGGTGATAGGCGCCTTCCTCAACTATACAAACGGGATCGCCTTTGCGGTGGGCGCCGCCCTCTCGGCGGTGGCCGGGCTGATATCCCTGAAGATAACCGTCAAGGCCGCCGTCCGGGCCGCCAACCTCAGCGGCGAGGGACTGGGCAAGACCTTCGCGATGGCCTTCCGGGGCGGGGCCACCGTCGGGCTGACCATTCCGGCCATGGCCCTGCTGGCGATCGCGGGCCTGTACATGGCCTTTCCGGATCCGATAACGATAGCGGGGGTGGGTATCGGGGCCAGCCTGATAGCCCTGTTCATCAGGATCGGCGGCGGCATCTTCACCAAGGCCGCCGACATGGGCGCCGACCTGGTGGGCAAGGTGGAGGCCAACATTCCGGAAGACGACCCGCGGAACCCGGCCACCATCGCAGACAACGTCGGCGACAACGTGGGGGATGCGGCCGGCATGGGCTCGGACGTCTACGAGTCGTATATCGTTACGATCCTGGCCTCGCTGCTGATAGCGGCCCTGATAGGGGCGCCCGATCTCTTCCTGTACCCGATACTGGTGGGCGCCTCGGGGATGATAGCCTCCATCATCGGGGTGGTGATAGTCCGGGGCAGCGGCGTAACCGACGTCATGAAGCCGCTGAACCGCTCCTTCTACGTGTCGGCGGGGATCGCCATAGCCCTCAACTATGTGTTCATCACCCAGTTCATATCCGGCTCGGCGGGCCTGGCCCTGTTTGGGGCCACCGTCATCGGGGTGCTGCTGGTTCCGGTCATCCAGAAGATAACCGACCGGTACACCAGCTACAAGTTCGGCCCCGTCAACGAGATAGCCGACTCGGCCAAGTGGGGGTACGCCTCGCTGACGCTGATGGGCATAATCAAGGGGCTCCAGTCCACCGGCCCGTTCATGATAGCCCTGGTGGCGGCGATAATCATCTCGTTTGCCGTATCCGCCTCGGCGGCGCCGGAGGGGGCCGACCCGGTCCTGTACGGGATATTCGGCACCTCGCTGACCGCCATGGCCATGCTCAGCCTGGCCGGGATAGTGCTCAGCATAGACGCCTTCGGGCCCATCGCCGACAACGCCGGCGGGATAGTCGAGATGACCGGGATGGGCGAGGACAACCGCAAGGTCACCGACGAGATAGACGCCGTCGGAAACACCACCAAGGCGGTCACCAAGGGGTTTGCGATAGCGAGCGCCGCCCTGGCCGCCCTGGCGATGATCCAGGCGTTCCAGTTCGAGGCGGCGCACGTCTTCGAGGGCGTGCTCAGCCTGGACTACAGCCTGACCAACCCGGCGGTGGTCATTGGCCTGATAGTTGGCGGGCTGATACCCTTCATCATCACAGGCCAGCTGATAAACGGCGTCTCCAGGGCCGCCGGCAAGATGGTCGACGAGGTGAGGCGGCAGTTCAAGGAGAGCCCCGGGATACTGACCGGCGAGACAAAGCCCGACTACGCCAGGTGCGTGGACATAGCGACGGTCGCATCCATCCGGGAGCTGTGGAAGTCGGCGATAATAGCCATAATCTCGCCCATCATCCTGGGCGTGCTGATGGGCCCCACCGCGGTGGCCGGGCTGCTGATGGGCTCGGTGGTCACCGGGATATTCCTGGCCTACCACCTGGCCAACACCGGCGGCGCCTGGGACAACGCCAAGAAGCTGGTGGAGATGCGCGGCGGGAAGGGCAGCGAACAACACAAGGTGGCCGTCGTCGGGGACATCATCGGGGACCCCTACAAGGATACGGCCGGCCCTGCCCTGAACACGGTCATCAAGCTGCTGAACACGGTGGCCATCGTGTTCGTGTCGGCGTTCGTGGCCGTCATCGTGCTGTAGCGCCGGCGGGACGACAGCGCGCATGGGCGTGGATCCTGCCTGCGTCCTGCTGGCGTGTTCGCAGATTATGATCCTGCCACATACATCACGCAGGAGGCCGATCCTCCTGATGCGATCGACCTCCCCGAGGATCCGAAGCGCCCGCTCTCCCCGCGCCGCGGCGCCCCTGCTCCATGAGACGCGCAATCCAAGCCAACCGGGCCAGCCGCCCGCCTCCGGTTGATCCGGGGCGGGGAACCGGTTCACCGTCCAGATTAAATGTCGATTTTACCAACTGCGCTGGTGCGCCTGTCCCATCATTTTCCGAAATCTGATGGGACTTGCGCGTCAGCGTACTTGACCTGCCGTGTGGATCTGGATTGATCCGTGGGCGGATCGTTCTTGATCATCTCTGTCCGTACGATGCGTCCCGAAGGGAACCCGCCATCACCAACAGTTTTCGCAAAAGAACCCAAAAATACTGATCTAAATATAACAAGTAAGCGAATTGCCATTAATGGCGAAAAAATTCAATCCGGCAAAACCGCTTGTCAAAAATGACAATCCGGAGTTCGGGGGGATACGACTGCCCCAACGGGACCATCATCCACAAGGATGATGCACGAGCATTTGTCCCGAACATCCTGCCACCACCGGTATCATACGACGCAGAGACGGTCTTCCATGTGTGCCGCAGTTCGCCGCCGGTGGCGACGCGCCTGTTGGCCATCAAGAGGCTTCCATGTGAAAGCCTGTAAATCCGGGGGAACCGACTGTGCGTGACGGCAGACCTCCTTCCCCCCGACCCCGACGACGGTACGAGTTCGGCGAGTAATTGTTGGAATTTATTGTCATTATGATGCTGTGAATAATACGCAATGCTGATAATAATTTCATAAATATTAATATTAAATACCGGGGTGCTGAAAACGCCTGCCATTGAAGACCGAACTGGCTTCGCGCTTGGTGGCGGCCGTACTGATTCCGCCGGACAGAGCGGCGCAGGACGCGAACGCCGGAGTGTGAGCATGACGATGACGGCGTTTCATCTGATCACGATCCGGTGGATGGCGGGGCTTGCGTGATGGCCGTAGGACGCCCAATCCTCGTATTGCTGGTTGCGGTCGCGCTGGCGGTGGGCGCCGCCGGCCTGCACTGGTCCGGTGATCTACCGGGGGGGGGGCGCGGCGTGGCCACCGCGGCAACCCATCCCGGGGATCAGCTGGTACCGGAGGTTATCTCCAACGTTACCGCCGGGGACGGCGCCAGCCTGGCCGGCGTGCGGGGCCTGGACGTCTTTGCGGTAGATGGCGGCCTGTACGTGGTGGCCGCCGCATCATCTGGGGATGCCATCCTGGTGATCAACGTCACGGATCCCTACGGTCCCGGGGTCATATCCTCTATCGTGGATGACGGCGCCACCGCCCTGGATGGGGCCTCGGCGGTGGATGTCATCCGGATAGGATCCGGCACCTACGCGGTCGTCGCCTCGGCCTCCGATGACGGCCTGCAGGTGATCAACCTGACCGACCCCGCCGACCCCGCCCCGGTGGCCAGTCTCACCGACGACGGCAGGGTGGCGCTGGCGGGCGCATACGATGTGGACACCTTCGCGGCGGGGCTGGGCACCTACGCGGTCGTCGCCTCGGCCTCCGATGACGGCCTGCAGGTGATCAACCTGACCCGCCCCACCGACCCCGCCCCGGTGGCCAGTCTCACCGACAACCAGACGACGGCGCTGGACGGGGCGGTGGCCGTTGATACCATCCGGATAGGATCCGGCACCTACGCGGTCGTCGCCTCGCCCAACGATAACGGCCTGCAGATAGTCAACCTGACCCGCCCCGCCGACCCCGCCCCGGTGGCCGGTCTCGCCGACAACGGCACGGTGCACCTCGGCGGGGCCCGGGCCGTGGCGGCGCTGGACCGGGGACTGGGCACCTACGCGGTGGTGGCATCCGAGGACGGCCTGCAGGTGGTGGAGGCAACCGACCCCGCCGACCCCGCCCCGGTGGCCCGGATCCCCGACGATAGCGTGAATGTCACCCTCAGGGACGCCTCGGCGGTGGACACCTTCATGATGGACGGCGGCACCTACGCGATGGTCGCCACGGCCGACGGTATCGTGGTGGTAGACCTGGCCGACCCCGCCGACCCCGTCCCAGTCGGGGTCACACAGAACGATCCCGCGCTGCGGGGCGCCTCGGCGGTCAAGACGTTCCATACGGCCGGACACGTGTACGCGGCGGTGGCCATCCCGGAGGGGGGCGGCGCCATCCGGATAGTGTCCGGAGGGGGGGCGGCGCCATCCGGATAGTGTCGCTGGGGGAGTTGGACACCGTCCCGCCGGCCCTCTCCTCGGCCGCCTGGATGCCGGCCAACCGCACAATCTCCCTGGTCTTCAGCGAGCCGCTGGACCACAACGCCACCATCTATCCTGAGATAACCATCCTGGGGGAGTCTGCCAACCTGACCCTTGCGGATATCTCATCCAGGACGGCCGCCGGCGGGGCCATCGAGGCCAACCTCAGCCTGGCGCAGGAGGCGGCCCTGGGCGTCCCGGGGACGGTCCAACTCTCGGAGGGCGCCGTCCGGGATGTGTCGGGCAACCCCATACCCGCGACCAACCTGGCGGTGACCCTGGACGATTTCGTCCCGCCGGCCCTCTCCTCGGCCGCCTGGATGCCGGCCAACCGCACAATCTCCCTGGTCTTCAGCGAGCCGCTGGACCACAACGCCACCATCTATCCTGAGATAACCATCCTGGGGGAGTCTGCCAACCTGACCCTTGCGGATATCTCATCCAGGACGGCCGCCGGCGGGGCCATCGAGGCCAACCTCAGCCTGGCGCAGGAGGCGGCCCTGGGCGTCCCGGGGACGGTCCAACTCTCGGAGGGCGCCGTCCGGGATGTGTCGGGCAACCCCATACCCGCGACCAACCTGGCGGTGACCCTGGACGATTTCGTCCCGCCGGCTATCTCCTCGGCCATCTACGAGCTGGGGACGGGCCTGCTGACCATCTCGTTCAGCGAGCCGCTAAACCACACCGCCACCATCTACCGGGATATCGCCGTCGCCGGCCCGGTCCACCGGTACACCCTGGAGGAGATATCCGTCGGGACCGCCTTGGGCACGACCATCGAGGCCACCCTGGATGCCGCACAGGTAGAGGTGGTGGGGTCCGCCCCGGTGCTGTACGTGGTGGAGGGCGCCGTCCGGGACATCTGGGACAACCCCATCGGACTGGTCGGCGGCCTGGCCGTGACCGTCCTGGACCCTGGCGATGCTCCCGTGCTGGCATCATCATCCTATAACACCGGCACCGGCGTCCTGAATATCACCTTCAGCGAGCCGCTCAACGGGACGGCCATCCACTACGGTCGTATGGCCATCCGGGATGCCGGCCAGTCCTCCGGTGGCTTGATCCTGGATAGCGTGACCTCCAGAACCCTGGATGCCGACTCCGCCACGATGATGACCCTGACGCTCTCGACCGCCCAGCGCCAGATGATCAACGATATGGCCACCCCGCAACTGGACATCGGGGCGGGCGCCGTCGCAGATGCCGCCGGCAACGGCATATCGACGGCCCCAGACCGGGACATCGCCGTGGTAGACGGGATACCGCCGACCATCTCGCTGGCCGCCTACGAGCCCGGCACCGGCATCATCCGGATAACCTTCAGCGAGCCGCTGGACCCGGTCATCACCTACTCGGGGATGGTGCTGGCCGGCGAGAGCGGCAGCGCCGCGCTGGATGACGTCTCCGCCAGGGACCACTCGGCCGAGACCATCACCGCCACCCTCAATGCCGCCCAGCGGACCGCCGTCGGCGACACCATGACACTGTCGATCTCGGAGGGCGCCGTCGCAGATGTCGCCGGCAACGGGATACTCCAGGCCACCGTCACGGTAGCAGCTAACGACGGCATCCCGCCCGCCCTGGTATCCTCCTCCTATAACACCGGCACCGGCATCCTCAGGATAACCTTCAGCGAGCCGCTCAACGGGACGGCCATCCACTACGGTCGTATGGCCGTCCGGGATGCCGGCCAGTCCTCCGGTGGCTTGATCCTGGATAGCGTGACCTCCAGGACCCTGGATGCCGACTCCGCCACGATGATGACCCTGCCGCTCTCGGATGCCCAGCGCCAGATGATCAACGATATGGCCACCCCGCAACTGGACATCGGGGCGGACGCCATCACCGATATCGCCGGCAGTGGCATATTGGCGGCCCCCGACCGGTCCATCACCATCATAGACGGGATACCGCCGACCGTCTCGCTGGCCTCCTACGAGCCCGGCACCGGCATCATCAGGATAACCTTCAGCGAGCCGCTGGATCCGGTCATCACCTACTCGGGGATGGTGCTGGCCGGCGAGAGCGGCAGCGCCGCGCTGGATGATGTCCCCGCCAGGGCCCACTCGGCCGAGACCATCACCGCCACCCTCAATGCCGCCCAGCGGACCGCCGTCGGCAACACCATGACCCTGTCGGTCTCGGAGGGCGCCGTCGCAGACGTCTCCGGCAACGGGATACTCCAGGCCACCGTCACGGTAGCCGTGACCGACGGCATCCTGCCCGCCCTGGTATACTCCTCCTACAACACCGGGACGGGCATCCTGGTCATAACCTTCAGCGAGCCGCTGGGCCCGACCATCCACTACGACCGCATCACCGTCCGGGATGTAGGCCAGTCCTCCGGCGGCCTGGCCCTGGATGATGTCGCCACCAGGGCAGTCGACTCCTCGTCCGCGACCATGGCCCTCTCGCTCTCGGCCGCCCAGCGCCAGACAGTCAGCGGCATGGCCTCGCCACAGCTGGACATCGGGGCGGGCGCCATCACAGATACCGCCGGCAACGGCATATTGGCGGCCCCCGACCGGTCCATCACCATCATAGACGGGATACCGCCGACCGTCGTCTCGGCCGCCTACAACACCGGGACGGGTATCCTCAGCATAACCTTCAGCGAGCCGCTGGGCCCGGTCATCACCTACTCGGGGTTGAGCGTGGTCGGCCCGGTCGGCAGCGTGGCCCTGGATGATGTCGCCTCCAAGAGCCATTCCGACCGGACCATCACCGCCACCCTTGATGCCGCCCAGAGATCTACCGCCGGCGATTCGCCCACCCTGTCGGTGTCAGGTGGCGCCGTCGCAGACGTCTCCGGCAACCCGGCATCGCCGGCGTCAAACCTCCAGATCACCGTTGAGACCCCACCCGTCCCGATAATCCCGATCGCCCCTCCCTCCAACTCTCCCCCCGCCCCGGACCCCGCCCCGCCCACCAACAGGGCGCCCACTGCCGATGCAGGCGACCCCCAGACCGTAACGGAGGGCGCCGTCGTATCGCTGGATGGTACGCGTTCCAGCGACCCCGAGGATACCTCCCTGTCATACTCGTGGACCCACACCGGCGGACCCACGGTCACGCTGACCGGCTCTGCCACCGCCACGCCATCGTTCGCGGCGCCCAACGTGGGCGAGACCCAGGATATCGTGATCACGCTTACCGTAGCGGATTCGGGCTCCCTCACCGATACGGACACCGTCACCATCACCGTGAACGACGTTCCCAACACGGCGCCCACCGTCGATGCCGGCAGCCCCCAGACGGTCACAGAGGGTGACACCGTATCCCTGAACGGCACCGCCTCGGATGCAGACCCCGAGGATAATCTTACCTACGCCTGGACGTTCAACAACACCGCACTGGGCATCACCCTGTCCAGCCCGTCCGCCCCGGACACCTCGTTTGATGCCCCCAACGTGGCCGCCGACACCCCGGTCCTCTTCACGCTGACCGTCTCTGATGGTGCGGCCTCATCCACCGACACGGTGCTTGTGACCATCCAGGACAGCGCCAACTCGCCCCCCACCGTCGATGCCGGCAGCCCCCAGACCGTAACCGAGGGCACCACCGTATCCCTGAACGGCACCGCCTCGGATGCAGACCCCGAGGATAATCTTACCTACGCCTGGACCCTCAACAACACCTCGCTGGGCATCACCCTGTCCAGCCCGTCCGCCCCGGACACCTCGTTTGATGCCCCCAACGTGGCCGCCGACACCCCGGTCCTCTTCACGCTGACCGTCTCTGATGGTGCGGCCTCATCCGCCGACACGGTGCTTGTGACCATCCAGGACAGCGCCAACTCGCCCCCCACCGTCGATGCCGGCAGCCCCCAGACCGTAACCGAGGGCACCACCGTATCCCTGAACGGCACCGCCTCGGATACAGACCCCGAGGATAATCTTACCTACGCCTGGACCCTCAACAACACCTCGCTGGGCATCACCCTGTCCAGCCCGTCCGCCCCGGACACCTCGTTTGACGCCCCCAACGTGGCCGCCGACACCCCGGTCCTCTTCACGCTGACCGTCTCGGACGATACGGCCTCATCCACCGATACTGTGCTCGTGACCATCCGGGACAGCGCCAACACGCCTCCCACCGTCGATGCCGGCAGCCCCCAGACCGTAACCGAGGGCACCACCGTATCCCTGAACGGCACCGCCTCGGATACAGACCCCGAGGATAATCTTACCTACGCCTGGACCTTCAACAACACCTCGCTGGGCATCACCCTGTCCAGCCCGTCCGCCCCGGACACCTCGTTTGACGCCCCCAACGTGGCCGCCGACACCCCGGTCCTCTTCACGCTGACCGTCACCGACGATACGGCCTCATCCACCGATACTGTGCTCGTGACCATCCGGGACAGCGCCAACACGCCTCCCACCGTCGATGCCGGCAGCCCCCAGACCGTGACCGAGGGAGATGCGATCACGCTGAGCGGAACCGCCTCGGATGTTGACCCAGAGGATACCCTGGCCCACCAGTGGACCCACAACTCATCTCTGACAATCACCCTGCAGAATTCTGCCACCCTGACCACCACGTTCACGGCGCCGGCCGTATCCGCAAACACCACCGTACTGTTCACGCTGAACGTCACCGACGGCACCGTCCATGTCGCCGACACCGTCACCATCACGATAGCGGATAGGCCCAACAGGGCGCCCACCGCCAACGCCGGCGCCAACCAGACGGTGACCGAGGGCGCCGCCGTATCCCTGAACGGCACCCTCTCCAGCGACCCCGAGGATACCTCCCTGACATACTTGTGGACCCACACCGGCGGACCCACGGTCACGCTGACCGGCTCTGCCACCGCCACGCCATCGTTCGCGGCGCCCAACGTGGGCGAGACCCGGGATATCGTGCTCACGCTTACCGTAACGGATTCGGGCTCCCTCACCGGCACGGACACCGTCACCATCACCGTGAACGACTCTCCCAACTCGCCCCCCACCGTCGATGCCGGCAGCCCCCAGACCGTAACCGAGGGCGCCACCGTATCCCTGAACGGCACCGCCTCGGATACAGACCCCGAGGATAATCTTACCTACGCCTGGACCTTCAACAACACCTCGCTGGGCATCACCCTGTCCAGCCCGTCCGCCCTGGACACCTCGTTTGCTGCCCCCAACGTGGCCGCCGACACCCCGGTCCTCTTCACGCTGACCGTCTCTGATGGTGCGGCCTCATCCACCGACACGGTGCTCGTGACCATCCGGGACAGCGCCAACACGCCTCCCACCGCCGATGCCGGCAGCCCCCAGACCGTGACCGAGGGAGATGCGATCACGCTGAGCGGAACCGCCTCGGATGTTGACCCAGAGGATACCCTGGCCCACCAGTGGACCCACAACGCCACATTCACGATAACCCTTCAGGATTCCACTGCCCTGACCACCACGTTCACGGCGCCGGCCGTATCCGCAAACACCACCGTACTGTTCACGCTGAACGTCACCGACGGCACCGTCCATGTCGCCGACACCGTCACCATCACGATAGCGGATAGGCCCAACAGGGCGCCCACCGCCGATGCCGGCGCCAACCAGACGGTGACCGAGGGCGCCGCCGTATCCCTGAACGGCACCCTCTCCAGCGACCCAGAGGATACCCCCCTGACATACTCGTGGACCCACACCAGCGGACCCACGGTCACGCTGACCGGCGCCTCCACCGCCACGCCATCGTTTGAGGCGCCCAACGTGGGCGAGACCCAGGATATCGTGATCACGCTTACCGTAGCGGATTCGGGCTCCCTCACCGATACGGACACCGTCACCATCACCGTGAACGACTCTCCCAACACGGCGCCCACCGCCAATGCCGGCAGCCCCCAGACCGTAACCGAGGGCGCCACCGTATCCCTGAACGGCACCGCCTCGGACGATGACCCCGAGGATTCCCCGACCTACGCCTGGACCTTCAACAACACCTCGCTGGGCATCACCCTGTCCAGCCCGTCCGCCCTGGACACCTCGTTTGCTGCCCCCAACGTGGCCGCCGACACCCCGGTCCTCTTCACGCTGACCGTCTCTGATGGTGCGGCCTCATCCACCGACACGGTGCTCGTGACCATCCGGGACAGCGCCAACACGCCTCCCACCGCCGATGCCGGCAGCCCCCAGACCGTGACCGAGGGAGATGCGATCACGCTGAGCGGAACCGCCTCGGATGTTGACCCAGAGGATACCCTGGCCCACCAGTGGACCCACAACGCCACATTCACGATAACCCTTCAGGATTCCACTGCCCTGACCACCACGTTCACGGCGCCGGCCGTATCCGCAAACACCACCGTACTGTTCACGCTGAACGTCACCGACGGCACCGTCCATGTCGCCGACACCGTCACCATCACGATAGCGGATAGGCCCAACAGGGCGCCCACCGCCGATGCCGGCGCCAACCAGACGGTGACCGAGGGCGCCGCCGTATCCCTGAACGGCACCCTCTCCAGCGACCCCGAGGATACCTCCCTGACATACTTGTGGACCCACACCAGCGGACCCACGGTCACGCTGACCGGCGCCTCCACCGCCACGCCATCGTTTGAGGCGCCCAACGTGGGCCAGACCCAGGATATCGTGCTCACGCTTACCGTAACGGATTCGGGCACCCTCACCGATACGGACACCGTCACCATCACCGTGAACGACGTTCCCAACACGGCGCCCACCGTCGATGCCGGCAGCCCCCAGACCGTAACCGAGGGCACCACCGTATCCCTGAACGGCACCGCCTCGGACGATGACCCCGAGGATTCCCCGACCTACGCCTGGACCTTCAACAACACCTCGCTGGGCATCACCCTGTCCAGCCCGTCCGCCCCGGACACCTCGTTTGCTGCCCCCAACGTGGCCGCCGACACCCCGGTCCTCTTCACGCTGACCGTCTCTGATGGTGCGGCCTCATCCGCCGACACGGTGCTTGTGACCATCCAGGACAGCGCCAACACGCCTCCCACCGTCGATGCCGGCAGCCCCCAGACCGTGACCGAGGGAGATGCGATCACGCTGAGCGGAACCGCCTCGGATGTTGACCCAGAGGATACCCTGGCCCACCAGTGGACCCACAACGCCACATTCACGATAACCCTTCAGGATTCCACTGCCCTGACCACCACGTTCACGGCGCCGGCCGTATCCGCAAACACCACCGTACTGTTCACGCTGAACGTCACCGACGGCACCGTCCATGTCGCCGACACCGTCACCATCACGATAGCGGATAGGCCCAACAGGGCGCCCACCGCCGATGCCGGCGCCAACCAGACGGTGACCGAGGGCGCCGCCGTATCCCTGAACGGCACCCTCTCCAGCGACCCCGAGGATACCTCCCTGACATACTTGTGGACCCACACCAGCGGACCCACGGTCACGCTGACCGGCGCCTCCACCGCCACGCCATCGTTTGAGGCGCCCAACGTGGGCCAGACCCAGGATATCGTGCTCACGCTTACCGTAACGGATTCGGGCACCCTCACCGATACGGACACCGTCACCATCACCGTGAACGACGTTCCCAACACGGCGCCCACCGTCGATGCCGGCAGCCCCCAGACCGTAACCGAGGGCACCACCGTATCCCTGAACGGCACCGCCTCGGACGATGACCCCGAGGATAATCTTACCTACGCCTGGACCTTCAACAACACCTCGCTGGGCATCACCCTGTCCAGCCCGTCCGCCCCGGACACCTCGTTTGACGCCCCCAACGTGGCCGCCGACACCCCGGTCCTCTTCACGCTGACCGTCTCTGATGGTGCGGCCTCATCCGCCGACACGGTGCTTGTAACCATCCAGGACAGCGCCAACACGCCTCCCACCGTCGATGCCGGCAGCCCCCAGACCGTAACCGAGGGCACCACCGTATCCCTGAACGGCACCGCCTCGGATACAGACCCCGAGGATAATCTTACCTACGCCTGGACCTTCAACAACACCTCGCTGGGCATCACCCTGTCCAGCCCGTCCGCCCCGGACACCTCGTTTGACGCCCCCAACGTGGCCGCCGACACCCCGGTCCTCTTCACGCTGACCGTCTCTGATGGTGCGGCCTCATCCGCCGACACGGTGCTTGTGACCATCCAGGACAGCGCCAACTCGCCTCCCACTGTCAATGCCGGCTCCAACCGGACGGTCACAGAGGGTGATACCGTATCGCTGAGCGGAACAGCCAACGATGCAGACCCCGAAGACACCCTGGCCTACCAGTGGACCCACAACTCATCTCTGACAATCACCCTGCAGAATTCTGCCACCCTGACCACCACGTTCACGGCGCCGACCGTATCCGCAAACACCACCGTACTGTTCACGCTGAACGTCACCGACGGCGCCGCGCACACCACCGACACCGTCACCATCACAATAGCGGATAGGCCCAACAGGGCGCCCACCGCCGATGCCGGCGCCAACCAGACGGTAACCGAGGGCGCCGCCGTATCCCTGAACGGCACGCTCTCCAGCGACCCCGAGGATGCTGCTGATTCCCTATCATACTCGTGGACCCACACCAGCGGGCCTGCAGTCACGCTGACCGGCGCCTCCACCGCCACGCCATCGTTCACCGCCCCCAACGTGGGCGAGACCCAGGATATCGTGCTCACGCTTACCGTAACGGATTCGGGCACCCTCACCGATACGGACACCGTCACTATCACCGTGAACGACTCTCCCAATACGGCGCCCACCACCGATGCCGGCAGCCCCCAGACCGTAACCGAGGGCACCACCGTATCCCTGAACGGCACCGCCTCGGACGATGACCCCGAGGATTCCCCGACCTACGCCTGGACCTTCAACAACACCTCGCTGGGCATCACCCTGTCCAGCCCGTCCGCCCCGGACACCTCGTTTGACGCCCCCAACGTGGCCGCCGACACCCCGGTCCTCTTCACGCTGACCGTCTCTGATGGTGCGGCCTCATCCGCCGACACGGTGCTTGTGACCATCCAGGACAGCGCCAACTCGCCTCCCACTGTCAATGCCGGCTCCAACCGGACGGTCACAGAGGGTGATACCGTATCGCTGAGCGGAACAGCCAACGATGCAGACCCCGAAGACACCCTGGCCTACCAGTGGACCCACAACTCATCTCTGACAATCACCCTGCAGAATTCTGCCACCCTGACCACCACGTTCACGGCGCCGACCGTATCCGCAAACACCACCGTACTGTTCACGCTGAACGTCACCGACGGCGCCGCGCACACCACCGACACCGTCACCATCACAATAGCGGATAGGCCCAACAGGGCGCCCACCGCCGATGCCGGCGCCAACCAGACGGTAACCGAGGGCGCCGCCGTATCCCTGAACGGCACGCTCTCCAGCGACCCCGAGGATGCTGCTGATTCCCTATCATACTCGTGGACCCACACCAGCGGGCCTGCAGTCACGCTGACCGGCGCCTCCACCGCCACGCCATCGTTCACCGCCCCCAACGTGGGCGAGACCCAGGATATCGTGCTCACGCTTACCGTAACGGATTCGGGCACCCTCACCGATACGGACACCGTCACTATCACCGTGAACGACTCTCCCAATACGGCGCCCACCACCGATGCCGGCAGCCCCCAGACCGTAACCGAGGGCGCCACCGTATCCCTGAACGGCACCGCCTCGGACGATGACCCCGAGGATTCCCCGACCTACGCCTGGACCTTCAACAACACCTCGCTGGGCATCACCCTGTCCAGCCCGTCCGCCCTGGACACCTCGTTTGCTGCCCCCAACGTGGCCGCCGACACGCCGGTCCTGTTCACGCTGACCGTCTCGGACGATACGGCCTCATCCACCGATACTGTGCTCGTGACCATCCGGGACAGCGCCAACTCGCCTCCCACTGTCAATGCCGGCTCCAACCGGACGGTAACTGAAGGCGATACGGTCACGCTGAGCGGAACCGCCTCGGATACTGACCCTGAGGACACCCTGGCCTACCAGTGGACCCACAACTCATCTCTGACAATCACCCTGCAGAATTCTGCCACCCTGACCACCACGTTCACGGCGCCGGCCGTATCCGCAAACACCACCGTACTGTTCACGCTGAACGTCACCGACGGCACCGTCCAAGTCGCCGACACCGTCACCATCACGATAGCGGATAGGCCCAACAGGGCGCCCACCGCCGATGCCGGCGCCAACCAGACGGTAACCGAGGGCGCCGCCGTATCCCTGAACGGCACCCTCTCCAGCGACCCCGAGGATGCTGCTGATTCCCTATCATACTCGTGGACCCACACCAGCGGGCCTGCAGTCACGCTGACCGGCGCCTCCACCGCCACGCCATCGTTCACCGCCCCCAACGTGGGCGAGACCCAGGATATCGTGATCACGCTTACCGTAGCGGATTCGGGCTCCCTCACCGATACGGACACCGTCACCATCACCGTGAACGACTCTCCCAATACGGCGCCCACCGCCAATGCCGGCAGCCCCCAGACCGTAACCGAGGGCGCCACCGTATCCCTGAACGGCACCGCCTCGGATACAGACCCCGAGGATTCCCCGACCTACGCCTGGACCTTCAACAACACCTCGCTGGGCATCACCCTGTCCAGCCCGTCCGCCCTGGACACCTCGTTTGCTGCCCCCAACGTGGCCGCCGACACGCCGGTCCTGTTCACGCTGACCGTCTCGGACGATACGGCCTCATCCACCGATACTGTGCTCGTGACCATCCGGGACAGCGCCAACTCGCCTCCCACTGTCAATGCCGGCTCCAACCGGACGGTAACTGAAGGCGATACGGTCACGCTGAGCGGAACCGCCTCGGATACTGACCCTGAGGACACCCTGGCCTACCAGTGGACCCACAACTCATCTCTGACAATCACCCTGCAGAATTCTGCCACCCTGACCACCACGTTCACGGCGCCGGCCGTATCCGCAAACACCACCGTACTGTTCACGCTGAACGTCACCGACGGCACCGTCCAAGTCGCCGACACCGTCACCATCACGATAGCGGATAGGCCCAACAGGGCGCCCACCGCCGATGCCGGCGCCAACCAGACGGTGACCGAGGGCGCCGCCGTATCCCTGAACGGCACGCTCTCCAGCGACCCCGAGGATACCTCCCTGACATACTCGTGGACCCACACCAGCGGGCCTGCAGTCACGCTGACCGGCGCCTCCACCGCCACGCCATCGTTTGAGGCGCCCAACGTGGGCCAGACCCAGGATATCGTGATCACGCTCACCGTAACGGATTCGGGCTCCCTCACCGATACGGACACCGTCACCATCACCGTGAACGACTCTCCCAATACGGCGCCCACCGCCAATGCCGGCTCCAACCAGACCGTAACCGAGGGCACCACCGTATCCCTGAACGGCACCGCCTCGGACGATGACCCCGAGGATTCCCCGACCTACGCCTGGACCTTCAACAACACCTCGCTGGGCATCACCCTGTCCAGCCCGTCCGCCCTGGACACCTCGTTTGCTGCCCCCAACGTGGCCGCCGACACCCCGGTCCTCTTCACGCTGACCGTCTCTGATGGTGCGGCCTCATCCACCGACACGGTGCTCGTGACCATCCGGGACAGCGCCAACACGCCTCCCACCGCCGATGCCGGCAGCCCCCAGACCGTGACCGAGGGAGATGCGATCACGCTGAGCGGAACCGCCTCGGATGTTGACCCAGAGGATACCCTGGCCCACCAGTGGACCCACAACGCCACATTCACGATAACCCTTCAGGATTCCACTGCCCTGACCACCACGTTCACGGCGCCGGCCGTATCCGCAAACACCACCGTACTGTTCACGCTGAACGTCACCGACGGCACCGTCCAAGTCGCCGACACCGTCACCATCACGATAGCGGATAGGCCCAACAGGGCGCCCACCGCCAACGCCGGCGCCAACCAGACGGTGACCGAGGGCGCCGCCGTATCCCTGAACGGCACGCTCTCCAGCGACCCCGAGGATACCTCCCTGACATACTCGTGGACCCACACCAGCGGGCCTGCAGTCACGCTGACCGGCTCTGCCACCGCCACACCCTCGTTCACCGCCCCCAACGTGGGCCAGACCCAGGATATCGTGATCACGCTCACCGTAACGGATTCGGGCTCCCTCACCGATACGGACACCGTCACCATCACCGTGAACGACTCTCCCAATACGGCGCCCACCGCCAATGCCGGCTCCAACCAGACCGTAACCGAGGGCACCACCGTATCCCTGAACGGCACCGCCTCGGATACAGACCACGAGGATAATCTTACCTACGCCTGGACCTTCAACAACACCTCGCTGGGCATCACCCTGTCCAACCCGTCCGCCCCGGACACCTCGTTTGACGCCCCCAACGTGGCCGCCGACACCCCGGTCCTGTTCACGCTGACCGTCTCGGACGGTGCGGCCTCATCCACCGACACGGTGCTTGTGACCATCCGGGACAGCGCCAACTCGGCGCCCACCGTCGATGCCGGCAGCCCCCAGACGGTCACAGAGGGTGATACCGTATCCCTGAACGGCACCGCCTCGGACGATGACCCCGAGGATTCCCCGACCTACGCCTGGACGCTCAACAACACCTCGCTGGGCATCACCCTGTCCAGCCCGTCCGCCCCGGACACCTCGTTTGACGCCCCCAACGTGGCCGCCGACACCCCGGTCCTGTTCACGCTGACCGTCACCGACGGTACGGCCTCATCCACCGACACGGTGCTTGTGACCATCCAGGACAGCGCCAACAGACCACCAACCGTCGATGCGGGCGCCAACCGGACGGTAACAGAAGGCGATACGGTCACGCTGAGCGGAACCGCCTCGGATGTTGACCCAGAGGATACCCTGGCCCACCAGTGGACCCACAACTCATCGCTGGCAATCACCCTGCAGAATTCTGCCGCAATGAGCACCACGTTTGAGGCACCTGCCGTATCCGCAAACACCACCGTACTGTTCACGCTGAACGTCACCGACGGCACCGTCCATGTCGCCGACACCGTCACCATCACGATAGCGGATAGGCCCAACAGGGCGCCCACCGCCAATGCCGGCGCCAACCAGACGGTGACCGAGGGCGCCACCGTATCCCTGAACGGCATCCTCTCCAGCGACCCAGAGGATACCACCCTGACGTACTTGTGGACCCACACCAGCGGGCCTGCAGTCACGCTGACCGGCGCCTCCACCGCCACGCCATCGTTCACCGCCCCCAACGTGGCCGCGACCCGAGATATCATACTCACCCTCACCGTAACGGATTCGGGCTCCCTCACCGATACGGACACCGTCACCATCACCGTGAACGACTCTCCCAACTCGGCGCCCACCGCCAATGCCGGCTCCAACCAGACCGTAACCGAGGGCGCCACCGTATCCCTGAACGGAACCGCCTCGGACGATGACACAGAAGATACCCTGACCTACGCCTGGACGCTCAACAACACCTCGCTGGGCATCACCCTGTCCAGCCCGTCCGCCCCGGACACCTCGTTTGACGCCCCCAACGTGGCCGCCGACACCCCGGTCCTGTTCACGCTGAACGTCTCCGATGGTACGGCCTCATCCACCGACACGGTGCTTGTGACCATCCAGGACAGCGCCAACACGCCTCCCACCGTCAATGCCGGCTCCAACCAGACCGTAACCGAGGGCGCCACCGTATCCCTCAACGGAACCGCCTCGGACGATGATGCCGAAGATCGCCTGACCTACGCCTGGACCCTCAACAACACCTCGCTGGGCATCGCCCTGGCCGACGCGTCCGCCCCGGACACCTCGTTTGACGCCCCCAACGTGGCCGCCGACACCCCGGTCCTGTTCACGCTGACCGTCTCCGATGGTACGGCCTCATCCACCGACACGGTGCTTGTGACCATCCAGGACAGCGCCAACACGCCTCCCACCGTCAATGCCGGCTCCAACCAGACCGTAACCGAGGGCGCCACCGTATCCCTGAACGGAACCGCCTCGGACGATGATGCCGAAGATCGCCTGACCTACGCCTGGACCTTCAACAACACCTCGCTGGGCATCGCCCTGTCCAGCCCGTCCGCCCCGGACACCTCGTTTGACGCCCCCAACGTGGCAGCCGACACCCCGGTCCTCTTCACGCTGACCGTCTCGGACGATACGGCCTCATCTACCGACACGGTGCTTGTGACCATCCAGGACAGCGCCAACACGCCTCCCACCGTCAATGCCGGCTCCAACCAGACCGTAACCGAGGGCGCCACCGTATCCCTGAACGGAACCGCCTCGGACGATGACCCCGAGGATTCCCCGACCTACGCCTGGACCTTCAACAACACCGAACTAGGCATCGCCCTGTCCAGCCCGTCCGCCCCGGACACCTCGTTTGACGCCCCCAACGTGGCAGCCGACACCCCGGTCCTCTTCACGCTGACCGTCTCGGACGATACGGCCTCATCCACCGACACGGTGCTTGTGACCATCCAGGACAGCGCCAACTCGCCGCCCACCGTCAATGCCGGCTCCAACCAGACCGTAACCGAGGGCGCCACCGTATCCCTGAACGGAACCGCCTCGGACGATGATGCCGAAGATCGCCTGACCTACGCCTGGACCTTCAACAACACCGAACTAGGCATCGCCCTGTCCAGCCCGTCCGCCCCGGACACCTCGTTTGACGCCCCCAACGTGGCAGCCGACACCCCGGTCCTCTTCACGCTGACCGTCTCGGACGATACGGCCTCATCCACCGACACGGTGCTTGTGACCATCCAGGACAGCGCCAACTCGCCGCCCACCGTCAATGCCGGCTCCAACCAGACCGTAACCGAGGGCGCCACCGTATCCCTGAACGGAACCGCCTCGGACGATGATGCCGAAGATCGCCTGACCTACGCCTGGACCTTCAACAACACCGAACTAGGCATCGCCCTGTCCAGCCCGTCCGCCCCGGACACCTCGTTTGACGCCCCCAACGTGGCAGCCGACACCCCGGTCCTCTTCACGCTGACCGTCTCGGACGATACGGCCTCATCCACCGACACGGTGCTTGTGACCATCCAGGACAGCGCCAACTCGCCGCCCACCGTCAATGCCGGCTCCAACCAGACCGTAACCGAGGGCGCCACCGTATCCCTGAACGGAACCGCCTCGGACGATGATGCCGAAGATCGCCTGACCTACGCCTGGACCTTCAACAACACCGAACTAGGCATCGCCCTGTCCAGCCCGTCCGCCCCGGACACCTCGTTTGACGCCCCCAACGTGGCAGCCGACACCCCGGTCCTCTTCACGCTGACCGTCTCGGACGATACGGCCTCATCCACCGACACGGTGCTTGTGACCATCCAGGACAGCGCCAACTCGCCTCCCACCGTCGATGCCGGCTCCAACCAGACCGTAACCGAAGGCGATACCGTATCCCTGAACGGAACCGCCTCGGACGATGATGCCGAGGATCGCCTGACCTACGCCTGGACCTTCAACAACACCGAACTGGGCATCACCCTGTCCAGCCCGTCCGCCCCGGACACCTCGTTTGACGCCCCCAACGTGGCAGCCGACACCCCGGTCCTCTTCACGCTGACCGTCTCGGACGATACGGCCTCATCCACCGACACGGTGCTTGTGACCATCCAGGACAGCGCCAACACGCCTCCCACCGTCGATGCGGGCGCCAACCAGAACGCAACTGAAGGCGATACGGTCACGCTGAGCGGAACCGCCTCGGACGCGGACCCCGAGGATACCCTGACCTACTGCATGGACGTTCACAACACCGAACTGGGCATCACCCTGGACGACGCTGCCGCCCCGGGCACCTCGTTCACCGCCCCCAACGTGGCCGCCGACACCCCGGTCCTGTTCACGCTGACCGTCACCGACGGTGCGGCCTCATCCACCGACACGGTGCTTGTGACCATCCAGGACAGCGCCAACACGCCTCCCACCGCCGATGCCGGCTCCAACCAGACGGTAACAGAAGGCGATACGGTCACGCTGAGCGGAACCGCCTCGGACGATGACCCCGAGGATACCTCCCTGTCATACTCGTGGGCGCACACCAGCGGGCCTGCAGTCACGTCTCGGACGATACGGCCTCATGCCACCGACACGGTCCTTGTGATCCGGGACACGCCAACAGACCGCCCAACGTGATGCGCGCCAACCGGACGCAACTGAGGCGATACGGTCGCTGAGCGGAACCGCCTCGGATACACCCCGAAGACACCCTGGCCTACCAGTGGACCCACAACTCGTCGCTGGCAATCGGCAGCTCCGCAATGAGCACCTCGTTCACCGCCCCCAACGTGGCCGCCGACACCGGTCCTCTTCACGCTGACCGTCTCCGATGGTACGGCCTCATCCACCGACACGGTGCTTGTGACCATCTGGGACAGCGCCAACAGACCGCCCACCGTCGATGCGGGCGCCAACCGGAACGAACTGAAGGCGATACGGTCACCCTGAGCGGAACCGCCTCGGATACTGACCCCGAGGACACCCTGGCCTACCAGTGGACCCACAACTCGTCGCTGGCAATCGCCCTGCAGAATTCTGCCGCAATGAGCACCTCGTTCACCGCCCCCAACGTGGCCGCCGACACCCCGGTCCTCTTCACGCTGACCGTCTCCGATGGTACGGCCTCATCCACCGATACGGTGCTTGTGACCATCTGGGACAGCGCCAACAGACCGCCCACCGTCAATGCCGGCTCCAACCAGAACGCAACTGAAGGCGATACGGTCACGCTGAGCGGAACCGCCTCGGATACTGACCCCGAAGACACCCTGGCCTACCAGTGGACCCACAACTCGTCGCTGGCAATCGCCCTGCAGAATTCTGCCGCAATGAGCACCTCGTTCACCGCCCCCAACGTGGCCGCCGACACCCCGGTCCTCTTCACGCTGACCGTCTCCGATGGTACGGCCTCATCCACCGATACGGTGCTTGTGACCATCTGGGACAGCGCCAACAGACCGCCCACCGTCAATGCCGGCTCCAACCAGAACGCAACTGAAGGCGATACGGTCACGCTGAGCGGAACCGCCTCGGATACTGACCCCGAAGACACCCTGGCCTACAAGTGGACCCACAACTCATCGCTGGCAATCGCCCTGCAGGATTCTACCGCAATGAGCACCACGTTTGAGGCACCTGCCGTATCCGCAAACACCACCGTACTGTTCACGCTGAACGTTACCGACGGCACCGTCCATGTCGCCGATACCGTCACCATCACGATAGCGGATAGGCCCAACAGGGCGCCCACCGCCAACGCCGGCGCCAATCAAACTGTAACGGAGGGCGCCACCGTATCCCTGAACGGCACGCTCTCCAGCGACCCCGAGGATACCTCCCTGTCGTACTCGTGGGCGCACACCAGCGGGCCCGCCGTCACACTATCCAATGCTACTATAGCTGAGCCATCGTTCACCGCCCCCAACGTGGGCGAGACCCGAGATATCGTGTTCACGCTTACCGTAACGGATTCGGACTCCCTCACCGATACAGACACCGTCACCATCACCGTGAACGACTCTCCCAACACGGCGCCCACCGCCGATGCCGGCTCCAACCAGACGGTAGCCGAGGGCGATACGGTCACGCTGAGCGGAACCGCCTCGGACGATGACCCCGAGGATTCCCCGACCTACGCTTGGACCTTCAACAACACATCCCTGGGCATCTCCCTGGCCGACGCGTCCGCCCTGGACACCTCGTTTGACGCCCCCAACGTGGCAGCCGACACCCCGGTCCTGTTCACGCTGACCGTCTCCGACGGCACGGTCTCAAGCACAGATACGGCGCTCGTGACCATCCGGGACAGCGCCAACACGCCGCCCACCGTCGATGCCGGCGCCAACCAGAACGCCACAGAAGGTGATACGGTATCCTTGGACGGGACCGCCTCGGACGATGACACAGAAGATACCCTGACCTACGCTTGGACCTTCAACAACACATCCCTGGGCATCTCCCTGGCCGACGCGTCCGCCCTGGACACCACGTTCGACGCTCCCAACGTGGCAGCCGACACCCCGGTCCTGTTCACGCTGACCGTCTCCGACGGCACGGTCTCAAGCACAGATACGGCGCTCGTGACCATCCGGGACAGCGCCAACACGCCTCCCACCGCCAATGCGGGCGCCAACCAGACGGTAACAGAAGGCGATACGGTCACGCTGAGCGGAGCCGCCTCGGACGATGACACAGAAGATACCCTGACCTACGCTTGGACCTTCAACAACACATCCCTGGGCATCTCCCTGGCCGACGCGTCCGCCCTGGACACCACGTTCGACGCCCCCAACGTGGCAGCCGACACCCCGGTCCTGTTCACGCTGACCGTCTCCGACGGCACGGTCTCAAGCACAGATACGGCGCTCGTGACCATCCGGGACAGCGCCAACACGCCTCCCACCGCCGATGCGGGCGCCAACCAGACGGTAACAGAAGGCGATACGGTCACGCTGAGCGGAGCCGCCTCGGACGATGACCCCGAGGATACCTCCCTGTCGTACTCGTGGACCCACACCAGCGGACCCACGGTCACGCTGACCGACTCTGCCACCGCCACGCCCTCGTTCACCGCCCCCAACGTGGGCGAGACCCAGGATATCGTGATCACGCTTACCGTAACGGATTCGGGCTCCCTCACCGGCACCGACACCGTCACCATCACCGTGAACGACGTTCCCAACTCGGCGCCCACCGTCAATGCCGGCGCCAACCGGACGGTAACGGAAGGTGATACCGTATCCCTGAACGGGACCGCTTCGGATGCAGACCCCGAAGACACCCTGGTATACAGGTGGACCCACAACTCGTCGCTGACCATCTCCCTGGCCGACCCGTCCGCCCCGGACACCTCGTTTGACGCCCCCAACGTGGCCGCCGACACCCCGGTCCTGTTCACGCTGACCGTCTCCGACGGTACGGCCTCATCCACAGACACGGTGCTTGTGACCATCCAGGACAGCGCCAACACGCCTCCCACCGCCGATGCCGGCGCCAACCGGACGGTCACAGAGGGTGATACCGTATCCCTGAACGGCACCGCCTCGGATACAGACCCCGAGGATAATCTTACCTACGCCTGGACGCTCAACAACACCGCACTGGGCATCACCCTGTCCAGCCCGTCCGCCCCGGACACCTCGTTTGACGCCCCCAACGTGGCCGCCGACACCCCGGTCCTGTTCACGCTGACCGTCTCCGACGGTACGGCCTCATCCACCGACACGGTGCTTGTGACCATCCAGGACAGCGCCAACACGCCTCCCACCGCCGATGCCGGCTCCAACCAGACCGTAACCGAGGGCGCCACGGTCATGCTGAGCGGAACCGCCTCGGACGATGACCCCGAGGATACCTCCCTGACATACTCGTGGACCCACACCAGCGGACCTGCAGTCACGCTGACCGGCTCTGCCACCGCCACGCCATCGTTCACCGCCCCCAACGTGGGCGAGACCCGGGATATCGTGCTCACGCTTACCGTAACGGATTCGGGCTCCCTCACCGGCACCGACACCGTCACCATCACCGTGAACGACTCTCCCAATACGGCGCCCACCACCAATGCCGGCGCCAACCAGACCGTAACCGAGGGCGCCACGGTCATGCTGAGCGGAACCGCCTCGGACGCGGATACCGAGGATAACCTGACCTACGCCTGGACCTTCAACAACACCGCACTTGGCATCGCCCTGGCCGACGCGTCCGCCCCGGACACCACGTTTGACGCCCCCAACGTGGCAGCCGACACCCCGGTCCTGTTCACGCTGACCGTCTCTGATGGTACGGCCTCATCTACCGATACGGTGCTTGTGACCATCCGGGACAGCGCCAACACGCCGCCCACCGTCAATGCCGGCGCCAACCAGACGGTCACAGAAGGTGATACCGTATCGCTGAACGGCACCGCCTCGGATACGGACACCGAGGACACCCTGACCTACGCCTGGACCTTCAACAACACCGCACTTGGCATCGCCCTGGCCGACGCGTCCGCCCTGGACACCACGTTCGACGCCCCCAACGTGGCCGCCGACACCCCGGTCCTGTTCACGCTGACCGTCTCAGATGGTACGGTCTCAAGGGCCGACACGGTGCTTGTGACCATCCGGGACAGCGCCAACACGCCGCCCACCGTCAATGCCGGCGCCAACCAGACGGTCACAGAAGGTGATACCGTATCGCTGAACGGCACCGCCTCGGATACGGACACCGAGGACACCCTGACCTACGCCTGGACCTTCAACAACACCGCACTTGGCATCGCCCTGGCCGACGCGTTCGCCCTGGACACCACGTTTGACGCCCCCAACGTGGCCGCCGACACCCCGGTCCTGTTCACGCTGACCGTCTCTGATGGTACGGCCTCATCTACCGATACGGTGCTTGTGACCATCCGGGACAGCGCCAACACGCCGCCCACCGTCAATGCCGGCGCCAACCAGAACGTAACCGAGGGTGATACGGTCTCCTTGAACGGCACCGCCTCGGATACGGACACCGAGGACACCCTGAGTTATGAGTGGACCCACAACTCATCGCTGGCAATCGCCCTGCAGAATTCTGCCGCCCCGGACACCTCGTTTGCCGCCCCCAACGTGGCCGCCGACACCCCGGTCCTGTTCACGCTGACCGTCTCTGATGGTACGGCCTCATCTACCGATACGGTGCTTGTGACCATCCGGGACAGCGCCAACACGCCGCCCACCGTCAATGCCGGCGCCAACCAGAACGTAACCGAGGGTGATACGGTCTCCTTGAACGGCACCGCCTCGGATACGGACACCGAGGACACCCTGAGTTATGAGTGGACCCACAACTCATCGCTGGCAATCGCCCTGCAGAATTCTGCCGCCCCGGACACCTCGTTTGACGCCCCCAACGTGGCAGCCGACACCCCGGTCCTGTTCACGCTGACCGTCTCTGATGGTACGGCCTCATCCACCGACACGGTGCTTGTGACCATCCAGGACAGCGCCAACACGCCGCCCACCGTCGATGCCGGCGCCAACCGGACGGTCACAGAGGGTGATACCGTATCGCTGAGCGGAACAGCCAACGATGCAGACCCCGAAGACACCCTGGCCTACCAGTGGACCCACAACTCGTCGCTGGCAATCGCCCTGCAGAATTCTGCCACCCTGACCACCACGTTCACGGCGCCGGCCGTATCCGCAAACACCACCGTACTGTTCACGCTGAACGTCACCGACGGCACCGTCCATGTCGCCGATACCGTCACCATCACAATAGCGGATAGGCCCAACAGGGCGCCCACTGCCGATGCCGGTGAGAATCAGACGGTAACGGAGGGCGCCGCCGTATCCCTGAACGGCACGCTCTCCAGCGACCCCGAGGATGCTGCTGATTCCCTATCATACTCGTGGGCGCACACCAGCGGACCCACGGTCACACTGACCGACTCTGCCACCGCCACGCCTTCGTTCACCGCCCCCAACGTGGGCAAGACCCAGGATATCGTGATCACGCTTACCGTAACGGATTCGGGCTCCCTCACCGATACGGACACCGTCACCATCACCGTGAACGACTCTCCCAACACGGCGCCCACCGCCAACGCCGGCTCCAACCAGACCGTAACCGAGGGCGCCACCGTATCCCTGAACGGGACCGCCTCGGACGATGACCCCGAGGATTCCCCGACCTACGCCTGGACCTTCAACAACACCTCGCTGGGCATCACCCTGGACGACGCGGCCGCCCCGGACACCTCGTTTGCCGCCCCCAACGTGGCCGCCGACACCCCGGTCCTGTTCACGCTGACCGTCTCTGATGGTACGGCCTCATCCACCGATACGGTGCTTGTGACCATCCAGGACAGCGCCAACTCGCCGCCCACCGTCGATGCCGGCGACCCCCAGACCGTATCCGAGGGCGCCACGGTATCGCTGAGCGGAACCGCCATGGATGATGACCCCGAAGACACCCTGGCATACAAGTGGACCCACAACTCGTCGCTGACCATCTCCCTGCAGAATTCTACCGCACTGAGCACCACGTTTGCGGCGCCGCCCGTATCCGCAAACACCACCGTACTGTTCACGTTGAACGTCACCGACGGCACCGCACACACCACCGACACCGTCATAATTGTCATAGGCGATGATACCCCACCCGCCCTACTCTTGGCATCCTACACCACCGGCACCGGCGTTCTGGACATCGCCTTTAGCAAGCCGCTGGGCCCGACCATCACCTACTCGGGGATCAAGCTGGCCGGCGAGAACGGCAACGTCACGCTGGATGCCGTCACCTCCAAGAGCCATTTGACCGACACCATCACCGCCACCCTTGATGCCGCCCAGCGTACCACCGTTGGCGACGCCATTACCCTGACGGTCTCGGCGGGCGCCGTCTCTGATATCGCCGGCAACGACATCGCTCAGGCCACCGTCTCCGTAACCGTGACCGACGGCATCCCGCCCACCCTGGCATCCTCCCAATACAACACCGGATCGGGCATCCTAAGCATGACCTTCAGCGAGCCGCTCAACGAGGCGGCCATCCGGTACGACCGCCTGCACGTCCGGGATGCCGGCCAGTCCTCCGGCGGCCTCTCGCTGGGTGATGTCCCCACCAGGGCCGTCGACCTCTCATCCGCGACCATAACCCTGACGCTCTCGGATGGCCAGCGCCAGACGCTCAATGATATGGCCACCCCCCAGCTGGACATTGAAGAGGGCGCCGTCGCCGATACCGCCGGCAACGGGATAGCGGCCGCCCCCGACCAGAGAATCACCATCCCGCCCATTCTGGTATCTTCCTATTACAACATCGATACCGGTATCCTGAACATAACCTTCAGCAAGCCGCTTAACCACACCGTCACCGATTACTCAGGGTTGATCATCTCCGGGCAGACCGGCAACGTGACCCTGGACCAGGTCGCCACCAGGACGGCCGCCGGCAGCGCCATCTGGACCGCCCTCAACGCCGCCCAGATGGAGACTGCCGGCACCGCCCCGACCTTGATTATTCGCGAGGGCGCCGTCGCCGATATCACCGGCAACGGGATAGCCGGGACCGCCGGGACCATCGGGGTTACCATGCTGGGATCTCCGCTAATCGAGTTCAGACCGATAGCCAATATCCCAGACACCACAAGCATTGTAGTGCGTGGCGCAACTGGAGTAGACCTGTTCGAGGTAGGCGGCCGCACCTACGCGGTGGTCGCCGCCCCTTCGGATAGGGGCATCCAGATCATCAACCTCACCGATCCGGCCAACCCCTCGGCCGTCTCTTCGGCTACCGATGGCAGGGACGGCTTTGATGAGCTTAACGGCGCGACCGACGTGGCCACCTTCACCATCGCAGGCCGCGCCTACGCGGTGGTCGCCGCCTTTTCGGATAACGGCATCCAGATCATCAACCTCACCGATCCGGCCCGTCCCTCTGCCGTCGCCAGCCTCTCCGACACTGCCAACACCGAGCTTGTCGGCGCGGACGGCGTGGCCACCTTCGCCATCGCAGGCCGCACCTACGCGGTGGTCAGCGCCTCTATAGACGATGTCGTCCAGGTTATCAACCTCACCGATCCGGCCAACCCCTCGGCCGTCTCTTCGGCCACCGATGGCGAGGACGGCTTTGACGAGCTTGACGGCGCGGACGGCGTGGCCACCTTCACCAACGCAGGCCGCACCTATGCGGTGGTCACAGCCCATTCGGATCATGGCATCCAGATCATCGACCTCACCGATCCGGCCAACCCCTCGGCCGTCTCTTCGGCTACCCATGGCAAGGACGGCTTTGACAAGCTTGCCGGCGCGACCGACGTGGCCACCTTCACCAACGCAGGCCGCACCTATGCGGTGGTCGCCGCCAGTTTAGTAGGCGCCATCCAGATCATCGACCTCACCGATCCGGCCAACCCCTCGGCCGTCTCTTCGGCTACCCATGGCAGGGACGGCTTTGATGAGCTTAACGGCGCGAGCGGCGTGGCCACCTTCACCTTCGCAGGCCGCACCTACGCGGTGGTCACCGCCAATTTCGATGACGGCGTCCAGTTTATCAGCCTCACCGACCCGGCCAACCCCTTGGCCGTCTCTTCGGCTACCGATGGCAGGGACGGCTTTGACAAGCTTGCCGGCGCGACCGACGTGGCCACCTTCACCATCGCAGGCCGCACCTACGCGGTGGTCACCGCCCCGAATGATAACGGCATCCAGATAGTCCGGTTTTTGACAGAGGCCGAGATACCCCCGAAGCTTGCCTCGGCCGTCTACAATACGGGCACCGGCATCCTGAGCATAACCTTCAGCGAACCGCTCAACGGGCCGGCCATCCGGTACGACCGCCTGCACGTCCGGGATGCCGGCCAGTCCTCCGGCGGCCTGGCCCTGGATGACGTGGGCACCAAGGCCGTCAACCCCTCATCCACGACCATAACCCTGACGCTCTCGGATGCCCAGCGCCAGACGCTCAACGGTATGGCCACCCCCCAGCTGGACATTGAAGAGGGCGCCGTCGCCGATCCCTCCGGCAACGTGATAGTGGCCGTCCCCGACAAGCCCATCACCGTCATGGATGGCATCCCGCCCACCCTGACATCATCCCACTACAACACCGGCACCGGCATCCTGAACATAACCTTCAGCGAACCGCTCAACGGACCGGCCATCAACTACGACCGTATCGCCGTCCGGGATGCCGGCGAGTCCTCCGGCGGCCTGGCGCTCAATGCCGTCGCCAGCAAGACCCTGGACTCCTCATCCACGACCATAACCCTGACGCTCTCGACCGTCCAGCGCCAGACGGTCAATGATATGATCGCCCCCCAGCTGGACATTGAAGCGGGCGCCGTCTCCGATCCCTCCGGCAACGGGATAGCGGCCGCCCCCGATCAGGACATCACCACCACGGATGGCACCCCGCCCGCCCTGGCATCATCCCACTACAACACCGGCACCGGCATCCTGAACATAACCTTCAGCGAGCCGCTCAACGGGACGGCCATCAGCTACGACCGTATGGCCGTCCGGGATGCCGGCGAGTCCTCCGGCGGCCTGGCCCTGGATAGCGTGACCTCCAGGACACTGGATGCCAACTCTACCACGATGACCCTGACGCTCTCGGATGACCAGAGGATAACGGTCAACGGTATGGCCACCCCGCAGCTGGACATTGAAGAGGGCGCCGTCTCCGATCCCTCCGGCAACGGGATAGCGGCCGCCCCAGACCTACCCATCACCGTCACAGACATCACCCCGCCCACCCTGGTATCATCCCACTACAACACCGGCACCGGCATCCTGAACATAACCTTCAGCGAACCGCTCAACGGGACGGCCATCAACTACGACCGTATGACCGTCCGGGATGCCGGCGAGTCCTCCGGCGGCCTGGCCCTGGATGATGTCACCACCAAGGCACTGAATGCCAACTCTACCACGATGACCCTGACGCTCTCGGATGACCAGAGGATAACGGTCAACGGTATGGCCACCCCGCAGCTGGACATTGAAGAGGGCGCCGTCTCCGATCCCTCCGGCAACGGGATAGCGGCCGCCCCAGACCTACCCATCACCGTCACAGACATCACCCCGCCCGCCCTGACATCATCCCACTACAACACCGGCACCGGCATCCTGAACATAACCTTCAGCGAACCGCTCAACGGGACGGCCATCAACTACGACCGTATGGCCGTCCGGGATGCCGGCCAGTCCTCCGGCGGCCTGGCCCTGGATGACGTGGGCACCAAGGCCGTCAACCCCTCATCCACGACCATAACCCTGACGCTCTCGGATGCCCAGCGCCAGACGCTCAACGGTATGGCCACCCCCCAGCTGGACATTGAAGAGGGCGCCGTCTCCGATCCCTCCGGCAACGGGATAGCGGCCGCCCCCGACCAGCCCGTCACCACCACGGATGGCATCCCGCCCACCCTGACATCATCCCACTACAACACCGGCACCGGCATCCTCAACATAACCTTCAGCGAACCGCTCAACGGGACGGCCATCAACTACGACCGTATGGCCGTCCGGGATGCCGGCCAGTCCTCCGGCGGCCTGGCCCTGGATGACGTGGGCACCAAGGCCGTCAACCCCTCATCCACGACCATAACCCTGACGCTCTCGGATGACCAGCGCCAGACGCTCAACAGTATGGCCACCCCGCAGCTGGACATTGAAGAGGGCGCCGTCTCCGATCCCTCCGGCAACGGGATAGCGGCCGCCCCCGATCAGGACATCACCACCACGGATGGCACCCCGCCCGCCCTGGCATCATCCCACTACAACACCGGCACCGGCATCCTGAACATAACCTTCAGCGAACCGCTCAACGGGACGGCCATCAACTACGACCGTATCGCCGTCCGGGATGCCGGCCAGTCCTCCGGCGGCCTGGCCCTGGATGACGTGGGCACCAAGGCCGTCGACCCCTCATCCACGACCATAACCCTGACGCTCTCGTATGCCCAGAGGATAACGGTCAACGGTATGGCCACCCCGCAGCTGGACATTGAAGAGGGCGCCGTCTCCGATCCCTCCGGCAACGGGATAGCGGTCGCCCCCGATCAGGACATCACCACCACGGATGGCATCCCGCCCACCCTGGCATCATCCCATTACAACACCGGCACCGGCATCCTGAACATAACCTTCAGCGAGCCGCTCAACGGGACGGCCATCAGCTACGACCGCCTGCACGTCCGGGACACCAGCGAGTCCTCCGGCGGCCTGGCCCTGGATGAGGTCACCACCAAGGCACTGAATGCCAACTCCATCACGATAACCCTGACGCTCTCGTATGCCCAGAGGATAACGGTCAACGGTATGGCCACCCCGCAGCTGGACATCGAAGAGGGCGCCGTCTCCGATCCCTCCGGCAACGGGATAGCGGCCGCCCCCGATCAGGACATCACCACCACGGATGGCATCCCGCCCACCCTGGCATCATCCCATTACAACACCGGCACCGGCATCCTGAACATAACCTTCAGCGAACCGCTCAACGGGACGGCCATCAACTACGACCGTATCGCCGTCCGGGATGCCGGCCAGTCCTCCGGCGGCCTGGCGCTCAATGCCGTCGCCAGCAAGACACTGGGCTCCTCATCCACGACCATAACCCTGACGCTCTCGACCGTCCAGCGCCAGACGGTCAATGATATGATCACCCCCCAGCTGGACATTGAAGAGGGCGCCGTCTCCGATCCCTCCGGCAACGGGATAGCGGCCGCCCCCGACCTACCCATCACCGTCACAGACATCACCACGCCCACCCTGGTATCATCCAAATACTACATCGGCACCGGCATCCTGAACATAACCTTCAGCGAACCGCTCAACGGGACGGCCATCAACTACGACCGTATGGCCGTCCGGGATGCCGGCCAGTCCTCCGGCGGCCTGGCGCTCAATGCCGTCGCCAGCAAGACCCTGGACTCCTCATCCACGACCATAACCCTGACGCTCTCGGATGCCCAGAGGATAACGGTCAACGGTATGGCCGCCCCCCAGCTGGACATTGAAGAGGGCGCCGTCGCCGATCCCTCCGGCAACGGGATAGCGGCCGCCCCCGACCAGGGCATCACCGTAATCGATATGGCGCCCTCAGCCGATGCCGGCGACCCACAGACGGTAACTGAGGGTGATGTGGTAACGCTGAATGGTGCCCGCTCCAGCGACATCGAGGGCGCTTTGTCATACTTATGGGCACACACCGGCGGACCTGCAGTCACACTATCTGATGCTACTATAGCTGAGCCAACGTTCACGGCGCCCAACGTGGGCCAGACCCAAAATATCACATTCACGCTCACCGTGACGGATACAGGCAACCTCAGCGATACGGCCAATGTCGCCATTACGGTGCAGGACGTGCCAGAAAATGACTTTGTCACTACATGGGAGACCGCATCTGCCAACGCCACCGTCGCAATACCGGTGGGCGGCTCAACCGCCGCATATCTGATAGACTGGGGCGATGGTACCATAGAGAATGTCTCCGGTGACCAGGCCCACACTTATGCTGATGCCGGCCGGCATACGATACGCATATCCGGCGACTTTGAAAGAATCTACCTTGGTGGTAGTAGTACAAATGCTGCAAAACTAAAATCCATAGACCAGTGGGGTTCCATAAAATGGAGCAGCATGGCGGGCGCGTTTCAGCATGCCGCTGAAATGACATACGGTGCCACCGACACGCCCGACCTGTCCGGAGTCACGGACATGTCCTCCATGTTCGATAATGCACAATCATTTAACGGCGATATATCCTCGTGGAACGTATCCCAGGTGACTGACATGTCCGGCATGTTCCATCATGCATCCGGCTTTAACCAACCCCTCAACAACTGGAACGTCTCGCAGGTGACTGACACGTCCGAAATGTTCCGCGATGCTGCGCGCTTTAACCAAGACATCTCCGACTGGGACGTCTCGCAGGTAACTGACATGTCCCACATGTTCTATCGTGCATTCGACTTTAACCAACCCCTCAACAACTGGAACGTCTCGCAGGTAACTATCATGTCCTCCATGTTCAATGAGGCACGATCATTTAACGGTGACATATCCTCGTGGGACGTCTCCCAAGTCACAGGCATGTCCGGCATGTTCACCAGCGCGCGCACCTTCAACCAACCCCTCAACAACTGGAACGTCTCGCAGGTAACTTCCATGTCCACAATGTTCAGTAATGCTTGGAGCTTTAACCAAGACATCTCCGACTGGAACGTCTCGCAGGTAACTTCCATGTCCCTCATGTTCCAAAGCGCATCCAGATTTAACCAACCCCTCAACAACTGGAACGTCTCGCAGGTAACTGACATGTCCCTCATGTTCCAAAGTGCATCCAACTTTGACCAGAATCTGGGAAATTGGTACATTACCCTGGATAGTACTGTTATAGCTACTGCCCCCGGCGCAGTGGCCAACATAAAGGCCCAGAACCAACTTCTATCTGGCACGTATGATATTAGACCGGGCGAAGGTTTTGACTCGTTCAACATAACCGGCAACAAGCTATACATGACCATAACGCCTGACAAGCCATCATACAACGTCACCATCAACGTATCCGGCGGCGAATTTGGCACCGACAACCACCGTCTCTATACCATTATGGTGTCTGGGCCCTCAGCCGATGCCGGCGACCCACAGACAGTGCCTGAAGGCGAGACGGTCACGCTGAATGGTACGCGCTCCGGCGACACCGGGGGTGGCGATTCCTTGACGTATCTGTGGGTGCAGACCGGCGGGCCTCCGGTCACACTATCCAATGCGACTGTGGCTGAGCCGACGTTTACGGCGCCCAACGTGGGCGGGGATACCGACATAACATTCATGCTTACCGTAACGTATGCGGACTCGTTCACCGATACGGACACCGTCACCATCACCGTGAATGACTCTCCCAATACGGCGCCCTCGGTCGATGCCGGTGCGAATCAGAATGTATCTGAGGGTGATACGGTATCGCTGAGCGGAACCGCCTCGGATGCGGATCCTGAAGATACCGTGTTGACGTACGAGTGGACCCACAACGCCACGCAGACAATCGATCTGCAGAACGCTGCCGCATTGAGCACATCATTTACTGCGCCCAACGTATCTGCAGATACCACCGTACTGTTCACGCTGAACGTATCTGATGGTGCGGCGCACGCCACCGACGCCGTCATGATTGCAATAGCGGATACGAATACGCCGCCCTCAGCCGATGCCGGCGACCCACAGACAGTGCCTGAAGGCGAGACGGTCACACTGGACGGCACGCGCTCCAGCGATCCGGAAGATGGAGCCTCCCTGTCATACCTGTGGGCACAGACCAGCGGGCCACGAGGCACACTGATCGGCCCCTCCACCGCCACCCCGACGTTCACGGCGCCCAACGTGGGCGGGGATACCGACATAACATTCACGCTAACCGTAACGGATTCCGGCTCGTTCACCGATACAGATAGTGTCACCATTACGGTGCAGGACAAGCCAGGCGACTTTCTCACCACATGGGAGACGACATCTGCCAACGAGGCCATCACAATACCGGTGGGCGGCTCAACCGCTGCATATCTGATAGACTGGGGCGATGGCACTGTGGAGAATGCCACCGGTGACCAGACACACACTTATGCTGATGCCGGCTTTCATACGATACGCATATCCGGCGGCTTTGAAAGAATTTACCTTGCCGGTGGCAGTAGCGCAAATGCCGCAAAACTACAATCCATAGACCAGTGGGGTTCTATAAAATGGGGCAGCATGGCGGGCGCGTTTCAACATGCCGCTGTAATGACATACGCTGCCACCGACACGCCCGACCTGTCCGGAGTCACGGACATGTCCGGGATGTTCCTGGATGCACGATCATTTGGCGGCGACCTATCCTCGTGGGATGTCTCCGGAGTCACGGACATGTCACGCATGTTCCTGGATGCACAATCATTTGGCGGCGACCTATCCTCGTGGGATGTCTCCCGGGTAGCTAACATGTCCCGCATGTTTGAAAGCACGCCCTTTAACCAGAATATCGCCAATTGGAACGTCTCCCGGGTAACAGACATGTCCGGCATGTTTGAAAACACATTCTTTAGCCAGAATATCGCCAATTGGAACGTCTCCCAGGTCACGGACATGTCACGCATGTTCCTGAATGCGCAATTATTTGACGGCGACATATCCTCGTGGGATGTCTCCCGGGTAGCTAACATGTCCCGCATGTTTGAAAGCACACCCTTTAACCAGAATATCGCCAATTGGAACGTCTCCCAGGTCACGGACATGTCACGCATGTTCCTGGATGCACAATCATTTGGCGGCGACCTATCCTCGTGGGATGTCTCCCGGGTAGCTAACATGTCCCGCATGTTTGAAAGCACACCCTTTAACCAGAATATCGCCAGCTGGGACGTCTCCCGGGTGACAGACATGTCCCGCATGTTCAAAGGCGTCTTCCCCTTTAACCAGGATATCTCCAGTTGGAACGTCTCCCAGGTTACGGACATGTCCAGCATGTTTGAAAATACACTCTTTAACCAGGATATCTCCGATTGGAACGTCTCCCAGGTTACAGACATGTCGGACATGTTCAGTGGCGCCTTCGAGTTTAACCAGAATATCACCAGCTGGGATGTCTCCCGGGTAACAGACATGTCCGGCATGTTCAAAGGCATCTTCCCCTTTAACCAGGATATCTCCGACTGGAACGTCTCCCAGGTCACAAACATGTCGGACATGTTCAGTGGCGCCTTCGAGTTTAACCAGAATATCACCAGCTGGGATGTCTCCCGGGTAACAGACATGTCCGGCATGTTTGAAGGCACATCCTTTAACCAGGATATCTCCGATTGGAACGTCTCCCAGGTTACAGACATGTCGGACATGTTCCGTGGCGCCGTCGCCTTTGACCAGAATCTGGGAAATTGGTACATTACACTGGATAGTACTGTTATTGATGCCGATGACGCACCCGGTGCAGTGGCCAACATAACGGCCCAGAACCAATTTCTATCCGATATGTCTGTCACGTATGAAATTGGAACAGATGGTGATCCTGACCACTTTAACATAACCGACAACAAGCTATACATGGCCATGATGCCTGACAAAGCATCGTACAACGTTACCATCGAATCATCCACATTCGACGGATTTGGCACCGACAACCACCGTGCCTATGCCATCACGGTGTCCGGCATCAACAATCAGGGGGCGCCGGCCGGCATCCGCCCCGACCGTGCCGTGTATAATCCACCGTCCGGCAGCCTCCCTGCCACGCTGACCCTGTCATTTGACGGCCCCACCAACGGCACCATCCGCACCGGGCACCTGAGTGTCCGCGACGCCCTCTCGGACAACTCCGTCACGCTGGCGGGCGCGCCCGCCGCCGTGCATGACCTCTCGCAGATATACGGGGGGCCGCCAACCCCTCTGATATACGAGGTACGGCTTGGTCCTGAGGCTGCCACCCTGGTGGAGGGCGCCGCCGAGCCCGTCCTGGACATGGACTCGGGAGCCGTATATGGCCTGGCCGGCAGCCCGTCCGAACCCCTCCTTGGCTACCCCATCGCCGTTCCGGACGTGACCCCGCCGGCCGTCCGGTCGGTGACCTTCGACCCGGCCGCCTCCCGGCTGGAGATAACCTTTACCGAGGCCATCGACCATGACCTGGCCGACCGCACCGGAATGACCATGCGGGGCAGCCTGGCCAACCTGACGCTGCCGGACGCAGGCGGGCGGCCCTCCCAGGCCGACGCGCTGGCCGTCCCGCTCAACCGGACCCACCTGGATGCCCTGGGCGGCGCCCCCGCGCACCTGGATATCGCCGCGGGCGCCGTATCTGATGCGGCCGGCAACCCCATTATCGCCGCGACCATCCCGGTCACCATCCCGGACACCGTCCCGCCGGAGGTCTCTTCGGTCACCCTTGAGCGAGGCACCGGCCTGCTGGAGGTGGCCTTCACCGAGGTAATCGACCATGCGGCCACCAAGTATGACGCGATGACCATCCTCGGCACATCCTCCAACATCACGCTGGCCAGGGTAGACGGGCTGAGCGCAACCAACGGCACCATATCCGTCACACTCAACCAGGCCGACCTGCAGGCGGTCGGTACCCCCCGGAGCCTTTCGATCCTCGCGGGTTCTGTCATGGACACGGCCGGCAACCCCATCGCCGCCGCGACCGCCACCATCATCAGCCGGGACACGACCCCGCCGCGTGTATCCTCGGCCTCCTTCCAGCCGGATGGCGGCCTGCTGGAGGTGGCCTTCACCGAGGTCATCGACCACGCGGCCACCAACTATGACGCGGTGGCCGTCCTGGGCGAGTCGGCCAACCTGACCCTGGCCGAGACCGAATGGCTTCCATTCGGGGAGGCGCTGTTCGTCGTCCTGAACCAGACCAACCTGCAGGAGATGGGCGCCCCGCGGCACATCTTGATCCCATCAGGTTCCGTCACGGACACGGCCGGCAACCCCATCGCCGCAGTGACCGTCTTGGTGACCACCCCGGACACCGTCCCGCCTGAGGTCACCTCGGCCACCTACCATGACGGGACAGGCAGGCTGGCCGTCACCTTCAGCGAGCCGCTCGACCATGCGGCCACCGATTATGCACTGCTGTCCCTGGCGGGCCCCTCGGCCAACCTGACCCTGGCCCATATCGACCGGCCGACAGCCGCCGGCGGGACCATCGAGGTACGGCTGAACGCGACCCACCTGGAGACGCTGGGCGGCACCCCATCGGCCGTATCCGTCCGGATGGCCGCCGTACACGACGCGGCCGGCAACCCCGTCCGGCCGGCCACCATCCGGATAGATGCTGCCCACCCAGCCAACCGTCCCCCGGTGGTCGATGCCGGCCCCGACCAGACCATCCCCGAGGGCCGGACCGTCACGCTCAACGGCACCGCCGCCGACCCAGACGCCGGTGACACCATCACCTACCTGTGGACACACGACCACCCAACGCTGCCCATCACCTTTGCCGACCAGAACTCCTTGGACACCACCCTCGCGGCACCTGATGTCGCCGCCAGCACCACCATCACCCTGACCCTGAGCGTCACCGACAACCACAACTCCACCAGCTCCGACCGGGTCGAGATCACCATCGTCCATATCAACACCCCGCCAACCGTCGACGCCGGACCCAACCTGACCGTCCCCGAGGGCGATACCGCCACGCTATCCGGTATGGTGACCGACCCCGACGGCGACGCCCTGGCCTACCGGTGGTCCCACGACCCGGCCACCCTGAACATCACCCTGGCCAACCGTACCGCGCTGTCCACAACGCTCACCGCCCCGCAGGTCGATACCAACACCACCGCCACCCTCACGCTGACCGCCAGTGACGGCACCGCCTCGGTCTCGGACACCCTCACCTTGACCATCACCGACATCCCCTCCGACGCCCCGCACCCGGCGACCGCCTTTGTCACCACCTGGCAGACGACGACCAACGGCGAGTCGATAACCATCCCGGTGGGTGGCGCCGCCGGAACATACACGATAGACTGGGGCGACGGCACCGCCTCCGCCGATGTCACCGGCGACCAGACCCACACGTATGATGCCGCCGGAACCTATGCGGTCGGCATATCCGGCGACTTTGCAAGAATCTACCTCAACGGGGACGCCAACGCGGCAAAACTGCAGTCCATAGACCAGTGGGGCGAGGTACAGTGGGCGTCCATGGAGTTCGCGTTCAGGGGGGCCTCCTCGATGGCATACCGCGCCGCCGACTCGCCGGACCTGTCCGGGGTATCCAGCATGCGCTACATGTTCCAGGACGCCACCTCCTTCAACGGCGACATCTCCTCCTGGGACGTCTCGTCGGTGACCAACATGATCGGAACGTTCCAGGGAGCTGCCTCCTTCAACCAGGATATCTCCTCCTGGGACGTCTCGAGCGCCAACGACATGCGCTTCATGTTCCGCAACGCCACCTCCTTCAACGGCGACCTCTCCTCCTGGGACGTCTCCTCGGTGGACCAGCACGGCGGGCATGTTCTACGAGGCCACCTCCTTCAACGGCGACCTCTCCTCCTGGGACGTCTCATCCGTGACCACCATGGTAGACATGTTCCGCGGCGCCACCTCCTTCAACGGCGACCTCTCCTCCTGGGACGTCTCATCCGTGACCACCATGGTAGACATGTTCCGCGGCGCCACCTCCTTCAACGGCGACCTCTCCACCTGGGACGTCTCCTCGGTGGCCAGCACGGCGGGCATGTTCTACGAGGCCACCTCCTTCAACCAGGATATCTCCACCTGGGACGTCTCGCACGTCGAGGACATGGATTCGATGTTCCATGGCGCCGACTCCTTTGATCAAAACCTGGGCGAATGGTATATCGTCCTGGATGATACGACCCTTCAAAGCGATGATCCGACCGGGGCGGTAGGGAATATCACGGCGCAAAACCCGTTCCTGGACGGGCACAACTCCACGTACGGCATAGGATCGGGCGGGGACTCGGGCGCCTTTGAGGTGGACGGCGCCACCCTGATCCTGAGGGATACCCCCGCAAAGAGCTCCTATACCGTAACCGTAACATCCGCCGGCGGTTTCGGCTCGGACAACTCCAGAACCTTTGAGATAACAATCCTCAACTTCAACCATCCCCCGATAGCCTCCGCCGGAGACGACCGGACCATCCCAGAAGGCCAGACGGTCACGCTCAACGCCACCGCCTCCGACCCGGACACCGGCGACACGCTGACCTACCGGTGGACCTCCGACCGCCCCGGCCTGTCCATATCGGACAGCAACACGCTGACTCCATCGTTCACCGCGCCCCAGGTCGACACCGACACGACCATCACCCTCACCCTGAGCGTAACCGACAGCCACAACGCCACCGCCACCGACCAGGTCACGATAACCGTCACCGACGTCCCGGCCAACGCAACCCTGGCCGCCGACACGCGTGACGTCCAACCCGCTGACTCCACCGCCGCCATCCGCAACAACCCCCCGATAGCCTCCGCCGGAGACGACCGGACCATCCCAGAAGGCCAGACGGTCACGCTCAACGCCACCGCCTCCGACCCGGACACCGGCGACACGCTGACCTACCGGTGGTCGCACGACTCCGGCCTGCCCGTCACCCTGGCCAACCCCGCCGCCCTCTCAACTACCTTCACCGCACCTCAAGTCAACTCCACCACACCCATCACCCTCGCCCTGAGCGTAACCGACAGCCACAACGCCACTACCGCCGACACGGTGACCATCACTATCACCGACGTCCCGCCGCCCAACTCACCCCCGACGGCCTCCGCCGGAGACGACCAAACCATCCAGGAAGGCGATACCGTCACCCTGACCGGCACAGCCTCCGACCCGGACACCGGCGACACGCTGACCTACCGGTGGTCGCATGACTCCAGCCTACCCATCATCCTAGCCAACCCCGCCGCCCTCTCAACTACCTTCACCGCACCTCAAGTCAACTCCACCACACCCATCACCCTCGCCCTGAGCGTAACCGACAACCACAACGCCACCGCCGCCGACCAGGTCACGATAACCGTCACCGACGTCCCGCCGCCCAACTCACCCCCGACGGCCTCCGCCGGAGACGACCGGACCGTCCAGGAAGGCGATACCGTCACCCTGACCGGCACAGCCTCCGACCCGGACACCGGCGACACGCTGACCTACCGGTGGTCGCATGACTCCAGCCTACCCATCATCCTAGCCAACCCCGCCGCCCTCTCAACTACCTTCACCGCACCTCAAGTCAACTCCACCACACCCATCACCCTCGCCCTGAGCGTAACCGACAGCCACAACGCCACCGCCGCCGACCAGGTCACGATAACCGTCACCGACGTCCCGCCGCCCAACTCACCCCCGACGGCCTCCGCCGGAGACGACCAAACCATCCAGGAAGGCGATACCGTCACCCTGACCGGCACAGCCTCCGACCCGGACACCGCCGACACGCTGACCTACCGGTGGACCTCCGACCGCCCCGGCCTGTCAATATCGGACAGCGGCACGCTGGCTCCATCGTTCACCGCGCCCCAGGTCGACACCGACACGACCATCACCCTCACCCTGAGCGTAACCGACAACCACAACGCCACCGCCGCCGACCAGGTCACGATAACCGTCACCGACGTCCCGCCGCCCAACTCACCCCCGACGGCCTCCGCCGGAGACGACCGGACCGTCCAGGAAGGCGATACCGTCACCCTGACCGGCACAGCCTCCGACCCGGACACCGGCGACACGCTGACCTACCGGTGGTCGCATGACTCCAGCCTACCCATCATCCTAGCCAACCCCGCCGCCCTCTCAACTACCTTCACCACACCTCAAGTCAACTCCACCAGTACCGTGGTCCTAACGTTGACCGTTTCAGACGGCATTACATCATCATCCGACTCACTGTCTGTCACCATCACTAACACCATTCCCGCCTCCAACTCCAATGCCGCCTCAGATGACGAATCATAGGACGCACCGCCGGAGGACCCTCCACAGGAAGGCTCCGAACACGAGGAGCAGCAGCCCGACCCGTAGGCAGGCCTGCCCTGGGTGGTCAAGCACTACGACGCAGACAACAACAGCTCCATCGACTATCAGGAGTGGCTCAGGGCCGTAGATGACTATGTGGCCTCCAAACTGACAACGCAGGAGATCCAAGCGATAGCGGCGGCCAGGGACTGGGCTTGTACCGGCGGATGATGAGATGATCCGGCGGGTTTTGGATGCGGTGCGCAACTGGGCGAGTCTGTTTCGTGTCAGGACGGTTCCGCGGCGTAACCAATCAAAAAACCAAGACCGGACCAGACCGTCTGCCATACGTATGGGGTAAGAAGGCCAGAACTTGGACATCTTTGGCGGTTCGGAGTCGGTTCGCACTGGACAGGCACCGGACCAAAGCCTGTTTGTCACTACCCAGAAGACCGACACCGCCGGCCAGACCGCCACCGTCCCTACCGCGGATTCCGGTCTGATTATAAACTGGGATGGTGGCGCAAGCAGCACCGGCTTGTATTCGGATATCCTCACCCCGGCCCTCCTGAGGTCATCTGCAGGCTCCCGGCACGCGCGGGCTGCCTCCCCTAGACGCGTCGGCTGATCTAGTCCAGGCCGAGGTGCCGGGCAAGTCCGAACCGCACCCGAATTTGCGGCAGAGCCGGGGGGGGCCATCCGGATAAAATCCGGCCACCTTGGCCAAAGACGCGGGCGCTAAAAACCACACAATCAGGATGATGCCAGAATTAGCACAAGAACCGGCGCCGTCTGTCAGCAGTTGTAATCTCCGGTATTTACCCGGGCGTCGGCTATCGCCAGGATCTCAGGAGTCGTGAGTTTCTTGTTCTTGTAATCTTCAACCGCGACCAACCACTCACAATACTCTATTGAGCCGTTCGAGTTACTGTCGTATCTCGCTACAGCGGCGGCGGGGTCCGGGGCAGGTTCAGGTTCAGGTTCGGAAGGTTCGCACATGGATTCCCCGCATTTGACATACCAATCTTTACCGTATTCGGCGGTGTTTTCCGGCGTGCCTTTGTCTTCCTGCTGTTGCTGTTGTTCTTCCTCTTGCTGCTGTTGCTCTTCCTCCTGTTGTTGCTGTTGTTGCTGGTCCTCCTGGGTCTGCTGCTCTTCCTCCTCCTGCTGTTGCTGCTGCTGTTGCTGCTGTTGCTGCTGTTGCTGCTGTTGCTGCTGTTGCTGCTGTTGCTGCTGTTGCTGCTGTTGCTCTTCCTCAGACGGCTGCTCTTCCTGCGTTTGCTGCTGCTGGTCCTCCTGGGTCTGCTGCTCTTCCTGCGTTTGCTGCTGCTGGTCCTCCTGGGTCTGCTGCTCTTCCTGCGTTTGCTGCTGCTGGTCCTCCTGGGTCTGCTGCTGGTCCTCCTGGGTCTGCTGCTGGTCCTCCTGGGTCTGCTGCTGGTCCTCCTGGGTCTGCTGCTGGTCCTCCTGGGTCTGCTGCTGGTCCTCCTGGGTCTGCTGCTGGTCCTCCTGGGTCTGCTGCTGGTCCTCCTGGGTCTGCTGCTGGTCCTCCTGGGTCTGCTGCTGGTCCTCCTGGGTCTGCTGCTGGTCCTCCTGGGTCTGCTGCTGGTCCTCCTGGGTCTGCTGCTGGTCCTCCTGGGTCTGCTGCTGGTCCTCCTGGGTCTGCTGTTGCTGCTCTTCCTCAGACGGCTGCTCTTCCTGCGTTTGCTGTTGCTGGTCCTCCTGGGTCTGCTGCTGCTCTTCTTCCTGTTGCTGCTGGTCCTCCTGGGTCTGTTGCTGCTCTTCCGCAGGCGTCTGCTCTTCCTCCGGCTGCGCTATCCTTTGTTGCTGCTCTGGGACATACCCTGCAGGGGGCGCGACGATACACGCTTGGACGGTATCGGCCTGTGACCAGTCAAGGTCGACGTTCTTCCAATGCAACGCCTTGCCGCGCTTGTCTGGGATGGGGAACCTGTCATCGCCAAAGACCAGCTCCAGACCCAGCCGATTCTGGATGGGCTTGTCAGTGGCAAATATCAGGTATCGTATATCCATGTCGAGGTACAGATACGTTATAGTATGGTCGGTGCCATTCCAGGCAAAGTTGCGTGGTTGGAGCAAGGTCTGGCAGGCGTTATGGTGTGTGTACCAGCAGCCGTACGAGCCGCCGGCTCCATATGTCGCAAGGGTGGAGTTAAAGATCACATCGTAGGCCTGCCCGTCGTCGGTGACGGGCACATTGCAGGTGGAATAGTCGTTCTCAACCGGTTGGTCGTCGGCAAAGGCCGACTGGATGACGCCTACCGCAAGGACGGCCAGCGCGGCTGCCATCAGGGTATGATAAGCGGGCGGTGTGGTGTTTTTTCGGCTCAATGCGGTTTACAGTATGAGGCCATATCAGGGTTGTATATTAATCCACCGTTCACTATGTATTTATATATAGTATAAAATCATCGGAAATTACGCACTTTGGTTGCCCGTCTGGATGATTTGAAATAGTCGCGGCAGAGTGCGGAACGCCCGTATCTGCAGCAGACTCGCAAACCGGCCCGCCGCAGGCGCCGGTGCGGGGCAGTACCTGGTGTGAGATACCCGAATCCGTCAGCCAAACCCCGGTGCGCCATTGGGGTCCGGACTGCTCCGGGTGCGGCAGTCTTTTTGCTCGGGGGCCTCTATCCGGAGGATCTTGATATGTCGCCGACTGCCTCCAGGACGGCCCGTACTGCAAACTCCACCTCCTCTCCGGTGGTGAACCTCCCCAGGCCGAACCGTATGGACTGGTGGGCCTGCTCCTCTGAGAGGCCCAGGGCCAGCAGGACGTGGGACGGCTCGACGGTCTGGGTGGTGCAGGCCGACCCCGCCGATATGGCCACCCTGTCGGACACGGAGTTTATGACCGCCTTGCCCTCTATCCCGGGGAACCTGACGTTCAGGTTGTGGGGCAGCCGGTCGGTGGGATGGCCGTTGAGCGTCCCGCCCATCTCCTTGAACCTGTCCAGCATGCGCCCGGTCCAGCCGCGGTGCCGCTCCCCCTCCGGGCCCATCCTGGAGGCGGCCAGCTGGGCGGCCTTGCCAAAGCCAACTATCCCCGGGACGTTCAGCGTGCCGGATCTGATATTGCGCTCCTGGCCGCCGCCCCGGACGATGGGCTCCAGCCGGACGGACGGCTTGATTCCCCGGACGTACAGGGCCCCCACCCCCTTGGGGCCGTGCATCTTGTGGGCGGACATGGACAGCAGGTCTATGTTCATGGCCTCGACGTCTATCGGGATGTGGCCGGCGGCGTTGGAGATGGTGGTGGAGACGCCGTCAACCGGGAACGATTGGGTGAATCATCCGGACGCGCTCAGCCAGCTGGTCAATCCGGGCATCAACGAACTCCGAGAGGCCGGGTACCAGATTGATGGTCTCCAGCTGGTTGGCGCACCGGACGGACCCGCCTGCCAGCCACTCCACCTGCTCGCAGGCAAGCTTCGCGTCACGGTAGACGCCCAGCATCATCTGGTGGCGGTCGTACTGGGGAGGATCCCAGGCCGTGCTCCATCAAGGACTCCTCATCATCGCGCAGCAGGTGGGGTTGCACCGGGATAAGATGATCCCCCTGTGCCATTCGTACCCGGTGGTGCCGTCGCGCATGGAGGGGCGCTCCTCCATCCATCCCCCGATGGTCTGGAGCGTGGTCGCGTCCCTGTGGAGGATGATCCTGACTTGGGAGGTACGGACCGTTTCGGCCACCGATGTCTGCATCGGGCCGGACCCTACCCGGTGGCCCATCTCGTAGGTCCGGGCGTCCGGTCCATGGATGCCCTCTCGACTATCCTGATGATGATCGGCTGGGGCTGGAACTAGGGTCCAGACGGTGGAGCGCTGCGCGAGTATTGCATCCTGGCGGTGGTACTCGGTGTCGGGGATCCTGGCCCTGACCAAGATCTCTCACTAACATCTGGAGTCGGCGGACCATCTGACGCAGTGGCCCATGGTGAACATTGCAAAAACACCGAATGACATCACCAGTGAAGGCGCTGCGAGCAGCGTACGAGTCTGGGCTGAGCCGATGTTGCATACCATCACAGCGAACAATTTACAACATATCTACACTAGCACATTCTATAACATGCTTCCATTCCGTTTGTATGCATGTTTACATTTATTAATAATTAAAAAATACTACTTCCATGGGAGAGCCCGCCGGCACAATGGGGTTCGAAGCGCTCAGAGGAGTCCAGGCCAAGCGCGAATTCTACCTCATCATGTGCACCTTTACCACAATAACCAAACACTTCGTATTCGACAAGGATCCCAGGATAAGGCCGGAGGACCGGGCCCAGCGTAAGCTGCGCGAGTCTCGCATCCCGGACATAACCAACTACATACTTGAGAACCGTAGCAATTACATCTTCTCCTCCATTACAATATCTGTCGGGGGACGGATCAAGTTCATCCCGGCCCCTGGGGAAGGATCCGACGGACGAATCGGCAGGCTGTACATTCCGCTGGATGCACCCATCCTGATAAACGATGGTCAGCACAGATGTGCCGCGATCAAGGCCGCCTTTGAGAAAGATCCTTCGCTTGAGAGCGAGAAGGTATCAGTGGTCGTGTTTGAGGACAGGGGGCTCAAACACAGCCAGCAGATGTTTGCCGACCTCAACAAACATGTCGTCAAGCCCACCAGATCCCTGGGGCTGCTGTACGACCACCGGGACACGTACGCCCGCTTCATAAAGAACCTGATCAACGATGTGGGGGTGTTCGATGGAAGAATCGAGATGGAGCGCACCAACATATCCAACCGTTCCACAAAATTCTTCACGCTCAACGCGGTAGCCGACGCGACGCGATACCTACTCAAGATGAAGTTCAAGACAAAGTCGATCGCGTCAGAGAAGCAGCGGCTAGCAGTGGACTACTGGAACAGCGTGGCATCCAACATCCCGCAATGGAGCCTACTTGTCCAGGGTAAGATGACTACCGCTGAGATGAGAAAGGGATACGTTCACGCGCACGCCAACATACTCACCGCGCTAGGGTTGGTGGGACACGTGCTCACCCAGAACCACAACTGGCACCGCAAACTCAAGACCCTGCAGAAGATCGACTGGCGGAAGAGCAATCCGGACTGGCAGGACAAGGTGGTAATGGATGGCCGTATGCTCAAGCATAGATTGGGCATCAAGCGAGCTGCCAACCAGATACTTCAGGAGATGGGCGTGAACACGACAGTGGACTATGAGGGCGTTGTAAGTGGCTGAGTCGGTATTCAAATCGCGCACGCTGGACAGCATACACGACGAGATCAGGGAGGTGTATCTGGGAGACAGCCGGCCTTGGATCTTGGGGTTCAGCGGGGGCAAGGACTCGACCTGCATGGTGCAGCTGATCTGGAACGCCCTCTCCGAGCTGTCGCCTGATAGGCTTCACAAGAAACTGTACATAATATCGTCTGACACATTGGTCGAGTCGCCCAAGGTGGTCGAGCAGATAACCAACACGCTAGAGATGATGGAGAGCGCATCAAAGATGTCTCACCTGCCCGTATCGACCAACCTGGTTCGGCCGGCCATCGAGGACACCTTCTGGGTTTGCCTGCTGGGCAAGGGATATCCTGCCCCCACCAATCTCTTCAGGTGGTGCACCGAGCGTCTCAAGATACGCAACGCTGATCGGTTTATCCAAGAACGCGTCTCCGAGTATGGTGAGGCGGTGGTGGTGCTGGGCACCCGCAAGGACGAGAGCGGTTCAAGACAACAACTGATGAACCTGTACGAGATAGAAGGCAGCCTGCTGTCCAGGCACTCCAAGTTTGCCCAGACCTACGTCTACACCCCACTGCGCGACTTTACGTCGGAGGACATCTGGAACTACCTTCTTCAGAACACAAGCCCGTGGGGATCCAACAACCGCGACCTGCTGGCCATGTACCAGAACGCCAAAGCTTCCGAGTGTCCGCTGGTGGTGGATGCCAGTACACCATCATGTGGAAACAGCAGGTTCGGCTGCTGGACATGCACCGTCGTTGAGAGCGACATGTCGCTCCGGAACACGATAGAGAACGGTGAGGACTGGATGGAGCCGCTGCTGGAGCTCCGGGAAGATCTCAAGGAGACGCAGGACCCGGCCAGGCGCCGGGAGGTCAGGTCGCTCAAGCGCCGGACGGGTCAGATGAAGCTCATAGACGATGCGCGAAGACAAAAGTTCGACGAGAAGATCCGCGAGTCGATGGCCGAGGCGGGAGAACACGGGAGGGATGTAGAGGATGATCCGTACTCGAAACTGGTGCCGGGTCCGTACACGCTTGAGTTCTGCCAGGAGTTTCTGGAACGGCTGCTCCAGGCGCAGGCACAGGTCCGGCGGGACGGTCCTGACCCGCACATGCGGTTGATACTGGAGGAGGAGATCCACGAGATTCAGAGGATCTGGAGGGTGGAGCGTGGCGACTGGAGGAACACCGCCTACCAGATATACGAGCGGGTTACCGGCGAGCGCCTAGTGCCGCCCCAAGAAGATCTTGGTGGGTTCGGCATACTGGAACAGGATACGCTTGAGGAGATCTGCGAAAAGCACAGCGTGCCACCGTTGCTGGTCTCGAAACTGCTCAATGCGGAGCACGAGTCACAGGGTATGGCGCGCCACTCCAAGATATATCCAAAGATAAACGGGATACTGGCCGAGGAGTGGCGGGATGACATAGGCAAGATAATCGGCGAGCTCGAGCGCCAAAAGAACACAAAGAAGGAGTTTGGTGGCTGAGGTGATCCTGACGAAGGTGGTCCTGACCGACTACGGCATCTATCGGGGTCGAAATGAGTTTGAGCTTTCGTGCACACAAGAGCGGCCCCTGGTACTGTTCGGCGGGAGTAATGGGGCTGGCAAGACAACCTTGTTTGAGTCAGTCATGTTGTGCCTCTACGGCATAGCCGCGCTGGAAGGGAGAACTGCCAAGAAAACGTATGAGCGGTTACTGGATGACAAGATACACCGACACCGCGAGAACATGGAAGTGGCTGAGCAAGCTTCCGTGGAGGTGCAGTTCAAGTTCTTTCACAACGGCCAGGAGGTCGAGTACCGTGTCGAGCGCTCGTGGCGGGGCCGGCGGTGTTGATGAGAGGCTGGATGTCTGGAAGCGCAGCCCCGGGCAGGAGAGCTTCGACCCGTTGGATGCCGTGGAGCGCCCCCACTGGCAGCAGTTCATTGAGGGGATAATACCGCGCGGCATAATGCGACTCTTCTTCTTTGATGGGGAGAAGATAGTCAAGATGGCTCGGGACGGGACGGAGGACGCAACCATCCGAGAGTCATTCAAGTCATTGCTGGGTTTAGATCTGATAGAGCAGCTGCGCACCGACCTCCAGATTAACTTGACCCGCAACCTGGCAGGGGACGATCTGACCCTTCAGGAGGACTTTGATAGGCTCAAGGCTGAACGGGATGAGAGCGGGCGCGTCATAGTGAGGCTGCGCGAGAGGCTTGCCCAGAAGCAGACTGAGATGGATACGCTCCAGACCGAGATAGAGGCCGCTGAGGCGGTTATCTCGGGCTTGGGTGGTGGCTTTGCAAGCAGGCGCGCAGAAGTCAAGGAGGATCTGGCCGCTGTCAGGGTGAAGCATGAGGCTGCCTGCCAGCACATACGGGGTCTGTGCGCAGACGCGCTCCCGTTCTCGCTGATTCCGGCGCGTCTCGCTAGTATACACAGCAAGATATTGGAGGATGATGAGATCCAGCGCAAGAGGGCCGGGCAGGATCTGCTGGGTTCAAAGCTGGATGCCATACTGGCCAAGCTCGGGGCGCATGAGTTTGGTGGCGGGGCGGGGCTAGACCGCGAAGAGTCATCCCGGGCAGCATCACTGGTATCCGAAGTGGTAGAGGGGGAGAGGGAGCGAGAGGCGCTTGGCGAGCCATCACTCGGTCTATCCGCCAAGCAATCATCACGGATGTTCCATGTGATGAATCTGGCAAGCGGGGACATGCCGGACCGCCTGCAGGAGCATACCGCAATGGCAGCAGAGTCGGCGGAGCGCATCACCAAACTCGAGTCGGAGCTGGCGAGCGCCCCGCAGGATGACGAGATCGGCTCCCTCGTGTCAAAGGTGGGCAGGCTCCATGCGCAGGCAGGGACGAACAAGGCGGAGATGGACCACATCGAAGAGAGGATATCATACCATGTTGCGCTACGAGGCCACCTCGACTCCAAGATACGCGACATCATGTCGCAGATATACAAGAAGGAGCAGGCCCAGAGGGGAGTGGATCTGACCCAGAGAGTTCAGAAAGTGCTAGAGGAGTTCGCCGATAACCTCAGGACCAAGCAGGTTCACCTACTGGAGCAGTACCTGCTGGATGCCACCGGGACGCTTATGCACAAGACGGACTTGGTGGGTGGGGTCAGGATAGATCCGTATACGTTCGAGATATCGCTGTATGGAAAGGGCGGCAGCCAACTCCCCAAGGGCACACTATCAGAGGGTGAGAAGCAGATGTTCGCCACCGCCGTGCTGTGGGCGTTGGCCAAGACATCTGGCAGGCCCTTGCCATTCATGATAGACACACCGCTGGCCAGACTGGACGCAATGCACCGGAACAGCATAGTGGAGAGGTTCCTGCCGTCCGCATCACATCAGGTCTTGGTGTTCTCGACAGATACGGAGATCCGGAAAACAGAGTACGGCAAGCTCAGACCGTACCTGATGCGCTCATACGTCATGGAGTACTCAAGAAAGGAGAACTGCACGCGGCGGCGCAACGGATACTTTTGGGATGCAGAGGGGGTAGAAGATGCCGAGGTTTAGCAGACTCAGGATGAGTTCACGCTCGCAGAACTTGCTGGCCCTGCTCAAGTCCAGAACCGGCCTTACGCCAAACATTACCGGCAGGTTTGCGATCTGCCTCTCACTCAACGATCCATCGCTGCCCAACCCAGAGGAGTTTGACGAGAGGGGCTCGGAGATACACCCGTCCGTCCTCTTTGGAGAGTACGAAGACCTCTTCATGGTCATAATGTTCCAACGGCTGGTTGATGACGGTCTTGACCCCGAGATATACCTAAACCGGATGGTGCGGGCCCACTTCAACCGGGGTACTATCGCCCTGTTCGCTCGCGTGCATGACTTGACCGACTTTGCTAGGGTCGTGCGGCAGGAGAGGGAGGCGCAGTCCGGATGAGGCTCCCCGTATACCTGGACCACCACGCCACCACACCTCTGGACCCGCGGGTGCTGGATGTCATGATGCCGTACCTGACAGAGCGGTTCGGTAACGCATCCAGCTTGGATCACCGGTATGGGTACGAGGCATCGGCAGCGGTCGACGAAGCCAGGGGCAGGATAGCCAGACTGATTGGTTCAAGGCGTGAGGAGATTATCTTTACCAGCGGCGCTACGGAGTCTAACAACATGGCGCTGGTGGGCGTGATGGAAAGATACCAGAACCGGGGGAACCACCTGATTACATGCACAACCGAGCACAAGGCGGTATTGGATACGGCGCGCTATCTAGAAGGCTCAGGAAAAAAAGTCACGTACGTACCCGTCAACGAGTTTGGGGAGGTCGACCTTGGGGTTCTCAGGGAAGCGATCACAGAAGATACAGTCATGATATCGATAATGGTTGCCAACAACGAAGTAGGCACCATATCCGACGTAGAGGAGGTAGGCAGGATGGCTCACGAGCGTGGAGTGCTGTTCCATACGGATGCGGCTCAGGCGGTAGGACACATACCCGTGGACGTAAAGGAGATGAACATAGATCTGATGTCTTTCTCCGCTCACAAGATGTACGGCCCCAAAGGGGTTGGTGCACTGTACATGCGCGGGATACGCCCAAGGGTGGGGCTGGAACCGATCCTGCACGGCGGTGGCCAAGAACGGAATATGCGCTCTGGCACGCATAACGTCCCGTCCATTGTGGGCTTTGGCAAGGCGGCGGAGATAGCCGGCAGGGAAATGTGCAGAGAGCAGGCACGATTTGCGGACTGGTCTGCCAGGATAATTGGCGGGCTCAGCAAGGCTGGAGCCTTGCTTAACGGGCACCCAAAACATCGCCTGAAGCACAACATCAGCGTCAGTTTCCCGGGCATAGAGGGCAAGGCCATAATAAATTCTGTATCCAAGTACCTAGCCATATCGGCCGGTTCTGCGTGCACTACACAATCAGTGGAACCGTCACACGTGCTGGTAGCCATGGGCCTGGGAGAAGAGCGTGCTCATTCATCCATCCGGATCGGGCTGGGGAGGTTCAACACGGACGAGGAGATGGACTATGCCGTCGAAAAACTTACGGCGCAGAAAACCATGATCTCCAGCATAGGGGTCGGTGGGTAGTGTGCCCTATCACAGATATGGAGCGTCCTAGGGATCGTGGGGGGATATGCTGATTCATCTGGGAGAAAAGACGGTGGATGCCGCATGTGTGCTATCGGGTGTTGAGTATGGCACCTAAAAAACACAAGATAACTAACGAAAGGATTCGGTCTCTGGTGAATGAAAGGTTGGGTCAGGAGGGCGTGGCGATAAGCTCGATTGGCCATCTTGCCAACATTGAAGGTGATCCCGAAAACCAAGAGTTGAGGGACATGCCTATCTGGCACACAAAGCAGGACATGAGCCGTACTGTAGCTGGAGAATTGATCCTAGAAGAGATTATGCATAGACCCCTTAGATATCGATTAATTTCGTAATTTTGAATTTTTAATGGACGGCCGGGCCGAATTTAGCCGCCCCGGGGCGCCAACCACTGCGGTAACATCATCCGGACCAGCGCCGGAACGGCGTGATCCCGGGAGGACACGCGCAGCCTCCCCGCACCGGACGGTGCTGCCTTTTTTCATGCCGTGGCATGGGCGGCTCCGGGCCGCCCCGGGGTCAGCGGGTCCTCCAGGCGCCCAGTCTGGCCACCAGGTCGGGATCCTCGGACTTGATGATCCTGTCCCAGTCATGCTTGAGGTTGACTATCCCGGTGACCACGTTGAGTTCGTCGTTGAACTGATCGGGGGTGCCGTGGTACGGTCTGGTCGTTATCCTGTACTGCTTGATCCTGCCGATGGCGTGCTCGACGGCGATCCTGGCGCGGGTGACCTCGGCGTTGTGGTCCAGGTCCCGCTGGGTCAGCCCGCCGGTATCCGGGTCGGATCCGGCGTTGCGCTTTATTCCGAGCCACGTCTCGGCCCCGGGGTTGTCCTTCTGGATGCCCTGGTAGCCCCGGTCGTAGATGTTGACTGGACGCTTCTCCTCGGGCGTCTCAGGATCGGCCGCCGCCTCTGACAGCGCCCCAAAGTCTGGCGGGCTCTCCCTGAGCAGCGTAAGATCGTTGGTGCTGCCCGGGACCGTCTTGCTGATGTTGATGACCGTCCCGTCCGGGGAGATGGTGATGTTGGTGTTGAGGGTGTGCGTCTTTTTCTTGCCCGAGTAGGTCGCCTTGTTCCAGTCCGGGTCACTGTATCTCTCCGTCGGCGTGTGCGTTCCGTCGGTGATGGTGGCCACCCTGGTGGACAGCTGCCCGCTGGTGGGCATCTCCAGGGCAGGCCCTGCCAGTATGCCCGGTATGCCGCCCCCGCCGGTTGGCGCCCCTATGATGGTGGGAGCAGGGGGCTTGCCGGTGGCCGCGACGGGGGGCGGCGGCCCGGACACGGACAGCGGCCCGGGCCGCTCGGGGCCGGGCGTGCGCGGGCCGGCATTGGCACCGGCGTCGGCATTGGCACCGGCGTCGGCATTGGCACCGGCGTCGGCATTGGCACCGGCGTCGGCATTGGCACCGGCGTCGGCATTGGCACCGGCGTCGGCATTGGCACCGGCATCATCGCACTGCTCGTAGATCTTCTTTATCATCGCGGTGTAGTTGCGCGCCGTGGGCAGTATCTCGGCCAGTACCCCGCTGGCCACCTTGAGATACCTGCTGGCGGTACCCTGGTCAATCCCGAAGAAGGTTCCCAGAGAGGCTTCGGTGTTGGCCTCCTTCTTGTGGTACAGGTACATCAGTAGGGCGTGCCGGATGTACAGCCTGGAGCGCGTTCCGGGATCAGACGACCGCAGATCATCGTCCCAGAAGAGGCGGTCCAGGTCCCGCTCGGCCACCCGCTCGGCGAACTTGACGCAGACATAGTCGAACTGCACCGGATCCAGCAGGGTCAACGCGTGTAGTTTCTTTGGAGTTCGTATGATGTCGTCCAGAACGGCCAGCACGAGGATCTGGATGGCCTGGTCGGGGCCGTACGTCCGGTTTTTGGTCATCAGGGCGGTGATCGAGTACCTGTCCGACGCGGGCCCGCATCCCCTATCCGCGACATATCCAGCTCCCTCACCGGCAGCTGCCCCTCCCGGGATCCGGTCGGACATGCGGGCCCGGCGGCAATACGATCATCACCATGATCGCCATCCGGGATCCCGGCCCGTACATCTTCGGCCGGTGTCCGGTTTACGAACGTTTTGGTACTCCCGTGCTCCCCTGTTTCGTCGATAGCCGCCATGGTGGTGCGGAGGGATCGCCCAATATGATCGCTGCGCCTGACCGTTGCCTCGCCATAGTCACCGGGCGCCGTGCTGCAAGGCTGCGCGAATGGCCGTTGCAGGGGTATGACACGGGTGGCAAGGATTAACTCTGGCGATTAATCTACCCTGGTCATATTTTACGTAAATCGTGAATTAATTGCGGCGCGGGGGGGGTCTATGCATAATCTCTAGATGAAAGCAACCATGCTGGTTCCACAGAGATGCATCAGATCCATGCGGCAGTAGCGTCTGTGATTAACGATCTCAGAAACTCTGGCGTGCTGCGGGACTGGAACGGTCTGGTGGAGACCGGCGTTTGGCGACTTGAGAGCCCTAATGATGGAGATCTGAAATACGCCGGATCCGGTCCAAATGACTTTCTGGTGGTGGTGGGCAAAAAGGATGAGGAGAGGTTCAGGATATTTTCCACCGGCGAGGACAGGGCCAGCATGGATGGTATAACGGAGCTACGCAGTGTGGAACGTGTCTGGGCATTACTGGGTAAGCGCACACCGGATGCTACGTGGTCGAGGATCCGGCGCGGGGATCGTGTGTTCTTTGCTCGTCATGGAATGCCCTTCTCACACCTTGGTACGGTCTCCCGAACGCTGATGGACCAGTCGCTGGCAGGCCGCCTGTGGGGAGATACGCTACGGATGCGTCAGCTTGACAGACTGGTACTGTTCTCCTCCATCCAGGAGATATCAATGCAGTTTGGTGAAACATGTAGGAGGGCCGGTGTAATGCCAAGCCCATACACAACAATCTACGCGACTGAGAGGCAAATATCTGATCCCGTAAAACCAGACCATTCACTTCCCAACGTGACTCCTGCTGGCATCGTGGTGTTGGAAGATGGGGCAGATGGTGCCGTAACATTAGAACCAGACGCCACCGGCCCGCCTATCAAAATAACAGAAGCCACAACTAGATTCTTGCGTGATACGGTGAAGGTACGGCAACTCAAGTCAAAATATCGAGGCCGATGCCAGATCTGCGGATATGTGCTACAGATGCCGGATGGTCGAACATACAGCGAGGTACACCACATACATCCTCTCAAGGATGGCGGCGACGACGACTATGGGAACATGCTAAACCTGTGCGCCAAGCACCATGTGGAGTTTGATTATCTCATGATCGGGATATCCGAAGACTGTAAGACAGTTATCGACAGACAAGGAAACAAGTTAGGGCCAATTACGTTTAACTCGGACCATGCGCTGGCACGCAAAAACGTCCTGTTCCATCTTAGGAGGATGGGGATGAAATGAGTCTGCGGTATTTGGATCTGGAGCCCCAATACGACTCTGTAACAGACGATGTCTACGAGAATTTCTTCAACAGGGTACTCAAACGCTCCACGGAATGCGCCCGAGTCGGTGGAAGGTTTACGTCCAGAAACTTTGCAGCATGCGCCGACGGAATGCAAGAATTCATCCAGGCTGATGGGACAATGCGACTGGTTCTGCTGCCAGAGTTTACTGAAGAGGATATTAATGCAATCAACCAAGGAATCAACAAAATCCAAGATGTACTCTCAGATAGATGGATACGAGATCTTTCCGAAATAAAGGACAGGTTTGTAGAGGACCACACTAAGGCATTAGCGTGGATGCTGGCCAACGAACATCTGGAGATCAAGATAGTTGTGCCTGTAGAGAGGGACGGTTCTGTAGTGTCATCCATGAAACTGCACGATAGTCAGGTATTTCAACGTAAGACAGGAATATTTTGGGATAAGAATCGTGATGCCGTATCCTTTTCCGGTAATATTGAGTTTGACGACAAAGTGATGGGGGAATACTATCAGTTTAGAGTGTACCGCGGATGGGACGAGAGCGAGCTGCGGTATGTGAACCAAGACTTGGAAGAATTCCACAAATACTGGAATGGCCAAGAGATTAACGCAGAGATAATGCTAAAGACGCTGTCGCTGCCTGATGCAGTAAAGGATAGCCTGCTCAGGATAGCCCCAAAGTCAAAATCTGAGATACGACTGCAGAGCACGCCCAAGCTACGTCCGTACCAGAAGGATGCGGTTCATTTGTGGGATAAGAATGGAGGTGCGGGGGTGTTTGAGATGGCTACGGGCACTGGTAAGACATTTGCCGCTATAGGGTGCATCGAGAAAGCTAGGGTGAGGGAGTCTAGATTGCTTGTTGTGGTGACATGCCCGTTCGACAACTTGGAGTGGCAATGGAAGCGCGAACTGGCTAGGTGGGGCATCGAATCGACCGTAACCTCGGGCAAGCAGAACTGGCGCCAAATTCTAAAGGACAAGATTGCATCTCTGGAGGTGTCCAAGAATGGTGGAATCGCAGTGGTTATCACCACATACAAAACATTCAGTAGTGATAAGTTCGTCCGAACCCTGGGGAGATGCTGCATCCCAGCTATGTTGGTGGCCGATGAAGTTCACAACGCGGGGTCCCCTAGCCATGCAGCAGGGCTTGTAGACGCCTATAAGTACCGGCTGGGTTTATCAGCCACGCTGGAAAGGTACTTCGATCCGGAGGGAACAAAATTTGTACGCCAATTCTTCGGGGAGACCGTCTATGAAATGGACCTGAAGTGTGCAATAGAGAACGGGTTCCTCGTTGGATATCATTACCATCCAATCATTACGGATTTGAATGCCGAAGAGTATGAGAGCTACCGGGCATATACGGCGACTATAGCAAAGCTGTGGAATTCAAAAAAACCCGATCAGCGCAAACGGCTGGAGCATACGATACTAGCTAGATCACGCATTATTAGAGATGCAGTAAGTAAACTCGATCGGTTCAGAGAATGGACGGAGGCGCACAAGGACGACATAAAATACGTCCTAGCGTATTGCTCCGAGAATCAGATGGCTGCCGCCAAGCGCATACTCAACAGCTACGGTATAGTCAACCGTGAAATAACGGCTAAAAATCCATCCGATCCTCGCCAGAGAGGTGAAATACTAAGGAACTTTAGCGCCGGGCGCTACGACGTAATCGTAGCCAACAGGGTGCTTGATGAGGGGGCCGACGTACCAGAGGCAAAGAGATGCATAATGTTGGCCAGCACGGGAAATCCCAAACAATTCATCCAACGTCGAGGCAGGGTGCTTAGAAAGTTTACAGGAAAATATGGTGATGGAAGCCGTAAAGAACACGCGGATATATATGATGTGTTGGTTATTCCGAGTCTATCTTCAACCTACACCGCTAAAGAAATAAAGATAGAGCGACAGATTGTCGCCTCACAGATAGGGCGTATAGAAAGTATGGCGAAGACGGCCATCAATAAGGACGAATGCATGGAGAATGTAGGGGTGCTCAAGACTAAATTCTCTCTCGAAACGAACCTACGGGATAAAAGTGCGTAGTTTAAGCGCGGGTTGTGCGATCACTGGGCGCTAGATGCATCTCAATCTTAGATAATTTCTATAAAACCAATCGAGAATTGGTACAGTGTAGACTGCTGACTCCAAATACAATTGTTGAACGTATAAGCGTCAATCACTGACCGTGGAGCTCACTCATTTCTAATTTTACATATGCGGTGCTTTGCCATGCTGTCTTTAAGAGAAACACGGCTGAAATGACACGTAGGCACTATGGGGTACAATCACACCATAACAAACCACAACTGCATCCACATCTTAAGATGTGGCAGTCTCCATATGGCGTGCTGTGCATCGCGGCGGATATGATAACCAACCGCCCGCTATACTAACCGCTGGCTAACAGTGTCAATAGCGTTCAACACCAAGCATCCAAAAGGCTTTTAAAATGTTCTGCTGGAGTCAACATGTTGCCTATCAATCCGCTCATACTGGACACGATAGGGCGCCTTGACGTGCCGGATAAAATAAAGGCGATCTTGAATGAGATTCTTAAGATGGAGGATCGCCTTGAGACAGTGGATGATAGGGGTGGAGGTGTACAATCAATAAGTAAAATTCTTGAAAAGTATGCTGACGACGAGGATGTCAAGGGGTTTTGTGGCTGACATGGCGGATACGAATAGTCTCCAACTAGGTAAGATTTTAATAAAAAACTATAAAGTATATCGGGGGGATGTGACAGTAGATCTGTCTCTTGAACAGGATAAACCCGTCACAGTGATCCATGGAGAGATGGGTAAGGGAAAGACCACACTATTGGGGGCGATCTACTGGTGCCTTTATGGAGAGGAGCGATCTATTGCGGATAGCGACGAGAACGTACTGAACAACGACGTGCTTAGTCAATTAGAGGTGGGCAGCGATAGCGAGACATCGGTAGAAATATCGCTTTACGAGCAGGGCGAACTGCGATACAAAATAAGGCGTTCCATACAATTTAACAAACGGAGCGAATCTGCCGAGAGCAGGATGCACAGGGTGGTTGGAGGGAGTCTTCCGACCGGGATAGATATAGATGAGAGTGTCGAATACAGTGAACTACCCCCGCGTTCAGAAAACTGGGAGGTGCTCCAAAACACTCCACGCATACGTGATAAGATTGAGAACCTGTTTCCTAAGTCGCTGTCGTCGTACTTTTTATTTGATGCTGAGCTTCTTGACAAATTTTTTAGGGCGGATGATGAAACTCTTGTTAAAGATGGAATTGAAAAAATATCGGGCTTGCCTATAATCGACAACGCCATAAAACATCTGGACAATTCCGCTAAGGTAATCAGGAAGGATATAAAACAAGTTAATCTGGAACCGATCGAGAATAAAATATTACACTGGGAGCGAGTACAAAATGAATCTCAGAAGACGATCGGCGAAACAGACCCGCACCTAAAAAAGCTGGATACTGAAATAGCGGGCCTTGAGTTCTATCTGAGAAATAACAATGAAAAATCGGTAGAGTCTGCACAAAAAGAATTTGATGCCATCTCGAAAAATATAACCAAAATCATTGAAAAAAGAGAAGAGAACCAACAAAAGATAAACAACTGGATCTTGTCGCATAGCGTAGCGCTGCAGTTAAAAGGCGTCCTTGAGGACAGCATCAAACAGTGTGACGCTTGGGAGACGGAGGGTAAGATCCCAATTGCGGTTAGCAGACACACTCTTGACGGTATGTTGCGTGCCAATCCACCTGCGTGCATATGTGGCGCACCGCTGAATGAGGGAAGCGCTGGCCGGCGTCATATAGAGGATTTACTTGGAAAGAATTTGGCTGAATCGCCGGTGATTCAGAACATATCAATTGGAAGGGGCCACTGGGGAGACTTGGCAGATGGGATTGGACAGACTCGTGATGAACTTGCGAGGTTAAGAGCGGAACGCGATAGCCTCAACACTGAGTATGACGAACAGTACAGTAGTAGGAAGAATTGTTCCAGGACACTTGAAATGCACAACGTAGAAGAAATTAGGGACAAGTCCCAATTACTGCGGGATCTTAGAGAGAAGGTGAGAGTGCTAAATGGGGTGAGGGCTCTAGCAGTAGATAAACTGGAACGCGCAGGCAGAGAGCTGGCAAAGCTAAACCAAGAATATGATAAACTCTTGAAACATGATAAAAAACACGCATCGCAGAGCAACCGTCTGGAGTTGGCAAAGACCCTTTCCGATTTATTGGATCGCTGCCGCAATGATCTGATCGAAGAACTGCGTAGCACTGTAGCAAAAAAGACTGAAAAATACTTCCTTAAGCTGGTGTCCAGAGATGACTTTGTAAGGATAGAGATACGTCCGGATTACAAAACTTCAGTAATAGGGCGCGATGGGAAGCGCAAATCACTCTCAGCTGGTCAGAGCTGTTGCCTCGCGCTGTCATACATAGCCTCCATACGAGACATCGCAGAGAAGAACTACTTTATGATGATAGACTCACCACTTCACAACATATCCCAAGCTGAGAGGGTAGATATAGCCCAAAACCTTCCCCAGTTCATTCCCGGAACACAAATAACTCTTTTAGTGCAGGATCAAGAATACACCGGGAGCGCGAAGGAAGGCATCGTTGGTGGTGATATACCCTCGGTTAGAAGAACACTCATAGATAACAAAAGATTATGGCGCGAGTATATATTGGTAACTGGAAAAAATCGTGGCGATATATCGGCTAGCACTTACATCAAGCCGGTGGTGACACCATGAGCAACAGAGTGTCTAGATTATTACAGGCGGACTGGCCCGAAAACATATCCTATGATAAGACTCCAGAGATTGAGAATTTTTATTCCATGGTTGGGGGAACAATCAGAGAAAGAACTTCGATATTCTACCAAAAGAGGCAGATGGACATATTCCTCCTAGCTATGGCAATGGGCATTGAGCTGGGAGAAAAGAAGAAGCTGACTAAACCATCACAAACAATTCCGCGCAGTGTGCTAACAGAGATGGAGGTGTGGATGATGTGTAGTGTAGCCCTTGCCGAGGAACGTACCTTGGACGTACTAGCCAACCCATCAAAAATAATTAAAATCTGTGAAGAATACGCCAATGGCGGTATAAAATTCCTGATGAATCTTAATGAGGGAAGCAGCCGAGTAGTTTCTGAACCATACGAAGATTACCTGGAAGATCTTCTAGACAAATATCTGCCTAGAGACCGATAAAGGTGGCGTATCCACATATCCTGCGTTACCGACTTTAAAACTGTGTGTGATCCAATAATAACAAACCTGGATTTGGATGGAATAATCAAGGCCAATATGTTGGTCTCAGTAGCCACAAAGTCAAGCAAAAAATATCCACTCTTGTTCCTTCCAGACTTTGTGGAGGATTTGGTTAATGGTGTGTATAGTCGCCGGATGATGGATAAATATCACATACATACTTACAATGATTTTTACTTACTCGCATCGCCAATACTCAAGTTTGATGGGCAGAGGTTCAAGAGTCATAACGAGGACCGGCGCGAAGAAAACTTGGCAAAGCAAGGCTGGAGGCGACAGTACGATCTCCTTACGCCACAGTTTAGACTGTTTCGGCCACAATTGGTGGATATGCTCAACTGTAGCGTGCTCAGGGCGCTTGTTGCGCACGCCGTACTGAGGCAGCAGTATATCTCACACAACAGTATAGGGAAGTCCGTGCTTGAATCCTATGATACTCTAAAGACAAGATTCTATATTCCACAGGATGCCGCTTTTGAAGACTACATCGGAGATGGGTTTGAGGACAAGATAGATTCGGCTATCGCGTGTATGGCCCAAGAATCGCTTCTAACCAGCATAGAGGGGGACATCTCTGTGCCAGCTAAATATACGCACACTAAGGCCAGGATGCGCAACATAATAGAAAACAGCAGGGATGGTGTACAGTACCAAATACTTGTCACGAAGATCCTGAGGGAATTTCCACTACTGCGGATGCTGCCGGGAAGGGATGAGATTGATGGTATGCTGGACAATTTGGAACGTAATGGAAGCATTATCTGCAAGCATGCGTTCTGGAAGTTCACCCCGTACTCAAATCTTCTTTTTTCTTTTGACTCTTACAGGTATCGTATGGCAGAGATGAGAGCGCAACTGGTTGCACTAGGGCGCACAAAGTTCTTTGGCCGCCGTATAACGCCAGATCAATTCATATCCGAACTGCAGATGCTAGAGCTTGGCGATATAGGCGATCGAGACGACCAGGTAACGAGAATAGCAGGACTGGTACTGAGTGATGCCGCCCTGCTTCAAAGTCCTGCAGAGCACGTACCGGGATTTGATTTTGTGGTGGATTTTGCAAACTACAACTTCAGACCCGAACATGTGGAAATGATGAAAAGACTTGACTTTGATGTGCGCTCAAAAATATTACACTGTAAAGTAATGATAAATAATGAGATTACGATTAATAAAATCGACGATCTATGTAGCGTCATTCCGGACGGTGAGCAGGGGGTGGTGTTTACCTGCCGTTCGGTGACTCCCGACATCCGACGGCGAGTCCGAGATGACAGAACGATGCAGGTAATAGATAAAGACGGCATACGCGCTTGGTGCTCCATTACGTCGACTATACCTTGCAGACTAAATTCAGTAGCTCGAGTTATGTACGGAGACAGTCGAGGCAAGGCCGTTGCAGTTAGATCCGTCAACTACGAGTCTGGGATGGCCACTGTGGAGGCGGCGCCTGACCGTCGAGAGATAACACTCCCCATAGGGTGTCTAGAGGAGATCGGTCCCGACACGGTTGCCCTAACAGATGCAGATTCGGGTGACTCTGCGCGCAAGCAAAATAAGGTGGTGTCGATAGAAGACTATTTTGCGGCCGTATCAGAGGACTACTTTAATTTCCTATGCGACTTGGCAAGCTTGGCACAAAATACATTTGAGGATGGGTTAGTCTTGGCCGTACATGCCGTACACAAGACGCGCCTAGATTTGTTGAGAAGCATAAAACCACAAACGTTTGATAGACCGAATTCTGGCAATGACACATCGCACATAGAGTTTGATAGATATGTGGAGTTTGAGCATGGGATATACTCAACAGTCAATATCTACCCCACCGCCACCGATAAACCGTTCGTATGCGAGTGCGGTCATAAGCTTAATGAAGTATATCGCTTTACGTTATGTCATCATTTAGTGTCCGCCATTATACGGCTGGGACTTAAGGAGGTTGGTGATTGGGAATATGCAAAAGATCAGATACGTATGTTCAGACAAGGATTACGCACGTTTAGAGAGCAGAATGTCATCAGAGTGATACTTGCTTTGCGCGACGTGATCGGAAATGATTCGGAACAGCTCCTAGAGGCATATGTTTGGTCTCACAGAGTGGATGATGATGATGGTGGTGGTGGCGGTCACGATGATAACGGCAATCATGTGGAAAACCAAAACACCGTAAATAATACAGGCTTATCTGATGCTGAAAAACGTATCCGTGATTCATTGGAAGGTGACTTGGAAATGCCGGGACTCTTTGAAACGCTGGAAGTTGACCTGTCGAGGTTGGACGAGACCTCGCTACGACGTGTGATCTATGCGCTGCATTATAATTAGCACAAACGCAGCCTAGCGGAGATTATCTGAGAGAGAACGATCGGCTGCAGAGGATTTTTGAGCCAGCTGAAGCAGGTTTTGGTACTGACACGTTCAACCCGACGCTTTAGTGTAAATATCGGCACGGTCATTCTTTGATCGTAAGGTAAGCATTCACGTCGTTTATACTGCGGAAGATAAGTTCGTGCTTAAATCGACCCAAAGACTGTCGTGAATCCGCGTGCTATCCCAAAACCCCTCCGTTTCCCGGACTGCCGGATGCCGGCTGCGCTGGGAGATGGTAAACCGGCGCATTTTAGAGCTGCATTTTAGGAAATTTGAAAAAACGCGCGCAACATCCCCTGAATACGCGCCGACAAGAGTTCGGCCCTAGACCACACGGCAGAGGTATCTCTCAATGTCCGGCGCGGGAACCGACGAGGCCAGCCACTTGGCGATGCCATCGCGCATTGTCGCGAGTCGTACTGCTTGAAGAAGCTGCGCCCGTCGCAGGTGATCAGCCCGAAGATGACCGTCTTGGCGTGGGATCCGGTATAGGTGTAGACGGCGCGTTTTCCTTTGAGGATGTAGACCCGCTTGCGCGGGCAGGCGTCGGCGACCGCAATACATTCATCCTGGACGCATCTGATGTAGCCGTCTATCTTCTTGGGAATGAGCCGCTTCATCCGCCTCCGGAATCCGGCGATCTTCTGCGGGCTGGCCCTTTGGACGTGCCTGCCCACGGATACCTTCATGGTGTAGCCGCGGTCGCGCAGCATGGAGCGCACGTGCGGTAGTTGGTACTCCACCCCGGACATCTCCTTGATCAGGTCGCGCGCCTCCTTGACCGTCCAGCAGGCGGTCCTCTTCAGGGCTCTCCATATCTTCTTCATGTTCCTCCTGGAAACAAGTGGGGCCTGCCGGACCGCGGACTTGTCCACAGTCCGGGCTGGCCCTCCTTCAGGTATTGGCCGTACCACTTGACGCCCCAAGACCCCGCCATGCCGAGGTGTTGTGCTGGATGCGGGTTTCAGACCCCCGAAGGTCAGGGCCATGCTGGCCCAGCACGAAGTTTCAATCATTGTTGTGCTGGATGCGGGTTTCAGACCTCTCGTCCATGGTTGTCATGTGCCACTTGCAATGTTTCAATCCTTGTTGTGCTGGATGCGGGTTTCAGACTTGGACGGCGAGGGGTCCCTCAGGGACAGGCAGACGGGTTTCAATCCTTGTTGTGCTGGATGTGGGTTTCAGACCCGCCGTTGATCAGGATGGGGGCATCAATGGATATGCGGTTTCAATCCTTGTTGTGCTGGATGTGGGTTTCAGACATGATAATGTGTCTTGGGTTAATAAACGACTCCATTGTTTCAATCCTTGTTGTGCTGGATGTGGGTTTCAGACTGTACGGACACCTGAGGCCAGGTATCGATACTTCATGTTTCAATCCTTGTTGTGCTGGATGTGGGTTTCAGACGTACGCATGCCCACACGTATACTATACAGGTGACAAGTTTCAATCCTTGTTGTGCTGGATGTGGGTTTCAGACTTCATTCGTAAGGCGCTCATCACCCACAAACCACGAGTTTCAATCCTTGTTGTGCTGGATGTGGGTTTTAGACCCGTTTACCCCTGGGGGATCGGGTGAGATTGGGGTGTTTCAATCCTTGTTGTGCTGGATGTGGGTTTCAGACAGGCCAGGGCGCGGGGGTACTGGCCGCCGCATTATAGGTTTCAATCCTTGTTGTGCTGGATGTGGGTTTCAGACGGGGAACGATCCCTGTGTTCACACTGCGGCGGGTATGTTTCAATCCTTGTTGTGCTGGATGTGGGTTTCAGACCCGACCAGAAATGCTATTGGTGCCGCCACCCCGAGGAAGTTTCAATCCTTGTTGTGCTGGATGTGGGTTTCAGACCCGGGTGCTGTGCCGTTCCTGCAACCTGACGTATGAGTTTCAATCCTTGTTGTGCTGGATGTGGGTTTCAGACTGTCAAGGGCGAGATACTAGGGACGATCGACGAGCTGTTTCAATCCTTGTTGTGCTGGATGTGGGTTTCAGACTGTACGGACACCTGAGGCCAGGTATCGATACTTCATGTTTCAATCCTTGTTGTGCTGGATGTGGGTTTCAGACGTACGCATGCCCACACGTATACTATACAGGTGACAAGTTTCAATCCTTGTTGTGCTGGATGTGGGTTTCAGACTTCATTCGTAAGGCGCTCATCACCCACAAACCACGAGTTTCAATCCTTGTTGTGCTGGATGTGGGTTTCAGACATCCTGTCGTTCCTGGACGAGGCGGGCCGGGGGGAGTTTCAATCCTTGTTGTGCTGGATGTGGGTTTCAGACTTTGGACAGCGGGCGGAATCTCGGATGGCGGACGGCGGTGTTTCAATCCTTGTTGTGCTGGATGTGGGTTTCAGACTCTAAGCAATGCTGACATCTTGGTATCTAGCCTGTCGTTTCAATCCTTGTTGTGCTGGATGTGGGTTTCAGACGTGGTCGGGTCCCACGCTCGGACCTCCCGGTGGTCGTTTCAATCCTTGTTGTGCTGGATGTGGGTTTCAGACGTGGTCGGGTCCCACGCTCGGACCTCCCGGTGGTCGTTTCAATCCTTGTTGTGCTGGATGTGGGTTTCAGACGATCCAACCCCCCAAGGATGTGCAGGCGACCATGAAGTTTCAATCCTTGTTGTGCTGGATGTGGGTTTCAGACTCCAGGTTGCCGGGCGCCGAGTCGGTCGGGTTAATGTTTCAATCCTTGTTGTGCTGGATGTGGGTTTCAGACGCACCATCCCGGACCCTTACGTGGCGCCACCGGATGTTTCAATCCTTGTTGTGCTGGATGTGGGTTTCAGACACGACGTCCCGGTCGATGATGGTCGTACTGCCGGGCGGGTTTCAATCCTTGTTGTGCTGGATGTGGGTTTCAGACTGTTGGGGAGGCATTCCTCTCCACATTAGCCATGAGTTTCAATCCTTGTTGTGCTGGATGTGGGTTTCAGACCGGTCGGTTGGGCGACGTCCTCGAATCCGGCGCCGGTGTTTCAATCCTTGTTGTGCTGGATGTGGGTTTCAGACATATAGCGTGAGCAAATACTACACCCCCGACACAACGTTTCAATCCTTGTTGTGCTGGATGTGGGTTTCAGACGCGGCAACCTGGACGGTCAGTGCCAAGTACCGGCTGTTTCAATCCTTGTTGTGCTGGATGTGGGTTTCAGACTACAACTGGATGGTCAACAAGAAGCCGGACCGGTAGTTTCAATCCTTGTTGTGCTGGATGTGGGTTTCAGACACTACGCCGGGGTGGGAATAGTAGTACCCGATACTGTACGGTTTCAATCCTTGTTGTGCTGGATGTGGGTTTCAGACTGGACTTTAGCGGGGCTGCCAAAATCTACGACAAGTTTCAATCCTTGTTGTGCTGGATGTGGGTTTCAGACCCATCAACCCCGTAACTGCCCTGTTCGACTGGGTGTTTCAATCCTTGTTGTGCTGGATGTGGGTTTCAGACTGTCCCCGGTCCCGGCCGGCTATACCTTCGACATGTTTCAATCCTTGTTGTGCTGGATGTGGGTTTCAGACTGGTACCAACGGGGCGCCATCCTTGTTGCGGTCGGTGTTTCAATCCTTGTTGTGCTGGATGTGGGTTTCAGACAGTACCAACGGCAGTCTCAAACCTCCTGACTGAACCGTTTCAATCCTTGTTGTGCTGGATGTGGGTTTCAGACCGGTGACCCTTGCCGGGGTCGGTCACGACCATGAGTTTCAATCCTTGTTGTGCTGGATGTGGGTTTCAGACCTCGATGATGACCGGCAACACCTCCCGGATGATGATGTTTCAATCCTTGTTGTGCTGGATGTGGGTTTCAGACTCCACAATCAGGACATGTTAATCTTAATTTTCCGGGGTTTCAATCCTTGTTGTGCTGGATGTGGGTTTCAGACAGCCGTCCTGCGGTTGACTAGTCAACTGAGGACGTGTTTCAATCCTTGTTGTGCTGGATGTGGGTTTCAGACATATCGATGGGGATGACATTGAGGTGAGGCTGGTGTTTCAATCCTTGTTGTGCTGGATGTGGGTTTCAGACAGTTCCTGGCCCGGACGTGTACCGTCAAGGTCATCAAGTTTCAATCCTTGTTGTGCTGGATGTGGGTTTCAGACAGCCGGTTTTCCTGTTATTTTGTTCATGAATTCATCCTCGTCGTATGCAACGCGCCTTCTGTTGCCCATCTTATCATTCAGTATTTAAGGATCCGACAGGACACACCCTCCTAAAGCAGCAGTTCAGGCACCTGTTGTCGAATTCGGCTTCGGGTAGCGCCTCACTTCGTATGGTTTCCCTTGTAGATTCCAACATCCGCAAGGCAAACTCGCGCATCCCGTCATCGACCGCGAACTCACGCGTGACGCGCTCGTCTTTAGTAAACACGACCAGGGCACGCCTCACTGGCTTGACCGTACTCTCTTCAACCAGCATGGCCAGCAACCCTAGCTGCACGCGCAGCGTGTCTTTCATTTGGGTGTAGTTGGTATGCTTTCTTTCAATCAGAACCACCTCGTCCTTCATCTCGACGGCTTCGTCTATCCTGCCGATCAAACCCAATTTGTGGGAATGGTACGTCCGCGCCACAATCTTTCGGCCGTCGAAGCCTGCCGGAACATAGTTTGTATTGGTGGTTTCGTACCGCTTGTGCACCGCCCGGCCGGACGCAACCGTGCCGCGCTTTCCCTGGTATTGGTTCAATCCCAGAACGAATTCAAAGTACGTAAAATTGTGGCAAAACGCGTGTTCAACCACGGCGGTGACGGTCAGCATTCACAGCACCATGGCGTCCCTTTTCCCTGCCACGTACTGCCTATCAAATCCGGCCCCGACCACATCTATTTTTCCAAAACAGGAGCTGCAGCTTCGAAGTAGATAGAACGAGTCGCTCTCAGACAGGATCGTCCTTACGGACTCAAGCAAGTCCTTTTTCTGCTGTCCGGAGATGGGCGCGCAGAAAACACTCTTCTGTATTCGGACAAATCCTTGCGCCTTCAGCGCCAATATCGTTCGTTCCCTGGCCGCGTCATCCGATACGTCGTAAACGGCGTAATACACGTGCTTCAAGCAGCCCCTCTCCCATACTCCTTGACTATCCGGCGGCAGTATTTCCATGTCTCACTCTCGACGGCCTTGCGGCACGCCTCCATGTACCTGGCCAGGACCGCCGCCCTGCCGCTTTTGCTCAGATAGACGGCGCCGTCGGTCCACTCAAACCACCCGTCCTTGGCCATGCGCTTCGAGAAGAGCGACACGGCAGCCCTGTCGATTAGCGCCCTGGACACCTCTATCAGGTCGTATGACAGGGTTGGCTTGCCGTAGGCGTCGGCGTGGTAAAAGCCCGCCGCCGGATCCAGCCCGGACAGTATTATTATCCTCTCTACGTCCGCGTAGGCGATGCCGTACATGTAATTCAGCACGGCGTTAAAACCATCCAGCGCCGGGTGCTGACTGCGCGCCTTGAACCTCCATTTCTCGGGAACAAGGAGGGCGATGGCCATGAAATACTCGCGGGCGGCCCACCCTTCCAGGCCAAGCAGCTCCGACTTTGGCCTGCCGTCGGTTATGCGCGCGAGTATCTCATCCAAGCTGGCAATGGCGGCAACCACGCCGCTTGGCGTGCTGGAACGCCCGCCGGCCATCTTTGCCAGCGCGGCTTTCTACCTGCGTATCTTTTTTCGGGTTATGTCTGTGGCGATGCGCCCGCCGACCGGAGTGTCTTGGTTCATGTACTGCCAGCGCCTCAGGCCGGCGGCGCGGCCTTGCGTAGTTGCCCACACCCTGGCGAACGGCTTGCCGGAGCGACCGGCGAACACCACCTGGATTTGTTTTTCCATGGCCAGCCTTATGGCCTGGGTGCTAACCAGCGCATTGGCGGACACGATTATCGCCGTCAGCTTCTCTGCCGGCACCTCGTGTATTTCACCGCCCGACTTGACCAGAAACGATTCGTGATCCCTCTTTAGGACACTGCCGTAGGTGCTTACCTCAAGCAACACGCTCTACCACGCCAAATCCCTTTGACACGCTCTTGCCCAGGCCGAGCCAAGGCGGCAGGCTTGCGTCTGATCTGAACTGGGCCCTGATGCCGATGAACCGGCTTCCGTGCATCTGGACGCTTTCCGTCTCGAACGCCGCAACGTCCGTCGTGATGTGCCTGTCCGCATGGACCCCCACCCCCTTCAGCATTGACAGTATGTTACCGGTAAGCACGCGCCCGAGAAGTTTCAGGCGCCCTGCGGCATCCAAAGCCAAGAACCGGCGGTGGTTGTCCGCGTTCAGCGCCAGCCACGGTGTGGCGAACCTGTACGTTCCGTCCTCGTAGCCGAACAGGTACTTCTTTCTCTCCAGACTCATACTGCGGACGGCGTATGCGGAGTTGCCTATGGCAATCTTGGTGGTGTCCGTAACCATTCCGCCCACCATGTCGGCGTACTCGCGCACGCCGACCACTGCCGACCTGCCGTCCAACACCTTGTACTGTACAAGCGGGTAGTGGTACGACCTGTCGGAGTGGTGGTGAAATTCCGGTATGTCGGCAAACCTGTTGGCCATGCACCCGCGCAGCTGGGCCGGAGAGACGCGCGGGGCTCCGTCCAATTCGAACGCTATCGAGCATATATCTACTGCTTCCATTTGTCCAACCCCAGCACAGAATCGTACACCTCGCCCAACATGTCGGGCTTGGGCAGCAGCACGCCGCCCTCATACAGTTCCTCATCGAACATCCCCGCCAGCTTGCTGGCGTCGACCGGGAGCGAGGCCGTGGTGTCTGCCCACAGCCTCATCTTCCCGTCGGCCAGGTCGGCCCTTGCCTTCCGGTAATCGCCCCCGTCCGGTACGTAGACCGTGTTGTAGTGGGACGTGGGAATGGCCATCCGGCGCACCAAATCCCACACGCCGTCAAAGTCGTTGCGGTCGGCAAGCGATTCCAGATCAGATGCGGTGTTGTCCGCGGCCAGGTTCCTTTCCGACACTTCCCGGTAATAATCGTCCAGCCGCTCGTAAAGCCCGACCGAATCACCCACTTCGCGCACCATCCCTGCGGACACGTCGAATTCGAGCTTGTTGTATGGTACGTTGTCGCCGCCGGTCTCGTAGACAACCATCAGGGCATCGTCGGCCTCTCCCTCGCGGTTGAGCCTGCCCATGGCCTGCGCCACACTGTCAAGCGGAGCCATCTCCCGATATACGCGTGAAAAGCTTAGATCCACGCCGGCCTCCACGACCTGCGTGGCAACCAGTATGCAGTCGTTGATCCCGCCCAACTTTAAAATCATCTTCCGCCTGTCACGCTTCCTTATCCCGCCGGACAGGTAGAGGATGTCGCGGTTCGGATTGCGCTCGCTGACACGCCTGAACATCCGCGCCGCCTTGCTCCTAGTGTTTGCCATGACCAGCACCCTGCCGGCCGGAAGTGCGGCAGGATCAAGACTGCCGACGCGTATACTTTTCTTCGTGGCCTCAAGATATTTGCGGTTCAGGCTACCCGGCACCCCGATACGCTCTAGACCGGCCAACTCGTGGGGGATGGTCGCGCTGACCAGCACAAACCTGGTATTCATGTTGCGGTTCATTGCCTTAAACAGGCTAACCAGGTGGGCGAGTACCGGTTTTGCGACAGTCTGGATCTCGTCTATGACCAGCACGGAGTTGGCAAATGATGCCATCTTCAGCTTGTCGCGGGCCCAGTTGGAGTAGAGCGTCATGAGCAAGCGCTGCGTGGTCGCTATGACCAGCGGCTTGTTGAACGACTCGTTTTCAAACACGTACGTGTTGGGTATGCGGCCCGGCTCGCGGTCCCTCAGCGAGCCGGCAAACAGGTGCGTGTACACCAGCACATCGTTCCGCCTGTTCTCCGGAACGGCCTTGAGCATCTTCATCTCGATGTCTTCTGTCAGTGCCAGCAGGGGCGAAAAGTAAAAGACCCGCTCCACCTCGCCGGCAAACCTGTTGATCATCTCCAGCAGGGCCTTTGTCTTGCCGATGCCCGTGGGGGCGTTGAGCACGGATATCCCGCCGTCCGGATTGAATGATTCTGAGGCGTGCCTTTGAAAGTCGGTGCGCAGCGCAGCCAATCTACCGCCTTTGGCCTGCGTCTCCGGGTTAATTTTGATGTCGAACGATGGCGTGCTCCATTCCCGAAAGCTGCCTCGGTCAGCCTGCAACAGGCACGAGAACGCGAACGACATGTCCAGAAACGAGTCGGTCCAAGTCTCGGCCGCATCGGCCAGATCGACGTTCAACCGCACCGGCTCGTTGAACCGGCTCTCGCACCTGTCCCAGTTCAGCCGTCCGAACTCGCCCCTCTCGCCGACCTGCCCGCGCAGGCCGGGCAGGGCTTCTGCGGCGCCCCCCACCGTCCGTCTGAACCTGCTTCCATCCGAATTGCCAGAAGCCTTGCCCAACACCCTTCGCATCCGAGAGTGGTGGCCATATATCAGGGACGTTATGGCGTCCCTCTGTTCAGGTGTCACGGTTCCGCGCAGCAGGTGGCTGGCGGCCCAGGCCGACAACGGGGCATGAACTCGCGCCAGATCCCTTTCCATGGCCAGCTGGACATCGTTCCTGCTCCCGGGGTCGGCGTGAAAAATCTCTTGGTATAGCGGGTTTATTTTTCCTAGGTCGTGCAACAGCCCGGCATAAAACGGCACGTCCGGATTGCCGAATTTGGATCTGCAGTACAGGGAACGTGCCATCCTGCCCACAAACTCCAGATGATCCACAAGCCGGTGCCTCGGCTCCTCCTTGGGATGGGAGAGCAGATCCCTAGAAGAGGCAGATATGCTCATCACCCAGGCTGTAGAATCGGGCAAAATCGCCCGGTGGAGGCTGCTCCAACTCCAAGGCCGATCCTCCGGTGGGTATCCAGTATCTCGCCATCCTTCCGTCCAGGTTGCCCCCGCTGTCAAGAAAGTGGTGCCGGTGGTATTCTATCAATATCGAGCCGTCCCCGTGCGGGTCCGGCTTGAAGGCTCCCCCGTGCGTGGTGGAGCCGTCAGGTATGACGCACCGTATGTTGTTGAGATCAGTTCCGGGCCTAACCTCGAACACGTCATGTTCCGCCACCCAGGCGGTTACGGCGGGACAGTACGCGTGTCCGAGATACGGGGGGAATGCGGGCCTGTTGTATTTTACCGCCTGCAGCAGCCGTTCATGATACCGGCCCGCCGCCACGTACATCACGTACGAGGGGTCTTCGGTCACTTCAATCTTGAACGGTTTGGTGATGCTCTTCTTCAGGGACCGCCTGTTTGAATAGAACGAGGTCTTTCTGGGCACCTTCTCCAGCTTCAGCCCGACCATCACCTCCCCGAACAAGTCGACGTACGCCTTTGAGTACATGTCGTCCAGGTTGTCGGGGCGCGTGATTCCGACCAGGGCACCTATTATCCCGACCAGGGCGCTCTTTGGTGGCACATAGTAGGCGCTCATGCCGGACGTTGACGACGGATCCTTGAATGCCGCGTGCCGGCCCCTGATGCCGAATTCCGCTACCCTCAAATCCGAAGCGTTTCCGCTGCCAGGCCCAGAGCGTCCAAGTCCGCCTTCAACGACGAGATGTCGCTTTCCAGCTCGGTAGCGGCGCATATCCTGACGCGCACCACATGATCCTTTCGATCGCCAAGCGCCCTGACCAGCCCTGAAAAGTCGAACGGGTTGGTTCCAAGATCCGTGGCGAAACCGAGCAGGTCGTCATTCTCCACTACCAGACCCGGAAGGTCATTGTACGTCCTGTCCGCATAGTCCACCTCCACGTAGAGTATGCTGCGCTGTGGGTATTTGGAGCGCGTTATCAGGTTGTTGGTACCTTTCCAAAGGCACTCGAACGCCATGGACTCCTTCTCGTCGAACTTGGCCACAACCTCCTCATCGTCCAGGTACCTTCCTAGGTTGGACTTTGAGATGGCCCCCTGCGCCTTTATGAGTGCGTATTCGACCGAGTAGAACTTTCCCAAGGTTGACGACTGCTCGGCATCCTTCTTCTCCTTGCCGACAAACCGTCCAGATATGGTGGGGTTCAGTATGCGCACCTTGTTGACGCTCCGAGCCAGGCCGAACTGCATAGGTCCGGTAAGCTTCTCCGAACCGCCAGAGCCTCGGGTTTCGCTGCGCTTTGGCACCAGCGCCCCAAACAGCGGCACGTCAAACGTCTTGAGCAGAAGACTGCGCATAACCTCCTTTGCGTCGCCGCCGGCTATCTCTGCCGCCCTCGTATCGGCCTTCACAGGAGAGCCGTCGTTGCCGTAGTCGACGAACAACGTCTCCCCAAGAGCATCCCTTGCATAGTCGCGCATCGTGCGTTTGAGCCTGACATCGGTCACCATTATCGTGTCGTCGGCCATGAGCCTTGGTTGGTTCTCGAATCCGGGGTCACCGTTGGGGTTCTGCCGGGACTCGTAGTAGAAGAGCACTTCCTTGGTCACTTGCCATTGCCTCCCCAGTAATATCCTCGGAAGAAGAAGTATGAATAGTCCCTGTGTGCCACGTCGTCGGAAATCTCGCCGCCCAGATTCGTGGCGGATATCTCCTTTTCCATGTTTTGCCTTTGCTCGTCCGTGGCGTTGGCAAGATGCACCCCCCGTCCTATGCGCGCCACAATGAACCTCAGCTTCTCACGGTCATACTTGGAATAGGACATCATCTCGGAGAGCGAGTTGTCCAGGCCACCGGCCGACTTCTTGAATTTGACGTAATGCTTGGCCAGACTGCCCACGGCCTCCGCAAAAGACTCACCCGGCTCCATCCCGTTGCCGTAAGGGCGGGACGTGTTTAAAGCTTTCAAGCAGAACCACGAAGCGTTGAAGAACGCCTTTGCGTCAGAGGCGTTGCGCGGATCCAGCCTCCACGCCAGCCCTTTACGGGCCAAGACTCTAGCGTAGAACGCCAGGATGTGGTCTCGTGGCACGGATCGTCCCGCCAACAGGCTCTTTGCTGCGTTCATGTACGTGTCCCAGATGGTGGACTTTCCGGTATCGTGGATCAGCGTTTCGAGGCACATCGGCGGTATGTCGTCCGGCAGACGGTCAAATATGTCGCTCAACCGCCTCGTGGTCAAATTCTCATCCACCAACACTTCCTGCTGCGATTTCGACTGCCTGATGCACAGCACCTTTACCATCGCTTCCGACCTGACATTGCCGTCGGATTTCCTCCCGAGTCTCTGATAGTTGGCCTTGATCCATGTAAGAAGACCGGAACGCCCTATCTCCGCATCCACGGGCTCGACCGTCTCCTGCGCCAGGTCGATGAACACCCACTTCATCCCGGAGATCGTGGTGACGTACCGCTGGTCGACGAACACCTTTTCCAAACTCTCCGCCCCCATCCCCAGGTCTCGATAAAAGTCGGCCCGCTGCTTGCAGTTCAGCGTATATGCCCGGTCATCATATGTCAGGAATTTTGTGGTCAGCGTGGCCGAGTCGGAATAGTGCGTGGCCGTACTGCCAAAACCGTCTACAAACTCTTCATCGGATTTGGGTTCGTCGCCGCGGCCGGCATACTCCACCAGTCCTTTGTGGGGCAGCACGTATAGGTCGAATGACACACGGTTCTTGCGCGGTTCCAGCATCTTGGCGGCATCAAGAAACGCATCGGCCACTACATCGCAGCCCGCTTCGTTGAGAACACAATCACCGTTTACAATGCCCGACCTCACGTACTCGTCGAACAACGGCTTGCCGTCCAGCAGGTACTTGGTTTTGTCGAGCCGAAGCACAACGCTTCCGTACGATGTGGTCTCTGTCTCGCCGGATTCCAAATCAAGCACGTACTCTCGGATGGGGCGCTTTTGGTCGTCCACCTTTGGACGCCTTCCATAGACGGCTACCTTTACCTTGTTCCTGTTAAACTCGCCATACAGCTGCACGTACGGCACGGGCTCGGACTTGGACGTGGTGCGCTTTGGCAGGTTTATCGTCGATGCTGGACAGGTGTTGAGCGGCATTTTTAGCCGGTCCTGTATGATTTTAAGCCTGCTTATCACGCGCGAGCCGTATTCTTCACACGTCATCTCATCTAGCCGAGCGCTGCCATCACAGTAGAACACCTTCTTGAACAGCTTCTCGGATTCCGGGTTGTTGGCTTTGGATGTCCTGTTCTTGCGGTACATTTCGTATGCCAGCATACCGTACTGTCTAGAATATTGTGGTTTAAAAGGAGTACGCCTTATGGGTGATTGTCCACGCTGGCGTTTTCCCTATACGTTAATTCTTCGAAAAAACTACTGAAGAGCCAAAAACAATCCACGGCGGGCCGCTCTCGCGCCGAAACGTCTGTTGATCCCAGGATACGCCTGCAGCTCGGACGCGGTGGCCGGGCAGGCCCGCGCGGGCGCCCGCCGCGGCAGATTGGCTATAATTGATCGGCGTGCGTTACCCACAAGATCCACGTATCTACCCGCGTCATCTAGGCTCGATTCACTTTCTTTTTAGGATTAATATTATTGTACATCGTTGATAACCAACCTAATCATATAATTTTATCACATTTTAACAATAGAAAACTATTTTGTTCACTATCTGCCGAATGTTGGGGGTAAGTGAAGTACCGTACCAGGCAGGCATAATCGAAACAGATCTGTAGGGGTAGACCCATCCCACACCCTCGTGGCGTGTAACAAAACACAAAAGCGAAAAGAATCCAGTCCCGTATTGCTCCTGCTGGCATTGTTTGCCGATATGTCGGTTGCAGCCGAGCTGTTCAGGACGGTCCGGTGGGCCAGCGGTCTGTCCTGCCCGCACTGCGGTGGGACTGACATCGTCCGGTACTGCCGGTACCGGGGACACGTCCGGAGGTATACGTGCAAGGGCTGCAGCCGGACCTTCAATGACAAGACCGGGACGATCCTCCACCACCGGCACATCCGGATGGGAGACTGGTTGCTGGCCCTCTGGATGTTCCTGTGCGGGCCGCCCAACGGGATATCGATAAACTACATCACAACTTCGATGGGCCGCGCCTACGGGGCCGTCTACCAAATGATGCGCGACACAATGCGGAGGGTGAGCGAGCTGTCCTAGGGCAAGCTGTCCGGAACCGGCGAGACCGACGAGGTGTATATCCGGGCCGGCTCCAAGGGAGTGGCTCTGGGCAGCAACAGCAAGAACCGGACCATCCTCAGCCGCCGCCGGCTGCCGCGCGGCCCCGGCAGGGACACCATTGAGAAGAACACCCAGGTGGTCGCCATCTACCACCGGCGCGCCACCCAAGACGAGCCCGACGTGACCATCCTCAAGGTTCCCCGTGGCGACGGCAGGACGCCGGCCGAGATGGCGGCCGAAAAGTTCGAGCCGGGCTCGACGGTGATTACCGACGAGCATCAAGCCTACAAGAGCTTGGAGGAGATTGGATACGTCCACCCGGCAGTCAACCACGGCGAGGGCGAATACGCCTCAGGAGAGCACAACAAAATCCACACCAACAACTGCGAGTGCCGGATAGGCCTGCTCAAGTGGTGGCTGAAGAAACACCGCGGCGTGAGCAAATGGCATCTGGAAGGGTACGTCAATTCCTTCCAGTTTGTTCGCAACCACCGGCATTATAACATCAACGGCAGGTTTGTGGCCGCGCTGGCCGCCGTTCTTGACCAATATTCCGGGAGGCTGGCCTGACCAAGATGCTTTTCGTGCCGTAATTATTTTCCAACAAATCAATCCTGCAGGCGCATGCCATCAGGCTGGCTGCATATTTTTTCTGTACTGAACGACAATCCAGCCGTTCATGAGCGGAATTGCTACCACCAACAATTGACAGATGAGCGAAGTAATGTCAGTGTACGGGTCGCTGGGAATAACGTTAGATCCTCGCAATACCGTATTCAGAAATCTGGAGAAATCTATTTTCAACGTAAAGCTGTGAATGATTAATTATGATCCAAACCACTTGCATGCCAACAATTTAATACCGCCCACCGTAATCGACGACGAAATGGCCGACCCACTAGCAGATCTTAGGAGAATCTACCCCGCTGCGCGTATATGGCCAGGCCACAATCGTATAATATTCGAAGTAGAGGGCGCGATTGCTTCAGTACAGAGGGAAGGACGGCAGTGTGTTGTGACCGTCCGCAACAGCGTCGGAATCACGCCTGTTGTGGTTAGGAAGAGCGCATGCTCAGACAAACAGTGGACATACATCATCTCCAGAAAGCCATACTGCTCTCAAGTAAAGATTGCCTGGGGAGCATCGGCTTCAGACTGGGCTCCAGACGGTGTTGAGATAGAGATACTCAGATTAACGGAGTCTTATACTCCCTCTCAGCTACAAAGCCCAACATGGGGACCGCGAGGCGGACAGCTGCCCGAGCTAGACGAGGCGATACTAGAATACGTGAATAAATATCCGCGAATTAAACAAGCAGACATAATGCGGAAGATATATTATGAAAATCCAACCACGGTTAGAAAGCGCCTACACGGATTAGTCCAGGATGAAAAAATAAAGGAAGAGTCAGACGGGTATACGCCAGTTAACTACAATTTCGGCAGTAAAGTGGCTGCCTTGTGTCGTGAGGTCGGCCCGATGCCCGATACATCCGGGCGTACCAGCTCTCACGGGCAGCTCGCCCCGCACGAGCCGGAAGCGAAGCAGCCGTTGGAGATAATGCGTTCGTGCATAGACAAGAATATCGGGTATTTTAAAGGGTTACAAGACAAGCTGCCGGAATACGATTTCGGCGCGAAATGGACAATATTGCTGAATGTTTCCAGTTATCCAGACCGCCTCAATAAGATGATCGAAGAGGAAGTCAACCACGACGGCAGGAGCAGATACAGCATCAGGGACGAATGCGCGATCATGTGCGATGCCATACTGTATGAGCTGCGCAATAGCGACATCAGGAAGGATGTCGAGTGCATGCTGAGATACACCGTGGAGCGCATATTGGAGCACATCCTACCCGCGGATGAGAAAGCCCAAAAATTAAAGTATGGCGATCCTCCAAAAATTAAGCATAAAAACAGGACGCTGAAAGATCTTGAAAGAGAACGGAAAGACGGACTAGAAGAGCTGTGGTCCATACAAGACAAACTCAAATGCGGGCTGGTCCTAAGCGAATTCAAGGCAACTCTTGAAAAACTGCAGGAAAAGTATCAAAATCTCTACTGCCCCCCAGACACCGTCGGATCCAAAAAAGCGTCCAAACCCCGAGTAGGCGGGCGGTTTCCAGACTTGGAGTCGAAAATAACCGAGCTGATCAGCCAAGATCCAGGGATACGGCAGCACGCGATTATGGAGAAGTTCGAGCACGAATGCCCCAGAACCACCATTGAAAGGCGGCTCAAAAGCCTGCAAGTACAGCGTAAAATCAAGCGCCTGCCGGGATCTGGGGCAAGATACGTTGCCACAGATTGCGGATACACGCAAGATTTGGAGAAACTCTTGATCTTTCACATAAGGCGCATTGTAGATTATCTCGAAGGCATGAAAGCGAGAATGCCGTACTACGCGGATGCCGTAAAACTGTCCATACTAGAGCACATGGCTAGGGAACACTACAAAACGATTGAAAAAAAAGTAGAGAGGCGGGCCACCAAACTGAAAAGAGAATTCCGGGAAATCAACGACTATGCCAGCGAAGCGCACCGCCTGCTGGAGAATAACAAGCGTGTCGTCGAAAAACTGGAGTGGGCAAGAATCATTGATAAAATACGCCTCAAGCAGCGCAAATACACGCGCGATGCCATGAAGCTTGAGATAGCCGTGCGCGACAGGAAAAACATTGAAAAAATGGAACAGGTGTCGCTTCGGCTCCAGGTAAGCCATCTCGCCTATTCGGACACGGAAACGGATATGCGCGTCATAAAGCTCGCCCTGAAGTACGAGTCCGATCCCACCGTGTTGGAAAGGACCCTTGGTGAAATGCAGAATAGATATGGGGTGCGAAACACGACAGAGGTCGAGGACGTAATCAACATGATGCTCGATATAGAACCCCAAATTTTTACAACCCGCCCCGACTTGCTAGATACTATAACGACAATCAAGTTTCGCATGGACGCAAGCCGCACGTACAGGCCGCACACCATAACTGATTCGAATGGCCAGCTAGAATTCGTTTTGCCTAGTATCGATTCGTGTATTGAGGCGCGTAAGCTGTACAGCGAATACAGCTCAATGTGGGACGCGATAAAAAATTGGCGAGACATACGCACTTACGATGACGTTATTGCGCCTTTGGCAGACAGGACCTCAAATTTAGATTCATATCACAGCATAGATTTCAACCCATATGAGGAGTAGACGTTCGGCACCTGCCGGGACAGCGTGTTCACGTCTCATGCGGCTTGTCCGTCAATTGGTTTTAAAAGATAAAAAATAGTGCTAAATCACCATGTGTGGCGTGCAGGCTTTACGATCCCTATTCTGCGCATCTCCCTGTCTAGATACACGCCTAGACTTGTCTCTTCAGCCCTGATCACACCGCTGTTGAGCACTATCAACGGAATGCCCGCGCTGATGTAGTGTCGATTGCGCGCTTCGTCTCTTTTTGCTTGCTTTCTGGTGTCGTGGATCCTGCCATCCTGCTCAATGACCGCCAACAGCCCGCCGTGCTCGTCGGTGATCGCTATGTCCGGCGTATGTATTAGGCCACCGGACCGCCGACGCGCCATGCGGCCTGCCGGCTCCAGCAGCTTGTATCCCTGGCCCGTGAACCTGATTATGCAGTCCGTCTTTATCCGGGCAAAGTCCACCTGGTACTCTTTTCTCAGGTATTGCTTGATTTTGAAAACAATGTCCGAGTCCGGCTTGCCGTTTGGCCTATTTTGTGCCTGCATTCGGCGGCTTGCGGTCTTACCAGTCATAATATCCGCCCCGCTTGGCAAATTTTGCATGATCAACTGACACGTCTTTCAACGCGTCCCTTATGCCAATCTGCAGGATTGGCTGGCTATAGGCGTACCTGCCCTTGGTATTGTCAAAAAAGCGGCCCTTGGGGTCTATCATCATGTAGCTTCCAAGCATCTGATCGTTATCCTCCGGCACTATAGTGACGCCATTCACTGGCCGGTTCCTCTCTAGGTATGCGGCGAACTGCTCGTCTGTAACCTCGAACGGGCCGGCACCGCCGTCGTTCTGCCCCTCAATGGGCAGTGCGCGCATGATCTTCCACCTCTCCGGCCGAGCGGTTCGAATGAAGTCAGCCATGGTCTCTCTCCAGTTGTAGCGCGAGACCACCGTGTTGATTTTCAGTCTTATGCCATACCGCTTCACGCTGCGGCATATTTCCACGTAGGCGTCTGTCGGCAGGGGACCATCCTTGGTCGCGCGCCCGGACTTGCGGTGCGTCCTGGGGTTGACGCTGTCTATGCTGATGGCGAGCCAGTCAAGATGTCCGGATATGCCCCCCAACCACTCGTCGGTGACCCGGGTGCCGTTGGTGACCATGGATGTCGTCATGCCGCACTTCTTGGCGGCCCGAATCACGTCGTCCAGTCCAGGATACAGCATGGGCTCGCCGCCAGCAAAGTTGATCTTCTCGAACCCCGCCTGCGGGAGCGTCTCGACTATTCTGATGGCCTCGCTTGGTACCAGATAAGGTTTGGAAAGGTTAGCCACGTAGCAGAAGACGCAGCTCATGTTGCAGCCGGCCAGGATGTGAAAGTTGACTGTAGGTATAGTTTCCATCTTGGATGGTGTACGATGCCGGAGGATAGATATCTAATCAAACGGCCGATTCCCACGGGTCCTTTGCAATGCTTGCGGGATTGTGCCTCTTTTCGCGCTTTATAACGTGACCAGCGCGAGATGCCCGTCAATGACTTTCTTGACTTGTTCGGTCAGCCTGTTGATGTTACGGAACATCTTCCGGCGCATCTTGCATCATTTCGCCGGTTTGATGTACCCGCGCTCGATTTCGTCTCGAGATCATATTCTTGACGCTATCCTACAGCCTGGTAAAGATGTCCTTCGGGTAGCGTTTGCTGAGGTTAATCCACTCGCTTGTGCGTATTTGCTCACGTCATCTAGGCACGATCCATCTACTTTTTCTAACTGTTTCACTTTTTGAAACATGCTTAGGGCTATCCAAAGCAATGCGCTCATTTTCGGGCTAGGACCACAAAACCGGCTCAACCCACCGCAATTTTGCGTACCGCCAGGATGATTTTCAGCCAGAAACGGAATCCAGTAGCCGGTCCCCGGGGAAGATGGCGCGATTTACGAATTTTCGACTGGATTTTCGTCGGGCGGCGCCCAATCTCCTTCACGCGGGATCATCCAGGGTTATTGCGCGGTCACCAGGTAGTTCGTCATCTCAACGGGGCGCATCTGGCGGCGGCGGGCGATGGCCGCGATGGTCGCCCTCAGATCTTCGACCGACGCAAAATACCTGCCCGCGAGCATCCTCTTGAGGACGTTCCACTGCTGCTCTATCGGGTTGAGCTGCGGGGTGTAGGCGGGCAGGAACACCAGCCTGAGCCGGTCCTCGTTGGCCTTGACGAACTCGGTGACGGTTTCCGGCTTGTGGCATGGTGCGTTGTCCAGGATCAGCAGGATCCTGGGATAGATGCGCAGCATCTCCCTCAGGAACCCCTTGAACGTCTCGGAGTTGCAGGCATCGACGGTGCGGATGTGGAGGCTGTCGAGCCCCAGCACGCCGAAGACGGACACCGACTTTTTGGAGTAGCTGGTCTTGATGGTGTCGTGTCCGTTGGTTGGTCGCCACCCGTAACCGGCATCGGACCAGAGGCTGACGTGCATTTCATCGCAGGAGAGCACCGTGAACCCGTCATCGGCGGCCTTGTTGACCACCAGGTTGGTCTCGGCCTTGAACCGCTCCTGCTCTTCAGACGTGGCCGAGTTGTACGGGACGGGCCTGAGCTTGCGGTACGAGAACCTTATCCTTCTGAGGGCGCGCCTGAGCGTGCCCGTCTTGCAGCGTATTCTGAATTTCTTGTACAGCATGTCCTGGATCATAATCATCTGCCAGGATCCCGCCTCATACCCATAGCGGGTTGGGTCGCGGCCCAGCCACCGCTTGATCTTCCTGAGGATCCGCCTGGACATAGCCCTGGCCCTGCCCCTGCGCCTTCGGTCGAACCGTCTGTTCAGGTTGCCCGCGTGCATGCGGACCAGCCAGTCCCGGACGGTAGAGTAGGCCACGCCCAGTATCCGCGATATCTCCCGGATGCTCTTGCCCTCCTTTCTGAGGCGGGCTGCGTGCAGCCTGTACTTGGACTTGCCCGCCTTCTCCTTCTCGTGCGCCTTGATCAGCCGCTTCAGGCCGACCCCGGGCATGAACGTAGCCCCCTTGGGGACGACCTCGTTTTTGGCCGCGTTCGGCCTCTTTCTCCCGGCGGCTTTGCCCATGGGGGTGCGGGGGATGGAGGGGTGATCTATACGTTTGCATTCGGTGCGGGTTCTGGGATGGCCTCCCGCGCTGCTAACGGGGCGGCGGTGATCGGATTGCTTTGAATTCCCCTATGCGGGTCCGCCTTTTGACATGGAGTATTACACGAATGTAAACTACAATACTGAAACAAGTCCGACGAATATCAGATTATTAATTTATACGCCATCAATGTCGGTATCTCATGACTCTGGCGTACGGGTTATTGCTGCTAGCAATAGCTGCAGTTACGGTGGGATGGGCGCCAGCAGCATACGCTAATGGCGATGATAATATCCAAAGCAGTACTGGGGTGTTGATTTATACCCATGGAATTCCATTTGATCCATTAGCACACCAGCCCGCCAATGACCGAATCACTGCAATGGAGACCTACTTGGAGACGGAGCACGGTATTGCGAGTGAAAAGATCACACACATGCCTTACTGGTGGAATAACGGCCTGCTTAGCTTGGACAAAAACGAGAAGGAATATGTGATCTTTTTGTACACGGATATGTTTGGGCCCGACTCTACAGTAATCCATGATTTGACTCGCGGTTACTTTGCTGGCATGGATGGATACGCATGCCCGCCGTTCCCATACAGCTTTGGGGAACCGTGGAATACCACACCTGCCGTCGTTGATGCCAGAGTGATGGCATCGCCGTTTGCAGGCGATAACATATTCCGACCCATTTTCGAACAGATGCGGGTGGATATCGACCACATGCTGGAACAATATGGGCATGTGTGCTGGTTCATGGGCCATGTCCATGTCCAAGCTGAAACCATTAGCGAATCAAAAATCATTCTTGCAGAACCTGCCAGACCAGATCACCCCATACTCAGAGAAATATTTGTAAAGCAGGCTGCGGCGGCAAGCGACTCCCCCGAAAATGAGCTCTTGGTGCTTGTAGGTCATGGTGCAAGAAATGATTCTCATAACGATGCCCAGGATGCCGAGATGTCATGCGTAGCCGAGTATGTTGAAGGCAAATTGGGATTTGCTGACTCTACCGCCTTGATTGTCAGGGAAGACTGGGAACATCTGTCCGGGCCTGCGGTGGCAGCAGGCGAGGAAGAGATTCGTCAGATGTTATCGGCGAGTGGCGCAGACCACGTGACATTGATTCATGCAACGGGGACCGTAGAGGGCTTGAGTTTGGTGACGGCCATACTCGACGAGGCAGATGTGAGCCATACCATAGCGCCGAATGGAGATATCCTGGGCGAGGAAGAGATGATCATGTGGGCCGAGCAGACAGTAAGTGAGACAATCGATTATATCAAGGACGAAAGACCGACAGAATCCACAACAACGCCGTACTGGGATAGAACCTATACGTGTGATGCTGAATCCAGTGCAATCCTGGAGGAAGTGACGCTTAACGTCAATGCGTACCACGACGTTAACAACAACGGCATAAACGATGACGAAAGTGGCTTTGAGGATTATGTGGTAGACATCCATGTTTCGGTCCTAGGCACAAAAGTCTCCGCTAGCACCAATGATCAAGGCAGTGCAAGCATGACACTGATGCCTGCTGACTGGCTCATAGCCCTGAACATCCCAGAAGGCTATGCACCGTCTACCATCGCCCTTGTAAAGATAAGCGGCGAGGGGACAGCCATCTCCCCACTCCTGGTGGCCCATGACCCGGGACCGGGTTCTGTCTGGTACTTTGAAATCGGCTTGGTACCAGAATAGGTGGCAGGTAACCCCCAGAGACTTGATCGATAATTAGAAGCGCTATGTGTAGCCGTTATAACGGCTACGCAGGCATTAGACAATATGCGTAATTGGCCACTTTCTTGACTAACCCGCAATTCAACCACCAACAAACAATTTCGGACATGCCCAATCGAAACCTTTAGATCAGGGAAGATCACGCCACACCTCGGGATGCCCGAAACCAAGGAACAGACCACAGCCAGGCAGCAGCGCGAAATAGAGCGACTAAAGACCTTGCTGCAAGCCGCCACCAGACGCCAGGATGCAACATACCGCGCATACGGGCCTGAGCAGGACGTCCACATAGCCAGGCTCACCGTTCTGGCCGGTGCACATATATTGAAACTTTTGTATCAGTTCACATCGTCTAGGCACGATCCGTCTGCTTTAGGGGACTACACTATCATACATTGCCGATAACCAACCTAATCGTGTAATATTATCGTGTTTTAACAATAGCGCGATAATTTATTGAGTTTTAGGCCGTAAATCATCCACGAATTTGCTAAAACGGCGTGAACAGTTGCAAACTTTATATTTCGCGACAACCATATTGATCATGCAATCCCGTCATATTCTTGCGGGAGTCATTGCGGCAGTCGCGGTCTCCTGCATGTGGATTATCGTCGGGGATGCATTTGCCGCATCTCCTGAGACCGAGATACGCATCACACCAAAGTACGGCCAGACCGACACCAACCACACCTCCGGCGTCACCAACAGCGACGTGGGCCTTGCGGCTCCCCTGGATGCGGCGGTATACCGGATAGGAAACAGCTACTACGCGATTGTAGTGCCAAGCGGTGAAAACGGCTTTCAGATATTCGATATCACAAACCCGGACCGTTTCACCTTCGGGGAGCGTATCTGGGAGGATGTCACCGGCGATGCCAGGGCCATTGAGGGCTTCTATCTGGGAGGAAATCCCTACGCGGCGGTGGCCTGGTACGACAACAAGAACCTCATATCTATGAGCCTCACGGGCACCAACGCATCCTTTTCCGGCCAGAGCACCTATGCGGGTCTTAACGGGACCAACGCCCTGGCCACCTACACCATAGGAGGCACCAACTACGCGTTCGTTACGGCAGATCGTGCTTCCACCTACAATATAGTCGAATTTGACGCCACTAACGTTTACTTGCGGGCAACAACATTCACCAACGGCACTGTTATTGGCGCCCCCGAATCCGTGGCAACCTACTCCATAGGGGACAGGTACTATGTGGTTATTGTAAATTCAGAGCCCAGCTCTATCCGCGTGAGTGACATCACAAGCTCAAACAACATCGTTCACAAGAGCACGCATTACAGTGCAGACCGCGACCTGCCGATTGTAGGCCCCACCGACGTCACCACCTACTCCATCGGAGACAAGCGCTATGCCATCCTCGTGGCCGAAACAAGCGACGCCGTCCAGATATTTGACGTCTCAAGCCCGACCAACATAATCCCCAAGGGCACGCTCCGCAACAATGCCGCCGTAACGCTCACCGATCCACAGTCCGTGGACACGTTCACGATAGGGAACAACCACTATGCCATCGTGGGTTCCGGCGCCAACCCCAAGGGCTCCAACTATCCAAACGATGGTGTCCAGATATTTGACGTCACAAACCCCGATGACATAGTCCCCAAGGCCAAACTCAACGACAACGCATCCCTGGAGCTTGGCGGGCCGAGCTCCGTGCACACCTATACGGCGGCAGGCAAGATATACGCGCTGGTCACGGCCAAGGCAGATGACGGCATCCAGCTGCTACGGATAGACCACGTGACGGCAAACGCCGGACCCGACCGGCTGGTGGCCGTTAACGCGTCCGTCACCCTGGATGGTTCCCGCTCCTCGGCCTCGGCGGGGATATCCTCGTACCAGTGGACCCAGATACAGGGACCGACCGTCACGCTATCCGACGCGGCCGCGGTAAATCCGGCCTTTACGGCGCCGTCCATGTCGTCCACGCTGGTCTTTAGGCTTGCCGTCTCGGATGGGATAATCACCGCGACGGATACCGTTACCGTAACAGTGACGGGGACGCATCAAACCCTGACCGCATCCATGTCCGGCAACCCGCGCGAGGGCGCAGATCTCTGGTCCGCCACCCTGAGCACGCATGACCTGGGCCCGGCAACCCGCGGCTGCGACGACACCCGGGCCGGCGCCGGTTGCAGCAGCGCCCTAACCGACAATGATTTCACGTTTGACGGGGTAGAGTACACGGTCAAAGCCATCTCGTACAAATCAGGCACGTATCCGGAAAGCCTCAGGCTGACGCTCGACAAGACCATCCCGGAAAATCTCATCTCGTGCCTGACGCTGCACGCCGGCTATGCCCAGATCCCCCTTGTTGGTGATTCCGTGGTCGGGGCCGGCGTGGACGTTGCGCTCAGCGCGTCGAACGGTGTAGCGGACAGCACGATAACCCTGACAGAGATCAGCGGCGCGGGCTGGGGGTTGGGCTGGTCGGCCGGCGGCACGGACCGGTTGAGGCTGCCCGACGACGCCTGCCTCACCCTGACCCTGGGCGAGCCCGTAGTGCAGACGACCTCGATACAGCGCATGTTAGGCGGCACCGCCAGCTCTAACAGGATGCCGGATGCCGACTACCACTACGCCGAGCTTCCCACCTTTACCGCCGGCAGCACCACCACCTCAATGCCGATCAGGGTGATTGACGACAACAGGGTCGAGGGCTGCGAGACCATTACCTGGCGCATGACGATGTGGCCGGGCACGGACCGGGCGGTGCATTTGTTTTACACGATATACATAGAGGATGATGACGGGGGCGACATCTGTCCAAACGCCGGTCCGCCTCCGGGCGCGGCCGTCCCCGAGTCGGCGCAGCTTCCGGTCATAACCCTGGCGGGGTCCACCAACATGACCGTGCCGCTCAACTCTGTCTGGACCGACCCCGGCTACACGGCGACCGACTCGGACGGCGACGACCTGACGACCAGCGTGATCATCTCCGGGGCGGTTGACACCGCCCAGGCGGCCACCTACCTGCTATCATACCAGGTGGTGGATGGCTTCGGCACCCCGGCCACCCCGCAGACCAGGACGGTCCACGTGGTGGCGCCCGAACCGCAGCAGCAGACCCAGCAGGCCAAACCGGAGCCCACCCAGGAGCCCACCCAGGAGCCGCAGCAGGAGCCAGAACAAGAGCCAACCCAGGAACCCGGGCAGGAGCCAGAACAAGAGCCAACCCAGGAGCCAACGCAGGAACCCGGGCAGGAGCCTGAACAAGAACCCGAACAGGAGCCCACCCAGGAGCCAACACAGGAACCCGAACAGGAACAAACCCAGGAGCCCACTGAGGAGCCTGAACAGGAACAAACCCAGGAACCAACCCAGGAACCCGAGGGCACCGAATCCGGTGAACAACCAACATGCGACATACCCGCCATCGTCCGGCAGTACGACACCGACGGCAGCTGCAAGATAGAGCAGGACGAGTGGGAGGCGGCCATACGCGATTACCAGCTCTGGAAACTGACCACCCCGCAGATCCAGCAGATAGCCGCGGCCCGGGGATAGAGCGCAGGACGCCGGCGGCGCAAAGCCGTAACCACTCTGCCCTGTTGCATGGATAATTCGGGGTTCCTACTGGCCACCATTCTGAACGTTGGCAGGGCGGGACGACCCTGCCCAAGGTAACCGTTCACACCCCATATAATACGCCGGCAGGGGACCGGCTCCGCATCGAAGCATCAGGAACGGGATGGAAAACCTGCCCCGTCCATGGACGGCAATACCACCGGGCAGGAGAAGGCACTACGACGGCGCGAGCCGGTCCGGGCCCGGAGGGTGATTGGCGCGGCTCTGGAGGGGTGGGCGGAGAGCTCGCGCATCCGGAACCGGGAACGCCAGCGGCTGGCCAGCGAGATTGATCGGACCCGCGAGACCACCGGGAACCCGGAGGCCGAGCCGAGGAACCCCGCGCGGCGGCTGGCCATCCACGAGAACCACAACAACCGCGCCCGGCAAGGCCGCCACCTCCTCTCCAGGATGCGGTAGAGGTACGGCAACAGCTCGCCTCCATCACATGGGGGGCATGTGCGGCGGCCGCCCGGGCCGCCCATCTGCTGGCATCCGTGCGACCGCCCAGAGAAGCCCGGCCGGATGGCGCCGTATGTCCGGGGCAGGCTGAAGATCCCCCTCCCGAACGCCGGCCGGAGGAGGCGCGCCCCGGTGCGCGCTGCCCAGCCCGGGGGCTGCCGAGCGCCGGGACGGGCCCCGAACCGCCCGATGTGGCCGGACCATGCGTGTCCCGGCACAATCCCAGGTGGTGGGCAAAAATGAAAAAAAGCGAGATCAGGGACAGCCCTGCATCTTCTGTATGAAGTAGCCCCTCTCGCGGATGGCCTGCTCTATCGGGGCCGGCGCACCCTGGGAGTGGCAGAACTGGCACTCGTTGGCGGTCATGACCGCGTTGCCCTCGCCTATCGACTCGAGCCACTCCCTGCCATACGTGATGGCCTTGTCGTGGTCCTTCTCGCCGGTGATCACGTCAAAGTGCATGGTGTGTCCATCGGCGGCCTTGACGTACGTGTCGTACACGTGTATCTCCATGAGGCGGCTCCCGGCACGGGCCTATTTAGATTTCACGGGTCGCTCCTGCCCCGTGTAACCAGGGGGACCTCCACCACCCCATCGCCCATGGCCCACGCCCGGAAGATGCCCTCGCTCCCCGAGTATATCACCCAGGCCACCGGGTTGAGCCTCATGTATGTGGTGTCGGTCCCGGAGGGTACAGCCGGCGAACCAGGGTGCGAGTGGAATATCCCCGCCACCTCCAGCCGGCGTTCCTCGGCCGCCCGGTACGACCGTATCAGCTGATCATCGGGGACGGCGAACCTCACCGGGGAGTGGTCGGCGTTCTCCGTCAGGATCGCGTCCGTTATCACGCAGGATGGGCCATCCGTGGTGCCCAGCAGCAGGGCGCACGCCTCCTCCGGACTGCAGTCGGCGGCGTGCCCCCTCAGCCTGTCCAGGACGCCGGCGCCGACGGCCACCCTCTCCAAGACGGTCTCAGGCAACGCTCTATCCGGCGGCGGCCGCCACCAGCCCCCTACTGCCCCTCTATCTCGGGGATGGCCGGGTCGGCCGGAGCCGCGTCCTCTATTATCATGGTGGACTGCATCCACGGGTGCACTATGCAGAAGTACTCGTAGGTGGCCACCTCCAGGGCGCTCGTGTCAAAGAACCACCTGTCTCCCGCCAGCACCAGGCCCGAGTCAAAGGTCGCCCCCGCATCCTCGAAGCTGGTCACCGTGTGGGCAACTATGTCGGCGTTGTACCAGTCCACGCCGTACCCCCACGGCACCGACAGCACGTCCGGATCATAGTCGGGATTGCCCGCCGTGTCGGATCCCTCCAGGATGACCACCTCGACGACCGGACCGCTGAAGGGTTCGGGCTCGGCCTCTATCTCGGGTTCGGGCTCCTCGGCCGGTATCAGGTAGGGTTCGGGCCCCACCATCCCAAATGCCACGTACGCGATTATCCCGGCGGCTGCGGCCAGCGAGAATATGGCCCCCAGCGGCTTGGTATACTGGGGCATCTTTGCGGCCACATACGCCATGATCACTGCCGGAAACGCTATCCCTATCAGGATCCCGGCGAACAGCGGCGTCGTGCTGACGGTATTGAACAGGAACCCGGCGGTTCCGAACGCCAGCACTATCGAGAGGACCACCAGGGTGGTGGCCTTGGCCCGGTTGCTGGTCGAGACGCCCCCGTCCAGTATCCCGGTGGCCAGGAATATCAGCCCCAGTATCATGGTCAGCCCCGTCAGGGCGTGCATCCCGTCTATGAACGTGTGGGCCAGCCCCGCGTACGATATGGTGACCCCGGCAAGGCCTATGGAGGTGAGCCCCATACCCGGCATCATAAGGTCCCAGTTACTCATCCGTGAGCGCCTCATTTGCATATCTAATTAATCCTTTTGGGAACGGCGGCCTTGTCCAAAAAACCAAAATTAAACGGCCACCCGTAGACCCTAGGAGGCGCCTGGACCGGCGGGAAGGCGCGGGATAGGCGCCGGATCACGTTCTTGCTGCCCGCCGGAGCCGTCTTGGATGACGGTCCACGAGCAGTCGTGCGCAGCCTCCACATAGCCGCGGGGGTGCCGCCCCCGCGGCGTAGCCTCAGGCGAGGGCCGTGTTGTAGCGGACGGTCGTCGATGGCAGCTCAGCCGACCGGGTCTTCTCCCTGAGGGGGCGCACGACGCCGCCGAACCGCGCCTTCATGGACGAGAAGGCGCTCTTTCACGTTGTTCCGGAGGCGCAGTATCCGGTGGAAGGGTGCCCCCGGGTGCTCCTCGCCGAACCTCCGGCCGCTGTCCAAGATGGCATCTCCGCCCCGGCGTTGAGTCCCTTGATCGCCTAGTTGGACTTGGAGTCGATGATCGCCCTCCGGCCGCTGTCCACGATTGATGGCGTTGCAGTTCTTGACGCCCCCGCAGGCCGCGTCGGCCGGGACGTTCCCGTCTCCCTCCGGGAGCATCTCTATCATCTGGCGCAGGTGCGGCGGGTCGTTGACCTTTCCCGGGGCAACGACGGCGGCGCATACCGTGCCGTGCAGCATGTGCATGATGTGCAGCTTCGAGAACAGTCTCACGCTGAGCTTGCCGTACTTTGCGTTCATCCAGTCGATATACCTGGCTGTGCTGAAAGCCGCTGGGGGTGCCACGATTGTACCACAACCTGGTGGGACCTTACCTTGGGTTGGAAGGCCAGATAACCCCGGCTGAGGCCGGAGATGCTGGCATCCGGATAGAAGGCGCCAACAAGCGGATGACGCTCATACAGGCGGCGGCAAAGTCCACAGACTGAACCTGCAGGTGGAAACGTCGGCTAAAGGTTATATGAGTATGTGCCCTAATACCGCTTGCCAACCCGTTGGTTCAGCTTGGTCGTGGTAGGCCTATCACACTAAGCACGCTGCCCCGGTTGTCGAGGATGTCTGGGGCAGCAAATTCTCTTATACTGTATGTGGTGAATCTTCATGCTACGGTCGTCTAGCTTGGTAGGACGGATTCCTCCCGCAAGGACGGGTGGTTGATCCAAATGGTCCGGATCCGGGCCGCAGTCCGGCCCAGACCGGGAATGTCCGGGCCGCCTGGATGCACTTTGGGCCGGTCTTTGGCAAAGTCCCGCCGGAACGGGGCGGGTGTGGGAGCGAAAATCAGCGCCGGCGCATCATGTCGGGCATCCGCGGCGCCTCACGCGGCGGATACGGCGTTCTGTATGGGCGTCAGCACCTGTCCGTACCCAAAATATTGATGCCGGCGGCCTCGGCGGGTGTCCGGCCGCCTATGCCGCCGTACGGCTTGATGTAGTTGTAGTGCAGTACGGCCATGCGGAATATCCGCGACCCCTCCTTGTTTATGCCGCGGGCGTACCTGAAGCGGCCGGCGAACCCCCACGTTGAGGCGCTCCTGCTTGTTGGTGTTGCATATGAGGTTCCGGATGTGGATGTCGCGTATGTGGACGGACCTGAGGCCCCTCAGCGTGCGGAACACCTTATCGAAGGCGATGTGGTACCGGTCCGGGCCGTCGGTGATAGACAGCCGGGGAATCATCCTGCCTGCCATGTCCCCGGCCGCCCGCGGCAGGGGGGCGGCGTCGTACTTTTTCTTGGTGGGTGATGATATGTCCCACGCCAGCACAAACCGGGTGGCAAGATCCATGACGGCTACCATACACGACCCCCTGCCGCGGACCTTCTGTATCTTCTCCTCGCAGCCCTACTTGTCCCCTGTGCACGGTGGCTTGGGGGTCCGGGTATACTCTCCCACCGCCCCGGGATGGTGCTCTAGGATCCTGGTTATGGTGTACACGCGCACCCCGATGCCCGGATGCTTGAGCGTCATCTGTATGTTGGTAGCCGCCATCCCCATCATCTCCGACAGCATCAGGGCCAGCGTGATGTACAGGCGCGGCACCCGGCGGTACTCAAAGCCCGGGTTGTCCCCGAACCGCCGCTTACATATAGTGCACCTGTACCACTGCCTCTTCTCGTGTTTGCCGCGGTACCACCATCCGTCGCGGGAGTACTTCTTTTCCCTACACAGTCCGGACACGCCAGATCCTGCTCCCTGACGTCGACCTTCTTGCCGGGGGCGGCCTCCGACGATACGAGCAGCGCGTGCTAGGCCGCCGCGATATGCTTGCGCCTGCACCCCTTCCCGGTGGTGTGGTAGGCGCACTCGCACGTGGGGCTCTTGCTCGCAGGCGAGACCCGGTACCATGCACCCTCAGTGCCCTGGGAGGCCACGTCCCAGCGGTTTCAGCTCAGGGCCTTGATCTGGTCGCCCTTCTGGTAGATGTCGAGCCCGCGGCGCGTTATACCCTGCTCCGACGCCCTGCCCTTCCGGGGTTTCCTGTGCCCCATGCCTGCCCTGATCCGATTGGCCGTTTAAGATCGTGGATGCAGATTTCCTGACCCGCCACCCGTCTTTGCGGGGGGAACCGATTTACGGTATGCTTATAAATCAACATCAGACATGGTAATCATGGTAATGCGTACAATACCGCCATTGGGGGACCGCGAGTGGAAGGCCCTGGTGAGTGATCTGGAAAAGGGTCCCTCAGACGAGCAGGCGGAGTATGTGCGTGAAGCCATAAAGCTTGCAGACACCTTTAAGGTGTCTTACGATGATTGATGGCTGATCAAATCGACTTTGCCAAGGTGGTGATTAGGCGCCTTGGCAAAGACACTCCCGGCATATCCGCATTCAAGAACCAAAAGCCTGCCATGGTTGATCATTTACAAAAAGATGCGTTAAATGAACAAAGACGAAAGATGGGAACGACGTGGGTTTGGGTCTATGACAATCGCGTTGCGCTCGGATATGTCACTCTAGCCGCATACTCTATCAGCAAAAAATACATCCAAGACAATCCCGATTATGCGGGAACGGAACAGTTTTCGTACAGTACGATTCCGGCATTGCTGATAGGCCAGCTTGCAACCCACGAAGAATACGAACGCCAAGGCGTGGGCAAAAGAATGATTGCCTGGGCGACAAAAATCGCAAAAGGGTTATCGACGGTGGTGGGTTGCAGGATGGTTGCACTGCATCCATATGGCGACGCGGCGGGTTGGTACGAGAAACAAAAGTTTAGGAGAGTATCTGCGAAACAAACCATCATGTATTTGGACATCAAAAGCCGGTAAACCCAGGCCGGCCACCCGGCAGGCAACCGAGGTCGTACGTTCGGTGATCCTGTCGGTGGCATCGACCATCCTGAACAACCCAATCTCCCGGGCTGGATCACCTTCGGTCGAGGTCTCGACCGCGCCGAACCCTGGCGCGTATGCCTGATGGTCGCCGCGCCTGACCGGCGGATCCGCCGAGTTGAGGATGATCCTGCCGTCCTCGGGGCAGAACGGGATGCGGTCCGGGCGGTCGTCGATAACCCTCCGGCAGGCCGCCGATGCGTCCATGGTTGCCCCGCGCTGGCAGGGGTGGTGGTGGTCGCGCAGCCGCCCATGTTCGGCTCGCCAGGCAGTCAACTCCTTACACGGCCCGTACTTCATGGCCGTCTCGGATGGTCCAAAGTCGTGCACGCCTGGTAGTAGGTGGCGAGGTCGCCCCCGACAACACCGCCGTTCTTGGGCGGTTTGAACGGCTCCGGCAGGCCGCCGCGTCGGCCGGATCCCGCCCCCATCACCGGGGAGCCCGGATCTTCCCGGCGGGCGCCATCCCCGGCCGGGCCGGGGTGCAGCACCCATCCTCGGCGCAGAGGCTGTTTATCCTGTCACTGGCCTCCAGTATGTCCGCTATCAACGAGGATATCCTCGTGCTGGATATCCTGTACAGGGACCGGCGCCCGTCGGCCCTGCACGCGAGCACCCCGCACCCCTTGAGTATCCTCAGGTGGTGCGAGACCAGCGGCTGGTCCCGCTCCAGCGCCGCGGCTATCTGGCCCACCGACAGCTCCCCGCCGGTCCCCAGCGTCTCCAGTATGGCAAAGCGGGTCTCGTCGCAGATGCATCGGAGCAGCGCCATCCCGTTCATGTAAACCAGAATTTATATAAATCCCCATTGATATAAAATTTTTGTGAGCGGGACCGTGCTGTTCGTCTGCGTGGAGAACGCCGGCAGAAGCCTGATGGCCGAGGCGTTCATGAGGAGGCACGCGCCGCACGTGCGGGTTGCCAGCGCGGGCACGCGACCGGCCGGCCAACCCAACGGGACCGTCATCCAGGCCATGAAGGAGGTCGGCATTGACATATCCGGGCGGCCCCGGGCGCTCACCGGGGGGATGATCCGGGGGTCGTCGGTGGTGGTAAACATGGGATGCATGGACAGGGAGGCGTGCCCGGCCCTGTTCGTCGAGGGGATAGACGACTGGGGGATACCGGATCCCAAGGGCAAGCCGATACAGGAGGTCCGCCGGATCCGGGACATGATAGAGCAGAGGGTCAGGGTACTGGCAGAGCGCCTGGGCTGATGCCGCCGCTGCTCTTCGACAAGAAGATCTTCCTGGCCGAGGCCGTCGGCACCTTCGGGCTGGTCGTGGCGGCCACCGGCTCGATAGTCTACGACGGCATCCACCGGCAGGCCCTGGGCCTGGAGTTCGTCGCCCTGATGCATATGGCGGGCCTGTGGTTTCTGGTGTTCGCGCTGGGCAGGTACTCGATGGCGCACTTCAACCCGGCCGTCACCCTGGGCTTTGCCATAACGGGCCATGCCAGGTGGGGGATGGTGCCCGCCTACCTGGCCGCCCAGGCGGCGGGCGCCATCGCCGGCAGCCTGTTCGTGCTGCATGTGATGGGAGACCATGCCGAGCTGGGGCTGAACCGGCCTGATCCCGCCTACGGCGCCGCGGAGCTGCTCGGGATAGAGGCGGCGGCCACTACGATCCTGATGGGCGCCATCCTCTGCATCATCAACACGAGGGCGGGCGCCGTCGTGGCGGGCCTGGTGGTGGGCGGGGCGGTGGCCGTCGACGTGTGGTTCTTCGGGCCGGTCTCGGGAGCCTCCATGAACCCCGTCCGGTCCCTGGCGCCGGCGGCGGTGACCGGGATATTCGACGACCTTTGGCTGTATCTCGTGGCGCCGCTGGCCGGCGTCCTGCCGCCGGCCCTGATACACCGCAGGATCTTCGGCCGGGGGGGCCGGCATTAAATTGGCCGGACCCGCCTGGGCCGGGATCGAGGGCGCAGTCCGGGCCGAGCTGGTCACCGTCGGCAGGAGGAGCGGCCGCCCGCATACGGTCCGGCTCCGCGGCGTGATCCACCGGGGCGACTTTTACTTTTCAAGGCACCGCCCCGACTCGGACTGGTTCCTCAACGCCCTGGCCCATCCCCGCGTGACCGTCCTGTGGGAGGGCCTGGCCATCGCGGGAACGGCCTCGCAGGTGACCGACGCCTCGCTCGAGCGCCGGATATCCTCGCTCAAGTACCCCGGGGACGACCCCCGGGGCCTGGAGCGGAGGGTGGCCATCCGGGTGGCGCCGTCCGGCGGGGCTATCACCTAAAGTGGACTATCGTGGTAAGGCCCCTCCGGTCGGTCTCGGTCCGGTCGTCCATCTCGCAGACGGTCACGGTGAACGAGGCCACGTCCCCCGGTTTTGCCCCTTCCGCGTGCAGCGCCAGCCTGAGGTCCATCACCCCGTATTCGCCGCCGGGCACAGCCTCGTCCATGCGGGCCCCGCAGGTCGACTCCACCCGGAAACGGCTGTCCTGGAAGTGGAACCCCAGCGTCGTCCCCCGGCCGTTCCGTCCCGCCGCCCTCACCCTCACGTCCACCACCCCGGGGGCGGCGCTCGTGTATCCTGCCCTGCCGTTGACGAACACCCCTATCTGGAAGGGCCTGCCGGCGGTGGCCTCGGCCATCTTCTGTATGCCGTCGTTCATCACCACGTCCACCCCCTTGATGCTCCGGGGCACCTTCGCTATCCACCGGTTGGTCCTCGATATCACCGAGTCTATCTCGCGCCGCCTCTTGGAGTCCTCCTCCACGGGCAGCTTGTAGTAGTCGACCCAGGCCTTGTAGTCCGACGATATCTCCTCGATAAAGTTCATGCAGGTGATCTTGTAGTCCTGGACGCTGCTAGCCCTCTCCTCGGGCGCGTCGCCGGGTGTGTAGTCCATGGGCATTGCCATGATCCCTTGTTCGGGGCGCCTTTTTTAAAAACCGAGCGGTCCGGCCGACCCCCAGAACCGGGCGCCATCCCGGGGTGCACCTGCCCGGGATAATATCCCGGCCGGGATGATATGCCACCCGCGCCGCCCTATCGACCCGGCACTGCCGGTCCCCGGACATCCGGCAGTCCGGCCAACCTACCATGCGGCCAAAGGGGGATGGGCGCCGCGGCCCGGGTGCGACCAAACCACCCCCGGAACCGTCCACGCAACCGTCACCATGCCGCGTCGGGGCATGATCATGCGCCACAGGATAATACGCCGTCCCGCCCTGTATCCCTAGGGCATGCCGGCGGCGACCAGCCGGCTAACCGTCCGGGAGGAACCTGGCAGCGTTCTCTCCCTCCTTGGTCAATGTGACCCACCTGTTCCTGCCCATCTTTGTCACTTCCACGAACCCCCACTCGACAAGCGGCCTGATGATGCTCTTGTCCATCCGTGCAAGTCCGGCCACCAGCCTGTTCTCCTCCAGCGCGTTGACCACCAGCGTGCCCGGTTCGGGGATCTTTTCGGGGTCATCGGAGATCATTATAATCCCGGCATCCAGCAGGCTGTCCAGCAGGTTCTTCTTCTTTATCCTCTTGTGGTGCCGTATGATCTGCATCGTCCTGATCAGCATCCCTGACGGGATGCGCAGGCTGTACCGGGGCATCTCGATCACCTTCCGGACCCCGGTGGACAGCGGTTCGCCCTGCTGCTGGTACTCTTCGGGCTCGGCGTAGTATGGCCTGATACCGCTCTCGTCATCGAACATCATGCAGGCCATCATGCACCCGATTGCCTGTATCTTGGAGCCGGACGAGAGGTTGACGGACACGCTGTTCTCCCGCTCGTGCTGTATCACCTCCTTTGTAGCCCGGATAATGTCAAACAGGTCGGCGCGGTCGTGCATCTTCTCCTGTATGTCTATGCCGGAGCCCTTCAACTTGTTACGTATGGTCCTGAGGTAGCCTTCGGCCTTGTCGTCACCAGGATGCACCAGCAGCCACACCCGGTCCGCCCTTCTCTCCTCCACCGGCATTACCACCCTGTCTATCTCGAATCCCACCGGAGCCACGTGTATACGCAACACTGCCGCATCAACCATAATGACAAAGTACGTGAATATGGAATTTATCCATCGCGAGATAATCATACTGTTCTAGGATCATAATTGGAATAGGGAAATAGGACACGTCCACCCTGATTAAAATTCATGTTGCCTATAAATGGTGCGGTATTTTGATTATAACAATTTATTATATTAACTATGCAAAATGTTTAGTATTGATATTATGATAAGTATACACAATTATTATTACAACAGTATGTTATTATAATTATTATTGGAATTTACATAATATAATACTAAATAAGGTTCTTTCGAAAATACGGTTGATGGTGATTTTACGCATAACCGGACGACCTGGAACTAATCCGGCCTGATATGCCGGTGTCCTGCCAGCGCAGGCGGCAAGAAGATGTGCAAGCACGCGTTCTCCATCCACACAAGTTCCTGAAGAGGGCCTGGTGGAAGCGTCCGCGCTGGAGGATACGGATCAGGCGGCAAGAACCAAGGTGCAGGAGCTGCCGGTCATACGAGATTGTCAGGAACGGAAGGCGCAGGTGCAGGAGAAAGGGACCCGTGCAGCGGTATCCGTGCAGGTCGTGCGGGCGCACGTTCTCCGGCATTGGCGGGTTCGCGGGCAGGCATTTTGAGGCGGCGATTATCACAAAGGCGCTGTCGATGACGGCGGCCAGGATGTCGCCGGGGGAGGTGCGCGTACAGTTCAGGCTAGACGGGATCACAATCCACCAGGATGCCATCGCGGGGTGGTCCGGCCTCTATTCTGGGATTATCTGCGGGTATTCTGCGGCGCTGCGCGTGGGCGCGGGACACCTGCGGCACGTTGACGAGATGCTCTTCGGGGTGCGCGGCGCGACCAGATACCAGTTTGCGGTCATGGATGGCGCCTCCAGGTTCATCTTGCCGTACGAGGCGTCGCCCCCCAAGCACGGCGCCGGCCCCACCTGCCTGTTCGCGCGCCGCCTGCCGCTCGCTGCGCCTGCCGCATGTGCCCGTAAGCGAGGGGCTGCACGAATTCCGCGCGGCGGCCAGAAGGGCGTTCTACAGGGCGCCAGCAGGCCCCCGGTTCGTCCACATCCGCGGGATACACATACAGAACATGTTCAACCAGAACAACGTACACGAGCGCCTCAACGGCGAGTTCAAGGACAGGCTGCGGTGCACGCGCGGCCTGAAATCTGACGGTTCGCCGGTCATACGGATGCCCATCATATGCCGCAATTTTTTCCGCAAGCACTCCTCGCTGGAAGGCGGCATTACCGCCGCCGAGGCGGCGGGAATGGACATAGCGCCGGTGCCGCACTCTGAACTTGCACCCGAGTGTGACGGGTGGATCACCCTCGTACAGAACGCGGCCCTCGGCGCCGCTGCCTGAACACCGGAGGCGGCCTGCGCCCCGCATGGGCGCGTGCCGAGGCCCCGCCTGCTCTGGGCCCCGCCCGATACCGCGCCGCGTTGCACTCCGTCCCCCTGTCCTGGCGGGCGGTCTCGGTACGGCGCTTCACCTCAAGCGATGTCCGCACCTGGGTAGGCCGGCGCGGACGACCGGGTCGGGCGCCAAACCCGATCAGGGGCGAGGCATCACGTCTCAACCCGTCCTTTGTACGCATCAACCGTATTTTCGAGAGAACCTGCGACTTTTTCGGAGAATTATCGTGTGGGGGAACCGTCAGCGTGGACGTAACCGTTCACCTCTCCTCACAGATGTAGGCGATCAGGCACGATTTTGGCTGAATTCTGCACTAACACCGGTCGCTTTTAAAAATGGGGTGAACGGTTACCTCTGGGACACAGCCAAATCATACGTAAAGTATAATGCGGTAAATACAATGAATCGTATCATGGAGCGAGCCACAATCATAGTCGACGGCCTAGTCCAGGGAGTAGGATTCCGTTACAAAGTACGAGCCGGCGCCGTGTCTCTGGGAGTCACGGGCTATGTTAAGAATCTGGACGACGAGACGGTTGAGATTGTGGCAGAGGGTTCCAAGCAGGACATCGAGTCGCTGATCCAAAAAATGCGGAATTTTGGGGAACCTGTGGTGGTGAAAGGCATCAAAGTGTCACGACAGAAGGCAACCGGGGAGTTCAGGTCATTTAGGATTGTAGTGGGGGACATGCTGGCAGAGATGGTGGAGGGCTTTGACACAGGCAACATGCATTTTGAGATATCTCACCGGAAGCAGGATCAGATGCTTGACAAGCAGGATCAGATGATAGCGACAATACAGGGCTACTCAGAGAAGATGCTTGACAAGCAGGATCAGACCTCAGCGGAGGTACGACACCTCTCGGATAATCTGGGCAATATGATGGACAGGCGCTTCCAGAGGCTGGAGGGCGAGATACGCCTGATCACAGAAAGTGGCGGAGCGTATTTTCGCTCTTGGTTCTCACGAAGACCAAGGTCGCTCGAGTGCGACCTGGGTCCAGCCACCATCGAGATCACAACCCGGAATGCGGCGGGGCGGGACGGCGGCGGGGCCGGGCGGGAGCCGCATGCGGGACGGGCGGCGCAGCAACCGTCAGCCTTGGCATGAGCCTTGGGAGCAGGGTGTCTGGTATCGGGTGCTTGGAAGATGGGCTTAATCCGGCGGATGCCCGCCCGGATTGCCGGCGGGTTGCATGTTTGCCGCATCCAGAAGCATGGAGACGAACAGGTTCAGCGTGACGGGCGGCCGCGCGCCCGGGTGGTGCCCCCCGCCGCGGGCCGCCATGAAGCGGGCCAGGATCCAGACGTTGTACAGGATGAACGGGATAAACCACAGCAGGATACGGACCGAATAGTCGGTGCTGGTGGTCCGCGGCCTCATGGCCTCGTAGCTCTTGTAGGAGTTCTCGATGCCCCATCTCCTCCTGTAGAACTCGGCTACGCGGTGCGGGTCGCCGCCGATCCAGCCCTCGCCCATGGTGGTGGCGAACACGTAGTACTGCCTGACCCGGGCATCCTCGTCGTGCAGATCTGCCAGCTTTCTTTCCTCCCGGGACATCTTGGCATACTCTTTCTCCAGATCCTCCCTCTCCAGGATGGCCAGCGTGTACGTGGTGCTCCTGCCGGCGCTGTTGGTTATGGTATGGGCGGATACGGCCTCCCGCTCTCCGGCCTTGTACTTTTTTATGATCTCCTTGACGGGGTCCAGCTTGACGGCGGGCATCACCATGGGTATCCCCGTGGCCTTGATGGTCTCTATGACGTCCACCGAATGAAACCCGCGGTCGATGGTGATCGACGACATGCGGATGCCGCGCCGGCGGGCCCTCCACAGCAGCCTCCGCACCGTCTCGGCGGTGTCATCACCCCGGCGCACCACCTCGACGCCCAGGGTGAGGCGGTGCCCGTCCACCACGCAGTGGAGGGTGGCCAGACGGTGGAATTTTTTGGTGCCCTTCTTGTACCTGGAGAAAACCGCGTACGCCATGTTCATCACCTTGGCATAGGATGGTATGTCGTGCTCGTCTATGGCGACGTCTATCGGGCGCCGCAACATTCCGTGCCGGCGCGCCTGCAGCATGGAGCGTGTCACCATCCTGCTGCACCGCGACAGCATGTGGTCGCGCCGCACCCCCTTGATGATGTCCAGCATCCGCCTGCGACTGGGCAGTCTTTTGACGCTCTTCAGGGCCCTGCTCCTCTGGTACTGCGCCTCGGCGCTGGACTCCCCGCCCTCGCGGGAGCACACCGACAGCAGCAGGCGGTACATGTCGGGCAGGCCGTACACGGCGTTGGGCGCACCAGAGAATGGCAGCATCAGCCCGGCCAGCAGGGAGATTGCCAGCTTGGTGCCCAGGCCGTCGGCCATCTCCTGCATGAATTCGAGACTGTCATCGCCTGCCTTGCCGCCTGCCTTGCCGCCCTTGTCTTTCCGGCGCCCTGCCCCGCTCCTCGGAGGCTGGTTGTTTTGACCCTTGCCCGCCGGGCCCCGGCGGACCGTCCGTTTTGAATTTGACCCGGCCCGGCTCCCGCCGTCCCGTTCCGGCCCGTGTTGATCCCGGTGCGGATCCGCACGTCCCTCCAGAAACACCGCGGTGGCCACCAACAGGCGCGACACGAACAGACGCAGGCGATGAACGCAACCCTGACCTCGCTCCTCCTCCCGTTCTGCCCGGATGACGGCCGTCATGGGGGTGCGGGGGGATATCGGGCGATCTAAATCTTTCGATCACATTGTCCCGCAAGGCTCACCCGTCTGGCATGTGCCTGTCTGCGGGGTGCAGATTTGACAGACGGGCCGGCCAGGTCGTGTCCGAGACCGATATTGCCCATGAAATTCCAGCGTCAAAATCCGCTCCGCCACTTTCTGGATCAAGGGCAAGATCGGCATTTAATCTTCATGTAACTGAGGGAACGGGGAGCCTGCGCCCTGCCGCGTGGAGTGACAGCGTGCGTTCCGTCCAAGAGAAGCCGGCAGGGGACGCACCGATGGATGCCCGCACGTGTAAGTTGGGGCCTAGCCGGATTTCATGCTTGAGCGCGTCGGCGGCCCCTACCGGTGAGTGTCGATCAGGCACGACCCGGAATTTGACCTGAACTTGTACCGCGTGGACAACCCCGCCCCCCCCCCCGATAACCTTTTAAGACCACAAAGGGTACTAACCATAATGTCGTTGCTCCTCAAGGACAGGGTCTGGTCAATGGAGGCGCCTACGGCCAAGCGCGGCGTATACCCGTTGCACGGCTTCAAGCTGGGCCTGTACCGCCTGCCCGTCAAACTTGAGGAACCCGACGAGATACGGTCCGTTCATGACGGCCTCAAGAAGACATTTGAGATGGACTCGTATGCCGACCGCATCTACGCCACCTACCGGTGGACCGAGAGGAGCGGCGAGGACGAGGATGCCTCCGGCTACGAGGAAGCCGACCTGTCGGTCACCATCGAGATAGTTACCGGGGAGGTGGTCGACATCATATACCAGATATTCCCGATAGAAAAGTTCGGCGACCCGCAGTGGGTCCGGGACTACCGCAAGAAGGCCGACCACTTTGCCAAGATGATGATAGATACGGTCCTGCGCAACACCCTGCTGGCCGACAAGATGAGGGGGGCCCTCCAAAAGACCGAGAAGCTGGACGAGGCCCAGGCCATTGCCCGCCTCGAGGAGCTCACGCCGCTGGCCAAGATCGTCCCCAACGCCAAGCCAAAACCCAAGCCGGTACCCGCTCCGGGGCAGGCGCAGGCGGCTTCCGTGGAGGAGGAGATCGAGGTACCCGACGGCGCCAAGCCAGGACCCATAGATGTTGAATTCAAGTCCCGCGTGCCCTCCTCCAAGCCCTATCCCGTGGAGGGGCACACCATCAAAACCTGGGGCCGCAGGGGCGAGGACAACCAGATAATGGGCGTGTGGGGCGAGTTCGTTTCCGTGGACTATGACATCTGCGTGGCGGACGGCGCCTGCATCGACGCGTGCCCGGTCTCCGTCTACGAGTGGTTTGACACGCCGGGAAACCCCGCCTCCGGGAAGAAGCCGCTGATGTCCAAAGAACCGGACTGCATATTCTGCCTTGCCTGCGAGGGGGTCTGCCCTCCGCAGGCGATCAAGATATTCGAGCAAAAGGCATAGGGTCGCCGCCCCGGCCGAGCCCCGCCCCCTAAACAACAAATATTACGAGTGCCCGCCCATACCGGACATGGCCGGCAACCCGTTCTTCCAGCTGGTCTTTGATTTGTTCATACTCTCGGCGGTGGTCATAACCGCGTATACGTGCAACTTTTACTACCTGGCCTACCTGGCGTCCCGCCGCAAGGAGGGGCATCTGGTGACCGACCTGGGCACGCCGACGGTCACCGTGCAGCTGCCCTTCTACAACGAAAAGTACGTCGCTAAGCGCCTGGTGGACTCGGTCTGCGCCATGGACTACCCCAAGGACAAGATGAAGATAATGATCCTGGACGACTCCGACGACGAGACCTCCGTCCTGCTGCAGGACACGGTCCGCGACTACCGGCGGCGGGGCTTCAAGATAGAGTACGTACGCCGCGACAGCCGGCAGGGCTACAAGGCCGGCGCCCTGAAGCACGCCATGGAGTCGACCGACACCGAGTTTGTGGCCATATTCGACGCGGATTTCATGCCGCCGAAGTGGTTCCTCCGGAAGGCCATCCCGCACTTCTCCTCGCCCAGGATCGGCCTGGTGCAGTGCCGCTGGGGGCACGCCAACGAGGAGTACTCGGCGATAACCCGGGCGCAGGCCATGAGCCTGGACTTTCACTTCCTGATAGAGCAGAAGGCCAAGAGCAACTCCTCGATGTTCATGAACTTCAACGGGACGGCCGGCATATGGAGGCGCGAGTGCATAGATGATGCGGGCGGCTGGCATACGGCCACGCTGGTGGAGGATCTGGACCTGAGCTACCGCGCCCAGATGAAGGGCTGGAAGTGCGTCTTCCTGCCGGACGTGGTGGTGGATGCCGAGCTGCCGGTCCAGATGAACGCCGCCAAACGCCAGCAGTTTCGCTGGGCCAAGGGCTCCATACAGTGCGCCCTGAAACTGCTCTCCGATATAGTGGTCAAGCGGGGGATCGACCTGGGGGCCAAGGTACAGGCGTTCGTCCAGCTGACCCGCCATGTCGTCTACCCGTTCATGCTGGTGCAGTTCCTGACGCTGCCCATACTGCTGACGCAGGAGATCAACCTGTACCTGATAAGCTTCATCCCGGTGGTGACGGTGGCCACCTACCTGCTGATGGGCCCGGGAGCCTACCTGGTGATAGTGAAGCGGCTGTATCGCGAGTCCTGGAAGCAGAAGGCCAAGATCCTGCCGTTCCTGCTGGTGTACAACGCCGGCCTGTCGGTCAACAACACGGTGGCCGTCTTTGACGCGGTGCTGGGCAAGAAGAACGTCTTCCACCGCACGCCCAAGTACGGGACGCTCAAGTCCAAGGACGACTGGAAGGACAACGCCTACAACCTGCCGTTCACCCGGGTCACGCTGATGGAGCTGTTCTTCGCGGTCTACGGGATACTGGGGATAATGGTGGCCATGCTGCACAACCACCCGATGTTCGCGCCGATAATCGCCGTCCAGACGATCGGGTACTTTTACGTCTCCTACCTGAGCCTGTCGCACTCGAGGTTTAAAAGACATAAATCAGCCGCCCCGCATATCATCAGCCGGGAGGAGAGGATGGCGAACCGGGCATACAAGCTGGCCATGGTGGGGATCATCTGCGTTATCGTGTTTGGCGCGTTCATGGCCGTCAAGGGCTACAACGACGACATCTATCCGGTGGACCGCGTCCGCGGCCACCTGAGCGGGATAATGGGCTCCTCTGATCCGGCGATGCTCCGGGACCACCTGGTCGCCATGGAGCCGGACATAGTGCTGGTGCTCGCCAAACTGCCCGGCGACGGCAACCCGGTCTGGATATTCCCCACCGAGACCACCAACTTTGCCAGGATCAGCACCAACCTCGAAGATCTCCGGGGGAGCATAGAGGTGGCCGCGGCCATCCCCCGGGATAGCGCCGCATACTCGACCGCCATGATGGACATCAACTCGCGGGCGCTGTCCCTGCAGAAGAACATGGAGGAGGCCGTCCCGTACCTGTACGTGAGCCTCTCGAACATAATATTCGCGACCATCTGGATAGCGGTCATACTGGGCATATTCGCGGTACTCAAGCGCCGGCGGGACAAGATCACGCGCTACGACCAGGACAGCGGAGTGTAGGGGCTCGCCCCGGGACCGAGCGCCTATGATAGAGACGGAGCGTCTGGCGCCGGACCTGGTCGTCCCGAGGATAGTCAACGGCCTGTGGCAGGTGGCCGGCGCCCACGGACACGTGGAGAAGCGGGCCGCCGTGGAGACGATGGCCGCCTACCACGAAGCCGGCCTGGTGGCCTGGGACATGGCCGACATATACGGGCCCGCCGAGGAGTGGTACGGCGCCTTCCGCAGCGGCGGGGGTCGGGGCTCCGTCGGCCTGACCAAGATGGTGCCGCCGCCGGGCCCCATGCCGTACGGGGAGGTGCGGCGGCGAATCGAGCGCTCGGCCGCGCGGATGGGGGTTGACCGGATAGACATGGTGCAGTTTCACTGGTGGGACTACCGCGATGGCCGGTACCTGGATGCCGCCGACGGCCTGCGCAGGCTGGTCCGGGAGGGCCTGGTCTCCTGCGTGGGCCTGACAAACTTTGACACGGCGCGGCTCAAGCAGCTGGTGGATCGCGGAATACCGGTAGTCTCAAACCAGGTGCAGTACTCGATCCTGGACACGCGCCCCGCCCGCCGGATGGCCCCGTACTGCGAGGGGCACGGCATACGACTGCTCTGCTACGGAACGCTGCTGGGCGGGCTCCTGTCGGGGAGGTATCTGGGGCGGCCCCGAGCCGGTCGGCGGCGACCTGGATACGGCCAGCCTCCAAAAGTACAAGGCCGTCATCGACGCGTGGGGCGGCTGGGGCCTGTTCCAGGGCCTGCTGGCCGTCTTGGACCGGATAGCGTCCCGGCACGGCACGACAATCCCCTGCGTTGCAGTCAGGTACGTCCTGGACAGGCCGGGCGTGGCCGCCGCCATCATAGGGTGCAGGCCGGGCGTCTCCGACCATATAGACGAGAACCTGGGCGTCTTCGGGCTGCGGCTGGACGGCCAGGACGTCTCCGAGATAGAGTCGGTCACGGCCAGATCCCGCGACCTCTTTGGGATAGTGGGAGACTGCGGGGACGAGTACCGCTAGGGCTTTAGAGAATGCGGTTGTTGTAGTCGCTCAGCTTCTGCTTGTATATCTTGTTGCGGGGCTTTTGGCGCACGCGGTAGTTGCAGCAGTTGCAGAACCAGCCTATGGTGCTCTCCAGGGCAGGTGAGCCGTCCTTGAGGTGGCAGCCGCGGTGGTCTATCCAGACGTCGCATATCTGGCAGCGTCCCTGGCCGGAACCGTACCTGGTGGCGCCGTGGGGCTTTTTGACGCGATAGTTTTTGCAGATGCCCCTGCACGCCCCCTTCTTGACTACCTCGCTCATGGTTGATACTCCTGTATGGTTCGTGCTATAAAAAACAGCTAACCCCGATGGTCATGGCGCGGGGTGGGCGGCGCATCTCCCCCGCGGAAGACAGATAAAATTAAACAAAGTCCCTAGTATCCAGTCCAGGACGGACCATCAAGCATCGTATCCGGAGCCATGCCCTGGGCAGGTCCCCTGACCGGGGCCGTACCGTGAATCAGCGTCTCCCAGTACGTGAAGGCCACGTTGGCCGCGACGTTGCACGTATCGACCGAGGCCTCCACCGCGGGCCAGTAGTGCGTCCCGGATATGACGCGGCTTGCGGCGCACCTCTGCTCAAAGTCGGACCACGAATCGAATACCACGTGCACGTCCTCGGACGGCGTTGTCCTGGGTTCAACCAGCGATGAGCCTGCCGGCAGCGTGGCGCCGTAGCCGTAGATCACCTCATCATCGTCCACGTACGCGGGAAGGTCGTCGGTGCCGCTGTAGAGCCGCCACGCCTCAGCGTATGCGGCGCAGAAGCAGGTGGTCGCCGAGGGGTATTCGGGGTGGTCGGCGGTCTGCAGGTAGCTCTGCCACTGGTTGCCCGGCACCGTCACCGCGTTCCCGCCGGCATCGACCGATATCGGTACCGGCTGCTCGCCGTAGAGGTAGTGTATGGCCGTGGTGGGCCGCACCGCGTCATAGCGCGCCTTCTCCTGCCAGATTATGGTGCCGGCATCAAACTTGGCCACCGACAGCAGGAACTCGAGCTGTACAAAGTCGACTACATTGTGGATGTTCTTGAGCGCCGGCTTGTGGTCTAGCTCGCGGAGCTTGTTGTCGAAGAACTCGACCAGAATCTTCTGCTCGCCGGTCAGGTTGGCCCTCAGGGAGATGACCTCGTCGGCCTGCGCCTGGTACGCGTCGGCGTTGCGGTGGTTGCTGCTCATCGGCGGCGGTACGCGGTATGAGCGCGGATCCAAACCCGAGTAGGTCTCGGTGTTGGCCCACTGGGGCGTGGCAAACTGCTGCATCCCGAACTCGCCGGCGCGGTTGGTGGCCATCAGGGGCGACCAGCGCGACGGATCCACCAGGTTGTCAGGCGTGTTGATCGGCTGGTAGCCGGTGGTGTCCCCGAACGGCTGGGTGGTCGCCGTGCCGAAGTGGTTGAAGCCGTCGTCGCGGCGCGCATCCAGCACGCACTTTGCGGCATGGTTTCCAATGGCGGCGGGCGAGGACAGAACGTATGTTGGGGAGCAGTCAAGGCCAAGCCAGCTCTCGTCGTCCGGATCAAGGCCGTAGTCGGTCATCATGTCGCGCCACTCGTCGGCGCGGTGCGGGGCAAGCTCCAGCATCATCCTGTAGGCGGCGTGCATGACCGCCGTATTGGGAAGGAGGTTGGTCTCCGACTCGAATGCCGGGCGGTGATCGATGCGCGAGTACACGCCGACCGCCGTGGGGTGGTAGGGTGCGACCGCATCGAAGGCGGCGTTGTAGAGCAGCGTGAGGTAGTGGAATATTATCGGGGCGTCGTTCAGTGCGGGCGAGACCTCCTCCTGCAGCCAGCCTGTGATGCGCGGTATGACTATCCCGGCCAGGGCGTTGTCCCTGACCAGGTTGAGGCTGCGGCCGTCACCCTCGATCGCCAGAGGTTCGTCGAAGACGACCTCGGATCTTGCATAGGCGATCGCCGGCGGATCCACGGCGCCGCCGGCCCCGATCATCCCCTGCATCGGCCCCGATCTCACTAACTCGCGGGACTGGGACAGATCCGCCCTCAGCCCGGCCAGCTGCGCGTTTATCTCCGCGATCGATTCTGCAATGCCCGGGGGCGTCCCCGCCTCCTCGACGCTTTCCCCGCCGGTGCCCTGCCCCGCGGCGATATCGTCCAGCTTTGACTCAAGGTTGCTGATCCTGGAGTCGAACGCGTTGACGTCATCGGAGAGGGAGAGCAGCGCCGCTGCCAGATCTTCCAAGGCGACCCGGATGTCGGCCAGGATCGAGTTGGTCTCGGCGGTGTTCTCCACGACGGAGTCGAGTTTCTCGGTGTTGTTCTGTGCGTGTGCATCACCAAGCGCTGCCGCCCCTGCCAGTACCATCACGGATAGCAAGATCGCATAGAGCCTCTCCTTCATTTCGCTATCGTGCACCACCTACCATATCATTATTAAATGTATGATATTGATAGCTTAAATATAATAATGTAATAATTTAGATCCGCTACGGGCTTTGGCTGTTTCAGGGGTGATGTTGCGGGGTGGCATACCGGTGGGGCTATCCAAAGCAAGGCGCTCATTTTCGGGCTGGGGGCCTCGTTGACCAGCTTGTTGGCCTCGGCCTTGAACCGCTCTTGCCCTTCAGGCGTGGTCGAGTTGTACGGGACGGGCCCGGGCTTGCGGTGCGAAAACCTTATCCTCCTGAGGGCGCGCCCGAGCGTGCCCGTCCTACAAGGTATATTCTGAATTTCCTGTACGGTCTGCCCTGGATCATGACCATGTGCCAGGATCCCGCCTCGTACCCCGGATCCTTGGATGGCCTCCCGCGCTGCTAACGGGGTAGCGGCGGTGGTGATCGGGTTGTTTTGAATTCCCCTATGTATCTGGCATGCGCGCCCGGCCCCGTATTGTCGCTTATGCCTTGGCGACCTTGAGCAGGTCAGACATCTTTATCTCCATTCCGAACCGTCTTTCGTTCTTTTTCATGTATCGGTATATGGATATGACGTCGGGCAGCGACTTTATCATGCTAAAGTCCCGGTGTATCTTTTTGCGCACAAAGCCAAACACCTTGTCGTATATGCCAAAGTGCCTCTCGACGGCCCTCTCGTAGGCGGGAAAGTCGCGCATGTTCTCAAGGAAGAGCTCGACGCACTGCATGCTGGGTATTATCCCCTCGCCCAGCAGGGCGTAGACCGTGCCGATGGACTCGCCTACGCCGACCACCTTTCCGGAGTAGTACGGTTTGCAGTAGCCCGGCGTGGCCAACCGGATGGGGCGGCCCTTGGTGGCGATCACCTTTCCGCCGTGCTTCTTGAGGAACGCGTCTGTCGCCTTGATGTGGTTCTTGTTGTAGTCGCCCGCTCCGATATGGGCAGTCTTCCCCCCCAGTGGAAAGTACCAAAAGTACCCAGACATGCCCGGGAAAGGTTCTATGTAAAAGTCATCATACGGGACGCCGTCCTCGTACTCTACCTTGTACTCGTAGGTGGGAAGGAAGAAGTCCCTCTCCAGCCGGGGCAGGTAGAAGCGGTGAAATCCCGTGCAGTCCACGATCATGTCATAGTTCTGGTTCAGCCATTCCAGCTTGGGCGACTTGCCGTACTCGACGGTCGAGTCCTTGATAAAGTCCTTGATCAGTCCGAGCTTGTTGTAGGTGCACAGCCCGTGCAGGCCTATCCCAAACTCCACCCCGCCGTCCATCTTGACATCCATGCGGCCCCCGTCGTGTATCAGAAAATCGCCAAAGTCGCGGTTGGTCTTTTTGCAGAACTCCTCCAGCACGGGCCGGATCGTTCCCCATGCGCATATCGAGTCGTGCCGCGGCTCGGTGCTGCGCTCGTATCCGACCACCTGGTGATCGGAGCCGTGCAACCTGGCCATGAGATAGCTGCCGGCCACGCCCATCCCCATGACCGCAATCCTCATCGGACACGATATCGCCCAAACCTAATAAAAATCCGGCCCCTTCACGCGCTTGACACCCGTCCCGGCGTACGGGTGCAACGGCATGGGCGACAGGGTTCTCTAGAAAATACGGTTGATGTGTACGAAGGACGGGCTGAGACGTAACGCTTTGCCTCTGATCCGGTTTGGTGCTTGACCCGGTCATACGCGCCGGCCGACTCAGGGTTGCGGTTCGTCATACGAGGCAGCGAGATCCTAGTCAGCAAGCCGGATTAGTCCAAAACCGTCCGGGTATGTGTAAGATCGCCATCAACCGTATTTTCTAGAGAACCGGCGACAGTAAGATTTAATGGAGGTGTGGGGCGTTTTCATTCATGCGTCTATTGGGGCTGGTAGCGGTATTGGCCGTCGTGGCGGCGCCGCTGGCCATGGCGGATCCCATCCGCGGCACCACCAGTGGCGGGTCCTTGGACGTCTTGATCACTCCGGGCAGCGCCAGCTTTGTAATGGAGTTCCTCAAGCCGTCCACGGACAGGCTGCAGGAGCATGTCGACTATACCGTGGAGGTCACCAACGGAGATACTCAGATATTCGGGCCCATTACCCTGACCCACACCACCCCCGGAAAGGTGACGATTCCCGCCGTCCTGCAGGACGGCACCAACGAGATAACCGTAACCGTCCGAGGAATACTGTTCGTCCCCATAGATGACGAGACGCTGACCGTCCAGGCGGTCGTAGGCCAGGAGGCCGTCCCGTCGTGGGTGAGGACCAACGCCGGATGGTGGGCTGCGGGCCAGATAGACGACGTGACGTTCCTTACCGGCGTGCAGTACCTTATAGAGAACGGGATAATAGCGGTGCAGGCCGCCGGCTCCAGCGGAGGCGACTCGGACGGGGCCATCCCGGGGTGGATCAAGAACACCGCAGGATGGTGGGCCGACGGGCAGATACCCGACTCTGAATTTCTGAGCGCGCTAACATACCTGATAGAGAACGGGATAATATCGGTCACCATCCCGACCGGCGCCGACCCCCTGGTAATAGGCGGCGTGGACCTGAGCCAGGCATCGCCCAGGCTGGGCAGCGCCGATGCGTCCGTCACGATAATCGAGTTCGGCGACTACCAATGCCCCAGGTGCAAGACCTGGTTCGAGAACACAAAGCCGCAGCTGGACACCAATTATATCAACGCCGGGATAGCTAACCTGTACTTTGTGGACGTAAAATACATCGGAGGCGACTCCATCACAGCTTCAATGGCCACCTACTGCGCCCAGGACCAGGGCATGTACTGGGAGTACCACGATACCCTGTACGAGAATCAGGGAGCCGTTGGCAACTGGGCCAGCGCAGAAAACCTGGTCGGATTCGCCGACGACGCAGGCCTTGACACCGCCGAGTTCGAGACGTGTCTGCAGTCCGGCGAGAAGATGGAGCGCCTGGACTTTAACGCGGCCCAGGGAGATGCCCAGGGAGTGACTGGTACCCCGCACTTTATCATAGTTGGGCCGGGAGGCTCGGAGCATATAAGGGGACCCCAACCGTACCACGTGTTCGACACCGAGATTCAAGAGCTGCTAAACTGAGCCGTACCGTGCACAGGCTAGAGGGAATGCAACCATACCGGGTAGTGCGCCGCGCAAGCAGGTTTTCGGTGATGGTGAGCGACGGCCCGGCCCTGCACATGGCGCACCTGACCAACAGCGGCAGGCTGCTGGATCTGATATATCCGGGCAGTGCCTGCCTGTGCGTTCCAAAGACGCCCTCCAAGACAACACTCAGGCTGGTGGGGGTTCCCGTCTCGGAGAGGTGGGCCGTCCTGGTGGATCCGGGCGAGCAGTCCAAATGTTTTGTTAACGCCGCACGCGCCGGGCTGATTCCCTGGCTGTCCGGCTGGGAGATAACCCGGAGCGAGGTGCAGTGCGGCGAGTCCAGGATTGATCTCGAGATAGGCAGCGGGGAGCGGACCGGCTATATCGAGATCAAGTCGGCCGCCATGCTGATACGCAACAATACGGGTTCGTTTCCGGACTGCCCCACCGCCCGCGGGCGCAAGCACGTGGCCACCATGCGCAGGCTGGCTGGCCGCCACCGAAGCATAATCGTGTTTCTGGTGCAGCACCCCGACGCGATGGCCTTCTCTCCCAACGTCGAGGGCGACGCGCGCTTTGCCGCAGATCTGGGTGACGCGGCCCGCGGCGGAGTGGAGGTGCGGGCGGTAAAGATGTGCCTTGGCCTGAACGGGGAAGTGGAGGTGATAGATCCAGACCTGTACTGCTACACCGGCTGACCGTCCCCCGTCTTTCCCCGGACATGGCCAACTGCGAGACTCCGCTCAAGGCATTCTCGGCCAGGAACGTGTTTTTACGTGATCCCGGCGGCACGTGTTGCGCGGCGGTGCGTAATCTGGAAGGATTTTCCGTGGATAATGCCGGGGCGTGCCGGCCGGGACGGCGCCGGTATCGGCGCGGCTGCCGAGGCTGCATCTGATATCGGGGTAACGACGGATGGACCGCCGCGTGTCCGAGTTACCGTCGAAGATAATGCCCGCATCAGTTCGGAAACTGCCAAATTTCCATTAGCCGTGATCCCGGGCGAAGATGGACGGACCGGCCTTCGTAAACCTATAAATCCTCTGCAGCGGTCGCACCGCCTATGAGCAAGATGCTTGCAAAGGTGCTCAAGGATGCCGCCCGCGAGAAGCGCATTACGATCGGGGCGCGGCAGGTGCTCAAGACGGTGGCCAACTCCAACTTGGTGGTGTTATCCAGCTCGGATGACTTTGGCGACATCATCGAGGCCGCCAAAAAGGACGACGTGCCCACCCTGCAGTTTGACGGGACGTCGGTGGCGCTGGGCAAGCTCTGCGGGATGCAGTTCCGAGTCTCGGCGCTATCCCTGAACGATGTCGACGGATCCATAGTGCAGTCCGTCATCAAGGAGAATGAACCCTCTGTCCAATGAAAGTATAAATGAGAGCGACAGGCTTTGGGGTTAATCGGGGTATATGATGCAGGCCATTAAACTCACCAGCGAACAAATGCGTATGATGTCCCTGTTCCAGAGAGTAACCAAGTCTACCGCGCGCGATTGTGTAGAGGACGAAAAGAAGGACAGGATAATATTCGTGGTAGGATCCGGCAAGATGGGGCTGGCCATCGGCAAGGGAGGGGTGCACATAAAGTCGCTTCAGAACATGATAAAGCGGAACGTGGAACTGGTCGAGTTCCACGACGAGCCCGAAAAATTCCTCAAGAACATGCTCAACAACAAGCTGGTCTCGGAGGTAAAGATAACCGAGCGACCCGACGGCACCAAACAGGCGATCGTGACGGTGGATCCCGGCAAGAAGGGGATAGTGGTTGGCCGCGAGGGCCGCAATGCAGAGAAGGCGCGCCTGCTGGCAAAGAGGTACTTTGACATCGGATACGTACTGATAAATAGCCCGCAGCGGCAGACGCTGGAGTGGTAGCATGACCAAGTCGCCCCTGGGACTGTTTGCGGGAAGGGTTCTCAAGACCAAGAGGAAGCGCCAGCGGTGGGCCATATCCTCGTTCAAGCGCCGCAAGCTGGGAATAGACAAAAAAGCCGATCCGCTGGCGGGGGCACCGCAGGCTCGGGGGATAGTCTTGGAGAAGATAGGTATTGCGGCCAAGCAGCCCAACTCGGCCGTCCGAAAGTGCGTACGGGTACAGCTGATCAAGAACGGCAAGGCTGTGTCGGCGTTCCTACCCCGGGACGGAGCGCTCAACTTCATAGACGAGCACGACGAGGTTCACATCCAGGGAATGGGGGCCACCCAAGGCGGAGCCATGGGCGACATACCCGGCGTACGGTTCAAGGTGTTCAAGGTGAACGGAACCTCCCTGCATGAGCTGGTCATAGGCAAGAAGGAGAAGCCGCGGAGATAGACGGGCATGGAGGCCACGGAGAAAATGCTGCTCTTCCGCAAGTACGACCTGACCGACATAGAGATCCGGGATCCGGGACTCCGGACCGCCATATCGCTGCGCCAGCAGATCCTTCCGTACACGTTCGGCCGGTCGGCGCTAAAGCGGTACAACAAGGCGGATGTCAACATAGTGGAGCGGCTCTGCAACAAGATAATGCACTTTGGCAAGCGCTACGCCAAGAACACGGGCAGGATGGCGGGCAAGAAGACGCGCGCCATCAACACGGTAAAGGCGGCCTTTGATATAATCTGGCTAAAGACCGGACAGAACCCAGTCGAGGTGCTGGTGCGCGCCATAGAGAACTCTGCCCCCAACGAGGACACCACCCGGATAGTCTACGGCGGAACCACCTACCACCTGTCGGTGGATGTGGCCCCAATACGGAGGGTAGATCTGGCCCTTCGGTTCATTGCTGACGGCATAAAGGAGAAGGCGTACGCCAATCCAAAGCCGGTGGAGGAATGGATGGCTGAATACCTGCTGATGGCCGCCGACAACAACCCCGCGTCGCCCTCGGTCAAGAAGAAGAACGAGCTGGAACGGATAGCGCTGGCCTCACGGTAGGCGATAACAGTAGCCCGAGGCAGATTCGAACTGCCGCCCCCGCGTATCCCCTCTGAGCGAGCCAGAGCGCGGGATCCTTGGCCTGTAGACAATTGACCGCTAGACTATCGGGCTACCAAGACCGGATCTCGGTTGTGCAAATATTAACTATTTGGAGGCACTTGTGGCGGCAGCATGGTACAGGTTTGGGTCAAACTGAATCCCATACACGATCACGCCCGGCAGCATCTGCCGGAGGTCGCCGATCAGGCACAGGACAGAATTTGACCTGAACTTGTACCCGGCATGATGCCGTGCCCGTGGCGGGCATGGACGGGGCGTTCCTCATCCGCTACGTGGTATCAGGACGCAGGTGCCGGCCTCGCCGGGGCGGATCGTCATGCCCTATGCCGCAAGAGTATCGTGGTCTGCGGCTCCATCGCCGGGGCGGCAGGCAGTACTTTCGGGCTACGATTGGTCGCTCGTCTACTCGTTCGTCTTGGACGAGGACACCTTGGTGACCAAGGCCCACAGCGGACTGCCGGACAGGGTGGGGACCGCCGACGGCCACCTCAACGAGGCCGACAAGTCGCTCTACCAGATACACGACGAGCTGGACAGCGAGGATGGCATCTGGGTCGCCTACCTATCCGAGAACCCCAACACGCGCACCGACCAACTGACCCGCACCTACCTGGCCGAACACGACGGCTACATCTTCGGGGCGGGCTACTACTTCCCCGACTCCAGGATACAGTCCGTGGTGGATGAGGCCATCTACGCGTACAGGTCCCACAGCGATGCCGCCTTCGAGACCATCTCCTCGGGTGATATCAACACGGACAACCTCCGGCCGGTTGTCAGAAACTCGACGCATGTGGTAGCCAACGGCCTGGTTGGACCTGCCAAGGAGATGGGCTTTAACTACCAGCGCCTGCTCGGGCCAATCTCGGCGGTGCTCTCGCAGTCGGAGGCACGGTCTGCCAACACCCTGGATTCAAACCTGGCCACCGCCAAGCACCTCCATACAGGAGACCTCCGTCAGGCCGTTTGAGGGTGTTCGCGCCGACCTGGACGAGGACGGATCCGCATGGGTCACGTACACGTTCCTCAATCCGGACACGGGCACCAACCAGCTCAAGCGTACCTGGCTGGTCGAGCGGGACGGCTACATCTTTGCTGCAGGCTACTACATCTTCGACTCCAGGGTGCAGGCCATCGCGTATGATGGCACGCTGGACTTTGACCAGCTGGGCAGGGATGCCGCGTTTGCAAAGATCAACGCCGTTCCCGGTACGCCGAACTCGCTCTACCTGTTTGTGGTGGATCCTGGCAACGGAACGGTTCAGGCGCAGGGCGTTGATCCGTCCCTGGTGGGATCATCCTCCGACTGGCAGGCGGCCCTTGCAGCCGAACCCAACCTCCTGAACGAACTGGAGACGGAGAACGGCGAGTTTGTCACCTACCAGTTCCTGAATCCAACCAACGGACAGGTAGAGCCCAAACGTACCTGGCTGACCATGCACGAGGGATACGTCTTTGGCGCCGGCTACTACCCGTCCGACTCTACCGGCCACGCCGCGCTCCTGAGGTTTCTGTTCGGTTAGGTGTGGTTGGGATGGTGGCCTGCGCGCCGCTTCCACATGCTCGGATAATTTCCCGCTCGGGATGGTTAGCACGGGTAACCGTTCAGCCCCCCTCTCTAGACAGTAATGATCAGGAACGACCATGGCCGAATTTGGCACCAAATCCGGCCGTCATCAAAGAGACTGAACGGTTACTAGAATGATATTGTTACTATGACAGTATAGTTAAATAACCCGGCCTGCTTGTCGGGTTATTGGCTGCAGCTGATTCAACCGGAAGAGTGCATGCCAGACGCCGGCTCGCTCCGGGATGGCGGCTGGCCGTAGTTGCGGCGGTGGCGGTTTCGGCCCTGGCCGGCCTTGCGTCACCCTCGGCCTACTCGGAGACGATGGACTCGATGGAGGCATCATCTGCCCAGCACCGGTTTGACATTGAAAGCATAGAATCCCGGGTCCAATCTGCCGTTCTCTCCACCATAATCCTGTACGGATCGGAGGGGACAGGCGCGTTCGGGGCCATCACGCCTGAGACCAAGCAGACCGGCACCATCTACCCGTTCGTCCTGGATGCGGAGACGCTCGAGCCGGTGGCAAACGGGGCGTTCCCCAACCTTGACGGGGTGATCCCCGACACCGTCACCCTGGCCGACCGGACCGTTGACGATGTTCTCTCGGATCTTCGCCTGAACGGGGTAACCTGGGTCGAATACATGGCAACAAACCCAAACACCGACACCGTGCAGCTCAAGCGCTCCTGGCTCTACCTGCACGACGGGTACATATTCGGCTCCGGCCACTACCTCTTTGAGTCCGGCATACAGGCGGTCGTAGAGGATGCCGTCGCCATGTTCAACTCCGAGGGCCGCGCCGCCTTTGATGCCATCACCCCGGATGTGCCGGCCCTTACGGATGCCCTGTATCCGTTCGTGCTGAACTTTACCACGTCCGAGACCGTGGCGCACGGCGCCTATCCGGACAAGCGCGGCGCGATACCGATCTCGTCCCTCTACCGGGCGGACAGGCCCTGGCCCCAGATTCAGCAAGACCTGCTCGACCATGGAAGTACCTGGGCGTCCTACGTCTTTACAAACCCGGACACGGGCACCGACCAGCTCAAGCGCGCCTGGCTCTACCTGCACGACGGATACATCTTCGCCTCAGGCTACTACCTGCAGGACTCCAGGGTGCAGTCGCTGGTGGAGGAGGCCGTCCACCTGTACACGTCCCAGGGGGCTGACGCCTTTGAGATAATCACGCCCGAACCCGGGGAGCGGCTGGGCTCGCTCGTCTACTCGTTCGTCCTGGAAGCGGACACCCTGAGGGTCAGGGCGCACAGCGGACTGCCGGACAGGGTGGGGACCGCCGACGGCCACCTCAACGAGGCCGACAAGTCGCTCTACCAGATACACGACGAGCTGGACAGCGAGGATGGCATCTGGGTCGCCTACCTATCCGAGAACCCCAACACGCGCACCGACCAACTGACCCGCACCTACCTGGCCGAACACGACGGCTACATCTTCGGGGCGGGCTACTACTTCCCCGACTCCAGGATACAGTCCGTGGTGGATGAGGCCATCTACGCGTACAGGTCCCACAGCGATGCCGCCTTCGAGACCATCTCCTCGGGTGATATCAACACGGACAACCTCCGGCCGGTTGTCAGAAACTCGACGCATGTGGTAGCCAACGGCCTGGTTGGACCTGCCAAGGAGATGGGCTTTAACTACCAGCGCCTGCTCGGGCCAATCTCGGCGGTGCTCTCGCAGTATGATGTACGGTCTGCCAACACCCTGGATTCAAACCTGGCCACCGCCAAGAAGGGAGGCACCACGTTCACGTCCGCTCTCAGCAAAAACCCCGCCACCCAGACCGAACAGATCAATATCAGCTACGGGGCCCTCCACGACGGCTACGTCTTTAGCACCGCATATGCCGTTCCAGATGCCGATGCCCAATCGGTGGTCGACTATGCCCTGTTCATCTACGAGTCCAACAAGGAGAACGACGCCTGGGTAGACATCATCACCCCCGATGATCCCGTCATAACCGACGACATCTACCCGTTCGTCATGAACGCAACCACCTGGAAGGGGGTTGCCCACGGAGTGCTGCCCGACCGAATCGGGGTAACGGCCACCTCCATACAGGAGACCTCCGTCAGGCCGTTTGAGGGTGTTCGCGCCGACCTGGACGAGGACGGATCCGCATGGGTCACGTACACGTTCCTCAATCCGGACACGGGCACCAACCAGCTCAAGCGTACCTGGCTGGTCGAGCGGGACGGCTACATCTTTGCTGCAGGCTACTACATCTTCGACTCCAGGGTGCAGGCCATCGCGTATGATGGCACGCTGGACTTTGACCAGCTGGGCAGGGATGCCGCGTTTGCAAAGATCAACACCGTTCCCGGTACGCCGAACTCGCTCTACCTGTTTGTGGTGGATCCTGGCAACGGAACGGTTCAGGCGCAGGGCGTTGATCCGTCCCTGGTGGGATCATCCTCCGACTGGCAGGCGGCCCTTGCAGCCGAACCCAACCTCCTGAACGAACTGGAGACGGAGAACGGCGAGTTTGTCACCTACCAGTTCCTGAATCCAACCAACGGACAGGTAGAGCCCAAACGTACCTGGCTGACCATGCACGAGGGGTACGTCTTTGGCGCCGGCTACTACCCGTCCGACTCTACCGGCCACGCCGCGCTCCTGAGGTTTCTGTTCGGTTAGGTGGACGACCGCGCGCGAGGGGGGCGTCTTTGGGTCGGGCTACCCTGAGCCGGGCGCCTGAGCCTACTTCATGAGAAGTTTGCCCGGACGGCAGGCCGGGGATGACCTTCATGCGGGATGAGGCGGGCGTGTCCGTGGGGATGGGTGGTATCTATGCGTCCTCGCGCTTTTTGCTGACCTGCATGTACAGGTCGACCGTCCCGCTGCCTATGGGTATGTTGCTGCCCACTATGACGTTCTCTGTGACGCCCTTGAGCTGCTCGACCTCGCCGGCCAGGGCGGCGTGGGCTATGGTCGGGACGGTAATCTCGAATGCGGCCCGGGCCAGGACGCTGTCCTTGGTGCCTGCGACCCCGTGGCGGCCAATCTGCTGCATGTGCCCGCGGGAGCACATCAGGTCGGCCACCAGCATGATGTACCTGACGTCCACCTCCAGTCCCTGGTCTTCCAGGGTGGTGGTCAGCTCGCGTATCAGGGCGTTGCGCGCCGCCTCTATGCCCAGCGTCTCGGCTATCTCGAACACGTTGTTGGTGCGCACGCTCCTCTTGTCTATCCCGGGCACCTCCAGTATCTTGGCCAGGTTGGATCCGGTGGTCTGTATGCTCCACTGGCCGTCCTTCTGGACCACCGTCACGCGCTCCACGTCGGAGACGCCCTTGACGGTGGTGTTGAGCACCTTGTTGCGGATGGTGATGACCGAGGAGGAGTCGGACTCGTCGTTGAGCCTGAGCAGCAGCTGCATCTGGCCGGGTTCGGTCTTGAACTTCTTGTTGGACTGGAGGGTGTCGGCGATGTCCTGGACGCTGACCCCGCGCTCGTTCATCTTGGGCTCCTTGAAGGAGAGCCTTATCCAGGTGGAGTAGTCGGTCTCGGTCTCCTGCACCAGGCTGCTTATCTTGGTCTGCATGACGTTCTTGGCCACGTCGATGGCTGCCTCCTTGGAGGTGGCCAGCTCCTGGTTCAGGTATATGTCCATGGTGGGCGTGTCCGGCTTTTTGCGCGCGTCGACCAGCTCGATCAGCCTGGGCAGCCCCAGGGTGACGTTCCTCTCCCTGATTCCGGCAAAGTGGAATGTCCGGAGGGTCATCTGCGTTCCGGGCTCCCCTATCGACTGGGCCGTCACTATCCCGACGGCCTGCCCCGGTTCCACCTTGGCCTTGTCGTACAGCTCCAGACTCTGGCGGCAGACGCGCTCGACGCCGTCCCGCGACAGTCCGGAGTTGAGCAGGGCGGTGGCCACCATCTCCTTGAGCCTGAGGTTGAACGTCTTGGTGTACTGTCCGGTCAGCTCCTCTATCTGGGCGGTGGTGGCCGGCTTGCCCGCGTCGACCATCCTCTGCGACTCTATCTTGCGCTCGATGTTGAAGGCTTCGCCGTGATCGCTCTTGGCAACGTCGATGCCGTCCTCGCCGTACAGGAACTGTATGATGTGCCTGTGGGGATCCCGGACGGTCCCGTCGTACTCCAGCTTGATGTGCTCCAGGGCGTTGATCAACCTCCTCTGCATGTAGCCGCTCTGCTGGGTGCGGACGGCCGTGTCCACCAGCCCCTCCCTGCCGCCCATGGCGTGGAAGAAGAACTCCAGCGTGGATAGGCCGTCGCGGTAATTTGACTTTACGAACCCGTGGGCGTCTGGATTCTCGTCGTTTTCGACAAAGTGGGGCAGTGCCCTGTTGTTGTAGCCGGTGGTGAGACGGTTGCCCCGGCGGGACTGCTGCCCCAGGGCGCCGGCCATCTGGCCTATGTTCAACGAGGATCCGCGGGCCCCGGTGGTCGCCATTATCCTGGCGGGGTTGACCTCGGCCATGGCGTGGTCGGCCGCCGTTCCCGACGAGTCCCTTGCCCGGGAGAGCTCGCCCACGATGTGCGCCTCCAGGGCCTCCTCGGTGGAGAGCCCCCTGGTGGCCTTGAACTCGCCCTTCCTGTACTGGGTTATCATGTTGGTCACCTCGTCGTAGGAGCCGTGTATGCCGTCCAGTATGGCACTGCGCCGCTCGGTGGGTATCTCGAGATCGCCGTACCCGTAGCTGAACCCGTAGTGGGTGATGTACTGCTTGACTATGATGAGTATCGAGTTGAGGAACTTTTTGGCGGTGGCGTTGCCGTAGTCCTTGGCCAGCCGGTGCAGGACGCTCTCGGGCTCCTCTGCGCCGATGGAGGACTTGTCTATCACCCCCTCTATCAGATGGCCGTTCTTGATGACGATGTCCTTCTCCCTGCCGGTGGTGCCCTTGGACCACTTGGAGGTCATCGTGTAGTTAAAGTCCTCCGGCAGGAATAGCGAGAAGAGCTGCTTTCCCGTGTAGACGGGATTGCCGGCCTCGCCGGTCCCGGCCGGTTCGGGCATCCTCCCCTCGTAGCCGCCCAGCATGGCCAGGTTGGAGAACTCGTGGCCCTCCAGGGAGGTGTCGTCCTTGGTGAGCAGGTACGCCCCGGTCACAAAGTCCCGCAGGCCGCCTATGATGGGCCCGCCGTACCTGGGCGATATCAGCTGGTCCTGCACCCTCATCAGCAGGATGGCCTCGGCCCGGGCCTCCTCGCTCTGGGGGACGTGAAGGTTCATCTCGTCGCCGTCAAAGTCCGCGTTGTAGGGGGGACAGACCGAGGGGTGCAGCCTGAACGTCCTGCCGGGCAGCACCTTCACGTAGTGGGCCATTATGGACATCTGGTGCAGCGAGGGCTGCCGGTTGAACATGACTATGTCGCCGTCGGCAAGGTGCCGCTCCACCAGATAGCCGACCTCCAGGTTCTCCGCTATGGCGGAGCGGTCCTCTACAAAGTCGAGCCTTATCTTGACGCCGTCGGGCCGCATTATGTAGTTGACGCCCGGGTACTGCTCGGGGCCGTTGATCACCAGCCGCCTGATGTCGTCTATGTTCCATTCGGTGATGACCTCGGGGATGGTCAGCTTGACTGCAACGGACTCGGGCACGCCCACCTCGGAGAGGTCCAGGTTGGGGTCAGGCGATATGACGGTCCTGCTGGAAAAGTCCACCCTCTTGCCGGAGAGCGACCCCCTGAACCTGCCCTCCTTCCCCTTGAGCCTCTGGGTCAGGGTCTTGAGCGGCCGGCCCGACCTGTGGTGGGCCTGTGGTATCCCCGATACCTCGTTGTCGAAGTAGGTGGTCGAGTGGTACTGCAGCAGGTCCACCAGGTCCTGCACTATCAGGGGCGGGGTGCCGGCCTCCTTGCTCTCCTTGAGGCGCTGGTTGACCCGGATGATGTCGACCATCTTGTGGGTCAGGTCGTCCTCGGACCTTATGCCGGTCTCCAGTATTATGGACGGCCGCACGGTCACCGGCGGCACGGGAAGCGCCTGTAGTATGAACCACTCGGGCCTGGCCGTTGCGGGGTCATACCCCAGGAGGACGAGGTCCTTGTCGGTGATCTGCGCGAACCGGTTGCGTATGGTGATGGGAAGCAGCCGGTGCTCCTCGCCCTCCGACTTTTCAACGAAGGTGGTCGGCTTTGTGAATATCAGTTCGTACTGGGCCTTGCCGCAGTGGGGGCAGTCCTTGGCCTTGCGGGCCTTCTCCACTATCTGTTCGGGTATGCGCTTCTGCGAGACGATCGCGTAGGCGGCCTGCTTGCCGCGTATCTTCAGGAAATCGTCCAGCGTCTCCTGGGGGACCTTCAGGCGGGAGCACGACCTGCAGGTGGACTGGAGCAGTTTGTGTATGTTGTCTATGAACGCTATATGCATGACCGGCTCGGCCAGCTCTATGTGGCCGAAGTGGCCCGGGCAGCGGGCCGCCGTGTTGCCGCAGGTCAGGCACTTCTGTCCGGGCTCCAGCGTCCCCAGGTGCCCGTCCATGAGGCCGCCGTGGACCGGGGTGCCCTCCTCGTCGTAGGTCTCGGGGGCGGTGATCTCGGCCACCGAGTACTTGCGTATCTCCGTGGGGGACCACACCGAGAACCGTATGCCGTCTATCGACTTGATGGTCTGGACCGATGACATCTCACACCTTCTCCCGGATGAGCAGCCTGGGGGCCACGTTGAGGCTCTGCATCTCCTGCAGCAACAGCTTGAAGGCGTAGGCGACAGAGACCGAGGAGACCTTGGCCTTGTCCCCGCAGACCCTGCAGACGTACCTGCGCTGCTTCATGTCGTGGTAGGCGACCAGCCCGCACCTCTCGCAGACGAATATGTCGGACTTGTCCGACTCGTCCAGCAGGCGGTCCTTGAGTATCATCGAGGCGCCGTACGCTATCAGGCAGTCGCGCTCCATCTCGCCGAACCGCAGCCCCCCGCCCCGGGCCCTTCCCTCGGTGGGCTGCTTGGTCAGCATCTGCACCTGGCCCCGGGCCCTGGCGTGTATCTTGTCGGCCACCATGTGGTGCAGCTTCTGGTAGTAGACCACCCCTATGAAGACCTCCACGGGGAACGGCCTGCCGGTGCGACCATCATACATGACCTCCTTACCCGAGTACTGGAACCCGGCATCGTCCATGGCGCGCCGGACGTCCTCCATCTTCTCCCCCACAAAGGCCGACCCGTCAAACTTTTTGCCCCTCAGGGCGGCGGCCTTGCCGCAGATGGACTCGAGGAACATACCGACGGTCATCCTGGACGGGAAGGCGTGGGGGTTGATCAGCACGTCCGGCGTTATCCCGTCTGCCGTATACGGGAGGTCTTCGTTCTTGGCCAGTATCCCGAGGACGCCCTTCTGGCCGTGCCGGGACGCAAACTTGTCGCCGATCTCCGGCACGCGCATGTCCCGGACCCTTATCTTGTACATCTTGCCCCCCTCGCTGGACTGGGTCATCACCACCGTATCCACGTATCCGCTCTCCGATGGCCTGACGCCTATGGAGGTGTCGCGGCGCTCCCTCCCGACGGTCTCGGCCTCCCGGAACTCCTGGTTGTACCGGGGCGGGCTGGTCTTGCCTATCAGGATGTTTCCGCCTTCCACCTTGGCCTCGGAGGCCACCGCCCCGTCCTCCTCCAGCAGGCGGTACGCCCGCTCGCCCTTGTACCCGCGGATGCGGTCTTCGGGATTGGGCACCTCGAAGTTGTCCCGCTCGCCGCCGGGATACTGCTTGGACTCGGCATCGTATATCCTGAAGAAGAAGGTCCTGCCCAGGCCCCTGTCCACGGCGGCCTTGCTGACCACTATGGCGTCCTCTATGTTGTACCCGTCAAAGGGCAGCACGGCCACCACGCAGTTCTGGCCGGCCGGCCGATCCTCCAGCCCCAGCAGGCTCATCGCCTTGGTGTTGACTATGGGCGTCTGCGGGTACAGCATGATGTGCTGCCTGACGTACGTGCTGGTGTTCATCATCGGGGTCGAGAAGCCCAGGCTCTGTTTTGCCATGGCGGATCCGTAGGTGTTCCGGGGCGACTGGTTGTGTTCGGGGTACGGTATTATCGATGCGCCCGCCCCCAGGATGGCCGGCGGGAATATCTCGAGGTGCGTGTGGCTGGATATCCCGCCCTCGTCCAGGGCTATGTAGGTGTTCTCCTCCTCGTTGGCATCCAACATCTCTATCACGCCCATGTTCAGCAGGTCCCTCCAGGAGAGCATCTTTTTTGTCACCTTGTCCAGTATCGAGTCGTCCAGCATCGGCTTGTCGTCCCGGACTATTATGAGCGGACGCAGCACCCTGCCGGCATTGCAGTTGACGTATATGCGGCTGGCCGCCCCGCCGGCCTCGGAGGGGTGGAACGACACGCCTATGTGGTGGCGTATCTTGGAGTTGCGGCGCAGATCGCGCAGCGACGAGGCCAGCTCCCCGCCATCACGATAGTATCCTATCAGCTTGCCGTCCACGAAGACGCGGGTGCCGTCCCGCCTGAGATCGCCGGCTTCGTCGAAGTGGACCGTGCCCAGCTCGTAAAGCTTCTCTATGATCTCCTCGGAGGGGGTTCCCACCGATATGATGGCCGAGAGGGCCAGGTTCTTGACCAGTCCGCAGTTGGATCCCTCGGGAGTCTCGCTGGGGCATATCCTGCCGAAGTGGGTGGAGTGCAGATCCCTGGCCTCGTAGTTGGGCTGGGTCCGGCTCAGCGGGGACTGTATGCGCCTCAGATGGCTGATGGTGGAGAGGTAGTTGGTGCGGTCCAGCAGCTGGGTCACGCCCACCCTGCCCCTGCCCCAGTTGCCCGTGGCGATGGCGTTGTTTAGCTTGTCGGTGATTATGCCGGGGCGGATGGCCGCCGCCACCGCGTTGATGCCGCGCTTCTGGCCGGACCTCTCCAGCTGGTACTTCATGTCGCGTATGAGGTTCTTGAACGAGGTGCGGAATATCTCTGCCAGCAGGTGTCCGGCGAACTTGATCACCTTGTTGCCGTAGTGGTCCTTGTCGTCGGGGATTATCCAGCCCATCCTGAGCTCCAGCAGCTTGCAGGTGGCCTCGCCCAGAAACTGGGCCTTCTCTTTGCGGTTCTCGGGGTTCTTGCCCAGGTGCGGCAGGAGGTTCCAGTCCAGGAGCGTCTCGGCCCTCTTTATCTGGAACTCCTCCAACATTCCGGGGGCTATCCTCTTGCTGATGTAGACTATGGCGTCCTTGGTGGTCTGGACGTCGCTGGCCTTCTCGAAGGACGTCTCCATCTGGTCCTGTATCTCGTCCACCACCGATATGGTGTCCGCAATCTCCTGGTCTGACTCCAGCCCGAGCGCCCTCATCAGTATGACCACCGGGATGTCCACCGGCGTGCTGGGCATCTTGGAGAGGAGCAGCCCGTCGTTCTTCATTATGATCTCCAGCTTGGCGCGGAAACCGGTTATCGACGAGTAGACCTTGGCCTTGTAGACGGGGCTGCCGGTGGCCGACTCTTTGTCCACCATTATCTTGTTGTAGGAGAGGTCCTCCAGTCCGACTATCACCCTCTCGGATCCGTTTATGATAAAGTACCCTCCAGGATCGTTGGTATCCTCGCCGTACTCGACAAGCTTTGCGGAGGAGAGGTTGTCCAGTATGCACTTGCTGGACTTTACCATTATCGGCATGTCCCCTATGTGGACGTACCTGGACTCGAGTATCTTGCCCTCCTCCACGACGCTGGCCTCCATCATTATGGGGGCCGCGTACGAGACGTTCCTCAGCCTGGCCTCGCCGGGGGTGATGTGGGTGATGGATCCGTCCAGCTCCATCATCCGGGGCTTCTGCAGCTTGATGCGGCCCATCTGTATCCGGTACGGGTACTCGGTGTTCTCTATCTCCACCTGCCCTACGTCGTCTATGATCCCCTGCAGCTCCTTCTCGAGAAAGTCGTTGAACGAGTTCAGGTGCTGCCTGGCTATCCCGTCCCTCTTGAGTATGTCCTGGATGACGGGCCACCACTTTGACGCGCCGTTCATACCTCCACCACGTACCTGTAGTATGTGCTCTGTCCGGCGGTGGGACTGTTCCTGGTTATCTTTATCATGTCACCCGGCCTGACCCCGAGGCCGACGATGGCCGGATCCGTCACGAATATCAGGGGCAGCTCGGTCGGGGTGCAGTTGTACGTGCTGAGTACCTCCTCGGCCTCCTCCTTGGATATTATCTCGTGCTTGGGAACGTAGAGGTGATCCGGAACCAAAACTTTGTTCTTTTTGACCGCCATCTTAACAGATACCCCCAGTCAAAATATACAAACCGCTTGCAACCGGCAATGTAGACAATATATGTCTAACCAGCGTGGCCTGCCAGCGTCCGCGGGCCGCTTCTGCCCGTGCCGGGCCGGCAACATGCGTGTTCGGGCCGGGACGCGAGCGGTCTGGCCTCCGTAACGGAATCTGGTCGAAATATTTTGAGCTGGCGGCCAACGGACGTTGTTCATACGTTTAAATAAGATCTGACCACTCTTACCACAATGAGAACTATTTTGGCACTAATCCTGTCAGTCGTGGTACTGACCGGAGCAGGCCTGACGCCAGCATTGGCGCAGACGACCGCCCCGGTGGTCGTCTCCACTGACAAGGAATCGTACACGGAAGGCGACGTGATAATGGTCAACGGCCGCGTGCTGCAGAAGCACAGCGGCGGCTTGGCCTTGTTGGTTATAGCCCCCAACGGCAACGTGGTTGCAATAGCGCAGCCGGTGGTGGGTGCTGACAACTCGTTCTCCTCTAGTATAGCGACGGGCGGACAGATGACGCAGTCGGGCGAGTACACCATCGAGGCTAGCTACTCTATAAGGGGCGAGCCTAGGATGGGCACCACCACGTTCATGTACACGGCACTGAGCACTCCCGGACTGATGGTGGTCGGCACCGACATTGCGCCGGACTTTACCATCACCGGCGGCACGGTCACGGACATGAACACCAATCCGCAAGCCAACACGCTGGTCGTCGACATCATGTCAACCGACGACGGAAAGCTGACCATAACATTGCCGCGCGCACTGATAGACTCCACGCTGGCCGACGGTACGGATGACTCCTTCTTCGTACTGGTTGACGGAGAAGAGGTAGACTTTGATGAGACCGGGGCCACCGGAGATTCGCGGACACTGTCAATCTACTTCCCTGCCGGAACGGAGATGATAGAGATAATCGGCACGTGGGCAGCGGTACCGGAATTCGGCACCATCGCGGCGCTAGTCCTGGCGGCAGCCATAGTATCCATCGTGGCCGTCTCTGCCAGATCTAGGCTGAGCCTCGTACCCAGATTCTGACCTTTTTCCATTTTTCATTTCCGCGGCGGGCTGATCCCACTCGGAACCGGGTGCAGGCGGTTCCGGCCCCGCGTGCATCAGGATGCCCCGACGGTGAAACCAGATACGGGACAAGTTGGGGCGTCTGGGAGGCGATTCGTAGTTGATTCACTATCAAGAACTGGACACCCCCACCAACACATCAATGAGTTTGTTGGGGGCCTGGACGTCTGGGACAGGCACATGGGAGATGATGGGGTGGTGGTTGAAGGTGTGGTTGGGTAGAGGTTCACCTATACTGGGATTTCATATCATAGACGCGATCTTCATCCACCACGCACGCTAGGTAAACCTGCTTTTGTTAAAATAATATAAGCGGAGTTTGTATACAATACCTATGGCAAAAGCAACACCGGTCTGGCGTGATGAACATACCGAGATAGTCAGACAGCTAGAGAAAGATCTGGAAACCACACCAAGATCCAAATGGATAAGTTACACTTCATATAGCGCATATATGAAGGCGTTACACGACAAGAGTCCATAACGAGCATTGGACCATTGTTTTCATTAATAAACGCCAAGAGGAGGCGTGGATTGCCGCGTGTGATATGTTGGATGCTGGTTACAAATGGCAAGTGGATTGTGCGCTGAACTACATTGTCACCTACACGGAGCCTTGGAAGAAGTACAAGAACCGTCAGTGTCCAGAGTGTGTTAGTGGAGCTTACCTACTGGATGTATCCCATCAAGGCATAGGAGACAAAACAGTTGAGATACTGGTATGGTTTGATGTGGAGAACAGGACACTAACTCCACTACACTGTGGGTTGGTTTGAGCGGTTGGCCATTGGCAACCGGGTCGCCAACTTTCCGCCCCTGTTGAGGCCACCATGAGCCACTAGTCTGATTTATCAGTTTTTTTTATATGCACACGGAGTGGTTACCTCACCTCATGGCATATGGTTCAGCGGGGGGCGGTGGCATCATAGAGATGATGGCCGAGCGCGCCGTCGTCGTGGTCATGTTCACGTATATCTTCAGCTTTAGTCTGATTGCTGCCCAGCTGACCATGTTCGAGCCGTTCGGCATAGACCTGGTGGCGCCCATGCCGCACACGGTCACCGGCGAGTACCTGGACATATCCCACATCCGGGACAGCCTGCAGGAGTACAAGGTGCTTGAACACATCGAGGACGGCCGGGCCATCACCGCCAGAATTGCCGCCTGCGAGGGCGTGGACTGCCTGGGGATTATGTTGACCGACTTTGTGCAGTTGATGCAGGTGATGTTCAGGATGGTCACCGGTACCTACTTCCTGTATATACTGGAGTGGCTGGGCGTGCCCGGCCCCTGGGTGGACGTGTTCTCGGTGGGGTACTCGTTCCTGGCGTTCCATGCCGTCCTGTACTATGGCCGGTACATCGCCGGGTTCGCAGCCGACATCTCTAGGATAGTGCGGCCTTGATAGTATCTTTCGGGCACCCCGGCGACCGGCGCCACGATGCCATCAACGTGATGGTCGCCATCGCGTCGTCAAAACCTAATATTCCGGATCCACGTAAACTAATACATAAATACCAATGATGTTCCTCCATACAATGATGAATACAAGGCGGCCAGTTCTTGTTATAATGACGCTGACGGTACTCTTGGCCGGCGCCGTACTGGCACCGGCAGCTTGGGCGAATGCGTATGTGTCTGATCAGGGCATGGAGATCACCGCAGTGGCCAACGCAGATTCGCCGCTTGTGATGATCACAGGACAGAGCGTCAAGTCCGACGACGTGCTTTTCAGCATATGGTCCCCGACGAACAACCTGGTGAAGGTGGATCAAGTCACGCCTCATGGTGACGGATCCTTCGAGACCACCTTTAACATTGCAGGCCTGACCGAGGATGGCCTCTACACGATAGTGGCCAACCAGGGCAATTCAGACTTGTACGAGCTGCGAGTACAGGTGGGAATCTTTGACGGTATGGCAGATGACACTATAACGACCCAGTCCAACTTTGAGAGGGGCTCGTCGATGGTTGGGGTCGACCTGTTCGTGGGCGGCATGATAGCGATGACGGCTGATGCCATGGAGGGATCAGACACCATCAACATCAACGGCCAGACTGATATCACCAACCTTCCGGTCATAATCACGGTTACGGCGCCCAACGGCAACGTAATATCGGTGGATCAGTTCATCGCCGACGGCAGCGGACTCTTCTCGGTGGAGATACTGATTGGCGGATCCCTGTGGTCGCAGGACGGTGATTATACCGTGACTGCCAGCCAGGACATGGACGGATACGAGACGACCGTAACGGTGGCCATCGCCGACGGCTTGGTTGTTCCGGAGTTCGGCACAATAGCGGCGCTGGTTCTGGCAGCGGCGATCGTCTCGATAGTCGCAGTGTCTGCAAGGTCCAGATTGAGCCTGGTGCCTCGTTTCTAGACGTCCATCCAGACTGACGAACCGGCAGTGGCGGCAGTCCACGGCGGATTACCTATTTTTTCCGGCTATTCGTTGAGGCTGCCGGGATGGCAGCCGCCTGGACATCCCGAGCACCGGCGCCGCAACGTCCGCATCCGTCAGATCCCTCCTCAAGTATACATAAATATCGACATAGCTCCTCTGCATACAACATGAACGCTTGTACGACATACTCATTATTTGCAGTAATGGCAGCCGCGGCCGTTCTTGGAACGGGATCGGCTTTTGCACTCAATCCCCCGTGCCCCACCTGCGAAGGCGATCCGGCGGAGCTGGCCGAGGAGGCAAGAATGAAGACCGTGCCCCTGATCATCTCGCTGGACAGCGAATCCTACGCCATGGGTGAGACCGTCACGGTCTCAGGCCACGTCTCCCATATAGCAGCGGGATATCCCATCACGCTGGTTGTGCGGGACTCGATGGGCAATGTTGTGACGGTGGACCAGCTGATGGTAGACGAGAACGGAAACTTTGAGGCGATGCTATCGTCCAGCTCGTGGTCTAACCCCGGAATATACCAGGTATCTGTACACTACCGTGAAAACACCGACGCCAAGGTGCAGTTCCTGCTGGAAGACGCCGTGGTGGCGATGCCGGCCCCTGCCACTGAATGCGGAGCATCGGCACTGGAGATACATGGACTGTGCGCGGACTATGAGATAGAAGGCGGAACAGTCACCGGAGCCATGGTGAACACCTATGACAACTCCATCATACTCGACATCGAGGCCACCGACGACGGCATGGTCAGCGTACACTTTCCCGCCGAGGTGATAGAAGGAATATTCCTGGTACTGGTCGACGACGAGGAGTCAGACGATGTCATGCTAGATGGACAGACCGTGACGGTGTGGTTCCTGGCAGGAGCGGAGAAGGTGGAGATTCTGGGATCCCACGTCATTCCAGAGTTTGGCACGATAGCCGCCCTAGTGCTGGCTGCAGCGATAGTGTCTATAGTGGCAGTATCTGCCCGGTCCCGGCTTAGTATAATTCCGAGATTCTAGACGACTTTTCTCTTTTTCTCACTTTTTGCAGCGGTTGGGCGGAAGGCGCTTTTCTGACCCGGATCCACCCGCGTAGATCTAGAAAGATACGCCAGGCGTCAGGGATCAGACGGCCGCGGGCTCCGGGGATATCCCAGTCCACATTTTGTAGCAATGTTCTAATAATTACCGGCAAAAGGGATCCTCGTGAAGTGGAGTCTCCTGGTACTGTTGGTAGCCGCCGCTCTGCCGGCCGCGGCCGTGGCCCAGGAGGGAGACCTCGTCAGTGTTGATGCCGACCGGGATAGCTACGAATCAGGGGATATAATCGTGGTATCGGGGATGGTGTGGCCGGTGTTGTCGGGTCATCAGATGCAGATGACGATAACGGGGGACAACAGGCTGGTGGAGGTGGCCCAGTTTGATGTTGCCCTGGATGGAACCTACACGTACACCGTAAACACCAGCGGCCCCAAGTGGAATTACGAGGGGGAGTACGTCATCCAAGTGCAGTATGGGCAGGAGACCGACAGCCTGATTTTTGACTTTGCCGTCGTCGGGTCCGACGAGACGGTGGACATCTTCGAGGTAGCTGACGGGCGGGGCGGCACCTTCGATGTGGGATACGTCGTACGGGGCGGAACCGTCAACGACATGGTGGTGGACTATGAGAACCTGGCCATCAGAATTACCCTGGAGTCTGAGAGGGACGGCAGCCTGCTGCTGGAGCTGCCCCGGCAGTACATAGACGCCGTCGGCATGAGCGGGGAGGACGAGGACTATATCGTTCTGGCGGACGGCTCGCCTACGGCCCACGTGGATGACGACATGGGCGAGGAGGTGCGCCGTGTGTTGGTGACGTTTCCGGCAGAGACCGCCGAGATAATGATAATCGGGACGCAGGTTGTACCGGAGTTCGGGATAGTTCTGGTGGTATTGGCGGCGGGCGTGGCCGCCACCGCCGTTGCGGCCCGGTCCGGACGGCTTAGAATCGGTACTTTTGCCTGAGCGGGGAGACGGCGCGCAGCTCCTCCACTATCCGGGGCAGTACCGATGCAACCTCGTCCACCTCGTCCTGCGTGTTGTCCGGCCCCAGGGTCAGCCTCAGCGAGCCCCGTATGATGTCCGGTGAGAGGCCCATGGCCCGGAGGACGTGCGACTCTTTCTGGGTGTGGACGGAGCAGGCCGATCCGGTAGAGGCGGCTATGCCGTGCTCGTCCAGCTTGATTATCAGGTCCTCGCCGCTCACGCCCAGGAAGGCCAGGTGGGCGTTGCCGGGCAGCCTGGATGCGGGGTGGCCGTTCAGCGTGACCGAGGGTATGTCCCCGGTTATCTTGCTGAGCAGCCTGTCCCGGAGGGATTTGGTCAGCGAGTGGTTGGAGGCGATGCGGTCCCGCGCCATCCTGCACGCCTCGCCGAATCCTACTATCCCAGGAACGTTCTCGGTTCCGGACCGCAGCCCGCCTTCCTGGCCCCCGCCGAGAATGGCGGGATCCGGCGCGCAGCCGCGCCGGACGTAGAGGGCCCCCACCCCCTTGGGACCGCCGATCTTGTGGGCCGACATGGATGCCAGGTCCGCCCCCCACTCCCCGATGTCTATGGGTATCTTCCCGGCGGCCTGCACCATGTCCGTGTGGAATGGTATGCCGCGGTCCCTGCACATGCCGGCCATCTCCGGTATGGGCTGGATGGTGCCCACCTCGTTGTTGGCCGCCATCACGCTGACCAGGCCCGTCTCGGCGCCCAGGGACGCCTCCAGGTCGTCGGGGCTTATCATGCCGGCGTCGTCCGGCTTCAGGTAGGTTATCTGGTGGCCCTGTTCCAGAGCCCTGCACGGTTCCAGTACGGAGTCGTGCTCTATCGATGTGGTGACTATCCGGCAGCGGGGGCGCCGGCCGGCCATCCCGGTCAGGGCCGTGTTGTTGGACTCGGTCCCGCCGGAGGTGAATACTATCTCCGAGGGGTGGGCGTTTATCAGCGCCGCTACATGGGCCCGGGCGCGCTCGACGGACTTGCGCGCCAGCCTGCCCTCGCGGTGTATCGAGGAGGGGTTGCCCAGCCTCTCCCGCATGTAGGGGATCATGGCCTCGACCACCTCCGGAAGCATCCGGGTGGATGCGGCGTTGTCCATGTAGATCATGGCCGGTTGGCTCCCCCCGGGGAGTACCCCTCCGGGTCCACCGCCACCCCGGTAAAGCCCAGCGCCCGCAGGCCGGCGGATATCTCGGGCAGCCCGTCCAGGAGGGCGGGAATCGCGCCCTTGGATACCTCTATCCTGGCGGCGCCGTCCATGTCCCGGACCCGGATGGGGCCGGCCGGGACCACCCGCCTGACGTACCGCTCGCCCATCTCTATCCTGGCCAGTACCTGGGCGGTGACGCGCCTCCCCCAGGGGACGCGGGAGGCGAGACAGGAGTCGGAGGGGCGATCATGCACGAGCAGCCCGGCCTCCCGGGCCATCCTGCGGACCGCCGGTTTCGATACGGCCATCTCCAGCAGGGGGCTCCTTATGCCGTGTTCCCGGATGGCCCGTATGCCGGGCCTGTACTCGGAGGTGTCGTCGGCGTTTGTCCCGTCCACTATCATGCTGCAGTTCATCTCCGATGCCAGATCCTGCAGGCGGCTGCCCAGCTCCGTCCTGCAGTGGTAGCAGCGGTCCGAGTCGTTGCGGGCAAACTCCTCGTTGGCAAGCTCGTCGTACTCGAGCGTGTGGTGCCTGATGCCTATCTGGGCGGCCACGGCCCGGGCCGAATCCAGCTCCGCGGCTGCCAGGGTGCGGTAGTTGGCCGTCACCGCCAGGGCCGAGATGCCGGGGGCCGTACGCGCGGCGTACGCCACGACGGCGCTGTCCACCCCGCCGGAGAGGGCCACCATCACCGAGCCTGCCCCCGCGAACCACCCCCGCAGGTCCTCAATCGTCCTCAATGCCCCTCCTGGCCAGCCGTTCTACCTGGTGCGGCGGCATGCCCGTCTTGGAGGACACCTCCGCTATGTCGTCGGCCTCTATCTTGAAGCCGCCCGCGTCCTGGTGGGTGCGGGCCTTGTAGCGCAGCGTGTAGTCGGTGCCGCCCACCGACACGGTGATCGTGCGGTCCTCCCTGGGAAGGACGTACCGGTCGGCGGTGGTGATCCTGATGCCCAGGGTGCCGGTCTGGCGCACCATCATGTCCGCCATCTCGTTTACCATCTCCGGTCGGCACAGTATGGTTATCAGGCTGGTCGGCCTTCCCTTCTTTCCGGTCCCGTGGTATACTGCCGCGTCGGCGGCGCCCATGTCCATGGCCGCGGAGATGGTTCTGCCCAGCGTCTCCCCGGAGACGTCATCCACGCTGCTCTCCAGCACGTTGATGGTGTCGTAGGTGTGCGGGCTGCCCTCCCCCAGCACCGCCCTGAGCGCGTTGGGCGAGCCATCGACGTCCCGGGAGCCCGCCCCGTAGCCGACGCGATCAACTCTCACCTGGGGGTAGAACGGGCGGGGCGACGCCCGGAGGCCGGCCAGCATGCACGCGCCGGTGGGCGTGGCCGTCTCCGCACCGGCGGGACCCCCCACCACGGGTATGCCCGCCTCGTGCAGTATCTCCAGGACGGCGGGGGCCGGATTCGGGAATGTCCCGTGGGAGAAGGTGACCGTGCCGCTTCCCACGTTCACCGGCATGGTTATGGCCTGCGCGCCGGCCGCGGACATCTGGTCAAGCGCGGCCGCGGTTCCTGCGATATCGACAAGAGTGTCTATCGACGAGGACTCGTGCAGGCGTGTCTGGTCGGGGGACGTCCCGTGGACGCGGCACTCGGCGGACACCAGACAGTTGATGCTGCGCTCCGCAAAGGCTGACGCTTCCGCCGACAGGCCCATCCGGGACGCCGCCTCCTTGACCGCCTTGATCATCTCCGGGGCCGGCCTGGAGTGCGGGTCCTCGGCGTCCAGGTCCAGCCCGGTGCACCTGATGCCGCAGCGCCTCTCCTGGCGGAACGAGATGGTCCTGATGGACGATCCGGGAAGAACGTCGGCGCACTCGATCAGGCTGGAGCATATGGCATCCCCGTCGGCCCCCATGTCGACCAGGGCGGCCAGCATCATGTCGCCTGATATGCCCGCCCCCCGGGGATCTATCACCAGCATCATTATCCCGTATGGTGGCCGCCAAATTCATATAAATTCTGCCGGATGGTTTTCGGGAATTATCGTGATTGATACAGGTTAGATACTAACTTCGCACGACAACCACATGGGCAAACAAGCCACAAAGGCAGAAGACGACCCGGCCTCGGGCAAATACAGGGACCTGCCCATGCCGGAGCTGTTCGACATGTTCCCCGACGAGCAGGCCGCCATGGAGTGGCTTGAGGAGAACATGTGGCCGGACGGTCGCAGATGCCCAGATGTGACTACAAGTACGCCGGCTTGAATCAGGCGACAATACCCATCTGGATCTGCTCAAAGAATGCGCCGCCAAATATGCTGACTATCGACAGTCGCGTGACCGACTGCGCGCCGCCTCCATAAAACGGCAGGCCATTGTAGAGGAGATGCGCAACATCCAGAAAAGACTGCGCCAAGACAGGTGATCGACCAAACGATGGCGCGGGCCTGCCTGCCGCACCTGGGATACCGCCGGCTCGCCGTGGGTGATCAACTGTCACAGGCCGGGCGGATGCTGCCATCGGTCGCGGTCCGTCAGGCCGTCGCTCTAGTGCGGCTCTCCGGGCCTGGCGTGTCCGGTCCGCCCGCCTCGGCCCTGCGCCGTGACGGTTGGCCGCCCCGCCGGCGGGCCGCCTTGGCCACTCCGGCCGCGGCGGCGCCGGCGGCCACCCCGCCGTCTATGTTCACCACGGTCAGGCCCAGGGCGCAGCTCTGCAGCATCGCGGCCAGGGCCGCCACCCCCTTTGCCCCGTAGCCGTACCCTACCGACACGGGCACGCCTATCACCGGCACGTCCACGCTGGAGGCGACCAGGGTGGCCAGCGCCCCCTCCATGCCGGCCGCCACCACTATGCAGTCGGCATCCTCTTGGATGACCTCCTTGAGGGCCGGAAATACCCGGTGCAGGCCGGCCACTCCCACATCATACCTGCAGACGGTCCTGCATCCCATCGCGCCGCACACCAGCCTCGCCTCCTCGGCAACCGGTATGTCGGAGGTTCCCGCCGTCAGTATCCCGACGGTGCCGCCGGCCCTAGGGAGATCCCCCTTCCGGAGAAGTATGGTGGTGCAGTTCCTGCCGGCCTCCACCTGCAGCCCCAGATCCTCCGAGAACGAGACCACCTCGGCCATGTGCTCGGGCCTTATCCTGGAGACCACCAGTGGATCGGTCTTGGGGTACCGCTGGATTATGGCCTTGATGTCGGGCAGCTCCTTGGATTCGGCGTAGATGACCTCGGGTATGCCGCGCCTGCGCCCCCTGCCCACGTCCAGCCGCGCCATGTTGTCCATCTCCTCGATGGAGTATAGCGCAAGCATCTCGCGGGCCTTCTCGGCGGTTATCCGGCCCGACTCCAGCGACTTTAGTATCTCGTCCAGTTCCAAGGGGCCCTACCTTATAGCTGCAGTGCGGAGATGGCGGACTTGACGTTCTGAACGCCCGCGTCAAATATCTCGCGCTCGCCCTCGTCGAGCTCCAGCTCCACGATGCGCTCCACCCCGCCCCGTCCTATGACGGCCGGCACTCCTATGGAGACGCCGGTGCAGCCGTACTCGCCGTCCAGGTACGTCGACACCGGTATCATGTCGCGGCGGTCCCGCATTATCGACTCGACTATCGAGGATATGGCGTTGCCGGGGGCATGCACGGTGGCTCCCTTCAACTCGATGACCTTGGCGGCTACGCCCCTCGTCTTTGTGACCAGCTCCTCCATCTCCGACTCGGTGAGCAGGTTCTGCAGGGGGATGCCCGAGACGGAGCTGTACCTGGGCAGCGGCAGCATCTTCTCGCCGTGCTCCCCGATGACCAGCGCCCTGACGGAGTTTCTGGAGTAGTTGACCGCCTCGTGGATGAACTGCCTGAACCGGGACAGGTCCAGCATGTTGCCCATCCCCACTATCCGCTCCCTTGAAAATCCGGACACCTTGTATGCGGCATATGCCATTGGGTCCAGGGGGTTTGTCACCGGCACGATTATCGAGTCGGCCGCATGTCTGCGTATGTTCTCTACCACGCTCTTCACTATGCCGGCGTTTATCTTCAGCAGATCCATCCTGGTCATGCCCGGCTTCCTTCCGGAGCCGGCAACAACCACCACCACGTCGGAACCGGCCATCTCGGAGTAGTCGTTTGAGCCCCGCACCTCGACGTCTATCCCCTGCTCGGAGAGCATGTGGTTTAGGTCCATGGCCTCGCCCTGGGGCAGTCCCTTGACCACGTCCAGCAGGAGTATCTCCCTGTCCACCTTCTTGATGGCCGAGAAGAGGGCCGCGTCTCCACCCACCTTTCCGGATCCGATGATGGTGAGCATGCAGCTCTGGGCTGATCCTGCTTAAATAAATCTACCCGGCTCGGCCCCGCCATCCCGGGGGAGGGCAGCCGGGCCGGCCGGGGCCCTCCCGTATGCCCGCTCGGCGGGGCGGCCTGGCGCGCGTGCAACTATGGCAGGCGCGCCCACCCGGGGTTGTCCACGGTTCTTGAAAATCGCCAAAATGGCACCGAAAAAGCGTTCCTGCGGCCCCGTTGGCCCCAGTCGAAGGTACGCTCCGGCGGCCCACCACGCCCTGAATGGGCTGATTTGGTGTCTGCCGGCCCGGCCCGGGTCGGGGGCGGCTCGGTCCCGATCCAACCTCGGATCCCAGTACTTGGAACAACCAATTTTCCAAACCACCAACCTAGTCCGAGCTTGGGGCGATCCACCAAAATCCGTGCGGCCATAGACATGACAGCTTAAAAAATCGGCGTGAAATCCGTCCTGAGATCCAATCATGGGCGGACAAACACGCCAAGAACACTCCGTGGAAACGGCATATAAGCTGGTCGGTGCGCTTTTCTTCTCCTGTGTGAGGATCAGGTTCGGGCAGGGGTCCAACACCCGGTACGGCCCCTGGGACTTTTTCTATCACCAGTCGACCATGTGCATGAATGGGTCGTGCGCCGAGAAGGCGTACCAGACGGCAAAGGCGAGATCCCGCAGCACGGCCCTCCCGTCGGGCAGGTGGCTCTGCGCATGATGTTCATGCCGGAGTCAGATCCTGGGCTAACCTGAGCGTTGTTTCGTGCTGGGACGCGCGTCGGTGTAATATTCACACCAAACCACACATTCTCCTCTACCCGGTACGTCCGGTGCTGTATTTTGGATGGCCAATGCAGGGCGGGTTTATGCGAGTTGTTCCAAGTACTGGATCGTACGCGTTTCGGCTCGGAATGAATATCGTCAAGTCTTCGATGGCACCTCTTGTATGATCCATCGAGTTTACCACAGCCCACTCGTAGATCACGTCTAAAACGCCTCCAAAAATAGTAGATCCATACCGCAATACCAGTTTTCAGGTATATTTGGCGTCATTCCGAGCCGAAACGCGTGCTACTGGATCCTATCGAAAATATATAACCTGCTTATTGGACTGTTAATCGTTTGGCTTCAGTTATTACTTGGGATAGAAAGATATGTTTGATCCTTGCAGCGCTGGCCGTGGCTGCGCTGACTGCCGCGCACGGTCCCGCCCACGCCCAGTCGGCCGACGACATCCACACAGTTCGCATAGGCGTGCTGGTTCCCAGTTCAGAGATGGAGGCGGCAGCCATAGGTCACTCGATAAGCGATGTCAATGAGGTGCTGGAGACGGCTGGCGCCGGGTGGCGCATGGAGGCCGTATATCCGGACGGCGATACCGGCTTTGCCGAGTTCATTGCCCGGTCCTCGGAGGATGGTATCGTGGCGTTTGTGGGGCCAGGGGACGCGGCCAGCCTCCTGCGGGCAAAGGAGGCCATCGCCGACGCGGGCGGCAATGCCGTATACGTGGGCTGCTGCGTACCGGCCACCCACCACCACGTGCTGGAGGCTGGAGACAACGTCTTTGTACTGGCTCCGGACCTACTGGATCAGGCCGCGGCAGTTGCGGCAGCCATGGAGGAGGCCGGGATAGAGCACGCCATACCCGTGTACTCGGGGGACGTGCAGTCGAGCCGCATGAGGACAAACATAGCGGCCCACTTTGAGGGAGTGATGGATATTGGTGTGCTGGCGCCCCACAGTACGATAGACTATTCTCCGGCCGTCTCTGCCATGCGAGATAAAATCGAGTCGGCAGATGGGAAGGCGGCCGTCTTGATTCTGGAGCCGGGCTCTGCCCAAGACCTGATGGCGGCAGGCTCTGCGCTGGCCGATGTAGCTTGGTTCGGGACTGGCTCCGAGTCTGGCCTGCCCGACTTTGACGAGGATGCCCAGAACTTTGCGGAGCGCGTAGGCTACGTGGTCCCCCAGTTTGAACCCGTTCACACGCACTTCTTGAACGTGAATTATGTCTATGCCCCGGAGGCGTGGAGCGCGTACGACGCGGTGCAACTGATCGCGTACACCATGTCTGATCCGATAGTGGACCATGTGCCCTTCTTTGGGGTGTGGTCTTATATGCTCGCCCAGGCGCCGCCCGAATCGCCCAACGCGAGTGACGTAGCCGCGGCCCTGCCCATGTATGCTGCCTCGTATGGCGGCAACATAGGCAACACCGAACTGAACGCGAACGGGGGATTGAAATCTGCCACTCACATGCTGTATGGCATGGCAGACGGAACTTGGCTGAAACGGGCGGTATACAACCCTCCAATATCTACCAACATAGGCAGCGTTGCCATCAAGGATACGACGGCTGCAATGTACAGGTTTGAGCCCACCCACAGGTTGTATGACGTCCATACCGTCGGGGCCCTGTTTCCCTTGAGCGGTTCGCTGGCGCAGGCAGGCGAACAGCGGCTCACGGCGGCGCGGGCAGCAATCTCCGCTACAAATCACTATAACGACGGATTCGGATTCGATTGGTACGCGGCCATTCACATTGAGGACACCCGCGCTGATCCCGACACGGCCCTTGAAAAGTTAGAGCGGTTGGACAGGCTGGGCATCGAGATGGTGGCGGGCCCATCCACAAGCTCCAACGCCGCTGCCGTGTTGGACTATGCCAACGAGAACGACATCATACTGCTGAGCCCCTCCACCAGCAGCGCCTTGTCAATACCCGGCGACAACATGTATCGCATTTCCCCACCCAGCACAAACGAGGCAACCGTGCTGACAAAACTGATAGAACTGGAAAACAAGACACACGTAGTCGTAATACACCGGCAAGATGTGTATGGCAGTGGCTTGGTTCATGACTTGACCTCCCAGTTTGGCGGATACATCAATCTAGAGAACGGGTACAGCCCCGAGTTGGCCAACGACGCCACCCTGGACTACGAGGGCCTTGCAGCCGACGTGGCCGAAGATGTCCAAGCTTTGGTTGACGCGCACGGCGAATCGACCGTCGCCGTATTGATGGTGGGGTTTGATGAGTCCGCCCGCATACTGGAGGCCGCCGCGTACCATCCGGTGCTGGAGTCGGTGCAGTGGTATGCCTCCGCGGGACACGCAAAGCGCCCCGCCATCGTCTCCAACGACGCAGCTCTCGCCTTTGCAGGCAGCGTCGGATACAAGGGACCAATACTGATGATCGATGATGCCATTACCTCGCAGAGTGTAGCTAGGGCCATAGATACATTGCATTCAGGAGAGCAGATAGACCCCTACGCGTATGTCACATACGATCTGGTGGCCATCTCTGCGTTTGCGTCCAGCAATATTACCCCTGTGACGGCGGGACTGGTTCTAAATGTTATAGTCGACCGGCTAGGCATATTCATCGCCGGAGACGGCGGGCTTGACGAGAACGGGGATCTGGCCAATACGGACTACGATATATGGCAGATTGAGGACGGCAGGTGGCACAACACCATGGTTTACGATTCCGACAGGGAAAAGTTCATCAGGGAGGTGGTCGTGGGGATGCCGGTACCGCTTACCGGAATCCAGTCCGATGTCCGGATTCAGCGTAGTTCGGCGGCACACGTAGCCGTACTGGCAACTAATCACCTGCTTGAGAGACAGGATGCGGACTGGCGGCTCGTTCTGGATGTTGTGGACACTGTAAGTGATCCCCAGGCGGCGTTGAAAGCCGTACAGTCCATGCATGAGCAGGGCATAAGCCTGCTGTTGGGTCTTCCGACCGACGCTGAAGTTGATGCCGTGCGGCAGTACGTGGCGGAGAACGACATGGTGGTCCTCAGCTGCTGCTCCACCAGCCAGAACCTGGCACACGCTGATCGCATATTCAGACTGGCGCCTGACAACACCCGGGAGGCTGACGCGCTTGGCGCGTTATTCGAGGAGCGGGGAACCGAGGGCTTGGTGGTTGTATACCGAGATGACGCGTTCGGGTCTTCCATGAGGCAGGCTGTCGCGGAGGTGTTCGACGGAATGGCAGTGGAGATTCCGTACGATTCCGGGTTGGCCAACCGCGGGGCGCTGGACTATGGCGCCCTGTCTGCCCAGATTGCCGGTGCCGTCCAAGACATGGCAGGAGAGCGCGGTGATCCCGGCGTTGCCGTACTCCTGATCGGGTTCAGCGAGTCCGCGGACATAATGGCCTCCGCATCGGAGCACCCGGTACTCGAGTCTGTGAAATGGTACGGCACTTCGGGCGCCGCAAATCGGCCCGCTGTGGTTGCGGGCCAAGAGTCGGCAGCGTTTGCAGAAGCGGTAGAATACGAGGCGACCCTCTTTGCAGAACCACCACCTGCGCCTGCTGTTGTGAACGCGCTCGCACTGTCTTTCACAGTCCCTGACACGTACGTCTACTCCACGTATGATGCGGTGGTGCTGATGGCCGCGGCGATAGGGCTTGCTGGCGGCGACGATGCAGGCGGCGTTGCAGCAGTCCTGCCTACGGTGGCAGCACAGGTTCCGGGGACGCTTGGTGGTCTGGTGCTAAACTCCAACGGCGACTTGGACAGGGCAGAGTATGACATCTGGCGCATACTGGACGGCGCTTGGTCAAAGTCCGCGTCGTACAATCCGGATACGGGTTTGGTGGCAGTGACTCCATGATTGACTTTGGGCGGAAAGCCGTAGAGCGGATTTTGAATTCACAAACACCCGTCTAACCCGGCGTGTGCGGGCGTGATCTATCTGCCCTGTTGCGTGCCGGTTGGCGGTGGGGCCGGCAGTACTTGAGCGATCGACGGTTGGACGACGATTTCACCATTTTTTTTGGCAGCCAGCGACGGAGTTGTCCACACGAACGGTTCTACCGCGGTGGAGATCGTGGACAACCCCGGTGTTTTTTTAGTAGAATACGGTACTGCGAAAACCCATCGTGGGCAGCCCCGCCCACCCGGTAATGATATATACCGTGAAACGGGCATGATACCGTTATGGCTGGGAAGAGGATAGTTCTTACGGCCGATCGTAGTTTGATGACCAACTACCGCGGTAACTTCCTGTACGGGTTCATAGCGTGCGGGCCATACGAGGTGCTTCCGGAGTGGGTCTTTGACAAGGTTTTCTGCCCGGCAGTCGAGACGGATCCCAACACCGGCGAGGCCAAGGTGGCCCAGGTCGGGCTCAGGAGGGTCGAGGGCGCCCTACTGCAGGGATACGACAGGAACGAGGTGTTCGTGGCAAACCCCGACTACCTTGCAAAATCCATCGGCCCGGACACCAAGGTGGTGGGGATCAACGTGATGGATCCGCTGGGGATGGCGCCGGTCACAACCACCATGTCCCCGGAGAAGCTCTCCTACGTGGCGATGAAGTTCAAGAAGATGTGCGCAAGCATCATCCAGCTGAAGAAAAAGTACGACTTTCACGTGGTGGTGGGCGGAAACGGCGCCTGGGAGCTTGCAAAGACCGACCGCATGAGGATACACGGTATAGACACGGTGGTGGTGGGCGAGGCGGACGAGCTGGCCCTGGACTTGTTTAACGACCTGGAGAAGGGCGACGCGCCCGAGCTCATGCACTGCTTTGTCAAGAACATCCAGAACATACCCGTCATCAACGCCCCCACGGTCAACTCGCTGATAGAGGCGATGCGCGGCTGCGGGCGCGGCTGCGACTTTTGCGACGTAAACAAGCGCTCCAAGAAGGACCTCCCCCTGGACCGCCTCCAGAAGGAGGCCAAGATAAACCTGGACTACGGCTTTGACTCCATATGGCTGCACTCCGACGAGATGCTGCTGTACGGGTGCGACAACCGCGACTTTATCCCCAACCGGGACGCCATCACCGAGCTGTGGCGCGGCCTCAAGGGGCTGGGGGCCAACTTTGTCGGCACCACGCACATGACGTTCTCGGCGGTGGCCGCGGATCCGGACCTGATGCACGATATAGCCACGATAAACCGCCAGCACGAGTCCGGAAGGTGGCTGGCCACCAACCTGGGGATAGAGACCGTCTCGCCCAAGATGGTCAAGAAGCACCTGGGGGTCAAGACCCGGCCGTTCTCCACCGACGAGTGGGGCAGCGTAGTCCGGGAGGGCGCCAGCATTCTCAACAAGAACCACTGGTTCCCGGCGGCCACCATCATCATAGGGTGGCCTGACGAGACGCCGGAGGACATCCAGTACACGATAGACATGATGGACGACTTCCGGACCATGGACTTCCGGGGGCTGGTAGCGCCGCTCCTCTACCAGGACTTTAGCGAGAAGAACTCGATGCACTTTGGCAACCTCAACGAGGCACAGTTCACCCTCTTCTGGAGGTGCTGGGAGAACAACCTCCGGGTGATAAACGATATCATCCCGATCATCCTGCGCAACAAGACGTACGGCCCGCCAATGAAGATATTCATGTACGGGATAATCAAGGCGGGCACCTGGGCGATAATGAGGTACCTGCGCGGCCTATCCAAGGACCTCTTCAACGGCCGCACCCCCGACGAGATAATCGAAAAGTATTCCCGAAGCCGCTCGGTCTCGGCTCCCAGGATACAGACAAAGAAACTCTAGACGTTTTCCAGTGCCTTGTCGGCGATGGTGTTGCGCTTTGGCGCCAAGGCGATAAAGTAGACCTTGTCGGCGCGCTCCACCGATTTTACGCTGCGGTATGACCTGGTGGAGACATCGAACTCGTATATGCCCGGCTCCATCATCCCCTTGGCGTATATCATCAGGTAGCTCTCCGTCCCCTGGGATCCCAGCGGGATGAAGGACATCACGTAACCCTTGTAGGAGTTGATCGGGAGGGTGTTCTTCATGGGCGCCGCCGCCGACGCCAGGAACATGAACACGTCCTCAATGTCGGCAAACTCTTCGTACTCTACGTTCATGGTTCCTGTGGGGCGCCGCAGGTGTAATAAATCTAGTTGCTTTTTGGTCTGTAACTGCGCCGGCGCCAAAATGGCCCGGATTACCGGGATGTGTTGTTCCTGTTGGCTATCTTCCCGTACGCCTTGAACCCTATCAGGACCGGGGCGGCCAGGTACATCATGATGTTGAGTGTTATCACCAGCAGGCCGGTTCCAAGGACGGAGACCTCGGAGCCGTTCTCGGCCAGGCTCATTATGGACAATGACGCCAGCATGGGGGTGATTGCCACCCGGACCATCTCCCTGAATAGCGGATTCTCGCGCTCCATGTCCGCTATCTGGGGCGATATCGAGTAGTAGAGGCTGTTGAATCCGGACATGAAGGCCATGCCGGACCCGGTGCTCATGACCGTGTTGTCGCGTACCTCACGCAGGTACTGGATCTGTGGGGACATCTCGGTTCCAAAGGCTGCCGTTGCTATCAGGCATCCGCCGCCCTCTTCCTGCTCTATCGCTACGCACTCGCCGTTCACCAGTTCGGTTCCTGCTCCGCAGGTTATCTCGGCTGGATCCTCCGCGGGTGGGGGTGGGGGCGGTACCGTTGTGTCCTCGGGCGGATCCTCGGGTTCCTGAATCACCTGGCAGACGCCGTCCACCATCTCGGTGCCCGGACCGCAGAGGGGATTCGACGGCTCCACCACCGGCTCCATTGGCTGTTCCATGGCCGAGGCCGTGTACGATACCCGGATGGTCGACCTGTCGCTGCTGTACGCCACCAGTATCATGTACTCGCCGCTGTTCTTCCAGAGCGGTCCGCCGGTGGGAATGGTCGCGGTAAACTCGCCGTTGTCGGTCGGGGTGATCTGTGCGAACCCTACCCTGTTGCCATCCGGCGAGGCCACCTGGATGGTCACGTCATGCTTCATGTCGGGATCGATACTCTTGATGGAGCCTGTTATGGTGATGGTCTCGCCTGCCTCAAACTCGTCGCCGCTGGCCTCCACGGACAGTGGCGGAATGTTGTGGTTGTCGGCTATCGAGGTGCCCGTAATACCGGCCACCACGGTTACCGCAAGCAGAACGGCCAACGCCTTCATCATCAGCCGGTTCATGCACAGTCTATTTATCTATTGTTGTCTTGATTTATTGGCATATGCTGTAAAATAATTCACCCATGCAGCGCGCCGCAGAGGCGAAAAAAGGACCGCCGGGTGGCGCAAAAATTACAGGGGGACTGTCCCGATGTCGTCCTTGGATACTCCCTTCCACAGGCCAATCATGCCCTCGGGCTCGACCTGCTCCACGCGCGTTATGCGCTGCAACTTGATGTGGTCGGGGTTGGGGGGCATCCAGAGCATGGCCATGTAGTCGCCCGGAACGCCGGTCTTGGCGGGGCTGGCATCGACGACGGAATCCCGGGCAAAGCCCTCGGACTCCAGGGCCGCCAAGGCCTTCTCGCGCAGGTCGACGCGGCCGTGCGTAAACAGGTAGACGGCGCGTGCTGAATCCACTTCCATGGGACGGGGCAGGCGGGCCGCCTAAATCAACGTTTTCAGGTTCGGCCGCAAACGCGCGTGCTCTCCGGGGACGGCCCCCGGGCAATCGATTTTGTTCGGGAAAGCGTTGGTCGCAGCCAGATGGTTTCGGCGAACGCCCGAATTTGCGCAAGAACGCGTTTTCCGAAGGGTTAAATGTGAACCGGGCGGGTTGTACCCCGTGAAGATATTTACGGTGGGCAGCAAGTCCTTTGTGACCAGCTTCCAGCTGGCCGGTGTCCCGGGAAGGATCAGCGAAAGCCCGGACAGGGCGCTATCCGAGATAAGGTCGCTGACTGAGGATCAGGAGGTCGGGCTGGTGCTGGTGAGCGACGACATCACAGAAAAGATAAACGACGAGCTGACGCAGCTGCGCGCCAAAAAGTCCACCCTGGTATTCTCGTTGCCGGCGGCCGGCAGCGAGAAGGTCGACGTGGATTACCGCGCAATGCTCAAGAAGATACTGGGCGTGTGATGGGCCGTGAGGTTTGCGGCCGTGGGCGGACCCTCGCAGGTATCCGTACGCGAGTCCCCTGATCCCGTACCCGGACCCGGGGACCTGGTGGTCCGGATGGTAGCCTGCGGGATATGCGGCTCCGACGTGGAGAAGGTCTACGGGCAGTACGGCCAGCCGTCGGTCCGGCTGGGACACGAGCCGGCCGGGGTGGTGAAGGCGGTGGGCGAGGGCGTCGAGGACTTTGGCCCCGGCGACAGGGTGTTTACCCACCACCACGTCCCGTGCTACTCGTGCTACCTGTGCAGGCACGGCAACGAGACGGCATGCCCGGAGTATTACGGATCAAACCTGGCGCCCTGCGGGCTGGCCCAGGAGTACCTCGTGCCGGCCTGGAACGTCAAGCATGGCGGGGTCCTGCGCCTGCCGGACTCGATGTCGTTTGAGGAGGCGGCCATGATAGAGCCGCTGGCCTGCTGCATCAGGGCCTGGTCCAAGTGCGGGTACCAGCGGGGGGACTCGGTTGCGATATTCGGAACGGGCTCCACGGGGATGATGCACGCCATGCTGGCCACCCACCATGGATTCTCCGGCGTCTGCTGTGTTGATACCAACGAATTCCGGCTGGCATTTGCGGAGAAGCTGGGCGTCAGCCGGACCATCTTGGCCGGTGATGGCGCGGCCGCCCAGATACGGGACAGCACGGACGGCCGGGGCGCGGACCTTGCGATAGTGGCCACCGGCAGCATGTCGGCCCTGCAGTCGGCCATCGCCTCGGTCAGGCGCGGCGGAACGGTCATGATGTTCGGGGTGCCCTCCAAGGGGGCCGCCCTGAGCCTGGAAATGGACGATATGTACTCGCGGGAGATCTCCCTGCTCAGCAGCTATGCGGCCTCGGACGCGGACACCGCCGAGGCGCTGCGACTCATCCGGGACGGAAAGGTGGATGCCGGCCGCCTGGTGACGCACAAGTACGACATCTCCGAGTCGCAGCAGGCCTTTGATCGCGCCAAGAGCGGGCAGGAGGCCGTCAAGATAATCATCACGGGGTAAGGCTTAAGATACGCCGCGCGCGGTACTATCCCGTTGGACTGGGGACTGCGGAACAGGCTATTTCGGATAATCAGGCAGCCCAGGAACCGGGCGCTGATGCTGGCCGTCGACCACGGGTACTTTCTGGGGCCCACCGAACGGCTGGAGAACGCCCGGGACACGATAGCGCCCATCCTCAAGTACTGCGACTCGCTGATGCTCACCCGGGGGGTGTTGCGGACGTCAGTTCCGCCAGCCACCTCGACGCCGATGGTCCTGAGGGTATCGGGCGGCTCGAGCATCATCGGCGAGGACCTGTCCAGGGAGGACATCACCGTCAGCATCAAGGACGCCATCCGCGTGAACGCCGCCGCCTTGGCCATGTCCGTGTTCGTGGGCTCAAAGTACGAGTACCAGACGGTGGTCAACCTGGGAAAGCTGGTAAGCGAGGCGCAGGAGTACGGGATTCCGGTGCTGGCGGTGACCGCCGTCGGCAAGGAACTCGGCAAGGACGCCAGGTACCTCTCGCTGGCATGCCGGATGGCGGCCGAGCAGGGCGCCCATATCGTCAAGACCTACTACTGCGATAACTTTGAGAAGGTGGTCGAGTCATGCCCCGTCCCGGTGATAATAGCCGGCGGCAAGAAGATACCCGAACGTGACGCCCTGGAGCTAACCTACAACGCGGTCCGGTCGGGCGCCGTCGGCGTGGACATGGGCAGGAACATCTGGCAGTCGGACCACCCGGTTCCGATGATCCGGGCCGTCCGTACGATAATCCACGGCAACGCCGATGTCGACTCGGCCTGGGAGACCTACCAGAGGCTTGTTGTCGGCGAGTCGGCCGCGGGTGCGGCCTGAACCGTCCGCTGCCCCCGAAACGCGTGACCGGTGATGATAACCCAGAACGCTCCAGGCGCCGCCATCGACAAAAGACCGGCGGGGCCGGGTTTCAAGCCGCTACTCCTGTTCCTCGCAGGAGATGTAGATTTCTATCTCCTCGACCCCTTCCTCCCACCGGAACGAGCCGTAATTGAATGACATGTGGCAGCTATCAGCCTCTGGCTGGTCGAATTCAAAGCCGGCGGGCTCGGTTATGAACATATGTTCGCCTCCCCCCGCGTTGTCGCTGCGGACGATGTTGTGCGTACTGCCATCTTCGTCACCATCACACGACAGTGACACGGTGAGATTCACCGGGTGGTCGGAATTGCCCCCTTTGGCAATGCTGAGACTGCAGTCGGCGACCCGCGAGCCGTACGTTGCCTCTTGCTGGCCGTTGGCCCAAGTGTGGGCGGCCCACTCGTCGGGGATGCCCTCAATCGTGTTGGGCTGGTTGTTGGTGCTGGCGGTCAGGAAGGGGATTGCAAAGACCACCATATAGAATATGATTCCCGCCCCCACCAGGCTGCCCAGGCCCACAGTTGCATACTTCCATCGGTTGTGCGCCACGGCCCCCGTTCATATCCTCTCCATTTAAGCGTCAAAGGTTGCCGGTATCGATGGAGGGCGATGGCATCGCCAGGACACCATTCGCCTACCCTCCAGCCGGATCCATGTCCCGCAGGTTTGCCAGAGCCCGCATGCAAATCAGATTCCATCCGGAACCCTGAGGATATTCGGCCCATAGAGATTATGCATAGACGCATAACTTGGCTGCATTGGGCGGCCCCGGCCCGTTCCGGCCGTGGTCGTCCACCCCGGGTCCGTCTGCCGGCTCCCCGCCGGCGGAACTTTGACGCCCCGGTTTGTGCGCCCCCGGCAGGCGCCAATCGGCGCCTGCACTGCGGCCCTCTATCAGCCGCAAGATGTTTGTCAGAGTGTTCTTTTGCTGTCTGCTCATGCCGGGTTCGTGGATGGCATCCCTCAGCATCGCCAGCATGGCCGGGAACGTGACGCGTGTCGACCCGTCCCGGCCGGTATAATCCATGACAAGCGCCGTTACCGTCCGGAACAATATGTTGGCGCCCGCGTTGGCATCCCGCTCACGGATGGCCTTGCATGGCTGGCACCACAGGTTGCGTCTGCCTGATGGCTGGCTGGTCGCGCGTTTCAGCTTGCCACCACACATGAGGCAGTTCGCCGAGGTGCCTGCCGGGTCCACCCCGACATGCGGCAGCCCCTCCGACTGGGCGGCACAGACCAGGGCGCGTCTTCGCTGGCCGGTGTTGAGGGAGGTCTTTAGCTTGCCGCGAACGTACGGTGCCATCCTGCCGTTCTTGGTGTATAGTTTGTCCGTGCTCAGCTGCTCGTATCCCAGGCCGTACCCGGCGTTGGCCATCTGGCGCGCCTCGACACCGATTGCGTTCTTTACGCGGTTGCGATAGGCGTTCCAGGCTTTTTGCTGGTGTTTGGCCATGACGCGGGTGTCACTGCGGCGCTTTACGTTCAGTATCTTGCTGCACGCCCTGTTGTACTGTCTTCGGAAGTCGTTGCGTTTGACCATCACGGTGCCGTCCAACAGGGCGTACGTGTTGTTGTCGGCGTTCATGTCCACGCCCGCCCAGGTGGTTGGTTGGCGGTCCGGTACCGTCTTCTCGTAGGTTACGTGGATCTCGTCCCTGGTCAGTTTGACGGTCTTGGGCGTGACGCCGGGTCTGCCCAGCTGCTCCACCATGTATGGCGGCACGCGGAATGCCATCCACGCGCGGTCTTGGCGGCCCATGCCGTATATGGCGACATGGATGGCCGGCGAGCCGTCCCACCGTTTTGAGGTATCATCGAACGCCATCTCAAAGCAGTCTGTCTGCGCCACCGGGTTGTGATAGTGCGGCGCCCGCGCATGCCGGTTGACCAGTTGGTTGGTGCGCCACGCCTTGTGGCTGCCCCGCACGTCAACTATGACGTAGTCGGCAAACCTGGCCTGGTAGACGCCGGTACGGTGCACCGCCAGACGATACAGTTCCCTGCCACGTACGCCCCGGCGGTACCCCTTGGCGGCGTGGTTGGATGCGACCATGATATAGTGCAGCAAACCGCCCAAGAGATGACCCATGTCATGCGCCACGTGGACGGTCCGGGTTATCTTAACCATGGTAGATGGTGATTATGATGGTGTTGTATAAGTATTATGAAGTATTAATACTATATTATATGGTACTAGAGGTATGGGGGGTTTGTGCATAATCTCTCATGTACCCGATTTAACGCCGGCGTTCATGTGCCACTTTTGGGCAGCCCCAGAGAAACCCAACAGATATACCTGCTAGCCGGGGGGTGTGGGCGTGGCCGACGTTCTGGTGGTAGGATCCGGCGGCAGAGAACACGCCCTGTCCTGGAAGATATCGCAGAGCCCGCTGGTCGGCAGGGTGTATGTGGCCCCGGGAAACGGCGGCACCTCCAACAACGTACCCATCCAGGCAGACGATATGGTGGGGTTGGCCAACTTTGCAGAAGAGCACGACTGCCTTACCGTGGTGGGGCCCGAGGCGCCCCTTGCCGCCGGGATAGCGGACGTGTTCGCCGACAGGAACCTCAGGCTGTTCGGCCCCTCCAGGGCGGCCGCCCAGCTGGAGTCCAGCAAGGTATGGGCCAAGGAGTTCATGGAGCGCAACGGAATCAGGACCGCCCGGTTCGGCGTCTTCGAGGATGCCGCCGAGGCCATCGAGCATGTCGGGTCGGTGGACTACGACGTGGTGGTAAAGGCAGACGGGCTCGCCGCCGGCAAGGGGGTGGTGGTCTGCGACAGCCCCGGCCAGGCCAGGTCGGCGATCTCGTCGATGATGGTGGAGGGGCGGTTCGGCGGGGCCGGCAGGAGGGTCGTAATCGAGGAGAGATTGTCCGGGGTGGAGGCCTCCTATATCACCATCTGCGACGGCAGGACAGCCGTCCCGATGGCCACCAGCCAGGACCACAAGCGCATCTATGACGGCGACCGCGGGCCCAACACCGGGGGGATGGGCGCCTACTCGCCTACCCCGGCCATCACCGAAGAGCTGGCCGGCGCCATCCAGGCGGAGGTGATAGAGAGGACCGTCGGGGCCATGTCCGGCGAGGGAATACCCTTCCGGGGGTTCCTGTACGCGGGGATCATCATCCAGGACGGGGAGCCCTTCGTGCTGGAGTTCAACGTCCGGATGGGGGATCCGGAGTGCCAGCCGGTGGTCATGCGGATGGACTTTGACCTGTACCGGTACATGGAGGCGGCCGTCTCCGGCACGCTGGATGGCCTGCCGCCGCCCCGCTGGAAGGGGGGGCCGGCGGTCTGCGTGGTGCTGGCATCCAAGGGATATCCCGGCGGGTACGGCAGGGGGCAGCGCATCCTCCTGCCCGGGGACCGCGGCCCCGACGCGCAGATATTCCACGCCGGCACCACCATCCGGGACGGCCAGGTGGTATCCAACGGGGGGCGCGTGCTGGGGGTGACCGCGGCGGGAGCCGACCTAAAGTCGGCGGTCTCCCGGGCATACGGGCTGGCCGATATGGTGGACTGGACAGACAAGTACTGCCGCAGGGACATAGCCCACCGGGCCCTCTAGACGCGCACCAGCCGGTCTTCGGTGACCACCCAGTCCACCGGAACGTCACCGGGACCCTCCGGTATCCTGCCGACCACCTGCTTTTCCAGGGTGAGGGCCACCGATACGGCCCCGCTCAGGCGCAGGTACCTGTCGTAGTATCCGCTACCGTATCCCAGCCTGGCGCCCTTGATGGTCACGCCCACCGCCGGCGCCAGCAGCACCTCGGGGGTGCCCGCATCGCACCTGGGCTTGGGCTCCATTATCCCGAACCTGCCGCGCACAAGATCCCCGACATCCTCGACCGCCCGAAAGACCAGCGAGTCCCCGGCGACGGCCGGCAGGAGGAGCCGCTGGCCCGCGTCCAGTACGTCCTGGATTATCCCCGCGGTGCGCACCTCGCTGCCAATCGCATGGTACGCCCCCACCGACCCTGCGTCCCGAAGAGGTTCCATCCGAAGCAGCCTCTCGCGTATTCTGCCGCTGGCCATCTCCAGCATGTCCGAGGAGGTGGAGTCGCGCCTCTTCAGCAGCATGCGCCGGAGGGCTTCCCGGTCAGGATCAGGCCTCATCGCCACCGGCCGCCACCAGGGTGTTGCGGAGCAGCATGGCAACCGTCATGGGCCCTACCCCGCCGGGGACGGGGGTGGCATACGATGCCTTTTGGATTACCCCCGGGTAGTCGGCGTCGCCGGACAGCCTGCCGTCCACCCTGTTGATGGCAACATCGACCACGACCGCCCCGTCCTTTATCATGTCCGCGGTCAGGGCAAACCTGCCGGGGTTGCCGACGCCGGTCACCACGATGTCGGCGCCCCTGCATATTCCTGCCAGGTCGGCCGTCCTGGAATGGCAGGTGGTGACCGTCGCGTTCCTCTGCAGCAGCAGGTGGTACAGCGGCTTTCCGATCAGGCCGCTCCGGTTTATTATCACGGCGTGCCTGCCCTCGATGGCTATGCCGTAGTGGTCGAGCATGCGTACAATCCCCAAGGGGGTGCAGGCGGCCAGACGGGCCCGGCCTGCAGCCAGCAGCCCGGCGCTGGCAGGGGTCAGGCCGTCCACGTCCTTGTCCGGCGATATCCTGGATATGGTCCGGAACGCGTCGATGTGGTCCGGCAGGGGAAGCTGCACCAGTATCCCGTGGACCGCCCCGTCGGCGTTCAGCCGGTCCACCAGCGAGTCCAGCTCCTGCTGGGCGATACCGGCAGGCATCTTGTGGTCCTTTGTGGCGATTCCGGCCTCCGCGCAGGCCTTGTGCTTGTTGCGTACGTACACGGCCGATGCGGGGTCGTCCCCGACCAGCACGGTGGCCAGGCAGGGGGTGATTCCTTTGCTCTTGAGACGGCTAGTCCCCTGGGCCACCCTCCGCCTGACCTCGCCGGCCACCGCCAGACCGTCCATCCGCACGCCCGCCATCGACAGGGTGGGACGCCGACTGGCAATTAAACTGTGTCGATGCTGCCGTTGCGTAATGCGGGCAGGTCCCGGTGAGCGATGCGTTCGCGGCCTGGCGTGCTGCGGAAATGCGCCGCGCACTCCCCGGCGGGGCTCGATCATTTTATCACGCGGCCGCCCATGGTACCGGAATTTTAAAACCGGTCACAATAATAATAATACAAAAACCGGCACGGCCGGCGGGCGGCGCACCGCAAAGCCTCCAAGAACGTGATGGCAAAACCGCCAACCATGACGGGCCGGGCCGGCGGTCTCGCACAAAACAAAAAAAAAAAGAAAAAAAAGCTACGATAGTCGCTTGATATCTATCTTGACGACGGGGTCGGCCCAGTCATGAGCGAAGGTTAAATCCGCATCGCCCTCTATTCCTGGATGGGGTATGACTATGCCCTCCTCGGATATGGCCGGGTTGCTTGCTCCGGTGCCGGAGCTCTCGCCCGATACGCCTGTCAATCCCTGGCACGGTGGCACTAGGTCGGCAAAGTCCTCTGTGTTTGCTTCGGTTCTTGCGTCATAGGCGGCAGCATAGACGGTCTTTTCGCCATAGCCTGGCAGGCTAACCCCGTTTATTCCGGCAAAGCCGTCGTTGGTGCAGATCAGCATGCTTGCAAACGAGAGGCGGTCGTGACTGCCCCCTGCCCGGACTGTAAATGTAGCCGAGTGTGCCATCCCCGTATCGCCGGGGTCGTTGGCGGGCACGAGCGGAGCCGTGCCGGTGACCACGTCAAGCACACCGCTTCCTTCCGCAAGGCTTTCTACTAGGGGTCCAAAATTCCCGTTCTCTGCAAGTTGCTGCAGCTCCTCGCTGGCCTCCTCGCCGGTGGCGAAGATTCCCACGTCTGCACTATGCGTGACGAGCAGCGGCGGGGTTATTGGCTGGCCGGGTGTGATGTTTGTGATGGTTACCTCGTAGGTTGCGTTTCCTGTTACGGAATGGGTGGCATATACAAGGTTGCCGTCATATCCTGGCATGGCGGCGACCCCGCTTGCTAGGACGATGCTGGCTCCAAAGATTGGCAGAACTGCGCCTAAGATAATTGTGCGCGTTTTTTTATCCACTAAAATGAGATGATAAATTATCTATATTAAATCGACTCATCATTTCTTCTATTAATTGGTAGGAATTATGCGTAACTTACTTAAAATACAACTAATTTTATAACCGCAAGGCCGTGCGTCGTACGCGGGACTTTGGAATAATTTCCAATTTATGTGACCAGAGAGGTTTTGGCGCCGCCCGGCCGGCCCGAAGATTAGGGGATCGCGCCCGCCCGTGTTTCCTGCGGACGCGAATATCCCTGTGATGGCGCCGCCCGGAGCCCGCAATGCGGGATGGCGCCGGCGGCAGGTGTTGCGGTGATCATGCCCATCGGGCGCGACGGGGTGCCAAATCCGGTCCTGCCGGGGACGCCGGGCTGCCCTACCGCCATTCCGGGGAGATCCGGTCCCGCCGGACCAGCATCGTGCTATACGTCCTACGTATACGACCATAAATCGTTGCCCAAGGTAGTTATTTGGGCATGCCGTACCGCCGCCGATGGTGATAGCGATGCTGGACATGAACATCAAGCCGGGTCGCCTTGACGACTTCAAGGCTTGGGTTGCCGAGTCCAACGGGGTGATATCGAGGTTCGAGGGGTTCGTATCCCGCAGGCTGCTGGAGGCGCCCGACGGATCCCTGCGGATGATGGTTGAGTTCGAGACCGAGGAACAGTTCCGGGCGATGCGCCAGAGCGCGGAGCACAGGTCGGTCCACAAGCAGGCCGAGGAGTTCCGGGACCCGCCGTCCCGCCCGGTCCTGTACAGCGTGGTAGCCGGCCAGCCTTAGGCTGCGACGACCCCTCTACATTCTATTTTTAGACTGCCCCCTGCACAGGGACGGTTGGCCCGCTGTAGCCTCTGTCCTTTCCGGATGTGATCGTGCCCGGGTCCGGCACCGGTGCGGGGCGGCCCGTCAGTTTATATCGAGTTTGGGATCGGGCGGGTTTGTGCGGGGCATATCCATGACCAGGGACGGCATCGTCTGCTATCCGGGAGAGAACCCCGTCCGGCTGGACCCCAAGAGGGCGGGCTCCGGACTCAGCTTTGTATCGCACGCGCACACGGATCACCTGCCGTCCTCCTGTACCGGGACCGTCCTGGCCTCCAGGTACACCGCCCAGCTGGCCTCGCTGCGGGGGTACGACCTTGGCGAGTGCGTCGAGAAGGCCGAGGGGCTGGAGCTGCACGACTCCGGGCACATACTGGGATCCAAGGGACTGCTGGCCGGGGACATCTTTTACACCGGCGACATGTGCACCAGGGACAGGGGGTTCCTGCGCGGGGCGCGCGTCCCGCGGTGCCGCACGCTGGTGACCGAGTGCACATTCGGCCTGCCCGAGTTCAGGTTCCCGCCGGTCCACGAGGTGAGATCCCAGGTGGACGAGCTGATAGCGGCCATGTACTCCCGGGGCGTCCCCGTGGTCCTGATGGGGTACGAACTGGGCAAGGCGCAGGTCATCTCCCAGATGTTCGCCCACTGGGAGCCCATGTACTACCACGACTCGGTCAAGAGGGTAAACGACATGCACAGGAGGCTGGGAGTGGCTCTCAAGCCGGCCCCGGGCCACACCGAGGCGCAGAGCGCCGGTCTCCTGGACAAGAAGCCCTGGGTGATGGTGGCCCCGATGATGGGGCCCAAGACGGCCTTTGCATCCGAGATGAGGCGGTACGGAGCCGTGACCGTCTCGTTCAGCGGCTGGGCCAACTCGTCGCGCTTCTCCTATTCTCGGGGGGCGGACTACTTTGTCACGCTCAGCGACCACTGCGACTTTGCGGAGCTGGTGGCGATGGTGGAGGCCTCCGGGGCCGAGCAGGTGTATACCGTCCACGGGTTCGTCTCCGAGTTTGCCGAGCACCTGCGGGGGATGGGGATCAGTGCCGAGCCTCTGGAGCGTCCTGCTTCTGGGCGCTGACAAACTCTGCGCACTGGCAGTCCCCGTACAGGCAGGTCCTGGCGTTGGCTATGTGGTCGTGGTTCATGTGGCCGCAGGTGCGGCAGGTCCTCTTCTGCGTCTCGCGGATTACCACCACCTGGGCGATGCGGTTGGCCTCCTCGGGGGCCATGCCCTTCTTGTCCACGTAAAAATGGACGACGTTGTTGTAGAGCCGCTCGGCGTCAAACTCGCGCTCCACCATGGCTCATCGGCCGCCCTGAGTGAGGATGGGCCTGAGGGTGTTGGTGGAGCGGATGTGGGGGATCCGGCGTATCCTGGTCAGTATCTTGTCTGACTCGCCGGGGTCGGCCTGTATCCTGCAGAATATGTCGAAGGTGCCGTAGGTTCCCCGCACCTCTGTCACCTGCGGTATCTCGGATATGGCCGATATTATCTCAGGTTCGCTGCCCAGATCGCACTGCATCAGTATGTACGTGGGCTCCGTGCCCACTGCCGCGTCTCCTCCCATGGTATCATTACACGCATTTCATATTTGAATCCGTTACGTTCACAGGCTAAGGAGCCGCTTGAACCCGGAGTAGAAGGCGTCCATGTTGGAGCGGACGGCCGGGAGTCGGTCCTCTGGGCGGTCCGAGTTACGCGGGGCGGCGCCCCGCTGCCCGGCCATGACCCCCAGCCAAGTTTGGACCGTCGGCAGGTCCACCTCCAGGTGGAACTGCAGCCCCACCACCGAGCCGGCGATGAACGCCTGGTTGGCGTAGGCCGGGGAGCCGGCCAGAACGGCGGCATCAGGCGGCAGCTCGAAGGTGTCCTGGTGCCAGTGGAAGACCCAGTACGGATCCGGCGCCCCGCCAAAGAGCGCCGAGGTCCTATCCGGGATGACGTCGTCGTGGAACCCCATCTCGGCCAGTCCCCCGGCGTACACCCTGCCCCCAAGAGCCTTGGCCGCCAGCTGCGATCCAAGACAGACGCCAAGAACCGGCACGTCTCGCCGGTGGCAGTTACGGACGAGCTCCTCCTCCGCCCGGAGGCGCGGCGAGTCCTCGTTGGCGGACTGGGGGCCGCCCAGGATCACCACCGGCCCCTCGGCCGACCCGGGTATGCCGCCGTCCGGGCCGATCACCGTGGCATCCAGGCCGTCCCGCTCAAACAACTCCCTCAGGTAGCCGGGACCCTCGATGGGATTGTTCTGTATGAACAACGCCTACGGGCGGCACTCCCACCAAATGTGTCTTGCGGGGGCGGTTGGCCGCGGACCCCGCCCTGCCGGCGGCCGGGGGATTTTTTAGCAACCGTCCCCGATGGGATGGTGGTGGACGTGACCGAGGCGCTGATGGTGCGGCGGCTTGTCGGCGAGCTGGACTCGCAGGACGCCGTCGTCGTTGTCGAGGGCAAGCGTGACGCTGCCGCCCTACGCAGCCTGGGATTTACCGGCCCGCTGATGCAGTTTCACAGGTACGGCGGCTTTGTCAAGGTGGCCGACGCGGCTGCCGCGCACCGGAGGGTGGTGGTGCTGCTAGACTACGACAGGGAGGGCCGCTACATGACCTACCGGCTGGTACGGCTGCTGCAGAGGCGAACGGCGGTGGATCTCTCGTACCGCCGCAGGCTGGCCAGGATAACGGGCGGGCGGCTCAGGTTCGTGGAACAGCTGGTCTCGTACGCGCCGGCGGTAATCTAGGGCCACAGGCCGTGGGTGTAGAAGGCCTTTACCACCCTCATCACGGCGATGGCCATGGCCGCACGTCTCATGTCGACCTTCTTCTCTAGGGACATCTTGTAGGTGTCCTTGAAGCCGCGGACCAGGTGGTCCTCCATGCGCGAGGCCACCTCGTCAAAGCTCCAATAGTAGCCCATGTTGTTCTGGACCCACTCGTAGTAGGATATGGTGACGCCGCCGGCATTGGCCAGTATGTCTGGTATGACCATCACGCCCTTGTCGTGCAGTATGGGATCCGAATCGGGCAGGGTACAGCCGTTGGCCGCCTCGCCTATCACGTTGGCCTTGATCTTTGCGGCTATCTTGGGCGGAATCTGGTTCTCCAGGGCGGCCGGCACCAGTATGTCGCAGTCGGCGGTCAGCAGGGCCTCGGCATCAACCAGCTCACTGCCCTCGAATTTTGCCACCGTGGATGTCTCCTTCTTCCAGGCCTTTAGCGCCTCCAGGTCAATCCCGTCCGGCTTCAGTATGCTCCCCCGGGTGTCTGATGCCCCCACCAGGATGCACCCCATCTTTCCCAGGTACTCGGCTGCAAAGGTGGCCGCGTTGCCAAAGCCCTGCACCACCACCGTTGCGTCCTTCAGCTCCATGTCCAGTACCTTGGCGGCCTCGCGGACGCAGTAGGCGGTGCCCAGTCCGGTGGCCACATCGCGCGCAAGGGAGCCGCCCATGGTGATCGGCTTGCCGGTTACCACGCCGGGCTGGTGGGTGTGGTTGTTCAGCTTGCCGAACGTGTCCATGATCTGGGTCATCTCGCGGCCGGTGGTATAGACGTCGGGTGCGGGAATGTCCTTCTGGGGGCCGATAACCTCGGATATGGCAAAAGCAAACCCTCTGGTGAGTCGTTCCAACTCGTTATCACTGAGCTCCTCGGTCTTTGGGTTGACATAGATGCCGCCCTTGCCGCCGCCCAGCGGCACGTCTGCAAGGGCCGTCTTCCAGGTCATCCACGAGGAGAGCGCCATGACCTCCCTCTCCATGTACTCGACGCCGCCCGGGGGATCAAAGTACCTGATGCCCCCCTTGTAGGGGCCGCGGTCGTTGTTGTGCTGGCACCTGAAACCGATGAACGTCCTGAGGGAGCCGTCATCCATGCGGATGGGTATCTTGACCCGCACCATCTTGTTGGGCGTGGCCAGGTACTCCCTGACACCGGGGTCTCCTATACCGAGTATGTCGCAGGCATCATTGAGCTGCCTGACGGCGTTCTCGAAGGGATCCATGCCCTCGATGGTGACCTCTGACATGGGCTGGTGCGCTTTAGATTGTTATTTAAGTCTAGGGCGCAGCCGGTTCTTCTGCGAAAACTGTTGGTGATGGTGGGTTCCCTTCGGGACGCATCGTACGTACCTAGATAATCAAGAACGATCTGCCTAGCCCCGTGCCCCGGCGGGACCCGCCGGCTTGTCCCGCGCGCCGCCCAAGGACGGAGGCAGGATCATGCGTCGCCACCAACAATTAACGCAGAAGAACCAAGGGTATGGACTCAGGTCCGCAGGCGTCGATCTTTGATTGGCATCTTCAACCAAATATGGTCAACTCATACCGATTAACAGTGCGCAAATCCAACAAATACCTCCCATGGTAGTGTGATTAGTGGATTCCACGCTAATCAACAGGATACGTGCCTGGGGACCTGAGTCCGTACAACCAAGGGGCAGTGAATTTTATATATTCACTACCCATAATATGAGTAGCCGGGTATGTACCGCCCAGACTCGGGCCCACCATAGCAAGGGTCCTGGGCGCCCATTGTATCCGGTATTGTCATTTCAACAGGTCGCGCCTCATGGCCGCCTCCAGATCGTCTCGAATATCCATGATCCTGCAGTTTGGTATCTTGACACCCCTCCGGTTGCACCACGCTATCGCGTCTGACAGCTCGTGTGCCCTGCCAACCCGCTTGGTGCCGATGTTCCACCTTTTCATTGTGGGCCGCATGTCCGCGTCAGCCTCGACGATGATATCCGAGAGATCCGCCCCGAGCCTGGCCGCAAAGTCCGCAAGCTCGCGCACGAACAGCTGCAGCCAATACGCGTCGAAACTCCTGTGGATGTTGGTCGGCGGCTTTCGCCTTTGTCCTGAGATGAGCCCGCTCACGCTGCCCTCTATGCGCTGGCGGTCGATGTGAAAACACCATGCGCCAATCTCATCGGCGGACAGGTCGAGATTCTCCAGCACTTGGGTCCGTTTTTTCGCCCCGAGCCTGCTCATGTGGATGTGCTCGATGCCTATAGCGTTGTGGATCCTGTTGATCGCCTCCTCTTTTCCGATGATCAGGGCGGCGTGGTTGTCTAGTCCGCCGCGTTCGGTTCCGGATATATCGGCGCCTCCGAGCAGCATCATCCACGAACGCGCGGGCGTTTTAAAAAACCATCCGCGTGCGCGGTTCCCCCGCGCCCCACCTCCACCAATTGGTTGAGTGGTGGACGTTGAACGCGTGATGGTATATGCGCGGGTTCATCTTCGTGGTGAACGCCTCCAACATGGTCGCGGTCGCGTCCTCGAACTTTCCCGGCTTGGCAGGGCGGGTGGCGCCCGACCTACCACCCACCGACTACCCCCGGGAGGGCCTTATCTTGCACTTGGCCCTGTGCGACGGCCTGTGGATGCTCTACGAGCTCGCCCCGGAGCCGGATGTCACGATCACCGGGATACCATGGCTGTCCGAACTCGGCGGGTACATACCCGGTTCCGGGTTCTACCCGCCGGACCCGGACCTGCCCGCTTGGCGGCCGTCCCGGTGCGGCGGGCAGCTAGGGACGATGGTTCGCATGATCAACGCCGGGGCCGACGCGGGTGCCCGTACCCGGGGATGACGGCCGCCGACGCGGTTTTTTCTTGTATCGCCACCGGCGTATCATCCAGGGGTGTGCGGTTACGCCCCTTCCCTGGAGCGTGACCATTGTTCCAGTATGAGCGGGTGGCACAGCAGGGAGCTGTGCGCTGCCGAGTCGGTGCCTATGCCGTAGCTTACCGAGGAGTCGCCCACAAAGAAGAGGCCCTTGATATACGGCAGGGCGTGGGGCATCTTGGAGCGCCAGACCATTCCGGGCTTCTTGACCACCGACTCGACCAGCTTCCAGGCCATGGGCCTCTCCCAGATCACCTGGTCAGAGAAGCCCGGATAGATGGACTCGATATCGCGGCGCATCATCCGGGCGACCTCCCGGGACGCGCGGGCGCTGCCGGCGGTCCTTGCGTCTACCGGGGTGCCGGATATCATCTGGTGCTCGCCTGCCGGGCACAGGGCGGAACTGATGTTGGAGGTAAAGAAAATCCCCCTGGAGGTGTAGCGGTCGCCGACGGGAAACACTATCTGCCTGGTGTCTATGCGGCGGCGGGTGGCATAGTGAACCTCCACGACCGCGGTGGTCTCGTTGAGGGCCTTGATGCGGGCCAGGGTCTCCTGATCCAGCACCCCAGGTTCCAGCATGCTGGCAGCCTGGTATGCGGGGGCGGACACCACCACGCAGTCGGCCTCGGTGTAATCTCCGCTATCGTCGCTCACCCCGCAGACCCGGCCGTCCCGTACGTGTATCCGCCGTATGGCGCTGGACAGGCGGATGGAGCCACCGCGGCCCGCTACGTATGACGCCAGGGAACCGCAGATGGAGTCGTATCCCCCGCCGGCCGGGTACGCGAACCGGCTGGTGCCGCCCCGGAACGGGTTGGCCCGGATGATGGTCCTGGCAAACTCGCCCAGGGAGACGCGGTCGGGTACGTCGGCAAAGGCCAGCATGCAGACTGCATCAAAGAATGCCCTGGTGCGGGGGTCGAGCCCGGCGGTCACCGCGGACAGGGGCCGGCCGTCCATCCCCTCGGTCTGCCTGAGGGTGGCAAAGGCCATCGGGAGCAGCAGCCTCAGCAGGACCAGCCTGCTCCGGAACGGGACCAGGGACAGCCTGAGTATCCCAGGTATGCCTGAGGGATACCCGTGAAACCCGGATCCGGAATGAAACGATATATCGGTAACGCCTGCCAGCTCAACGCGGCCGAGCAGCCCGGTCATCCGGAGTACCCGGTACAGGGCCGACTTTTTGTAGAAGGGCATTATGTGGAAGCCGTTGTCCAGCGTGTGGCCCCTGTAGGACACCGACGCGGTGCGGCCCCCGATCCTGGCGCCCTTTTCGTGGATGGTGAGCGGATACCCGTCCCTGGCAAGCAGGGCGGCGGAGGCCAGGCCGCTGACCCCCGCGCCCACTATCACCACCGGCCTCATGAGGCTGGTATGCCCTGGACCGTATTTAGTCCGGGACGGCCCCTGCGGCATGGTGCCAACCATCCTGTCCGGGGCGCACGCCGGCGGGCCGGCCGGAGGACCTATGGTGGCTTTTTTGCCGGGCGCCTTCCGGACTGCGGCACTATATGGATGATGTCGCGGTCTTTGATCGTGTAGTCGCCGTCGGCCGTACGGTTCCGGTTCACTATCGTGGCCCGTATGGACCCCATGGCCATTCCGTGGTGGATGGCGCGCGCCAGATCCCGTACCGTCGAGCCGCGCTCCAGCAGATGCAGGTCCGGCAGGACCATGTTGCGGCCGTCAACCAGCCTGTGAGGATCCGCCACCGGGTACGCCGAGACCATTCCGAGGACGCCAAAGACGGCCCCGTTTATCACCGCCTGGGCGCCGGCCCCGCTGCAGTTGCGCATGAACGGCTTTTCGGCAAACTCCAGGGCGTACTGGATTTTCTTGTCGACCTTTTCTGGCTGCTGTACCTCGGGTTTCTCGGCCGGGTACCGTATGATCTTTTTCCGTCCGGCCTCCCTGAGTATGAGCTCGCAGTAGCCGCTGGCCGGCACCACCGTGTAGTCCGGATACCTGGTCCTCAGCCTGGCGTAGTTATGCTCCGCCCCCTCGACATCCATCTTGTTTGCAACTATGACGGTGGGCTTTGAGACGCACCGGAGCGTTCGGGCCAGCTTTTTGCTGCTTGATATGGTGATGTCTTCCGGGGATCCGACCCCGGCCTCCTGCAGGCACAGCCGGGCTTGGCCGGGGGTGACGCCCATGCCGCCCATGTATTTTGCCGTGGCCTCGGCCAGGTCCAGTCCTCTCCGGACCGCGCGCGATATCTTGTCGCGGTTTCCCTCCAATATCTTGCGGTACCACATCATCAGCTCCGCCTCTATGTCCGCAAAGTCCGAGACGGGATCCCCGGTGCCGGGACCGGCTAGCATGCCGGCCGGGTCGATTCCACCGGAGGCGTCCACCACGTGCAGCAGGGCGTCGGATCTTGACGCTACGGACAGGAACCTGTTGCCCATGCCCCTGCCGCGCCATGCGTCGCTGATCAGCCCCGGCAGGTCCGCCAGGATCACCGGTACGTGGCGGTACCCGTCGATACACCTAGTGTTGGAGGGTTGATCAGGGGTGTTCATGTCCACGTGCACGCAGGGCGTGGTTGCATGGGCCGTCCCCTCCGAGTGCGCCTTTGTGGTGAACGGATAGGTGGATACCTCGCCGGATCCCCGGGTCATCGCGTTGAAGAAGGTGGTCTTGCCGGTGTTGGTCTTGCCCACCAACCCGAGCCTTGCGGCCATGATGGTACATGCGGCCCTGATTATTTATCTCTAGGTTCGAGCCTGCCCAGCGCGTCGTTCATGCCCGAGACCGCCCAGGCCAGCCTGTCCAGATCCTCCCCGGAGATCTCGCCGTCCCACCTGTCCAGAACCACCCGGGTCGCCTCGGACGCGGCGTTGAGCATCCTCCAGTAGGGGTGGTGCTCGGCGGCGGTGTGGGCCAGCTCTTCAACGTCTGCCAGGCCGTGGCGGGCCCGATGGACGGCGGAGGCGCCATCCCCGAATACCTTGAGTATCTCGGCATCCGGACTCCTCTCAGACTTGATCTGTCCGGGGTATCTACCCATGATACCCTCCACCTCTCCACAAAAGCCGTCAAAATCCCGCGTATCCGGCATCATCCCGGGTGGCGCGCACGGAAATATATGCTGAACGGGCCGCCCCTCCGTTTTGGGCATTTTTGCAATTGTTCCCGGCGGCGGCATGTTCGGTTTTTTTTTTCGATAGGTGGACGCGCCAAATATCCGGCGGATACTGCCCGCCATTAACCCGGGCAATTTGCGCCAGGCGCCGTCCCACCAATACCCTCTGGGCAAGCGGACGCAATAATGCGGAGCCCCGCCGGCGCATTCTTGCAGAGGGGCTCTCCTGCGAGCGGCCGTGACCCCCAACCAAATTTGACGGCGCCAGGGCGCGATGTCTACCATATGACCTTGCCATCCGCCCCGACTGATCTAAAAATGCGGCCATTTCCAGGACGGGCAGCGGGCGCCGAGATTGTTGCCACCATGGCCGAACGAGTCCAAGCCTTAAATTGCCAACGTGGACAAGTGACGTGGTTGGGACGCGTACTTGTGACCGGTTCTTCGGGATTCATCGGAGGTCATCTGGTCGAGGCGTTGGCGAGCAAGGGCCACCAAGTCTACCGGCTGGAGCGCAGGGCTGGCGCCGACTCTGCCGGCGTGATACGGGGAGACCTGACCGATGCGACCCTCTCAGTTGGGGATCAAACCTTCGAGTGCGTCTTCCATCTGGCGTCCATGACGCCGCTGGAGCGCAACTCCGAAAAGCTTCGCCGGGTAAACCTGGAGGGAACGAGGCGCCTGTTTGAGTCCGTGCGGGAAAAGACCGACTCGCTCGTCTACGTCTCGGGACTGGGTGTCTTTGGCGCGGCAGGTGGGAGGATCGACGAGTCTACCCCGTACAACCCGGACACCGGATTTGCCCGTATGCGCCTTGAGGCGCAGCAATACCTGGAGCGGGCGTGCGGGGAGGCCGGCATAAAGCTGGCCACCGTCTTCTTTGGCGATGTCTACGGACCGGGCGGGTGGTTTGAGAACCTGGTGGTCAAGAGGCTGGTGGAGGGATCCCTCCGCATGCCGGGGGGCGGCAAGTACCGCAAGGCGTTTCTGAGCGTGGATGATGCGGCTGGAAGCCTGGCGGCCATATACGAGACGGGCCTAGGGCACGACGCGTATGTGGTGGCAGATCCGCAGGAGGTAACCTTCAAGGAGTTTGTCGCGTACGCGGCGGATCAGCTGGGCGTAAAGCGGCCCGGCGGGGTGCCTGCCTTTGCGGCCAGGATGGCGCTGGGCGGAGATCTGGTGCGGCTGCTCTGCACGCCGGCGTCCGTATCCAACGGCCGCATATCGGAGGTGTACAAGTTTCGGTACGGCGGATTCCGCGAGGGCGTCGAGGCCGCCATCGGGGCACTGCGCAAGGATGGGCGGCTGCCGCCCTAGGGCCCCGAGGCCCCGACCCGTCCCATCTGCAGGTGGTGGATTTCCCCGTCTCAGAACCGGGTGACGGGGCGCAAATTGTTTCATCTGCGGGGCCAAAATACGAGCTGGCCGGGCCAACCCCGCGCCCCGCTCGGCCACCCGTCACGCGTATTTCACAGCTGATCCATCACACGCCAACCTCCCGGAACCGGCCACAAAACAACAATTTTTAAGGACTACAACCTGCCTGACTCTATGGAGACGGAGCCACCCGACGTAATGGTGCTTGGGGCCATCCGCCAGGGCAAAAAGAAGTTCGATCAGATCCGCAAGACCACCAACCTGGATCCGGCTGAGCTGGAGGGCATCCTGGCCAAACTGGAGGAGCGCGGCCTGATCGTGGTGGAACAAAAGAAGAGCTGGATGGGCAAAAAGATCGAGATACTGATCACCGACAAGGGCTCCGACGAGCTGGACCATCGGCTCTTTGAAGTCCGCGAAAAGTGGACCCAGATGCAGACCCTCTACAAGAAGAAGGACAAGAAGGGCTTGGAGCGGATGATGGAAGACAACCGGTCCTTTTTGCCCATGATGATGTTCTTTGGCATAATGGACATCATGATGTTCTCCATGATGTTCAGCATGATGGGGGCCACCATGACCGACTACGTCCCGGCCGAGAGCATGCCGGAAGGCTACGAGGACGCCGGCGATGCGGGTGGCGCGGACGCCGGCGATGCAGGCGATATGGGCATCGACGGCGGCTTCGGCGACGGCGGCTTCGACTTCGGCTTTTGATATCAGAGAGGCAGTCCAGAACCATCCCGGAGGCGGTGTCGCGCTTGGGATCCGAGACGCTGGGCAGGTCGGTCCTGCATTATGACACGGTTGCCTCCACCCAGGATGCCCTGATGGACAAGACCGGGAGCGTCCCTGACGGAACGGTCCTGGTGGCGCTAACCCAGACACGCGGCCGGGGCCGCCTGGGGCGCGTCTGGGCCTCCCCTCCGGGCACCCTGACCTTCTCGGTGTTGCTGCGCCCCCGCATCCCCGCTGACCTGGCGGGCATGGTGATGCTGGCCTCGTCAATATCGTTGCACCGCGCCATCAACAAGTATGCCCCCGGCCGGACCGCCGTCAAGTGGCCCAACGACATCCTGATCGACGACGCAAAGGTGGCCGGAATAATCCTGGATACCTCCCTGCAGGATACCGTCCAGTGGATGGTGCTGGGGGTGGGCGTCAACGTCTCAAGCGACCCCTCCACGGTGGCCTCCATGCTGGATGCCGAGAGTCCGCCGGGCAGGGTGGGCAGCCTGGCAGACTACGACCCTACCATCTCCGGTCTTGATCTGCTCTCCGCGTTTCTGGCGGATCTGGACTCGCACTACTCCAGGATCAACGGCGGCGAGCACCGATACCTGATCCCGCTCTACCGGGAGAGGTGCTCCACCATCGGCAGGATGATTCTGTCGGACGGCGCAACAGGTAGGGCCTTGGGCATCGACCTGGACGGGGCCCTGCTGGTGGAGACCGCCCACGGCCAGAGGCGCGTCCTCAGCGGTGATGTGACCGTACACTGCTAGCCTGCTGCTGCATGATATCCACAAGCTCCCTCTGCACCTGAAAGAGCGACCTGAGGGCATCCTCCAGGATATCCGAATAGTCGGCGTAGGCGGAGATCATGTCCTCCCGGATTCGGTTCGACTTTTCCAGGTAGTCGTTCTGCCGCAGCATGTTGGCGCGGATGGTAAACTCCGGGATATGGTCCGGACCGCCCCCCAGCGAGTCTAGTTCGTCGGACAACGCGTGTATCTTGGCCTTGAGGGTAGCGGTGGCATCCTGCACCATCACGCAAAATAGGCATCCATGCTGCTTAAACATTACGCGAAGCGGGTGTTGTTGTATTTGCGGCTGATGGGGTATGATGGGATAGATGTGCCCGGATACTGGAATTATCTTATGTTTGCCGTAGGATATGGGTTGACACAGACCCGGATTTGGACCGATCCTCCACGTACTGGCCAGCGACCCGCCCGAACCGCCGAAACGCGCGCCGGGCGCGACCACTCTGCCTGGATGGTCGCCATACATACATCGCTACTGACGGCCTACTGTATAGTAATGCAAGCAGGATCCGGCATGGATGTTACCTGATCCTACCTGCCTCTACATGTCCAATGTTGGCAGTCTACGCCGCTGCGGCCTCAAGCAGGGTCAGCACCCTGTCGCTCCCTTCCATACGTATGCCCGCCGCCTCGGCGGGCGTCCTGCCGTTCAGCGCCGCATGCGGGTGGCTGGTGACGGCTGCACGCACTCAGTCATCCAACCGCAGGATCCTCATCATTTTGGCGACCGTGACCATCTTGATTCCCTCAAACTCTCTCAGGTCGAGCAGGTCGCGGTCACCGGAGACGATGTAGTCGGCGCCCCCGTCGTACGCGGCGTTGATGAGCATGTCGTCGTCCGGATCTCTTGCTGCCCTGAATTTTGATGTCGTCTCAACAATGTCCGATGCCGACTCGAGCGCGGACAGTGTTTTGTTGATTTCGTTTTTGTTCAGGCGGAATTTCGGCCTGCTTAGGACTTCCCTTATCTCGCTGATTATCTCATCGGACGTAACCAAGGTGCATTTGATGCCGAGCATGGCCTCAAGCAAGAACCGGTGGGGGTTACCGTCGTTGATGGACGCACTTACGACCACACTGGTATCCGCCACCACCCTGTACATTTACCCGGTCGGCCCGGTTTCGCGCTTTGCCTTTCTGTATCCCATAATCTCCTCTGCTATCTCTTCGTCCGACACGCCCAAATTCTTGGCATGCATCGTCTTGAACACCTCTTCGAATTCGCGCGCCGCCTGCGCTTTTTTGATTGTGTTCTCGGATTTGCCGTCTGATGCAGAACTCACTATGATGATTTCGTTGCCGTAGTGCGTGACCACGATGTCCGTTTTTTTCAACAAACCCACCCTCATCCTGATGGCGGATGGTATCTTTATCCATCCTCTCTCGTCCATTACAGTTTTTTCACGCATCTGAGACATGGCCCAATCTTGTACTAGATTACCGTCGTCATGTTATAAAGTTAGATCCGGGAGGGCTGCCAAGTTAGCACATGGTGCCGGCGCCCTTCTCGACCGCCCACCGGCAGCTTGCGCCGGCAGCCGGCGTCTCCCAACCCATATTACACCCTTTCCCCATAAGCAAAGGTATAAAACTAATAAAAGCATCATATGCCCCTCTAAACCGTGATAAACTCGCCGGTTGCAGGCACCCGGTGCCCATCCTGCGCAAAAGAAAAGGTCGTGACCGACGACAGTACGGGTGAGCTCTTCTGCGGATTCTGCGGCTACGTTATGAACGACAAGGTGGAGGACATGGGGGCCGAGTGGCGGTCGTTCTCCAACGACCAGACCAACAGGGCCCGGGCGGGGGCTGGCACGTCCCTGACCATGCACGACATGGGACTCTCCACCGTCATCGACTCAAGCAACAAGGACTCGGCCGGCAAGCCGCTCTCTGCCAACATGAAGAGCTCGATAGAGAGGCTCCGCACCTGGGACAGCCGGACCCAGGCCTCCTCGTCGGCGGACCGCAATCTCCGCCAGGCGCTCAACGAGATGGACAAGCTCAAGGGCAAGATGGGACTGACCGACGCGGTCATAGAGAAGGCGGCCTACATCTACCGCAAGGCCATGGAGAAGAAGCTGGTTCGCGGCCGCTCCATCCAGGGGTTGGTGGCCGCGTGCCTGTACGCGTCATGCCGGAACACCGAGACCCCGCGCACGCTAGATGACATATCAAAGAGCATCAACATACGCCGCAAGGACGTGGCCCGATGCTACCGGCTGATCTTCCGGGAACTGGAGCTCAAGATGCCCGTGGTGGATCCCGTCAAGGGCGTCTCCAGGATAGCCAGCGAGGCCGACCTAAAGGAGAAGACAAAACGCAGGGCCGTCGTCATACTGAACCAGGCCAAGAGGATAGGCCTGGTGGCCGGCAAGGACCCGATGGGGATAGCAGCCGCCGCCCTCTACCTGGCCTGCATAGAGACCGGGGAGCTAAAGTCGCAGAAGGACATATCCAACGCCTCAGGCGTGACCGAGGTGACCATCCGGAACCGGTGCGCCGGCCTCCGCGACATGATGAGGGAGAATCCCGACGCGCGCGCCGTCTGAGCGTGTGTACATACGCGTACCGGAGCTACGGGTGCACCCTGCCGGGCGCTAACCGCTTATATCCTCCTGTTACTATGGTGGTACATGGCACAAGTGGCCGACCCAAAAGACTACTACAAGCATCTCTCGCTCTTCTGGACGGACCTCCTCTACCTCATGTCCAGCAAGCCCCAGGCGCTCTCCTCGACGGGGCCGCTCCGGACCATGGCGGCCAACACCAAGAGGGTCGCCTCCGAGCTCATAGAGATGAACGAGAAGATGATGGACTTTAACCGCTCCCTGGGAGAGTACTACCGGCAGCTGGGCGAGACCTGGGTCGAGGCCCAGAAGAAGGTGAACCTAAAGTCGCCGGACCTGCCACAGGATCCCGAGCACTTTGAGGCATACAAGCGGGTGTGGATAGACATCTTCGACAACGACTTTACCGAGCTGTTCGACTCCAAGCAGTTCGGCAAGAACTACGGCGAACTCGTATCCAAGGAGCTAGACCTGGCCAAACACTGGAACAACATAACCGATGTCGTGCTCAAGTCTGCCAACCTGCCCAACCGCCAGGAGATAGACGAGGTGTACCGCGAACTACACTCGCTGCGGCGAAGGGTGGCGGACCTGGAGACGGCCTCGCATCGGAAGGTCAGGAATGAGCGAAAAAAAGGCGCCTGACCAGACCATCGTTGACGAGCTTCTCCGGCTGGGCTCCAACATGGCACGGGCGCCGGACCTGGTAAAGGCCCCAGACGAGCTCAACCTGGAGATAACACCGCACCAGACAGCCTTTTCGATAGACAAGGTGCGGCTTCTCCACTACGAGAGCCCCAACCCCCCAACCCACCGCATCCCGGTGGTCATAGCATACGCCCTGATCAACCGCTACCACATCCTGGACATACACCCCGCCAAGAGCTGGGTGCGCAGTCTTCTGGAGCAGGGCTTTGACGTGTACATGGTCGACTGGGGAACGCCTTCGAACATGGACAAGTACCTCAACTTTGACGACTACGTCAACGTCTACCTGGATTCGTGCATCGAACACGTCTGCGACGAGGCCTCTGCCGACCAGGTGACCCTCCAAGGATACTGCACCGGCGGGACCATCGCGACGGTCTATGCGGCCCTGCACCCGGACAAGGTGCGCAACTTCGTGGCCACGGCACCGGTGGTGGACGGCTGGCGGGACACCACCGTCATCAGCAACCTCTCCAAGCACGTCGAGGTAGACAAGCTGGTCGACATAGTCGGCAACATGCCCCCCGAGTTCATGTACTACTGCTTCTCGGTGCTAAAGCCCTTTGAGCAGGGCATCGAAAAGTACATCAACTTCTTCCGGAACATCGACAATGAGCGGTTCGTCGACAACTTTCTCCGCGTGGAGAAGTGGCTGAGCGACACCCCGCCCATCCCGGGCGAGCTCTTCCGGGAGTGGATCAAGAACATCTACCAGGAGAACCTGCTGATCCAGAACAAGATGGAGGTGGCCGGCCGGCAGGTGGACCTGCGCAGGATAGACATGCCGGTCTTCACCCAGGTGGCCGTCGGCGACCACCTGGTCTCGCCGGAGTGCAGCATGCCGCTCCACTACGCGGTGGGCAGCGCCGAGAAGATGCTCCGGATATACCCGACCGGGCACGTGGGGATGATAGCCAGCAGCATGTCGCAAAAAATGGTACTGCCCGAACTGGGCAGTTGGTTGTCAAAAAAATCGGACTAAAATATCCGGTTGGCTAGCTGGTTGGCCAGCTAGTTTGCTACGGCGTATGCCTTGATCCATGAGCGCACGGTGTTCTTGTTCAGGTCGTTGAACGCCTTGACGTTCTCGCTGGTCGTCTTGACACTCTGCTGGGCAGCGTCTATGGTGGCCAGGGCAATCTGGTTGCCGATGGCGGCCATCTTGATGTAGCCCTCCATGGTGTCCTTGACGGCCTGCAGACCGGTCTCGGGGATTGCGGTGGGTATGCCAGACTTTGCGGTAATCTCCTTCTGTATCTCGATGGTGGCTGCCACGTTGCTCTCCAGCGTCTTGAAGATCTCCTGCTGGGTGTTGGTTATCGACTGATGATACCTGGGCACTGCCTGGTTGATGCTGTTGAATGCCTTGTCTACCAAATCCTGGTATGCGGCGAATACGTCCTTGGACTTTTCCTGCGCTTGTTCACTCTTGTTCATTTGTTCACCTCCTTCTTTGATACTGGAAGTACTACAACCTGCACAAGATCCCCTTCGTCCAGACCCAGGGCGTTGCGTTCGGCCTCGGGGATGGATATCCTGCCGTTGCTGCCTATGCTGGTCTTGAACGCGGCCCATCCCAACAACATGTTGGGTACGGCCATCTGTCCGGCGGACTGCTGCTGCCATGGGGCCATGGCGGCCTTTACCATGTCGTTGAACTGCTGGGCGCCCTCGCTCATCATCTGGTTGGCGAACCCGCCCTGGCGGTTCATGTTCTCCATCTGTTCGGTGATCCTCTTCCAGGACTCGGGCAGCCTGCTGATCTCGTCGATCTGCTGGCGCATGCGCTCAAATCCCTTCTGGAACTCGGACTGGAACTGCTCGTTCTGCTGTAGCCATCGTCTGTACATCTCTGTTGGATCGTATGGGTTATTTGTACCACTCATTGGTGATGGTTGGTATAAGCCATATATAAAGAATACCATTGCGCGGTTGCGCCGGCCAAACATGGCCCCCTGTGACCGCCGCAGGGCTGCCGGAGACGGGCCCGGAAGGGTGCAAGCACCCCTGGCCGGCCACGGGCGGCGGGCGGGTGCCGGGCGCAGGCTACTGCGGTTCGGATCCGGGCCGGCGGCGCCCCGCAGGCGCGCCGCGGGATGCTCTATCTCTCGGATACGTAGCCCAGCTCCCAGAACCGTTCTATGTCCTGGCTGACCTGGACGTTGCAGGTCTGCTCTATCTTGTAGTCCTCAAAGCACGAGTCGTAGTTCTTGGCTATGATGACCATCTGCTCGAAGGGTATGCCCTCGAACTCTGCAATGTTGGCACACTGCAGGACCCTGAGGCAGTAGGGAAAACCCGATACCACCCTGGTGGTGTCCTGCTGGGGGGGCAGCGATGAGACGATGACCAGGATGGCGGCCGCGGACAGGACGGCGGCGGCTGCTATCATCAGGGTCCACTTGTCTGCCATCGGGGAGCCGTAGGCGTGCTGCTGGATATAGAGTTTGGTTGTTCAGGGCAGCCCGGAGATGTGGGCCAGGGCGATATCCAACTGCGCCCTGGATATGGCGCCGTCTCGGTGCCACTCCCAGAGCAGGGAGGTCATCTGACGCAGATGATCCGGGATGGGGGGATGGGCGGTTATCCGGATGAGGCGGTCGTCGTCGGGGGCGGGAGATCCCCGGCCGTCCGTGTTGGATGTGAGCAGGTATACGGATCCGTCGGGGTGCTGGATGGGCGCCCGTATCCTGCCGAACTCGCCCTCGAAGAGCTTCTGGTGAAGGGATCCGTCCGGGGAGACCATTCCGAGGTGCTCGCCCCGCAGGGCGCCGTACAGTATCATTCCGTTCCATTGCGGGATGCTGCTGTTGACCAGGTGGACCGCCCCCGATGGCGCCCACGTCTCGGTCCCGGAGTGGATGATCGGGGGAACGGTGCCGGCAACCACGCGATCCCCGATCGATTCGGGCCAGCCGTAGTCGCCGCCGGCGGTGATGGCGTTGATCTCGTCGTGGGCGCGCTCGTAGAACCCCGACGGGCCGTGGTCGGTCGCCACCATGTACCCTGTATCGTTCCAGGAGATGCCCTGCGGGTTGCGGAGTCCGTACGCGTAGACCGGCGAGCCCTCGAACGGGTTGTCTGCGGGGACGTCCCCGTCCGGGGTGATCCGCAGTATCTTGCCTGCCAGCGAACCAAGATCCCGCGAGAGGGGGGCATCGCCGGCGTCCCCGGTCGCTACGTACAGCATGCCGTCCGGCCCGAAGCTGATGCGGCCGCCGTTGTGGACAGACGCTGAGGGTATGCCCTCTATGATGACGGCGTCCCGGACCAGCCCGGAGTCGCGGTGCTCGTACCGGACCACCATGTTGCCCGAGTGGGTGCTGGTGTGGTAGACGTAGACCAGGCGGTTGTCGGTGTAGTTGGGATGCAGGGCAACTCCCAGCATGCCGCCCTCGCCGCCGCCCACCTCAAGGCGCAGTACCTCCGATGCCACGCCGTCCTGGATGGTCTGGAGAACGCCGGGCCGGGCGGTCAGGAAGAGAAGGCCGTCCGGGGCAAACTCGCCGTCCCAGGGTATCCTCAGGTGGTCGGCGACCACCTCGACCATGACGCCCTCTACCTGGTACACTTGCGCCCAGGCGGCCGGCACCGCCGCCGCGGCCAGCAGGAGTGCTGCAATGCACGTCGAGGTCGTTGCCAACAGGTGATCTGAGGGGGATCATGCGTAAAAGGCCTTCGCAGGGCCGGCTGGGCCCCGATGGCGGCCCCGACTACGGCCGCCCGAGCGGAACGCCGGACGGCCCTGTGGCGCAGAGAGGGGGATTCGAACCCCCGCGTCATCGCTGACACAGGCTCTCAAGGCCCGCGCCCTACCGGGCTAGGCGACCTCTGCGGAGGTTGGATCAGCCACCGGGGTTAAAATTGTTCAGGATAAAAATAGTGAAAAGGCCGCCCTAGTCGTGGGCGTGGGGGTTCTCCCCGCCGGTCAGCTTTATGTAGGTGCCGGCTGCCTTGTCGTGGGCCTCCATGTTGGACTGGTCCACCTTGATGGCTTCGGGGGGACAGACCGAGACGCACGCCATGCAGTAGATGCAGTCGTGCTCCCTGACGGGATCGGCCTTGTCGGTGTAGTCGGTGCGTTCCTCCTTTTCGGCTGAGCCGGAACCGTCAAAGGTCTCGCCAACCACGTTGATTGCTGGCATGTCCTTTTCGGTCCGGTACCACTGGAAGACCTGAACCGGGCAGGCCTCGATGCAGGCTCCGTCTGCCACGCACGAGTCCCAGTCGACGGCGACCATGGTTCCACTGACTCCCAGCGGTTCGTAGGTCTCGCCGCGTGCCTTGTATGCGGCCTGGACCTCATCGTTGGTGGCGCTCTCCGCATCGGCCCGGCCAGGACCCCACATGAAGTGAAAGTTTCCGTCCGAGTTCAGTATCTTGCCCTTGGGCTCGTAGCCTTCGGGGAAGTTCTCTGGTATTGGCATACGGGTAGGGAAGGGCAATTCTTATTTAAATCTAGGCAAAATTAGTCAGGACTAAACGGGTAACCGTTCACCCCATTTTTAAAGGCGGCCGGTTTTGGTGCAGAATTCAGCCAAAATCGTGCCTGATCGCCTACATCTGTGGGGCGAGGGTGAACGGTTACTTTCCCAAGATGGGCCGGCTACCGATAACTTACCAATACGTAACGAATTATAGACTTAAATCATACACATAAAGTTGTATTAAATAGGTGTATAGGCACTGACTTATCATATTAAACCAGACAGGATTGCCCTGCTGGCCTCAATGTCCATCATTGCGATCGCGGCGGCCGGCCTTGCGCCGTATGGCGAGACAGGCCAGCCTGTGGTGGACAGGGGAGGTCCCGGGACGGGGATGCCGGATGCCGCCGGGCAGGATCTGGGGCCAGCAACGTCGGCAGGCCTGCCGGGCCAAGCCCATGCCGAACCGTCCCAACCCGTGACGGGAAGGCTGGTCCATGTGGCGACCATCCGGGACGGCGCCGATGGCTTTACGGCGCTAGACGCCCCGCGCAACGTGGCCACCTTTCAGATCGGCATCAACACGTACGCGGCGATCGCCTCGGATAATGACGGCATCCAGATAGTCGATATCACCGACCCGGCGAATCCGGTGGCGACCGCGTCATTCGAAGACCGCAACGGCATCGAACTTGACGGCGCGCGCGACATAGAGATATTCGAGACCGGCAGCAGGACGTACGCCATCGTCACCGGATATGGCGACAACGGCGTCCAGATAATCGAGCTCACCGACCCGAGCCGGCCTGCCGCGACAGGGCGCATCGGCGATGTCGACCAGCAAAGATTTGCCGGCCCATCCGACGTTGCAGTCTTCCAGACGGGGGGCGAGCTCTACGCGATAGTCACGGGATCAAGAACCGACGCCATCTATACCATCAACGTCACCGACCCGTTCAACCCCGCTCCGGCGGGGACCCTGCGGGACAGTCGCCAACTCAAGCTCGACGGCGCGTTCGGCGTCGACACCTTTGAGACAGGCGGCGGCATATACGCGATAGTCGTGGGGCAATTCGACAACGGCGTCCAGATAATCAACGTCACCGATCCCCATGCTCCGGCCGCCGCAGGCTCGGTGGGGGACGGTCCGAGCTTGGAGCTGCACCACGCCATCGGCGTTGAAACGTTCGAGTCCGGCGGCGACACGTACGCGGCCGTCGCCGGATACGAAGACTACGGCATACAGGTCATCAACGTCACCGACCCGCTCAACCCATCCCCGGCGGGGCGCGTCAACACCAGGGCGGACGGGGGCGAGTACAGCCGCGTGATTCAGGTTGCCCTCTTTGAGGTAGGAGGCGGCACGTACGCGGTCGCCCCGTTCTACCAGTTTGGCCACATGCACTTGGTGGATCTTACCGACCCCTACAATCCGGCCGACCTTGCGCATATCCGGCCCTCCGGGTACTCAACCGGGTACGGCATCGACGTCTTTGAGGCCGGCGGCAGCCTGTACGCAATATCCACGGCGCTCGCAGGCGATGACGCCTATATCCTGAGGATAAGCATGTCGGTCGACCGACCACCCCAACTCATCGTCAACCCGCCACCGTTCGTATCGATACCGGTCGGCGCCACCTACGAGGATGCCGGCGCCACCTGCATCGACGAGGTAGATGGCGAGCTCACCGACCGGATACTTGCCACCTCCAACGTCACCGCCACCGTCCCGGGCTTGTATGCCGTCACCTACGCGTGCACCGACTCGATGGGGAGCACGGTGACCGCCGTCCGGGAGGTCGAGGTGGAGAACACAAGGCCGCCAACCCCACTGTCCGCCTCCTACGCGGCAGGCAACGGCACCATCCGGATGATCTTCAGCGAGCCGCTCAACCCGGCGGTCCACTGGGATCGCCTGCACGTCCGCGATACCGGCGAGTCGGCCGGCGGCGTTACCCTGGACGGTATAGCCGGGTCGGTTGAAGGGGCCATCCTGACCTCGACGCTTGCAGCCTCCAAGATGGCCATCGTCGATACCATGGCCATGCCGCAGCTTGACATCGGCCGGGGCGCCGTGGTAGATCCGCTCGGGAACGGCATAGATGCGGTGCCTGACCAGGCCATAACCGTATACCGTGATAACGCGCCGACAGTGGACGCGGGGCCGGACCTGACCGTCGGGGAGGGGTCCGTGGCGACCCTCTCGGGCACCGCCGCCGACCCCGACGGCGACCCGCTGACCTACTCGTGGAGCCACGACTTTGTCTCCGGTCTGACCCTGGACAGCCCAACCTCGCCCTCTACAAGGTTCACCGCGCCCAACCTGACCTCTGCCGCCACGGCCAACTTTACGCTGACCGTCAGCGACGGAACCCATGCCGTCTCGGACTCGGTGAGTGTGACCATCACAGACGCCAACACCATCACCCATGTACCGGATGCGGCCGGCCCCCGCGACATAGGCGGGATAACCCTGGCCAGCACCATCCCAGGTACCATCCACGCCTCCTGGGTGGAGCCGGCAGAGGATCCGGCCAGCTACCGTATATCCTGGGCCAGGGTGGGCGAGCCGTTCCTGACCTGGACGGACCAGTCGGGCAACGCCTTCCCCACCGAACCCGCGCATACCATCACGAACCTGGAGGAGGGCCGGCCATACAGTGTGATGGTGCGCGCCTCCTACGGCGGCACCGCCGGCGACTGGAGCGACGAGGTGACCATCACCGTGGCGAGCGCCAACGCGCCGACGGTCCCCGGGACGCCGCAGGGCCTGAGGGTGTCGGCCGGCGGCAATGACACGCTGGAGGTCTCTTGGCGGGCGCCGTACTCGGACGGGGGCTCGGCCGTCACCGGCTATACCGTCAAGTGGAAGGCGGCCGCCGGCAGCTGGGATGCCCCCGCGGACGTCTCCTCGGCCACCATCACTGCTGGAACCGCCCATGCCATCACCGGGGCGACCTACGGCGTACCCTACACGGTGCGCGTCTTGGCCACCAACGATATCGGAGACGGCGCGCCCTCATCCGAGGTGACCGCGGCGCCGCAGGCGCCGCCGGCCGCCGATGCCGGCCCCGACCAGACGGCCACCGAGGGACAGACCGTCACCCTGACCGGGACGGCCGCCGACCCGGACGGCGACCCGCTGGCCTACCGGTGGACCCACGACTCGGCCCTGGACATCATCCTGGCCAACCGGACAGCCCCGTCCACTACCTTCACCGCCCCGGAGATCCCAGCCAACACCACCATCACCTTTACCCTGACGGTCACCGACCCCCACAACGCCACCGCCGCCGACCAGGTTGCCATCACCATCACCCACCTCAACGCCCCGCCGACCGTTGACGCCGGCCCCGACCAGACCGTCTACAGGGAGCAGATCGTCGCCCTGACCGGGACGGCCGCCGACCCGGACGGCGACCCGCTGGCCTACCGGTGGTCCCACGACTCCCGGCTGCCCATCAGCCTGGACGACCCCGCCACGCTCTCCCCATCGTTCACCGCCCCGCGGGTCGGCAACGACACCACCGTCACCGTCACGCTGACCGTCCATGACGGCACCGCGTCCGCCTCCGACTCGCTGAACGTCACCATCATCTACGTCAACACCACCGCGGTCTGGATGCCGGATCAGCCGCCCGGCCTCCACGGCATAGGCAGGATAACCCTGGCCAGCGAGACCCCCGGGACCATCCAGGCCACCTGGGAGGAGCCCGACCGGGAACCGGTCAGATACCGGATAACCTGGGCCAAGGTGGGCGAGCCCTACAAGAGCTATACGGACCAGTCGGGCAACGCCTTCCCCACCGAACCCGCCCACATGATCACCAATCTGGAGGATGGGCAGCTCTACAGGGTGATGGTGCGCGCCGACTACAGAGGTTCCGCCGGACCCTGGAGCGGCGATGCCATCGTGGCCGTTGCAGGATCCCCCCACAACAACCCCCCGTCCGTCGACGCAGGAGCCGACCGGACGGTCACCGAGGGCCAGAGCGTCACCCTCTCTGGCACCGCCTCCGACCAGGACAACGACCGCCTGGCCTATGCATGGACCCACAACTCCACGCTCAGCATGAACCTGGCCGGCGCCAACACGACATCCGTCTCGTTCACCGCCCCGCAGGTCGACTCCAGCACCACCGTAACGTTCACGTTCACCGCCGATGATGGCGCCGCCACCTCCTCGGACACGCTGGCCCTGACCATCACCGACGTCCCGCCAAACAACCCGCCGACGGCCAACGCCGGAGTCGACCAGACCGTCCGGGAGGGCCAGACCGTCACCATCTCCGGGACGGCCGCCGACCCGGACGGCGACCCGCTGGCCTACCGGTGGACCCACGACTCGGCCCTGAACATCACCATGGCCAACCAGACAGCCCCGTCCACCACCTTCACCGCCCCGCAGGTCGACTCCAACACCACCACCATCCTGACGCTGGCCGCCACCGACCAGCACAACGCCACCGCCTCTGATACGATGACCGTCACCGTCCTGAACACCCAGGCCGGCACCGACACGCTCCCCGCCAACAACACCGCGGTGCTCGATCCGCCAGAGCCCCGCAGCGCCGGCGACATAGGCAGGATCACCCTGAGCAGTTCCCAACCCGGAACCATCCGGGCGACCTGGGATGCTCCCGCCGAGGAGCCGGTCAACTACCGCGTATCTTGGGCCAGGGTGGGCGAGCCGTTCCTGACCTGGACGGACCAGTCGGGCAACGCCTTCCCCACCGAACCCGCGCATACCATCACGAACCTGGAGGAGGGCCGGCCATACAAGGTGATGGTGCGCGCCTCCTACGGCGGCTCCGCCGGCGCCTGGAGCGGCGAGATCACCATCACCGTCGCGGGGTCGGCCAACACTCCGCCGACCGTCCAGGCCGGCCCCGACCAGGCGGTCACCGAGGGCCAGACCGTCACCATCTCCGGGACGGCCGCCGACCCGGACGGCGACCCGCTGGCCTACCGGTGGACCCACGACTCGGCCCTGGACATTATCCTGGCCAACCAGACGGCGCCATCCACCACCTTCACAGCCCCGCAGGTCGACTCCAACGTCACCGTAACGCTCATCTTCACCGCCGATGATGGCGCCGCCATCTCCTACGACACGCTGGCCCTGACCATCGCCGACATCCCGCCAAACAACCTGCCGACCGTTGACGCCGGCCCCGACCAGGCGGTCACCGAGGGCCAGACCGTCACACTCAACGGGACGGCCGCCGATCCGGACGGCGACCCGCTGGCCTACCGGTGGTCGCACGACGGCGCGCTGGCCATCGCCTTTGAGGATCCGGGCTCGCCCTTGACCACCTTCACAGCCCCGCAGGTCGACTCCAACGCCACCGCCATCCTGACGCTGGCCGCCACCGACCCCCACAACGCCACCGCAGCCGACCAGGTCGCCATCACCATCACCCGCCTCAACGCACCGCCGACCGTCGATGCCGGCTCCGACCAGGCGGTCACCGAGGGCCAGACCGTCACCCTCAACGGGACGGTCGCCGATCCGGACGGCGACCCGCTGGCCTACCGGTGGACCCACGACTCGGCCCTGGACATTATCCTGGCCAACCGGACCGCCCCGTCCACCACCTTCACCGCCCCGCAGGTCGACTCCAACGCCACGGCCACCTTCACGCTGACCGCCAGCGACGGGGACCGGACAGCCTCGGATTCGGTAACGATCATCATCACCGATGCGGCCCCCGACACGCTACCGGCCCAGCAGGACACGCTGGGCCGGGGCGCAGCTGCGGCACTGGAACTTGCCTCCGCCGTGCTGGATACGGAGACCCGGGTACTGACCGTCACCTTCGATGGGGACATAGGCCCCGGCAGCGTCGACGCTGCCAAGTTCCATATCCGCGAAGGAGGATCTACCGCGGGCGGGATCCATCTTGCCGGATCCGCCTCCTCCTCCAACGGCGCCATCGTATACCTTGCGCTGACAGATGCTCAGATGGCGGCGCTGCAGGATATGGACTCGGCGCGGCTGGCGGTCGAGGCGGCGGCCGTCACCGACCTTGCAGGAGATCCGTTTGATGCGGCCTTTGAGGTGCGCACCGCCTTCTTTGTGGGCACTACCCCGGTCCCGGCCGGGAACGGGGGCGCCGACGGCCTGGGCTTCAACGGCGACGGATCAAGGATGTTCGTGGGAGAATACGACGGCCCCATCCGGGAGTATCTCCTGAGTACGGCCTTTGACGCGGCCACCGCCAGCCTCCTGGGAAGCTCGGACGGGCTGGAGGGCAACGTGGGCTATTTCGCGTTCAGTCCTGACGGATCAAGGCTGTTCGTGCCGTTCGACGACGGCCAGATACGCCAGTACGATACGGCCGCGCCGTTCGACACGAACAACCTGACAGCCTCCGGTTCCCTGGATATCAGCGGCAGGGACTCGTCCCTGTACGGTGTTGCACTGGGCGCCGACGGAAGGAGCGTGTTCGTAGCGGGCGGCGACGGCGGCCGGATATACCAGTACGCCCTGCCCGCCCCCTTTGACCTGGCCGGGGCCTCGTATGCGGCCTCCCTCGACCTTGGGCCGCGCGATGCCGTCCCCTCCTCGCTGGAATTCGACAGGGGCGGAACGCGGATGCTTGTCTTGGATGACAAGAGCACCATCCTTGAATATGTCCTGCCCGACGCCTTCAACCTGACCGGCGCCGCCGATGGCGGCACGTCCGTTGATCTCGAAAGTACGGAAAACGGCAACCTTGCAGAGGCGCTCGACCTCGCCTTTGGTGATGGCGGCAGAAGGATGTTCGTCCTGGATGGTTCTGGCCTGGCCGAGTACGTGCTTGGGACGTTTGGGATGGAGATACGGGACGGCAAGGCCCCTACCGTACTATCCATCACGAGGGCCGACCCGCCGGACCAGTCGACCACCAGATCCGCCCTCACGTTCAGCGTACGATTCAGCGAGCCGGTGCGGAACGTGGACCCGGACAACTTTGTTCTGAACGGTACGGGCTCCGGAACCGTAACCGGCGTGACGGCCCTCTCCGGCAGCCAGTACAACGTGACCGTCCGGGCCTTCGCCGTGGGCGGCACGCTGGACCTGGACGTGGTGCCGGATGGCATCGCGGATATGGCGGGCAACCCGCTGGCCAGCCCGGACCCGACGGGCGCAGAGCAGCAGTACCTGATCATCAACGTACCTCCCGTCATGGAGTCGATCACCCGCAGCGACGGGGCCGCCCAGGCCACCACCGACCGCCACCTGGCCTTTGATGTGCTGTTCAGCGAGCCGGTGACCGGCGTGGACCGGGCCGATTTCCTGCTGGTCTCAAGCGATGCAGGCAATCCCCTGCGGTTCAGGCAGACGGAAACGCCGTCGCTTGCCATATCGCCTGCCGGCAACGTATCCGATACGATCGCCGTCCCAGACCGCGGGGTCGTGGTAGCGGTCTCCGTCCACGTGAACATCACGCACGGACACAAGGGCGATCTCCAGGTGGACATAGTTTCACCCGACGGGATTGTACGGGGGTTGCAGCCGCCCTTTGATCTTGACGGGGAGGAGAACATAGTCCAGACGTACGCGGCGGACTTTACGGGCATCCAGGCCGCGGGCAACTGGACGCTCCGCGTAAATGACCACGTCCGCAACCACGCCGGCACCCTGAACGAGTGGACCCTCACGATCAGGTATGTGGATCCCGCCGGCGGCATCTCCTCCCTGTCCGGCCACGGAAGCGAGTACCACGTGACGGCCCTGGCCCTGAGCGACGGCACGGTCAACCTGTACCTTGTCAAGCACAACCGCATCGTCGATACGGGCGACCGTTCGCTGGGCAGCACTTACCCGGCGGGGGAGAGCCACTCCTATACGGTGGATACTGCCGCCCCGTTTGTGGCATCCGTTGAACGGGTCGCACCGGCCAACCGGACCGCCTGGCCGCCCGTCTTCGCGGTGGCCTTCAGCGAGCCGGTGGCCGGGGTGGACCTGGCCGATTTCGCGCTATCTGCCAACGGCACCGGGGCGGGCAACGTGACCTCCCTGTCCGGTTCCGGCAGCCTGTACAACGTGACCGTCGTCGCCGGCCCCGGCGCCTACACCTTGGATATGATCCGGGACCACGGCATCGGGGATGTGGCGGGCAACCCGCTGGCCGGAGACGACCCGTTCCCGGTCCAGTCGTTTGTCGTGACCGACACCGGCGTGGCGCCGGTCCTGGCCGGGATCCCCGCCCAGACGGCCCGCGAGCTGTCCCCGCTGACGTTTGCGGCCGGCGTGACCAACGGCTACCTCCTGGCCGCCCCCCTGGTATACGGGCTGGACGGCGGGCCGGAGGGAGCCACCATGGATCCGGCCACCGGAGAGTTTGAGTGGATACCGACCGAGATCCAGAACGGCGGCCACATAGTGACGGTGACCGTCTCCGACCAGAACGGCCGCACCGGCTCGCAGGATGTAGTCATCGTGGTGAGCGAGGTAAACGCCGCCCCGGCCCTGGCCGAGATCCCCGACCAGATGGTGAACGCGTCCTCCACCCTGACCTTCACGGCCAACGCCACGGACGGGGACCTCCATCCCGGGGTGGGGACTGAGGTCGTCGCCAAAAACCTGGTGATACCGTGGAGCATCGACTGGCTGCCCGATGGTACGGCCCTGTTCACAGAGAGGGGCGGCAGCCTCAGGATTATCCGGGACGGGATGCTCGCGCCCGACCCGCTGCTGTCGCTGGATGTGAGCGGCGGAGAGGGCGGGCTGCTGGGGATTGCCGTGGATCCCAACTTTGGGGAGAACCACCACATCTACCTGTACTACTCGACCACCGGCACCGACCACGCCTTCATAAACAAGGTGGTCCGCTACCAGTTTGCCAACGGGACGGTGGCCGAGGATATGGTGCTGATAGACGGCATCCCCGGGGCGCGGTACCACGACGGCGGCCGGATACAGTTCGGGCCGGACGGGTACCTGTACGTCACCACCGGGGACGCGAGCTCTCCGGCCCTGGCGCAGGACCTGGGTTCGCTGGCGGGCAAGATTCTCAGGATAGACCGGGACGGGGGCATCCCCGCGGACAACCCGTTTGCCGACTCGCCGGTATGGTCCACCGGGCACCGAAACTCGCAGGGGATCGACTGGGACGAGCACGGCAACCTGGTGGCGACCGAGCACGGCCCGTCCGGCGGACGGTACGGCAAGGCCCACGACGAGATAAACGTGATAGTGCCTGGGGCCAACTACGGCTGGCCCAGCATCCTGGGCGGGCAGTCGGCCGAAGGCATGCAGACGCCGATCCTGCATACCGGCAGGGCCACGTGGGCCCCATCCGGCGCCGAGTTCTACTACGGGGGCATGATCCCGGAGTGGACCGGCATGTACTTTGTCGCCGCACTCAAGGGGACCCACCTGCACATGGTTGATCTCGATATACAGAATTACTCGGTGGTCTCCCACCAGAGGCTCTTCAAGGATGAGTTCGGGAGGCTCCGGGACGTGCAGACGGGGCCGGACGGGTACCTGTACCTGCTGACGAGCAACCGCGACGGCAGGGGAGAGCCCGTCCCTGATGATGACCGGATTATCAGGGTGGTTCCAGTCTTTGATGCGGATGGGGCCCGCCCCGCAAACACCCTGACGTACGGGCTGGAGGGCGAGCCGGAGGGCGCCTCGATAGACCCGGCCAGCGGCGCGTTCATCTGGGATACTGCGGACGGCAGGCGGTCCGGCACTGCCACGTTCAACGTCACAGTGTCGGACGGCAGGGGCGGTACCGACGTGCAACCCGTCAGGGTGCAGGTGATCGGCGAGCCTGAAGCGCCCCAAAACCTCCGGGCCACCCCGGCCCCCAACTCGGTGATCCTGGCCTGGGATAATCCGGATGACGACTCGATCACCGGCTACAGGATTCTCTCCGGAAGCCCGGCCGGACAGCTTCCGCTTTCGGCGCTGGTGAACAACACCAACAGCACGGACGCCTTCTACGCCGTCGAAAACCTCGAGCCGTCCACCACCTACGTCTTTGGTGTGGTGGCCATCAACGAGCACGGCGAGTCCGGCCCCTCCGAGCCAGTCAGCGTCTCCACCGCCCCGCCCGCCCGTACCCACTTTGTCACAACCTGGGAGACTACCAAGGCCGGCGAGAGCATAACCATCCCGGTGGGCGGGGCCACCGGCAGGTACACGGTCGACTGGGGCGACGGGACCGTCTCGGCCAACGTCACCGGGGACCAGACATATACGTACGGCGCCCCCGGAACCCACACGGTCAGGATATACGGCGATTTCACCAGGATATACCTTGACGGGCAGCAGCCCAACGCCGACAAGCTGCGGTCGATAGAGCAGTGGGGCGACATCCGGTGGGAGTCGGCGAGCTCGGCGTTCCGGGGGGCATCCAACATGGCCTACAACGCGACCGACGCCCCAGACCTGTCGGCCGTGGGCAGCATGCACCGGATGTTCGGCGATGCCTACTCCTTTGACGGCGACCTCTCCGCCTGGAACGTCTCGGCCGTCACCAACATGACCGACATGTTCTCCTTGGCCTACTCCTTTGACGGCGACCTCTCCGCCTGGAACGTCTCGGCCGTCACCGATATGTCCGGCATGTTCGCCGGCGCCTTCTCCTTCGACCGTGATATCTCAGGATGGGACGTCTCGGGAGTAACCGACATGAACCGCATGTTCTCCGGCGCCGACCTCTTCGATCAGGACCTCTCCGCCTGGAACGTCTCGGCCGTCACCGACATGTCGGGCATGTTTGATGGCGCCGCCTCCTTTGACGGCGACATCTCCGCCTGGAACGTCTCGACCGTCACCGACATGGAGAGCATGTTTGCTGGCGCCGACCTCTTCGATCAGGACATCTCCGCCTGGAACGTCTCGGCCGTCACCGACATGACCGACATGTTCTATGATGCCTTCTCCTTCAACCAGGACATCTCAGGATGGGACGTCTCGGGTATCACCGAGATGTCAGGGATGTTTGACGGCGCCGACCTCTTCGAGCAGAACCTGGGGCCATGGTATATCGTCCTGGACACCGACAGCCCGGCCGTCTCCGCCGACGACCGGCTCGCCGGCAACATCGGGGCGCAGAACGACCATCTGTCAGGCCACAGCCCCGCCTACAACGTCACCGGCGAGCACGCCGGCCTCTTTGAGGTGGCCGGCGGCGCCCTGCGGATAAAGGACGGCCAGAACGTCACTACCACAACCTACCAGGTGACCGTCGCCGCCACCGGTGATGGCCTGTTCGGCTCCGGCAACCGCCTGGTTATCCCGGTGGCCGCCACCGAGCCGGACGCCAACACCCCGCCGGCCGCCCCGCAGAATCTCAGGTTCGGCGCCACCACCAACACGACCATCGCGCTCACCTGGGATGACCCAGATGATGCGACCATCACCGGCTACAAGATATTATCCAGGACGCCGGCCACCCAGACCCAGCTGTCGGTGCTGGTCAACAACACCGGCTCGGCGGAGACCGCCTACACGGTCCGTAACCTCGAGCCGGACACCGCCTACGTCTTCAGGGTGGCGGCCGTCAACGACCACGGCGAGTCGGACCATTCCAACTTTGTCAGGCTCTCGACCGCCCCGACCAACGCCCCGCCGACCGTCCAGGCCGGAGCCGACCAGGCGGTCGCCGAGGGCGACACCGTCACCCTGACCGGGACGGCCACCGACCCGGACGGCGACCCTCTGACCTACCTGTGGACCCACGACTCCGCACTGGACATTGCCCTCGCCAACACCACCTCCATATCGGCCACATTCGCCGCCCCGGAGGTCTCCTCCAACACCACCATCATCTTCACGCTGACCGCCGACGACGGCACCGACACCTCCTCGGACACGCTGGCCCTGACCGTCACCGACATCCCTGCCGCCTCCGACGCTTCACCACCCTCATCCGCCTTTGTCACCACCTGGAGGACGAGTACCGCCGGCGAGTCGATAACCATCCCGGTTGGGGGCGCCGCCGGCACATACACGGTGGACTGGGGAGATGGTACCGTCTCCACTGATGTCGCCGGCGACCAGACACACACGTACGATGCCGCCGGCACCTATACGGTCAGCATATCCGGGGACTTTGCAAGAATCCTCCTATCTGGTAACCAGACTAACTCGCAAAAACTACAGTCCATAGAGCAATGGGGCGATATCAACTGGGAGTCTATGCATGCCGCGTTTTACGGCGCGTCGAACATGGTGTACCGTGCAACTGACACGCCTGACCTTTCCGATGTGACAGACGCATCCAGCATGTTCGTCTCCGCCGACTCCTTCAACGGAGACCTCTCCGACTGGGACGTCTCGGGCGTAACCGACATGTCGTACATGTTCGGCTACGCCACCTCCTTCAACGGAGACCTCTCCAACTGGGACGTCTCTTCGGTGACCGACATGTACGAGATGTTCCGTCACGCACACTCCTTCAACGGAGACCTCTCCGACTGGGACACCTCCTCGGTGACCGACATGTCGGATATGTTCATTCAGGCCTACTCCTTCAACGGCAACATCTCCGACTGGGACACCTCCTTGGTCACCGACATGGACGACATGTTCAGAGGCGCCGCCTCCTTCAACCAACCCCTCGACAACTGGGACGTCTCATCTGTTACCAATATGGGCCGAATGTTCATGCTCGCCGCCTCCTTCAACCAACCCCTCGACAACTGGGACGTTTCAAGCGTAACCAACATGAACCGCATGTTCCAAAACGCCACCCACTTCAACGGCAACCTATCTTTCTGGGACACCTCCTCGGTCACCAACATGGACAACATGTTCTACGGCGCCGCCTCCTTCAACCAACCCCTCGACAACTGGGACGTCTCCTCGGTGACCCGCATGCCCTACATGTTCTACGGCGCCGCCTCCTTCAACCAGCCCCTGAACTCCTGGAACGTCTCGGCCGTCACCGACATGACCAGCATGTTCTCCACCGCCTCCTCCTTCAACGGCGACATCTCCGACTGGGACGTCTCCTCGGTCACCAACATGTCCGGCATGTTCATCTTCGCCACCGCCTTCAATTCCGACATCTCCGACTGGGACGTCTCCTCGGTCACCGACATGTCCGGCATGTTCACCATGGCCTCCTCCTTCAACCAGAACATCTCCGACTGGGACGTCTCCTCGGTGACCCACATGTCATACATGTTTGATGGCGCCAGTAGTTTTGATCAGAACTTGGGCAACTGGTACATCGTGCCGGACGACACCTCTATCATCTACGGCGACGTACCGGGGATCGTTGGGAACATATCGGCACAAAACCAGTTCCTCACAGGGCAGGATCCGTCATACGGCATAGGATCGGGCGCAGACTCCGGCCACTTTGAGATCAACGGCACCAGCCTTGTTCTGAACTCTATTCCCGACAGGGCCACATACACTGTAAACGTCACGTCGACCGGAGGCTTCGGCACGGACAACTCGAAGATGCTTGCCGTGACTGTAGAGGGATACGCGGATATCCAACTGATCGTTGACGCAGGACCGGATCAGATGACCGAGGAGGGCCAGACGGTGTACCTGAACGGTACAGCCATTGGCGGTACGGACCAGCCAACCTACCTGTGGACGCACGACTCTGCATTGGAGATAATCTTCACAAACGCCAGCTCCCCGGCCACGACGTTCGCCGCCCCACAGGTCGACTCTGCCACCGTGATCCCGCTCACGCTGACCGTCCAAAGCGGAACCAAGACCGCGTCCGACTCGATGAACGTAACCGTTAACGACGATGCCCCGCATTCCGAACCCTTTGTCACAACCTGGGAGACTACCAAGGCCGACGAGAGCATAAGGATCCAGGTGGGCGGGACCACGGGCAGGTACACGGTCGACTGGGGCGACGGGACCGTCTCGGCCAACGTCAGAGGGGCCCAGATGCACACGTACGACGCCCCCGGAACCCACACGGTCAGGATATACGGTGATTTCACCAGGATATACCTTGACGAGCAGCAACCCACCGCCGACAAACTGCGGTCGATAGAGCAGTGGGGCGACATCAGGTGGGAGTCGATGAACTCGGCGTTTCAGGGGGCGTCAAACATGGTCTATCGCGCAACTGATGCCCCGGACCTCTCCGGCGTCACCGACGCGTACCGGATGTTCTACGGCGCCTCCTCCTTTGACGGCGACATCTCCTCCTGGGACGTCTCCTCGGTCACCAACATGTACCAGATGCTCCATGATGCCCCCTCCTTCAACCAGGATCTCTCCTCCTGGAACGTCTCGGCCGTGACCGACATGGCCCACATGTTCTCCAGGTCAACCTCCTTCAACGGCGACATCTCCTCCTGGGACGTATCCAGCGTGACCGACACGCACGGGATGTTCAGCCAAGCCACCTCCTTCAACCAGGACATCTCCTCCTGGGACGTATCCAGCGTGACCGACACGCACTCGATGTTTGCCTTCACCACCTCCTTCAACCAGGACATCTCCTCCTGGAACGTCTCGGCCGTGACCGACATGAGAAACATGTTCTCCCATTCCACCTCCTTCAACCAGGACATCTCCTCCTGGAACGTCTCGGCCGTGACCGACATGAGAAACATGTTCGACACCGCAACCTCCTTCAACCAGGATCTCTCCTCCTGGAACGTCTCGGCCGTGACCGACATGAACAGGATGTTTGACCACGCCGCCTCCTTCAACGGCAATATCTCGGGGTGGGACGTCTCGGCCGTGACCAGCATGCGCCTGATGTTCTACGGCGCAACCTCCTTCAACCAGGACATCTCGGGATGGGACGTCTCGGGCGCGACCAACATGGCCTATATGTTCTACGACGCAACCTCCTTCAACCAGGACATCTCGGGATGGGACGTCTCGGGCGTAACCGACATGTATCAGATGTTCGATGGCGCCGACTCCTTCGACCAAAACTTGGGGCCATGGTACATCGTCCTGGACACCGACAGTCCGGCCGTCTCCGCCGACGACCGGGTCGTCGGCAACATCACGGCGCAGAACGACCATCTGTCAGGCCACAACCCAGTCTACAGCGTAACCGGCGAGCACGCCGGTCTCTTCGAGGTGGCCGGCGGCGCCCTGCGGATAAAGGACGGCCAGAACGTCACCACTACCACCTACCAGGTGACCGTCGCCGCCACCGGTGATGGCCTGTTCGGCTCCGACAACCACCTTGTCGTCCCGGTGGCCGCCACCGGGCCGGACACCACCCCGCCGACCGTCGGGGCCGGAGCCGACCAGACGGTCACCGAGGGCCAGATCGTCACCCTGACCGGGACGGCCACCGACCCGGACGGCGACCCTCTGACCTACCTGTGGACCCACGACTCCGCACTGGACATTGCCCTCGCCAACACCACCTCCATATCGACCACCTTCGCCGCCCCGGAGGTCTCCTCCAACACCACCATCATCTTAACGCTGACCGCCAACGACGGTCGCGGCGCCTCCACGTCGGATACCGTCTCCGTCACGATCCTGGCAGGCTCCCCGCCGGCAGCCCCGCAGAATCTCAGGTTCGGCGCCACCACCAACACGACCATCGCACTCACCTGGGATGACCCAGATGATGCAACCATCACCGGCTACAAGATATTATCCAGGACGCCGGCCACCCAGACCCAGCTGTCGGTGCTGGTCAACAACACCGGCTCGGCGGACACCGCCTACACGGTCCGTAACCTCGAGCCGGACACCGCCTACGTCTTCAGGGTGGCGGCCGTCAACGACCACGGCGAGTCGGGCTATTCCAACTTTATCGGGCTCTCGACCGCCCCGACCAACGCCCCGCCGACCGTCCAGGCCGGAGCCGACCAGACCGTCCAAGAAGGCGACACGGTGACCCTGACCGGGACGGCCACCGACCCGGACGGCGACCCTCTGACCTACCTGTGGACCCACGACTCCGCCCTGGACATCCAACTGGCCAACGCCACCTCCATATCGGCCACATTCGCCGCCCCGGAGGTCTCCTCCAACACCGCCATCATCTTCACACTGACCGCCGACGACGGCACCGACACCTCCTCGGACACGCTGGCCCTGACTATCGCCGACATCCCTGCCGCCTCCGACGCCTTGCCACCCTCCTCTGCCTTTGTCACCACCTGGCGGACGAGCACCGACAACGAGTCGATAACCATCCCGGTGGGGGGCGCAGCCGGCACATACACGGTGGACTGGGGAGACGATACCATCTCCACCGACGTCACCGGCGACCAGACCCACACGTACGATGCCGCCGGCACCTATACGGTCAGCATATCCGGGGACTTTGCAAGAATCCATCTCAACGGTGACGCCAACGCCGCAAAACTGCGGTCCATAGACCAGTGGGGCGACACGCAATGGGAGTCGATGGAGTTTGCGTTCAAAGGGGCATCATTGATGGTGTACCGCGCCGCCGACTCGCCCGACCTGTCAGATGTCACCAGCATGCGCTACATGTTCCATGGCGCCTCCTCCTTCAACGGCGACATCTCCTCCTGGGACGTCTCATCTGTAACCAACATGTTCGGGACGTTCCAGGACGCGGCCTCCTTCAACGGCGACATCTCCTCCTGGGATGTCTCGGCCGCCAACGACATGCGCCACATGTTCCAGGACGCGGCCTCCTTCAACCAGGACATCTCCTCCTGGGCTGTCTCGGGCGTCACCGCCATGACCGGGATGTTCCATGGCGCCGCCTCCTTCAACCAGGACATCTCCTCCTGGGACGTCTCCTCTGCCACCGATATGAGAAACATGTTCCATGGCGCCGCCTCCTTCAACCAGGACATCTCCTCCTGGGACGTCTCCTCGGCCACCACCATGGTTGACATGTTCCGGGACGCGGCCTCCTTCAACGGCGACATCTCCTCCTGGGACGTCTCCTCGGCCACCAACACGGCGGGCATGTTCTACCGCGCCGCCTCCTTCAACCAGGACATCTCCTCCTGGGACGTCTCCTCGGCCACCACCATGAACAAAATGTTCCACCAAGCGGGCAGCTTTGCCCAGAACCTGGGCAGATGGTACATCACCCTGGATGACACCACCATATCATCAGCCAACGAGACCCTGGCCATATCGGCGCAGAACGCCTACCTAGACGGCCAGAACCCGACCTACTCGGTCGCCGACGCCCGCTTCGCGGTGGCAGGCGGGGCCCTGGCCGTCAACCCCGACCAGACCCCGCAGCCGGGCTCCTACAACGTGACTATCTCCTCCGCCGGCGGCTTTGGCACGGACAACGCCCGGGTGGTGGAGATAACCGTGGATCTGGAGCCGACCATCCGTTCCACCGAGACGGTCGCGCCCACCGCCAACCATACCGGCCAGGACGTCCCGGCCAACCGCCCCCCGACCGCCGACGCGGGCCCCGACCGAACCGTCAACGAGGGCTCCACCGTCGTCCTGAACGGGACCGCCGCCGACCCCGACGGCGATACCCTGACCTACCTGTGGACCTCCGAGCAGCCCGGCCTGTCCATCTCCGGCAACGACACACTCTCCGCGTCGTTCACCGCCCCGCAGGTCGCCTCCAACACCACCATCACCTTTACCCTGACCGTCTCCGACGGTACCAACGCGGCCGTCACCGACCAGGTCCGGGTGGCCGTCACCGACCAGGTACAGGTGGCCGTCACCGAGGTCCCGCCGCCCGGTTCCCCGCCGGACGCCCCGCAGAACCTACAGGCGACCTCCACCAACACCGACATCACCCTGACCTGGAACCCCGCCAACGACGACTCGATCACCGGGTACAAGATACTCTCCAGGACGCCCTACACCCAGACCGAGCTCTCCGTACTGGTAGATGACACCGGATCGGCGGACACCTCGTACCTGGTACGGAACCTCGACCCGGACACCGTCTACGTCTTCCGGGTAATAGCTATCAACGAGCACGGCGAGTCGGGCTGGTCCAACTTTGTCAGGCTCTCGACGCTGCCCTGACGACCCGCGGCATCCGCCTCCGGCCCTGCCTGCGCGGCCCGTCGGGGTCGTCCGCGATGCGCACAAACCCACGAAACAACTTTTCCAAAACGGCCGACTCGGATCATCCTCGGACCGGTTCTGGCTGCGTTATCCCGCCGGATGGCGGCAGGCCGCACTGCGGAACCCGGATAATGTACCACCAGGATGCCCAATCTCATCGGACCCGCTATAGATGATTATCATGGACGGTCCCGCACCACTGCAGGACATCGGTGACGCTGGCCGAGGCCATGTTCGAGCCCAGCCTCTTGCCGCCGGTCTCCCCGCAGAACGCAAGCCTGATCTCCCCCGAAGAGTTCTTGCGGACGGCCCTGACTGCCCCCGCAATGAACCTGAGGGCCTCCTCGGCTCCCCCGAAGGCGGCCAGAACCATCACGCCCGGCGTTCCCCGCCAGACCCTGCCCAGCAACTTCTGAAGGTCAAGATCAAAGAAGACATCGGCGGATCCCGAGAGGTCTCCCAGGCAGTGGACGCGCCAGCCCTCCGAGTAGAGTGCCGCCGAGGCAGCCTCGCACCTCAGAACCGCCGACGGTTCGGCGGCCATCAGTATGCAGTTCTTGGTGGGGGCCGTCCTCACCAGCGGCCAGTTCATCAGGTGCAGGGATCGCGACATTATATCGCCGAACAGCCGTAGCTCCATTCCGCCTATCTTTCCCTCCCTGTACATGTTGTCCACCGACTCGATGGCCGGCAGCACCACCTCGGACACCAGCCGATACGGCCGCGCCCCCGCATGGATGCAGTTCTGCGCCAGCGAGAAGACCCCGTTCTCGTCGGCAGCGGTGACCAGGTCCAGATACCTCGGGCCTATCTTGAAGTAGTCCTGCGGGAAGGAGTAGTTTCCGGCGCCCCGCTCCAGATACCATATGGTGATGTTGCCAGAGGGCCTCTTCTGTACCACCCCGCGCTGGGCAAAAGACTCCAGGTACTTGGTGACGGTTATCCTGCTGACGCCCATCCGGGAGGCCAGCTCGGTCCCGGACATGCCCGAGTCGGAATCGGCCAGGATGTCGACCAGCCGGCGCCGTATCTCCTCCTCGCCGTACCCGCGCCCCATGACCCCATGAGGGGTGCGGGCGGCTAAAAAGTGGCGCCGCCCGCAAACCCTTGGGCGGGTGAGGGCTGGCCTGGAGCGGCGGCGCGGGCGCCCGTCCCATGGAGTTCGGCGCGCCCGCCACCCCCCGGGTTTGGTGGTGCCTACCCCGCGTAGGCGGGCACGTAGACAAGCCTAATAACGAGACGGGATCTAGCCATATGTGGTGGTTGCAGTTGTCTGACGCTGACTCAAAGACGGAGGCGGCCAAGACCACAAAAAACCTCTGCATCGCCAAATTCAAGGAGTGGTGGACGCTGGACGAGCTGATCGAGGTGCTCTCCGAGCTGAGCATGGGCTCGGACATACTGCTGCAGATACAGAGCAGCGGCCAGATGCAGGTGGACCAGGACAGCATGGCCGAGGTACTCTACGACGTGGTGGGCCCCAGGTTCCTCAGGACCATCGGGGACGACAAGGAGGCGCGCCGCACCTTCCTTACCCTGATAATAGCCACCGGCGTCAGCAAGGGCTTCTTCACCGAGGACCGGATAATGGAGGCCGCCGTCGAGTCGGCGCCTCCCGGCACCATCGAGTACATGAACGACGCCGTCAACATGAGGCCCATCCAGAAGTGGTGCCTGAAGCTGGCCAAGATATTCGGACTGCCCGCCTCGGTGGCCGAGAAGGAGCGGGCCGAGGAGCCGCCCTCCATCGAGACCGTCGAACCGTACGTCCCCCTGAACCCGCTCTACGACTACCAGTACTCGACGGGCAGGTACGTGCGCTCCATCCTGGAGGGCACCGAGCTGGAGAGAGGCAGGGAGGTGAAGCGGAAGCTGATTGCGGTGCCCACCGGCTCCGGAAAGACCAGGATGATCACCGAGACCCTGGTCGAGTGGCTCAACGACGGCAAGCCCTCCAAGAACGCCCAGCAGAGGGACTCACGGTTCATCCTGTGGGTGGCCCAGTCCCACGAGCTCTGCGAGCAGGCGCGCAGCACCTTCAAGGACGTCTTCAAGGCAGCCGGAAAGCGCGGGACGGTCCTGCGGCTCTACAAGTTCTGGGGCAAGGAGAACGCCCTGCCGGACCTGGAGATAGAGGACCTTCTGGACGAGAAGGGGGTGATCGTCGCTTCCATACAGTCGCTGTACAGCATAGGACACTCCAAGCCCAAGGAGCTGGCGAGCCTAGGCAACTACGTATCGTGCATCGTGGTGGACGAGGCACACCACTCGGTGGCGCCCTCCTATTCGTTCGTCCTCAGGAAGATGGGCTTCAACTGGGACAACCGCAAGAAGGAGATATCCGAGAAGGGGATAATCCTGCTGGGGCTGACGGCCACGCCGTTCCGGGGTGCGGGCGACGGCGAGACCCGCAGGTTGCACAGGTGGTACAACGGGGTGCACTTCCCGACCATATCATACATAGGATCGGCGGAGGGCTCCAAGCCCCACGCCCTGATAGACTGCCCGCCGGCCGCCTACTCCGGGGACACCGTCCGGATGCTGGGCGAAAAGTCCTACGACCTGGACGGCTTCATTGATGATGGCGGCCACCACTGGACGGTGCGCGGCCAGAACGGTTCCGAGTGGACCTACCCGGGCCAGAAGAACGCCGCCCACCTCTTCGCCGAGCCCGGCAGGTACGAGATAGATCTGCGCGTCACCGACAACGACGGCGACACGGGGACGTCCACCACCCTGATAGAGATAGTCCCACGGGAGGAGGATGCCGGCTCCAAGCCCACCGAGAAGCAGAAGGATCTCTACGGCAAGCTCATCCAGCGGGGCGTGCTCTGCGATGTCTACCACCGGGTGGTGGTCTCCAGACGGGCGATCGAGCTCACCATGAAGGAGGCCTCCGACATTGAGACCTACGGCGAGTTCCAGGCCAAGACCCTCAACCAGATAGGCGCCAGCTTCGAGAGGAACGCCCTGATACTCAAGGAGATTGACAGTATGAGGTCGGTCGGCCGCAAGAAGATACTCTTCTTCGGGTGCAGCGTGGAGCACTCGCGCAAGATAGCCATATCGCTCAAGGCCATGTACGGGATAGACACCCGCTACGTGGACTCGGCCATGGACCTAGACTCCAGGATAGCTGCCATCCAGAGCTTTCGGAGCGGCGAGGTGGAGGTGCTATGCAACTTCGGGGTGCTGACCACCGGCTTTGACTCGCCCAACATCGACTGCGTCTTCGTGGGGAGGCCGGTGAGGAGCGCCCTGCTGTACACCCAGATGGTCGGCAGGGGCATGAGGGGCACCAAGAACGGCGGCACCGAAGACATGGTGATAGTGGACATCGACGACAACTTCCAGATAAACAACATCAGGTACTCGCCCATCAACGACAGGATGGGCTGGAAGATATACCGGGAGTACTGGAAGACCTGGCAGGAGCCCCAGGTCGAGGAGCCCGAGGAGCCCGAGGAGGTGCCCGACATCTCGCACGCCTGCGCCTCCTGCGGCCAGGCGGCCCGGGGACCTGCCGAGATCAAGGGCATGTTCGGCTTTGAGTGTCCCGACGAGGTCCTGATAGAGTACTGCGAGGCCGGCGGTGAGGCCCTCCCCCAGATGTGTCAGGAGTGCCGCAGGTCCCAGAACGGCTAATTTTTATATATGATACTATATTATACCGTATGGTGAATGTAAAATGCCAAAAGAAGGATTCAAGTCCATAACAGTCTCGGAGTCCGTCTACGACAGGTTCAACGACGCCTACAACCGCAGCAAGGAGAGCCTTGCCAACAAGGGCGTACGCAGCCTCTCGGGGTATGTCTCGTACATGCTGGAGGAGCGCATGCAGGAGAGCGAGGCGCTGGCCCGCCACGCCCCCATGATAGAGAAGATATCAGTCGACGATGACCGGATTGTCCTGCTGGACAAAACCAAGAACAGGGTGGCCGAGGTGGTCATCCAGAACGGAACCCTGTTCTGCCAGCTCTGCGAGGAGACCGACTGCATGCACGTGGGGTACGCCTTTGCCCTGCCCGAGGTCTACGAGACGCTGAGCGCTCACGGAATCAAGGGGCCTGCTTGATGGAGGAGGCGGGATTTGAACCCGCGAACTCCTTGAGACAGGATCACCCATTTTTTTGATCTTAAGTCCTGCATCTCCAAGAGCCGTAGGCGGACTCTCTTTGGCCAGGCTTGATTACTCCTCCACCGTGTATTGGCGGGTTGGCCGGTTAAACGTTTCTCCGGGCGTGGACTGGGGCATCCCCGTGACTTGAAACCGGCTGGGACAAAAGTGACCTGGAATGGAAACGGGGGTTTGGCAGGATCAGGCGTGCAGAGTGGAAATGGTGGTCAAAACACGGTGCTCTCCCGGGACCGGTACGCCCCCACAACCTGACAAACGTATGAGGTGAAGTACCGGAGCCTTACGGCTACCCGCAACGCCACCAGGTGCAATACCGCGCACGGGGCAGGACCCGCCACACGATGATCTGTCTTGGTGGCCGGGCACCCGGCCGGCAACCAGCCCGGCCAGAGTCCGTGGCGCGAACGCCTTTGTGGCGGCGCGCCCACAACCAATCATAACATCCTCCAAAAAAAGCGCATGGCAGGATACACCAACATCGGCGAATCCCGGTGCGTGATGAGACGGGTGATGTATTGTGACAGGCATGTCGTAAAAATCACCATGATGGTGTATTTTTTGGTCTGATGGGATCTGATCCTGTTGGTGGGGCTCAATCTTGCTCGGATATTTACAGGGATATTTTTGGCCGGAAATAACTGGTCACCATCCGGCAAACACGCGCAATATTGTATACTATTTTCTTGTGTTTATTATCATAATTATTTATAGTATAAGAAAAATACAGATATAAGTAAGTAATTAGACTAGCCTTTAATGCCAAAAATAGGGGAGCCGGGAAGCCAACGAGCGACGCCACGATTACAACAGCGCGCCAGTCTTTTGGAACCGGTTTTAGATCGGATTCGGTCGCGCCCCCCCTCCCCGAGCATAAGCGGTAATCCCGCCTCTAGGATAATGCCTGTTGTGCTGCTGGCCGCATTGTCCGTGTTGGCGGTATCTGTCATCTACGAGGCGCCGGCCGCCTTTGCCGACTCCGCCTACGCCCAGTCCGCTGACGAGCCAGTTACAGTCTACATGGGCGTGCTGACTCCCGGCTCCGCAATCGAGGCGGCGGCCATAAGACAATCGATAACAGACGTCAACGACATGCTGGCAAATATCGGCGCCGAGTGGCGTCTGGATGTGGTATATCCTGATGACGGCGCCAGCATTGCCGAATTCATTGCAAAGTCTCAGGAGGGTGGTGTTATGGCGTTTGTGGGACCCGGGGACGCGGTCAGCCTTTTGCATGCAAAGGAGGCCATCGCGGACACCGGCTACAACGCCGTATACGTGGGCTGCTGCGTGCCTGCCACACACCATGGCATACTGGGAAGCGGCGACAACGTCTTCGTTTTGGCGCCAGATGTGCAGGATCAGGCCGCCGCCGTTGCCGCGGCAATGGAAGCGGCCGGGATAGAGCACGCCATACCCGTGTACTCGGGGGACCTGCAGTCCAGCAGCATGAGGGCGAGCATAGCGGCCCAGTTTGACGGCGTGATGGATTCTGGAGTGCTGGTGTCGCCCCGCACACTAGACTATTCTCCGGTGGTCTCTGCCCTGTCGGCCAAGGTCGAGTCGGCCAACGGCAAGGCCGCCGTCTTGGTTCTGGAACCGGATGTCACCGGGGGCCTGATGGCGGCCGGATCCGCCTTGGCCGATGTCGCCTGGTTCGGGACGAGCTCCGTGTCGGGCCCTGCCGAGCCTGGACGGCGCCGCGGCGGACTTTGCAGAGAGTGTGGGTTATGTGGTTCCCATGTTTGGGACCCTACACGAGCCCCGTCTGATGGCAAACTTGCTCTACACCCAGGAGGCGTGGAGCGCGTACAGCGCGGTCCAGATTGCTGCCTACTCCCTGTCGAATCCGACGGCGGATTTCGTGCAGTTCTTTGGCCGGTGGAGCCCCATGCCCGTTCAGGCGCCGCCGGTGCCTGACCCCGGAACGCTCGCTGCGGCGCTGCCCCTGTACGCCGCATCATACAGCAGCGGAACCGACAGCACCGAGCTGGACGCGAACGGGGGGTTGAAATCCGCCGCGTACCTGCTGTATGGCCTGGCAGACGGAACTTGGGTGAAAGAGGCAGTGTACAACCCGTCGGTAACCACCATCGTTGACCGTACAACCAACGGGGAAGTGGGGGACTTTTTGTACCTGTTTGAGCCCACCAACCGGCTGCATGACGTCCATACCGTGGGCGCCCTCATGCCGCTGAGCGGTTCGCTGGGGGGGCCGGCCGAGCAGCGCCTCACCGCGGCGCGGGTCGCACTCTCCACCATCAACGAGCTCAACGATGGCTTCGGCAACGACTGGTACGTGGACCTGCTCATCGAGGACACCCAAACCGATCCCGCCGTGACCCTTGAGAAGCTAAAGAAGCTGGACAGGCTGGGCGTAGAGATGGTGGTGGGCCCCTCGGCAAGCTCCGGCGCCGCCGCCGTAAGGGAGTATGCCGACGAGAACAACATCATATTGTTGAGCCTCTCCACCAGCCATGTCCTGTCGATACCAGGCGACAGCCTTTACCGTGTCAGCCCGCCCAGCATACACGAGGTGACTGTGTTGTCGAGCATGCTTGAGCGGGATGACACCGAGCACGTGGTTGCCATATACAGGCAGGACCTGTGGGGCGACACCCTGATAGAGGGCCTGCTGTCTGAGTTTAGCGGAACCATAAACACGGAGAACGGATACAGTCCCGGGCTGGCCAACAAGGGCCTACTGGACTACGAGAAAATTGCCGCCGACGTGGCCGAGGATGTCCTGGCCTTGGTGGAGGAGCACGGTGACGATACCGTCGCCGTAATGATGATAGGATTCGAGGAATCCGCCGGCATGCTGGAGGCGGCCTCGCTCCATCCCGTACTGGGCTCTGTGCAGTGGTATGGCAGCGCCGGCAATGCGAACCGCCTGGCCATCCCTGCCAACGATGCGGCGCTCGCCTTTGCCGAGAGCGTGGACTTCAGGGGGCCCATCCTGATGATTAATGACGGTATTAACGCCCAGATCGCGGCCGGATACCTGAGAGTGTTGCATCCGGGGGAGCATCTGGACCCATACACGTACGTCACATATGATGCCGTGTTGACCGCCGGGTTCACCGTGGGCAGGACGGTGGGACTTGATGCCTCGGAAGTGGGGTCAATACTGGGCCCTTCAATCAGCAACATCGCACGTTTCATTGCGGGAGATGGGCTAGACGAGAACGGGGATCTGGCCGGTACCGACTACGACATTTGGCAGATCAAGGACGGCGGGTGGCAGAACATACTGGTTTACGACTCCGACAGGGCAAAGTTTCTAAGCGAGGTGATTGTGGGGGTGCCGACGCCGTTGTCGGGAATCCATTCCAGTTCCTCGCCGCAGCGCACCGCGGCTTATTGGCTGGCCGAGATTGTAACCAACGAGGTGCTTGCCGTCCAAGACGCGGACTGGCGGCTTGTAATGGCGGCCCAGGACACCGCCGGCGATTCCCAAAGGGCACTGGGGGTCGTAAAGTCCATGCACGAGAGGGGCATAAACCTGCTGCTGGGTCCCCCCGACACCGCCAGCCTTGAGGCCGTGCATCAATACGTGGAGGAAAACGACATGCTCGCACTTAGCTGCTGCTCGACCGGAACGGATTTGGCCCTGCCAGATCGCATATTCAGGCTGGTGCCGGACGACACTAGGGAAGCAGAGGCGCTCAACGCTCTCTTCGAGGAGCACTCAACCGGACACTTGGTAATAGCATACAGGAATGATGCGTTCGGCTCCTCCCTCAACCAGGCGGTCACGGAGGCCTTTGGAGGGAGCACCACAGAGATACCATATGATTCGGGGCCGGCCGACCTTGGGCTGCTGGACTACGGTTCCCTGGCCGCCCAGATTGCAGGAGCCGTCCAAGCGGCAGGGGAGTCGGACGTGGCCGTCCTCCTGGTCGGGTATGGAGAGTCCGCGGACATAATGGCTTCCGCGTCAGAGCACCACGTCTTGGGGTCGGTGAAATGGTATGGTACCTCGGGCGTTGCAAAGCAGCTCAGTATAACCACGAACCAGGCCTCGGCCGCGTTCGCCGAGACGGTGGACTATGAGGCAACCTTCTTTGCAGAGCCGCCACCTGATCCGTTTGTAGTGGGGGGACTGGCCAGAGTGCACTATATCCCCGACGCGTACACTTACGCCACATACGACGCGGTAGCGCTGTTGGCTGCCGCCGTGGAGGCTGCCGGCAGCGACGATGCCGGGGCCGTTGCCGCGGTTTTGCCGCAGGTAGCAAGCCAGTTTCCTGGAACCTTGGGCAGCTTGGCGCTAAACGCCAACGGCGACTTGGACCAATACGCCTATGACATATGGCATGTGCGCAACGGCGCTTGGGAGGTGGCCGCGACGTACCAACCCGATGAGGGCTTGGAGTACGGGCCCTAGCGCGGTAGCCGGCGTCGCCTGGTTCCATACGCACAATACCGGGACGCGCTCCATCAGAAACCGTGCAGCCCCACTCGCGCCGTCCCTAATGCGCCTTGTGGTGTGCAACCGCAACGTGCGCATGCAGGTATGTAGCCTACGGGGCATGTGGCGGTGCGGCTTGCTGTGGATGTGCACCCGGACGTGGCGGCTGCGCGGCACCTCGATATACTACGGTCTGCCGCAGCGCAGTGCCGAGGGCGCCTTGGCGAAATCGTGTTGAGCCTAAATGTGTCTGTTTCCGTGTGAACTGGGACATCCCCGTGACCTGAAACCGGAACCGGTAAGTTAACAGCGCGGGGTAAAAAACAGCGCCTAGAGTGGAAACGGTGGTATCGAGCCTTGGTTTTCAGTTCGCAGGTGGCAGGATGGGTGTTCGGGTGCAGGCGGACAGCGCCTAACAGCATTCAGAGTCACCACATGTGGTGCCACGTTCTGGTGACCTGGCTCACCTACACCATCACGCCGGATGTCCGCAGCCGTCCATCCGAGAACTGCGACAATGGCGGCCCGGGCGACTATCCTGGCTGGCGTATTTCTGCCCAAAACCTCCGCCACGCAGCCCGGTTTCGTGGCAGGGACGGCCATCCTGCATATGATGGCGGCCGTCTTTGGCCGCCCAGGCGGCCAGGGCCGCATATAAGGAGGGATCGGGCACGGGGCAGCGGGAGGCCGGGCCGCCAAACGTGGGAGCGCAAACCGTTAAACGATCTTCACGGTATCGGGCGGTACCGAGGCGGGCCGCGCCGCGAGCCGGTAGGACTGTGGATGCCTGCCGGGAATCACCCGCTGCGGGACCGCCGAATGCACCGCCTCCAGATATGGCGGTCGGCGCCAACCGAGTCACTTTTCCCCAGTCGGTTTCAGGTTACGCGGATGTCCCAGCTCATCCGGGCGGGCCGGGCTGGAAAGCCAAATATTGGCATTAGCCGAAACGAACACCGTACACGATGAATTTTGCAAAGAGCCACGACATCGCGGATCTCGACGCGGCCATGATCGGCAGGAGCGTGGTGTTGGGCGGCTGGATAGAGGACCTGCGGAAGATGGGCAAGATGACCTTTGTGACCCTCCGGGACGCCTCCGGGCGCTGCCAGGTGATAGCCAGGGGCGAGGCCGCCGAGGTGCTGGACGGCATAACCCGCCAGAGCGTCGTGCTGGTGTCCGGGACCATCCAGGAGACCCGCGCCAGGGACTTTGGGTTCGAGGTGGGCGCCGAGTCGGTCACCCTGCTGACCAGGGCCGTCCACCCCCTGCCGGTGGATCCCATAGGCAGGCTGGAGAGCAACATCGACACCAGGTTGAACCACCGCGCACTGGACATGAGAAACCAAAAGACCGCCGCCATATTCAGGATACGGCACGCGGCGCTCCAGTCCATCAGGCAGGAGCTGGCCCGGAGGTTTACCGAGATAACCACCCCCAAGATCATCGGCAGCGCCAGCGAGGGCGGGGCCAACCTCTTCTCGCTGGAGTACTTTGGGAGGACCGCCTACCTTGCCCAGAGCCCCCAACTGTACAAGGAGCAGATGACCCTTGGCCTGGAGCGGGTCTTTGAGGTGTCCAGCTTTTACCGGGCGGAGAACTCCCATACGGGGAGGCACCTGACCGAGTTCACCAGCGTGGACATAGAGGCCGCATTCATGGACTATACGGACGTCATGGACGTGCTCGAGTCGCTGGTGGCCCGGGTGTGCGGGGACCTCGCGGGGGGCTGCGCCCCCGAACAGGAGAGGACGGGCCACCGGATAGAGGTTCCCGCCCGGCCCTTCGAGGTGGTGACCTACGAGGCCGCCCTTGCCGAGCTGAAGGAGGACGGGGTGGAGCTCGACTTTGGCGAGGACCTGCAGGATGCCCACCTGAGGACGGTCGGCAAGAGGCATCCGGGGTTCTTCTTTCTGACGGACTGGCCGCTCAAACTCAAACCCTTCTACATAATGGAGAAGGAGGGCAGCGGGGGGCTCTCAAGGTCCTTTGATCTACAGTACGGCTACCTGGAGCTCTCCTCGGGCGGAACCCGCCTGCACGACCCGGCCACCCTCAAGGCCAGGCTGGCCGAGCAGGGCCTCGACCCAGGGCAGTTCACCGAGCACCTCAAGGCGTTCGACTGGGGGATGCCGCCGCACTCCGGATGGGGCCTGGGCCTTGATCGGCTGATGACCATCCTGGTGGGGACGGACAACGTCAGGGAGGTGGTACTGTATCCCCGGGATCCGGACCGCCTTCTGCCCTGAACCACTTTTAACCGGCGCCGCCTACCGGCGTTCGATGGTCGAGATGGAGGATGCCAAGAAGGTGGCCGCGGCGCTGGCAGGCAACCTGCACGGCGTATCCAAGGACGACAAGAACTTTGCGGGGCTGCCCGACTCGTTCTGGGGGTACTACGCCCGGGGGCACGACTCCCGGGGGGTATTCGGGGTGGTGGTGATGTACTCGGAGGCCGGCGACGACGTGGACGAGGTCCTCAGGATATACGAGCAGTGGCTCGAAGAGAGAAGAAGATCAGCGGGTATCCCTGAGTAGGCGCCGTACCGCTGGCAGTCCTTGCAGACGGGCTTGCCCTTGTAGGCGGGATTGCCGTCCTTTATCTTGAGGGTGCCGGGCTTCTCCTTGCATATGACGCACATGGCCATCGCCACATGCCGCCCGCGTCAGAATAAGAGTTTTCCGCGGGTGGATTCTGCCGCAAACGCGGGTGCCGTGTGGTGGTTGCTAGCCATGCAGCCGGTTTTGTTCGGGAGATTGCTGGCTGCAGCCGGACGGTTCGGCAAACACCCGCGTTTGCACAAGAACCCGCGGGTGCGATGTTGCCGGCCATGTTGGGCGTTTGGCTCCACCGCGGCGCCGAATGCGGTCAGGGCGCTGATAAGCGCCGGCATGCATCATCCCATATGTCCACCACGCCGGCTCAGGCCCCGCGTGGCAGGGGATGCCGTAGGAGTTGTTCAAAAAACAAGCTCCTGCGGGGGTGCTAGCCCGACCAAAGTTGTTCCCCAGACCGCACATGCCGCTCTCCCTCATATCCGCCGGGCCACCAGGTCCGTGAAGCCGGCCGTGTCTAGCCTGCCGCCGATGTCGCGCGTGCCGGCGCCGCTCTTGACGACGGCGGCCACCGCCGATTCGAGCCGCTCGGCTGCCCGGGCGCACCTTTCGTCGTCGCGGGTCAGGGCCAGCCACTCCAGCATCATCCGTATCGACAGGATGAACGAGGTGGGGTTTGCCGCCTTCTGCCCCGCTATGTCAAAGGCCGCCCCGTGCACCGGCTCGAAGAGCGCAAAGTCGTCCCCGATGTTGGCCGCCGGGGCCATGCCCAGGCCCCCGACCACCTGGGAGGACTCATCGGATAGTATGTCCCCGAACAGGTTGGTCGTGACGATCACGTCGAACTGCTCGGGCTGCCGGATGAGGTTCATGGCGCACGCGTCAACGTACATCTGCTCAAAGACCACGTCCGGGTACTCGGAGGCGACCTCCCCGCAGGCCCTGCTGAAGAGCCCGTCGGTGATCCTCATCACGTTGGACTTGTGCACGCAGGTGACCTTCTTCATCATGTTGCGCTGCCTGGCCATCTCAAAGGCCCTCACGGCTATCCTTTTGGAGGCCGGCTCCGATATTATCCGCAGGGCGACGGCCGCGTCCCCGCTCTCAAACTCCTTGCCGGTGTAGAGATCCTCGGTGTTCTCCCGGACTATCACCAGGTCGATGTCACCCCGCAGGGCGGATATCCCCGGGTAGGATTTTGCGGGTCTGATGTTGGCGTACAGGTCCAGCATGCGGCGCAAGGCCACTATCACGTCGGCGGCAGACTCCCCGACGGGCGCCTTGAGGCAGGCATCCGACTCCCGTATCGCCGAGACCGTCTCCGGGGGTAGGGCCGTCCCGGTGGCCTCCAGGGCGGCATCTCCGGCGGCCAGCCTGGCGACGTCGAACTTTATGCCGGCCCGCCTGGTCAGCGTCTCCAGGATGGTGACGGCCGACTCGGAGAGCTCGGGGCCTATCCCGTCTCCTGTTATCAGGGATATCCGGTACAGCCTCAGTCATCCTTCCGGAGCATCATCTTCTTGAGCATCAGGCGGTTGGCTCCATCGATTACCGCACGCACGCTGGTGGTGACGATGTCCTCGCCGACGGACTTGGACGATATGCTGTTCCCCTGCGAGTCGGCCACCCTGACGGTGACCTCGCAGAGCGAGGAGGATCCCCCGGATATGGATGCCAGGCCGTAGTCGGTGATGGAGAGCTCCGAGGCGGCCCCGGTTATCTTCTGGATGGCGTTGAGGGCCGCGTCCACCGGCCCCACCCCAAAGTCAGTCTCGGAGTAGTCCTGCCCGTCGATGTTCAGCTTGACAAAGGCGTACGGCATGGTCCCTATCCCGGTGGAGACCGAGAAGCCTGCCAGCTGCACCAGGCTGCGGATTCCCCCGTCGCCCATTATCCCGCCGGCTATGGAGAGCAGCTCCACCTCGGTGACCAGCTTTCCCTGGTCGCCCAGCTCCTTGACCCGGGCCAGTATCCTCTTGGACTGCTCGGCATCCGGGGTTATCCCGTACTCCTCCAGGATGGCGTTGGTGCCGTGTATGCCGGCGTGCTTGCCAACCCGGAGCCACCGCTTGCGGCCCACCAGTTCGGGGCCGATGGGCTCGTAGGTGAGCGGGTTGTTGAGCACGCCGTGGGTGTGTATGCCCGATTCATGCCCGAAGGCGTTGTCGCCGACGATGGCCTTGTTGGGCTGCACCTGTATGCCGACCGTGCTGGAGACGAACCGGGAGGTCTCGTAGATGAGCTCCGACCTTATGTTGGTCTCGTAGGTGCCATCATGCTGGAGGCACTTGAGCGCCATGGCCAGCTCCTCCAGCGAGGCGTTGCCCGCCCTCTCGCCTATTCCGTTGATGGTGACGTGGGCGCAGGAGGCTCCGGCGCGTATCCCGGATAGCGCGTTGGCCACCGCCAGCCCAAAGTCGTTGTGGCAGTGGATCGAGACCGGCAGGCCCGAGGCTTCCACCGCCTCGGAGGTGATGCCGGCTATGTACTGGGGGGTCGAATAACCCACCGTATCCGGAATGTCTATCCGGTCGGCCCCGGCCGAGGCCACCGCCGAGAAGACCCTCCTGAGGAAGTCGCGGTCCGTCCTGGTGGCGTCCTCGGCGGAGAACTCCACCTGCATCCCCCTGGACTTGGAGTACTCGACGGCATCCACGGCACGGGCGAGGGCCTCGTCCCGGGTCATCCTAAGCTTGTGCTCCAGGTGTATGTCCGAGGTGGCGATGAACGTGTGCACGTAGTCGAGTCCTGCGTCGGCGGCCGCGTCGATGTCCCGCCGGTTGGCGCGGGCCAGTCCGCACACCTCGCAGGACAGCCCGTCCGATGATATCAGCCGAACCCCCTCCATCTCGCCGTCCGATATCACCGGAAAGCCAGCCTCGATGGCGTCGACGCCCAGCTTGTCCAGCCTGCGGGCTATCTCCAGTTTCTGCGCGGGGGACAGCGAGACCCCCGGCGTCTGCTCCCCGTCCCGCAGGGTCGTGTCGAATATGCGCACCCTCATGATCCGCTCCTCTGCAGGGCGGCTATCCCGGTGCGGGCCGTCTCGATTATCCCAAACCGCCTGGCCAGCTCCTCAAAGGCGGATATCTGGTCGGGGGTTGCGGTCAGCTCCGCCATTATCGAGTCCTTCTTGGTGTCGTGCGCCTTGGCGCCGTACGCGCTGATCAGCTTGTTGACCTCCATGCTCGCGTCGGCGTCGGCGATCCTGATCTTGAAGATGGCAAGCTCCCTGTAGACGGCCTTGTGCTCGTCGAGGCGCCTGACCTCGACGGTGTCTATCATCTTGTCCAACTGCTTGCCTATCTGGGCCAGCTGGCGCTCGTTGCCGTAGGTGGTTATGGTCATCCTGGAGAGCTCGGGGTTCTCGGTGACCCCCACGGCGATGCTGTCTATGTTGAAGTTGCGCGACCTGAACATGTGCGTCACCTCGAAGAGTATGCCCGGCTTGTTCTCTACCAGGATGGAGAATATGGCCCACATCATCTATCACGACGGGAGGATCATGTCCTTGAGGGGCGTGCCCGGGGCGACGAACGGCAGCACGTCCTCCTCGGGATCTATGGGTATATCGATGACGGTGGCCACATCGCTCTTGAGGCCCGCCCGGATTGCCCCGTCCAGCTCGTCCATGGACTGGGCGCGTATGCCCTGGGCGCCGTACGACTCGGCCAGCTTCACATAGTCAGGACACCGTCCCTGGTCGACCCCGACCATCCGGCGGTGGTAGAAGGTGCGCTGCCACTGCGCCACCATCCCCAGGCTGTAGTTGTTCACCAGAAAGACTATCACCGGGATGTTCTCCAGGACGGCGGTGGCCAGAGAGTTCTCGGTCATGTTGAAGCTGCCATCGCCGGCTATGTCCACTACCGGCACGTCGGGCCGCGCCACCTTGGCCCCTATGGCCGCGGGGAAGCCCCAGCCCATCGTCCCCAGCCCGGTGGAGCTGAAGAAGGTCCCCGGGGATATCACGTCAAAGAAGAGCGAGGCCCACATCTGGTGCTGGCCCACCTCGGTGGTCACTATCGACTGGGGCGGGAGTATCTCGCGAAGCTTGCGGAGTATCTTGGCCGCCCCCAGCTCGCCCGGGTGTATCTTGAGGTTCTCCTTCCAGTATGACTTCATCTCGTGGGCGTGCTTTAGCCACTCCCCGGCCTCGTCCCGGGCCACCCTGCGCTGGGAGAGCAGCTTCAGCATCACCCTGAGGGATGCCTTGACGTCGCCGACCACGGCAACCCTGGTGGTCTGGTTCTTGCCTATCTCGGCGGGATCCACGTCCATGTGGATTATGCTGCGGCGGCTCTCAAAGTCGGCAAACGTGCCCACCGACCTGTCCGAGAACCGCGTCCCTATGGCCAGCACGCAGTCTGCCTCGGTCATTATCTTGTTGGCCTCGGCGTGCCCGTGCATGCCGATGGGGCCTAGGGAGAGCGGATGGTTCTCGGGGAACGCCCCCTTGCCCTTGAAGGTGGTGACCACCGGTATGGAGAGCATCTCGGCGACGGCCTGCAGCTCCGCGAACGCGGACGATATTATGGTGCCGCCGCCGGCCAGTATGATCGGCTTGTCGGCCCGCATCAGCGTCTTGATGGCCAGCTCGACGTTGTGTATGTCGGGGTCCGTCCACGGGTGGTATCCACGTATCTTGAACTCCTCGGTCAGGCGCACCTCGGCCTCGCACGACTGCACGTCCTTGGGCACGTCTATCAGGACGGGTCCGGGCCTCCCAGTCGCGGCGATATAGAACCCCTTGCGGACGGAGGCCGGAACCTCCTCGGTGGTGCGGGGCTGGAACGCGTACTTGACGACGGGGTTGGCCATCCCCATGATGTCGCTCTCCTGGAACGCGTCCTTGCCGATCATCTCCACCGGTACCTGCCCGGTGACCGCCACCATCGGGGCGGAGTCGGCCTGCGCCGTGGCTATGCCGGTCAGCAGGTTGGTGGCCCCGGGCCCCGAGGTGGCAAAGCAGACCCCCGGCCTCCTGCTGACCCTGCCGTATCCGTCGGCCATGTGGGCGGCGGACTGCTCGTGCCGGACCAGGATATGGCGTATGTTGCACCGGTGGAACTCGTCATACATGGGAAGGTTGGCGCCGCCCGGAAGGCCAAAGACCTCCTTGACCCCCTCCTGCTCCAGGGCCACCATAAGCGCCCTGGCTCCAGTCATTGTCTCAGTTTTACTAATCATTTCATCACATCACCACTATCGTTTGTATAATGCGTGATATCGTCTATCACGCTACAGCAGCACCAGCAACGATACAAGGGTTGCGGGCTCCTTCATGAATACTGGTACCATCAGATCTGTTAATAAATCTTGCACATTCGGCCGCTCGGAGGGATGGCGCCCTCCCCCCGTGCTCCCTTGGCAGCCGGCCGCGCCGGGAAGCGGATGCGGGCTGCCTCGCAGGTTCGGCGGCCGGAGAGCCGACCCCCTAGCACATCTTATTTATCAGTATGTACCTAATGTCCCGTGGCATTCATACTGTCCGAGAGCGTCGGGTATGTTGTCCTGATAGGCGTGGGCCTGCTGATGGCCATAGTGGTCACCCTGATGGTCAAGGCGGAGACCAAGTGGCTGGGCACCCGCAAGACGTCCGAGTGGTTCTACACGGCAGGCCGCACCATAAAGACCGGCCTGATAGCATCCTCGATAGTGTCGGCCTGGACTTGGGCCGCCACCCTGCTGCAGTCCTCGACGGTTACATTCGAGTTCGGCATGGCCGGCTCGTTCTGGTACGCGGCCGGGGCCAGCATACAGGTGATACTCTTCTCCATACTCGCCATAGAGCTGAAGCGCAAGGCGCCGATGACCCACACGTTTCCCGAGATGCTCTACGTCAGGTACGGCAGGCACCCGCACAAGGTGTTCCTGTTCTTTGCCCTGATGACCAACACGGTGGTCACGGCCATGCTGGTGCTGGGCGGCGTGGCCGTAGTCAACTCACTGACGGGTGTGGACATCACGATAGCGGCGTTCCTGCTGCCGGTGGGGATCGTCATCTATACCATATTCGGCGGGCTGAAGGCCACCTTCTTTGCAGAGTACATCAACGCGGGGCTGATATTCGTGGTGGTGCTGGTCTTTGTCTCGTTCATCTACTTTCTGAGCCCCGACATAGGCGGCATATCCGGCATGTACGAGAAGCTCAGCGAGGCGGCCATACTTAGTCCGGTGGAGGGCAACGTCGCCGGCAGCTTCCTGACGATGGCGTCGCTGGGAGCCCTGATGTTCGGGATAATCAACATCGTGGGCAACTTTGGGACCGTCTTTGTTGACCAGTCATACTGGCAGAGGGCCATCGCGGCCAGGCCCAAGGCCGCCGCCGGCGGGTTCATCATAGGGGGCCTGGCGTGGTTTGCCATACCCTTCACCCTTGCCACCACCCTGGGGCTGGCCGCGGTGGCCACCGGGGTCACGCTCACCGAGGACCAGGTGGGCCTGGGGCTGGTGGCGCCTACCACCGCCGCCAACATAATGGGCGACCTGGGAGCCATCCTGATACTGACCATAGTCTTCACGGCGGTGACCGCCGCAGGCTCCTCGCAGCTGGTCAGCGTCTCCTCGCTGGTCACCTACGACGTCTTCCGCACGTACTTCAAGCCGTCGGCCACCGGACGGCAGCTCATGCGGGCCTCCAGGTACACCATACTGGTCTTCGGGATGGGCATGGGGGTGCTGGCCTCGGCCCTCTTCCAGCTGGGCGTCTCGCTGCAGTACGTCTACCTGATGATGGGCGTGCTGATAGGCCCGGCGGTGGCCCCCATATCCCTGTCCATACTCTGGTCCAGGACCAACGGCCGCGCGGCCACCGTCGGGGCGCTGGCGGGCCTGGCGGCCGGCATACTGGGCTGGTTCGTCTCGGCCCAGGCAACGTACGGCGAGATCACCATAGCGTCCACCGGAGCCACCACCCCCCTGCTGACGGGCAACGTCCTGTCGATACTGGTCAGCCTGGCGGTGACGGTCGGGGGCAGCCTGATGGCCCCCGAGCGCTTTGACTTTCGCGCCCTCAAGCAGAAGATACTGGTGGTCGACAACAAGATCCGGTCCATGCTGGAGCGGGACACAGACGAGCGCATGCTCCGCCGGGCGTCGGCGTTCTGCAAGAGGGCCGGGGTCGGGCTGGCCGTCTTCCTGGTGGTGCTCTGGCCGGTTCCCATGTACCTGAGCGGGTACGTGATGACGCTGCAGTCGTTCACCACCTGGGTGTGGTTGGCCGTAGTCTGGGCGGCCGCGGCTGCGGTAGCCGTCGTGGCGCTGCCGCTGGTCGAGGCGCGCAGCAGCATACTGAGAATGCTCTCCAAGGTGGCCTCCTCCGCCTACGACGACGATACACGTCAGGACGACGCTCCCCCCGAAAAGCACCCGGCCGTCCGGGTGCTGGTTCCGGTGGACGGCTCGGTCAAGTCGCTGCGCGCCCTGAACGGGGCGCACTACCTGCTGCGGGACGTGGCCAACGTCAGGATATACCTGATGCACGTGGTCGAGTGGACCGACGAAGACGACGAGGACATGGACGAGACGCTGAGCTCCCAGATGGCCAAGGAAGGCAGGATAGTGCTGAGAAGCGTGGCCGTCCCCCGGGAGGCGGGGGCCGTCACCAGGGTGGTGAAACTGGGAAACCCGCCCGCCAAGATAGCCGAGGCGGCCGACAGGCTGAAGGTGGACCTTATCGCCATGGGACGCAAGGGCCTGGGCAACAGCGACAACACGCTGGGGCATGTCACCCGGGAGGTCCTGAGACTCTCATCCAGGCCGGTCATCCTGCTGGACTGACGACCAACTCCGTTGGCAGCCCATGGGTGGCCATGCGTGGATTCCAGAACCAGTTGCCGGCAACAAGGCGGCAGTGCGGGACGGCACGCCAACCCCCCGTTGCACGTCAAGCACCGTACGGAGGTGCCCCCGATGGCGCAGCCCTAGCTCTTGCGGATGTCGGAGAATGAAGCCCCCAGGACGCGCCGGCGCACCAGCGCCGCTGCCGACAGCATCATCCCGCTGACGTCGCCGGCAGCGTGCCCGAGGATCCTCACCAGCACGCCGGAGCCGTCCGGCATGATGCTGGCCCCGCCGGCCGTCGAACCTTCCCCGCTTGAGGCCAGCCCGTTGAGATCCCCGTACAGGCCGGGGACGTACGGTTGGGGAGCCAGCACGTACGCGGAGCCGGCCACCTTGTAGCCGCCCATCACCCCGTATGCGGAGACGTCGCGCCTTTTGGGCTCGATGTGCGCCACGTCGGCGAACCTGGTCCGCCCGTCCCGGCCCGTGGCCACGGTCTCCAGAAGGCAGGACTCGTACTGGAAGGACTCGGCCATGGCAAGGCGGCCGGAGGAGAGCACCTCGGTGTATACCAGGGTAGCCGAGTCGTGTGCGGTTATGCTGGTCTTTTGGACGTACCGGGAGTCGCGGTAGGGTATTATCTGATCGGGGATAAACTCCAGGTACGAGTCGCGCCCCAGGTCCATCCGGACGCCCTGCCTGGCCCCGGCCGGGCCGGCGCCGTGTATCCGGGTGGCCCCCTGCGTGGTGAGGTGCACCATGGCCCCCTCCTCCAGGGTGATCTCCGTCCGGTGCGAGTCCCCGTCCAGTATCCCGCCAGAGGAGCTCATCATGTACAGGTAGGCCATCTCCGGCAGCGACTCCTCGCAGTACATGGCCCGCTGGGCGTGGAAGGGCGCCTCGGCAAACTGCTCTGAGAGGACGGTCCCAGAGTCCTTCCGGAAGACCAGCCTGAGCCGGCCCTCCCTGCCCGCGGCAGCGGCGCGGGCGCCGTCACAGGTCATGGCGCCGTCCGCCCCTTTGGGGGGTCGTCAAAGAGCAGGTCGCCAACTATCCGCCGGGCCACCCCGTCCACCCCGGTGTTGCTGCGGCAGTCGACCATCAGGAACGGCTTCTCCCCCCTGGTTCGGATCGAGTCCCGTTTCATCACCTCCAGGTCGGCTCCCACGTGCGGGGCCAGGTCTATCTTGTTTATCACAAGGAGGTCGCAGCTCTGTATCCCGAGGCCGCCCTTCCGCGGATACTTGTCGCCGCCGGCCACGTCTATCATGTAGATGAAATAGTCAGAGAGGAGGGGGCTGAAGGTGGTGGTTATGTTGTCGCCGCCGCTCTCTATGATGATCAGGTCCAGTTCCGGGTGCTCCCGCTCCATCTGCTCGATGACGGCCAGGTTCATTGATGGGTCCTCCCTGACCGCCGTGTGCGGGCAGCCGCCGGTGGCCAGCCCAACCACCAGATCCTCGGAGACGATCCCCTGGTTGACGGCCAGGTTGTTCCTGATTCGATCCGCGTCCTCCTTGGATATGACGTCGTTGGATATGATGCTGACCCGGAAGCCGTCCTTGGCCAGGAAGGGCACCAGCCGCTCTATCAGCATGCTCTTGCCGGAGCCCACCGGACCCCCTATGCCTACCCTGGGAACTCTCCGGGCCACCGCAGACCACTACCCCGCCATCACGTAATAAACATCTTGGAGTCGAGATCCTCGTGGGCCATCTGGGCAATCTCGACCTGGGGGCAGAACTGCCACATGCCGTCCGCCGAACAGCTCGACCCGGCGGCGCGCGCCATCGCCGGCTTGAGCCGGTGGATGATCCCCTGCGCCTCGTAGTGTTGGATGATTCCCAGCCGCAGGGCCGCGCCCATGTTCGCCGCCACAAAGCCGTACAGCAGGGTCATGGCGGTCCTCTCCCGGGATATCTCCAGGGCGCGGCAGCATACGCCGAAGGAGACGGGGTAGACGCCCGAGACCGTCCGGTCCGATACGTCTTTCAGGTAGGATCCCAGTACGCCGCCATCCCCCAGAAACTCTCCGGCGCACCGGGCCAGCTGGGTGCCGGACCGCACCGACGCCTCCCTGGCCTCGCGGACGGGCTTCATGGACAGGCATCTGGCGTCCAGCGTCCGGATCAGGTCCGTCCGGCCCGCCCCGGCGTACCGGTGGGCGGTAACCGCTGCAACGCAGTCGAATGGCCCGACCTGGTGCTCGATGCAGGCCGAGGTCAGCCCCTCCAGGTCGGAGGCGGTCTGGATGCGCCCTGCCAGGTGCATCGACTCGATGCCGTTTGAGAGGGCAAAGGTGCCCGCGGGGAACATCGAGTCGGAGAGCTGCATCATGGACAGGACGTCGGGGACGCCGTCCTCAGGCATGCCCCCTCACATCGGCCAGGTGGTGGGGTACAAAGATGGCGCTCTCCAGCGACAGATCGAACAGGCCGGGACCCATGCGGTCCAGCATGGACCGGAAAGTCTCCAGCTCGGACGGATCCTGTACGGGAAAGACCACGCCGCCCTTCCGGATGGCAACCGGCCGGTGCATATTGCCTATGGCATGGCCCACCAGCACCATCATCCCGGCCGCGCTCCGCCCTGAGCGGGGGCGCACCACGCAGACGGTCTCTGGGTTCTGCTCTATGACCATGGTCCTGCCGCCCCCCTCCACTAGGTCGCCGTGGCGCAGGACCGTTCCGGGGGGCAGGTCCAGCCCGACATCGGTGCCTCGGTCCGACCTCCTGCGGAGGCGGCTCCTCTGCAGGTCGGCCCTGTCCAGGATGATGCGCTCGGGGCCGTCTCCGGCGGGGCCGCCCTGGGTGCCACCCTCTGATACGTTGCCCCCGACCGAGGTTATCCTGATCAATCCTAGTGGGTATGCGGCACCGGCCTATAACTAGTAGCTGTCGGCCGAGCCACCCGCCGCGGGGAGCGCGTGCGGGCCGGGCCGCGGCCGCCTGCGGATGCCGGCCGGCAGGACGGTCTTGGCGAGGCGCCGTCTCGGGGAGCCGGCGCGGGACATGGCGCGGCCCCATGGGAGGAGCCGTGCATCCCGCCTGGCCATTTAGGAGATGGCCAGATTAATTGCTAAATACGGCAGGCGCCTGCCTTGCCCCAATGATGCTAACCCCGCGGGAGTCCGACAAGCTGCAGATATTCCTGGCCGCCCAACTGGCTCAGCGGAGGAGGGATCGCGGCCTAAAGCTCAACCACCCCGAGGCCGTAGCGCTCATAGCGGATCACATTCTGGAGGGCGCCCGCGACGGGCGCTCGGTGGCCGAGCTGGCAAGCTCCGGACGGAACGTGCTGTCCAAGGACGACGTCCTGCCCGGCGTCCCATCCCTGATACACGCGGTCCAGGTGGAGGCGACCTTTGAGGACGGCACCAAGCTGGTTACGGTGCACGACCCGATACGGTGATACCATGGAGCCCGGAGAGTACTTTATCGCCGACGGCCTCATACGGGCCAACCAGGGCAGGCCCACGGCCAGGGTGTCGGTGGAGAACACCGGCGATAGGCCCATCCAGGTGGGCAGCCACACCCACTTCTTTGAGGCCAACAGGGCCCTTCGGTTTGCCCGGGCCACGGCATACGGGTTCCACCTGAACATACCTGCCGGGACGTCCATCCGGTTCGAGCCCGGCGATGCCCGGACCGTCGAGCTTGTCGGATATGGCGGCGGCAGGATAGTCCACGGGTTCGGCGGGCTGGTAGACGGCCCCCTGGACGAGAGGAGGGAGGAGGCCGCCAAGAGGGCCAGGGAGGGGGGGTACTTGGGCGCATGACCCTGGACATACCCCGCAGGAGGTACGCCGACCTGTACGGGCCCACCGTCGGGGACAGGGTGCGGCTGGCGGACACGGATCTGATAATGGAGGTGGAGCGCGACCTGATACGGTACGGCGACGAGGTTGTGTTCGGCGGGGGCAAGACGGCCCGGGACGGCATGGGCCAGGCCAGCGGCGTCACCGGCAAGGGCTCGCTGGACCTGGTGATAACCAACGCCATCGTGATGGATCCTGTGCTGGGCATACTCAAGGCGGACATAGGCGTCAAGGACGGCAGGATTGCGGGGGTCGGCAACGCGGGCAACCCGGACATAATGGACGGCATAGACATGACCGTCTCCTCCAGCACCGAGGTGATAGCGGGCGAGCACACCATCTGTACGCCGGGCCTGATCGACGCCCACGTCCACTTCATATCCCCCCAGCAGGTTACAGAGGCCCTGTGTTCGGGGATCACCACCATGATCGGCGGCGGAACCGGACCGGCGGAGGGCACCAAGGCCACCACCTGCACCCCCGGATCCTGGAACATCCGCAGGATGATGGAGGCAGCCGAGGAGTTCCCGGTGAACATCGGCTTTCTGGGCCGGGGCAACGACTCCGGGACCGACCCGCTGCTCGAACAAGTCGAGGCCGGGGCCTGCGGCCTCAAGCTGCACGAGGACTGGGGCACCACCCCCGCCACGATAGACGCCGCCCTGAGGGTGGCAGACCAGATGGACGTCCAGGTGGCCATCCACACGGACACCCTCAACGAATGCGGTTTCGTGGACGATACCATCTCGGCCATAGCCGGCAGGACCATCCACACCTACCACACCGAGGGCGCCGGAGGGGGACACGCCCCGGACATAATGAAGATGGCCGGCGAGGCCAACGTGCTACCCTCCTCCACCAACCCTACAAGGCCGTTCACGGTCAACACGCTTGCCGAGCACCTGGACATGCTGATGGTCTGCCACCACCTGAACTCCTCCGTACCGGAGGACGTCTCGTTTGCCGAGTCCCGCATACGCCGGGAGACCATCGCCGCCGAGGACGTGCTGCACGACATGGGCGCCATCAGCATGATGTCCTCGGACAGCCAGGCCATGGGCAGGGTGGGCGAGGTCTCCGTCCGGAACTGGCAGACGGCCGACTGCATGAAGAGGGCCCGGGGCAGGCTGGCAGGCGAGTCCGGAGACAACGACAACCTCAGGATAAAGCGGTACCTGGCCAAGATATCCGTCAACCCGGCAATCACCCACGGCATATCCCGGCACGTGGGTACGCTGCAGCCCGGCCGGCTGGCCGACATAGTCGTATGGTCGCCCCGGTTCTTCGGCGTAAAGCCCGAGATGATAGTCAAGGGCGGCATGGTGGCCTACTCGGTGATGGGAGACCCCAACGCGTCCATACCCACCACCGAGCCCGTCCGGTACCGTCCCATGTGGGGGGCACTGGGCCTTGCCAAGCAGTCCATCTCGGTCACGTTCACCTCAAAGGCGGCCATTGACGGCGGCAGGTTGCCGGGCAGGCGCCAGTTGCTGCCGGTGGAGGGATGCCGGCAGGTGGCCAAAAAGGACATGGTCCACAACGACATAACCCCGGAGATACGCATCAATCCGGAGACCTACGAGGTCAGGGTGGACGGGGAAGTGGTCTCTGGCGGCTCACCCGCCGAGAGGGTCTCCATGGCGCGCCTGTACAGCCTGTACTGACAAGCACCACCCGCGGGCCAATCTCTGCCGATGTCGGCAGAATCTTACGCTGGTACAGGTTGGTTTTGGTCGCGCGGGGCGCAGCTGGCCCCAGTTTTGGCCGGCGCACACCGGTTGGCAGCGGTAAAGCGTGCGGGGGCTCCTGCAGCGACGCCCCGGCGCGGGCCGGGCCCGACCATCTGCATATAAAGAGAGTTGCTCTGTAAATTATCAAGTATTTTTTGGCGCCTGAAAAGACCATGCGGACACTAATCGCCACGATGCCGATGTTGGCAATAGTAGCAGTGATGGCGATCGGCGCCCCGCAGGCAGCCCACGCGGCAGGGGTAATCGAGGGCTTTGTGATAGGCGAAGTGCTTGACGAGTCCTGGGGCTGGTTTATCGTGGTCGGACTGGGCGCAGTGTTTGCCATCGTGATTACGGTCGAGACCAAGATAGAGGAGAGGTACTTGGGCGTCTCGCAGACGTCCGAGTGGTTCAATACGGCGGGCAGGGTCATAAAGACCGGCCTGACGGCTGCCGCCATCGTCTCGGCCTGGACATGGGCGGCCACACTCCTGCAATCATCCACGGTAGCCTACCAGTACGGAATCAGCGGACCCTTCTGGTACGCGGCCGGGGCGTCCATACAGGTGTTGCTGTTCGGTATCCTTGCAATAGAGCTTAAACGCAAGGCGCCGAACGCTCACACCTTTTTGGAGATCATCCGCGCCCGCTACGGCGAGGCGGCGCACCGGGTATTCCTCGTCTTCGCCCTGATGACCAACATGATAGTGACCGCCATGCTGCTGCTGGGCGGAGCCGCCGTGGTCAACGGCCTGACCGGCATGGACATTTCGCTGGCAGCCTTCCTGATACCCATAGGGGTGATGATCTATACGCTGGTCGGCGGTCTCAAGGCCACGTTTGTTGCAGACTACATGCACACGATCATCATCTTCATCGTGATCCTGACGTTCGTCGCCACAGTATACTTCGTCAGTCCGGTCACGGGCGGCATAGAAGGCATGTTCGACAAGCTTACCGAGGCTGCGGCCATCAATCCGGTCGAAGGAAACGCGGCCGGAGCCTACCTGACAATGGCCTCGCTGGGCGGCCTGATCTTCGGGATTATCAACATAGTCGGCAACTTTGGAACCGTCTTCGTGGACCAGGCCTACTGGCAGAGGGCCATTGCTGCTCAGCCCCAGTCCACCGTCAAGGGTTTCCTGCTGGGCGGTGCCTGCTGGTTCGCCATACCCTTCACCCTGGCCACCACCATGGGCCTGACCGCCGTTGCGTTGGGGGTTGATCTTACCCCCGAGCAGGTGCAGCTCGGCCTCACCGTGCCGGCCGCCGCGTCCGTTTTGATGGGCGAGGTGGGCGCCGTTCTCGTCCTCACAATGCTCTTCATGGCAGTTACCTCGGCAGGATCTGCTGAACTGATCGCCGTCTCGTCGTTGGTCACCTACGATGTCTATCGAACGTACAAAAACCCCAACGCGTCAGGCAAACAACTACTGAAGGTGTCGCGGTACACCATAGTCGGGTTTGGAATAGGAATGGGCGGGTTGGCCGTGATCCTCCTCGCCATGGGGCTCAGCCTCGGATTCGTCTACCTGGCCATGGGGGTCATGATAGGCTCTGCGGTCATACCCATAGCCCTCACCATAACCTGGAAGCGGACCAACAAGTATGCCGCCACGGCGGGCGCCATAGTGGGGCTGTTTATAGCCCTGGGTACTTGGACGGGTGTCGCCGCAATGCAATATGGCGAGGTCAACCTGGCCAGCCTGGGTGACAACTACTCAATGCTCTTTGGCAACATAGCCGGCATCCTGACCGGCGGCGCCATAGCGGGCTTTGGCAGCCTACTGAAGAAGACCGACTTTGAGTGGAAGGACATGAAGGAGCGCATCAAACTGGTCGACATCAGCGAGAAGGAGGTTGCCCAGCTGCAGGCCGACGAGCAGACGCTCCACAAGGCCTTCCGGTTCAGCCTCAAGGGCGGCGGCCTCATGACCCTCGTACTGATAATCGCTTGGCCCATGCCGCTGTTCTTTGCCGACTATGTCTTTGACATCGGGTTCTACTCGTTCTGGGTGGCCATATCCATCTGTTGGGTGAGTGCAGCAACATTCTTTATAGTCGGGCTGCCCATAATAGAGGCAAGACATGGGATCGCAAAAGTCGCAAGAAGGAACAAACCCGTACCCGAGACCGATGGGGACAAATGACCCACTGTAGCGGTTGCGGTTGCGCCCTGGGCTGGAAAAAGTACAAGTTCCAGCGCATGTGGCGCATACCGGGATACTTTTGCAAAAAGTGCATGCTGGAGCTGGGCAAGGACTTTGACCAGTACGGGAAGCTGGTCAGCCCCACCAAGCCCTGCGACTTTTGCGGCGTCGAGTACTACTACCTAAAATCAGCCTGGAACGGCAGCAAGCAGCGCAAGTACTGCGCCGTCTGCATCGAGGCGGTCAAGAACGGAGTGGTGCCCGAAAAGAAGCCCAGCAAGGCCGGCCCCCGCACCAAGCCGACCCCCAAGCAGCTCCCCCTGGCGATGATGATGTTTGCCGGCCTGGGCGGCCTGATGATGGTCATGGGACTGATCTTTACCATGATGTCAACCGGCGATGATGCCAACGTGCTGAACATACTCTTTGGGGCGGCCACCACCGCCATGGGATTCGTGCTAGTGCGGAGGACCCTAAAGTCCCGCAGCATGCTGCTGGGCCAGAGGCCGCCGACCACCACCGACACGCACCGATCTTAGGTACGGGGCGCGGATCCGGTACAATCTAGGTTCATTCCGCCTTCATCAGGACTCGTCTCTCCGGCAGGCGTTTCCCGCTCTCCGCACCGCGCCGGGCATTGCCGGCGGCCATGTCCTCCCATACGGCGGACATATTATCCGCATAGCCGTCGTCCGGCTGCCGGCCAAACCACCCCGGGCGATCTCAAAGTCCGGGTTTCCTCCCCGGTTTGCCCATGTCCGGCCCCGGTCTTTGCGAACGCTTGGCCGCCCCTGCGGCATGCCGCCATCCATTCATCAAGTCCCAGACGCTCTACGGGCTCAGCACATCCAGCGAGCTTTTCCATCAACGAGTCCGGCACTGCCGGATTGGCCGCGATCGGACCATGATGCCGCCGTTGTGCGTGATCGCGATCACGAAATTATCATGCAGGCCAATTTATGCCGAGTATATTTTTGCCTAGTGTAGCAGCTTTGTAGAATACGTTAATATAACAACTTAAAGCAAGCTTTTATATTAATTGTATAATTTTCTTAAATGAGTAGAATTTTTTATAAAGAGCCGTGAATTCGAGCTGCTTTAATGAGTAATACAATACGTGCAGCCAGTCTGGGTGCAGTTCTTACAGTAGCAGCAATTGGCGCCCTGTTGGTGGGCGGTATTGTCAGTGCGCAGGAGATGGAAGATGATAGCATGATGTCAAACGGCAACATGACAGACGACAGCATGAAGGGAGACGGCATGATGGAGGACAATATGATGTCAAACGGCAACATGACGGGCGACAGCATGATGGAGGATAGTATGAAGGGAGACGGCATGATGATGACCGGTTCGAACTTTATCGACATTAACAAAGCCGTGATAATAACGGATAGCAGCGAATTTGAGAAAATACGCGTGTATACGGGTTATGACGTTCCGACGGATGGATCCGGCGGGGCATTTGGCTATGGTGTTATCACCAGTGCCGGGCTCCGTGCCATCATTGTAACCACCACACATGCCGGTGTTCTGGATAGCGTGGCGCAAGAAGACGCCGACGACCCGGTCTTCCACAACCACTATGTTGCCCTAGAGAATCTGCCCGACGACCCATCGTGTCCCGGACTTCAGGTTGTTGACATTTCATTCCAGGAGCCAGGTGACGTCGACGTCTCCGGTCACGGCGTGGTGATGGAGGATACGCCCTACTACTTTGGTGGCACACACAGTCTGACCGAGGCCCCCACATCAGCTTCCAAGCCAACGAAGGGATCGAGAACGTGGTATCCTTTGTTATAGACCCCGTTGACGCCGATGGCAACACCAGTACGACCGATATTGCGGCCGTCTGCATAAACGACGTAAAGTTCGCCGGTGATGATCACGTCACTGTGATACCCGCATCCTACTGGGAAAACTAGGCATCTCTTTTTTTTTGTTTTTTTATTTTCAAATGGTAGCCGCCGGTGGCGGTTGTGATTGCGGTATCATATGTTGATAATCCGGCCAATACCGGCAGCAAGATCTTTTGCGCCGCCGCATATAGCTGCTGCAAAAAACCACAGAATTGCAGTGCCATCATGCAGGCGGGAGGCGCCTTAGGGCCGCGCAAATATTACAGCGGCGGCCGGTTGGCCGGCATCGCGTATCTCGGTCTTTATGCTGAGCTCCCCAAGTGTTTGGTGCGACACCTCGAAAATAATCGGGTGCGCCCCCCAGCCGTACTTTGGCGGTCCAAGAAACGGCACATGCTCCTCGATGTGGCCGGACTCGTACGTTTTCCTGAACGTCTCGGACATGCCCAGTATCTCCATGGACACGTTCTCTGTCCCATCCGAATGATCCCGGAACGATATGGATATTGTTCCGTCGCTATAGGCGGCATTTATCTCAAAATAATCGGGGTCGTCCTGCGGCGGTACGGCAGTCAGTATCAGGATTGCCGCCGCGGCTGCAGCAATGCCCGCGGCCACCGCCAAATACGCATTCATCTTGAGCGTACCACGCGTATGCGGCCGGCAACCATGTCTTCAGCGGCCGGCCGTATCCTGCGCCGCTCTCCGTCTAAAGTCGGAATAAATGGAGACCATCTCCAGCATCTGGGCTTGTGTGCGCTCGGTGCCAGGCACCGGATTAGCAATGAAGAATTTCCTTATCTCGTCCGTCTCGGAGCCGTCGGCGGCCATGGCTATGCTGGATACTATCCTGCCGAAGAGCGGGTTTCCGTGGCCGATCTTGGACTCCAGGCTCTTCCAGTTGTCTTTGAGCCATGGCCAGAGGATGCCTCGGCCGTACGGATTTGACGCCACCTTGACTATCGGCAGCTGGGCGTTCTGCGAGCGCACCGCATCGGTCAGAGAAAAGTCCAGGGTGCGTACCAGTATTGCGGGATTGTCAAACTCGCACATGCCCGACAATATGCGAAGCTTCTCTTCGATCGAATCTACCTGGTTGAAGAGCGACCTCATCTGAGAGTGCATGCGGACGCCGCCACGGTGGGCCGCGGCCGCAAATACGGGCGCACGAATATCAGGATGAACCGATCCGGCAGACTCCCGGAACTGGGCGAAGAGATCCTTGGCCTGGCCGGCCGCCTTGCGGTCCAGCCTCCCCAAGGCGGATATGGCCATCGACCTGAGAAATGCGTCGGTGTGGCTGTTCAGCTTGGATGGCTTCCAGCCCAACCTGGCCAGTATTCTGGAAAAATGCGGCGTGGCCTTTCCCTCCACCAAGCCGTACCAGTCCTGCGAATGCGACATGTTGAGCAGCAGCAACAGATTCCGCCCCACGTTTGCCAGCGGCATGTACTCGTTCTCGTCCGAGTACGCGTCGACAAACTGCAGATAATCCATGATGCTGGCGCGGCCGGACAGGCAAAAGGCGAACAGATCGTTCTGCGCGGCCCATCGATCCCGTGCGGGCAGCTCCCCGCGACTGATCATCGCCTTTACCTCATCCAGCAGCAGCCCGTGATACCGCACCCGGTAAAAGCCGGTCCGGCCGTGGTTTGCCACAAACTTCCGTGGAAGTCCCAAGTCCGCCGTCCTTGTCTCCAGCATGCCTAGGCGCGTGAATCGCCCATCCTGAAACCTGACGGGTATGGGCCAGACGCCCCGGCCTGGCGCCCTTCTCCCGTCTGCGTAAAAGCGCTCCTGCTTCAGGCTCAGGTGGAACCCCGTCGCCGAGGCTTCCACCACCGGAAAGCCCTTGCGCTTTAGCCATGATTCCACCATCCGGCGCACCGGCACCTTGGAGGCCCACTCTATGGAGTCCCAGAGATCCTTGCCTGCAGCGTTGCCGTACTTGAATGCCCTGAGGTACTTGCGAAGCCCCCTCTTGAAGGCGGCCTTGCCTACGTAGTCCTCTAGCATGCGCAGTATACACCCTCCCTTGTCGTAGGATATGACGTCGAATATCTCCCGTATCTGGGCGGGGGAGTCCACCTTCACATCTATCGGATGGGTGGAGCGCAGCGCATCTATCTCCATGGCGGCGTTCATCGAGTCGTCGATGAATTGGTCCCACAGGTTCCACTCCGGATGAAACTTGTCCACCATCTTGGTGGCCATGAATGTCGCAAAGCTCTCGTTGAGCCAGAGGTCGTTCCACCAGTCCATGGTGACCAGGTTGCCGAACCACTGGTGGGCCAGCTCGTGCGATACCACCTCGGCTATGTACTGCTGTGTTCGCGTGGACGAGTTCTTGGGGTCGTACAGCAGGATGTTCTCTCGGAAGGTGATTGCACCCCAGTTCTCCATGGCCCCGGCGGCAAAGTCTGGCAGCGCAATCAGGTCCAGCTTGGGCAGGGGATATGGTTTGTCAAAATACTCCTCGTAGGCCGCCAAGAGATCCGATGCCATATCCAACGCGTACCGCCCTTTTCTGGACTTTCCACGGGTGGTCACCACACGGATGCGCCCGTCTTTCCCCCCGTCCAGATACTCAAACTCGCCCACCCCCAGGTAAAGCAGGTACGTGGACATCAGGGGCGTCTTTTTAAATCGGTAGATCGTGTGACCATCCTGCTCTCTGATGGACTGCGGAGGCATGTTTGAGATGGCGGTCATGCCCGGCGGCGCCAGCATGGTTACCCCGAATGTGGCCTTGTGGTTGGGCTCGTCCCAGCACGGAAATGCCCTGCGGGCATCGGCCGCCTCGAACTGGGTGGTGGCCAGGAACTTGGTCTTTGAGCCGTCAGTATACCTGCTCCGATAAAACCCCAGCAGCCTGTCGTTGAGCGTGCCAGTATACTCTATGTCGATGGTGCACCCGCCCGATATTTTTTTGGGCAGGGTTATCACCAGCGCCTCTGCCGCATCGTCAACACGCACCGTAGCTGCCAGCGCCTGGTCTCCGGCCTCTACCCGGCACGATCGTACCTCTATCTCGGCGGCATCCAGACGTATCTTTGAGACTGGGCTGTAGCACCAGGCCGATATTTTGGCCCGGCCCCGGAAGGTAAAGTTCGCAAAGTCCGGCTCAAATTCCAGATCATAATGCGTGGGCGCGACACTCACACCGTACTGTGATCCAGCTACTGCTTAAGTAGCTTTTCCGGCTTGTCTGGGCACGCTCGGTGACTTTTTTGGCGATAGGGCAACTGTTTTAGGCGCGGCCCCGGACAGATAACCGGATGGTGTTTGGCTGGGGCAGAAAAAAGGCGCCGGAACCGGCTTCCATAGTGCGCGAGATACACCTAGAGGAGGCACAGCAGATAGCGGCGGATGCGCACAGGAGGCGGTCCGAGCAGATCATAACCGAATCTTCCAACACGCTTCACAGGACAAACGACCTGATCAGGGAACTGGTGGCCATACGCCGCGAGCTGGAGAGCGACGACCTGCGAATGGACGATGTGGACAAGCGGCTCAGGCCGCTTGTCGTCCGCGGGAAGAAGATGCTGATAGAGGCGCTAAAAAACAACGCCGTCGAGATAAGGCCCATACGCACCTACGCGGACATGGTCCGGGCCAGCGAAGAGTTGGGGCACCACCTCAAGAAGACTGGGAACATTCTGGGAAAGCAGACGCGGGTGATACACGTGTTTGCAGACAAGTATGCGGCCAGGCTCAAGCAGATATTGGAAGAGGTTGACGGAAACAGAAAAGGCCTGCTGACGGCCGTGGCCAAGCACCAGAACGACTCGGGGCTGGCCGGCAGTGTGGAAGAGGGAATCGGCAACATACGGGCCCTTGAGAATTCGGCCAGAGAGAACGCCGGCAAGGGAAAGGCGGCGGAGCGCGAAAAGGAGCAGGCCGAGTCTCGAATTCAGCAGGTGTCCGGAGAGATATACGAGTTCAAGGAGTCCGAAGAGTATCATGGGTTTCTCGGGCTCAAAGACACGATGAAGGCGGAGGAGGCAGCCCGTGCATCACTGACCGCGGAGGTGGCCGCCCAGTTCACCAAGGTGTCGAGGCCGCTAGGCAGGTACGCCCACATCTCTGCCGACAAGGACCAGAAAGCCCTGCTGCGCCGCGTGCTGGACGGCCCGTACGAGACCATGAATCGGCAGGACATGGACGACGTTATCATGCTGCTGGAGAGGGCGCGAAAGGCAGTCCTGTCCGGCGCAATTTCCGTAAAGGACACCGATAAAGCAGTAGATGCCATAACCCAAACACAGGAAGCCATCGGCGGATTCGTGGAGAGGGCATCCGGGATAGCAACCCGAATACGCGACACCTCGGACATGATCCGTAAATCCAACCCTGTCGGCCTCCACGCACTAGAGAAGGAGCTCGAGTCCCTTCTGGAGGCCAAGGCAGATGCAGGAAAAAAGATAGAGGACATGTCAAACGCGACACGGCTGGCCGCATCGGCCATACCCACCGAGCTTGTACGGGTGCAGGAATCCCTGCGCAGGCTGACCGGCACCAGATACCAGGTGCTCTACCAGCCGCCGCGGGAATAGACTGGGGGCGCCTGTCTGCAGTCACGCCTGTCCACCAGCTCGGCCTGCCGGGCAACACCGCCGTACCCGGCAGGTCTTGGTTGTGCTGGCAATCCCCCACGCTAGCGATCAAAATATCCGCAACTTCCAGTCGCGTTGGGCCTGACGCCGGTTCTCCATCATTCCGCATCAGAACGTTTATTCTGAACTTGTTAAATACCGGTTTATGTTAGAGAAGACATGGTGGACAAGGCGGACGAGATAATACTTTCCGCCCTTAGCCAGGATTCAAAGCAGGGGACGTTTGAAATATGGGACTATCTGCGCGGCTTTGGGCACAACATATCCCAAGACGAGATAGAGTCCCGGATAAAGGCTCTGGAGGAAGACGGCATCATACGCGGGTACACCATATCCATAGATACCAGAAAGGTTCCCGGCCGGGTAGTGCACATCGACTTGGTGAAGTTTCGCAGCTCCCAGGCCCTGCCCAAGAGGCTGGAGGGGCTTAAAAAGTACCTCCGTGATGCGCCCTTCGTGGTCTTTTCAGGAAAGACGCTGGGCGGATACGACTGGATAACGGTAAAGTCGTTCCTGACCAAGGAGATGGCCTACGAGGAGAACGACATATACAGAAACCTATTTGGCGACATATTGCATACCTACGAGGTATACGATTTTGTCCCCGAGGCCGATGCCTCGCTGTACGCGCTGGCATACACCGAGGCCGAGTACAAGAGGTTCCTAGAGGAGTGGGTTCCTCCGTTCCTGGGAAGATAGGTCTGCCCGACCACTTGAGCGGACCGGTACGGCGGATTTAGCGCCTAGGGCGATTCTTTTCGAACCTGATAACCTCGTCTATCATGGAATGTATGCGCCTGCGCATATCCATCAAAAACTCGATAATTGCAGCCCGCTCCTTGGGGTTTGCCCCGTGGGCATTCTCTATGAGATCATCGATTCGGGACAGCGTGATCTTGAGGGTCAGTATTCCGCGATTTGTTATCTGTGACTCCCTGGACTTGGACTCCCTGCTGCGGCGTGCCACGGTTCCGTTCTCTATGCTCATCTGCGTCTTTATCTTTCTAATGCTCTTTACGGTGAGTTTGTTTCGGACTATGTCGTCTGCCAGATCCCCGCCGGCCTCTGGCATTCCAACGAGCTCCAGCGCCTGACTGACACTCATGTTTCTTGCAACAACGTGGTTTTTGACGCCGCCGGGCAGCTTTAGCAGCTGCATTCGGTGGGAGACGTACTCCTCACTCTTTCCAATCTTCCTGCTCAGGTCACGTACTCCACCCCATCCGAAATCAAAGACGTATTTCTGGTAGGCCTCGGCCTCCTCTATCGGATCCATCGTCTTTCGCTGCAGATTCTCGGTCAGTTGTATCTCATATGCCTGCTGGTCGCTTAGCTCGCGTATCTTGCACGATATGAACCGATGGCGGAGTGAGCGGCATGCGGCGAACCGGCGGTGGCCTGCAACAATCTCGAATCCATGCTCCAAGGGGCGCACCAGTATGGGCTGGAGCAGGCCATGTTCTCTGATACTGTCCCTGAGATGCACCATGTCGGGGGAGTCTTTCTGGTCTGCGTACCTGACCGGAAAGTTGGATGGCTTTATCATGCGGAGCTCAATCGGCTCCACCACGGAGTTGTCATACTCACCGATGTCAATGGGCACAGAATATGAAGGTCGGCGCAGTATTTATTGTTGACGTCTGATCCTAATAGAGATTATGCATAGACTCCCCCATGCCATTAGTACCATATAGTATAGTATTAGTACTCTATAATACTTATACAACACCATCATAATCACCCGCCATGGGAAAGATAACCCGGACCGTCCACGTGGCGCACGACAAGGGTCATCTCTTGGGCGGTTTGCTGCACTATGTGATGGCCGCATCCAACCACGCCGCCAAGGGGTACAGCCGGGGCGTACGCGGCAGGGATCTGTACCGTCTGGCGGTGCACCGCACCAAGGTCTACCGGAAGAGGTTTGCCGACTACATCATAGCTGACGTGTGGGGCAGCCACAAGGCGTGGCGCACCAACCAACTGGCCAACCCACACGCCCGGGCGCCGCACTACCACAACCCGGCGGCCCAGACCGACTATTTCGAGCTGGCCTTCGATGATACCTCAAAACGGTGGGACGGCTCGCCGGCCATCCATGTCGCCATATATGGGATGGGCCGCCAGGACCGTACCTGGATGGCGTTCCGCGTGCCCCCCTACCTGGTGGAGCAGCTCACCGGGCCCGGCGTCGCGCCCAGGACCGTCAGACTGACCAGGGACGAGATTTACGTGACCTACGAGAGGGTGGTGCCGGACCGCGAACCGACCACCTGGGCGGGCGTGGACATGAACGCCGACAACAACACGTACGCGCTGGCAGACGGCGGGGTGGTGGTCGAGCATAACGACTTTCAAAGACAGTACAACCGGGCGTGCAGCAGGATACTGAGGGTGAAGCGCCGCAGCGATATCCGCGTCATGGCCAAACACCAGCAAAAAGCCTGGAACACCTATCGCAACCGCGTAAAAAACGCGCTCGGCGTCGAGGCGCGCCGGACGGCCAATGCCGGGGTTGGTCTGGGGTATGAGGAGTTGAACATCCACGGGCTGTACGACAAGAACGGCAGGATGGCGCCATACGTTCGCGGCAGGTTGAAGACCGCCCTTAACACCGGCCAGAGGAGGCGCGCCCTGGCAGACGCGCTATCATCGGCGGGGCTGCCGCATGTGGGTGTGGACCCTGCCGGCACCTCGGCGAACTGCCTCATGTGCGGGTCCAAGTTGAGGCGCTCCGCCAGCCAGCCCCCGGGCAGGCGCAACCTGTGGTGCCAGCCATGCAGGGCCATCCGTGAGCGGGATGCCAACGCGGGCGCCAACATATTGTTCCGGACGGTGGCGGCACTCGTCATCGAGTACACCGGCCGGGACGGGTCGACACGCGTCGCGTTCCCGGCCATGCTGGCGATGCTACAGGATGCCGTCAACGAACCCGGCATGAGCCCACAACAAAAGAACACTTTGACAGACATCCTGCGGATGTTAGAGGGCCGCAGCGCAGGCGCCGAATGGCGCCTGCCGGGGGCGCACAAACCGGGGCGCCGAAGTTCCGCCGGCGGCAAGCCGGCGGGCGGACCCGGGGTGGACGACCACGGCCGGAACGGGCCGGGGCCGCCCAATGCAGCCAAGTTATGCGTCTATGCATAATCTCTATAGGCGAGATTTTCCCGGAGAGGTACGGCGGGGGAAAAGCCCGAGCGCAAGGGGGGCGGAACCAACCGCTTTGGAGGGTACATTACGATGCAGTCAGTCTCCCATGTGACCCGGCAACGACAAGCGAATACCCGGTTGCAGACGGTGAGAGCCAGACGCGCTGTCTGGGCGGGGCGGTTGTATCGGATATCGGGATAACGACGGATGAACCGCCGCATGCCCCGAGTCATTGTTGAGGATCATGCCCGTATCAGCCCGGAAGCTACCACATTTCCATTAATTGCATATCATGAGATAACACATAAAATAACATGGTGGGGAATCCCAACATGCACCAGGCAGCGACAGCCGTTTTGGTCTCCTTCGTTTTATCGGCCACAATCCTGCAGACGATCGCGCCGGCGTACGCGCAGGACGAGGATATCCCGCGCTGTTCCCTGTTGGAGTTTGATCCCAAATGCAGTCCGTCCGGATGGATGTCTTTCCTCATGGGCGAGGTGGCCATAGCACTTGTCATAGCGGTTATCCTCTTCCGCCTGCAGAACAAGACGGAGAGCAAGATAGCCAACGCCGTCCGCGAGATTCAAAAGATAGTGCGCGATCGCGAGGAGTCAAGAAAAAAGAACCTGATCTTCGTGACCCAAGCCATGAAGAACTACTTTAGCGTGATTCTGATGATCTCCGGCCTGATGAACCAAGCCTTGGCCAAGGCAGAGGTCTACGAGGATGTTCCGGCCAACATCCGGAACAAGCAGGGTGATCTGGTCATGGCGATGAAGCACGCCAATGACGTACTGAACCTGGCTGTGCAGACAATAGATCCGCTGCTCTCTGAGCAGCTGCACCGGTTCCTCAACAAGGTCGAAGCGATAAACCCGGAGGCGGGGGTTGGGAAGGGATTCCCCGAGTACGACAGCATCAAAAAGGAGATTGCGTACTTGACCGAGAAACTTGATGCGATGATAGGCAGCGACAACAGGGTACTAAAGTAAGTTCAAAGCATACCCAAGGGTGCGCGTTCGGCGTATGCGCGCACCTGGTGCTACACACATCCGTAGTTCGGGCCGGCCCGTCCCGCCGCCGGCAGCTGCGCCCCCTATCCTACAGGGTGGCCTCTATCTCGTTTATCTTTTCGATTATCTGGTCGATGTCGGCGGGTTTTGTCAGCACGGAGTTTACTCCCTTCTTCTGCAGATCCTCTTCCAGCTTGTCCACCCCCAGATAGGAGGCCGTGAAAAGCACTATGGGTTGCTTGTCCATTATCCCCTCTTCTATCAGGGCGTCAATCACGTCCATCCCCGTAAAGTCAGGCATGGACAGATCCAGAAAGACCAGATCGTACTTGTTGTTGCGTATCTTCTCAAGGCCCTCTCGCCCGCCGGGCGCCGAGTCAAAGTCGTGCCCCAGCGACTCGACCGTCAGCTGGACGAACTGTATGATGTCGGGGTTGTCATCAACCTCTAGGATCTTCATTTCGTCTCCTCCATGGTATCATGCTCACCTGGTAGTATAGTAAAGTAAAAAGTGCTTCCCTTGCCCCTGCGGCTCTTCACGCCTATGGTGCCGCCCATCCCCTCGGCAAGGCCCCTGCAGATGGAGAGCCCCAGCCCCGTGCCGCCGTGCCGCCTGGTGACGGCCGTCTCTACCTGGTAGAACTTTGTGAACAGCTGGGACTGCTTCTCCTTGGGGATGCCCACGCCGTTGTCCTGCACGCTGAACCGGATGTACTCGCCATCGCGTTCGGCGGTGACTACTATCTTGCCGGTTTTGGCCGGGGTAAAGTCGATGGCGTTGTAGATGAGGTTGTTGATTATCTCTTGGATCCTGGAATGGTCTCCCACTAGCCTACCCTTGACCAGAACTCGTGTGGTCAGCGAGATCTCCTTCTCTTCGGCGGCGTACGTCATGGTCGTCAATACGTTCTCCATCATCTCCTCCATGTCGAACTCGTTGAAGTCGAACTGCATCCTGCCCAGCTCCAGCTTGTGTATGCTCAAAAGATCCGTGACCAGCTGGCGTAGGTGGACGGCATTGCTCAGGACGGTTCTGATCGCCTTGGTCTGCTTCTCGTTCAGGTTGCCCAGCATCCCCGGCCTGGCCAGCGCCTGCGAGAACCCGATTATCGGGGTCAGGGGCGTCTTGAGCTCGTGCGTGATGCCCGTAAGGAACTCGTCCTTCATCTTGTCTATCTGCTTGCGTTCGTCTAGCATGTTCTTTGTCTCCTGCATCTTGGTCAGGTCCTGTATGACCACGTTCCTGCCCAGCAGGGCCCCGTCCTCGTCAAACAGGTTGGTCGGGGTAATCAGGGCAGGAAACTCGGTGTTGTCCTTCTTCTTCATCCATGCCTCCACGGGCTTGCAGACGCCGTCTATTCTCCATTTTGCCATGTTTATCAGCATGGCCGAGACCGCCCGGTCGGCGGTATGCTCTATAAGGTTCCTGCCTATGACCTCGTCTTTAGTGTATCCAAGCTTCTTGGCGTAGGCCGGGTTGCAGTCCACTATCACGCCCTCGACGTTCACCGTCCTGTACATGTCCGGCGAGTTCTCGTAGAGGCTCTCGTACTTGCTCAGCTTTACCAAATCCTGCAGCTGGTTTACCTCCTCGTAGTCCAGCAGGGTGGTGCGGCTCCGGGTCAGTTTGCCGTCGACCCCCAGAACATCCTCCACCGTGATCAGCACGTCAAAGATCTTGCCGCTTTTGGTCAGCAGCGGAAACTTACGGTTGTTGACTGGTATGCGGTTCTTCCAGTTCTTGAATATCTCCTGGATTATGTGCTGTTGCTTCTTGGGGGTATGATCCAGTATGGACATGCCGACGATCTCGTCCTTTACGTATCCGAGCATCCGCGCATACTTGTAGTTGCAGTCTATTATGGTTCCATCAAGATCCACCAGCCGGTACATCGGCTCCAGCGTAGTGCGAATGGTCATGCGCTTTTCAAATGTGGTGCTCATTGCGAACTTTCCCCATGCAGGCCCCGACGCAGCGGATCAAAGTCGATTGCGCTCAACCTGTAGATCCTGACAGTCAGACAAATATGTGTGTTTATCGACGGCTCAGCTAAACCACGGATCCAGCAATTCCGCCCGACTTGAGGATGCAACATCCATCCGGACCGCGCTCCGGGATCAAATATGGCGCGCCTAGGGATCGATCATAACCAACACCGGTGGTTAACAAGCTAGGAGTGCAAGTCTCCTCAGACTATCACAAATGAGGAGACCAACACACCGGTATGATTGGCCGAGAACGGCATTTAAGGTTGGGGGTAAGCTTTCCTTCTCCGGTGCGTCAATATCCCCATCATCGCCACCACCCGGGAGGCGGCCTGCCCGATGAGCCACACCATCAACATCATGGATCGCGAGATCAAGAACAACCTCAGCATCCGCAGCCAGATAATGGGCGATCTGGACAAGCACATCGCCGGAGTGGTCCACATTCCGTCCGGCCCCAACGCGCCATACACGATGGCCGACTTCAACTGCGGAATGATCCGGGCGGTCGCCTTGGACGCCTCGGTGGGGGGATGCACCACCGCCCGTCGGGCGGCCACCACCCTGATGGAGACCTGGATCACGGGGATGACCCCCAGCGACGAGTGGTACAGGAGGCGGCTGGCCGCCGTGACCCTTGAGGCGGTCGAGGGAGTCTTTGCCATGATGGTACTGGACAATATGACGACGCTGCGCCAGCTGGGCGTGCTGCCCCGTGACGGCCTGACCGTCGCCGTCGACTGCCACCTGATACCCCGGTACGACAGGATAAAGGATGACCACCTGACCATCTCCAGGTACAAGAACGGAACCAAGTACTTTGAGCGGTATATCACGATCCACTGCGTCAACGACGGTCTGCGCCTGGCCCTGGGGTGCCTGCGGGTTCCGGCAGGCGCGTCCGTGCCGAAGATGGTGCGCTCGCTGATTGATCAATGCATGAAGGACGGCATCGTGATCAAGCTGTGCCTGTTCGACAGGGAATTCTTCACGGTCCGGACCATCTCCGCCCTGGACGAGATGAACATCCCCTACCTGATGCCCTGCCGCAACAGTCAGAGCGTGGTCGAGACGCTCAACCGGTTTGATCAGGGCGGCCTGCCGAAGAATGCCATTCCCTGTATCCTGAAGGGGGCCGACGGGACTGCCACCTACAACATGGTCGTCACGGCCCGCCGCAAGCGCGACCCCGGCAGATCCGAATCAAAGACACCCGAGGACCGGTTTATCGGGTTTGCCACCAACCTGCCCTGGGTGGACGTGATCATCTATGCGGTCCGGTGGGGGATCGAGTCCGCCTACGCCCAGATAGAGGCGATGAGGGCCAAGACGCGCAGCCGCAACCCCGGGGCGCGCCTCTTCTGCTTTATCTACTCGCTGATGATCTTCAATGCCTGGGTGATGGCCAAGATCCTGCTGGGGTTGCTCATCTCCGAACTGTCCCTGTCGCGCCGCCGGGGGACGATCACCCAGCTGACCTTCAAGGAGATCGTCGAGGTGCTCGCCGATGGACCCGGACCGCCTCCCGGCGGCGCATCCAACCCGAGATAGGACCCCGACGGCATCAGAGAGGATGGCGCGGTACGGGGGATGCTGCGCACGATCCAGCCCGTTGCCCTGCGGATCACCCCGAGATATAATCCCCGGCCGGCTGTGGTACGGTCGTCGCCGGACCGGGTGCCCGCCGGACCGGCCCACGGCGCGGTTGCAGACGTGCTTTGGCAGACCATGCGGCCATCGTCCGGTGCATATCTCGGACAGATCCTGGCATTAAGAGAATTTCCGTGGTTTAGCTGACGGCTGGGGAATTATATAGTTAAGTAGACACGGCCGCCGTTCACCCCCGCCTGACAGTGTTAAATAGTTGATCCGGTACATTACCACATGATTCGCTCCCGCGGCTTCCGCGTGAACTTCGCCGGTCCGCAGGCCGACAAACTGTACGCGTTGGTGGACGGCCAGCGCGAGGCATACAACTGGGCCGTATCCAGACTGAAGGATGATCCAACACTCACCAGGTTCGACCTGCAAAAGGAGTTCACTACGATAAGACAGGCAACGCCACATCTTCAGCTGACCGAGCAAGTCTTCCAGCACGCGGCAATCCACCAGGCCAGGACTGCCTGCGACATCTCAAACAAGCACGGTAACGGCAACCTCAAGTACCGGACCCGGAAGAACCCGTTGAGGACGGTCTCGTGCGAGGTCGCGCCGACCTACGTCGACAACCAGGCCGTATCGCTGCCCGGGCTGGGTCGTGTCAGCTTGGTTGAACAGCAACCGTATCAATATCCGGGCAACTGGCTCTACAAGTCTCGGTCGTTCAGACTGGTGGATGTCACCCCCTGGCGAAACACGAAACCATCCAACCACATCTGGAGGTTGTATGTCACGTATGATCTACCGGATCCGGAACCGCGCACCGAAGGGTTGGCCGTCGGGGTTGACCGCGGCATCAGGAACCCGACCATGATAGCACGGTCGGACGGCTCGACGGTCTGCTATGACACGGCCACCGCCTTCAGAAACAACCAACGCCGTAACGACGAGACGCGCCGCGAACTATCCAAGACAAACAAACGTTCGCGCAACTATCGGGAGACGGCCCGCCGGCGCGACCGTCGCAACTACAAGGACGCATGTGTGCGCGACTACTGCGAGTGGATGCTGGCCAAGGAGGTTTGTTGTGATGCGAGCGTCATCTGCATCGAGCGGCTGGGCCTGGAGGCGATGACCCGATATGGCGGCAACCGCAAAAAGGGACTGAACCGGGGCATGAGGTTTGTCCGCCACGGCGAGATACTGCGGAAGATCAGGGTGGTCGCCGAGCGGATGGGCATCGGGGTAATAGAGGTCAACCCGGCCGGCACCAGCATCACGTGTTCGAAGTGCCAACACGCCGACAAGGAGTCGCGAGACGGCGAGCGCTTCGAGTGCGTGGCATGCGGACGGGTGATGAACGCCGACGGTAACGCGTCGTGCAATATAGTCAACAAGGGAACGGGTATTAACGTTCCCGCGGGGGAAGGAATGTTCCTCGAAAGGCGTGAATTGGGACGGACCCGGAATCCACCCGAATGGGTGAGTGCAGCTCCGGACGCAGGCCAGCGGCGCGAGAACCAAGCGCGAAATCGTCCCGCGACATCAAGCGCCGAAAAACACTTGGGCAGATACGCGTACGTTACGCGTGTTTACTTAACGATATAATTCCCGATGGCCGGCGTATGCGGGCCGGACAGGTTGCCGCAGCGATGCAAATGACCCAGGGCGGCAAGGATCAGGTTAGTTATAGCTAAGATTCGATTGTTATTTATCGGAACCGGGTTCACCGGCGGCATGAAGCCACGGCTCATGTTGGGAATGGGGGCAGTACTGGTCTCGGCTGCCCTTGTGTGGTATGCACTGACTCAGGACGAGTCATCCGGCGAGGCCAAGATGCGCGTGGCCTTCTTTCCCAACATAGCTCATGCCGTCCCCATAGTTGGAGTGGAGATGGGCATCTTTGAGAGCAGTGTTGGGGATGCTGCCGTGCTGGAATACAAGCTGTTCGACAGCGGTCCCCAGACCATCGAGGCCCTCTTCTCCGGGTCGATAGACATGGCGTATGTCGGGCCGGGTCCGGCAATAAACGGGTTCCTAAAGTCGGCCAACGGCGACATCCGCATACTGTCCGGGGCCGCCAGCGGGGGGAGCAGCCTGGTGATCCAGCAGGATTCAGGCATAGCCGGCCCCGCTGATCTCGACGGCAAGAGGGTTGCTGCCCCGCAGATAGGAAACAGTCAGGACATATCCCTGCGCAACTACCTGGAGGAGAACGGTCTTGGCACCGCCGAGAAGGGCGGGTCGGTAGTGGTACTGAACATAGCCAACCCCGATACATACACACTCTTTGCCAAGGGCGAGGTGGACGCGGCCTGGGTGCCCGAACCCTGGGCCACCATACTTGTGCATGAGCTGGGCGGAGAGCGGCTCTTCCACGAGGAGGATCTCTGGGAGGACGGGCGGTTTGCATCAGTCGTGCTGGTTGCCCGGAAGTCCTTTGTGGACGAGAACGGCGAGGCGGTGGCGAGATGGCTGGAGGCGCACCACTCCGTGATAGGGTGGATCAACGACAACCACGTGGATGCGCGCATCTCTTTCAACAAGTACATAGAGGCGGAGTTGGGCAGGCCCTTCCCCGACGGGGTGATAGACGAGTCCCTGCTGGGCCTGTACTTTACAGCGGATCCGTTGGCCCATTCCCTGGACAAGTTTGCGGAGCGCGCCGACGCGCTGGGATACCTGGGCAGGCACGGCTACGACCTGGATGGTTTGTACTACGACGGGGTTCGGGAGGAATACGATGCTGACGCTTGAGGCCCGCGACGTGGTAAAGTACTTCAAGCACAACGGCAGCCAGCTCCAGGCGCTGGGCGGCATAGACCTGGACGTGGAGGACGGCGAGATAATATCACTGATCGGCCCCTCCGGATGCGGCAAGTCAACGTTTCTGAGGATAGTGGCAGGCCTGGAGTGTCCGGATGGCGGCATGATCAACTTTGACGGGAGCCTTGTCTCAGGCACTGGCCCTGACCGGATCATGGTCTTCCAGGAGGGGGCCCTCTTTCCGTGGCTGAACGTCCGGGACAACGTGGAGTTCGGGCTCAAGCTGGCCGGCGTCTCGCCCGACCAGAGAAGGGCGTCCTCTGACAAGTACCTGGAGATGATGCACCTCACAAAGTTTGCCAACTCGTACATACACCAGCTGTCCACGGGGATGAAGCAGAGGGTGGCCATAGCGCGGGCGCTGGTGATGGAGCCCAGGATGCTGCTGATGGACGAGCCCTTCTCGGCTCTGGACGTCTCCACCAGGGATCGCCTGCTGGCCGAGGTGCAGGACATCTGGAAAAAGACCGGGAAGACAATCCTGTTTGTTACGCACAACGTGGTAGAGGCTTCGGTGCTAGGATCCAAGGTGGTGGTCTTCAGCAATCGCCCATCCAAGATAAGGAAGGTGATCAACGTGGACAGCGAGCGTCCCAGGAGCAGCGACGACGCAGGCCTCCTGCCTGCGCAGCAGGAGATAAGGTCGGCGCTGCGGCAGGGAAAGGTGTAATCCGTGGTTATCCCTAGGACGGCAAAGAAGATCCTCTTCTACGTCTTTCTGATGACGGGATGGCAGTTGGTTGCCATGTCCGAGGTGTGGCCCCCCAACATATTCCCGTCCCCGTACGACGTCCTGGAGGACTTGGTCTACATGGCCGGAGACGGCAGCCTCTTCCACGGAATAGGCACCAGCCTGTGGAGGCTGGCCACCGGCTTTGTGATAGCGGCCGCGGGCGGGCTGGTGCTGGGCATATTCATGGCCAGGATACGCATAGTGGACCACACCATCGGCTCGCTGGTGCTGGGGCTGCAGTCCATACCGTCGGTGGCCTGGGTTCCGTTGGCCATACTGTGGTTCGGGCTGACCGACCTGGGGATAATATTCGTGACTGCCATCGGGGCGATCTTTGCCGTCACCATCAACACCAGCTCCGGCGTAAAGAACATCAACCCGCACTATATAGAGGCGGCCCGCAACATGGGGGCCCACGGCAGAAATCTGATAGTGAGGCTGATCATACCCGCCGCCTTCCCTTACATGATATCTGGATTCAAGCAGGGCTGGGCATTCGCGTGGAGGGGCGTCATAGGAGCCGAGTTACTGTTCTCGTTCCTGGGCCTGGGTTTCCTGTTGAACGTGGGCAGGCAGCTCAACGACGTCAGCCAGATCATAGCCGTGATGGTAATCATAATGGGGATAGGCATAGGGATAGACGGGTTCGTCTTCAAGAGGGTGGAGGACGGGGTGATGTCTCGGTGGGGCCTGAGGTAGCGGCCCGGCCCACCCTCAGCGAGACAGCCAGCCCCCCGGCCGCGATGGCCGCGGCCGCATACATCACATAGTGGTAGTCGAGCAGGGCGGCGATCCCGCCCCCCACCATCGGACCAACTATGGTTGCCACCGAGATGGTGGAGCTGAACAGCCCGGTGGATGTGGAGTGGGGGTTGCGCTCCATCAGGTAAAAGTTGCCACCCACGAACAGGAATGCCCAAGAGCACCCTATCAGGGCCATAAAGGGCATGGCCATCCACCATTCGGTTACCCAGGAGAGTCCAAGAAAGGCAGGAATTATGCTGGCCACCCCCACCTGCAGCTTGCGGGTGTCAGACAGCCGTATGCGGTCGGCCATCAGGTTTATCATGACAAACGCCATCGCGGTGTTGGCCACGTACGCTATCGAGATGTGGTGCAGCTGGGCGCCCAGGTGCTCCATCATGGCTATGGGCAGCACGGTCCAGACCGAGGTGGCCGCGATGTGCCGCAGCAGGACCGTCCAGAACAGGAATCGGTTCTGGGAGACTATCCGCCGGATCGACCCGCGTACGGGTCCGGAGCCAAACCCCGCCTCGGGGAGCCGCCACGTCAGCAGCAGACCCGCCACAAAGAAGCCGGAGCTGGCAAGAAACGCCAGCTTGATGTCGCCTACCGCCCCGGTGGCCAGTATGCCGGCCATCCACCCCAGGGCGTGAAACGATATGATCGCCGCTGCCTTGCGCCCCTCCCCGGTGAGCTCGTACGAGTAGGCCACAAAGGCAGGTATCATCACCCCGGTGGCGACGCCCGCCCCCACCCTGGCCAGCAGGAGCAGCCAAGCGTCGTCGGCCAGATAATGCAGGCCGAAGACGACGGCGCACCCCGCGAACCCGGCCCTGATGAAGTTCATGCGGGATCCTGCCGCGTCCGAGCGCCTTCCAAAGTAAACCTCGGCCAGTATCTGCGCCAGACTGTAGGAGGCCACCACCAGGCCCACCTCCAGGAACGATCCCGTGAGATCCTTGGCCAGTATCGGTACGAAAACCAGGACCATGGCTATGCCTGCATGCTGGAAGAAGGTGGCCGCCCTCACCATGTCATGGGTCCGCATGATGGGACCCGGCGCGGCCCCCATAATAACCGGCCACGGCAATTCGCGCGCAAGAGAAAGGCATGCCGCGGACACGCACGAGGCGGCATCCTGCACGACGGCAGCAGGGGTAACGGTCGGCGCCTGGCTGGCGCCGCCACGCTACCAGCCGGCGCGCCACCCGGGCCGCCGGCGCGATGCGGCGCAGATGTCATCCCCAGCCGCACTACACGGGCACATCCAAGCTGCAAAGGATTAAACCGGCTCCCGCCCTCCCAGCGACGTGAAAGAGTCATTTGCAGGGGCGCTAGCCGACAGGGTGCTGCTGTTTGACGGCGCCATGGGCACCCAGATACAGGGCCTGAACCCCCGGCCCGAGGACTTTCCGGACGGCAAAGACGGTTTCAACGACGGACTGTGCATCACGCATCCCGAATGGATCAAGAGCATACACCGAAGCTACCTCGATGCCGGAGCCGACTGCATCGAGACCAACTCGTTCGGATCCAACAAGATAAAGCTGGACGAGTACGGGTTCGGGGACAGGACAGTCTCGTTCAACAGGGAGGCGGCCAGGCTGGCCAGAAGCGTCTGCGACGAGTACACGGACAGGCCCAGGTACGCCGTTGGAACCATGGGTCCGACAGGATACCTGCCCAGCACCAACGATCCTGATCTGGGCCAGAGGCCGCTGGAGGACATATCTGAGGCGTTCGAGCTGCAGGCCCGCGGCCTGGTCTCCGGCGGAGTGGACGCCCTGCTGATAGAGACAAGCCAGGACATACTGGAGGTAAAGCTCGCCATCGAAGGTTCCCGGCGCGCCATCCAGGCCGCAGGCAGGAAAGTGCCGCTGATAGCCAACGCCACGCTGGACCAGTACGGCAAGATGCTTCTGGGCACGCCGGTGCAGGCCGCCTACACCACGGTGTGTGACATGGGGATAGACGTCTTCGGCCTCAACTGCTCTACCGGTCCTTTGGAGATGAACCCCAGCATCAGGTGGCTGGACGCGGAGGGGTGCCACCCCGTGCTGGTGGTACCCAACGCCGGAATGCCCGAGAATGTGGGCGGCATGGCCGCCTACAAGATGAGTCCCGGCGACATGGCGCGTGCGCTGGATGATTTTCTCGCAAAATACAGCAACGTCAGGATAATAGGCGGGTGCTGCGGGACCGGCCCCGAGCACATTCGGACCATGCGCCAGATGATGGATGCTCGCGGTAATTAACGGCGTTCCTGCGCAGGGATCGGTTCATCGCCGAGACCGGCGTGGCGGGGTGACTGTGACTCGCGCAGAAAGGCACCATCAAAAGATAATGACCGCCCGTATGCTGCCGCAGTAAAATGCCAACCATCACAGACCGCCACCAACAAAACCGGCGGCCGATTTTATCGCGGCCATCGCCAGGATTGCCGCCGGCGAAAAATCCGAAAATTGCATTCCGGTTAGAGTTGGCCGGCGGCCGATCTTGCCCGTTAAACGTGCGCTAAAAGCGGTTATACGAAAGAAACTCACGCAGTCCCGCATAATCCCCCGGTGACGTCAGCAGTACGTCTCCGGTGATATCGTGTATCGTCTGCACAAACCGTGAAAAATCATCGCTGTATTCGGACATGCTGAGATTCAGAAATGCGGCGGCTTTTTGGTTTTTTGACGATGGGAAAAGCACTATGGGTATTATATGGTAGCCGGCCAGATTGGCCGCGATGTCCTTTACCTGGGACGGCCTCTGCACCACCTGGGTGATAAACCCCTTGGGATTGGCGCGCAGCTTGCGGCCCATCTTTTCATAGTTCGGCACTGCAGGAACAGACAGGTACAATCCCATCTTTGAACCGGTGCCGTTTCCGCAGAGCCGCTCCACCACGCAGCTGGGTACTTGCCCGGAGTCGGGAGTGTCCGGCGACCGGTCTCCGGCCACTACCAGCAGGCCAGAAAAGCCCGCCTGTATCGAGTCGTCCACGAAGCAGTCTATATCCGGGATGGTCTTGTCACGCACCCGCATGCTGACGGTCATTGGCATGTCCACCCCCCGGTCCCTCAGCATCCTGCCCGCTAGCACCGGCGAAATTCTCGGCATCCCCAATACGTTTTCTGTGATGTGTATCCCGCCGCACACATCCGAGATCTTCCATACTCTTTCGATAAACCGCTCCAAGGCATCCTGTCCCGTGGTCGTCTGTTCGGTTTTGGGCGGGTTTGCCTCGTACCTGATGGTCATGCGGTAGAGAGCACCGGGCCAAAATAAAACCATTGCAGACAAATAGTGTGGCGACCGGGGGCATGCATGAGACTGGACACCGTCAGGACCGCCTTTGCCGGAAGGCTAAATCCCAGGCTGGATTCTGCAGACTACAAGCCGGCGGCGGTCCTTGTGCTGATATGCGGAAACGACCCGCATGTCATAATGACGGAAAAGCCGCCGCACATGCGGGTGCATGCAGGGGAGGTGTCGTTTCCGGGTGGCAAACCGGAGAGAGTCGATACGGACCTGTGCGAAACGGCCCTGCGGGAGACGCGGGAGGAGATAGGGTTTGACGTTGGCCGCGAGTGCGTGGTGGGACAACTGGAGGCGGTCGCAACGCTGAATTCGAGGTTTTTGATCCTGCCGTTTGTGGCCGTGCTGGAGAACATCCCGTCCATGCGCGCAAACGACGAGGTGGGGAGTATCCTGGACATACCGCTGGAGCCGTTCCTGGCCACCCTGAGCCCGGACACGGAGCACGGCCCGCACCCGGATATGTTCGCCTTGCAGTACCGGGACAAGGTTGTGTGGGGGGCCTCGGCCAGGATACTCAGGCAGATGCACGAGACGCTAATCGAGCCGGCGGCATCTCGGTATAGTTAAAATATGCGGCAGAAGGGACAGCCGTCATGTCCGCCCGCAAGACGTCCTCGCGCAAGATACGTCTCATAAAGAAGACCAGGCAGACGTCCCCGGTCCCCACCTGGGTCATACTCAAGACCAAGAGATCCGTCAGGACCAACCCCAAGCGCAGAGCGTGGCGTAGTACCGACGTCGAGGTGGGTTAGCATGTCATCACAGGCTGACAACGTCCACACCATCAACCTGGGCAAGGTTCTGCTCTCCCAGAGGCAGCACAGGGCCGTGCGAGCCATCAACATGATTCGGGAGTATACCCTCCGCCACAAGGGAGCGGTAAACGTAAAGATTGACGAGAAGCTCGCCCAGCAGATATGGGCCCGCGGAGTCAGGAGGCCTCCCAGAAAGATCACCGTGGAGTTCGTGGAGGACGACGACGTGGTTCTGGTGACACCCTACGAGTCGATCGATGTCGCAGAATCTGGTACCGCCGAGCCCGACACTGCAAAGATAGGCGGATCCGGAACGGAGGCCGGATCGATAACAGCGGCGGCCGCCCTGGCAGAGCCGGAGACCAAAGAGGACATAGCAGAGGAGGCCGCGGTCCAGAAACCTGCGGGGCAGGATGAGGTAGCCATCGCCCCGGAGGAGTCCAAGACCGAGGTGGTGGAGATTGAGCCATCCCCGGAGTCCAAGACCGAGGTGGTGGAGATTGAGCCATCCCCGGAGTCCAAGACCGAGGTGGTGGAGATTGAGCCATCCCCGGAGTCCAAGACCGAGGTGGTGGAGATTGAGCCATCCCCGGAGTCCAAGACCGAGGTGGTGGAGATTGAGCCATCCCCGGAGTCCAAGACCGAGGTGGTGGAGATTGAGCCATCCCCGGAGTCCAAGACCGAGGTGGTGGAGATTGAGCCATCCCCGGAGTCCAAGACCGAGGTGGTGGAGATTGAGCCATCCCCGGAGTCCAAGACCGAGGTGGTGGAGATTGAGCCATCCCCGGAGTCCAAGACCGAGGTGGTGGAGATTGAGCCATCCCCGGAGTCCAAGACCGAGGTGGTGGAGATTGAGCCATCCCCGGAGTCCAAGACCGAGGTGGTGGAGATTGAGCCATCCCCGGAGTCCAAGACCGAGGTGGTGGAGATTGAGCCATCCCCGGAGTCCAAGACCGAGGTGGTGGAGATTGAGCCATCCCCGGAGTCCAAGACCGAGGTGGTGGAGATTGAGCCATCCCCGGAGGAGTCCAAAGGTGTGGAGGTGGATAATAACGAGGCAGAGGAGGCCGCGGTTCAGAAATCTGCAGGGCAGGATGAGGTAGCCGTTGAAGAGGATGCAGTCAAACCCGCTACAGACACAGCGGCCACCGCTACAGAAGAGCCTCCCGAGGCAGAGTCGTCAGAAGCTGCAAAGTCTCCGGATCCTGAGGAACCCAACAAAGAGTAAGACACGGCGCCGCGGTCTGCACCCTATCCGCTACATTTGGTACAGGTTCAGGTCCACATCCACCGATATCTCCGGGTGGTCCCGATCCAGGGTACGGTCTTTGGGGATCATCTCCAGCGGATCGTACCCCTCAAACTTGGAGAGGGATCCCATCGATGAGACCAGCACCACCCCGCCCCGGTCGGTGCCGTCCTGGACGACCTCGATGGGCGCATTTGTCACTCCCTCGGTTAGGCGCGAGATTGACTCTATCACCCCCACGGGAAGGCCACCATCCACGTAGATTATCGACTTTTTTACTGCGGATGGCGGGGCCGTCGTGTACAGCATCTTTATGGAGTCGCGCAGCGACTCCTGGGGATCGCATCCGGTCCGACCCGCCGACACTAGGCAGTCCCCGGGGATGGCCGCCCTCCCCAGTGATTCGAAGACGCAGGCCAGGGCGCCGTTGCCTGCCTCATAACACGACTTGACGCTCAGGTCCGGGTTGCACTCCAGCATGGAGTCGTTGTCCAGTATGATGGTGCAGTCCGAGTGCGCCCTCACCCTTCGGAGGGAGAGGGCCGCCTGGAACATCCGGTCCTTCTCGTACCGGAAGGGCATAATCCCAAACGAGTAGGTGCGCTTTCCAAGATCCCTGCAGGCCTCCGAGACAAGCGGGGAGATGGCGGCGCCCGACCTGCCGGCCAAGTTGGCCGTCATGACTACGGCATCATACCCCGACACCCTGGATCTCAACTCGTCCATCACCTCCGAGGCCGCCCCCCGGATGGAGTGCACCGACGGGTTGGCCAGGACGCCGCACGATACGTGCAGTATGTCGCAGCCGTCCGCGGCATCGCCGGGATCCGCCGATACCACGATGCAGTCGGATCCCAGCAGGGTCCGGGCGATCGCAGCCAACCTGGATCCTCCGCCTCCGACTCCTACCACCAGGATGGATCTGCCCGCTTCGCCGTCCACGTATCCGCCACCCTACTGATCGTTAAAAGCGGCCTAGCCAAATTATGGTGACAACCGGACGAAAAAACATCTATGCCAGCTCGCCGGACAGGCCGTGGGCCGTGGCCCCCGTCACCAGGACGGTCCTCCTCTGTCCCACCTCCACGGGATCATCCACATGGACGGGCCGGTACGCAAAGTTCCGCCCGCGCACCCCCTGGGCGGTGCGCTCGGCGAACAGCACCTGGCCCCGCCAGCCCACCCAGGCCTTGTTGGATTCGGTCGATATGCGGGTGGCCGCGTCGTGGATGATGCGACTCCTCCTTTTGACCACCCCTACGTCCAGCTGGTTCATCTCGGCTGCCTCGGTACCCGGCCTGGCCCCGTACCTGGACAGGTTGACCATGTCCGGGCGCGTCTCCTGGATCAGCGAGAGGGTCTCCTCAAAGTCGGCATCCGTCTCGGTGGGAAATCCCACTATCACGTCCGTGGATATGGTCGTCTCCGGATGCCTGGCGCGGAACGCCCTTACCGCTCCCCGGAACGTCTCCGCGGTGTGGCCCCGCCTCATGTCGGCCAGCACGCGGTCGCTGCCGCTCTGCACGGGCACGTGCAAGAACTTGTACACGCGTCCGGACCCGTACGACCTGACAAGCGGGTCGCGTATGCGGGGCATGTACATGGGGTTCATCATTCCCACCCGGACCATAAAGTCGCCGGGCACCTCGGCCACCGCATCCACCAGCGAGGGCAGGTCCGAGCCGATGTCCAGCCCGTAGCATCCGTTGTCGGTGCTGCTCAGCCACACCTCACTGCACCCGCCGGAGACGTCCGAGGCCACCTGCCGGACGATATCACCCATCCTGTAGCTCTCCAGCCCGCCCTTGGCAAGCTTTGTCTGGCAGAAGGAGCACTCGCTCATGCACCCGCTGGCTATCTGTATTATCGAGACGGCCTCGTTCAGCCGGACCCGGGGCAGGCCGAGCTTGCCGGAGCCGTCGCCATCCAGGTCCACCGACTTTGTCCCGGAGAGCGCCGAGCTCACCATCTCCAGCGTACTGCCCAGCGAACCGGGGCCCATCAGGCTTGCCCCGCCGGAGAACCTTTCGACGGTGGCCCTCTCGGCCTTCGGCATGCAGCCGGCCACCACCAGCGGCTTCTCTCCCAGGGACTTGATCCTGTGGATCATCTTGTCGGCGGTGGCGTCCTTGACCGAGCACGTGACCAGTACGCCGGCATCCGACTCCGACTCGCTGGCCACCAGGGTATGGCCCCCGTTGGCCAGTATGCCTGAGATTATCTCCGAGTCCGCGTAGCTGGCCGAGCAGCCGTGCGCCTCCACGTATATCCGGGCCATATCGCTCAGGAGAGCAGCGAGTCCACCTCGTCGGCGGTCATCAGCCCGGCGGAGACCACCAAGTCCCGGATTGTCCTGCCGGTAGACAGCGACTCCTTGAAGAGCTGGGCCGACCTTTGGTATCCTATGCGCGGGGTCAGCAGCGTCACTATCACCGGGCTCCGCTCTATGTCCCTGCGCAGCCGCTCCCCGTTGGCGCTCAGACCATCTATCAGGTTAGCCGTAAAGACCGGGACGAATCCGGCCAACATGTCTGTCGACTCCAGCACGCACTTTAGCATGCCTGGCAGCATCACGTTGAGCTCGAACTGTCCGGCCTGCGCCGCCATGACCACGGCCGCGTCGTTGCCCATGATGTTGAAGCAGATCATGTTCATGCACTCTGCAAGCGACGGGTTGACCTTGCCCGGCATTATCGAGGAGCCGGCATGGACCGCCGGAATCCCCAGCTCCGACAGGCCTGCGACGGGCCCGGAGGCCATCAGGCGTATGTCGCTGGATATCTTGCCCAGCTCGACGGCCAGCCCCCTGAGCGCCGACGACATCTGGCAGACGGCGAACCTGCTCTGCAGGCCGTGCTGCATGTCCGGCTCCGGCTCCAGCGGCAGCCCCGATACGCGGGCCAGTTCCGGGATCACCCGCTCGCGGTATCCATCCGGGGTGTTGGCCCCGCTTCCCACGGCGGTTCCCCCCAGGGCCACCCTGCACAGGTCTTCCCGGGCCGACTTTATCGACGAGAGGCATCTTGAGATCGCCTCCGCGTATGCGTCAAACTCGCTGCCCAGCGTTACCGGCAGGGCATCCATGAGGTGCGTCCGGCCAATCTTGCGGAACGATTCGAACTCAACGGCCTTGGCCCTCAGCGACTTCACCAGACCGTCCACGGCAGGAACCACCCCGTCCACATTCATCATGATGGCCATGTGCATGGCCGTCGGGTAGGTGTCGTTGCTGGACTGGGACATGTTGACGTGATCGTTGGGATGCAGGTGCTGGTACTGGCCACGCGCCTTGCCCATCGAGACCAAGGCCACGTTTGCCACCACCTCGTTGGTGTTCATGTTGAAGGCGGTACCCGCGCCCGAGTTTATCATGTCCACGGCAAACCATTCGGTGAACTCCCCGGACAGTATGCGGTCGCACGCTGCAACTATCTCGTTCCCCAACATCTCATCCAGTACTCCCGTCGCCATGTTGGCCACGGCAGCCGATCTCTTTACCATCACGAAGGACCTTACCAGGTTGGGGTGGGCCGGCCGGCCGGTCACCGTATACTGCCGGAGCGCCCTGCCGGTGAACGGCCCGTAGTACGCCTCCTCGGGAACCTCGACCTTGCCCAAAGAGTCCTCGTCATACCTGCTCCCCATGACCGTCATAGCCAGGAACGTCCCCGTTATTTGGGTTTGCAGGGGCATCAAAAAATCGGGAATCATATGCTAAAGTTAACCAACCACTGGATGACACGTGAACTATCAAGTTAGTAGTGCCTGTCAAAAAACGGCTCCGGCAGGAGAGATTCTCTTCGTCCTTGAGGATGGACACGGTCATGGCTGACACGCGCCGGTCGTGCGTGCCTGGCGCGATGCCCAGGATCTCGCGTGCAATCTCGGCTATCCGGCGCAGCCACTGGACGAACCTTTTATCCTCAGAGCGGCGGTCCCCGTTGTACCTGAACCAGTCCGCCGGGGGATCGTTCCCTTTCCCGCCGGGGTTGTTCTTGCCTCCGGCGCGGTTGGGGTTGATCTGCCTTGACCTTCCGTATCTTTTGCTCATTGGGTGGTGCGTCGATCCTCAGATCAGAATACTTTTCGGTTATCCAGGCCGCCGTCCGGCGGACATCCGGATTTGCCAACTAAACATTGCCAGTGACATTCTCCGGATTTTTGGACAAGGTCGAGAACCATGATAGACTATTAAGATAGATTCAACTCTGTGACCTCATGAGCGAACCGCGCAAGAGCGCATCGGACGCGCAACCACCCTCGGGGACGGCAGGAGACGAATCCACCCGGGAAGATTCGGGGACTACACCGCGCCTCTCCGTCGGCCTCTTCAACATAACCGACACGATAAGGACCTTGAGCAACCTGGGCCTGGCCAAGACAAAGCTGAACCCGGCGCAGGGACTTCTCCTGGGGTGGCAGTCGATGGCATACCTGTGCTTTGCCGCCTTCCTGGCGTTCATGATAATGTCGACGGTGGCGCCCGATCTGTCTCCGGGCCTGGCCAAGTTTCTGGTGTTCATCACCTTTGGTGCCTCGGCTCTGGTCCTGGTGATACTGTACGGGTCCAACCTGGTGACGGGCGACTACATGACCTCGGGCATATCCCTGATGACCGGCCAGGCCAGGTGGCGGGAGGTGCTCTGGGAGTGGTCTATCACCCACGCAGGCCACTGGATGGCCGGATTCGCCATATCCTGGATGATAATACTCGGGGCCGGGCAGGCGGGGGCTGCCAGCTCCGCCCTGACCGAGCTGATCGCCCAGATAGGCTACACGAAAGTGCACGGCCTCTCCTGGGAGGAGCTCTTCTACCGCGGGGTGTTCGCCAACTGGCTGATCGCCATGGGCGTCTGGGGGGCCTTCCGGACCAAGGAGATGATAGCCAGGATCCTGCTGATTGGGATACCCGTCGGGGTGTTCTTTGCGACCGGCTTTGAGCACAGCATCGTGAACCACTTTGCCCTCTCTGCCGGCATATGGGCTGGCGCGGACTACACCTGGGGTGAGGCCTGGTTCAACAACCTGGTGCCCGTCACCCTGGGAAACATAGTCGGGGCGATGATATGCCAAGGCATGGTCTACTGGTATGTTGGCGGCATGCAAAAGTGGACCGGGTCCGGAAAGTGGAGGATGCCCCACGGTACCTACAGGGACCTGGCGCGGGCCATCCGCGACACAGGCACGCTGATGATCTTCTTTGTGGGGATGGCCCCGCTGATGGCCGGGATGATCTTCCTCTTCGGGGTGGAGCCCATGCTGGGCATCGAGCCTGGCACCAACAGCCCCAACTGGGTGGAGCCGGTCGGGATTGGCGCCTACCTGCTGGCCACCGCCCTGGTGGTAAAGTGGGTCTTCATGCCACGCAGGCCGTGGTACAAGATACCCGACTCGTAAATTGGGCGCAGGGTGTGCCCGGGTCTGAGCCGCCCCCGGCTCACCCCAAAATATCTATATAACTAGAGTAGTGCGTCAGTACAATGAAAAAACGTACTAGTATGGTTCTTACGATGGCAGCCATTGCCGTCGTTGGAGCCGCATTGCTAGGCAGCAACTACTCTCAAACACAGATGGGATCCCTTGGCGCAGACGCCAGGATACTGGATCAGATCCACGCCATGGGGGGACTTGAGCTTGTAATGCCCGAAGCCTTTGCAGAGACGGACTGTACCGCCCTAGATGAGACCGGACGCACCGTAGTCGAGTTTGACCTCGTCGGCACAACCGTCGAACTACCAATCATTGGTGGCGACACCTACACGGCGATGACCTTCAGCGGGCAGGTGCCCGGACCAACCCTCAGGGTAACCCAGGGTGACGTTGTCAAGATGACCCTGACCATCCCCGCCGATGAGCTCACAGCACACGGCAACGACATGCACTCCAGCCAGATGTCCTCGGCCTTCTTTGGGGCCGTGTTCCCTGGCAACTCCGCGACATACTGCTACATAGCAGAGTCCGCAGGCGTATTCAAGTACCACTGCTCCGGAATCGACTTGGCCGCAATGGACCAGCACGTCCTCTCGGGCATGTATGGTATAGCCATAGTCGACCCGCTCAACGGCTACAAGAAGCTCATGGTGGAGAAGACAAAGGTCGTCGATGGCGAGGTTATGCTTGACAGGCACATATACAGTGCCGATGCGCTCGAGTTCCAGCTGCAGTACAACCAGCTGTACCTGACCGAGGACGGCGCCTACGACATGGTCGCCATGATGGGCCACCAGAACACCGCTACCGTCGTAAACGGCATGCAGTTCGGCTACGTGCCCAACGGCGTGCACAATGCAGTCATCAAGGGCGACGAGAACAGCAACATATTCGTGGCCCAGCCATGGAACGGCCTTGACCTCAAGCAGTACCAGGCCCAGCTTCTATACGTCGAACTTGACCAACACGTCAGAATCTTCGTAGAGAACCAGGGCAACGAGCCGGTATTCTTCCACATAGTGGGCGAGATACTGGACAGGGTAGTTCAAGGCAACAGGGTCCAGTCGGCCGCAACCGAGACTTGGCTGCTGGGCGGCTCGCAGAACATGATCGTCGATCTCGTCTTTGATGAGCCCGGCACATATGCTGCGGTCAACCACGACTATGCTGCCATATACTCCGGTGCTGCCACGGTCTTTGTCGCCGGTGATCCCTTCGGGCTCAACGAGCGCCTGATCAATGCAGGAATACTCACCGAGCCGGTACCCTCCTACGCGCACGTGCTGGGCAATCCCAGCGATGCCGTCCCGCCCATGGGCATGAACAGCATCGAACACCCGGCCATCAACGTGCACGGACTGTATACCGACGAGGTAGCCCAGATGAAGATAGACGACGGCGCAATCGCGCTCTGGGAAGTAATTCCACAGCTGCCTCCATTCTAGGCATTCTGCCTTTTTTTCCATATGATTATATGGAATGGGCTGCGCACGCCCGCCATGCCCAAGAAGGTACTGGTATGCGACGAGGTTGACCAGATACTCCCCAAGATTCTCAGGGACAACGGCATGGACGTGACCTACGACCCGGAGATATCCCCCGATGCGCTGCTGGGGAAGGTCTCCGGGTACGAGATTGTCGTGGTGCGCAGCAGGACCACCGTCACCAGCGAGGTCATAGACAAGGCGGAGCGCTGCCAGGTGATAGCCAGGGTAGGCGTGGGGCTGGACAACATCGACCAGGAGGCAGCTGCGGCCAAGGGCATCCGCGTGATAAACGCGGTGGAGGGGGCCATGAATGCCGTGGCGGAGCTGGTCATGGCGTCGATGCTATCACTGGCAAGAAGGGTTCCCCGGGGCGACAGGGCCATGCGCGAGGGCCGCTGGCTCAAGAAGGAGTTGAAGGGCACCGAGCTGCGCGGAAAGTACCTTGGGATAGTCGGCGTAGGCAACATAGGCAAGAGGCTGGGCCGGCTGGCGCGCGCCTTCAACATGAACATCATAGGGTACGACGTCATCCCCATAGACCCCGAATTCTCCCGCGAGGTGGGCCTCATGAAGGCGGACCTGGACACGCTCCTGCAGAGCTCCGACTATGTATCCTTGCACGTGCCGCTGCTGGACTCGACACGCCACATGATAAACGCCGAGAGGATATCCAAGATGAAAAAGACCGCCTGCATCATAAACACGTCCCGGGGCGGCACCATAGACGAGGATGCCCTCTACCAAGCACTCAAGGAGGGGCGGCTGGGAGGGGCGGCGCTTGACGTCTTTGAGAAGGAGCCTGCCGTCGGCACCCCGCTGGCCCAGCTGGACAACGTGGTCCTGACCCCGCATATAGGAGCACAGACCGCCGAGGCCCAGGCCCTGGCCGCCAACGTGATAGCCGAGAAGATAGTACAGATAGAGCGCGGCGTTCTATGACTACCGCGCCAGCGTAAGAGTTTTATCATCTTCGTCGGTGTAAAACACATTGAATCTAGCGCGCACCGCCATCCTGTCACTGGCATTGGCCTTGGTCACCGGAGCGTCCGCTTATGCGGCTGACCCCCCGGTAGACTTTGTGGAACCCGGCGTTGATCCCAGCGTCTATGTGGACAGGTACCTGAACGAGGAGCAGTTCGCTGAGTGGTATGACACGTACTACCCAGAGACGCCGTTCCACGAGGCGCTGCTCCTGAGCGAGGCCGAGTACGAGGACATGGTCATGTCCCTGACGCAGACTGCCTGCGGTCCAGGCACCACCCTGGTCGACAGCAAGTGCGTGGCAGAGGGCTCTGGCGGGGCCATGTCGGAAGGCTACACCCCAACCCTAGAGATGGGCGTTGCCGCAGTGGGGGCCTTTGCCGTTGCGGTTGGCGTCATCCTGATGCTCTGGCTGCCCAGGACGATACGCAACCGCAGAAGAGGACGGTCCGCATAGACGCCGAACGGCTGCCCAGCGAATGGGTCTCGTACTTTTGCTACGACACAAGCCCGGTTATCACGCCAACGTCCACCAGATACTGGATCATCCTAACGTATGACTCGTCGGCAATCTCACCCTGCAGCCACCACACCGTAGTGCTGGCCATCCAGGGTGGCAGGAACGGCTCCCCGCCCTCGCCGCCGGATACCGTTATCACGCCCTGCTCGACCAGCCTGCCAAGCGCATCAAGGTAGGCCCAGTCCGATATCTCGCCGCTCACCCAGAGGAATCCGACCTGCTTTATCCAGTTGGAGACGACGATGTTTCCCGCATCCACCAGCTCGAACTTTGTGGTGGCCTCGAATCCGGCATACCGAACGTCCACGAAATACTCGCCCTGCCGGTATGTCTCCCGGTCAAACGGGAGCGGGGATGGCAGCTCCGTGGTCAGGCTAGTCAGCGGTACTGGGATGGGCGAGCTGGCCACCCCGGCCGAGTCGCGTATGTACACCAGGGCGGCCTGCTCGGAGAGCTCCTCGACGGTAATCAGTATGGTGAGGTGGTCCCCGTAGTGGTAGACGTCCTGGCTTACCGCCACCGAGAGCGGTTCGGCAAAGGCCGCCGGCACTGCCGCCACCACCAACATCGCCAGGACGCACGCCGCCAGCCGGGTCATCACCAGTCAGATGCTGACGCCGTCATAAAACAGCTTGCGGCGAGTCCGGGCCCTTTTGGTCCCACAGTCCGAGCCAGGATGATCCTGATTAATTGACAATTAGAGAACATAATTACATAATGTCAGCATCATGACAACCTTAAAATTCCCCACAAACCAGGGAGAGGCCAGAATGCAGGTCTACGAGACCGACGGCCAGGCCAAAAGCCGAAAGGAGAGGCGTACCACGTATTTTTGCAGGCTGTGCAGGGAGTACGGGGTGGTAAACAGGAAGGCCCATCTCAAAAACCGCCACAGCGCCAGCCATGACACGATAAACAAGAGGAGCAGCGCGGATCTGCTGAGCACCATATTCGTGGAATCCGCCGGCAACGGCACGAGTTATTAAAGGGGCATGCGGGCACATCCGTCATGCCGAGCCGCCAAGATGCAACCTGGGCCAGGATGTGGAGAACCAACTCGCCGGAGCTGCGCCAGAGGGTCGTGGCTTGGCGAAGGCAAAACGCCGTAACCCGGATAGAGCGGCCCAGCCGGCTGGAGCGGGCGCGGAGGCTCGGGTACAAGGCCAAGCAGGGGATAATAGTGGTCAGAATGCGCGTAGGCGTCGGCGGTATGAGAAGGCAGAGGCCGCGCGGAGGACGCCGGCCCAAGCACCTGGGCGTGACCAAGATAAAGGCCGACGTGAACATGCGCACGGTTGCCGAGAACAGGGTGCTGGAGAGGTATCCGAACATGTCGCTGCTGGGATCCTACTTTGTCTACAGGGATGGCGTGCACCAGTGGTTCGAGGTGATCCTGGTCGATGCGGCCCATCCCAGAATAAGCCGGGATCCGGACATGCGAAAGCGCCTCACACTGTAGGGTGCAGGCAGGTCCTAGTCTTCCTTGAGCAGGCGGTCTATCTTGGCCTCCAGGCTGCCGGACTGGCCAAAGGACACGTCCCGCAGTATCCCGTGGCGGTCAACCAGGATGGTGGACGGGGTGCCCTGGAGGCGGTAGGTCTCAAATGTCTCGGCTGAATACTCCTTGGACAGCATATACTGCCTGACCCGGTCCATGAGCGCCCGCTTGCGCGCCTCCTCCTCCGAGTCGAATTCCGGAATCTGGGCCCGTATGAATCCCAGGACGGCCTCGTCGTCCACCTGGCCGTCGGTCCTTGTCAGGTTGTCCATGCACAGGGGAAAGGGTATCTTGTAGGGAAGCGTGCCGTCCCCGGACCGGCCATACTGCGCAAGGGCGCGCTCCGTCTCGCCAATTACCTTGCCCCGCTCGGCCAGTGCCCTGAGGTTCTCCAGCGTGTTCTTGTCAAAATCCTCAAAGGCGGTGGCCATCCCCAGCACCCGCACCCCGTCCTCGCGGAACCTGTTGTAGGCGTTTATGGCCTCTGGTATGGCGTACAGAAAGCACCCCGGACAGTTGACCTGAAAGACCTCCACCAGCACGATGTGGTCCCCCTCCTGGGCCAGGGTCGTGGGCATTCCCTGGACCCACTCGGAGATGCCCAGTTCGGGGGCCTTCTGGCCTACGATGGCCTGCATGACGGCGGTATCTGCTCGTCCGCTAAATACGTACCCTGCGGGAGCGGCCTCGTGTACTCTGTGCGTGCGCCGGCAGGCGGCCTGACTCGCGGTTTTGGTGGTCGTGTAATCGAGTCCTGCCGCCGCATACGGGTACGGGCCGCGCGTACTGCCGATTACCCTAATATTATACCGCAGAAAGAGTCCGGGATGATGCAGGCAGTCACGGAGGACCGCTTGGCCCTGTTTGCCGAGATGGAGAGGAGGTACGAGGAACGGGACACGGACTATTTTGTGGGGCTGCTGAGCCACGAGGACTATGTGGTTCGCACCAGAGCCACCTGCATACTGGTGGACTTTGGCGGCGAGGACAAGGTACCCCACATAGCCCGCGTCCTGAAGGATGACGAGAACGAGTTGGTCCGGCACGAGGCCGCCTTCTCACTGGGGCAGATGTGCCATTCAAGCGGAATACAGCCGCTGGTGGACGCCACCCTGAACGACCCCAGCATGTTCGTAAGACACGAGGCCGCCATAGCCCTCGGAGTGATAGGGTCCCCAGCAGCGGAGGAGCCGCTGCGCCGGGCCCTGGAGGACCCCGACAGGCCCGTCGCCGAGTCGGCGGTGGTTGCGCTATCAAACATAGCATTCATGGACGGCATTGGCCGCAACGAGAAGTTTGCAAAGCTTACGGGTGGTTAGATGGACTTTGCGGTTGGCGTTATAATTGCGGTGGGCTTGCTGGTTGCAGGCATACTATCCATGATAGCGCTGGATCCAGGATACCTGCCCGAACCCGTAATCGCCGAGCCGGAACCTGCCGTGGTGCCGACCCTGCCCCAGACGCACACGGTCATCGTAGCGGAGGGCTCCGCGGCCCTCGGCTGCGAGCAGGACAACACCTGCTATCTACCATACTCGATCACCGTCGCCGAGGGTGATACGGTAATCTGGGACAACATCGACGTGGCGGCGCACACGGTGACCAGCATCACGGACGGCGTGCCAGACGGGATATTCGAGTCCGGCCTGATGCCGCCGGATGCCCTGTTCGAGGTCACATTCCAGGATGCCGGCGAGTACCCGTACTTTTGCATAGTTCACCCGTGGATGTTCGGGTCGGTTACCGTAGGATAGCGGCCCGGCATCTCATCTCAGCGGGCTTACGGTGGACACGCCCTCGCTTTTTGTGATGCTAAAGACGTGATCAACGTACCCCTCCAGCTCCTCCTCGTGTGAGACCATGATCACCTGCTGGGACTTGAGCGACGCCAAAATGGCCCTGACCTTGTCCAGCTGTGACTTGGAGAAGCCGTCGGTTGGCTCGTCAAGAATCAGCAGGTTGGACTTTAGCGCGCCGGCCTGCCGCCTCATGGTGCTGTTCAGGGCAAGCCTGTACGCCAGGGCCACGCTGGTCTTCTCGCCGCCGCTCAGGTAGGCGAACTCCTGCTGGTATCCGTCCTGCTGTATGACGGGGCCGAACCGCTCATCGATGTATGATCTTTTGGTCGGATCCTCCACCAGCTCGGCATACCACTGGCTGTAAAAGTCGTTAAAGTCGTACCGCAGCGAGTTCATCACCTCCCGCTCCACCTCGCGCAGGGACGGGACAAAGTACTCTCTGAGCCACTCGGCGTAATCCTCGCACAGCTTGTATCTGGCCCGGTGTTTCTTGGCCTCTGCAATGTCATTTTGCAGCCTCTCGGCGTCCTCACCCAGCTTACCCAGCAGCGTCTGCTTGGAGGAGGTGTCCTTGGCCACCTCCAGCAGCTCTGCCTGAATTCCGTTCAGGCGCTCCTGCAGGGCGCGCATGCCTTGATCAACGTCCCCGCGGCGGATCAGGTCCTTGGCCAGATCTTCTGCCCGTGTTCGGAGTTGTTGTATGTCCTGCACGCAGGCCTCGCAGCCCTCCTCGCTCTCTTTGATCCTGTCGGCCAGCCCCTGCCTCTGCTTTAGGAGAAGGGTTTCGCGCTCCACAGAGGCTTCGTGTTTGGCGAGCGCATCCAGCAGGCGGTCCAGATAACCCAGTGCGGACTCTCCCCGAATCGTGGGGAACGACTGCTCGGGCGCGACGGTGTTTGCGGCCCCGAGCGCGGCCAGATCCGCTTCCAGCCCGCCCACCTCCCGCTTCAGGGCCGATGCCCTCTCCGCCGCCTCCACATCCTGCCGCATCTCCGCCAAAAGATGCCGGTTTCCGTCCATCCTGCCTCGAATTTCCCGGGCCTCGTCTTCGGCACGCCTTTTGCCCTCCGTTATCGCATCCAGCTCGGCCTGCGCCGCGTCAAGCCTGGCGCGGCGGTCGTTCTGCAGGCGGCCTACGTAGCCGGGGTCCAGTGCGCTGTCGCAATATTCGCAGCGCAGCCCGAGGGATGAGGCCTTGTCAAGGCTGTCGGCAAGCGTCCTTATCTCGTTCTTTTTCTCGCCGGCCCGGCCGGCCTTCTCCTGGATTGCTTGATCAGCATCCCGCACGGCGCTCTCGTCGGCGGTGATCTCCGCCTTCAGACGGTCGACGCGCTCCCGCATCTCCGGGGCGCTCTTGCCTCCCAGTCTGCCGTCCAGCTCAGTCAGCTCCCTTCTGTGCCGGTCTATCTGTGATCTGGTGACGTGTATGCGCCGGTCCGTGTCCAGCGCGCCTCTGCGCATCTCTTCAATCTCGTCTCTTGTCTTTTTTGTGGGCAGGAGGGTCAGGCGGCATTCTTGTATGTTCTTATCGGTGGTCTGCATCTGCTCGCCGTCTTTTTTGATCATATCGCGGTATTTTTCGAGATTGATCTCTTGGTTTGCGGCATCGCTTTCCAACCGGTCTTTCTCCGCCTGCATTTGGTTGAGCTCCTCGAGTTGGCTGCGCAGCTCGGACATCTCCGAGTCCACGCCGCCCTTCTGCGCGTCAAGGGCGGTTTTTTTGGCTTGCAGCTCGGATACATCCCGCCTTATGGCATCAGCATCAAGGCGCACCCTGTCCAGTCTTGACCTGTCCTCGTCTAGGTTGCTGAACAGTCCTGAGAGCTTGTCCTTTTCGCTGGTCAGTTGGGCAATTAACAGGCCCGCATTTTCGGCGGCTATTTTGTAGTCCTCCATGCCGAACGCCTTCCGCATGGTCTCCTCCCGGTCGCCCCTGTCCTCCAGGATTGATTTTATCTCCTCCTGGGGCGTATAGACCGCATACCTGTACACCCTGCTGAGCGCCCTCGGGTTGGAGGGCTCGTTAAAGTTCAGAATCTCAAGCACCCTGGCCTTGAGGTCGGAGGGGGTCAGGGGATCGCGAGTGCCGTCCCGGACAAGATACGAGCTGTTTGGATCCTGGGAGGCCTTGTTGTCTTTTTTGGTGATTGCCCTTCCCACCTCGTACTCTGCCCCGTCCACCTCGAAGCTCAGCTCCACCTCGCACCGTTGCGCCTTTTTCGATATCAGGCTGTCCGCTTTTATTGATCCCAACCCGAATAGCGCAAATTCTATCGCCATCAGGATTGTGGACTTGCCGGATCCCACGTCTCCCTTGAACAGGACGTATCCGGGAGGAAATTCTATCGACAGGCTGTCATAGCTGCGCATGTTGGTCAGGGACAGTGATTTGAGCAGCATTACCCGTCCAGCTCCATCCTTGCGGATGCCTCGGATTTTATGCGGTGTTCGTAGTCTTTGGTCTTTTCGTTCTCGGGGCGCGGCTGTCGGAGAACCGACAGCAGGCTTCCGGCCAGCTGCACCCCGCCGGCGCCCGTCAGGTTGGGCCGCTTTATCCTGACCTGGCCTATATTGCCCTCGAATGTGCGCAGTTCGATCTCGTCCCGGGTTCCCGCCGACTCGCCCCGGATCCGGTACTCCTTGGACGTGAGGCCGTTGCGCTCTATCAGCGTCTCCAGGGCGCCCCGCTCCCCCATCCTCTTACGCGCCCCCGCCAGGTCGATGTCGGTGGTTCGTCCCGAACTCATCTCGCCGGCCATCTTCAGTATTACGACCTTGCCGGACGGGTTCATCCCGTCCATGACCCTATCCAGATCCGAACTGACCACCCCCGCCGGTTTGCCCTCGGCGTCTATCTCGGCCAGCTCGTACTCGCAGCCGGGAACGGCCACCATATCCACGCTGTTCACCCCCTCCCCGTCAAAGTCCACTATCGCGAACCCGCGCCGCTCGCCGCGGGCGCTCGTCTCCATGTCGCTGTGATACCCCGCAAAGAGCGTCCCAGGATAGACCACGTTGGCATATCCGGGAAACGCGTCACGGCGGAAGGTGTGCAGGTGTCCTCCAGCGTGGTAGTGGAAGCCCGCCGGCAGGTACGAGACGGGCATGTTGTTGTCGTCCCGGATGCCGCCCATCATCTCGCTTATGGCCCCGTGGAACAGGAATATCTTGAAACCGGGCTCTGCCTCCAGCGGCTGGCGGTCCAGCATTTGGTAATACTCGGCGTCGCGGCCGGCCTTCAGTCCGGATAGCCCCGCCAGCTTGGCACCGGTTTTTTCGTCCTCCAGAAAGTCCAGGTGGATCAGGTCGTCATCCTCCCGGTATGACGCCTTGGTCGCCTTGGTGAGGTAGCCGGCCGACTCTAGCAGGTCGATGGCAGAGTTGCTTACCGGAGAAAAATCGTGGCTGCCGTATACCGCATAGACGGGTATTCCGGCCTCGTGTATGTCGCGGAATTTTTTCATGGCCAGCTTTTGGACGCGCATCTCCGGAATGTTCACGTGAAAAAGGTCCCCGCATATCAGGACAAAATCCACATCCCTTGAGATGCATTCGTCCATCGCCCTCTCAAAGACGTCCCTCTCAAGGTCCTGCAGCGGCCCGGTCTTCTGGAAGCCCAGGTGTATGTCGGCAAAGTGCGCGAACCGCATCGCCTAGTACACCTTTGTTCTTGGCCGGCTGGGCGCCGCCGGCCTGTCCGAGATTATGTCCTCGAAGAGCGGCACCTGGACGGGCAGGGCAAACGGGACAAATATGCTGGTGATTATCGCCTCGCCCCTGTCCAGGCTGGCTATATTCCGGTCGTCCTCGGAGAGGTCCTGCGAGGCCGACTCGATCAGCGCCATGCGTTCCAGCTTCATCTCGTTGCCCAGGATTATCTTGGTGTTCATGTTGGCCAGGATGGTCTTGGGGATGACGCTGCTCAGCTGGGTGATGGCCGTCAGGCCCACCTTGAACTTGCGCCCCTCCCGGGCTATCGTCGAGTAGATGTTGGTGGTGTTGGACTGGAGGATGTCCTCGCCGATTACCCTGGGGGCCTCCTCAATCACGATGGTGGCAACCGGCTTGCCGGAGAGCGTTCCCCGGTTTTTGGCCTCCCGGTAGTGGTGGAGTATGCGCGAGGCGACCATGCTGCCGATGATCAGCTCCGACTCGTCGCTGAGCTTGGAGGTGTCCAGGACCACCACCTTGCCTGCCTCGACATGTCCGACTATCTGCTCGACCGTCCCCTCGCCGCGGGTGCTGTCAAAGACGCTGTGCTTGGATGTCACGGTGTTCTCGTACCTGTCCACCTCGAGGTCCAGCGCCTGGCGCAGCTTCTGCTGCAGGACGGCGATGGTTGCCGCCTTGGTGTCTGCCTCGTATCGGCTCTCGGCGTCCTCCGGCGAGGCGATGTCGGTCAGCATTATCTCGGGAATCCACTCGCTGCGGTACCTGGAGTAGTACTTTCTCATGGTCCTCGTCTGGGCTTCGGAAAAGTTCACTATCCCCTCAAAGTGGTCCGGCCTGATGCCTCCCAGGCTGATCGTAAGGTGCAGGGCGCCCGGCGGCGGGTCGGTGGGGGTGTAGTAGACAAGGTTGTCGCGGGAGTTGGGGTGCTCGCGCAGTCCCGATGATCCCCCGAGACCGTAGTACTCGTCGTGTGCGTCCAGCACCAGGGCGCCGACCCCCCGGGAGTCCAGCAGGTGGTAAAGGATGGTCTTTACCAGGTTGGACTTGCCGCGGCCCGTGGTGGCAGGTATCAGGACGTGGTGCGAGAATATGTCCAGCGCATCCAGCCATACCTCGGCATCCTTGATGACCTTGCTGCCGCTGCGGATGTACCCCACGAAGATCCTGTTTTTGCCGCCCTTCTGCAGGAACCGCAGGTCCTCGGTAGAGACGGTCCTCAGCTTGTTGAAGAAGGTAGGCAGGCTCTTGGGCAGCCTGACCGACATGTCCGAGTATATCCGGGCCAGGGCCTTGACCTGGGCCATCACATAGTTGACGAACTCGGGTTCGTAAAACCCGGGCTCGGCCGGCCGCTCCTCCAGATCGACGCCGGAGATCATCTCCTGCATCCGGCCGTCTATCTGCGAGCCATACTGGAGGCCGAACACCTGCAGTATCAGGATCGACCCGTCCTCCTCGGAGACCAGCAGATCTCCTATCTCCAGGCTGGAGTCGGACTGCTGGCGGACCAGTATGCTCCCGATGCCGCCCCCCACCACCTGTCCTGCTACGTTCAACTCGACACCCCGTTGAGATGCTCGTGCGCCCACGTGTCGCGTATGTGGGTGGCCATCCTGGAGAGTCCGGGGGTGGCCCGCATCCGCGACTCCAGAAGCCTTCGGCAGGTGACAACGTCCCTGTTGCGCACCTGCGCGTACCTGTCCGCGTCCACCAGCCCGTACGGATATCCCAGAAAGGAGAGGTCGCCGGAGTTGGCCGCCAGGCTGGCCAGGACATGGTCCTTCTCTACCTCGTCCATCCTGCCCGACTGCTCCCGCAGTATCTCGAACCGGAAGGAGAAGGCCGCGTTGGGGTGGAGTTTCACTACCATCACAAAACCCCGGTCGTGTGCGGACATCCGGTCGGCCACGTCAATCCGCCACCGGCCGTACCCCGTCTCTGAGGATATCTCCCGCACCCGGCTTAGCAGCGGCTCGCCCCCGCGGGTGGTGAGGCCGCTGGTCTTTGCAAGGGCGCATACGATGACGCCGCGTTTTTTGGCCGTCTCGTAGAGATCCTGTGCGTATCTGGACTCGGTGCGGTCCAGGGTCATCAGGGAGCCGTCCATGACCAGCATGTCTCCCTCCTCTAGCGTCTCGGCCACCATCCTGGCCATCTGCCACTCGCCGAGACTCCTGGCCAGCGACGACATGCGCGGATCCCTTCCGGCGCCAGCCTCCCTGATGCCGGAGGAGACGTCCTGCCTGGCCGGCAGGAACCTGCGGTGTTCCTTGGCCTGGGGGAAGAGCGAGGCATCATAGGAGACGACGCTGTCGTTCCCCGAGGCCCGTACCTTCCGCGTGACCAGCGAAAAGAACTCGACGCGCGGGGCAGGCGAGGCCGCTTCCCTCGTTCGGCCCCGGAACAGCGAGCAGTACAGGCGGTTCAGGGATATCACAAAGCCGGGCGACTGGGCCACCGTGCCGTTTCCACCATCCACAAAGGCCACCCTCCTGGGGCTGTCCGTCTCGTAGATCTCCCGGAAGGCGGACGGCTTCAGCTCGAACTCCCGCGGGTCCCCCACGTTGGTCACCACGTCGTCGTGGGCCGCAGACGGAAACGCGGACTCGAGGCTGCTGAGCAGCGAATCCAGCGGATATGACGCCTGGGCGGCGTCCTGTGCCTGCATGGTACGATGGATGCAGCACGCTCAATTTAAGAAGTGATACGATAGTGTCGTTAGCGTGGTGGCGTGCCCGCGCCGCCCTCCATCCTAGGATACGCCGCGCAGGCACCCCAGCTGGCTGGCGACGGCGTTTACCGACGACGCCGCAGATTCCCTCTCGCCGGCCAGCGAGTTTACCGTCAGGAGTCTGCCGTTCAGGCTCTCGGCCTTGAGGTTAAGATCCTCGACCAGCGGGTCGATTATGTCCGCGGCCTCCCTGGAGGGGAGGTGTATCACGTTCTGGTCGTCGATGCTCAGCCCCAGTTTCGCAACGGCGGAGAGCAGCAGGTCGCGGGCATCATCGTAGGCTGCCTCGGCCGAGCGGTACGCGTCGTAGGCGGCACCGTATTCCCCGTCCAGGTGGCCGAGGCGAGCCGCCAGCTCGTCGTAGACGTCCAGCAGGCCCCTCTCTCCGACCAGATTCGAGGGCAGCAGTTCCGGTATCTCGTATCCAAGCGTGTCATAGGGTACCTGTATGCCGTACTCTGAGGACTCCAGGGCGTCTTCTTCGGCGAGGGCGGCCAGGGAGGTCGACAGCTTGGGGTACATCAGGTGCCCCCTGTCGGCGTGGTGTCCCAGTCCCAGATTGTGTCCGAACTCGTGGGCCACGATATTCCGTATGGTGCCATAGTCGTATGCCACCGGGTCGCCCCGGCAGTCCTGCTCCTCCAGGACCGCCTCGATGAAGGCCCCCGTACGGAGACAGTCGATGCAGGCCGCCCCCAAATGATCCCCGTCGTAGTCTATCCAGCGGATCATGATATCGGGGGTCCCAAAGCGCACCTCCCGGAAGGAGATGCCGGGGTTGATCTCAGACCAGGCATCGAGGCCGTCCCGGACGGCGGCCAGCACCGTCCCGGTATGCTCTGCCACGAACGCGGCGCCGTAGTCGGACGCGTCCAGTACGGAGGAGGGGGGCTCCACCATGTATGTCAGGCTGCAGGTGGCGCCTCCGATGATGATGCCCCTGCTCTGGGTATCCACGGGAGCCGGGGGCAGGCCGTCTATCGACAGAGGGACGTCGTCGGCGCCGCTCGCCGCCCTGCCCGCCGCCACCACGAACGCCCCCTGCCCCAGGTGCACCCAGGGGCCGGTCATGCCGTACAGGGCCTGGCGGTTGTCCGGGTCAAGCTCGAACGCCATGGACCGCCTGTCTGCGCCCACCCGGGCAAACTCTTGCGCGGAGAGGGATATCCCGTCACAGCCGTCGTGCAGTATGGCAACGCGGTTCACGTAGATGGTGAACGGATCAATCTCCTTTTCAAAGTACAGGACGAGGTTGTTGGCGTCTCCGTCGTACTCGGCCCGCACAACCAGATCTCTGGCCAGCTCCTCTGAATCCGGCCCGGCGGCAATCTCTCCGACCACGGCCAGCGGCGCCCTCTCGGCCCCGTTTCTGGTCCCGTCGGCGGATCTCTCAAAGGCGCCCGGTTCCAGGCTGAGGGCCGGCTCTTCCATGGCTGCCAGCAGGTTGCGGTTCGGGGGCGCAGGCTCAAAGACGACGGACTTTCCGCCGCCATCCACCCGGATGAACTCGGAGACGGACATGGATGCGATCCCAGAGACGTCCTGGACGGACACGCGGGAGACATAGATGACGAACTGGTTGATCGGTTCCCGGAAGGTTATGATCAGCTCTCCGGTGTCCGCCCGGTACACGGCAGACTCCACAAACTCCCCGCCCGAAGCGTGGGCGGCGGCCCCTCCCAAGACTGCACAGCATGCAAGTGACACGGCCAGGAGATTGCCGGGATCAGCCACGCCACTGCCTCTTTTCCGCGGTATATAGCGGTGGCGGGGGGCCGGTGCCGGGATCCGCCGGCCGCCGCGACCTCGCCTGCGGCGCACCACCCTGGCGCCCACCCTTCCGCAACCGTAAGCGTCCGAGTGCGGGACCTGCCGTGCGGTGCGCGCCAGGGCGGGGCCGAGTCAGGTCTCCACCGACAACTTGCCGCCGGCCCCGGTCATGCCCCGGACGAAGCCCGGATAGGACACGGCCGCCGACTCGGCACCAGAGACCGTGCAGTCCCCCACGTACATGCCGGCTATACAGAACGCCATGAACAGCCTGTGGTCGTTGCTTGAATCCAGATCGGCTCCACGTATCCGCCGGGGCGGCGCCAGCATCATGCCGTCGGGCCGCTCCTCCACGTCCACGCCCAGCTTGCGGAGCTCCCTGGATATCACGGATATGCGGTCGGTCTCCTTCAGCCTGGCATGGCCCACGTTGGTTATGGTTATGGGTTCGGCCGATTTGAGTGAGAGGATGGCCAGCGGCGGGAGCAGATCCGGCGAGTTTCCCAAGTCAAAGGAGCCCCCCCGCAACCTATCAGGGGATGACACCGATATGGTCTCCTCGCCGACGTAAACCTTCACCCCCATCAGCTCCAGTATGTCCAGGAACGCCTCGTCCCCCTGGGGGAGCTCGTCCATCCTGCCGGCGACGGACAGGTCGTTCCCGCACAGGACCGCCGCGGACAGGATCAGCGCCAGGCTGGAAAAGTCCATGGGCACGGCGAATCGGGCCGGCCGGTAGGACTGGGGCGGTACCACGTACCTTCGGTACGGGAGGATGGTCTGGATGGTGGCGCCAAAGCGCCGCATCGTGGCGACGGTGATGTCCAGGTAGGGTTTGGATACCAGGTCCCCGTCTATCCGGATGTCCATTCCGTTGGGGGTCAGGGGGGCCGAGATCATCAGGGCCGATACAAACTGGCTGGAGACGTTGCCCTGGACGGAGACCCCGCCGCCGGCCATGCTGCCGGAGACGACCAGCGGAGGCCGGCCGCCCGCAGAGGAGCACCGCGCCCCCGCCGACTCGAGCGCGTCCAAGAGCGGCTGCATTGGGCGGCTTTGCAGGCTCGCATCGCCCACCAGGGTGGTGGTCGCCGGATACAGCCCCGAGATGGCCGCGGCTATCCGGATGGTGGTGCCGGAGTTGGCCGCATCTATCCGGATGTTCCCGGACGCGCCTGCCTCCTGCTCGACCGAGACCCTAGAGCCGTCCGTCTCCAGTACGGCGCCCAGCGCCCGGCATGCCTCTATCGTGGCCTGCGTGTCCTGGGATATGAGGGCGCCCTCGACCACGCTGCCGCGCCCGGCCAGGGCTGCCAGGAAGATGGCCCGGTGGGTGTAGCTCTTGTTGGGCGGGCAGGGCAGCACGCCGGACAAGGTTGACTTTGAGACCCTACAGTTCATGCGAGTACGCCTTTCGATTGTTTATGGTAGTGACCACCGTCTTACCGTCCAGCTCCGAGAAGACCTTCTTGATCTCCCGCTCGCCGCCGGCCTGGACCACGGCGGCCACCGCCGGTCCGTTCCCGGACAGGGAGGCCGCCAGTGACCCGCCCTCCAGGAGCTGGTTTAGCAGGTGGGGGTCGGGGCCCAGTATGGGCGAGACGGCCAACCCGTTCATGATCATGGCATCCCAGTAGCGCCCCTCCTCGGCCAGCCTCCAAGATCTGTCGAAGGTGCCGGCCATGTTCTTGAGGCTCCGCACGTTGCGCCGGCGCCGGTCGGTGGGGACGAATATCACGGCCACCAGGTTGGTGGGGGCCCGCTTGTGGTGCACCCTGAGTATTCCCCGGGCGTGCGGTGCTATCGCGGGGGACACCAGGTTGAAGGGGTCGCTCCGGTTGTGCGCCGAGGAGAGCTTGGACTCGCGCGTCACGTTGAACCCGCCGTAGTAGCATCCGCAGACGTCATCGTAGGCTCCGGTGATGCTGACGCCGGATCTGATCGAGGCGTTCACGCCGGCGGCCAGTATGATCTTCTCGTCTATGTCCAGGTGGAACAGGGTGGCGCAGGCCAGTGCCACGGCGGTCGAGGTGGAGCTGGAACTCTTCAGCCCGCACCCGACGGGAACCTCCGAGGAGACGGACACGGTTATCCGGTTGCCCTCGATGTCGGCCTTGGGCGTTATGTTCTGGACGGTCAGGGCGATAAGCTTGGAGCTCTGGTTGGAATCCACGATTATCCCATTGCCGGGGGTGGCCGAGACGTGGGCCGTGGTGGCCAGCGACGTGCCCAGCGTGGCGCCGTGTCCGGTGGCTATCGCGTTCACTATGGATATGGCCCCGTGCACGGTGGCCGTGGCGGCCCTCAAAATCCCCCCAGAAGGACCCGCCTCATGGTGTCGCTGGGCGCCTTCACTCCGTGCCATATCTCAAAGGACATCTCCGCCTGTGCCAGAACCATCTCCCAACCGTGGATGCACTCAGCCCCGGCCCCCTTGGCCTGGTTCAGGAAGTCGGTGAATACGGGCCGGTACACGATGTCGTATGCGATCGTTCCGGGCGGCATCCCCGTCAGGTCTGCCGGGAAGGCTCCCCCACCCATCCCGATCGAGGTAGTGTTTACCACCATGTCAAATCCGCCCCCCACCGATGACGGAAGCGGGCCGTGGGTTGCGGCCGTCCCCAACCCCGCGCAGTGATCAGCCAGATCCTTGGCGCGTTCAGGAGTCCGGTTGCATATGCGGATGGAGCCTGCCCCCTCCCCGGCCAGAGCCGTGACGGCCGCCCGGGCGGCTCCGCCCGCGCCGAACACCAGCACGCGCGACCCCTTGATCCCGACATCCCTCTCCTGCAGCGGCCGCAGGAATCCGCCCATGTCCGTGTTGTGGCCGCGAAGCATGCCGTCCTGGATCTGCACCGTGTTGGTGGCCCCCACCAGGCTGCAGGATTCCGCCACCGAGTCCAGGTGGGGTATTATGGCCACCTTGTGCGGCATCGTGACGTTGAATCCCAGTACGCCGGTCCGCTTCAGCGATTCGAGTCCCTCGAGCAGCTCGTCCCGGACAACCTTGTAGGCGATATAGGCGGCGTCAATCTTCAGGTCCCGCAGGGCGGCGTTGTGGATCGCCGGCGAGAAGGAGCCGTCCACCGGATCCCCTATCAGAGCGTACGTCTTCAGCAACACAGGTTCTAGGCACAGGATTAATTTAAGCGCAAATGACGCGCCGGGCGGATGCGGCGTCCCCCGGGGGCTCCCCGGCATGCGGCCGGGTCTGTGCGCCGGATAACACGACGCTCTTCAGAGTCGCGGTTGCCGTCCTTGAACTCTGCCCGGGCGATTATCCCAAGGTCGGGCGCCACCATCCGGCAGACGCGCGCAATAATTATTGCCGGCTATTTTATTGCGTTCATTATTCGAATTATGCATGGAATGATAATAACCGCCACATACTTGGTTACGAAATAAGACAAACCATTGATGCCCAAAATAGGGGAAACCGGGAAGCGAACACGCGGCGCCCCATTTATCGCCGCGCGCCAGCTCTTCGGGACCGGTTTTAGGAGGGCTTTGTCCCCCTCCCCGAGCGTGTACGCGATAATGCCAGAAAACTAATGCGAAATTTCCCCCTTGGGTCCAGCCGGGTTCGGATCCCTCGGACGCGAGCTGGGGCTGAGGGCTGGTTTTGAGATCGTCCACTCGGGATGGCCACACCACGGGACCGTTCGTCGGGGGGTACGGGGGATGTCTGGCGATCTAAATCTTTCGATCGCACTGTCCCGCAAGGCATCCCACCTTCGGAGGACGGTCGGAATGCGCCTGCCTGAATGGGGCGGATTTGGCACGTGCCTGGCCGGGTCGTGCTTGAGGGGTTATGCCGCCCGTGAAATCCCAGTATCAAAGCACATCACCGCTTTCAGACATGCTCCAGGATGGCCCGTTTCATTATCTCTATGGGGCCTTCCCTTCCCGTCCATATCTCAAAGGCCAGCTCCGCCTGCCCCAGGAGCATTTCCCACCCATAGACTATCCCGGCGCCGGCCTTGCCGGCCTGGCCAAGGAAGTCCGTCTGTACCGGATGGTAGACGGCATCGTATGCCACCGCATCAGGCGACATCCCAGACAGGTCGACGGGGAAGCGGTCCCCGCCCATGCCCAGCGAGGAGAGGTTCACCACGATGTCAAAGTCGTCGCCCACCGATCCGGGAATGGGATGATACTCCGAGATGGTTCCCAACTCTTCCAGGTGGGCGGCCAGCCGCTGGCCGCGTTCCCGGCTCCTGTTGCAGACGCGCACGTACGCTGCGCCCGCGTTTGCCAGTCCGGTGGCGGCCGCCCGGGCTGCCCCGCCCGCGCCGAACACCAGCACGCGCGACCCCTTGATCCTGACGTCCCTCTCCTGCAGCGGCCACAGGAATCCGCTCGTGTCCGTGTTGTGGCCGCGCCACCGTCCGTTCCGGCAGTCCACCGTGTTGACGGCGCCGACCACCTCCGCGGACTCATCCACCGAGTCAAGGTACCCCGCTATCGACGACTTGTGGGGCATGGTCACGTTGAACCCGGAGACGCCCATCTCCCTGAGCTGGCGCACGCCCTCGGCAATGTCCCCCTCGGCGACGCGGTGCACCCTGTACGCGCAGTCCATGCTCAGCTCCGCAAATGCGGCGTTGTGGATTAGCGGGGACAGGGAGTGATCCACGGGATCCCCTATCAGCGCGTAGGCCTTCTTCACGGCTACGACGCGGCCCGCACGCAATAAAAGAATGCGCGCCCGTCCCTAGGCACCTATTCCGAGCGATTCTATGCGCCTGATCTCCGCCAGGGAGTACTGGCCCGGCGCCACCGCCTCGCCCAGCGACACGTACATGAGCGGACAGCCAAGGTACAGCGAGCATATCCTGGAGAAGCGCCCCATCTCCCCCATGGCAAAGGCCACCAGGGTGGCGTCCCCCCTGAACGCGTACAGGCCCAGGATTGCGGCGACGTCCCGCGTGCTGCGGGCCATCGTAGCCATCTTTACGTGCGAGGAGTACCCCCTCATGAGGTTGAGGCGCCTCCTCAGCGAGGTGATGGCCGGCGTCCGCTCAAAGTCGTGCCAGGATACCAGAATGTCGGCATCAAGGCGGTCCCGCAGTCCGGGGTTGGCCCGGAAGGTGGCAAGCTCCACGTCGAGCAGGTAGGGACGGTATCCGGATATCTCCTCCAGAAGGCCCACCCGCTCCGCCTCCGTCCCGGCGAACCGGCCCCCCTCGCGGGCCGGCCGGAGGGTGCAGACGGTCCTGTCCAGGTAGGGCCTGGCAGACTCCAGCAGCGTGGCGGCCGCTGCGCCCCCGTCCAGGTAGTCCAGGCGCAGCTCGGCGTACCCGGACGACTCCAGCGACGACTCCAGCGAGGCGAGCGCCGACTCGGGAGTGGCCTCGGCTACCGAGACGCAGGTGCCCCAGTTCATTTCTCCAGGATGTACTCGTCGTCCACCTTCATGCCAAAGTGCCTGCCGGTGGCGGGGGTGGCGTGGACCATCACCTCGTCCCCCTCGGCAAGGTGCGTAACCGAGACCAGGTCCCCGTTGGGACGGACGAACCGGATGGTCTCCGCGTTCTGCGCTATTATCCCCCCGGACTCGGAGCCGGTGGACGCGGCCACGAACAGCATCGGCCTCCGCTCTATCTTGGACCGCCCCACCGTGGCCCGGCGCGACTTTCCGCTGCCGTCCACCACCAGCACCTCGGATCCGCTCTCCATCTCGGAGAGGTACTTGGTGGTGCCGTCCGGCGAGATCGTGTAGCAGTGGACGGCGCCTGCGTTGACCCGGAACGGGCGCGGCGACGTGAACGAGGATCCAACCGACTCGTTGTGCACCAGGAACATAAAGTTGGAGCGGTTGCCCACCAGCAGCCCCTCGCCGAGGTTGAGCATCGAGGCCGTGTCCACGCAGACCCGCTCGCCGTCGCCGACCTCCCGGACCGCCGTTATCTTGGCCGGGACCATCTCAAAGTCGCTGGTGTCCAGCAGGGTTGCGGCCTCGGCCACCTCCTCTATCGAGGAGGTCTCCAGGATCACCCCGTCCACTCCTATGTCCAGGATGGAGAACATCTTGCGCGCCTCGGCGGCGGTAGTGGCGGTGGCCAGTATCCTCGTGTCGACGTCGTGCAGCTTGGCTATGGTGTTCTCCAGGGGGATTATCTTCCAGTCGTCCACGTCCACAATCACAAAGTCGAGGCCGGCGGCCGCATCCTCCAGCATCTCCTGGATGTCGTTGTTGGAGAGTATGTGGTAGCGGCGCCCGGTCTGCTGCCTGTCGGGGCCGGCCAGCTTGTACACGGAGTCGCCCGCATGGCAGAGTGTGTGCAGGTCCGCGGCCTCGGCCGCCTTGGGATCATCATCACCCAGGAGGACCGTCCGGACACCCAGCTCGCGCGTGCGCCGAAGAAAGTCCGCGGTCCGGGAGTCCGGTCCCGGAGACACTATCAGTTCCTGCCGCCTATCCAACTGCCCCCACCGACTCGGCCGTCTCGCCGTCGAAGATTATCCTGGATAGCGCCCTGACCATGCCCGCCGGGTCGCGGTGGGCGAAGATGTTGCGGCCATAGGTGACGCCGCGCCCTCCCGCCGCGATCACCTCCTCGGTCATGCGCAGCACGTCCATGTCGGTCTTGGCCCGGGGACCGCCGGCCACCACTATCGGCGCAGGCGTGCTCTTGACTATACGGGCAAACGAGTCAACATCCCCCGTGTAGACCGTCTTGATTATGTCTGCGCCGCACTCGGCGCCTATCCTGGCCGCGTGGGCCACCACCTCGGGGTCGTGCGGATCCTTGACGTTCTCCCCGCGGGGGTACATCATGGCCAGGAGCGGCATGCCCCAGAGCTGGCACCTCTCGGCCACCATCCCAAGCTGCTGGATCATCTCTGGCTCCTCGCGCCCCCCCACGTTGATATGCAGGGAGACCCCGTCGGCGCCCATGCGGGCCGCCTCCTCGACGGTGCCGGTCAGCATCTTGCGGTTGGGCGCCATGGACAGCGAGGTGCTGCTGGAAAAGTGTACCAGTATGCCCAGATCGGGCACCCGGGGCAGCGACTTTACTATCCCCTTGTTGATAATCACGCTGGTCAGGCCCGCCCCCTGGCACCCATAGATGGTGTCGGCGGGGTTTTGCAGCCCCTCGATGGGGCCGTTGGATATGCCGTGATCCATGGGGATGCAGAGCATCTTGCCGTCCCGCAATATACGGGATAGCCGTATCTGCAGCCCCGTGACCATATGGTGGACGCGCCCCATCCCATTTAAAAACAATGTGAGGCGACTCCGGCCCGCACCTTTCGGCCGGGCTGCGCGCCGGGCGGCCCCCGGCCGACTCGCCCCCGACGGCTGCCGGCGGGGGGCGCAGCGGCGCCGTCGCCCCGGCGCACACCTTGGCCAAAAAGTAATTAGGGCCTGCCGGTACGTTCCCGCCATGATACGCGAGGGAGACGACGTTCCGCAGTTTGAGCTGCAGGACAACAGGGGCGGCACCATCAGGGCGTCGGATCTGGCGGGCAAGAAACACGTCATCTACTTTTACCCCCGGGACTTTACCCCCGGATGCACCACCGAGGCAGACGAGTTCTCCAGGTCATACCAGGCATTCCAGGATGCCGGCATAGCGGTGATCGGGGTGAGTCCCGACACGGTCGACTCGCATGCAAAGTTCTGCGCCAAGATGGACATCCCGTATCCCCTTCTGGCCGACACAGACAAGAGCCTGGCCGAGGCGTTCGGGGTTTGGGGGCTCAAGAAGTTCATGGGAAGGGAGTACATGGGCGTGAACCGGAGCACGTTCCTGGTGGACGAATCTGGAAGGGTCTTCAAGGTCTTTGCCAGGGTCAAGCCCAAGGGACACGCGCAGCAGGTACTGGAGTCGTTCGCAAAATAAAGAGAGAATAAAGGATCAGAAACCCTTGGGGAGCGTTCCGCGTGGACGCGCCGGCGTCTCGGCCGGCTTTGCCGCAGCGGCCTCTGCCGCCTTTGCCTGCTCCAGGGCCCTTGCCGCCTCTTCGGCCTTTTGCTGTGCCAACCGGGCAGCCTCCTGGGCTGCGGCGGCCGCCTGCGCCATCTGCTGCGCCTTCTGGGCTGCAGCGTCTGGGCTTGGCGGGGGCGCCGTCTGTGCCTTGGCCTCTTCCATCCTCTTCAGGTAGTCCTTCTCGTACTCGGCCAGATCATCTTTCCGAGACCTGTCGGACTGTGGCGGAGGTGGTGACTGTGTCTGTTGTGGCGGTGGAGGGGGTGGCGGCGCCTGTTGTGGCGGCGGTGCCTGGGTCTTCTGCGGGGCAGGGCCGTCGGCCCTTAGGTCGTATCCTCCAAAGGTCTTGTCCGGCGGATGATACGCCAGTCTGGCCCTTGTGGCAAAGTACTGGTTGGATGGCTGGGTATACCCGGTCACATTGGCCTTCTGCTCGTTCCAGCTGGGCTCCTTGGGAACCTTCCCGGTGGGAGCCGTCCTGCGTACAAAGTACCTGTTGGGTGCCGGCACATATCCGGTCACCTTGGCCCGGTAGTCGTGAAAACTGGTCATCGCGGCATTGGTGTATGCGTGCTCTAGAGTGTCGACCAGGCTTCCTGCCGCGGCCTCGGCCGGTTGGGGTTTTGGCTGCTCCGGTGCCGGCTTCTCCATTCCCTTGGGCAGGCTACCGCGCGGCGATTCCGGCTTGGGTTCTGGTTCGGGCTCCGGCGCCTGTGCGGGCTCCGGTGCCGGCTTCTCCATTCCCTTGGGCAGGCTACCGCGCGGCGATTCCGGCTTGGGTTCTGGTTCGGGCTCCGGCGCCTGTGCGGGCTCCGGTGCCGGCTTCTCCATTCCCTTGGGCAGGCTACCGCGCGGCGATTCCGGCTTGGGTTCTGGTTCGGGCTCCGGTGTGGGTTCGGGCTCCGGCGCCTGTGCGGGCTCCGGTGCCGGTTCTAGTTTGGCGGTCAGCGCCGCCAGCTTGGCTTCCAGATCCTTGAGCATCTTCTCCATGTCGTCTTTGGTTGGTTGCGATGTCGTCTTTCTTCTTCTAGTAGACATGTGAGTTGTAGCCCTCCGCTATTTATTTAAATTTTTGAGTATGTGCGGCTTCCGCACGCGGATCACCCTGCTCCGCAAGCACGCATTTCCATCAAACTGCGCACCCGTTAAGGATTAAATAGCAAGCGCAGAGGAGTAAGATGAACTACTTTTGAGTCGAATTGCAGAGCAGGTCATGAGCAGCGATATCGGGGACATACTGGAGAGGGCCATCGGGGGCGAGAGGCCATCCGCGGACGAGTGCCTGGAGCTGCTCAAGTCAGGCGACATCCACCTGCTCGGAGAGGCTGCAGGACATATGGTCCGGGAGCGCTTTGGGAGGCGCGCATCGTTTGTCAACAACATAATACTCAACTACACCAACGTGTGCGTCACCGACTGCAAGTTCTGCGCCTTCTACAGACCGCCCGGTCATGAAGAATCGTACACGCTCACGCTGGAGGAGATAAGGGCCCGGGTGAAGACCGCCTGGGAGATGTTTGGCATAAGGCAGGTGTTAATGCAGGGCGGGCACAACCCCAACCTGGGAACGGAGTACTACGAGGACGCCTTCCGCATGATAAGGGCCGAGTTCCCTCAGGTGGGGGTGCACGGGCTCTCCGCATCGGAGATAGACATGATATCCCGGGTGGAAAAGACCTCCACTGCCGAGGTGCTTGCGAGGCTCAAGGAGGCGGGGCTGCAGTCGGTCCCCGGGGCCGGGGCAGAGATACTTGTGGACTCGGTCAAGGATGTAATCAGCCCCAAAAAGATATCCAGCGACGACTGGCTGAGGATAATGGAGGAGGCCCACTCCATAGGACTGCCCGCGTCCGCCACCATGATGTACGGGCATGTCGAGTCGTACCAGGACATAGTCGAGCACATGTACAAGGTAGTCAGGCTCCAGGAGAAGACGCGCGGCTTTATGGCGTTCATACCATGGAACTTTGAGCCCAACAACACCCTGTTGCAGCGCGAGGGGACGGTGACCACCGGCACGGGGGGGTCGCAGCTGCTCAAGATGATCGCCGTGTCCAGGCTGGTCTACGACGACATCATACCCCACATACAGTCGTCCTGGCTTACCAACGGCGTCGGCATGGCCCAGATGGCGCTGATGTACGGGGCCGACGACTTTGGAGGGACCCTCATAGGCGAGGAGGTGGTCTCGTGTACCGGCGCCAGATCCACCGAACTCACCGACGCCCGCATAAGGGGGGCCGTACGCCAGATCGGATACGTGCCCGTCGAGCGGGACAACTTTTACAACGACATACCGTCCCGCTGATCCACTGGCACGAGCCCGGACGCATCCGGGTGGCCGCCTGCAAGCAACCAACGGTCGGTGTGGAACCGTCAGGACACGCAACTTCAGGTGGCATGCAGCTTTTGGGCCGCAACCTGCGTCCACCCACCTGTTCATGGCCGTGGCGGGCACCGACGGCAGGACCGGTACCACATGCCCGACGCGCTCCTCACACAAGCGTCACGGCCCGCCAACCACCATCGACTTTTTTTTTTCCGCCCGATGGCGCCACGGCAGGTGCCGGGGATATACTACACAAGGTGGAGCTAGCCCCGCCCCTCTGCGCTGCGTAATGCCTCGTAGATGTCAAAAGCGACGTACATCTTACTTGAGTGCCTGGCATTGGACTGTGTCAGGATTCCGAGATCCACTAACACCCTAACCGACCTTTTGGCAGTCGCATATGACACGTCGAGCAACCCTTGGGCCACCGGCACGGTTACGTGTGGGTTTCTGAACAAAGAGTCCATCACCGTAAACGCGTTGGTGCTGGCCCTTGCATCACGCAATATGCGCCGGTATCGTTGCCGCAGGTCCTGCAGCCTCTTTATTCCATCTATAGTTTCTGTGGTTTGCGCCACAAACGCCCTCAAAAAGAACTTCAGCCATGAGTCCCAATCACTGTTGCGGCTCACCTCCAAGAGGCGATCATAATACATTGACTTGTACTTGTCAAAGAAGGCGCTCATGTACAGCAAGGGCGCGGTCAGCACGCCCCTCTGGCACAACAGTAGCAGTATCAGCAGCCGTCCAATCCTACCATTTCCGTCCCCGAACGGATGTATCGCCTCGAACTGGTAGTGTATCATGGCGCACTGTACCAGCACCGGTATGTCGTCATGTTCATCACGGCAAAAGCCCTCAAGGTTTTGAAGCAGAACGGCCAGGCTTTCAGGCGGAGGCGGAACATAAACGATCCACGTACGCAATGGCGCCCTGCCAACAATCACGTTCTGCACGGCTCGAAACTTCCCGGGATTCTTATCGCCTCCGGTGATGCCGGTCATCAAGATCCTATGCGCGCCGAGAACGATGTCCAAGCCCAGCGTTTGTTTTTTATCTTTGATTTGCTCCCAGGCCCAGTTGATCGCGTCCACGTAATTGACTACTTCCGGCATCCTCAGGCGTTCAGAGTCTGATTTTAGGAAGCTGCCGAGTGCCTCGTATGTGTTAAGGTCTTCTATAGATGCTAGCGTTCCTTCGATTTTTGAGCTTGCCACGGCTTCGCGCTTCATGTGCAACCGTATCAGCAGATGCGGGTTCTCGATAGTGTTGCCGATGCCGTTCAGTTCACCAATCAGCCCGGACGCCTTTGTAAGCAGCAAGACCGTCTCTGTGTCGTATGACACCGGTGGCGGCAGGATGTTCGGGACAAATGCTCGTGCATCGTCCTTGTGTATGATGGTCCCGTTGGGGCAGTCGTACCCCCTGAACTCCGTATTGTCATTTTTGACAAGCGGCTTTGTCGGATTGAATTTTTTTGCCATTAATGGCAATTCGCTTACTTATAATATTTAAATCAGTATTTTTGATTTGTCTGTAACGTTGGCAGTGCCTGTAACAGATAGCGCCTAGAATGGAAATGCAGGTCCAACCTGATCAGGCGGGCGGAGTAGAAACGGCGGGCAAAATCGCGGAGTGCTCTCCCCCGGATGGGATGTTCTGTTCAGTTGGCGGTACATCGGAGCGGCCCGGCGCCACCCGGCACGAACGCCAAGCGCACCCCCGGGCCAGGTCATCAAAACACCCATCTCATCACAACACCTCGCCCACATGCGTGTGAACCGGGACATCCGCGTGACCTGAAACCGGCTGGGGCAAAAGTGATCCGGCCGGCGCCGCGGAGGCCACGCGCCGGCCCGCAGCCTGAAACACGTTCCTGCTCATCCCGATTCTGCACCAGCGCATAGTCCCGCTGACCGCCGGCGCGTCCCAAGACCGGCATGGTACGTATGCCATCAACCCGTCTGCGCTCCCCATCTGCCAAGAGTTGGCGGGCACGTGGGAGGCTGCGACCGACGAGACGATTATTTATTATAGTTAATCCAGATTTACAATAATAGTGATGACTGTTGTTGTAGCGCGGTATAGTAGGCGGGCTGCCAATTATAGAAAACCGCCGCATTCCATAACAGCAAAAGCGCGCAGTGCGCGAGCGCACGGTCGTCCGTCCGAATGCCGCGGCGGGCCGGAAAGGCCGGGCGCCGCCACCACACGCCAGCGGAGGGGCGGGGTTGCGAGAGTCCGACTTTACTGAGCCGGCAGGCCGGTTCGAGGAGAACCGCGACGGGTACACGACGTTTGTCCCCGACCCGCTGCCGCCGGACATATACTATGATCCGATAGTGCGCCTTATGGACGAGGCGCGGGGCCAGCTCGGCACCCTGGAGGGGATGGGCCGGATTCTGCCGAATCCCAACCTGCTGATTCGACCCTACCTGGCAAAGGAGGCCGTGTACAGCTCCCGGATAGAGGGTACCATGGCATCGGTTATGGACGTGTTCAGGTTTGATCTGGAGAAGACGTCAAGCGAGCGCGAGGCCAAGAGCAGGGTCGGGGAGGTCTACAACTATTCCGGGGCGCTGCGGGAGTGCCTTGAGCGGATAGGCGCCGGGGAGGACATCCGCCTGGACATGATAAGGCGCGCCCACCGCATGCTGCTGGATCGCGCTCCCGGGCACGACAAGAAGCCTGGAATGGTCAGGACCGAGCAGAACCGGATAGGATCCGAGCGGCTCCGCACGTCCATCCGGGATGCGGTGTACGTGCCCCCTGCGGAACACCTGCTGGATGGCCTGCTATCCAATCTGGTCCGGTTCATGTCTAGCCCGCCGCCAAACATGCCCGTGCTGGTGCAGTGCGCCGTGGCCCACTACCAGTTCGAGTCAATCCACCCTTTCCTGGACGGAAACGGCAGGATAGGCAGGCTGCTGGTGCCGCTGATACTGGCAAGGCAGCGTACGCTCAGCAGGCCGCTCCTTTTTCTGAGCTCGTACATAGAGGAAAACAAGGCAGAGTACTATGGCCGCCTCCAGGACGTGCGCCAGTACAGCAGATGGACGGAGTGGCTGGAATTCTTCCTGAAGGGGGTAATCAAGTGCAGCGTGGAGGCGCTCAACGCCACCGACAGGATGATGGAACTCAAGTCAGAGTACGAGCGGAACCTCATGGATGCCCGCTCGCCCAAAAGCGCAGTAGCTCTTGCAGACAGACTCTTCTCCAGCCCCGTCGTGAGCATACCTGCGGCCGCCGATCACCTCAGGATTACCTATCCCTCCGCAAGGAACGCCGTGATGCACTTGGTTGATGCCGGAATTCTGGAGGCGGTCGACGCCAGGAAGCGCGGCAAACTGTACGTCGCCAGGGACATACTGGATGTGTTCTCCTAGCGGAAGGCGCAGGGGTTCGCGTGCCCGGCGCCGGTGGGCGCGGGGGCGCCTTTGAGTCCGGCCGGGTTGCGTGTGCGGGGATCAGGAAACCCCGGGGGTCTTGGCGCGCCCGTCCCCGGGAAGGGCAATCCAGCGGGCGCCCCGCAGGTTGGCCGCGCGCCCGCTTGCAGCCTGAAACATGTCCTTGTTCATCCCGCGCCCGCAACGATGCAACGCCGCCGCCATCTCAAAGGCCGTAGTCTTTCCAGCGCGAATCGACCATCTGTGCCACGTCGGGATCCGGCGCGACCTGTTCTTGGATCACCCTCCCAAAGCCCTCCTCGGGCGTCTTCTGGGTGGCGTCTATCCCAAGTTTGGATCCCAGGTTTACCAGCGGCGATGCCGGATCCAGGTTGTCGGTGGGCGTACGGTCCACTATCATGATGTCGCGCGCCGCATCAGCACGGGTCGTTATGGCCCAGAGGACATCGTCGATGTCGTGGACGTTGACATCCGGGTCCACCACCACGAATATCTTGGTCAGGGAGAGCTGGCCGGTCCCCCACAGCCCCATCATCACCTTTCTGGCCTGGCCCGGATACCTCTTCTTGATGGATACGACCGCCATCCCCTGGAACCAGGCGGACGGGGGCATGGCAAAGTCCACTATCTCGGGGTGGAACATCCGCATGAGCGGCAGGAACGACCTCTCTATCACCTTGCCCACGTAGGCATCCTCCAGAACCGGCTTGCCTACGATGGTGGTCAGGTATACCGGTTTTTTGCGCCTCATCATCCCCGTCAGGGTGAATACCGGGTACGGCTCCGGCGGGGTGTAGTAGCCGGTGTGGTCTCCGAAGGGGCCCTCCTCCCGCGTGTCGGCGGGATCCACGTAGCCCTCCAGCACAATCTCCGCATCGGCCGGCACGTCCAGGTCGATGGTCTTGCACGGGACCGTCCGTATTCCGCGTCTCCGGGTTATCCCGGCGAACAGGTACTTGTCAAGCCCCTCCGGCACCGGGGCTATCCCCGAGAAGACGGTGGCCGGATCCCCGCCTATGATCACGGCCGCGGGTATGCGCTCGCCGCGCTCGCCGGCAATGTCGCCGTGGTGGGCCCCACGCTTGTGTTTCTGCCAGTGCATCAGGGCGTGCTTGCCGTCCAGTATCTGCATGCGGTAGACGCCCAGGTTCCGCGTGCCCGTCTCGGGATGGCGGGTGGCCACCAGTCCCAGCGTGATGAACCTGCCCGCGTCCTTGGGCCAGGTCTTGAGGATGGGCAGGCCGTCAAATGACGGATCCTGTTCGGTGATCTCGGTAACCGGCCCGCTCTTCTGGGGCTTGGGGAAGGACTCGGTCATCTTGGATAGCTTGGGCAGATCACGCAGCTTGCCCAGCAGCCCGGCCGGAACCTCCATCTTGGTCATGGCCGTTATCCGCTCCCCTATCTCGGTAAAGTCCGACATCTCAAGGCCCAGCTCCAGGCGCCGCATCGAGCCAAAGGCGTTGCCCAGGACGGGCATCTCCGAGCCCTTGACGTCCTCAAACAGGATGGCCGGTCCCTTGTCGTACATGGTCCGCCGGAGTATCTCAGATATCTCCAGATCCGGATCCACCTGGACCGCAACACGGCGTAGCTCGCCGTGCTTTTCGAGCACCTCGATAAACCCGCCCAGATCCTCTATGGCCACGAAGTGTGGGGATGCCGGTTCGGGTATAAGCCTGTCGGAGGTTTGGCCGGCCCGCGAGGGTGGGGCGCAGAGCCGGCGGGGCATGCCGGCGGCGCCGGCAAGCGTACGCCGTCATCCCGGCCTGCGGCGGCATGCGAGCATGCGCCCAAAGCCCGCAGCGTGCAGCACCGGCACCGCAGGCCGGCGCGTTCTGAGCATCCGGCGGCGGGAGAGGAGATGTGCGGCGGCGGCAATACGGCTAAGTCTTTATTCATGCCGGTTCGTAGTTAGCCATGACAAAGGGGTGCCCCATATGCGGAGGGGGAGGCATCATAAAGCTTCTCGACTCCCAGTGCCCCTTCTGCAACGGCACCGGCGAGTACACAAAGTCGGCGGAGGCGTACTTTGAGTCGCACATATGCCAGTGCGTCTTTTTGGATCGCAAGCGCTGCCCCCTGTGCGGCAAGAAGTGCCACCACGACACCCCCAACAAACCCAAGATACAGATCAGTCCGCAGTGACGGCCGGCACCATCTACAGCGGCGGCAGCTCGTTCTTTTTGTCGAAGCCTCCGGATCCGAACTTGCAGTAAAAGCACAACTCCGACTCCATGTACTTTAACTGGATGACCTTTATCGCCCCCATTCGCAGGGCCAACTTGGTCAGTATGCGGTACTTGAGGGGCATGGACGGTATCACCTCGTCCACGTAGACGCGGTAGTGGTCGGGGCAGAACCTCAGCGTAACGCGGCTTGACTCCCGGTTTGACCCACGCTCGTTGTTCATCTGCTTGGCGAAGTTTATCTGCTCCCGGATGTACTCGTGCTTGGGGCAGGGGCAGTCCTTCCCGCCGGGATGCTTGTAGGCGGGGGTGTTCCTCCAGTCGAATCCCGGAAACTCCCGCTCAAAGTCATCCATTGTAACCAAACTCCGCCCTCCGATTATAAAAAGTTGATACGGTCGCGCAATGAGCGGCGTCGCCGCATCCGGCAGCCCCAGCCAGCATACGTGGTATCGCCTGACGCAGAGGCGCCATCGCGCGGCCGGTCTTTGGCCGGCGCGGATCACCGGCCGGCGGCGCCAGGCTTGCCGTACGCCCTGCCCAGATCCTCCAGCAGATGCTGCGTGCTCTCGTGGATGGTTCCGCCGGATTCCTCTATGAAGTACTGCACCTGCAGGTTCACGGCAGCGGCGGCGTTGTCCCCGCTGACCCTAAAGTCCGCCCTGAGCCCGTGTATCCTCTTGCCCAGGGCGAACGCGTATCCCACCTCGGCGGCCACCCCGCTGTCCACGTCTGTCCCGTCCAGGCACGCCACCACCGCGTCGGAGCATCGTATGTCCTCGGCGTTGTTGCGGGCCAGCTCGGCGTTGAGCGCGCGCATGCGCACAAGATCCCCGTCCATCTCGGCGAACCTCCTGCAGGCGTCCTCCTTGTGGCGCCAAGGATCCAGTACCCGTATGCCGCACCCGAGCAGGCCCGGCAGCAGGACCTCCCTCAGGAAGAGATCCCCGGCCTCGGTGAACCCGTATCCGCTGGCCAGGTAGACGGTCTTCATGGGGGCGGGGCGGGCCCGTGCCAATATAAGCCGATTCGCCTGCCGGACCGGGACCAGAACGCGCCGGCGTACCGGCCGGGGCCCCATCTCGTCCGGGACGGAGCCGTATCCCGAACATGTACGCATGCCCAAGACTTATAGGGAATTTTTGTCCGGCTGGTGGCATGGCAAATCCCCGGGCGTGGCTGGCAGAGGGCATAGCCACCTACGCGCTGGTCTTCTTTGGCCCGCTCTCGATAATAGTCGCCATCGCCTACTTCGGGGCCGACCTCAGCCCGATAACCGTCCTGTTCATATCGCTGGCCCACGGCGGGACCATCGGGATAATGATCTACGCCTTCGGCCACATATCCGGCGCCCACATCAATCCGGCGGTCACCATCCCGATGATGATCGTCCGGGAGATTCCCGTGAAGGACGGCATCGGGTATATCGCCTGCCAGGTTGCCGGAGCGATAGCGGCGGCAGCGACCCTGCTGGCCATATTCCCCGAACTTGGAATGAAGGTGAACCTCGGCACCCAGCCGGGCCCCGGCGAGATACTCAACCACAGCGCGGCATCTGGCTTTGCGGTGGAGGCGGTGCTGACGTTCTTCCTGCTGGTGACCATCTGCATGACCGCGGCTCACAAAAAGGCGAGCGCCGGCTGGGCGGGCTTTGCCATAGGCGGAATGGTCTTCCTGATACACCTGGTGGGCATACCCCTGACGGGGGCGTCTGTGAATCCGGCCCGCACCTTCGGCCCCGCCCTGGTGTCCGGATTCTGGGAATTCCACTGGATGTACTGGGCAGCCCCGATAGTCGGGGGAATAATCGCAGTGGTGCTGATGAAGTACATCTACCTGAACAAGGCCGCCCAGGAAGCCGAGTAGGGCGCGCTCCCCACTCATAGACCATCCGTCCCATGTCCTGATTCCATGTAACCGTTCACCCCCATTATAAAGCGGCCACTCCCGGTGTGTGCGAGCCGGCCAGTCCGCGGTCTGCCCGATGCATTGAACATGGAGCGTTCCGAGACCGAAAGATTAAGATCGGGGTACAAACCCCCCTGCCCCATGAACCCCCAAAAACACCAGCAAGGGTTGCTGCGGCTCGAGCTGATCCGGGCCTGGGGGGTGGTTGACGCTCTTCTGGAGGGGTGGACGGAGAACTCGCACGCCCTGACCGAGGAGAACCAGCGGTTGACCGAAGGGTTTGATCAGGCCAACGAGACCATCAAGGACCTGAAGGCCAAGCTGAGGGACGCTCTGCGGCAGCTGGCAGTACATGAAAACCACAACAACCCCTCCAGCAAGGCCACTCTCTTCGCCAAGAAGCGGAAGACGCACAGGCGCGCCGCAAAGAGGAAGGAGGCCGCCGCCGGGGACGCATCCGCGGTCGACGATGCCGGGAAGAGGGGGGCGCGTCCCGGCTCGCCGGGGGTTGCCTCCACGTACCGGCCGGACCCGGACAAGATAGTCGAGTACGTCCAGGAGCAGTGCGGGAAGTGCGGCAGAACCGATACCGCCCCCGGCAGGACCATCCGGAAGGTGGTGCTCGACCTGGGCGAGTGCGGCAAGGTGATCTGTTATCTGGAGAAGGCTACGCCCGCCTTCTGCCGGCATTGCAGCGTTCTGACCTGGCCGGCAACAGAGTCGATCCCGGGCACCTGGGCCGGCCCCAACCTGCGCCGGATCATCATGAACCTCCACGCGGTGACTCCCACCGTCCGGGGCATCTGCTACATACTCTTCACAAACCACAACGTCACCATGTCCGAGGGGGCCGTCTCCAACTGCCTGTCGGCGATGGCCCAGCACGTCCGGGAGGGCGGCCTGGTGGAGGCCATCGGCGGCGACGGGTCCGCCTCAGAACCCCTGCTGGCCGCGTCCAGACCTCCGGTGGCGGCGCTGCCGGACGGGGACGGGGATGGTCGCCCGAACCTGCCGTCCAGGTTCGACCCGGGAGAGGTGCCGCTGCTGACCAGGATGGAGGAGGAGGCATCCATGGCCCCGTATGTGGAGTTTGACGAGTCGCGGGTGAACGTGGCCGGCAGCCGGGAGATGGCGCTGGTGTTGCGTACCCCCACGCTGGTCATCACGAGGATAGCCACGGACAGGGCCGGCGATACGATCGAGCGCCTGTTCTGGATGGTCCTGGACAGGCCGCTGGTGGCAGACATGTACCGGGGCGGGAGCGCCTTCCGCGGGGACTACCAGACGTGCATCGTCCACGTCTGGCGCAAGGCCGAGAGCCTGGCCATTGAGCACGGCATCGACTCCCCCGAGCAGACCTACAGCAAGATGCTGCTGGACACCTACTATGCCGCCAAGGAGGCGGCCGCAGCCGTCACCGCGATGGCCGGCGGCCCGGCGGACTCGGCCTGCCAGATAGGGTTGCCAACCAGGGTGGTTCCCGGCCTGGCCGACCTTGTCGCGTCCGCCCGGGCCCGGATGGCCGACGACCTCTCCAAGGTGGTCCAGGCGTACCGCCACCTGGAGGTCAGCCATCCGGAGACCCGCAAGTTTGCCGGCACCCTGGAGAGGGCCGCCCCGCATATGTCCACGTTCATAGGCCACCCCGGGATGCCCGGCAACACCAACAATGTGGAGAGGACCATCCGCGGGTACACGGTCCGGCCGCGCAACATCCAGCGGATACTGCCCGACTGGGAGGCAGCCCGCACCCTGGAGATGCTGCAGAGCGTCCACGCCACCTGCCGCATCCGGGGAACGTTCTCCGGCGACGTCGTCGCGGGGAACCGCGGCTGCTGGGCGTTCGGGTCGGGCAAGCCGCCGCCGGTCCCCGGGTCCCCCTGAATGGTCCCACCGATGCCCGCGGACGGACGGCCAGGGCGGTCGCCGCACGTGCCCTCCCTATGATGATGGCGGCGAACGGCTACTGCGCCTCTTTATCTTCCTGGAGGAGGAGGCGGTCTTGCCGGATGGGCTGGTGCGGTTCTCGTAGGCGGCCAACTGCCGCAGAACATCCCTCAGCTTGGCCTTCTGGTCCTTGATGGTCTCGCGGTATTGGTTACTCTCTTCGACCAACCGCTGATGCTCCTCAGTCAGTGCGCGCGTGTTCTCCGCCCACCCCTCCAGAGTTGCTTCCATCACCTTCCGGGCCCGGACCAGCTCGCGCCGTAGCAGTGCCTCTTCTTGCTCGGAGATATCGCTGTCCATGGACGGGCTGTGTTTTTCACCCTGCTCTTAATGCTTCGATGCGGAGCCGGACCCTTGCCGGCGTATCATGGGGGGGGTGAACGGTTACGATTCCATGCCCGTACGGAGCGACCAACTATTATATTGAAACCGGAAAAAGCGCGTATCCATGAGGTCAGCGAGGATCATCGGCCCCAACGAGCCCCTGATAATCACCGATTCACCTGACCCGCAACCCCGGGGGGCGCAGGTGCTGGTGAAGGTGGCCGCAACGGGCGTCTGCCACAGCGACCTGCACCTGTGGGAGGGCGGCTACGACCTGGGTGATGGTACCTTCATGAAGGTGACCGACAGGGGCGTAAAGTACCCGGTGACGCCCGGCCACGAGATAGTCGGGACGGTCCAAGAGACCGGGACCGACTCGGGAGGGTATTCCCGCGGGGACCGGGTCCTTGTGTATCCCTGGGTGGGATGCGGCAGCTGTCCTGCGTGCTCAGAGGGCAACGAGAACCTCTGCGACACCCCCAGATCGCTGGGCGTCTTCCAGGATGGCGGATACGCCGACTGCGTGCTGGTGCCACACCACAAGTATCTGGCCGGCCTTGAGGGCGTGGAGACGGAGGCGGCCACCTCCCTTGCCTGCTCGGCCCTGACCGCCTACACGGCCATCAAGAAAGCCTCCACAAACTCGCCCGAGTGGTTGGTGCTGATAGGCGCCGGAGGCCTTGGCCTGATGGGCGTACAGATAGCCCGGGCCATCACCGACTCCAAGGTGGTGTGCGTGGACCTGGACGAGGCGAAGCTGGCGACGGCCAGAAAGATGGGCGCCCACCACACGATCAAGTCCGGCGAGGAGGACACCGCGTCCAAGATAACCGAGCTGTGCGGCGGAATGGGGGCCGACAGCGTCGTGGACTTTGTAAACGCCAGCGCCACGGCCAGGCTGGGCCTGAACATACTGCGGAAGCGCGGAAACATGGTGCTGGTGGGACTGTTTGGCGGATCCTTGGACATATCCCTGGTGACCATACCGCTAAAGTCGATAGTGATACAGGGCGCCTACACCGGCAACTACAAGGACATGGTCGAGCTGATAGGCCTCGTCCGGGAGGGCAGGATAAACCCGATGATATCAAAGAGATACCCTCTGGATGAGGCCAACGACGCCCTCAACGACCTCAAGGGCCACAGGATAATCGGCCGGGCCGTCATCAACCCGTAGCGGCGGGGCATCCGCCCGTATCAGAGGGGCCCGGAGATGCCATCCCGCGCCCGGACGGCCAGCCGGCCACTCCGGACTGAGATCGCAGTCGATCAAAGATAATAAGCCAATATGTAGGACATATGCCATGGAGCCATCGCCCGATCCCCTTCCCAGCATATCGCGCGAGCCGCTCAGCATCCTGTTCAACCCGGGGATGGTCGCCAAGAAGAACGTCTGGGACATAGACCTGCTGGAGCTGCTCGGGATGATGGCCAGGGTTCTTGAAAAGAACGGCGAGAAGGATCTCCGGGTGGCCGGGATAGCCGCCCTCTCCTCGTCGCTGATATACAGGATGAAGGTCGAGAGCATCTTCGCCCTGCAGAGGGAGGCCATGGACAAGAAGCCGCCCCCCAAGAGGACCGCGGACATGGGCATAGAGACCATCCAGATGCCCTACCGGCACCAGTCCACCTACGCGGTGTCCCTGGATGACCTGATGGGGCTGCTGCAGAGCCTGGTGGTCTCCATCGCCAACCCGCGGTCCCGGAGGTCCAAGCGGTTCAGCCTGGAACCGGTGCCCGTCCCGGACATACGGGACCACATGCTCTCCCTGGAGGGGATAATCGGCAGGTACCAGGACCTTATCATCCGGAAGATATCCGAAGGCGGGCGGGGCAGCCTGCAGGAGATCATCTCCGGGCTGGACTCGACCGACTCGATACGGTGCTTCTTTGCGGCGCTGTTCCTGGCCAAGGACGAGAGGGTCCTCCTAGAGCAGGCCGGCGAGGACGTCCTGATAACGCTGAGGCAGGAGCCTGGCGCCTCCCCCGCCGCCTAGTGGCAAGTCATATACTCATATGCGCAACCATATGCATGTCCAAGGCAGACGGCGACCTGGAGCCGACCGCCAGGCTGGAGGCGGCCCTCTACGCTGCCGGCAGGCCGCTGACCATGGAGGAGCTGGTGCGCGCCTCCGGAACCACAAAGATACGCACCGCCGAGCTGGTGGACGGGATAGTCAGGAAGACAAGAAAGTCCTTTCGGGCCATAGAGGTGGCGCCCCTCCCGGACGGATCCTTCGTCTTCCAGATAAAGCCGGAGTACGCCGGGACCATCCGCAGGTTCGCCTCAAGGCCGCTGCTGCCGCGGGCCACCCTCAAGACGCTCTCGTACATCGCGTACATGCAGCCGGTCTCCTCCAGGCAGCTGGTGGAGACCCGGGGGACCGGCGTCTACTCGCACATCAGGGAACTCCTCCAGATGGACTTTATCTCCCGCCAGGACGCCGGCAGGCTCAAGATATACACCACCACCGAAAAGTTCGGCAGGTACTTTGGCATACAGGGGGACGCCGACGACCTCAAGCAGAGGCTCTTTGCCAAGATGAGGTCCAAGGCCGGCCGTACGCCGCCCGAGAGCTGAGCGCCGCCCCGGAGGGACCCCGGCCGGGCAGGGTACGCCTTCCGGTTTGTATAAATTGAGGCGGTCCGGGGTACCCCCATGCGCAAGACCGTGGAGAACCTGGCCACCAGCAAGATCACCGGAGGCAGAAGGCATCCCTTCAGGGTGCGCCGAAAGTACGAGATGGACAGGTATCCCAACGAGGCGCTCAACCGCGATGCCCAGGTGACGGTCACCCGCAGGGTGCGGAGCAACCACAGCAAGACCGCCCTCAAGACAGCCGAGTTCGTCAACCTGTCGGGGATCGGCGACAAGGTTATGCGGTCCAAGATTCTCAAGGTCCTGGACAACCCCACCAACAACGACTACCGGCGGCGTGGCGTCATCACCAGGGGGGCCATGCTGGAGACAGAGGAGGGCACCTGCAGGGTGGTCTCGAGGCCCGGCCAGGACGGCGCGGTCAACGCGGTGCTGGTCAAGCCCAAATAGAATTAATTAGGAACCAGCCCCATACCACAATCCTTGAAGAGGGTGGCCTTGCTTGGTTGCGGAGCCATAGGAACGCAGCTGGCACTCGCCATCGACTCGGGGAAGGTGCCAGCCAGGCTCGAGAGGATCTACGACGTGTCCAGGGACGCCGCCGAAGCCTTGGCCGCCAGGCTCGGATCTACCCCACAGATAACGGAGAACCCACACCTGCTCTCCTATCCGCCGGTCGACATGGTGGTGGAGGCCGCCTCCCAGGATGCGGTCCGGGAGACCGGCCTGTCCGTGATACAGAACCGCGCCGACCTGATGGTGATGAGCGTGGGCGCCCTGCTGGACGGGGCCGTCCGGGAGGTGCTGGAGGAGGCCTGCGGGCAGTTCGGGCGCCGCATATACCTGCCGTCGGGGGCCATCGGCGGGCTGGACGCCCTGGCGGCGGCCCGCGGCGACACCGACAGCGTGTCCATAACCACCACCAAGCACCCACGCTCCCTGCGGGGCGCCCCGCACTTTGCCGAATCGCGGACCGACCCAGACTCGATAACCGAACGGACGGTCCTCTTCCGGGGTAGCGCAGAGGAGGCCGTCCGCAGGTTCCCCGCCAACGTCAACGTGGCCGCGCTGGTCTCGATGGCCGCCGGCATGGACGCACAGGTCACGGTGGTGGCCGATCCCCGGACCAGCGTCAACACACACACCATCCAGGCCTCAGGCAAGTTCGGCTCCGTCCAGTTCACCCTGGAGAACCTGCCGGACCCGGGCAACCCCAAGACCAGCAGGCTGGCCACCCTCGCCGCGATAGAGACGCTGCGCAGGTACTGCGCGGGCGGCATGCGTATCGGCACGTGAGTAGGTGGCAAGAATTGCCGATGTGCGGCAACATGGCACACCAATTGCGGCATTACCTTTTTGTTTAAATTCATGCATTCGTTCATGGTTACGATCATGCAGGTGCAGGTGGAGGACCTCAAGGAAGAGATACTCCGGATAAAGGAGGAGAGGGACGCGGTCATCCTGGCGCACAACTACCAGATACCCGACGTGCAGGACGTGGCCGACATAACGGGCGATTCACTGAACCTCTCCCGGCAGGCCGCCAACGTCCCCCAGAAGACGATAGTCTTCTGCGGAGTCCACTTCATGGCAGAGACGGCGGCGATAATCAGCCCCGACAAGAGGGTGCTCATCCCGGACCCGGAGGCGGGCTGCTCCCTCTCCGACTCGATAACCGTCGAGGAACTGCGCGAATGGAAGAAGGACCACCCTGGAGCCGTGGCGGTCGGCTACGTCAACACCACCGCCCAGATAAAGGCGGAGCTGGACTACTGCTGCACCTCCTCCAACGCGGTGGGCGTGGTGCGAGCCATACCGGACGACAGGGAGATACTCTTCCTGCCCGACATGTTCCTTGGGTCCTACGTGGCAAAGATGACCGGCCGGAAGAACATGTACGTGTGGGCCGGAGAGTGCCACGTGCACGCCGGAATCAGCGCCGAGTCGGTCAACGAGAAGATCGACTCGCTGGACTCCTCCGAGTTTGTCATACATCCCGAGTGCAGCTGCACCACCCCGATGCTGTACGACCTGGCCTCCGGCAAGTACAGGAACAAACCCGTCTCGATACTGTCCACCGAGGGGATGCTCCGGCACGTCCGCGAGTCCGAGGCCAAGAACTTTGTTGTGGCCACCGAGACCGGCATACTGTACCGGATGAGACGACAGAACCCCGAAAAGTCGTTCGTGGCGGCCTCGGACAAGGCCGAGTGCCAGTACATGAAGATGATCACCCTGGACAAGGTGTATGCATCCCTGACCGAGGACAAGTACCACGTGACCGTCCCAGAGGACATAGCCGCCAAGGCGCGGCTGGCCATAGACAGGATGCTGGCCATCAGATAGGGCAGGCCCGGCCGCCGCGCACCCCTGCAGGCAAGATACTCGATACGGCCCGCGCCGGACAAGAGCCGCAGGCCGGCCATCTGGTTGTCGCCCGCTCCGCCGTGGCCGAGGGCGGCGGGCGCAGCCGCGCATGCCTGCAGGGGCCATGGCCGGGCCGCCCGCGGAGGGGGGCGGGTCATACTGCGGCGGCGGGCGCGCCGGCAGCAGATCTCCCGCTTGAGGCGGGCACACCCTTGAATATTTAATATTCAGAAAGCTGGATTCGGTGCATGGTCAGATATACCCTTGACACCTGCGTGATGATGGACTCGGTGGAGAACCCCAACTTTCGGGACATGATGGCGGTGCGCACTGGCATAAAGAACTCCGAGATACACATGGGCGAGGTGGTCAACGCCGAACTCCGGGAGCACCTGTACGATGTTGACAAGGTGATCAAGCAGCTGGGCTCGGAGTTTGACGCGGACATCATCAAGGACGAGATGACCGTCGACACGTACAAGCTGGCCGCCAGACTGCAGGCAAGGTATGCCAGGCTCCAGTCCCCGGACAGCTACATCCTGGCCGGATGCATAACCGCCGGGACCGTCTTGGTCACCAGGGACAAGGACCTGTTCAACGTGGCCAACTCGTGCGGGGTGGAGGCGATAAACCCCGACAAGCTGGCCAGCGATCCCATGACGGGCAGGGCCAGATCCAAGTACCGCCGGTACAAGGCCGCCGGCAGCGGCTAGACCCGCCGCCGCGGACCCCGACCCTCAAAAAAGGTTTTAAGAGAATCTCAGATACCTCAACCTATGGCAGGACGCTCCAGGAGCATCAAGGTGCTCGTGGCCAAGCTTGGCCTTGACGGCCATGACCGCGGCGCGCTGGTCCTGTGCAGGGCGTTCCGGGACGCGGGCATGGAGGTCATATACTCCGGGCTCTTTGCCACCCCCGAGAGGGTGGCCCAGATGGCCGAGGACGAGGATGTAGACGCGGTGGCCATGAGCCTGCTGAACGGCGCCCACAACACACTCTTTCCCAGGGTGGTCAGCAAGCTGCAGGAGAGAAGCCTGGACGACGTCCTGGTGGTGGGCGGGGGCGTCATACCGCAGGCCGACTACCAGCGCCTGACCGAGTCTGGCGTGGACAGGGTGTTTGGCCCGGGGACGCCCCTGCAGAGCATCATCGAGCACATAGAGAAAGGCGTATCCGGGCTGAGAAAAATATAGTAGGTGAAGGCTTCCGGCTATTCGGTGGAGTCCGGCCACATCATCTTGCGCATGCGCCGCCCCACCTGCTCTATCTGGTGGTTCTCCATCTGCCTGATGTAGCGGTCAAACGAGTTGCGGCCGTTCTTCTGGTACTCGCCTACCCACTCGTCGTTGAACGAGCCGTCCTGGATCATCTCCAGCACCTTCTTCATCCGTTCCTTGCTCGCCTCGTCCATGACCATCGGGCCGCGGGTGAGTCCGCCGTACCGGGCAGTCTCGCTGACCCTGTTCCACATGCCGTTTATTCCGTACCTCTGGATCATGTCCACTATCAGCTTGAGCTCGTGCAGTACCTCGAAGTAGGCGATCTCCGGCTGGTAGCCGGCCTCGACCAGCGTCTCGAAGGCGTTTGTGACCATCTGGGCGGCCCCTCCGCAGAGGTCGGCCTGCTCCCCGAACCAGTCCGTCTCCACCTCCTCCTTGAAGGTGGTCCGGATCAGGCCCGCCCGGGCGCTGCCGATGGCCTTTCCTATACCCAGGGTGCGGTCCCATGCCGCTCCTGTGTGGTCCTGGTGGACCGCCACTATCGAGGGGGTGCCAAAGCTCTGCAGGTAGGTCTCGCGCACCTTGGATCCGGGACCCTTGGGGGCCACCATGATTATGTCTATGTCCTTGGGCGGCTGGATCCATCTCCAATAGATGGCCGCCGCGTGCGAAAAGGAGAGCGCCTTGCCTGAGGATAGGTTGGGGGCGATCTCATCCAGGTACACCTGGGCCTGCACCATGTCCGGTATCAGGACGTGTATTATGTCGGCCCTCCTGCATGCCTCTGCCGTCTCAAGGACCGTATGTCCGTCGGCCTCGGCCTTTGCCCAGCTGGAGCCGCCCTTCCTGAGGCCGACCACCACGGTCAGCCCCGAGTCCTTCATGTTGTTGGCCTGCGCATCGCCCTGTATGCCGTATCCCAAGACTGCTACCGTCTGGTTCCGGATGGGATCAAGACTGATGTCGTCGTCTTTCCATGTTTGTGCCATGGGTTGGGTGCGCACCATTGCAATATTAACCATATATCCGGTTGCGGTCCGCAACCATGCCCGCCTTCCCGCCGCCGCGGTCTCTGACCGCGTCCGGGGCGGGGATCAGCCGGCCCCGCCGGCAGGCCACAGAGGGCATCGCAGTATGCCATAGGCGCGAGGTGCCCGGACGGCGGTCTGATGAACGGGCGGGCGCGTCATGCGCGCCCGGCTCAGCATCCAACGCCGCGCCGCATGCCGACTGCCGCACAATTCCGTCCGGCGGGCCGGAGTGGCGGGTTGCGCGTAGTGGCATTATTTTAGTACCAAAATACAATAAATTATATATATTAATATTATATCATGGTACTAAATGAACGGTACGGCGCTAAAAATTCTCAGAATGGCAATCAACGGAACCGCAAACATCAAAGAGATGCAGGCCAGGCTTGGCATAAGCACAAGCCAGATTCATGCCCATGTCAGGGAACTGGGCAGCAAGGGATTCGTCTACAAGACGGGCGCAACCGTATCTCTTCAAAAAAATGCAAAGGCGCAGCTGCTCAGGAGGATATCACAAAAGATGAGCCTGGCAAGCCTCCTGCACGGTTCTAGCGAAAGTGTGCTTTGCTGTCTGCTCAGGTCCTCAACAATCGACGAGATCGTGTCCCGCACCGGCTTGTCATACACCAGCGTGTACAGGATCGTTTCAGAATTGAAGGCCGTAGGAGTCGTGAAAAGAGACGGCCCCGGATCAAAGAACGGCGGCAAGCTATCGCTGAGCGGCTCGCAGGATTTGATCAACCTAGCAAACGTTCTGAACATAGAGAGGGAGATGGGCCACGCTGAAGCCGAGATAATATACCAGGACGCCGCGAGGATCTTGAAAAAGTGCCCAAAAAACCGGCAAACCGCCGGACAGTCCACAGCATTTTCCATGTTTGCCGAGTACGGGGTAGCGTATGACGATCCATTCGACTACTACGTTCAGCAAAAGAGCCCGATAGACATGCACGATATAGCAATACACGCGATAGTCGCTGCACGCCAAGCGAAAAACCGGGCAGCTCTTCTGATGACAATAATCTTTTATGTCCACAACAGAAAACTACTCGACGTCATCCATCTTAGAAAAACTGCCCTGTCGTGCGGCGTAAGCGACTTGTGGCTGGATATAGAGTCGTACGTACGTCGCAAAAAACCAACCATAAACACCAAGATGTTCCTGCCTTGGAGAGAATTTGCCGAAAAAGCCAAGTTGTACGGGATTGATCCTGCCGAATTTTCGATGCCGGCGCCGGCCGGCCCCCTGTTTGAGGAGATCGGCAGACATGCCGCCCGGCGGCTTGAAGTATACCTGCTCGGAGGCGAGAACATGAGGATCAAGAACCTCAAACCGGCAACCTGGGACTGCATCATGGCGGTGCGCCGCAGGGCAGACTTTGATGCCGTCGCAGACATCCTCGCCTCCAAACTCGGCTATACAAAACTACCAGACGTTGAACACACCCTAGAGGACGAGCGGCTTTGTCCAGACACCATACTGGTTCACCCCGACATGCCCCGGGTAGACATTTCCGCACACAAAATACTCAACGCCTCCATCCTGTCGGACACAATGATTCGAACCGCCGACCGTTTAAAATACGGCGATCTTACGGTGGGAGTCATTCGCAACGAACACGTGTTTTTACTCAAGGCGATAGCGGGGCGCGAAGGAGATATTGACGACATGGAAATTCTGGCAAAAAATCCAACCGGACAGCCGGAGGAGTTTGAACACGGCCCCTTTTGTTGGGAGATGGTGTGGGACGAGGTGGTACGGCAGGATGCGGCCAACCCGCTCTCAAATCTGAGGAGAGGCGTATTCGAGCAGATATCATATTTAGCGGAGCAGCGTAACGTGGCCCCTCCCATCCTGGGCAAGCTTAGGATGGGCGCAGTTGATCATCAGATATGCAAGACCTTGCGCGGCGGGCGGCTGCCCCTGCGCGACGTGGTAGCCCACCTTGCTGGTGGCGGGATCACCGCAAAACTAATTCGAAATAGAATAGAGGCGCTCCTCAGACAAGGCAGGATAACAAAGAGTGTAATTCCCGCTGCCGCCACCGTGGCAGCGGCAGCTGATACGTTCCTGGATTCGGTCTTTTCCAAACATGGTAAGATCACAGGACACACGGTTGTCGTCGCCGCGGCCATAGCGGGCGCCGCAACCGAGGTTTTGGGCATGGTTTATTCTGGACAGGGCAGGCGCGCAACGCGCGATCTGAACACGGTGGCCATATCCGGATCCAGAACATACTTTCCATACGGGGACTGGCGGGTAGAAAGAGAAAATGTTGATAATTATCTGTCGTGGCGGTTTCCCGTACGCGAACCCTCAGATCCGGCCGACGTGAACCGGTTTGTAGATGATCTGTTGCGCCTGGGCAGCAAGACAATTGCCGACATTGACGGGGTGATTGCGGTCAGCACCGGCATCCTGTCCGGTATTGATGGTGGCCTGCCGCACAGGTTGAGGCGGGTTGATGCCGCCGCGCTCTGCCTGGATATGGCGTAATCGCCCGGTCACGGGGATTGTCGCGCGCAGGATGCCCGTATTCTTGGAAGGGCTGATTTTCTGACGGATGGTTCCAGTCTTTATCGCGCGCGGCTCCAATCCGATCCTGCGGCCAACGCTACCAGCTGTTCATGTACTCTATCTGTTCCTTGCTGAGCCTGTCTATCTTTACGTCCATGGCGGCCAGGGCATCGGTGGCAACCTGCCGGTCTATCGACTCGGGCACGTCGAGTATCTTCTTTGGCATGGAGGGGTGGTTCTTCAGGATGTGCAGGACGGACAGGAGCTGGTTGGAGAAGGACTGGGCCATCACCTCGGGGGGGTGTCCCTCTGCGGCTGCCAGGTTTGCCAGGCGGCCCTCTCCCACCAGATATACGCGGTTTCCGTTGGAGAGGACGCACTCGTCCAGGTCGGGCCGAACGCGGCGGACCGACTCCGACTCTTTGAGCAGGAACCTGGTGTCTATCTCTACGTCAAAGTGGCCCACGTTGGCAAGGATGGCCCCGTCCCGCATGCGGTTCACGTGCTCCGGCCTTATCACCCCGGTCATGCCCGTGGCGGTGATGAAGATGTCCCCCCGCGGGGCCGCCCGCGACATGGGCATGACCTCGTAGCCGTCCATGTGCGCCTCCAGGGCCCGAACCGGATCCACCTCGGTGACTATCACCTTGGAGTTCATTCCAGAACACCTTGCCGCCACGCCGCGGCCGACCCAGCCGTACCCGGCCACCACCACCCTCTTGGAGGCCATCAGCAGGTTCATGGACCTGAGCAGTCCGTCTATGGTGCTCTGGCCGGTGCCGTACCGGTTGTCAAAGAGCTGCTTTGTGTAGGCGTCGTTTACCAGGATCACCGGGAAGAGCAGCTTGCCCTCCCGCTCTATGGCCCGCAGCCGCGTCACTCCGGCGGTCGTCTCCTCGGTGGCCCCCACGATCTTGAGACCGGCGTGCCTCTTGTCAAAGTGGGCCTTGACGTTCATGTCGGCCCCGTCGTCCACCAGGATGGACGGCTTGTGGCCCAGTACCTGGTCGATGCACCAGTCGTACTCCTCGGCGGTCTGGTCGTTCCACGCGTAGACGTGCAGCCCCTCCGAGGCCAGGAACGCCGCCACGTCGTCGCTGGTTGTCAGCGGGTTCCCCGGACAGCACGCGACGGTGGCGCCCAGATCCCGGAGCCCCATCAGCAGAACCGAGGTCTCCTTGGTTATGTGCAGGCAGCAGGCTACCGTCACCCCCTCCAACGGCCGCGACTCTTGCAGGCGCGAGATGGTCCGGTCCAGTATCCTCATGTGGGAGCGCGCCCACTCGTAGTCAAGGCGTCCCCGCTCCACCGACCCGGTCTTCTTTGTCTTGCTCACGGGAGCCCTCCTGGCAAGGGCGGTTAAAAACCATTCAGGGGCGATGTTGTACAGACTCAGGTCCCCAGGCACGTATCCTGTTGATGAGCGTGGAATCCCCTAATCACACTACCGTGGGAGGTATTTGTTGGATTTGCGCACTGTTAATCGGTATGAGTTGACCATATTTGGTTGAAGATGCCAATCAAAGATCGACGCCTGCGGACCTGAGTCCATACGCGATGTTTGCTGGTGTTGGGCGGGGCTAGTATCAGGTTGGGCATCCCATCCTGGAGGGAGCGCATCCCATCCAAGATTGATTTCACCACCATCACAACGCGCCTGTGCGCCCCCTGGGATCATATCCTTGAGACGGGCGCTCATATCTTGCATGACGGCATAGTCTTTACCCATGCCATCCACAATCTCCTGCCAGATATGATGGTCGCTGTCGTATCTTGTGCGCAGCGCGCCCAGCCTGCGCCGTATCTTAGACTTCCTCTCCGATGCGTCTGAGGTCATCCCTTACTTCCCGCCAAAGTTTGGCGGCACCGCGAAAGAACTCGGCATCCTCCTCCAAGCCCATCTTCTCTGCTACCGCGGCCGACTCTTCTGTTCTGGTTATGGTGTCGTCCACCTTCGTCATACAACCAATGCGCGGGCAGAGCGATTAAATCCTCGACCAATCCGGGCGTGCGGGGCCGGTCACGGGCTACCGCGGGCGGTCCTGTACCGGAACGCAGCTGATCCCGCGAGCCCGTCCGGATCGTGCCATCCTGCGGCATCTGCCCGCCAGATATGATATATCCAACCGACTACCGGCCCCGCGTATCAGGAGAAGGATATCGAGCAGTACCCGACCACCGCCGAGTAGTCACCGCCCGCGTCCCCGCTGGTGGCGTATCGAAGCAGGCGCCCCCCCGAGGCGCCCATCCCCCTGGAGTACTCCATTATCGCGGCGATGGCGCCGTACCCGCAGGCGCTCACCCTGCGGCGGCGAAGCACCTCGTAGAACGAGTCCACGTCCATCTCCAGGATGGCATCTATCAGGGCCGCGTCCTTGTCGCGGGCCACCCCGTCCGGTTCGTAGTGGGTCAGGTCCGAGGACGCCACCACGGCGGGACGCTCCCCCTCGGACGGCAGCCCGGCCAGGCCGCCGCCCAGCCGGACGGCCGCGTCCCTGGACTGGTCGGACATCAGGACGGGCAGTATCGGGATGGCGCCGAACGTGTACTGGATGATCGGCAGCTGCACCTCCAGGCTGTGCTCGGGGCGGTGGGTGGCCTCGTCCCGGATGGCGCCACACCCCTCAAGCGCGTCCGAGCGGAAGACCGGCGAGGACATCAGCGGTGTCTCCCAGCGGTCGTGGCCCGACAGGGAGAGGCCCGGGCCGGCGGAGCGGTGGTCCGGCCCCACCATCGCCACGTACGGGTACCTGTTGCCCGATATCGCGTGGTACGAATGGCAGGCCACCATCCCAGAGTACATGTAGCCCGCGTGGGGGCAGATCACCGCCAATATGTCGCCCCTGGCAGGGCCGGGCGGCAGCGAGCCCGGACCCCTCAGATAGCACGACTCTATCTCGTCTCGCAGCTGGTCGGCCTCGCCCTGGTAGAATAGTCCGGCCACCGCCGGATGGCGCGGCTCAGTCCTCCTCGAGGTGCTTGGTCTCAAAGTCTTCTATCTCGTAGGGCATGGGATCGTTCTCGGTCAGATTCCCCTTCTCTATCAGGATGCGCCTTGCCAGCAGCCAGTAGATGGTGGCCAGGGAGCGGCGCCCCTTGTTGTTGGCAGGAATCACCAGGTCGAGGTTGGAGGTGATGTTGTCCGTGTTGGAGACGCCGATGACCGGTATGCCTGCGTTGGTGGCCTCGATGACCGCCTGCTCGTCCACCTGCGGGTCGGAGACCAGAATCAGCTTGGGTTCGATATAGTACTTGAGGGACGGGTTGGTCAGCGTCCCGGGCATGAACCTGTTCAGTTTCATCTGCGCCCCGACCAGCTCGCAGAACTTCTCTATCGGGGAGTACGCGTAGCCGCGGCCGCTGCACACCAGGACGTTCTGGGCGCCAACGTTGCTGATGAAGCGGGCCGCCGCGTCTATCCGCTGGAGCGTCACGTCCATGTCGAACTGGTACAGTCCCTCGGGGCTGGCCATCGTGATAAACGGGGACATGAACTTGGTCTTGACGTGGGTGCCCACCCGTATGCCCGTGGCCAGCACCTTCTTCTTGATGTCCACCGGCTCCTGCTGCATCATGATATCAGGCGAGCTCGGCCACCCCTCGTATTAAATCATGCCCCGAGACCCGGATCATCTCGTTCAGCTTGGCCACCCGCTCGCCTCCCACCACCCCCACCTTCAGGAGGACCGACCCGGTGGCTATCCCTATGTGGACGATGTGCGATCCGGACGACTCGCCGGAGCGGTGCGAGGTCACCAGCCTTATGCCGTTCTGCTGGGCCGTCTCGGCGAACAGCATGGCGTCATGGAGCGAGCCGGCCTGGTTCACCTTCAGGATGGCCGCGTTGCAGGAACGGCTCGAGATGGCCCGCTCCAGTATCCGATGGTTTGTCACCGTCAGGTCGTCGCCGGTGATCAGCGTCTGGGGGAAGCGGCCGACCAGCTCGGCCATCTCCTCGAACGCCTCCTCGTGGACGGCATCCTCGGCGTACTTGAGCTTGTACCGCCCGATGATATCCGAGACGAACTCTATCTGCTCGCCGGGATCGTTCTCGAATCCGGCCCGGCCGTAGACGTACCTGCCGGATTTGTCATCATACTGGGTGGATGATGCAAAGTCCACCCCCAGCGCCACCTCGCGGCCCAGCGTGTATCCCAGCGACTCGCAGGCGCGCGCCGCCATCTGCAGGGCTTCCTCGTTGTCCAGCGACGGGGCCCATCCGCCCTCGTCCCCCCGTCCCCGGGTAAAGCGCGGATCCCTATCAGAGAGCAGCCTGCCCAGCTCCTTGTGCACGTCCATGTTGGTCTGGATGGCCTCCCGGATGGACCTGGCGGCGGGGGCGCATACCAATATCTCCTGGATGTCCGGGGTGCCCTCGCCGGCATGGGCCCCTCCCCCCAGGATGTTGCCCAGCGGTATGGGGAGGTGGTACGAGTCGCGCCCCTGCAGTGACCGGTACATCGGGATATCCTGGGCCCGCGCGGCCGACTCGGCTGCCGCCACCGTCACCGCGTAGGCCAGCGCCCCCCCTATCCCCGAGTAGTTGTCGGTCCCGTCCATCTCCCGGAGCACCGCATGGATGGCCCCGCGGTCGGCGGGATCCAGTCCCCGCAGTCTGGAGGCGTTGTCCGCCAGCATGTCCAGGCACCTTCTTGGACCCCCCTCCGGGAACGAGACGGCCTCGTGCCGGCCGACGCTGGCCCCGGAGGGGGCCGCCGCCCTTCCGGTGTGGGAGCCGTCGGCGGTGACATCCACCTCGATCGTCTGCGACCCGCGGCTGTTGTAGATGATGCGGCCCAGAACGGAGGTTATCTCATGGGTCAAGCCATATCCCGGCGTATCTCTTCGTTTCTCTTGTTCATGGCCTCGTAGAAGGGCACCACCTGGTGTATGGTCTCGACCGAGGTCAGGAGCATCCGGCGGCAGCAGTATCTCCGTATGTCAAGGGAGTCCAGGGTCTTGCCCGGATCGGCGCCGTCCTGGACCTCATTCTGGTACTGGGAGAACTTGTCTGCTATCAGGCTGCCGCACGTAAAACACCTTACCGGAACAAGCATTACGGGAGCGAACTCCCTCAAGGATTATAAAAACCATGCAAGGTGGTCACCACGCGGGCGTCGCCCAGCCTGGCCAAAGGCGCTAGCTTGAGGGGCTAGTCTCTCAGGAGTTCGTGGGTTCAAATCCCATCGCCCGCACCAGCTCCTGCCTGCGCCTCTCCTCGGTGATGATCGAGCGGGAGTCCTCCAGTATCATCCTGCAGACGTCCATCTTGCGGCGCGACTCCTTGAGGACCTTGTCGTACATCGACGAGGGGTAGAGCGCCAGATACAGCTGGTCCATCCGCTCGAAGGTGCGGTACGCCGAATCGGGGTCGCCGGAGCGTATCTGATCCAGCATCAGCCTCTTGAGCTCCCCGACCGTATCCAGCAGGCCCAGGACGTAGGACTCGGGCATCACGCCCAGCTCGTCCCGGGCCGGCACGGCGTCATCCCGGACCAGGCCCAGCAGCGAGCTGGCCTCCACGTACTCCTGCTCGGCGGTGACCAGGTACTGGGCGGTGCGCGGGACGGCCTCCTTCCGGAGTGGCTCCAGCAGGGATCTGGCCTCGTCCAGCAGGGCGGCGGCCTGCTCCGGCCGGCCGCGGTGCACCAGGATGATAGACCTGCTGCACAGCGAGATTATCCGGCGCGACCCGGTGAGGATGCGGTCGCGGGATTCCTGGATGGACTCCAGCGTCCCGTATATGTCCTCCAGGCTTATCTCCATGGCGGGGTGGGGGCGGCGGTCCGGTTAAAGTTGTCGGGGTCGGCCGGGCCTTGTCCAAAAATCCGGAAAAAGTCACTAGCAATGTTTAGTTAGCACATCCGGATGCCCGCCGGACGGCGGCCCGGATGATCGAAAGGTGTTAGGATCGTAGGATCGCCGCACTACCCAACGAGCAAGAGACGCGAAAAGTCAAGGCAGGCCAACCCCGACCGCGCCAGAAGCCCGCGGCTGTGGGGGGGCTGCGCACGACCGCCCGCGGATCGCCATTGACAATGATTCCGGCGGGCAGCAAGGACGAATCTAATCGCCATCATGGCATTCGCTGCTGCCACCCGCCGTCCGGGACGGCTCCGGCGGGCATCAAGAGCGCATGATCCGGCGTCTACCCCGCGCATTCCCGCCGATCTAGGTGCTCCGTGGGTATCGGGGAGGGCTGCCGGTTGGTTTTTTTTGGGGTACAAGTTCAGGTCAAATTCTGACCTGTGCCTGAGCGGCGACCTACGGCAGATGCTGCCGGGCGTCACCGCGTATGGGGTTCAGTTTGACCTGATTTTTGGACAAGGCCCCGCTCCGGCAATGGTTTTTAACCGGGGCCCTGGTGGTGATTGCGCTTGAGCGAGTACCGCCACATCGTAAGGATACTGGGCAACGACATACCCGGCGAGAAGAAGGTCCTGGTGGGTCTGACCCAGATAAGGGGGATAGGGTACAATTTTGCCAGCTCCATACTGGAGAAGATCGACATCAATCCCGACTCCAGCATGGGATACATGGACGAGGATGAGGCCGCCAGGATAGAGGAGATGATAAAGAACCCCGTCGCGGCCGGCTTTCCGGTCTGGTTCCTGAACCGCCGCAAGGACATAGAGACCGGCCAGGACATGCACCTGCTGACCTCCGACATTGAGTTTACCGTCCGCAAGGACGTCGAGCGCGAACGCCAGGTCAACAGCTGGCGCGGGTACAGGCACCTCTACGGGCTGAAGGTCAGGGGGCAGCGTACCAGGACGACCGGCCGCAAGGGCAGTACCGTCGGCGTGGCCAAGGGAGGCAAGGCCCAGCCGGGCAAGTAGGCGATCATCCATGGGAGATCCAAAGTATCCAAGGAAGGTATGGAGAAAGCCCAAGCGGCCCCTCAACTACGACCTGAAGATGGAGGAGCTGCGGACGGTGGGCACCTACGGGCTGCGCACCAAAAAGGAGCTCTGGAAGGCCCACACCGAGCTATCCAGGGTGAGGCACCAGGCGAGATCGCTGCTGGCCCTCCGCCGGGAGGTCCGCGAGGAGCGCGAGCCCGTTCTGATGAGGTCTCTGGTCAAGATAGGCCTGGTGGGCGGCGACGCTACCCTGGACGACGTCCTGAACCTGCAGGTGACAGACCTGCTGGGCAGGAGGCTGCAGACGATAGTCTGGAAGAAGCTGGGCTTCCGGTCCCCGTACCAGGCCCGGCAGGCGGTGGTCCACGGCCACATAATGATGGGGGACAGGGTGGTGGACATACCATCCTATACGGTCACCACCAAAGAAGAGGATACCATCCGCCTGAACCCTGCATCCAAGATAGCGCTAGAGCCCCGGACCGAACCCGAAGAATAGCAAGATGTGCTCGATAATAGGGTACGCCGGGGATGAGACGGCAGCCCCCATCCTGGTGGACTCGCTCAGGAAGATGGAGTACCGCGGATACGATAGTGTGGGGGTGGCCACCCGCGCCGACGGGGTGGTCTCCGTCAGGAAGGGGACCGGCCGGGTGGACGAGGTAAACGGAAAGGTCGGCATGGACAAGATGGGCGGCATGGTCGGAGTCGGACACACCAGGTGGGCCACCCACGGGGAGGTCAGCGACACCAACGCCCACCCCCACCTGAGCAGCGGCGGCGAGGTGGCCATCGTCCACAACGGCGTGATTGAGAACCACCAGGAGCTGCGCCGGTCGCTGGAGAGGGCAGGGTACTCGTTCTCCAGCCAGACGGACAGCGAGGTCATAGCCAACCTGATACAGATGCACCACGACCGGACCGGCGACATCGGCAAGTCCATGATACAGACGGTCTCGGAGATAAAGGGCCACTACGCGTTCATCGCCATGTTCCGGGACGGGACCATCTCGGCGGCCCGGTACGGGGAGCCCCTGATAGCGGGCATCTCCAAGGGCGGGCTGTTCCTGTCCAGCGACGTCCGGGGGTTCATCGGGCACACCGACGAGGCCGTCTACCTGGAGAGCGGCACCTGCGTGCTCATCCGGGACGGCAGGATGTCCGTGACCGACTACCGGGGAAACGCGTCAAGGTACCGGACGACCACCGTCTCAAGGGAGTTCGGCGACGTCACAAAGGGCGAACATGCCCACTACACCCTCAAGGAGATAGAGGAGCAGCCCGGCGTGGTCCGGCGGGCGGGGGACTCCTCGCGCGAGACCATCAGGAAGGTGGCCGGACTGATAAGGGAGGGGGGGTTCGCGTACGCGACCGGCAACGGCAGCAGCTACAACGCCGCCCTGCTGGCAAGGCAGGCGCTGGCCAGGTTCGCCGGGATCAGGCTGGACGTGGTCATCTCCAGCGAGATGTCCTCGGAACGCGGCATGCTGAGGCCGGGGACCGTCATGCTGGCCATATCGCAGAGCGGCGAGAGCGCCGACGTCCTGGACGCGGCCGGCATGGCCAAGGAGGCCGGATGCATCGTGGTGGGGATCGTCAACGCCGTCAACTCGTCGCTGGCCAGGGCGGCGGACATGGTGATCAGGATGGACTGCGGGCCTGAGGTGGGCGTGGCCGCCACCAAAAGCCTGTGCTCCCAGTACGGGATAATGCTCAGGCTGGCCGGTGAGCTGGCCGGCGAGACCGTCGCCGACGCCGGGGCGGTGGCCGAGGCCATATCGGCGGTAATCAGCCATGCCGGCTCCATCCGGAAGGCGGCCGCGAAGATCCGGGACATAACCGACCTGTACGTACTCGGCAGGGGGGTGCACTACCCCGTGGCCATGGAGGCGGCCCTCAAGATAAAGGAGCTCACCTACATACACGCCGAGGGCCTGTCCGGCGGAGAGATGAAGCACGGTCCGCTGGCCCTGATAGAGGAGGGGATCTATGTGATGGTGATGAACCCCTACGACTCCACCTACGGGGACATGCTGCTGGGAGCCCAGGAGGCCAAGGCCAGGGGGGCCAGGATAATAGGCGTCTCCGACAGGAGGAGCAGCACCTACGACCACTGGATAAGGATACCCAAGGGCGGGGAGGTGTCCTACCCGTTCGCGGAGATAGTCGCGTCCCAGCTGCTGGCCTATCACACGGCCCTGGCCAGGGAGACGGACCCCGACTACCCCAGAAACCTGGCAAAGTCTGTCACCGTGAAGTGATACGGGCGTACTCCCCATCTATCAGGCGCAGCATCTCGTCCTGGGTCATGCCGGTTCTGGCCATGGCCGATATCAGGGCCCCGCCCGCCCCGGCCCCCTCCTTGGCAAAGCCGTCCGCGTACGAGGCCAGGCCGGCGTATCCGGAGCGATCCAGCCCCGGGTCGACAGAGATGACCGGAACCGGGGAGATCGTCTGCGCCTGTTCGGCGAACCGGACGGTTGGATCATCTGCCACGTACGAGGTGGTCCCGATGGCCGCGCTCCGGTGATCAAAGCCCAGCTTGGAGGAGAGCGCCAGGACGGCCAGCATCTGGGTCCCGCCCGCAAGCACCACCTTGGAGGGCCCGGCTGCGGCCCCCAGCAGCCCGGCGACAAACGGTATCATGGGGTCGGCCGTCTTTGATATGACCGAGAGCGGGTCGTCCATCGACAGGCGGCCCAGGGCCGCCCGGACCACCCCCTCCTTGAGCGGGAGCGGGTTCTCCGGCATGGTCGAGCTGACCGCCGCCGGCAGGTTCAGGCCGCGCATCGCCGCAAGGGCCGTGGTGGTGCCCCCCGGGACGGACTCGCCTACGATAAGGCAGTCGCAGACGGATGAGAGCGTACCGGCCACCATCCGGCCGTACCGGACGGCCTCCCTGGCCTGGTCCGGCTCCATGGCGGCGGACTCGGCGATGTTCCGTCCGGGGCTCAGGCCGGTGGCCAGATGCGGCATTTGGGGGCGGATCAGCCCCCCGGCATCCACCACCATCACCGGTATGCCGGCCGCCCGGACGGCCGTCCTGGTCATGATGGCGGGGGTCGGCTTGCCGTCCGGGGTCACCGGTATCCCGGGGATGCACCGGCAGTGCCCGTACTCGATATACTCGGCATCGGCCGGCGGCGTGTACTTGATGGACAGGGGATCGGCGCCGGCGATGGTTATCCCGGGGATCTCCGAGGTCCTGGTGTATGAGAGCACCAGCACGAAGAGGGCCCTGCCGGTCCGGATGGATTCCAGTATGGACAGGGCCTGGGACCGGTCCCCCCGGATGGTCTGCGTCAAGGCTGGCCCAGCATCGCCCGGAACTGCTCCTCGGTCCTGGGCTGCAGTACGGGGTTGGCCGATACCTCCCCGGAGATGGTCGAGGTGGTGCTCATCCCGTAGTGGTGTCCGGGGTAGACGGTCAGCGAACCGTCCAGCTTTGATAGTACGTCGAACAGCGAATGGTACAGCTGGGCGGCGCTGCCCCCCGGCAGGTCCACCCGCCCGCAGCTGCCCACAAACAGGGTGTCGCCGGTGAATATCTTGCCGTCGCCAACCAGGCAGATGCTGTCCTGGGAGTGCCCCGGGGTGTGCAGGACGCTCAGGGTCGAGTCGCCGAAGGCGATGGTGTCGCCGTCCTCCACCCCCAGATCGTGCGGCAGTCCGGAGGAGGGGTGCTGGACTATCCTGGCCCCGGTGGACCTGGCCAGCGCCTCGTTGCCGATGGTGTGATCAAAGTGGTGGTGGGTGTTGACGATATACTTGGGCTTGAGGCCGCCCTTGTCCAGGACTGCCTGTATCCTGTCAAGGTCCCAGGAGGGGTCTATCACTATGGACTGGCTGGTGGACTCGTCCCGTACCACGTAGGTAAAGTTCTGCATGTGCCCTACGGGCACCTGGTGGACCGCCATCATGGCGATAGTATGCCCTCCTCGGCTTCGGGCGGTATTCCTATCCTTTCTGCGTGGACGGTTCCGGTGAGGTCGGGCCGTCCGGGGATGCCGCGCTTCATCCGGTGGAATGTCACGGTCATGTCCGCCTTGACGCACGTGTTGGCCGTCTGGCCGGTGTCCGGATCCAGGCCGGAGGGGACGTCTACCGCCAGCACGAAGGAGCCGGACCGGTTGACGTACCCGATGGCCGAGCTGTACGGTTCCCGTATCTCCCCGGCGATGCCCGTCCCCAGGATGGCGTCGATGATGATATCCGGGACGGCGGCGGAGGCATCCAGCGTGGCAGTCACGCTGACCGAGGGCATCTTGGCCAGCAGCTGGTGGTTTGTCCGGCTCTCGTCGGTCTTGATGTTGGCGGGCCCTCCCAGGATGACGGCGGTTACGCCGGCCCCGTATCCTGCCAGGTGCCTGGCCATCACCAGTCCGTCCCCGCCGTTGTTGCCCAGGCCGGCAAGCACCAGGACGCTCTTGGATGACATGTCGCCGACGCGCTCGATCAACCGCCGGACCGCGGCGGCCCCGGCGTTCTCCATCATGAACCGCTTCTGGAAGCCCATGGCGTGGCCGGCATTCTCTATCCGGTACATCTGATCAACCGATATGACGTCCACGGGGTTGTGGGGTATCCGTGTGTAAAATAAGCGCTGTGCCGCCCGCCGCCAGCCAAACCAAGTGTGATCAGATCACGGCAATCCCGCCCGCCGATCCGAGTGCGTGTCTGGATTTCTCGGTTCCATCCGGATGCGCCGTTGGATCTGGCGCAGCCGTTGGCGCTTTTGGTTTGGCCGGCCCGCCCATGGAGCCGACCGATGGCGCCGGCGCAAGATGACACGGCCGGAGTCTGCGATTATCCGCGGCGGCCGCCGGTTCTTGTCGGGCCGGGCAACCCCGACCGCACCAGGTTCCCCATGCAGGTGGACACCGGCGTTGTTGAGGGCGTCCACGGCTGGCCTGCAGGTGCCAGGGGAAGTCGGGGTAACGCCCGCATTTGTGGCAGAGCCGGGGGCGGCCATCCGGACAAAATCCGGCCATCCTGGCCAAGGATGCGGGCGCCAAAGACTGCGCAATCAGCCGCGCTTGCGGCAGGGCCCTGGAGGCGGTCCGGCCCGCCACGCCTGCCGGAGGGGGCTGCCCTGTTATCATCCCGGGGCGGCCACCGAAGGCCGGAACCTGGCCGAGACGGCGGCGGCCGCCATGGCCCCGGCCAGGATAATCGCCGCCACTGCCCCGAATTCGGGGACGCTGACCCAGGTGCCGATCACCTCTATCGTCCCGGATCCCCCGCCGAACTCTATCCGCAGGGTGCGCGAGTGGTCGGTCGTCCCGGTCTCCTGGTGGGGCGCAACCCTGCCGTCAACCAGCACGAAGAACGGCCCGTCCGTATCGTCGACGGACCTGGAGTCGATCAGGGCCCTGGGCAGGGTTATTTCCACGAACCCGTCCTTGGACGCTGCCATCTCCATGACAAGCGCGTTCTCCTGGGGGTTGGTCCGCATGGCGTGGATGGCGCCTCCGCTGCTTATCCGGTAGTCGGGCTCAAACCCGGTGCCGTTGACCCTCGTCGGCCCGGCGGGCCCGGCGGATCCTGCGGCCACCATCTCGTCGTTGATCACCGAGTACCATGCAGTCTCCGTCCAGCCGTCCGCGGCTACCTGCCAGATGCCGTAGTAGGCGGCGGCCAGGTCGCCGGCCTCGTTCAGGACGGTGGGGCCCAGGGTCCCGTCGTAGTCGGAGGCCACCTCATGGAAGACGGACTTGACTGATGCGGCGTCCGCCGAGCCGGCCTGCAGTATGGACAGGCCGACCAGCCAGGCGGCGTCGTACGCCTGGTATGCGAACGCGGTCGGGTCCGTCCCGAGCTCGCCGGCAATCCTGGCCCGGACGCTCTCGTAGACCTCCCCGGGGTCCTCGGCTATCTGCATGGACGTCAGGTTCACCACGGCGGCAAACCCGCGGGCCGCCTTATCGCCGGTGATCCCCGGCCCCCGGGTCAGGGACTCTGAGCCGAACCACCTGACATCATCCAGGACGTCCCATCCGGACGCCTCCAGGATTATCCTGACGGCCTCATCATCAAACGCCGCCACAAAGACGGCCACCCTGCCGGCCCCGTGCAGGTCGACCATCTCCCGCACCTCCCCGGCCAGGGCCGAGACCGCCCCGGATGGATCCGCCGCGCCGGGGTCGTACCGCACGCCGTCCCCGGTGATGCCGCCGCGCGACCCAAACTCGTCCCGGACCGACCCTGCCAGGTCGTCCCCGTAGATGTCCCCCCTCCATATGGGAACCACCGCCCCGACGCCCTCGCTCTCCAGCAGGCTGCCCACGGCCGAGCCCTGCTTGGAGTCGTCCAGGAACAGCCTGTGGACGCTGTCGCCGGGGATGGCCAGGCTGGGAGCCGTCGAGCAGCAGCTGACGATCATCATCCCGTTGGCGTCCGCGTAGGGCTTGATCCGGGCGGCGTCGGCGCTGGTGCCCGGGCCCAGTATGATATCCACCCCGCGGGCGTGAAGTCTCCGGACCGCGTCCAGCGCCCCGTCGGGATCGTCGCCGGGATCCTCGGTGACCGGGACCATCTCCCAGCCCGCGTTGATCCCCCGGAGGAACGCGTTAAAGTCCCCGGCCCCCAGCAGCGTGCCGGCCGCCTCCCCGCCCGCCGGGTAGAGCACGCCCACCTCGACCCTGCCGCTCGGCCCCGTCTGGGCCGTCAGAAAGTCCCTCTCCGAGGAGTACTTGCCCCGGACCTCCCATGATCCGTCCACAACCCTCCACACCCGGTAGTTGCCAGTGGCCAGATCTCCGGCGTCGTTCAGCCTGTTGGAGGAGATGGCCCCGTCGTGGGCGGCGGCGACATACGGCAGGACGGCCTTGACGTCGGCCGCCGTGGCGCTGCCCGCCTCCAGTATGGACTTGGCCACCACCCAGACCGCGTCGTACGTCTGGTAGGATTCGGCGTTGGGGGTGGTCCCCACCCGGGCCGTCAGCCTGGAGCTGACATCGTCGTAGCGGTCGCCCTGCCCTACCACTATCTGGATGGCCGCAAAGTCGGCGTGGCTGGTGAGCTCGGACGCTATCCTGTCGGTGACCAGCAGCTCCTGGCCGGCCACCGCCTGCCCGGCGAACCACCTCACCTGCTTGAGCACGTCGTAGTTGACGGCGGCCTGGATGATCTGCAGGAACTCATCGAACGATATCATGAATATGGCCACCTGGCCGGCGCCGTACCGGTCGACCATCTCCTGGACGGCCTCGGCCAGCAGGGACACCTCCAGGCCGAGCTCGTGCGGTTCGGGATGGTACCGGACGCCTTCATGGACAAAGCCGCCCCGCGACTCAAAGTCGTCGGCGACGGCCTCCTGCAGGCCGTCCCCGTACACCTCCCCCCGCCAGAGCGGGACCAGGGCCCGGATGCCGTGCACCTCGAGGAGCTTGCCTATGGCCTTGGCCTGGTTGCTGGCGTCGGGGGCCATCCGGAAGACGTTGTCGCCGGGGATGGCCAGGGTGGGGGCGATGGATCCGGTGCTGAACACCAGCATGTCGACGGCATCCGCGTACCCCTTGACGCTCTGGGTGTTGGCGCTGGTGAACGGCCCCACAACCACCTCGATCCCGTGCGAGCGCAGCAGCTGGAATTTTTCGAGGGCCATCACGGGGTTGGTGGCGGTGTCCTCGACGATGATCTCCAACCGCCATTCCTCCCCCAGCTCCGCCAGGTATCCGTTAAAGTCCTCTACGGCCAGCTCGGCGGCATCCTTAAAGTCGGAGCCGACGGAGCTGAGATCCCCGGTCAGCGGTAGCAGACCGCCTATCTGGATGGTTCCGGCCAGCCCCGGCTCGCCACCACCGCCATCATCATCCTGGGCGTGCGCCCCGGGCAACAATACGGCAAACAGCAGGGCCGTCCCGATGGCTGCCATACTTGGGAAGGCCGGCGTCAGCATGTCCGCTGTATGCTGGGTGGTTGAATATAGGCACTTCTAGGTGTGGGCGGATTGTAACATTACGTGGCCTGACACGATCCAACACGTCGGATTCTTGAACAAAAACGGGCCGGGACCCTGCGGCGCGGCATCGGGTCACGTAGATGTTGCATCGCGCCAGGGAATTATATCGTTAAGTAAACACGCGTAACGTACGCGTATCTGCCCAAGTGTTTTTCGGCGCTTGATGTCGCGGGACGATTTCGCGCTTGGTTCTCGCGCCGCTGGCCTGCGTCCGGAGCTGCACTCACCCATTCGGGTGGATTCCGGGTCCGTCCCAATTCACGCCTTTCGAGGAACATTCCTTCCCCCGCGGGAACGTTAATACCCGTTCCCTTGTTGACTATATTGCACGACGCGTTACCGTCGGCGTTCATCACCCGTCCGCATGCCACGCACTCGAAGCGCTCGCCGTCTCGCGACTCCTTGTCGGCGTGTTGGCACTTCGAACACGTGATGCTGGTGCCGGCCGGGTTGACCTCTATTACCCCGATGCCCATCCGCTCGGCGACCACCCTGATCTTCCGCAGTATCTCGCCGTGGCGGACAAACCTCATGCCCCGGTTCAGTCCCTTTTTGCGGTTGCCGCCATATCGGGTCATCGCCTCCAGGTCCAGCCGCTCGATGCAGATGACGCTCGCATCACAACAAACCTCCTTGGCCAGCATCCACTCGCAGTAGTCGCGCACACATGCGTCCTTGTAGTTGCGACGGTCGCGCCGGCGGGCCGTCTCCCGATAGTTGCGCGAACGTTTGTTTGTCTTGGATAGTTCGCGGCGCGTCTCGTCGTTACGGCGTTGGTTGTTTCTGAAGGCGGTGGTCGTGTCATAGCAGACCGTCGAGCCGTCCGACCGTGCTATCGTGGTCGGGTTCCTGATGCCGCGGTCAACCCCGATGGCCAACCCTTCGGTGCGCGGTTCCGGATCCGGTAGATCATACGTGACATACAACCTCCAGATGTGGTTGGATGGTTTCGTGTTTCGCCAGGGGGTGACATCCACCAGTCTGAACGACCGAGACTTGTAGAGCCAGTTGCCCGGATATTGATACGGTTGCTGTTCAACCAAGCTGACACGACCCAGCCCGGGCAGCGATACGGCCTGGTTGTCGACGTAGGTCGGCGCAACCTCGCACGAGACCGTCCTCAACGGGTTCTTCCGGGTCCGGTACTTGAGGTTGCCGTTACCGTGCTTGTTTGAGATGTCGCAGGCAGTCCTGGCCTGGTGGATTGCCGCGTGCTGGAAGACTCGCTCGGTCAGCTGAAGATGTGGCGTTGCCTGTCTTATCGTAGTGAACTCCTTTTGCAGGTCGAACCTGGTGAGTGTTGGATCATCCTTCAGTCTGGATACGGCCCAGTTGTATGCCTCGCGCTGGCCGCCCACCAACGCGTATAGTTTGTCGGCCTGCGGACCGGCGAGGTTCACGCGGAAGCCGCGGGAGCGAATCATGTGGTAATGTACCGGATCAACTATTTAACACTGCCAGGCGGGGGTGAACGGCGGCCGTGTTTACTTAACGATATAATTCCCTCGCGCCACATAATTCCCTTTATTAACCACCGACACGCATGCGCAACATGGCGAACCAAACCCACCTGATCAAGAAATGCGAGAAGTTGGCCAAACAGGCAGACGGGTTGGGGATGCCGAAGTTCGCCGAGACGATGAACGACGTGACAAACACGCTCCGAAGGCAGGAGCGGATGTGAGCGACCCGGGTGCCGACATACGGGCGCTCGAATCACGCTTGGCAAACAACACCGGCCAGATAAACCGGCTTACCGACCTGTGCGGCGCCATAATGCAGAGGATGACGGAGTCAACCGGCGCCGGCGAGATAGGCGGGTTGCGTGGCGAGTTGACCAAACACCAGCATGAAATAAGGGGGTATGAGCGGGATAGCGCGGAGGTTATGAATGATTTGAGCGACCTACGGAAAAGAAGCGCCGGGAGTGTTTGACGGCCCACCCAACGCGGGTTCTTGGGATTTGGTGCGTGATGGTGTGTCCACCACCGTAGATTTCCCGACTCCTGAAAATGGACTGCAACACCTGCTTGACCCGGTGCCGCGCCGCAGGGTCCCGGCCCGTTTTCGCTCAAGAATCCGACGTGTTGGATCCTGTCAGGTCACGTAGATGTACAATCCGTAGACGGGCGGGGCCGGCCGGGAGCCGCACCGCATACCGGCATGTGCTTTGATCCGCGATTGGCCGCGCCGGCGCGGCGCCGGGCAAACCGCTAACACCTGCGGGTGGCCGGCATCGGCGTCTCCGCCGCGCTGTCGTTGATCGTGTCCGCTGCCGGCCGCCGGTCAGGCGTGGCCGTCAGAGCGGCCGGCGTGTCGGCCGGCCCAGCCATCCAGGCAGGGCCGGTTCGCCATATAGTCTCCTGCGGCCGCCGCAGTCCGAGTTTGGCGCCCCATCCCAAAGGCCATCGCGCCGGGCGGCCGGGGTATCATCGGACGAACCGGCGAGGATCACAGGCGGGGTACGGTGTCCATCCGGGGGCAGGCGCGCCCGAGGATCCATAGTCTCTTATAGGCATGAAGATCACCGGGCGCGTGCTCTCCGGGATGGACGTGGCCTTGCGCGTGATAACTGCGCCAAACTCGGCGTTTGCCCATATACGCGACAGCGGCGGCACGTACTTTGCGTGGTCGGTCGGGATATTTGTGCTCGCATCAGTTCTGTGGTCCGTCTCGTTTGCCTCGCTGGATACTGATCTCGAGTACTGGGAGACCGCGGCCCTGTACGTGGGCACGGACCTGCTGTCCGGTGTCGTCTTTGGGGCGGTGATCTACCTGGTAGGAAGGCAGCTGGGCGGAAACGGCATGTGGAGGACGGTCTTCTCGGCTGTCTTTTACACCGGCGTTCTCGCCCTTCTTGCGTTTGCTCTGTTTGCGGCGCTGGCGCTTCTGGCAGGCGGCATCTCTCCGTTGGCGTTTCTGGCGGATGCGGACCGGTGGGACTTTGAATCCCTTGAGGACGGGGAACTGTCGGGGGAGGTGATGGATGACATTTTGGACCTACTGGGATACCTGGCGGTTCTCGTAGTTGGCGGAATCGCGTTCGTGGTGTGGACCGTCGTGGTCCTGGTAAAGGCGGTAAAGACAGTCAACGGGTTTGGTACCGCAAAGGCGTTCGGCCTTGTCGTGATAGCAGTGGCGGTCTCCGCTATCGTGGCCGCACCATTCGGCATGTGATGCGGTCCCCGGAGGCCTCTCTGGCGGCATGCATGGTAGCGGCAAGCAGGATCCGGCAGCGGCCTTGTCCAAAAAGTCAAAATTGACTACTACCCTGCTTGGTACCTGCGGAGGCCGCCCGGACCGGCAGGAGGGCGCGGGGTGGGCGCCGGATCACACTCTAGCTGCCCGCCGGAGCCGTCGTCCTGGACGGCGGTCCACGGGCAGTCGTGCGCAGCCTCCAGGGTAGCCGCGGGGGGAGGTCCCCGCCCCGCGGCGTGGCCTCAGACCGGGGCCATGTTGCAGCAGACGGTCATGGATGGCAGCTCCGCCGATCTGGTCATCTACCTGAGGGCGCGCACGACCCCGCGTGCCCGGCGCCATACCCGGCATCTCGCGTGCAGTCTCGGCCATCCGGCGCATCCGCCGGATGATCCTCTTGCCCTCGGGGTGGCTGCCCTTGTTGTACCGGGACCAGTCCGTCTTGGTGGTCGTTCCCCTTCCCGTCGGGGTCGTTCTTGCTTCTGGCACGGTTGGGGCTGGCCTGCCTTGACTCTCCGTGTCTCTTGCCCATTGGATGGCGCGGCGATCCTCCGACCAACACCCTCCGATGTCATCCGGGCCGCCGTCCGGCGGGCATCCGGATTTGCTGATTACCCGCGCAAGCGACTTTTTCCGGATTTTTGGACGACCTAGATCTCCGTCACCATTAAAAGTCGGGTGGTCTGATGGTGGTACCGATGGCACCAGACACGCTGTCGGCGGTCCGCAACAGCTACGCGTCGGCGCCCACCTACCGGGAGGCGGCCGCCGGCGTCCCCGAGGGATACAAGGATCTCAGAACGATTGGAGATCTGCTGGATGTAAACTACAAGATGGTGGACGCGCGCGACCAGTTGAGGCGGAACCTGCTGGCATCCTTGGAATCAGACTCCGAGAGGTATCCGGGGATAATCGGTTTCGACGAGGACGTCGTGCCCGCCCTGGACAGGGCCATACTGGCCAAGCACGACATCCTGCTGGTAGGCCAGATGGGCCAGGCCAAGACCAGGATGGCCCAGACGGTGGCCAAGACGCTGCTGTCGGCCATGCCGGTGGTTCGCGGCAGCATCACCAACGACGTCCCCATGGAGATTCCCGCAGATGAGCTGGCCGCCCTGCTGGACGGCCAAGACACTACCCAGGACTCGCCAATCTTTCGCATCAGCCCCGAGAGCGCAGACCAGATAAGGAACAACGGCGCCGCCACGCCCATCGAGTGGGTGGACGGCCCGGCCCGGTCCAGGTTCCTGACCGCCACCCCGGACATGTCCGTCAAGGACCTGGTGGGGTACATCGACGCGGTCAAGGTGGCAAGGCGCGGGGTAGAGATGTACAGGGTGGAGTCGTACTCGCCGGGCCAGCTGATGCAGTCAAAGCACGGCGTATTCTGCATAGACGAGCTGCCGGTGCTGGACCCCAGAAAGCAGGTGGCCCTGCTGTCGGTCCTGCAGGAGGGCAGGTTCACCACCGGGTCGTACCCGGTGGTCTTTGAGCCCCGGACAGTCGTCATCGGCACCGCCAACCCCATCGACTACACCCATTCCGGCAGGATAGTGGAGCCGCTCGCCGACAGGCTGAGCAGCCACATACACACCAGGTATCCGCAGACGACCGAGGACGAGATGAACATCATCATCCAGGAGGCCGGGCTGCCGGACTGCCTGGTGACCGATCCCATCCTGAGGATGCTGGCAGGGGTGGTCAGGGGGGTGCGGGACAGCGGCCTGGTCGACCAGGACAAGGGGGTCAGCGTCAGGTTCGGCATACACGGGCTGGAGCTGCTGGTAGCCGAGGCGGCCAGGGCCCGGCCCGGGGAGAGGGCATGCCCGCGACCGTCCGACTTTTGGTGCCTGGGCCAGGTGGCCAGGTTCGAGTTGTCGGAGATGGACGATACGCTCCAGAACAGGAACAGCGCGCTGGAGGAGGTCGTCGGGGAGGCGCTCAAGAAGATCCGCGCACTGGACATCGACCAAGGCGAGGCCGACTCGATAAAGACGGAGTTTGCAGGGAAGAGCTTTGCGGTCTCCCAGGAAAAGTACTGGGATGTCGGTGCCGGCTCCTACCGGGAACAGCTCTCGCAGTTTCCGGCCCTGCAGGAGCAGGTCGAGGGCGCCGCCAAACGCCTGATGGCCACGCTGTGGCGCAAACCCCGGGACGGAACCGGTTCGGCATCCGTTCAGGACCCCGCCGGCGAGCAACCGGACATCAAGGCAGTTGCCACCGAGCTTGTCCTGGAGCAGTTGTGCTGGACAGACCCCAAGGTGCTGGAGCGGCGGGATTCGGGCTATGCGGCGGCATAGCGTGTACGTGGCGGCAGGCCCGCAGGTGCAATCCGGACCGGGCGAGAAGCCGTCCCTATCCGATCAGGACATGCTGGGCGTGCTTGCAAACCAGGCTCTGAGCGACAGGCAGACCCGGATGGGCGACGTAGAGTCGGCGCTCTCCGGGGCCCTGCACCAGGATGGCGCCGCCGAAGGCGCCGAAGGCCAGACCGGCGAGCGTGCCGGATCCTCATCCGCCATAAGGACCCTAATGGAGGCAGGCTACCTCAAGGACGACGGCGACCGGTGGCTCACCTGGCGGGGTTTCGAGGCGGTGGGCAGGGCCATCCTGCGCGAGATCATGAGCAACGTGAGCGCCCGGGACACTGGCGAGCACCAGACCGTCCTGACCGGCAGCGGGGAGACGGTCATGGACACCACCAGGGCGTTCGAGCACGGCGACGACATGCGGCACCTGAGCGTGCAGGAGACCCTGCTGAACACCGTCAGGCGGGAGCGCAGCACCGCGTTTCCGCTGAGGATCATCGCCGAGGACATGGAACAGTACGAGACCTACGCCAGCGCCAAGACCGCCGTGGTCTACTGCATAGACCTGAGCTCCACCATGCGCACAAAGATGCAGGGGGGCCACAGCAGGATACGCGCCGCAAAGAAGGCGCTCTGGGGGCTGTACGGCGCCAACACCAGGTACTTTGTGCGCGATGCCGTCCATGTCATAGGGTTTGCCTCGATGGCCGCAAGGGTCGACCCCTACGACATCCCGTTCCTGCGCACCTACGACGCAAACGACGGCTTCCTTCACTATACCAACTACCAGGCCGCCTTCCGGCTGGCGCGAAAGATACTGGCCGCCGAGTCCGCGGAGAACAAGAAGATAGTGCTGATAACCGACGGCCAGCCCAGCGCCTGCCTGGTGGATAACGACCTGCAGAGGGACGCCATCCTGGCCGAAAAGCCCTACTCCAACTTTTATGCCCCCGACGGCGACACCGTCTCCACGGTGGCCGATCAAAAGAACATGAGGCTTGATGCCCCCCCGGAGGTACAGGTCTACCTGTGCTACCGCTACAAGAAGGTGGACCCCCGCATACACGAGAGGACCATCCACGAGGCCGCGCGGTGCAAGCGGAAGGGTATCGACACGGATATGGTGGTCGTGAGCGACGAGGCCGAGCTGGTCCAGTACGCCAAGAACCTGGCCAGGGAGCTTGGAGGCAGGGCGTTTCATATCCAGGATCACGACATGGCCAACGTGCTGGTAACAGACTATATGAGGCGCAGTACAAGGGGCAGATGGTAGGATGGCTGCAGAATACGATGCGGACAGGCTCAGGGAGTGCATGTTCGATCCCGACACGGCCCCGGCCCTGGCCGAGCTGGAGGGCGGCCCCAAGAGCATCGCCCACCTAGCCGAGGAGTGCGGCATGGCCCAGGACGAACTAGCCGGCAAGCTCGCATACCTGGTGGAGTGCGGCTTCCTGTCCAGGGATGGCGACGCCTATACGGCCGACCATGACAAGCTCACCGCCTTCATGGAGAACGATGACGGCTACAACTCCATCATCGACAGCGTGACGGTAATGGACAGCTACCTCAACTAGATGGGGGAGCGCCGCCTCGCCCAGATCATATAGATGGTGGCCGCTATCATCCCTATCACGCCCACCACCAGCACATAGAACGAGACGAATCCCAGCGAGGTCTTGCCCGCGTCCGGTTCGGGGCCTATCACACCCATCACGCTGACCGGCTCGGCCTGGTCCGACTCTATCCTCAGCGTGTACTCGTGGAGTTCGTCCACGTCGAATAGTTCCTGGTGGATGTTGGTGTCCACCTCCGAGCTCAGCATGGTGGAGCCGAACGGTCCTATCACGTGGGCGTTGACGGTCATGCCCTCCTGGTGGTCCAGTATCTCCACCGCGTAGATGCCGTTTCCGGGCGATATCTCGGTGGTTATGTCCAGCATCTCGCCCGGCTCAAGGGTGGCCTGGCCCACCGCCAGGTCCTCAAAGACCACCTGGCTGGCGAATATGGACAGGCCCATTCCGGCTGCCACCAGAACAGCCATGGCCAATAACAGGAGCGTGGGTTTCCGCACGGCATGAGCAGTTGGCGGCGAGATTAAAAGGTACGGAGACGCCGGCGGCACAGACCCAAGTCCGCCATCGGATCAGAAACGCACTTTCGACTACTGGAACGCATACCGCCGGTTCGGCCGGTTCTTGTGCAGGTTCGGGTGTTCATCGAAATCGTCTGGCCGCGACCAACGTTTTTTCGAACAAAGTCGGCTGCCGGGGTAGCAACCGCCGGACAACGCCCGCGTTTGCAGCATAATCGCTTCGGTCTGACTCTTAAATAGTCTGACCCTTATGGTTTGGAGTGGGTCGCGGATATGTTGATTTGCACGATATCCAAATGGACGTGCTCGGAGCGAAGAAGCTTAGCAGAGATGATGGTCCACAGTACACACTTGACACCAACGTGATAATGGAGGCGAACGCCAATCCGAACTTTTTGAGCATGCTGATGACTAGGACGGATCTTCGGGGCGCTCAGATCCACTTTGACAGTACGGTACGAAGGGAGCTAGAAAAGCACGGATGTCAGGTAGAGCGGATAGTGGCACGGATCAAGAAGGCGGGGGCGACAGTGGGTAGGGGGCCGCCCGCACATGGGATTGCCGGTCTAGCCGTGTCTCTGGAGCGCAAATATCCAACGTTGCACAGTCCAGACAGCTATATCCTGGCCGGCTGTATCCGCGCCGGAACGGTGCTTGTGACTAGGGACAGGGGTTTGGAACGGGCCGCGCGCAGACACGGAGTCAGGGTCATAAACCCCGACATGCTGGCTACTGGCACGCCATAGCGGCCCTTGTCCAAAACCTGTCGGGGTTCTGCTGCAAACGCTGGTGTTGTCCGACGGCCGTTCCCTAGACAACCAATCTTGTTCGAGAAAACGCTGGTCGCGCCAGACGGTTTCGACGAGCACAAGAACTTACACGGGAACCGATGCCGCGAACACTCGTATCAGAACCTTGCATCCTCTATCCCGACGGTTGGCGACGGTTCTCAGCAAGTCTCGTAACCGTTCGTTTTCGCGTTGGAGTCTGGCCATGGTTTGTGTCCTGGTTTTGGGTATGTCTAGGGTAAGGCGTATTCTTCCCTGATCTAGGACTTTCAGTTGGGGTATGCGCAGAATGTTTGCCGCGGTTAAATTGTCGATTAGTAAGCACATTTATCAATTACGCATACTGTATATTATACATATTAAGAGTGGTCTTCAGTATCTTTAAATAACACTTTTTAGTATCTGGTTTAAATTGGCGGTAGACATAGAGCCACTTGAAGGTATAAAAAGAGTATTAATTAATATTCCGATGAAGCCGTTACAAGGAAACAGGTTTCAACCCACCGGTTTTCCAAGCTTGGGTGCTGCAACGTTCCAAACAAGCAAAGGCATGAGCCTGTTAGTGGAATCCACTCAAAGCATGGCCAATAACTTGGAATTAACTATCTGGGACAACGCAAGAAACGACATAAGACAGGAATTTAGTGGGCTCTCTCATGTACGTGTATTGCGTAACGGTAACAGATTTCTCACAGATACGATACTTGAGCCACACCGCCTAAACAGCCCATACCTGCTGGAAGGCAAAAACAAAAAATTCCTTCAAATACTCAAAAATGAAACAGGCGTAAAAGACGCGGGGCCCATAGATCGCAAAAAACTTATCGAATGCGTCCTAAAGTATGATGTAAATAGCCTAGTACACGGGTTGTTTCTGGTAAAGAAAGAACTGGGCGGAGGGCCGCATGCGTATTGCGCGTGCACTATCTGCGTTTATTGAGGCAGACGGTGTCGGGGTGGCGGCATCCGGCGGTGTCAAGAATGATCATGTAAATCCAAAAGGCGATACCGGGAAAGGTTTTGGTAACGTGCCATTTCCGCGCGATGAATACACTGCCGATGCGATAACACTATATGTCAATCTCGATCTGGCACTGATCCGTAGCTATGGTCTAGATAGCGAGGCAGAGCGCCTTTTGGTGATTCTCTCGCTATACAAGGTACGTGCCTTGCTGGACAGCGGGATACGATTGCGAACGGCCTGCGATCTGCTTGTAACGAATGATGATATTCGTGCAGACAGCCCACAGGACTGGCCCTTGCCCTCGCTAAAGAATCTGGAGTCGGAACTGCGTAAAGCTATCGCCAAATGCAAAGACAAAATGGTCGTAGAAACTGTAGAATTCAATGACGACTTAAAGAAGGGTAAGGCTAAGGACGAAACAGATTTGGACGATGCGTAGATGCCATGCCATTATCCCTAGTTTTTCGCTTCATCGCGGGCAGATACCATGCCACACCGTACGGTCACCATGTCAATGAGGGTTTGATAGAGTGGCCACCCTCACCATGGCGCCTACTTCGCGCTCTTGTTTCAGTAGGATACACTTACAATTATTGGGATCACACCGGCCCATCCAGCACGGGGCGTAGTCTAATATACAAGCTGGCCTCGGACATTCCACGCTATCATCTACCGCAAGCCATCAGTGCACACAGCCGTCACTATATGCCCACAGGCATACTGAAAAATGGCATGGAGAAGACAACGTTGGTTTTTGATACATGGGCCCAGGTCCAGGAAGAACTAACAATATTCTGGGACGATGTAGATATTGATGAGGATGAAATGTCACTACTTACATCTTTAGTGGAAAGTCTAAATTACTTGGGTCGGTCAGAAAGTTGGGTGGTGGGAAGAGTGGTGAGTTCCGCCAAGTTGGCATTAGATCCCAACTGCCATGTTGAACAACCCGACTACAATCCCGATTCCGGATGGGAGCAGGTATCTCTGCTCTGCCCAATTAGTGCTTCAGAGTATGGTGCGTTGCGGGAGAGTGAGTTGCAACACAGAGCGGCAGAGCACTACCCGGTAGACTTGATGGAATGCTTACAGGTAGACACGTCGTGGATGCGCGAGCACGGATGGAACCAACCGCCAGGCAGCCGGCGTGTTTCATATTGGAGACCAGTCAATGCAATTGCTGTAACAAGTCATATGACACAAAGATCAAGTCAGCCCAAACCGCATGAGGCAATCTTGCTCTCACTAACCCATGCCAGTCACAATGATCATGCACTACCAGATGTAACCCAGACGTTACCGCAGGCCGAGATATTTCACCGTACGTTGGTGGGCACCGCAACGAAGATGGGCAATCCACCATCCATACTTACCGGATGCGACGAATATCACAAACCACTCCGTAGCTCACACAAGCATGCTCACATCAATCCGCTGGACCTTGACGGTGATGGCCATCTTGACCACATCCTGATATGGACTACCGTCGGATTGGGGACAGATGCCCAAGCAGCCATCAGGGCAGTACGAAAAATGTTCCCTAAAAATCCCCTAGATCCTTTGCGCCTCGCGCCAATAATGACTGGCGATCTGATTGATCTAAACAGTCTACCCGCCCCATATGGAACCCAAGCATCCAAGTTGATAACGGAGAGTGCTTCCTGGCAATCGCTAACGCCCATGATCTTGCCTAGATACATCAAAGCAAGAGGCAGGAATACGCTTGAGGGGCAGATCAGGGCGGAGCTTGCATCTAGAGGCCTACCAGAGCCTACCAAAATCGATGTCTTGCCGCCAAGGACGCAAGCCGTAAAGACCTGCAACCGCCACTGGGGACGGTTCCGCCACTTTGTAACATCACGTAAGAACGGCCCTCCTCCTCCTAGCATCCAAGGATTTGTCGTTAAATTGTTTTTTGATCGTAAAATTAAAGGTCCCATTGCTATTGGTTATGGGTCACATTATGGGCTGGGATTGTTTTGCCACGCCGACGTATCGGCGCGTATGGGGGGGAGTACATAAATTTGGATGATTTTGATGCCTTCTTTACAAAATTAGGCGGCAAACAAATACGATCCTATGGATGGCAACAGGACTTGGCCGTACCAGTTGAGTGTGAAAACCGACTGATCCACATACCTACCGGATTTGGCAAGACGATGGGGGTATTTGCCACATGGGCCTGGCATCGTGTGTATCAACGAAGGAAGACATGGCCACGCCGTCTAGTCTGGTGCCTACCAATGCGGGTACTTGTTGAACAGACAGCAGAGGAGATCCGTAAGGCACTTGACAACGCAGGGCTGTTGTGGGATGAAAATGGCACGCATGAAGGAAAGGTGGGGGTACATATGTTGATGGGTGGCGCCACCAAAGATCGTTATTACAAACATCCCGAAGCCGACTCCATCTTGGTGGGCACTCAGGATATGTTGCTCTCTCGCTCCTTGAATAGAGGCTATGCCAGTCCAAGAGCACGTTGGCCCATAGAGTTTGGTCTTCTAAACCAGGATGCGTTGTGGGTAATGGATGAAATCCAGTTAATGGATGTGGGCCTTGCAACCTCGGTACAACTTCAGGCATTTAGAAACATGGATCTGCAAAAAAACAAAATGCGTCGGCCGTGCTTCACATGGTGGATGAGCGCCACACTCCAGCACAATTGGCTTGCTAAGAGTCCGGATGCGGTAAATATTGCTAAGGAACTACACAAGAACACCTTCCGGATAGAACCCAAAGACCGCATTGGCCATCTATGGACGGATGTTGTCAAGCATATTGAGGTGCGGAAGTTTGCCAAAACAAAAGATCTTGCTGACAGCGTGTCTAGACACCATGTTGATGCCGGCCTTGGAAGAGATGGCCCTACGCTGGTAGTTCTCAATACCGTAGAGCGCGCAGTGGAGGTATACAACACGCTTCGATCAAATAGCATCCTGAAGAAGAATTATACTGACATCCGCCTTATACACAGTCGATTTCGTCACAAGGATCGTAAATCCTGGCAAAATTTCCTCCGTAGGGATATGAGGGGTGATAACCGCATCATTGTTTCCACGCAAGTGGTCGAGGCTGGCGTGGACATTTCTGTCCCACTATTGATCTCTGAACTTGCGTCTTGGCCTAGCCTCGTGCAGCGGCTGGGACGCTGCGCGCGCCGGGGTGGGAGTGGAAAGGTGGTGATTGTAGATTTCGAATACGCAGACGACAAAGAGTCTGCCCCATATACAATGGACAATCTCGCCGCGGCGCTTGAGGCTTGCAGGATGTTAAAAGATGCAAGCCCCTTGCATCTTGAACGGTTAGAGGATGAACATAGCTCCCTGCTACCGCGCCTGTATCCATACGAGCCAAGCAGCTTGTTGCTACGGCATGAGTTGAATGAGTTGTTTGATACGTCACCGGATCTCTCAGGATCCGACATTGACATCAGCCGTTTTATAAGATCCGGAGACGAACGCGACGTGCATGTGTTCTGGGCCGACAAACCCGCGGCAGACATAAAGCCTGGCCACGATGAGCTTTGCAATATACCATTTCTAAAGGCGCGCGACTGGCTGTGCAAGCCAGAGAGTGATGCGCTGAAGCCCGGCACAGATGCATACGTGTGGAGTTGGTTGGACCGGGAATGGCGACGAGCTTACCGTGGGGACATCTATCCTGGTCAGACCATACTTGTAGGGAGTGGTGTGGGTGGATATAAGAACAGTGTAGGATGGAGTCCAGACTCAAAAGATCCTGTAGAACCAGCACAATCCCATAAAGTCATACATACCACCAAACAGCCCTGCTGGAAATGGAACGGAGTAGAACACGAGCACAGTACAAAAAGTGTTAGGGTGCATGCCACGGATGATGATGCAGATGCTGCTGAAGAGGACGACACGGTAAGCATATCGAACTGGCAAACTATTGCCACCCACGGCCCTAGTAGTATGCAGGGTGGCCGGACATATTGCCTCACTGCTGGAAATACCGCAGGAAGAATCCAACATACTGCGTATGGCAGGACGATGGCACGATATTGGAAAATCCCATGAAGCATTCCAGAGTTCCATAAAGGCCGACGATCGGCCCAAAAGACACGACATAGCCAAAGCGCCTGAAAATGCTTGGCCATGTAGTACATATAGTCTGTATCGTATAAACAAAACTGATCATAGGCGTGGCTTTCGACATGAGATGGCTGGCGCAATGGCGTTGTTCGGCGTTCTTCGGCGCCACTCGCCACACCATGATGCGTTACTAGGTCCTTGGAGTGAATGGCTGGATGTGCTGGATATGAAGCCAAGCGAGGAGATTAATTTGGCGGAGCCCACAGCCCCGGAACAAGAGGTAATTGATCTGAATGCTGTAGATTTTGATTTGCTGACGTATCTTGTATGCGCGCACCACGGCAAGGTGCGCATGACATGGCACGCAAGCCCCCTAGACTACAAAGTCAACAATCCAACGCCGAGTATTAGGGGCGTGAGGGAGGGAGATAAACTACCGCCCCTACATATTGCGGCCGCCGACGGCAAATTCTGCCTCGTGCCAGAGATTACACTTACCCTTTCGCCGTCGGAGATGGGTCTTCATCCGCGCACCGGAAGAAGTTGGATCGAACGTGTTCTGAACCTAGTAGAGCAAAAGGGCCTGTTCACCGTGGCATGGCTGGAGGCCATTATACGCACAGCCGACTGGCGCGCCTCAGATATGACAGTACAAGACACGCTACTGGTCAGCGAGGTCACGGGGCAGAATGCTGCCGATGTTTGCATCGAATCCACATCGTCAGACACAGTAGATCATATGATCAGCTCTGATGAAGAATCCATTGATCCGTTGCTGGAGAGATTGAAATGATTCACGTGCACCAAATAGATGGTTGCGCGCCATCACCCTTGGCACACTACCTCAAGGCGCTAGGCATAATCAGACTAGTGTCAGAGCAGGCAGACATGAATGCACGAGGATGGTGGTACGGAAATTACTTTAGACTGGCTACCCGACTGAGTCACACAGAACTGGATGAGTTCTTTCTGTACAAATACCAGCCTACCGCGCTCATATCTCCATGGAATAAAGGATCTGGTTTTTACACAGACAAGCCCATACTTGACTCTATGGAAGGATCTAACGCGCCAAGATTTACGTCCATTCGGGAAGCCATCAAGGAAAGTCGACCATACTTGGAAAAAATAGTGCAGGCCGATAGATATATCCGTAGCATCAAGGCAGAATCCAAAAAGCTCGGAATAAGTAATGTCAGCAGGGAAAAGCTTAGAAATTCGGAAGAATACAAAACCCGGTTGCGGGATGCGGAAAAGGACTTTGCTCGACTCAAGGATGGCCTGATTCCATTGTTACGATCAAAATGGCGCGGAGGACACCGAGAGTGGTTAGATGCAGCCATGATACTGACAGATAACGGACTTGAGTATTCAGTACTGTTAGGAACCGGCGGCAACGATGGCCGTCTTGACTTTACACTTAATTTTATGGAAATGTTAAACCGTATTTTCAATCTAAAAGATGGTTCGCCTAAAGAGTTATCGCCCGCTTGGTTTGCCGCATCTATTTGGGGTTCTCCCATGCCACAAAGTGTGATTGAAGAGTCGGTGGGACAATACCTTCCAGGCACCAGTGGTGGAGCCAACAATAGTAATAGCTCAAAAGCTGACAGCGTGGTCAATCCAGTAGACTATATAATGATGTTGGAGGGAGCCATAGCGTTTACATCTCATGCAACCCGGCGGATGGGTTCGTCTAGTTCATTTCGTATAGCATCACCATTTGTTGTCAGTTTGCGAGGAGCTGCGTATGCCACTGCGTCTGAGTATGATGAAAAGCAAACTAAGGAGCAGTGGATGCCATTGTGGTCACGCCCGTCCACCCATATGGAGTTGCGCCACCTGCTTGCGGAAGGCCGAGCTCAAATAGGGAAGCGTGTGGCTCGTAAACCACTAGACTTGGCACGATCCATAAAGAGTCTGGGTACGGCGCGTGGCATACGAGCATTCCAACGATATGGCTACCTTGAGCGCAACGGTCAGTCGACCCTGGCGGTACCTCTGGGCATCACCGTCACGTCCGAGAGTCGTTCCGAATTTATGTCCTGCCTAGACGACATAGATACCTGGTTACATCGCCTACACAAAGAGGCTAGATCTAAGAACGCGCCAAAGCGACTGGTATTAGCAGAAAGGCAACTTACTAATAGAGTGTTTGCAGTCATTAACGATCCTAACAAACAAGAAGTATGGCAACGCATGATTGCGTGGATGGGAGAGGTGGAACGACTAATGGCTTGCGGTAGCGGATTTGCTGCCGGTCCAATACCGCCACTACGTCCTGAATGGGTGAAAGCAAGTTATGACAAGACGGTGGAGTTTCGGCTGGCATTGGCACTTGCGCTCCAATCACACGTGCACCGCGTCAACAAACAGGATGACATTAGACGTCATTGGATTCCTCTAGATAATTCTAATACGACGCATACTCCACGTTTTGCTGTATCGGGAGCCGGTTCTATGGCAAGACTAAATGTTCAACGGGAAGTGGTCATGAGCGGACACTGTGGTGTAGATGATGCAATTGCGTTGGTGGAGCGGCGCTTAGTGGAAACTGCTCAGCGCGGAGCGCACCACCTGCTACTAGGTACGGGGGCCCATATTAAATCAAGTATTACTGACCTTGCCGAACTGTTATCTGGCAACGTTGACATGGATCGGACGCTGTCCTTGGCGCGTCCACTCATGGCTCTAGACCAGAAAAAAGAGATGGGTAATGTATATGCACCAACCAAACCCCCCACTTTCATGTGGCCTGATGATGCTTGGATAGCGATCCGCCTCTGTACACTTCCTTGGAAGATCAAGACGCGTTCCGGATTTGAGTTGGATATCGGAACGAATCCGGCGCTTGTTCGTCGTCTGGCGGCTGGCGATGGTGCCACAGCGGTATCCTTGGCTCTGCGCCATCTTGAAGCGGCAGGTGTGCGATGTACAGTACGTGCAGCCTCTGCGTCTCCGTCATTATCACGCCTATGGGCAGCCTCGCTAGCATTTCCCATAGATAAGACAACCGCTAAGAGTCTTCTATATCGAATAGATCCTGGTAAGTGACGTAGCCGTTCGCCCCTTTATAATACGCCGGCAAGGGATCGGCTCTGTATCGAAGCATTAAGAACGGGTGAAAAACCCGTCCCACCCATGGATGATAGCGCCTCCGGGCAAGAAGAGGCATAGGGGAATTCATACGTGTTCACGTCATCTGAGCGTATTTTCTCACACCAGTCAGCATTATGACAAATAACGTATCAAATGTAACAGATCGAGTCTCTGAAGTTAGCCCCGACTCGGCTGATCGATTTTTTGAAGTGTGTCCGGATCGCGGGATCCTGTGGGGTGATCGGACCGGCATGCGCGCGGTGTCTTGGGGGACGGCCGCCACGGCATCGTATTTTTTGGCCGCGGGACGGCGCTTGGCGTGTTTTTTATGTTAATTTTTTGATGTCATGCCGGAATCATGATCTGCTCGGGCATCGGTATCTTCTTTGCGTTGCCCCGCAGGTAGTCGATGACGAACTGGTACGGGTTTATGCCGCGCTTTTCACACGTCGCGAATATTGACTCGCGGATCTCGGTGGTCTTGAACCCGCGCTCCGAGCGGCTCCCGTAGAATATCTTCCGCATTATTGAGAATGTGCGCAACGCCTGCTCGCTTCCGTTGTTGTGGTACGGGACGCCCTCGTGTACGAGGAAGGTCAACAGCGACCTGCCCTCCCTCTTGAGCCGCTTTACGTACCTGCTGCAGTCCGGATCCTTGTACGTGCCGGCGGCGAGCGCGTCTATGCGGTTCTGCAGCCTGCGTATGCTGCGCTGCGGGATGTCCTGCACGAGGTCGTATTTTCCGTGCAGCCTTATCGCCGACTTGAGTATCCTGTATAGCTCGCCGAAGAACTCCTTGAACTCGGCGCTGGCGTTCTTTTCAATGGTCCGGTACATGTCCCGAAAGTAGTGCAGCAGGCACTTTTGGAGGATCTCCGCCACGCTCCATGCGGGGTGCGAGTCGCCCACCAGTATGCCGTCAAAGTCCTTCAGGAACGCATCGGAGACGTGCTTGCTTCTGGATAGCGATATGTGGTAGATGGTGCAGGTCCCCGAATGGAACACCCACACCCAGCAGTTCTTGCCGTTGATGTACCACCCGGTGTCGTCCCCGCCGGCTATCTTGGCGCCGGTGATCTCGTCCAGCAGTCCGTGGTAGAGCGGCTCCATGAGGGTGGCCACGCGCCAGTCCAGATCCTCCAGCGTGGAGATGACAATGTCCCTGCCGTAGAACATCTGGATTATCTTTTGTATCTTGCCGTACGAGATTGTCAGGTGGCGCATCGTGGAGATCCGCGCCATCATATCGATGCCGAAATGCTCGTTGGGCAGAAAGTTCTCTGGCTGCGCGTACTGCATGCAGGCGCATTTTCTGCAGTACCGCCCGACTATCTTCATGTCGATGTTGGCCCACCTGCCGTCCACTATGGATTCGCCGGTCCTGGGATAACTGCTCGAGTACTCCGAGAGTAGATCGCCACATATAGGACAGAAGTTGTGATCCACTATCTCGTGTACGGTCGCGTGGCTCTGCCGCGCGTACTTGGGTGGCGCCTTTTCCGTCTTGGCACGCGGGTATCCCTTGAACTTCCTGGAGTTGTAACTGCGCGCTTTCTTGGTCGTCCTGCCGCGTTTGTTTTTCAGCTCTTCTATGGTCTTTGTCAGCTCGTCAATCTTGGATCTCAGCTGGTGGTTCTCCTCTTTCAGATCCTTCATTTCTTGGTCCATTTGATCAAACTGCTTGCCAAGAGCCTCGAAAAGCTTGTTGACATCAGGATTCTTCCAGTCTATTCCCTCAAGATCAAATCCCGGCATCATCATTTGGCCTTGGCAGATGCGATCCTTATGTGTTACTGCTTGAGTATATAAAGAACTTCAGAAAGTCGGCATGTTACTATCAAATCGACTTTCTGAAGTGTGTCCGGATCGCGGGATTCTGTGGGGTGATCGGGCCGACATGCGCGTGGTATCTTGACCGGCGAGTGGTTCTGCGCCGACGAGGTGTTCGGGGCCGCCGGCCGCCGCTCCTGTCTGTTCTCGGTGACCGACCAGGCGACCCGCTTCTGCCTGGTGTTTGAGATGGCCGGCCGCAAGGACGGCCACAACGCCACCGCCCTGCTGGCGGCCGCCCGGGACAGGGCCGGCAAGGTTCTGGCCGAGCTCGTCAGTGATAAGCTGGCCTCGTACGTGCAGGCCCACCGGGCGGTGTTCGCGGCCAAGACCCCCTGGACAAGTACAGCGTACACGTCGACGAGGCGGCCATCCACAATAAAAAGCGCAACAACCACCCCCAGGATAGGTTCAACGGGACGTTCCGCGCCGCTCAGAGGCCGGGGCGCGGCATCAAGAGCGCCGGTTCGTGGCTCATCATCTGGTTCTTCGTCCACTACAACTTCGTCCGGCCGCACACGGCCATCGGGGGACGCACTTCGGCCCAGGCAGCCGGCATTACCATCCACGGGCCCGACAAGTGGAGGACGATAATAGGCAACGCCGCCCTGGCGGCGGGGGCGGTACCGTGATGTATCTTGGCGGGTCATCCGCAGGGGGCCGCTCCACGTCCCGGCGGAGCTCGCCGGCCTGCTCCACCCCGCGTGCCGTCCAAGGACGGAGGCAGGATCATGCGTCGCCACCAACAACTAATGCAGATGCTATGTGTGGCCGTTATATTGGCCACGCCGGCATCATTCCTGTTGGACCTGAGAGTCGGTATCTTCTGGCCCCACCGAGGGCGGTATGCAGATTGGCTCAAGGTAAGTGAAAAGCTTCAGCCCCTACGAGGGCGGATGGAAGTCTACCATTGGTCAGGTCCGACTTTACTACAAAGGAGGTGAATGTGAAAAAGAGATTGTGTTACATTGGAATCGACGTACACATGAGAAAGTGCACGACTACCATCCCAACGAGGCCATGACCCGGCGCAAGACGGCCGACGCCAGGCGCCTGGCCAACCGGGGCATCTAGGAGTATCCCGGGGCGGTCCGGCTCGGGGGCGTTTCGCCGCCCTTGGCCGGGGCGTGGGGCGGCTCAACGCCCCTTGTTCCTCCCGCCGGGTCGTCCCGAAATGATGTTGGGTGTCGGTGTTCGGCAACCTCGCGGGGGTAACGCCTGCCCCTCCCCCGGGGGCACGTGGGGGATTCTGCGCACCATCTCACCCATCCCGCCATAATCTGCCCGGTACATCCACCCGTACTGCCCCTGCACAAAGCGGATCCCGCCAACAATGCCGGATTGTTGTGGTTGACACGTGCAAAATGCCTCGAATATTTAAAAAACCGTCAACCGCATGGTTGTCGGATTGGACCAAATGCATTGCCAACACGCAACATCACCGGGTTTGAGTGCCCTACACACATGGAAGAAGAACCAATTGTCAGATTGGCTTAAGAGTGATGGCCTGGTGGTGGCAAGGCATGCCGGACCCGACGCTGATACCGGTCAGGATGCTGACGCAGTTTGCGTACTGCAACAGGCTGGGGTACATGGAGTGGGTGCAGGGTGAGTTTGAGACCTCGGCGGACGTGGAGGAGGGGGCGTTCCGGCACAGGAGGGTCGATGAGCCGTCGGGGCCGGAGGGGGGTGGAGGAGGGCGGAGGAGGGCCGATCCACGTCAGATCGGTAACGGTCTCCGATGATGCCCTGGGGCTGGTGGCAAAGGCGGACCTGCTGGAGATCGAAGGCAAGACGGCGACCCCCGTCGAGTACAAGCGGGGCGCGGTGCCGGACGTTCCCGGGGGCGTGCACGACAGTACCATGATACAGGTGTGCGCCCAGGGGCTGCTGTTGCGGGCCAACGGGTACGAGTGCGCCCGGGGGGTCGTCTACTATACAGAGTCCAGGCGGAGGGTCACCGTGCCGTTTGACGACCTGGCGGTCGCCAGGACGCTGCAGAGCATACATGAGATGAAGGAGATGATAAAGGGCGGCAGAATACCGCCCCCACTGGTGGACAGCCCCAAGTGCCCCAGGTGTTCGCTGGTTGGGATATGCCTGCCCGACGAGACCAACGCCCTGTCGGGTGGGAGGGCGGTCAGGGCCGACTCGGTACGGAGGATGTATCCGGTCCGAACTGACGCGGTGCCGGTGTACGTGCAGGATCAGGGCGCGTACGTGTCGGTGTCCGGCGAACTCCTGAAGGTAAAGTCGCCGGACGGCAACATCCGGAAGGTCAGGCTGATGGACGTCTCGGACCTGACGCTGTACGGGAACGTCCAGGTGACGACTCAGGCGATACGGAAGATGTGCGAGAGGGGGATACCGGTCTGCTACCTGTCGTACGGGGGCAGGTTCGTGGGCAGGACCGGCGGCCGGACCAGCAGGAACGTCGACCTCCGGATACGGCAGCACCGGGCGTATGGCAGCAAGACGGCCACCATGGGGATAGCGCGGGCGATCGTCCGCGGCAAGATAAAGAACTGCATGGTGATGCTGCGCCGCAACCACGTTTCGCCGCCGGGTTCGGTGCTGGAGGAGATGGATGGGCTGGCCGAGAGATGCAGGACGGTCAGAAGGTACGAGGCGCTGCTGGGGATGGAGGGGCTGGCGGCCCGGCTGTACTTTTCGGAGTTTGCCGGCATGCTGAAAGGGGATGAGCAGTTTGACTTTCGGGACAGGAACAGGCGGCCGCCCAAGGATCCCGTCAACGCGGTACTCTCGTTTGCGTATATGATGCTGGCCAGGCAGGCGGAGATCACGGTTGGGACCGTGGGGATGGATCCATACCTGGGGTTTCTGCACACGCCGCACCATGGAAGGCCCTCGCTGGCGCTAGACCTGATGGAGGAGTTTCGGCCGATAATCGGGGACAGCGTCTGCGTGTCGCTGGTGAACAACGGCATGATCAGGCGGTCGGACTTTGTCAGAACGCCCTTCGGGGTGGCGATGACCGATAATGGCAGGCGCAGGGTGATAATGGCCTTCGAGTCGAGGATGGACGAGACCGTCCGGCACCGCCTGCTGGGATACTCTGCAAGCTATCGGAGGATACTGGAGACGCAGGCCAGGCTGCTGGCCCGGCACCTGATGGGCGAGATACCGGAGTATCCGCCGTTCCGGGTAAGGTGATGGCGGCCTCATGCGGAACAGGTATGTTGTCTGTTATGATGTGGCGGATCCGCAACGGCTGGCCCGGACGTACAGGCTGATGCAGGGGTACGGGGATCCCGTCCAGTACTCGGTGTTCTTGTGCGAGTTGAGCGGGGTGGAGCTGGTGTACATGAGGCGGGATCTGACGGATCTGCTCAACCTGGACGAGGACAGGGTGATGGTGGTGGATACGGGTCCGGTGGAGAAAGGAGGCCGGCATATATTTACGATGGGCGCCCCCCTGAAGGGCGGGAGGGAGGCTGCAGTTGTAATCTGAATGGTGCGAGCGGGGCGGTGCCCCGGTTGCGGTAGTGCGCCGCTCGCAAGCTATTTGTATAGTACGAAGAACAACAACTACGCATAGACTTGAACAGTAATGGAAACGAAAGCGCATTGGCTGTAGTTGGACTGTTGCGAAAGCCTTCATGCGTGATTGAACGCACGAGCAGGAATTCCGCGGCTGAAATGCTGCGGCCCCATTGAAGCAACTTATCGGACGGGTCATACGCCAGCCCACCAGCACAATTCCGCGGCTGAAATGCTGCGGCCCCATTGAAGCGAACGCGCGGGATGGGAGCACCGGTTGCTGGTCGAAATTCCGCGGCTGAAATGCTGCGGCCCCATTGAAGCGACCGGCATGTCCGACACGTCCACCCCGTATGACTAATTCCGCGGCTGAAATGCTGCGGCCCCATTGAAGCTCGCTGATGTCCACCAGTAGGTCTTCTATCTTGTCGGTAATTCCGCGGCTGAAATGCTGCGGCCCCATTGAAGCAGCACCGCATCCCCGGATGACTTGCCGACCTGCCGAATTCCGCGGCTGAAATGCTGCGGCCCCATTGAAGCACCTCGTCAGCTGATAGGTATCTGACCGACACGTACAATTCCGCGGCTGAAATGCTGCGGCCCCATTGAAGCAGGACTATCGTAGTTGACCCACCCTGGGACCTGCCAAATTCCGCGGCTGAAATGCTGCGGCCCCATTGAAGCAACGAGATGCCGCACATGTGACACCGCGAGCGGCCCAATTCCGCGGCTGAAATGCTGCGGCCCCATTGAAGCCGGTGGATTCTGTATCTTCCAAAACACGCTTCAAATAATTCCGCGGCTGAAATGCTGCGGCCCCATTGAAGCAGATGGATGGTCTCGGTCCAGTCGGGGACCGGCGCAATTCCGCGGCTGAAATGCTGCGGCCCCATTGAAGCTATTTCCAGACCACCTTCGGGGTGGACAGCCGGGATAATTCCGCGGCTGAAATGCTGCGGCCCCATTGAAGCAACATAACCCACATATAGACACCCCACCCAAGGTAATTCCGCGGCTGAAATGCTGCGGCCCCATTGAAGCCTTTAGCACTTGTATGAGACCTAATGCGACTGAGGAATTCCGCGGCTGAAATGCTGCGGCCCCATTGAAGCGTGGCTCGGAGGTTTGCAGATACTGTAAGATTGAGTAAATTCCGCGGCTGAAATGCTGCGGCCCCATTGAAGCCAGTCTGGTTTGTGTTAGGGTCGAGTGCCCTGTCAGTAATTCCGCGGCTGAAATGCTGCGGCCCCATTGAAGCTCATGTTATCCGGGTTGGTGATTGGTACCACCTATCAATTCCGCGGCTGAAATGCTGCGGCCCCATTGAAGCATGGTCCCGGTGGTGGATTGTGCGTAAGCGTCCTAATTCCGCGGCTGAAATGCTGCGGCCCCATTGAAGCCCATTCCTGGATATGAACAAGGTTCCGGTTGCCCCAATTCCGCGGCTGAAATGCTGCGGCCCCATTGAAGCGGTCGTGCGCGGACCCTCCTTGCCGGTGTCCTTGTAAATTCCGCGGCTGAAATGCTGCGGCCCCATTGAAGCACCGCGTATGGAAGGAGATTGAACTGGATTATGCAATTCCGCGGCTGAAATGCTGCGGCCCCATTGAAGCACGGAGGTTCGAATCCAACAGACAGAGATGCCGGAAAATTCCGCGGCTGAAATGCTGCGGCCCCATTGAAGCCAATGTCCGCAGGCTGCATACAGTCCTTCACGGTCAATTCCGCGGCTGAAATGCTGCGGCCCCATTGAAGCAGGGACGGGAGCAGAGGGTGTTCAAGACACCACCATCAATTCCGCGGCTGAAATGCTGCGGCCCCATTGAAGCGGGGCTTCCAGGCTGAACCATATGACGCCCTTCTCAATTCCGCGGCTGAAATGCTGCGGCCCCATTGAAGCCAGCAGCTGGACGCCATCCGATACGCCGACAAGTTAATTCCGCGGCTGAAATGCTGCGGCCCCATTGAAGCAGGTATGAAGACACCGACGGTCAGCAGCTCGAAACCTAATTCCGCGGCTGAAATGCTGCGGCCCCATTGAAGCCCCCGATAGGTTGCATCAACCGCATCATACCTGATGCCAATTCCGCGGCTGAAATGCTGCGGCCCCATTGAAGCATTACATGGGAATGGGCGGGAACCGTCCGCGAGGAAAATTCCGCGGCTGAAATGCTGCGGCCCCATTGAAGCGATGAAGGGATAGCGATAGATGAGCTCAATGCCGATAATTCCGCGGCTGAAATGCTGCGGCCCCATTGAAGCACCGGCACCGAGAGCATCGAGACGCTGGACAGGATAATTCCGCGGCTGAAATGCTGCGGCCCCATTGAAGCGGTACAAGCCTACCTGCCTGCTGCAAGGCTATGTTTAATTCCGCGGCTGAAATGCTGCGGCCCCATTGAAGCCAGGTTGCCCTTGCGGACATCGGCACGACCGCCACCAAATTCCGCGGCTGAAATGCTGCGGCCCCATTGAAGCGCGGGTATCGGTACCGTCGTCATGTTCGCCGTTGTCGTAAATTCCGCGGCTGAAATGCTGCGGCCCCATTGAAGCGATACTGGGCTCGTTATCTTGTAGCGCGTCTTTCCGAATTCCGCGGCTGAAATGCTGCGGCCCCATTGAAGCTTACCATCGGTCATCTGGGGGATGGTCTCCGGTGATAAATTCCGCGGCTGAAATGCTGCGGCCCCATTGAAGCTCATGCCTCGCCCACCACCTATCAAACCTCTTCTCCAATTCCGCGGCTGAAATGCTGCGGCCCCATTGAAGCATGTTCAGAACTCTCAAATCTGTATGTCGAAGGGGAATTCCGCGGCTGAAATGCTGCGGCCCCATTGAAGCTCTTGAGGGTGCTGCCATCATGGGACAGCCAGTCCAATTCCGCGGCTGAAATGCTGCGGCCCCATTGAAGCAGCATCTTGGCGTCCTCGATACACCTGATGGCGGCAATTCCGCGGCTGAAATGCTGCGGCCCCGTTGAAGCGGCCCATTACCACTGCACCTCCGCACTGTGAGCTGCCAATTCCGCGGCTGAAATGCTGCGGCCCCATTGAAGCTGCGCGGCCGTGGTCCTCATGGCAGTCCGTATGCTAGTTCCGCGGCTGAAATGCTGCGGCCCCATTGAAGCCACATGTGGACTGTCTATACGTATACTGCGGAAGATAAGTTCGTGCTTAAATCGGCCCAAAAGTGGCCGTGAATCCGCGTGCTACCAAAAAATCCATCAGCTTCTCGGACTGCCGGATGCCGGCTGCGGCGGGAGACGGTAAACCGGCGCATTTCGGAGCTGCATTTTAGGAAATTTGAAAAAACGTGCGCAACATCCCACGGAATACGACCGGCAAGAATCCGGCCCTAGACCACACGGTAGAGGTATCTCTCGATGTCCAGCACGGGAACCGACGAGGCCAGCCACCTGGTGATGTCATCACGCATTGTCGCGAGGGTTGTGTAGGTGACATCCAGGACGGCTCGCTTCATCTGGCGCCAGACCTCTTTGATCGCGCTGAGATCCGGGCAGCCCGGCGGGAGGAATTCGAGCTCGACCTTGCCGTCCAGCTCCTTGAGCGTCTCCCGGATGATCTTGGCCTTGTGCTGGGGCGCCCTGTCCAGGATCATCATGATCGGCTTGCTGAAATACGCGTACGCCTCCTTCAGGAAGTCGGCGAACTGGCCCTTGGTGAACTTGTCGTACTGCTTGAAGAAGCTGCGCCCGTCGCAGGTGATCAGCCCGAAGATGACCGTCTTGGCGTGGGATCCCGTGCAGGTGTAGACGGCGCGCTTCCCCTTGAGGGTGTAGACCCGCTTGCGCGGACGGGCGTCGGCGATGCATTCGTCCTGGGCGCATCTGATGTAGCCGTCCGCCCTCTTCTCGGGGATGAGCCGCCTCATCCGCCTCCGGAATCCGGAGATCTTCTGCGGGCTGGCCCTTCGGACGTGCCTGCCCACGGGCACCTTCATGCTGTAGCCGCGGCCGCGCAGCATGGCGCGCACGTGCGGGATTCGGTACTCGACCTCGGCCACCTTCTTGATCAGGTCGCGCGCCTCCTTGGCCGTCCAGCAGGTGGTCCTTTTCAGGGTTCTCCACACCTTCTTCATGACCCTCTTGGAAACAAGCTGGGGCCTACTGAACCGCGGTCTTGTCTGCAGTCCGGGCAGTCCCCCCTTCAGGTATCGGCCGTACCACTTGACGCCCCAGGATCTCGCCATGCCAAGGTATTCCGCAGCCCCGGTCCGGGTCATCCCGTCGCGCTCCACAAGTATGACCAGCATTGTCCGCCTGGCTACGTCTGCGTCCTTTTCGGTCTTGTATGCTTTGATGAGCTCATCTACGGTGGGTTTTTCATTGTTCATGGGCGGTATGGGGCGGGGTGATCAATGAGTATTTCGCTTGAGGTTAGGATCTCGAACATATCTTCCGAAGTATAGATGTGCCTGGATGACCCGGTCACTTTCCGGCTGCTTCAATGGGGCCGCGGCATTTCAGCCGCGGAATTAGCCATCCGATCTCTACTTTACGGCTGGCCAGCAAGCTTCAATGGGGCCGCAGCATTTCAGCCGCGGAACTTTCCACCGGCGAGGAACGGTTACCGCCATCATGGTCCTTCAATGGGGCCGCGGCATTTCAGCCGCGGAATTCTGTGGAGCTATCCCGAGGACGATGACGAGGCCAACGCTTCAATGGGGCCGCGGCATTTCAGCCGCGGAACTATCTGTCCAGACCTCGCGGGGGTCGGCGCTATTGAGCTTCAATGGGGCCGCGGCATTTCAGCCGCGGAACTCTGGAATCGGTTAAGGCCGCTAACAAATTACAGACTGCTTCAATGGGGCCGCGGCATTTCAGCCGCGGAACTCGGAGAAGGCGATTACGCCTGATATCCCAACCGGACTGCTTCAATGGGGCCGCGGCATTTCAGCCGCGGAACTCGGAGAAGGCGATTACGCCTGATATCCCAACCGGACTGCTTCAATGGGGCCGCGGCATTTCAGCCGCGGAACTCCTGTCCGTGTCTTCGATCACACCAACAGGTATTTGCATCCGTTCAATTATGGCCGTCGTGCTTTCGTTCCGTTCGCTGTTCAATTCGCCGTACTGCAATAATTTTTTCCTATGCAAGCATCTTGCGGGCGGCGCACCGCCACAACCTGGGCACCGCCCCGCCCGCGCCATCTAGATTACAACTGCAGCCTTCCTCCCGCCCTTCAGGGGGGAGCCCATCGTAAATATATGCCGGCCGCCGTTCTCCACCGGACCCGTATCCACCACCATCACCCTGTCCTCGCCCATGTTGAGCAAATCCGTCAGATCCCGCCTCATATACACCAGCTCCACCCCGCTCAACTCGCACAGAAACACCGAGTACCGGACGGGATCCCCGTACCCCTGCATCAGCCTGTACGTCCGGGCCCGCCGCGGCGGATCCGCCACGTCATAGCAGACAACACGCCTGTTCCGCATGGGGCTGCCACCGCCCTGCCCGAAACGGCGGATACTCCGGCATCCCGCCCCTCAGATGACCGGGCCAGCAGGCTAGCCTGCGTCTCCAGTATCCTGCGATGGCCTGCCGAGTCTCCCAGCAGGCGGTGCCGGACGGTCTCACCCATCCCAGACTCGAACGCCATTATCACCCTGCGCCCTGACCGGCCTCGGCGTCGGTCCCGGCATGCCTTGCCACCTTCACGCTGCCACTCTCAAACCAATCTGGCAATTCGCATCGCCGGGCCGCCGCCAAAAGTTAGTGCAGGCTAAAAAAGTTAGCCTAGGCTAAATTTTATATTTACCCAGTCGGCAACCAAGCCCATGCGCATATCCCGCGCCAAGGTGATGGCCATGGTGATTCCGGCCCTGGCCGCCCTCCCCCTGCTGGCCATCCTGCCGGACCCAAGCACGGCCGCCACCGAGCACAGGTTCATCACCCACTCGGGAGCCGTAATCACGACGACCGGCGAGGTGCTTGATCCGCTGTACACCGCCTCGACGGTCGAGTTCGACCCCGACAGGTTCCTGCGCAACTTTGAGTACGGCAGGATCACCCAGGACGATGGCGGCGGCACCATCCGCGAGTATACCATCATAGCCCGGGACGACCAGGTGCAGGAGATATCGCCCGGCGTCTTCTACAACGTGTGGACGTTCAACGGGACGGTCCCCGGCCCCACCATCCGCGCCACCGAGGGCGACCTGGTTCGCATACATTTCATCAACGAAGGCTCAAAGCAGCACACCATCCACTTCCACGGGATACATCCCGCCGAGATGGACGGCGTCTTTGAGATAGTGGGTCCGGGCGGCGGCCAGTTCACCTACGAGTTCGAGGCAGGCCCCGTCGGGGTGCATCCATACCACTGCCACGTCATGCCGCTCGAGGAACACATCATGCACGGCCTCTACGGGACGTTCATAGTGGACCCCAAGGGGGGCCGCGCCCCCGCCGACGAGATGGTCATGGTGCTAAACGGCTTTGACACCGACTTTGACGGCGAGAACAACTTTTACGCGGCCAACACCGTCCCCTTCTACTACCAGCACCACCCGATACGGATAGAGCAGGACCAGCTCATCCGTGTGTACGTGGTCAACATGGTCGAGTTTGATCCCATCAACAACTTCCACCTGCACGGCAACCTGTACCACTACTACCCCACCGGCACCAGCACGGTTCCCTCCCACTATACCGACATGGTCACGCTCTCGCAGACCGAGCGCGGGATAATGGAGTTCTCCTACGGGTATCCGGGCCAGTACGTCTTTCACGCCCACAAGGTAGAGTTCTCCGAGAAGGGGTGGGTAGGCACGTTCCTAGTGCAATGACCACCGCCCGCAGGCTGGCAGGCGGGCTGGTTCCGTTCGCCTTGATTATAGTGCTGGTCGCGTACATGACCGGTCCGGGGTCCCAGGTCATATCCGGCGGCACGCCCCTGCCCGAGGTGACCCTAGAGCGGATAGACTTTGCGGAGGATGAGATACGCGTCACCGTCAGAAACACCGGCCCGATCCCCGTCGACATAGTCCAGGGGGATGTCAACGACCGGATACAGCCTGCCGCCGTCGAGCCGGACGGCCACCTGGAGCGCTTCGAGGCGGCGACGGTCCGCATACCCTACCCCTGGAACGAGGCCGAGCCATATGCCGTCGGCATAACCATCGGGGACGGCACCCGGTTCGAGAGGCTGGTAGAGGCGGCCGCGCCCGCCGTGCCGTTCGGGGCCGAGCAGGCCGCCCTCTTTGCGCTAGTAGGCACCTACATCGGGATCATCCCAGTCTTCATAGGTTTGATGTGGCTACCTTTCATCCGGCGGCTTGATCCCGGCAAGCTCTCCTTCTTTCTGGCCCTGACCGTCGGCCTGCTGCTCTTTCTGGCTGCAGACTCCATCGAGGAGGCGGTCGAGGTCTCCGCCGGCAGCCTGTCGGGGTCCATCAATCCGCTGCTGCTCATATTTACGGTGGTCGCCGTCTCCTTTCTGTCGCTCCAGTATGCCTCCGGCCGCCTGGGCTCGGCCGGATCCCACGCCCCGGCCACCGCGGCCCTGATGGTCTCGGTCGGCATAGGCCTGCACAACTTTGGCGAGGGCCTGGCGCTGGGCGCCGCCCTCAACGCCGGATCCCTGGCCTTTGCGTCATACCTGATGGCGGGCTTTGCCATCCACAACACCACCGAGGGGGTGGCCATAGCGGCGCCCCTGTCTCAGGAGAAGCGCGTCCTGGGCAGGCTCATCGCGTGCGGGGTGATAGCCGGCTTTCCGGCCATCCTGGGCACCTGGACCGGCGGCTTCTTCTACTCCCCGATATCCTCGGTGGTGTTCCTGGCGATGGGGGCCGGCGCCATACTGCAGGTCGTCCTGACCATATCGAGATGGACCATCTCCAGCGTGGACCGCCTCGCCTCCCCCCAGGTATGCGGGGGTCTGGCCGCCGGCCTGGCGATCATGTACGCCACCAGCATCATCGCGTAGATGCCCGTCCGGGACGCCGCCGGCCAGGTGCCGGCATATGCCCGACTGCGGCATTTCGCACCACATCCTCCGACAGAACAGGTTTTAACCCCCATGAAATTGATACTGATGGAGATGCGGGAAGGCTACGTGGAGGTCGGCGGGCACAGGACACGCTACCTGGAGGCGGGCTCGGCGAAGCAGGCCGCCGTGCTCCTGCACGGACTGGGCGGATACTCCGACAAGTGGAAGCCGGCCATGCTGGAGCTCTCCGAGAAGTACCGGGTGGTGGTCCCCGACATGGTCGGGTACGGGCTCAGCGACAAGCCCGTCATCGACTACACGCCCGGCTTCTTCATAGAGTTTATCGGCAAGTTCATCGGCAAGCTCGGCCTTGAGAGGCCCCACCTGGTGGGAGCCTCCTTGGGAGGGCAGGTGGCCGCCGAGTACGCGTCCTCAAACGGCCGATCCGTCTCCAGCCTGGTGCTGATCTCGCCGGCCGGCATAATGAAAAAGTCCACTCCAGCCCTGGACGCCTATATCATGGCAGCCCTCTACCCCCGGGAGAGCAGCGTCAGCTACGCGCTGGGAACCATGGAGAACTCCGGCCGGGAGGCCAGCCCGCGGCTCGTCTCCGCGTTCATGGACAACATGAGCCGCCCCAACGCCAAGATGGCGTTCATGTCCTCGCTGCTCTGCTTCAAGAACTACCCCGACATCACCCCGGCCCTGGGCAGGATATCGGCCCCCACCATGTTGGTGTGGGGGCGCGACGACCCCATCATACCCATATCGTACGCCAAACGCTTTACGGATGCCATCCGGGACTGCACCCTCGTCGTCATGGACAACTGCGGCCACACCCCGTACGTCCAGCACCCCCGGCGATTCGCGGAGATAGTGGAGGGGTTCCTCGCGCGGCAAAACCCCTAAATGGATACCGCCGCATCTCATAGATCCTTGAATCCGCCTCCCGACAAACCGGCCGAAGCATCGGGGCCGGCTGGCGTAAAGGCCTCTGCCCCCGCACACTATACCGCCCTCCCCCGGGGCATGAGGGATGTGGACGGTGCCGAGCTGGCAGGCATCGAGTACGTGCGGGAGCGCTTCCTGGCGACGGCGGCGGCCTACGACTATACCCAGGTGGACCCATCCCCGCTGGAGATGCTCGGCGTTTTGGAGGCCAAGTCCGGACCGGCCATCCGCGACGAGATATACGGCTTTGTCGACAAGGGCGGCAGGGATGTGGGCCTGCGCTTTGACTTTACCATGGGGCTGACCCGGAACATCGCCGCCGACCGTTCCCGGCCCCTGCCCTCCAAGGTATGCAGCTTCGGCGGGGTCTTCAGGTACGACGAACCCCAGAAGGCCAGGTACCGGTACTTCCACCAGTGGGATGTCGAGGTGTACGGCAACTCCAACCCGTCCCAGGATGCAGAGATCATCGAGTTCACCTCCCGGCTGTTTGACACCCTGCCGGTGCCGGAGACCACCATCCGGGTAAGCCACCGCTCGATAACCGAGTCGTACATACGGTCTATCTTCGGGGGCGGCGCCGATGCGGTCCCCGACATGCTGCGCGCCGCCGACAAGATACAGAAGAAGGCCCCCGACCAGATCGTATCGGAGTTCGGCGCCAAGGGGTACGACCCGGCCAAGGTGAGGTCGGTCATCGACTTTGCCGGCATCCGGGGATCCCCCGACAAGGTCGAACCCTCCCTGGATGCGGATATCGCCGAGCACGACTCCTGGGCCTACCTCAAGGAGATGGTCGACTCGCTCAGTCTGTGGGGGTCCGCAACACCCAGATAGACTTCGGGGTGGTCCGCGGCCTGGACTACTACACGGGAATGGTCTTTGAGGTATTCGGCGGCTCGGAGGAGTCGGCGCTGGCCGGCGGGGGCCGATACGACCTGCTGCCCGGCGCATTCGGCCGGGACGACATCGACGCCGCCGGGGTGGCCGGCGGGGTGGAGCGCATCATCATGGCCATGAACCCCGCGGACATACCCGCCCGGCCGCCCCCCGTATCGGTCATGTACGCCAACCGGACCGTCTTCGGGCACGCCGCCGCCCTGGCCTCGGCCCTGCGCGGCTCGGGCATACCGGCCCGGCTGGACCTGGCCGGCCGCTCCCTCAGAAAGCAGATGGACTCGGCCGGCTCCTCCAAGATGTCCCTGATAGTCGCCCCCCGGGAGATGGCCGACGGCCTGCTCATCCTCCGCGACATGGCAGACGGCACCGAGCGAACCATCCCCTACAAAGAGACGGTGGATGACCCGCGCAGGTTCATCATCACCCCATGAACGCCCGGGTGAGCATCATGATCTCCGGCCCGGTGGTCAGCCTGCCGACCACCACCGACGTATCGTTGGCCAGCACCCCCGATGCCACAAACGGCACCCCGTTGTTGATGGTCGAGGGCTCCACCCGCGTCCCCAACACCTCCGATATCAGGCGAATATCCTCCTCGTCGGCCATCGGATGGACCACCGTTCCAGAGCCGTTTCCGGCCGCCAGCACCCCGCTCTGGTCGTACCCGGATATGGCCATGCTGACCGCCTCCACCCCCAAGGCGTCCTGTATGGCAGACCTCTCCTGGTTGTTGAAGAGCGGCGATACGACGGCCCCCCGGCGGTTGGCGCAGACCAGGTTGCCCAAGGCGGTGTACCTGACATCCAGCACGGTAACGTTGCCCCCGACCACCCCCCGGAGCACCTCGTACTCGGACTGCTCGATGGTCTTGGGCAGGATCATCCCAAAGTCGTTGTGCGCCAGCATGGCCCCCAGCAGCCTGGTTCCGCAGACCGATACCGCGTACCAGTCAACCCCCAGCCTGCCGGCCAGGGTGTCGGCCTTGGACTCTGCAAAGCCCTTGGGCACCAGCAGGTAGCCGTTGCCCGCGGTCGCGTACAGCCCTAGGTTGGCCCCCCCGTACACCTCGTACTTGGTGATATCCATATTGCGGCATCCTCAGGCCGCAACATTAATTGGTTTAGTCGGCCCCTGCGAGGCCGGGTTGAGGTAGTCCGGGTCATCCCTTGGCAGATCCGCCCGCTCGCGCAGCTTCCAGGACGGGCTTATCGTGCAATGTCCTGCACCCGGTCGGGGTTGTCCTTGCCCCTCTGCACGAACCACCCCGCCCGCTCCTCGAAGCCGCCCTCCAGCAAGTCCTCGAATATCGCGCACAATACCCGGGGCTAGGCGGCGACGTACCTGCGCCGCGTCACCTCGCCGGGTATGCCATGCTCGAACAGCAACCGCGGGGAGGCATCGCCCGATCTGATGATGCCGTCCTCGGTCAACTTTGTGGTTGTTGATGGTGGCACCCCACTAAAGTTATCAAAAAACGATGGGCCCGGTGAGATTCGAACTCACGACCTTTCGATTATCAGTCGAACGCTCCAGCCAAGCTGAGCTACGAGCCCTGACATCCGGACCCGTCCGGAGTCATTTTTAGTTTTCCTTCCATTTGATGGAGCACCCGATGGACGGATCAAAGTCGGCCGGAACCGGTTCGCCGGCCAGCATCCTGCCAATGTTTTCCATCATGGTCTTTACGGTCACCTTGCCGTCGGGACCGTGGCCGTCGTCCAGCCTGCCGTGGAAGATTAGCCGGTGGTCCTTGTCGAACAGGAACGGATCAGGCGTGCACATGGCCCCGTACCTCTTGGCCACCTCCTGCGTGTCGTCCACCAGATAGTCGAACCCGAACCCCTTCTCGGCGGCCATACTCTTCATGTTCTCGTAGCTGTCCTCGGGATAGCTGGCCGCATCGTTGCTGTTTATGCCCGCCATGCCGATGCGGTCCCCGTAGGCCTGGTATATCTCGTTGAGCGCATCGGTCTTTGCCTTGACGTACGGGCAGTGGTTGCACATGAACACCACGAGCAGCCCCTCCTTGGAGCCGTACTCGGCCCTGGAGTGAGTCCTGCCGTCCGCCCCCAGCAGCTCAAAGTCGGGGGCCTTCTCCCCGGTCCTCAGCACCTTCTGCGACTCCAGCAGTACCATGACTCGGCGGGGCGCAATTCCAATAAAACCGTTGCCAAAGTTAAAATCCTCATGTACGCAACCGCCCCATACGGGCCGATAGTATAGACTGGTAGTATACCCGCCTTGCACGCGGGGGGTCAGGGGTTCAAATCCCCTTCGGTCCATTTTCAGCCATCCAAGATAGACCTGACTCGGACGTGATCTATGGAGGATCATCTGGCCATCCATTGGCGCCAAAGTAGGCCCAAGAGTATGACGTATCCAAACCGGCCGTTCCTGCGCGGCCATTCCGCCGTTGCAGGGATTGCGGACGACTCTGCGGAAGGGGGACGCTCATGAGACAGGACACCGCGTCGCTAGTGTGGAGATGCGTCACGTGTCCCGTCTGCAGGCTGGATCTGGCGTGGGACGAACTACCCTCCGGGATGCAAGCAGCAACAAGCGACGCACCCTTGTCGCGTAGTATCGTCCGTCTAACTACAACCGTCGATTAGCCGCTATCCCGTGGGGGCGTAGTCATAGTAGCCCGAACCGAAGACATACCCGTCGTACAGGGACAGCCAGGAACGCTTGTTCTCTTCCTCGCCGGTCAGCGGGTTTGTAAACGTGTAATGGGACCACGTGCCCCTGTTGGCCTCCAGATCGGCCAGGATATCCTCGACTGGCCTGTCAGCCTCGGTGAGCGCCACCCCGATATTGCCATTCCTGGCCGGGTTGGCGCCGTGGGCCTCGATCATGTAGGTTGACGCGTTGATGACGAACGGATAGGTGTCCGTGGGCTCCCCCTCGGAGAGGGCATCAATGGCTGCAAACGCGCTATCGGGGTTGGACTGATACGTCAGTATTGCGTTGTGAACGATGGCCTGAACTTGGGAGTCGCGGATGTAGTAGCCGGTTGCAAAGACGTACCCGTCGTGCAGGTACAGCCACGTGCGCTTGTCCTGGGAAGTGTCTGTGCCGGGGTTTACAAAGATATACGATGTCCAGGTGCCGCCGTTGGCGAGCAGCTCTTCCTGGATCTGAGGCCACGTCTTTTCTCCCTGGTGGAGGGATGCGGCAGGTATCTCCCCGACCAGATGTGGGTAGGCGCCGTGGGCCACGGTCTCGGAGGTGTCAAAGTCCATCACGAATGGATAGAGGGCATCCGTACTTGCCGGCACCTCCGGGGTCATCGTTTCGAATGCGTCATCTCCCTCGCTCACGTACAGGAACACGGCGCGGTCTACCACTGACTGGGCCTCGGATTCCGGGATGTAATAGCCGGACACGAACAGGAGATCGTCGTACAGGTACAGCCACGAGCGCTTGATCTGTTCTGTGCCGGTTGCCGGGTTTATGACCGGCAGCTCGAACCATGCGCTCCCGTCTTCTACCAGATCTGCGTGAATGGCCAGCTCGCCCCTGTCGCCGCTCACCGGAAGTCCGTTGATATCCTCCACGTAGCCTGTCGGGGCGCCGGTGGCCACTACCGTGCCCGTCTGGGTCAGGACGGTCGCATAGTGGGAGTCGTCGTCTGACCCTGTGCCGCGGTTGATTGCATCAAACGAACCCTCTCCTATGGACCGGTAGCTGGCGACGGCCAAGTCCACCACTGCCTGCACCCGCGCGTCGGGGAGGTAGTAGCCGGATGCGAAGGTGTATCCGTCGTGCAGCTGTAGGTAGCTTCGCTTGAGCTGGAAGGTACTGGTGTCCGGGTTTATAAAGACGTAGGTTGCCCATGCGTCTCCGTCAGTGCGCATCTCTTCCTGAATCTGGGGCCATGGCCTGTCGGCCTGGTGGAGGGACGTGACCGGTATCTTATCCAGCTTGTCCGGAAAAGCACCGTGGGCCACGGTCCTAGAGTCGGTAAAGTTCAGCACGAATGGGTAGAGCGCATCCGTATGGGCAGGCGTCTCCGGGGTGATGATCTCAAAGGCGGCCTTGCTGTCGGACTGGTACAGAAGACGGGCGCCCTCGACCTGGGACTGGATACGCGAGTCGGGCAGGTAGTAGCCGGAACCAAAGATGTGTCCGTCATACATCTCCAGCCACATGCGTGTTGTCTGCTGCGTGTTTGCGTCGGGGTTCTGAGAGACGTATGATATCCAGGCGTGTCCGTACACCTCCAACTCGCCGATGATCTGCTCGTAGGACTGGACGGCGGTCTGGAGTAGTGTGCCCGAGGCATTGTCCACATGAACGAATATGGATGGACCGTCTGCCGAGACAACTCCGTCAAAGGCTGCCGCTCCATCCGACCTGTATCTGTCGACCGCCTCTTCCACCATCTCCTGGACCCTTGTGTCGTGCAGGTAGTAGCCGGAACCAAAGATGTACCCGTCGTGCTCGTACAGCCAAGAGCGCTTTTGCTGGACTATGCTGGTATCCGGGTGCGGGAACATGTGGTTCACCCATGTGCCGCCGTTTACCGAGAGGTCGTTCAGAATAACGCCCAGCGGCCTGTCTGCCCCGCTGAGGGTAGTCTGGAAGACGCCTTCCAGGCTAGGATCTACGCTGTGGGCAACCACGCTACCGGCATCGGCGGTAAATACGAATACGCCGGGGGCGTGCCTGGCCTGCATCTCCGCGGCCTCGAAGGAGTCCTCTCCGCCGACATTGTATCGGAGAACCGCGTCCGTCACCGTGGACACCGCCCTGGCTTCAATACTGCCAATATCAAACCGGTCCAAGACAGTGAGCGGATCCACTGCCGTATCCATTACGCCGGGGTCTGCGGCCGGTGCATCCCGGACATCATAGACGGCGGTCACCGCTACCGGTGCCGAGGGATCCGTCATATCGATTACCTGTATGGCATCATCCAAGTAACTCGCTACCAGCACATAGGTGCGGTCAGACGCCGTGATGGTGGTCATGCTGCTTGCACCTCCAAGTCCCTCAAAGCCGCCTTCCCCATCAGCGATGACACCCGCCGGCAAGGGGGTGGCCGGGTTGGTCACGTCTATCACCTGGATGGCGTTGTCATCGAAACCCGATGCCAATACGTACGTGCTGCCGGATGCGGCAACAACCTCAAGGCGGCTTACGGTTTGGAGGGCCTCAAAACCGTCCTCGTCATCTTGGATGACGGCCACCGATATCGGGGCATTCAGGTCGGTCACATCTATTATCTGGACATAGCTCCTCGCATAGCTTGCTACCAAGGCATAGGTGCGATCAGATATTATGACAGTGTCGATATGTGACGGTTTGACCAAATGAAAGTCGTCCTCGCCATCCAGTATGGTGCCGGCCGGCAAGGGGGCGGCCGGGTTGGTCACGTCTATCACCTGGATGGCGTTGTCCTCAAAGCTCGCCACCAGGGCGTACGTGCCGTCTTGTGTGCTGACTATCGCCAGGCTGACTGCTGCCGCCAGCTCCTCAAAACCGTCCACCCCATCCTGAATGACGGCCACGGGCACGGGCGAGGCCGGGTCGCCCATGTCTATCACCTGGATGGCGCTGTCCAACAAGCTGGCTACTAGAACGTAGGTGGTTCCAGATGAGGCAACAACATCTATGTCGAACGGACCTGCAAGCGCCTCAAAGCCGCCCACCCCGTCCCGCAGGCTGGCAACCGGTATCGGGTTGGCCGGGTCGGTCACGTTTATCACCTGGACGGCATGATCCAGATAGCCCGCCACCAGGGCATATGTGCTGCCTGATATTGTCGTTACAGCCACGACATTTCCGCCGCCAAGCGCCTCAAAGCCATCCACCCCGTCCCGCAGGCTGGCAACCGGTATCGGGTTGGCCGGGTCGGTCACGTTTATCACCTGGACGGCGTTATCCAGATAGCTTGCCACCAAGGCGTACGTACTGCCCGATTCGGTGGTGGTCGTGGTTATCCATCTGGGCTCGTTAAGCGCGTCAAAGGAGGCCTGTACGCTCATAACGCTGTCAGACTGGGCCGATGCCATCGCGGGCATCATCGCCGCAAACACGGCAAGTACGGCAGTTATTATGATGATGTTGTTATGCTCGTATGTTGCCATTGTATTATTTTGACATTAATGCGTATATGTAAACATAGCGTTGTGAGTTAGTCGAGGTGTTGCTCCAAAGGCAGGGTGGTCCAAACACGGGTCAGGGCGCCCAGCCGGATTCATAACGATCTCGCCCGCACCGCGCCAGGAAAGGACTCAAACAGAGACCGGGCTGGATGGTGATGCTGCAGCGCGCCAGCGTGACCTCGCGGTACGACCCGCGCATAAAGCAGGTCCATGCCGGGGTCGGGAAAGGGCACGGGTACAACGTGACCGCAACCCGGGTGGCCAGTTGAAACGGACGAGAATTACGCACCAACCCCGCGCATCCCATCACAGTTTAATAGACAGCCCCCGTACCACAGTTCGTGGTCGAAGATGCCGAAAGCAGATTGCCGGAAGAGGGAGCTGGTGCCGGCGATGCTGCCGCCCCATCGGAGACCAGTACCGAGGCCACACCTGCCGAGGCAGAGCCTGCAAAATCCGAGGAGTACGACACTATCTTTGTCGGCGGCAAGCCCATCATGACATACGTGAACGCCACGCTGACCCAGATCAAGTCCGCGCCCACCGTGACCCTCAAGGCTAGAGGACAACGCATCCGGCAGGCCGTCGATGTCGCCCTGACTATTGCCAAAAGAATGAACGCGGTCGGCTACACCATCGGAGACGTCCGGATATCGTCAAACCCGATGCAGTCGCTGGACGGCAAGAGCAGGAACATCTCGACCATAGAGATTGACATCCAAAAGTCCTCCTAGAAAGCTGATTCTGGCGCTGGTAGCCGTCGTGGTAGTGGTGGTGATACTGGCCACCCCCCAGTGCAGCGTCCAGTACCAGGCGCTGCAGTTCGACATTGACAGGTACCACGAGTCGCCGGACCCCGAGATCTGCGAGATAATCCTGGAGCAGATAGATTCGTACAACGACCAGTGCGGCGGCCAGGTGGAGATCCTGGACTGCGGCTGACTACCCCCGGCCATCCAGCAGGGCCGCGTAGATGAACGGCAGTATGGTGGTGGCCTCGGCGTGGAGGGTGGCCTGCCTGGCCTCGGCGGTGACCTTCCCCCAGGATATGGCCTCCCGGACGGGGGCCCCGCTGAGGCTGCCGTCAAACTCGGACGCGGTGGTTATGTACAGCGCATAGTCCATCCCGCCGCGGTACTGGTTCCACCACATGGTGTGGTGCTTTGATATGCCGCCTCCTATCATCAGGGCGCCGGACCTGTCGGCCTTGAATATCTTCGAGGAGAGCATCTCCGAGTCGCCCGACACGTCCAGTATAAAGTCGGGGTGCTTCTGGACGAACATCCATATCTGGCTGCCCACCGCCCCGTCCACTATCCCGGGTACCACCACCTTCGTTCCGTTCTTGTGCGCCTGGTGCAGGAAGGAGGACTCGCCGGTGTTCCTGCCTATCATGTCGCAGATGTCGGCGGTGGTCATCCTCCGCACCCCGGACTCGTACTCCGCCTCCAGAAACGACTGCACCTTCTCCTCTATCAGCGGCCCGTAGCTGTCCAGCGGCACCAGGACGTTGCCCAGGCGGTGGATGTCCTGGGTGGCCAGCTTAGCGTCGTCCATGGTGAATGACCCCCTGTTGTAGGCCGCATAGTGCCGGGCGATGTCGTGGTCCAGGGCGCCGCAGGTGGTGACGACCACGTCAAACCATTTTCGTCTTATCATGTCCCGGATTATCCCCCGCAGGCCGGTAGATACGGTGGCCCCGACAAACGAGATGAACCTGAGGCACCGGGGGTCGTCTATCATCGCCTCCATTATGCCCAGGCCCGAGGCCACGTTCACCGACTCAAAACCGCCCGAGCCGCCCATCTGGAGTATGATGTCGCGGACCGACGAGCCGGACGGTACGGACATGTCCTGGACGGGTCCACCCGGCTCTATCATGGGCACGCTTGGCGACCACGGTCTATAAAATCGTGGTGCGGTTGGCCAGATACCCTGCCATGAATCTTTTTACCGACAACTCGTCCATGGTGGCCCATGGTAGACGTGGATGAGGTGGTGCGTATGAGCTACAAGCTGGCCAGGATCGCCCCAACTCCCGAGATGCGGAAAAAGTACAAGGAGATGGGTGACACCATCCGGCGCGTGGAAGATGACTTCAGAGCCGACGGCTACTCATGAGCGGCGGGGATGATAGACTCAGAGCCGAGTGGCTGACCGAATGGATGAATACGATGCAGGATACAGGAGACAACTGGCTAGGTTTGGTCAACGATCCAGGATAGATGCCGAAATATTGAAAGGCGATCGACGTTTGGACGTGCTGTACCAACGAGTGCGGGCAATTGAGAGAGAGCGACGCGAATCCAGGAGTACTGGGGATCCTTCCGGCACCTAGGCCGAACCCTCGTCGGCACCCTTCGGCTCCCCCGCCTGCCGGGTCCCGTAGTCGAAGAGCCTGCCGGCCGTCTCCAGCACCCCCTTCTCGCCGTGCTCGGAGGCCTGCCGTATGTTGTTCATGGGCACCGAGGCGATGCCCTCCAGGATCGCCCGGCTCATGTCGGTTATCACCCGCACCTTCTTGGGGTCGGTCTCGCCAAGCATCTGCAGCGCCTTTGCAAGCTCCCGCTCGCGCATGCGGTCCATGTTCATGAACACGCCCTTGACCAGCGGCTCGGCCTCCAGGCGGTGCATGGACGCCTCCAGGGCCGGAACCTCCTCGTCTATTATCCCCTCGATGGCGCTGGCCTTGCTGGCCTTCTCCTTCATGTTGCGCTCTATCATCTCCCCGATCTGGTCCAGGTTCATCATCTTTATCCCGGGGATGGTGGATATCCTCTCGTCAACCGCCCTGGGGTTTGAGAGGTCCAGGATCATCATCCCGTCCTTCTCGCGGGACATCGCCGAGACCGCGTCGTAGGCGACCAGAAAGAAGGGGGCCGTGGTGGCCACGAAGATGACGTCGTACTGGCCAAAGCCGGTCAGGACGTCCTCGAACCTCACCGGCGTGCCGCCCATCGTCTCGCAGAACGCCGCCGCCCTCCGGAGGGTGCGGCTGGCCACGGCAAAGCCGTACCCGCGCCTGCCCAGCGACTTTGCCACCAGCGTCGAGACCTCGCCGGTGCCTATCACCAGCAGCCTCTTGGACTTGAGCTCGTCTATGTTCTCCTCCACCAGCTTGACGGCCATCGACCCCACGGATATGCCGCCCCGCCCTATCCCGGTGGAGTTGCGTATCCTGGTGCCCACCCGGGTGGCACGATCAAAGAGCGTGTTCAGGTGCAGCCCGGAGGCTCCGGCGTCCCGGGCGGACGCTATCGACTCCCTGACCTGTCCCAGCACCTGCTCCTCGCCCACCACCATCGAGTCCAGCCCCGAGACCAGCTTGAGCAGGTGCTGTATGGCCTCGGCATCCTCGCCCGTCTCCATGCCCTCGAACTCGCGCCTGTCCAGCCCCGTTATGTCGGCCCAGGCCTTGATTATCCCGGCATAGTCTGCCCGGGGGGCCTTGCCGTACAGCTCCACCCTGTTGCAGGTCTGTACTATCACGCACTCCTCAAGGCCGCTCTCCTGGAACCGCTTGTAGGCGCCGGTCTGGTCCTTTATCATGAACCTCTCCAGCATGTGCACCGGCGTGCTGTGGAAGGTCACCCTGGCGTTGACTATGTGGGTCATGCCCCTCCATCCCGCCGGGGGCCGCCTCCGCGGCGCAGGCCCTCTCGCAGGGCGCCCGGACCGGCGCCGGCCCGCGCCTCCCCCTGGACCCTGATCTCCTCCAGCATCCCGTCGGTTACCACCCCGTCCAGCGCCCGCCTGGCCTCGTCCCGGATGGCCTTGGCGATGGTGGGGCTCCTTCCGCCGGTGGATACGGCCACCTTGACCGTCTCCCCGAACTCGGCGATGGCCAGGTGCGAGTAGTCGCTGTAGGCGGGGTCGCTGGAGCTGTACGCGATGATCCCCCTGGCCCTGGCGGACTCGACCAGCCTCCTGTTCAGCGTGCCATCGTCGGTTGCGGCGACCAGCATGTCCGGCCGCACCTCCTCCAGTATGCGGTCGCCGGACACCATCACGCGTCTTACCGATATGCTGCCGCTGCCGGCCATCTCCTCGATCTCCCTTGATAGTCTGGGGCTGGCCACCGTTATCCTGCAGCCCTCCGGCGCCATCATCCTGATCCTCTTGGTGGCCTCGCGGCCCCCGCCCACGACCAGCACGGATCTCGAGTCCAGCCGGAGATCCACTATCATGCCCCCAAAACTATGCGATTCGTATTTATATATTAAAAGAGGTGGCTGTCCCGAAACTGGTCCGGATCTGATACATCATCCTGGGTGACGTAAGATGGTACATTGACCATGAGTCAGCTAGGTATCGTCTCAAACTCCGCCCGCACCTGTCTGGGTATTGAGGATTGCCGGGGGAGGGCGGCTCAACGCCCCCTGCCCCCGGATTGCGGCCCGGATCCGGGCCATTTGGATCAACTACCAGTCCCTGCGGGGGGAACAGTCGCCGATAATCCATCCTTAAAGGCAACACTTGGGTAGGTGTGCTATGGCTGAGGTGGGTGCCATTGTTGCAAAGGGTCGGGCTCTAGCTGATAAGATCGAGGATCCGGTCATTGCAAAACAACTTCGAAGCATCTGTGATACGATAGAGACATACGATCCGCTGTTCCATGACAACTGATGATGACCTGGAGAAGGAATGGAATCGCGTTCTTGACTAGTTCGAGGCGTGTTCCAACGAATTGGCCGCACTTGAGAATGAACGGCTCGGTGTCAACGAGAAGATAATCGCAAAGCGCAACGAATTGGAGACAATTCAGTTCCCACTGGGCGCGATTCGAAGAGAGAGGCAGGCTAGGCGCAGGCGGAGATGATGCGTCTTGCAGCAGTGCAGCTGGGGCTGCGATGACTGGGCACAGGTAGATAAAAACCGATAACGTGAAATAACGATGCCCCGCATACCATGCCATGGCGACGGCGCTAATCATACCGCTGGTACTGGCGGCAATCGCCGGCCTGGGCGGATACCTGCTGTACCGGTACGTGGTCTATGACGCCCTCTGCAAGAGCTCGGTCAACCGTATACTTCGCAGCTACGACATACGAAAGACGCCTGCGCAGATAATCCGCGAGTTCCACGAGGTGATCCGCGGCGAGAACATATCGGAGCGGCAGGTGCGCACCCTAGAGAAGCACTATCGTCAGACCGACCCCGAACAGTTTCTGGAGATGTACGATGCCATCCGGGAGCGCGGGCCAGGAAAGTAGGCGCGCACTGCCAGCCGCCCTGTTTTGATGCAGGCGCCAAGACGGCGCATCCCAGGCGCCAAACGCCCGCAGACCCTCCTGCCTGAGATGTCGATGGCTTCGAGCCGGTCATCCACTCTGGATGGTTACTGGGCAAGAATCCGCGCCCTGCTGGTCAGGCTCGTGAGAGAGGCGGCGGCCCCCTACGGGTTGGTGGGTATCTGTATGAACGGGGTTCCGCCCTCGCCGACCACCAGCGGGAGCTTGCCGTCCCAGGCCTGCGTCTTCAACCATTCCAGATAGTTGGGGTTTTGCGCGAGTGCCTGGTTGATTATCCTGATGGCTTCTGCCTCGCCGTTTGCCTTTGCAATGTTGGCGGCGGCCTCACCCTGGGCCTGCTGCTCGCGCTGGCGCGCCTCGACCTCTATCCTCAGCAGGTCGTTCTCGGCCTTGAGGGCGCGCTGCTCTGCCTCCACCTTCGCCTCTATGGCCGCGGCAAAGAGGCTGGAGAACTGAAAGTCGGTTATCGATATCACCTCGGTGGATATGTTAAAGTCGTTCAGGCGGGCGGTTATCTCGCGCTCGATATCTGCCTTGACCTCCGGCCGCTTAGTTATCAGCTCCTCGGCGTTGTAGTTGGCCGTCACCTGCTTGACCACCTCCTCTACCGCCGGCTGGATTATCCGGTTCTCGTAGTCCAGGCCCACGGTCTGGTACAGGAAGTGGACGGACTCCGGTGATGGGTGGTAGTTCACCGTCACGGTGGTGGATACCGTCTGCAGGTCCTTGGACGCGGAGGTGGTCGACTTTACGTACTTTAGCGTCCTGATCTCCATCTGCACCACGCTGTCGGCGAACGGCGTCACAAAGTGCAGGCCCTCCTGCAAGGGGGGCACGCTGGTGTCCACGGCGTTCCAGTGGAGCAGCACGCCGCGGTGGCCCGCATCCACTATCTGGACCGCCGAGTAGGCCACCACCCCTATCACCACGAGGGCCAATATCCCTATCGCCACTCCCCTGGCGGCGCCCTTGTTGACGCCGATGCCGGGGGACTGGTATCTGGACATACTGTTTGTCACCTTTCCGGATATAAATATCCGACTACTCGCGGTGGAGAATTTGGTCAGGGATCCGGACTGGCGGCTGTTCAAGCCGCCGCCGAAACAGGAGCGCCCGGAGCTGGTCGCGCCGGTCGCCGTGGCGTGCTGATGCCGGATTAGCGTCACAGACAATTATGACGATGCCCAAGATGCCCGCTTTGGGGACCTGAGTGCATACGCTTCAGGCTCAGAGTGCGGATGGTGGCCGGTGCCATCGGCTGCCATCGACGCGAGGTATACTTTTAATTCGAGGGCGGGCCCGTGGTAGCGTTGGCCGGTTTGGACGAGTTCGACAAGGATCTCCTCAACGAGATACAGTGGAGCTTCCCGCTCTCCCCGAGGCCCTACCGCGAGCTGGCATCCAAGATGGGGGTCGAACCTGCCTACGTCATGGACCGCATCGGCCGGCTCAAGGAGACGGGGATAATCCGGCAGCTGAGCGCCATCTTCGACACCCGACGGCTGGGCTACAAGAGCTCGCTGGTAGCCATGAGGGTGGATCCAGACATGCTGGTGGAGGTTGCAGGCGCCATCAGCGAGCACCCGGGGGTCAGCCACAACTACGAGCGGAACCACGACTTCAACCTGTGGTTTACGATCGCCGTCCCGCCGGGATCCAGCATCCAGGACGAGGTGAACCGGTTCTCGGGGTTGCCCGGTGTCCGGGCCACGCGCATGCTGCCCACCCTGAGGATGTTCAAGATCGGCGTAAAGCTGGACATGAACGAGAACAAAAAGCGCGAGATACTGCCCTCGGAGGCCAAGAAGGACATCCGGAACGAGCAGTTCGCGGCCACCGACCGGGACAAGCAGTTCGTCCGGGAACTGCAGAAGGACCTGGAGGTGGCAGAGCGGCCGTTCCTTGGGATGGCGAAGCGGCTGGGGATAACCGAGGAGGATCTCTTCAAGCAGGCGCGGCTCTACGAGGAGACCGGCGTCATGAGGCGGTACGCTGCCATACTGCGGCACCGGGACGCCGGGTTCATCGCCAACGGGATGATAGTCTGGAAGGTGCCAGAGGGGATAATCCCCGAGATAGGGGAGAAGCTGGGCGCCTTCCCGCAGGTGAGCCACTGCTACCAGCGGCCCGCGTACCCGGACTGGCCGTATACCGTCTTCTCGATGATACACTGCCGTACCCGGGAGGAGGCCGCCGAGGTGGCCCGGACCATCCAGTCGCAGATCAACGTACGCGAGTACCGCATACTCTTCAGCGAGCGGGAGTTCAAGAAGAGCCGGGTAGAGTACTTTGTCGAGCAGGTGGCGGTGGCCGAACCGCGGGTCCCCGCGGCCCGCGCCTGACTGCCCGCGCCCTCATCCGAGCGGCGAGGCCTTGAGCTCGTACTCGGGCCAGGACGAGTATATCCTGTCTATCTCGGCCATGTCGGAGCGGGACAGGTATCTCCCGTCGGATATGCCCGCGAACGTCTCTATCTCCTCTGAGCTGACCACCGTGGGGAGCACCGAGCCCAGCTGCTCCCTGGAGAGGATGAACTTGATGGCCAGCTCCGTCATGGTCAGGCCGTTGCTCTCTGCCACCGGCCGCAGCTCCTCCATCTTGGAGAGCGCCTCCCTCCGCCAGGCCGCCTTGCGGTCCCGGCGGTGATCATCCTTTGATATCTTGGTGTCGGCCGTTATCTTGCCGGTCAGCATGCCCGAGGCGTCGGGCACCCTCACCAGGATGGCCACGTCCCTTCTGGCGGCCTCCTCCATGAGCTGGTTGCCTGGGGTCTGCTCCAGTATGTTGTAGACCGTCTGGACGGCGGTCACGTTCCTCCTGGACATGGCCTCGATCCCCTCCTGCAGCCACCCTATGGCGGGGCCCAGGGCCGCCTGCAGGGAGCCCACCGACCCCTCCTCCACCAGCCCGTCCAGAAACCGGAACGACTCCTCGTCCCGGATGTGGCCTATCTTGGGGTTGTGCAGGCCGTACACGTCCACCCTGTCCGTGCCCAGCCTCTCCAGGGAGGCGTCCAGCGCCTTCCTGGTGAACTGTGGATCAAAGGACTGGGGCAACTCGGCGTGCCCCACCTGTTCCACCCCTCCAAAGTCGTATCCGTATTTGGTGGAGATGACAATCTCGTCCCGGACGTCTCCGAGCGCCTCGCCGATGAGCCGCTCGCTCTTTCCCTTGCCGTACATGTCGGCGGTCTCAAAGAGGTTGATCCCGCAGTCGTATGCCTTCCTGAGCATCTGCCTCGCCTCGTCCTCGCTGATCTTCTTGCCCCACCAATTCAGGGCTATTGTCCAGGCGCCAAACCCTATCTCCGAGACCTTGATGCCGCTCTTGCCCAGCCTCCGGTAGTTCATCGTGCGACGATCTCCCTGAACTTGGCGAGGAGCGACTCGGCCCGGCCGTCCGGCAGCGCCGGCTCGCCGGAGGGGATGCTCCGGTCCATCTCCAGCCACGACTTGCAGCCGGAGTACTCGGGCAGCACCGGGATGGTCGCCGGCTCGTCCATCCGGAAGACCCGGAGATAGACGGCCTTGATGGGCCTCTCCGGCTCCCAGTTCCGCCTGGCCTCTATGTACCGGCGGCTCCACACGTGGAAGGGTTCGAGCCCGCGTACGGCCTCATCCGAGGAGACGTCCGCCTCGGCCAGCACCTCGGCATAGGAGCTTATCCGGTTGGTGCCCTCCTCTGGCCTCTTGCGGTCCAGGTGGCGCCTGAACGGCTCCCGTATGTTCCCGGCGCTCTGGTGCTCCCAGGTGGGGTACAACAGGAACCGTCTGGACTCCACGTTGAACCCCGATGCCGTCTCGAGTATGCCGCCCTTCCTGAGCAGGACCGTCTGCTCGCCGGCCTCCAGGGCGCCGATGACCGTCGACCACTCCTTGAGCATCTTCATGTCAACCCAGGCTGGCAATCAGCGGGATAATATCCTTTTTGACGCAGACCATCATGGGCGTATCTGACTTGACGTACCTCGAGACGGCCGTGGCGCGCAGCTCCATTATCAGGTCCTGGAAGTCGGCCAGGTCGTCGGTCTCAAAGGCCAGCATAAAGTCGTGGTCGTCCAGCCCGAACGAGTAGGTGGTGTTCAGCACTACCCCGGGGTGCTTGCGGCTGACGGCGATGTGCTCGTCCATCATCTCCTTGCGCTGGGACTCGTGCAGAAGGTACCACTCACGGGTCTTGGTGAACGGGTAGACGACGGCGTACTTTTTGGGGCTCTCCTCGGCCAGGAACGAGGGGATGCGCTCGCCCGACGTGTACACGGACGGCCTGGTTCGCGAGAGGTAGTTGAGGGACGGCGTGATGTACTTGCCAAAGACCGTCGAGTACAGCCTGGAGGCGGCCCGCTGTATGCCCTCGACCGACTCTGCGCCCGTCCACAGCAGGAGGTCGGCCTCGGCCCGGAGCCCCAGCGTCGAGTACGTCCTGAACCTGACTCCGGACTGTACCAGGACCTGCTCCACCTCCTTGGCGGACTCGGCCTTGCCCATGTCGGCCAGCCACCTCCACTTGGGATCCACCCTGAAGAAGGTGAACCCAAAGTAGTGGGTGACGGCGGCCATGGCTGGTGGCTCCATCCGGTCATATTTAACGGAAACCGTCAGGCTGCACGATCCGATTGTGCCTGGCCCGGGGCGCACTGCCCGGCAGGGTCCTGACGGCCGGGCGGATGGTGGCAGGATCGGAAAGGCGGATTGAGCCCCGATCGGTCAAAGATGGATTTAAATACGATTTCTCATCTACATCCAGCATGTCAGACGTAACAGACGGATGGCCCGTTTGGATTCCCCTGATCGTGGGCTTGGCCCCTGGCCTGGTATATTGGCTGGCGATCACAGCACGCAGATCCAAGTAGCGTGGGGTTTTTTTCTTATTTTGTAGACGCGGGTAGGCGCGCCCGATTCTGTGGGCCGTGATCCTCGCCTCGCCCATGGCGGGCCTGTAATGCGCGTGGTGCTGGCCATCGATGAGGGGAAAGCCGGGATGGATAGACGGCCATGATCGCCCCGTAACCCGCCGCGGGATGGTCGCCGAAGACGGGCGGGCCCGTGGACGTGGTGGTTTGCAAAGAACGGCGATGGACAGACCGCGCCCGTCCCCGTGATCGTGCAGGGATGTATCGGGCCGCTATGCTGTTTTACCGGGCTTTTTTATTCAGCAGCACGAGGATTGCAATCACGATTCCAACATAGGCAAACTGGAACGCCTCGGTCAGAATTCCGTTGTCGCTTATACGTCCGCCTCTGCCGGTGATAAAGTTCTCGGGGATCCTGGTAATGATCCAGATTGCGATAAAGGCGACGGTCCCTCCAAGGCCGACGCCGTACCAGACCCGCCCCCATCTTCTCACCATCGGAAGGACCCAGAAGATCTGGGCGGCTCCCCCCACAAGAAACAGGATCTGCGTGTTTATCCTGCCAGAGTCGTATCCCAGGACCACGTGTATGATCCCCGCTATTGCCGTGGTTGCCGCCGCCGCGTAAAACAGAATGTCCAGTTTGCTCATTTCACATCAGAGAGAATCGGCTATGCGCGGCCTCCACTTTTGGCGGACGGGGGAGACGGAGCCGGACGCCATCGCCGGTGCACGAGCAGGCAGCGGGGCTGTCGCGGCAGGCGCTTTGATCATAATTCCGCAGACTCGGGATAATCTAATATCCGTTACGCAAAATTTGCTGAGTCGAAACCACCATGCTAAAACAACACCGTATATGCCGCGGTTCCGTGGCAGCTGTGGGCAGGTACGTGCTAGGGCAGCCCCCTCTCCCCTGTCCGGACGCCGCGCGAGCTGACCACCGAGCCGAACACCCCCTTGATCACCTGGAATGCCGTCTCGGCCTTGCCCCCACCCCGCCCGTACGTCCCCTGCGCGGAACCGCTTCCCGACTCCCTTGCGGCGCGCCTCCCGTCCCCGGTATCAGCCAAACGGACTGGAAGGGCGGACGGCTGGCCGAAAGGCTGACCGCCCCCGGGCCCTCCCCGGCCTACCCCGTTCCGGGCTCATCCAGCAGGCTCTCGTACAGATCCAGGTACCGGCGCCCGATGACGCCAAAGTCGTGCGAGCCGGCCTTCCTGAGGGCGCGGGCGGTCATTCTGCCCGTCCGGGCGCCGTCGGCCAGCAGGCCGTCGACCATCCCCGGTATCTGGGCGTGATCATCAAAGAGGGCGGCGGCGCCATCCCCTGCGAGTTCCTCGGTGGCGGGTATGCGGTGGGCCAAGACGGCGGTGCCGCATGCCATCGCCTCCAGCACCACCGACGGCAGGCCGTCGGTCATCAGGGACGGCTCGATAAGGATGTCGGAGCCGCGGATCCAGCGGATGGTATCCTCGTGCGACTGCCGGCCCAGGTAGTGCACGTTGGGCTGCCGGGCCGCGGCGCGCACCGCCTGCTCCTCCGGACCGGATCCGGCAATCACCAGGTGGGTATCCTCCGGAAGGGACCCGGCGGCGGCCAGCAGCTCGCGTATGCCCTTCTCGGCGGACAGCCGTCCCGCGTAGATGACCTGCCGCCCAAAGCGCCTGTGCTGGTCGTCGGGCAGCGAGTCCATGTCTATGCCGGCGGGTATCACGTGGATGGGCATGTCGGTGAGGCTCCGGTAGTACTCGCCGGTCTTGTCATCGACCACCGTCATGACTTCGGCCTCGCGGACGGCCTTGCGCTCGTGGCGGCGGGCGAGCCTGCCGGCGGACTTGCCGGCCACAAACTCCACCCAGGGCACGTGCCTCCTGTGCATGGTCATTATCTTGCGGCCCCCCTGCGCGCCCACCAGCACTGCCGCCGCCATGGGGTGGTGCGCGTGGACTATATCGTAGGGGCCGGCGCGGGCCGCCCTGAAGAGCAGGCCGAATATGGCCGCCGTCCTGTGAAACCTGGAGGTGGACATGGGCCCGCGCCTGTTGGCCATCACCTCGACGTGGTGGCCCGCCCCGCGCAGGTACCCCACAAGATACCGCACCTGCTGCTCGGTGCCGTCTATGTCATCGTGCTTGATGTAGCCTACAAGCAGGCGCATGAGCCCAGCAGGCCTTATCAAAATATAAAGAGGTAGTAGGTACCTGTATCATGCCTCTAAAACGTGCAAGCAGGGGCCGCACCAAGGGCGGAAAGGGTTCCACCGGCGTGGTCCAGTGTACCAACTGCGGCCAGACCGTCCCCAAGGACAAGGCCAAGAAGGTCACCTCTAGGCTCAACCTGGTCGAACACACCCTGGCCAAGGAGCTGCGCTCCCAGGGGGCGTACATCGCCTCGCCCACCGTCCTGAAGTGGTACTGCATATCCTGCGCCATCCACTTCAAGATACTCAAGATACGCTCCGCCGACAACCGCAGAAAGCGCGGCCGGCTCCGGTAGCGTGCCCCCCTGTTAGTCGAGCCTCTTGTAGATGTGCCTCATCCGCTGGGCCACCGTGATCGCCGATATCACGATCACGATCACCACCGCCAGCGGCATCATGCCCGGCACCATCCCCAGCAGGGCTATCACCAGCAGCCTCTCGGCCCTCTCGCCTATGCCAAGGCCCTGAACCTTGACGTTCAGCGCGTCGGCCTTGGCCCTGGCGTAGCTGACCAGCAGCGAGAGCCCTATCCCCAGCAGGGCGATCTCCGGCTCCACCAGCCCGCCGGTCCCCAGCCCTACAAAGACGGCCACCTCGGCTATCTTGTCGAACATCGAGTCAAGGAACGATCCCCTCCTGGACGCCTTGCCGGTCACCCGGGCGACCTGGCCGTCCACCATGTCAAAGAAGCCCGATGCCAGCAGCAGCACCCCCCCGATGACAAAGGCGTACTCGATATGGCTCCCATATGCGATGGCCGCCGCAAAGGCAAAGGCCAGGCCCGTGGCCGTCCAGAAGTTGGCCGAGAGTCCGGTGGCCGCAAAGGCCCTGCCCGTCCTCTCCAGCGCCGGCCCGAGCCGCCCCCTGAGGCTGTTTAGGACCATCCGCTCACCGGGAACGCCTGCGGCCGGCCACATCCGAGGCCACCAGCACGGATAGCACCTTGGCGGCCAGGGCGCCGCCCGCCCCGCTGTCGTACTGCGGGTTCAGCTCCACTATGTCGGCCCCGGCAACCCGGCCGCCGGGGAGCGATTCGACCATCTCCAGCAGCTCCCGGGAGGTTATCCCGCCGGCCTCGGGGTTGCCCACGCCCGGGCAGAACGCCGGATCAACCACGTCCATGTCCACGCTCACGTACACGGTCTCGTACCGTCCGGCAAACTCCCTTATCATGGACGGGCCGCTGCCCTCGCGGACATCGGAGTCTGACACGACCCCGATGCCGCTCTCCCGGAGATAGGCGAGCTCCTCGCCCGCGAACGCCCGCCCGCCCACATGCAGTATGTCGGAGCCGTCCCGCCCCTCCGCTATCCTCCGCAGGAACGAGGCGTGGCTGAGCCTGGCCCCGGCGTACTGGTCCCTGAGGTCGTAGTGGGCGTCCAGCACCACCAGCCCCGTCCCCTCGGGGAATGCCGTGTAGGAGCCCAGCGTCACCAGGTGCTCGCCGCCCAGCACCACCGAGACGGCTCCGCCCTGGTTCATCTCGCCGACCACCTTCCGGACCATCTCCACCATCCCGGCGGGGTCGACCGTCTGCACCAGGTTGCCCAGGTCGCGCAGGGACGCCTGCTCCAGGTCCACCCCTATCTCCGGATGGAACACCTCGATGTTGTTGAAGACGCCCCGGATATAGTCGGGGGCGAACCTGCAGCCGGGCCTGTACGAGTGGGTGGAGTCGAAGGGCACGCCCAGGATGGTGGCGGCAGGCTCCCCCTCGCCGGAGAGCAGCACGGCCGGGTTGGTGTACAGCTCGGTATAGCTCATCGGGTCGTCACACCATTATCTGGGGCCTCTTGGACAGCAGCCGGGGCTGGTTGAGCATCGCGTACGGCTTTCCCCGGACCTCCTCCCTTATCTGGGATACCAGGTCCCAGACGGTGGTCTCCCTCATCCCGCCGGTCCGCCGGTCCCGGACGGTTATAGACCCCTCCATTCCGCCGTCCCTCTCCTTTGCGCCAACCACCACCACGAACGGCACCCACTCCTTCTCGGCCTCGCGCACCCGCTTTCCTATGCTCTCGTTGCGCTCGTCAACGTCGGCGCGCACAAGCTTCTTGCCCATGTACTCGGCCATCTTGACGGCGTGCTCGGCCGTGTCCTCGTGGACGGGTATTATCCTCACCTGGGTGGGGCACAGCCACAGGGGAAAGATCGCCTTGCGGCCCTCCCGGGAGTCCTTGGCGGCGCCCTCGAGCAGCGCGTAGATGATCCTCTCGACCGCCCCGCTGGGCGAGTTGTGCAGGATGATGGGGTTCTGCGGCTTGTTGGAGCTGTCCACGAACTCTATCCCGTACCTGCTGCCGTTCTCGACGTCTATCTGGTCGGTTGAGAGCGCCGAGGCCTTGCCGCCGGCGTCGATATAGTTGAACTCCCACTTGAGCACGAAATAGAAGAACCTCTCCTTCCACATCTCCACCAGGATGGGCTTGCCGTGCTTTCTCACCAGCTCGGTGACCGTCCCGCTGTTCTCGTTGTAGAAATCCTCGGTGAACCGGACGGCCATCTCGTAGCTCTCCTCCTTGATGCCCAGCTCGCGCAGGACGTCCCGCGACAGATCAAAGCGAACCCCCAGCTCGTCGACGGCCTGGTCCATGTCGGCGCAGAACGCGTGGCAGTCGGGCATGGTAAAGGCGCGCAGCCTCCTGAGACCGACCAGCTCGCCTGACTGCTCCCGGCGGAAGCTGTACCGGGTCAGCTCGTACAGGCGGTAGGGCAGGTTGCGGTAGGACATCTGAAAGTCGTTGGCCATCAGGAACTGCCCGAAGCAGGCCGCAAACCTCAGGAAGAGCTGCTTTCCCTCCGAGTCGATGCTGTACTGCCTGGCGGGGAACCTGTTGAAGTACCTGACCATGCTGGGGTGGTCGGAGTCGTACATGATGGGCGTCTCCACCTCGAAGCCGCCGTACTCCCGTACGCATTTTGTGACGTACCTCTCGATGAGCGACTTGATGAGCCTGCCGTTGGGGTAGAACCTCATGTTCCCCTGGTCGGAGGCGGGCTCGTAGTCGGCTATGGCCAGCCTCTTCATCAGCCCGACGTGCGGGGGCGGCCTGTCCTCGCCGCGCTTCTTGGCGGCCTCGTACTTTGCCAGCACCTCCAGGCCGCGGTTCCCCGAGAAATCGAACTCGGCGACGGGGGTCATCCGGCCATCGGGGGTCATGATATGCCAGTACGACTTGATCTTGGACTCGGCGCGGACCGCCTCGGACTCGCCGTCCTCCTGGCCGCCGCTGCGCACTATCTTGAGGCCCTCGGCCAGCGGGTGGCCCTTCACCTGGATGGAGTACGACTTGGTCCAGCCGAAGGCGGAGCGGTGCGTCTCGAGATCGCCGGCGTATCCTGACATCTTCTCCATCACCTTCAGGGCTATCCTGGCGGGGGCCAGATCGGCGCTGAGGTGGGCGTAGGGGTAGAGCAGCAGCCTCTCGCACCCCAGCCTCTCCATCACCTGCCTTACCAGGGCGACGGCCTTGGAGGCTACCGTGTCGTCGTCGCCCTTCTCGACGGCGACGAACGCCACCAGCACCTCGCTCAGCCGGACCGTCTCCGGCTGCAGATCCTCGGCGGCGGGAATCTCCTTCTTGGTGGGCGTGTACTCGACGTGGTCGCAGTGCAGGTGTAATATACGCACAAGGCATCACGACAGCGTATCGAATTAAACCTTTCATCCGGCGGCGTCCCGGATGGCCATGACGGCCCGGAGAACCAGCCCCGAGACGCCCATCTGGGACACCAAAAACTCCCTGGCCCTGTCCAGGGCGTCCTCGCCGCGGTATCCCTCGTCGTAGAGCATCTCTATCGAGTGGGGGCCGGCGCGCACCATGGCGGTGATCAGCGAGTACGCCCCCCGGTCGTCGCGGCGTTCCACATACTGGCGCAGCTCCACCAGATGGACGGTGGCGCCCTCCATCTGGTAGCTGCCCTCCAGTATGGTCACGGCGCGGTCCGGGGGCCGGCCGGCGCGGCCTGTTACGGGAGCGTCCACTATGTCCACGGGATGGTGCGGGAGGGTTCCCAAATAAGCATCCCGGAACAGTTTATAGAAAACCGCCCCCCACCCGGTCCCGTGGACCCCCACGGATTCGGCGGCAGCGACATACCGCACGTACGCATCAGCCCGGACATGACCATCACGGACCTGGTGGACGTCTACGCCGCGTCCGGGTACAACGGGAGGAGCCTGGGGGAGGCGGCCAAGCTCTACCTGGAGATGATAGAGAAGGACGCCACCATCTGCCTGACCGTCTCGGGGGCCCTGGCGCCGGTGGGCTTTGGCGGGATAATCCAGTCGCTGATAGAGCGGGGGTTTGTGGACTGGATGATAACGACCGGGGCCAACGTCTACCACGAGGACCACTTCGCCTGGGGCCTGCCGGTCAAGCAGGGGACGCACCGCGCCGACGACTCCGTCCTGTTCCGGAACGAGATAGTCCGGATACGCGACGTCTACATACGGTTCTACGAGACGCTGGAGGCGCAGGACCAGGTAATCCAAAAGTACTTTGACGGGGCCATGGACAGCAGGCCGTTTACCACCGCCGAGTTCTGCAACTACCTGGGCAGGATGAGCCTGGAGAACGCCGAGCACCCAGAGCGAAGCTTTGTGAGCAGCGCCTACAAGCACGGCGTGCCCGTCTACGTCTCCACCCTCAAGGACTCCTCGCTGGCCCTCAACCTGGCCGTCCACCGCCTCCGGGGCAGGACCTACTCGCTGGACATCGTCCGGGAGATAATCGAGCAGGCGGCCATCGTCTACAATTCAGAGTCCTCGGGGGTGCTGGAGCTGGGCGGAGGGGTCCCCAAGAACGCCGTCCAGCAGACCGGGCCGCTGCTGGACCAGATACTGCGCCGCAGCGACGGGGGCCAGGACTACATAATCCAGGTCACCGACGCGCGCCCCGACACGGGCGGGCTGTCGGGGGCCACCCTCCAGGAGGGCAAGAGCTGGGGCAAGATACAGGATGCCCACCGCGGCATGGTCACCGTCTACGCGGACACCACCATAGCCTTTCCCATCCTGGCGCTGTACGCGATAAGCAACCACGCCCCCAGGAGGCCGCGGCGGCTCTACGACCGGCTGGGATCCTACTACGAGAAACTCTCCTCGGACTACTTTGCCGGTCCGGGAGGCTAGGACCACCTGGCGCGCTCCAGGTCCCGGTCCTCCTTGGTCTCCTTCTTGTACTCCTTGTAGTGCTCCCTGCACAGGACCGACTTTTTGCCGGCCGACTCCACCCGGATCCCGGCGCTCTCCACCTTCATGGTGTTGATGGACCTGCTGCCCTTGTTGTCGCACCCGGCGACGCTGCAGCCTGCCCCCTTTGCCACTACTCCCATGGGGACGAGACGGCTCACCCATTAATAAAGACAGTTGGCGCGGGCGGGTGCTGCGCCTCGGCATGCCGCCCGGCCAGCTCCAAATTAAATACCGCCCCCTGCGCCCCTACCACCGCATGCGACAAGGCACGCCGCCTGATCCCAGGCGCACCGCACACGCAGGATTCTCCGGCGCGCACCGGGTGAACGCCTGGTGGCTCCTGGCCGTCACCCTGTCCTGTCCATCGCGCCGCTGGCCGTGGCCGGCGCCCATGCCGAAACCGGCTTTGACACCGTCCGGTTCATACACTACCTTGACGAGGACGCGGCCCTGGGGGAGGTCAGGAACGGCAACCTTGACATGTACTACTGGGGGATATCGCCAAACCGGCTTGCGGATGCGGCGTCCCGGGACGGCCTCAGGATATACGAATCCACCGGGAGCACCTACAGCATCATGGCAAACCCGGCGCAGACCGAGACGTTCAACCCGTTCTCGCTGCGCGATGTTCGGTTTGCCCTGAACTACCTGGTTGATCGCGACCTGATCGTCAACGAACTGCTGCACGGATACGGCGTGCCGCTGACATCGGCCTACGGGCCGTACGACCCAGAATACACCTCGATCATCGACCAGCTGGAGTCGTACAACTTTCGCTATGACCCGGCACTGGCTCGGGAGATGATATCGTCGGCCATGGCCGGGGCGGGGGCGTCGCTGGACACGGACGGGGTCTGGACGATGGACGGGCAGCCGGTAGCGATCACCTTCTTTGTGCGCAGCGACGATCCGTTCCGGAAGTCGATCGGCGAGGTAGTCTCTGCGGAGCTCAGAGATGCCGGCTTTGTGGTAAACCAGGTGGCCGGCGACCTGAACAAGGCGCTAGTGAGCGTCTACGGCTCCGATCCCGCGGATCTGCAGTGGCACCTGTACACGGAAGGGTGGGGCCGGAGCGACTTTGTCAGGTACGACTCGGTGGAGCTGGCAGAAAAGTACGCGCCCTGGTACGGCCTGATGCCCGGAGCCAACAACCCCTCCTTCTGGAACTATCAGCACCCGCGCCTGGACAACCTGACCCAGGCCGTATACTCGGGCGACTTTGGGTCGGCCGAAGAGCGCACCGCCATGGTCAGGGAAGCGGTGGCCGCCGGAATAGATGACGGGGTGCGCGTGTTTCTGGTCGGAAGCGTGGATCAGTATGTCGCGAACGAGGGCGTGAACGGGGTGATCAACGCGTTCGGGGCGGGCGTGCCCAGCAGGTTTACCACCATCAACGCCCACTCGGACCGGGACACTCTGAACATAGGAGTCAAGCACATTTACCAGGGCTCTTGGAACCCGGTGGCCGGCCTGCTGGACTGGTACAGCAACACGATATGGTACGCCGTCCACGACCCGTTCGTCTTCCGCCACCCCTACTCGGGAGCCGCCATGCCAGTTAGATCCGAGTGGCAGATGGACACGGCCGGACCCGGCGGCTCCCTGGAGGTACCCTCCGAGGCGATCCTGTGGGACGTCGACACCCGGTCCTGGACCCCGGTGGGGGAGGGCGCCAGTGCAACCAGCGTCGTCACGTTCCACTACTCGTTCGGCAACTGGCACCACGGCATTCCGGCCGGCATGGACGACATGCTATACGCCGTCTACTTTCTTACCGAGTGGGGTACGGACGGGGGCGCCGGCGATCTCACCGTCGATCCCCAGTACACCCCCCGGGCCGCCCAGCAGCTGGACACCATCAAAGGGATACGGGTGATAGACCAGGACACCATGGAGGTGTACGTGGACTATTGGCACTTTGACGGTGGCGAGATAGCCCACTGGGCCAGCATAGAGATGCCAATGCCCTGGGAGATATACCACGCCATGGAGGGCGCCGTCCTGGATGGCCAGACCCAATTCTCCAGGCCCGCCGCAACATCCAAGAACACCGGCTGGCTGTCGGTACTGATACCGGATGACGCCGCCATCATCCGGGAGCATCTGGCCGGGTTCCTGGAGGGGGGAGAGGCGCCCGCCGCCCTGTCCGGGACGACGGGGGCAGACCACCTGCAGCGGTACGAGAGCGCCATCGCCTGGATCGACACGTACGGCCACGCGGTGATCAGCAACGGCCCGTACGTGATGCAGGGCTATGCGCCGGAGCTCAGGATCATCACCATCCGGGAGTTTGTGGATGACGCGTACCCCTTTGAGGCCGACCGGTGGTCCGAGTTCGAGACGGTCCGGACGCCCAAGATAACCAAGATAGAGGCGCCGCGGCTGGTGGCGTCGGGCACAACCCTGGAGATATCGGTGGAGACCAGCGACGCCTCCGACATCAGGTACTTCATGGCCGACGCCGGCGGCAACATACTGGAGTCCGGCCAGATGCGGGTGGCCGACGGGAACACCACCCTCCTGATGGTGGATACCGCCGGACTGCCGGGGTGGACGACCATCAGCTTCAAGGTCTTTGCCCTCTCCGAGGAGGTTCTGCGGCCGGATTCACACTCGGCCCATTTCATCGTATACCCGTAGGGGCGGCCGACCCGAAGCGCGCGCGGGGATCCTTTCTGTCCTCCAACCGGATGGCGGGCGTTCCTCGGTCCGGTGTCGGCGCCCGGTCGCTCCGGCACGGCAGGGCGTCCAAACGGCAGGAAAGGGTCCCATCCCGGTCAACAATGCCGCCTAGTTGGCGGCGGAATTGTCCAATCTACGTGAGTTACAACATCCACCAACTCACGCAGATGTTACACCTCCGATAAAACGATGCGGTGCAGACAGAGGCCCGCATGTCGTCTGGAGCCGCCGGCAACCAACATCCATGTTGTACCTGTCGGCGCCAGACACCACACCTATCACATTTTATAGTGATACTGTCGGATAAACCATAATGAAAGATGCGTGGCCGCTGCGTACATGTGGTGGGCAGTGACATGGAGCATGCGCCCATAGAGATAGACGAGGCGGTTCTGGATGATCTCAGGGCGGCGGTACGCGGCAAGGTAATGGTGCAAGAGTCGGCAAGACTGCTGTACTCGCTGGACGGGAGCGCATACCAGGTGGTTCCGGACGTGGTGGTGGTCCCGGAGGACGAGGCGGACGTGGTCCGGGCCGTGATAATCGCCGGAGAGGAGGACATACCGATCACCCCGCGCGGATCCGGTACCGGGCTGGTGGGCGGCGCATTGAATGTCGGGATCTGCCTTGACATGAAGAACCTCAAATCAGTCAGCGTGAACGGGGACGGCGTCACCGTGGGGTCCGGTGTATCCAGGGGATCCCTCGACAGGGTGCTTGGCAGGCACGGTAGGATGCTCGGTCCCAACCCGTCGGTGGGCGGCTTCTGCTCGGTTGGCGGCATGCTTGCAAACAACTCGGGCGGGAGCAGAAGCGTCAAGTACGGCAGCATGGTGGACAACGTGACGAAAATCACGTTCGTCGACGGGACCGGAAGGATGATCACGCTCCCGGACGACGAGGACGTGGGCCGGGATGTCATGGAGATTGCCGGCCTTATAGACAGGGACAAGTTCCCAAAGGTAACAAAGAACGCCTCCGGGTACAGGCTGGACAGGATAGGATCCATCGGCGAGACCCACAAGCTGTTGGTCGGCTCTGAGGGGACGCTCGGGGTGATCCTATCGGCTGATCTGAACACCGTCGACGAGCCCAAAAACAAGATGCTCTTCGTGCTGGGGTACGACTCAGCGTACAGCGCAATGGCCAACTGCCCCGGGGTGGTCGGGACGGGTCCGTCAGCGTGCGAGTTCATAGACCACCACATTCTTGCCCAGGCGGACCTGGGCCTGGATCCTGGAACAAACTGCATACTCCTGGTGGAGTACGACGACGACCCGCAGGAGCGCGCCGCGATGCTCAGATCGATCGTCACCGGCACGATAGTAGCCGAGTCCGGCGACCCGAAGGAGATGGACTGGTGGTGGGACCACAGGAACGCGGCGCTGCACCACAGCCTGGTTGCCGTCGACAAGCACAAGCGGACGCCGCACATGATCGACGACGCGGCCGTGCCGCTGGACCGTATGGGGGACATGCTTCACGTCCTGGATGACATAAACAGAAAGCACGGCACAAACATCATCACGTTCGGGCACGTAGGCAGCGGGAACATCCATGCCCGCCTGGAGATGGACAACACAAAGACCGACACCATAAAGAAGATCGCGGGCGCGTACTGCAGGGAGATCAGCAAGCTCGGAGGCACCATAACCGCCGAGCACGGGGACGGATTCGCATCCTCGGAGTTTATCGAGATGCAGTACGGGGGCCAGAACTACAACGCATTCAAGGCGGCAAAGAGCTACTTTGATCCATACGGGATACTCAACCCGAACAAGAAGATCACCGAGAGGAGCACCATCGTCGAACACCTCTCTGCGGTGCGCACCTTCCACGGCGGCAAAATGGCGCTCTCCAAGGAAGGCTACTGACCCCGGGACGGATCCTGAAATTGGCCGGATGCGCCCCTGCCTTTTGGGCCGGATCGTTCCATCCGCCGAAACCAAACGAAAAGGTTTAAAGCAAATCCGACAACCATCCGCTTTGGTGATGCGTTGGCCAAACCCAAGATAGTACTTACAGCTGATCGCACGCTCATGTCGCCGTACCGGCACATATCGCTGGCCACCTTCTTTGGGTGCGCCCCGGCCTTGGACCCCAACCGTAACAAGAAGAGCTTTTGGTACAAGATACTCCGGAACCAGGTGACGCCCAAGGTGCTCTTTGACTTTATCTGCAACTACATACCCCACACCAACGGGGTGGCCAACTACGCGCCCTACGGCCTGCGCAAGGTGGAGGCGGGCCTGCTGCGGGACGGCTTCCGCCGGGACGAGGTGGTGGTCGCCCATCCGGACCACATCGAGAAGTTCATCGGACCGGAGACGGAGGTGGTGGGCACCTACGAGATGGATCCGCTGGGCATGGGCCCGGTGACCATGACGTTCACCTACGGCCGCAAGCAGATCTCCTACGACGAGTACTACAACACCGAGCTTCACCACCGCATAAACAATGCCAAGAAGCGGACCGGCAGCAAGGCCAAGGTGATATCGGGCGCGTCGGGAACCTGGCAGTACAACTATGCGCCCGAAAAGATAGAGGAGTTCGGCATATACGCCATCCTGGAGGGCGAGCTGGGCGGGATCGCGCCCGAGATAGACGGACACGCGGGCAAGTTCTTCCGGTACCTGATGGACGGCCAGTTCGAGAACATGGATCCCTTCCGCAAGAGGGCCGACTTCAAGGTCAACATCAAGGAGTTTGAGAGGGACGGCAAGAAGCATTACGGCAGGTTCGTGAACTTTTGGGACCGGCCCGACCTGGACGAGATCCCCAACATAACCGAGCCCAGCATGCACGGGATGATCGAGGTCATGCGGGGTTGCGGCCGCGGCTGCAAGTTCTGCGATGTCACCCTGAGATCCCTCCGGTACTATCCGCCCGAGAAGGTCAGAAAGGAGATAGAGGTAAACATCAAGAAGGGCGGCACCCGGTCGGCCTGGGTGCACAGCGACGACATATTCGTCTACGGGATGGATCCGAGGACCGCCAAGGGCATGGAGCCCAACCGGGAGGCTCTCGAGGAGCTCTTCACGGCCATAATGGCTGCCGGGGTAAGGCACACCAACCCCACCCACGGTACCCTGGCCGGGGCCATAGCGGACGAGCGGCTCATACCAAACCTGTCCGGGATAATACGGGCAGGCCCCGACAACGTCATCGGCATACAGTGCGGCTTTGAGACGGGCAGCCTGCGGCTGATAGACAAGTACGCCGACAGGAAGCTGGCGCCCTACGCGCCGGAGGAGTGGCACTGGGTGGTCAAGGAGGGGGTCAAGACCCTCAACGAAAACTACTGGATACCTGCCTTCACCCTGATAATGGGCCTCGACAACGACGAGACCCCAGAGGACTCTTGGGAGACCATCCGGCTGATCAACGAGTTGGAGCAGGAGCAGCCCGAGTCGATGTTCACGGCCACCCCGCTGACCTTCGTCCCCATCGGCCTGCTGGAAAAGTCCGAGTTCTTCAACATCGGCAACGAGATGGATCCGGCCCAGCTGGGGGTGATGTACAAGACCTGGCAGCACAACTTCAAGTACGGCATACAAAAGTTCATGACAAAGACCGGCGGCAGGGGCCCGCAGCGGTACCTCTTCAACATGATAGCCCGCAGCCTGGGCGGGGTTCCGCTGGGCGCCATGGAGAGGTACGCCCGCCGCGCCAGCCGCGAGCACGAACAGGTCATCGAAAAGATCCGGGCCAAATACTGGTAGTAGTCTCCAAAGGCGCCCGGTCGGCACCAGCCGTCCTCAGTGTACTCCCAGGTACATCCTGCCCAGCTCAGGGTGGGCCAGCAGCTCGTCGGGGGGCCCGTCAAAGACGTTCTTTCCGCCGGCAAACAGGTACACGACGTCGCCCACCTTGAGGGCCCGCCTTACGTCCTGCTCCACAAGTATCACCGTCAACCCGAGGTCGTCGCGCATCTGTACTATCTTCTGCAGCACCTCGTCGGCCAGCTTGGGGGAGAGGCCGGCGGTGGGCTCGTCGAACAGCATCAGCTTGGGCTGACGCATCATGGCCATCCCCATGCCCAGCATCTGTCTCTGGCCCCCGCTCAGCATGGCCGACTTTTTGTTGCGCAGCTCCCCCAGTATCGGGAAGGTGGAGTAGACGGCCGGCAGCCGCTTCTCGAACTCGGCCTTGCCCATGATGTAGCTTGCCATCAGCAGGTTCTCCCGGATGGTCAGGTTGACAAAGACGTTGTTGACCTGCGGCAGGTAGGCTATCCTCTTTCTTGTGACCTTGTGGGGCTCCATCCCGGTGATGTTCTCGCCATCGTAGGATATCTCGCCGGAGTATACCGTCGTAAGCCCGAATATGCTCTTGAGCAGGGTGCTCTTGCCGCACCCGTTGGGACCGACAATCACGGTGATGTCCTTCTCGTATGCCTCAAAGTCTATCCCGAACAGTATGTGGCTCTTGCCGAACCCCGCCTCCAGCTTCTTGGCCTGTATCACCACCTGCTTGGAGCCGTGGTCCTGCGCGGCATGGATGGGCTCTTGGGTGGGTATGCTGGTTGGATCCTTGTCTCCGTTGACCATACCACATCATACCCCCAGATACGACTCGATGACCGTGGGGTTGCGCTGTATCTCCTCGGGCGTGCCCTCGGCGATTATCCTGCCCTGGTCGGTGGCGTAGACGTGATCCACGTACTGGAAGGAGATGTCCAGCCTGTGCTCTATGACCATGAACGTGATGTCGTGCTCTATGCAGATGAGGCTTATCTTCTCGAATATGTCATGGGCTAGCCTGGGATTGACGCCGGCAATCGGCTCGTCCATGAATATCATCTTGGCGCCAGACATCATTATCCTTCCCAGCTCCAGCAGCTTCATCTGGCCGCCGCTCAGGTTGCTGCTGAGGTTGTCCACCACCCCGGCCAGGCTGACCAGCTCCAGCAGGTCGTCTGCCTTCTTCTGCAGCTTCTTCTCGTCGGGCACCCACTTGGTCCGGAGCGGGGCGAACCTGTACTTGTCCCCGGTGTTGTCGGTGCTGGAGGTCATCAGGTTCTCGTTGACGTTGAGGTTCACGAACGGCTGGGGTATCTGGAACGACCTCACCAGCCCGTACTGGTATATCTGGTGGGGCTCCATCCCGGTGATGTCGTGGCCATCAAAGATGATAGTCCCCGAGTCGGCCTTGAGCATCCCGGAGATCACGTTGACCAACGTGGTCTTGCCGCTGCCGTTGGGCCCTATCAGCTGGTATATCTTGCCGCCCTCCACGATCATGTCTATGCTCTCCAGAACCACGTTCCCGTCAAAGTGCTTTCCAACGTTCTCGACCGTAAGCAGGGCCACCAACAACCACCAACATACTCAAATAAAGCACTTTGTGTAAATATTTAATGGCAATCAACCCGTTGTACTTTGATGCGGCGGTCTTTGCCAGCCTGCTGGTCCTGCTCAGCCTGGGACTCACCCTCACCTACCTGACCACCAAGGTGCCCAACTTTGCCCACGCCTCGTTTGCGACCATCGGGGTCTACATGACCCTGATAGCCACCCGGGTCTGGGATACCAACCCGTACGTGGCCATACCGATAGCGTTCATCATATCCGGGGTGGTTGCCGTCGCCCTGTACGTGGCGATACTCAAGCCGCTGGCCAAGAGGGGGGCCACCGAGGCCATCCAGATGATCGCCACCCTGGCCTTTGACATGATAATGATCGCCGGCCTGAACATACTGGCCGACTACCTGGTGGACACCTTCCGCGTAAAGTCGCGCGAGTTCACCCTGCGCAGCTACGACCTGGAGTTCATGGACCTGCCCATGATAGTGGTGGTGGCGCCGTTGGCCGTGGCCATCATAGGCATCACGCTCTACCTGATGCTCAAGAAGACCAAGTTCGGCATAGCCGTGCGCGCCTCCACCGAGAACCCGGACCTCTCCGGCACCGTGGGAATCAACGTCAAGGCCGTCTACGGCATAGCCTGGATGATAGCCGGGGGCCTGGCCGGCATAGCCGGAGCCCTGATGGCGCTGTGGTTCCTGGGCGACCCCAACCTGGGGCCCATCCTCATCCCCAGCATCTTTGCCGCCAGCATCGCGGGGGGATTCCTGAGCATATTCGGCGCCGTGGCCGGCGGGCTGCTGGTGGGCCTGACCGAGGTGCTCGGCACCAGGTTCCTGGCCGGGGAGCTGGGATCCTGGCTGATCGCCTACCGCCCGCTGATACCGCTGATCATCATAGTCATCACCCTGATGTTCGCCCCCCAGGGGCTGGCGGGCATCAACTGGTCTAGGCTGAGGAAGAAGATATGGCGGTAGACCCAGCGGCCATCTTCATCACCGACCTGCTAGCCATCTTCTCGATATACGCCATCATCAACCTCAGCCTGAACCTGGAGTTCGGGTACGGGGGCATCCCCAACTTCGGCAAGGTGCTCGCGGTCGGGGCGGGCGCCTTTGTGGCCGCCTTTGTACCTGGCAGGATATTCGCCCACATGGCCGGCATAGAGGGAGACTACATCCAGAACAACCTGCTGATAGTGGCCGACATAAACGTGTGGCTGATGGACAACGTGGGGATAGGCTTTCTTGTCTTCGCGTTCACCCTGGTGCTGGCGGCGGTCATCGGGGGCGCCCTGGGCATGGGAACCGCGTACCCGGCCCTGCGGCTGCGGGGGGACTACCTGGCCATCACCCTGCTGGCATTCGGGGAGAGCATCAGGATAATCGGCAACAACTTTCCCCCGCTGGTGGGCGGTACGCTGGGCGTGCAGGTGCCAGATCCGCTCTCGTTCGTACCCGACGAGATACGGTTCCCCACGGCCAGCATAATACTGATCGCGATGGCGGCCATCGCCTACATCTACTGCGAGTTCACCGTCAGATCCCCCCTGGGGAGGTCGCTGCGGGCCATCCGGGACAACGAGATGGCCGCCAAGTCGGTGGGCAAGAACGCCGACCACGTCCGCATGAAGACCATCATAGTCTCCTCTGCCCTGGCCGCGATAGCGGGGGCGCTGTACGCCATGTACGTGGGAAGCACCATCGCGGTGGCCTACGACCGGGCCAGCTGGACGTTCTGGCCGTTCCTGATGATCCTGATCGGCGGCCTGGCCAACAACAAGGGCGTGCTGGTCGGGACGCTGTTGTTTGTGACCCTCCGCAAGGTGATAATCTTCTTCAAGGACTCGTTCCAGGGATTCGTGCCCTTCGACGTGGTCTGGCTGGACCTGCTCCTGCTGGGCAGCATACTGCTGGTGGTGCTCATGTTCCGGCCGCAGGGGGTGATAGTCGAAAAACCCACCCACACCCTGGGCCGCAAGTCCACCGCCCACGGCATCAAGCGCATATTCAACCTGCTGTTCCGCTGAGGCAGGCCCCGGCGGACCGGGGCGTCACCTGGCTTGTCTGCAAGGCCTGCACGCCGGCGCGCCGCCATTCCAACTGGAACGTGATGTCTTGGTGTCAGCTTCAGATCCCGAATTGGTCCTGCCCACTGGCGCGCCGCTATTCCAGCTGGAACGTCTGGACAATGCGCTCAAACTCTGGCAGGTACTCTTGGTAGTGGCTGCTGTCTGACTCGTACTTTAACTCGTAGACCAAGCCCTGGTGCTCAAAGCTGTACGACTTGCCCAGTATTTCAACCCCAAAGACGGCCACCTCGTAGGCGTCTACGTATCCGGGGTTGCCATCTATCTCGGCCTCGGCGGTCGAGGTGAGAACGAACGCGTCACCCAGGTACTCCTTTACCAGCCCGAACCCCCACTCGCGGTGCGCCGTCATGTTGTCTCCCGTGAGCGGGTACGTCTGGATCGACACGACGGCGGGCACCGGCTCGTCTATCGTCTCTATCATGACCATCATGTCGCGTACGCTCCCTGCCGCCGGATCCCTGATGGGAATCTGCCTCTCCCAGCCTTCGGGCTGCTCTATCAAGTAGGATGATTCCCTGTGGATGTAGCTGGGTTCGCCGGAACCGCCCAGGTTGATGTACCCCGCATCCGCCAGCCACTGCAGCGAGTTGATGTAGTCGGCATCGCTTATCGACCCGTCGGCCCACCATCCGGCCGTATTCTTCACCCAGTCGGGGATGGCCTCCTGCTCGGAGAATGCGGCCGTGGCGGCCAGCGCAAGGCCCGCCGCCACCGCCGGAACGGCCCAGAGATACGCCTTCATGGTGCTGTGTTGGGGAGGCTACATATTAGAGGGTTTGCGCTTTTTGCGGACATCGGTTATGGCCGCGAACTATGCCCTTGCGCATAACCGGCACCGCGACCGGCAATCGTGATCTTGTCCGGACGACCAATTCCCCTGTAACCGTTCACCCCATTTTTTAAAGGCGGCCGGTTTTGGTGCGGAATTCAGCCAAAATCGTGCCTGATCGCCTACAGTTGTGAGGGGGTGAACGGTTACATTCCACTCTCTGATAATATGTCATGCTGTTTAAATAACCGGCGGGCTTTACTGATGCGTGGCAAGAACCACCCTTCCACAGCTGAAAAAATACGATGTATCACAGAGGATAATAGAAGCCCTGGCCGACACCGAATCCAGGGCGCTTTTGTTCACGGCAATAAACGAGGAGAAGAGCGCCGCCGAGCTGTCCGAGATCAACCGCATTCCGCTGAGCTCCGTCTACAAGAAATTGGCGATACTGGAGGATTTGGCCCTGATGGAGGTCACACGTATCGCCATGGACTCCAGCCGTAAAAAGTTCAAGATGTACCGGAGCCGCATTGCCAAGGCGGAGATCAACATCAAGGAGCCGGAACCATCCCTAGTACTGGTGCCCAACTAACATGTCCGCCAAGGCGCCGATCGTGCAGTTGAGCGAGTTTGACGTCACACAGAAGATAATCGAGGCGCTGAGCAACGTCTGCACCAGGGCGATCCTGTTCTCGGTCCGCCCAGAGGCCAAGGATGCCCAGCAGATAGCGAACGAGCTGCAGCTGTCGCTCTCGGCCGTCTACAAGACGCTGGCGCACCTGGAGGATTTGGCGCTGGTGGTGGTGGAGCGGTATTCGCTGGCCGACAAGAAAAAGACCAAGCTGTACCGGAGCCGGATCGGCAAGGTCGAGATATTCATGACCGGAACCGAGCCGGTGCTGAACCTGTATCCAAGCTAGCGGCGGCGCTATTATCCCCGCTGGGCGGTGGCCCTGGTGACGGCGCCCCTGGCAGCCGAGCCTGCGAGGGCCGCGTACTTTGCCAGCGCCCCGGAGGTGTAGTTGGGCTCCGGCCTGGTCCATTCAGCCCGTCTGGCATCAATCTCCTCGGGGGAGACCTCCAGCTCTATGGTTCCGGTCCTGGTGCTTATGGATATCCTGTCGCCGTCGCGGACCAGGGCGATGGGCCCCCCGACAAACGCCTCCGGGGCCACGTGCCCCACCATGAACCCCCGGGTCCCGCCCGAGAACCTGCCGTCGGTGACCATGGCCACCTTCCTTCCGAGCCCCTGGCCCACCAGCGCCGCGGTGGTGGCCAGCATCTCGCGCATGCCCGGGCCGCCCTTGGGCCCCTCGTAGCGTATCACCACCACCTCGCCCTCGTCTATCTCGCCCCTGGAGACGCTCTCAAAGGCGCGCTCCTCCCGGTCATAGACCCGGGCCGTCCCCGAGAACTCGGTCATCTGGACGCCGGCGGTCTTGATCACCGCGCCCTCCGGCGCCAGGCTCCCGTGCAGGATCACAGCCGTTCCCTGATCGTGCAGGGGGGCATCCGGCTCCCTGACTATCCCCTGGTCCGGCGGCGGGGCAGCCACCGCCTCCAGGTTCTCCGATATGGTCCTGCCGGTCACCGTCAGGCAGTCGCCGTGCAGCAGGCCGCGCCCCAGCATCTTCTTCATCACCATGGGTATGCCGCCCACCTTGTCCAGCGAGTTCATCACGTAGCCGCCGCCCGGCTTCATGTCGGCTATGTGGGGGGTCCTCCTGCGGACGCGCTCAAAGTCCTGGTAGTCCAGGCCGATTCCGGCCTCGCCGGCCAGGGCCAGCAGGTGCAGTATCCCGTTGGTTGATCCGCCCAGGGCGTTCAGGATGGCTATGGCGTTCTCGAACGCCTCGAAGGTGAGTATGTCCGACGGCCTGATGCCGCTCTCCAGCAGGGCGGCGCAGGCCCTGCCGCTCCTGTACACTATCTCCTCCCGTCGGGGATCCTCGGCCGGGGGGCTTGCATTGCCGGGGATGGCCAGCCCTATGGCCTCGGATATGGAGGCCATCGTGTTGGCCGTGAACATCCCGCCGCAGGATCCGGCGCTGGGGCAGGCCGTGTTCTCTATCTCCTTGAGCGATTCCAGGCTGAGCCGTCCCGCATCGTAGGCACCCACCGCCTCGTAGACGTCCACCACCGTCAGCTCGCGCCCGTCCAGCATGCCAGGCATTATGGTCCCGCCATACACGAACACCGAGGGGAGATCCAGCCTGGCCATGGCCATCATGGTCCCCGGCAGGCTCTTGTCGCATCCTGCGATCCCCACCACCCCGTCATACTGGTGCGCCCGGACCATCAACTCTATCGAGTCTGCTATCACCTCCCTTGAGACCAGCGAGGCCTTCATGCCCTCGTGGCCCATGGCAATGCCGTCGCTGACGGCGATGGTCGAGAACTCCCTGGGCGTGGCCCCGCCTTCTGCCACCCCCCTCTTGGCGGCCTCGGCCAGCCCGCCCAGGTGTATGTTGCAGGGCGTGGCCTCGTTGCCCGAGTGCGAGACGCCGATAAAGTGCCTTGAGAGATCCTCGTCGTCCAGCCCCATTGCCTTGTACATGGCGCGGTGGGGCGCCCTGGCGGTTCCCTCCACCACGTTCCTGCTAGATATTGTCTGAGACATGGGTGATGTTGTTGTATGTATGCGGGAGGTGGTTATAATAATTGTTGAGCTGATGCTCAGGAGCCAGCCCGACGCACTGCACCGGGTTCGCACCCCCCACGCTCAACTACCCTGCAGGCAGCTATCTTACCAGTTCCTGCCTGTTCAGCTCGTCCAGCAGCGCCGCTATGTCCTCCGGCGACTCGTCCCCGTAGGTGATGAGTACCCGGTCGCCCTCTATGGGCTCGTAGCCCCGGATGTCGTCCACGGCCATCCCGTTGATGAAGAACCGCAGCGTATAATCCTCGTTGGTGCAGAACTCCTGCCCGTTGGGGAAGACGTAGCACTGATCGTCCAGGCCGACGTCCAGCGAGTCGAACAGGTACTCCATCGTCACGCCGGTGGCGTGCTTGTGGATGGTGCTCCCGTCGCTGTTCTCAAAGTGTATCCACGGCGACTGCAACTGGTACCCTGTCTCGTGGAACGGGAAGGTGTCCCCGAATATCTTTACCAGTATGCCGGTGTGGGTGTGGGCGCTGTTCATGGCTCCCGCGTTTGGGGGCGCCCCGCCTATCTCGCCCGGCCCCAGGCTCACGAAGGTGATCGCCGCCCACGCCACTATCGCGGCCACGGTCCCAAAAACGCCTGCCGCTATCAGCAGGTGCTTGCGCTTCTCAGCGGTGTGCTTTGCAGCATAGCTCTCACGCTTCTGCTCCCTGGCGCGTCTCTCTCTTCTGCCCATGTATACGGTGGTGCCCATATGCCGCCCTAATTAATTTAATTGAAGTTCCGATTTCCGCGGCCGCCTGAAGGCGCGGCATCTGCCCGCCGCGTATCCAAATACGGGACCGTGGCCAGACCGGACGATGCGGTTGCCTTGCGTTCGTACCGCGCCCTATATCCATTATGTTTTTTTCTATATTTAACTTACTATTATTATACATTTAATAATGATAGTATGAGACCCGCGATAGTAAAATGAAAGATACAATCTATGCGCTCCTGCTGTCCGTGATGGTACTGGCAGGGGCGGCAACGCTTGGCGATGCACGCGCACAGAGCAACACCGAGAAACTCGACTCCGTCGTGGCGAACACCGCCGAGACCAACTCGATCCTGGCCGACATCCGGGCCGCCTTGGAAGACCTGGCAGCGGCGCTGCTCTCCCTCTCCGATGATGTCAACGCGTTCGACTCCAGGATCAGCAACCTTGAGTCAAAGCTGGACGATATCGCCGCGGGGCAGGGCATCAGCAGGGAAAGCGTCGAGGAGGCGGGGACGCCCCCGGGCATTGCAGAATCGATCGCGGAGATAAACGCGCAGCTGGCCGGGCTGAGGGCGGATCTGTCCCAGTCCCGCGAGTTAGTGAGATCGGGGCCGATGCAGGGGATGATCGGGGCCGGCGGCGCCGTGGATCCGCCGGCGATCGCCTATGCAAGATCCGAGGTCGTCTTCGATGCGCCTCTGGCGATCGAGGGCGACGGCCGCAGCCTCAACCTGGTCAGGGACAACGCCCTGGCCGGGATAGTCATACCGCGCATCACAGGCTGGCTGCAGGAGGAGGTCTCGCCCGCGCTGAACGACGCCCCGATAATATTCCACTACCTCACGCTGCTCTACAACGCCGCCTTCGATGCGGTTGCACCCTACCACCCCACGGCGGTCGGCGTGTACTCGCGCATCGATCACCGCCCGGCATTCGAGTCGGAGACCAACCTCCTTCCCAATACGGCGGTCATGCACGCCGCCTACAGGATGATGCTGGAGTTTGCTCCGCACCGCGCCGACGAGTGGCGCGACATGATGACCGACTACGGTCTTGATCCGGACGACGAGAGTGGGATTGACCTGGACTGTTCCCTGATACACGACCCGTCCTCGCCCGCCGCCATTGGAAACCATGCCGCAAAGTGCGTGCTGGATGCGCGCCGCGACGACGGCTTCAACCACTTCGGCACGGCAACCACCCAGCCGTTCGGGGACACCACCGGCTACCAGCCGATCAACACGCCGGACAATCTGGTGGATCCGTCGCGCTGGTCGCCCCTGATGGCCACCAACCGCGCCGGCGAGTTTGGGATGCAGCAGTTTGCCACGCCCCAGTGGGCCAACACCGAGACCTACTCGGGTTTGGATCCGCGCTCATACCGCGTACCGCCGCCGATGAGCAGCAACCACCGCAACGCCGACGCGTACCAGACGCAGGCCGACGAGGTCATCTCCCTGAGGGCCAACCTGACCGGCGAGCAGAAGATTCTGGTCGAGTTCTTCGACAACAAGCTCCGCGAGCTAGACCACAAGCCGGCGCTCAAGAACATCCGCGATGTAGTCGACCTTGTACAGCTCGAGTTCCTGCTGTCGGTGGCCAAGTTTGATGCCGGCACCATAATCTGGCAGGAGAAGGCGCGCTATGACGCGGTGCGGCCCACCACCGCCATACACTACCTCTACGGCGAGCAGCCGGTACCGATATCGGTCGATGCCGGCGGGAACGCGGTGACGGTGCCCGGCAACCAGTGGCAGAGCTACCTGCAGACCGCCGACCACCCCGAATACCCCTCGGCGACCACCTGCTTCTGCGCCGCATACGCTGAGGCGTGGCGGCTCTACAGCGGCACCGACGACCTTCCCGCGTACGTGGACGATGATGAGGTGATCTACGGCTACGGCGCCACGCTGCAGGCAGGCTCATCGCTGGTTGAACCCGGGATAACGCCGTCCGAGGACGTGCAGGTGGTATTCGATTCGTGGTCCGACTTTGAGCAGAGGTGCGCCGCAAGCCGCGTCATATCCGGGACGCACTACTGGCCCGCTGTGGAGGCCTCGGTCGATACGTGCAACGTCGCGGCCAACGTGGCCTTCACGTACTGGGAGACGCTGATTCACGGTACGGCCCCGGTCAGGGGACCTGCCCAGGGCATGGCTCCGGATACGATGCTCGAGGGTCCGTCCTGGACGGGATACTAGGGACTTTTTTTTTAAATTGAGCTGCCTTCCGAGGGGGGGTGCCGCAGCGCCGGTCCGCCGCCCTGTGGCCGGGCAGGGAGATCCCGGGGCGCGATACGGGGGGAGGGCAGTTCGGCGGCGCCCCTGATTGCGCACACCAGGTTCGCCGACCCCCGAAGGGTGTGTCTCAGAGACATATGCGGCCAGGAGGCCGCGTCCCGTAGTACTTGGATGCATCCGGGCGGTCGTCAAGGAGACGCGCGTCCGCCCCCTGGCAGGGGTTTCTTCGCGCTCCCTTTCAGCCGCAGCCCTTCGCCGTATACGTGCAGAAACCGCACGCAGGCAGCGTCCACCAGCCGGAACACCGGCCGGTCGACGCGCTGCTCCCAATCCCCGGCCACCCGGACGCCGTTGCCGGACGCCGTTGCCGGTTCACAACCAGGTGATGACAGTAGGCGCCGCATCATCCGGACTGTACGCCTTGCCGTGGCGCATGCTGACAGAGACCGTCCGGCCGGAGGTGCGCTTTATGGTGCCATACGGTTATCACATAGTGAAAACTTCACTGTTTTGGTATATGTTTCCGGGACACAGCCAGCCGCCCCCGAATTAATAAATAAAAATAGCCGCTATACAGCCGATGGACTGCATATTCTGCGGGATAGTCGGGGGAAGGCAGGACGCGTACGTGCTGTACGAGGACGCCGACCACATGGCCTTCCTGGACAGGTACCCGGTGGTTCCCGGACACGCCCTGATAATACCCAAGCAGCACTACACGACGATAAACGATATGAGCCCGGACTCGGTGGGGCGGCTCTTCTCGCTGGTGCCTAGGCTGGCCACCGCCGTCCTGAAGGCCACCGGCACCGCGGCATTCAACGTGGGCCAGAACAACGGGCACGCCGCCAAGCAGGTGGTCCCCCACGTGCACGTCCATATCATCCCCCGGAAGGCCGGGGACAGGATAAACTGGACGGCCAGGTCGGTGGTGGACGAATCCGAGTTTGACGAGATGGCCGGCCGCATCCGCGCCCTTCTATGACGGACCCTGCAGGGTCTCCGCCTTGAGGGATCCGGCAAAGGAGGCTATCCTCCCCTCGATCTCCCCGGGGGCCGCACCGCGCATTATCCCCAGGAAGGCGCTGCCCGATATCACCGCGTCGGCGCCGGCCTCCACGTACCGCCTGACGTCGGCGGGGCCGGAGACGCCAAAGCCTATCCCGACGGGAAGCTCCCCCGCCATCCCCTTGATCCTGGAGAGGGCCCGGACGGCGTACTCCTGGACGCCGGATCTGGCGCCGGTGGTGCCGTAGACGGCCACCGTGTACAGGAACCCGGTGGATGCCTGGATGATTCTGGCCGCCCTGGCCGGGGTGGTGTTGGGGGATGCCAGGAATATGGTGTCGGCCCCGGCCGACTGCGCCGCGCCCCTGTAGGCGGCTGACTCCTCCACCGGCATGTCGGGCAGTATGAAGCCGTCTATGCCGGCCTCGACGGCGCCGGATACGAACTCGCCGTAGCCGGCGCTGTACGCCACGTTCGAATAGGTCATCATCACCAGGGGCACCCCGGTGAACTCCCGTATGCTCCGCACCATCGAATAGTAGGACTCGGGCGTGGTACCCTGCTCCAGCGAGACGGTGGCGGCCTCCTGGATGGCGGGTCCGTCGGCAAGCGGGTCGGAGAACGGAAAGCCCAGCTCGATCACGTCGGCGCCCCCGCGCACCATGCCCCGGACGGCCGCCAGGGTGGACCGCTCGTCGGGATATCCGGCCATCACGTACGATATCAGGGCCCGCTCCCCCCTGTCGGACAGCCTGACGAACGCATCGGATATCCTGGTCACTGCCCGGCACTCTCCCGGTCCGACAGGTACTCCCGGACCACCTCCATGTCCTTGTCGCCCCTGCCGGAGAGGGTGACCACCACCCTCTCGGACCTTGACATGCCCCCTGCCAGATCCACCGCCCTGGCCAGCGCGTGGGCCGACTCCAGGGCGGGTATTATCCCCTCGGTCCTGCAGAGCGTGGTGAACGCCTCGACCACCTCCCCGTCGGTGGCCGACTGGTACTCCACCCGCCCGGTGTCCTTGTAGTGGGAGTGCTCGGGGCCCACCCCGGGGTAGTCCAGGCCGGCCGAGACCGAGTGCGTCTCGGAGATCTGCCCGGCCCCGTCCTGCAGCAGGTAGGTCATCATGCCGTGGAGGATGCCCGGCCGGCCCGCCATCAGGGTGGCCGAGTGCAGTCCGGACTCTATGCCGCTGCCCGCCGCCTCCACCCCGACCAGCCGGCCGGGGCCGTCGGCCAGCGGGTGGAACGTGCCTATGGCGTTGGAGCCGCCCCCCACGCACGCCACGGCGCAGTCCGGATGGCCCATCTGGGACAGTATCTCCCTGCCTATGACGCTCTGAAAGTCCCGGACCATCACAGGGTACGGGTGCGGCCCGACGGCGGACCCCAGCAGGTAGTAGGTGTCGTTGACGTTGGTTATCCAGTCCCGGATGGCCTCGTTGATGGCGTCCTTGAGGGTGCGCGACCCCGACTCCACCGGGATCACCTCCGCCCCGAGGAGCTTCATCCTGTAGACGTTCAGCCGCTGGCGGACGGTGTCCTTGCTTCCCATGTAGACTGCCGCTTTCATGCCCAGGGCGGCGCACGCCATGGCGGTGGCCACGCCGTGCTGGCCGGCGCCCGTCTCGGCGATAATCCGGGGCTTGTTCATGCGCCTGGCAAGCAGGGCCTGGCCTATGGTGTTGTTTATCTTGTGGGCCCCCCCGTGGCAGAGGTCCTCGCGCTTGAGGTATATCTGCGCCCCGCCCACCTCCTCGGAGAGGTTCCTGGCGTGGTACAGCGGGGTGGGCCTGCCGGCGAACTCGCGCAGGTACCTGTCCAGCTCCGCCCTGAACGAGCCGTCCCGGCCGAACCGCTCGTAGCTCTCCCTGAGCTCCTCGACGGCGGGCACCAGCGTCTCGGGGATGTAGCTCCCCCCGAACCTGCCGAACCTGCCGTCCTGGGGGGTGGTCGTGGCGGCGGTCATAGCGAATCCACCAATGCCCGGACGCCCCCTTTAACGTTGCCCTGGTTCATTATCCCGGTCCCGACCAGGAAGGCGTCGGCGCCGCACTGCCGCAGGTACCGTATGTCCTCCGGCGACCTTATCCCGCTCTCCGATATGACCGGCCTGGGGTCGTCGTACCCCGCAAGGACCAGCCCGGTGGTCTCCAGGGAGACCTCCAGCGTGTCGAGGTTGCGGTTGTTGACGCCTATGATGTCGCAGTCGGTGGCCAGGGCCGATCCCAGCTCCGCCCGGTCGTGCACCTCCAGCAGCACCTGGATGCCGCCGAGGTGCGCCCTCTCGATAAAGCTGCCGATGTCCGCGGCGTGCCCCGCATCGAACACCGCCTGTATGAGCAGCACGCAGTCGGCGCCCATCCGGATGGCCGCGTCCACCTGCCGGTGGTCCACCACGATGTCCTTCATCAGCATCGGGACGGAGACCGCCTCCCTGACGCTCGTAAAGTACCCGGGGGATCCGCCAAAGAGGTGGGGCTGCGTCAGGACGGAGAGCGCCGAGGCGCCCCCGGCGACCATCTCGGATGCTATCCGGGCGGGGTCCTCGGTTCCGCGTATGGTCCCCTGGGACGGCGAGGCAAACTTGATCTCCGATATGATGGCGGCGCCCTCCGCCTCCCCCAGCGTCCTATCAAAGGGCGTCCGGCTCCGCCCCCCGTGGGCACCTGCCCCGTATACGCCGTCCGCCAGCGCCTGCCGCGAGTTCTCGGCCAGCCTGGCCAGCGTCCCGCTCATACCATCCCCTCCAGCACGCTGATGTCTCCGGCATCCCGGACAAACCCCTCCAGGAGGGCCCGGGCCCTTCCCGACTTGATGGCCTCGGTGGCCGCCTCGAAACCCTCCTGCAGGCCGCCGGCCAGCCCCGCCACGACCAGGCCGCCGGCCGCGTTGAGGGCCGCCGTCTGGACCACGGCCGCGCCAGCCGTACCCGAGACGGCCCCCACAAACGCCTCCAGCGAACCGCGCCTGCCGCTGACCCGTATCTCGTTGGCGTCCGCTCTAGTCGCTCCCACATCCTCCGGCCTCACGCTGGCCGTCCGGAACCGGCCCGCCCGGTAGGTGCAGACCCTGTTGGTCGAGGTGACGGTGAACTCGTCGTGGCCGTCCTCGGTGGTGACGCTCATCACCGAACTGGCTCCCCTCTCCGCCAGTATCCTGGGCATCCTCTCCAGCATCTCCCCGGTGGATACCCCCACCAGCTGTCTCCTGACGCCGGCCGGATTGCAGAGCGGTCCCAGCACGTTGAATACGCTCCTCCTGTTCAGCATCCTCCTGGCGCCGGCTACGTGCCTTGCGGCGGGGTGGTACCTCCTGGCGAACAGAAAGCATATGCGGTGCCTCTCCAGCAGGGCGGCCGCCCGCCGGGGGCCGGCCTCTATGTCCGTCCCGAGCATCTCGAATATGTCGGCGCTCCCCACGCCGCCGGAGCTGGAGCGGTTTCCATGCTTTGCCACGCGGGCCCCCGCGGCGGCGGCCACAAACGAGGCTGCCGTTGACACGTTGAAGGTCTGCATGCCGTCTCCGCCGGTCCCGCACATGTCTATCGCATCAGGATACCTGCATTTCATGCTAGTCATGAACTGGCCCATCACCTCCAGCATCCCGGCTATCTCCCCGTCGGTCTCCCCCTTGTCGGCCAGCCACCCCAGGATGGCCGCGTTGGACTCGTCGGTTCCCTTCCCGGCCAGCATGTGGCGCATCAGCCGGGCGGCGCCCCCCCGGCCCGCGTCCCTGCCGTCCCTGATGGTCTCCGCGACATCCTCGATGCTCATCGCCGCACGTCCTCCAGGAAGTTGCCCAACACGTCCATGCCGTGCTCGGTCATTATCGACTCGGGATGGAACTGCACTCCGGTCACCGGGTGCTTGCCGTGCCGGACGGCCATCACCTCGCCGTCGTCGCCGGCCGTCGCGTTGACGCTCAGGCAGGATGGTATGGTGGTCCTCTCGCCCACCAGGCTGTGGTACCTGGTGGCCATGAACGGGGAGGGTATCCCGCGGAAGACGCCCGTCCCGTCGTGCCGGATGGGGCTGGTCTTGCCGTGCCGGACCATCCCGGCGTTGGTGACCACCCCGCCGTACGCCTCAATTATCCCCTGGTGCCCCAGGCAGACGCCCAGTATGGGCACCTCCGGACCCAGCTCGCGGATTATCTCGGGGCAGGCGCCAAAGTACCTCCTCTCCGACGGAATGCCGGGACCGGGCGATATGACCACCCCGTCGTATCCCCCCGCCGAGATCATCCCGGGAGTCACCGCGTCGTTCCGGACGACCCTGCACTCGCATCCCAGGCTGCCCATGTACTGGGCTATGTTGTAGACGAACGAGTCGTAGTTGTCTATGACGATTATCCTCTTCAACGGTTGGCCTCCCTGATTGCCTGCAGCATGGCTCCGGCCTTCTCCTCGGTCTCGTGGAACTCCCTGCCCGGCTTGGAGTCGTAGACTATCCCGGCGCCGGACTGGACGAATCCCTTGCCCCCGTCGATGAATATGCTCCGTATGGCGATGGCAAAGTCGCAGCACCCGTTGTAGGAAAAGTACCCCACCGCTCCCGCGTACGGTCCCCGGGCCTCCGGCTCCAGCTCGTCTATTATCTCCATGGCCCTCACCTTGGGTGCCCCCGAGACCGTCCCGGCCGGAAAGACCGCCCTGAAGGCGTCGAACATGTCCCGGTCCGGGTGGAGATCCCCGGCCACGTGCGTCACCATGTGCTGGACGTGGCTGAACCGCTTTACCTCCATCAGGCCCTGCGGCCTGACCGTGCCGTACCTGCACACCCTGCCTATGTCGTTGCGCCCCAGGTCCACCAGCATGGTATGCTCTGCGCGCTCCTTCTCGTCGGAGACGAGCCCCGCTGCCAGCCGGGCGGTCTCCTGGGGGTCGCTGCCCATCCTGCAGGTTCCAGCTATCGGGAACGTCTCTACCAGGTTGCCCGTTATCCTGACCAGCATCTCCGGCGAGGCGCCGATGGTCGTACGGGATCCCTGCTTGAGGTGGTACATGTACGGGGACGGGTTCAGGTCGCGCAACCTGGAGTACAGCCCCAGCGGGCTTCCCGACATCCCAAAGGAGAACCTCCTTGAGAGGACCACCTGGAATATGTCGCCGTCGTAGATGTACCGCTTGGCCCGCTCCACTATCCTAGAGAACGCCGCCTCGTCCATGTTGGACCGGGGGCTGGTGGCGCCGAAGGCCTCCTGCCGGGGAGCGTCCGCCTCCAGCAGATCGGACCGGTCGGTCTGGTACCAAAAGTAGATCATCTTCCGGGTTCTGTTCTCGTACAGGATGCCGTCGTCGTACAGCCCGAACTCGAAGAGCGGCTGGGGCGGCTCGTGCGACTGCGGTATCTCCTCGGTGAGCCGGACCGCGTCATAGTTGACCATCCCCACCGCGCCCCCCGCATAGCGGTGGTCCTGGTGGGAGCTGTGCCGCATCATCCCCTTGAGCATGCCGAAGGGGTCGTCGGTGGCGGTGCTGCTCGTGCGGCCGCCCGACTCCACCTCTATGCGGTCGGCGTACCCGCGTATGATCGACCCCGGCCCAAAGCCTATCACCGAAGTCTCTGCCAGCTCGCCGGGCTCGGCCAGCGACTCCAACAGGAACGAGTGGGAATGGTTGGCCGACAGGCGCTCATACAGCTGGAACGGATTCTCGGCCGTATCCAGGGGTACTATCTGCGGCTCCGCCGCCCCAAATGCGTCCACCCATGCGGGTGGTGCCCGGGACGACTTATTTAAAGGGTGGTTGCGGGGGGGCTGTAAAGTTACCGGCGCCTGGATCATTCATAGATTCTACCGGCTCTAGGCCGGGGTCATTCGCGCCGCAGGCGCCCAATTTTACAGGCAGATGTAGGCGCCGGTAACTTTACAGCCCGCCGAAATGCGAATGATGTATATACTATGACCAGGAAACATACCACATGGGAACCGTAGCCATGACTATGACGGAAGACGTGCCGGTCAAGATTCCACAGCCCCTAGAACAGGGAGAGGAAACCGAGTACGTCATCATCACGTACGAGTCGAAAAACGGGAAAGAGACGCTGGAGTTCTAGGACTATTCTATTTCTGTGGAATTTTTACACTCATCTGTGAGTTTGATTCTATTAGGTAGATTCTATCGCCACGGGCATCATAAAGACTGGTTCGCGCAACGTTGATGAGGTTGTCATGTATTATTATCTGGGTGCCATCATCCAGCAGGTATTCGCTCGGCTCGTACTGCATCGTCGTGTGGGGACACTTCTGTACGTCGATATGCTTCTGGAGCTGTTCAGGTGGATGCAACGTGTTATCCGGTTTGCCTTGCGTCTTCGGATCGCATAAACATGTCTGTTGGTGATTGGTGGTGACCCTGTATACAGTCTTCCCCTTCACCTGCTCGGTCCAGGCAAGATGCAGTTCTGATCGTATCTTCAGTTTGGTGCCGTCCTGTAATTCATACTTGTTCCACGTCTCCTTGATGATGTCGAAATCGATGTACTTTCTAACCATGCAACCGGGTGGTACGATCATCATATAGACAGCGCTGAGCGGAGGGCTGCGTCCCACAGACATAACCAAACAACCATCTGCCGACACCTCGCCGGTACGGCCATTATCGGAATTCTCGGGATTGTGGAATTGTTTGCATGCCGCCGGCCTCAGAGGCTGTCCGAAACCGTAAAATTCAATCCAATCTATAGGATGATGCGCAGGCTCCCCCACATGGGCGGCGCGGGTGTGACCGCGTCCGTCAGGCAGCCAAAACCGCAAGTGACTCGTGTGTGAGCCTGCCGTTTTTTACGTGAGATCGCGCGACCACCTCGATGTTGTAGCAGATTACCCGGATGGCCGCCTCCCGGCTCTGCCGGACGAGCTTCCTGCCCCGGAGGCGGTTGCCGTACATCTTCTTGATTGCCCCAAAGACGGCCTCGATGATGCTGCGCCGGTGGTAACCCGGACATGAACCGCTCGGGGTCGTCCCCGCGCGTCCGGGTCATGTCCCCCCAGGCCTGGCTGCCGCCGTTCTTGCAGGTAGTGTTGGATTTGGGCAGGATCCTGGGTATCCAGCCCCGGTTGGCTATCGCGTCGTACAGCAGCCTGCCAGGTACCCGTACGGGTAGGCCGAGTCCGGGCAGAAGAAGTTGCCGCCCTCGCCGGAGGCGCCCAGCCTGTCCATCACGGGCCACATGCTGGTGATGTCGGCGGCGTACCCGTCGGCGACATGGCAGTCCAGGATGGCCCGGGTAGGCATGTCTATGATGCTGCGCAGCTTGATCCATCCGCGCTTGGTCTCGGTCCGGTCGTGCCGGATGCTGAACCATCTGGTGAACCTGTTGCCGGGATAGCAGATAGTGCTGCCCCCTGCCAGCGAGCCGGTCGTGATGCCGCGCACGATCCTCAGGTGCACCTCGCGCAGGTACGACTCGGGGATCCTCCCGTAGGCGCGCCAGATGGTGTTCTTGGATGGCACCTTGGACAGTCCGATCCTGCGGACCACATCCGGATACATCTTAAGGTAGCCGACCATCTTCCTGTAGGTCTTCATCTCGGCCTCCATCAGGATGCAGACGACGGCCATGGCTTTTGGCGGGTGGGCTGTCATGCCGCCCAGCCCGGGTTTGGCTTGGTAGGGGCCATCCACTCCCTGACGGCCTCCGGTATGGTATTCAGTATCAGGCCCGGCAGGTACAGCCGGACCATATCGAATGGTCGCTGATCACGTTTTGTTTTTGTCATTGGGCGTGGCCGCGATCATCGGATCAATATGTCTTGCGATTTTGAGATGGAATATGTCCGTGGGACACAGCCAAATCATACGTAAAGTATAATGCGGTAAATACAATGAATCGTATCATGGAGCGAGCCACAATCATAGTCGACGGCATAGTCCAGGGAGTAGGATTCCGTTACAAAGTACGAGCCGGCGCCGTGTCTCTGGGAGTCACGGGCCATGTTAAGAATCTGGACGACGAGACGGTTGAGATTGTGGCAGAGGGTTCCAAGCAGGACATCGAGTCGCTGATCCAAAAAATGCGGAATTTTGGGGAACCTGTGGTGGTGAAAGGCATCAAAGTGTCACGACAGAAGGCAACCGGGGAGTTCAGGTCATTTAGGATTGTAGTGGGGGACATGCTGGCAGAGATGGTGGAGGGCTTTGCCACAGGCAACATGCATTTCGAGATATCTCACCGGAAGCAGGATCAGATGCTTGACAAGCAGGATCAGACGATAGCGACCATACAGGGCTACTCAGAGAAGATGCTTGACAAGCAGGATCAGATGCTTGACAAGCAGGATCAGATGCTTGACAAGCAGGATCAGACGATAGCGACCATACAGGGCTACTCAGAGAAGATGCTTGACAAGCAGGATCAGACCTCAGCGGAGGTACGACGCCTCTCGGATAATCTGGGCGATATGATGGACAGGCGCTTCCAGAGGCTGGAGGGCGAGATACGCCTGATCAAGGGCAAGATCGGCATTTAATCTTCATGTAACTGAGGGAACAGGGAGCCTGCGCCCTGCCGCGTGGAGTGACAGCGTGCGTTCCGTCCAAGAGAAGCCGGCAGGGGACGCACCGATGGATGCCCGCACGTGTAAGTTCGGGGCCTAGCCGGATTTCATGCTTGAGCGCGTCGGCGGCCCCTACCGGTGAGTGTCGATCAGGCACGACCCGGAATTTGACCTGAACTTGTACCCGTGGGAGTACAAGTTCACCTCAAATTTTTGGCCGATAGATCAAGTGTGATCGACCAACAGACTTATTGATCAGTGGAATGCATGCCTCATCAGATCACCACAAATGATGAGACACGCACACCAACAACCCATAACGATAGAGGGATTTAAGATCAACGGCAGAGCACCTTTCTCTTCCTGGCCCGCCTGGATTGCCGTTCCCGAGGTGTACAGGTTCAGGTCAAACTGAATCCCGTACGCGATCACGCCCGGCAGCATCTGCTGGAGGTCGCCGGTCAGGTACAGGTCAGAATTTGACCTGAACTTGTACCCCGAGGTCACAGCCGCCCGGCTGAGAACGTTTAATTACTACACTATTATTTTTCGTTCGAAATTGGAATCCGCCAAAAAAGATAGCAAGAACACGCCCGCCGAAGACCTGGACGACATGGGGATCGTGATCGTTGAGGACGAGCCGGACATAGACCGGGAAAAGATCAACGAGATGCGGCGCGCCTATCTGGAAGAGGCAAGATCCCAGGATACCGCGGACTGACCGATACTGCGGGGCAGATCTGCCGCCCCGTGACCATGTAGATGAGCATGCATGTCTGCTGGCGCGGGCTCGATGGCCCATGCGGGCCGTCCGAGCGCGGCCGGGCCGCCGGAACTACATAAATCAAACAACCGCCTACTATCTCGGGTTGAACCAGTATACGGTGGTGGTGGGAGTGGCCGTCGGGGCGATAGCGGCGATGGCCGTGATATTCGGGATGGATATCTTCAAGATGTCCGTGTCGACCCAGGACTATGACATATTCGTGGATCCCATAATAGACAAGCAGAATCTCTTTATCACCGGCAGGATCACCGTCCAGAACACCGGCTCCCAACCGCTCACCAACCTGCGGGTGAACTTTGGAGGCGGCGACGTGCTGCCGCTGGGCACGCTGGATCCCGGAAAGAAGATAATACTCTCCCCGCCGCCCGACAACGCCATGGAGTTCGTGCAGGTGTCCGCGGACAACGGCATATTCGTCAGCAAGGCCTACCGCGAGCTTCCCAAGATGGTCGGGATGATGGGTTCCTGATAATATGGATTAAATGGTGCGGCAGCCAAACCGATACGTTGAAGTTCCTGAACTCTGGCAAGGTCAAGGACGTCTACGACCTGGAGGACGGTACGCTGCTCTTCAGGTTCTCGGACAGGGTGTCCGCCTACGATGTCAAGCTGCGCCAGACCATACCCAGGAAGGGCGAGGTACTCTGCAAGTTTGCCCAGTACTGGTTTGATCAGCTGCCCGGACCCAACCATTTCGTGCGGCGGGTATCGGACACCGAGATGGTCGTCAGGCGGATGGAGATGGTGCCGCTCGAGTGCGTGGTGAGGGGGTACCTGTACGGCAGCCTGATGGCCAGGTGCCGGGACGGCTCGGCTACCCTGCCGGATGGCGCCACCATGATCCTGGCCTCCAAGCTACCCCGGCCGGTCTTTGATCCCACCACAAAGTCCGAGCACGACGTTGCCGTGGACAGGGAGGCGGCCATACGCGAGGGACTGGTGACGCCGGAGCGGTACGACAAGCTGGAGTTGCTGTCCATATCGATATACGAGCGGATGGCGGCGGAAGCAGACCGGGCGGGGTTCATCCTGGCAGACCTGAAGCTGGAGTTCGGCGTCCTGGACGGGTGGCTGTGCCTGGGCGACTCCATAGGGCCAGACGAGTTCCGCCTCTGGCCCAAGGACTCCTATGAGGCGGGCCGCACCCAGGAGGCCTACGACAAGCAGATACTCCGGGACTGGCTCACCGAGGAGGGCTGGGCAAGGCGGTTCGAGGACGATCGGGCGGCGGGCCGTGACCCCCAACCCCCGGACATACCGCAGGAGATAATCGAGAAGATGACGGCCCGGTACATGTCCGCGTACGAGCGGATAACCGGGGACGGCATCTAGGCGCGCCGGCGCCCCCCTGCCTTCTGCATGGTGCCGGGCCACTTGGCGCCGTCCTGCTCGGCCTGGGCCATGGCGTTCTCGTAGAGCAGCTCGTACATCCACGCAGTTATCTCGCCCCAGACCGCCTTGAGCGTCTCCTCGTCGGTCCAGACGACGCTGGCCTTTACCGCGTTCATCGCCAGTATGTTCTTGGCGTTCCCGGATGGATCCTTTGACCACTTCTCCAGGACGCGGTCGCAGAACAGCAGTATCTCGGCCTTGCTGAGCGCCAGCCTGTCGGGGTTGGAGGGGTCTGCCATGGCATGACCATCCACCATCCCGGATATAACGGGTGTGGTCTGCGTTAGCAGGCGGCCGCGCGCTACACGCGCTCGATCCGCCAGTCGCTGTTCACCCAGACGCCGGCCACTTCCACGCCGAGGTCCCACGCCCTTATGACCTCTACACTCTTTTTGATGTGCTCTACGTGCTCCTCCCTGGTTACCGGGTTTCCGGCGCAGTCGTGGTGTCCGGATACCACCACGACCGGGGACTTGTGGGCGCTTACCGACAGGGCGGCCATCCTGCGTACCTGGTCCACGTTGGCGTTGTCAGAGACCACCTTGTCCATCCCCGGAAGCGTGATAACGTCGACATAGTCCACCCCGTACTGCACCATGATCCACTCCCTGAGCGGTTCCTGCACCCTTCCGTCCATGCAGGCGATGGAAGTGCCGGTCCTATGCATTACCTGAATCACCCCCCGGTCGTAATAAGTGGTTTTTGGCCGGGCGCCATGACCGCACGCGGGCAGCATCCGCCGGCATGCCTTATCTGAGCGGTGACCGGCCCCGGGCTGCCCGGCCGGGGGCAAGTGGTGAATTTCAGTTTTATACGGGTCGGTACGGTTGTGATTCGTTGGGCCTGAAGAGATACATGGCGTCCAGGGTCGCCACGCTGTTCGGCGTGCTCCTGGTCACGCTCCTGCTGACCATCGCATTGGTGGGCTCCAACATGGACACCATCCTCAAGCAGGGGGTGGCCGTCCAGGTGCGCGAGGAGATAACCAGCACGCCCGGACTGGCCGACGGGTTCGAGTCGGTGGAGGACTTTGAAAAGTACGTGCGGGACCAGATCAGCCAGCGCACCACCGAGCTGGGCCTGGACGAACCCTGGCACTCCCCCTCCAGGATAGGCCTTGCAATGTACAAGATACTGCTGCTGGATTTTGGCCACGCCACGTTTCTGATCAGCGACTCGGGCTCCTCGGCGGTGGGGGACATCATCTACGAGAAGCTGCCCCGGACCATCCTGCTGTTCACCACCGCCACGGTGGTAATCTCGGTGATCGGGATATTCCTGGGGGCCCTCTCCAGCAGCAGGGTGGGCTCGGTATTGGACCGCATAACCTCCAGCTTTGCGGTGATAAGCTCCAGCTTCCCGGTATGGTGGGTGGGCATCCTGCTGATTGCCCTGCTGGCCTTCACCTGGCAGATATTTCCTGCCCGCGCCACCCCCTCGGTTCCGATCGACGACCCCGGGTACATACCCGCCCTGCTCTACCACATGACCCTGCCGCTGATCACCATCGTGCTGATAGGGTTCGGGGCCTGGGCGTACCTGGTGCGCAACTTCATGGTCGGGATAATGCAGGACGACTTTATCTTTGCCAAGAGGGCTATGGGCATACCCCGAAAGAGGATAGTCTACCGCCACGCCCTCAAGAACGCGGCCCCCCCGATAGTGACCATCCTGGCGCTGAGCCTGTCGGGGTCGCTGGGCGGGGCCATCATCACCGAGGCGGTCTTTGACTGGCCCGGCATGGGCAGGCTCTACTTTGAGGCCATATCGGTCCTGGACCTGCCGGTGATAATCGGCGCCACCTACGTGCTGACCGCCTTCTTCCTGGTCAGCATATTCGTGGCGGACATGCTGTACGGCTACTTTGATCCTAGGGTGAGGACCGGACCGTGAGCAGCGTAACGACCGGCGACCTGTGGCGCGAGTTCTCCTCCAGCCGGATGGGGATGGCGGGGGTGACGATCCTGGCGGCGCTGGTCCTGACCTCGATCCTGGCGATGGTCTTCATCCCGCTGGAGACCTTCCAGCAGTGGACCAACCCGAACAGCTGGCTCTCCTACCCCAAGACGGCCGTGCCCGTCTGGGTCAACCTCTTCCTGGCCGAGGACATACCCGAGCACATGATCCTGGAGAGCCCCGCCGGCAGCTCGGAGCTGTCCGGCGGGATATCCATCTACTCCGAGTCGTTCACCATCGACTACCAGTACAACGACTTTCCGGGCGGCTTCATCTACGATTACACCGCCCAGTACACCGGCGCGCCGCTCCTGGAGGTGACGATGGTGCGGCCCGACGGCCTGAACCTGGGGGTGCTGTCCCTGCTGCTGCCCCCCGTCGAGTCCGAGACCGTCCACAGCGGGAGGATCTTCTCGACGGACGCGGCCATCCGCAAGAACCTGGAACTGGACTCGGACGTCTTCGGGTTCGACCTGGGTGACGCCCCCTCCGAGGCCGTCATCTTTGCCGACGCCCAGAGCGGGGCCCCGCTGAGGGGGGAGTACACGTTCGTGGTCAACATGTACGGGACCGACCCGGAGGGGACGATCACCGACTCCACCCTGGTGGTGGACGGCAAGGCGTTCGGGATAATGGGGACGGACGAGCTGCGCCGCGACCTGGTGGTGGGCCTGCTCTGGGGCACCCCCCTGGCGCTGTTCATAGGACTGGCCGTGGCGGTGGGCTCGGTGGTCACCGGCCTGGTATACGGGGTGTACGCGGGGTACCGGGGACGGCTCACCGACGAGTCCATGATGCGGTTCAACGACATCGTGTACGCCCTGCCGGCCCTGCCGTTCCTTATCATACTGGCCGTCACCATCAGCCACAGCATATTCCTGATGGTGGGGTTCCTGATGATCTTCGGCTGGGTGGGAATAGCCAAGGTCTCCAGGAGCATGGCGCTGCAGATAAAGACCCGGGGATACGTGGAGGCGGCGCAGATGATGGGGCAGCGCCAGTCGGTGATAGTCTTCCGGCATATCATCCCGCAGCTGCTGCCCTACGCGTTTGCCAGCATAGCCATATCGGTGCCGGCGGCCATCACCACCGAGGCGGGGCTGAGCTTCCTGGGGCTGGGCGACCCATCGTTCCCCACCTGGGGGCACATACTCTACGACGCCAAGACCTACGGGGCGATGGCCCAGGGGATGTGGTGGTGGATAGTCCCGCCCGGGATGATGATCGCCCTGACGGGCCTGGCGTTCGTGTTCATAGGCAACGCGCTCGACGCGATAGTAAACCCGAGGCTCCGGAGGTAGGCGTCCCGCCTGCCGGGATATCCTGCCCCGCTACTACCCCTTGAACTCCCTGATGGCGTCCATGGCGCCACCGCTCAGCCGGATGGTATAGGTGGCGTAGTTGGGGTCGCCCGCCTTCAGGTTTGCCAGGGTCTCGGCAAACTCCTTCTTCTCCTGCTGGGTCTCGCCGGCCTCGTGGGCGCACAGGTTGAACGCCTTCAGGTTCAGGCTCCTGCCCAGCAGGTGCCCGATGAACCTCCTGTACCCTTCCGGATCGTTCCAGGATATGGACCTCTCGGCGCAGTACTCCATCCAGACATCTATCGAGTTGTGAAAGAGAACCTTTCTGCGGAGATCCTCCAGGGTCATGGCCGCTAAAAGTCGGCGCGCTTCATCTTGGAGCCGCACCGGGGGCACGAGCCGCCCTTGTACCGGTTGTTGCACACCAGGCAGACGTACTTTACGTCGGTGCCCCCCTGCCTGGATCCCAGGCCGAAGAAGCCGCCGCCCAGGCTGTCGGAGCTTCCGCCCCTCATGCGGTTCATGTACTTTCTGCGTATCAGCAGCGGGAAGACTATGAAGAGGGACAGCGCAATGATCAACCCGTACGGGAAGGGTACCACCATCTGTATGCCTATGCTCACCGCCAGGGACGCAAAGAGGAATATCAGGTACGTCTTGTAGCTAAACAACCTGATCACGATACCCGAAGAAGCCATATAAAGTTTAATCAGAAAAGTTCTCTCTAGAAAATACGGTTGATGCGTACAAAGGACGGGCTGAGACGTAGCGCCTCGCCTCTGATCCGGCTTTGTGCTTGACCCGGTCGTCCGCGCCGGCCGACTCAGGGTTGCAGTTCGTCATGCGGGGCAACGAGATCCTAGTCACCGGGCCAGATTAGCTCCAAGCCGTCCGGATATGAGTAAAACCACCATCAACCGTATTTTCGAAAGAACCATCGGAAAAAATTGGTAGCCTGCTGGTACGTTGCGGGTGGCGGTACGGGGGGCGCAGGGAATCCTCCACCCCCTCCCCATCTGGGCGATCTCGGCTCCCATGAGCCAGATGATTGAAGATTTTTGAGCGCCGGCCCCATCAACAGCATGTCGGATCTCGACAATGCGATAGCGAGTGCATATGAACGAGCGGAGACAGATCCGGATCCGGAAGCAAGACGGTTGTATCGCAGCGTAACTGACTGTATGAAGGAGATGAAGGAAGGATTCGAGGCTGCCGGCCGTAGGCTTGACGGATAGGTACGATCAACTCAAAGCCTGGACCTGTGCGGCAGGGCGCGGCCGAACCGGTGCATCAGGTGTGTCCCACTAACATAAGACCCCCGGAGTCTCCCCCGGCGGCCCGATGCCAGCGGAATTAGTGGATACATCCAGGCGGTCGTCCAGGAAGCGCGCGTCCGCCGGCTCGTATGGTGCCGGTTTTTTCGCGTCCCCTTTGGGCCGCCGCCCTTCGCCGACGTATGGCATCCACACGACGGCAGCGTCCAGCAGCGTTTGGACAAGCTGCGGAACGCACTGCTCCCAATCCCCGGCCACCTGCCGACCGGCGCCGTCTTGCAACGGCGCCGGACCGGCCGCCGGTTCATATGCGGACACGCCGCGGCACAGTATGTTTATGCCGGCAACGTCGTCCCTGTCCACATAATACAAACACGCGGTACACGCTTTCGTGCGCTTCCACGACTTCCACGATCTCGTACGGTACTTGGCCGCCCACAACTTTTCACCGCACTTTGGGCACTCCGAGCTCGTCCCCGCCGGAGTAACACCATACACGGACAATCCGTACTTTTTGAACACGCCGTCCGCCACCGCCCGTATGGTCCCCTGGCTGAGTCCCATCTTCAGCAGGTCGCGCTGCTCCCTTGACATCATCCTGTTGGAGCGCACCAGCAACCTGTTGATTGTAGACTCCTCCAACACCAGATCATACCCCCGGGTGGCGCAACCGTGCATCGTCTTGAATAGCCAGTCGTTCTTCCGGTGGATGAATCTGGAGTTTATGCGGGCGCGCTCGCGGCGGTTGACGCGCCAGTCGCGCCGCTTCTTGGAACGCTTGCCCTTGTTGCGTGGCTTGCTGCCGGGGTTTTTCACGTATCGCGGTTTGGTGCGGGCCTTTGGGCGCTTTGGCCTGCCGCCGGTCACGCCCAGGATGGCGTGCCTCCTGCGGCGCTCCTGCGCAAACCCGAGCGCCCCGTTTACTATACGGTCTACCTCGCCGTCGGTGCTCGCGATGACGTGTTCCCGCTTGTTGACATCCATCCCCATCATGCCCTTCGGCTGCACGGGCTGGACCGGTTGGGGTTCGTATGCTATTGACGCGGTGGTGCTGTTTACCGTGACGGCGCCGACACTCACCGCGGTCGCTATCCGCTCCACCACGTTGGGCGTCAACTGTATCTCCATGGCATGTCGGGACGGCGTTATGGGAAACCGCAGAAACACGCGGCGCGACGCCAGAAGCGGCTGGTTCGGGGCGTCCGACAGGCTGCACCAGAAACCGTCACCATATATGACGCAGGCGTCTGCGCCCTGGCGCAGGACGGGGTTTTCGCATTTGGGCCGGCGCGCGTTGGGGTTGTATGCGCGTCTTTTGCGGTAGGCGCGGACGGCGGTCTCGCACATGTCGCACATGTAGCCGGCAAACTGCGCCATGTATTTGCCGCCGCGGTGCTTGAGTTGTTCGCGTATCATGCGGCGGCGGGAATCGTACCGTTTCAACTCCTCCCCGCCGTATGCGTCCCGCACCATCGGAAAGTCGCGCGTAAACTCCACAAACAGGCGGTACCCCAGGTTGGTCTTGTGTTTGGCGTATTCCAGCGCGGATGACAGTTTCGGGTCTTGGTGGTGCCTTGGAGCCCTGCGCGCGCCGGTGATCTCACAATACCTTGCTGGGCTGTATGCCTTGCAGTGGGGCATTGACGTGGCGACGGTCTGCCCCCGCCTGCGTGCCATGACGTGTGTGGCGTGTGTCCGGTATTTAGTGTTTGGATTGTTGTACCGGACGGTTCCGGACGGTACCGGGCGGTTCCGTGTGGCACTGGTGTGGTTTTGGGGTTATATGTCTGTGGGACACAGCCCGGTGCATCCCAAGCCATTTATCACAGTCACGCAGAGCGCCCTCCATGAAGACCCGGACGAGCCTTCTGGGAAGGTACGGAACCGGCCACGTCAAGTGCGTCGTCTCGGAGAGATTCAGCTACTACCGGCCAACCACCGGCCTCAGGTCCGATGACCTGGCCGGCGAGGTGCGGCATGGCCTGGGCAGGCAGCCGCGCTCCATCCACCCCAGGTTCTTTTACGATACGGCAGGCTCGGATCTGTTCGAGGAGATATGCCGGCTGCCGGAGTACTACCAGACCAGGACGGAGGCGGGAATCCTGATGGTGATCCGGCACGAGCTGGCCCGCCTCCTGCACGGCCGGTTCCGGCTGGTGGAGCTGGGAAGCGGCTCCTCCACCAAGACGCGCCATATCATCGACGCCCTGCTGGAGTCCGGCTCCGGGGCGGAGTACGTGCCTATCGACATATCCGACTCTCTGGAGGGCGGAGCGGGATCCCTGGCGGCCGACTACCCCGGACTGGTCATCACCGGGGTGGTCGACACCTACGAGCGCGGCCTGGAGCTGGTGCGGGACATGGGCGGGCCGCCCAACCTGGTGGTCTTTCTCGGATCCAGCCTGGGCAACATGTCCCCGGGCGAGTCGGCGTCCTTCCTGGGGATGGTCCGCGAGTCGATGGGCCCGCGGGACCTCTTTCTCGTGGGACTGGACATGGTCAAGGATCCCAAGACGCTGGAGGCCGCATACAACGACCGGCGGGGCGTGACCGCCAGGTTCAACATGAACGTGCTGGCCAGGATAAACCGCGACCTCGGGGCGAACTTTTCGCTGGCCGACTTTGCGCACCTCGCCATCTACAACGACCAAGCCCAGCGGATAGAGATGTACCTCAGATCAAAAAAGGACCAGACAGTGGACGTACCGGGGGCAGGCATCACCGTCCACCTGGAGAAGGACGAGCTCATCCACACCGAGAACTCCTACAAGTATACCGTCCCGCAGATACGCTCCATGGCGGCCGAGTCCGGGTTCCGCATACGGCGCCTGTGGAGGGACGCCGGCGACAAGTTCTCGCTGACCCTGATGTCCGGGGCCTAGGCGTCCTCGGCCAGCCTGAACCCTGAGATCATCCACCGCTCCTCCAGCCTGAAGAAGTTGCGGTAGCTGGCCCGCACCGACATGGCCGGCGTCCCGAAGGAGCCGCCGCGGAGCACCTTCTGGCAGGTAAACCACTTGTCGTTGTACTCCTGGAACGCGGACCTGAACCCGGGATACCCGACAAACTCCGAGGCGGTCCACTCCCAGACGTCGCCGATCATCTGCTGGCATCCGCAGGGGCTGGCGCCTTCCGGGTAGCTGCCGACATCGGCCGCCCTCCACACGTACGACTCCAGCAGGTTGCACCGCTGGGCAGTCGGCGGGCCGCTGCCCCAGGGAAATTCCGTCTTGGCTCCTGCATGGTCGTTCCAGCAGGCGGCCTTCTCCCACTCGGCCTCGGTGGGAAGCCGCTTGCCTGCCCACCTGGCATATGCGTCGGCCTCGTAGTAGCTGACGTGGACGACCGGCTCGGCGGGACTGACCCTTCTCATCCCGGCAAAGTCGCGGGTGTGCCACCGGCCGTCAACCCTCTCCCAGTACATGGGGGCCTCCCATCCCTCCTCCTGTACGCGCCTCCAGCCGTCGGCCAGCCAGTGGCGGTAGTCGGCGTATCCCCCGTCGTTGACAAACTCCAGGTACTCGCCGTTGGTCACCGGGAACCTTCCTATCCGGTAGTCGTTCAGGTAGACCCTGTGCTCGGGCAGCTCGATGTCATAGCAGAAGCCGTCCCCACCATACCCCATCTCGTATATGCCGCCGTCCACCTGCACCAGGGACGGCTCGGCAGCCTTGGCCCGGGGCGGCTTGCCGGCCTTGGGCGGCACGTACCGGTCGGCCAGCAGGTGCTGCAGGTCGTAGACCATCAGCTCCTGGTGCTGGCACTCGTGGTTCAGCCCCATCTCGAAGAGGGAGGCGGTCTGATCGTCGGCGTGCCGGTCCAGGAACGAGCCGACCCTGCGGTTTATCTCGGTATAATAGGATAGTATCTGATCCAGCGTGGGGCGCGAGACCACGCCCCTCCTTCCCTTTTGGTGGGGCTCGCCGAACTGGTTGTAGTAGGAGTTGAGGTACGCGGAGAACTCCTCGGAGTAGAACGCGTACCCGCTGTCGATCCTGCCCATCAGGACCTCGTACATCCAGGAGACGTGGCCCAGGTGCCACTTGGGGGGGCTCATGTAGGCGGCGGTCTGCACCACAAAGTCGTCCCTCTCCAGCGTCTCCACCAGCCTGAGGGTCTGGATGCGCGTCGCCTCAAAGCGGGACCTTATCGAACCGGACGGCCCTTCGGCATCGTCCATCTGCTGCCGCATCCGCCGGACCGATTCCATGGGGTGTCGGCGCGGCCGCTCGTTTTTATGTGTACCCGGGTTGCTGTAGTGCGACCTCCAACCAGCACGACCGGGGATGTGGCGGCAGGTGGATGATACTATCCCGGCGGACCGGGCTGGGGCGCCAGGGTACCGCAAGGGTGGATCCTGTGGCGGTCCGCGGCATGCCATGGATCTGATACGGGTCAGGGTTTGGCGATTTGTGGCTACTGCCCGGGAGTCCTGATCCGTAGATTATCCGCCGTACTCTCCGAAGTGGCAAATCATAAAAACGCCGCTACCAACCAGGGCCATGGCGTCCCTGCTGCCGGGTGATCTGCTGGGAAGGCCGCTCAACGAGTTTGAGAAGAAGAATGCCCCCAATCAACTGTACGTAGAAGGGCCGATGAACATCCCGCTCCGTTCACGCAGAGTGTCCGTAGTGGGCACCAGAAGGCCAACCGGGGAGGGGACGGACGAGGCCCGGGCTGTGACGGAGTTGCTTGTGGATGAGGGAGTTACCGTGGTGAGCGGTTTGGCCGCGGGCATAGACACCGTGGCTCACCGGACCGCCATTGATAACGGGGGCCGGACGGTAGCCGTTCTCGGTACACCGCTGGATAAGCAGTACCCGCCATCGAATGTGGATCTTCAAAGCGAGATAGCGGCAAACCACCTGGTCGTATCACAGTTCCGCGCAGGCCGCCCAATCGCCAAAGGAAACTTTGTCATGCGTAACAAGACCATGGCGCTGATATCGGATGCCACCGTGATAGTAGAGGCCGGCGATGGCAGCGGGGCCGTTCACCAGGGATGGGAGACTCTCCGACTGGGAAGGCCGCTGTTTGTATGCCGTACTGCCGCCAAAGCTCGCCCGAGATGGTTGCATGACATGGAGCAGTACGGCGCAACCATCCTGGAGGATTATGGCGACATGCTATACGAGATACCGCTTGGCATAAGGCTGGCTGACGTGTTTGTCCAACAAACTTCCTGAGTCTGTCAGGTTCGCCTCGTTGCTGTCATACGTCCCTGAATCGCGGTGGCGCAGTCATGCGCTCTCCCAAGAACGATCCAACGAACTCGAGACTGCCCGTGAGTGCATGCTGGCCCTGAAACGTGGCTATAACCAACCGCCCGGGCCGCTCTCAATCTATGATGATATTGCAAAATGGTGTGCCGACCATGGCCTGTTCGCCGGCTTCCTCTCCAACGATGCCGTGCTGGTTCCCGTGCCGGGAAGTGCGCTTACCAAGCCTGGCACTTTGTGGACTTCCAGGCTGCTTGCAGACGCCCTGATAAGGCAGGGGTTGGGATCAAGCGTGGCCACGTGCCTCTCTCGGGTGGCATCTGTACCGAAGCCTGCCTTCGGCAAGCCCGAAGACGGGGCTACGCCGATTCGGCACTGCGAAAGCATGAGGGTCGAGCGTATGCTCGTGGCGCCAAAGAACATCCTGTTGGTGGATGATTTGGTTGCCAACGGATCAACCTTCCTGGGCGCGGCCTGCAGAATAGCCGAGTTATACCCAAGCACACGCGTCAAGGCGTTTGCGGCCATGAGGACGATTAGCCAAGAAAGAGACTTTGCCAGGATGATGGAGCCGTGCGAGGGAACAATCGCGCCAACCCGTGACGGTCACTCCCGGAGAAGCCCGTGCCAGCAGGCTGGTCCGCGCTGAACCATCACCGAATGTCGCGCTATTAGGATCGTGGCACCGGCCATGCTGCTACTCCTCCTCGATGGTCATCTCTATCTGGTTGCCCTTGCTGTCCCAGGCGAAGATGTCCTCTTCGCGGTACGGCCACTTTATTATCAGCGAGACCAGCCCAAAGAAGTTGTTCAGGTCGGTCACCGACGGCTCCGCCGAGCCTCCGGGGTGGGAGTGGACCGTCCCGACGTAGCTCAGGTCGAAGGGCAGGAACGAGTGGGGGAATCCCGCAAAGGTGGGGCCCGAATGGCTGAAGGGGGGTATGACCAGTCCCTGCACGTCCACGTTTCCATGCTTGGATTTTCCCTTGACTATCAGGATGGCCTCGTTGGGATGCTTGGTCTTGCAGTAGGATATTATCCCGTCCATGGGCTCCCTCCGTATAGTGACGTGCCTCTTGAACTCCCTCTTCTTGAACAGCAACGGGGTTGAAACGGGGCGCACGCCTAATTAGTTTTGGTTGGCCGGGGGGCTGGCGGGGCGCAGGCGCCTGAGATGAGCCGACAACTGTTTAAAACCGCGCCTGCCCTATGATGCCTCATGCTGCCCGGACTGGACTCCATCCGCCGGATAAGGCAGAAGCTGGCCATCACCCAGAAGGATCTGGCCAGGATGTGCGACGTCAGCACCTCCATGATAAACCAGATAGAGTCAGGCAGAAGCAAGCCCAGCTACGACACCGCCAAGCGCATATTCGACGTCCTCGCCGGCCTGGAGGGGAAGACCACATCCCAGAAGGCCGGCAGCCTGTGCAGCGAGGACATCGTAAGGCTGAACGTGCAGAACACCCTGCATGACGCCGTCCGGAAGATGCGCCAGCACTCGATCAGCCAGATACCGGTCTTTGCCGAGGACGGTCCCGTGGGGGTCGTCACCGAGGACGGCATCGTCAGGCACCTGGAGTCGGGGGGAGAGGCGGGCCTCAAGAAGACGACCCTGCAGGACGCCATGGAGGCCATACCGCCGATAGTCGACTACGACACCCCCGCGGCCCTGCTGGTGCCGCTCATCCGGTACTCCAAGTGCATCCTGGTCTCGAAGAACTCCAAGATAACCGGGATAATCACGGCCTCGGACACGCTGAAGATGATGGAATAGGCGACGATGATGGTGGTCTGACGCTCACCGCGGGTGCGAGCAGAGCTCGGCCAGGACACCGTGCAGCGACTTTGGGTGGATGAAGGTCACTCTGGTGCCGGCAGAACCCGGCCGGACCTTGCCCAGGAACCGCAGCCCGCACGTCTCCATCCGGGAGACCTCCGAGTCGATATCATCCGTCTCCAGGGCTATGTGGTGCAGGCCCGGACCCTTCTTGTCCAGGAACCGCTTTATCGGACTCGAGTCGCCGATCGGCTCCATCAGCTCTATCCTGCCGTTCTCCAGGTGGATTATCGCCACCGCCACGCCCTCCGCCTCGACCGTCTCGTACTCCACCTCGGAGACGCCCAGCGCCTGCGAGTACGTCTTGGCCGCCTCCTTGAGGTCGTCCACGGCTATGGCTATGTGGTCTATCCTCATCAGGACCACTCTTTCTGGGGAGTTAATATAGGTTCCAAGTCCGCCGACTGTGTCCCGGAGGCACAAGTTCATGTCAAACCAAACCACACACTCACTCGTCTCACAACGACATCCTCTGAGAGGGGCATATCTGGCACAGATCTACATCTGACCTGAACTTGTACTTACGCACGTACAAGTTCACCTCAAAGCCCATGCCATACCTAGCACAGCCCACGACATTGTCTCCAGAAGGGCAGATCAGGTACTGATCGAAATTTGAGGTGCACTTGTACCCCAGAGACATCTGCCCTGTTTGGTCACAATACATAAAGAACCGTGCAGTGTAGTTGAGTACAATATATAAAGAACCGTGCAGTGTAGTTGAGTACAATATATAAAGAACCGTGCAGTGTAGTTGAGTACAATATATAAAGAACCGTGCAGTATAGTTGAGTACAATATATAAAGAACCGTGCAGTATAGTTGAGTACAATATATAAAGAACCGTGCAGTATAGTTGAGTACAATATATAAAGAACCGTGCAGTGTAGTTGGTGTGGTAACAGAGTATGACGTGAGGAGTCTGAATCCATGGTGGAGGGCGCCAAAAAATATTGATAGCGATCAGAAAATCGATGAATGGAAAAAATCAGCAATAAAGTACATTCCAGGTCTAAAAAATAAAATTGAATGGGATTTTCTTCCAAACAACACGGTAATCTACACGTTGCGCGGGCCGCGGCAAGTTGGCAAGACTACGTTACTTATGTTGCAGATAAAAGATTTTTTAGAAAGAGAAATATCGCCCTGGAGAATATTTTACTATTCTTTGGATATTCACGATACAAAACAAGATATTGCGAATGCCGTAGAAATATATTTCAAAATATCGCCGAAATTGCGAAAAAATGACAGGCGCTATATTTTTTTAGACGAAGCCACCTCAGTCACCGACTGGCAGAAAAGTATTAAGTGGTTGGTGGATCAAAACAAAATTCCAAACGTTACGCTGATGGCAACCGGTTCGCAGGCGATGGGTCTGAAGAACGCATCAGAGAGATTGCCAAACCGAAGAGGAACAATCGACGGTGCGCACGATAAGATTCTACTCCCCATGAAATTTTCAGAGTTTGCCTGCTTGCGAAGCAAGGAGTTAAAATCTCTACATTTGGATCTGCGGCTACATTGCACCGAGAGTAAGAAAGACATTCTCATGAATCTTGCGAACCACCAAAGAGATAAAAACATAGAAAAAATCAATGCATATCAAAACGATCTAAATGATTTGGTAGATGAATATATGATAACAGGTGGAACGCCGTATGTAGTTAACAAAAAGATCACTGTCGGCGGGCTAGCTGAAAGTACCTATTCCGAATATCTAAATGGAATTACCGGTGAATGGAACCGCCAATCCAAAAATGAAACGTTGTTAAGGCAATTTGGCGGGGCCGTGATCAACGGCCTGTCAAGCCATGCTTCCTGGACCAATCTTGCGAATGAGTCTGCACTAGGCAGCGCAAACACCGCCGCGAACTACGCGCACACGCTAGACGACATATTCGTCTTATCGATAGTACACAGGTATGGCAATATAAAAAAGATACCGCGAATTCAAAGTGATCGAAAGTTGTACTTTCGAGATCCGTTTCTATTCCATATCTTTAACGGATGGATGTCACAAACAGAAAGCTTTGACCTCAGTCTACAATACCTACAGGAGGAATCCAATCAAGGCAAGATAGTGGAAGGAATCGTAGCAGATCACCTGATTAGACTGGCTTTTGCTCTAAGCAGGAAAAAGCAAACCTTTAGATATCATGACCACGTGTTTTATTGGAAAAACTCGAATGGCAAGGAAGTAGATTTTGTGCTTTTGGTTGGAGATACTGAAATTCCGATTGAAGTAAAGTTCAGAAATCAAATCAATGAAAAACGCGATCTGTCTGGATTGGTCAGCTTCCAAAAAGAGACAAAAAGAAAGGGTATTGTTTTGTCAAAGTCTAGCATGAGATCTGCAACAGACTACGCTATGATGCCCACCTCGGTATTCCTGTTTCTGATATAGAATTGATCTTACCGTTAGAATGATGCATTTTGACTACCTAGCTAGCGCTGATGTGCTGGTTGTGGCAATCTGGCAGGGTATGGCAATGATGATCCGGACTCCTCTTTTTGTCGCCATTTTTTGCACCGGTTTCCGAACAGTCCCGCCCCTCATTTATCTACATCCCTAGACTCGCATGCAAGCTCGTTGGGAGTGATGTGCCCCGGCGCAGAGTGGATCCTACACCCGCCGTAGTCTGCAAATGCTTTTGTTATCACTATCTCGGCATTCCGGAAGCGCACAAACTTGTACATCCAGACATGCTCCCGCTTGAGGATCCGGTGGAATGACCCCGCATGCCCGTCTGCTCGGCGTGTTCTTCCCGATGAACTCGTGCCTTATGCCATGGTCATCATCCTCGTCAAAGCCATAAAGGTCCTCAACGGTTTCGGCACCGCCAAGGCTTTCGGCATCATGATACTATCCGGGATAGCCCAGATAATTTGGATCGTTCCAGTCGTTCTATTCTATCTGTGGACAGCCCCGCTAGGCATGCCAGACTGGCAAACTCTCCCGTAACGAACCCTCCAGACCCGGGAAGGGTTTGGGACCAAAACTGCACCCCGGCAACATTTTCCCATCAAAAGACCTCCCGGGGCGAGTACTCCCCGAATACCCCGCGCAGGGCGTTGCTTATCTCGCCGGTGGTGGCCTCGACCCGGGCCGCCCCGATGATATACGGCATGAGGTTCTCGTCCGTCTCGGCCGCCGAGGTCAGCGCCGAGAGGGCCGACTCCACCCGGGCGCCGTCCCGGGACGACCGCAGGGACGCCAGCGCCTCCCGCTGCTGCACCTCAACCCTGTCGTCTATCCTCAGCAGGCTGGGCTGCGCCTCGTCGGGGTCGACGTACTTGTTGACCCCCACCAGTATGCGGTCCTCGGCGTCGGCCTCCTTCTTGAGCCGGTACGCGTTCTGCCTTATCTCCGACTGGAAGAAGCCACGCTCGATGGCCGCCACCGACCCGCCCATCTTGCGTATCCGCTCCAGGTAGTCCCAGACGCCCTCCTCTATCTTGGCGCAGAGGTCCTCCATGTAGTAGGATCCGGCCAGCGGGTCGACCGTCTTGGTTATGCCGCTCTCGTGGGCGACGATCTGCTGCGTCCGGAGGGCTATCTTGGCCGACTCCTCGGTGGGCAGGGCCAGCGCCTCGTCCCGGGAGTTGGTGTGGAGCGACTGCGTTCCCCCCGCCACCGCCGCCATCGTCTGGATGGCCACCCGGACGATGTTGTTGTCCGGCTGCTGCGCCGTCAGCGACTCGCCGCTGGTCTGCGTGTGGAACTTGAGCTGCATCGACTTTGACTTCTCTGCGCCGAACCACTCCCGGAGTATCTTGGCGTATATGCGCCTGGCCGCCCGGAACTTGGCCACCTCCTCGAAGAACTCTATCGTACAGCAGAAGAAGAACGAGAGCCTGGGCGCAAAGTCGTCTATCTTGAGGCCCCTGTCAAGGCACGTCTGTATGTAGGCGACCGCGTTGGCCAGGGTGAAGGCCACCTCCTGGGTGGCGGTGCATCCTGCCTCCCTCATGTGGTATCCCGATATGGAGACGGGGTACCACGAGGGCACCTCCCGGGCGCAGTACTCTATCATGTCGCCTATCAGCCTCATGGAGGGCTTTGGCGGGTAGATGTACGTGTTGCGTGCAATGTACTCCTTGAGTATGTCGTTCTGGGTGGTCCCGCGCAGCTCCTTGCTGGAGAAGCCCTGCGACTCGCCCACGGTGATATAGTATGCCAGCAGGGTCGAGGCGGTGGAGTTGATGGTCATCGAGGTACTCACCTTGCCCAGGGGTATCCCCCCAAAGGCGGTCATCATGTCGCGGACCGACGCGATGGACACGCCCACCTTGCCCACCTCGCCCTCGGCCTGGGCCGAGTCGGGGTCGTGCCCTATCTGGGTGGGCAGGTCGAAGGCCATGGACAGCCCGGTCTGCCCCTTCTCCAGCATGAACTTGAACCGTTCGTTGGTGAGGCGCGCGTCCCCGAATCCAGAGTACTGCCTCATGGTCCAGAGGCGGTCCCTGTACATGCCGGGGTGTATCCCGCGGGTATATGGGTACTGGCCGGCATCCTCGGCGGAGGCGCCGTCTCCGCCGTATATCCGCCCCACCTCGAAGCTGGAGTCGGTGAATACCTTCGAGCTCATCCGGTTCACCTCAGGACGGACCGCACTATGCGGTCTGCCGCCTCGTAGGGATCGTACCTGCCCTCGCCCATCGCCGACACGTGCGGTTCCAGGATATCCTCGGACTGGATCATCGCATCGAGCTTCTCTTGCAGGTTGGTTAAAACAATATCCCTGAGCTCGGCGCGGAGGCTCTCGGCCCGCCTGTCGGCCCTGAACTCGCGGCGCCTCTCCAGCATCTCGCCGATGGCCCCTGCCAGCTCCGCCACCCCGGTGTCCTCCTTGACGGACGTCTTCAGGACGGTCGGGTTCCTGTCCGACTCGCCTATAAAGTCGCGCACCGCATCGAACAGGGCCGAGCTTCCCGGCAGATCCGCCTTGTTCACCACGCAGATGTCGCCTATCTCGGTGATCCCGGCCTTGATGGTCTGTATGCTGTCGCCGGTGTGCGGGTTGAAGACCACTATCGTGATGTCGGCCATCGCCGCTATGGCCACCTCGGTCTGGCCTGCCCCCACACTCTCCACGATGATGGGATCAAAGCCCGCGTACTCCAGTATCCTGATGCTGTCCCGCAGGGATCCCGCGACGGCCCCGGTGGCCCCGCGGGAGGCTATGCTCCGTATGTATATCCCCGAGTCGGTAGACTCGGTCATCCGGACGCGGTCCCCCAGGATGGCCCCGCCGGTGATGTGGCTGGTCGGATCCACGGCCAGCACGGCCGGCCTCTTGCCTCCGGACCCGGACATGTCCACCGCCAGGCGGTTTATCAGCGAGCTCTTTCCTGCCCCGGCCGGGCCGGTCACACCGATGATCGACGAGCCGCCCGTGTGGGGAAAGATGGCGCGCATCATCTCCCGGGCCCCGTCCGTGCCGTTCTCGACCATCGAGATGGCCCGCGCCACGCTCCCCCTGTTTCCGCCCCTGAGCCGCTCCATATCCATGATACCATGCGGCTCCGTACGCGGCCAATAAATTCGTGTGCGTTGGCGGGCGGGCGGATTCTGCCCGGCCGTCCTGCCCGCGCCCGCCCCGGTGCCTGCCGGGCCGGCATGCCGTCATCGCGCAACCCCATGGTCCGTTCGGGCCCGCGGCCGTGCGCGGATCCTGATCCATGCAGGCGGGCGGCAGTCTACATCCGGGCCGGAACGGGGCCCGCGTCTCCCGGAGAGATCTGCAGGATGCTCCCGCGGAAGACCCTGGCCTGCATCGTGTCCGCGGCGCCGCCCGGGACCTAGACTTATTTATGAATCAAAAAAACCCCAACCCGTCATGGCCACCACCAAGACCAACAGGACGGCTCCGTTGATCGCGCTACAGGTCGTGCTGGTCTCGGCCGCCGCGCTGGCGGCCGCATCGGCGGTCCTGGGCACCCATGCCGCGGATGCCTACGAGGGCCGCATAGACGCGTCCGGAGCCACGTTTGCCTACCCGCTGATGGACCTGTGGAGGGTCGAATACCGGACGGTGGATCCGGACGTGAGCCTCAACTACAACTCGATAGGCAGCGGCGGCGGGGTGCGGAACCACATAGAGCGGCTAGGCCAGTTCGGCGCCACGGAGGCGCCGCTGAACGACGGCGAGGCGGCGGCAGCCCCCGGCACGATAACCATCCCGGCCATGATAGGCGCGATCTCGCTGGCCTACAACATAGATGGAGACCCCTCCGGCCTCAATATCACCTCCGAGGCCCTGTGCGGCATATTCCTGGGAGAGATAGACAGGTGGTCGGATCCGCGCATCACCGAATCCAACCCCGGCCTTGCCCTGCCGGACGCCCAGATAATCACGTTCCACCGCTCCGATGGCTCGGGCACGACGTTCGCCTTTACGTCCTACCTGGCAAAGACGTGCCCCGCCTGGGACGAGCAGATAGGCGCGGCCAAGAGCGTGCAGTGGCGCAGCGGCTCCGGACTGCCGGGCAACGAGGGCGTTGCCGGCGGCGTAAGGACGACCTCCAACTCGATAGGATACGTCACCCTGGCGTACGCCCTCCAGAGCGGCATGGCGGTGGCCAGCATAGAGAACGGGGACGGAACGGCATTCGTCCGCCCCACCATCGAGTCGGCCAGTGCCGCCTCGGAGGCGGCCTCGCCCGCGCTGCCCGAGGCCCACCAGAGCTGGTACGGCGTAGACCTGCTGGCCACGCCCGGCGAGGACTCCTACCCGATAACCAGCTTCTCGTATATCATCCTGCATCCAGACCTGGAGGGGTCGACTGACAGCATAGACCAGGCCAGGGCGGTGGCCGGCGTGATTGCCTGGATGGTGACCGACGGCCAGAGATTCGCTCCGGATCTGGGCTACGTGCCGATAGCCGACACCGTCAGCGAGATAGGCCTGACCGGCCTCTCCAAGGTGACCTACGGCGGCGAGCCCGTCTACCTGAGGCCGGAGGCCGATTCGGGCGATGTCGCCGTCCAGGATGGACCCGTCGCCGTCCCGTCCTGGGTGAAGGCGACCGCCGGGTGGTGGGCCGCCGGCGACATATCCGATGAAGAGTTCGTGGCGGCCATCCGGTACCTCATATCCGAGGAGATCATAGTCGTCGAGGCGGCCGCTGGCGAGGGGGGCGGCGACAGCGTCATCCCCGGGTGGATAAAGAACACGGCCGGATGGTGGGCCGCCGGCGAGATACCGGACGACTCCTTTCTGAACGCGCTCAAGTTCCTTATCCGGACCGGCATACTGGTCGTGTGAGGGCCGGCCGTGGCCCGCCCCGCCTCGTGGCGGCCGACCCGGTCCCTGGGGGGTGTTGTGGCATCTGCGCAACCTGGTCCGGGTCCAGAAACGCCGTTTTTTGATCCGTCTTTTCGGGTTGCCTGCTTTGCGGCGAGGCCGGCAACTTTGCTTTTTTTGGGGACTTGATTCAGCGGGGTCCCCGGGGAACCATCAAGGCGGCCTGAACTACATCGTCTGCCAATCTGCACGAACTTGGTGGCTCCTGCCCACCATCAAAGATCCGCCACCTCAAGCTGGCTGCGGGGGTGGGCTGGTTTGAATGTGTGTCTTTGCCGGCCCTAAGGGTTCTGTACCATCTCGCAGGTGTTCGTATCGGCGTTCAGATAGTAGCCCGGGTCGCAGCTGGGTGGCCCCTCCTGCTGTACCGCCTCGCAGCTGTTCGTATCGGCGTTCAGATAGTAGCCCGGGTCGCAGCTGGGTGGCCCCTCCTGCTGTACCGCCTCGCAGCTGTTCGTATCGGCGTTCAGATAGTAGCCCGGGTCGCAGCTGGGTGGCCCCTCCTGCTGTACCGCCTCGCAGCTGTTCGTATCGGGGTTCAGATAGTAGCCCGGGTCGCAGCTGGGTGGCCCCTCCTGCTGTACCGCCTCGCAGCTGTTCGTATCGGGGTTCAGATAGTAGCCCGGGTCGCAGCTGGGTGGCCCCTCCTGCTGTACCGCCTCGCAGCTGTTCGTATCGGCGTTCAGCTGGTATCCTGGCCCGCAGGCGGCGTCTGGCGCGGTCGTGTTGAGCAGCCTGTGCTCAAGCTCGCTGATGCGCCGCACCAGTTCGGTGTTGACAGCCTCTAGTTCCGTCATGCGCATCTTCACCTCCTCGACATCTGCCTGCGTACTGTTGATCAGGCTAGCGAGCATGGCAATGATGCCATCTTCCTCCTCGGCAAAGGAATCGTAAACACCATAAACCATGGCCAGACCAACCGCGGCAAGGCCCAAAACAACCCCGGTTGAGGGTTTCATGGCACCAGGTTCCAAGAACGTTATAAAAGTGCACTCATTAATGGTATATATTATTTCATACTATAGATAATATGCGTAATTGGCCATTTTCTTGACTAGCCCGTAAATCAACCACCGGCAGGCAGTTTTGCACATGTCCGACCGAAACCTTTAGATCAGGGAAGATCACGCCACGCCCCGGGCATACCCGAAACCAAGGAACAGACCATGGCCGTCTTGGTGGCGGGTCGGCCTCCCCTGCCGATCGTTGGCAGCGAGCCGGTATTCCTGTACTTGGCCCAGAGGCGTCGCACGTGGCGTGCGCTGACATCCATGCTTTCCGCTATCGCGGCGTTGGGAGTTGCATTCTCTTTCTCGCGAATGATCTACTTGATTTTATCATCGTCCAGCTTGGCCCGCATCGGCCGTCTCCGGTTATGCAGTCCAATGGGGTCTCGCAGTGCGCCTGATCCGGGGCGGGCATAGTTTTGTTACGATACGTTCCGGAATCGGTTGGCAAAAAGTTAATTCCCGGTAGGACGGGTCGGGGATCAATGCCGATTGGTGTGCTCGCGTTCTCTGGCGGACTTGACACGTCGGTGGTAGTCAAGTACCTCCAGGACGAGCACGATCTGGACGTGGTGACGGTGACCGTCGACGTGGGCCAGGGGGAGGACTATGACACCATCCGCTCAAAGTCCGAGGCCCTGGGGGCGCTCTCCCACCATACCATAGACGCCCGGGAGGAGTTCGTGCTGGGGTACGTGCACCCGGCGATCAAGGCCAACGCGCTCTACCAGGACAAGTACTGCCTGGCAACGGCCCTGGCCAGGCCCCTGATAGCCAAGAAGGTGCTGGAGGTGGCCAGGCGCGAGGGCGCCTCGGTGCTGGCCCACGGATGCTCGGGCAAGGGAAACGACCAGGTCCGGTTCGACCTGGCGTTCCGGTCCGGCTCCGACCTGCCGATCCTGGCGCCCATCCGCGACAAGAACCTTGACAGGCCGGCCGAGATACGGTACGCCGAGAAGCACGGCGTCTCCGTCGAGAACGTGGCCAGGCGGTTCAGCATAGACCAGAACCTGTGGGGGCGCGCCATCGAGGGGGGCGTCCTGGAGGACCCCTTCGCCGAGCCGCCCGACGACGCGTTCATCTGGACCCGGACCGGGGATCTGCCCGCCTCGCCGATATACCTGGATGTCACCTTCCGGGACGGGGTGCCCGTTGCCGTCGACGGCCAGGAGGATGACCCGGTGGCCCTGATAGGGCGCCTCAACAGGGTGGCCGGCGAGGCCGGCGTAGGGATAGTCGACCACATCGAGGACAGGACGGTGGGCATCAAGTCGCGGGAGGTCTACGAGACGCCCGGGGCCACCTGCCTGATAGAGGCGCACTCGGATCTCGAAAAGATGGTGCACACCATCCACCAGAACCGCCTCAAGCGGGTGCTGGACGATGAGTGGGCGAGGCTGGCCTACCTGGGGCTCTGGGACGAGCCGCTGCGCCGCGACATAGACGCCTTCATCGACCGATCGCAGGCGGTGGTATCCGGAACCGTCCGGCTGAAGCTGTACGGGGGATCGCTCCGGGTGGTGGGGCGCCGCTCGGAGTTTTCGCTGTACAACAGCAGCTCCGCCACCTACGGGTCCGAGTCGACCTTTGATCAAAGGCGGGCGGCCGGCTTCGTCGAGCTGTGGGGGGCCCAGTCCGCTGAAGCTAATAAATTGGAAAAAACGCTCTCCAAGGAACCATGAGACGCGCCCGCACATCTACCGCCGCGGCGGGAACCGCCGGAGGCAGGGGCTGCCACCATGTCTAGGGTCTGCGTAGTCTTTGACAGGATGCGCGTCGAGGAGAAGATGCTGCGGAAGGCCGCCGAGTCGCTGGGCCACCAGACCAACATGCTGGACGCCAAGGGGGCCCGCCTGAGCACCGACGGGGCGGCGGCCCCCGAGACCGGCGACGTGGTCCTGGAGAGGTGCGTCAGCTACTACCGCGGCCTCCACTTTACCTCGTACCTGGAGTTTCTGGGCGTGCCCACCATCAACCGGTTCGAGGTGGCCAGCCTCTGCGGCAACAAGATGTTCGTGACGCTGCTGCTCAAGAAGCGCGGCGTCCCCACGCCGGAGACGCACTTTGCGTTCTCCGGCGACTCGGCGCTGGAGACGCTGGCCGAGTCCGGGTACCCGAAGGTGGTAAAGCCGGTCGTGGGCAGCTGGGGCCGGGGGGTGATGCCGCTGCGCGACCGCGACGCGGCCGACGCGGTGATAGAGATACGGGCGATAACGGACGCGCCCATGGACCGCATATACTACCTGCAGGAGGTGGTGGACCGGCCCCCGCGGGACATCCGGGTGATCACCGTGGACGGCAACCCGGTGGCCGCCATGTACCGCTCCTCGGAGGGGTTCCGCACCAACGTGGCCACCGGCGGGGATCCCCAGCCGTGCGACCACTCCGGCGAGATAGGCGAGATTGCCGCGCGCGCCTCCGAGGCGGTGGGCGGCGGGATCCTGGGCGTCGACATGATGGAGGACTCCGACCGGGGCATACTGGTGCACGAGATCAACAACACCGTGGAGTTTCGGGGCATCTCCAGCGTGGCCGGGGTGGACATCCCCCGGCTGATGGTCGAGTACGCCGTCTCGTGTGTTAGGAAATAAATTACACCGGGGGTATCCACCCCATCATGAAAGTCGGCATCGTGGGCGCATCAGGATACGTGGGCGGCGAGACCGTCCGGCTGATACTGAACCACCCGCAGGTGGATCTGGAGATGATCACCTCCAGGCAGCACGAGGGGCAGTACCTGCACCGCATCCACCCAAGCCTCAAGGGATTCACCAACATCACCTTTGCGGAGCTGGACTATGACCGCATGTCCGACCGCTGCGACCTGGTGATAACGGCGGTCCCCCACGGGACGGCCGCCGAGATGGTCAAGGCCTTCTGCGACAGGGGCGTCAGGGTGATAGACCTGAGCGCCGACTACCGGCTGCACGACCCCTCAGGTTATACCAAATGGTACGGGTGGGAGCACCCGCATCCGGACTACCTGAAAAAGTCCGTCTTCGGGGTGCCCGAGCTGCACCGCGACCAGATAAAGGATGCCCAGCTGGTCTCCTGTCCCGGATGCATGGCGGTCACCTCGGTGCTGGCCCTGGCGCCGCTGATAAAGAACGACCTGATAGACAGGGATCACATCGTGGTGGACTCAAAGATAGGGTCCTCGGGGGCCGGCTCCGGCCAGGGCACCACCCACGCCATGCGCGCCGGGGTGATTCGTCCCTACAAGCCCGCAAAGCACCGCCACACCGGGGAGATACAGCAGGAGCTCAGCGAGGTGGGCGGCGAGAGCATCCGCGTCTCAATGAGCCCGCACGCGGTGGACGTGGTCCGGGGGATACTCTGCACAAACCACACCTTCCTCAAGAAGGACGTGGACGAAAAGGCGCTCTGGAAGATATACCGCGAGGCCTACGGCAAGGAGAGTTTCATCAGGCTCATCCGCGACAAGAAGGGCCTCTACAAGTTCCCCGACCCCAAGTTCCTGGTGGGCTCCAACTTTTGCGACGTCGGCTTCGACCTGGACGAGGACAACGACCGCCTGGTGGCGCTCTCGGCCTCGGACAACCTGATGAAGGGCGCCGCCGGCTCGGCCGTCCAGAACCTCAACGTGATGTGCGGCTTTGACGAGATGGACGGGCTGCGCTACACCCCGCTGACGCCGGTGTAGCGTATGATCACCGTAAAAGTGGGCGGCAGCATCGTGGACGGACTGCACCCCTCGTTCGTGGACGACGTCCGCAGGCTGGCCCCCGGCGGGGTGGTGATAGTTCACGGGGGCGGCAAGGAGGTGACCCGCGTGTGCACCCAGCTGGGCAAGGACCCCGAGTTTGTCACCTCGCCCAGCGGGATACGCAGCCGCTACACCGACCAGGAGACCGCCGAGATATTCACCATGGTGATGTCCGGCAGGATAAACCAGGGGATAGTCCGGATGCTGCAGAAGAGCGGCATACCCTCCATCGGGCTGGCCGGCGCCGACGCGCAGGTGATCCGGGCCGACCGCAAGAAGCGGCTGCTGATAGTAAACGATCGGGGACGCACGCAGGCCGTCGACGGGGGATACACCGGCCGCATCCGGCAGGTCAACTCCGGGTTCCTGCACTCGCTGCTGGAGCGGGGCATGGTCCCGGTGATATCGCCGGTTGCGCTCAGCGAGGAGTTCGAGTCGCTCAACGTAGACGGGGACAGGGCCGCCGCCTACGTGGCCGGCGCCCTCAAGTCAGATAGCGTCGTCTTCATCACCAACGTGGACGGGCTGATGATGGACGGCTCGCTGGTCCGGAGCCTCACCCTCCAGGAGGCCAAGAAGATACGGCCGCAGGTCGGCCCCGGCATGGAGAAGAAGATCCTGGCATCAACCGAGGCCCTGGACATGGGGGTCGCCCGGGCGATAATCGGCTCCGGGCAGCGGGAGAGGCCGCTGGAGCGCGCCCTGGCCCACGAGGACTGCACGGTGGTATCCGATGGGTGAGGACTCCTACACGGGAAACCTCTACCAAAAGTTCCCCGTGACCATCCAGCGCGGGGAGGGGGCCCTGGTCTGGGACGACTCCAACAGGGAGTACATCGACCTGATGGGCGGCTACGGGGTGGCCCTGGTGGGCCACTGCAACCGGCGGGTGGTCGACGCCGTCCGGGAGCAGGCCGGCCGGATCATCACGGTCCACAGCTCACTGTACAGCAAGACCCGCGAGACCTTCCTTGACACGCTGGCGGGCCTGGCCCCGGCCGGCCTCACCGGCATACACCTGAACAACAGCGGCGCCGAGTCGATAGAGGCCGCCATCAAGTTCGCCCGCAAGTTCACCGGCAAGAAGGGGATGGTGGCCATGCGCGGGTCCTACCACGGCAAGTCCATGGGCGCCCTCTCGATCACCTTCAACCCAAAGTACCGCAAGTCCTTCGCCCCCCTGCTGGAGAAGGCCGCCTTTGCCAGGTTCGGCGACGCGGAGTCCCTGCGGGAGAGCATCGACGGGGACACCGGCATGGTGATAGTCGAGCCCATCCAGGGTGAGAGCGGCATACACGTCGCCCCGGACGGCTACCTGCAGGAGGTCCGCGAGATCTGCGACGACCGGGGCATACTGCTTGTCTTCGACGAGGTGCAGGCGGGCCTGGGCAGGACGGGCCGGCTGTGGGCAGGATCCCACTGGGGGGTGGTCCCCGACATCATGTGCACCGCCAAGGGCCTCGCGGGGGGCGTTCCCATGGGGGCGACCCTGGCGCGCCAGGAGATACTATCCAGCATATCCAAAGGCGAGCACTCCTCGACCTTCGGGGGCAACCCGCTCTCCTGCGCGGCCGGGACGGCGGCGCTGACCGCCATCACCCAGGACGGCCTGATGGACAACGCCCGGGACACCGGCTCGTACATCTTCTCGATGCTGCGCCAGATGCAGGAGAGGCACCCGGTCATCCGCGAGATCCGGGGGATGGGCCTGATGATCGGGGTGGAGCTGCGCTTTGACGTCCGGGACATACTGCACGACCTGATCGAACGGGGCGTGCTGATGCTGTACTCGGGCCGCAGCGTCCTGCGGATGCTGCCGCCTCTGGTGATATCGCAGGACCAGGCGCAGGCCGCCATGAACCACCTGGAGGGGGCGCTAACCTCCGAGGAGAAAAGAAGAAATGTCCGGTAGGGCCGGTGTCCAGCCGTGGTAGGGACGGCCGACCGCATCGACGATACCGACGAGCGGATACTCCAGATACTGGACAGGGACTCCCGGGAGTCGTTTGCCAACATAGCCAAGGTAGTCGGCCTGTCGGCGCCGGCGGTCCGGCGCCGCATAGAGAGGATGGCCCGGGACGGCGCCATCAGCAGGTTCACCATCGAGCGCGGCGACCGCGGGACCAGCGCCATCGTGCTGGTCTCGGTGGACTCGGGCCACGACACCGCCCAGGCGTCCGAGATGCTGGCCGAACTGGACGGGGTCAAGACCGTCTACGAGATAACCGGCCAGTACGATATCGTCACGATAATCAACGCGCCCACCATCGCCGAGATAAACCGCAGCATCGACGCCCTGCGCAAGACGCCGGGCATATCCGACACCAACACCGTGATCATACTGCGCAAGGTAGCCTGAGTACGATTTAGAAACCGCCGTGTATGGTTTCAGAACCACATTGACACGAACATGTTTGTTTGGGTACGCGTATGTTTATATTTGGTTCATCACACCGGCGACACTATGAACCACAACCTGCACGCGGAGGCGTACAACGGCGCGGACGGGGACGCCAGAAAGATACGCATACTGGACAGCACCCTCCGGGAGGGGGAACAGCATCCGGGCGTCTCCTTTACCAACAAGCAGCGCATACAGGTGGCGTGGATGCTGGACTACTTTGGGGTTGACCAGATAGAGATATCGCCGGTGATCTCCGATGACCACCGGGCTGCCACCAAGAAGATAATGAAACAGGGCCTGCAGGCGGACATCGTATCGCACGGCAGGGCGCTCAGGGAGGACATCGACGTATCGATAGACTGCGGGGCCGAGTGGTGCGCCGCATATCTTGGGATATCAGACGTCCACCTGGCCGACAAGCTCAGGATAACCCGGGAGGATGCGCTGGAGAGGGCCGTCGATACGGTCGAGTACGCAAAGTCGCACGGCCTCAAGATACGGTTCACCCTGGAGGACGGGAGCCGGGCCGAGCCGGAGTTCATGAAGAGCGTGTGTGTTGCCATCCGCGACGCGGGGGTAGACCGGATAAGCCTGCCTGACACCGTCGGGGTAATGAGGCCGCGGGGGATGGCCAGATTCGTGCGCGCCGCGCGGGAGGTGGTCGACACGCCGCTGGACGTGCACGTCCACAACGACATGGGGCTGGCCCTGGCCAACGCCCTTGCCGCCTGCGACGCGGGGGCCGACCAGATACATACCACCATCGATGGCATCGGCGAGAGGACCGGCATTCCGGCGCTGGCCGAGGTGGCCGTCGTGCTGACCTACCTGTATAGATCGCCCAACGACCTGAGGCTGGACATGCTGCAGGATCTCTCGCGACTGATAGAGAACTACACGTCCATACCGCCCTACGATTCCAAGCCGGTGGTGGGCTCCTCGGCCTACAAGCACAAGGCCGGCACGCACCTGGCGGCCATCCTGCGAAACCCGGCCGCGTACGAACCAATACCGCCCCGTGCGGTGGGCAACCGGCGCAAGATAGTCTTCGGGGAGCTGGCCGGCAAGACGGGTGCCGGGTACCTGATGTCCCTGCTGGGGCTGGCCGAGGACGAGCAGCAGGCCAGGACAGTCGCTGCCGGGCTCAAGTCCATGCGGTTGGGAGATCTGCTGGAGATACCGCTGGCCGACTCGCTGGAGAAGAAGATATCCAAGCAGGGTTGATGCGTATTTCACATTCCACCTGCACGCGCATCCTCCGCGCCGCCGACCTGGGACCTGCCGCGACACCCCAGGCCCGGCCATGCCATCTAACATGTGGACGGCCGTCATCCTGGTATCGAAGGAGATCCCAGTACCGCCGTCTTGTCCATCGGTGTGGTGTCGCCGCGGCCACCGCCAAGATTATTGGCATGCCGCACTTCTCAAACGACTCAACCGCCTTGTGTCACAGATTACCGGTAGACTCGCAGACAGTCTGACGCGGTCTGTTTTTTTTACAACATACTCTGCAAATGATCCTGCACCTTTGCGCGCGTTAGGGTGGCAGGTCTCCTCCGGAACGCCCATCCCGGCACACCACAAGCACCGCGACTTGTTTCTTTCCGATGTCGATTCCAGTGCTATTTTCCCACCTCCTCTTTTTGCAGCAGACCGGAAGATGCCTGCACCCATCAGGGAGCTTCGTCCCAGTAACACAACAGCTAGAGTAGCCCCACTCACCAGCAAGGCCGCGGTTGGGTCGTGCGTAATAAGGGGTCAGCTCGCCACGCAGGGTGCGTGGAGGATGTTATCTTGTTTTTAACAATCCCGCAGAATACAAAACAGTTACATGCCATCACGCCGCGTTTCGGTATGAGAATTGGGTGGGGAGTGAGTGCTAGTCATTTTGTATGCGCCACCGCATTAGCCATGGTAGTGATCACTGCGAGCACGGCATATGCGCAGTTTGAGTATGCGGACGTGTTTTGGCCCGATGCCTGTTTTGCGTATACGGATCTGGACGCGTGCATAGACTACTACTGCCTATCATACTGGGATGTGGACGGCTTCAGCTCATATTACGGCTGCCTGGCGGATCCGTTTGCGTACATCGACCCGTATGAAGATGTGCTTTGGCCTGAAGACTGCCTCCTGTACGAGACGACGGATCTATGCCTCAACTACTACTGTGCATTATTCTGGGATATCGACGACCACGCCTCGTACACCAGCTGCCTGGCGGATCCGTTTGCCACACTCTCCGATAATAACCCGTATGCGGACGTGTTTTGGCCCGATGCCTGTTTTGCGTATACGGATATGGACGCGTGCATAGACTACTACTGCCTATCATACTGGGATGTGGACGGCTTCAGCTCATATTACGGCTGCCTGGCGGATCCGTTTGCGTACATCGACCCGTATGAAGATGTGCTTTGGCCTGAAGACTGCCTCCTGTACGAGACGACGGATCTATGCCTCAACTACTACTGTGCATTATTCTGGGATATCGACGACCACGCCTCGTACACCAGCTGCCTGGCGGATCCGTTTGCCACACTCTCCGATAATAACCCGTATGCGGACGTGTTTTGGCCCGATGCCTGTTTTGCGTATACGGATATGGACGCGTGCATAGACTACTACTGCCTATCATACTGGGATGTGGACGGCTTCAGCTCATATTACGGCTGCCTGGCGGATCCGTTTGCGTACGTTCTAGTTGAAGAACCATTATTGCCTGAAAACGATGCCGTAGTGGAGACGGATCAGCTGTGGTATGTGCCTGGTGAGACGGTGTATCTGACCGGTTCCCATGGATTACAATATGCTGGATTAGTCGAAATTTCCATCATCCGTGAGGATGGTTTGCATGTAGCAGATAAAATTTCAGTATCTGCGACGAACGGATTTTTCAGTACAGACGTATACGTCGATTCGAATTACCTGCCTAGCAACTACTACGTGCTTGCGCACGATAACGCAGGCAACCTTGTCTCCAGTACATTCTTTGCAGTATTAGGTAATGGCCAACATGAGACAATTACACCCTCCGCGACTCCGTCCACAGAAAACAATATTGTGGTTGGATATGACGATACATCTGATTCATATCATAACCAAATAAAAGGTTGGCTAGAATTCAACGAACTGAAAGTCATAAATCAGGCAGCCATAACGGACTATCTTGTATTACCGCACGATATTCCCGTCAGTTTCGAGATATGCGGTGAGGAAAATGCATTCTATTACCCGGCTACATCTAGCATAACCATGTGCTACGAACTGGCCGCTCACTATATTAGCGAGCTTAGAAACGTGTATGAGGACGATGACGATCTGTCGGCGTCTGTTTTTGGTGCCCTGCATTGGGTGTTCCTGCACGAGCTGGGACATGCACTGATAGACATCTACGACATTCCAATAACCGGTAAGGAGGAAGACTCTGCCGATCAATTCGCTACACACATGGCGCTTCGGCAGGGAAACACGGGGTTGGGCGCTCTTCTGTCTATGGTGTATTTGTATGGATCATCTGAATCCCGTTCCACCGAGTGGGGTGTTCATTCATCGGACAAACAAAGGTATTACAACATATTGTGTACGATATACGGAAGTGATACGGAGGCGTATGGGTTCTTGGTAGACGATGGCACTCTACCTGAACGTAGGGCAGTTTATTGTACAGATGAATATGAGAAGACAATTCGAAGCTGGAGTCGTCTTCTTGCGGATTATGTTCGTGGCTAATGATGCTTGGAACTGGCTAACCAGACACGATCATCTTTGATACTGATACCGTACCGAATCACAGATCCAACACGGATAATGAAAAAGCCAGATTAGAATCTGCGCTCTACAGGTTATGTATTTTTTAACCACTCACCCATGCACGAACTGCCTGCCTAGTTGTCCAGCCGTTTTATTTGTGGCGGTTTATCTTGTAATCACACAAGACGGCCTGTCTAGGACCGCACCCACCACACCCGTACAGTTTCATCCCTAGGCCTGCTCCCACGTAGCGCAAATGTCTTAGCACTTTGAGCGGTGCTGGTTTGGCTGTCGGTGCCGGTGACCGTTATGAGCCGGTTGGTGGAAGCTGGTTGCCGCCCAGGGGCTGCATACCATCTGAAGATGCAGGTCCTAGTGGTTTACACCCATCAAGGATACGGCTCTAGGGGGGCCGATACCAAACGGTTGTATCCTGTAGTTTCACAATGCAGGCTGCACTTGGCAGGCCACTAGCCTGGAGCAGGGTAGGAGATTTCCAAGCAGGGTTGATGCGTATCTCACATTCCGCCCGCACGCGCATCCTCCGCGCCGCCGACCTGGGACCTGCCGCGACACCCCAGGCCCGGCCATGCCGTCGAACATGTGGACGGCCGTCATCCTGGTATCGAAGGAGATCCCAGTACCGCCGTCTTGTCCATCGGTGTGGTGTCGCCGCGGCCGCCCGCGGTGCCGAGATCTTGGATGGCCGAGCCTGCCGCTTTCCGGGGCGGCATCTTCCACCCCGCCATCCTACAGGGCGCCATGGAGGCCGCCGCCTTCAGGACGACATCGCCTTGGCCGGCGGTATCCCGGCCGGGGCCAGCAGCGTGTATGTCCTAGTCCAACCGCCCAGGCGGACCTGCACGCAGGCGGGCGTACCTGGCTCTTGGCAGTCGTTATACGCCCGCCCGCCTGTGTTGGAACGCCTGCAACCTCACACTTCCGGTGTTGATCCGGGCGCGACCACTCCGGCGCCGTCTGCGGTGTCCGGACGATATGACAAAAAGAGCGGCTAGGCCGGCCCGGCGCCTTTCTCCGGAGAAGATCCTGGTAAGAACGGATCCCGGACCCCGCGTCCATCACTTTCCGCCATGAGTCATGCCCACGCAACTTGACTGCTGCGGGACACGCGTATTTTTTAAGGCGTGCCCTCTCACCATCACCATGAACCTGACCGCGTGCGCCCTGTTGGGAGCGCTGCTGGCGGCCGCGCTGGCCGCGGCCCCGGCCCTGGGGGATGAGGCGCCGCTCCGCAGCGGAACAGACGCGGCAGTACCCTCCACGGAGCCGGTCAGGATCGGCGGCCTCTTCCCGCTCACTGGGATACTGGGCTCTGCGGGCGCCGAGGTGAGGGTGGCCGTCGAGCTGGGCATCGAGGACTTTAACGCGTACCTGGCCGAGAGGGGGGCCGGCTGGCATCTGGAGATGGCCGTCGAGGACACCGCCACAGACCCCGACGTGGCCCTCAAGATGATCAAGAAACTGCACCAGGACGGCATCACCGCCGTACTGGGCCCCCTGACCAGCGGCAACGTGAACGGCGTCAGGGAGTACGCGGACCAGAACGGGATGCTGGTGCTGAGCCCCACCTCCACGGCCGCCTCCCTGGCCATACCCGGCGACAACGTATACCGGCTGGTGCCCGACGCCAGCGTGCTGGGGTCGGCCCTGTCCAGGCTGGCCGGGCACATGGGGGTGGAGGCCCTGGTCCCAATGTGGAGGGGCGACACGCACGGGGACGGCACGTGGAGGGTCGTCTCCGAGGACTTTGAGTCCAGAGGAGGCGCAGTCCACGCCGGGGTGAGGTACTGGCCGCACGCGCCGGACTTGGATATGGAGGTGGCGCTGCTGAACAAGCACGTACGGGAGGCCATGGAACTGTACGGCCCCGACAAGGTGGCAGTCCTGACGGCGTCATACGACGAGTACACGGCCATACTGGAGGCCGCCGCCGGCCACGACGCTCTGGGGGATGTGGTATGGTTCACCTCCGAGTCGTCCACCCTTACGGACGCGCTGGAGGGCAACGCTGCGGCGGCCGGGTTCGCGGAAAGGGTGGACCTGACCGGGGTACAGACATTCTCCACCCGGGGCGGGGAGTACGAGCGGCTCGCCGCCGAGCTGACCGCCCGGCTGGGGCGGGACCCCAGCACCATACTCCCCCACGCGTACGACTCGGTCTGGGTACTGGGCCTGTCCATACTGCATGCCAACAGCACCGACGCCGCCCATCTGCGGGGGGCCCTTCCCGGCGTGGCCGCCGGGTACAGCGGCGCCCTGCTCTCCACCGCCCTCAACGAGGCGGGGGATCTCCTGCCCACCGACTACCGCATAGTGAGGGTTGCGGGCGGCGACTGGACCGCCGTGGGCAACTACTCTGCTACGACCGATACCATAATGCTGGAGGAGGTCCGGCCACCCGAGATCCCGCCGGAGACGGCGGCGGCCATAAACGGTTTCGCCGCGGACTTTTACCGGGAGGTATCCTACGGCGACAACGGCAACCTGTTCTTCTCACCGGCCAGCATATACGCGGCCTTTGGCATGGTGAACGAGGGTGCGGCGGGGAAGACGGCGCTCCAGCTGCGGGACGCCTTCGGGTTTGGGGCGGACGCGGAGCTGCGCCACGGCCACACGGACCAGTTGATGTCGTCGCTGAACCAGCGGGATCCGCACGCCACCCTCCGCATGGCCAACGCGGTCTGGCTGGCCGAGTGGTTTGAGCCGCACGAGCAGTACGTCGACATCATGCGGGATGTCTACCGCGCCGAGGTTGACAGCGTCGACCTTCCGGCCGTCGGGGTGGATCTCGTAAACGCCTGGGCAAGCGAAAAGACCGCCGGCAGGATAGGTGACATACTCGGCCCCGACCCACTATCCAGCGATACGGCATCCGTGATAACGAACGCCGTATACTTCCAGGGCTCGTGGGCGGAGCGGTTCCCCGCCGAGGCCACCCACCAGTCCGACTTTTGGACCGGAGAGCGGCATGTACGGGCCGACTTTATGCGAACGACCGGATGGTTCGACTACGCGTCGTACCAGACCGAGCAGGTACTACGAATGCCATATGAGGGAGACAGGCTGTCGATGCTGGTGGTGCTGCCTGCAGAGCGGGACGGCATGGGCATGCTGGAGGGGACCATCACGCCAGACATGGTGGACCGGTGGACGGCGGACCTCTACCCCACCGAGATCGACGTCGTGATGCCAAAGTTCGAGATGAAGACCCGCTATAATCTGGTGCCGCCCCTGATGAAGCTTGGGGCGGTCGACGTCTTTGACGGTACGGATGCCAACCTCTCCGGGATGGCCCCCATCTTGCTTGGCCGTATCCTGTACGTGGACACCGCACTACACGACGCGTACGTCCAGGTGAACGAGGAGGGAACCGAGGCGGCGGCCGTCACGGCGATAACGGTAACCGTGGAGTCGTTCCAGCCCCCGTTCGTGGCGGATCACCCGTTCCTCTTCCTCATACTGGACGACCGCAGTGGCACTATACTGTTCATGGGGCGCGTCTCGGACCCCTCGCAGTAGCTCCGGGTGACGCACAGTGCGCCGGGGGGCTAATAACGCCCCCAATAACGCCCCCAATAACGCCCCCAATAACGCCCCCAATAACGCCCCCAATAACGCCCCCAATAACGCCCCCAATAACGCCCCCAATAACGCCCCCAATAACGCCCCCAATAACGCCCCCAATAACGCCCCCAATAACGCCCCCAATAACGCCCCCAATAACGCCCCCAATAACGCCCCCAATAACGCCCCCAATAACGCCCCCAATAACGCCCCCAATAACGCCCCCAACCATCCGAGGGAACAATAGGCGGCCAACCCGGATCGGCAATAACGCCCTACAACACCACCATCAATCATGGAATGGCCGGCGGCCTAGGGCTAGTATGGAGTCTCCAAGCGAACAACATGTAAGCAGATCGCGTGTACATTTTATGCAAACTTAACGATAATTGGATATAATTTGCCAAATTTATGTTAGTTTTATCATATTTGGAAGAATAACGTCTAATTTTAACATGGGTTATGTATGGCCAACCTGATTGGATTTCCAGCGAGCACCACGGCCGCGGCCCACCGGAACAACCAAACCCCGGTCCCTTAGATCTTCTAAAATTCTTCGCACCTGACGGTCGCTAACAACGGCGCTCATTCTGGTGATGATCTCGCGCCGCGCCAAGCCGTCGACTGCACTGTCCAGCAGTGCTAAAACCTCTCGCCTTAACTCGACCGGTTCGCTTTGTTTGAGCTGTTTTAGAATATGCTGGCCGTGCCGGAACCGCACGGTGACGCATACACCATCATCCTCTATCTCCGGTAGCGGAAGGCCCGACTCACTAGTCAGTTTTACCATCTTGGATACTCCCATTCCCCACCGCTCGATAATCCCGCGCCGGTAGAAAGAGCGGGCGATCAATGGATTCCATGGCGTGGATTCATGATCAGAGAACAGTTTCTCAGGCGTCAGGCCAAAATGCAGCGAACCCGAGGATGTTATTTCTAAACGATCGTCGTAGATCGCTACGCCAACGGAACCGCCGCCAAGGGAGTAGTCGCGATGGCAAAAGGCATTGGCAAGAGCCTCCCGTACGGCCAAAAGCGGGTAGAGCGGCTCATCTATTCGCCTAAAGCTGTCCTGCTCAAACCGCCCTGCTATAGGTAGCATTTCACGCACGAAACGCTCGGCGTGCGCCAGCAGTGCGAATGCGTTACCGCTAAATTGACGATTGTCCAGAAATTCTGTCCTGTCAAGTCCGCGGAAGCGTGCTACGCGGAGCAGGCACTGTGGCATCTCAGACTCAATGCGTTCGGTGTTACCGAACAGCACCACTGCTGCACGGAGCAAGACATCATCACGTAGAAGGCCAAGTCCGCGCAGCGCATCGGTTGGTTCCACGCTCAAAGATCCATCCAAGCGGTTACTCTGTATCGCATCCACAACGGTACGATGAATCTCAGCAACATCCAAGTCATCAACCGACCACCCCGTTGCAGGTTGATTCTCCCAGCGTTGCTCGTTGTGTAATCGTTCAATGAGTGCCCTGTTGCGTTCATCGGCAGACATGGTCAATGTAGTGCTTCCGACCCGCCGATAGGCTTTGTTTTTGTAGGTGTATGGTCTTAGTGCGCCTTCACGCACACTTACTACGATCACCTCGAGGTTACTATTCGCGCGAATACAATCTATTTTCGGATACGCCGGCGGATCGATTTGTTGGAAATCGGCGCTCAAGTCCTCAAGCGTATCCTTGCCGACCTGCTGCCCAATCACACGTCCATCCGGCGTCACCCCGAACAGTACCATTCCGCCACTGCGTTGGTTCAAGAAAGCGCACACCGTCATGGCCGCGCCATGGCGCCCGCCGGTCGTCTCCTTGAACTCCAGCGTCTCGGATTCGCCCGCTGCCGCCAGAACTTTGACATCATCTAGTATCATGGCTACCTTCCGGCACATCGACACCATGACGATACGTGTACGGGAAATTTACAACCATTCGTTACGACAATGCGTCTCTTCGAAAACAAAGGGCCGACTCGTGGGCCGGTTGTGCTTGTAAGGCAGTCTGCGTTCTCGTCCTTTGGGGGCCACGACATTGGCTATGATATGTGCCGCATTTGTATAAAAGGGGTTTTCCAAACTGGTGTGTTGCACCCGTGAATGTAGGGGCGCGCGTGCACCCTTGTGGACGTGATCAGCACCGTACGTGCGGGCGCGAACCCATCCATCATGGATCTGCATTGTGCGAACCTGGCTGGCGCAGATTTGATTGGAGCAGCCTGGCCTGGCGCGGATCTGCGATATGCAGACCCGGCCGGCGCGTATCTGTACCGCACGAACCTACGGCATGCAGACGTGATCGGCGCAGACCTGCAACATGTCAATCTGACCGGTACGCTGGCAGGCGACTAGTCCAGACTCTCCCCGCAGTGGGGACAGAACCCGCCCGACTTTCTCCGGCGGCGGAACTCGTTAAAGGCCGAGGCCATTATCCCGGTGGGTATTGCGTACGCTGCTATGCCCAGCCCCGCCACCACCGCCCCGATGACTTTGCCGATCGGGGTGATCGGGACGATGTCCCCATATCCTATGGTGGTCAGGGTGACCACGCCCCACCACATCGAGGTCGTTATGCTGGTGAACACCTCGGGCTGGGCATCGCGCTCTGCATAGTACATCAGGCTGGATGCCAGCACGAGCACTATGAACAGAATGAAAAAGCCCATCAGCAGGTCCGACGCCCTTGTTCGTATGACCTCGCCGAACGTCCTCATCGAGTCGGAGAACCTCGCTATCTTGAATATGCTGAACAGCCTCAGCAGGCGCAGTATCCGTATGGCCCTGGTGTCTGCCACGATGAACGGCAGGAAGAACGGCAGGATCACCGCCAGGTCTACCAACATCATCGGGGAGACCACCAGCCTGAGCAGGGCAAACCTCTTTTTTGAGTGGTTGGGATGCAGCCTGGAGACGATAAGCCTCAGCGCGTACTCGCCGGAAAATATCGTCAGCGAAAACGTCTCAAACGCCAGGAAGAATTCCCCGTACTCCGCCCCGATAGACTCCTCGGTCTCTATCACCACGAACAGAACGTTCAGCGTTATCAGGGACACGATGAACGCATGGAACGCAGTGACGCGCCAGTGCGCGGTGGTGCCCTCCATTATCTCGTATATGCTCAGGACGGTCTTGTTCACGGATGCACCACCTGGTATGGCCGGGCGGACATTGCCATCACGCCGCGGCGCCCCGCCTCCCGTACATCCGGACGGCAGGCCGGAGGCGGCCCCGTCCGGTCCGGCGGCGTGCCGGCGCCATGGCCGGCCCGCCCTTTTGCGGCATGCCAGCCGGCCGTCCGGATGACGCGCTCGCAATTCGTCCCGCTACCTCTCTTACACAACACCGTGGATACGACAGCCTACCCTTCAATAACATTTGTGGGAAGCCGCCGCTGACCTCCTGCACCAGTAGTTCAAAAAGTGAGTCGGCGGGCCGGTCCGCGCCACCCGGGCCAATCAGGGTCAACGGCACCGGGTTTGAGCCCGACTACCGGATAAGCGGCGGAGGCGCCATCAACGCCATGCGGACCAACCCCCGGGAGGGCTCGCTTGTCATGGAGATGGCAGCGTCCAAGGACGGGTTCGTGGAGATGACCCTGCCCAGGGCCCAGATAGACTCCCGGTCCGCAGACGATACGGACGGGCCGTTCTTGGTGCTGGTTGACGGCAGGGCTGCGCCCCACCAGGAGACGGGGACGACCGACCACTCGCGCACCCTGAGGATAGAGTTCGGCGAGGGATCCGGGACGATAGAGGTGGTGGGCACCTGGGCCAGCGTCCACGAGTTCGTGGCGGCGGCGATGGTCCTGACCGGAGCCATGGCAGCGGCCGCCTAGGCCCGGTTCCGGGCCGACCTAGGATGAGTATCGGATCTTACTCCGGACTACTGGGCGAGACCGTCACCTCGAAGGCGTCACTGACCTGGTTGCCGTCCGTATCCGCGGCCGTCACCGTGATCGTGGCAGTTCCCGTGTATATTGGGACCACCGTCAGCGTCGATTGGTCGGACGACACCCACATGGACGCTACGGCATGGTTGGAGGATACGGCCACTATAATCAGACTGTCAGTGTCGTGGAACACGTCCGACAGGGATAGCGCCCGCGTCTCAGGCCCTACCAGACTCACGTCGGGCAGGGGGTTGGCCACCGTGGGCGCACCCTCCGGTTGCGGCGGCTCGGGGATGGCTGAGACATGCACCGTCCTGGCCTGCTGGACGGCCGCGTTGCCTGATCCATCGGTCACATCATAGTACAGGTGGTACGTCCCCGCCTGGAGGGCATCCACGCTACCGGTGACGGTCACGCTCCCGGTCAGGTCGCCATCATAGTTGTCGGTGGCCGTATAGCCGGGCTCCGCATAGGCTGAACCCACCAGGAGGGTCATCTGGGAGGATCCTGTCAGGGTGATGACGGGCGCCGTCCGGTCGACCACGCCGACCTCCCGGACCTGCCGGACGGCCGCGTTGCCTGATCCATCGGTCACATCATAGTACAGGTGGTACGTCCCCGTCCGGGCTGCATCCACGCTACCGGTGACGGTCACGCTCCCGGTCAGGTCACCGTCCTCCCGGTCGGTCGCCGTGTAGCCTGGCTCCGTATAGGTGGAGCCGACCGGGATGGACATCCGGGAGGATCCTGCCAGGGTGATGACGGGGGCGGTGGATGTTACGGTTGTTGTGGGTTCGGGCGTCTCCTGATCTTCGTTGATCCGCAGGCTTATAGCCACGCTATTGGTGCTGGACCAATCGAGGCGGTATTGCCATTTTGGAAATTTGGTAGTACTTGCGTCAAAGTCAAGAGAGGTGCCGTTGATGACCAGCGTCGCATCTTGTGCACCCGGGATGGTACTGTTGAAACGAACCGTCAGGAACCCCTTGGTGGTGAGGGCTACCAGATACGCCTCGTAGGTTTCACCACCATACGCAAATGTGTGCGGGTGGAGATGGACGTGGCATCCGGAGATATCGCTGTCGCCCCAGCAGCCCCGGCTGGAATCGTGAGCCCCGTGCGGGGACAGGATGGCGGACCAGATTTCATCGGCATCGAGCGCCCGCTCTTCTGTCTCTGTCTCAGGTGCAGGCTGTTGTGGTTGTTGCTCGGACTGGGCAATGCCGATTATCTGGACGCCGCTATCCTCGAATGCGGCCACCAGGGCGTAGTGCTTGGAGCCTATCTGGGTGGTGGCGACCGATGCGGCGCCGTGAAGCTCGGTGTAGGTGGCGCCGTCGCTGGCGCTGTCGCAGCGTGCACCGGACTCGCACTGCCGGGTAACGCTATGCGTGGTATACGTGGTACTGTCGGTGGCGCTGGCGACTGGCGAGGGGCTTGAGGGGTCCGTTATGTCTATCATCTGGACTCCGTCATCGCCCCACGCCGCCACCAGGGCGTAGTGCCTGGAGTTTATCTGGGTGGTGGTGATCGAGGAGGCGCCGTTAAGCTCGGTGTAGGTGGCGCCGTCGGTGACGTTGGCGACAGGGGACGGGTTTGAGGGGTCCGTTATGTCGATGATCTGGACTCCGTTTTCGTCGGATGCCGCCACCAGGGCGTAGTGCCTGGAGTTTATCTGGGTGGTGGTGATCGAGGAGGCGCCGCCAAGTGTCGGGTAGGTGGCGCCGTCGGTGATGCTGGCTACAGGGGACGGGTTTGAGGGGTTTGTTATGTCGATGATCTGGACGCCGCTATCGAATAATGCCGCCACCAGGGCGTAGTGCCGGGAGTTTATCTGGGTGGTGGTGACGGAGTAGGCGCCGCCAAGTGTCGGGTAGGTGGCGCCGTCGGTGATGCTGGCTACAGGGGACGGGTTTGAGGGGTTTGTTATGTTTATGATCTGGAGCCCGTCCTCGTTGGATGCGGCCACCAGGGCGTAGTGTCTGGCGCCTATCTGGGTGGTGGCGACGGACTGGGCGCCGTCAAGTTTGGTGTACGTGGCGCCGTCTTCTATGGCAGCGACTGCCGTCGGGCTTGATGGGTTTGTTATGTCCATGATCTGGACGCCGTCGTCGCCGAATGCGGCCACCAGGGCGTAGTGTCTGGCGCCTATCTGGGTGGTGGCGATCGACGAGGCGCCGTAAAGATTGCTGTGCCCGGATCTGCCGTCGCTGACGGCCGCTACTGCCGTCGGGTTGGAGGGGTCCGTTATGTCTATTATCTGGACACCGTGGTCGGCCAATGCCGCCACCAGGGCGTAGTGCTTGGAGCCTATCTGGGTGGTGGTGATATGGTAGGCGCCGTGAAGCTCGGTGTACCCGGCCCTGCCTTCGGTGATTGCGGCGACCTTGCGAATGTCGATATACGGCACATCCTGTTCGGCAAACACTGCACCGGTTCCAAGTAACGATACCAGGATGGTTGCCGCAATGGCCGGAACGAGGCAGCTCAGGACAAGTCGTCTGGATTTGAGGCCGTGTCTCTCCCCGCCCTCCTGCGGGAGCGATGACGCACGCCCATTATGGTGATGGGTTGAATCCATCTTGTGGCAGGTTAACACGCTTCATAATATATGTAACGATAAGCTAACATATGTAAATGTAGTACAAGTTCAGGTCAAATTCTGACCTGCACCTGATCCAGTAGTTCAAAAAGTGACCCGCGTGCAGGATGGCCGCCCTGCATTTCCGCCATCATGCGCGGCCATCTAGCGCGGCAGGCAGGCATGGCTGGCGCTGCGCCGGGAAGCGGATGGATGGGGGAGGCATCCGGTACGATGGCGCCCCGCCTCCATGGTTTATTGCGGCCCGGCGCGTTAAAGGCTGGTTTCCGCAGGCGATATGCGCAGCGTGGCCCGCCGCCCGGGGCGGCGCCCCGGTACCAAAAGTCACGTTGCCGCTTTTGCGAAGAACGGGCCCGGCAGGGATCCGTTCAGGATCATCTCTTCGATGGATACGGCAAACGTGGCCATCATCCGGTACATGGTTATGGGCGGCCGCACGTACGCGCCCCCGCTGCCCCCGCTGCCCCCGCTGCCCCCGCTGCCCCCGCTGCCCCCGCTGCCCCCGCTGCCCCCGCTGCTGCCGCCCCCGGCGATCCGGTTGGAGATGGCCCATACGTTGTACAGGATCATCGTGAAATAGAACAGCACCAGCCGGACGGAGGGGTTCCTGCTGGAGGTGGACGGCCTGACCTGCTTTGCGACCCTGTACCCCGTCTCTATACCCCAGCGCCCCCTGTACTCGCCCGGTATGTTGGCCGACCTGCGCCGGCGGCCGTCTGCGAGATCGGCGATCTCCGCCCCCCACCAACCAGGCCATCCGCCGCTGGCCGGGCAAACATCGGCGGTTCGGGACCCTACCGCGATCGCCTCGTGCGGGCACGCACAAAGGAATGGCCACGCACCGCAGGGCGGGCTTGATCCGTACCTGATCGGGCCGCCAATTTCGGATGGTTTATATGGTTTTTCACGGGCACTACCCCTTACGAAACGCAGTAGCGGCGCCCACGATGAAGTGTGGTGATGCACCATTTGGTGATTCGCGGGCCTCCAGTTTCGCATACAAGATGAGGGTTTGATCAACCGGTCAAATCTGAGATGTGAAGATTATGTGCATCTGTCAATTCCAATACAGTAGTACGATACTGTAATCATCATGAATCCCGTTGATCCTGCGGGACCTGACTGCTATCGGATTGATACTAAGCCATGCGAGTCATTGCAGCAATGCAAGGCGGACGGCTCAGTAACACGTAGTCAATCTAACCTGTGGACGGGGATAATCTCGGGAAACTGAGCATAATACCCGATAGATCATTATGCCTGGAACGGTTTATGGTCCAAACGATTTATCGCCACAGGATGGGACTGCGGCCTATCAGCTAGTTGGTGAGTTAACGGCCCACCAAGGCGATAACAGGTACGGGCTCTGAGAGGAGAAGCCCGGAGATGGGTACTGAGACACGGACCCAGGCCCTATGGGGCGCAGCAGGCGAGAAAACTTTGCAATGTGCGAAAGCACGACAAGGTTAATCCGAGTGGCTTCTGTTGAAGTAGCCTTTTGACAGTCCTAGAAACACTGTTGAATAAGGGGTGGGCAAGTTCTGGTGTCAGCCGCCGCGGTAAAACCAGCACCTCAAGTGGTCAGGATGATTATTGGGCCTAAAGCATCCGTAGCCGGATCCATAAGTTTTCGGTTAAATCTATGCGCTCAACGTATAGGCTGCCGGAAATACTGTGGATCTAGGGAGTGGGAGAGGTAGACGGTACTCGGTAGGAAGAGGTAAAATTCACTAATCTATCGATGACCACCTGTGGCGAAGGCGGTCTACCAGAACACGTCCGACGGTGAGGGATGAAAGCTGGGGGAGCAAACCGGATTAGATACCCGGGTAGTCCCAGCCGTAAACTATGCAAACTCAGTGATGCATTGGGTTGTGCCTAATGCAGTGTTGCAGGGAAGCCGTTAAGTTTGCCGCCTGGGAAGTACGTACGCAAGTATGAAACTTAAAGGAATTGGCGGGGGAGCACCACAAGGGGTGAAGCCTGCGGTTCAATTGGAGTCAACGCCAGAAATCTTACCCGGGGAGACAGCAGAATGAAGGTCAAGCTGGAGACTTTACCAGACAAGCTGAGAGGTGGTGCATGGCCGTCGCCAGCTCGTGCCGTGAGATGTCCTGTTAAGTCAGGTAACGAGCGAGATCCCTGCCTCTAGTTGCCACCATTACTCTCCGGAGTAGTGGGGCGAATTAGCGGGACTGCCGCAGTTAATGCGGAGGAAGGAAGGGGCCACGGCAGGTCAGTATGCCCCGAAACCCTGGGGCCACACGCGGGCTGCAATGGTAGCGACAATGGGTTCCGAATCCGAAAGGAGGAGGCAATCTCCAAACGCTACCTCAGTTATGACTGAGGGCTGTAACTCGCCCTCACGAATCTGGAATCCCTAGTAACTGCGTGTCATTATCGCGCGGTGAATACGTCCCTGCTCCTTGCACACACCGCCCGTCGTTTCATCGAAGTGGGCTTTTAGCGAGGTGATGCCTGATTGGCGTTATCGAACTTGAGGTCCGTGACGAGGGAAAAGTCGTAACAAGGTGACCGTAGGGGAACCTGCGGTCGGATCACCTCCTTAGACGCGGGATTGCGGATGCACATAATCTCTGCATCAAAAAAAGATGCAATACGTCATGAAAGTGGCGTATGAAGGACGTAGCGGCCCCCTAGCCCGGGACTGTCGCGATGATCGTCGTGCATAGTCGTGTAATACGTGGCTGAATAATGCCGGTGTAAAGACGCCAATAGGTGAATTGCTAGGCTTGAGGAGAGATGAAGGACGTGACAAGCTGCGATAAGCTCGGGGTAGGCGCACGTATCCGTTGATCCCGAGATTTCCGAATGAGAATCTCGCACATTTTGTGCACTCCGCGCAAGCGGAGGTCGAACCGTGGGAATTGAAGCATCTTAGTACCACGAGGAAAAGAAATCAATAGAGATTTCCCAAGTAGTGGCGAACGAAAAGGAAATAGCCCAAACCGAATCCTTCGGGAGATGTGGTGTTTTGCCACGGTAAACATGGAATCCCTGATCACAGTTGAAGTGGTCTGAAAAGTCCTGGCGCAGAGGGTGATACCCCCGTAGGCGAAGTGTGAAGGGTCCTAGCCGTGGCCGAGTAGCTGTCCTTGGTAGTGGGCAGTAAATATGGGTGAAAGTAGCATCCAAGGCTAAATATCTCTCAAGACCGATAGTGTACTAGTACCGTGAGGGAAAGCTGAAAAGTGCCCCGGAAGGGGGGTGAAAAGTGCATGAAACCTATTGGTTACAGACGTGGATGGCATGAAAGGTGTTTTCCGGGCCGGGTGGTTCCAGCAATGGGATCCAAGCGTCTGGACCTTAGACACCAGTGTCATCCGTTCCGTCTCGAAACACGGGCCAGGGAGCTGATTGTCATGGCAAGATTAAACCTAACAAAGGTGTAGTCGAAGGGAAACCGAGTTCTCGCAGCATTGTGAGGAGAAGCGTGTGAAAGTGCGTTGAGTCATGGCGGTCAGGCTAGAAGCCAGTCGATCTATTCCTGAGCAAGATGAAGGCGGGCGAAAGCCCGCTGGAGGTCTGCAGAGGTTCTGACGTGCAAATCGTTCTTATGACTTGGGAATAGGGGTCAAAAACCAATCTAGACTGGCGCTCGCTAGTTCCAACCGAAGCGTCTCGCAGGGCGTGCTCTGTGGAGGCAGTGTTTCCGGTAGAGCACTGATAGGGTGGCGCGGGGAGTAAAATCCTCACCATCCATTCAAACTCCGAACGGATACACACCAGAGAAGCAGGGACACGGGTTCATGTGGCGTAAGGCTCATGACCGAGAGGGGTTTAACCCAGACCAGAGTTAAGGCCCCCAAATCTTTGCTAAGTGTCAAGCTAAAGAGAGTGTTCGCGCCAAGACAGCAGGGAGGTAAGCTCAGAAGTAGCTATCCTTCAAAAAGTGTGTAACAACTTACCTGCCGAGGGCGGATGCCTCAAAAATGGACGGGGCTAAAGCAAAGTGCCGATACTTTGGACAGGCGCCGGAAGGCGTCTCGTGGTAGGTTGGCGTAGTGATTGGGTAGAAGCAGGGCGGTGACGTCCTGTGGACCGGTTTCTATTGCAGATCCTGGCGGCAGTAACAGCATAGTATTGTGAGAACCAATACCACCGAAAGCGCAAGGGTTTCCAGGCAATGCGCTATCAGCCTGGAGGTAGTCGATCCTAAGAGGTGCCTCAACAGAGTACCTCGAAAGGGAAACTGGTTAATATTCCAGTACCGCGCACTGAGCGTTTGAACCGTATGGCTTGCTTCCGGATAGGGGTTGTATAACCATCGTTGTATCTAACTGTCCGAGGGCCGGGGAGTGTCGTAATGACGAGAACCGGCCCGAGGCGGGAACGGCCCCGCGTCGGCGGGGTTTCCCCAATTCCAGGAGACCATGAAAGGCTGTGCGGCTAGCAAAGTGCGCGCTCGTACCGAGAACCGACACAGGTGCGCTGGCTTAGAAAGCTAAGGTGCTACGGGTATACCGTATGGCGAGGGAATTCGGCAAAATAGTCCTGGAGCTTCGGTAGAAGGGATGCCTGCGGTCTTCATGAGGAATGGGGACTGCAGGTCGCAGTGACAAGGGGGTTTCGACTGTTTAATAAAAACACAGGCGACTGCTAGTCCGAAAGGATTTGTATAGTCGCTGAATCCTGGCCGGTGCCGGTACCTAAAACTTGGGTACAACCGAGCTAAGGGCCGGTTAACGCCGGGAGTAACTCTGACTCTCTTAAGGTAGCCAAATGCCTTGTCGGGTAAGTTCCGACGCGCATGAATGGAACAACGAGAGCCCCACTGTCCCCGCCTACAACCCGGTGAAGCCACATAAGGTGGACGAACAGTCCATCATCTTCCATCGGGGAGAGAAGACCCCGTGGAGTTTTACTGCAGCTTGTGCCTGTAGTATAGTAGGAATTGCACAGGGTATCTGGGAGCCATGCTTGACGTTCTCCGGGATGTCAGGAAGCAACGATGTAACACCAGACTCTTTCTGCAGTACTACTTATCCGTTGAAGAGCGGAGACAAGTGCAGGTGGGCAGTTCGGCTGGGGCGGCACCCCTTTGAAAAGATATCAAAGGGGCCCAAAGGTCAGTTCAAACGGGTCAGAAATCCGTTGAAGAGGGCAAAGCCAAAAACTGGCCTGACTGGGTTTCCAAACGCACGGAATCCAGAGACGAAAGTCGGGCTTAGCGATCCTTCGTGTGCCCGCTATTGGGGCCCGGAGGTGACAGAAAAATTACCCCAGGGATAACAGGCTCGTCGCGGGCGAGAGCTCCTATCGACCCCGCGGTTTGGTACCTCGATGTCGGCTTTTCCTATCCTGGTCCTGCAGCAGGGGCCAAGGGTGAGGCTGCTCGCCTATTAAAAGGGAACATGAGCTGGGTTTAGACCGTCGTGAGACAGGTCGGTCTCTGCCTGATGGAAGCGTGAATAACTGAGGGGAAGTTGCTCCTAGTACGAGAGGAACAGAGCAGCGTGGCCACTGGTCTACCGGTTGTCTGACAAGGCAGGCCGGGCAGCTAAGCCGTTTAAGCTAAGTGCTGAACGCATCTAAGCACGAATCTTATCCCGAGACAAGTTATTCATTCATAAGATGAAGGTCGGCAGCAGAAGACTGCGTTGATAGGAAGGTGGTGTAGATTACGAGCTTCGGCGAGTAATGAGCCAGCCTTTACTAATAGACCAACACACCGGTTCAGCCACATACATAGAGACTATGCGCGACGATCACTTTTTTGTGATTAGATGGGGGAGGCTGCGCACCATTGCACGATCTTGTGCATACCCAGCCCACTCTTGCCTCAAAGCTTTGTACACTGGATGTGAATCTGGCGTACAGCCTGCCTGGCGTAGAAGGATGATGGTAGTACATGCTAAGACAGCGCATGAAATAAAAATCAGCAGTAGTTAGACTATGGCATGAGGAAGGAGCATTGTGCCTGCTTGCCTGGGTACTGCCTGCTTGCTGTGGGGGGCCGATAACAATGGCTCGACTACGCGTGAGCAAAAAAGGCATTGTAGTTGACAAGTTGTATAGCATGTGCAAGTCTCGAAAAAATTTTGAGTTCAGCAACGATGACGTCAAAACTGTGTGCGCAGAAGTAAAGTTTGGGAATCAGTATGATGTTACCAAATTGGACAGTTCATCTGCCCTGCCTGAATCATTGGTGGCGGATGATGTTTTCGTGGTGCACCTAGGACGTGGAATTCATAAGTTTGTGCGTGGAATTGATATAGGCTACCATAAATTTGAGTCAGTCCTGCCTGATAACAATTATCAGTGGTATTATCGCCCTGGTATGCTAGACAACATAAATACCAGCGAAAGCAACATTCTGGCCGTAGGATACAATCAGCGTATTATACACGATTTTTTGTATAGGGATATTACGGCATCGCCAAAAGTTTATGGTTCTAATCGGACGTTTAACTCATTTGACTATAAGATCGGTAATGATGAAATTAGCAGTAGTAAAATGCAGATTGAAATTGATCTCACAACAGAGTTTCAAGGACGAATCACCATATTCGAAGCTAAAAATGGCGAGCCTGAAGATTTTAACGTCTTTCAACTTTTTAACCCATATCGATACTATATGGATAAGACAAGCAACATGCAAAGCAATTCAATAGAGTGTTGCTACTTGCTACGTTACAACAAAAAATTGCGCCTTTATCTATACTCATTTAAGAACTATCATGATCCGGGCTCAATTGAGCTTAGGCGCAGTGCGGAATATTCGTTGGTAGAACGATGAACACATTACCTAAAAAATATCGCAACCGTGTCATCCCTGAAGATGTGATGACTATACTTAGAAAACTGCCGGACGGCTGCGTTGACATGATCTACGGTGACCCGGACTACAATGTAGGCGTGAGCTACGGTGGCCGCACTTTCACATCGTCTTGGGACGAGTATGTGGAGTGGTACGTCGAACTGGCTCGCGAGTGCCTGCGCGTTCTACGGGACGACGGCAATCTGTTCTTTATCAACTATCCAAAACAGAATGCACACCTGCGCGTAAATTATCTGGACCAGCATGCGTATTCCGTACACGACTATGTTTGGGTCTACAACACCAACGTGGGACATTCCCCCCGCAGGTTTACCACCGCCCACCGCTCTATTCTGCATGCCACCAAGTCAAAAAACAACCGTTTCTATAAAGAACAAGTGGCACAACCCTACCAAAACCCTGATGACGTACGCATTAAGGATAGAATAAAAAAAGGCCATCTGGGACGCATGCCCTATTCTTGGATAAATCTAAACTTGGTTAAGAACGTGTCTAGACAGAAAACCAACCATCCCTGCCAGATACCGGAGCCGCTTTCTGAACTGTTCATCGAGTCGTGTACGGTTCCCGGTGATGTTGTATTTGTGCTGTTTGGTGGCAGCGGCTCAGAAGTGGTGCAGGCCAAAAACTTGGGCAGAGATTACCTGACTTGCGAGATACAGCCACAGTACTGCGAAATCATTAAAAGTCGTCTCAAGAGCGGCGGCGAGGTCATGCGGGAGCATCGGCATCCTGCACGCCTTAAACGGCGCAGCCGAGGATAATGCTGCGACAATTCCAAGCCGATTCTGTTCAAACTTGCCAATCAAGAAAGTGCCAGCCTGCGCGGGCCTGCAACAGCTACCGCGTTTTAGCTAATTTTTTGGAGTTTTCGTACCCTTTCAGAATCCACTCCGCGGCTGCAGCCGCCGTGGTTAGTTCCAAATCAATTTCAATCCAGCCGGTTCGGGCGCCATGGCGAAACGGCTTGATCGCATTTGATTGTATGGCGATTTCCTGCTGATCTTTGGAAAGCCTGACAATGATCTGCTGGTTGTTCTTGTAGCTGAATCCTGCAAAAACTTTCTTGTTTATTGAAAAGCACAGATAGCCGAACATGGGCCTGGACGTCACATACTTCATGGATCCGACCCTCTTTTTGATTAGATCGTAGCCATCACCAGACATTCTATCGCGGTCTGCAGGGTCCGGCAAATATTATACTTTGGCCATTGGCCAGGCTGGCGGCCGGTTTGGCCTGGCAGGGCTGCCAAGAAACCTGCCGGCGCACCCCCGGCAAGCCTGCAGTGAAATTACCGGCGCTGGAAAAGCGGGCTCGCGTGCCGGATGCACGCCTCCCGCCGCGGCTCTCATCTGCCTAGATGCGCCCCGCGTCCCGGCCGAATGGATCTTGCAGGGCGCCATGCAGTACCTGCGCCGACCATCAAACCTACATTGAACCCGATCGCGTCCATCGGGGTTCCCCCCATCCGGTCAAGCCGACCTAGCCGCCGTAATCCGGAAAAGTCAAATACCAAGCCCATGGTATGTTGGGGATGAAAGCGCGGTTCGCTACGAAGTGTAGCGCTTGTGGTGACATGATAAAGGTTGGCAGGGAGATATCCAAGGATTCTAGTGACCGTTGGGTGCATAAGCACTGCGCCGACGACGCGGACGAGCTGCCCTAGCGACGAGACTGCTTGAACGCAATAAATCCGCTAGACGTCCTACTGTGGACGTTCCGGCGCAGCCCTGCCGATGTGGTAAAACTGTATGATACGCTGTCCGGCGTGATGCGCCTGGCCACGGGCGGGAACAGCCTGAATTTCGGGCTTTGGAATGATAAGTGCCTGGACCCGATATCGGCGCAGACCAAAATGGCCGAGTATTTCAGCAACATGGCCGACCTGTCCGAGGCCAAAGTAACCGTAGATGTCGGCAGCGGACTGTCCGGGCCTGCGACCGTATGGAGGCGGCAGAATCCAGGCGCCAGGCTGGTCTGCATCGATATAAACCGCCGCAGTCTGGCTGCGGCCGGCGCCGGCGCGGACCTGGTGAACGGCAGCTCCGCACTGCTGCCGCTGGCAGACGGCGCGGTGGACCGGGTCCTTGCCCTGGAGTCTGCTCAGCATTTTCAGTCTTTGGAGCGCTTTACCGCCGAGTCGGCTCGTGTGCTGACGCCTGGAGGCATAATGTGCATGGCAGTGCCCGTGGCCGGCAAAAACTACCACCCCGCCAGGCTCGGGTCGCTGCTGCTGACCTGGTCCTCGGAGCACCACAGCGCCGAACTGGTCAGAAAATCGGCCGAGTCGGCAGGGTTTACTATCGCGTTTGAGGATATGGTGGGCGAGCGGGTATATGAGCCGCTTGCCAGGTACTATCTGGAAAACCAAAAGGACCTGAGGGCGCGCATCGTCTCAGAATACCCCGGATACGTTGAATCGCTGCTGCATCGCTCAATTCTCGACATGAAGAAGGCCTCAGAGCGCAAGATAATCGACTACCTGATGATAAAGTGCGTCCTGCCGGGCTAAAAGATACGCTCAGGGCGGGGGGCGGCCGACGGCTGTACTCTTCTGTGGTTCACCCCATGCGGATCCCGGCCGGCGCGAATGATTATTTGTGATACTATCCAGACAATCCGCATGAAAGACTCCGAAACGTTCGGCGTGGAGAAGGGACACGGCGAGCAGGTGGTGAACTGGCTCAACACGCAGTCCCCCGGCAGGTTCGAGGCGCGCCTGTACGGGCACGTAATATCGACAGCCAACTTTGGGGATTTTGAGATGTTCTCGTGGATGGGCGATGTGCAGGCGGCCCGCAAGGTGATCATCCGGGCCAGCAAGAGGTTCAAGGTGAAGGTGATCGAGGGCGGGTACAAGCCCAGAGAGCGCGTATTCCGGATGAGCAAGTTTGATTACGCCATGGTCCGGAGGGGCGACAAAACGATAGGCCACCTCGAGTTCGAGGCGCCGCTCTTGGGCGGCTTTTGGAAACTCAAGGCCGAGGAGCGAAGATGATTCGGAGGGTTGGCGTTGTCGGGACGGGGATGCTGGGCGCCGCGGTGGCCCTGCGCCTGATTAAATCGGGTTTTGACGTGGCAGCATACAACAGGACCGCCTCCAAGACCGGCCCAATCCGGGAGGCCGGCGGGGCGGTGGGGGACAGTCCCGCCGAGGTGGCGCGGAGATCCGAGGTGGTGCTGACGGTGGTACGCGACGCCGGGGCGGTCAGGGCCGTCTCGTTTGGCGGAGGGGGCATCCTGTCCGGCAAGCACCCGGGGATGGTGGTCGCCGACATGAGCACGATACTGCCATCCGAGTCGCGGAGGATACATGCCGAGTTCCTCGATGCCGGGGTGGACTGGCTGGACACGCCCGTCATGGGGGGGCCGGACGCTGCCGCCGAGGGCCGCCTGGTTGTGATGGCAGGCGGCGACCCTGGACCGTTCCGGCGGGTTGAGGGCGTCTTTGCGGCGGTGGCCGAGAAGCGGTACCATCTGGGCCCGCCCGGGACGGCCCATTCCGTCAAGCTGGCCATGAACCTCCAGATTGCCATGCTGGCACTCTCGCTCTCCGAGGGGATATGCCTGGCGCGCGGACTGGGCGTCGAACCCAAGGCGTTCCTTGACGTGCTCAACTCCACATACTTTGCCACCGGCATGAGCCAAAGGAAGGCCTTCAGGATGATCAGCGGCAGGTATCCTGCAACCTTCACGCTGGAGAATCTGGCCAAGGACCTTGGGACGATCCTGGACGCCGCCGACTCTGCGGGGCTGACCCTTCCGATGTCCTCGGAGGCGCTCAGGACGTATTCTGAGGCGGTCGAGGCAGGCCTGGGAGATCTGGACTATACGGGCATACTGGAGCACCTGCAGGGCCATACCGCCCGACCCTCGTCCGGGTAGCGCATGCCCGGGGCGCGTCCCGGCCGGCCCGGGCGCGAGAGCCGCCAGCCTGCCTGAGCGGCACGAGACCGCGGACCAAACCACAAATCATTTTAAACCCGTCCGGCCAACTCCACCCATGAAGCTCGACGGAAAGGTCTGCATCGTCACCGGCGCCTCCAGCGACATCGGGGAGGGCATCGTGCGGCGGTTCGTCGAGGAAGGGGCGATAGTGGTGCTGATGTCGCGCAACCTAAAGTCGCTCGAGGAGGTGCGCTCCAGAGTCGGCCACACGGACAGGACGGTCTCGGTGATCTGCGATATCACCAGCGACTCCCAGGTCCTTCAGGCCGTGGGCCGGGTGGTCGACGAGTACGGCCGGGTGGACGTGCTGGTGAACAACGCGGGGGTGATCACCGAGTCTGACCACTTCCACACCATGCCACAATCGGACATAGACAGCCTGGTTGGCATCAACATGCAGGGGATGTTCCGGATTACCCGGGCGGTCCTCAGCCACATGGTGGACGTCCGGAACGGGAGCATCGTGAACATAGGATCCATCTCCGCGGAGAGGGCCATACCCAAGGTGCACTTGGCCGTCTACTCCTCCACCAAGGCCGCCACCTCCATGTTCACCAAGTCGATCGCCGTCGAGTACGCGCGCCGCAACATCCGGTGCAACTGCGTAAACCCCGGGATAATAAACTCGGGAATGATCAAGCCGTACCTTGACGACCCCGAGGCCCGGCACGTCCTCGAGGAGAGGCTGCCCATGGGGCGCGTCGGCGAGCCCCGCGATGTAGCCAACGCCGTGCTCTTCTTTGCCTCCGAGGACTCCTCCTGGGTCACCGGAACCGTCCTGAACGTGGACGGCGGCAGGTCGGCCTCAGAGGGCTAGCCCCGGCGCCGAACCGCGGTCGCCAGCAGTCTTGCCAACCGCAGGGGCTCGGGGACCGCCCCCTGCACGGTTATGGCGTTCAGCAGGCGGGTTGCCTGGTCGGCCGTGCATCCTGACATCCGGGCGTAGACGGTATGCCCGGTGCGCAGCCCTACCGGGTGCCTATCCCCCAGGGAACGGTACCGCTCTACCCTGTCCGGGAACAGGCCGCTTATGGATCCGGGCAGGTCGCCTGTCGCCTCGCCGGAGAGTCCGATCACCGGTATGCCCAGCGAGCCGGCCACCCTTGCGACGTCGACCATGTTGTAGCGGGATATCACGGTGCCCCACAACAGCAGGTACCCTATGTCGTCCCTGCCGGCCGACCCGTACATATCCAGGACCGCGTCGGTGGCATCCTCGCCGGAGACGGTGCTGCCGCCAAAGACAAACCCGTCCACCACCATGTCGTTCCTCATGATGACCCCGGCCAGCGTGGACATCCTTGACTCCGGCAGAAAACTCTCCGCTATCCCCAGGCACCTGATGCCGGGCTTCTCAAGGCGGAGGGGCCGCACTGCGCCTCCGGTACGCCAGGTAGCTGAACGCGGTCACGCCCATGACCCCGGCCGCAATCAGCCCCCAGACGGCCAAAAGCGATACATCCACCTCGCCCACGAGCCGGTAATGGGGCATCCGCCGGTTTAGGTCTTTTGGAGCGGCCCGGTCACCCGTAGTCGACGTACCTGTCGTAGCGCTTTTCCACTTCGCGGTTGCGCCCCTCCATGATGCCCTCCGTCTCCCTCTTGAGCCGGCCTTGGATGTACGACCTTATCGGGCCGAACTCCTCCGTATCGGGGAACGTATCCAGGGCCCTGCACGCGGCGCCAAAGTACTCCGCTGCCTTGGCGCGGTACTCCTCCCTGGTGGGACTCTTCACCCTGCGCAGCCTGAACCAGGTCGTGGCAAAGCTGGCGCCTGCCACCTGGGGCAGCAGGTCCATGGCCCTCACAATCTCGAACCGCTCGTCGTCCCTCAAGCCGCCGCCCTCGCCGCGTCCTTGGCAAAGTACGTGACGATTATGTCGGCGCCGGCCCGCTTTATGGACCCCAGTATCTCCTGGGCCACGTCGGCGCCGTCTATCCAGCCCTGCATGTGGGCCGCCTGGACCAGGGCGTACTCGCCGGAGACGCTGTAGGCCGCTACCGGCACCGAAAAGCGCCTCCTGGCCTCGGCGACCAGATCCAGATACGGAAGGGCCGGCTTTATCATCACTATGTCGACACCCTCCTCGATATCGGCCTCCACCTCCATCATGGCCTCCCGGGGGTTCGTATAGGGTACCTGGTACCCCTTTCTGTCCCCGGACCGGGGGGCGCAGTCGGCCGCATCGCGGAACGGGGCGTATAGCGAGGATCGGTGCTTGGCGGCATGGGACATTATGGACACCCCGCCGAATCCCCCGCCGTCCAGGCCTGCCCGTATGGCGGCGACCTGCCCGTCCATCATCGCCGACGGCGAGACCACGTCGACGCCCGCCCGGGCGTAGCTTACGGCTATCCTTGACAGGGAGTCGATGGTCGCGTCGTTGTCCACCGTACCGTCCCTGTATCTCCCGCAGTGGCCCGTTGAGGTGTACTGGCACATGCAGACGTCCGCCATTATCACCATCTCGGGCTGCTCTGCCCTGGCCTCCCTGATGGCGTTCTGGACTATCCCGTCATCATCATAGGACGCGGTCCCCTCCGGGTCCTTCTCCCGGGGGATGCCAAACAGCATGATCGCCGGTATGCCCAGAGCATACGTCTCCCTGACCTCCTCGCGGACCATCTCCAGTGGTATCCTGTCTATCCCCGACATCGAGCCCACCGGCTTTCTCGAGTCCAGCCCCTCCTCGACAAACACCGGATACACGAGATCATCGGGGGTCACCCTCGTCTCGCGGACCAGCCTCCGCATCCCGTCTGACTTGCGCAGGCGGCGCAGGCGGCGGGCAGGAAATCCCATGGTTCAAGCCACCGCCGCCAAAATATAATCCCTGTGCAGCCTGCCGTCGCCAAAAATACGCCCGCGGCGGCGAACCCGAACATCTGCCGGCGCTGATCTTCGTAGCATGCAGGCGCCGGTATATCGCAAGGCGGCAGGTACAAGTTCAGGTCAAATTCCGGCCTGCGCCTGACCGGCGACCTCCAGCAGATGCTGCCGGGCGTGATCGCGTATGGGATTCAGTTTGACCTGAACTTGTACGGCGGCAGCCCCTGCCGGCAGGGTTCAACAATCATACAATTGACAGCGTGACGGCAAATCGCTATGTTCTTAAATCCCTTGCATCATGCATGGGTGATGCTTGGACGTAGCCGATCAGGTTCCGATCCACCGCGCCGTGCGGGTGGGTTCCACCTGTCGGCCGCCCTGCTGATGGCCGCCGTACTGGCCGTATGTGCGGTTCCATACGGATTTGCATCCCATGCCGTGTCGGCGGGGGAGGAGGACGCGATGTCGTCCATGGACGGCATGGCGCCCCCAAGATTTGACACGGATGACATAGATTCCAGAACAACGGCGGCAGTCGTGGAGGCGCTGCTGCTGTACCGGAGCGAAGGCGCAGATGCATTTGAGATGATCTCCCCTGAGGAAAATATCCGCACCGCCAAACCGTACCCGTTCGTCTTGAATGCCACCACGCTTGAGACGGTGGCGAACGGGGCATATGCGGAATTTTCCGGCGTGGTGGAGGATACGCTGACAAGCGCGGACAGGCCTGTAGATTCCATTCTTGCGGATTTGGCCAGGGGCGGCGGCGCGTGGGTGGAATACATGGCCTCAAACCCCGACACGGGAACCGTCCAACCCAAGCGTTCCTGGCTGTATCTGAGTGACGGGTACATCTTCGGCTCGGGCCACTACCTGCCCGAATCCAGGGTGAAGCACGTGGTGGAGGATGCCGTACAGCTGCACGAATCAAGGGGCCTGGAGGCCTTTGACATTATCACCTTCGGGGATATTCGGTACTCCGGGGAACTCTACCCGATCGTCTTTGATGCGGGCAGCCTGGAGACGGTGGCCCACGGTGCCATCCCGGACAGGCTGGGGCACGTCCCCTATGCCATACTGAACACGGGCGACCGCTCCATCGAGTCAATCCGGGAGGATCTGGCCCGCGACGGGGGAACATGGGTGGAGTATGTCTTTACCAACCCTGACACCAACACAAAACAGCTAAAGCGAACCTGGCTCTACCAGTATGGTGATTACATCTACGGGTCCGGGTACTACATTCAGGACCAGCGTGCCCAGTCACAGGTGGATACGGCCCTCCTCCTGTATGCCTCGCAGGGGGAGGATGCCTTTGGCATGATAACTCCGGGGGCCGCATTGGAGTTGGCGGCGATGCATCCGTTTGTCCTTGACAGCGCCACTTTTGAAATGGTGGCCCACGGCTCGCAGCCCGGCAGGGTCGGACAGGTATTTGACGACCTGATGGCTGCCGACAAGTCGCCGGAGCGCATCGTTGCAGAGCTGCGCGAGGAGGGCGGCATCTGGGTTGCATACATGTCCGAGAGCGTCGACACCAACACAAGGCAGCTCACCCGCGCCTATCTGTCCATGCAGGACGGGTACATCTTTGGGTCCGGTTACTCGTTCCCGGACTCTAGGATTCAGTCCATGGTTGATGAGGCCATCTACACGTACAGGTCCGATCCCTCGGCAGGCTTTGAGGTGATCAGCTCCGGAGCCCTCAACAGGGTTGATATTTACCCCGCCGTCAGAAACGCGACCCACATACTGGCGCACGGGACACTCCCACACATCGTCGGACCGCTGCCGCCGGTGCAGCTGGCAAGATCCTACGACGATCTTCAGGCAGCGGCCAACAGCGGAGATGGCACGGCGTGGTCCCAATTCTCCTTTGTAAGTCCGTATACCAAGACGGATCAGATCAAGCGCGGCCTGCTTAGCCTGTATGACGGACACTTCTTTGCATCCACGTATAGCGTCCAGGACGGGGATACCCGGTCGACGGTGGACTATGCCATGTTCATCTACGAGTCCAACAAGGAGGATGACGCATGGAAGGATATCATCACCCCGGCCGAACCCGTCATAACCGACGAGATCTACCCGTTCGTCATGAATGCAACCACCTGGGAGACCGAGGCTCACGGGGTATTCCCCGACAAGGTCGGACTCGTGCCCAAATCCATACAGACCACCTCACTCAGGCCGTTTGATGCGGTTCAGGCGGACCTGGATGACAACGGAAGGACGTGGGTGACGTACATCTTTCTGAACCCCGACACCGGCACCGACCAGTACAAGCGCACGTACCTGGAGGTGCGCGACGGGCTCATCTTTGCGGCCGGCTATTACATACTCGACTCTCAGGCCCAGACCATCGCATTCAACCAAATACTGGAATACAAAAAGGACAGGGATGCGGCATTTGCCAGGATCAACGTCATTCCAGAGGACCCCATCTCGACATACTTCTTTGCCGTAGATCCGGAGACCGGAACCGTTCAGGCTCAGAACGTGAACTCGACCCTGATAGGCATGTCGGACTGGGATGCCATAACTTCGGCCTTGCCTGTGTCAGACGTTCTGGAGGAATTGGAGGCCGAACCGGGCGCATGGGTGAGTTATCAACTCAATAACCCGGCGACCGGCGAGCTGGAGGGCAAGCGCACCTGGCTTATAATGCACGACGGACTCGTATTCGGCTCCGGTTATTACTCGTCTGACTCGTTCAACTGATGGTTGTCTGGCCGGTAGTGGCCCCTGCCCTGTAGCCTGAGTGTTTGCTGAAGCTTTGCCCCTTCTTTTTTTTGCAAATACATTTAATGAAGCTAGGCAAAGGCGTACCCGTGAACATAAAGAGGGTAGGCAACGTCATACTCGCAGTCAAGGATCTGGACAAGTCCCTGGAGTTTTACCACGACATACTGGGCCTTCCCATAAAGATGCAGAGGCGTACCTGGATTGACCTGGGTACGACCGGGGCACTGCTGAGCCTGCACCCGGCATCGTTGGCCGCAGAGCACTCGGGCGGCTCCATCGACAACGGCATCACCATCGGATTTCTGGTGGGCGACGTGCAGTCGGCCTTGGACGAGCTGCAGGCCAAAGGCGTCAGGGTGTACCGGAACATAGTGGCAAGGGCCGCCGGCAAGAACGCCATCGTGTACGACCCCGACGAGTACCTGATATCGCTCTTTGAGCCCAACTTCGAGGACAAGGAGCGGCAGACCGGCGGCTACCACGGGTTCACCCCGGCCTGACTCTGCAAAAAAACACGTACCATCACCATCTCCAAACCTTGGCACGATAATGTCGGGCGCGGCCACCCGGGCGGAATATCACCGGATGATGTTCTTGATGTCCCTGACCAGGTCCATGTATTTTTCTTCCTTGCCGTCTATGGTGATGTAAAAGACCACCTTCCCGGAGGCGATAAGGACTATCTTGACCTTTTCGTGCCGGATAAGTATGTGCTCCAGCTTGCCGATGGCATCCTCGGTCTCCTTTCTCAGGTTGACTATGGTCGAGAGCACAAACATCTCGTTCTTTGCCTGCTCCCTCCCCAGCATCGGGCTGGTGCCCGGCCTGATAAAGCCGGTCAGGGTTCGTCCGTACTGGTTTATCGTTCCGGCGTACCTGATGCTTGGGGACGCTGCCAGCACGCGTTTGCAGATGCCCGCATACCTGTCCGTCTCCTGCTTCCACTTGGCTGCGGGATCCTGCGACATGGGTCGGTTGAGCGGCCTGCAGAATAAGTGTGTTTGTTGGGGCGCAGTAGTTGGAACAACCAATTTTCCAAACCACCAACCTAGTCCGAGTTTGGGGCGATCCACCAAAATCCGCGCGGCAGATGACATTGTAGCTTAAAAAGTCGGCGTGAAAGCCGTCGTGAGATCCAATCATGAGCGGACAAACACGCCAAGAACACTCCACGGAAACGGCATATAAGCTGGTCGGTGCGCTTTTCTTCTCCTGCATGAGGATCAGGTTCGGGCAGGGGCCCAACGCCCGGTACGGCCCCTGGGACTTTTTCCATCACCTGTCGACCATGTGCATGAACGGATCGTGCGCCGAGATGGCGTACCAGAAGGCAAAGGCGAGATCCCGCAGCATGCCACTCCCGTCGGGCAGGTGGCTGCTGGGGAAGATCCGGTCGGTGCGCTACGACTGGATGAACATCCGCTGCGACCGTGTCCTCCGGAGGTCGGTGCTGCACGCCAGGAGGCGGGGCATGCTCAGGCGCCCCGTCGATGTCGCTATCGACTTTCACAAGATAGGAAGGTACGACAAGATCAAGAACATGCTGTTCATGATCAAGTCAAAGTACGAGAGGGGTACCTGCACCTTCAACTCGCTGGCGACGGTCCACTGCACGGTGGCCGGATCCAGGCTGTGCCTGGCCGCCATCCTGGCAACCCGCGGGGACCAGAAGGCCGACCTGGTCTCAGGCCTGCTGGACAAGTGCCAGGGGAGCGGCGTGAGGATCAATCTGCTGACGCTGGACCGCGAGTTCTACACGCGCGAGGTCATACGCCTGCTCAACGACCGGGGTATCCGGTTCCTGATGCCGGCCACCAGGACGGGCAGCGTGGTTGAGGCCATCCGGGAACACCGGACCGGCCGCAGGGCCGCCGTCTCCTGGCATACGATAACATCGTCCTCGCCCAGGCGGGTGGAGGGGTTCACGCTGGTCATACGTCCGACCAAGAACGCCCGGGACATCGCCGAGGTGGAGACCGGTGAGAAGGGTGATGATGTAGCCATCACCGGGGACAGGCCGGCCTACCACGTGTTTGCCACCAACGTCCCGGCCCATGTCGTCGCGGGGGATCCGGACCGGTTCGTCGAGCTGTACAGGCAGCGCTGGGGGATAGAAACCGGGTACCGGTGCTACGAGGAGATACGGCCCAAGACGACCAGCCGCGACGAATCGGTCCGGATACTGTTGATGTTCTTTCCCTTCCTGATCTACAACGCCTGGGTGATAGCGGGCTACCTGCTGGAGAGGAAGTACGGCGCCAGATACCGGCAGAGCCTGACCGTGGAGTTGGTGGTGACGCTGTTTGTGGACTTTTCCGAGCATCTGGCCAGGATGGGGCGGCCGCCGGACTCCGGATGAGGTTCGGCTGGTCTGCGGGAAACCTGCTCTCAGACAGCCCTGCGCATGATGCTCATGCCGGAGTCAGATCCCGGGCTGGCTTGAGCGTTGTTCCGTGCTGGGACGCGCGTCCGCGGGATATTCGCGCCAAACTGCACACCCCTCTCTACCCGGTACGCCCGGTGTTGTATTTTGGATGGTCAATGTGGGGGGGGGTTTGTGCGAGTTGTTCCAAGTACTGGGGCGGTGCTGTTGCATGCGCGGCTGATGCCGATAAAGCATGGGTTATGCTCAGGAACAGCGACTCCCCGTCTTGTCCCAGGCATGTAACATGTGGAAGGGAACGACAGTGTGCTGACCCTGCTTGAGGCCGCGGCGGCGTAGGCTGCCAAACCCCACTTGCTGTTACTATACGGTAGGCCGTCAGCAGCGATGTATGTGTAACGACCATCCGGGCAGAGTGGCCGCGCCCGGCGCGCGTTTCGGCGGTTCGTGCGGGTCGCCGGCCAGGTGGGGGACCGGTCTAAATCCGGGTCTGTGCCAGCCCATATCATGCGGCAAGCACAAGATGATTCCCGGATCTGGGCGCATCTATCCCATCATGCCCCATCAGCCGCAAATGCAACAGCACCCCCTAACCCTTCCGGGGTTTTCGGGGTTTCCTGTACCCCATGCCGACCCTGATCCGATTGACCGTTTAAGATCGCGGATGCAGATTTCCTGACTCGCCACCCATCCTTGCGGGGGGAACCGGTTTGGTCGAAGATTTAATAGCTCTGCCCACGCATTGATTGTATGACGAAGGTGGACGACACCATAACCAGAACAGAAGAGTCGGCCGCGATAGCCGAGAAGATGGGCTTGGAGGAGGATGCCGAATTCTTTCGCGGTGCCGCCAAACTTTGGCGGGAAGTAAGAGATGACCTCAGACGTATCGGAGAGGAAGTCTAAGATACGGCGCAGGCTGGGCGCGCTACGCACAAGATACGACAGCGACCATCGTATCTGGCAGGAGATTGTGGATGGCATGGGCAAAGACTATGCCGTCATGCAAGATATGAGCGCCCGTCTCGAGGATAAGCGCAGTGCGGCGCACCGGCGCGTTGTGATGATGAAATCAATATTGGATGAGATGCGCTCCCTCCAGGATGAGATGCGCGACCTAAGAGACTAGAACCGCCCAAGTACAAGTTCAGGTATAATACGGTACCATCGGTTAAAAGAATGACGGGCAGCTGGCCGGAGCTGCCGGGCGCGGGCAACACCCGCGTTTGCACAAGAGCCCCCAAACAACAAGGCAAAAATATACCAATATCGCCGTCACACACATGGATGACCACGTAGAGGGACACATGCGTGATCTATACGGACTGAATCCGGACGTACCCCACATGGCGTTTCAGTTTCCCAGGCTCCCGCCTTTGGCCAGGATGGGCCTGGCTGGGCCGACCGGCCCGATGCAGGACAGGCTCGGGGCCGGCGAGGATTTGGCGCGGGCAGACTTTGCCCGTTTCCAGGACGAGTTCAGGCAGAAGGCTATGGGCCTGCTTACCGGATCCGGCCCGCTGCCCCCGGCCCACCCCCTGAACAGCGGCAGGCGCCTGGTCAACAGCCTGATGGCCGAGAACGACAAACTACAGAAGGAGAACCAGGATCTTCGGGATCAGCTGGCCAAGATCGACCAGGACAAGGCGCCCCGGCCCTAGATCTCCCGCCCGGCCCCTACGTCTCCAGCTGGGATAGCAGCCTGGATACCACCTCGGAGTTCTCCCTCCGCCTGTCCAGAATCTGCTGGATCCTGCCGGCGTCCTTTCCGGATGAGGCGATCAGGGCAAAGTACTCCTCGTCCAGGGTGTTGTTCTCGTTCAGCCTCTTGACAATCTCAAAGAGCACCCCGATGAGCTCGTTCTGGGCCTTTATCAGCTCGTCCTTGTCCGAGCTCATCCCCCAAGCGCCTCCCGGACGATGCCGGCCGCCCGTCCGCCTGACACACCACTCCTGCCCGACTCCAGGAACGCATCCAGCGCCCCGGCGGACATCCTGTCGGCATACCGGCCTGCCTGCAGGACCATCTCGAGGTGGTCTGCGTCGTGGACCAGGATGGATTCGGGGGTTTTGCGCTCCAGGTACTCTTGCCAGATACCATCGTACGTTCCCCGTAGGGGCTCCGGAAGCCTGTCCAGTATCGAATCCATGGCCTTCCGCTCCAGCGCGTCCTTCTCATCGCGGGACATCCGCCCGGGGGTGATATCGCCGGTGATACACTCGGCCAGGTCGTGCAGCAGGGCCATCCTGATGGCGCGCCCCGCATCCAGGCTGCCGTCCGCGTCTGCCAGGGCCATCGTGATTATGCTGGTGGCGTAGGAGTGGTCGGCCACCGACTCCGGCCTAGCGATGCCCGCCTTCTCTATCCAGCCCTGACGCATCACGTTCTTGAGGTCAAGCGCCGCCTCTGCGAACTCCCTCAACGCGCTAGTACTTTCGTGTGTCGCCCTCGAGCAGGCCGGAGCCGTGGTGAACGCGGTCAATGTGTATGGACAATTTTTCTTTGGACTCGAACTTGGAGGCGCAGTACGGACACGCAAACTTTGACATTGAGCTGGGTCGGGGTCGTGCGTTAATAAACGGTACGAGGCCCCGGGGCCGGGCCCCCCTACAGGACAAAGTACTCGGCATCAGGATGGTGCACGATGATGGCCGCCGTGGACTGCTCGGGGACTATCTGGCCCGCGTCCGTCAGGGCCATGCCGGCCCGACCCGGCTCCAGCATCTTCCAGACCAGCCTGTGCTGCGCTATGTCCGGGCAGCTGGGGTACCCCCAGCTGTACCTGAGGCACCCGCCCTGCAGGCCAAGCTCGCCGCGTATCCGACCGTTGATCCACTCGGCCAGCCCCTCGGCGTACTCGACGGCCAGCCCGTGCAGGTAGTATGCGTCCGTTATCCGTCCGGCGTCGTTCCATTCCGATATGGCCCTCTCGGCCGCCCTTCCCACGGTGACCGCCTGGAACGCCACCACCTGGCCGCTGCCGCCAAAGTAGTCTGCCAGGCACAGGTGCTTGGGCTTTGTCGACCTGGGAAAGTCGAACGCCACCTCGCCGGAGCGGTGCCTGACCACCAGGCGCTCCCCGCTCGAGTGGCACCCGAAATACCCGTATGCGGCCCCCGGCTCGAAGAGATGCTCGCGGAGTATCCTCTCCTTCCATTCGGCGTAGAGCCGCTGGTGCTCGGCCTCCTGCTCCTGGCCGGCCCTACCGCGCAGCCCCCAGGAGAGCTTGAACAGGGCCCTCTTGTCCACCATCCCCCAGACCTCTTCCTGGTTGATCTCCTCACCCAGGATGAACGTCTCACCCAAGGACGGCGGCTTGGGGGGGTTTACCGCCCTGGTGCCGCTGCGGGGCAGGCTGGCCGGGACGGCGGCCTGCTCGGGCTCCTTCCGCCCGTCCAGCGCGGCCCGCCACTCGGCCAGCAGGCCCTCCCTGTCTGCCATCAGGCGGTCCATCGTCTTGAGCCCGTCGAACATGGTGTTGCAGTAGAAGACGCCGGACCCGTAGAGGCCGCCCTCGGTGGCCACCCTGTTGATGAATCTGGAGTTGATGGCGGCCCCGCCGCAGAGCACCGGTATGTCCATGCCGCTCTTCCGGGCGTGGTCCACGAAATGCTTCATCTCCCGGGAGGTGTTCACCAGCAGGGCCGAGAGACCCACCGCGTCGGCGTCCACCTCGCCGATCTTCTCCAGGAACCGCTGCATGGGGACCTGCTTGCCCAGGTCGTAGACCGTGTACCCGTTGTTCTGGAAGATGGTCTTTACCAGGTTCTTGCCTATGTCGTGGACGTCCCCGTAGACGGTCCCCAGCACCAGCCTGCCCTTGCTTGCGCCCTCCTTCTTGACCAGGTACTTCTCTAGCTCCGAGACGGCCGCCTTCATGCACTCGGCCGATTTCAGCACGAACGGCAGTATCAGCTCGCCGGACCCGAACTTGTCCCCGACCGTCTTCATTGCCGGCAGCAGCGAGTCGTTCAGGGTGGCTATCGCGGCCCCGTGGGTCTGCTCGGGGCTCATGGCTATCGACCCGCCGTCCTCGGATAGCGCGGCCCCGTCAATCTTCTCGGCTATGGCCATCACCACGTCCCGCTCTATGCCCTCCTTCAGCCGGTTTATGATCCGGTAGTTGGCGCGCCTGCCGGCGGGCCACCCCGGGTCCACCGCCGGTCCCCTGGCCTTACTGCTGCCGGGATCCGCCCCGGCGAACAGGGCCAGCAGGGCGGCCAGGGCGTCGGGCTTCCTGTTGAACACCAGGTCTTCTGCGGCCTCCCGCTGGTCGGCGGGAATCTCAGGATAGGGCGTGATGTCCCGCGGGTTGACTATCACGCAGTCCAGGCCCGCCTTGACGGCGTGGTAAAAGAAGACCGAGTTTATCACCCTTCGCGGATGCGGCTCCAGGCCGAAGCTGACGTTGCTCAGCCCCAGGACGGTATACGCGTCGGGAAACCTCTCCTTGACCAGCCGTATGCCCTCCAGCGTCTGCACCCCCGAGTCCAGGAACTCGTCCTGGCCGGTGGCCAGCGTGAACGTCAGGACGTCGAATATGTACTGGCCCTCCTCCAGCCCGTACTCCCCGCCCCGCTCCACCAGCAGCTCGGCCGTCCTCAGCTTCTGTTCGGCGGTCTTGGCCATGCCGTCGGGCCCTATGCACATGGCGATGGCCGGGACGCCGTACCTTTTCATTATCGGCGCCATCCCCGCAAACCTGCTGCCGTCGCCCTCCAGGTTTATCGAGTTGATGACCGGCTTGCCGGGTATCTGGCGGATGGCCGCCTCGACCACCTCCGGATCCGTCGAGTCGACCACCAGGGGGGCCTCCACCTCCAGGCTGAGCCGCTTGACCAGGTTCACCATGAACTCCTTCTCGTCGGACCGCTCGGTGGTGGCCACGCAGACGTCCAGGCACTGGGCGCCGTCCTCGGCCTGGCCCCTGGCCAGGTCCACCAGCCCGTCGTAGTCGCCGGCCAGCACCATCCCCTTGGCCTTCCGGGAGCCCTGGGCGTTGACGCGCTCGCCGATAATCAGGGGCGGGGGCGTCTGCCTGACGCTCACCGCCTTGAGGGCCGAGCTTACGGTGGTCATGGATGTAGGCGGGGCGGCTGGCTACTTATATCTGCAAACGGCCCCCCGGGGGAGCGTTCGGCCATCCGCCGGGGGCCGCCCCGGGACGAAACGCTATATCCGAGCGGGGTCTGCCCGTGTCGATGGCCGAGTCGTACGATATAGTGGTGGTGGGCGGCGGGCCGGCGGGGTCCTCGGCGGCCCTGCAGGCGGCCCGCGCCGGCATGTCGGTCATCCTGGTCGAGAAGGAGCCCCGGATAGCCACGACCGTCCGCACCAGCGGGGTCACCTGGATGGAGACCGTCCGCGAGTTCGGCATACCAGGCCACTGCTACAACCCCATCCGGAACTACGGGTTCCGCTCCCCGGGCAACGAGGTGGTGGTCCGGGGCGGCTCGTACGGGGCCGCCGTCCTGGACGTGCGCCGCACCTACCGCTGGCTGGCCTCGCAGGCGGAGGATGCCGGGGCCCGCGTCCTGACCGGCACGGCCATCCGGGGCGCCGCCCGGGAGGACGGGCAGATATCCCTGTCGGGGACGACCACCGGCAGCGGGTCGAGCGTCCGGCTGCGGGGCCGGGTGGTGGTGGACGCCAGCGGCTTCCACGGGGTGGTCGCCGGGGCCCTGGGACTGGCCGAGCGCTGGAGGCGGTTTGGCGCCGGCGCCGAGTACGAGCTGAGGGCGGAGAGGGTGGATCCTGAGACGTGGTGGCTGATGGTGGGCAGCGGGTACTCGCCGGCGGGGTACGCGTGGATCTTTCCCACCGGGGAGGATACGGTCCGGGTGGGCGTGGGCGTGGCAAAGCCGGAGTGCACTGCCGACCCCAGGGAGATACTGGACGGGCTGCTCGCCGGCGGGACCGGACCGGTGGGCGACCTGGGAAAGACGGAGGTGATCGAGTACCACTACGGGCTGATCCCCAACGCCGGCATCGACCGGGTGAGCGCCCACGACGGCCTCCTCCTGGCGGGGGACAGCGCAGGCCAGGCCAACCCGCTGGTGCTGGAGGGCATCAGGTACGCCATACGGTTCGGCAGGCTGGCGGGGGAGACGGCCGCCTCCGCCGTCCGGTCGGGGGACACCTCCGCCGGCTCGCTCCGATCCTACGAGACCGGCTGGCGCAAGATGGCCGACTCCAGGATACGGTCCGCCTACCGCGTCCAGGACCGCTGGCTGTCCCTGACCGACGACCAATGGGATTCCGAACTGGAGACCATCCGGGAGCTGAGCGCCGGCGAGTTCCTGGACTTTGTCAAGGCAGACTTTGGCGCCTCCAGGATACTGCGCCTGGCCGCCCGCCACCCCCGGCTGGCCGTCAGGCAGCTGTTCGGGATGGTGCGGTCACGATCACATTAATACGCCCCGCCCCGCCGACCACCCCATGGACAGGACCGCCGGGGTGTTCGACCAGTGGGCCGCCGACGGCCGCGACCGCGACCTTGAGCGCGGCCACGCGCACAGCGTCGAGGCCATCCTCAAGACGGCCCCCTTCGGGAGGCCCTTCTCGTTTCTGGATGTCGGCTGCGGGAACGGCTGGGTGGTCCGGATGGTGGCGGCCAACCCGCTGTGCACCCGGGCCGTGGGCATAGACAAGAGCGCCGAGATGATCCGCAACGCGCAGGGCCGCCGCGGCCGCCCCATCGAGGAGTACCATGCCGTCTCCCTTGAGGGGTGGGAGTCGGCCCCCTTCGGGGTGGCCTTCTCCATGGAGTCGCTCTACTACGCCGAGTCGCTGCCCGGCGCCATCTCGAAGGTGTACTCGCTGCTGCTGCCCGGCGGGGTCTTCCTGTGCGGAACCGACTTTTACACGGAGAACCCCGAGACGGCCGGCTGGGCGGACTCGATGGCGGTCACCATGCACATGCACTCCGAGCCCGAGTGGGCGGCCATGTTCGGGGAGGCGGGGTTTGAGACGACCACCGCCCGGATAAGGAACCCGGCCAGCCCGGTCCGCTGGAAGCGCGACCAGGGGACGCTGCTTGTCACCGGAGTCCGGCCCGCCCCGCCGGGTTAGCGGACGGCCCCGGCTGCCCTGCCCCCGATGGGCCGCTGGCCGGCCGAAATCGTAAAATTGATCCTGCCCTACACCAACAGCGGCGAGCCGGAGCGCGAGACACTGCCACGGCAGAGGAAACTCCTCCCTCCAGGCAGGAGGCGCGACCCGGAGACGGGTAGCCGGAGACGGCTGGCGACGGCACAGAAACCAGCCCGCCCGACAATACGGTGAAGGCGAAGGCCGGAGGTTCCGGGGAACGGGCATGAAAAGGCCGACCCGCGCGGAGCAAGGCCAAACAGGACCGCAGCATCCTGCCGCAGGTCCAGGTGGGCTGCATAGCGAAATATCGCGAAAACAGAAGGAGGGTTACTCCCGGCACGCCGCAACCAGATGTCATCCTCAGCACCGGGATGATCCCCCACCCCCCGCCGGGATGGCCCGGGGCCGGCCGCAACCGGCATCCCGGGTTCTGGAAAGTTGGCGTGACCCGGCCGAGGGTGGAAAATCGGTGACCCGGACCGGATCTTCTCAGGTATGCGGGATTGCTCGAGCGTAGGTGGTTTCGGTCAGCCGCCCCCTCTTCCGGATTAGTCCGGCCAGCCCACGATGCAGAATCTGAATCGCGATAACACCATCCTCGTTTCTTAGCATATCCTTTAGCAGTAACTTTGCGATTCTCCTTCTACCGCTCTGACACAGACCGCCAAAATCAATCTCCATATGCTCCGGGAAGGGTTCGGGTTTAGGAATTACGGGGAGGTTTCGTTGGCGGCACTCATCATCTGTTACCGCCATCTACATAACGCTGCCAAGGGCGTTCCGGGGTAATCATATCGCCATCATCAACTGAAATCCGTCTTTCCTTATCCATCGGCCTAAATGACTGCAAAGTAACCTTCCCATCCGTCAGAAAGTCCGGGTGAACTTGGCGGTATGGCAGTTTACCTACCATACATCGTCTATCCCATCAAGTCACGCAGCCGGTCCCCAATCCAGCGCCACCCGTCTTTACAATTCAAATCCAACACCTTGTCCTCTTCACCCGTCCCTGTGTCATTGTTGAACACGTACCACCAGCCGGTATGCTTCTCAAGGTCCACTTCGACATCGATATCAAGTTTGCCGGCGGCCCATTCCAAACTAACACCACCATCAGGGGTTGGATACGTACGTGGTACGGGCGCAGCCTTGGGATAGTGCCACTTGATCATATTCCCCAACCAATCCAATCCGGCGTGGTTCGGCGCCTTTCCACCATCAGGCCCAAGCCAACCATCCTTGAGGTTACGGAACCTGTCCAGTCTGTCATGTACGTGTGTGGGTGTACTTGACGTATCGGCACGTAGGCTGGAATGGACCCCGGAAAAGGAGAACGGTTTTTGCACGATTTTACAGACCTGATTGCCTCATTTATGTGCCGCCTCCCATGATGCGAGGAACTCGTCCGGCGGGACGTATTTTAGCGCCGAGTGCAGCCTGTTCCGGTTGTAGTCCCGGAACGTCTCTGCCATGACGGCCTCGGCCTGCTGGTAGTTGGCGAGGTCGTGAGGCCGGATGCACTCGCGCTTGAGGGTTCCGTGGAACGCCTCGATGTGGCCGTTCTGCTCGGGGGTACGGGTCCGGATGAACTTGAGGCGGATGCCCGGGATGGAGGCGGCCGGAGATCTGCCCCGCAACTCCGCGTACCCGCGTACGACGCCATCCGGGTCCCGGGGCTCTCCATACCGGACGCCGGTTCGGCAGACGCGGAGGCCGTCCGGGACGCGCTGCCGGCGACGGGCTTTAGCTACGCCGGGACGATGGGCCGGGTGGGGCTGAACCTTGCCGGGGACCTTGATGTCTCGGACTACGAACTATGGTACGTGAGCGGCGACTCCCGGGACAGGCACGGCTATCACGCCGCGTCGCTGGACGGGGTGGTGGTCCAGGCGCCCGCCGGCTAGCAGGGACCGGCCACCGCAGGTTATTATTTGCCGTATATCCCCAGACGGGATGACATGGTCGTCGAAGGATACGCCACCGCCGCCGGCACGGCGAGGTTCCGCAGCGAGTCCGGGGCCAACGACCTCAACTATGTGGCCTTTGACGGCCTGACCCTCTCCAACGTGGGCATGGGAACCTACCTGGGCGAGCCGGACCGCTCCACCGACAAGGCGGTCGCCGAGGCCCTCAAAGCGTCGGTCCAGTCTGGCATCAACGTGATAGATACCGCCATCAACTACCGCTCCCAGAAGGCCGAACGTGCCGTAGGCGCGGCCGTCGGCGAGCTGGCCGAGGGGGGCGCCGCCTCCAGGGATCAGCTGTTCATCAGCACCAAGGGCGGCTACGTCACCGACGACGCCGACCTCTCCCTGGGCTTTTGGGACTATGTTCGCGAGCAGTACGTCAGGGAGGGGGTGGTGGGGCCCGGCGACATATCCTCGGGGTACCACTGCATGAGCGTGCGGTTCCTGGAGGACCAGCTGCGCCGCAGCCTGGCCAACCTGGACCTCGAGTGCATAGACCTGCTGTACCTGCACAACCTGGTGGAGGGCCAGCACCAGGACGTATCCCGGGAGGATCTGCACCGGCAACTGTACGAGATACTGGAGTGGTACGAGTCGCAGCGGGGCGCAGGCCGCATCAGGTACTACGGCCTGGCCACCTGGGACTGCTTCCGGGTCAAGCGCGGGGACCCGCGCCACCTCTCGCTGGAGGACGTCCTCTCGATGGCCGAGAAGGCGGGGGGTCCCGACCACGGGCTCCGGTTCGTCCAGCTGCCCTTCAACATGTACCTGGACCAGGCCCTGCGCGAGCCTACCCAGACGGTCAGGGGCTCGGAGGTGCCCTTCCTGGAGGCGGCCAGGCTGCTGGGCGTGGGGGTGTTCACCAGCGTGCCGTTCATGCAGGGCAAGCTGCTCTCGCCCGGCGTGCTGCCCGAGTTCGGCGGGGGGCCTCCCAGCGTCCGCTCCCTGCAGTTCATCAGGTCCGCACCCGGGGTCCTGGCCCCGCTGGTGGGCCACAAGAGCCCGGCCCACGTGGCCGAGAACCTGGCCGTCATGAAGGCGCCGCCGCTCTCCGGGGACCAGTTCGGGGATCTGCTCAGGCGGCTGCTGTCCTGATCCGTGCGGCCGGCAGGGGCGCCGATCCCGGGGTTGGTGCGTAACTCCTGTCCACAGGCAGGACCTCGCCGCCTGGAAGGGGATCTGCAGGCACAGCCTGGAAATTTACGCACCGGCCCGATCCCTCAAGGCTAATAAGTAGCATGTGAGCAATACTGGCAAATTTGGCGGCGAGGATATCCTGGTATAACGAGGTGTGCAAGCAGGTGATGGCCCTGGATGGCCAGATCCGGTTTGCCGGCGTGATAAACGAGCGCGGCAGGATGATCGCCGGCGGGATGCGCGAGGGCGTCGAGCCGCTGGAGAAGGAGAAGGACGACGAGGTCCTGTTCATGGAGCTGGCCCTGCGGGTCAGGATGCGGCGGGAGTTTGACAAGCAGCTGGGTCCGGTCAACTTTGCCATGGCGTCCAGGAAGCGTGCCGTCACGATCAGCTTCAGGCTGGGCGACGACATACTGTACGTGGTGGCCGAACCCGACACAGACTACTGCTCCCTTCCCAAGAGGGTGCTGGATGCCATCAATGCTGATCCGGGCCTGGCCGCCGGATAGGCGTATACACCGGACATAATCCGGGCCGCACAACGGAGGGGGCAGCCGCCGGCAGGGACCTGCCATCCCGGACCGGGGAGCCATCAACCACACAAAATTCCGACCCTGGCGAACCGCCGGTGCCCGCCCTATCGACGGTGCGCCCCGGTGTTCATCGGGGACGCCGGTCTGGCCCTTGCCCCGGAAGCGGTCGCCCCGTCCCCTTGATCTCATCTCCTCCTTTCGGGCCTCCTCCCTGGCCCTGGCGGCCTTTGCCTCCGGCGCGGCGGGCGTCGACATCTTTGTCGGAACCCCGTGGGCCGTTCCCCGCCCGCTCCAGGCGCCGTCATAGTTGGCGACGCTCGAGCAGCCCAACAGGTACCTGAGAACCGCCCAGGTGAGCGAGGCCCTCTCACCCGGCCTGCAGTAGGTTGCGACGTCCGAGTCGGGGACGACCCCGGTGTTTTTTTTTGGCAAAACACAGTGGCGTGAAAACTCAAATCGTGGACGCCCCTGCGGCCCGCTAAAACGTTAAAAACAGACTATACCAATACCACATGCGTGAGCGCCGACGCGATACTCAAATACGAACTGCATCTCAAGTCAGGCGACTGGGCGCAGTATCTCAGGGCGCCAAAACTTGTAGCGGCCGCATTGGAGGGGGCCGATGTCGTTCCGGCGATGCCTGCAGGCAGTCTAGAGGAGGCGATACTGTCCACCGCCTCGTTGGCCAGAAAGTGGAAGAGCGGGGACATGGCCGCCGCAGCCCAACTGGCCGGAATTTATTCACGCGGAGATACGCCCTGCCTGATACGGCGCATGTACGAATCCACGTCGATACCAAGACAGAAGAACATAAAGCCCAAACGCATAGGCGCCGCTCTGCCGCGGCCGGTGGCGATAGAGGGGCGCGCGGTCATGCGCCTGCTGAATGCGGCAGCCTCAAAAAGGGACAGCTTCATGCCCTACTGTGCGCCGCACGGCCTCGCTAGCGACATAGTAAGGCGCATAGCAGCCGCCGTGGGCGTTGACGCGATAATACTGACCAAACGGGGAAGAAACTTCAACTCGCTGTACGAGCTGTCGGGGGAATGGCCGGCCGTGGTGTTCGGGCCCACCGCCTCGCTTACCTCGATTTACCACGAACTCGTACACCACGTGGAGTATGCGGAAAACGGCAGGCTGCGACGCACCAACAGCGTCATGAGGCGCGCCGAGGTTGTTGCGGAGTGCGCGGGCGCGGTGGCAGCGGACATGCTGCACGGCCTGCCGGACCGGGAAATGCAGGCCGCCGCCGAATACATCAAGCGCCACATGGACGGGCCCGCCGCCGAATACGCGGACGAGATATGCCTGCGCGCCGGAGTGGTGGCGGCGGCCGCACGCTCCGTACTCTCCAAGACGGGCGGGGGGCAGACCCGGACGGACCGGCCGGTGCGCAGGGTCCGCGCAGGGCCAGAAGCCGGCAGCAATGAGCCGCGCCACCAGGATGCCTGCCGGAGGACAAGCTGGCGCCGGCCGTTTCCGGCCGGAGCGGATACGCTTGCCTGACGCCCCTCGCCGGGCCGCCATACGGTGAGACCCCCAACATGTGGATCTCCCAAGTTCGCCTGGGCTGGTGAATGATGCAACCATCCCGGTGGTTCCTGGCCGGGGCAAATACAGATAAGGAGACGGCGGGACACCGCCACCATATGCCCGCCCACGAGATACTGGTGACCATCGAGAACAAGCCGGGCATCAGCGACCCGGAGGGGGACACGATCCTCAACGATCTGGTCCTCCGGGGGGGAGCTACCGCGGTCTCGAGGATAAGATGCTCCAAGAACCTCCGCTTCACCATCGCCGCAGAGAGCCCACAGGACGCCATCGAGGCGGTCCGGAAGATCTGCGACGACCTGCGGATATACAACCCGCTGGTCAGCCGGGTGAGCGTCTCGGCCGTCTAGGCGGTGTCGGTCTTTGTTATGGTCCCGTTGATCAGCAGCTTGCTGCGCAGAAAGTTGGTCAGGTCCGTCTGGGTCACGACGCCCACCAGCAGGCCGTCCTCCAGCACCACCAGGCGGCGGATGTTGGAGTTGATCATCTTTTGAACCGCGACCTCTATGGGGGTGGACGGGTCCACGGACAGGAACGTGGGGGTCCGTATCTCTTGGATGGTGACGTCCGAGGAGGACTTGCCCTCGGCGGCCACCTTCCGGACTATGTCGCGCTCGGTGAGTATCCCGGTGGGCGTCCCCTCCTTGAGGGTGACCAGGAAACTGATGTCCCTGTCCCGCAGGAGGCGCGCCGCGTCCAGGGCCGTCTCCTCCTCGGGTATGGTGATGACGTTTCTGCCCATTATGTCGCGTATCTGCGCCATGGGGTGGCGCATGTCGCTCAACATAAAAAGATGTCGAGCGGCCGCCGCGCCCGCCTTCATCTGGCCCCCGACCGAGCCCCGCCTGTCCAGCAACCCGCCGGGGCGCGCCAAGAACATCCCGCGGTCCATCATGTTCTTTATGATGAGGATCACCGTCGGCCCGCTGATCGGGGCGGGGTGGATCCCGGGGCCGATCCTAGGCGGGTTCCCCACCTTCGGGTATGGGGCGGTGGCGCCCTACTGGCTCTTCGGCATCTGTGGGGGGTGGCAATGCGCGGGATGGCCGTCGCGCTGCACAACAAGCTGGACGTCGTGGCCTACACCGGCGACGAGTGGGATGACTGCGACTAGGGCGCCCGGCCGCCCTGCCGCGTCGAGCGTCGGGGTTGTCCACGATGCGCAGAAACCCACGAAATTACTCCTTCAAAACGGCAGATCCGGATCATCTTCAGACCGGTTTTGATTGCATTATCCCATCCCGCGATGGCAGGCCGTAGCGTCTCCGGCCGTAAATACCTCATTATCCGCCGGATCCGGACGTTCGAGCACAGTCTCCCCCGCGCGTCCCCGGGGAGACAGGACTCTCCACGATCAGGCAGAGATTCCGGCAAATGGACAAGATGGCGATCTCGCATCGTTGCATCTCCAGAGTCACGGATCTGATCCTGAAATTGAACCGGTCCTTGATGGCTGAGAAGCAGCTCTCGATCGTGTTTCGTCTGCCATACGTCCTGTAGAACCCGCCGGAGTGGTCCCTGCACCAGACCAGCATCCTGCCCCACTTGCTCATGCCGCGGGCCACAAAATACTTCTTGGGCCGGAAGCACGGCTGCCTTCCGATTGACGCGGCCAGCCGCAGTTCTTCCTGGAGCGGTAGGCCGAGTCGCCCAGCAGGTACCACCCGCCGCGGGGCGCCCTGGCACACAGCTCCGCTAGTGCGGGCGAGTCCTGGTGGTGGCGCCGAAATCAATATCGGATCGTGAACGGGGGCAACGCCGGGAGCCTGCAAGCTGTCCGTTGGGATGCCGGGATCCGCCACCCGCCGAAACAGTACCGAAGCCGGACCATTCAAATACCTACGGAGATGGATTTCGGAAATAACATAGTCGTGTCACTAATTATCGCCCCTAACATTCGACGGATGGGCGATCAGAATATCATCATGCCTACCGCTCAGACGGGGCGGGTTTAAACGTGCGATCAATGTAACCGGTGGCTCGATCATACTTGCTCGGAATTACAAAGCCCCGTATGAGGGATGTTTGGATTGTTCCGAAGGTGTGTACTATATGGGATCTCTTTTCTATGGGCTCCGTATGCTGGCGATTCTTGTAGTATATGGAAACACTGTCACCTTCGTCATCTTGGTCCGAGAGCGGATAGTCGGGCATCAACTTGTAGATCTGTCGTCGTGACTCGTCAGCCAGAAATTCATGCTCTTCAATCCCTAGACTATCCAGATTGTTCTGCAACGCCGTCTGTTTCATCTCCAGTCTGTCGGAGGAGTCATATGGTCCCATCTTGACACTGCTCGTCCTGTCCCGATCCGTAACCGGTGAATAAACAATCCGGTATGGTTTACGATTTTTTATCATGTCGGCGATAGTTCTTACCTTGGGATGGTCTGATCGGAAAATTGAGTTTAGAAACCATCTGTCGTCGCATTCCACGTACCTGTCAACCCCGGAGTTGCTCTCGAGATCCTTCAGTTGCGGATATTCGAGTTTGTCCACCAGCATTTCTCCGCATTTGTGCAGCATCAACTCGAACACGCTCTTGGTCTTGTGAAAATACACTTGCTGGTACATCTGGTACCTGGCAAAAATCATCTGCTCTACCGCCTCGTATCCGCCGTCCAAAACTACAAACTTGTTGTCGACCACCGCCAATTGGGCTATTATCCTGTCCAGATCGTACTGACCGTATAATACGCCGGAGTAGTACGAGTCTCTGAGTAGGTAGTCCAGTCTGTCGACATCGAGCTGGCCGCTTATGATCCTACTTAGATACGGCTTTCCTGGGTACGGGTCGCCCGCAATCAAGTTGTTGACCGTCCTTACATCTATGCCCTCTCTTTCCAGCACGTCCTCAAAGCATGTTTCGACGAGCGCTTGGGAATACTTCTCGTGCTCCGGACCGAGAACACTCTCCAGAGCATGCGAGAACGGGGTGTGGCCCACATCATGCAGCAGCGCGGCCATTCTCAGGGTCGCCCGGTCTATTTCGTCGGCCTGAAAGTTCTCGGCCAACGCATCCGCATTCCACTTTAGCGAGTCGAACGCGCGCCCGGCGATGTGTGCGGCGCCAATCATGTGTCCAAAGCGGGAGTGCTCAGCGCCGTGATACACGTAATGGCCTAGGCTCAACTGTTTGATGTTGCGCGTGCGCTGGAACACCGGATTGTCAATGATCTCTAGCTCTGCGGGGCTGACGGAAATGAACCCGTGGATAGGATCACGGAATTTCTTGTCCTTTATCGTCACGCCCCTTCCAACACAGCCGGTCTATAAAAGGCGCATTTTTGACGTTCGGAGTCATGCAGAACTGTTCGTATAAGCCATGGGCGGGTTAACCTGTAGGGCGGCCAACATGTGCCAAATAGGACAGGAGACGGATAAAGCCAAGCAATCTCTGTCGATATCACATGCAGAAGTTGGGGCGGGTGTGCGGCATGCGGAGAGATAAGACCGGACATGGATGCCTTCATTGCTAGGTGACACCAATACGCGCACTAGCGGGGGCTGCATGGACAACGCTGCGGCCCGTCCGAAAGCTGCGGCTTGCATCAGATGGTTGGCGGTACCATACCGTGGATTATCTGTCACGCGCTGGTATCACGTCGCCTGTCTCCTTGGCCAGATCTGGCTCCACCTACACGATGGTGTGCGAGGTAACGCAGACAAGCACTATCGAGCGGGAGCCGTCCCGCAATGTCATGGCGCATGTCTATTTACAAGCTGGCGCACAAACTTACTGACCGGGCATCCCTGAGACACACACGTGCGAAACACGCACGGGCAGAAATGCCGGCCAGAAGGCGGTGCGAATGCCGCTGCCAATAAGGCCGGTAGCGCATGCTGGCTGACTTCCGGCATGGCTGAGACACGCAACCGAGCCTCCGCTACCAAATTGATATATACTGTCCGACTCAATACAGGCAGATGGTGCTTTATTCGAACAGGTCAGTGGTTCTGCGCCTGATCCAGAAGGCTACTGAGGATTATCCGGACTGGACATTGGGCAAGAAGGCGCTGCAGAAGAGCCTCTATTTCTTCAATTTGACGAGTGGTCGTTTCAACTTTCGGTGGGCAAACTTTGGGCCAATCAGCGGCGAGATCCAACAGATCGTGCACGATTTGAATGCAGTCGGCCGGATAAAGATAAGCCCGGTCCCGACAGGAAAACCAAACGCCTTCCTCCACAGCGTAAAGTACGTCAAAAAAACGCCCCAGCTGGAGACTGAGCCGGGACTGGATGAGTCACTGGACGCGACTATGAAGTTTGTTGCAGGGCGGAATTCCAGAAATCTGGAACTTCTAGCATCGGTTCATTTTTGGGCAAAACGATGTGATGCCGCGAACACGGCAGAATACGTCCATGACATGCTAGAGGAGCTAAAACCAGAAGCCAACTTTACAAGAGAGGATGTGGAAGGCGCACTACTGGAACTGAAGGAGAACGGGCTTCTCACGTGATGCTGTAGCGCCGATTGGAGATTTGGTCCGATACTGTCGGGCGGCCCCTGAGGACAGCGCCGGGCATTGCCAGTGGATGCTGCATTCCATCGGTACTTGCCGGCAACCGGACGCGGATGGGCACGACGGACTAGCCAAGCACCGTTGACGGTCAGATACAGGCCGGCGGGGGGGACAACCAACCAGCAGCTCTTACTTGTGCAATAGGCAGAGTTGCCCAGCAGGTACTCTTCGCCGCGAGGCGCCCTAGCGCACAGCTTCGCCGGCGCGGACGCATCACCGCAGTTGCCATCGGTGACGACCACGGCGACTATCCCTAGGTTGGTGGTGATCAGGACGCGGTGCTTGACTGTGGCCTTCCGTTAGAACCTCCAGCGACGGGTGTCCTCCATCACGATCTACCGGTTGAACGTGTACACTTCGCGGGGTATACACGCAGGTTCCCAAAGCGGGCATCTTGGGTATCGTCACAATTGTCTGCGACGCTAATCCGGCATCAGCACGCCACGGCGACCGGCGCGACCAGCTCCGGGCGCTCCTGTTTCGGCGGCGACTTGAACAGCCGCCAGTCCGGATCCCTGACCCGATTCTCTACCGCGGTACGCGGAAAGATGCCCAGCTTGCGGCAGATGCGCGCCACCGAGACCAGCACCGAGAAGACCCCCCCCCCTCCGCCGTGGACAGCTGGTGGCGCACGTTCCTGTGCAGGACGGCGGTGTCGCGTATCTCCAGCTGGGCGCCGTTGTTGCGGGGCGGCATGCCGGGGTACCTGAGGAAGGTGAGCAGGTGTGGCGCGGCTCCCTCCAGCTTGGTCCTGAACTTGTGGCCCTCCGAATTGTCCGCTTTGGGGACCTGAATGCATACCACCCGGGCGCCTGTAAGTTTATTATCCACGATACGCCGCATCCAACACAATGAGATGGTGGTGGATAGCCATGGCTGCCGTCGTCGGCGTTTCGTACTACGGGGCGGGAATCCTGCTGCCCTGGAAGTGACCGGGCGAGCGGTCAGTTAAAATAGAGTGGCCCCTTCACCAACCTAGCATGGCCACCAAGAAGCCCTCCGGACGCTCGCACGGGTTCCGCCACAAGTCGCGGTCGGTGATGACCAAGAGGCGCCCCCGCGGGGTATCCTTCCTGCTGAGGGAGTACGCCGTCGGGGACCGGGCCCTGGTGATAATCGACCCCAGCCAGCACAAGGGGCTGCCGCACCGCCGGTACCACGGCAAGGTGGGCACGGTCATCGAGACGGGGCGCAGGATGGTGACCCTGCACGTCAAGCTGGGCAAGAAGACAAAGACGCTCATCACCAGGCTTGATCACATAAAGCCGTTCGGGGTGCAGGCATGAAGGACATAACGCGCAGCGAACCGGTTACCACCGCCGAGGTCCGGGAGATCTTCTCGAGGATGGAGGCAGACCAGATGGACCAGATACAGCGGTGGACCTACGACTATACCTCCAAGTTCTCGCACATCGAGCCCAAGCAGGCCCGCAAGATGAAGAAGGCCATGATGGAGGAGTGCGGGCTGACCGAGGAGGAGGCCGTCGAGATAATCAACATCATGCCCGAGAGCATTGCCGAGATACGAACGTTCACATTCGGCTGGAAGAAGCTGATCCTGGCAGAGACCCTCTCAAAGATGCTCCGCATCATCAAGGAGAACTCGTAGGCTCACAGGTGTGCTATTGCGCGGGAACCGCCCAACCACCATGCACGAGAGCGGCGCGTACGTGCTGGACGTGCGGATGCGCTCCCGCTCGACGCTGTTCCGGGGACGCGAGGGAACCATCATCACCGCCATCGGGAACAAGAGGTTCACGCTGCTGGAGCTGCTGGGGAACCCGGGGGAGCGGTTCCGGGTCGGCGAGCGGCTGGACATAAGCCGGGAGGGGCGCGACCGGGTGACGGCCGTCCTGGGCAAGCTCGAACACTCCAGGATATCGACGGCCGCCGCCGAAGAGCTGCGCCGGGTGGTCGCCGGGGTGGTCGAGTCCGACGAGGCGCGGTTCGTCGAGTACGTCAACCGGGCGGGCCTGGTGACCGCACAGGTGCACGCACTCAGCATGCTGCCCGGGGTGGGCAAGGCCGTCATGAAGACCATACTGGCGCAGCGCGCCGCCCGGGAGTTTGACAGCTACCGGGACATCGAATCCAGGACCGGCTGGAGGGATCCGGCCGAGAACGTATGCCGCCGGATACAGGACGAGCTGGAGGGGCGGACCGGAACCTGCCTGTTCGTCAGGCGTTGAACCGGCGCCGGCGGTACGGGCAGCATTTCCTGGCATCCAAGGAGGTGGCGGCCCGGATCGTCGAGATGGCCGGGGCCGCCGCCGGCGATACGGTCCTGGAGGTGGGCACCGGCCGGGGCGTCCTGACCGAGATGCTGTGCGGCCGGGCCGACCAGGTGGTCTCGGTCGAGTCCGACGCCCTGCTGCACCGGGAGGCGGCGCTCCGGATGGGCTCGATACCCAACCTGCGCCTGCTGCACGGCGACGGCTTTGGGACGGACGTGCGGTTTGACGTGTTCGTCTCCAACCTGCCCTACTCGCAGAGCCGGCGGGCCGTCGAGTGGCTGGCCGGCGTGCCCTTTCGGCGCGGCGTGGTGATGGTCCAGGAGGAGTTTGCATGCAAGATCGCCGACACCGGGGCGGGGCGCCGTGCCGTCTCGGTGCTCTGGCAGGAGGCCTTTGAGACGACGGGGTCGTTCCGGGTGGGGCCCAACAACTTTGATCCCCCGCCGCGCGTCGGCTCGGTGGTGCTGCAGTTCCGGAAGCGGCAGAGCATCAGCCGGGAGGCCGTCCAGGCCGTCCACGGGGTGTTCTCGGCCAGGAGGAAGGTGGTGACGGACCGGTCCGGGGAGCGGCGGCGGCTGGCCGATCTATCCTCCGATGAGGTGCTGGATCTTGCGCGCTTTATGCACCGTGGATGACTGCCGGCCGCGGACAGACGTACCGTCGTCGCCTCCCCGGCAAGGCAGGATCATTCCGGAGACGGATTTGCGCCCTTGAAGGACTGGCTTGCGCCCTGAGGATCGTATCAAGGTAAACTCTAGCCTTCCGAGGGTGCAGGTCTGGGGGGATTTGGACCCACTGCGGGTGCGGGCCTAGGATGATTCGCAGGCCGGTCGCCTGCGAGTTCCGTCATTTGAGATACTCCTGAAACTCATCCAAAGTCAGTCCGGACTGTCTTATTATGGAACGGAGCGTACCGCGGGCTATTTCCCTGTGGTTTGGCAGGGTTATCCTCCTGTACGGATAGTTCCAGTTTCTTAGGATCATGTGGCTTCCTGTCTGATGATCAACGGAGTACCCGATTTTGCTCAGTATCTTCAGTAGCTCCCTTGCGGAGATAATCGGAAGTTTAGACATGTATCTCTATGGGTTCTTCGTCGGTTGCAAACGGAATCGGCTCGTTATGCTTCTTCAGGCTGGCCACGTATCCAGAAATGGCGTCTTTGATGTTGGCTATTGCGTCTTCCCTCGTGCTTCCTTGGGATACGCACCCGGGCAATTCCGGAACTTCGGACACAAAGACACCGTCCTCGTCCCGCGTTACGAATATGCGCAGCTTCATACGTTCTACCATGTCCGTGTTGCGCATAAAAGCATTCACTCCCGCCTGGCTGTGTCCCACAGGTACAAGTTCATGTCTAATCGAATTTCGTACATGATCACACCCTACAACCTATGCCAGAGAGTGTCGATCAGACACGGCCCGGAATTTGACTTGAACTCATATTCCCACAGGTTGGGGCGGACCCCGCTAGAAGGAGACCGATCAGCGATGCACACTTTAGCGGTGGGAGGCCAGAGGGGGCATGACAGACAAGAAGTCACGATGGAGTACGGACGAGAAAATCCGTATCGTACTCCAGACATTTAACCCACAAGCCAGCATGGCTGAGATATGCCGCGAGCACAACTTAGTGCCCCGGACAGTATACGTGTGGAAAGAAAAGTTCCTGGCCGGCGGCCGCAGTTCGCTTGATGGCCCCGACGCCTCCAAGCAGGTCAAGCGACACAAAGAGGAGGTTGCCTCGCTAAAGAGGATCATCGGGGAGTATGCCGTGGCCAATGACGCTTTAAAAAAAGCGCTGGGAGGCGAACTAAAATGAAGGCAGTCAGGACGATGCACGGAACGGTGAGCCTGAACAAGGCGCTCTCGCTTTGCGGCGTCTCCAAGAAGGCATGGTACTACACCACCAGATCCAGGAACGTGTCGCCGGACCCCGAGGTCCAGGAGATGATCCAAAAGATCGGCCCCGCAAGACCCACCTACGGCACGCGGCGCATGGCCGCCCAGGCATCCAGGGAACTGAACCGCCCGGTCAACCGCAAGGCGGTACGGCGCATATTCAAGAGACTGGGCTGGACCAGGCCCTCGCGCACCAAGCGGGAGATAATCCGGGCCAACAAGAAACCACCCAGGCCAAAGGCGCCAAACCAGTTCTGGGAGTCTGACATGTCCTACATCTGGTGCGGATCCGACGGCTGGGGCTATTGCTTCAACGTGATAGACGTCTTCACCAGGCAGTGGCTGGCATTCGTGCTGGCTAGCCGCGCCACGCGCCGCGAGGCCATCATGTCGGTGACCAACGCGGTGGCCGCCGCCAGCCCCGAACTGCCTGGCCTGACCCTCAGGGTCGACAACGGATCCCAGTACACCAGCCGCGAATTCAGATCATCTGTGGCCGCGCTGGGAATCACCCTCGAATACATCTACGTCAACACGCCAGAGCAGAACGGACACATCGAGTCCTTCCACAAAACGCTCAAAAAAGAGTACGTCTGGCCACTGGAGTTTGCCGACATCCAAGAAGCCAGAGAGGCGATGCTTGCAGCGTTTGAGGACTACAACCACCGCAGAATACATTCTGCGCTAAGGTACCTGACACCCTCCGAGTTTGCCGGGCAGTACCGGCAGGGCTCGGAGGGTGCCATACCTGATATAGAAGGGGGCGGTAAGTGTGAATAAAATGTCGCGAAAATCGGTATCAATAAGAGGGGACCACTCCACAGGTACAAGTTCAGGTCAAACCGAATCCCATGCGTGATCACGCCCGGCAGTATCTGCCGGAGGTCGCCGGTCAGGCACAGGTCGGAATTTGACCTAAACTTGTACTCCCACGGACATAACCAAACAACCACCCACGGACATCTCACCGGTACGGTGGTGGCGCGGGATTACCATGCCGGCGTGCTGCGCCGGTGGGAATCCAACCAAACGTAGGGCTTTGCATACGGCAAGGTTGGGGTTGTTGATGCGGCGTATTTGTGTCGCGGGTTGTACAAACGCTTTCCGGATTCCGCGTTCACTGTAGAGGTCGCATCGTGGCGGCAGAGCGCGGGGGAGTGTGGGTTCTTGTGCAAGTTCGGGTGTTCATCGAAACCATCTGCCGCGACCAGCGCTTTCCCGAACAAAATCTATTGCCCGGGGAGCAGCCGTCGGGCAGCACCCGCGTTTGCAGCAGAACCGGCTTGGCAGGGTTATCCTCCTGTACGGATAGTTCCCGTTTCTTAGGATCATGCGGCTTCCTGTCTGATGATCAACGGAGTATCTCAGAACCGTGAAAGCATGAGCCGTCGGCGCCGCATGGCCGGACAGATCAAGTCGCAGCCGGCGCTGCGCAGACCTTAAAATATCCTCACGCCGGCCATCAGTCTTGAGCAGCCCGTGCGAGGAGTATCCGCCGTCGGAGGACACGTTCCTGCTGTGCGACTACATCGAGGGCCTGTACGGGGAGGCGGCCCTGGAGATGGGGGGCGGCTCCGGATACATAACCAGGATACTGGAGCGGCGCTTTGGGCTTGTGGCGTGCACCGACATCAGCCACTGCATCCTGGCCAACCAGACCTACCGGGCGGAGAACCGCATCTGCTGCAACGCCGCCGATGCCCTCCGGGGGCAGTTCGACCTGATAGTCAGCAACCCGCCCTACCTGGACGCCGACCCCATACGGTTCCAGGACACCGACGGGGGCAGCGAGGGAATGCAGGTATCCTGCATGTTCGTCAGGTCGGCGGCGCCCCTGCTGCGGCGCGGGGGGCAGATGGCCGTGGTCTCCTCCTCGCTGTCCCGGCACGACCGCCTGATGGAGACGGCCGAGTCGATGGGCATGAGGGCCAGGATAGCCATGCGCAAGAAGCTCTTCTTTGAGGATCTGTTCGTGGTCCGGATAGACTACCTGTGAAGCAGCCTGGCCGAGCGCTCGGCTATGACATCTGCCATGGCGTCGGTGGTGGCCGTCCCCCCGATGTCCTTGGTGACCGTCTTGCCCTCGTTGATTATCTCCGAGGTGGCCTTGAAGATGGCATCCTGTATGTGCTGCTCGCCTAGGTAGCCGGCCATCCAGGCCCCCGACAGCACGGCGGCGGTGGGGTTGACCCTGTTCTCGCCGACCAGCTTGGGGGCGCTGCCGTGGGCGGCCTCGAACATGGCATAGTCGTCTCCCATGTTGGCCGAGTAGACCATCCCGATGGACCCCGTGAAGGTGGAGGCCAGCTCCGATATGATATCCATGAACAGGTTGGTGCTGACCAGCACCGTCCCGTCAAAGTGGTCCGTATGGATGACCAGCTGCTGGGCCATGTTGTCGATATAGTACTCGACCAGCTCCAGGCCGGTGCCCTCGACGGCCTTCTCGGCCTCGCTCCAGAAGACCCCGTCGGTCTCCCTGAGTATGTTGCGCTTGGTTATGCAGACGATCTTCTTCCTGTTCTCGGACAGGGCCCACTTTACGGCCGCGTCAAGCAGCCTCCTGGAGCTGCTGCGGGTGATCTTGCGGACGGCTATCGAGACGTCGTCGGTGATCTTGGCCTCTATCCCGGTGTAGAGCCCCTCGGTCGCCTCGCGGAAGCAGACGCAGTCCAGCGACTTGCCCGGGGAGACGCGCTCGTACGTCTTGATGGGCCGGATGTTGGCGTAGAGGTTGAACTTTTGGCGCAGCGTGACGGCCACGCTCCTGGGGGCGTTGGGCACCGGTATGGTGGTGGTCGGGGCCTTGAAGCAGGCGTCGCACTCCTCCAGGGCGGCCATCGTCTGGCTGGGTATGTACGAGTCCTCGCGCCGGCCGTTCTTGTCCCACTGCTCCGAGCCGGTCTCGCTCATTATAACCTCGGACTGCATGTTGCAGCCGTTGAGCACGCGCATCATGCAGTCGACGAGCTGCGGGCCGATGCCGTCTCCCCTCAGTATGACCGCCTTCTTGGACAACGAGGACGCGCCTTTTCCGGAACAATTTAACTGTTGGGTGATGGCGGCCCGGCGACCTGGCGGCGCGCAGCAGGGCGCGGAGAGATGGGCACGCACAGAGTTTGCCACCATCCCGCAGGATTTCGCAGTCCGGCCGAGCAAGCGTCCTGGCAGCCTTCCGTTCAGGCAGGCCGCGCCTGCCGCGCGGCGGGCCCTCAGGCCTAGGTGCCCCTGATGATTGCCCCGCGCCGTCGCAGGTCGTCCGGCGAGAGGCCGTCAAGATCGGCCCCGCTAAGATCAGCCCCGGTTAGCTTGGCATCGGTCAGGTCGGCTCCTGCC
>CBDHDZ010000012.1:0-9756 GCA_965261905.1 Nitrosopumilaceae archaeon | reverse complement strand
AGGATCTCATCCGATGTCCACCCAACAATATCTTCCTCGTTGGTTGAAGTCGTTACTCGTCCGTCTTCGCCTCGCCGCAAGAGCTGTACTTGTCCGGTCTTGAGGCCTGCCAACATGAGAGGGGAATGGGTTGAGCAGAAAATCTGCAGGTGTGGGAAGTGACGCATCAGGGCAGGAATGATCCGGCGTTGCCAGGAAGGATGCAGATGGGCGTCGATTTCATCGACAATCAGGATTCCGGGCTTGTCTTCCAAACTTTCTGGATATTCATAATATTCGGCATATCCGATGATCAGGTGAGCTAGCCACTGAATGATCGACTGGGTACCCTGGCTCAACGTGTTGAGCGGTACTGGGCCATCGATTGTATCGAACTGAGGGTAGAATCCTTCATCATCTTCACTTACGCCGATGAAGGTAACTGGGAATCCTTCGGTAATTTCGGAAGCGGTCTCGCCGATCTTGTTCACCACGCTTCTGAATACTGACCGGCTTTTCAAAAAGGATCGATAATCCAGTTCAATGATCTTCTGAATGATGGTTTCATCGCTGACTAAGGAAGCATCTGCCGAAATCAAGGTGCGCCGCTTACGACGTTCAGGACTGTCAACCGCTGCTCGTTGAAGTGAACGGCCAACGTCATACGTCAAGGTCGCCTCAATGCCCGAGAGGTAGTCTGGATCATTGAACTGATCTCGAACGCGGTCATCTGGGTTTCGTTGCGGTGCAGCTCTAGGCCCAGTTGACCTGAAGTCTGTGCTCCTGCGCAAAGCCGGTATGAACTTGCTGAAACCAATGTGCCTGAGCAAGGTCTCGTGTTCCTGCCATCTTTGGCCATGCCAATAACCTGAACCAGACAAAATCGGAAGACGGCCTTCCAGCGATTCGCCTGCAGTTCCTGATAATTGCAATCGGAATGTTGAATCGTGAGCGCGGTGCAGCAATTTACGAGGGAAAGAAAACGGAAAGACGGTTGTGCCTCCCAGTACCCGCAGGGCGGACGATTTTCCGGAGTTGTTGGGTCCGGTGAAGACGTTGACTTGGGAGTCAAACTCAAATTCGATCTCGTCAAACGGACCAACATTCGTGATACGGAGGCTTTGGACTGGCACGGGACACCTCCTTGTAGTACGACCTTGACGGTGGCTGGACTCCCTCGTTGCCATTGTACCCAGGGTACGGGCAATACGTACGTTCAGATCGGGAAATAGCGTGGTTGCAGTGTCGTTGCCGTTGGTGCGAACTCGCCAACGGCCCCCGTCGGATCCCGATACTGTCACTGGCGGTCCGGCAGGCGAGTCTGGTTGCCATGTGTGACAGCTGTGATGGCCCGTGTCCAGGGTTGCCGGTTTGGCGGTCGCACTATGTCATCGGCTGCCGGATCGCGGATTTCACACAAGAGAATGCAATGGTCAGCGGTGCGCCTCGGATGCGGTGCGTCCCGGGTCACGCCATTGACAGCTGCCGGGTTCCAATGCTGTCGTTGACCGTCACATGTACTCTGGCCGGATAGCGGGGCCTCGTCCATCCGGGTTCAGATCCTTGTGCGTCAGCCGGAGCCATTGGACTGTGCCGGCATCCACCTGTACCTGTACCTCAGGGTCGTTTTTCACGCTCGAGATGACGGCGTGTGCCGGACAACCGGTGCACCGGGTCAGGTACAACGCGGTGTGCAGGGCCCGATCGGTGTCCCTCCGGTCGGCTGTGTACGCTGCCTCGGTCGCTACGTAATGGGTGACGCCGTCGGCGTCCATGGCCTGCAGCACCAGGAAGGCTCGGCTGAAGCTTTCCCGGTAGTCGGTGGGCATGTCGGTGGCCCGGCGCAGCATGGCAACCAAATCGCGTGGGGAGAGGATCGTGACGAACTCCAGCTCCAGCAGGCTTAGGATGGTCTCGACGTGGTCGCGCGTGGCCCTGCCGACATAGATGTTCTTGAGGTCCAAGGGTTCGTAGTTGCCCATGGCCGGTGCATCTCCCGTTGCGTTCGCTGCGGGGGCGTTGGTTTCGCATTGCTCATTGATGAACTATCGATGTGGCTGGTGAAGGCGACAAGCCGTTCCGGCAACTCAATCAGTTCGGGTTTCAGGACGCGTCAGTGTATCTGTTGCCGAAACTCCTCATGCTCGTCCCGCAACCGTGGAAACTCAATTCCGGAGGGCTCCACCAGTGGCCACGCACCAAGTCGGCCACACGGGCGGCTCCGGTGTCCACGGGCAGATTGGTGATGTAGTAGTGCACGGACCATGCGGTTACGGCCGCGTACGGGTCCGTTCGGCAACCACGCGCACAGCACGGCCCAGCCCAGTGGTGGCCCGGATCGAACTCGTCCTGGGGATGCCACTGTGGCACACATGGTTCGATGAAGGCCGCCAAGAGAAGTTGGACGATGTCGAAGCACTCAACCTGTCTGAGACTTCCCAAGTCGAGAGCCTGTCGGAACTCTTGCTTGAACTCCTGTCTGAACAGAGCAGGCCAGCCCTACGAAGTAACCTGAGGATTCTGGCCATCAGGAAGCATGAGTGCTTTTCTCATTGGTGTTTGGTCGCGAGGTGGACGGTCACCTGGAGGCACTCCCGCACAAGATTCTGCAAGTCATGGTCCGACACCAACGCGCAGAACTCTACCGTGAGCATCTGCCACGCCCTGCGGTACCGTGTCTGACAGCGCAAGCGCGCTAGGGGACGAAGTCGGTGGGTGTGGGATCATTGTGTGCGGGCTTGCCTTGCAGTATGGCCCGTCCAACCCCGGTTCCCTGCCAGGGAACCGGGCAAGGGTGTTGCCCCCATCTCCTACGCCTTGTCCATACGCTGGAACCGGACCATGCCTGCCCGTTGGATGATCTCCGTTGTGGTCGGTCTGTGGCTGCTGGTGCTATCCGGGTGTGCGTCGGACAGTGGCCGGCCCTTGGCGGAAACCGCGGCACCGGTCGGGGTTACGCCCACTCCCACCTTGTCTCTGACTCCGACGTTCACGCCCGTGCCGCCCCCCGCGGATCAGGCCCGTGACAGCGAGCCACCGTTGGTCTCCGCCACGCCGGCTCCCTCAGTGGCGGAGACAGAAGAGTCGTGTCCCGCGACCAGCCCGTCCCTCAGCCTGCACTGTGACAAGGAAGTGCTGCTGGCCATCCGGGACCAGCTGCGGGGCGACCGTCGGGAGTTGCTCCCAAGTTGGCACCCATACAATGCGGTTCAGGACTTCGAAGGTGTCATCGTGGGTTCTGGCGATGACGGGGGACGAGTCGTCGGTTTGGAGATAATCGGGGTGTGGTCCGATGGCAAACCCCCTCTGATCGGTGTGGTTCCGCCACAGTTGAGTCGGCTGCCTCGGTTGGAAAGGCTCGTACTGCGCAACAACCAGTTGTGGGGAATGATGCCCCCGGAACTTGGACTACTCGCGCAACTTGTGGTGTTGGACTTGGCGGACAACGAGTTGACAGGTGCCATTCCGTCGGAGTTGGGGCAGCTCAGGCGTTTGCAGGAGTTGAATTTGAGTGGAAACCGGTTGGAGGGCGCCATTCCGTCGGAGTTGGGGCAGCTCACGCAACTGCGGAATCTCCATTTGGAGGCGAATCAGTTGACGGGCACCATCCCTCCGGCACTGGGTCAGCTGACGCAGCTGCGGAATCTCCATTTGGAGAGGAACCTGTTGGAGGGCACCATCCCTCCGGCATTGGGTCAGCTGACGCAGCTGCGGAATCTCCATTTGGAGAGGAACCTGTTGACGGGCACCATCCCGGCGGCATTGGGTCAGCTGATGCAGTTGTGGGAGCTCCACTTGGAGGACAATCGGTTGGAGGGCACCATCCCAGCGGCACTGGGCCGACTCCCCGTCCTGGAATATCTGGGCCTGGCCAACAACCAGCTGACGGGACCGGTCCCGTCAGGAGTGGTGACAGAACCGTGTCCCGTGGCGGGCCCGTCCCCCAGCCTGTACTGCGACAAGGTAGTGTTGCTGTCCGTCCGGGACAAGCTCCGGGGTTCCCTGCGGGAAGAGCTTCTCACCTGGCACTCGGACAATACGATTGAGGACTTTGAAGGGGTCAGCCTGGACGGTGACCCGCGCCGGGTTACAGGTTTGGAGATTCAGGGGTTTCGGTCTCGCCTGGGGATGAGCCAACAGTATCCATCACTGCCTCCGCAGTTGAGTCGGCTGCCCCTGCTGAAGCGGCTCGTACTGCGCGACAACGGGTATTGGGGATCGATCCCCCCGGGACTGGGGCAGCTCACCCGGCTGCAGGTGCTGGATCTCTCGAGCAATAATTTTTCCGGCCCCATTCCGGCCGAACTGGGGCAGCTCACTCAACTGCAAGTGCTGAATTTAAGTTCTAACCAGTATTTGAATTCGAATCATCATTCGAGCAAGTCCAATTTCCCTGTATTGTGGGGGCTCGTCCAACTGCGGGAACTCCATTTGCAAGGAACCCGATTGCAAGGGTTGATTCCACTGGAATTGGGTCAGCTTACTCGGTTGCAGACCTTAAACCTGAGGAACAATTTTTTGAGAGGCCCGATCCCTCAGGTTCTCAGTGAAATCCGGGATCTGCGGTATTTGGATTTGGGCCGCAACTGGTTAACCAACCCCATTCCCCCGTCTCTGGGCGAACTTCGGGAACTGCGGCATTTGGGTTTGCATGGCAACCGGCTGATGGGACCCATCCCGGCGGAATTCGGGCAGCTTACCGCGCTGGAATACCTGAGTCTTTCCAGCAACCAACTGACGGGGTGCATCCCACCGGAACTGGTCCCTGTCTGTTCGTGTCCAGACCTGCCCCTGTGCGAGTGACCCGGCACTGATGGCAAAGTTCCGCATCGCGATATCGGCGAGGTTCGCAGCGGCCCGGGCCTTGGTGCAGGACCTGCCAATCACCATTGCCCATATCGGCTATCGCAGGTGTGAGCCGCAATTCCCGCCATGGCTGCCCGGTACCGATGGGACGGTAACAGGCGCGGGGCCGCCCACGAGGCAGGTTGCCAAAGGCCGTCACAGGTTGTCCATTGCAGGCCTGTGACGGCGACAGATAGGCTGGTTTTCGGCCTGCCCGGTCCTGGATAGTCGGTTGGCCTGTCTTTCGGTAGGGAATGTGACCAGTCGAACCTGGCCGACACCGGGAACAATCTGCCATCCCGGATGTCAAGCGACTTTGGCAGGTTGGCCAGTGCCCCATGTCAGGCTGTCATGGGGACAGGCATAGCAGATCCTCTTCGGCTTAGCAATCGTTTAATTGGAAGGAGTCGGCGAGGGCAACGTAGTCGGCGGAGATCCAGATTTCCTCGGAGTCCAGATCGAGAAGGGACGGCGACAACAACCGCAGCCAGACATGTCCTGTCGTATCGACATGACGGTCGATTACCGGAAACACACCCCCTTCCCATTCGTCCACTTGCCCCACGATGCGGCCCTGCACCAGGCTGGGCTGATCGAGCAGGTTCACCAAGGTTGCCGTGATCGTTGCATGAGGGCCCCGGTAGTAACTCGCAGGGAGCGACCGCCAGTCATCATGCATGTGACCCATTTCGTCCAACCAGTTCAGGTCCCAAAGGTGCACCCAGAGGAAATCCGGCAGGTCCGGCCAACGCCCCCCTTCCCGGTTGAACTGCACTTCGTGGGAAGTGTTGCGCAGGAAGTCCTGGGGTACCCCGGTCAGGCAGGCGGTCCATAGGTACACCTGCCTTAGCCGGGGGGCAGCGGACAGGAAGCCGGGCGGCAATTCGGTCACGCCGTCCGCGTACAGGCCTAGTTCTTCCAGTTGGGTTTGCGATACCAGCCAGTGTTCGGGCAGGGCAGTGAGACGGTCCGCGTAGAGCCACAGATGAGTTAGGTCCGGCGCGTGCGCCAGGAAGTCTGGTGGCAGGGCTGCCAGACCGTCCACGTCCAGGGCTACGTGGGTCAGGCCGGGTACCGGATGGAGCAGGCCGTCGGGCCAGGTGGTCAGGCCATCGGCGTACAGGGTCAGGTGGGTCAGGCCGGGAACCGGAACCAAGAGGTCGGACGGCAATTCAGCCAGGCCTCGTACATCCAGGGTTAGGTGGGTCAGGCCGGGTACCGGGTGGAGCAGGTTGTCGGGCCAGGTGGATAGGCCATCGGCGTACAGGGTCAAATGTTTCAAGGCGGGGACGGAGACCAGAAAGTTCGAGGGCAGCGCAGTGAAGGTCCCGAGATCTTCACGGGACAGGATGCGGTCCAAATGGTGGCTTTCCTTCAGCGCCCGCGAGCGATTGTAACGGGCCCGCCTGCCCCCTGCATCCAAGGTCAGGTGGGTCAGGTTCGGGAGGTCGGGCAGCCAATCCGCAGGCAGATTGTCAAGTGGTGTGTCCAGGGTCAGGTGGGTCAGCGTAGAGATTGACGGCAGCCACCCAATGGGCAAGTGCTCCAGCGGCGGCAGCACCAGTTCCAGGTAGGTCAAGGCCGGCAACCATGGCCAGTCGGGCCTCCAGTCCGGGTCCAGGTTTTCCAGGTTGCCCATATGCACCTGAAGATGGGTTAGGGCCGGTAATGGGGGCAAAAAGTCAGGTGGTGGATTGGTCTGGTTCCCCAGATCCAGGGCCAGATGTGTCAGGGCCGGCAGGGTCGGTATGACGGACGGGTTCTGACCATCGTTCCACTCGTCCGCGGTCACGGTCAAGTGGGTCAGGGTCGTCAGGGGAGGCAGACTTCCCCAATCGCGGTTGTAGCCCAGATCCAGGTGGGCCAGGGCCGACAGTTGCGACAACCACTCCGCTGAGGGGTTCGTCCACAGTGGCCAGGTATGCATTTGCAGGTGGGTCAACGCCGGCAAGGCGGGAGGATCCACATAGTCTGTTTGGACATGGGGAATCCGCAGCCGCAGCGAGGTCAATGCCGGTGCCGACCACAACCAGGCGGTCGGCAGGTAGTCCAAATTGATCCCGGCTACTTCCAGGTGGGTTAGGGCCGGCAGGCTCTCCGACTCTGGAAGGGGAAGAGACTTCAGGGAGTGGAACTTCACCGTCAGGCGGTTGAGTGAAGGCAGGGCCGGAAGCCAGTCCGGCGGTAGTTCTCGAAGGTGGTAGAGGTCCAAGTGCAGGTCTGTCAGGCCGGATAGGTGGGTCAGCAGGTCCGGCGGCAATTCGCGCAAGGCGTGTAGGTCCAAGTGCAGGTCTGTCAGGCCGGGCTGGTGGGACAGCAAGTCCGGCGGCAATTCGCTCAAGTTGTACAGGTCTAGGTGCAGGTCTGTCAGGCCGGGCAGGTGCCTGAGCCAGTCGACGGGCAAGGTTTGCAGTGACCCGCCCACGACGGTCAAATGGGTCAGGGCCGGCAATGGAACTGCATTGAGGGCTCCGTTGGGCATTTGCTCCAGAAGGTATGTGGTTTCCAGCCACAGGCGTCGCAGGCGGGGCGTATGGGCCAGGAGTTCCGGCTGCCAACGGGGCCCGCCGAAGAAGAGGGTGGCCTCCTCCAGACCGTACAGGCCCGCCAGGTCGTGGGCGTGGATGACCCGGATCGGATCCCGGTCGGGCTGCCCCAGGGTCCGGATCGCGGCCAACTGATTCCATGTGACCGCCCCACATTGCGGTCGGGGACCCTCGGCCGGGGTCAGGTCTTCCAGGATTGCTGCCCGGACTTCGTCACTGCGGGCACAAACCTGGGGTTTGGTGCCCGGCACCGGCCACGCCAGGGTGGTTCGATAGCGCACAAATTCGGCCGTTCCCAGTTGGTCACTGTCCAGATAGCGCACAACTCCTTGGGTGTCCACCTGGAGCGTAAAGACATGCGGTCCCGTCCCCTGGGGATCCGGCGTGCCGTCCGACAGCACGGGCCAGCCCTCCACCTCCCAAGTGACGGGCGCGGCCGGCCACCATGTCTCCGACAGGTGGAAGAGGACGGTTGGCTTTTGACCGGTCTGATACTGTCGGGCCGGTGCGTTTCTCGCGGTTAGGTTGAGCAGTACGGACGGACCAATCACCTGCAGTTGGTATTGGCCCATGCCATGGTAGCCGCCGAGGGGATAGATGATGCCGTCTGTCGCCCACACCGGTCGGCCTCCCAGTCCCAGCGCCAGCGCCAGCAGAATCCACCGCCACCTCTTGGCGGAACGGCTGCGGTTGGCCCTGTTGGGAAGGCCTCCCTGCAACCCACGTTCTGAATTGGTGCCCGGGAAGTGCGGCTGTGCCGGGGCCAAAAGGGTGATGTCAGCACTGGTCTCGGGCACGGGCGTCATCCTGGTTCCGGAATTGTTTTGGTTCAGTGTCTTGGCAAGGGGCCGGGAAATCATTGTTGCATCCCATCCGATGATGCCAAATCAGAGGCAGACGTAATCAACGCACCTCCCGCAGCGGTTGGTTGGGAAGGGGCAGGCCTCGGGCGGTGTCAGCCCTTGGTTGGCCCGAATCAGGGTTCACAGCAGGAACGTGGCGGGCACACAGCGGCTATGAAACGGGAGTAGGAACCGGCCCACAATCTGGACCGGGGCGTCGGCGGACATGGCGTCCTGTTTTACTGGAGACGACCATCGGGCCGGAAGGAGGTGAAAGCCATGGAGCATCAGCATCATGGATTGATAAACGGCTTGCTGGGTGGGTCCTTGGCCCAGGATGAAGACTGGACTGTCACCGAGGGGTTTGAAGAGCGAGAGGGGTTCGTTTGACCTCGCACGGCATCATTCTCTGTTTCGGGACACCGGCGTCTTGGCACACGGTGTTTTTCAGCAGCCTGCCAAGTGAAGGCCAGTACTGTCTCCGTGTAGTCAAGATTGCTGTCGGCCTTGCAGTTTAGGACGGCCACGCCGGACTTGACGGTGGTGTCCTGCTGGAGCAGGTTGAGAACCATGTGTTGCAGCAGGCATGGGTTGCGGGGCGCGGGACGCGTTTGCACGTGGCTTTCGTTCCCCAAACAACCACGTCCAGGATCCAGTGCAGGCCGTTCCCGATCCCCAAGTGCGTCCTCGCTGTCGCCAACAGGGGTTGGGCCTCGGGGCATGGCTGGGACGAGGCTAGGCATGGAACCACGGTGGGGGCTCCTTGGCGTCAACAAGGAGCCCCGAATTCTGTGTAACCTGTCGCTCAACGCAATCGATTACCCACGGTTTCACTTTCAGTGATGCTGGTTCGAGACCCGGCAGACCCTTGACAATCGGTTGGCCGTCACGAATCAACAGGGCCGGCATGCCGGTCCCATGCGCCCGGCATCCCCGCGACGACGGTGGATGCCGGGTGGGCGAACGGGAGTGTCGGCGCCAGTCGGGTGTGACCGCCGCACAGGCCGCCGGTCGGAAGGTCCTTTTGGGTTGCATGAGCAGTGTCCGATTCATAACAAATGGCAATATATGTTGGAAATTGCCATACCCTTTTTGAAATTTCATGGTTGCCGCAGCGGATGGAAAATGGGGGCTTGTGCCCCAAAACATGGATTGCATTATGGAGTTCAATTGCAAAATACCGACTCCGGTGATATTGCGTTATGAATGTGCATGTGGCCGATCCGGCACTGGACCAAAATCAACGAAAGTAAAACGGTGCCAAAACACTGAAAAGAGCTTGTATTACTGGTGTATCTATGCTATAAGGAGGCGCAATCAAGCGCCGGCACGCCGCCGCACTACGTTGACACCCTTGAGCCGCGCTATGAAGAATATTGGTGTTTGCGCGCTCAAGAGCATGCTTTTGGTGCTCTTGGCGTTGATCACTGCCAGCGGAGCGAGTTTCGCTGGCGGGGACCTGTTTGATGACGACTATCTCGACTGCCCTGCCAGGACTCGCCTGCGGCATGGCCAGATTGCCGACTTGACCGTGTCGCGGGACT
>CBDHDZ010000011.1:0-3864 GCA_965261905.1 Nitrosopumilaceae archaeon | reverse complement strand
CTTCGGAATTCGCGCAGTTGCGGAGCCAAGGGGAAGCCTATGTTGACAAGACGTCCGAGATAGCACGTCTGCTTGCCCACCCGGCACACTACCTCTTTGTGGGCCGCCCCCGTCGGTTCGGCAAGACCCTCATGCTGTCGACCATCGAGTGCATGTATCAGGGACATCTGCCGGCACCAGGTCAAGCGCAGGTGGATTACGACGTGCTGTTTGCGGGCACGGCCTGGGGCGAGCGCGATCCCACGGACAACGATTGGCATCCGGTGCTGCGGTTGGACATGGGCGACATCGAGGCGGCCAGTCGGGACGAGTTGACCGTGCAATTGGTGAGCATGGTGTTGGCACAGGGGCGCCTCTGGCGCGCTCGGGGCAAGGCCACGGGGATGCCCCATGCCTGGCTTGACGGGGAAGCGGAATGTCCCGAAAGTCCCGGTGGCCTGCTGAGCCGCCTGATTGCGGCCCTGAACGAGGGCTCGAAATCCGCACCGGTGATCCTGGTGGACGAGTTCGACACTCCGCTGATGGCCCTGCGCGATGCCGGGGCATTGACCGATGTCAATCTGGGGCCCTTGCGCGGTTTCCTGCGTCGCTTCAAGCGCGAATCCGGCAGCCTGCACAAGGTCATCATGACCGGCATCACCCGCAAGGCCTACAACCATCTTCTGTCCGGTCTCAACAACGCCGAGGATCTGACGTGGGATTCCAGGTTCGCGTTGGTGTGTGGCTTTAGCGACTTGGATCTCGAGAGCCGGGAGCGTGGCCTGGGACGCCACGCGGCGGCTGGCGCGCGCGTGCTGGGGATATCCGAGGTCGAACTGCGCCGACAGTTGCGGGAGTACTACAACGGCTATCACTTTGACTTGCGGGGGCGCGGACCGGCCGTCTACAACCCTTGGTCCCTGGTTACGGCGCTGAAACTGCTGGAGACCGAAACAGGTGCCGAGGATGTCAAGGCAGATGGATGGCCCAGCCCCTGGGTCGAATCCGGTTCGGCCCGTCGCCTGGCCACGAGCCTGCGCAGGAGTCCCGCTTCACTGGTGGGGGTTCTGGAACGGGAACGCCGGCTGAGTCACGATGCCATCAGTGAGGAGACGGAGCTTGGCCATCTGCTGTTGCAAACCGGTTACCTGACCGTCAAGCCGGCCGGCAACGGCGAGTCGCCGTACGCGACCTATCCCAACCGAGAGGTGGAGCAGGCCTTTCTGCAGGAGTTGGAGCGGGAGTATGGGGAAGCCGGGCATCCCGTTGCCTTCCGACGCCTCAAGGAGGCCATGATCTCCATGGACTTCCAAGGACTCCTCGTGCCCTTGGTCCCATGGTTTCACGAATTCCCGAGCGAGAAGCTGCGCAGCGAGACAAGCCTGCCTCTCCTGTTTCAGGCCCTGTGCAGTTTTCTGGGTTTGAACTACACCGTCGAGTTGCATGAGGGCGGAGGGCGGCCGGACTTTGCCATCTTGAATCCGGATCATGTTTGTGCCATCGAGATGAAGTATGGCGAGGATCATGTGCGAACGGGGGCAGCACACCAACAGGCCGACGCCCGGGACTACGGGCGCCGTTTTGTGTCCACCCACGATCGGGCCACTCGGCTTGCGTTGTATCTCTGGCGAAAAAATGAGGAAGGAGCGTTGCACATCGCGGCCGCACGCAAGGAGTTGTGCACAGACAGGGATGCATCCAAGGAAGTGTGGGAACCAATTCTGGCTGAGGGAAGTCCGTTGCCCGGAGGAACTTCGTGGCCGTATTGATTGCGAACAAGCATCCCTGCCGGTTTGGCAAGCGACTGTTACTCAACACTTGGAGGGTGGTTCCAGCGTGTTCCGCTCCATTGTGGTTGGGTGACGCGCCGGGAAAGGCGGTGCGAGCCCCATTTGCATACCAAGCCATGACAAGCCATACATAATCGGTAGACCCCGCGGGGCCCGATTGGGTGCTGTTACGGGCTCGACCTCCCAAAGCTCGTCCGCAGCCTGGGTGTGGCCGGCCTGCATTGGCCGATCGAACAGTGCCTCCGGGACGGCAAGCAGTTCTTGGGGTTGGGTTTCCAGCCGGCCCGTGGATGCCGAGGCCCTGCTGGCCCTGGTCCGCGGCCACTGGCGGGGGCCCTCCGGGCGCGAGAACGGCCTGCACCGCACCCTGGACGTGCAGTTCCGGGAGGACGACTGCCGCCTGCGGCGGGGCCATGCTCCCGCCGTGATGGGCATCCTCAGACGGGCCGCCCTGAACATGGTGCGTACGGTTCAGCAGAATTTCAGACCGGATTTGTCCATCGGGCTGTTGCGGAACAAGATCGGGCGCAACCCTGCCCTGCTGGCCCCGATCCTGGCCTGAACACGGCTTTTCGGTTGCCCTGGGTTCCTGACACTATGATCAACTGGACAGGGGATTGCTGCATCTGCTGTTCGTGTACCCCAAGAGCCGGAAGGCGGATTTGCAACCGGGGTAGATGCAGTGCGCTAAAACCTGATCCAACCTTGTCCGTGCCAACCTAACCGTCATGAGTGAACGGGGCAGGTTGGTCAAGATCGGCGAAGCGGCGCGGCTGCTCGGCACCCAGCCGGTCACGCTGCGGAAGTGGGAGCGCACCGGTGAGTTGCTGCCGGCGCGGAAGTCGCGGGCCGGCACGCGCTACTACGCGGTGTCGGACCTGTTGGGCGTGGCCAACGAAGCCGCGCCGACCCTGTGCCATGCGCGTGTGTCCGGTCACGACCGGAAGGCGGATTTGGACCGGCAGCAAGCCGCGCTGGAAGCCTACTGCGCGGCCCAAGGCTGGCGGACCGAGACGATTCGAGACCTCGGATCCGGCCTGAACTACCGGAAGCAGGGCCTGCAGCGGCTGTTGGATCTGATCCTCAAGCGGCAGATTCGGCGATTGGTGCTCACACACGAGGACCGGTTGCTGCGCTTGGGTGCGGAACTGGTATTCGCACTGTGCGAACTGCAAGGCATTGAGGTCGTGATCATCCATCAAGGCGATCCGCCATCGTTCGAGGAGGAACTGGCGCGGGACGTGTTGGAGATCATCACGGTTTTCCGTGCGCGGCTGGACGGCAGCCGGTCATCCCAGGCGCGGAAGCTGATGGAGAGCCTGAAGGAAGCGTCCGAAACGTGATCCGCGCCCACAAGATTGCCTTGGACCCGAACGACCGGCAGGCCGGTTTGCTGATGCAGCATTGCGGTTGGGCGCGCACCGCGTCCAACTGGGCCATCGACACGTTTGCGGCCGCCTGGTTCACCGGTGAAGGCGAGGACAACGAGTGGCTGACGGACAGGGATCTGCGGCCGCTGTTCAACCAGGTCAAGCGCGACCTGTTTCCGTGGTCGCGCACGCTGTCGCAGGCACCGGCCAAGAACGCCATCATCCACACCTGCAAAGGATTCAAGGCGTGGGGCGCGTACTGCCGGGCGCGGAAGGCCGGCAAGCCGGCGCGGCGCGTAGGCTTTCCGAAGTACCGCAAGCGCGGCCGGCACATGTCCTACACCGCGTCCAACGGTCGCAACACCGTACGGCCGGACGGCCGGCGCGTGCACCTGCCCAAGGTGGGCCCCGTCAGGATGCGCGAGGCGCTGCGCTTTGCCGGCGACATTACGGAAGTCACGATCAGCCTGGAGGGCGGTCGCTGGCATGCCGCGTTCACGGTCGACACCGGCGAACCGGAACCGGCCCGGCGTGCAGGCGAAACCGTCGGCATCGACATGGGCCTGACCGTGTTGGCGACACCGTCGGACGGCGATCCCATTGAGAATCCGAAGGTGCTGGCCGCGGAACTCGCCAAGCTGCGGACGCTGGACAAAGCCATTGCGCGCTCGCGCAACACGCACGGCAAGAACCGGCCATCCCAGCGGCGCAACCGCCTGTACGAA
>CBDHDZ010000010.1:0-3327 GCA_965261905.1 Nitrosopumilaceae archaeon | reverse complement strand
CTACTGGTACACGCTCCAGGCAGCGCCGCCGGAGGACATACATTGGATGACCGAGGAGGAAATGAAACAGTATTCCGTCTACACAGTTCTGCATTGAGGCTGCCTCCGCGCGGAGCTGGCACGCGGCAGGAACAACTTGAAATACTCCAGGGCGAATGGCAGGGATTGCCAAGGAGGGTCGAGGCTCAGTTTGGGCTCATCCTGCCAACGCACGCCTGGGCTGCTGCCACAGGATCGGAACCGCCCGTGGCAAGTCCGCAGGCTTGCGTCTCTGTTGTGTCGCCGGCTACGGAGAATGGCCACACCCGGACGCGTCCGATCGCGACTTTGCGTTTGCCCCGGGTACCTGTTTGGCGCACAGAATCCCAGTGTGCCGGGCCGACACCGCCACAACAACCGATCCGGGGTGAACGATCCCACCCGACTCGCAACCGGTCCGGACGCGCCTCTGGCCGCGTCCGGTTCAAAAGCCGGGACCCTGCACGGAATCCCCTTTCCAAACCCGCCAACCCGCCTCGGGCTCCGGCTTTGGGTCACATGGTACGGGTCACATCCTCGGCCGATTCCGCCACCATGGCAATGGTGTGGTCGATGTCTTCCCGACTGTGGGCCAGGGAGAAAAACAGCGGATGGCTGGGCGGCAGGTAGATGCCCCGGGCCAGACAACCGCGGAGCATGGCCGCAACCCTATCCCCGTCCTCGGGATCCGACACGGGGGACGGCATCGGGCCGGGGCCCTCCAGCCGGTATCCGATTTCATGTTCGCGGGTTACTGCATTCAGGCCGTCGATCAGACGCTGCCCAATCTCCCACTGGTAGGCAATGCCGTCCCGCTTCTCCATCTCGTCCAGGACCGTGGCCATTGCGGTCAGGCTCAGGGTGTCGCAGTGGAAGGTGGCCGCCAGCCACGCCTCCTGGGCCTTGGGGTGTCCCAAAACATCCTTGCGCCCCGCGATGAAGCTGCCCGGATATCCGTTGCAGCAGGCCTTGCCGAACGTGGCCATATCGGGAGTCGCACCCCAATGGTGGCCCGCGCCGCCGTAGGCCACCCGGAACCCGACCTTGATTTCATCAAAGATGCACAGCGCGTCGTGGCTGTGTGCCACTTCCACGCAGCCTTCCAGGAAACCGTCCGGCGGTCCTTCGCCGCGCACCGTTTCCATGATGACACAGGCGTATTCGCCGGGATGCTGCCGAAACGCATCGTCCAGGGCGTTCAGGTCGGCATACGGAACTTCCGTGGTCAGTTCCCCCACCTGTTCCGGTACGCCCACGCTGCCCGGCCGGGCCCAGTCGTGCCAGCCGTGGTAGCCGCTGCGAATCACCCGCTCCTTGCCGGTGTAGGACCGGGCAATCAGAACCGCGCCCGCGGTGGCGGCGCTGCCGCCAATCACGAATCCCAGCATCTCCGCGAACGGAATCGCCTCAATCAGCTTTTCCGCGACCTCCACCTCCCTTTCCCAGGCGGTGGTGTAAATCGTGCCCTGCGCCATCTGGGCCGAGATGGCCTCCTGCACGGCCGGATCGTTGTGCCCCAACAGGATGGGACCATAGGCAAGCAGGTAGTCGATGTACTCGTTGCCGTCCGCATCCGTGAACCGGGCGCCTTGGGCCTCGCGGGTAAAGACCGGATAGCCGCGGGCAATCATGTCGTGGCTGCGCTTGTGGCCCTGGCACCCGCGCACCAGAAGTTCGTCCGAACGCGCGAGCAGGGATTTGGATCGAGAGACATCGGGTGACAGCAAACCGCTCATGGGAACCTCTTGGCTGGAGCCGGGTACATTGATGCGTCCCGCCGGACGGGATCAAGAAAACAGGACTTCATCGATCTCGGCCTGATAGCCGTTGACGGAACCGGACAGGACTTCATCCATCGTCACCGCGCGGTTGAGCAGGCTGGACTCCATGAGGGCATAGACCAGGGCCACCGAGCGCATGCCCTGTTCAATGTCCACTTCCACGGCGGGCTTGCGGCCGGTCAGGACCTGGCCCAGCTCCGCGTATTCGATGGCGATGATCCTGGGATCGATCTCGGTGAAGGGCAGATCATATCCCCCTAGGCGTTCCCCGCCGAAGAGGGCGGCGGTCGCCTCCTCAAGCCGGAAATCCGGCACCAGGTCCAGCACTTCGTCGCCGGTCAGGGACTTGCCGTCGGCCAGATGCACGGTGACCGGCTGGCCGCTCCGATCATTGGGCAGGTCCATGGAGCCCCGCGCCCCGAACAGCTGCCGCTGGAACACCCCCCGGCCGTGGCCGGCATGGTCCTCGACAAACTGGGTCACCGCGCCGTTGGCATGCGTGATGGTTCCGTAGGCTGCGTCCTCGGCCGTGGGTTCGAAGGTGGCCGGCATCACCTTCTGCCACCGGCCGTAGATTCCCGCCGGGTTGGAGCTCATGTCGTTGTCCTTGCCCGCGGCGGGGTTGCGCCGCACGGGTTCGTGCAGCCGCACCTGGCCGTAGGCGGTGACCGCGGGCCCGAGGTAGTACTCGAGGATGTCGGTGAAGTGGACCCCAACGTCCAGCAGCACGCCACTCTGATCCTTCATGTGGCGCCAAACGGAGATTGTCATCCGGTCCGCGCCGCCCAGCGTGTTGTGGATCATGAGGCGCGGCTCTCCGATGGCTCCGGATGCCAACACCGCCCGGGCCAGCCGGTTCATGGGATCGCGGCGGTAGTTCTCCGCCACGGACAGGACGCGGCCGGTTCGGCTCTGGGCCTCCCTGATCCGGCGGCAGCACTCGACCGTCAGGCCCACGGGCTTCTCGCACATGACGTGCCAGCCCAGTTCCAGGGCTTCCACCGCCAGCGTGTGGTGGTACCGGGGCGTGGTGGTGATGTCCACGGCCTGCACCCCGTGGGCCGCCAATTCGGCCAGGGCGGGAACCACGGCCGGGCGCGTCCCGAACCGTTCCGCCGCCTCGTCCGCCAAGAGGTTGGCGTTGTCCAGCACCGGATCGCACAGCGCGACCAGGTTGAACTCGGACAGGCCGTGCTGCTGCAACTCCGCCAGGCCCCGCAGATGGCGGGTGCCCATCCCGCCGCAGCCAACGATTGCGAGATTGATGTTTGCCATGGAAAGTGGAAGTCCCAATGCCAGTGCTCGAAGAAGCCTTGCCCAGCAGGGCCGTGCTAGGGTGCCGGGTTCATCCCGTGAATCTAACAGCCCAGCCGATTTGCTCCAACCGAGTGCGGGCTGTGCCTGGACAGTGCTGCGCGCACCAAGTCCGGATAGAGGGACTGGAGGCCATCGTCCCGATCGGCCTGATCGGGGTTCCGGATCCTGGCATCGTGACCGGGGCGGACCATCCTGCGTTCCACCTGGGCCG
>CBDHDZ010000009.1:0-63436 GCA_965261905.1 Nitrosopumilaceae archaeon | reverse complement strand
GGCGGCCGCCCGGCGGGTGGCCATCGCCAGAAGGAAAAACACCCCGAAGCAGGCGGCCTCCTGCGACCTGGAATGCGACTTTGGCGGGCCACTGGAGGATGTCCGGCAGGCGGCCGCCGACGCCAACGGGGAGAGTCCGGAATACCGCCAGGCAGAATACGATGAGTACGCCGGGCGCTACAGGCGGCGCGGCAAAAAGCCGCTGCCCAGGCGCGGCCCGAGCCACCCGGGCGTGCCAGCCGAGGACCGGCAGGTGGTCAACTACCTGCGGCACGAGTGCACCGCGTACGACCGGCTGCTCGACGAGATGGGGACCGCGGTCAGGCCCGTCCTGCGGAGGCGCATCCATGCGGAGATAGCCCGGGCGTATCCCGAGCTGCGGGCGGCGGCGATGGGGATGGTCGGCTGATCCCCCGCCGGGGGGCGCCTACGGCAACCCGCCGCCGCAACAGATTTGCGGCCCCACCGTATCCGGGGCCGCCCTGTATCGTCGCGGGGTGGTGGCGTCAAGCCCCGGCGGACCCCGGGATGCCCCTGCTGGTGGATGGCGTGCCCTGCGCATGGGCGGATGATGCGTCCCCGATGGTCGGCAAGGCACTGATGTTCGACCCCGACCGCAACCCTGAGCCCGGCACCTGCAATGTGGCCATCTCGGTGGACAGTCGATACGTACCGTTGACCGCCAACAACACAAAGACCGTCCAAGTCCAATATGACGGCCTGACAACAAACCGTCCACCCGTAGCCTTTGCCAAGTGGACGCAGACCGGCCAGGCGGTTATGCTGGATGGCACAAGTTCCCGGGACCCGGACGGTAACAGCCTGACCTACCAGTGGAGGCAGACCGGCGGCGCCAGCGTCATCCTGGTGGGTGACGGAACACCAACCCCGACGTTTGAGGTTCCGGACTCAAAATTCATTCCAGGCATTCACGTTCGAGCTGGTGGTCAACGACGGCAGGTTGAACAGCAAGCCATCCACCATCAGCCTGTTTATACCGGGCACGGGTTGATGAAAAAGGTAACCCAAAAACGTCTGTACCCACCTAATAGGACATGTGGTAGATGATGGCAGTCCTGATGGTGTGCGTGCTGGTGGTGGGGGTCGCGCACGCCCAGCACGCCCCGAACCCGCAGTTCTGGGTGTTGGCCGACAGAGGTAACGTATTCCTGATAGAGGGACCGCCCCCGCCCAGGCCGCCGGGCTTTGACAGCGCGCCGCATCTAGTGATCCTTTAACGGGGCCTCCCGCTTTTGGCGGGGGCAATCTCAGTACGACGGTCTGGAGCGGATTGACCCAATCGCTTCAACGGGGCCTCCCGTTTTTGGCGGGGGCAATGTACCACGCATGATGTGTGGCAGACCAGCAGGCATGCTTCAACGGGGCCTCCCGCTTTTGGCGGGGGCAATCAGCATCCGGACCGCCATCAGAACGACCGCTGCGCACCTTCAACGGGGCCTCCCGCTTTTGGCGGGGGCAATATGGTACCCACGTAGATGATTATCACCAGACCGATGCTTCAACGGGGCCTCCCGCTTTTGGTGGGGCAATGAAGTCTGCTTGCTCTTGGCTCTGTATAAGTAGTTCGCTTCAACGGGGCCTCCCGCTTTTGGCGGGGGCAATTTGATGTCAGGTGCGAGGTCCCAGTCGGTCATCATGCTTCAACGGGGCCTCCCGCTTTTGGCGGGGGCAATCGTGCCTGCCCGGGAGGACGTCTACACGTGGGGCATGCTTCAACGGGGCCTCCCGCTTTTGGCGGGGGCAATCGGCAATTATCACGATCGGAATGATTCCGGTAAGGTCGCTTCAACGGGGCCTCCCGCTTTTGGCTGGGGCAATCGGCAATTATCACGATCGGAATGATTCCGGTAAGGTCGCTTCAACGGGGCCTCCCGCTTTTGGCGGGGGCAATGGGACCGCTGGTACTTGCCGTGGGACCCAATCAGCTCGCTTCAACGGGGCCTCCCGCTTTTGGCGGGGGCAATCCATAACAAACCATGTTTTCGTATAAAGACATTCCACAACCCACAAAAAACACATGAAAGTGCCCAATCCACCTAACATCCTGACACACCACCACGACGGCCTGCCCCGCAAATTTAAGCACCTGCGAGTGGCCACGCCTACCGACATCATCATTCCACCACCCGCGCCGGTTCGCGTAGCATGGCCGCCTCCAACAATGCCTTCCTGCCACGCCCCACCGGAAACACAATCGAGCCAAGAAGCCGCCCCGCAACGCTGGCCGGCGGATCATTTGGAACCGCCAACCCGTCCAGCATACCGCTTGCCCGCGCCCTGGACCACGCCTGCCCCAACGCGTCCGCCGGCCTGCCCGCCTCCAGCAGTTTCAGCGGCGCCGCCCCCGGGGATACACTCGGCGTATCATACACGGCTTTCATTAGCGCGTATGCCGCCGGCACGGGAATTTGGGTTCCCATACCAGCATCATCCCCCGTGTCACCGACACGTATCATCGAGAGCGGCAGCAACAGGTCCGTGATCTTTGCCTCGTCCAGCACGCCGACCAAGAACGTCTCCACGTCACCTAATGGGGCTGGAAACCACCCGCCAAGCGGCGGTGCACCCAGTTCGGCTGCTTTTCCCTCAATGGTTCGCCTGATGCAGATGCGACCAAGGTTGTCTGCCAGCGTGGCGCCTTCACGCCACACGCAGGACCCGGACACCGGAACCGCGACCCAACGACCATCCACCAACTTTACCCTCTCAAGGTTTTCCCTGACGTACCCGACATCATCCGCTTTCTGGATGGACGCGGTCGCCGCGGCCAGCCTGAACTCCGCCGTCCCGTCGTTGGCCGCATCCAACCAGTCCGCCGACAACCAGCCCGGAAACGGTACCACACCACTCCTGCGGGACCACGTCCTTGCCGAGACCATGCGCTCCAGCCGGCCCAACCCAACCAACAACGACTGCACGGCCCGCGGGCCGGGATTCCCGCACAGGTCGATCACCCTGCCCTCGAGCTCCCGCACCGCCATCTTGAGCGACTGCGGCGCCTTGCCACCTCTGGTGAAAGACAGTATCTGCTCGTACCACGTCCATATGTCGCGAACCAGTCCGGCTTGCGGTACGTCCCCGACACTCACCTGCCCCATGTCGACGGACAGGTACGCCTTTCCCTTGCGTTCCAGCACGCCGAACCTGCGAAACCCCTCCAAACCGCGCGCGACCCCGAGCCTGGATGCGGCCAGCGCAAAATCTGCCCCGGTCCTGACCCTTTTGTTGCCGTATGACGCCCGCCCCTCCCGCAGCACCAGCCGCGTCTCGCCGTATGATGCCGGCCTGCCCCACAGCGGCAGCCATATTTCACCGTGATCTTTCTCGTCGGCCGCCGTCGCGTAGCCGGCCTGGGTCGAATCCACCACGAACGGGAACGTACTCCAACCGGCACGCTGGCCGGTACGCCTGGAGATGCCGCCGCCAAACATCAGCATTCCCTCCAGCATCAGTATGTATTCCCAGGGGTTTGATACGTCCCTGCCCGTGTATCTGGAGCCGGAGTTCGGCCGCCCGCTGCCGCGCGGGTCGTGGCCGGACGTCGTCAGTTTGGCCAGCGCGGCATCTCCCCCGAACAGCGCCGCCTCCAGCCACCCCCTGGACGCGCTCGGCTTGTCGGCGAACACCATGCGGAGGCGAGTTATGAAGTTTATCGACATGTCAAAGTGGCCGTCGTTGCCGCCGGTCCCGAACATGGGATGGAATGACGGTTTGCCGGGCATCATAACGGCTGCCGCGTCCAGCCATTCCACGGCGGAATCCGGCCACATGTTGCGGCACAGCCGGAGAAACCTGGTCTTGGCCTCGCCCGATATGTCCTCCTTGGTGATCTCCCCGTCCAGCCCCTCTGACTCGTGGAACGCCAGCAGGACCCGCTCGGTGGATTTGACCGCTGCCGTGTACCGCCCCATCCTGGGCAACCCCCTGATTGGTTCGTCCAAGTCAACACGCTTCACGTACGTGCCGTAGCTCCAGGGGGATATCACCGGGGACGGTTCGTACTTTGACAGCAGGAAGTCAACCAGCTCGTCCCTGCTGTAGTTGGTCTCCAAAACAAGCCTGTCGCGCTCCCAAAACGCCCGCACATCCGAATCCTTCTGCTCCGCCGTCACGCGAAACACGCCCATCCCCTTCATGTACGATGCCAGCGATGTCGGCTTGCAGCCATCCAACCGTATCATCGCCCAACCCTCCTGGTGCCGCCGGAGTCAGGCAACATACGCGCCCCCATCTTCCTTGCGGCTGGCCACCCGGTCCGCCGCCATGACCACCATCTCCAGATACGCCAACCTGAACGGACCGTGCCGGTCCAACAGCCTGGTTGCAGCGTCGGCCCACGACGGCCCCCCATCCCTCCCCAGGTTGGCAGGCGAGAGGTCCAGCTCGGTCTCCGGCAGCGATACCGCACGGCCGCCGTACGCGGGTAGCCTGTCGGACGGCTCCAACCCGAGCAGGCGGGTATCGTCCGGGTGCACGGACCGCATCGACAACCTTACAACCCCGTGGTGCGCCGCTATCAGGTAGGCCGTCAGGTATTCGTTTGGGTGGTGTACCAGGTATGCCAGGGCGGACGCGGCCTCGTGCCGGAAGCCCGGCCGGGCATACCTGCCGACCCGTCTCGGGCTCTTCGCCCACACGGTTCCGTCATCGGCGCACCCGTTGTTGATCATCGTATGCTGGAATACCGGATGCACCTTTCCTATGTCGTGGTGGCGCGCGGCCTCGACCACCGCGTCAGCGTGTCCGTTTTCAAGCATATCCAAGCCGGCCACCAACCGCCCCGCTTCTGCCACGACGTGCTCCGTGTGATCATCCAGGGTCACTGCCACCGGTTCATGTTCTGCGCCACCACCACCCCGGTTGGGTGCCACGGCAGCCACATTGTCCCTCAAACCCACCTGCCAGCCGATCTCCGGCGAATAGCCGCCGCTGGAGCAGTCCAGCATTATGGTCTGGCTTGGCAGAACATCGTCCGTCTCGACCCATCTGTCGGTGGTGTGGTCAAACACCATCGCGCCGACCTTTTTTATGAACCGTCTGGCATCGGACAGCGGTATCGAACACACCTCCGGGTCGTGCGGGGCCGACTCCTTGTCGTCGGCGCGCCATAACACGTCCACGTCCAGCGACCGCTCCAACGAGCGCACGAACCTTGAGGGGTCAGTCCGGCCGCCCGACAGGTCCTGGGCCGTGTCAAACAGGTCCGTCACGTCCCGGCGGCGCAGCACCGAATCGAACAACATGTCGCCATCCTGCTTGGGAAGGGTTGCGGGTGATGCGGATCTGCCTTCCAACAACGACAACATCTCCCTTGACTCGTCCATCTGGTTTTTGGCGTACGGCTCTATCTTGCCTTCCGGAACGTCCAGCCATATTATGTCGGCCCGCCCGAACTCGGCCCCGCGGTTGCACCTGCCGAACCTCTGCACCATGCTTGCCCAGGGGGCCAACTCCGTCACCAGCGTGCGCACCGAAAGGTCCACGCCGGCCTCCAGCACCTGCGTCGACACTATTATGATGTCATCATCCTTGCCTATCTTGGATATGCGCTTGTTGATGGCGAGCCGCTCGGCGGCCCTGAACCTGGAGTGGACCAGCATGCACGGCACGCCAGTCTTTTTTATCTCGGCGTAGATGTCCTGGGCGCGCCCCACCGTGTTGACCATTATGGTGGTGGGCGTTCCGGGGTGGTGCATCTCAAGCAGCCTGCGTACCGTTTCACTTCCATACTGTCCACCCTCGATGTTGGCCCTCCGGACTGTCTTGCATGCGGTGTTGCGCCTGCCAAGATCACCCCCCGACATTTCACCATCAACCAGGCGAAAGACGCGCTCCGGCCTGGTCGAGTCCGGGGTCTCCAGCCACCGTTCGTTTATCGTCGCGGACATCCAGATGGTGTGGTGCGGGCCGTACGTCCCAAACCAGCGGCGCATCACATCCAACTGCCTTGAGGTGGGCAGGCCGTTTTCCATTATCTGCACCTCGTCCATAACCCAGAGGCAGTCGTTGTTCAACAGGGCAAAATGCATGGGCCAAACCCTGTAACCCTTACCATACGAGCGGTTGAGCGCCCCGCTCAGCAGCATGTCCTGGGTGCCAACCAGGATGTATTCGCGCTCCGGCTCTGTTTCAACGTCCCACTGACTGTCACCGCCCATGATCTGCGAGACGCCTATGCGGTCCTCCAGGCCGAGGTTCTCCACCCAGCGTCCTACACGCCCGACGGTCTGCTCTACCAGCGACCTGCGCGGCAGGCAGTACACCAGCCTGCGCGGCACGTCCCTGCGGCCGGACACGCGTCCCCAAAGCCAGACGGATATGACCGCCGCCGCGGTCTTGCCCGAACCGGTGGGCAGATCGATAACATCGGGGATGGTGCCGGCCGCCGCGAGCCGCGCCTGGTAGGGGTACGGCCGCTTGGCTGTGGCCCTCCGGAAAAAATCATCAAAGTCAGCCATGGGTGGCCTCCGGCGCGAACAAACCCATGCCATAGTGTGACGCGTACCCCAGGGTTATCGGACCCTCCACCTCGCGCTCGAACTCCACCCTGACGCCAAAAGACTGGCCGCCGCGCCTACCATGCAGGCGCGGCCGTGAAAACTCCAGCGGCCGGTGCCTTCCGACGACCCCCAACAAGTCCACCCGCCTTACATCGTACCCGTACCGGCGTTTTGCCTCGGAGATGATCTGGCTTTCCGGGCTGTCCACTATCCTGCCGCCGCTCCTGTATTTCACGTGCTTCGAGAAGACCACCGGCGTCAGCGTCTGCCAGACGCGCGCCCTTCCCAGGATGGGCAGGCCGGAAAAGTCTTCCAGGCTCCCCATCGACTCGAAGACGAGCTGTACGTCGGGCAGGTGGTAGGCAAACAACCTCTTCAGGCCGAACAACGCCTCCCGTTCCACGTCGCCGAATCCGGCGCGGGCCACTACGGTCAGGTGGTCTATGCGTGTGGGGTCTTTTTCCGCGGTAGGCAGGAACAGCGCGTGGTTGTGTCCGCGCGCCGGCCCCCCGTCGGAGCCGTGACCGGTCAGCGTTTCGGATTGCGCGCTCAACCCGGACAGCACGGCGGACCTGGCCGTGCTGCCCACGCGCAATGCCTGGCGCACGTTCGGCAGTGGGTTGCCGGCCAAGGCGAACCTCACGACGCCGACCCGTCTCGGGATGCGACCTGTCTCGGCCCGGCGGGCCGGCGCGACCACACGCACGTACTGCACCCACCTACCGGCCGGCGGGTCTATCCGGCGGCCCTTGTGGAGGTCGGCGGGACGCGCGGACAGGGAGTCCGGCGATATCGCGAGCACCTCGCAGCCGGGTTTTGTAGCCAGCACGTCTATCAGATCCCCGTCGTCCATATCTGCCCCCTCAAGTGGAACACAGTTGGGGTCGGACGGCGAATCAACCGCGTCGACCAAACACGGCGATTCGGCCCTGCCGAGGTAGTGCAGGTTAGGCAGGATGCTGCCGTTCAACACGGCGGACTCGGCCGGTTCCAGAACCACGTTCGGATAGATGACGAAAAGCGGGTCGCGAACACTCAGGAACGCGTCGATTATCTCCGACTTGATACCCGGCATGTAGTGCCTGGTGTGGCCCGGATGCGCGGGGGGCAGGTGGTAGGAGGGCAGATTGCGGGCAACCTTCTCCAACAGGGAGAGCGTCTCGGACTCGGCCGGCCGGGGGTCTGACCGGTAATAGGACGAGACCATGGCGCGCGCCAACCGCCAGGGGGACGGCGGCCATTCCACGGCGCCCTCGTTTGGGTGGTTGCCCCAGGGTGTTGCGTGGTACCTGCCGACCAGGAACCGTATTCTGAGCGCAAGCACCCGCTCGTCACTTCCCGTCGTACCTTACATCCACGTCCTTGTCCGCGAACAGCGATTCGGCCCTGCATCGTTTTATGCATTTTTTCAGGTCGGCCTCGGCCTCCTCCAGGCTGGGCAGCTCATAACCCTCCGGCGAGGTGACCGCCAGGCCGCCGGCCGCCCGCAGGTCGCACGCCGTCCTGAACCGGATCTCGTCCCCGGTGAGTTTGCGTATCTTCCAGACGGCCAGCGCCAGCAAGAGTTCTTCGGCGGCATCGCCAAGGCGGTACGAGCGCATCAGGGACAGGTCAATAGAAAAGTACAGCATGATGGTCCTGGCCGTATACTCCCTCCTGGAGTTGATGATGTTGCCGTATCCTTTTTCGGAACCACCCTTTTTGTTCGCCTTGCCGGTACTATCTAGGCTGTCTTTCTTGGCGATTCCACTCTCCGCCGGATTGGTACCGGTCGCGTCGATGAACGCGGACAGTATTCGTGTCAGGCGGCAGTTGCTGTCAGCCAATTCGGGGATCCACGCCCCGTGCAGCAGGGTTGGCGTATCATACTTGAGCAGGAATTTGGCGAAGGCAAGTTTGGTCGCTTCGGCGGTTTTGCCGGCGCTTCCAATCTCCGACTCCAACAAATCCTTGAGAGTGGTGTCCTTGCCGCGAAGCAGGTATGACGAATTGATTCGGTGCGCCTCGGTCATGGTGTTGGCGATGAACCTGTCGTCGTCATCAACCAACCTCACAACAGGTATGCCGCTCAACTGCTCGACCGGCCCCGCGTCACCCATGCACACCTTCTCCAGCCAGTTTGCCAGCGATTGGGTTGACTCGACCAGCAGGCAGTTGACGCGTCCCCCTTCCGTCTCGGCGACGTACTCGGCGGCGCCCAGCGACGGGAACCCCGTCGGTTGGAAGCGGTATCCTTGCACCGGTTTCAGTTCACACTCCAGCAAGATTCGGGAGGTGTTGGGAGGTTCCATGACGATGCAGTATATTAGACACTTATAAATGAAGTCTTGATGCCATGCTATAACTTATGATGATCCGGCCGGATGTCGGGCACGGTACAAGTTCAGGTCAAATTCTGACCTGTGCCTGACCGGCGACCTCCGGCAGATGCTGCCGGGCGTGATCGCGTATGGAATTCAGTTTGACCTTAACTTGTGCTCACATACCGTCTTGAACCCCCGTACTGACCCCAAAACAGCAACCCAAAAACGTCTGCCACAACCTAGTATGGTATGTGACAGATGATGGCCATCCTGACGGTGTGTGTTTTGCTGGTGGGTATCACGTATGCCCAACACACCCCAAACCCACAGTTCTGGGTGCTGACCGACAGGGATAATGTCTTCCTGATAGAGGGACCGCATCTGGTCGCCGGGTTTTGATAGCGCGCCGCATCTAGGGATCCTTTAACGTGACCTCCCGCTTTTGGCGGGAGCAATACCGCAACAAACCGTGTTTTCGTATAAAGACATCCCACGTCCTGCAAAAAACACATGAAAGTGCCCAATCCCATAACATCCCAACACACCGCCATGGCGGCCTGCCCCGCAAACTTAAGCGCCTGCGAGCGGCCACGCCCACCTACACCATGGATATCGGGGATGGGCGGGGCTAGCCTACTGCTGGCCCGCTTTCTGCATCGTGGGCTCGCGGCTTAGCCGTTCGCGCCAGCCGGCCAAGACCTCCGGATCCGCATTGAGAACCTTGGCCGCCGCCCCGTCTATGACGGCGCGCGCCGGATCCTCGGCGGCCCGGCCCATTGGCAGGAGTTCCTTGTCGCAGATTTCACCATACGCCCCGTATAATGCGGACCAGCCCGGATTGTCCGGTTTTGGTATGAGTATTTCTTCCAGATGCTCCAGCGACCACTGTGGATAGGTGAGCTTTTTACTGCGTCGGTTGAGCAGCATCATTCTGGCCGGCGTGGAGTTCCACCACACCGCCAAGGCTTTTGCCGTGTGTTCGTCCTTGGTGTTGACCGGAACCCACCCGCTTCCGATTGATGGTTCATCCGAATATAGGGCAGCCAAACGACCGCTGATGGTGTCAAACCGTTGCGCCACAAGCAATCCGCTCCGCTGTCTCCAGTATCTTTCGGCCAACTGCCTTTTGCCCTGCCTTGGCGTATGCCAAGATTCCGGCTCGCCATGTACAGTCTTTCTGAGATTGGCGCTAACAGAATGGAATATCTTTACAGTACCAGACCCGCCCTGCCCGCCTACCTTGTAGGCATCACGTATTCTCCGGCCAGCCGGCCCTATCGTATAACGCAACCCGACCGGTTCCAGCAGCGGTGACGCTTCCAGTTCCTTGATGGTCTCGGCCATATTGCCGTTATACCATTGGACGGGTGTCCAGTCCCCCGCACCGACCCGTTCTGCCGGCCACCAACACCTGCTCCCCCAGTCTTCGGCATCGCCGTCGGCAATGGCGTCTGCTGCCTCAATGGCCTCCTTGGCGTTCTTCGGCATCTTGCGCAAGGATATGAATTCGGTCGGTGGCCTGTCGCCGTCCTCGCGCCGCCTGCAGACCATCAGGCACTCGTGTATGCCAGTCTTGTACGAGAAGTTGACCCGTCGGGGGTCGTGGGACGTTATTATCCGTTCCACCTGGAAGCGGTCGGCCAGAAATTTTCGTTCCTCAAGCCCCGATGAACTTATGCATGCTGTGACCGGAAGAACCTCTGCCAGCGTTCCATGGCTCGGATTCAATAGCCTGTCGGCAAGCGGCGTAAAGAACGTGCGGATGCTGTTCGAGTCTATCGTCTTTCCCGCGGCCACGTCCCTGCGTCCCAGCTCCGCCCGTATGGTCAGCTCGTTCTTCTGCATGCGTTTTACCGCGTTCGCGGGGTACTTGCGGTTGCGCGCCGTGTTGCTTCCGAAGGGCGGATTCATTATCACCATGTCCAGCCCGCTGATTGGGAACGTGATCTCGACCGCACTGTCAACGTGCTCTCCGCGCAGATCGCCTATGCTGCGCAGCGGCTGCACGAATGGCCGTATACTGTCGCCCCGGCCGGTGGCCCGCAGAATCTCCACCGAGCCGGCCTTGACCGTCCCGTCGTCCTGCGGGCCGTGCCGCATGGTATACAGGTGCATGCGGGAGTAGTCGACGGTGGGAGCCCCCAGCGTCAAGTTGCAGGCGGCAAGCTGCACCGCATGCCGGTTTATGTCCAGACCGCACAGCACGTCCTCCACCAGCTTGCGGTGTATTTCGTCGCGGGACCCGGCATCCATGGCGCGATAGTTCATGCGGTCCTTGATTGTCTTCAAGGCCGCCATCAACAGCGTACCCGTGCCGCAGGCCGGGTCCATTATGCGTAGCCGCTTGACGTGCTCGGTGTCAAACTCGAACCCGCCGGAAAACGCCAGCCGTGCCAGCATCAGGGCCGACACGTTGTCCGTATAGTTGGCGCTGTCCGACCTTGCCGTGCCCAGTATGGTGTGGTAGAGCGGCCCCGAATGGTCGTATCCCAGCTCGGTCAGCCGGTCTGCCGCCACATTGGCATGATCCACCAGACGATATATCGACTCCTTGACCCTCCGCGCGTCTCCCGGCAGGGACTCCATTATGGCCATTGCCGGCTCGAACACGGGGGCGTAGTCGCTTTCCAGTATAGCGCGCCACGACCCCCTGAGGGCTCGTTTGGGGTCGCCGGACCCGAGCATATCCCCCAACGGCGCGATTCCATCCACATGCGGTACGTCCTGAAGGCGGCGATGCAGCAGGCAGGCGTTGAAGACCAGCAGGGCCGCTATCTTGCATATGTGTGCCTCGCTGTACTCCTCCGCGCTGATTTTTAGCCCGAGGGTGCCCGCCAGCCGTTCGGCCAGGCCTTCCGATTCCAGCCTGTGGCCGACCCTGTTCACTGCGGCCTTTATGCCCTCAGCGGCCATCTCTCCGGGCTTTGCAAGCCCGGACCCGGCAACAACCTTGGCAAAGAACTTCTGCGTAACGCCTTCGATATCCAGGCGGTCCTGAAAGCCCGTGATCATGTGTTCCGGTTGGAACGTCTGGCTTATGGCGGGCGGTATCTCCACAAACCTGTAGGGCGTCTCCAACATCCGGCTGTCGTGGGATGCCAAGGCGCGCAGCACACGGCCGATCGACTTCCACCCCTCCCTGTCTATCAGCTGCCCGGCGACATCACCGTTGTCGTCAACCTCAAGGTTGACCGGGATGATTATGTATCCAGTTTCTTTGCCCGCCGCGCGGCGCATCACGCGGCCGACGGCCTGCACCACGTCCACCTTGCTTTCGCGCGGATCCAAAAACGACACCGCGTCCAGCGACGGCACATCCACACCCTCGGTGAACAGCCTGACGTTGCAGATGATGCGCGGCTCCTCGGCCGTGGCATCCTCAAGCCTGCGCAGCTCCTTGTTGCGCCTGGTGACGGGGGAGGTGGCATCCAGATGGATGGCCTCGTGCATTTTTACGAAGCCGCCGCCCATGCGGCTTCTCAGTATGTTGTGGAGATCAGGCATGTTCAACATGTCGGCAAACTCCTGCGAGCGCACCCTGCTGTTGGCAAAGCCCAACACGCGCGGCAGCCGTTCCATGTCGCCCCGCTTGGTGATGCCGTTGATGGCCAGCGCCGTTCCCACCAGCCGTTCGATATCCTCGAACTTGATTCGCCGCTTCTGCTCGTCGTTTGCGGTATCCAGAGACACGTACCTGTCATAGAGGGATTTCACGTCGGTGGCGGGCGCGTCCATAATCACGACCCTGTAATCGGATAGCCGTTTGGCTTCGACCGCGGCCTTGAAGGTCAGGCGGTGCATCACCTCGCCGAACGTATCCTCGTCCTCCATGTCGTATACCCTGCGCCCCTTGGCTTCCTGCGCCTTCTTTGACGAGTCCTCGTAGATGCGCTGCGTGGCGGTCATGTAGAGCCGTTTTTTGCAGCGCAGTTTGCTCTCGTTATGCACCATGCGGAATTTGGAGTCGTTTTCTACGCCGGTGGTGCGATGCGCCTCGTCAGATACCGCCAAATCAAACTCCGGGGCGCCGTGCCTCAACTGAGCCTCGGACACCTTGTCCAGCGACTGGTACGTGCAGAATATGACGCGCGCGCTGCCCGCCTTCAGCGCGGCCGCTATCTCTCCGGGGTCGGTGGTCACGCGGCATTCCAGCTCGGAGATGTGTATGTCCTCGTCCTCGCCGCGGCCGCCGGCGCCCCGGTCCGAGCATACCACCAGGCTGTCCAGGCGCGTCTCCGCATTGCGCAGCCATTCGCGGCGCGCCTGCGACACCAGCGCTATGCTGGGCGCCAGAAACAGTATGCGCCCGTTCTCCGGCAGCATCTCCTCGGCTATGCGCAGCGAGGCGACCGTCTTGCCGGTCCCGCACGCCATTATCATCTGCCCGCGGTCGGCGTCCTTCATGCGCGTAACCACGTCGTTGACTGCCTTTTTCTGGTGCTCCCAGGGATCACGCTTTTCCGACTTGATTCTGCCGTCCGTGATGCGCGCGTGGTCGTATTCGTGAAAGTCGATTCGGCGTACCGGCGGGCCTCCGGACTGGTTGAGCCGGTCTTCGGCGTTTTTGTTCCAGTCGCAGGTGGCGACGAACCAGCGCATGTCATAGCTGCCGGATGCCCCCAGAAGCTTGTCCACTTCTGCCCTGTCCACGCGATCTTTTTCGTCATAGCACTTGCATTGTATGGCGACCAGCTCGCCGCCGTTCAGTTTCGCCACCAGGTCTATGCCGATGTCTTTGGTTGGCAGTCCGCGCTCTTCCCGGCCGGGCCAGCTTTCCCACCTCCATGCCTTGTCCACGTCGAACGACTTGTCGTCCAGAATGAGGCGCCTGAACAGGTTCTCGAACCAGCGGCCCTTTTCGGGCTCGTCGCGGCTCTCGCGCCGTATGCGTTCCAGCACCTCTCCGGCGGTGGGGGCATCGGGCCACTGGAGGTCGGCAGGCACCTCAGGCGGCCCCCGTACCGGGGGCGCACGCCTTCATGGAAACCTTGAAATTCGGACGGCGTATGCAGGAGCCGATGGTCGCCGGTCCGGAATAGCCTGCCGCGGAGCGGCTACTCTGCCGCGGAGCGGCTACTCTGCCGCGGAGCGGCTACTCTGAAAAACGTCGTCGCAGACCGTACCGCCATGTGGAAACCACCATATGAGTAGCGTATTAGTGTTGATGGTGCGGGATCTGTTGTGGGTGCAGGTATTGCCCGGTGGCCGTTCTCCGGACTGCCGGTTTAGTCCGGGAAGGTGTCGGCCGGAGGGTTTTGGGTGAACGCCCGAATTTGCACGGAAACCCGGCGGGGGACCGTCCGGGTGGTGCGGGATGGTCAATGTACCACCACGCGGTAACCCGGCGGCCCGGCCAGTATCCGCGGTTAAATATTAGAATACCGTACAGTACGGCAGATGGCACGTTCCGGAAAACCGCCGCGGCCGACCGGGCGCGGCGGCACGGCCAAATGGAACTCTCCGCGGCAGCCTAGCCCGCACGTGGTAGTGAAGCACCGCCAGACCTCGGAGGTCGCCCAGCTGCTGCGGTATACGCGTAACGCCACCAACTCCGCCCTCAAGCACGAGATGGCGAGGCCGGCCGCCGGCTCCGCGGAAGACATCAAGGAGCACCGGAGGGGGACGTACTTGGCGGCCAGGGACCACGCCGGTCGGTACGCGGAGATGCTGGCGGCGGATATAGCCTCGACAGCCGCCCGGAAGATAGACAAATACCTCATGGACAGGCGGAACGACCCGCACGCCGTCAGGCCCGTTGAGAGGGACCTCGCCGCCCGCATCCCCGGTACCCTGTGCAGCTACGATTGGGAGGCCGCCGTGCTGTCCGTGAAGGTCGGCTCCAAGGATCGCCCGCAGACCCTGACGTTCCGGCTGAACGCGCGCGCCGTCCGCGTACTGCGCCGGAGGAGGCGGGGCGACCCCGTCATCACCCCGGACAGGGTGGTAATCCCATACTGCTAGGCGGGAGCCGCTAGATGGGGTCCGGCAGGCGGCCGCCTTGGATCTATCCGCGGAGTGGTGGTGTCAGGTCGGCGTAAAAAAAAAGAGGGTGTTGGTCGCGGGAAAACCCGGTCACGCCAAACGCTTTGGGCCTACGTACATGTAGGCGATAGTGCCGATGGCTCCCACCACCAGGGCGATCTTGATGACGTCGAAGGCTTGCATTAGGATGCTCTTGCCTTGGCTGAGTACGGTTGAGATTTGGTCAGCTGCTCCGGTGCTATCATCGCCTGTGTAACCAAGCCGGCCCAAACATTTACTCTGGTCCGCGGTTGTTGGTAGTGCTTGACAAGTCTCGATATCGTCAGCAACTATTTTCGCATTCAAACCGTCTTCACCGAACAACATGAAGGGCGTCAACCAGAAGATTATCCCCACGATGATAAGTATCTTGAGGACATTCTTGGCTACGTCGAGCTCGTCTGCGGAGTCACCTCGGTAGCCTCGGTTGTCCGGGTCGTTTTGGCTGCCGGTATCCCCGGCCCGTCGCTTTATCATTGAGTGCATAGGTGACGAGGGGCGTTTTAGGGTTGTTTTTGTAGCCGTTCAGCCCCCTTCGGATGGTAGCGATCAGGAACGACCTTGGCCGAATTTGGTACCAAAACCGGCCGTCTTTGAAAGGGGGTTGAACGGTTACGTTTGCAATAAAATCCCCCACCTAAAGCACTTTAATAGTCATCGGCAGTACTCTACTCATGTCGCATGATGGAATTCGAGCGTTCCTAAAGGAGTCGCAGTTAATCCGAATGGTGATCGCCGTAATAGTGTTAGGATGGACTCTGAACATTCTTGCTGGTTTGGGGAAGGATGACATTGCTCTGATAGCAATATTTTCCGGCATCGCGGGATCTGCAGCGACGTTCCTGTTTGCACCGGCAACGGGCAAGTAGTGACACCAGCCGTCCAGGGCACGGAACCAAAAGAGAACTACCCGTCTACGCGGGCACTGCTGGCCGGACCACAATCCCCCCGTCGCGCAATTCTAGGTTCCACTTGAGTTCCAGGAAATCTACGTGGCATGGATCGTAAGAGCGAGTGTATTTGGTTAGTCCAACTGTCCGTGGTGGGTAGACCCGTACACGAACACGGGCATCAAGCCGTTGTAACTGAATGGGGTGTATCAAGCTGCCGCTTTACTGGACATCCAGCCGTTACAGGTCGCGATAGAGACTTGCGGGACGCTTCAGAACGACAATATGTTCGGGTATTTGCGGGTATTTTTCGCAGGAAACAACCTGAGCGCCGCTATCCGGCGAACACGCGCAATATTGCCACACTATTTTATTGTGTTTATTATCGTGATTGTTGATAGTGCGATAATTACCAGTGAATATTTAAGGCAGCAATAATAGAGTCCTTTTAATGCCCAAAATCGGCGAACCCGGCGAGTCAACGCGTGATGCCCCATTCACCACCGCGCGCCCGCCTTTCGGGGCCGGTTTTAGGCGGGATACCGCCGCGCCCCCCCCCCGAGCATAAGCGATAATCATATTTCCCGGATTATCCCGGTCGTACTGCTTGCCGCATTATCCGTCTTGGCGGTATCTGTCATCTATGAGGCGCAGCCCGCCTCCGCCTACCACGGCCAGGTCACGCAGGTCTGGTCGGGTACGCTGACGGTGCAGGATATCTCGACAACACTCGGGTGTCACAATGCTTTTTCCAGTAAGGCGTGCAGTTCTACAAGCGTGCTGACTGACGATGATTTCACGTATGGTGGTGTGAATTATGCTTTGGTCGAAATTATCGCTACAAACACAGGACTGCAATGGAGCATCAACAAGGCAATCCCTGCAGCCATCCGGTCCACTGGGACGCTCTACGTCGACGGCAGTCCGTTCAGGCTTGCAGACTCCGGTACCACCAACACATTTGCAACCTGGACCAACCCCGGCCTGAGTTGGAGCGTCGGCGACACGGTCCAGCTGAGCCTGACCGCGCAGACACTGTTGGACTGCGAGGATCTGCCAGCCAACTACAGCATCGTACTTGCCGGAGTGGGCGACGCGGCAGACGGTACACTGTGCTCCAACAGCGACGATTACTATCTGGACGTCTCCCTGCGGGACCAAAACGGTGCTCCGGTAAACCCTACAAAAGACGTATGCGTGCTGGTGGAGAGACTGTCCGGCCCCGAGAACATCGCCAAGGAGATCGGCCTGCCACGCGAGAACTACATCAGGGCCAACACCCCGAGCGTCACCTTCCGGATGAACGTGGACTCGGATCTTCCCGTCCACAATCTTGACGGCGGGCCCGTGACCATCGTCGCCAGGACGGGCGGGCTGTCCGATACGTTCGAGCTCACCGTGGTACACGACACCGGCGCCGAGAGCTGTCCGGCCCCGTCCACCCCCACTACCCGCACCACGCCCACCACCCCCGACCCCACCCCCAGCACGCCCGGCACCGGCGGCTCCGGCAACACCGGCACCAGCACGCCCACCACGCCCTCCACCGGCGGCGGCGCCTTCTTCTTTGTGCCGTCCACCGGGGATACCACCAGCCCGACCATCCTGTCAATGAATACCACCGGGAACGCCACCAGGACCCTGGGGGACGGCGCGCCGCTGCTCTTCAATATCACCTTCAGCGAGAACGTGACCGGGGTGGATCCGGCCGACTTTGTGCTGGTGTCCGGCAACGATACCCTCCCGGTGCCGGTCAACGCCACCAGCATCAACGCGACCATCCACCCCAACCAGGTCATCCCGTATAATGACACGACCGAGTTCGTCATTGAGATAGAGCCCGATGCCACCTATGAGGGCGCCGCCATCAGCGGCGGGACCGCCCGGTTTGACGTCGATCATCTGGGATCCCACCTCCTGGAGGTCCGGCTGACGGCCCCCGACTGCCGAACCCTCCTAATCCACAACCAGACGTTCCTGTTCCGGCCGGATCTGACCAAGCCCAGGACGATAGAACCTCTGGCGGGCAGCCCGCTGGCGGGTTCCTGGACGTTGGGCATCCGGGACCACGCACTATACCAGAACGCGACGGTCCACCTGTACGGGCTGAGCCTGGACGTTGGTCCGGCCATCACCGTCAACGGGACCGGCTCCAACTATCTGGTGGCCGTTCACGCGGCAACCAACGGCAACCTCACCCTGGGGCTGGCTGAAGACCATGATATCGCCGATACATCAGGCAACCGCCTGGCCGGTGACATCCCGGCAGGAACCAACGGTACCTACGTGCTGGCCGAGCCGCCCAGGCGTACCTGTCCGTAGATTGGCAGTCTCCGCGGGCACGCCATGCCGTCCAAAGATTACTACCAGGCCGGCAGGGCCAGGGCCAAAGCCTACTACCAGGCCAACAAGGAGAGGATAGCCGCCAGGTCCAAGGTCTACCGGCAGGCCAACAGGACCAAAAACAAGACCTACCGCAAAACCAACAAGGAGCAGCTGGCCGCCAAGCGCAAGGCCTACCGCCAGGCCAACAAGGAGACGATAGCCGCCAGGTCCAGAGCCTACTACCAGGCCAACAAGGAGAGGATAGCCGCCCGATGCCGGGCGTACTACCAGGCCAACAAGGCCAAAATCAAAGCCTACTATCACGCCAACAAGGAGACGATAGCCGCCAGGTCCAGAGCCTACTACCAGGCTAACAAGGCAAAGATAGCCGCCAAGGCCAAAGCCTACCGCCGGGCCAACAAGGCAAAGCCGGCCACGCGCCGCCCGCGAGGCTCCTCGTGAGCCGCATCGCCCCGTACCCCTCCGGCCGGCGGGATCCCTATGTGCCGGATGGTCGTCGGCGTGTGTTCGGTGGACACCCAGCCCGTCCCCGCAGCACACGGGAGGCCGGACCATAATGCGACTCCGTGACCGCGAGATGGGGTTGATCATCCGGCACGTTGGGACGGGAGGGCGGGTCGCGGCCGGCCATATGCTAGACCGCCGGATAGATACCCCGACCTGCCGCCTCCGGGCGGCCCGCCTAGACCATCACGCTGGACATCCGTAGCCGTCCATCCGAGAACCATGACAATGGTGGCACCATCCAGAGAAGGAGACTGAACGGCTACTTCCCGGTGAGCCACTATCTGCCGTATCTGCGGCTTGAGAAGATCAGATCCCGACCACGCCTCAGCACACAGAGTTGTTACAATCCCTGTGGAGATGGCAAAGATGATTCAATGAATCACTGACCATACACAGCGTAAAGAACCGTCTCGGACAGGTCCGCCCCGGAAAGGTCGGTGCCGGAGAGGTTAGTCCAAACTAGAACGGCATAGGTCAGGTTGGCCCCCGCCAGGCTGGCGCTAGACAAGTCGGCGTTGATCAGTATTGCCCCCGCCAAATTAGACGATACTATGTTGGCGCCGGTCAGGTAGGTATAGGCCAGGTCGGTATAGGATAGGTCGGTATAGGATAGGTCGGTATAGGATAGGTCGGCGCCGGAGAGGTCGGCAAAAGCTAGGTCGGCGCCGGAAAGGTCTGCAGAGACCAAGTTGGCGCCGGAGAGGTCGGCAAAAGCTAGGTCGGCGCCGGAAAGGTCTGCAGAGACCAAGTCGGCGTCGGATAGGTCGGCATAGGATAGGTCGGCATAGGATAGGTCGGCGCCGGTCAGGTCGGTGAGGGAGAGGTCGGCATAGGATAGGTCGGCGCCGGTCAGGTGGGCGCCGGTCAGGTCGGCAAGGGCGAGGTTGGTTTCGTACAGGTGGGCGCTGGATAGGTCGGCGCCGGTCAGGTGGGCGCTGAAGAGGTCGGCGCCGGAGAGGTCGGCCCCACTCATACGGGCGTTGACAAAAACGGCTCCTGTAAAATCACGGTTGGTAAGATCCATCCATCTCAAATCTTGGCCCGTAAAATCCAGATCCTCGGTGTACAATACCACGTCCAGATACCAACCAACCACCCCATCAGGAAAAATACTCCAACTTGGGGGGGCCGTCGCCTCGATTAAATGACCATACTCGCCGTCATGCACATACAATATCACATGGTTGATCTTCTGCGGATCCCTGGGGTTATCGGAATCCATGTACGCGTACTGGAACGTCCAACCGTCCGTATGCTTTGATGACATCAGCATGTCGGCCACCAGGATAACCAGATCCTCGCAATCGCCGCCGCCCCTGGTCAGCGTCTCCAGGGCGTAGCGGCCCTCACTGTACTCGTGTATGTCCTCATCGTAGACCGTCAGTTGTGACACAATATACCAGACTTCCCAGATGAAATCAGAGTTGCTGTGGGAATTGTCATACACCCCATCTATCACGTTGCCGAAACTTTCCCGGACGAACCCGTCCAGACCAATTACCCTACGCGTCTCGCCATCCAGATCCAGGTTCACCCTGTCGCGCACATGGTACCTGCTTTCCACGATATTGTTCTCATAGGTGGTCACGGGCATGGTCCACCTGTACTCGTGACCTTTGGAATCTACAACATTCCATGCAACCTCCGTTCCGTCTATGGTGGTAACACCCTGTGCGTCTTGGACGGCAAGGGGAACCGCTACGACCACAATGACCACTGTCAGAAGGTATGCCGCGCCAGACCACACGATGGTGTACCCATATGCATTCTTAAAAACATACCGAACTACCACTTATATAAAACCTTTGAGTGATTGTAAACGGGGACATCCGCATGGCCTGAAACCGGCTGGGACAAAAGTGACCCGGAGTAGACACGTGGGCAGTAATTGACGTATAGGTGGAAATGGGGGCTGGCTGCGGGCCGAGCCCGTTATCGTCGGTAACCGTTTTACCATCCCTTAACCTATTGTAATTTGGGATGTGGGCTGAGGTTAGACTGGTGGAGCACCGCGGGGAAATGCGCCGGGAGCTGGTCCGATCGATACTGGATCACGTGGGACTGGCGTCCTTTCTGGTGTGTCGCGGCAGCGACGGCTACGTGCGGTATGCCGTATGGTTTGCTGATCGCCACCTGGGCTACATGCAGGGCCTGGGCGGCGTGGAGATACGACCCATGAGGGGGGCGCCCTCCGTCCTATGGGAGTGCGGGCTGATCTGGGACATGGAGATGCGCGGATACGGCGGGGCCCCTCTCCCGGAGGGGGTTGGAACCCGCTCGGCGGGGGCCGCCCTGGGGACGCACATCACCGGCCCCGCCTACAGGCTGATGGTCTGCCAGAGGGTGAGTCGCTCCACGGTGGTGGACGAGTGGCGGAGAAGCGGGGGCCGTCCAAAGTCAATCTACGGTAAGGCCTTGGGCATGGCGGTCCGCGAGGCCGCGGACTTTTTATCATCAAATTCCGGCGGCAAGGCGGCCGGGCCGCCGCCGTCCGTCGAGGCAAAACCGCCGCCCTACGTGCATGCGCGGATCCTGCTGGGGGCCGCCGCCCAAGACCACCTGGACATCCTGCAGGATACCTTCCCGGCCGGCAGCATCCGGCGGCGCGACCGCGTGCCGGCCGGAAGGGTGGCCGAGCTGGCCACGACCCCGCCCAGGGTCCCGCTGGGCGACGCGACGCATTTTCCGGTTTTCACCGACCCCGAGCTGGCGGCACTGGAGATCATCCCCGAGCAGGCCGGCGAGATACCCACGGAGCACGGGCGCAGCATGGCTGCCACGACGCGGCCGCCTGTGGCCTTCCCCGATATCATCCACTGGGTGGACGACTCGGTGGCGCCCGAACCCGAGGCGCTGTTCCTGCCGGACGACCAGCAGGGGGACGGGCCGGACGGGGAGGGTCCTCCCCCCGGCGGGCCGCCCGAGCCCGGCGAGCCGGAGACGCCCAAACCCAAATTCCCCGTCAGGATGATATCCGGCAAAGACCGCTATCCGGTCAGGATGATCCCAGAATAGGGGCGCCGGGACCGCGGGACGGTCCGGCTCCCGCCCGGATGACAATGCAGAAACGTGGGCCGTAGCACACCCACCCATGGAGGCCACCAGCACCACCGGGGGGATGATACCGGCATGAGCGTCGCCGGACTGCCCGAGGGGATGACCGTCATCGGACATACCACCGACGGGCCGGATCCGGCCGTCCGGATGGACGCGGTAACCATCCCCGAGGAGCACCGCCTGCACGCGATGGTGCTGGGGTCTTCGGGATCCGGCAAGTCCACCATCCTGAAGATGATGATCCGCCAGAACCTCATACGCGGCGAAGGCGTGGCCGTCCTGGACCCCCACCACGACCTGGCCGCCTGGACGGCCCAGCGGATACCCAGGTGGAGATCAAACCACCTGGTGTACGTGTCGCCGGCCCAGCTGGTCCGCACCCACAAGGCCGTCCCGATAAACCCGCTGGCCGCCTACGGCAGGGCCCCGGGGACGGCGGCCGCCTCGTTCACCGGCACCCTGCTGAAGGCGTTCGACACCAAAGGCGTCCGGATGGAGCAGCTGCTGACCCAGGCGGCCACCTCTCTGATAGCATCGGGCCGGGGCGGCCTGGGGCTGTTGCGGCAGATGATCATTGACAAGTCGGTCCGGGATACGGTGCTGGCCGACGTCCACATCCGGGACAACCTGGAGTTCTGGGAGAACGTTTTCCCTAATATCGCCAAGGAGGCCGTTCCGGCAGTAGACAACAAGCTGACGCCGATAATCTCCAACCCGGCGGTGGGGCCGTTCTTCGAGGGCGGGACCGGCTTTGACATGGGCAAGCTGCTGGATGGCAGTGGCATACTGATATTTGACGGGGCCGGCTGCGACAACGACACCGAACGGATGATCTTCACGACCTTCCTGCTGAACATGATAACGACTGCCGCCGCCAAACTGGTCCAGTCAAAACCCCAGGGGACGCTGCCAAAGAAGTTCTATCTGTACGTGGACGAGGTGCAGATGCTCGAATCGGACAAGCTCAAGGAGATGCTCCAGCAGGTCAGAAAATGGGGAATAAGGATCACCCTGGCCGCCCAGCAGCTGGAAAGCATCGAGGCGGGCAACGCGACGGCCATGGTAGGGAACTGCGACCTGTATATCGTCGGCAGGTGCACGCCGGCCACCGCCAGGATGGTGGCCCCCAGGATGGGGGCCGACCCCGACGAGCTGACCAAGATACCCAAGTTCCACGTGAAATACCACATGGGCCTGCCGGGCGACGACATCCACGGGAGCATGATCCGGACGCGCGACATGGACGGGGGATCCGTCTCCCGGGACACCCTGGAGGAGATGGTGGACTGCTCGCTGGCCAACTACGGGGTGGCGGTGGACATGGCCCGGTACACCAACGAGCCGGAGCGCGACTACGGCGTCACCCCGCTGGAGATGGCTATCCTGTCGGCGCTCTACCGCCGGTCGGAGGGGCTGGGGGTGGAGGAGGCGTATATCGCGGCGGAGCGGTTCGGCACCGGCAAGAGGCGGGTGGCCCAGGCGCTAAACCACCTGGTCCACCGGAGGCTGGTTGACGCCTTCACCGGCAGTACGTCTACCGTCTACAGGCTGCGCAGGACGGCGATCGACGGGTACTTTGACAAGGCCGCCCTCAAGGGGAGGGCCGGCGGCAACCTGCACATCAACACGATATCCGCCCTGCTGGACCATTATGCCCGGCTGGGCTACTACACCAGGATGGACACCGGCGATACGACCGGCTCCAAGCCGGACCTGGAGGTGTGCGAGCCCGCCGTCGGCCCCGACGGCTCCCCGGACCCCGACAGGTGGGGCAGCCGCGTGGCCATCGAGGTGGAGACGGGCCCGTCCAGGCACCCCAACAAGCCCGGCGAACCAGGCCAGGTGTACAAGAACTGGAACAAAAGCCATCGTGACATGCCGGTCTGGTTTTTGGTCTATACCGAGCGCGACGCGCTCACAATCGCCAAGCAGCTCTCCGAGCTGGACGTCAAGCCCTCCGAGTACGAGACGACCGTGATATCGGCCGACGAGGTGCTGGAGGGATCCGCCGTGCCGGTGCCGCCGGGCTTTGTTCCGGCCGGGCCGCTGCCGGTGGGGGATGATGATAGCGCGGGACCGCCGGACCCCGAGCCGCCGCCCCGGCCCGAGATAGAGCGGACCATACTGGACCTGGTGCCGCCCGACGGCCTGAGGGAGGCCGACCTGCGCGGGGCGGTGCCGTCCAAGTACAGCGACCGGGAGGTGGCCGACGCGGTGGACCGCCTGATGAGGGAGGGCCACCTGAGACTGGAGAAGAAATGGAAGTGGAACGTGCTGTTCAGGGAGTAGGGTCGCGTGCAGTCGGGGGCGCCCGCCGGGTCAGGGGACCTTCTGTGGAAAACGCCCCGAAGGGCGTCTAGAGTATAACGGGTTTAACGGTTTGACCGGGCCGGCCGTTCCGCATGTGATGGCGGCCGCCTTTGGCCGCCGGCCCGCCGGACCGTCCCGAACAGCTCGGCCGTAGCCGCCATATCGGCAAACAATGCCAGCAGGAGCAGCAGGGGCCGGATTCCTTTCGTTTTTGCGTCTTGTTGCGCGCCACGGGGGTGTGGCGGATCTACCCCGCAGATTTTTTTTCGATCATGCCTGCCTGGTACGGGGCTTCACTTACACCCAACATCCGGCAGATGGACGTTCCCGGTTCACCCTCCGAGGACCATATCATACACAGCCGGACCGTTTCCGTATGCGACTAGGTCACGTTTGTCGTTAGTTGTATTACCTGCACGTACTCAACCAACCCGACCACCGCGTAGATGTGGCCGTCCGACTCGAAGGTGGCGATTGACCTAGCGTAACTCGAAGAGACGTCATAGTCGAGGCTGCCAACCAGTACCATGTTGTACGGGTAGGTCAGGTCCAGCACCTGTATGTTGGTATATGTGGAGACCGCTGCGTAGGATCGGCCATTCGACTCGAAGGTGGCGATGTTGTCTGCGCCATTCAGCCGGAAGCCACCGCCATTCAGCCAGAAGCCATTGCCATGGAAGATCACCGGCAACCCCGCATCTATGGCATCCGTGAGCTGATCGACGGTTAGCCAGTAGCCATCGCCCCCGGCGATGCTGCCAGCCAGTACCATGTTCTGCGGGTCGGTCAGGTCCATCACCTTCATGCCTGCATACGTGGAGATCGCCGCATAGGGGCGGCCGGCCGACTCGAAGGCGGTTGCCAATCCCGCATATTTGAGAAAGAGGTTGTCGTTGTCGGTTGTGTGGCCGGTCGAGACGATGCGGGCGGGGTCGGTCAGGTTCAGCACACGCACACCGTCATGGGTCGGAGCTATCGCGTAAGTGCGGCCGGCCGACTCGAAGGTGGCGATCTGGCGCGAGTGATAAGGATGTAAGCCGTCGTAGACGATGCGGACTGTCGGGAAGATGTTCTGCGGGTCGGTCAGGTTCAGCACCTGCAGAATGGTCGTCTCGTCTACATCCGGATGGTCGCACGGCGGATTGAACGGTTCTTGGATGCAAACCCGGTCACCCAGAAACACCAAGACTATGGCGTAGGTGTGGCCTGCCGACTCGAAGGTGGCTATGCCGGGCTGGTAAATCGCGCCCGGGCCGAAATCGTGGTCGATGCCATATACCGAGACTATGTTCTGCGGGTCGGTCAGGTTCAGCACTCGCACATCCAGGCCCGATACTACTGCCGCGTAGGGGCGGCCTGCCGATTCGAAGGTAGAGATTTTTATCCCGTCCCGCACTTCGCGGCCCTCAAGGCCGCCGATACTGCCCGCCAATACTATGTTGTGCGGGTCGGTCAGGTTCAGCACCTGCATAACCCCCTCGAAGGTGACTGCCGCGTAGGGGCGGCCTGCCGACTCGAAGGTGGCTATGTCTCCCACACCGTTACCCACCGGAAAGAAGCCGTGGTCGCGGGTGACATTGCCGGCCATGGTCAAGTTGAACGGAGCCGAGGATGCCTCCGTAAAAGCGTGCTGTGGCGGCCCCAAAGATACGGCAGCGACCACAACGGCAGCCGCCAACACTGCCGCCCAACCCGCATCGGCACCCATTACTGTTACGGTAACCGTTTATCTCTTTATAACAATCGCCCATCCGTCAAGCGTTGGCGCGTCACCCGGTTTTGGCGGCCCGGCTTTAATGCGCGAACCACACAAACGCATCATGCACAAGATAACCGTCCCGGCAGGCACCCACCCCCGAGGACGCGGGCTTTCCGACCTGCACCTCCTGCGGCGGCAACCTCTGGCCTACGATAGAGACCGGCCTGTCCGACGACCAGCACAACAAAGCCCGGAATGATACCGCCGAGTACGCCTGCCAGGACTGCGGCACGGGTGCGCCGAGAACTTATCGTCGCGTGAAACACCCCTTCAAAAATTGCAACTTTTCCCCCAAAAGTTGCAATCCTCACTTGTAATGTGGGTGACCCCTAATGGTCGGGGCGGTTCATCCGGCACTACACGTTCGCCGCCGCGAGTGATTGGTGGCTCTTGGTACCGGTGGCCGGGCGCCGCCACCATAGCCGGTCATACCTATCATATGCCAGACCACAGCGGTGGCCTGTTGGCAGGTGCCCGCAAACTTGCCGCCGGGCTCCAGGGATGGCTTCACTCCAGTATCAGGACGGACTGTGACATCACTGCGTGCCGGCATCTAGTGTAACACCCGTGTGCCAAGGCGCGGGGATCTGTTCTTCTCAAGATTGGCCGGCTGCACCCGTGTCGTCTTTTGCTGATCCGCCCGCCCGGAAGGATTTCACCGCGGCATGCCGCCTCATGACCACCGCCCCCGCGAAGAACGCGCGAACAACCAACAAACCGCCACCAGACGCGAGTCCGGCCGGTCCGATGTGCTGCACGCACCTACTACCATCGGACACGGATCCCGCGGGCCGGAGGGATACGGGTGATGCGGCTCAGGACTAATCCCGCGGGCGGCGTGCGGACGGCCTGGCCTTGTTGGCTTGATAGTTGGCTTTGGCCTTGGCGGTTAGTTCCTCTTTGTTGGCTTGGTAGTAGCCTTGCGTCGGGCGGCCAACTTCTCCTTGTTGGCCTGGTAGTATGCCTTGCGTTGGGCGGCTATCTTTTCCTTGTTTGCCCGGTAGTAGGCTTTGTCTTTGGCCTTGTTTGCCTGGTAGTATGCCTTGCCTTGGGCGGCTATCTTTTCCTTGTTGGCCTGGCGGTAAGCCTTGTGCCCGGCGGCCAACTTCTCCTTGTTGGCTTGGTAGCGGGCTCTGGCCTTGGCGGCTATCCTCTCCCTGTTGGCCTGGCGGTAGGCTTTGTCTTTGGCGGCCAACTTCTCCCTGTTGGCCTGGCGGTAGGCTCTGGCCTTGGCGGTCATCTTCTCTTTGTTGGCTTGGTAGCGGGCTCTAGCCATGGCGGCTATCCTCTCCCTGTTGGCCTGGCGGTAGGCTCTGGCCTTGGCGGTCATCTTCTCTTTGTTGGCTTGGTAGCGGGCTCTAGCCATGGCGGCTATCCTCTCCCTGTTGGCCTGGCGGTAGGCTCTGGCCTTGGCGGCTATCTTTTCCTTGTTGGCCTGGTAGTAGGCCTTGCGTCGGGCGGCCAGCTTCTCCTTGTTGGCCCGGCGGTATGCCTTGCCTCGGGCGGCTATCTTTTCCTTGTTGGCCTGGTAGTAGGCTTTGTCTTTGGCCTTGTTTGCCTGGCGGTATGCCTTGCTTTGTGCGGCCAGCTTCTCCTTGTTGGCCTGGTAGTAGGCCTTGTGCCAGGCGGCCAGCTTCTCCTTGTTGGCCTGGTAGTATGCCTTTTGCCCGGCGGCTATCCTCTCCCTGTTGGCCCGGCGGTAGGCTCTGGCCTTGGCGGTCATCTTCTCTTTGTTGGCTTGGTAGCGGGCTCTGGCCATGGCGGCTATCCTCTCCCTGTTGGCCCGGCGGTAGGCTTTGGCCTTGGCGGCTATCTTCTCCTTGTTGGCATGGTAGTAGGCTTTGGCCTTGGCCCTGCCGGCCTGGTAGAAGTCTTTGGACGGCATGGCGTGTTCCGCGCCGGAGGTTGCCTATCCCCGGTGAGCGGCTATCTGCTGGATCTGCGGGGTGGTCAGCTTCGGCGGGTCGGCCGCATAGTCGGCTACCGCCACCAGCCACTCGCCCTGCTCTATCTTGCAGCTGCCGTCGGCGTCGTACTGCCGGACGATGGCGGGTATGTCGCATGTTGGTTGTTCACCGGATTCGGTGCCCTCGGGCTCCTGTTCTGGTTCCTGGGTCTGTTCGGGTTCTTGTTCAGGCTCCTGGGTCTGTTCGGGTTCCTGCTCTGGTTCCTGGGTCTGTTCGGGTTCTTGTTCAGGCTCCTGGGTGGGCTCCTGTTCGGGTTCCTGCTGCGGTTCCTGGGTTGGCTCCTGTTCAGGCTCCGGTTCGGGCTCGGGTTGGGGCTCCTGGGTCTGCTGCGGCTGAGGTTGGGGCTGCTGGGTCTGCTGCTGCGGTTCGGGAGCTATCACGTGGACCGTCCTGGTCTGCGGGGTGGCCGGGGTGCCGGAGCTGTCCGCCACCTGGTAGTACAGCAGGTAGGTGGCCGCCTGGGTGGTGTCAACCGTGCCAGTGACGGTCACGCTGGCGGTGATGTCGTTGCCGTCTGCGTCGGTCGCCGTGTAGCCCGGGTCGGTCCAGACCGAGTTGAGCTGGACATCCATGATGTACGGGCCCGACAGGGTGATGACGGGGCTCTGCGCCGACTCAAAGACCGGGCCGCCGGACGTGCCGGACGTGCCGAGGGGCCTGGGGTCATCGACGGTCACGTGTATGCCGCTGTAGCTGCCCGGGGCCGAAGACACTATCGCTATGATCACCTGCTCGGGCGTGTTGTCCCCGTCTGTCTGGGAGGTGAGGGTCACCACCTGGGGCGTGTACCAGTTGGACGGGGTGAAGGTGAGCGTCCGGGGCGAGACGGATACTGCATTCCAGTCCCACGTATAGACGGCATCGTTGTGCCCGGTCTGCACCAGCGTCATGAACGATACGGTGACGGTGCCGCTGGGCGCCTCGAGCAGGCGGTACGTAAAGGTCTGGGACTCGCCCTCGCCGGCAAAGTGCATGGAGATGTACTTGGAGGTGCCGGCGGTGCCGTTGTTGTGGGGGACGTCAACGACATCGATGGTTTCGCTGACTATCTGCCCGCCAAAGCTCGCCACATCGGTGGACGGGTTGCCCTCCAGGGTTACGGTGACGGTGTCGAAGGCGCGGGCGTTCCCGTGGGATACCGTAAGCAGGAACGACAGTACCTGGGGCGGGGCGGGCGGCGCAAAGTTGGGGATCGCTATCGTGGGGGTGGTCAGGGTGACGGGCGGCCCGCCCGTCTGGGTCCACTGGTAGGTGGGCGAATCACCAGATGATACGGTGGATGCCGAACCATCCAAGGGGATTTGGGCCGTGCGGCCCGGTATGACCCTGTCGCCCCCGGCGTCGGCGGTCAGGACTGCCATCTCCGCTATCTGGACGCCGTGGTCGTCGGAGGAGGCGACCACCACGTAATGGCGGTTTCCTATCGAGAAGGTGTCTATGCCGGTCGCGCCGTCAAGCTCCACGGCGCCGGTGGTGTCGCCGACGCGCCCCTTGGGTACGGGGTTGTACGGGTCGGTGACGTCCACCGCCTCGATGCCGTCGTCGTGGGCGGCGGCCACTACCGCATAGTAGCGGTCGCCTATCCGGTGGACGGCCACGCCCCGGGGGTTGTCCAGCTCGAGCATGCCGGTGTCCGCCAGATTGCCGGTGGGGAAGATGTTGTGCGGGTCGGTGATATCCACGATCTGGATGCCGTCCTCGCTGTTGCCGGTCACCACCGCGTAGGTGCGGCCCCCCACGCTGTAGACGGCCACCCCGTCGGCCCCCTTCATTTCGAGGTCGTCGGTGTCCCCCAGGTGGCCGGCGGCGGTGGGGCTGTTGGGGTTGGTGATATCCACAATCTGTATGCCGTCCTCCTGGGAGGCCGCCACCACCGCGTAGTGCCGGTTGTTGGTCTGGTAGTACGCGATGTCAATCGGGCCACGGAGCAGCGTGCTGGGACCGTCGGTGATCTGGCCCTTGAGGGCCGGCTTGCCGAGGTCGCGCGGGTCGGTCACGTCCACTATCCTGATGGAATGGGAGAGGAGTCCGATGACGGCGGCGTACTTCCTTTCAACCGGGTCTCCGGCACCCACAACCGCCCTGTCACGTTCAGCCATTCCGATTATTTTGGTCCCCAGGCACGCGACGCGATTGTGTTGGCCTGTGGCCAGGACCGCCCCTGGAGCAGAGTCGCACCTGATCTGGACGGTATAGATGATCAGGTCCGCGGGATGGTCCATCTTGGAGTTGTCCACCGTGGCGGCCAGCTCGTCCAGCCGCCCGTTGCTGTGGATGTAAAACGACTGGACGGCGTCGCTGGTGCTCCAGGACAGTATGATGTAGAGGTTGCCGTCCATGGCGACGTACGGGACTGCCGATTCGCCGCCGGGAGCATTGTTGAAGTTGTTGCTGCCGCTTTGTGATTCCGGGTTGGGATGGCGCAGCTCGTTGATGTTGGCAGGATCCGTAATGTCGAGCAGGTGTACGGAGTCGCTGTTGGAGGCCACCACCGCGTATATCTTGCCGTTGTGCTCAAAGACCTTCACGTCTACTGCGTTACGAAGATACGTGTAGACGCTGTCGGCCACGCTGTCCCGCAGTGCGAGGTCCACGGCCGTCTTGTCCGGCGACCCGACAGCGTCGGGGGCTACGGAGACCGTTACTATATCAGTGGAGGTGGCGCCCCCGTGCGTCGCGGCCAGCTGGAATATCAGCGTCGAGGGGGTGGTGGGCGCCGTAAAGGTGGTCCGCAGCGCCGTGGGGGCGTTCAGGGTGACGGTCGTTCCGCCCGTCTGGGTCCATTGGTAGGTGGGGGTCGCGCCCGATGATACGGATCCCGAGCCGGCCAGGACGACGGTCCGGCCGGCATCCACCGACAGGCCGTCCCCGGCGTCGGCGTTCACCGCGGTCATCTCCACTATCTGGACGTAGTCGCCGTCATCGGATGCGACCACCGCGTAGTGGCGGTTTCCTATCGAGAAGGTGTCGACGCCGGTCGCGCCGTTAAGCGTCGTGCCGCCGATGGTCGCCTTGGGCACGGGGTTGTACGGGTTGGTGACGTCCACCACCTGGATGCCGTCCTCCTGGAGGGATGTCACCACCGCGTAGTGGCGGTCGCCTATCTGGTGGACGGCCACGTCCTGTACGCGGTCCAGCCGGAGGCTGCCGGTGTCCCCCAGCTTGCCGACGGGAAAGATGTTGGCCGGGTCGGTTATGTCTACAATCTGGATGCCGTCGTCGATGGTGGCAGCCACCACGGCATACGTGCGGCCCGACACGCTGTAGATGGCCACCCCTTCGGCCCCGTCCAGCAGGGTACTGCTGTCGTCGCTCAGGTAGCCGGCGGCGGTGGGGCTGACCGGGTTGGTTATGTCGACAATCTGCATGCCGTCATCAGCCTCGGACACCACCACCGCGTAGTGGCGGTTGTTCGTCTGGTAGTACTCTACGCCCGACGGGCCGTCAAGCTCGAGGTTGCCGGAGTCGATGATCTGGCCCGCGATGTTGGCGGCGGCGAGGTTGTCCGGATCGGTCGCCTCCACCACCGCCAGGCGGTCGGCGCCTTCCACGGTAACGGCCGCGTATTGCTTGTTTCCCACCGAGTAGATGATCAAATCCGAGGCGCCAGCCAGGCTGCTACCTATCAAAGGATTTGGCCGATTTACCAATGTACCGACTTGTTTTATGGCACCGTTGGCCCCGTCCGTGTCCCCCGGTTCGGCGATTTTATACGCCTGTATTGCGTTGCTGCCGGCCCAGGTCACTATAAAGTAGGGCTTGCCGCCGACCGTATACACGGCAATTGCCGTCATCTGACCAGAGCTAGTTACTACGTTGCGAGCGCCGACATCTCCATTGTCCAGCGTGCCGATGCTGTTCGGGTTGGTGATGTCAAGCAGGTGCGCGCCCTCGCCGGTGGCGGCCACCACCGCGTATATCCTGCCGTTGTACGTAAAGACCTTCACGTCGGATGCCTGGTCGAGGTACCTGTGGCCACTGTCTGTCACGGAGCCCCGCAGCTCGAGGGCTATCTCTGGTTCGGCAAAGGCGTCGCTAGCGGCTATACCCGATACGGCAACGGCCACCGCCGCCACGAACCCAATCAGGATGGCGCGGCCGTTCACGGACGCTCACCCCCCCCCCCGGGTATTCGGGTTGTTAATTCCGGGATGGGCGCGGGGCGCACTCAAGGACAATAATCTAAAATCGGATCCGAAAGATCGGCGCGCGGCGGTAAATGTGACGCTGCGCGTTAACTTGCCTGGCTCGCCAATATGAGGCATCCATACATTCCTAAATGTCTTTTCTTAAATAGTTATCCTTTGGCCATGCATTATCAACAATGCGATAATAACCACAATAAAATAGCGTGATAATAATTATTGCATTAACCTGCCGGGTGGAGGCGCCCGGCTGTTTTTGGCCAAAAACATCACCGCAAATATCCGAACAGGATTTAATCCCGCCGGCAGGACCGGCCCAGGCGCAGTCAAAAAGCACGCCCCCGCGCCGGCCTGCCGGATGGCCGGCACCATAAAGCCCGGAACGATGCCGCCGAATATGCGTGCCGGGACTGCGGCACAGGGTACGTATCACAAGATACTGTGCCAAGTGTGACATACCCGCCAAATTTGCCAGGTGCCGGACCTGTAAAACCACCACCCCAACACCCTGACAAAAACACGGCGGCCCGGTTGCCATCTTGGACAAAAACCAACCCGGTTGGTCCGGATCGCACCCGGGCCGTCCGACATTTTCCCGCCGCAAGAAATTCAAAAAGATCAAACACGTTCTAACGCCGGCCAAACCCCGGGCCAACCGCCAAAAACCGCCCATGACAATTACCCCCCGCAGGAAACACAAAAAGATCCCCCAGCCGCCTGCCGGACCCGGTGGCGCGCCCCGTGCCGGGCGGCTATCCTCTTTTTGCCGGCCCGGTGGCGGGTTTTGGCGGTTATCTCCTCCCTGTTGGACTGGTGGCGGGTTTTGGTTCTGGCGGCTTGGTGCATGGCCTCGCGTCGGGCGGCCATCCCCCTGCCGCCTGGTGGCGGGTTTTGGCGGTTATCTCCTCCCTGCCGGCCCGGTGGCGTACCCTGGCGCGGTTGGTTTGGTGGTGGGTTTTGACATTCACGGCGTGCCCGCGCCGGGGACCGCTATCCCCGATGCGCCGCCATCTGCTGGATCTCAGGGGTGGTCAGCCTGTAGTTCGCGTAATCGTCGACGGCCGCCAGCCGGGTCCGGCGGTTGATGGTATCGTTGCCGTCGTACCGCCGGGCGGCGGTAGATGGTTTGGTTCCGGTCCGGCCTGCTGCCGGGGCTCGGGCGCGATAACGGCGATGATCCCGGCCTGCGGGGAGCGGCCCGGAGGGGTCCGACCCGGGACTGCTGCACGCCGGAGCCCGCCCGTCTACGGACAGGTCCGCCGGGGTGGTTCGGCCAGCACGTAGGTACCGTTGGTTCCTGCCGGGATGCCGCCGGCCAGGCGGTTGCCTGATGTATCGGCGATGTCGTGGCCGTCGGCCAGCGCCAGGGTGAGGTTGCCGGTGGCGGCGGCATTGACGGCCACCAGGTAGTTGGAGCCGGTCCCGTTGACGGTGATGGCCGGACCAACGTCCAGGGTAAGCCCGTACAGGTGGACCGTCGCGTTCTGGTACAGGGCATGGTCCCGGATGCCCAGCGTCCAGGGGCCCGCCAGCGGGCTGCCCGCCAGAGGTTCTATGGTCCTGGGCTTGGCCAGATCCGGCCGGAACTGGAACGTCTGGTTATGCACCAGGAGGGTTCGGCAGTCGGGGGCCGTCAGCCGGACCTCCAGGAGGTGGGATCCCAGATGATCGATGTCAAACCGGACGGTCCCGCCGCTGATGGTAGCTCCCTCGTAGACGACATCCGGTTCCACCTCCATCACGAACTCGGTCGTGTCATCATACGGGATGACCTGGTTCGGGTTGATGGTCGCGATGATGCGGGTGGCGTTGGCCGATACCGGGAAGGTGTCATTACCATATGACAACACAAAGTCGGCCGGGTCCACCCCGGTTACCTGCTCGCTGAAGGTGACGTTAAAGAGCAACTGCCCGCCGTCCCCCAGGGTCCTGGTGGCGTTCCCGGTGGTATTCGTCGAGATGATGGTCGGACTGGTGGTGTCCCCGACAAACGGCACAAAGAAGAAGGCGCCGCCGCCGGAGGAGGGCGTGGTGGGCGTGCTGGTGCCGCCGCCGGTGCCGGGCGTGCTGGGGGTGGTGGGCGTGGTGCGGGTAGTGGGGGTGGACGGGGCCGGGCAGCTCTCGGCGTCGGTGTCGTGCACTACGGTCAGATCGAAAGTATCAGACAGCCCGCCCGTCCTGGCGACGATGGTCACGGGTTTGCCGTCAAGCGTGCGGACCTGAAGATCCGTGTCCGAGTTCATCCGGAAGGTGACGCTCGGGGTGTTGGCCCTGATGTAGTTTTCTCGGGGCAGGCCGATTTCACTGGCTATGATCTTGTCGCCGGACAGTCTATCCACCAGCACGCATACGTCTTTGTCAGGGTTTACCGGAGCACCGTTTTGGTCCCGCAGGGAGACGCGCAGATAGTAATCGTCGCGGTTGGAGCACAGGGTACCGTCGGCCACGTCGCCTGTTCCTTCAAGTACGATGCTGTAGCCGGCTGGCAGCGTCTCGCACGGCAACGGTGTCCGCGCGGTCAGGCTCAGCTGGACCGTGTCGCCTGCAGACCAGCTCAGGCCGGCGTTGAGCCATTCGGATGAGGCACCAGAAGCGACACCCGCCAAGCTGAACGGACTGCCGTCGACGTAGAGCGTCCCGGTGGACATGATGCCACCAGGGAATGTCTTGTCAAGAACGAAGTTAAATGATGTTGTTGCTGGGATATAGGTAACCGATTTGACGGCATAGTCTACGCCGTCATACGTGAAATTCCCATCAGACAGCACGCTCGTCGAACTACACTCAATACCGGAAAGAAAGTTGGTGCACCCATACGCGCCATAACTAGAACCCACCGTCAGCGTGGAAGACCAGACTTGTTCGACAGGGCCGTGGTATGCGGAGGCGGCCGGCGCCTCATAGATAATGACAGATACCGCCAGGATAGACAACGCGGCAAGCAGTACAACCGGGATAATCCCGGAAATATGATTATCGCCTACGCTCGGGGGGGGGCGTCCGAATCTCGCCTAAAACCGGCCCCGAAAGACTGGCGCGCGGCGGTAAATGTGGTGCCGCGCGTTAATTTGCCGGTTGTGCTGATTTTGGACACTGGTTATGTTGGTATTCCGCACCTTAAATTCATTCTTTATCGCGCTATCGACAATTACGATAATAAACGCAATAAAATAGTGTAACAATATTGCGCGTGTTTGCCGGATGGCGGCCAGATATTTCCGGCAAAAAACACCACCGCAAATACCCTGGCAAGATTGAGCCCTGGCGGAAAGACGTGCCGTGATTGCCGGGAGAAAAACACAGCCTCCAACAGGTCGAAGGGCCGCGGGCCGCCTTGTCGGGGCTGCCGCGCGGCAACGACCCGGGACGGGCGTTTGGGCCGCCAAACCAGCCTGTCGGGGCATGGCAGGGTCCGGCCGCCGAGATTGGCGGTCAGCTTCTCTTTGTTGGCCTGGTAGCGGGCCTTGTGTTGGGCGGCTATCTCCTCCTTGTTGTCATGGTAGCGGGCCCCGGCCTTGGCGGCCAGCCTCTCCTTGTTGGCATGGTGGTAGGCTTTGGCCTTGGCCCTGCCGGCCTGGTGGTAGTCTTTGGACGGCATGGCGTACCCGCGCCGGAGAGACCGCTATCCCCGGTGCGCCGCTATCTGCTGGATCTCCGGGGTGGTCAGCTCGTAGTTCGTGTAATCGTCGACGGCCACCAGCCACTCGTCCTGCTCTATCACGCCGCTGCCGTCCGTGTCGTACTGTTGTACGATGGCGGGCAGGCTTGATTCGGGCTCGGGCTCCTGGGTTGGTTCCTGCTCGGGTTCCTGTTGCGGTTCCTGCTCGGGTTCCTGTGTTGGTTCTTGTTCGGCCCCCTGTTCGGCCTCCTGCTGCGGTTCGCCCTGCGGCTCCTGGGTCTGCTGCTGCGGTTCGGGCGCCACGACATGGACCGTCCTGACCTGCGGGGTAGCCGGGGTGCCGGAGCTGTCCGCCACCTGGTAGTACAGCAGGTAGGTGGCCGCCTGGGTAGTGTCAACCGCCCCGGTGACGGTCACGCTGGCTGTCAGGTCGTTGCCGTCCGAGTCGGTCGCCGTGTAGCCGGGGTCGGTCCAGGCAGAGTTGAGCGGCACGGTCATGTTGGTGGACCCCGCCAGGGTTATCACGGGGATCTGCGCCGACTCGGGGAACGCGCCACCGGACGTGCCCGATACGCCGGGGCCGTCGGCGACGGTGACATGGAAGCCGTTGATGCTCGCCCCGCTGATCAACGGGTCGGGTAACGCTATGATAATCAGCTGCTCGGGGGTGTTGTCGCCGTCGGGCACGCCGGTGACGGTCACGGTCTGGAAGGTATTCCAGTTGCCCGAGGATCCGCCGGTGAATGTGAGCGTCTTGGGGGTGATGGTGACGGCGGCGGAATTCCAGTCGTGGCCGGGCGCGCCATAGGGGGCATTCTGGACCATCGTGCCAATGTTGACGGCGGTAGTGGTTCCGCGGTCGGCCGTCAGTCTTATCCGGAAGGTGGCAGAGCTGTCCTCTGCGGGGAGGGCCAGGTAGGTGTATTCGCCCGAGGTGTTCAGGTCGCCGCCGGAGATCTCCACGCCGTAGTAATACGGCTCGGTCAGCCTCAGCTGGACCGTGTCGCCGGCGTTCCAGCTCAGGCCGGGGTTTCCCCATAATATAGCGCCGTTGGTAACAAGAGTGGCTAACCTAACGGCATCCACGAAAGCGAACTGCGCGTTGCCGACATGTAGTGTTAGGGCCGACTTGAGGTACCCTGGCACCCCACGACGCTGGATCCCGCCACCAGCGCCTTCCACACCTTGGTTATCGCTTTGAATATGGGCATGTCGCTACCCATATGGCTGCGCATGTCCAACAGGTTCCCGTGTTGCTCGCTGAGCTCCAACCGTCTCTGTTCGGCCTCCGGGCTGTAGTCCCCCCGTATCATGGTGGCCTCTTCGGCGAGTTCTTTGATCTGGTCCCCATAGTTGGCCCAATCTTCCGTCCTCAGCGCCTCGAACACGAGCAGATATTCTACGCTCGGGCGCTTCTTTCTTTGTTGGTGATCCCCGGCCCCGCCCGGCTGGTCCCGCCGCTCAGCCGGCAGCGCCGCCGCCTCCAGGCTGGTGATGATGGTCACCCGGCAGGTGAACCTGGATGGGTGCAGGTTCTGCAACTCGGAGAACGTCAACAGGGACGGCTTCAAGATCCTCAAGAGAGGCAAGGTACGGGTGTTCAGGTGCCGTGATTGCGGCAGGAAGTTCACGCACAACCTGGGCTTTGAAAAGAAGCAGTCCAGCCCGGAGCAGATCACCCTAGCCGTCGACATGGTCTTTGGCGGACTATCATCCAGGAAGGCCGCCGAGGCGCTCAACAGGACCGGCGGCAACACAAGCCACATGACCGTCTTCAGGCGGGCCGAGTCCTACGCCGGGATAATGACCGCCTTCGCCGACAAGATAACCCTCCCCCGGGTTCTTGTAGGCGGTGTGCTCGTCGGTGATGACCTCGAATCCGCGCTCGAACTTCTCGGCCACCCTCCCGGCCAGCGTCTTGCCGTCGTTGACCAGAACCTCAAAGATGGTCAGGCCGGGCTCATCTTGGCAGCTCGCCGGTGGTAGATGGTGACCATCGGGGTGTTCTTCTCGAAGGCGTCCCTGCCGGGGCCGCGCCGCGAGCCGGCGGGACCGCTGATACCTGCCGGGAATCGCCCGCTGCGGGACAGCCGAATGCGCCGCCTCCAGATATGGTGGCCGGCTCCAACCGGCTGTTACGACCAAGCGCGGGCCGCCGTCAGCATACCAGCCCGGGCCGTCTTATCCCCCGGATCTGCGCCTTTCCATCTCGAACTCGCGCCTGATCTTCGCCATCTCGGCATCGCGCTCCTCCCGGAGCTCCTTGAAGGTAGTCTTCCGGAACTCATCAAAGTCGGCCTTGTGGGTCGCCTCCATCTGGCGCATCATCTCCGTCAGCGACTCCACCACCGACCCCGGCACGCCGTCGGTACCCACCGAGCCCTTGAGGGCATCCACCAGGTCCATGCCGACGGGACCGCGACTGTTCCTAAGCTCCTCAATCTCCTTGTCCCTGCGCGCCATCTCCTCTTTCATGTGCGCCATCTCCTCTTTCATGTTGGCCAACTCCTCGGCCGTCTCGCTCTCCATCTCTTGGATGTTCTCGGACAGAATCTTGTTGGAAATCTTCAGCCTGTCTGCGTCGTCGATCGTCAGGTCGCGTATGACCTTCATGTATTCGGCCGCCATCTCCAGCATGCTGGTCTTGAAGTAGTTTTTGTCCAGCGACACAAGCCCCTGGTGACCCATCATGTACTCGGTGCGTATCAGCGACGCCAGCGAATCGCCCGACAGCTTCTCCTTGCAGGTCTTGTTGAAGAACTTGCGGAAGCCGTGCACCAGCTGGGTCGGGAACCTCGTCCCGTTCTTGGTGCGCTTGTTGCGCAATCCTGCCTTGGTCGCCATCCGGCGCACGCGCTTGGCTATGACCGGCTCGCTCGCCTTGTGCGGCAGCAGCTTCGTCGCCAGGAACAGGTAGTGTTCCGGGTCCGGCTGGCTCCCCGTGCCGTCGGCCCACATCTGCCCGCTCTCTTGTATGGCGCGGTACGCCTCCGGGGTAATGAAGGTAGTGTAGCTCTCCGGGGAGCCGGTGTACACGTTGATCGCGACGCAGGCCACCTCGCCGCCCTCGCCCGGGTCGACCGTCAGGCGGCCATCCACCAGGTAGATCGGCGTCAGGTCGCGCCACTTCAAGGCCAGCCCGCCCAGCCGCACGCCCGAACTGGCCAGCACCAGCACCAGCGCCCTCTCCATGGGATCGCGCGCGTACTTGATCATTGCAGCTATCTCGTCCCTGGTCCACCCCTTGGTGTCCAGTATGTTGTTCCGCTCCGGGAAGGTCATATGTACGCGCTTCCAGTTTATCGTGATATTGTTCATCTCCAGCAGTTTGCGGAGCGGCTTGAAGTAAGTCTGAAAGGAGGTCGGGTTGAGGTAGTTTGGGTCGTCCCTGGGCAGCTCCGCCCGCTCGCGCAGCTTCCAGGACAGGCTTATCATAATGTCCTGCACCCAGTCGGGGTTTTCTTTGCCCTTCTGCACAAACTGCTCCGCCCGCTCCTCAAAGTCGCCCTCCAGCAAGTCCTCGAATATCACGCACAATATCCGGCGCAGCGTGGCGATGTACTTGCGGCGCGTCACCTCGCCGGATACGCCCTGCTCTAACAGCAGCAACGGGGAGGCATCCTCCGATCTGATGATGTCGTCCTCGGTCAACTTCATGGTTGTTATACGGTGGAACCCTATTAAAGTTACCAGAAAGTAATGGGCCGGATGAGATTCGAACTCACGACCACCGCCGTGTCGAGGCGGTATCCTAACCGGCTAGACGACCGGCCCACGGGAATGGTTGGTAGGGAGTTTCGTTATTAACGTTAGGTCAGATACCGGGGGAATTATCGTGATTAATACAGGTTAAATACTAACTTCGCATGACAGCCACATGAGCAAACAAACCACAAAGGCAGAAGACGGCCCGGCCTCGGGCAAATACAGGGACCTGTCCATACCAGAGTTGTTCGACATGTTACCCGACGAGCAGGCCGCCATGGAGTGGCTTGAGGAGAACATATGGCCGGACGGTCGCAGGTGCCCCCGATGTGACTACAAGTACACCTGCGCCTCCAAGCACCCGAGCATGCCATACTACTGCTCCGAGTGCAGCAAGCGCTTCAGTGTCAGGATCGGAACCGTCATGGAACAGTCCAAAATCAGCTACCGAAACTGGGCCATAGCCACATATCTGCTCGCCACCCGTCCAAAGGGTATATCCAGCGTGCAGATGCGACGAGATCTGGGAATAAGCCAGAGCGCGGCGTGGTTCCTGCTGCACAGGCTCAGGGAGGCGTGGCGCACCCTGGCGGGGTCGGACCTGATGGCCGGCCCCGTCGAGGTGGACGAGGTGTATCTTGGAGGGCGCGAGAAGAACAAGCACGCCGACAAGAAGTGCAGGACCAAGAAGACTGCGGTCGTGGGCATCAGGGACAGGGAGACCGGTACCATCAGGGCGGTGCCCGTGCCGGAGACCACCGCGGCCCGCCTCATACAGTTTGTCGAGTCCAACGCAGATCCGGAAGCCGAGAAATTCACCGACGAGAACCGGGCGTACGCCGACCTGAAGAACCACCATACCGTAAACCACGGCGACGGCGAGTACGTCCGGGGCGAGGTGCACATCAACGGGATAGAGTCGTTCTGGGCTCTGTTGAGGCGCGGGTACAACGGGACGTTCCACCACATCGAGCCCAAACACCTGCACCGCTACATCAACGAATTTTCGGGAAGGCTGAGCGACAGTGTGGCCGGCACCGTCGAAAAGATGGGCAACATTGTACGGAGCCTAGTGGGCAAGAGGCTCACCTACAGGCAGCTGGTGGCCAGCAAGTCACTGTGCGGCGCGCCATAACGGCGCCGGTCCAAGCAAACGCCCGGCGACCTTTCCAGAAGGGCCAACGGAAGTGCATGACAAACCTGTGAATTATCAGGCGAAACAGCCCGGAGGCCGCGGATGTTTGGCACGGCATACTATGTACGTGTGGCGGCCAGCAGGCGAGGGATGTATCGCGATAATTCCCCCATCACCCCCCTATAGTGTTAAATAATTGATCCGGTATGTTACCGTATGATGCGCTCCCGCGGCTTCCGCGTGAATCTTGTTGGCTTACAGGCCGCAAAACTGTACGCGCTGGTAGGTGCCCAGCGCGAGGTATACAACTGGGCCGTATCCAAGCTGAAGGAGGACCCAACACTCACCCGGTTCGACCTAGAGAAGGAGTTCACTGTGACAAGACAGGCAACCCCACACCTCCAGCAGACCGAGCGGATCTTCCAGAATACGGCCATCCACCAGGCCAGGACGGCTTGCGACATCAGTAACAAGTATGGTAACGGCAACCTCAAGTACCGGACCGGCAAGAAACCACTAAAGACGGTCGGGTGCGAGCGGGCTCCAACATATATTGACAACCAGGCCGTATCACTGCCCGGGATTGGTGCCGTAAGCCTGGCCGAGCAGCAACCGTATCAATATCCGGACAACTGGCTATACGGTGCAAGATCGTTCAGGCTGGTGGATGTTACTCCTTGGCGTGATGCGAAACCGTCCAACCACGTCTGGCGGTTGTATGTTACCTATGATCTGCCGGATCCGGAACCTAAGACCGGCGGCCTGGCCGTCGGCATAGACAGGGGCATAACCAACCCGACGGTAGTGGCGCGCTCGGATGGTAGCATCGCGTGCTACGACACGGCTACGAAATTCAGGGACAACCAACGTTGGAATGACAGGACGCGCAGTAAACTCTCCAAGACTAACAAGCATTCGCGCAACTACAAGGAGTTGGCGCGCCGCCGCGACAAGCGGAACTACGAAAACGCCTGCGCCCGTGATTACTGCGAATGGATGCTGGCAAAGGAGATATGCGAGGGCGCCCGTGTCATCTGCATCGAACGACTCGACCTGGAGGCGATGACCCGGCATGGCGGCAACTACAAGAGGGGGCTGAACCACGGCATGAGGTTCGTCCGCCATGGCGAGATACTGCGGAAGATTCGGATAGTGGCCGAGAGGTTGGGCATTGAGGTGATAGAGGTCAACCCGGCCGGCACCAGCATCACTTGCTCGAAGTGCCGGCACGTGGACAAGGAGTCGCGTGATGGCGAGCGCTTCGAGTGCGTGGCCTGTGGCAGGGTGATGAACGCCGACGGCAACGCCGGATGTAACATACTAAACAGGGGAACGGACATTAACGTTCCCGCGGGGGAAGGAATTGCCCTCGAAAGGCGTGAATTGGGACGGACCCGGAACCAACCCGAATGGGTGAAGGCAGCTCCGGACGCAGACCAGCGGCGTGAGAACCAAACGCGAAATCGTCCCGCAACCTCAAGCGCCGAAAAACACTTGGGTAGGTACGCGTACGTTACGTGCGCGGTGTATCAAAGTCTATAATTCCCGATACCGGGTGTTGCCGCAGGTAACCGTTCACCCCCTTTTTAAAGACGGGTGGTTTTGGTGCCAAATTAGGCCAAAATCGTTCCTGATCCCCGGCGTTTGGAGAGGGGGGCTGAACGGTTACTTGCCGCAGACCGGTGCGCTGCCTGGTCTGCCGCACGACAGCCGCGCCAGTCGTCCGGATCTGCACATGCCTGCGGGTTTGACATGGGATACCCTCCCCCGGACATTCTGCCTCAACGTTTAACAGAAGGCCACTGCAGGATGATGCCAGGTATGGACTTTACGAGCGAGGAGAGGGCAGGCCTGTACAAGGCCATATACTCCCGGAGGGATGTAAGGGCGCGTTTCGTCCAGAGGCCGATACCAGAGGAGGTCATGGCAAGAATACTGCACGCGGCCCATCACGCCCCCTCCGTGGGGTTCTCACAACCGTGGAACTTTATCCTGATCAGGGACGGAAGAACCAGGGAGAGGATCAAAGAGTCGTTTGAGAAAGAGAAGGACCGGTCTGCCGGCATGTTGGAAGGGTCCCGTCGAACACAGTACGTGTCCCTCAAACTGGAGGGAATACTGGAGTCGTTCATCAACGTGTGCGTGACGTACGACCCGACCAAATTCGGACCATTCGTGATAGGGAGAACCAGCATCCCCGAAACGGGGGTGTACAGCGTGTGCTGCGCCGTCCAGAACCTCTGGTTGGCAGCCCGCACCGAGGGGATCGGTGTGGGATGGGTCAGCATCCTATCAAACGATGCCATCAGGGAGTGCCTCGGCCTGCCCGAGCATGTGGTACCGGTGGCATACCTCTGCCTGGGACATGTCGAGGAGTTTGCCAGAAAGCCGGATCTTGAGACTGCCGGATGGCTGTCCAGGCTGGATCTTGGAGACGTCGTTGCGTACGAGGGATGGAACGGAGAGCCCGGCCCGGAGTGGGGCAGGTTCCACAAGGCCATATCCAATCCAGCTAAACCACGGTAATTCTCTCAACGACCGGATCTGTCCGAGATATGCACCGGATGATGGCCGCATGGTCCGCCAAAACATGTCTGCAACCGCGCCACGGGCCGGTCCGGCGGGCACCCGGCCGGCGACGACCGTACCGCTGGCGGCCGGGGATTATCTCGGGGTAATCCGCAGGGCAACGGGCGGGATCGTGCGCAGCATCCCCCGTACCCTGCAATCCTCTCTGATGCGGCTGGACCCTATCTCGGGTTGGATGCGCCGTCGGGAGGCGGTCCGGGCCCCTCGGCGAGCGCCTTGAGGATCTCCTTGAAGGTCAGCTGGGTGATGGTTCTCAGGCGGCGCGACAGGGACAGCTCGGAGATGAGGGACTTCAGCAGGATCCTGGCCATCACCCAGGCATTGAAGACCATCAGCGAGTAGATGAAGCAGAAGAGGCGTGTTCCCGGGTTGCGGCTGCGCGTCTTGGCCCTCATCGCCTCTATCTGGGCGTAGGCGGACTCTACTCCCCACCGGACCGCATAGATGATTATCCCGTCCACCCAGGGCATGTTGGTGGCAAACCCGATGAACCTGTCCTCGGGCGCCTTTGATTTGGATTTACCGGAGTCGCGCTTGCGGCGGGTCGTGACGACCATGTTATAGGAGGCAGTCCCGTCGGCCCCCTTCAGGGTGCACGGGATGGCATCCCTCGGCGGGCCGCTCTGATCAAACCGGTTGAGCGTCCCGACCACTCCGGGGCTGTTGCGGTAGGGCATCAGGAAGGGAATGCCCAACTCGGTCAGGGCGGAGATGGTCTGGACCGTAAAGAATTCCCTGTCGAACAGGCACATCTCGATATCACGATGCCGTCCTTCATGCATTGATCAATCAGCGAGCGCACCATCTTCGGTATGGACGCGCCTGCCGGAACCCGCAGGCACCCCAGGGCCAGGCGCAGACCGTCGTTGACGCAGTGGATTGTCATGTACCGCTCAAAGTACTTGGTTCCGTTCTTGTACTTGGAGATGGTCAGGTTGTCATCCCTTGTCCTGTCGTACCGGGGTATCAGGTGGCAGTCGATGGCGACGACCAGGCCATCACGGGGCAGCATGCCCATCTGGCGCAGCGTCGTCATATTGTTCAGTACCGTCAAGGCAAAGACTCCCTCGACCGACTCGAGTGTCACGGCGGCCAGCCGCCTCCTGTACCACTCGTCGCTGGGGGCTGCCCTCGCGATCCCGGTCCCCATCAGGGCGCTGCCCGCCCGACGGGTGGTGGTGCATCCCCCCACCGAGGCGGTAGCCCGGATCATTCCGCAGTTGAAGTCGGCCATGCTGTATGGCGCGTTGGGGCCGGACGGGATGTGGACCACCCCGGCGATGTACTTGTCCAGGTCGCCCATTATCTGGTTGCGGATGCTGAGGTTGTTCTTGATCTCGCGATCCATGATGCTGGTGGTGTGGCTCATCGGGCAGGCCACCCCCCAGGTGATGGTGATGACGATGACGATATTGACGCACCGGAGAAGGAAAGCTTACCCCCAACCTTAAATGCCGTTCTCGGCCAATCATACCGGTGTGTTAGTCTTCTCATTTGTGGATATCTGAGGAGACTTGCACTCCTAGCTTGTTAACCACCAGTGTTGGTTATGATCGATCCCGGGGCGTACCATATTTGATCCCGGGGCGCGGCCCGGATGGATGTTGCGTCTTTGTCGGGCGGAATTGCCGGGTCCGTGGTTTAGCTGCAATCCGGATTACGCTTAAATTGTTATGGTCCTGATCAATGCCGGGCTTGTGGCGCAGAGTCATTGACGCGAAGTATGGATAGCGCGGTAGCCTCCTAAGTTACAGGTCGAGGGATCGAAGCCCTCCAAGCCCGCTTCTTCTAGCACCTGCGCGGCCGCCGTCAGCCCCGCTCCAGATACTTCCGTTCTACTAGCCAGTCCCAGACCGTCGCGATTGCAAGACAGTTGTCCCGGTTGTATGCCTTGATGTAGTCCAGATAGGATTGCTGCTGCCCGGCATTCTTTATGTGCTGCCGGTACATCAATACGCCCTTGCCCCAGTCGGCCTCCGCGTCGGTCCACTCAAATTCCATCCACTCGGCCACCGACTTTAGCTTGTCCCGGTAGGTGGGAAAGGCTACGACCGAGGTGGCCAGTTTCTGCAAGTCGGTCATCGGGATCTCCGGGGCCGCCCCGTCCGTGTGGTGCCTCCGCATCAACCCGGATAGCGGGGTCTCCCCCCCGGATCCCCAGTAGTATATCATGTAGCCGGTCCACCTCCCGAGGTAGTCCAAAAACTCCCGCAGCATCTCCCCCTCGGCATCCGGACCCTTGGACACAAAGGGTGCGTACGTATCTGCATCCCGGGTACGGACCAGCGCGCCCATCATGTACGCCTCCCCGTTCAGGCCCTCCTCGACCCGCAGGAAGATGGTGACCGGTGTGTCCGGAATGGGCATGCTCGGTCCCAGCCTGACGGCCTCCGCGGTCTTTATGGCAGAGGCACGCGTCACGTACCTCCGCGCCGCCTCCTTGCCAACCCCCATCTTCTTCAGTCCCGCTTCGCCGGCATCCAGCAGCACTTCCACGGTCCCGACTCCGTTCGACTCCAGTTTGGATCTCAGACCCCCCTCCATGCCGGTTATGAGAGAGAGGTCGTCCCTCAGCACTGCCATCTTATCGCAATAGTTGCTCCAAGGAAAGACACCTCTGCCGTAGGTGACCGGCGGCATATTTCCATTCTTGATTCCGGCCACGTCGGATATTATCCTGGTTATGTCGTCCTTGTAGTCGGCGTATCTGTAGGCGGCGTCCTCTCCCTCGGCATTAAGCAGATAGAACTCGTCGGGAACGTATTCCTGTATCTCACCCAACATCATATTGTAGAATGCCGCTTGCATGATGTGTTTTTTCCGTATCTTCCTGGACGACTTGATCTCCTTCACGATGTAGTGGTGTGCCCCCAGGTTCGACGTTCCGTCGCGGCGCTCAAGTATATCCGGGCTGCCATGCATTCCCTGTGGAAAGAAGCAGAGTTGCGGCTCCAAGAGGCTATCGGAGCCACTGCGCATGAACCCCAGGGTCTTCTCAAAACCGCGTATGCGCGCCCGGTCCAACTGGGCTGCATGTTCCTCGGGGCTCAGCCACCGTTTGTGCCTTCCGCCCCGGCCCCTCTTTGCATGGCGACGCTCCCTGTTCCTATGGGTGGCGGGGACGCCGGTTCCGGACGGGGCCTGCTCCAAGCGGGCTCCGGACTTCTCCCCCTCCGAGTAGAGCTTGCGCATAAGACGCGTCTCGTGGCTGTGCCCGTGTTCTGAGAACAATGTCTGCGAAGCATCGGGGGGATCCCTCTCGGATCTGTCCACAAAATGCTTGCAGTACAGCGAAAAGGGCGACTCCAAGAACAGGGATATGTCGGATCCGGATATGCGGTAGCCGGGACCCGAAGCGGCGCATCTCTCCAGGGTCGCGTCTCTGTCCCCGGTAGCAGGCTGCGGGTGTGATGCCATTTTCCTGAGGGGCACCGGCGCCAATAAAAATTTGCATGGGTCCGCCACCAAACATCCCCAAGGAGGCCGCCCGCATCCGGCGCCGCAGGAATACCACACCACCGCGGCTGAGGGGTTTTGTTGCCGCACGAAAAACGGCTGCCCGACCCAGGCAGGACGGCCGTCCATCCGCGGCAGTCTGTAGCCACGCCTGCGGGTTCTGCGCCCTCCCGCGGTGCCGCCGGGCGTACCGGACGGGGGCGCCCGGGCATATTTTTCTGACAATCACCCGGTATGGGCAGAGCCATCCACCGATGGTTGCTCGGATCATGGCTCGGTGCAGGTGGGAGCCAAGCCGTGTCACTTTAAATATACAAGCAGGCAGCCGTGAGTCCATGAAGGTCGTGGTCATATCGGGCAGTCCCAGAAAGGGCGGCCTGACCCAGATACCCATGAGATACGTGTATGAACACGTCCTATCCAAGGAACAGGATGTCGCGTTTATCGACCTGGCCGGGGACGGCATCGAGTGCTACAGGGGGTACGGAATAGAATACAACGACGCGACAAAAAAGGCCGCGCAGTTGATAACCGATGCCGACGTGTGGTTGGTGGGCACGCCCATCTACAACTCGTTCTTTAGCGGGGCAATCAAGAACGTCTTTGAGTACATCAACTACAAGGCAACCCCCGGCAAGGTGGCCGGAATGGCGATTCTAGCCTCCGGGAACATAGGGTTCACCGATGTGCAGACCCTCCTGACCCAGCTCCTGTCCTATTTCAGGGTGATAGCCAATCCAAAGGCGGTGTATATGACGGTCAATGACGACCTGCCCGGTTCTGCACTGTCAGAGTCTGCCAAGGCAAGGCTGCGCGAGATGGTGGATGATACCCTGGAGCTGGCAAGGAAGGTACGGGGGCAGTCTTGAGCGACCCCACCGAGTCGTGCGGCTGCCGGTGCCATTTTGGCGGAGCCCATAGTTGTCCCAAATGCAAGGCGAACCACGGCCTTGGTTGTTGCCACTGATCTCCCTGCGTCACGTATACCGGGCGGCGCTTGCAGGAACACGGCTTTCCGGAGGTCTGCCGACAATATCGTCTCTTCAGTTTCAGCCTACGGCCTGTTTGGACTTTGTATCCGGCGCCTGATCACCCAGGAGGATGCTTTCGGTCAGGGTGTCGGCCGGGGTACCCTCCGTACGGATTATCGGGGCCGTCTGCTCATGTCCGGAACCGTGCTCCGACGCGCCGTGTCCGGAACCGTGCATGTAGTCGGTGCTTACCTGAGCCAGCCACAACACTATCACCAGAAACCACGAGATTGGTACCGCCATCAAAAAGATAAAGTCCAAAACCGGGGCAAAGCCGTTAAAGTACGGCCACAATGCGGTCAGTATGGCGGCAAAGACGCCCATCACTAACGTTGCCAGGTGGTTCTTGAAATAGCCCATGACTCAAATGATGAGTTGGTGATTTATAACCGTAATGGCCGACCGGCGATCAAGAGAGTCCCTTCAGCTGCTCCTCCGATACGCGGAGCGTGTCCTCGAGCTCCTTGATCTTGGCAGCCAGCTCGTTGCGCAGATCCCTTGCAACCCTGCGTACAGTCGGGCGCGGAACACCCAATTCCTTGACCACTCTAGAGTATATCTCCTGTTTGTCCGTGAGGCCCTCTGCTAGACACGAGTTTATGGCATCTTTTACGACTATGCTTTGGTGTGGTTGGCTCATACCTGTTAGACCATCTAGAAGTATTTAAGATTATAAAGGCGATTTAAATCGAGTCCGGATTTCCGGTCGCAACGGCAAAAAACACCCAAAAACTTCTTGACCATGGATCATCCTGAGCCTGATTTGGCGTCCGGCATGGCGCCTGTCGGGTGATTAATTTTGCACGTACAAGTTCACCTCAAATTTCGATCAGTACCTGATCTGCCCTTCCCTGGAGACATTGTCGTGGGCTGTGCTAGGCATGGCATGGGATTTGAGGTGAACTTGTACTTTTGCACAAGCCCACATGGCATGAAAATACTATTATTGAAGGGTCGTGTGGTGGTCATATTGAGTACGGTAACCATCCAGACCAACCACGGCACAATATCGTTCAGACTTCTGCCTGATCTTGCCCCTGAGACCGTCAGGAATTTTGAGGGTCTGGCAAAGTCCGGTTTTTACGACGGAACCCTGTTTCACCGGGTAATCCCCGGGTTTATGATACAGGGTGGAGATCCCAATACCAAGACCGCCAACCGGAGCAGTTGGGGAACGGGCGGGCCGGGATATACCATCAAGGCAGAATTTAACTCCAGGTCCCACCAGCGCGGAATAGTGTCCATGGCCAGGGCGCAGGACCCGGACAGCGCAGGTTCGCAGTTCTTTATAGTCACCTCGGATAGCGCTTTCTTGGACGGGGATTACACGGTATTCGGAGAGGTGACAGAAGGCATGGAGGTGGCAGACAAAATTGTAAGCCTCCCCCGGGACGGCATGGACCGCCCACACCAGGAAGCCAAGATGATCCGAGTCACAGTGGAGTAGATGAGTCAGGCCGCTCCGTTGGTCATGGGACTGATCATTGTACTGTTCGCGGTAGCACCCGCCTCCCTCGTGCAGGCGGAAGAGACGGCCGACCAGGACAGGGTGGAGGTACGGATTGGCCAAGGAACCGATGCGCACATCACCCACATCATAAAACCCGGAGGGGACGGCAGGCAGTTGGGCCTTATACCGGGCACGGTGTCCGGCATGTCGGTGAGAGACGCGGCCGGCGCTGAGGTGTCGTATGTAGCGCCATCGGATGGCATCATTGTTCTGCCACCGTCCGACTCGAAGGTGGCCGTGGAGTATACCATACAGGATGCCTTGATGCTGGAGGGGAACGTTTGGGTATGGAACTTTCGATACGTCCATGAAACCCTCTTTGCCTTCCCAGAGGAGATCGATATGATATACGCCAACGAACAGCCGGTGCACCTGGGGGATGCCGGCGGCATGATAAGGTGTCACGGATGCCAGATGAGATTGGAGTACACGGTAGGTGAGCCGGTCCGGTTGTATGATATAGTCTGGGAGGAGCACGAGTTTGTGGTGGCCGTACGCAGCCACGACAGCATCGAGTCCGTGGAGTTCCACCAGCCCTCCATGAGTATGAGTCTTGACGTTGGGGGCGGTGAGTTTGTCACCGTCATCATGCCGCGAGAACTGCTGGGCGACCCATATCAGGTGTACGTGGGTGATGAGAAGGCATGGTTCCACGAGTACCGAAGCAACGAAACTCATGCGTGGATAAACGTAAGGCCCGACGCGTCCGGTACGGTGACGGTGGTCGGCTCCACGGTGATACCCGAGTTTCCCGCCGTCATGGCAACGATGGCGGCGGCATCCGTCCCGCTGCTGTACCGGGTTACTCGCCACTGGCCCCGCAGGAACAAAAATCGTACTCGTCTATCCGGGAATCGCACAGGGGACACTTTGTGGAATAGTTGATCTCCCAAGGCTCCTTGCCGTACATCCTGTAATGGTCGTCTATCTCCAGTGGTATGACTCGGTCCTCGCCCACAAGTAGATTATCCACGGCGCATGTATTAGAGGTTGCGCGCGGTACAAGCTCACCTCAAATTTCGATCAGTACCTGGTCTGCCCTTCTGGAGACATTGTCGTGGGCTGTGCTAGGCATGGCATGGGATTTGAGGCGAACTTGTACTGCGCGCGCGTACGGGAGTCTGTGCATAATCTCTTATGTGGCCGCATGGTATTGAGGCAGCGCATGAAGTGTGGATGCCATTGCATACGATGCGGGAGCACCGACTTGACGTCCCAGAAGGTTGGTGAGACAGAACCTGACGGGTACTATGACATGCACCACACCTGCGGACAGTGCGGGACCCACTTTGATCATCTGGAGGGTATCACCTTCGAGTCGTGTAAAGCATGCGGATACCGCAGGTGATGTGTGGGCGGTCGATGCCATTCTCGGGGTTCGCTACCCCTTCCAGCGTCTTCTTGTTCCGGACGGAAGTTGGCGGTGTGAAACAGGTTCGGCGATGACGGTTCTGTAGCGTGTCCGGTAAGGTGGGTGTGGGGGTTTTTACTATCTCGGGGGGAGGCCGGGAACGGAGGCTGCTCCCGCAAGCCGGTTTTGTTCAAGCATATAAATTCCCGGCATGACCACGGGGAACAGACGGGGAGATATGCTTACAATATTTGGTTCCATGGTGTTGGATACCATACACGCGCCCGGCGGGGAGAGTTGGGAGGCTGTGGGCGGTTCCTCCACGTACGCGGCGCTGGCGGCAAGCCGCTTTACCGGGGCAAACATGATGGCCATAGCCGGCACGGACTTTCCGGAGTCGTACGCCAAGGCGCTCGGAGAGAGATTGGTGCTGGACGGCCTTGAGATAGTCGAGGGCAGGACGTTCAGGTATGAGGCCAGGTACGAGGACAATTTGGAGACCAGGGTTGATCTTAGGGTGGAGCCGAACGTGTCTCTTGGGTACAGCCCCACAGTACCCGCCAAGTACAGGGAATCCGACCTCGTGTACCTGGCCAACACGGATCCGGTACAGCAGGCATCCGTGCTGGAGCAGTTCGGACGTGCAAGGTTTGTCATGTGTGATACCATCGGCCACTGGATAAGAACCAAGAGGAGCAGTGTGGTAATGCTGATCGACGCGGTGGATGCCGTTATAATTAACGACGGGGAGGCAAGACTCCTTACCGGAAGACACAACCTGGTGGAGTGCGCCCGCGATATCATGGAGATGGGCGCCCAATACGTCATAATCAAAAAAGCCGAGCACGGATCCCTGCTTTTCTCCGGCGATGAGGTGTACCCCCTACCGGGATTCCCGTTGATGGCGGTGGCTGATCCCACGGGTGCCGGCGATGCGTTCGCGGGAGCCGTGATGGGCTACCTAGACTCGGTGGACGGGGCAGGGGTGGACGAGTTGAGGCGGGCCTGTATGTACGGCAACGTCATGGGGGCATTTGCCGTGGGAGAACGGGGGGTGGACGGACTGCTGCATCTGCAGAGGCAGGAGGTAGAGAGACGCATGGACTCGTACCGGCGCATGATCTGTGCTGGTTGACGGTTCTTCAGCGTTAATTGTTGGTGGCGACGCATGTACAAGTCTACGTCCTTGGGCGGCGCGTAGAGCAGGCCGACGGGTCCCGTCGGGATGCGGAGCGACCCCATGCGGTTGACCTGCCCAGATGCCTCACGGTACAGCCCCCGCCGCCGGTCCCCCAGGAGGTGAAGGGAGCCGTCCCGACGGGGTCGCCAAGATGCCTCACGGTACCGCCCCCGCCGCCAGGGCGGCGTTGCCTATTATCGTCCGCCACTTGTTGGGCCCGTGGATGGTGATGCCGGCCGCCTGGGCCGGAGTGCGTCCCCCGAGGGCCGTATGCGACCGGACGAAGTTGTAGTAGACGAAGAACCCGACGATAATCTGCGAGCTGGCGCTCTTGGTGCCGCGCCTGGGTCTCTGAAAGGACCGAAACGTCCCGTTGAACCTCTCCTGGACGTTGTTGTTGCGCTTTTTGTTGTGGATGGCCGCATCGCCGACGTGTACGCTGAATTTATCCAGGGGCGTCCTGGCCGCGAACACCGCCCGGTGGGCCTGCCCGTACGAGGGTAGCCCGTCACTGACAAACTCCGCCGGAACCTTGCCGGCCCGGTCCCGGGCGGCCTCCAGCAGGGCGGTGGCGTTGTGGCCGTCCTTGCGGTCGGCCATCTCAAACGCCAGGCAGAAGCGGGTTGCCTGGTCGGTCACCGAGAACAGGCATGAACTGCCGCTGCTGGCGGCCCCGAACACCTCGTCGGCGCAGAACCGCTCACCGGTCCGGACCGGCAGGGTCCGCAGGTAGACGTGCGTCATCCCGATGAATTTTACGATCCACCTGTGGATGGTATCCGGGTGCACAGGACAGTCCTTGCCATCCAGGGTGTCGGCGATGTCCGCCGGCGAGTGTCCCTTGAAGAAGTCGTTGAGCGCATCCAGTATGGCCCAGTCCGGCTTGCGCATGCGCTCAAAGCCGCCCCTCTGCACGAACGTGTGGCCGCACCGGCCGCAGCGGTACCGCCTGGTATTGCCCTTGGCCGCGGATACCCAGCCCCACTTGATCACCTGGCCGGGGAGTTTGCACCTCGGGCAGCATCCCGGACGGCTGCAGTCCACCGGGTGAAGGTGGATGCCGGACTGTTCGGCCTGTTCGGCCGAGTTGGCAGGCTCGGCCTGTTCGGCCTGTTCGGCCGAGCTGGCAGGTTCAGCAGGTTCGGCAGGCTCGGCCTGTTCGGCCGAGCTGGCAGGTTCAGCAGGTTCGGCAATCACTCCCAGCACCGCCGCCTCCCTCTCGGCCACCCGGGCCATCACGGCCAGTATGTGCTTGCACTGCGCCTTCCGGTACAGGTGATCGGCGCAGCTACAGGACCACCTGCTGCCCTTCTGCCGGACATCGTACCACCTCGAGCCGTCGGTCTGGGATCTCACGAGATTGTGGTGCGGGGTAATCCTCTTGATGCGATCGCCCTCCTCGAGGATCTGAAGCGCCCGCTCTCCCCGCGCCGCAGAGCTCCTGCTCCATGAGACGCGCAATCCAAGCCACTCGGCCAGGCGGGCCAGCCGCCCGCCTCCGGTTGATCCGGGGCGGGGAACCGGCTCACCGTCCAGCTTAAATGTCGATTTTACTAACTGTAGTAGGTGCGCTTGTCCCATCATATGTCGCAATCTGGTGGGGCTTGCGCATCAGCGTACTTAACCTACAATGTAGATCGGAATTGATCCGTGGGCGGATCGCTTTTGATTATCTCCATCCGTACGATGCGTCCCGAAGGGAATCCGCCATCACCAACAGTTTATTCGGAAGAACCTGGTTGACGATAACGCTATTACCGGCGGCGTGTCGGTTATATCCCGTGGAGAGGCTGGAGGAGATGTTCAGGATGCAGCGCGAGCTGGCCGAGATGATGAGCCCCGGCAGATACCCGGAAGGTGCGGAGGAGCGTATATCCGTACTGTGTACGGCCATCATACACGAGGCCGCGGAGCTGCAGCGTCTTACAAACTGGAAGTGGTGGAAGAGGCCCGAAGAGTTTGACAAGACCGCGGCGCGGGAGGAGCTGGCAGACATCTGGCACTTTGTGATACAAGCATCGATAGAGTTGGGGATGACGCCCGATGACATCGTGCGCGAGTACGCCAGAAAGAACAGCATCAACAAAAGGCGCCAGGTGGACGGTTACTAACTCCGTACTGTCCCGGATATGATCCCGGCGATGCGCTCTATATCAGTCCCGGTCACGCCGGGGTGGACGGGCAGCGAGAGTACCAGCCGGGCGGCCCTCTCGGTGGCGGGCAGGCGGCGGCCATCCTGATGGTGATAGTAGGGCGTCATGTGTATGGGTGTCCGGTAGTAGACGGCGGCGCCCACCTGCCTCCTGGCCAAGGAGTCAAGCAGCGCATCGCGGCGGTCTGACATTACGGTATAGAGGCCCCAGTTTGGCCGCTCCTCCTTTCCGGCTGCAGGCAGCACCAGGCCGGTCTCTTTGAGCAGGTCGGACAGCAGGGCCGCGTTACGACGGCGTGCATCCAGGAATGCGGGCAGCTTATCCACCTGTACCGCTCCGATGGCGGCGGAGATCTCGGGCATGCGGAGGTTCACTCCAAAGCGCTCAAACTCGCTGCCGGTATTGCCGTGGTTACGGACGGCCAGCAGGCTTTGATGGATGGCGCCGTCATCTGTCACGATCACCCCACCCTCCCCGGCCGTAGCCACCTTCCCGGGGTACAGGCTATAGCATCCGACTCCCGCCAAGGTACCGGTATGCCGGCCGTTGATAGTGGACCCCAGGGACTGGGCAGCATCCTCTATTATACGGGCATCTCCGGCCGCCTCCGATATGGCCGGTATGTCTGCCACACGGCCATAAAGGTGGACGGGAATGACCGCGGCGGTGCGCCCGGTGACCAGTGAGGAGGCCGAGGCAGGATCCATGGTAAGGTCCTCCCCTATGTCGGCAAAGACCGGCCGGGCGCCCACCGAACGGACTGCGTTGGCGGTGGCCACGTACGAGAACGACGGTACTATAACCTCGTCATCCTTTCCCACCCCCAGCGACAGAAGGGATGCCTGAAGCGCGGCGGTGCCGGAGTTCACCGCTACCGCATACCTGGCTCCCGTAAACTCCCGGACGGCCTTCTCCAGTTTTTGAACGGAGGGACCGCCATCTTTTGCCGGAGACGTCAGAACTCCTGACTCCATCACGGATAGTACGGCTTGCGTCTCCCGCTCGTCCATGAGCGGCCTGTTGATGTGGATGAACTTGTCAGATGCCACGAACGGCGGCTCGGCTCGGCGCTCTATGAACTTTTGGAGGATGCCGATGGAGGCCCCGCGGCGGGCAGGCCGGCGGCGACTCTGCCCGCCCGTCTCCCCAAAACCCCGCACCCGCCAAGGGCCAAGACGGGCTAGCGCAGGCAGCACAGATGGCGCCGACAGGCTGCCGGACGCGTCCCAGGCGAGCCGGCGCATCCCCGCCGTATAATCCCTTTTATACGGAAATTTTCCGCCTGATCACGTGCCGGACCACCTACAAGAGACAGATCCTGCGTACAGGGTATACTTGTACATATTTTATGCCAGCGCGGCCATAATGTTGGCCATTACCGCCTTTGGTTTTTACGCAACCACCGCCGAATGGTTGGAGAACGGTACGTACGTGATGGGGGAGGTCATCCACAACACAACCATCCCGTTTGAGAACTTTGCCAGGATGTCCACGTGGCTGTTCTTCTCCAGTATAGTGGGGTGGTACTGCGTATCCCGTATAGGATGGAAGAAGACTGTAGCCGGCAAGATAACGGGTCGCCGGATGGCATTACTCCAGTTGATGCTGGTCGGTTTTACCATAATTAGCCTGTACGAGGTGCTCTACAACTTTACAGTGCTCAACGCAAAGATCGCCGCCGGCGTAGTAAACGGCGTGGTGCCGGACATAGACCGGCTCTCGGTGGCCTATCCGGACCCTAACGCGCCATGGAACCTAGTGTTCGCCACAAAAATTTTCCTAGCCGCCCTGATAATAAGCGGACATGCCCTTTATCTGAGCACCCGGCCCCGGAAGCATCTGGGGGATGCCAAATAGCTTTATAGAGTTACCCAAAAGACCCCATCAGGTGGACATAGAAGGCAGGATCGAGTTGGTGGAGAGGCCGCCAACTCAGGAGGTGGTTACCAGGGAGGAGTTGACTGAGCTGTTCCAGACAAACCCCTCTCCTAAACACTATATCGGTCTGGAGATATCCGGCTTTCTTCACCTGGGCAGCCTCATCAGCACGGGATTCAAGATAAACGATCTTGCCCGGGCCGGAGTCCGGTGCACCGTGTTCCTGGCCGACTGGCACACGTTGATAAACGACAAGCTGGGCGGCGACTGGGATACAATATCCAGGGTGTCTGGATACTACCGCGACGCATTCAGGGTGGTGTGTCCTGACGCCGACATAATATTGGGTACCGACTTGTACGACAGAAGAAAGGAGTACTGGTCAGAGTTTGTCCGGTTTACAAAACACATGTCCCTGGCCCGGACCAGAAGGGCGCTTACCATAATGGGCCGCTCCGACAGCGAAAACCTGGACCTGGCAAAGCTGCTCTATCCGCCCATGCAGGCGGCCGACATACACTCCCTGGATTTGGATATAGTCCACGCAGGAATGGACCAGAGGAAGATACACATGCTGGTCCGGGAGATATTTCCCAAGATGAACTGGAAGGTTCCGGTGGCAGTGCACCACAAGCTGCTGCCCGGACTGTCCGCTCCGCGTACTCCTGGGACTGAGCAGCCCGGAAAGATGAGCAAGTCGGATCCAAACTCGGGCATATTCATGCACGACTCTGATGATCAAATAAAAAAGAAGATATCCAGGGCGTGGTGCGAGGAGGGAAATACGGCGGACAATCCCCTCCTCGAGATATCCCGGCACATAATATTTCACGAAATCGACGAGATGAATATCGAGCGCCCCGAAAAGTTCGGGGGAAACGTCGCGTACCGGGGCTACGCGGAGCTGGAGTCCGACTTTGCCGCAAAAAAACTGCATCCGGCAGACCTGAAAAGGGCTGTCGGAGGGTACCTGGCCGGGATAATAGGCCCCATCCGGGACAAGATCTCCCTGAGCGAGGAGCTGGCCGCGGACATCAGAAACAGCGTCTAGCCCGCCTACAGTTCGTACTTTGATTTGTATCCGCGGGGATTTATCATGAGATCCTTGTAGGTGAAGGTGGAGGAATTGCCTATTATGACGGTGCTGATCATGCCCAGCTTGTCGGAGTGATCCGGAAGATTCTCCAGGGTGGTGAGCACCACCGTCTGCGACTGGCGGTATGCTCCCTTGATTATTGCCACCGGGGTCTCGGGTTTTCTATATTTGAGGATTATCCGGCGGGCGTCTTGGAGTTGGTGGATGCGTTTTTTGCTGGCCGGATTGTATATGACTATCACAAAGTCGCCGGCAGCGGCCGACTCCACCCTTTTCGTTATGATCTCCCAGGGAACCAGAAGGTCGCTCATGCTCAGGACGGCAAAGTCGGTCATCAGCGGGGATCCGATTATGGCCGAACAAGAGTTCAAGGCGGAGACGCCGGGAATTATCTCCACCGGAAGATCCTCCCTCGGATCCCATCCGGACTTGGCCAGCATCTCATAGATGAGTCCTGCCATCCCGTATATGCCGGGATCCCCGCTTGATACCAGGGAGACCACCCTGCCGGATTTTGCCAGATCGATGCATTGGTGCGCCCTCTCCACCTCCTGCGTCATGGCGTAGCTGTATACGTCCTTGTCCCGGATCAGGTCCTCGACCAGGTTGACATAGGTGGCGTATCCCACGATGGTGTCACTCTCGTCGATGGCCTGCTTGGCCCTGTAGGTCATGTGGTCATGGTGGCCGGGTCCGACCCCTACGATGTACAGTTTGCCGCTCATGGTCATGGGCGTACACCCGGACAATTTATGGTTACTGGAACGGGTCTATGAAGGGACAGTTGACTATGTGGTCGGTGTTCATGGGCCTAGCCAGGGAAGTGGTCAGCATGTCCTCGGATCCGTAGTGGTTGATGTCAGAGATGGTCTCCAGGAGCTTGGCACCGTCGGAGTCGTTCCATTCTACCAGATAGATCCTCCACATGGGGCTGTACCCCTCGTCGCCGGGGGCGGCGGACGCTATCCCCGGTTGGAATCCCAGCGGACCGGTCCCTTGCAGGCCGTTGGAGAACTGGAAGAGATCCACTGCGGCGGCGTTGGTGATCAGCGACGCAGTTGCAGGGGTGCTTATCACACCCATTGCCGCGGCGGGATCCGACGGGGTGGCATCGGTCACGATGTAATATATCGTCTCACCGTTCGGGCCCCAACCGCGGTGGGCCACGAATGTAACGGTCATCTCATCCTGGTTTATCTCGGTGACCTGACCGCCGCCGTATGCCATATCCTCGGCTATCTCGGGGTCGTCTCTTACGGCCATCTGGCCCTCCGGCCACATTATCTGGGGAGCGTTGATCACCACCGTGGTCTCCTCTACCAGCACCCTGCCCGCCGATATGGCTGCCTCAACATCGGTGGCAAATTCGAGCACCTCCTGGTTCTGGCCAGGCTTCCATGTTATCTCCACCAGACTGCTCAGTGCATTGTACTCCGACTCCTGATCCGGCGTATAGGCAAACACCTCACCCTGGTACCCGTACAGTCCGTCGCCGGCAATACCGTTGGTGAAGACGTACATTGTGTTGAGTGAGTCTTCCGGAGCACTGGCTAGTGGCGGAGCTACCTCCACCCGCCAGTCCTGTTTGTCGGTTATGTCCTCGGCCCAGTCCGCATCACTGGCATCCGTTACTATGTAGAGCACCTGTCCGCCGTCATGCATTCCCGCATGCATGGGTATGGTGGCGGGAACGTTGGAGCGGGCCAACGCAACCGATGGTTCCGGCACCTCCTGTACCGGATTCTGTAGTATAATCTCGGTTGGCTGTCCCCTGATCCACCCGTCAACACTGACCGTAGTGGTAAACTCCTCGCCGCCCGTATGCAACAGCAGTCCGGCTCCGGTGTATTCGAAGGAGCCGGCGCTGGAGCTGGCGTCGATGAAGGTCCACCCGTATATGGTCTCCTGGTCTATCGTCCAGACAGGCTGTCCGAGTGAATCAGCCGGGTCTATCTCATGCAGCACCACGATATCCACAGGGGCGCTGGCCGTGTACGACAGGGAGCCGTCGTATATGGTGCCTTGGTTGGGCGAGAGTATCATGGTGATCTGGTGTCCCTCATGGCCTATTCCGGGGGAGGGGGACGAGACGACTGTCTGGGTAAAGTGGAATTTTTTGTTGGAACCGGCCACCGCTGTCTGGTCAGCAACAGACGCCGAAAGGAATACCGCTCCGACTACACCAACCACTATCAAGGCAATTAGTATGCGGTTCACTGCTCAGAACGCCGGATGTGGTATAAAAAAATGTTTGCAATGCCGTGTGGTGTGATGTTTGGCCAACGACAGGAGGCGCGGCCGGAACCACCACACGGCGGCCAATTGGTAACTGCTAGTCCAAATTGGCCAGCCCGAACTCCGCATGGAGGGCACGGACCACCGTCTCAGCATCCGAATCCTTGACCACGAACGCCAAGTTTAGTTCGGATGACCCCTGAGTTATCATTATCACGTTGACATCCTTGTTTCGAACGGCAGTAAACACGCGGGATGCCGTTCCCACGGTCCCGCGCAGGCCGGCTCCAATCAGCGCCACGACGGCCACATCCGTCGTAATATCCAGCCTCTTGATTGTCTTGCCCAGTCCCTCCATCTCCAGAACGTGCACCGCCTTGTGCAGATCCGCATTCTTCAGCACGATCGTTATGCTGGACTCGGACGGATTCTGCGATATCATCACCACGCTTATGCCCGGCCCGGCCAGCGTACCGAATATGCGGGCCGCCGTCCCCGGAGATCCCACCATGCCGAAGCCTTGGATATCTATAAGCCCGTTTCCACGCATCGTGCTGACGCATTTGATGGTGTTCCGGGCAGAGTCCGAATGGGTGGGAACCACCAGGGTGCCAGGATGGTCCGTGTTCGTGGCGCTCCGTATGCGCAATGGAATCCCCCTGTCCAAGACGGGTTCGAACGTCCGCGGGTGTATCTGCCTTGCGCCGAACATCGTCATCTCGACGACCTCCGCGTATGACACCTCCTGTAACACCCGGGCGTCGTCCACTATCCGGGGATCTGCAGTCATCATGCCGTCCATATCACCCATCAACCACACTTGGTCGGCATCGATACATGTGGCTATGATGGTAGCGGTGTAGTCAGAGCCGCCCCTCCCGAAGGTGGTAACGCGGCCGTGCTGGTCTGCGCCAGAGTAGCCGCCCAGCACCGGTATGGCGCCGCCCGCCATTAGGTCGCCCAGCACCTTGGAGACCCGCAGTCTGGTGGTATCCATCAGGGGTCTGGAGCGGCCAAACTGGGCATCGGTGAGTATGCCGGCATCCTTGCCGGTAAGGTGTACCGCCTTTGCGCCGTTGTTCTCCAAGGCGGCGGCCACCATTATTATCGAGAGCCGTTCTCCGAAGGACAACAGGTAATCCAGCGAACGGGGCGTCTCCTCTCCCAGCAGCAGGAGCCCGTCTATAAGGGCCCGGAGATCCGCCAACACGGTATTGAGTGATTCGAGCAGCCCCTCCAGCGTGCGATGGTCATCTACCAGGTCCATTGCTATCGTGTGGTGCCTCTCTGTTACGTCTCTAACCAGTTCCGCCGCTTTGGAGCGATCCCCGATGCTAACCGCCTTGGATATGCTTACCAGATGGTCCGTAGTCTCACCCACGGCGGAACATACCACCGCCAGCTCATGGTCCGCCGAGAGCGTCTTCAGATACTTTGCCGCCCTCCGTATGTCTGCCGCAGACGAGAGCGCGGTTCCTCCGTATTTGACGACCAGCTTCAACCCAAGCAACCCCGCCGAACCGCTATCAGAGGCATTAATTTTCCACACGGGGTGCCAGGTAGAAGTGGATATGTCCCATGTTGGCTATCGTGAACCCCACCCGGAGTGGTTTGGCGCTGGAGAACTCGCAGGTTATGTGTTCGGAGGCGCCGCCTACCGCCTTTACCACCGGTATCAGATACTCAAGGCTGTATGTTCCCTGGCTGTCCTGTTCGGCGGATACCTGGACTATGTCGTCATCCTCCTCGGACATCCCTATAGCCGCCTCTCCCGAATCTCCCTTGCCAGAGAACTCCACCCGGCCGCCACCCGCAGATATGGTCAGGTACTCTGAGACAACCTGCACGTCGCCCAGTATGGTATCCAACGACGAGGGTGTAAGAACCACCTTGGCATCAAATCCGATTTTGGGCAGGGGCGTCTCCGAGGCCGAACCTTCGATTAGCCTCACCTTGTAGCGTTTGTTGGACCCGATGGTCAGCTGCAGCTGATTATCTCCGGTGATCTGCAGTCCTATGTCGTCCGTTTTTAACGCCCTCTTGACAAGCTTGGATAGCTCATCCACCCGGACGCCGAACTTGGTCTCCGAGTCGCACACGTACGTTGCAAATGCCGAGGCCGGCCAGGATATGTCGATGAGCGCCACATGGGAGGGATCCATTCCCTTGAAGACTATCCCCTCGACCGCAGCCTCGAAGGTGGCCTCCTCCACCAAGGTGGATATGGCGTTGACGACGGCCTTGATGTCGCCCGAACCATTGGTCTTTGCCTGTAGGGTCAAGATGGCGCTAGGCTCCCGTAGGCTGTTTTTAATCTTTGCAGAACCACAGTTGATGGAAATTTGTTCATGGTACCCATCTTGGATGCGGCGAAAATACGCCATCACGGCGGTGGGGCGCGGCATTTTCCGGGGACGGATCGCGGGGACTGCGCCCAAAGGACGTACGTTCGGCAGAACATGTCGGGATCCTGTGATATGCGGCCGGGCTTGGGGGCCGGGCGCGCCGGGGCAGTCCGCTGTCAGGATGATGATCGTCGCCTCAGGCACGATCCGCCGGCAGGATAGAGGGTGCGCACCGGGCGGCGCGGCTTCCAGTGGATGAGGCGTGGCTCATCCGGTGTCCGGCGGGCCCTGCCGCCTGACCGACTCGCAGGAGAGCACATCCAGGTACTTTGAGAATATCTTCAGGGTCATGTCCCCGACGGCTCCCGTGATCCGTTCTAACAGGTGGCGCGCCAGTATCCAGGCGTTGTAGAGCAGCAGCGGGAAGAACAGCAGCAGCAACCTGACCGACTCGTGGCGGCTGGCGGTCCTGGGCCGCACCTGCTCGTAGCACCGGTAGGCCGTCTCTATCCCCCAGCGCCGCCTGTAGGTCTCGACGAACCGGTCCGGGTCGGATGCGACCGTCCCCGGGGGGACATTGGTGGCAAACACGTGGTAGGCAGACTCTCTCTCGCCCTTGGCGGTGCCGGTGGCCGTCTCCCTGGCGTCGTTCTCGTCCTGGGCCGGGCGTATTATCAGGGTGAACTCGGCCGATATCTTGCTGGATCTGATCGAGTGGATGGATACGGGTCCCCTCTCGCCCCTCTCGAACTTGGCGATCTCCTCCTTGATGGCACCGTTCTTGACGGCGGGCATCAGCCAGGTGATGTCCCGGGCATCCAGCTGGTTCATGATCTCGGTCGAGTAGAACTCGCGGTCCAGCAGGAGCGTGCCCACCCTGATGCCGTTCTTACGGCACATGTCCAGCAGGGCGGTGACCATCTCTGCCTTGGGCGTCTCGGCGGTGCGCAGTAGAGCCCCCAGGCACGCCCGGGGATCCCTCCGTCACGCAGTGGACGGTGGCAAGCGTGTTGAACAGGTGGGTGCCGTTCTTGTACTTGGAGTGCCTCATGAACTTCATGTTCGGGTTCTTGTCGTACCTGCAGATGTCATGAAAGTCGATTGCCAGGTCGACCGGCTTCCGGAACAGGCCGTGGCGCTTCAACCGCTTCACCGACCGTCTGATCATCCGGTCGCAGCGCGCCATCATCCTGTCCTCCGGCACGGACCGTATCTTGCCCAGCGTCCACCTGCCCGAGGGCAGGGGCGGGGTGCTCGCGTCGACGCCCTCAACGTTGGAGGTGCCCTCCGCGTACCCGTGCTTGCCGCGCATCACCACCAGGTGGCGGAAGAGGTCCTCGCGGCCGTACCTGGCGTTGTACCTGTCCGAGAACTTGATCCCGACACAGGAGAAGAAAAGCGAACCCATCGCCTTATATGCGGATTCGGCGGAGTTATCCCGGCGTGTTTGGTCTTTCATGGTGGTTCGTGATGGGCTTACACGCCGACTTTTTAAGACATAGTGCCACCTAAAGCTAGATTCTTGGAGGATCTCCCTAGACCAAGACCGGGTCGGAAAAACAAATTTCCATCAACTGAACCAGGCATGGAGGGCAACAACGCTACATCCGCAAGGGCAGGACGGCCGCATCAGGAGTAGTCGCGCCAAGTATGGCCGCATGATGAGCACCTGTAAAACTGGGTGGTGGGCTCGTCGGCGCTCCTGGTCTGCAGCATCCACCACACCGCCTCGTCGTGGTCACATTTGGGACAGTCTATCTTGATGGTGGGCAGGGCCTCCAACCCCTCATTCTCGGTCAGAACATTGAGCTCCGGGACGGCATCCGGCGTTTGTCTGCTAGAAGACGGCAGAGCGGAGCCGTCCTCCCGGTAGTCGCATTTGGGGCACACGAGAACGCTCTCGATCTTCCTGAGTCTTGTCTTGCACTCTGGGCAGAACTTCATTATCTAGGATACCCGAATGTCCGTGTTCAGCGTGTCCCTCATCTCGTCAACTGTCCTGACCGCACTGTCTACGGCGTCAGCCAGGTTCTGGTTCGGATCCGTCTTGGATACTACGCGCATCCAGCATTCGTTGGTGAGGGGGTGCTTTACTATAACCCCGGCGAATTCCACATCGGGGTTCTTCAGCAGCTCGTGCTGGATTATGTAGAGCGTGGCTATATCCGACTCTTTAAAGGACAGGCCCACCTCGTGCTCTCCGGGACTCAAAATTTGGGCATCCATGCACTCGGAAAAAGAACATATTGCGGATATAAACCATTGTGAAGCTGTGGCTCCGGATCATATAACCAAGATGGAGATGGCAACGCCCAAGGAAGAGTACT
>CBDHDZ010000008.1:0-84657 GCA_965261905.1 Nitrosopumilaceae archaeon | reverse complement strand
CGGTCATCCGGATGCATCGGCGCGCGGGGCCTACCCTGACGACTCCATCGCCGTGACCATCTCGCGGAACCTCTCCCGGCTCTTCTTGAGCAGGACGTGCGGGTACTCGTCTATCTCGTAGACCGCCTGCTGGGTGAAGCTGGGCGGCAGGGGGCCGCCGGATGAGACCATCTGCTCTATGACGTACCCGGACACCAGGGTGCATACCACCTCCTCGTAGCACTCATCACTCTCCTCGATGACCCGGCGGTACAACTCCACCGGCTTGCCGGCCATCCCGGCCGTCTCGGACCTCCTGCGCAACAGGTCGGCTAGGTGGTCGGTCTGCCAGCGATCAAGATTGATTTGACGGGCCATGGACTGATTTGCATTATTGTTATTTAGAGTTGATCTTCGGCGCCGGCCCGAGCAGCGTTGAAAATATCAGAGGCCGTCCATGGAGCGGGAGTGCTTGGACGTGTGGGGCCTCTCTCCGGAGTATCTGCGGCGCATGTGCCCTGAGGGCCTGCCGTCCAGCAGCTCCAGGAACCATGACTCGTGCTCTATCTCCTCGGCCAGTATGTCTGAGGCGATCTCGTAGGTCATCGGGTCCTTGCCGTGGGTCATCTCGCAGATCTTGTTCCAGTTGACGATGGCCCCCTGTTCGGCCTTGAGGCATTTCTCGAGTATCTGCTGCAGGGTGGTCTTCCTTGTGGACTGCAGAAAGTCGGCCTCGGCCATCTTGCAGAATGCCGTGATGTCTGCGGGAAACTCGCCGCCCAGTTGGTATATACGGTCTATGCAGGACTCAAAGTGGCCGAGGTCTTCCATCCGGGCGTCCTCTATCACGCCCTTGATGCCCTCACCCTCCGTGCCGGTGCAGAAGGCGCGCAGGTTCGTAAAGTAGTAGTAGGCCACAAACTCGACCGAGGCGTTATAGACCAGCATCTTGATGAGTTCGTCCACGTCCAAGCCGTTCTGCCTGAGCACCTCTACGCCGACCGCCTTGTGCTTCTTTGTGGTTGCCATTTGGTATCGTGGTGGGCTGGGTGGTTTTAAGATATATTCGTTGGGGGGTGCTCGTGCTGGACGGCCGTCCGCTGCGGCAGCGCCACCTGCAGGAGGCATCTTTTTTTATTCGTGGCGGGCCACCCGATACCGTGTCCGACGACCGCATCAAGAGGGCAGCCGAGATGCTGCTGGGCGGTGCCACCCTGCTGGCCCAGCCGTGTCCGTACTGCTCCGGCGTCCGGGTTATGAAGGACGGCAGGGCCCTGTGCGCCTCCTGCGGACGGGAGCCGCGGGATGAGCCGCCAAAAGAGACCCCCACGCCAGACTCGCTGGAGCGGCAGATACTGGAGCTTACGCGGCAGCTTGGGATGGCCACCGATCCCGATACCAGGCAAAAGATACTGGGGTCCATATCGGAACTCTCTGATAGGGTGGCCAGCCTGCAGGGCAGGTCCGGTTAGGGCGGCCGCGCGTACGCGCCGCATGTCCGGGTCAGGCGCTCCGGCACTGGGACACAGCCAGACGTAAGCCAGGACCAAACGGTTCTTGTGCAAACGCGGGTGTTTCCCGACGCGCACCTTACACGTCACGCCAGAGAACGACGGTGCGTGCAGCATCTCGCCCTCCGGTCGGTGCTTGACGTTTCAGCGGGGAGCCAATGCAAGAACCCTCCGCGTCCAGGCGCCCCTTAACATGGGCGCTGCCGGCGTCGGCCGGCAAGGCAGGCAGTATGGGATCATCATGCCGCAGCTTTAGTTGGCCGCGGACGGCCCCGGGGCCGAGTTTTTCGAGCCCGGCCTTCTCGATGTTCGATCCGGCATTGCAGTCGGCGTGATCCGAATGGCCGCACCGCCTGCACAAAAACTTCCTGCCGTCCCGGTTGTCCTTGTCAACAAACCCGCACGGGCAGCATCTTTGGCTGGTGTAGGCCGCGCTGACCCAGATGATGCCGCCGGCCAGCTTGTAGGCCAGCAGGAGGGCCAGCAACCCCCAGCATTGCCCGAGTATCGACCTGTTGAGGCCGGACTTTTGCTTGACGTTGGTCCCCGGTTCCTTGATGGTGCCCTTGGCGGACTTTGTCATGTTTGGGATGCTCAGCTTCTCAAGGGCGACATGCGTGCAGCTGTCGGCGATAACGCGCGACATCTTGTGCGTGATGGTTCTGCGGATGTCGGCGCCCCTGCGCCTGTTCTTGGCGGCGCGCCTGGCCGCCTTGGCCCACCGTCTGGAGCCGGGTCTGCGCAGGCGGCCGTCGGGCTTGCGGCGGCGCGCCATGATCCTCTGCGCCCGGGCGGCGGTCCTCTCGGCGTTGGCCATCCGGCGGACCATCTTGGATGGCGGCTCCACCATATGGCCGGCTGTGGCCATGTTGCCGACGTTGCGGTCCACGCCCAGGATGATGGCGGACCCGGTGACCTCGGGGTGCCCGTCGGGCACCTGGCAGGATACGGTCATGCGCCACCTGCCGTCGGCGGTCTGGAGCAGCCGGGCCGCCTTGGGCCGGTAGTTGTTGACGGGGAACGGCCGCGACAGAGTGATATCGCCCATCTTGGCCACACGGAGGATGCGCCCGCCGACGAACCTGGCGCTGCCGACGGTGCCGTCATGGGTTATGGTCAGCGGGACGGATATCCGCTCGCCGTGCCGCTTGAAGTGCGGCTCGCCCCATTCGGTCTCCGGGGTGATGCCGGCCGCCCTGGCATGGTCGGTGTCCGCGTACTGCTCGTAGTGCCTGGCCAGGTCATACAGCGTCTGGCGCGTCACCTGCGAGACGGACTGTCGCAGCCAGCGCGGTCCCGCGGTGTTGCGCAGGTCCGTATACCAGGCGTTGACGCGGCCGCGCGTGGTGTTGACCCTGCCCGTCCTGCGGTACTCCTCCCGGAGGGTCTCGAGCAGTTTGTTGTGCGCGTACCGGTCCATGCCGGCCTGGCGGGCCAGCATGCCTGCATCAAACCCCTTGCGGAACCACACGCCGAAGGTGTATGTGTGGATCAATATCAGGTATAATACGGTACCATCGGTTAAAAGAATTACGGGCAGCTGACCGGAGCTGCCGGGCGCGGGCAACACCCGCGTTTGCACAAGAACCGGACCAAACCAAGGTTTTTTAAGGAAAGGGCGGCCCACTCTACTCGTAATGAGCAGCAAGAAGAGCGCCCCACTTCCGGCATCAAGCGGGGGCCTGATGCGGTTCTTTGAGGACGAAACCAAGGGCTTCAAGGTGGATCCGCGCATCGTGGTCTCTATCCCGGTGGGCCTGATCACCGTATCGTGGATGATAGACATCTTTCTGACCTGACCGACCTGAGATGCAGACCTCGACTGATGACGTATCCCGGTTGCAGGGACGCTATTCGCTTACCCTGCTGAGCCCCTCGTCCAGATACTTTTCGCAGTGCCTGTCGTTGGGGATGGTGGTCATCCTGTCGGCTGTGACCGTCCTGGTGTATCTGGACCAGCAAGACCAGTACTGGAGGATAGGCGCCGCCGTGGCGGCCCTGCTGGCCACCCAGTACGTGGACGCGCGCTATATCCGGCACAGGGAATACTCCAAGTCGCTGCACTCCTCGGCGTTCGGCTGCTCCCTGTGGGTGATATCCCTGGCCATGGGGGTGGCCGCCGCCGCGGTAACATCCGGGGATCTTCTGCCATTCTTCGTGGTGCTGGGCGTGTTCCTGCTGGCCAGCTTCCGCATAAGCATATACACCACGGTCCTGGGATGCCGCATAGGCAGGGCGTGGGCCATCTGCTTCGTGCAGCCGGTTGCGGTCTTTGCGGTGATGGTGCCGGCGGACATGTGGGCCGGCATGGTGCTTGATCCGGTCGTCCTGGGGTACGGCGCCGCGTATCTGGGATGCGCCACGGCCTGGTCGGTCCTGACGGACAGGGCGGGCAGGCCCGCCGTCAAGAGCACTCACACGCTGGTCCAGGCGTACATAGACTCTCAGGGGGGCAAGCAGCAGGAGATAGAGGGGGTAATGGAGGAGAACTCCACGGAGACCGGCGTCCTGACCACCTTCCTGAGGTTCCGCGGCCAGGACGAGTCCTGTATAGTGCTGCCCGAGGTGCACCCGGGCCCCTACCATCCGGTGGGGGGCAGCAACATCCCGTACCTGATCTACGAGAAGATAGGCTCGCGGGCCATGGTCATGCACAGCATATCGGACCACGCCCTGAACATACCCTCGCAACGGCAGGTCGACCGGTACCTGGGAAGCCTGTCCAAGACGGAGACGCGGGCCAGCGGCTCTACCTGCACCGAGCCGGTGGTGGTGCTGGAGGGCAAGTCTAGGGTGACCGGCATCTCCTTTGGCAAGAACGCCCTGCTCTTCATGTCGCTCTCCCCGCACGGCATGGAGGACTTGCCCAGCGACATCAAGGCCGAGGCCGACCGCTACGCCAGCGACTACGGCTTTGACCGGGTGATGCTGGTGGACTGCCACAACGCCATGGGCCCGGAGATATCCGGCGAGGACCACTCCAACATGCTGCGGGCAGCCAGGTCGTGCCTGGAGCAGCTGTCCGGGGCCGCCCAGCACCCGCTGGAGGTCGGCTACGCCAACTCGGGCCGGATGGATGCGTGGTCCGAGGACGTGGGGATGGGCGGGATGGGCCTGCTCTGCCTTGGCATCAACGGCTCCCGGTACTATATCGGGTGGGCCGACTCCAACAACATGGAGAACGGCATCCGGGAGAGCGTGGTGGGCGAGTTCACAAAGACCGGGCGTAACCTGCTGGAGATATGCACCTCCGACACCCACTACAACCCAGTCAAGCCCAAGAACCGCCACGGCTACTACCAGTTCGGCTTGGTGGCCGGCAAGGAGAAGGTGGCCCGGTGGTATCTGGAGATGGCCGGGGAGGCAGACGCCGCCGTCTCGCCATCATCGTTTGAGATAGCCGAGAGCGGCACCAAGATGCTGCTGATGGGCTCGCGCATATTCGAGCACTACTCCAGGGCGATGGACAGGTCGATGAACTTGGTCAAGATATTCATGACCGGATGCACCGCCCTCTTCCTGTCTACCCTGCTCGTATGACCCGGACGCTCTCCAGCATGCCGAAAAACTCCGCCACGAACGACCGGAACTTGGAGACGGGCACCACCGGGATGCCGTCTGTGGACGCGCGCCACTCGTGCAGCGTAACTATGACGGGCACCGCTGGCATCCCGTGGATGGCTGCCCACCTCTCGGCCCTGGCCGCCTGCCTGCCGGCGGCGGCCGCCAGGGCGGACCTGCGCTGCCAGTGCTTGCAGTCGACCAGCATCGCGATTCCCATCCTGGTACCCACCACGTCTATCTCCATGCGCGGCTTGCTGGCCCTGTAGTTGCGGCGCACCTCAAAACCATCCGACTCTAGGATGCCGGCGGCCAGCCCCTCAAAGTCCCTCCAGTGCAGGGCCGGGGCCACATCCTCCACCGGACACCCGTCATCCAGCAGCATGATGGCCGCCTCCAGCCGCTGGCCGGCCGCATACCGGTAGGCGCCGCCCGCCTGCTCGCCGATGCCCATCCGGCACAGCCTGCCCATGACGTCCGCCGCAGCTGCCTCTCCCATATGGGAGCGGGCGGCAAATTCACTCACGTCCACCACTCCGGGAACTATCCCGGACAGACCGCGCGCCATCGCCTGGTCCGTCATGGGATGGCATGTCATCACCCAATATTTTTACGAATCTCCAGGGAATTGCTTCTGGGGTACAAGTTCCGGTCAAACTGAATCCAATACGCGAACACACCAGGCAGCATCTGCCGGAGGTCGCCGGTCAGGCACAGGTCAGAATTTGACCTGAACTTGTACCTTCTGGGACATAGCCATCGAATTAGAACCGTTTTTATACCAAGCGCCCATCCTAGCATACCGTGAGAGTCCACGCGGTACTGGCTGCCGCTCTGGTAACGCTGGCCGTGGGGACCGTCTACGCAGAGACCAACTTTGAGGAGGTCCGTTTCATCCAGTATCTGGACGAGAACACCGCGCTAGAGGAGGTGCGGAAGGGCACCATCGACATGTACTACTGGAGGATACCCTCGGACCGGCTGGCGGATTCGGCCTCGCGGGAGGGGCTGCAGGTATACGAGTCCACCGGCAACAACTACAGCATCCTGGCAAACCCGGCCGAGACCGAGACGTTCAACCCCTTCTCGCTGCGAGACGTGCGGTTTGCCCTCAACTACCTGGTCGACCGCAACTTTATCGTCAACGAGCTGATGAGCGGATACGGGGTGCCGATGATGGCGTACTACGGCCCGTACGACCCCGAGTACATATCCATCATAGACCAGCTAGAGTCCTACAAATTCCTGCACAACCCCACACTGGCCAGGGAGATGATAACCTCGGCCATGGAGGGGGCCGGCGGGGTGATGGAGGACGGCGTCTGGGTGGTCGACGGACAGCCGGTGGAGATCACCTTCTTCATACGCAGCGACGACCCGTTCCGAAAGTCCATCGGCGAGGTGCTCTCCGCGGAGCTGGAGGAGGCCGGCTTTGTGGTCCACAAGGACCTCGGCGACCTGAACAAGGCGTTTGTGACCGTCTACGGCTCCAACCCGGCGGATCTGCAGTGGCACCTGTACACGGAAGGGTGGGGACGGAGCGGATTTGTCAGGTACGACTCCTCCGGACTGGCGCAGATGTACGCTCCGTGGTTCTCCAACATGCCAGGGTTTGGCGACCCCACCTTCTGGAACTACGAGCACCCGGAACTGGATGCCATTACCCAGTCGATATACACCGGTGACTTTGCCTCGGCCAAGGAGCGCACCGACCTGATCCGGGAGGCGATAGCCGCGGGGGTCGACGAGGGCGTGCGCATATTCCTGGCGGGCAGGGCCGATCAGTACGTGGTACACGAGGACGTCGACGGGGTGATCAACGACTTTGGCGCCGGCGTACCCAGCCGGTTCACCACCCTCAACACGCGTTCAACCCAGGACACCCTGGACATCGGCGTCAAGCAGGTGTATCAGGGCGCCTGGAACCCGGTGGCGGGCCTGACCGACGTATACAGCAACCAAATCTGGTACGCGGTGTATGATCCGCCCCTCTTCCGCCACCCGTACTCGGGCAGCGTGATACCGGTGGGATCCGAGTGGGAGACGCGGACCGCGGGACCGGACGACACCCTGGACGTTCCGCCCAACGCCATCCTCTGGGACGAGGGGACATCCTCCTGGGTCGAGGTGGGCGAGGGGGTCACTGCCACCAGCGCCGTAACATTCCACTACACCTTTGGCAATTGGCACCACGGCATTCCCGCCAGCATGGACGACGTGCTGTACTCGGCCTACTTTGTCACCGCGTGGGGAACCAACGACGGCCCCGACGACGCCACCTTTGATCCCCAGTACACCCCCCGGGCCGCCCAGGGGCTGGACACCATCAAGGGAATCCGGGTGACCGACCAGGATACGATAGAGGTGTACGTCGACTATTGGCACTTTGACGAGGACGAGATAGCTGCCTGGGCAAGTTTGGGAACGTCGATGCCCTGGGAGATGTACCACGCCATGGAGCGGGCGGTGCTGGACGGCAAGACGGCCTTCTCCAGGTCCGTGGCCGGCTCCAAGGACATCAGCTGGCTGTCGGTCCTGATACCCAACGACGCGGCCACCCTCCGGGAGTACCTGGCGGAGTTCCGGGAGGCCGACGACGTACCGGCCGCGCTGCAACAGATGGGCGCCCCCCACGACCAGCGATACGACGCGGCCATCTCCTGGATAGATCAGCACGGGCATGCGGCGATCAGCAACGGACCCTACATGGTCCAAGGCTACTCCCCCGAGTCGCGCACCATCACCATCCAGGAATTCGAGGATGACGAGTATCCGTTTGCCGTTGACCGGTGGTCGGAGTTTGAGAGCGTCAGCGTTCCCAAGATAACCGGCGTCGATCTGCCCAACATAGTGAGGGAGGGACAGAGATTTGCAATATCGGTGGACACCGAGGATGCCACCAGCATAAAGTACTTCATCAACGACGCAACCGGCGGGGTGGTGGCGTCCGGGGACTTGGACGTGGAGCTGGGCGGTAACGGCATCATCTACGTGAACACTGAGGGGCTAGCCGCCGGGGCGGCCGGATTCAGGGTCTTTGCCCTGTCGGATACGGTGCTGCGTCCCGACTCGTACTCGGGCAGCTTCTTCGTGATAGGGTAGCAGGCTGGACAATACCGTTCGGCCGGATGGACGGCATAGGATCCGCCCGGAGCCGGCGATGAACGGGAGGTGGGCGCCTCTGCCGGCGGACTGCGTCAGCGTCGGCCTTGGCCGTGTACGTGGGCCGCCTTGTCGCTAGGTGGCCGCTGGCGTATCAGCCCGTATGACTCGGCTATCCCGTACATCTCGTCCTGCCCGGTGGCCTGCGCGTACTCGTTGAGCAGGCCCGAGTTCAGCTCCAGAAAGGTGTGCCCCCACCGGAACCTGTCCAGTATGGCCCCTGCCTCCTGCCAGAACCCCATTATGTGCAGGGCCGCGGCGACGGCCTCGGCGGTGCTCAGCATGCCCATCCTGGCATAGTTGACCGGGTTGCCCGCCAGCAGCGGCGGCAGCAGCCTTCCGCCGCCCCGGATGCGTCCGTCAAACTGGTCCCGGGCCAGCTTCCAAGAGCAGTCTATGGCGCAGATGGTCCTGTAGCGGCCACGGTCGGAGGGGACCAGCACTCTCTCGGCAAACGGATGCAGCACGACGGCGTTGTTCGGTATGCGGCGCGCCGAGGTGGCCAGCCCCATCCTTACCATCTTGGCGGCGGTGCACTTTCTGGGGTCGTCCTGCCGCATCATCCGTATGGCAACGCGGATGGCGCCCGGTCTCTGCGGGGCGGCGGCAGTATCGGTCATGGTCTGGCCGCATCAGAGCGTGCAGCGTGGTCCCGGGCCAGACCGTCCAACTCGTCTATCTTGGACATGGTACTCTGCTTTTCGGCATCGTTCCCCGATTCTATCATGCCTGCCAATACGACCGTCTCCCGGATCATCGAGTTGAACGCCCGGAGGGTATCTATGTACTGCTCGTAGCTGGCGGCCCACGCCTGAGGGGGGTTGGCCGACACCAGCACCCTTATCTGCTCGGTGACCTGGTCTGACGTTATCTGGGCCGCCTCGGTGTAGGCTGAGGCGGTAATGGCGCCATCCAGCATTTCCTGGTACTGGGCCATCAGCGAGTCGTACAGCGTACCATGTATGCTCTTGGTCGAATCCAGCAGGCCGCCGTAGTCGTCGGTGACTATGGTCATGCTCAGGTCCTGCGGCACCAGCCAGATGGCAAAACTGGCCAGGGTAATCGCCGCCAGTATCGCGATAGTGAGAACCTTGCCCCTATTGCTGGCCATCGTCTCCGTGACACGTATCTGTGTTATAAGCGCTAGAGGGGTGTCCACGCTGATGGCAGGATGCTGGCCCGGTGCAGGGGCCGCCCCGGCGGGTTCTGCGGGACGTATGGCAGATGAAACACGATCAAGATCTGCATCCCGGCCATCAAGGACCGGTTCAATTCCCGGATCAGGTCCGTAACGCCGGAGATGCGGCGACGCGAGATAGCCGTCATGTCCACCTGCTGGAACCCCTGCCTGATCGGGGATAAAAAAGGGTCCCGCCTCCCCGGGGACGCGCGGGGGGGTGCTGCGCACGCACATCGGGATTCGAGTGACAATGCCATGATTGCGGCCGGAGAGGTTGCGGTCTGCCGTCATGCGGGGGGATGGTGCAGCCAAAATCGGTCTGGAGATGAATCCGAATCGGCCGTTTTGGAGGAGTTGCATCATGGGTTCGCGCGCATCGTGCCCAAACCCGGTTTACAATACACATATAACTTATCATTATTGGATAGTGTATAATGAAAATAACAACAGCAAACACGTTAGTGCTCTTGGCGGCCGCGGTAGCGATCGCCGGAGCCACGATGGCAACAACGGCCCACGCCCAGCAGGCTGGTGCACCCTCGCCGTTCGCACCGGGACAGTCGGTCTACTTCAGCGATCCGATGATTGAAATGATCATCTCGCAGGCCCCGCTGCCCCCGTTTGACATGGATGAGGGCAACGCCGTCTTCGGGGTGATTATCCCCAATTTGGGCACCTGGATTCACCAGGAGGTCTCTCCGCACTTTGCGGATCCGTCACTCTCCTTCCGGTATGTGACGCTGATACTCAACGCCGGATATGACGCGACGGCCCCCTACCACGAGACGGCCGTCGGCGCCTACTCCAGGGTAGACAACCGTCCGGCAGACGAGGCCACCACCCGCAACATCAACACCGCGTCCATCTACGCAGTGTACAGGCTGGGGATGGCCTTTGATGAGGAGCGCGCGCCGCAATGGCGGGCGATGCTGACCGATAACGGCCTTGACCCGGACGATGACACGGGCATGAATCTGGAGTGCTCCAGGACGCATGACCTGGACTCTCCTATAGCCATAGGAAATCTGGCCGGCAAGTGCGTACTGGAGGGACGGTGGTCTGACGGCTTCAACCACTTTGGAGACGAGACTCCGGGCCAACCATTCCGGGATACCACCGGCTACGAACCCGTCAACTCGGCCAACGAGCTGGTGGATCCGTCCAGGTGGCACCCGCTGACAAAGCAGCTCAGAGAAGGCACCTGGGTATCACAGCAGTTCACCACGCCCCAATGGGCGGTAACCGAACCGTACTCGGGTATCGACCCGAGAGAGTTCAGAGCTCCGCCCCCACTGGCCAGCGATCACGTCTTCCCGGCCGAGTACAAGGCCCAGGCCGACGAGGTGCTGGCGGCAGTGGCCGCCCTGACGGACGAACAGAAGATGCTGGTCGAGTATTTCGACAACAAGGCCCGCGAGACGCTGTTCTTCCCGGCGGTAGAGGCGCTTCCTAACACGATGGACTTTTGGCAGCTGGACTTTATGCTGCATATTGCCCAGTTTGACGCTGGGATAGTAGCCTGGCAGGAGAAGGCTAGGTACGACGCCGTCCGCCCGGTCACCGCCATATCATACCTGTATGGTGATGAGAACATCCGGACCTACGGCACGGGCAGCGACACCGTGAGGTTCATCCCGGCCAACCAGTGGTACAGCTATGCCTCCACCGGCGATCACCCAGAATACCCGTCGGCGACTTCGTGCTTCTGTGCGGCGCAGGCGCAAGCCTGGAGGAACTACCTGGGAGGAGATGAAATCCCCGACGTCACACTACCCAACGGGCAGGTTGTCGACGGATACACGGGCATATTGCCTGCAGGATCCTCCATCCACGAGCCAGGGGTAACCCCGGCCGAGGACGTCGTGGTCACCTATGACACTTGGACGGAATACGAACGAGATTGCGCCGACAGCCGGATATGGGGTGGCCTACACTTCAGGGCGGCTGTCGAGGAATCGCTCGACCTGTGTAGTGACATAGGCAACGCGGCCTATGAATACTTCCAGACGCTGCTGGACGGGACCGCCCCGCTGAGGGCTCCGGCCGAGAAGCTCGATCCGGACCCGTGGCTAGACAGGCCACACTACACCGGGCGTTAGCATCCAACCTAGACCTAGACTTCTTTTTTTCCATTTTTGTCAGTGGCTTTGCATGCCCGGAACCCGGACCACTGCGCGCGTCCCAGTACGCGGCGCACCGTCATTTTGATCTGACGCCCCGGGGCGGCTGGGGAGTGCCGCCTTCACCCGGAAGATACTATCCAGACTATGGAAATCAGTTTTTTTTCGAGAAAGATATAAAACCAGACGGGCCGCTCCCCTTGGCATGGTACAAGCATACTGCGTGAAATGCCGTAAAATGGTCGAAGTAAAGAACCCCCAGCAAGTGACACTCAAGAACGGCCGTCCAGCCGTCAAGGGAACGTGTCCTGAAACTGGCATCACGGTCTTTCGTATAGGCAAGATGTAGTAAATCAAAACCAATATAGACACACTGCCATACGTTTTATTGATGAGCGAGAGCGAATACCGCGCACTGCTTGACCGCATCAAGGACAAGCTGAGCGACGACCGGGACGAGTCGCGGTCCAGGTTGGAGCTGCCCCCCGCCGACGTCATGTGGGAAGGTCAGAGGACGTTCCTGCGCAACTTTGCCGATTTTGCCAAGGTGCTGCGCCGGGATCCTGCCAAGATACTCCAGTATCTGTCCAAAGAGTTTGCCGTGCCTGCGGAGAGGCTGGGAGACAAGGCTATGTTTATCGGGAAGCGGGAGCCGGACGACTTTGCCAGACTGTTCCGGATATACTTCCGCGAGTACGTGGAATGCCCCACCTGCAAGAGCCCCGACACCGGCACCCTCAAGGAGAACCGCATATCGTTCCTGATATGCGAGGCGTGCGGCGCCAAATCCACTCTCAAGGGCAAGTATGCGTGATGTTCTCCGTCAGGGTAACCAACTACAACGACAACCCCATGCTGAACATATGCGATGCCCATCTTCTGGGCCGGGAGCTGGTGGAGGGCCGCCTCTCCATCAGGATCAAGGCCAGCTACTACGGGGAGAGGATCGTTGACAGGAAGGAGGCCGAGTCCCTGCTTAGGTCATCGTCGATAATCAACATGGCCGGCGAGGAGACCGTCTCACTCTCCACCGGGATGGGAATCGGCACCAAGAACGGCGTCCGGAACGTCTCGGGTGTGCCCTTCCTGATAGTCTTCCGGATGTAGGGCATGGCTGGTGAATGTAGACTGCTTTTATGGCGTGCTGGCGGTATATGATGCGATGAGCGACGACATGGATCCATTCCTGGAGTCGCGCATCGACCAGCGGCTGCTTGCCAAGGCGGGTCGGGCCCGGCCCCAGGACGGCTTCAAGGGCCGCAAGACGGTAAACGAGGTGCTGGACAGGACCACCGTGATGACGCTCTACAAGATGATCTCCGATGGAGTCGTCTCGGGCGTGGACGGTGCGGTGGGGGCGGGAAAGGAGTCGCTGCTGTTCCGCGGGATTGGGGAGGATGGTGCCGATGTAGCCCTGAAGCTGTATCTGGTCTCCACCTCCAACTTCAAGAAACGTATAGCCTATATCGAGGGGGATCCGCGCTTTGCGAGATTCCGCAGGAAGACCCGTGACATAGTCTACCTGTGGGCCCAAAAGGAGTTCCGCAACCTGCGGCAGGCACACGACGCCGGAGTGCGCGTGCCCCGGCCCATCAAGGCATCCAACAACGTGCTGGCCATGGAGTTCATAGGCGAGGGCGGCAGGCCTGCCCCGCTGCTGATGAACAGCAGCGTGGACCGCCAGGACTATCTGGAGGCCACCGGGATAATACGCCGCCTCTACCAGAAGGCGGGCCTGGTGCACGGCGACTACTCCGAGTACAACATCTTCAAGACCGACGGGGGGCTGGTGCCCTTTGATCTCGGCTCGGCAGTGGACCGGCGCCATCCCGGGGCGGCCGGGTTCCTTGAGAGAGACATTAATAACATCAACCGTTTCTTTGCAAAGAGGCGAGTCCAGGTGACCGATACTGCAACCATCCTGAGTGAGATGAAATGATATACGCAAAGACCACGCGCATCCCCGCCGACCGCATAGGCGCCCTGATAGGGCGGTCCGGCAGTACCAAGAAGAGGATCGAGGACGCCTGCGGCGTCAGGATAACCGTGGACAGCCGCAGCGGCGAGGTCCTGGTGGAGGCCGACGGCGAGGACATATCCTCCATCCAGCCATTCAAGGCCACCGAGATGGTGGCTGCCATCGGCAGGGGCTTCTCGGAGGAGAACGCCATGCTGCTGATGGATGATGCCAACCGGCTGCACATCATGGACCTGCGCGAGTTTGCAGGCAAGTCGGGGGCCGCCCTGGAGCGTATCCGCGGCAGGATAATCGGGGAGGACGGCAGGGCCCGCCGCAACATAGAGCAGCTGGGCCACAGCCGCATATCCGTGTACGGCAAGACCGTTTCGATAATAGGGGAGGAGTACAGACTGCGCACCGTGGTGGCCGCGGTAAACTCGATACTGGCAGGGGGGATGCATTCGGCAGCCTACGGAAAGCTGGAGGCGGCCAACCGGCGCGAGAGGCGCGACAAGATGATCCTCTGGGAGGGGCAGCATGTCGGCGAATAAGGAGCGGTTCAACCAGATCTCGCCCAGCGAGTTCTTCTACCGGAACCGGGATCTGGCAGGCTTCAGCAACCCGACCCGCTCCCTGTACACTGCGGTGCGCGAGTTCGTCGAGAACTCCCTGGATGCGTGCGACCAAAAGGGGATACTGCCGGACGTCCACCTGGAGATCAAGGCCGTCGACCCGGACAAGCAGGATCCGCGCACCTACACGCTGAGCGTCCGGGACAACGGCCCCGGGATAGCCACCGAGCACGTCCCGCTGGCCTTCGGGACCGTCCTGTACGGCTCCAAGTTCGGCCTCAAGCAGGCCCGGGGCATGTTCGGGCTGGGGGCAACCATGGCCATACTGTACGGCCAGATAACCACAAACAAGCCCGTGGCCGTCTCAAGCTCGGTTGACGGCAAGACCAAGGACGACTTCCAGATACTGCTGGACATACAAAAGAACAAACCGGTCATCCTCAAGCACAAAAAGACGGGCGCCAGGCGGCGCGGCCTGTCCGTCAGCATCAGCCTGGAGGGCGACTACTCCAAGGCCGGCTCCAAGATACGGGACTACGTCTACCAGACGTCCTTGATCACCCCATACGCCACCATCACCTTTGATGACCCCAAGGGGAACACCTTCAGCTACCCCCGCATAATCAAGAGCATGCCGGCACCACCCACGATAATAAACCCGCACCCGCACGGGGTCGACGTGGAGACTATCCGCCGGATGGCCCTGGAGTCGCAGCCGGCGATGCCGGCGCCTGACCCCGACGCCATCCGGGCTCTGGCCCGCTCACTCAAGCTGAAGGGAGCTGACGTGGGCCACGACGTGGTCATGCCAAAGGCGCGAACCGCCTGGAAGCGGCTGACCGACGGAAACAAGATCCTGGTCTCGTTGATGTCGGTGCTCGAGTGCGGCCCCATGGACCTGGCCGGCCTGAGGATAGAGGAGATAGACATCCGGGGGAAGCAGGTGCACTGCTACGACCGGAGATCCGCCCAGGCCAGGACGTTCGACCTGGACGAGTCCAAGCCCTACTACGCTCACCTGGCCGGCCTGGTCAGCGGCGAGACGCTCCAGTCCTTTCTCACCAAGCGGTTCCAGAGGGTGGGAAGGCAGACCGCCGAGCGGTTCGCAAAGTTTTCCGGCTTCAAGCCCGAGAGGCGCATGGGCACGCTGAGCAACCCAGAGATGGTCAGGCTCAGCGACTCGCTGCAGACCTACGGCGAGTTCCTCTCGCCGGACCCATCATGCCTGGCGCCGCTGGGGCCCGACCCGCTGGAGCGCGGCATGAGAAAGTTCTTCGAGCCGGACTTTCTGGCGGTGGTCCAGCGGCGCGCCTCGGCCTACTCCGGATTCCCGTTCGTCGTCGAGATGGGCATAGCCTACGGGGGCGGCATACAGACCCGGGGCACCAAGGTGTACCGGTTTGCCAACCGGATACCGCTGCTCTACGACGAGGGCAGCGACGTGGTCCTGAAGGTGGTCAACGAGATGGACTGGCACCGCTACAAGGTCAAGTCCGACGCGCCCCTGGTGATAGCCTCCCACATATGCTCGACCAGGATACCCTACAAGACCGTCGGCAAGGAGAACGTGGCAGACCGCACCGAGATAGAGCGCGAGCTGAGGCTGGCCATGCAGTACCTGGCGCGCAGGCTCTCCTCGTACATGTCCCGGCGGGGAAAGGCCGAGGCGGCCAAGAAGCGGGCCAACCTGTACGCAAAGTACATTCCGCTGGTATCGCAGTTCTGCACCGAACTGGCCGGACGCAAGACCGAGCCAAAGTACGCCCGCATGCTCAAGGAGGAGGGTATTGGCTAGAAAGAAGAGCCGGGCCACCCAGCAGCAGAAGGACATACTGGCGCTGCTCAAGAGGCACGGCGCCCGCATCTACGAGGACCTGGACACCGGACGATTCCCCGCCTTTGAGATACCCAGCAGGTCGGTCAGCAACATCGTCTACGACGACCAGCTACGCCAGTACATCCTGGGCAGCTCGGCGGCCCTCCGCAGCTCCAAGAACACCTCCCAGCTCCGGTCGTTCACGCAGCTGATGTGGCTGGCGTTCTTTGCCAACCGCCTCACCCAGGAGAAAAAGTCCTCCACCCTCCGGGACGTCTACTACTCCTCGCAGGCATTCACCATCGACTTTGAGGACCAGGCCGAGTCGGACAACATCATCGTGGATTTGGAGGCGGTCCTCGCAAAACCCCGGGAGAACTTTCACGTGTTTCCGGAGGAGCGCAGCTCCGTCTTTGGCGACCTGACCATAGAGTACACCGTACCCAACTACGAGGGCAAGCGCATGAACCTCTCCGACCACCCGGACGGCTACGCGATAGGGCCCAGCCTGACCAGCGCCGAGCTGGTGGATACCAGCGCCGAGCTGGTGATCGCCATAGAGAAGGGGGGCCTGTTCACCAGGTTCGTAGAGGAGCAGGTGGACAAGAAGTTCAAGGCCATCATCGTGGACACGGGCGGGCAGGCTCCGCGCTCCACCAGGACGCTGCTCAAGCGGCTCCACACCGAGCTCTCTCTGCCGGTGATAATCCTGACCGACGGGGACGTCTACGGGGAGCACATCGCGATGGTCATCAAGTCGGGATCCGCCAACGCGGCGCACCTGCGCGAGCTGACCGTCCCGGATGCCAAGTGGGTGGGGGTGTGGGCGTCGGACATCGAGCGGTACGACCTGCCCACCATCCCCATGACCGACTCGGACATAAAGCGCTGCCACGACCTGCAGAAGGATCCCAGGTACTCCCACGGCATCTGGAAGAAGGAGCTGGAGGTCTTTTTGAAGATAAAGAGAAAGGCGGAGCTGGAGGCGTTCTCCAAGTACGGCCTGACCAACATCACCGACCGGTACCTGCCCCACAAGATAGAGCTGGCCCGCAGCCTGTAGCCGTGGCGGCCGCCTAGTTGATTCGGAGCGTGAGCACGCCGTTCCGGTACTTAAAGTCCGATATCTGCATGCTGTCCGAGCCGCTGATGGGCACCTCCCTGGCGAATCCGCCGCTTCCCCGTACATACAGGATGCCGTCTATCAACCGGACGGCTATCTTGTCCTCGGGACCGGGAACTTCTGCCACGAACACGAACTCGCCGTTACCCTTTATCAGGTCGTAGACCCAGTTCTTGCTCTCGGGCTCCCTCTTGGTGAACCGGGGCGCCTGGCTGACTATGTTCTTTTTGATCACCCTGGCCCAAAAGACCATCGTCACGGCAGCCACGCCTATCAGGATGAAGCTGACGTAGCTGTTGTCCCCCTGCGCCGACATCACGTACAGTATCCCCAGGAATATGATGATCACCACGGGAACAACCTGCCCGACGGCCTTTTCGTTGTAGGCCGACTTGTAGCTGGACATCACCCTGTGGTACTTTAGGCCAAATATGTGGGTTGTGTCCCGGGGTGGACCGGCCGGCGTACCCGGCCGTGATCCGGAGGGCCCCCGAACCGCCACATGCCCGGAGAATCCCTGCCAAGACGGATCAATCGTTATTTTTAAGTAAATGTTTGGCGGTTCTGAACCGTATGCAGACCCTGATACCATTGGCGGTTCTGGCGGTCGTCACGTTGGCTGCCGGAGGGACTGCCCATGCCCAGAATGTCACCGTGAGCACGGTCGAGCTGGACTTTGAGATACCCGACGGCCTGGCTACCACCTACAGGCTGGCGGTGTCCTGCACCGCTGACGTGTCCGTGCACGGCCTTGATCTGTACGTGCCGCGCAACGATCCGACCGACCACTACCAGATAGCGGCATCCTCCATCCTGATGGATGGCGCTCCGGTGGACCACGAGGGGTATGATCCAGGCAACGCCCACCTCTGGGCAAGCGTGGTGGGAAACGAGACGGTGACCCTCCTGGAGGATCATCCGCTGCAGCTGGCCGACTCGGGGCTGCTGGTGATCCCCGTGATGGTATCGGATAACTCACCCGGGCTGTCGGTCCACTCCAGGGTGGCGATGACCTACGAGTCCGAGACGCCGGCCGTCTGCACTCTTGGCAACTTTGGGGGTCCGGTGCAGGTGGGGATAGTCTCGTCGGTGGGAGATCGCGATTCCGGATTCGAGGTGGAGACGCTGATAGCCATAAACCTGGGACTGCAGGACTTTAACGCGCACCTGGCCAAGATTGGCGAGGGGTGGCGCCTGGAGCCGGTAATACGGGACACGGACGCGCGCGGCACCACCCTGAGCGAGGAGGTGGCGGACCTGCGCGCCTCGGGCGTCAACCTGATCCTGGGCCCGCCAATCAGCGGCAGGCTGGCCACCATATCCAACTACATATCCGACAACGGGATGGTGCTGATCAGCTGCTGCGCCAACGCACACACCCTGTCTGCCCAGGAAAACGGGATATTCCGGACCCTTCCAAACACCGAGGACATGGGGGCGGCCGCCGCCGAGTACATCCTTGGGACGGGCATAGACGTACTGTTGACCGTCTGGGCCGACAACGCCTGGTCCCGCGATTATGCTGCCGCGGTAATGGATGAGTTTGCGGCCTTGGGCGGGGTGGTGCACGATGGCCTCGAGTACCAGGGTACGCGTGGACTGGACGACACCATCCAGGACGAGCTGTTGCCGCTGGTGGTGCAGTACGGCCACGAGAGGGTGGCGGTCTTTGCGGCGCCGGGCAACCTTTATCCGTTCTACGCGGCGATGGCAGACAACGACAACCTGCAGCAGGTGCGGTGGTTCAGCACGCTAAATCCAATACTTGATGAACGCCTGCTGGAGGACGTGGCGATATCCGAGTTCCTTGACGCTACGTCGTTTGTGGCGCTGCAGCCGCAGACCAGCGCCGACCAGTCTACCGAGGAGTTGCGGCAGAGGATCGCCGACCACGCCGGCAGGACCGGCAACGCCAACATACTTGCCGCCTACGACTCGGCCTGGATACTGGGCCTGGCCATACTCGAGGCCCAGTCTGATGATCCCCTCCGGATACGCGAGGCCATACCCGCCGTGGCCTCATCACACGACGGCCTGGTGGAGAGCGTCGGCATGAACGCCAACGGGGACCTGGTCTCCAGAACCTATGAGGCGTGGACGGTCCTGAACGGCCAGTGGGTCTTGCTGGACTCGCCAGCACCGGTACAGTCGGCATGCGGCAGATCCTGGACGGCGCCACCTGGCATGGGCTTATATGCCTAAGCCGCGTAACATACGCGTACCTACCCAGGTGCTTTCCGGCGCTTGGTGTCGCGGGACGATTGCACGTTGGTTCTCGCGCCGCCTACGTCCGGAGCTGCGGTCACCCAAGTTGGGGGGTTCCGGGTCCGTCCCAATTCACGCCTTTCGAGGGCAATTCCTTCCCCCGCGGGAACGAATGTCGTTCCCCTGACCACGTACCCGGTTACAGGCCGCAGAACCGGCTCGCCGTTCCGCGACTCCGCATCAGCCATGCCGAGCAGGTCGTGCTGGTGCCACTTGACCTCTATCACCCTGATGCCCAACCTCTCGGCCACGATCTTCCGGCTCACCATGGCGGATCATGCCCCTGGGCCGCGCTTCCTGTTTCCGCCATCGCCTCCAGATCCAACCGTTCGATACAGGCGCTCGCAGCAAACCTCCTTGGCCATGCATAGTCCCGTACGCAGGCGTTCTTGTGGTTGCGGCGGTCGCGCCGGCGCGCCGTCTCCCGATAGTTGCGCGAATGTTTGCCATAGTTTGCGGCGCGCCGTTCCAGTGCCGGTCACCTGAACGCGCTCGCCGTGTCGTAGCAGGCGACGCGCCCGTCCGAGCGCATGCGCGGTCTATGCCGACGGCCAAACCGGTGTACGCGGCTCGGCGTCCGGCAGCTTGTAGGTGCCGCCAGGTGCTGGCGTTCCCGTACGGCGACACGTCCGCCAACCGGAATGACCTTGCGCCATATAGCCAGTTGTTTGGGTATTGGTATGGCTGCTCCCCGGCTAGCCGGACGCGGCCCAAGCCGCGCAGCGAGGCCGTTTGGTTGCCGACGTAGGTCGGCGCGACCTCGCACGAGACCGTCCTCAACGGGTTCTTCCGTGTCCGGTCTTGCCGTGCTTGTTGGAGACGTCGGCGGCCGTCCTCGCCTGGGATTGCGGCTGGAAGTCCCGCTCCGTCTGCTGTTGGTGCGGCGTCGCCTGCCGCAGGATGGTGAACTCCTTTTGCAGGTCGAACAAGGTGAGCGTCGGATCCCCCTTCAGCCTGGAGACGGCCCAGTGTATGCTTCGCGCTGGGCGCCGACCAAATCGGACAGTTTGGCGGCCTGTTCGCGCGTCAGGACGACGCGGAAGCCGCGGGTGCGCATCATACGGTAATGTACCGGACCAACCATATAAACCCAGTCATGGCCGCCGGTCCGTCCTGGCGTGTGTATTTATCCGATAATTCCCGCCAAAAAGAAGGCGTACTTTTTATTGTCCGACCAGCCGGCACTGTCCGTGGCTGGGCTATCGCGGCGCGACCTGTTGGTCAAGGGCAGCATGCTGGGAGCGATAATCACCGTTCCCACGCTGGTCGTCTTTCTATCTCTGTGGGCGGTGACCGGAGATCTGCTGATGCCGGCCATCGCCGGGGCCGCCGTCCACTTTGTGGCCATGGCCTTCTCCATGAAGATAGCCAAAAGGATCCTGATAAAACGGGAACCTGAGGAATGACCCACCCGGACATAGAGGAGACGCTGGTCTCCGAGATAGGGCTCAGCCGAGTCCAGGCCAGGCTGTACCTTCTTGTGACCACCGCCGGAAGGATGGATGCCGCCGCCATGGCCTCCGGCCTGGAGATATCAACGGAGGAGGCCCGCCGGACTGCAGAGGATCTGGTGAGCGCGGGCGCCTTCATCGAGTACAACGAGACCCAGTACGAGGCGATGCACCCCAGGTTTACGGCGGTCAACATGTACAGGAGGGCGTGCGAGAGGCGGGGCATTGCATTTGGCCGCAACAAGGCGGTGGACAACATAGGGGTGGCGCTCGAACAGCCCTACGACCATGCAAGGACTAAATAGTCTGGCGTGACTTCCCGTCACGATGGACGGGGAGTCCTGCAGCCACCAGCCGGTATACTTTGGGGTCATAAACATCAACATCGAGGAGCGGACCATCGGCTCGGTGGACGTGTGGCGGTGCGGCGTCTGCAAAAAGCGGTTCTGCGAGGAGAAGCAGCTGGGGATAGAGGAGATAGCCGACATCGTCGGCATGCCGAAGATAGGGCCCGGCGAGAAGTGGGGCGTGCTGGTGTCAAAACTGCAGAAGGGCAGGGACCGCTGGTCGCTGGTCCGGCTTCCGCGGGACGGCCACATATCGCACGAGCGCGTGGACGAGAAGGTGGTCCGGCTGGCCGTCACCGACTACCGGGTGGCCGAGGAGGGCTATTGGAGCTTTCTGGTGGACGACCACGTCAACCAGGCAGTGGAGATATGATAATCCATGGACATGGAGGTATACGTAGAATCGGTGGACGGCAACCAGATGGCGGCCAAGATAACCGGACACTTTGAGGTGGACGGTCACGCATTCGGGTTTACCGCCATAGCCTTTGGACGGATAGGGGGCCAGAACATCGGCGCCAAGCTGACCAAAAAGACCACCGGCGAGATAAGGTCGCTCGGCTACGACCCCGACGAGGCGCTGGACACCCTGCAGCACAACCTGGTGCAGGGCAACCTGAACCTTCCCGAGGGGCTGCAGCGTGAGAGCTTTGCGGACGGCTAGAGCGTGGCGTTGGCCAGGGCACGGGCGCAGCCGCAGGCGCGCTCCCTGGGTATCTTGTCCATCAGGTCGGAGAGCAGGCCCTTGAAGGAGCCCGTGTTCTTGGCTACCCTGGCCGCCACCTCCTTGGCCGTTACGGGCCTCTGGGCCCAGACGTCGTAGTCGGTGACCATCGCCACGGTCGCATAGCACATCTGCGCCTCCCTGGCCAGCTGGCACTCGGGGACGGCGGTCATGCCGATGATGTGCGCCCCGATGGATCGGTAGATGTTGGACTCGGCCTTGGTGGAGAACCGCGGGCCCTCTATGCAGACGTAGGTGCAGTCGTCGTGAACGCGCACGTCCCGCCCGGCGGCCGCCGACCTCACGCACGAGCGCAGCTCAGGACAGAAGGGCTCGTCCACCGATATGTGTATCACCCTGCCCTCTTCGGTGAACGAACCCACCCTGGACTTTGTATAGTCGATAAACTGCGAGGGGAGGGCAAAGTGGCCGGGCTCTATCTCCTCCTTGAGGCTGCCCACCGCGGAGGGCGCGATCACCCTCTCCACGCCCAACTCGCGGAGGGCCCAGACGTTGGCCCGGTAGTTTATCATGTGGGGCGCCAGCGTGTGTTTCCTGCCGTGCCTTGGCAGGAACGCCATTCTCCTGCCCCGGAAGGTGCCGGTGGTTATCTCGTCGGAGGCGTCGCCATACGGGGTCACCGCCGATATGCTCTCGGCGTTCTTGAGCACGCCAGAGTCGTAGACGCCGGTCCCGCCGATAATGCCGATCTCCGCCCGGGCCATCTCTCTCAGTAGCTCACCAGGCTCTCTATGCGATAGCCGCCTATCTTCTGCCTGCCGCCCAGGCTGGCCAGCTCGATGATAAACGCAATGCCTGAGACCGTGGCGCCGGTACCCTCGACCAGATCCGCCGTCGCCCGGGCCGTTCCTCCGGTGGCCAGCAGGTCGTCGCATATCAGCACGCGCTGGCCGGCACCCAGCGCATCCTGCCTCATCTCGATGGTATCGCTTCCGTACTCTATCGAGTATGATATCTTTCTGGTCTTCCCCGGCGTCTTGCCGGCCTTCCGGACCATCGCCAGACCCCTGCCGTACCTGGTCGCCATGAGCGTCCCCAGGATGAACCCGCGCGACTCTATGCCCACCACCACGTCTATCGTGTCTGCGGGGAATCTCCTCTCCAACTCGTCGGCTATCCACCTCATGGCTGCGGGGTTCCTCAGCACGGGCGCAAAGTCGCGAAACACTATCCCCGGCTTTGGAAAGTCGGGGTGCTCGGTGATTATGCTCCGCAGGTCCACGGGCGGCCTTGACGTACCGCCGTTAAAACTGTTAGCGGCCAGCTTCGCGCGTCCTGCCATACCGGCGCATGCGCCTAGGGGTCGTAGTGATACCTGTGTGTGGCCGTGCTCTCGCCGTCCTCCACCACTATCGTGTACAGGCCGGGAATTCTGATGCCCCAGGGGATCTGGGCAGTTCCATCGCCGGTCACCCGGGGCCGCTGGTCGGTGCCGACCTGGTTCTCACCGTCCAGTATCTTGACGATTACGTGGGTGCCGGTGGCACCGGTGACCATTATCGCCCGGTGGCTGCCCCTCTCCTCCACGAACACGCTGAGGCTGCCGCCCGTCTCGGCCTGGACGAACAGCTCGCTGGTATCGGAGCTGGGGCCGCTGGCGGCCCTGACGGACCATTTCCCGATGTCGGCGCCAATCGGCACCCGGAGCCTCCTCTCGGTGAACTCTCCGCTGTCATCCACCACCGTGGTGACCGACTGCACCGCCCTGCCGTCGGGATCAATCAGGGTCACCGTGACCACGACGTTGCGGTCGGTGGTGCCCAGGATCAGGATGGGCTCCCCCGGAACGTAATCCGGCTTGGTGCTTATGCTCATTGCCGCCGCAGTCGCGGAGAGGTCTATGCCGAACTTGTAATCGGCCTGGGATATCCCCTTCTGTACGATGGCCGTGTACACCCCCGACGAAATGTCGCTCAAATCCAGCTCGTAGGCCACCCTGCCGTCGGCCTGGATGGTGATGGCCTCGTTCTGGTGGACTACATCGTCGGCCCTGTCCAGTATCAGCAAGGTGACCGTGCTCCTGGGGTCGCCGGTTATGGTTATGCGCGGGGTGTCTGAGGATCGGTAGTTTATCTTGTCAAAGACGATATTGACGGGGATCTCCACCACGCCGCCCAGACCCGCATAGGCGAACTCTTGCTCGCCTCCCTGCACTGCTATCAGCGTGTAGGTGCCCTGCCGGGAGTTGGGGCTGGTGGGGTGTTCCCATTGGACGATTCCGGTAGCGCCCACGCGCACGCTGTCCCGGCCCAGCTCGTTGCCGTCGGGATCCTGCAGTATGAAGTGGATGTCCTCGTTGGGGATGGCCGTGCCCACGAACACAATCGGATCTCCGGGATCAAACACTATCTGGGCTGCCGCCAGCGCTATCACCTCGCTGGACTCGACCCGCCAGCTCTTCTGCACGGTATCGAACCCGTCGCTGGCCACTATCACGTACCTGCCATCCGGCATGCTGGCCGGTATGACCACTCTGTCCTCCAGGCTCCAGGAACCGTCATGCCCCACCTCCACCGTCAGCGCCGTGGCAGCCGAACCATCTGGCGTGTAGGCGGTGGCTGTTATGGTGCTGATGGGCCTGGCAGTACCGGATACCCGCAGGTACTCTCCGCGGTAGTACGGCTCCTCTATGTCGTCTATGGCCAGCGCCGTCTCGACTTGCTGGACGGCTACGGCCGGCGCCTCCTCCAGCCTCAGGCTTATCTGCACGGAGTTGTCCTCCGAGTCGGTGATCACAAAGTTAACCCTGCCATCAAGATCATCCGGAATGGTCCTGGTTGCCACAAAGTTGCCGGAACCGTCGGTTACAAGCGTGGTCATCCTCATCCCGCCCACGGCCAGCTCCAGATCCTGGGAGGGGCCAAAACCGCTTCCCACCAACCGTATGACCGAGCCGGCGCCGGGCTTTTCCGGAATGGTGCGGAAGGCAGACTCGGGAAGGACTCCGGCCTGGGATATCGCCGCCTGCTCCCCGTCGTCTTTCCCGTCGTCCTCTCCTGTTGAACCGGAGAGTATCCAGCCTCTTCCGACCTCCGCCCCGTCCGCGATGGCCTGCCAGGCCAGCATGGGCTCGTCCCCTTCGAACTTGACGCCCAGCCTGAAGGACTCGCCCGGTTCCAGTGTTCCCGACAGGGTGATGGCGCTTGGACGGTCCCGCACATTCCATCCCGGCTCTGCCACGTGCGATTCAAAGGTGTGCTCTGACTCAAACCACACCACGAGTCGGTCAACGGCCTCATCTGATATGTTTGTGAACTGCACCAGCACGCTTCCTCCCACCGTGGAGACCTCCAGGTCTATCGACTCCTGCGCCAGGGCGCCGGGAAGCAGCCCAATCATCAGCGGTACGGCGGCGAGCGCCACCGCCATCTGCCAATCTCTCATGTTGGCGCCGCTGGCATTATTGCAATTAAGTGTTAAGTACATTTTTTTTGTGCGGCCCAACGGAACCGACGATCACCGTCTCCCGGCCGCGCCCCCCTCCCCGGGGGCCGGCTGCTGGTACTGCCTGATCCTCTCTGCTATCATCCTGTATAGTGACCTGAAGTTGTCCCTGGTGGCCTCCGAGAGGAAGTCGGTCTCGCCCATGGCGATCTTGTCGCAGACGTACCTGGCTATCTCGCTGTTGTCAAACTCGCCCCAGTTGTCCGCTTCGTGGTCTGCCCATGCGGCCTTCAGCGAGCCCAGCGCCCCGCCGGCGCCCGTTATCGCGTCCGCCGAGATCCCCGTATATCCCTCGCTGCGCAGTTTGACCTCGTAGGTCTGGTTTACGGCGTGGATGTAGTCGTCGGGGGCAATGTAGTCCTCTATGGACTCTAGTTTTTTGTTGTTTGTCTCGTAGAAGATGGTCTGGACCGGGGAGAAGCCGTTTCTGGTCAGCCTGGAGTATATGTGCCGCGACTCGGAGGTGTCGTCCAGCAGCACGAAAGTCTTGTATCCGTGGTTGCGGTAGAAGATGGCCAGCGGCATGGTGGCATCCTTGGAGTGGCTGGCCACCACGTTGAGCGGGTTCATGGATATGTTGGGGTCGTCCACAAACTTGTCGAAGGCGTTCAGGTACATGGCATCGGACATGCTCTCGACTATTATGACCGGACGGGAGTTGGCGCCAATGCTGCGGTCGGTCATCGAGTGGATCAGCCCGCGGGAGAGGCCGTATATGATGGGCGTGAGCGTGTTGTCGTTGGCGTTCCAGTAGTCGTAGAATATCTTGCTGAGGTGGCGCCGGCGGTCCAGCTCCACCACCAGCAGGTTGCCGGGGTTGTAGTCGAATATCATGAAGGGCGAGTGGGTGGCGTACAGGACCTGGTTTGAGCCGGCCAGATCCTGCAGCAGGTCGGCTATGCCCATCTGCTGTGTGGGGTGCAGGTTCCGTGCAGGCTCGTCCAGCAGCAGGATGGCCTCCTTCAGTTCGGCGCGCTGCGTCTCGGCCGCAAAGTTGACTATGAACGAGAAGGTCCACTTGAAGCCCTCGGCGCGGCGGTTCAGCAGGCCCGTGTTGGTGATGGTGCCGTCATGGTGCACGTCCGATATGACCAGGCTCATTATGTTTCCCGGGTTGTACCGCAGGTCTATGCGGATGGGATCCCCCTTCCAGGTGGGATTGAGGCGTCTGGTAAGCCTGTTGCTGGCGGTGTTGAGTATCTTGATCAGGTTGGAGGGGCTCTCCTTGAAGCCCTCCAGCGCGTTCAGGTCGAGCTCGGCCAGGTAGAACAGGTTGCGCACCGTCTCGGCCTTGTCAAACTCCTCGATGTACTCGATCCCGTCACCCCGGCTGCCCTTGGCCTCCCTGATGAACTCGTTCAGGTTGATGTTTCCGTGTATCTTCTTGTAGTCGGAGAAGTAGACGAACCTGGGGTGCAACTCGGCGCCGATGAAATTCTCCAGGGCCCTCCTCTGGCTGATCCCCTGGAGCAGCTTGTCGAACTGGTTCTGCGGATCCTTGTAGATGGACAGCCACTCGCCGATCACCTGCTCCTCGCGTACAGCCGCGTTGCGTATCTTTTGGTTGAACCGGGCCATCTCCTCGTCGAACGCCTCCCGCGTGGCCGGGGGAGGGCCATCAAACAGCGTGGTCCGGACCTGCTCCTTTAGGTGGTTGGGGATGGTGTCCAGGAAGGTCCTGGCATCCCTGGCAAAGTTGTCCCAGGATCTGAGCTCCTGGTCCTCGTTCTCGCTTATCTCCACGTCGCCAAAGTCGTACTGGACCTCGGGGTTGGTGTTGGTGCGGAACAGGCGCATGCTCTTTATCTGGGGTATGTGGGGAAATTTTTCCTGGATCATGGCCGTCTCGGCCTGCGTCAGTTCTAACTTGCCCTCGACAAGCACCATCTCGGACTTTAGTTCGTCGGACATCTCGTCGCACAGGTCCAGATCCGAGAGGGCCTCGTCCTTGTTGAGCAGGGTGAGGGCCTGGAGTATGGTCGTCTTGCCGCTCTCGTTTCTGCCCACGAACGCGGCCAGATCCCCGACGGATATCTCCCCGGAATCGTGTATGCAACGAAACGCCCTGACCCTGAACTTGCGCAGCCTCACTCCGCGGTGTCCTTGTCGCGCCGATTTAACTCATTCGCAGTACCATCTCGGATGCCCCCGGAGCGTATCCGCCGGGGTTACCTGCGCCTTCTCCGCTGGCCTGGCTTGTTCTGGCCGGGAAACCTGCTGAGCTGTATCCTCTTCCGGTAGTTCTCCTTGTTCTGCAGGCTGGAGTTGGTGCCGACCTTCTTGCGCCCCTCGACCTTGGGCGTCTGGCCCCGGACCTTTCCGGCCTTGGTCAGCGAACCGTGGGTTGCCATGTTCCTGTATGCCGGCCGTGTGCATTTAATTGTTTATGAAAGAGGCGGCCAGCTCGTCCAGAACGCGGCCGGGATGCTCAGCCTTTGTCACGCCGCTGGCCACAAGTATGCCCGCGGCTCCCAGCCCGATGGCCTTGGCCACGTCATCCCCGGTCACTATGCCGGCGCCGCACAGCAGTTGGGATCTGCCGCCGGCCCCCCTGACCGCCTTGGCCGCGTCGCTGACAAGCTCCGGCCTCTCTGTGGAGACGGATCTGCCGGTGCCTATCAGCTCGGGTGGCTCTATGGCCAGGTAGTCGGGCTCCAGCAAGGCGTACCGGGCCGTCTCCTCCACGTCCCTGGTGCACACGACCGAGATCATCCCCAGGTCGCGGAGCCGGGACACGACCCGGCTGACATCGTCGGCGCCTATCCTGTGTTCGCTGTGGTTTATGATGGATCCTGACATGCCGGCTGCCTTGAGCATCTCGGGCACGACGAACCCGGTCGTGCTGCCAAGTCCGGCCGTGTCGACGTGCTGCGCCAGCACGGTGACCGGAGAGTCCCCGAACCGTCCCAGCAGGTGGTGGGGCGGGGCCACGGCGATATCTATGCCGTATCTGCGGGCGGACTCTGCCGCGTCCCGGATCAGCCCGTCCAGACGGTCCCCGGTCATCTCGATGTAGTTTTTGCAGTTGACAACCAGCATGGGTGTGCCCCGGCGAAGGGCCATTTATTGGTGAGCCCGATCACCCCCAGAAGAACTGATCCAGGCCGGTCTGCTTGGGCTTGCCCAGGGCCTCATCGAAGTCAAGGCCCATCGGAGAGGTGATCTGGCCCAGCGTCGACTCCATGAACTCTAGATACTTGGTGGGGTCCACCTCGTCGGCCCTGGCCATGGAGGCGGGCTTTACGCCCAGCTTGGTCCTTGTCTTTATGTATGATATCGCCTCGCCGCGCTTTATCTCGCGCCCCTCCTCGCTCTCCAGCAGCCTGGCTGCCCTGACGTGCTGCGGTATGGTCTTTGTGTACTCGGAGGGCGCCTTGCTCATGGTCATGTTGAAGGCGAGCTCATCCACCGGTATCTCCCGCGCCTCCAGCCTCCTCCCGCTCTCCGCTATCCTGGATGATACCTCCGCCCTGGCCTGCTCGAACTCTGTCATGCTGTGCACCCGGGATAGCACGATGACTATCTCCTCGAAGAGCTTCTTGATGAACGGCGGGGTGTGCGACTTTTTTCCGGTCAGGCCCTTGACGTCGACCTTGCCTAACTTTGTCACCCCGAAATAGTTCTTCTTTAGGTTGGAGAGCACGCAGTACCTGTACTCCTTTTCCACCTCCAGGTCGACCCCGTATTCCCGCTTGGCCGCCTCCATGACCCCCCTGATCTGGTCGTCCGTGGGCTCTTTCAGGAAGAGCGAGTCGGTGTCGCCGTAGAGCACCTTGATGCCGGCATCCTCGCACATCTTGCTGGTACCCTGGATTATGTGCCTACCGATGGCGGTGGTGGTCTCTGCGGCGGGCAGGAAGTACAGCGGGAATATCTCGGCCCCCATGACCCCGTAGCTGGCGTTGAGTATGACCTTGAGGGCCTGGGTGACCACCACGTACTGCTGGCGCTCCTCCTCGGTTAGGGTGGGCGACTTTGAGAGGGCCTTGTAGTAGTTTACCCGAAGGTCCCGCAGGGACCCTATTATCATGGCGGTGATGCCGTTCTTCCTGCCACACACCCAGTGGTTTGTCTGGGGGATCTTGTTGGCCTGGCACTCGGGGTGGGGACATCTTACCGTCTCGTAGGAGATGTTCCTCACCTTGATTATGCTGGGGTACAGGCTTGCAAAGTCCATCACGATGACATCAAAGTGTACCCCGCCCACCGGTTCTATGACCAGTCCTCCGCGGAACTTTTTGTCCTTTATGACGGCGTCGGTGGCTACCTCCTCGGGGGTGCGCCTGGTCAGCTCCTTCTGCCTGGGGATGATGGCGTTCATCCTGCGGTGCTCGTAGTACAGCAGGCTCCTTATCCACTGGGAGACGCCCATCCTGGCTATGTCGTCCACCGGCATCCTGCCTATCCTGGCTATTATCACCAGCAGGTTCATCAGCAGGTTGTTGTTGAACGTGGTCAGCTTCAGCGTGAGCCGGGCATCGTTGTAGCAGTAGTTGGCAGTCTCGTAGAGCGTGAGCTCGCCCAGCGCCTTGCCGTAGTCTATCTTCCGCTCTCCAAGCAGCGCCTCAGAGACGCTGTTCAGCGAGAAGCTGGTGTACTTTTGGGAGAATGCGTATATCTGGAACGACCTGTTGGACATGGTCCGGTACAGGTCTATGTGGACTCCGCGCCGGAGGGTGGCCGAGTTCCTCATCATGTACAGGGGGTTGTCCCCGTCGGGTATGCCCAGGCGTCTGGCGCGGTTGTACAGGTAGGGAAGGTCGAACTCGTCGCCGTTGTAGGTGACCACGAACGGGGCGTCCGATATTATCTTGAACGCGTCCAGAATCATGCTCTTCTCATCCGAGTAGAACGTAACGCGCACCTCGGGGTCCAGCTCGTTGGTGCCCTTTTGGATGCCGGTGTCCAGGACGAATACCTGCTTGAGGTTGTCTGTACCATCAAAGCCTACGGCGGTCACGGTGTTCTCTGCAATCTTGGGGTCGGGGATGCGGCCCTCCACCGCCTCCACCTCTATGTCGACGGCTACGCGCCTTATCTCGGGTATGGGCTGGTTCAGCAGGTGCGCCCACTCGGATATGAACTCCTGGAACTGGGCCGTGTCGGCCATCTCCTCGTCGGTTATCTTGTCCCAGATGAGCGACTTGAGCGCCAGCTGAACGTCCTCGGATATGTCTTGGTCTTGGGGGTGGACCTGCGAGTCGCGTATGGTGTAGTGCTTGCCCACAATCAGGCTGCGGTCGTACAGGTAGTTCTCGTAGTACTTGATGTCGGACTCCCAGGTATCCGCCAGGATGTTGCGTATGCTCTTGGGGCCGGTCGTCCCGCCGATGGCCAGCGGGTCGTCCACCACAATCTTTGAGACGGTGATCTCCTTGTCCTCTGAGAGGTCGCGCCGGCTGGTGGGCTCGATGGCCAGCACGTCGGATCTGGGACCCAGCTCCGCCCGTATTTCATCCGGGGACAGAATGGAATAGCAGTAGGGCTTGTGGTCGGTTGCGTCCTTCCAGAGTATTATGTTCTGGGAACCGGGTTCGTAGAACTTGAGTATGGCCGACTTTGAGGAGGCGTCATAGGTGGCCGAGACTAGCATGGCGGGGGGCATGTCGGTGATGGTGTCAGGTGCTGCCACCTTGCTGGCCGACATCGCATCAGTCCCCGTAGCCGGCCAATAGCGTCCCGGCCCATTTTGCAATCTGGCGCTCGTCCATCCGGATAACCTCCACGCCGGCCCCGTCTATCAGGCTCCGCGTGTTCTCCGGGTACTCTGATATGCAGACGAACCTGCGTATCCCGATGGTGACGGCCATCTTGGAGCATTCCAGGCACGGCGCGATGGTGCTGTACAGGGTGGCGCCGCTGACCGCCCCTATCCCCAGTATGGCGCAGTGGATTATGGCGTTGGCCTCCGCGTGGGTGCACAGGCACCGCTCTAGCGCCTCGCCGGACTTTGTACGGTCGGCCATCCGGTCTGCGCATCTCTCGCACCCCCCCTCGTAGCAGTTGGTTATGCCGGGCGGGGTCCCGTTGTATCCGGTGGCCAGCTGCCTGTGGTTCTTGGCTATGACGGCTCCTACCTTCCTGACAATGCAGTTGGATCTCAGCTTGGCCAGCTCCGCCTGCAGCATGAAATACTCGTCCCAACTGGGCCGCCTGAACTCCGACAACGGCAGTACTGCCCCCGCAAAGCTATATGTGGTTTGGGGCATTCTGCCGCAGGGGCTTTTCATGCAAACCAATTAATCCCAATGCCGCCTGCGCCCGGGAACGGGCATGGATTATCTGGATAAAAAATACGTCAAAAAGAACGCCATCGAGATCAGGCAATACCAGACGAACCTGGCAGACGAGGCCATCCTGGATAACTGTATAGTGGTGCTGCCCACGGGCCTGGGCAAGACCGCCATCGCCCTTCAGGTGATAGCCGAGTACATGGCAAAGGGTACCGGGGCGGTCCTGTTCCTGGCGCCTACGCGGGTGCTCGTCAACCAGCACTATGACTTTTTGCGCTCCAACATGACCATCGAAGACATATCGCTGGTAACCGGGGAGGATCCGCTGGCTAAGCGAAAGAAGAGGTGGATGGCCAGCGTCATCTGTGCCACGCCTGAAATCGCGCGCAACGACTTTGAGAGGGGTGTTGTCCATCCGAGCCAGTTCAGTCTGGTGATATTTGACGAGGTTCACCGGGCGGTGGGCGACTATGCGTACTCGGGGATAGCCCAGAGGCTGGTGGGCCGGGATGTCCGTATTCTGGGCATGACCGCCACCCTGCCCAGCGAGATATCCAAGGCCACCGAGATACTGACCCGGCTCAGAATTGCGCGTGTGGCCGAGCGCACCGAGGACAGCCCCGATGTGGTCCCCTACATACAGGACACCACCACCGAATGGGTGATGGTGGATCTGCCCCCGGAGATGATCCGCATGCAGAGGGACCTAAAGCGGGCCCTCTCGGACCGGTACGAGATACTCAGAAACCACGGCTTCCGGGACCTGGGAAGTCCGTCACTCTCGGCCCTGCTCAAGATACGCCCCATGATAGTGGGCCGGTACCGCAGATCGGCAAAACCGCTCTTTGCCGCCATCCGGATACACTACGCCCTCAACATACTGGAGGCGCACGGCATCACGCCGTTCCTGAAATTCTGCGAGCGCGCCCGCAAGAGGGGGGGCCCGGGCGTAAAGGCCCTGTTTGATGAGGATCCGTTCTTTTCCAGAACGCTCCGCTCCGCACGCGAGGCGCAGTCGCGCGGGCTGGAGCACTCCAAGCTCCCAAAACTGCGCGAGCTGCTTGAGAAGATACCCGGCAAGGCGCTGATCTTTGCAAGCTACCGCGACTCGGTGGACGTGATCCAGCAGAGCCTGGCAGACATGGGCATATCGTCTGCCATCCTGATAGGCAAGGCGGGGGATGCCGGGCTAAAACAGAAAAAGCAGATAGAGACAGTCCAAAAATTCCGGGAAGGGGTATACCGGGTGCTGGTGGCCACCAGGGTGGGAGAGGAGGGCCTGGACATAGCCGAGGTAAACCACGTCATATTCTATGATAACGTGCCCAGCTCCATCCGGTTCATACAGCGGAGGGGGCGCACCGGCCGCAAGGACGCCGGCAAGCTGATAGTGCTGATAGCGAAGAACACCATCGATGAGACCTACTACTGGATAGGAAAGAGAAAGGTAAAGGCGGCCGGCTCTATGGGTCGCAGGGTGGCTCGAATACTCGAGGAGAACCGCGGGATGCCGGTCCAGACCGGACTTGACGCGTTCAGCTAGGTCATTCTCTTGATTATGTGATACCCGTAGTCGGTCTTTACCGGCTCCGATGTCTGGCCCACGTTCAACCCAAAGGCGGCATCCTCGAAGGGCTTGACCATCTTGCCGCGGGAAAAGTATCCGAGGTTGCCGTTCCGCTTGGCGCTGCCCGGGTCTATGGACAACTCCTTTGCCAGGGCGCCGAACTTTTCCCCCTTGGATAGCCTCTCTAGCACCCGCAGGGCCTCGCCGTGCTTCTTGACAAGTATGTGGGAGCACTTTATCTTGGCCACCATGGTTTTTCCGATTACGGCAGTTCCACTTAATTGTTTGCCGGGGCCTGCCGTGCTGGGCGCAGTACAAGTTCAGGTCAAATCCTGACCTGTACCTGACCGGCGACCTCCGCAGATGCTGCCGGGCGTGATCGCGTATGGGATTCAGTTTGACCTGAACCTGTACTGGGCGCAGGGCAACCCGGGCAGGCAAACACATTTTTACTTATTTTTTGCCACCGCGCCCGTGATCCTCTCCAAGGTTATCTGGGTGGCTCGGATGATAATGTGCCTGGTGTTATCCGTGGTGGCGTTCTTTGTCGCATTTGCGCTACTGTCGTGGCTGGTTTCGACGGTTTCCGGCGTCGCGGGGAGTGCCGCTGTGGATGCCGTATCCTGGCTTGGGTTCGGTGACACGTGGGTTGGCGTGCATGGGGGAGGCGGCGAGCTTTTCGCAATTTTGCCGCTGGCAGTCTCTGCTGCGATCGGCGGCGTGGTATTCTACAAAACGTACACGTTCAGGATTTTTCGCCATCTCTAGCAGTGGGGTGGCGACTGATCCTGGCCCGCGGTACGTGCATCGTGCTATGGCACTACCATGGGCAACCCTCCGCCGCGCGTTGGCCCAACCTTGTACCCGCTGGATGCGGCGCAGCCGTGCGTTGATTTAGCTTTGCCGCATGCGGCACGCATCTGCCTGAGGCCGCGCCCGCTCATATCCAACGGACACGGCGGGCACACAGTACCGCGAACGGGCGAATGGGGGGCGCGCCTGCAACCGGCCCGCTGCATGTTGCGCCGCCGCAGACTGAGGTGTCCCGTAGCGCCGTCTCCTGGCGATATGCAATTGTGCGATGGCACTGTTAATAACGGGGCAGTTTGGACACTACAGATACATTGCCGGAGGCGTTTACCGCAGAGGAGAGGCGGATTTTAGAGGGACACTTTTCAAACGCGACCGATGGCGTCTTTGTGATCACAACGCCCAATCAGGTGGACAGGGGAGCGCTGATGTCCAGATACAGCCGCAGCTCCAAGAGCATGCGGCGCATATTCCTTGACGAATTTCTACACAACGAAAATCGCGGGCAAGAGTTTTACGAACGCGTCCTGATGGAGTATGGGGACGATTCGGTGGCGGAGCTGGGCCTGGTACAGGTGGCAGTTGAGGGACTATCAAATATAGCGGTCAAAAAAATAGAAGACCGCAGGATAGGGCTGTCTTTTCTTGAAAAGTCCAGCAGATACGTCTCTTGGGCGGCAAAGACGGACGGCGGATACGCGTACTACCGGGGCGCCGATATAATGGAGTCAAAATATGAAAATCTGTACGAGGATTCATGCGACACGTCTTTTGGGGTATACTCCAAATACGTTGACCCGATGAAAAAATACATACGCGAGACCCACCCGATAGAGGAATACCGGTTCCGTGATTCGGAGAGCGGCTGCGAGGTACCCTTTTCAAAATTGCGCGAGGAGTCTGACATCAAGTCCGCCAGCAGAATCTATAACAGCACCACCGGTGCCCAGGCCCTGGATGTGCTGAGGGGGCTGCTGCCCGCATCCACTACCACCAACGTGGGTGTGGCCGGCAACGGGAGGGCGTTCGAGTACCTGATAAGCGTGCTAAAATCATCGCGTCTTTACGAGGAGCGTGACCTGGGCAGCAGGATCGCCGCCGAGCTGCAGCGTGTCATGGGGCCGTTTGTCAAGCGCGCCGGGGGACGGTACGGCGAAATGCTGCAAGAGTATCTGGATGATCTGTCCAGCAGGGCCGGCAAATACGCCATTGCACAAAAAACCGTTCCAGGACAGACAGTCAGGCTGGTAGAAAGCGAGCCAGAGCACAAGGCTCTGGACATGGTCGTATCGGGTCTCCTCTATCCGCAGTCGGGCCAGACGTTTGAGTCGGTCCGGGAGGCGGTAACCCGCCTGCCGCATGCCAAAAAAATCGAAATAATAGACTCGTTTGCCGTACTGAGACGGAATAGGCGGCACAGGCCGCCGCGTGCGTTCGAGCTTGCGTCCTATACGTTTGATGTGGTGAGCAACTTTGGAATATTCAGGGACATTCACCGGCATCGAGTACTCACCATGCAGAGGCAACCGCTGACCACCCACCACGGCTTTGATATGCCGCCGGAGATGGAGTCGGTTGGCGGCGACGGTGATTTCCGCGAGTGCATGCAGAGGACCCGTGAAGCTTTTTCGAGGATGGAGGAAGCCATGCCTGATCAAGCCCAGTATGTGGTCAACTTTGCGTTCAACTACCCGTACATGATGCAGTTAAACCTTCGTGAACTGTGCCATCTTGTGGAGCTGCGCACCCTTCCTCAGGGGCATCCCGACTACAGGCTAGTGGCGCAGAGGATGTACCAGGACGTCAAAAAAGCGCACCCCGCCCTATCCGGAATAATAAAATTTGCGAACATGAGCGGATACGACCTGGGCCGCATGGACTCTGAGAAGCGTTCGGAGGGAAAGCGAAAAAGCCTGCGCCCGTCCGCAGGCGCCGATGCTGATCCGCAAGACTGATATCTGCCAACGCCCATAGTCGCCATATGGCCGAACCGGTACCGGCGGACGAGCTGCGGCGCAGGCTTACGCCGGAGCAGTTTAACGTGTGCGTAAACAAGGGGACCGAGCCGCCGTTTACCGGCAAGTATCACGACCACAAGGAAGCGGGCCGTTACGTCTGCGTGTGTTGCGGCGCCCCCCTGTTTGACTCGGAAACAAAATTTGATTCTGGTACAGGCTGGCCAAGCTTCTGGAAGCCGGCCGAGGATGATTCGATAGGATACGAATCGGATGCGAGCTACGGCATGGTCAGGACCGAGGTCATGTGCAAAAACTGCAACTCCCACCTGGGGCATGTATTTGATGACGGCCCGCGCCCGACCGGGTTGCGGTACTGCATTAATTCTGCGTCGCTGGACTTTGTCCGGGATGGCTAGAACCACTTTTCCAGCGTCTGGCTCTGTCTCTCCTGCGCCCTTCTCATCCTGTTTAGGGCCTGGACTACACGCGTCTCTGAAAAATCATGCTCTGTAAGATATTGGATTATTCCGTCGTGGTCCGCCCTGCCAAACTCTATGCCGTCGACATCGGCCACTTCGGGTTCTAGAAATATCCCCCTTATCTCCTCGTATGGCACGCCGGCCAGCTCCTCCTGTATCTGCGGTACGTCCTCTAGCCGCGAGTGCTTTTTGATGAGCTTGAGGGCGGTCTTGGGGCCTATCCGGGAGAATCCGCCGGGGTTAAAGTCGGTCCCGATGAGAATGCCCGCGTCCACCAGCTGGGGCCTGCTCAGCTCCGTGGATTTCAGGACGCTGTCAATGAGTATGAGCTCCGGCTCCACGGCCACGTAAAAGTTCCTGTTGGGCACCTTCCTTCTGCCGCTGCTGGTAAAGTTGCGCACCAGCCGGCGCGCGCCGAACAGTATCGAGTCGTAGTCTTGGCTGGCCGAGGCCCACGCGTGCTCGGTGGCGGTGAGGTGGGCGGCGGTGGCCTCCCCCTCGGACGGCGCCTGTATGTGCGGAATGCCGAAGAGATCCAGCAGCTCCTTTGACTGGCTGACCATCGAGTCCTTCATGCTGGTGGTCTGCTGCGCGTACTTTCGCGCCTCTTCCATGTTGCCCTCGGCGATGGCCCTCTCGTACTTTACGGCGGCATCGGTTTTGGCCGCCTTGCGCCTCTCTATCTCGGCAGACTTGAGGGATGGCGGCTTGCCGTCAAAGATCCAGACCGGTTTTATTCCAAGGGACAGGAAGTTGGTGTTCCTGTACAAAAGCCCGCTCAGATGGCTGGTCATGTTGCCCCTGATGTCTGACAGGGGCATGCCATCACTTCCGCGGATGGTGCTCAGAAACTGGTATATGGCGTTGTATGCATCTATGGCCACGATCCTGGAGCCGAACGCCTCCAGGGTGGTCTTTTCGCGTACGGCTATGTCTTTTAGGTTCAGTCCCATTGTTGAACTGGCGGGGCGAGGGCTATTTTGGCATTCCGAATTCCCTATATTGGGGACGACATGAGCACTCCTGCCAGGGTAGCCAAGCGGTTACGGCGGCGGTCTCGAAAACCGCTACGCGCAAGCGTGCAGGGGTTCGAATCCCTTTCCTGGCGCCACCATATCATGCGAGCAGCTACGTAGTGGCGGTGGTATCTATATAGATTTGAACTAATCATTCAGCGATTTTAAATAGCTAATCCGCGTATTAATTCTTGGAAAGAGATGCCATACGAAGAAGTTTGCTATCAGAGAATGGCCAGGGAGAATCCAGACGAGTACAGGACTCTCCGGTCAAAAAAGTAACCGTTTCTTTTCCTTCTTACATTGCAAGGCGTGAGGAACATCACGCTGCTCAGTCCCCGCCCTTCTTTCCGCCGCCTGGGCCGAGCATGTCTTCGGGTCTCACCTCGTTGTCCCAACGGCCGCGGTACCCTTTGATCAGGGCGTACACCCCTGCGCCAAGCAGGGCAAGTACCAGTGCAAAGAATGCCATCGACCCCTGCGCGGCTTGGCCGCAGTCTATGTCCCTGGGCGGGTTATCCTCGGAGTACTCCAGGCACTCGTTGAACTCGGCGCTCTGCACGTTGATGTCCCGGTACTGCGGTCCCAGAATGCCCAGCACCAGAAATCCGACGAATACCAGCGCCACGCCCGCCATGAGGAAACGTACGTCGCTCACGGTATGATTGAGAACCGGAGATATTTAGACTTGCGGCATGACCGGGCTGGTGCCTGCGGCCGGGTCATTTCTTGAGTATGGGGTCCCCTTCTGCGTCGTTGGCCCTCTCGGCATCAAAGGTCTCCATGTGGGCGGTATCTCGGTGCATATAGCTGTGAAACGCGCCCTGCTCCTTCCGGCAGAATTTCTTGTGGATGGCCACCTCTACCTTCAGGGTGGTCTCGTTCTCGTGATACATCCTGGCTCCGCAACTCTCGCATATGCTCTCGGGCATGGCTGGGCTCTCTGCAAAATCTATTTAGGTGTTTCAGCATCGGAGCGCGGGGGGCTCACTCGTTTTCGAATGAGCACCAACCTGTTCCCGCGTTTGGCGCCGCAGGCAAACCTGGACAATCTTTCAACCTTGGCGCCGTACAAGCCCGATGTAGGCAAGTGCGTCGTGCTGCGCGGCCTGCGCCGGGCCGCCTTTGGGCCGCTGGATGGTGCATCGGGCACGCAGGCGCCGGAAAACACAAAAGCGGACACTGCATCTTGTTGCGCATGTCCGAGTCAGCCGGGATAATAGAGGTGGTGGAGTCGTTCTTTGAGGTGGGCAGGACCAAGGACACGTCGGTCCTCAAGAGCATTCAGCTGGACGACCCGCGTTTTGCCAGCTTCAGCGACGTTCCGCCCTACGACCTGAAGGACTTTGCCACTACGCTCACCCTGGAGGAGCTCCGCTTTGTAAGCATATCCGACTACAGCTATTCGCTGATAAACCCCAAGATAAGCATGTTCGGGGATACGGCGGTGGTTGCATTTGAGCTCAACCAGAAGGGAATGCTGGTGGACAACAAGAGCTTTACAGGCGAGCACATCTCGATAGATGGCCGTGCCACGTTCGTGCTGGCCAAGAAGGAATCCTCGTGGAAGATAGTGCACATACACATGTCGAGGAAATAGCGGGGCCGTTTGCCGGCAGGTTGGCCGCTGCGCCGGACGCGCTCAGATGTCCACCACCCTGCCGCACGACCTGCACCTGACCCGGACCGTCGGGCCGGGAACCCTGTCGAACTTTCTTGAGCCGCAACTGCACACCGGACACGCTCTTGAGGGCTTCATCATCAGTGATCCGTGGGGTCGGTATCGGACTCGAATATGGTCTTTATCCTGGATATTCCGTTGACCGACGCTATCACGTCTGCGACGGCTGCCGGTACCAGATCCTGCCAGGCACCGCCATCCGAGATCATCTTGCGGATTGAGGTCGCATTGAACTTGCCCCTGTCGACGAACCTGGGCTGTACCACGCTTGTACCGGAGTCGGCCAGGAGCATGGATACGTATGAGTTTCCACTGTACACCCTCTCAAAGCGTGGCAGGGCTGCCCTCAGGTATGATGCCCACGTGGCCACGTTGTGCTGGTTTTCTATGGCCAGGATCATGTACCTGGACGGGCTCATGCCTGCCTCTATGAGCGAGCCGCGGATCATCTCTATCCTCTCGCCAGCCGTAAATGGGTCTTTCTCCAGGTAGTTGTACTGGGAGCTGGTGACTGCCACTATGACCTCATCGCACTCCTCCAAGGCCTGGCCGACCAGTTCAAGATGCCCCAAGTGGAACGGCTGGAACCTTCCCATGACAAGCCCCCTCATGGTGGCCGTATCCCGTACTATCTAATAATATGTTGGTGGGCCGTCCGGCGGGATTTGCCCACCGCGTTTGTGGGTGAATGCGGCGTCGTCCACCAGATGGTGGCGCAGCAACCGTATGCGAATTGCCCGCGCGATATGGCGCACAGGGGCTCTGACCGAACCGTGTTCGGCACCCGACAGACTCATTAACCGTACGGAGTCTCGTTGCAGCATGGAAAAAAAGGCCCTGATCACCAGCGCCCTGCCTTACGCCAACGGCGAGATACATTTGGGCCACGTTGCGTCGACGTATCTGCCGGCCGACGCAATGACAAGATTCCTGCGGCTGAGCGGTGTCGAGGTGTACTATGTGTGCGCGTCAGACGATTTTGGAACTCCAATCCTGATACAGTCGGAGCGGGAACAGAAAACCCCGCAAGAGTATTCTGCCTACTGGAACCGGCGAGACCGCGAGGATTTTGCGGCACTAAACATAAAATTCGACTCTTTCTACCGCACAAGTTCGCCGGAGAACGTCAAATTCGTTCAGGAGGTGTTTGACAAACTAAACAAGGCCGGACACATATACAACAAGGAGATAATACAATATTACTGCGAGAAAGACGAAAAGTTCCTTCCGGACAGGTACGTTCGGGGCAGCTGCCCCAACTGCGGGGCCCCGGACCAATACTCTGATCTCTGCGAGGCATGCGGCAGCATTCCGGAGAACATACTGGATCCAAAGTGCTCCATCTGCGGCCAGCCCCCCGTCAAGCGTCCTTCAACCCACTACTTTTTCCGGCTGCGCGGATTCGCGGAAAATCTTTCGGAATGGCTAGAATCCAACAAAAATCTCCAGCCGGACGTAAAAAAATACGTACAGAACTGGATAAAGTCCGGCCTGGTCGACTGGGACATCACCCGGGACATACCGTGGGGCGTGCCCGTGCCGTTACGGGAGGCCGCCGGCAAGGTCTTTTACGGGTGGTTCGACAACCACCTGGCGTACATCTCGTCGGCGGTCAAGTTCTTGGAGGATTCTGGCATGGACGGCAAAAAATTCTGGAACTCGGCCGACATCTACCACTTTATCGGCAAGGACATAGTGTACCACCACTACCTGTTTCTGCCGGCCATGCGCCTTGGCATAGGCTCCGAGTACAAACTTCCAGACTACATTCCCACCCGCGGCCACCTGGCCCTGCAGTCCAAGAAGATCTCCAAAAGCCGCAACTGGTATATCGGCGTCCGCGACTTTCTTGGGTGGTATCCGGCCGACTACCTCCGGTACTACCTTCTGTCGATCACCCCGTACTCCCAGGACGACCTCAACTTTGACTGGGACGACTTTGCCACCCGCATCAACTCTGAGCTTATAGGGAATCTGGGCAATTTCATCAACCGGTCGCTGGGATTTGCGACGCGCTCCTTTGGGGGGGTCGTGCCCGGGCCGGAGATGGAGGACCCGGCGGACGCCGAGGCAACAGCCAGGATACAGTCGCTGCCGGGGTTGGTGGGCGCCATGATGAGGTCAAACCACACCGACAGGGCCCTCAAGGGGCTCATGGCGTTCTCGTCCAGCTTCAACCAGTACTTCCAGCACAAGGAACCCTGGAAAGGCGGCCCGGGATCCAGTTCGTGCATATACTATTCGGTGAACGCCGTCCGCAGCTTGGCGATACTCTCCTACCCGTTCATACCAGAGTCGGCCAACCGCATATGGTGCCAGCTGGGGATGGAGGGAAGCGTGGACGACGCGCACTGGGATGACGCTGCGATCATTGCGGTGCGGCCGGGGCACGCTCTGGGCAAGGTGTCCCCACTCTTTGCCAAGGTAGATCCCGCCGACATCAAAAAGCACAAGTCCAGGCTGGGCGCGCCCTAGCATGGCCCTTCCCAGGATCACCACCCGCGGCTACTACGACCGCGCTACCGGGGCCACCATAAATGGCCGCAAGTACTCCCTGTTTCCTCCGGGCTTGGTCAGGAGGCTGTCCGGCTCGGCCGAGATTGCCATAATGGTGCACGGCATGCGCAATGACAGCGCCGGGGCTGCCTCAAAGATACAGATAGCCACTCAGAGACTGGCGGAGCTGGGCTACACGCACCCCGTAATTGGGTTCAGCTACGACTCAAACATAGCGGGAGCCCACTTGGCGCGCAACCGCGCCCGGGCTCTCGCCGTAGCCAGGATTGTCGCCAGAAAGAACGGGCTCAACCTGGCATTTTTTATAACCGACTTTAAGAGGGCAAGCCCGGAGACGGCCATAAGGATACTGGGCCATTCGCTGGGATCCGAGGTCATACTGAGCGCCATCCGGCATCTTGATCAAAAAAATGCTCTGGGGATGGTCGAGGCGGTATACCTGTTTGCCGCGTCCGTAACGCGCCAGGATATGAGCAGATGCGGCGCGGCACTGGGCGGGGTGATCAAGGCCGGCCTGACCAACTATTACGGGCCAAACGACGAGGAGCTCTCCGAGGGGCACGGGTCCGGAATAAACCCGTACCCGGTGGGCCTCTGCGGGATGCGGGCCGGCCTGCCGGGGTGCCGCGATGTACGCGTCTCGCCGGAGAACCACCGCTTTGCCAGCTACGCCGCCGTGCTGGAATCGTTCCCCTGATGCGTGTGCCCTGCGCCCCGGTGGCCGCCCGCCGCACTCCGTGCAGGGGATGCAGACGCCTGATCACAAACCGCCTTTGGGGTGCTGCGGGGGAAGGTGGTGGTTGATCCTGCAGGATGGGCAGGGCATCTCTGATTCGCGCATGTCGGGGTGATGCATCTACGGCATTTTTTTTCTGCGGCAGGGCCGGCCGCCGTATCAATAAATAATGCCCGAATGCACCCCCACATTCGTGAGAAGGGTATTTGTCAACGGATACGGCTCCATAGGCAGCCGGATAGCCTCTTTCCTGCAGGACGACCCCGATGTGGAGGTGGTGGGGGTGGGCAAGTACTCTCCGGGTCCGGCGGTAGATATGGCCATCTCGCGGGGCTTGGACGTCTATGTCCCAGAGGATCGTCTGGAAAAGTTCGGGAACGCCCCGTCCGGGACCATCGAGTCGGCGCTGGACGGGTGCGACATGGTGATAGACGCCTCTCCGGGGGGCGCCGGCCTGAAGAACAAGGCGTCGCTGTATGATCCAAGGCAGTTGATGGTGATATACCAGGGCGGCGAATCGGTGTTCGGCCAGGGGGCCGTCTCGGACTTTATCTTCAACTCGCGCGTAAACTACGCGGAGGCCATAGGGCGCCGCGATGCCGTCCAGGGAAGCTGCAACGTGACCGGCCTGGGAAGGATAATTGAGCCGCTGCAGGAGCGGTACGGGGACCGGCTGGCCAGGTTTGACGTGACCCTGATACGCCGCTGGGCCGACATAGAGCAGACCGACAAGGCAGTCCCAGACTCCATCGAGCTGACCCCGAACCCGCACCATGCCGACGACGCCAGAAAGTACCTGGGCGACGAGGTGCCCCTGTACGTGCGCACCGTCAAGGTACCCACCCGGCAGATGCATCTGCATATAATGGACGTGAGGTTTCAGGGTGAGGCTCCGCCGCCACGGGAAGTGCACGATACCTACCTGAAGGAGCGGGGCGTGGCAGTACTGCATACGGCCACCAACACCAAGGAGGTGCGGGAGTTTGCCGACGCGGTGGGGTTCCACTTTCAGGACACCAACATGATCCACATACACGCCAACATGACCGCCTCGCGCGGCGACACCATCCAGATTGTATACTCGGATGATCAGACCGGGATAGTAATCCCGGAGAACCACATGCTGATGCAGGCCATGCTGCAGGCAAAATCATACGGGGAGGCCGCAGCCCATACCGAGTCGATATTCCACATGTCGGACAGAAAGTCGGCTTTGGAGCGGCACTTCTCGTCCTAGGTTCGTATTCGACGGACCCGGACCTTCTCTGCGCTGTTCTCGTGCACTCTCTCCACCTCGATGCGCACGTTTCCGATGGCCACCGAATCGCCCACCCTGGGTATGTCCTTGAGATTCTCGTGCAGGAGGCCGTTGAGCGTAACGTATCCGTCGCTCTCCGGTATGGCGGTGCCCAGCACCTCGTTTATCTTGGATACGCGCAGCTCGCCGCCTGCGATTATCGTGTCTTGGTCGACCGTGTGGTATGCCGACGGGGACGTGGCATCGGTCTCGTCCTCTATCTCGCCTATGATGGTCTCTATCAGATCCTCCAGCGTAACCAGGCCTCTTACGCTGCTGTGCTCGTCTATGACGATGGCTATGTGCGTCTTGAAGCTCTTCATGTCCTTCAGCACAGAGTTGACCGTCCTCTCCTGCGGCACAAAGACCGGCTTGCGCGCTATATCGCCCAGAGCGCGAATCTTGTAGTCGTCCTCCACGGCGGCCAGCACGTCCTTGACGTGGACGAACCCCGTTATGCTGTCGATGTCCTTTTGGTAGACGGGTATGCGGGAATGCGACGTCTGGTTTATCTCGGGCAGGGCATCCATCAGGAGCGTCTTTTCGGGGAGCGCGAACATCTTGGTCCGGGGGGTCATCACCCTGCGTATGGCGATATCGTCAAACTGCAGCGCGCCGTGGACCAGTTCGGTCTCCTCCTTCTCCAGGGCCTTGTCCTTTAGGCCCTGCTCCACTATCCCGCGGATGTCGTCCTCTGTGATGGGCGGCGCGTGGTAGCTGCTGCCGGTCAGCCTGACCATCACCTTGGTTATGCACTCGAACATCTTGACGACGGGCCAGAAGGCATAGCTGAACAGCAGCAGCACGCCTGCGAACCTGAGCGCTATCTTGGTGGCGTTGGCGTTGCAGTATGTCTTGGGGGTGATCTCCCCGAATATCAGTATCAGAAACGTCATGACCCCCACCGCTATCGCCAGGCCGTCATCCCCGAACAGCCTCAGCGCCACGCTGGTGGCCAGGGCTGACGAGCCCACGTTTGCCAGGTTGTTTCCCAGGTTGACGCTGGACATCATCCAGCCCGGGTTGGATTTTAGCTTGTAGAGGGCCTCGGATCCCCTTACCTTTGCCTTTTTCATCTGGTTTACCTTGGCGTCGCGCGTCCCCACCAGTGCCACCTCCAGGCCACTGAAGAAGGATGACAACCCTATCAGGGCGGCTAGCCCCAGCATCTCAACCCAGAGCTCTACCATGGGGACCTCCGGCTCGTCTGCAATGAATCAGATTCATTCATTTGCTACGCATACACCATCATTCGGTGACATGGATAAGGTGGACTGTGATTTAACCCTTGTGCGATTTTTGAGGTTGGTGCGTAAATCGACAGGCTGTGCATGCAAATCCTCTTCCGGGTGGCGGGGTCCTGCCTGTGGACAGGAATTACGCACCAACCTCGCTCAATCTGACATGTTCCCGATTCAGGTTGACCCGTTAGGATATTGGCGCCCCCGTGCTCGGAACGCGGGGGCAGTGATTACCGTGGCGCCTCTGCTTGATCGACTCGGACGGTAACCATACACAGTTATGTGCATGTGTTATTTATGGACTGCGCCGGAGTCGCCCAGCTTGGTCGAGGGCGTTCGACTCGGAATCGATGGCGCCTCTGCGCCCGCGGGTTCAAATCCCGCCTCCGGCGCCACACCGGAACCTGCCCGGGACATCTAGGCCCTGCGCCGGCTCCCCGGCCACGGGACTGGTTCATCCTCGCGATCCGGATCAGGGCGTTGGTTTTACGACCCGGCGGGTGGCAGTCCATCAGGCGGCTAGGCAGACTGCGTACCAACGGCGATCCAAAAACACTGCCCAGCCGGCCCATGACCCGCTCGGAGGTTGGCGGGGTTCGGAACGGGCAGTATCTCCGGCAGGCGATGGTCTCCCGGCATCATCAGTGCCTCCGATCCGCAGGAGGTTGGTGCGTAATTCACCGTAGCCGCATCCGACCCATTCGATACATTCAATGATCGGCGGATCTCGCGTCTACCGCAATGACAGAGCACAACCGACGGGAAGAGTACTGGCGGTTTTATGACCGCGCGGTGGTAGCCGAGACGGCCCACTTGAGGAGGGCGCTGATCCGGCTGGTCCGGGAGAAGCCGTGCTCGCGCTCGGAGGGCAGCAACCGGGGCAAGCCCCCGGTCCACTCCCAGGAGAAACTCGACTTTGCCTGCCTGTGGATGATGGCCGACAACCAGACGTACCGCAAGACCGAATCGGACATGGGGGAGATGCGCACCCCCTGGGACGGCGAGCCTGCCCCCGGGGGGGGCGGCACGCAGCTGTGCTTCTTGGTGACTCTTGCGGCGGCCCCCGCAAACCACTGCATCGTCTCTGCCGCCTCCGCCAGGTGGCGGCCTATCCGGCCCGGTTCCTGGGCGGTCTCGCAAACCTGTTCTGGGCATCGTTGTGGTAGTCTACCGGCAGCATGGGATCCTTCTGCCTGCCGGTAAGTATGCCCACCACCGTGTCGTCCCTGTTGATCGTGCCGTCCCGGACAAGTTTCCGTATGCCTGCCAGCGAGGCGCCCGAAGCCATCTCGCAGTCAAAGCCGTTTAGCCCCACCACCGACATGGCATCCATCATCTCGCTATCCGAGACGGTGATAACCACCCCGTCGGTCACCTCCAAAGCCCTGAGTCCCTTGAGTATGTTTGCGGGCCTGCCTATCTGGATGGCCGTGGCCCGGGTCTTGGGCCTCAGCCCCCGCCCGTCCATGGCCGAGTAGTACTCGTCTACGGCCGCGGTATCGACCCTGCCGCCGTTCCACCGTATCTCCGGCCCGACCCTGCCGTTGTACATGTTGTCCAAGGTGCTTGCCCCCTCAGCGTTCACCACCGCTATCCGGGGCATCTTCTTTATCCAGCCCCACTCTCTGAGCTCCATCAGGGCCTTTCCGCAGCTGGACGTGTTGCCCAGAGCGCCGCCGGGATAGACTATCCAGTCGGGGGCCCGCCATCCTAGGTGCTCTAGGGCCCTGTACGGTATGGTCTTCTGTCCTTCTATCCTGAACGGGTTTATCGAGTTGACCGTATACCCGCCGCGCTCCCTGGCATCCACAAGCGACTGGGCAAGGGCGTCGTCAAAGTTTCCGTCCACCTCGACAATCTGGGCCCCAAACTGGTATGCCTGGCTTAGCTTGCCGGGGGCTATCTGGCCTGCAGGTATGTACACGTCGCAGTTTATTCCCTCGTTGGCGGCAAACATGCCGGCCGACGCCGACGTGTTCCCCGTCGACGCGCAGACTATCTTTGCCGCACCCATCATCTTGGCGTGGGTGACGGCTGTGGCCATGCCGTTGTCCTTGAAGGAACCGCTGGGGTTGTACCCCTCCGGCTGCAGCCACAGCGAATTGGCCTCCATGCCGGCAAACTCTGCCGCACGCTTCATGTGGTATGGTTTGGACTGGCGCCCCTCTGTCCCATCCAGGGAGACCAGGTACCTTGCGCACGACTCGGTGTCGTGGGTGTTCACCTGGCAAAAGTTGATCATCTCCCTGAATCTCCAGACCCCGCTCTCGTCGAATATGTTCCCGTGGTGGTCCCTCCGCTTGTAGAATGTCTCCTTGAGTGCGGTACTTGGGGGGTTGCTGTAGGTGACGTCGGTGGGGTGGCCGCACTCGCACTTGAAGTTGATGCTGTTTATGGGGTACTCTAGTCCGCAGTCGGGGTGGATGCACTTTAGAAGGGCCCCTGCCATCTGTAGTCTGGACGGCGCGCTGTCAATTTAAAGAGTGTGGCAGGCTGGGCATTTCACATTAAACTTTTTAAACAAACCCGATCCTGTCTATCCATGAGCGATGACACCATATACGACAGGGTATCTAAACTAGAGGATGATGTGGCAGCCATTAAGGATGATGTCAGTTTTATCCGAATGCTTCTCAAGAACAAGATAGCCAAGTTTGAGATACAGAAGGTAAAGGACGGCAACGTCTAGCCCGTTCCGGCCCTCACCTGTCCGATATCGTACCGGCCACCGCAGGCGTTCGTGGGCGGACGGCTGTGCGGCGGCGCACGATCCGCCTTGTGCCCGTGATCGATCAGTGCTACGGCCGCCGGCGCGACTGCGCCGCGGTCACCACGGGCCGCGCCTTGGACGGTGCTAAGTATCATCTTGGGCTCGCGGCGGCAGCGGATCATCCGTCCGGGAAGGCCCGCCGAAGGTATCTTGCGGGGTCTTTCAGCTCCTGGGTGGTGGGGGGCATCCGTATCATGGTTGCGAAGGCGTCCCTGCCCGCCTTGCCGCTGATATGCCCTACAAAGTCCATGCCCATGCCCTTGCGTACGTGGTACGAGGTGGCATCCATTCCCATGAACGTCCTCAGGTAGCTCTCAAAGTCGGGATCCCCGTCCAGTATGCCCTTGACGGCGTATCCGGCCATCCCCTCCATCGTTGAGAAGATTGCGTGGTGCCGCTGTATCGGGGAGAGCCACTCCCTGTATATCTGGGGCAGCTCCGGGACGTACCCTGCTATCTTGGGGTCTATCTCGATATGGGTATACGTCATGACGTCTGGGCCCACCTGCCCGGTGAGAAAGTGATCCGGGTTGAGAAAGAAGAACAGGTTGGCCCTCTTGGCAAACGGAAAGTCGTCGGGGACCGCCTGCAGCTGGAGGTACTCGGAGAGGGCCCCGACGGCATCCTCCTCCAGGTCTAGTATTATCCGAGCCAGCCTCTCGTTTATCGTATTCACCTCCATGGCCGCCCGCCGGTTGGCCTGGTAGAGCGGATCCTGCATGGAGTGGATGGCCTCCTCCAGGACGGTCATCTTGACCGCGCCGCGGTATCCGGACTCCACTTGCTGGTAGCTGGCCGAGTAGGGCTTGCCCATCTTGTACAGTATTATCCCGGGGTATCTGGATAGGACGAACTTGTTGATGAATATCGTGCCGTCCATGTAGTCGCCGTAGGTCGTGGTGATCTTTGAGGTGTACTGTATGGCGTATGTCGAGTATACCAGGTATCTGGCCGGATCCTCCTTGAGCAGCTTCACTATCCCGCCCCTGTCTTCGGCGGCAACCGCCTCGAAGAGCTCGCCCACGAACCTCTGCGAGTCTTGCCCGCAGAACACCTTCCGGCCCTTTATCCTCTTGAGCTCGTCCAGCTCCGGGTACTCCACGCGCACGTCGGGGTTCATCTTCAGCCCCAGAAACTCCCCTGCGCTTCCCGCCATCTCCGGCATCAGCCTATCGCAGATCTCCTCGATGCCCTCGAATCCGGCGTCAAACTCACCATCGGAAGATATTCGTTCTGCCAGCGTGCGGATCTCTGCCTCCTCGCCCAGCTCGACCTCCAACTGGCCGAAGAGAGCCTCGGCAAACTCGTCTAGTTCTGACAACGGTGGAAGGCGTTTACAATCACATTTATTGCTATTCAGACCAGACTGGCGGAAATGCTGCGCCCGGACTTGGACGTGATACGGTGCCCGCGGTGCAGCTCCGGCATGGACTCCGAGGTGCTGGCCGGCGCCGATCTGGTTCGGGAGGGCGTTCTCCTGTGCGGGCCGTGTGGCCTGCGGTGTCCGGTGGTGGCCGGCATTCCGGTACTGTGGGATGATCTGAGCTCGTACCTGTCGTCCAGGCACTCGGTGGGGTCGCTGATGATGCGGCTGACGGGGAGTCGGGCCCTGCGTGACTTGATAGCGGAATCGATGCCGGCCGATGCGGCCCATGACGAGCGCGGATCCGTCGAACGGAGGTGGGCGGCCATATACTGCTCCGGTTCACGCTCGCAGATGTACGGGCGGGTATCATCCAAGACGGCCGCGCTCTCCCCCCGTACCATGCTGGAGCACGGCTGTTCGGTGGGTACGCTGTCCGGGATGGCGGCCCGCAGGGGTTGCAGGGTTACCGGCCTTGACAGGTCGTTTCCGGCCCTGCTGGCCGCCGGCCGGCGGGACGGGCGCAGCCTGTATATCGTGGCCGACTCTGCAAAGGAGCCGCCGGTCGCAGGACGGTTCGACGTGGTGGCGGCCCTGAACATGCTGGAACTGGTCGAGCCGCGCGTCCTGCTGGAGTCCATGGCGTCCAGGGTGGACGGGGGCTGCCTGGTGGTGGCTGACCCCTACGACTACTCCCGCGGAGACTGCACCGTCGACGAGCCGCTGGACAGCATTGGGCTGCGGCGGCGCCTGCAGGAGATGGGCTTTGATATCGTGATGGACACCGATGCGCCATCGTTCATACCTTGGAACATACGGATCAGCCCCAGAACGACCGTGCGGTACCTGGTAGACCTGGTAGTGGCGAAAAAGATGTAATGCCGGGGGCGGGTTTCGAACCCGCGACCTCCAGATTATGAGTCTTGCCTTTGGAGGGGGTCTGGTAAACCAAACTGGCACTCTAACCAGGCTGAGCTACCCCGGCACGACCATGCTGTACCACAAGGGAAATTAAATGATTCTTTTTGCTGGAGGGGCGGCTGCGTGCGCCCCCTCAGAGTCTGCCACGGGGTCGGGCGGGCGGGGGCCCGGACGTTCGGGACGGCGGTCGGGATCCGCTTTGGCCGGCGGGATGCCGTGCGGCCGCCTGAGATCGGCGGCGCACGCCCGCCGCCCGGTCGTACCCTGGACGCCTGCGACCGGCTGCCGGCAGCCAAGGCTGATCCCCGGGACCGGCCTGCCCGGCGATCCTAGGCTAGGGGGCGCCGGGCGCAACCCCGCACGTCCTTGGCAACGTGCGCCGGATGGCCAAGATGGCCGAAACCGCTAGATCCGGAACAGCTTGCAGGAGCGGGCGCCCGTGGCACGGCGCGCTGCCACGAAAAGCGGCGCTACAAGGGCGCGGGCCGGCTAGGTGCGCCGCGCTTTTTTTTGGCTGCGGGCCGCCGGGGTACAACTTTGTCCGGCCTGCAGCACTTGCTGACTGCCGCACGGGTTTGCGCCTGCTTCGCGATGACACCACGCCGTCTTGTCTGTCACGGTGGCCGGCCACTGGGCATCTTGAGTACGGCTAGGTTGCCTGTGCACCTATATCGCCGCAAGACGCCCGGGAGCATTTTGTTATGCGGCCCCGTCAGCGGGATTTTTGATACCATCCCACGACGGTCTCTCGTTTTCCACCCATAGAAACTTTTTTTGCAGCGCCGCCGTGTATATCTTCTCCCACTGGGCGCCCACCTCGTCCGTCCACGCCTTGAACACGCGCGGATCGATATAGTTGCGCAGGGACGTGCCGAGGTTGTAGTCGCGTGTCTGCTCTGCCAGGTTTATCTGCAGGGAGATCTTCTCCACGCGCTCGCCGTGCTTGTCCTTTCTCTGCCTGATCTGCTTTCTTAGGCGCTTCATCCTCTCGGTGCGGCTCTTTTTTTGTTTTGGCGTCTTTGGCTTGGAAAGCCTGACTTTTTTTAGCGTCTCCTCGGCCTTGGCCCACGTGTTTCGAGCCTTGACTTTTTTTAGGTTGTCCTTCTTTTTCTGCAGGGACTGCCGGAACGTCTTGGGTATGGCCCTCTTGTGGTTGCACCGTATGGCTGCCTGCAGGTTTGCCATCTTTGCATGGTGTATTTTTTTGCTGGGCGATGCCTTTTTGACGTCGTCATTTTCGACAAGATACTCGGTGACCACTTTTGTGGCAAGGTACGTCCTGAATACCTTGGCCGTCACCCCCTTCACTATCCCGGACAGGTACTTGTTTACGTCCTGGGATCTTATCCCGTCGAATATCTCCTCGCCGGTCTTTTTTCTGCGTACCAGCATGTCCATGTTCCTTTGGAACTGTTTTTCGCGCTCGGTAATCTCTATACTCTCCTGCCATCTCACGCTGTCCTTGCCCAGAAAGTCCAGCTCTATCGAGTCGGGGCCGATCCTGACGTGCTCTGCCCGCAGCGTGGTGGCCCCGACCGTGTCTGCCTCCTCCTCGTCCTTCTCGTCGCCGACCCTCATGGCCGTCCGGTATATCAGATAGCAAGCGGTAGATATTTTGGATTTTTTTCCGTCCCCAGATGACATGTCGCTGAATATGGCCTCCTCCACCGAGCCTATCTTTTCTGCCAGCATGGAAGCTTTTTCATACTTGGCCTTGTCCATCTCCTGCTTTAGATCGGAGGTATCGGCCAACCACACGTACTTTGTCTTGCCGGTAAGTTTGTCGGTCCATTTTGCCACCCAGACGCCGTCGCTTTCATGCACTACCCCGCCCCACTCACCCTGCGGCACGGCGGCCTTTTTTCCCAGGTTGAGCGTGACGTCTTTTTTTGTTATGCGCGGCTTCCATTTTCCCCTGAGCGGGTGTTTTCCCCGGCCTATGAATATGCCCGGCGGCTCGGCCATGTAGTTTCCAAGCTCGACCATCTTGCCGTCGATTACGGCTCTGCCGTACTTTTCTTTCAACTCCTCGCGGACTGTTTTGCGGGCGGCAGCCAGCTCCTTTCTCTCCTCTTTTGTCATCAGCAGCCTGGCCTCCTTTTCGCGCTCCACCAAAAGATACGCGTCGCCAAAGTCCAAGTCCCTGTAGGATATCCTGAGCCTGGGACGGAAGGTGGCGGCAAAATCGGCCGTAAAGTTCTTCTGGAAGATCCTGTCCTGGACGTATGGCGTGTCCTTCTTTTTGGCCCACTGGTAGACCATCTCCTCCTGGATGGGGCTCAGCTCCACCTCCCTGCCCTTTATTTTGAATTTTATTCCCTGCTGTTTGTACTCTGGTGGCAGCAGTATGCCGTTGTGCTGCAGGCTCTTCCATTTCATGTCCGTTCAGCCCAGATCCGGGCAGGCCCTTGCAGCGCTATGCGTCACCGGGAAACATCTCCCTTTTCATGTATCGCTCGAACTCGATATCTGATTTGGAGTTTTTCGACTTTATGAACATGGCCGCATCGGGGCCGGCCACATACCTGGGAAGCATCTCGGGCTGGCGGACGGCCTCTAGTATCACCTCGGCCACCTTTCCGGGTTCGGTACCCATCTGGACCATCATCTGCAGTCCGGACATGATGTGGTTCATCAGTCTTTTGTACGATTCGTTCTTGGGCTCGGTCACTTTCATGGACTTGAAGAAGGACGTCTTGATCACCCCCGGCTCGATTACCGTAACCTGCACGCCGAACTGGCCCAGCTCGTATCGCAGGCACTCGGTCAGTCCCTCCAGCGCAAATTTGGAACTGACATAGGCGGGCGAGCAGGGGAAGCCCATGCGGCCGGCCACCGATCCGACGTTTATGATCCTCCCGTCCTTTTGGGCACGCATTGATGGCAGCACTTCCTGGATCGTGGCGACCACGCCGAAGAAGTTGGTCTCAAACTGGTTCTTAAAGTCGGAGAGGGACATCTCCTCGAGGGCCCCGAAGTGCCCGTATCCGGCGTTGTTAACCAGCACGTCTATCCTGCCGGTCTCCTCTAGCACCTTGGCGACGGCGGCCCTGACGGATGCGGGCTCGTCCACGTCCAACCGGATGATGCGGATATCAAGAGACCCCTCCTGCGCCGCCTTCCTGAGCGGCTCGGCTTTGGCCATGTCCCGCATGGTGCCGTAGGTGGCGTATCCTGCCTTGGCTAGTGCTAGGGCCGTGTACATCCCTATCCCGGACGAGCTTCCGGTTACAATGGCGGTCTTCACGGGTGTGGGGGCTGCGCCCGCTATATTTATCCCATCTCATTTTTTGGCGCGGTGCCGCCGCACGATCTACACCAGCGGCTTGTGTCCATCCTCCGGAACCAGCAGATCGCTCCTCTGCCCGTCCATCATCCTGGTGAGTACCTCTAGGGCGGCAACCCTGCTGAGAGGTTCGTTGTTGTTGCCGCACCTGTACGAGTAGGTGCATCTGGGACAGCCCGAGGAGCTCTGGCATGGGCAGAGTCTGAGTATCTGCCCGCTCCGTCTTATGACCTGCTCTATCCTGTCGTATAGCGCCCTGCTCGCCCCGTTTCCGCCTATGGCCGAGTCATACACGAAGATGGCCCCCGACGTCCCCAGGGATATGCCACCCAGATCCCGGGCCGCCCCGCCTGTTATCATGTTGCTGCCCTCTATGATGGTGTGTTCGGCTGCATGGTAGGCCCCCGCCTGCACCATCTGGTGGTCCTCCGTGGCGGCGGCCGCCTCCTCCGGTACCGGGGCGCAAAAGACCGCCCCCTTTGTCGCAAAGTCGTAGACGACCGGTGTCTCGAATGGGATGGTCCTGCCGGCGCCGTCGTCGCCCCCGCCCTTCTCCACGTACCCGATCACCTCCTTGCGTATGTTCAGGGTGCAGTGGGCGATCTGCGTATTCCAGACCCTCTTGGTGTCGTGGGTGGCGCGTATGGTGGGCCACTCTACCACCAGCGGCTGCGTGTAGTATGGGTGGTAGTTGCGGCCCACCGGTTCCAGGTCCGCGTAATACGAGTCCGGGTATGCCAGCCTGCGTACGCGGTATCGACGGCCCGCCATAAAGTAGACTGCATCCTTGTGCAGCTCCCCCGTGGCCATGGGCAGGACGCGCTCCCCCATCCTCTTGCCGCGCACCATTATGCTGATGCTCTCCCCCATTCCGCGGATGTTGTACTTTTCCAGCACCTCTGACACTCTCCCGTGTCTGGGCAGGATCATCCCTCCCCTTCTCTCCAGCAGGCCCGCATCCACGCACCTGTCCACGGCCGGGGCGTACCCGGAGACCTCCCCGTCGGCAAGGGGCGCGTCGCACGCCATCGCCATCGTGTGGTACTCCTCCACCAGGGGGTTTTTGGGGTCGATATAGGGGACTTCGGTATCCTCGAAGTAGTCCTCCGGCCTGCCCATGTAGTACTGGGAGATGGGGTCGTTCCCCAGGGCCAGGATGGCGTATCCCCTTTGGCCCTTTCGGGCCGCCCTTCCTATCCTCTGCAGCAGCCTGTTAACCGGCACCACCGTCGAGACCACGCCATCCACCGATCCTATGTCTATCCCCAACTCCAGGGTGGGCGTACAGGATATGGCCATCAGGGATCCCTTCTTGAACCTGCTCTCCACCCTCCTGCGGTACGCGCTAGATAGTCCTGAGCGGTGCACCATCATGTCCACTCCTGCCCTTTTGGCATCCATGGCAAGCAGCTCGGCGCCCCGGTGCGAGTTGCTGAAGACCAGCGTCTTGTGCCCCCCTTTGATCATCTTGCCGGTCACATCCAGCATCATCTCCCACTGCTTGCGGAGCGACGGAAACAGCATTACAAGGTCAGTCCTGCCCCGCCTGCCGGAGCTCCTCACCAGCGTGACGTCCCTGCCGAAGAGCTGGCCGCAGAACCGGTCCGGCTCCTGTATGGTGGCCGAAGCTGCCACCACCTGCAGGCGGTGGCGGCATATCCTGGCCAGCCTCCTTATCAGGTGATGGACGTTGCTGCCGAATATGCCCGTGTAGGTGTGGACCTCGTCCACCACCATCACCCTGGCCGAGGAGAGCAGGGCGGCAAATCTGGTCCTGCGGGGCAGGTGGTAGTTGATCACGTCAAAGTTGGTCACAAGTATGTGCGGGGGCGACTCGATTATGCTGCGCCTCTGGGCCGCCGGCGTGTCGCCATCAAAGACGGCCGACCTGGCCCCGACACTGCGGGCCATCCCCCATATCTTGGCGTGCTGGTCGCGAGCCAGCGCCTTTGTGGGGTAGATGATCAAGGCAAAGACGGCGTCCCTGCCCTCCGAGACCATCTGGACGATGGGCACAAGGAACGCCTCGGTCTTGCCCGAGGCGGTGGGCGCCACTATCGCCGTGTCGCTGCCGCCGGTGATGGCCCCGTACGCCTCCTCCTGGAACGCATACAGTCCGGATATTCCCGAGTCAGCCAGGTGGCTCTTCAGGGCTGGATTCAGGCCCATCTTCCCGATATCGCCCCCGGGAGGCGGCCCCGGCGAGTCCGTGTACCTGTAGTGGCAGACGTAATCCTGGGTCGTGTGCAATATGCTGCGGATGATCTCGTCGGGGTTGGCGTCCCCTATGATATCTGCAAGCTCATCCTCCGTCCTGATCATATGGTCCGGGGCATCACCATCATCCTGGAGCTGCTCGCCGCTGTCGTACCTGCGCAAAAACTCAAGGAACGTCCGGTTGATCTCCCCGGCCATCTCCATGGTGCAGGATATGCCGCACCCGCACGATATGCGGCATCTTCCGTCAAAGGCCTCTACCACCGACATGGCAGAGGCGCACTTGGGACAGGAGTATCTGGCCAACAGGACTGTCCTGGGCGCGGCCGTTTATTTGGGTGATTGCGGCGGCCCCGCGCGCCGGCAGGGGCGGCCGGCCGGCGCCCACATATCCGGTCTGCGAAGACGGCATCTCAAAACAACCAAATTAAGCGCACAAACAACCCGTCATCGTGTACGTTGATGCGATATTCAATGGCGACTGCATCGACGGGCTGGCAGCCATCCCCGACGACTCGATTGATCTGGTGATAACGGACCCCCCGTTTGCCATCGACTACAAGGCCAAAAAAGCAAACTACAACCGCACCGGCTCGCGGGTAATCCCCGGATACGTGGAGATACCATCCCGGGCCTACCGCGACTTTACCGGGTCGTGGATGACCCAGGTGTATCGCGTGCTAAAGCCGTCTGGAAGCATGTACGTCTTCTCTGGCTGGAACAACCTCAAGGATATCCTGTCTGCCCTGGACGAGACCGGTTTCCATACGATAAACCACATAATCTGGAAGTACCAGTTTGGGGTGGTGACCAAGAACCGGTTTGTCACCTCCCACTACACCTGCCCGTACGTCTGCAAGGACCCCTCGCAGCGCCGCTTCTACCCATTCTCAAGGCACGCGCAGGGAGATCGGGACGAGCGCGGGCGCAGCCTGCACTATGCGGACAAGGAGGACGTCTGGGCCATACCGCGGGAGTACTGGCATGGCTCGATCAAGACCCCCACAAAGCTGCCCGCCGAGCTGATCCGCAAGATACTGTCCTATTCCAGCGTACCCGGCGATATCGTACTTGATCCTTTCCTGGGATCCGGCCAGGTGGCCGTGGTATCCAAGATGGTTGGACGCCGCTACTGCGGCTTTGAGATAGTGCCGGAGTACTACGAATTTGCCAAACGGCGCCTTGAGGAGGGCGTCTACCGGCCCACCTAGGACGCCGACTGCCCGCCGATCTTGTCCCGGATGGTCTCTCTGAGCTCGTCGTCGGTCATCCGGGCGGGATCGACTCCCACGGACCTGGCCATGGCCTCCAGCTTCTGGCGCTCGGTCTCTACGGGTCCGTTCACCTTTATGGTCTGGCCGGGAACCTGGTTGATCTGCTTGCGTATGTCGTTCTTTGCCTTCTCGAACTCGGCCGCCGCCCGCCCCATCTTTCTGGCAGCTGCGGGAAGCTTGCCCGTTCCCAGGATCAGGACCAGCGCCACGAACACCACGATTATCCACTCCGTTCCCATTATGTTGAGGGCCATCCAGTCCATCTGCGGAAATATCTGGGTTGATTAGAAAATTAAACCTAGTGCTTTGGCTGGCCCCTGGGCAGAGCCGGCAGCCGTCCTACTTGTAGGCGGCGACCATGACGGCCCCGCCCATCATCCCCTTGTCGAACTCTACGCGCTCGTACTTTTCCAGCAGTATCTCCTCAAGAGCCCTGTTGGAGGGCCACCTCCTGTAGGTGTCATACAGAGCGGCAAACTTCAGGCCCAGCCGGCCCCCGGCCGCCAAGGCCAGGACGGGCAGTATCATCCTCAGGTAGAACGAGACGCCGGCGCGCACGACCGGGTGATCCGGCTTGCCCAGATCCACGACGACCAGCCTGCCGCCCTTCTTGGTCACCCTGTGCAGTTCGGAGACGGCCACCCTGAGGTTGATGGCGTCCCGAAGGGAGTACCCGCACAGGACCGCGTCGAAGGTGCCCTCCCGGAAGGGTATGTGCTCGAATATGCCGTTGGCCATGCCCGGGCTTTCCTCGAACATTCGGGAGGTGTTGGCCAGCATGGGCAGGAGAGGATCATACAGCATCACGGATATGTCGCCGCATGTGGCCATGGCGGTCCTGGACATGTTGCCAAAACCGGATCCCGCATCCAGCACCAGGTCCCCGGGTGCCACCCTGCCCCGTATGCCCCTCATGCGATACTCCCCGTCCTTGCCCAGCGATATGTACGAGTTGACCCGGTCGTACACCGGTATTATCTCCCGCAGTACCTCGATGACATGGCCCCACCGGTCCTCCAGGCCCAACGCGGCTCAGGATCCGGCAGACTTTGAGTACCCGCTCAGCTCGGCGTCGGGTATCTTCTCGAACGTCTTGGCCTTGGTGGTGACCTTGGCCATCTTGATGTTGCTGATGTCGTCACGCTTCTCGGCCTTTTGGTTTATGGCCGCGATGGTGAGAGCGGCCGCTTCCTGCAGGCTGGCCTCAAAGGCGTAGTTCTTCTCCAGGAACAGGTTTACCTCGTCGGAGCCCTCCCCGATGGCCACGGCCGCATAGGACACGAACGTTCCGCTGGGGTCGGTAACGTACACCGACTCTCTCTGGTCGACGCCGGCTATTATCAAGGCGACCCCGTTGGGCCTGACCCCAGAGTACTGGGTGAACTGGTGCGAGTGGTCTGCCAGATACTTTGCCACGGTGCCAACCTCGGCAGCCTCGTCGTAGGTGAGGCGGTTGCTTTGGGCGAACATCCTGGCGTTGTCCACCATTATCCTGGCATCGGGTATGTATCCTGCGGCGGCCACGCCTATGTGCCTGTCCACCTGGAAAATTTTCTGGGTCCTGTCTGCGGTCTGCAGGGCTCGAGACTTTTCCTCGACGGCCATTATCACGCCCTCCCTGCTGGCCACGCCGATGGCCAGCGTTCCGCGCTTGACAGTCTCCATGGCATACTCGACCTGGTATATTCTGCCGTCCGGCGAGTACATTGTCGGGGTCATGTCGTATCCGCGGGACGCCATCATGGTAACCGGACTGGCCCGCGTGTCAATTTAAGGGTATCACGGGGCGCATGGCCGCACTGCGATTCTGCGCCGGCACCGCGAACCGGCACGGAATGTACCATCCAAATTATTACCCCCCTGGCCGTATGCGGATCATGCGGGGCAGGACCTATGGCATGCTGGCGGCGGTGGCGATAGGCATCATACTGGTCAACACCCTCTACGGACACCATGTCTACGGGTTCCTGCACGATCAGTCGCTCAGCAAGTATTCCGTGTACGTGCACCTGCAGCCGGGCTGGAAGAGCTCCCCGGCGAACATACTGTACGATGTCACCGTCTCCTGGGACGACTCCGTCCGGGAGGATGCATCACCCTACAATATCAACAGGGTGGATTCGCAGCAGGGCCGGCAGGTGGTCCTGCTGTATCATGGATTCTCCGACTGCGGATCCAGCTGGAGCCCTCCGCTGTACCGGTATGCCGCCGACCTGACCAGAAGCACGATACGCAACATCCAGGGCGCGCAGCTCAACTCCGACCCGTATGCGCCGGTGCTGCCAGATGAGCCAAACACCGCCTACCCCGAATCCGAGCAGGCCGATTTGGTCAGGAGCGGATATGCCCAGTTCGTTCCGGTCTGCACCGAGCAGGAGGAATCTTCGTTCCGGTACGCCGTCTCGGTCAACGACCCGGAGGTGGCCTTTGACGTCTATTTCGTTCCGTCCGCCCGTGAGGCGGCCGACTATTTCAAGGATGATGGTTCCTTTGAGGCGTACGGCCCGGAGACGTGCGGGGCGTCAAACCGGCACAGCTATTCGGGGTACTGCGGCGGCGTGGGGCCTGAATCCGGACTGTTGATCATACTGCCCGACCGCCTGGAGCAGAGCCTGACCAGGGTGCACGTCAGCCTGCAGGAGGTCACATCCAGCCCAGGCGCCTAAAGTAAACCGCCATGCCCGCCGCCGGTATGGTGGATGCCAGTATCACCATCACAAACGTGGTATAGTCGCTCGTATTGGCGGCGGCCCCCCCGGGCAGGGCCACGTTCATGCCGTAGAAGGTGCCTATCACCGTCGCCGGTATGGCCAGCGTGAATATTATCGTGAGGACAGCCAGCACCTTGTTTGTCTTTTCTGTGCTGAGCATAAAGTCGGTGTCCTTGTATATCTCCATGGTCTCCCGGGACTCCTCGAGCGTCTCGATGACCTTGTCTATGTGGTCTATCACGTCATCAAAGTAGAGCTCGAGGGCGGTCTCGGACTCGAACCTCTTTATGCGGGTGGATATCTCGTCTACGAACCTCTTGAGCGGGTTCACCATTCTTCGCAGCTTGTTGATGTCGCGGCGCAGCAGGGATATGTCTCGGGCCACGGACCTCCGGTCGTCAAAGACCTGGTCTTCCAAATCCTCCAGATTGGCAATTATCTTTCTTGACATGTGCAGGAGGTCGTCCACCAAAACGTCCACTATCTCGTGCACCAGGTAACCGGACGACCTCTCCAGCAGGCGCCTCTCGCCCTGCACCTCGTTCTTGCACGCGGCAACCAGCTCGTTGAGCGGCTGCAGGTCTCCCTGGTGTATGGTCACCAGGTAGTCCTTGCCCACGAACATGGACAGCTGGCTGTACTGTAGGTCGCCCTTCCCGCCCAGCGGGGGGAAACTAAGTATGACAAAGAAGTGGTCCTTGTAGCTGTCAAGCTTGGGCAGCTCAAACTTGGCCAGGCAGTCCTCTATGTTGAGGTCGTGAAACCCGAACTCGCCGGCAAGCGCCTCTATGTCCCCCCTCTGGGGACTCTGTACGTCTATCCACCGGAACCCGCTGCCCTGGATGGTCTGGATGCTGGTCTGGGGGTTGGCATCCTTTCGCACTTTCTTGCCGGCCAGCAGCCGCTTTGTGATGAAACCCCTCCTCATTTCTAGACGAGAATAATACCTTCATATAATTTTGATGAAAGCCGTCCCGTGGGGCGGCAGGGGTGAAAAAATGGCTGTTATTGGTTGACTATGTCGGATCCATGGAGGATCTCGTGATACGTCTTTCTCAGGCGGCCCAGCGGGGTCACCGTAAACGAGCGGGAGCAGTAGTCGCACCGTATCATGTTATACTATAGAATACGGTACTATTAAAGTATATGTACGGTACTGTGGCGATCCTGCTGTAACCGCTCACCCCCTCCTCACAGATGTAGGCGATCAGGCACGATTTTGGCTGAATTCTGCACTGAGACCGGCCGCCCTTAAAAAGGGAGTGAACGGTTACATCCTGTTTCATGCATCCCCGAACCGGCCAGCCCGGGGTGTGGACGCGATGCGCAGCAGATGGCCGGCGGCAGAATCCGCACGGGGCGGACACGACCTGCCTTCTACGGCAGACGATGCCTTGCCGCATTGTAGCGGGCCGGGCTAGGCGCAATCAGATACCCCAGGGCATATCTCCACACAATCTTCAGACTACCCAATCATCACGCTGCACCACCCCGGTGCCTGCGGTGTGCTATAAAACATGACATGCCGACGTGGCCGCCTGCGGGTTGGGATATGACGGGATGGGGTGGCGGCGCCCGGAGTTTTTTTTATGTTTTGCACCGGCGCCCGTCGGCCACGAACGGCGCAATTGGGCGGAATTTTTGCATGCTGCGCTGCCGGGAACGCGCCGGTTGTTTTATTGACCGACGGTCGCTTTTATGGCAAAAATACGGCGACAAAAATTGTTTTATTTTAAATTAATCTGTATTTTTAATGCCCGCCAAAACCGCCTCCACCCCTCCGCTGTAGGGCAGGCGCCTCCGTGTTGGTGCCGAAAATACCAATTATGCATAAAGAGATATAGCAAACACCAACCGTTCGGTATCGTGGCAGCCGAGTCCGTGTCCACAGCTCCGGGAAAGGTCATCCTGTTCGGGGAGCATTTTGTCGTCCACGGCGCTCGGGCCGTCCTCTGCGCAATAGACCGGCGGGTTTCTGTCACGGCTAGGATAATGGATTTGCCGGTACTTTCGGTTAGGTCCGGATTCGGATCAGCGGACTACCCACTGGATGCCGCTCCCGGGTCCGTCGACACCTGGGTCCGTCCGTTCAGACATATGGTGGGGCGGGTTAACCTGGGGGACTCGGGAGTGCTGATCTCGATAGACTCAAACATACCGTCCGGGGCGGGCTTGGGGTCCTCGTCGGCATGCTGCGTGGCGGCGGCCGGCTCGGTGATGGGCCTGGATGGCCCGCGCTCTCGCGGTTCACTGCTGGATATGGCCGTAGCGTCGGAGAGGACTGCCTATCCGGACTCGTCGGGGGCCGACTGTACGGTGTCCGCGTATGGCGGAGTCATGGAGTACCGGGCAGGCACGTTTCGACGGCAGGACACCTTCCCGGAGATGACCCTGGTCGTTGCAAACTCTAGGATGCGGCACTCGACCGCCGAGATGGTCGCCGGGGTGGGGCGGCTCCGCAGGGAGGGCCCCGACGCATTCGAGTATCTCTGCAGGCGCGCCGATGACATATCCAGGCAGGCGCTGCTGTCCATGGGTACGGGCGAGATAAAGAGGATAGGGCGGCTGGCATCGGAGAACCAGGTCCTGCTGGAGGAGATAGGCGTCTCCAATGACATCCTCCGGGCGATGATCCGAGTGGCGGACCGCCACTCGTACGGATCCAAGATTACCGGTGCAGGAGGGGGAGGATGCATATTTGCAGTGACGGACAACACCAACAGGTCCGCGACCGTTCGTGCCCTGGCGTCGGCCGGATACGATACATTCTTGGTTCGTATCGACCGGGCCGGCTTGGTCTCAGGATGATGCCCGAACTGCTAGTTTGCACGCCGCCGAACCGCCGCGAGAGCAAACCGGCCCGTGTATACTTTATAATTGAGCGCATTGAAAGCAAACCCGTCATGATTTTGATAAAATTGGGCGGCTCTGTAATAACAGACAAGTCGACTCCGCTCAAATTTCGACCGGGGGCTGTCTCGGGTTTGGCCGGGGCCGTATCCGAGATAATGAACGATGCCGGCGAGCCAATAATTGCCGTGCATGGGGGCGGATCATTTGGCCACCACTATTCGGTGATCTTCGACATGCATACCAGACCTGACGCGTACGACCCAAAGGGAGTTGCCACGGTAAAAAATTCCATGATGGATCTCAACCACAGAATTCTGGATATATTCTTGGAGGAGGGGGCCCTTCCCTACTGCTTTCCGCCGTCGACCTTCGTCCACGGCCATGATCCAGTCGGGGACAGGATATCGGAGATGGCGCAGGTGGCCGGCCTGGGCATGTGCCCCGTAACATTCGGCGATGCCGTGTGGTGCGGATCAAGGACGGCGCCGGCCATACACGAGGGTCCGTCGGGGGCGGCCAACCCGGGCGGGAACATCCAGCAGGGCCTATCCTACATACTCTCTGGGGACCGCATCATGACCATGCTGGCAGAGGCGCTCCGGCCCAGGCTGGCCGTCTTTGCGACGGATGTGGACGGGCTGTACGCCTCGCCGGACTTGGAGGATCTGATAGCGGAGGCAGATGGGGGCGCCGCCGCCACCTCGACCAGCAAGGGGGATGTCACCGGGGGCATGGGCCGCAAGGTGCAGGAGGCGGCCAAGATATCTGCCAGCGGCACGAACGTCTTCTTTGTCAACGGCAACAAGCCCGAGCGCATTATCTCGGCCGTAACACAGAATACCTTCGAGGGAACCATCTTCCGGAGTAGGCCATGACCGTGAATCTCGTACTGGTGGACGGCGACGACAACCCGGTGGGATTTGCGGAGAAGACGAGGTGCCACCAAAAATCCGGCATCCTGCACCGGGCCTTCACCGCGCTGCTGTTCGACGACGATGGACGGCTGCTGCTGACGCGCCGGTCCCCCTCCAAGATGCTCTGGCCGGGCAAGTGGGACGGGACGGTCGCCAGCCATCCGGCTTACGGTGAGAGCTTTGTCTCCTCCGCGGAGAGGCGCCTCTCCGAAGAGCTGGGGATTAGCCGCCCGCTGGAGTACCTGTTCAAGTTCGAGTACCATGTTCCGGATGGCGACCGGGGATCCGAGAATGAGGTGTGCGGGACGCTTATAGGCACGGTGGGATCCCAGCCGCTGCGGCCGGATCCTGCCGAGATAACGGAGACCCGCCTGGTGGAAGCGTCGGAGATGAACCAAGCCGACCCGATGTCCTACTGCCCCTGGATGCTTTTGGCACTGGCACTTCTCCCCGAGACGCGCGTACCGGCCCGGTACAGGATAGATCCCTGGATGTCCCCGGATACAACCTCGACACTGCTGGAGATGGCCTCGCACCACCTGCCGCCGGACCAATGGAGGCCTGTCCGCTGAAGCCCCCATCTGAGTCGGCAGAGCAGATAACGGCATACCTGCGCCGCGCCCTCTCGGGCAGTCCGGAGAGGCTCTACGAGGCAGCCAACCACTTGATCGTCCACGGCGGCAAGAGGCTCCGGCCGTACCTCCTGATACAGACGTGCCAGATGATGGACGGCACCGCCGATGAGGCCATGGCGGCTGCCGGCGCAGTGGAGATGATCCACAACTTTTCACTGGTACACGACGACATCATGGACAACGACGACACGAGGCATGGTGTACCCACCACGCACAAAAAGTACGGCGCCTCGCTGGCCATACTGGCCGGCGACACTCTCTTCTCGCGGGCGTACAGTACGCTGTCCGGATGCGCCCTGCCGGCCGAGACCCGGGCCACCCTGGTCTCCCGCCTGGCCGGGGCGTGCGTCGACATATGCGAGGGACAGTGGATGGATGTCTCGATGGGGGAGAGCAAGGCCATCCCCTCGCCATCCGAGTACACTGCGATGATCCGCAAAAAGACGTCGACCCTCTTTGGGGTGTCCTGTTCCATGGGGGCGATCTGCGCGCGCGCCCGGCCATCCGACATAGAGAACGCCTCCTCTTTCGGACTAAACATGGGTACCGCATTCCAGATAACCGACGATCTGATCGGCGTCACCGGGGATCCGCGCCTCACAAGGAAGCCGGTGGGCAACGACATCCGCGAAGGAAAAAAGTCGCTCCCAATACTGATGTCCTTGGAGTCGGCACAGGGCGCCCAGCGCGATGCCATACTGGGGGCCTTTGGAAACGCCAACGCAACCACCGACGAGACGGCGGCGGCGGTCCTGGCCATCCGGAAGCTGGGAATAGAGGACACCATCCGGGAGAGGGCCGCCACCTACGCTGATGCCGCCAGACGTTCCCTGGAACCGTACTCTGGCGCGCACCGGGACAACCTGGAGTCGCTGCTGGACTTTGTCGTGAAGAGGAGCCTCTAGTTGGACGATACCGCCTCGGAGATACGGCGCATCGCCATGGCCAGCGCGGCAGTCCACGGCTCCACCACCGCCAAGATAGTGCTGGCCAAGCTGCTGGGCTCCAGGCCTGACCTGCGCGGCCGCGCCCGGGAGATGGCCAAGATGGTGGAGGGGGTGGTCTGCGAGGTCAACTCGATGGATCCGGCCAGGCTGGCCGGCTCCCGTCCTGCCCGCAAGGCGGCATCCCCGCAGAACCCGCTTCCGAACCTGCCCGGGGCGATCCAGGGCGAGGTGGTTACCCGCTTCCCCCCCGAGCCCAACGGCTACCCGCATATAGGCCACGCCAAGGCGGCCATCATAAACCACGAGTACGCCAGGATGTACGGCGGCCGCATGATACTCCGCATGGACGACACCAACCCCGCAGCCGAGCGCCTGGAGTTCTACGCCGCCATCAAGGTGGGCCTTGAGTGGCTGGGGATAAAGTTCGACCAGATAAAGAACACCTCCGACGACATAGACCTCCTGCACCAAAAGGCCGCCGAACTCATCCACACGGGCAAGGCGTACGTGTGCACCTGCGACCGCCAGACCGCCTCAGAGAACCGCCGCCGGATGGTATCCTGCCCGTGCAGCTCGCTGGGACCCGAGGAGGGCCACTCCAGGTGGGCCAAGATGCAGACCAAATACAAACCCGGCGAGGCCGTCCTGCGGTACCGCGGGGAGATGGCCTCGGAGAATACCGCCATGAGGGACCCGGTGCTGTTCCGTGTCACCGACGAGAGGCATCCCCTCCTGGGATCAAAGTACCGGACCTGGCCCAGCTACGACCTGGCCATCGCCGTCGAGGACAGCCTGGACGGCGTCACCCATGCCTTCCGCTCAAAGGAGTACGAGCTGCGCAACGAACTGTACCATTCCATCCAGGAGTCGCTGGGACTCCGGAAGCCCCGGATGGCCGTCTTCTCGCGCCTTGCCCTGCGCGACATGCCTGTCTCAAAACGGCTCATAAAGCCGCTTCTTGAGCGCGGCCACATAGCCAGCTATGACGACCCGCGCCTTCCCACGCTGGCCGGACTGCGGCGGCGGGGCATAAGGCCGGAGGCCATCCGCAGGTTCGTCCTGTCGCTGGGCTTTACCAAGTCTGACACTACGGCGCCCTTCGAGACGCTCGAGTCGTACAACCGCACCATCATCGACTCATCCAGCGTGCGCCTGCACGTGGTTCGCAATCCCGTCCGCCTTGGGATATCCGGCCTTCCATCCGGGGTGGCGCGCCTTGCGGCACTGCCGGGATCCGGCGATACGCCGCGTACCCTGGACGCCTCCGGGGGCGTTCTGGTAGATGCCGCCGACGAGCCCCTTCTGAGGGGGGGTGGTCCCGTCCGGCTGATGGGACTTGGCGGCGTGGTCCTGGATGCGTCCGGTCCGCAGCCGGCCCTATCCTACGTTGCCGATGAGCCGTCCGGCGTCCCAAAGGTGCATTGGGTGCCGGCCTCCTCGGCCGTCCCCCTGGCCGTCCTGGTTCCGGGTCCGCCGTTCCGGGGCGAGACCTTTGATGAGGGCAGCCTGCAGAGCCTATCCTGCATGGTGGAGCCGTACTACCTGGAGATCCCCGACTACTCGATGGTGCAGTTTGTGCGGTTCGGTTACGCCCGCAAGGAATCGGCCCGCCAGGCCGTGTTCGCGCACAAGTGACTACAGGTCCTTTACGGCGACCTGGACCAGGTACTTTTTAGCGGCCAGCCTGGCGTGCTCCAGCGGATGGGAGGAGAAGACCTCCACCTCCTGGCCTGTCCTGTGGGCAAGGTCGGCGGCGTAATCGATCAGGCACGCGACATCCCGTGAGTCCGGCTCCGTATCGTGCGAGATGGTGACCATCAGTACCCCGGGGAACATCTGCGAGTCTGCCAGCACGGCAACGGGTCCGCCGCCCGCCCAGGTGACCCTGTCCGGGGTGACGCGCTCATCCACCCGCACCCACCTCCACGACTCCACGTATCTTGACGGCCATGCTCCGGCAGGCGCGGGGCGGACGCGCCCGCACCCACCCGCGCCCGACTCGCACGAGTACATGTGCCAGTCCCACTCCCTTTTGTAACCCCGTGCATGGAACATTTTCAGCGATACTGCATTGGTGCTCTCAATGGCCGCGCGCGCCTGGACGGCGCCCATCTCGCTGGATAACCGTTCTGCTTCTGCCACCAGCGCGGATCCCGTGCCTCGACGCCTGGCCGACGGCCTCACCCTGATGCCGTCTATCCACGCCTCGCCCTGCCTTACGGAGAAATGGCCTATCCCGTCGACCACCCCCGTGTCGTTCTCGTACGCCAGGAGGTTACCGTCACTCACCCATCGGTCCCACACCTTCTCGATATAGTCGCCCCAGTCAAACGTCCTGGTACAGAACGGCTTGACCTCGCCCCAGTCACCTGCCCGGGCCTGCCTTATCCGCATCGGGGCCACCGGGTGTGTCTGAGACATATGCGGCCCGGAGGCCGCGTCCCGTAGTACTTGGATGCATCCGGGCGGTCGTCAAGGAGACGCGCGTCCGCCCCCTGCAGGGGTTTGTTCGCGCTCCCTTTCAGCCGCCGCCCTTCGCCGTATACGTGCGGACACCGCACGCAGGCAGCGTCCACCAGCCGGAACACCAGTCGGTCGACGCGCTGCTCCCAATCCCCGGCCACCCGGACGCCGTTGCCGGACGCCGCCGCCGGTTCACAGTCCGATGATGATGATGATGATGACGGCAGGCGCCGCCTCAGCAGGTTGATCGGCGCCGCATCATCCCGGTCTATCAGGTGATGGCAGGCGGTGCAAGCATTCTTGCGCCTCCACTGCCGCCACAGGTTTCTGTCCTTGTGGTAGTTGGCCTCCCAGAACGTCCCGCCGCAGACAGGACAGGTGGAGCTCGTCCCCCGCGGGTCCGCCAGATGGACGCGCAGCCCGTGCTTGGCGAACACCCGCCCCGCCACCTCGACGATGGTGCCCTGGCTGAGCCCCATCTTCAGCAGATCGCGCTCCATAGATGACATGTTCCTTTTACCAACTGTACTGGGTGCGCCTGTCCCATCATTTTCGGAGATCTGATGGGACTTGAGCATTAGCGTACTTAACCTGCCGTGTGGATCGGGATTGTTCCGTAGGCGGATCGTTCTTGATTATCTCTGTCCGTACGATGCGTCCCGAAGGGAATCCGCCATCACCAACAGTTTTCGCAGAAGAGCCTGGTCGTAATACTGTTTTTATATGGATGAAATTCAGTGGGATTATGCCCATACGGGACGGCGCCGAGTACATCGAGAGCCTCCGGGGCCGCGATCTCAAGGTTCGCCTGCTGGGCGAGTGGATTGACAACCCGGTGGACCACCCGATAATCCGCCCGTCCATCAACGCCGTCGCCGAGACGTATGACCTGGCCGTCCGGGACGAGAAGTTGGCCACGGTCAAATCATCCATAACCAACCTGCAGGTGAACCGCTTCCTGCATATCGCCGAGAGCGCCGAGGACCTGGTCATGCAGAACAAAATGCAGCGCAAGCTCGGCCAGAACACCGGCACGTGCTTTCAGAGGTGCGTCGGCATGGATGCCCTCAACGCCCTGCACTCGGTCACCTACGAGATAGACGAAAAGCACCACACCAACTACCATGATAGGTTCCTGGAGTTCGTCAGGACGGTTCAGGAGGGTAACGAGGTCATTGGGGGAGCCATGACCGACCCCAAGGGGGACCGCAGCAAGGGACCGGCCGAGCAGGTTGACCCGGACCTGTATACGCATATCGTGGACACCGACGAGAAGGGTATCTACGTGTCCGGCGCCAAGGCCCACCAGACGGGCTGCATCAACTCGCACTGGATCGTGATAATGCCGACCATCCGGCTGACCGAGGACGACCGGGACTACGCGGTGGTGGGGGCGTTCCGGGCAGATGCGCCTGGGCTCACATACATCTACGGCAGGCAGTCCTGCGATACCCGCAGCATGGAGGAGGGAGACATCGACCAGGGCAACGCAAAGTTCGGCGGCCAGGAGGCGCTGATCATCCTGGACCGCGTGTTCATCCCCTGGGAGAGGGTGTTCATGAACGGCGAGTACGAGTTCGCCGCCATGCTGGTGGAGAGGTTCACCTGCTATCACAGGCGCAGCTACGTCTGCAAGACCGGCCTGGGCGACGTCCTGATAGGGGCGGCGGCCACCATCGCCGACTACAACGGCATCCCCAAGGTATCTCACATCCGCGACAAACTGGTGGAGATGACGCACCTGAACGAGACCATCTTCGGGTGCGGCGTGTCATCGTCGTTCATGGCCCACCCGCTAAAGTCAGGCGTCTACCTGAACGATGACATGCTGGCGCAGACGTGCAAGCACAACGTCACGCGGTTTCCATACGAGATAGGCAGGCTGGCGCAGGACATAGCCGGCGGTTTGATGGTGACGCTGCCATCCGAGCGGGAGTTCCGGGATCCGACCATCAGGCCGCTGCTGGAAAAATACCTGGCGGGCCGCAAGGGCGTGGACGTTGAGAACCGCGCCAGAATACTTCGGCTGATAGAAAACATGACCATGGGCCGGAACGCCGTAGGGTATCTTACCGAGTCGATGCACGGGGCCGGTTCCCCGCAGGCGCAGCGCATCCAGATACAGCGGCGGGCGCAGTTGGGCTACAAAAAGAACCTGGCCAAGAATTTGGCGGGCATCAAGGATGACATCGAGGAGCCGCACGAGAACTCTGATTATTTCAAACGCGTCTTCAAGACGGATGACGGCACATAGGCGGGTGCTTGGTGGGTAGTGGTGGTGGATACACCGACGAAGAGAGAGAGAAGATGGAGCTGCTTGCCTCGCTCAGGACTGCCGTGCCTGCGGCAGAACACCCCATAAGTGTTGACGGGTGTGAGGGCCGGCCGGAACGCGTCAAGGAAGGCAAGAGGAACCTCGCCAAATACGAGAAACAAATCTCCGCATTGGAGGGCGAACTCTATACAAGTAGGCGGTCATGGTGGCAAACCAACCAACGACCCCGGGCCGGGGAGTCTCGGCGCCGACCCCTCCACAAGCCAACGATTGATGTCCTAGTGGGTTGGGTGGCGGGGCTTTTCTGGACGTCCCTGCCCCGTAACGCCGAACAGTACAGGCGGTTCACCGAGGCCGCAAAGGCCGGCGTGTCGGCTATCGCGGAGTTGCCGCCGTCGATGCAGGCTAGCAGGCGGGCGCTGTCTGTGGATGGTATCCGGTGGAACACGCACCCGGCAGCAGGCACCCGGCGGCCGGCCAGCTCCACGTCGCCGGACCTTGGCAGGATCCCGTGCCAGGCGTTTACCGCTCCGGCCAGGGTCCGCAGGAGAGTCTCCATTCTCCTCTGGTCTATCGGTCCATTAAAAGGGGCAGATCGCGGGTGGTCTGCCGGGCTGGCGGCGCCTATCAAAGAACGGCGCCTGCCCCAAACTCGACCCCCGGAACGGCCAAGATTGAATTAGGATGCAGGTGGCTGCCGTACCACGAACCAGCGGGCGTCCCGAAGGGAATACACCATCACCAACAGTTTTCGCAGTACAAGTTCAGGTCAAACTGAATCCCGTACGCGATCACGCCCGGCAGCATCCGCTGGAGGTCGCCAGTCAGGTACAGGACAGAATTTGACCTGAACTTGTACTTTTTGCAGAAGAACCCGGCGGAGTATTAGTATAAATATAACATTATATAAAGAGCCGCATGCCCCAAACAAAACCTATCGTCAGTGTCGAGAACGTGGTGGCATCAGCATCAGTAGAGCAAAAGATGGATCTGAACGAGATAACAAGGACGTTCCCCAACGTCGAGTACCATCCGGATCAGTTTCCCGGCCTGGTCTTTAGGCTGGCCAACCCCAAGACCGCCACCCTGATATTCACATCCGGCAAGATGGTCTGCACTGGATCCAAATCAGAGGAGATGGCGCGCCGGGCCGTAAAGACTGTAGTGGACAGGCTGCGGGCCGGCGGCATAGCCGTCAAGCAGGACGCGATAGTGGAGATACAGAACATAGTGGCGTCCATCAACCTGGGAGGCAGGATACATCTGGAGCAGGCCGCCCGGACCCTCCCCAGAAGCATGTACGAGCCCGAACAGTTCCCGGGGTTGATACACAGGATGCTGGACCCCAAGACGGTCATCCTGCTCTTCTCGTCCGGCAAGCTGGTCTGCACCGGAGCCAAGAAGGAGCCGGACGTGTACAGGTCGGTCAACAACCTGCACGCCATGCTTGAGGAAAAGGACCTGATGATATACGGCTAGGGGACCACCCGGGGGCGGTTGCGATGAATCTCACCGACTTTGAAGAGTTCTTTGGCCTGGGCGATGAGACCAGCCCTATCATGATGCTCATATGGATACTGCCGGTGATCCTATTCGTCTTTTACGGGCAGCGCATACAGCTGATGGTCGCCTCCGGCGAGATAAAGAAGCAGATCAAAAAGCTCGGCGAGTACGGAACGCACTCGATGAAGGAGACCACCGCCTATGTCAAGGGCCTTCCCGACGTCGGTGACGGAGCCGACCGCGAGATAGCCATCATGGCAGACTACTTTACCATAGCGCCCGTCGACATGGATCCGGCCGGCGTGGTCTCCAAGGTCAGGCATGTCGTCAGGACGCGCGAGGAGTACACCAGAAGGCAGGTCGAGGCAATGCTGCCCGGCTCCGACGGGGTGGTGGTGGCCCGGGTGCAGACCCTGATGGAGGTGACCGCCTCGCTGAGGATGATCCACAGGATCGTCAACCACATGTACCTGACCGCCAAGCGGCAGAACAACTACCCCCTGATACTGCCCCTGCAGATGATGCTGCCGTTCGTCATGGAGGAGGCAGAAGCCATGCGAGATGCCGTCGACGCCTTCAAGAAGGGCCAGCCCGTCGGGGACGGCGTGGGGCCGGCAGTCGTCGGGGCCATGATGCGTGGCCTGCCCAAGAAGACCGCGTCCCACCAGACCGTCTCGGCAGAGTCGGTCATAGAGGGCCGCCGGGCCATCCTGCTGAAGGCAGAGGGTCCGGCCCCGGTGGTTGGCAGGCCGGACGAGGCCCTGCAGGGGATCATCGGGGAGACCAAACTGGACGCGATAGTTATGGTGGATGCCGCCCTGAAGATGGAGGGCGAGGAGTCAGGGGTGGTCTCGCGCGGGTTCGGGGCAGCCATAGGCGGGACGGGCGCCGAGCGGTTCCGCATCGAGGAGATCGCCGTCCAGAACGACACACCCGTCTTCTGCGTGGTGGTCAAGCAGTCGGTCAAGGAGTCCATAACCCTGATGAGCAGCGCCATCCACGGGGCAGTCGAGACGGCCACAGGGCACGTTGCTGGGATCATCCGCGACAACACCCCGCAGGACGGCACCGTCCTGGTCATCGGGGTGGGAAATACCGGGGGCGTGGGCCAGTGATCTTCTTCGAGGAGAAGGAGGCGCAGGTCATCCCCTACACCCTCTCAAGGTGCGACTCTTGCGGGCACGACTCCAAGAGGAAGTTCGCCCCGGACGACTACCTGTACAAGGAGTCCGAGTGCGGCAAGTGCGGCAAGGCCGAGGTGATCATGGGCATATTCGGCGAGGCAGAGGGATCCGCCAGCAGTTAAAGCACATGCTCAAAACGCACACGAACACGTCAAGATGGCAAGACCTTTCCGGCTGCCAGGACGCAGTCATAGTACCGGGCCGTATGCCATCCACGCCGGAGAGCGCCTCACCATCACGTGTACCCTTGCAAACACCACCGGCCCTCCGCCACCCCGACAGTTGATGGATGATCACCTTATAGAGCGCACCCGGCATCAAAAAATAAAAAAATGTAGGTTTAAGGTCTACTGAAACGGAACTATGCTCTCGTCTTCTGTGTTGATTACTTTGCCCACGTACCAGTCGCCGCTCTCGTGAATACGCCACGTACCATATACGGCCAGTGCAAGATCACCGGCCTCGTTCAGCTCTGTGGAGCTGAGGGCGCCGCCGGTGTAGGAGGCCGCCAGACGTGGCAGTATTGCTGCAATATCGGCTGGGTTGGTGCTGCCCGTCCTCTCGATGGACAGTCCGGCCAGCCACACTGCGTCATACGCGTTGTACGCGAATGCGTTGGGCGTCCCGCCAAACGGTACTGACAGGGCATCGGTCACGCTCTGGGCTCTGGGGCCGTCACCCAGGGGCACCTGGATGGCGCTGAACTCGACCTCGGTGGCAAAGTCTCTGGCTATCCTGTCCTTTACTATGAAGGGGTTCTGTGCCAGGGTCTCGGAGCCGTACCACTGGACTTCCTTTAGTACGGGGTAGTTGTCGGCCGACTGCAGTATGGACACTATTTCATCAAAGGCTACCACCAGTATGGCCACCTTGTCTGCACCGTGCTCATCCACATACCCTTGGACCGTCTCGGCCAGAGTGTTTATGGATACGGAGAACTCCCTCGTGTCCGGATTGTACCTTATGCCCTCGTCGGATGTGCCGCCCCGCGCCTCAAACTCGCTTATTGCGGCACTCTTCAGGCTGTCGCCGTACGAGTCGCCAATCCACAGGGGGACGGCGACCTCTATGCCTTCGTGGGCGAGTAGCAGACCGAACGCCTTTCCTTGGTTGGCATCGTCGGCCACGACCCTGAACACACGATCATTGGCTACGGCCAACTCGGTGGACGTGGAGCAGCAGGACAGCAGGACCATGTTGTTGTCGTTTACGTAACTCATGACGTTTTTGACGCGCGCACTGCCTGCGGGTCCGAATAGTATGTCGGCGCCACGCGAGTGGAGAACCTGAGCCTTCTCTAGTGCTACGGTCGGGTTGCTGGCGGTATTCTCCTGGAATAGCACCAGGCCCCACCCGGCATTCTTGGCAGAGAGATAGTCGTTAAAGTGCTCCACCGCCAGTACGGTGGCCGCGTTCATCTGCACGCCGACCGAGCTGTATCCGCCGGTCAGCGGCAGCAGCGAGCCCGCAAACACGGTGGTGCCTTCGGGGATCGGGGGCGGTATGGTGTCGGTATCAGAGTAGTATACGTCGCCCCTTGTCCAGACACCGTCCTCCATGATCCGTATTCCATAGTTTCCGGTCGCCAGATCGCCGTACTCGTTGAGTTCGGTGGATCTCAGCGCCCCGGTAGTATAATCGGCAGCCACCTCGTGCAGTACGGCCTTGATATCGGCCACATCTGAGCTGTTGGCCGCTATTATGCTCAAGCCCACCAGCCACACGGCATCATATCCGGTGTATACGAATACATTCGGCGAGTCGCCGTGGCTGTCTGATAGTGCCTCTCTGATGTGTGCGGCCTTGTCGCCCGTATCCACATCCACTTGGACTGCGGTGAACTCTACGCGGTCGGCAAACTCCCGGGCTAACCGGTCCTCTTGCAGATCAGTGGAATCCGCTATGGTCTCAGAGCCGAACCACTGTACGCTTTCCAGTACGGGGTAGTTTTTGGCGGCCTGCAGTATTTGTACAATCTCGTCGAACGCAACTATTGCGATACCCACCTTGTCCTCGCCGTACTCGTCAACGTAACCCTGGACCGTCGTGGCCAGAGTGTCTACGGTTACGGAGGGTTCCAGCCGGTCCGGGTTGTACCTTATGCCATCGTCGGCCGTGCCTCCGCGGGACTCGAAGTTATTTACAATCTCTGCCTTCAGTCCGTCACCGTACGTGTCGCCGATCCATACCGGAACGACGACCTCTATGCCCGATGATTCGAGCAGTTTGCCTATTGCCTTGCCCTGGTTCCTGTCGTCGGCCACGATGCGGTAGACAGAGTCTCCCTCAATCGCCAAAGCCGGCGCGGTGCTACAGCAGGACAATGCCAGCATGTTGTTATCGTTGGTGTAGCCAATCACGCTATTCACCCGTCCGGATCCGGCCGGGCCGAATATGATGTTCACGCCCTTGCCCTTGAGTGTCGTGACGCGTTCAAGCGCCGCCACGGGATTACTCTCCGAGTTCTCGGCGAAGAGTACGAACTGCCAGTCGGCACCCATCTCCTCGAGATATGCGTTAAAGTCATCTACGGCAAGTTCTGTTGCATCATCAACCTGCACGCCGACGGAGCTGTATCCCCCGGTCAGCGGCAGCACGGAGCCCACGAGAACCTCGTCGGGTATGTCCGCGTACGCTGGAGCAGTCAGTATTGTTGCCATGGCAGCTGCTATGGCTGCCATTGCGATCATATTACATTTCATTGGAGTGCTGCCTACACTATACATTATAAGCGCTATTGAAAACTGTTTATTTTTTAAAGTATAATAGTGTAGCACATGCCAAAAAGGCACGCGCGGCATGGCGGTTGTTTTGTTCGGATGGTACGGGGGAGGCGCCGTCCAGCCAGCCGTCCCCGGATGCCAGGCCGCCCGGCATCATGAGGCCGGTGGTCGGGTCCGGCTCCGCGATGCAGCCGGGCCGCGCGCCGGCTCTGAGCCGGGAGCAGGTACTTGCCGGGCCCTCTATTCGGCGAGGATCGGGGCAGGCCCTAGGCGGCGGTGGTTATCACGGGGCCGTCCTGGCCCGGGATGAACGTGTGCTCCGCCTGAGCCACCACCCGGCCGTTCACCTCCACCAGTATCGGGTACGCCTTGACCGCCTTCTTGTCCACCAGCACGTCCAGCGTGCGGCGCGCCGATTCCCCGAACTCGTCGGTCAGCCACCGCAGTGCGAAGGGCAGCATGTTAAAGTTCTCCCATATGTACTCGAGCATGCGGTCTGCCTGCTCGTCCTTGGTCCTCTTGCGGCGGCTCAGTGCAAATATGTTCTTGACGGGGCCGTTCCGGACGAATCCCCCGCCGTCCTTGTACGTGCAGAAGGGCTCGCAGGCGTAGGCCGACCCCTCCGAGAGGGAGAACCCGCCGAACGACCATATGTTGGGGATGGTCTTGCCCGCGTGGATGGTATACTGCTCCAGCGAGTGGCCGCTCAGGTTGGCTATGGGCCTGAACCCGGCGCCCTTGATCACCTGCTCGATGGCCTTGCCTATCTTACTGGCCTTGGTGCCGGCGCTGCACAGGGTCATGGCCCTGCGCAGCGCGTCCTCGGCTGCCTGCACCAGGGAGTCGTGCTGTTCGTTGTAGGAGACGGTGACTGCCGTGTCGGCTATGTACCCGTTGATGTGCGCCCCCAGGTCTACCTTGACTATGTCGCCCGGGCTTATGGTGGTCTCATCGCCAGGCTCGGCGGTATAGTGGGCGGCCACCTCGTTGATGCTGGTGTTCACCGGAAAGGCGCAGTCTGCCCCGCGCGACCTTATCTGGCCCTCCACCCACTCGCAGATCTCGTAGACGGTCTTGCCCGTCCAGTCGCGGTTCCGAACCATCTCGCGGACCTCGCCGGCCACCTTGCCGGCCTTGATATAGTCGTCCACCTGCACCACCCACCAAGGATGGACAACCCATAAAATTATTTACACTATCAGCGAGTCCAGCAGGCCGGAGACGTCCGCCGTGGGCACCCCGTTCTCGGATATCTTCTGGCGGGCGGGCGGGTTCTCGGCGTAGTTGGGAACGTGGTCCATCACCCTCTGGGAGAAGGTCGAGATGGTCTCGTTCTTGTAGAAGACGCCTATGGGTATCTTCTCGCCCCAGTCCAGGGACTTGATGAGCGCCTGGGAGAGCTTCTCGTCAAGCTCCGCATCTCCGGCATAGTGCACCTCCGGGTCGTAGCCGGACTCCTCCAGCTTGTATATCCGGGAGTGCCGGCTTGCGGCCTCCTTCATGTCCAGTCCCGCGTACCAGTCGCGGGTGTTTATGTCGTTGTAGGTGGGGCAGGGCTGCAGCACGTCCAGGAAGGATATGCCCTTGTGGTTGACTGCCTGCATTATCAGGCTCTTGAGGTGCCGTATGTCGTACGAGTACCCCCGGGCGACGAAGGTGAAACCAGAGGTGATTGCCAGGCCTATCGGGTTGACGCTGTAGTTGGCGTTGGGCTTTGGCAGGGACTTGGGCTTCTCCCAGAGCTTGAGCGTGGGGGATGCCTGCCCCTTGGTCAGGCCGTAGACGCCGTTGTCAAAGATTATGTACGTGAGGTCGATGTCGCGCCGGCCGGCCGCCACAAAGTGCCCGGCCCCGATGCCCAGGCCGTCCCCGTCCCCGCCGACGGCCACCACGGTCAGGTCCGGGTTGGCCACCTTGGCGCCCTGCGCGAACGTGAGCACCCGGCCGTGCAGGGTGTGCACCCCGTAGGTGTTTATGTAGTGGGAGGTCTTGCCCGAGCACCCCACCCCCGAGAAGATGGCGGCCTGGTCCCGCTCCACGCCCATCTCGGCCAGGGCCATCTGGATGGCGTTGACTATCCCAAAGTCGCCGCAGCCGGGGCACCAGTCGTTGTGGACATCGGTCTTGTAGTCTGCCACCTTAAGCGCCATGCATCAGTACCCTCCTCACCGGGGCCATCCCGGAGATGATATCCCGCAGCGAATCCCGGATCTCGTCACAGGTCATCGCCCTTCCGGTATACTTCAAGATATAATGGTCTATCCCGCGGATGACGTTCTGCGTGTAGATCTTGCCCAGCTGGGCGGTCTGGTTGGACTCGATGTCGATTAGCACCTTGGCCTCGCCGACCAGGCGTCCCACCAGGTCCGCCGGGAAGGGGTGCAGCATCTTCACCTGGACAAAGCCCACGTTTGAGACGCCCTCCTGCCGGAGCATCTCCAGGGCGTCCAGGATGGGGCCCTTGGTGGAGCCCCACGAGATCACCATGTACTCGCCGCCGGCGTGCCGGACGGCCTTCTCCCCGTCCGGGACGCCCTCCAGTATCAGGTCCAGGCGCGAGTGCCTCTTGTCCATCATCTCCCGCCGGACCACCGGATCCTCGGATATGTGCCCCTCCTCGTCGGACTCGTCGCCGGTGTTCCAGAAGACGCCGTCCTTGAGGCCCAGATAGGACCGCGGAGATATCCCGTCCCCGCCCAGCTTGAACCGCTTGTACTCGGGCTCGTCCATCCGGGATAGCAGCTTGCCCCGGTCTATGGTCACCCGGGAGGGATCAAACGCCGGGCAGGTGGCAGTGGCGCTGGATAGAAACTTGTCCATCATGTGGATGACCGGCACCTGGTAGATGTCAGAGTAGTTGAAGCAGAGGCAGGTGTCGTAGAAGGACTCCTCTATGTCTCCGGAGGCGTAGACTATCCTAGGGAACTCGCCGTGGCCGGCAAAGATGGCGGTCATGAGATCGTCCTGGCCGTGCCGGGTGGGCAGCCCCGTTGACGGTCCGCTCCTCTGGTACAGGGTGATGACCACGGGCACCTCGTTTATGCCGGCCCACCCCAGAGCCTCGGACATCAGCGAGAAGCCAGGCCCCGAGGTCGAGGTGGCCGACCGGGTGCCGGTCAGGGCCGAGCCAATCATCATGCCGATGGCCGATATCTCGTCCTCGGTCTGCACCACCGATATGGAGCCTGGCCGGTCGTGCAGGACGGTCAGCGTGTCGTTTGCCTCAAGGTAGGTGCTCTCGTCGGAGGCCGGCGTGATGGGGTAGTACGACTGGAACCGGCAGCCTGCCACCAACTTGCCTATGGCCGTCCCCTGGTGCCCCTGGACGAGCGCCGTCCCCGGCACCCTGTCGGTGCCTGCCAGCGAGTAGTCGAATTCGCCGAACATCTCCCGGGTGCGCCCGTACGCGCTCCGGGCGGCGTTGGCGTTCAGCTCTGCCACCACCTGCTTGGCAGAGAAGACCGCCCGCACCGAGTCCAGCAGCAGATCCAGCGGCATCCCCACAAGCCCCATGGACAGCGACACCCCCAGCACGTTGTACATGCGCCTCATCACCCTCAGCCTGGGGTTACCCTGCTGCTCGGCCAGATCGGCCAGCAGATCCTTGAACGATACCGGATAAAGCCTCACGCCGTCCTGCGAGGCAAGGTCCAGCACCCCCCGTACGGTGGGGGGCGCCCCGCGCTTCCTTATGGCCTGGTGCAGCCTCTCGCGGCAGTACCTGTCCAGGGTAGAGACGTCGCCGGTCTCCGTCTCTGCCATGTCAGAGTCGTAGATGATGGCCCCACCCGGGTACATGTAGGGGTAGTGCCGGAAGACGGTCTCGGCGTCATAGGAGACCATCAGGTTCACCCGGCTGGTGTTGGAGCGGACGGGATGGTCGGCGACCCTGACCTCAAAGTAGCTGTGCTCTCCCTTGATGTTTGAGTGAAACTCCCGCTTCCCGAAGATCTGGTAGCCGGCCTTGGCGCAGACCCTGCAGAAGATGGTCGAGGCAGTCTCCACCCCGCTTCCCTGCGGGCCCCCTATAAGCCAGGTAAAATCGGTCATGGCGTGCGGGATCAGCCTCCACCTGTGGCAGCGTCAAACAGGGCGCACTCGCACCTGTCCCGCTCGCCGCAGTACGGGCAGACACAGTCGCACTTTTCCAGCGGATGACCACACTGGACGCATATGGCAAAGCTCTCCTCGTCCTCAAGTGGCGCCATATCCTTCTACCACGGCTCTCGGTATAAATGGTTGACTCACTACCCGGCAGTCAGGGCAGCCGCAAAGAGCGCGTGTCCGCAAGGGTTGTGTTGGCCGGTTGTGGAGATTTCAGCCTGCCCGAAAACGGCGCAGCTATTTTGCAACTGCGTCCTCCCATATTCCCAGGCTGTTTCCCTCAGTGTCGGTTATCTGCGCGTAAAACCCGTACTTTGCAATCTGTACTTTGGGCATCTCTACTTTGCCCCCCAATTCCTGGATCCTTCTCAGGGAGTCGTCCACCGAATCTACGGTTAGGACCAGAATCGGTTTTGCGTCCGGGTATGGCCTCTGTACCAGACCGCCGTTTATCGCCCCCACTTTTGTGGGCCGCATCGTCTCGGGATCCGACTCGGTGGTGCCGGCCCAAAAGTGCACCAAGTCGGGGAGTTGGGCGATGTGCCACCCAAACGCCGTTTGGTAGAACTTCCGCGCCCTGGTCAGGTCATCATACGGGATACCAAAGCCGGTCACGCCATCCATTCGAAACACCCTAGCAGACTATCCATTTAAAGCATATTGGTTGGATAGTGCGTCGTATGGGTAACGCGGCTTAAATATGGACCGTCACCCACCAACCAAATTGGACTGTGGAGGAATCCTTGGCGCCGATTACATCGATGTTCTGTGGAGTGGCAGGGTAAAACTGGATCGGAGCCTTGCCGACTGCCTGAGGGAGCCGACCATCCGAGACGGGTGCAGCGTATATGCAGTCCGCGACTCCGCGTACGGCAGGGAGAACAATGTCCAGTTCGACAACCCCGGATCATCCAAGAGGTTCCCCAATACGGTGACGTTGGTTGCCGGGGGTTTGGATGGCGCAGAGTCGCTACGGTGCTCGGCGTTTGTAGCGTACGGCGATGCCGGAGGCGGCCTTTTGCGCAGGGGGCCGAAGAGAGAGGCGGTGGCCAAGGGGTTTGCGCTTGAGCCGCTGTCCGGCGTTGAGGGGGGCGATCATTCACGTATAGCCAAATTCCAGTTCGACAGCGGCAACTCCGGCAACGAAGCGGCGTACCACCTGGGCGGCATAGGGGCAGCGCCGCCCCTGGAGATGGAGGGCCTGGGTTGTGTAGCGTTCGCTTCGGGATCCGACGGATCAAGCGTAACCTTTGCCAGGGATCCCAAGCGCTCTGTGACGGTGGTGTTCGTGGCATCAGACCAGAGACCGTTCATCGCAAAGGTTGGCTCTGCGTACGGCAGGAGGCGCGTCACGTGTGGAAGTTCCGGCTTCCTGGTAGAGGGGATTGATCCTGCAGGCCATGATCCGGATATGCCACCTGCGCGGCGCGGCCCGGAGGAGGCCGTCCCGGGCGGGCCGCTGGACGTGCTCAACACCCGGCTCGCAAAGGGGGAGATCACCATCCAAGAGTACGAGGGGATTCGCAGGGCGATGGAGGGCGGCGGTCCGCCCTGAGATCGCGTTGATCTAGCACACTACCCGGCAGGCAGCGCCGCTAGGCGGTGGCCGCCTTCACGCCGCCGCTGCAGTGCGCCGAAGAGGATCAGGGCGGCCAGCATGGATGCCGCCATGGCGGTGGCCGCAAACCCTGCCGGAAACTCAGGTATTGCGGTAGCGCCGATTATCTCGACGGTTTCACCCCCGTGCAGGTGGTTGAGTATCAGGCGGGCGTCCGTCTCGCCGTTCACCTGGTAAAAATTCCCCATAGATCCATCCACCAGCACCGAGTACGGACCGCCCAAGAGGTCTCCGGGGATGGTGACGTGCATGGTGGACGCGTCGGTGCCGGGCCGCGCCAGGGGCGGCGGCGTGATCACCACCTTCCTCTCCTCCAGCACAAAATCCACGCCCACCAGCCTGGACCAGTGGAATGTCTTGACTGCAAACCGGTGGCCGTCCGCTTCTATCCGGTGCTCGTTGTGGAAGAGGATGTCCAAGCCTCCCCAGCAGAGCGGATCCAGGGCGCACCGCGCCACATCCCCGGCCAGGCTGCCGTTGGGCTCGCCCATCGTCGATGTCCTGAGGGTCCAGTCTGCAAACGAGTCCGAGTCCACTCCGTCGGGAAAGCGCTGCCACGTCCTGCCGTCTGACAGCTCGTCGCTCAGCCCCCGCACCGCATCCAGGCTCTCCCCGTTGCCCGCCAGCATGACCGTGACGGGGCCCTGCCAGGCGAGGTCCGCCTCGGCGATATGCACGATGCGGTACTCCCCGGGATCAAGATCCCCGCCCCCGTCCAGCGGCACCACAAAGGATGCCGTTGCGTTGTCCGAGACCGCCAATGCCAGCCCGGACAGGGACGCGGCGGCGTCTGCCCCGTTGTGCAGTTCCGCCCACATGGGGTCGCCCGTTCCAGGCCCCAGCTCCACCTCGTTGACCACCACCGTCCCCCAGGCTCCGGCGACCGGCGAGACCGCCGCCGCAAAGAGCACCGCCAGCAGGAGCGCCCCGGCATCCGGGCAGCAGATCCTGCGTCCTTCTCTCCGAGCCATGCCGTCTAATACTGCCCCGTCGATAACTGTCTTTTTCGGATCCAGCCGCCGGAGGACGGTTCCCGCCGGACGCGGTCCCGTTCCGCGCCCAGTCCCGGAGTCCGGTATCAGGTACCAGGGCTTGCGAGGCACGAAGACCCACTTTACCACCGGGGCGGTGGCCAACAGGCAGTCTGCAATCCCGACCGGCTCCACCCGGTTGGGGCTGTTGGTGCCCGGCCCGATGCCCAGCATGGGCCCCGCCCCGAAGAGGAAGATCATGGCCGCCATCGGCGGGGCCATTCCCGTATTGTAACAAAACTATGTCCGCCCCCCTTCTTGGTACGCCGCTCATCCATGGATGTCAACCCCCATCCGGTCGGGTTGTCCACCCTTGTGGTCTCATACGCCGTCTTGCTGCGGAACGCCTTGGGGGCGCCTGATCCGGGGGGAACAGTTCTGTTATAATATTAACGTACACTGGCCGTTATCATTAAATGTCAATAGTTAGTAATCCGCATGACATGGACGGCGTAGTCAGCTTCGGGTTGCCATACGATGACAAGACCAGGGCGCAGAAGTTTTACGAGTCAATGTTTGGGTGGCAGGTGACGAAGATTCCGGACCTGGACCAGTATTACCTGGTTGTCACCACCAAGTCGGATCTGGAGAAGATGGAGTCAAAGACCGTAGGCGCGATAAATGGCGGCATGCTGCCAAGACCGCATTCGGATGTAGGGTCTTTTCTGGTCGTAGGGGTCGAGTCGGTGGACGACTACCTCGAGAAGGTGGAAGAGCTCGGCGGCAAGGTGGAGATGGGAAAAGTCGCGGTGGGTGAGTACGGGTTCTACGCGCAGATATCGGACACCGAAGGAAACAGGCTCGGGATCTGGCAGGTCACCCCCAAGAATTAGACAGGAGGTTCCGGATCCGGCAATTTTTGGCGGCCGGCCACCCATGATGCCCCCCGGCCCTGCGGCTTTATCGGCCTGCCGTCGCCGACCAGTCAAAACACTGCGGGATTCCCGCTGTCGCGGCGGGGGCGCCACGAAAAGGCATGCATCAAGCAGGTGGCTTGAATCTGCGCGTGTTATAACGCCCTATATTTATATGGTGTATGCCACCATAACGAACTGATGAAGAAGTTTAAACACACCAACGAGGAGCTGGAGCAGGCCAGACGCCAGGCAGAGAAGGGCAAGAGGAGCCAGTAGGCCGCGCCTCCGGGGCGAGGGTTTTTTGCTACACCCTGCCGCCCCACTCTTTCTCCAATGACTCGTACGCCAGTACCCTGTCCGGTCTGAGGTTCATCTCCGAGTCGTACATCTTTGTGAAGAATGCGGCCAGGATGCGCTCGCCGGAGTCGTCCACCAACTGTACGCTGTAGCTGGTGCGCCCAGGCTTTGTCTCCCGGACAAACCGCGCCGACGACACACCGGTCATGTTTATGTGCATGTGGGCGGGCCCGCTGTTGTCGCCCACGGTGATCCAGTCGTTCTTGTAGGAGGGGCTCAGCAAGTCGCCGCGTATCTCGGCAACGGCCGCGCCGCTCTTCACCACGAACAGCACGTCGGGCACCTTCAGTATGTCCGATATCAGGCCCACCAGCAGGGGCCGGTCGCCAGCCGTCTCCGCGCCGGGTTCTGCGGGCAATCTAATCCACCTCCTTGTCCCTGCCGGTCCCGGCTAACCCGGTGATCTGGATGGTCTCGTCCGGGTCGGCCCTGATGCAGTCTGTGCCCACCGGTTTTAGGGCGGTAAACCGGATCGTCCCGGCCGGCACGCGCCTCTCCGCCTGCAGGCCGCCCACCTTCCGGGAGACTGCCTGCTTGTGCTCCGTGCAGGCCACGCCCACCATGTACTCGTCGGAGCCATGAACGACCGAGACGACGTACCGCGGCGGGTTGGGGCACCGGCGGCCGTCCCGGATGATGGCGCACCTGTCCGGAAACATGACCGGATAAGGAGCCGTGCGTCTATAAAGTGCGCCATGCGGCATGCTCCTGCGCAGGCTGCAGTAGACCGGACACCGGGGCGCAGCACCGGGAATTATAGACTTTGATACACCGCGCACGTAACGTACGCGTACCTACCCAAGTGTTTTTCGGCGCTTGAGGTTGCGGGACGATTTCGCGCTTGGTTCTCGCGCCGCTGGTCTGCGTCCGGAGCTGCCCTCACCCAGGTGGGTGGATTCCGGGTCCGTCCCAATTCACGCCTTTCGAGGAACATTCCTTCCCCCGCGGGAACGTTAATGTCCGCTCCCTTGTTAACGATATTGCACGCCGCGTTACTATCGGCGTTCATCACCCTGCCACAGGCCACGCACTCGAAGCGCTCGCCATCACGCGACTCCTTGTCCACATGCTGGCACTTCGAGCAAGTGATGCTGGTGCCGACCGGGTTGACTTCCACTATCTCGACACCCAACCTCTCGGCAACAATCCTGATCTTGTGCAGTATCTCGCCGTGGCGGACGAACCTCATGCCCCGGTTCAGTCCCTTTTTGCGGTTGCCGCCATTTCGGGTCATCGCCTCCAGGTCCAGCCGTTCGATGTAGATGACGCGGGTGTTCTCGCAGACCTCTTTTGCCAGCATCCACTCGCAGTAATCACGCACACATGCGTTCTTGTAGTTGCGGCGGTCGCGCCGGCGGGCCGTTTCCCGGTAGTTGCGCGAGTGTTTGTTCGTCTTGGACAGCTTGCGGCGCGTCTCGTCGTTCCATTGTTGGTTGTCTCTGAAGGTGGTGGCGCTGTCATAGCAGGTGGTGGAGCCGTCCGAGCGAGCTATCGTGGTCGGGTTCCTGATGCCGCGATCCACCCCGACTGCCAACCCTTCGGTGCGCGGTTCGGGATCCGGCAGGTTGTAGGTGACGTAGAGTCGCCAGATACGGTTGGACGGTTTCGCATCACGCCAGGGGGTGACGTCCACCAGCCTGAACGACCTGGCACCGTATAGCCAGTTGTCCGGATATTGATACGGTTGCTGCTCGGCTAGGCTCACGTGGTCCAACCCGGGCAGCGATACTACCTGGTTGTCAACGTAGGTTGGTGTCAGCTCACACCCGACCGTCCTTAGTGGTTTCTTGCCGGTTCGGTACTTGATGTTGCCGTTGCCGTACTTGTTGGAGATGTCGCAGGCCGTCCTGGCCTGGTGGATTGCCGTGTCCTGGAATATT
>CBDHDZ010000007.1:0-15234 GCA_965261905.1 Nitrosopumilaceae archaeon | reverse complement strand
CGCACCGCGTCCCACCGGGTATCATCCCCGGCATCCGCGTCCAAGATGCCATCCGGCACCGTCCCCAAAACATGAAATTTATACGGCCGCCTCCGGCTGATGCCGGTTTGGCAAGGGCTAGATACTGGAAGATGACCCCCGAGGAGACCGGAAAGCTCTCCTACGACCAGGATCGCCTGCTCAACTGGGACATCAAGTGCACGCGCCAGCCCGAGGAGGATGCGGTGTTCATCGGGGTGTTCATGTACCGGCAGGGCACGCCCCTGGACTACACGCCCATCCACGGGGTGGTCTACTACCACAACCACATTGAATCCTCGGAGCTGCCCGCCATCACCAAGCACCTCCGGGACAGGTACGGCGGCAAGGAGACCCGGAAGGGGGACAGGGTCTTCCTGGACGGCTCCAGGGAGTTCTTTGATCCCGCCGAGATAGCCGACCTGGCGCGGTCCATCGACGAAAAGTTCAGGACCACCTCGGTCATCACGCTGGAGTTCGAGGGGCTGACCCAGGACGAGATGCGGGACGCCGGCCTGCCGGACGCCAAGCTGCTGCCCATACCGAGCAAATAGATTAAGTGGTGGAACGACCAACTAATGCCATGTCGGAGCTGGGGGCGCTGAACACCCACCTGGAGGAACTACGCCGCAGGATAATCCGGGTGGCGGTGGCGGTGCTGGCGGTGACCGTCTTTGCCATGACCTTCCACCTGGAGCCGGTCACCGTCTGGGGGCTGCCGCTCTACTACCCGGTGCCACTGCCCATGGACAACCTGGCGGCGCAGATAACCTCCCACATGAGCTCCCAGCTGGTCCCGGAGGGGGTCGAGCTGATACAGACCGCCCCGGGGCAGGCGTTCTTCTCGCAGGTGTACATAGCCGCCCTGCTGGGGCTGGTGGCCGCGGTCCCGCTGATAATCCGCGAGGCGGTGGGGTTCATAGCGCCCGCCCTGAAGGATGCCGAGATACACGCGGGCCGCTCCGTCTCGCTGCCGGCGCTGGGCCTGTTCGTGGCCGGGTGCGCCTTCTCGTACCTGCTGGTGGTCCCGTTCATACTGGACTTCCTGTACCAGTACGGGTCCTCGGCGGGGCTGGTGACCTTCCTGAACATCATGGACTTTGTCACGTTCATCCTGCAGTTCCTGCTGGCGTTCGGGCTCTCCTTCCAGCTACCCCTGGTGATGTACGCGGCCACCTACTCGGGGCTGACCGATGCGGCCTTCTGGAGGAAGAACCTCCGGTACGCGGCGGTGATAATAATCATCTTCGGGGCCCTGATCACCCCGGACGGCAGCGGCATCACCATGTGGTTTGTGGCCGGCCCGATGATCGCCCTCTACCTGGCCGGGATGGCCGTGATAGAACGAAAGAAGGGCAAGGCTGCCGCCAAATCAAACGTTTAAATCGGATTCCGGGGTAAGTACATCCGTATGCTGGGCAGTCTCGGACTCTTCATCGCGGGGCAGGAGTGGATAATCCTGGTGGTCGTGGTGGTCGTGCTGATATTTGGGGCGCGCAAGATCCCCGAGCTGGCCCGCACCTTCGGCAAGGCCAAGGGCGAGTTCGAGAAGGGCAAGATAGAGGGCGAGAAGGAGCTCAACGACTACAAGGACAAAAAGCCCTAGACGCTGGCCCTTACCATCTCGAGCAGTTCCCGGTAGGTATCCATGACGGCACCCCCGGTCCTGCGCAGCCGCCCTCCCCTCCAGTCGACGGTGACGCTCAGGCGGGTCCCCCCGTCCGTCTCCTCGAAGGCCTCGGTGACGCGGCTGCCCTTGGCGGCGCCACCCACCACCAGGTACTCGTGCAGGCGGGGCGGCTCGCGCCGGTGCCTTACCATGCTCAGGTACTCGCGGCCGCCCAGCACCAGGCGCTCCTCGGCCAGGTACGTCTCCTCCCGCTCGGAGAGGACCCGGACTGATATGATGACGCCCGGAGCTATCTCGGCCAGCGACCGGTGGTCGGACATCACCCGGTAGACGGCATCCCTGGCCGCGCCCACCTCGACCCGGATGGTCCGCTCCAACTATCCACTACCCCGAGCCCCACCTGCGGTACAGGCCGTGCTCTATCCCGAACTGGTCCAGGCACTTGCCCACCCCGTGGTTTACCATCTCCTCGATGCTGGCCGGCCTGGTATAGAACTCGGTCACCGGGGGCAGTATGGTCACGCCCAGCCTGGCCAGCTTGAGCATGTTCTCCAGGTGGATGGCCGAGAGGGGCGACTCGCGGGCCATCAGCACCAGCCTGCGCGACTCCTTGATGGTGACGCCGGCGGCCCGGGCCACCAGGTTGTCGTCGTACCCGTTGGCTATGGCGGACAGCGTCTTCATGCTGCAGGGGGCCACCACCATCCCGTCTGTCATGTGGGTGCCGCTGGAGACGCTGGATGCCATGTTCTGGTCGTCGGAGACGGCCCCGGCCATCTTCCTGACGGCGGCCGGCTCGTAGCCGGTCTCCATGGCGATGCACTTCTCGCCCCACCTGGATAGTATCAGGTGCGTGTGGTGGCCCAGCCGCCTGAGCTCCTCGAGCAGGCGTACCCCGTAGATGGCCCCGGTGCTGCCCGTTATCGCCACGACAATCCTGAGCCGTCCATCGGTCTCCATGATGTTCGTCGGTCACGCGCCCATGTAAACCTGTCCTGGCCGGCCGGTGCCAGGGTGGCCGTCCCGGCGGGGCGGCCGGGCGGTCTCACCTGGAGCGGTCCCCGTACAGTACGTCGTGGTAGGCGGCCGGCACCATCCGGCGGTTCCTGTCCAGCAGGTCCCGGACGGAGCTGTCCATCACGTAGGTGACTGCATGGTCGTCGTGGTCCCGGACGCTCCTGCCCAGCCCCTGCAGCAGCTTGACGACGGTCTGGTAGACGTACCACCGGCGGTCGGCATCGTTCTTGGCGGCCACCCGGCTGTCGCCCAGGCTGGGATATGGGCACTTTTCGATGATCTGGAACCGGGAGAGGTCCCCCTTGAGGTCTATCCCCTGCCAGAGCGAGGAGGAGAGCAGCACCCCGTTGGGCGTGTCGGCGTGGACCGACAGCACCTCATCGATGGTGGTCCGGTCCTCGTTGACGCTGTGGGCTATCTCTATCCGGTTGGCCTGCCGGGGGCTGAGCCGGTCCCGCAGCCTGTGGCACCTGGCCCTGGACGAGGTGAGTATCAGCCCGCGGGAGTTCTGGTGGGTGGACATCACCGAGTCTATCACCGAAGCCACCCTGATCTCGTCGGACTCTGGCGACCTGCTGCTCAGCCGGGCCACGTTCAGGAAGTTGACCCTGCGGCTGGCCCGCGGGAACGGCGAGACGGGCACGTCGATGTACCCGCACTCGGGGATGCCCATCATCCCCGAAAAGTTCTCCTTGTCGATGGTGGCCGACATGAACACCTGGATGTCCGAGTCGAACAGGTCGGGAACGTACTTTGACACGTCCAGGGGCACTATCGAGACCTTGGACAGCTGGCCCAGCCTGTCAAACTCCGGATCCTGCACGATAAAGTTGTCCCGGCTGGCGTTGAGGTCCTTGCGGATGTTGACCACCCCCTCGAACCGCCGGCTCAGCCTCTTGAGCCGGATGAGATCGCCGGCGGTGCGCGGCTCGGAGGACTCGCGCCGGATAAGCTCCCCGTACGACTCGCGCAGCGAGTCCAGCAGGGTGATCATCCCGCCGGTCGACTCGAGATCAAAGTCCCTCTGGTCCAGGCCCGTCTCGGCCAGGTAGCTTCCCCGTATGTCGTAGCCGATGAACCGGACCACCTCGTTCTCGATGGAGTGCGCCTCGTCAAAGACCACGACGTCCCTCTCCACCCCGTCCAGCTCCGGCTGGAACCGCTTGAGCTGGAAGTACATGGCATAGTTGAGCACCGTCTGGTGGAACCGCAGGCCCTCGTCCTTCTGCTTGTAGTACACGCACTGCCTGCCGCTCTGGTCGGCGCTCTTGTACTCGCAGGTTGCCACCACCCTGCTGCCGCTCTTGGTGGTGCACTGGCCCTTGTCGCAGGTGAGCCCCCTGGCCTTGGCCCGGGACCTGAGGGTCACCCCGCTCTTGTCCATCAGCTGGTAGCACTCAAAGTTGGACATGCCCTTGATCCGGCGTATCTCCGGAAAGTCGCGCAGGTACTGGTCCTGGAGCTGCCTGGTGGATGTGACTATAAACGAGGTGCCCAGCGAGTCGGCCACGGCCTTTGCGACGTAGCTCTTGCCTATCCCGGTGGGCGCCGAGACGATTATCCTCTTGTATCCTGACCTGAGCAGCGACTCCATGTCGGATAGTATCTTCTTTTGTTCCTCCCTGGGTACCACGCCGTCCCGGAAGTTGGCCTTTAGCATGTCCGAGCTTCGGGCGCCTACCGAATATAACCTTCGTGCGGCGGCGCCTGCCCGGACGGCCAACCCGGAGCGTTGCCGGGGCGGACCTGGTGCGGGCTCTTGTTCGGGGCTGGTGGGTTGGTAGCTCCTGGTAAGAGGCAGCGCCCAAGGCGGAGATGGCGGCCCGGCAGGATCGGGCATACAGGATGGACACGCAGATAACAAAAACCGGGATCCCGGGGCGTACCATCCGGATGGTCTGCAGGGATGGCGACCTGACCCCAATCGCCTGGATCTCCGGGACGGCATAGTTCACGCCGCCATGCGTAAAGTCACCGTCAGTCAACACACTTGTCGAACTGCACTCCTGACCAGAAATGCCGTTGATGCACCCGCCTAGTCCGTCACCGTCAGCGTACCGGACCAGTCCTGCGTGACCGGGCCGTGGTAGGCGGAGGCGGGCGACGCCTTGCAGATAATGACAGATACCGCCAACACGACCATGCGGCAAGCAGTAGAACCGGTATTATCCAGGAGGCAGGATTATCGCTTATGCCCGGAGGGCGGCCGAATCTTGCCCAAAACCGGTTCTGAAAGACTGGCGCGCGGAGACAAACGGGGTTATCGCATGTTCGCTTCCAGATTTCGGCCATTGTTGGTTTTTGTTTATTTCGCGTCTTGATTATTACTGTTTAATATTGTGCTATACAAATTAGGATAATAAACATAATAAAATATCATGACAATAATAATTGTATATGCTTACCATAGTATCAATAAATAACATGCATGATCGCGATTTTTTGGGAATTACATACCTGTTCGCGTCATCCAGGCACGATCCGCCTGTCCCAGAGGGCAAAGACGGCCGCGCGCCGCCAGCAACCAGCCTGGCCGCGTGATCGTGCCGTTTTTTGGCAGCAGCAAACCGTTTTTTCTGATTTCAAACCGTGTTTGTCCATAAATAACGCTAGAACGATGTCGCCGTCCGAATTATGTGTTTGAGCGAACATAGTCGCAGATAATTGGGCGAGTTATTTTGGCACTATTGGCTGCCAAATTAAATTAATTATATATACAAGGGTAGTGTTATTGCCCCAATAAAAATGAGACTATCCCCGTCCCTGATGGTGGCCACCCTGATCCCGCCGGGTATAGTGGCACAGGGGGCGGTTGCCGAAGAAATACGCGCACAGGTGTCGTTCTATCGGTATTGCGGCTTTGCAAGGAGCGTGGCCGGATCCGCGGCTATCGTGGAACAGTTTCTGTTGTTGGGCGTGGAAGTCCCTGACCGGGAGCCGGGCACATCCAAAGCTTGGTCCCGGCAGGATGCCGACGTGTTCGTACACAACGGGCCTGGTATGGGGGCGTACGCGGACTGGCCGGCGCAGTCAGATGATCAGTCACATGTGGTCTTTGTAATGGCGAGCGACGGTCTGGCGCTGATATCTCCGCTGGGGCAGGCGGGATGATCCGGTGTGGGGGTGCTTGAGGAACACCAGGACGGCCACTATGCCGCCGAGGCGGCGCTCGAAGCCAGCGGTGATGTTCTTGGTATCGAGAAGACCTGAGAGATGCCGGAGTGTGCGGGTCCGGGAATCCCGCCACGGCCGGGGCGCCTGCTCATTCCGGGCTTGGCCGGCGATTGGTAGTTGGCGCTGATGTCCTGCCCAGTCTCGATCCGGTGGCTGCAACCCCAACATGATGAGCACGCACGCTCCATCCTCGTGGCGCTGGCCGTGACCGCGCTGGCTGTAGGCGTGGCTGGCCTGCACTGGTCAGGAGATCTTTGGGTGGGCGCAGCTGAGGCAACCTCTGCCCGGGCGCCGCAGCCGGTGCCCGCGGTGATCTCCAACATTACCGCCGGGGAGGGGGATACCGGCCTGTCCGGCGTGCGGGACCTGGGTACCTTTGCGGTGGATGCCGGCCTGTACGTGGTGGCTGTCGCATCCGGAGGTGATGCCGTCTTGATAATCAACGTCACGGATCCCTATCACCCCCAGGTCATATCATCGGTCGTAGACGACGGCGCCGCCGCCCTTGGCGGGGCATCGGCGGTGGATATAATCCGGATAGGAAACGGTTCGTATGCGGTAGTCGCCTCGGCCTCCGACGACAGCCTGCAGGTCATCAACCTGACCCGCCCCGACGACCCCGTCCCGTTGGCCACCATCACCGACAACCAGACGACGGCGCTGGACGGCGTCGTGGCGGTGGACACCTTCCAGGTGGGATCCGGCGTCTACGCGGCTGCCGTCTCGCCCAACGACAACGGCCTGCAGGTCATCAACCTGACCCGCCCCGACGACCCCGTCCCGTTGGCCACCATCACCGACAACCAGACGACGGCGCTGGACGGCGTCGTGGCGGTGGACACCTTCCAGGTGGGATCCGGCGTCTACGCGGCTGCCGTCTCGCCCAACGACAACGGCCTGCAGGTCATCAACCTGACCCGCCCCGGCGACCCCGTCCCGTTGGCCACCATCACCGACAACCAGACGACGGCGCTGGACGGCGTCGTGGCGGTGGACACCTTCCAGGTGGGATCCGGCGTCTACGCGGCGGCAGTCTCGCCCAACGACAACGGCCTGCAGGTCATCAACCTGACCCGCCCCGGCGATCCCGTCCCGTTGGCCACCATCACCGACAACCAGACGACGGCGCTGGACGGCGTCGTGGCGGTGGACACCTTCCAGGTGGGATCCGGCGTCTACGCGGCGGCAGTCTCGCCCAACGACAACGGCCTGCAGGTCATCAACCTGACCCGCCCCGGCGATCCCGTCCCGTTGGCCACCATCACCGACAACCAGACGACGGCGCTGGACGGCGTCGTGGCGGTGGACACCTTCCAGGTGGGATCCGGCGTCTACGCGGCTGCCGTCTCGCCCAACGACAACGGCCTGCAGGTCATCAACCTGACCCGCCCCGGCGATCCCGTCCCGTTGGCCACCATCACCGACAACCAGACGACGGCGCTGGACGGCGTCGTGGCGGTGGACACCTTCCAGGTGGGATCCGGCGTCTACGCGGCTGCCGTCTCGCCCAACGACAACGGCCTGCAGGTCATCAACCTGACCCGCCCCGGCGATCCCGTCCCGTTGGCCACCATCACCGACAACCAGACGACGGCGCTGGACGGCGTCGTGGCGGTGGACACCTTCCAGGTGGGATCCGGCGTCTACGCGGCTGCCGTCTCGCCCAACGACAACGGCCTGCAGGTCATCAACCTGACCCGCCCCGGCGATCCCGTCCCGTTGGCCACCATCACCGACAACCAGACGACGGCGCTGGACGGCGTCGTGGCGGTGGACACCTTCCAGGTGGGATCCGGCGTCTACGCGGCGGCAGTCTCGCCCAACGACAACGGCCTGCAGGTCATCAACCTGACCCGCCCCGGCGATCCCGTCCCGTTGGCCACCATCACCGACAACCAGACGACGGCGCTGGACGGCGTCGTGGCGGTGGACACCTTCCAGGTGGGATCCGGCGTCTACGCGGCTGCCGTCTCGCCCAACGACAACGGCCTGCAGGTCATCAACCTGACCCGCCCCGGCGACCCCGTCCCGTTGGCCACCATCACCGACAACCAGACGACGGCGCTGGACGGCGTCGTGGCGGTGGACACCTTCCAGGTGGGATCCGGCGTCTACGCGGCGGCAGTCTCGCCCAACGACAACGGCCTGCAGGTCATCAACCTGACCCGCCCCGGCGACCCCGTCCCGTTGGCCCCGGTCCCCGACGGCGGCATGAATGCCACCCTCAGGGACGCCTCGGCGGTGAACGCCCTCGTGATGAACGGCAGCATCTACGTGGCGGCCGTCTCGCCCAACGACAACGGCCTGCAGGTCATCAACCTGACCAGCCTCGACGACCCCGTCCCGGTGGCCCCGGTCCCCGACGGCGGCATGAATGCCACCCTCAGGGACGCCTCGGCGGTGAACGCCCTCGTGATGAACGGCAGCATCTACGCGGCGGCAGTCTCGCCCAACGACAACGGCCTGCAGGTCATCAACCTGACCAGCCTCGACGACCCCGTCCCGGTGGCCCCGGTCCCCGACGGCGGCATGAATGCCACCCTCAGGGACGCCTCGGCGGTGAACGCCCTCGTGATGAACGGCAGCATCTACGTGGCGGCCGTCTCGCCCAACGACAACGGCCTGCAGGTCATCAACCTGACCAGCCTCGACGACCCCGTCCCGGTGGCCCCGGTCTCCGACGGCGGCATGAATGCCACCCTCAGGGACGCCTCGGCGATGGACACCTTCATGATGAACGACAGCATCTACGCGGTGGTGGCCACGGCCGACGGCATCGTGGTGGTAGACCTAGCCGACCCCGCCAGTCCCGTCCCGGTCATGGCTACACAGAACAACTCCACCGCCGTACTGCATGGCGCCTCGGCGCTCAAGACGTTCCAGGTGGCCGGGCACGTGTACGCGGCGGTGGTCGTCCCGGATGAGGGAGGCGCCATCCGGATAGTGTCCCTGGGGGAGGTGGACTCCGTCCCGCCGACCATCACCTCGGCCACCTACGAACCCTGGACGGGCCTGCTGACCATCTCGTTCAGCGAGCCGCTCAACCACACCGCCACCGTCTACCCGGATATCGCCGTTGCCGGTCCCGTACACAGGGATGCTATGAGGATAGCCATGCTCCTAGCCTTCCTCTACCCGGACATCGTCGACGGTGCCGATCATCTATACACCCTGGACGAGACGACCATCAGGACCGCCTCCAACATGACCATCAAGGCCACACTGGATGCGGCACAGATAGATGCGGTGGGATCCGCCCCGATGCTGTACATGATGGAGGGCGCCGTCCGTGATGTCCCGGGCAACCCCATCGGGGAGGTCCGCGGCCTGGGCGTGGCTGTCCTGGCCGCCGATCCGCCCAACGCCGATCCGCCCAACGCCGATCCGCCCAACGCCGATCCGCCCAACGCCGATCCGCCCAACGCCGATCCGCCCAACACCGATCCGCCCAACACCGATCCGCCCAACACCGATCCGCCCAACACCGATCCGCCCAACACCGATCCGCCCAACACCGATCCGCCCAACACCGATCCGCCCAACACCCCGCCACCCACCCAAGACACCACTCCACCCCGTCTACTCTCCTCATACTACAACACCGGGACGGGTGTCCTGAACATCACCTTCAGCGAGCCGCTCAGCGGTGCGGCCATCCGCTATGACCGTATGGCCGTCCGGGACACCGGCGAGTCCTCCGGCGGCCTGGCTCTCAATGCCGTCGCCAGCAAGACCTTGGACCCCTCATCCACAACCATAACCCTCACGCTCTTGGCCGCCCAGAGGACGACGGTCAACGGCATGGCCACCCCGCAGCTGGACATCGAGGCGGGCGCCGTAGCCGATATCGCTGGCAACGACATATCTGCCGCCCCAGATCAGGACATCACCGTAATCAACACGGCTCCCTCAGCAGACGCTGGTGAGAATCAGACAGTAACTGAAAGTACTATCGTATCGCTGAACGGCACGCGCTCCAGCGACGCCGAGGATGCCTCCCTGTCATACTCGTGGACCCACACCAGCGGACCCACCGTCACGCTGAGCGGCGCCACCACCGCCACGCCATCGTTCACGGCGCCCAACGTGGACCAGACCCGAAATATCATACTCACGCTCACCGTAACGGATTCGGACTCCCTCACCGGCACGGACACCGTCACCATCACCGTGAACGACGTTCCCAACACGCCGCCCACCGTCGATGCCGGCGCCAACCAGACGGTCACAGAAGGTGATACCGTATCGCTGAACGGCACCGCCTCGGATACGGACACCGAGGACACCCTGACCTACGCCTGGACCTTCAACAACACCGCACTGGGCATCGCCCTGGCCGACGCGTCCGCCCTGGACACCACGTTCGACGCCCCCAACGTGGCCGCCGACACCCCGGTCCTGTTCACGCTGACCGTCTCAGACGGTACGGTCTCAAGGGCCGACACGGCGCTCGTGACCATCCGGGACAGCGCCAACACGCCGCCCACCGTCGATGCCGGCGCCAACCAGACGGTCACAGAAGGTGATACCGTATCGCTGAACGGCACCGCTTCGGATACGGACACCGAGGACACCCTGACCTACGCCTGGACCTTCAACAACACCGCACTGGGCATCGCCCTGCAGAATTCTGCCGCCCTGGACACCACGTTCGATGCCCCCAACGTGGCCGCCGACACCCCGGTCCTGTTCACGCTGACCGTCTCAGACGGCACGGTCTCAAGGGCCGACACGGTGCTTGTGACCATCCGGGACAGCGCCAACACGCCTCCCACCGTCAATGCCGGCGCCAACCAGACGGTCACAGAAGGTGATACCGTATCGCTGAACGGCACCGCTTCGGATACGGACACCGAGGACACCCTGACCTACGCCTGGACCTTCAACAACACCGCACTGGGCATCGCCCTGGCCGACGCGTCCGCCCTGGACACCACGTTCGACGCCCCCAACGTGGCCGCCGACACCCCGGTCCTGTTCACGCTGACCGTCTCAGACGGTACGGTCTCAAGGGCCGACACGGTGCTTGTGACCATCCGGGACAGCGCCAACACGCCTCCCACCGTCAATGCCGGCGCCAACCAGAACGTAACCGAGGGTGATACGGTCTCCTTGGATGGAACCGCCTCGGATACGGACACCGAGGACACCCTGACCTACGCCTGGACCTTCAACAACACCGCACTTGGCATCGCCCTGCAGAATTCTGCCGCCCTGGACACCACGTTCGATGCCCCCAACGTGGCCGCCGACACCCCGGTCCTGTTCACGCTGACCGTCTCAGACGGTACGGTCTCAAGGGCCGACACGGTGCTTGTGACCATCCGGGACAGCGCCAACACGCCTCCCACCGTCAATGCCGGCGCCAACCAGACGGTCACAGAAGGTGATACCGTATCGCTGAACGGCACCGCCTCGGATACGGACACCGAGGACACCCTGACCTACGCCTGGACCTTCAACAACACCGCACTGGGCATCGCCCTGGCCGACGCGTCCGCCCTGGACACCACGTTCGACGCCCCCAACGTGGCCGCCGACACCCCGGTCCTGTTCACGCTGACCGTCTCAGACGGTACGGTCTCAAGGGCCGACACGGCGCTCGTGACCATCCGGGACAGCGCCAACACGCCTCCCACCGTCAATGCCGGCGCCAACCAGAACGTAACCGAGGGTGATACGGTCTCCTTGGATGGAACCGCCTCGGATACGGACACCGAGGACACCCTGACCTACGCCTGGACCTTCAACAACACCGCACTTGGCATCGCCCTGCAGAATTCTGCCGCCCTGGACACCACGTTCGATGCCCCCAACGTGGCCGCCGACACCCCGGTCCTGTTCACGCTGACCGTCTCAGACGGTACGGTCTCAAGGGCCGACACGGTGCTTGTGACCATCCGGGACAGCGCCAACACGCCTCCCACCGTCAATGCCGGCGCCAACCAGACGGTCACAGAAGGTGATACCGTATCGCTGAACGGCACCGCCTCGGATACGGACACCGAGGACACCCTGACCTACGCCTGGACCTTCAACAACACCGCACTGGGCATCGCCCTGGCCGACGCGTCCGCCCTGGACACCACGTTCGACGCCCCCAACGTGGCCGCCGACACCCCGGTCCTGTTCACGCTGACCGTCTCAGACGGTACGGTCTCAAGGGCCGACACGGTGCTTGTGACCATCCGGGACAGCGCCAACACGCCGCCCACCGTCGATGCCGGCGCCAACCAGACGGTCACAGAAGGTGATACCGTATCGCTGAACGGCACCGCTTCGGATACGGACACCGAGGACACCCTGACCTACGCCTGGACCTTCAACAACACCGCACTGGGCATCGCCCTGCAGAATTCTGCCGCCCTGGACACCACGTTCGATGCCCCCAACGTGGCCGCCGACACCCCGGTCCTGTTCACGCTGACCGTCTCAGACGGCACGGTCTCAAGGGCCGACACGGTGCTTGTGACCATCCGGGACAGCGCCAACACGCCTCCCACCGTCAATGCCGGCGCCAACCAGACGGTCACAGAAGGTGATACCGTATCGCTGAACGGCACCGCTTCGGATACGGACACCGAGGACACCCTGACCTACGCCTGGACCTTCAACAACACCGCACTGGGCATCGCCCTGGCCGACGCGTCCGCCCTGGACACCACGTTCGACGCCCCCAACGTGGCCGCCGACACCCCGGTCCTGTTCACGCTGACCGTCTCAGACGGTACGGTCTCAAGGGCCGACACGGTGCTTGTGACCATCCGGGACAGCGCCAACACGCCTCCCACCGTCAATGCCGGCGCCAACCAGAACGTAACCGAGGGTGATACGGTCTCCTTGGATGGAACCGCCTCGGATACGGACACCGAGGACACCCTGACCTACGCCTGGACCTTCAACAACACCGCACTTGGCATCGCCCTGCAGAATTCTGCCGCCCTGGACACCACGTTCGATGCCCCCAACGTGGCCGCCGACACCCCGGTCCTGTTCACGCTGACCGTCTCAGACGGTACGGTCTCAAGGGCCGACACGGTGCTTGTGACCATCCGGGACAGCGCCAACACGCCTCCCACCGTCAATGCCGGCGCCAACCAGACGGTCACAGAAGGTGATACCGTATCGCTGAACGGCACCGCCTCGGATACGGACACCGAGGACACCCTGACCTACGCCTGGACCTTCAACAACACCGCACTGGGCATCGCCCTGGCCGACGCGTCCGCCCTGGACACCACGTTCGACGCCCCCAACGTGGCCGCCGACACCCCGGTCCTGTTCACGCTGACCGTCTCAGACGGTACGGTCCTGACAAGGGCCGCCCTGCAGAATTCTGCCGCCCTGGACGGTGCTTGGCCGCCGACACCCCGTGACCGTCCAGACGGTACAGGTCTCAAGGGCCGACACGGTGCTTGTGACCATCCGGGACAGCGCCAACACGCCTCCCACCGTCAATGCCGGCGCCAACCAGACGGTCACAGAAGGTGATACCGTATCGCTGAACGGCACCGCCTCGGATACGGACACCGAGGACACCCTGACCTACGCCTGGACCTTCAACAACACCGCACTGGGCATCGCCCTGGCCGACGCGTCCGCCCTGGACACCACGTTCGACGCCCCCAACGTGGCCGCCGACACCCCGGTCCTGTTCACGCTGACCGTCTCAGACGGTACGGTCTCAAGGGCCGACACGGTGCTTGTGACCATCCGGGACAGCGCCAACACGCCTCCCACCGTCAATGCCGGCGCCAACCAGACGGTCACAGAGGGTGATACCGTCTCCTTGGACGGCACCGCCTCGGATACGGACACCGAGGACACCCTGACCTACGCCTGGACCTTCAACAACACCGCACTGGGCATCGCCCTGGCCGACGCGCCGCCCTGGACACCACGTTCGACGCCCCCAACGTGGCCGCCGACACCCCGGTCCTGTTCACGCTGACCGTCTCAGACGGTACGGTCTCAAGGGCCGACACGGTGCTTGTGACCATCCGGGACAGCGCCAACACGCCTCCCACCGTCAATGCCGGCGCCAACCAGAACGTAACCGAGGGTGATACGGTCTCCTTGGATGGAACCGCCTCGGACGATGACACAGAAGACACCCTGACCTACGCCTGGACCTTCAACAACACCGCACTGGGCATCGCCCTGCAGAATTCTGCCGCCCTGGACACCACGTTCGACGCCCCCAACGTGGCCGCCGACACCCCGGTCCTGTTCACGCTGACCGTCTCAGACGGCACGGTCTCAAGGGCCGACACGGTGCTTGTGACCATCCGGGACAGCGCCAACACGCCTCCCACCGTCAATGCCGGCGCCAACCAGACGGTCACAGAAGGTGATACCGTATCGCTGAACGGCACCGCCTCGGATACGGACACCGAGGACACCCTGAGTTATGAGTGGACCCACAACTCATCGCTGGCAATCGCCCTGCAGAATTCTGTCCGCCCTGGACACCACGTTCGACGCCCCCAACGTGGCCGCCGACACCCCGGTCCTGTTCACGCTGACCGTCTCCGACGGCACGGTCTCATCTATCGACACGGTGCTTGTGACCATCCGGGACAGCGCCAACACGCCTCCCACCGTCAATGCCGGCGCCAACCAGACGGTCACAGAAGGTGATACCGTATCGCTGAACGGCACCGCCTCGGATACGGACACCGAGGACACCCTGACCTACGCCTGGACCTTCAACAACACCGCACTGGGCATCGCCCTGGCCGACGCGTCCGCCCTGGACACCACGTTCGACGCCCCCAACGTGGCCGCCGACACCCCGGTCCTGTTCACGCTGACCGTCTCAGACGGTACGGTCTCAAGGGCCGACACGGTGCTTGTGACCATCCGGGACAGCGCCAACACGCCTCCCACCGTCAATGCCGGCGCCAACCAGACGGTCACCGAGGGTGATACCGTCTCGCTTGGACGGCACCGCCTCGGATACGGACACCGAGGACACCCTGAGTTATGAGTGGACCCACAACTCATCGCTGGCAATCGCCCTGCAGAATTCTGCCGCCCTGGACACCACGTTCGACGCCCCCAACGTGGCCGCCGACACCCCGGTCCTGTTCACGCTGACCGTCTCCGACGGCACGGTCTCATCTATCGACACGGTGCTTGTGACCATCCGGGACAGCGCCAACACGCCTCCCACCGTCAATGCCGGCGCCAACCAGACGGTCACAGAAGGTGATACCGTATCGCTGAACGGCACCGCCTCGGATACGGACACCGAGGACACCCTGACCTACGCCTGGACCTTCAACAACACCGCACTGGGCATCGCCCTGGCCGACGCGTCCGCCCTGGACACCACGTTCGACGCCCCCAACGTGGCCGCCGACACCCCGGTCCTGTTCACGCTGACCGTCTCA
>CBDHDZ010000006.1:0-245753 GCA_965261905.1 Nitrosopumilaceae archaeon | reverse complement strand
GGGCTGGACGGCCTCGCCGACGATGCGAGGCCCGGGCCGCCCCCCTTTCGTGCCGCGCGCCCAACTGGAGGAGATAGTCGGCGGCGCCAAGCGGTTCACCGCCTTGGGGTTCGTCGAGCTGGTCGAGAAGAAGACTGGTGTGAAATACAGCGAGCAGCACGGGCGCCGCCTGCTGAGGTCACTGGGCTTCGCGGTCAAGAAGACACTCCGGTTATCCGACCGCGTCCCGCCGAAGGAGGTGGTAGAGATCTGGCAGAAGGATACCGAAAAGGAGGTTGAGACGCTCGAAAAGGACGATTTCACCGTGGTCATGGCCGATGAGAGCCACCAAAACGCGAACCTGTTCGGGTCGGGAGCCGTCTACGTGCGCGGCGATGCCGAACCTATACAGATGCCGCTGGGCAACCAGAGGCAGACCGTCTACGGCGGCGTCACGCTGGATGGCGAGACGTGCTACATGGCGGCCAACAGGGCCAACGACAGATCATTCATCAAATACCTCGATAAACTGCAACAACGTTTCGGCAAGGTGGCGGCGGTCGTCGACAACGCCGCGTACCACAACACGAAACGCGTACGGCGATATCTCGAGAAGAATGGAGATTCAGTCAGACTGATATTCCTGCCGCCGTATTCGCCGTTCTTGAATCCTGCCGAGTGGTTATGGCGGGATGGAAAGGCCATACTGCGCAGAACGTTCCGGCGGCCAGCCAGGAGCTACTTTAGACGGAAGGTGATGCTCGTGTACGAGTCGCTTGAAATCAATTTCGATCCACGCGCCATCCTGTTCAGAAATTTGGATAAATTATACCCCGCATGAAAAGTTTGTCCGGTTATTTATGATCCCAACTATAAATTAATTGAAAGGCTATCCGCCCAAGAAAAGATCATAATCATGCGCCCGAGTCAAAGTATTGTAGCACACCATTCGGCCGTTCTGAGTAAACTTAAAACCATTTTTGGGCAGATCAAACTTAATCTTTACTGCGCGAACTGTAAAAGAAGGCAACCGGTTCAGAAGTACTCCGATAGCTGTCCAGCGTGCGGCGGATCTCTTACGCCCAGCAACTGCTATGAATATAAAGGGTTGGGTCATGCGGACATTGAGCATGCATATTTTGCTAGGTATGGTGGAGCTTCGATATTTTATTCTACGGACCAATCGTTTGATGATCTTTCAGGTGATCTAGACTTCTCTGGTTTAGTTACCTTTATAGTGTTAGGGAACAAGTAAGATGTAGTGATGTGATCTGGACCCATCTTTTTGGTACCACTTTTTGCATCTATTTTGTAACTGTTTTGCTTTTTGAAGCAATGCGTGGTCGGGCACGAACCGTGTACGCATACGCCCGTCCGGATGATTGATGTACTCTGGACAATCGGGTGCCGCATGTGGGTAATTTTTGGTCTGCCTCTCAAAAGAGATCGATCTTGATGCCAGTTAACCTAGAAATGCAAGTCCCGCCGGATACATTGGAAATGGCGGGACAGGCATACCTAGAACTATCCGAAAAGACTGGATTTAATCCTGACGGTAAGATCTTTTTTAATGGCGGGTTACGGAATGTCCGGGCAGGCAGTGCGCCCTGTCGGAGTCCGGACTGCCCGTGCTGCGGTGTTGGGCGGGCACGGCCGACCTATCACTCAGGGTGGCGTACCATTCCCTGAACCCGTCATCCATCTTGGCCGAAGAGGTGGCCGCCGCCGGGGAGGCGGTCGGCAGGTTGCTGGAGGAGCGGCGCCCTGGCCGGGGACAGCGAGCGGCTCACCCGGACCACCAAAATTCTCAACGTCGAGAAGAACATCATCAAGAGCGCCGAGACCTGTACCATCCGAAAATTCGTGGCCATCCGGAACGACGGCGGGGGAATAGATCGGTGGAGGGCATGAAGGTCAATTTGGCGTTGTTTACGATAATGGCGACCGACAGGATCAACGGGGTCAGCTTCTTCGACCACCTGGTGCGGGCATCATCCGGAGACGGCTAGCAGGTCACCCCCCACAACATCTGAACAAAACAACCACACTGCGGGCTGCGCATGCCTTTCTGGCATGCGCCGCATTCGCATGTTTCAAAAAGCGAAACAGTTACCCAGGGACGAGATTTACGTGACCTACGAGAGGACGGTGCCTGACCGCGAACCAACCACCTGGGTTGGCGTGGACATGAACGCCGACAACAACACGTACGCGCTGTTGGACGGGACGGTGATAGTCAAGAACAGCAACTTCCGAAGACAGTACAACCAGGCGTGCGGCAAGATACTGAACGTGAAACGGCGCAACGATGCCCGCGTCATGGCCAAACAGCAGAAAAAAGCCTGGACCACCTATCATAACCGCGTGAAAAACGCGCTCGGCGTCGAATCGCGCCAGATGGCCAACGCCGGGTATGGCGTGGGACACGAGGTGTTGAACATACACAAACTATACGCCAAGGATGCCGGGATGGCACCGTATACTCGGCAACTGGTAAATCTACGTGACGTGGCTCCGGCTGGAAAGTAAGTGACGTGGGAGCCTAGGATCGGATCTTCTCAAGAACAAATACGTCCCAAGTCTTATCTATGGCTGGCCACGACGGACACCACACCATGAAGGACAATGCCCTGCGGATATTCCTGTTATGCTATATCGTGTCCGGCTGCCTAGCCGCCGGGGACGTTCTGGTGGCCGGGCCGCTGGGCGTCCAGTTGGTGGCAGCCGACGGGGTGACGCCGGCGGGGCCGCAGATCTCGGTGATCGCCGCAAAGATGGCCGAACACGATCTGGCGGGGAAACTGGCCGAGGCGCAGGCCGGCCTGTCGGCCGAGGAGTGGTGGACGCGGGCCGTCACGGCAATGCAACTGGGAGTGGACATGGCCGCCGAGTTGTTCAAGTTGATGGCGGGCCTGTACGTGTTTGAAATCCTGACGCTTTTTGGGATACCTGCCGAGATTACGGCCATCGTCCAGACGGTCTACGCAATACTGCTGGCGCGGGCCATCATCGGCCACCTGCCGGCCATCTCCAAGGCGGTACAGGCGGCGGCACTGTCGGTCCGGGCGCTTCGGTCAAGTTGACGTGTGATGGCGACCGGTGTTAAGTACGTGTGATGGGGGCCGGGATCCGATCTTCTCAAGAATCGTTGGTAGTGACTTTCCGTCGTTTCAGTTCGACTAACAGGTAGGCCATCTCGCGGTTACCTTTCAAGCTGTTATAGTTGCTATACTCGCGGCCAGATAAAGGCCTCCCTCAACACCGGCCGGCGAAGACGCGCCCTGGTGTGCGCTGCCCAGTCGGAGGGGCTGCCGCATGTCGGGGTGGATCCTGCCGCCACCTCCGCCAACTGCCTGATGTGTGGTGGCAAGTTGAGGCGCGCCACCAGCCAGCCTCCGGGCCGGCGCAACCTGTGGTGCCTGTCGTGCAGGGCAATCCGTGAGCGTGACGCCAACGGGTCGGCGAACGTGCTGTTCCGGACGGTGACGGCACTGGCCACGGAGTATACCGGCCGGGACGGGCCGAGGCGCCCACGCCCCCAATCATGTTGGATGTGTTACGCGGGGCCGTCGCCGAACCAGGTACGACTGCCCGGCAAAGACACACTCTGACAAACATCTTGCGGCTGTTAGAGGGCCGCAGTGCAGGCGCCGATTGGCGCCTGCCGGGGGCGCACAAACCGGGGTGTCAGAATCCCGCCGACGCGGAGTCGGCGGACGGACCCGGGGTGGACGACCACGGCCGGAACGGGCCGGGGCCGCCCAATGCAGCCAAGTTATGCGTCTGTGCATAATCTCTATTCGGACAGGCACCGAACTTGGTAATCCCAACTGCAGCCTGCTGAACCTTCACCAGCAAACGGAACGGTAGACGTGGGTCATCATCTGCAAGGCTACGGCAGACTTCATCGCCCGTAAACGAGGCAATCAACTCTTGAGGGTGGGAGCTGCGCCGATGCCCGCGGCACATCAGTCTTCCAGGAGTGCCAGTACCTCCAGCACGTCCGGATCCCCCGGCGCCAACTCCAGCGCCCTCTCCAGGTAGGGTCTGGCAAGCTCGTCCTGGTATGCCGTCATGTATGCGATTCCCAGATACTCGTGCGCCTTCTTGTGCCCGGGGTCGGCCTCTATCGCCCTCTTGTAGTGCTTGATGGCTTCCCTGATGTTTCGCAGCGCCATGTGGGAGGTGGCCATCTCGTAGTGGCCGTCTGCATAGCCGGGGTACATGCCCAAGAGATCCTTCAGGCAGTTCTGCGCCTCGGTGTATCTTTTGCAGTTGTTCAGGGCGTGGGCCTTGCCCCAGTACACGTCGGGCAGCCTGCACTGCAGCCGTATGGACTCGTCAAAGTATCGTATGGACTCCCCGGACCTCTCCATGTTGTCCAGCACGTTGCCCATGAAGAAGTGCGTGATGCCGCGGGCGGGGTTCAGCTTCAGGGCCTCCCTGTAGTATGAGACGGCGTCCTCGTACCGGCGCATGCGGTTCATGGACACGCCCTTGCTCGCATACGCCACCTCGCGGGCGATATCCTTCTCGTCGTCCGGGGCGATCTCCACGGCCCTGTCCAGACACGCAAAGCCCTCATCGTACCGGCGCAGATTGTTCAGGGTAATTCCCTTGTACATGCACGCCACCGCGTCGCCGGGGTCCTCCCTCAGGACCCCGTCGTACATGCCCAGATGGCTGTAGAGCATATCGTCAACGAACCGGCCTGTGAAACCCATGCAGTGGCCGCCAGCCGCCCCTTATTCAATGATGCTGGTGCGGGCTACTACGCGGGGACGAGCGGCGGGCCGGGTGGTCTGCCTGTAGGATCTTGGATGATCGGCCGGATCAAGTCGGCGGGCGCGTATCGCCCGGCCGGGTACGGCATGAGGCGGACGGGCTTTCATCCCGCCCCCGGCGATTGCCTTGATGGCGTCCCGGAGCCCGTCCGGCGTCTCAGAGTACCTGCAGGCCGGCAGGCGCTTTACCGCCTGCCACCGTATCTGGAGGGGGTTCGGCTGCGGGGCGTGCGGCGGCAGGAGTGTCGGCCGGATGCCGCCGTTGGCGGATTCGGTGAAACCGGACACGCCTTGCCTGACTTGCGGCATCCTGCGCCGTCAAGCACGGGGACGAACCGGGGGATCGTCTCCGGCAGCCGCCCCGGGAACTCCGTGAACGTGTCAGAGGGCGTCGACCACCCGTGTGCGGCAGCCGTCTCCGGCAGCCGTCTCCGGGCGGGCCGCCGACCACCCTGATGGGTTCTTTGGAGTGGCCGGACTGTACGGCGTCACTGCCCCCGGCGCGCCTGCAGGGGGCGCCGTCCCGGTTGGCGCCGCACGGCCGGCCGCAGGCGATGCCTCACCGCGCCTGCCAACCAAAATCATATAGGGTGACCGCGCCTTTCATACGTTCATGGCCGAGGAGGGCGTCCCATGCTAGCCAAGACGGCCGGGATACTGCTCAACCGGCTGGTGGTCGGTTTCGTCTTTGCGTTCATATACCAAGCCATGACCGGCGTGGCCACATCCGCGCTGTCCATACCCCTGACCGGGACGATACAGGATCTGATACGCGGTATCGAGAGCGTGGATCAGGCCGAGAGCGCCCTGGCCATCGCGTGGTGGGCCATATCCACCATCCTGTTCACCCTGATAGCCACCCAGCTGGTCAGGTTCCGCAAGAGGATATCCCCGTACAAGGGCGAGAGCATGGACACGCCCCCCAACATCACAATAGTCAGTCTGCTGATACTGGGGGCGGCAATGTCGTTCATCTTCTTCCTGGTGGATCTGTCCATAGGGGCGACCATGACCGTATCCGACATACGGACCATCTACGAATCGGCCGTCCAGGGCGACTACGGGCCGCTGGCCATCAGCATGCTGTTCTCCGTCGTGGCAGGATTTGTCGTGGTGGGGATCGTGGGCAGGGCCGGCAAGGTAAGGGAGATCACCCGGGGCGTGGGCGCCATCGACATGAACACCATCAAGAAAAAATTCTCCAAGGATGATGATAATGACGGGGTCAAGACCACCGCCGACACCCTGGGGCTGGCGCCCGGGGCCCTGGTGCACGTGGGAAAGAAGAGGGTCGACAAGGCCTGGTTCTCCGCCATACGGTACGACGGGGACGGATATTCTGAGGTATCCAAGACGTACGACATTGAAGAGTGCATCGGGGCAGACGAGAAGGGCGTCAACTGGCTCAACATGACCGGCGTGCATGACGCCGAGCACGTGAGGCGGTTCGGCGAAAAGTTCAATCTGCACGAGCTGTACCAGGCGGACATAATGAACACGGAGCTGCGCCCCACACTGGACACAAGCCCAGAGAGCATCTTTATGATTCTAAAGATGCCGCACTTTGACGGCGACGGCAACATAATCATCGAGCACATAAGCCTGGTGCTGAGCGCCAACCACGTCATATCCTTCCAAGAGGCCGAAGGCGACGTGTTCGAGAAGGTGCGCGAGAACATCCGGCAGTCCCGGGGCGAGTTCCGGAACATGGGAAGCGACTACCTAGCGTACGCTCTCATCGACGCGATAGTGGACAACTTTTTTGTCATCATGGAGAACATAGGGAGCCAGACCGAGGAGCTGGAACGCCAGCTTATGAGCAAGCCCGGGCCCGAGACCCTTCAGGTGATATACGCCCTCAAGCGCCAGCTGGTCACGCTGCGCAGGGTGATATGGCCCATGCGCGAGGTGATAAACGGGCTGGAGCGGAGCGACTCGCCGCTCGTACGGGACACCACAAAAAGATACCTGCGGGACGTCTACAACCATACGGTCCAGACCATGGACACGGTAGAGTCGCTCCGGGACATGGTGGGCGGGATGCTGGACACCTACCTGTCCAGCGTAAGCAACAGGATGAACGAGGTCATGAAGACGCTAACCGTCATAGCCAGCATCTTCATCCCCATCACGTTCATAGCCGGGCTATACGGCACCAACTTTGCCTACGTGCCCGAGCTGGAGTTGGAGGGCGGCTACTTTGTCATGCTGGGGGCGATGGGCGCCGTATCGGGCGCGATGCTGGTATGGTTCAGGAGAAAGTCGTGGCTTTAGGCGCCGCGCGCGCCGCACAGGACATGACGGGCATCCGTCTCATAAGGCGGCATGCGCGGCGGCCGCCCGGGAGGGGCGGGTAGATGACACGGGATCTGGAGGGGCGTGCTGCACCTGATGCGAGATCCGCGCCGCCGCACGACCAAAGTTCGGCCTACATGCTGGCGCGATTGGGACGCAGGGTTGGGCTCGGAAGGCGGCGGAGCGGATTTTGACGCTGGAATTTCTTAGGTGATATGGGCCTCGGTCACGACCTGGCCGGCCCGCCTGCCAAATCCGCTCCCCGCAGGCAGGCGCATGCCAGGCGGGGCGCCCTGCGGGACAGCGTGGCCGAAAGATTTAGATCGCCGGATATCCCCCGCACCCCCATGACGGCCGTCATCCGGGCAGAACGGGCGGTAACATACTTTCATGACTATACACTTTCTATTCTAAACGATATCAATTTATATCATAGTGAATCCTTGCACCCGTATGGCTGACCGTCGACCCATCCCCGCATCCATAAAACCACCTGGTACGTCATTCTCGCTGATCGCAGTCCTGACTCTGCTGTTGGTTCCGTTTGTGGCGGCGGCGCCAACGTTGGCACCTGCCCATGCTGAGGATGGTTTTGAGGCTCTAGACGGGGCGCGCGATATAGCGATCGCCACCGCCGTCGACAAGACCTATGCCTTGGTGTCAAGCTTGGCAAATGATGCCGTTCAGGTAATCGATATCACCGACCCGTCCAACCCGCTCCCGGTGGCGGCACTCTTTGATGGGCAGGACGGCTTTGTTCTTGCCGACGTGTCAGATATAGCAATAACCGCGGTTGATGACAAGACGTACGCGCTGGTGGCCAGCTTTGGCACCGGCAGCATTCGGATTCTCGATATCACCGACCCGTCCAACCCGCTCCCGGTGACGGCACTCCTTGATGGGCAGGACGGCTTTGTCCTTGGCGGCCCCTCGGACATTGCCATATTGACCACGCCGGACAAGACGTATGCGCTGGTGGCGAACCTACTCAGCAGCTCCATCCAGATAGTGGATGTCACCGACCCGTCCAACCCGCTCCCGGCAGCCAGCATCTTTGATGAGCAGGACGGCTTTGACGCTCTTGACGGGGTACGCTCGGTAGATTTGGTCGAGATATCGGGCATGATCTACGCTTTGGGGGCCGCCTGGAACGAAGACGCCCTCCAGATAGTAGATGTCACCGACCCGTCCAACCCGCTCCCGGCAGCCAGCATCTTTGATGAGCAGGACGGCTTTGACGCTCTTGCCTTGGCTGACCGCATAGATGTGGCAACAATATCGGGAAGCGTTTACGCCTTGACGACCAGCAACACTGATGACGCCCTCCAGATAGTGGACATCACCGACCCGTCCAACCCGCTCCCGGCAGCCAGCATCTTTGACGGTCAGGACGGCATTGCCTTGGATGGTCTGGCCGGCATTGTAGCGTTTGAGGCGGCCGGGAAGACGTATGCGATAGCGGCCGTCTCCGGCGACAGCGCCGTCCAGATATTGGATGTTTCCGACCCGTCCAGCCCGCTCCAGGTGGCGGCACTCTTTGATGGCCAGGATGGATTTGAGGCACTCGGTGGAGCATACGGGGTTGCCCTCACCGCTATCGGAGAGCGTACCTACGCCCTGGTGGCGGCTAGCGACGACCATGCCGTCCAGATTATAGACGTTACCGCCCCGGACACACCACTGCTGGCGGCCAACATCTTTGATGATGGGCGGGGCATTGTTGCGGTTGACGAGGTAGCAGAGGTGGATACGTCGGTTATGGCCCAGATACGGTTCGATACGGCCAGCATAGCCAACAGGGCGCATGTCCTGGTAACGGAGATGATACTGCAGTACCAGTCAGGCGGCGAGGCAGCGTTTGATGACATCACCTCCAACGAGTCCATACCCGCTTATGGCCTCCATCTGTTCGTCCTTGATGCGGAGACGTTCGAGGTTAAAGCGGATGGTACAAACCCGGACGCGGTGGGAACTGTTCCGGACGCCTTCCAGAGAGCCGACAAGTCCTTTGAGCAGATTCGCGAAGATCTGCGCCGTGACCGGGCCATGTGGTTGGACCACATGCAGTCAAACCCGGACACCGGCACAGACCAGATGATGCATTCCTGGCTGTACCTGTATGATGGACATGTCTTTGGCGCGGGCTATCACATCCTCGACTCCGAGGTTCAAGCTGTTGTAGATGAGGCCATCCGCAAGTATGAGGCCAGCGGTACGACTGCCTTTGAGGAGATCGCCTCCGGAGTGGCCGCAGATAATCTCTACCCGTTCGTCCTAGATGCCGCCACCGCCCGGCCCGTAGCCTACGGGTCAGTCCTCTCCTCGGCAGACTCGCTCTCCGACACGTTCCTGTTTGGGGCTGCAAAACCATACACGCAGATCATAGCAGATCTCAATCGAGATGGGCATACGTGGGTATCGTACGTCCATGCCAACCCCGATGCGCACATCCAGCAGCACCAGCGCACTTGGCTCCAGCTGCACGACGGATACATCTTCGCATCCGGCTACCACCTGCCGGACTCTAGGGTTCAGTCGCTGGTAGAGGGGGCCGTCCTGCTCTACCAGTCCAACGGAGAGGAGGCATTCGACATGGTAACGCCCAAAAGTCCCGCCTACACCGACGCACTCTACCCGTTCATCCTAAACTTTACCACCTCCGAGACAGTTGCCCACGGCGCCTTCCCGGACAAGCTGGGAAAGATACCGGTCACCTCCCTCCATCAGGGAGACGTTCCCTGGCCGCAGGTTCAGGAGGAGCTGAGCGCAAGCGGAAGCGCGTGGGTGTCGTACGTCTTCACGAACCCGGACACGCGCACCGACCAACTCAAGCGCGCCTATCTACAGCTGCACGACGGCTACATCTTCGCCTCCGGCTACTATCTGCCCGATGCCCGGGTCCAGTCGGTGGTTGACGAGGTCGTCTCGGCATATCGCTCGCTGGGGACGGCGTCGTTTGACGTGCTCAGGAGCGGAGCCGAGTCGGTCGAAGATCCAATCTACGCGACCATTGTGGGTGTGGACGGCACGATCCTGGCCAACGGCGCATCCGCCCCGTCCATTAGCAAGGCGCAGGGCCTGCCCGTGGAGCGTGACAGGTCGCTCCTGCTGATATACGGGGATCTTATCCGGGACGGCCATGTATGGGTCGAGGACGTAAATCTGCACCCGATCACCCTCACAGAACAGATCAGGCGAACCTGGCTGTTCCTGTACGATAACTACATCTTCTCCTCCGGCTACTTCCACGCCGACTCAGAGGTCCAATCCCAGGTGGACAGGGCCGTCTTCCTGTACGTGGCGCACGGCCAGGATGCCTTTGACATGATCACACCCGACCAGGCCCTTGATGAACGGGCCACCCTCTATCCGTTCGTCTTGGACTTTGTCACCTCCAAGACCCTGGCACATGGCGCCTATCCGCATCTGGTAGAAGAGATACCGGCACTGTCCCTACACCAGGGAGCCAAGACGTGGCCTCAGATTCAGAAAGAGCTGCTCGCCAACGGTGGCACTTGGACGTCCTACATCTTCGCAAACCCGGGCACGGACACTGACCAAGACAAGCGCACGTGGCTGTACCTGCACGACGGATACGTCTTCGCCTCCGGCTACTACGTAGACGATGCACGCGTGCAGGCCCTGGTTCGCAATGCGATTCACCTCTATGATGTCTACCCGACGACCGCATTTGCCCAGATAGATGCAGTCGCAGGCGAGGAGGAAACCGTGCCGTTCTATACGTTCGTGATAGACCCCGAGACGCCGGAGATAAAGGCTCAGGGCATCGGTCCTGGCGGAGCCGGAACCGACCTGGCCGCCTTCACCAACGCGGATCGGACGATGGACCAGATACTGGAAGCCTTGGACGGCACCAGCGGCACTTGGTCAGAGTACGACGCCGTAAACCCGCTGACCGGAGAGACGGAGCCCAAACGGTCTTGGTTGTCCATGCACGACGGCTACATCTTCGGCGTGGGATACTACAACCCCTAAGCGTTCTTGGCCGGAGCCGCCATGCTTGTGTGCTGCACCGGATGGTTCCCCCCGCAAGGACGGGCGGTAATTGGAACTGAAAGGAGGCAGCGCCTGGGGTCTACATTGTCCCATGGGCGGCGCATCAGGGGGTGGCAGACACAGTACGCCATAAAGGGCCCGCATTCCGAATACAATCCGACCACCCGTCCTTGCGGGGGGGGGGACCGCCACTCGGCTGTGTCCCACGGACATATACCATCTCAAAATCGCAAGGCATATTGATTCGATGATCGCGGCCACGCCCAATGACAAAAACAAAACGCGATCAGCGACCGTTCGATATGGTCCAGCAGTACCTGCCGGGCCTGATACTGAATACCATACTGGATACCGTCAGGGAGATGGATGGTCCCTACCAAGCCAAACCCGGGCTGGGCGGCATGACCGCCTACCCGCCAAAGGCCATGGCCGTTATCTGCATCCTGATGGAGGCCGAGATGAAGACCTACGGGAAGATGGTTGTTTGGTTATGTCTGTGGGACACAGCCCCGCCACTCATAATTCTTATATCTGAATAGGTGGTTTGACATTCATGGTTCAAGTCAGTACGACCGAGGACATAGAGAGGGAGTCAAGACGGATAACAAATGCGCTCTATGGGGACGTTTCGGATTTTCGCGTAAACGTAGCCTACCCGGTGCCTGAAAAGGGCCCGCGGGTCGCCTGGGACATACAGGTCAACTTTATGCTGGATGGTCTGAAATATACGGTGGATTTGGAGATACAGGAGAAGGACGGACAAGTCACAAATGCCAGACTGATTGATACGATGACCCCGCTCTAGTTGCGGTTCTGCCCCGCGCGCAAAACCCTCACTTGGGCAGAAATGCCAAATTGCCGGATGCCCAGATCTCGTAGACTATGCTTGCGCCGATGGCCAGGCTGAATGCGCCAGCCGCGTACCTGATCAGCGTTTGAACCTTTTTCTTCTGGCCGGCCAGCGCCAGCGGAACGCCCAGCAGGCCGCCCACCATGCACATTCCCGCGATTGAACCCGCGCCAAATATCAGCAGAAATGCCAGCACCGCGCCCAGCCCGTCGTGGATTGTGGCCGCGAGCGCCACGACGGCGCCGCTTCCGGCAAGGCCGTGCACCAGCCCTATCACGTATGAGCGGTGCGTGTGCCTGTGGGTTCCGTCGGCGTGGCCGTGCTCGTGCGCGTGGACCGTTCCGTCCTCGTGGGTGTGGCGGTGCGCGTGCCGGAGCCTGAACGACCTTCTGTTGAGCACCGTGGCGACGCCCAGGACGACCAGCATAACCCCAACCACAAGCTCCAGCCCGGTAAAGACCCAGTCCTGGATGAGCGATGCTGCAGCATACGCCAGCAGGCCGAACAGGACGATGGTGGTCGTGTGCCCCGCGCCCCAGGATACGCCCAGCAGGGATGACCTCGTGATTATTCTTCTGATTCTTTGCGGCGCCGACTTGGCAGACGTCCTTGTTCCGGATGTCTGCGCGCTTACCGCCGCCACATGATCCGGCTCGAAGGCGTGCTCAAGTCCGATTGCCAGGCCGAGGCCAAGCGCCAGCGCCGGCGTGAGCGTGTCAGCTCCGAGCAGGCCGGCATCCATACGGACGAACTGCGTTACTGCGATAAAACATTTTATTCGCCGCGGGATGGCGCAGAATTAATCCGGCGCCCGATATATCCGGAGCCATCCCGGCACGCCGGCGGGGTCGCGGCGCGATTTTATCTAAATCGATCAAAGACGGATCCTTTTTTGGCCGCCGCTATTTTTTCCCTGACGCGTTCCCGGTGGTAGGCGGCCCTCTTGTTTTTGGGATCCATCGCCAATACCCGGTCGTAGCACTCCAGGGACTCCTTGTACATTCCCATTGACATCAGTATTTTTGCCCGGTAGCTTAGGGCGTACACGTTGCCCGGATCTATCTCCAGGGCCTTGTCGCAGTACTTTAGTGCCTCCTCGTATTTTTTCTCGTGGTCCAGCAGCCATATCATGCTGCCCAGGGCCATCACGTTGGCGGGCTCCTTGAGCAGGGCGCTTTCACAGAAAAACCTCGCCGCACCCACCTCCTTGAGTGAGTAGAGCGAGATGCCCTTGCTGTATAGCGCCCGCACGTTGCTTGGATCTATCTTCAGCACCCTGTCAAAGCACTCCACGGCCTTTTTGAACAAGCCCTTGCGGTCGTAGATCAGGCCCTTGTTCAGCAGGGCGTCGACGTGTTCTGGGTCAATGTCCAGCGCCCTGTCAAGGAACGGAAAGACGTCCTTGATCGAGAAACCGGCCATGTCCAGGGTCCACGCCTTGGCCACCAGCGCCCCTTTGTTCTTGGGATCTATCTCCAGCGCCCGCGAGTACCACTTGATGGCGTCCTCGTGCTTTCCCTGCTTGGTCAGATTGCGCCCCTTCTGGTACATCTCGGCCGAGGCGGCAGAGTCCGCCTTGATTGCCAGGTCAAGATGGAATAGGGACTCCGACTCCCTGCCCATCCTGCCCAGGACTGCGCTCTTGGCGTAGAGCGCCCCGGCGTGGCCGGGGTTGGCCTTCAGGACGGTGTCCAGCAGCTCTACTGCCGCGTCGTTCCGTCCGAGGCAGCTCTCTGATGACGCGATGGCCACCAGCGCCTCGGCGTGTCCGGAGTCTATGGCCAAAATCTTGCGGAGGCAGGCGATGGCGTCGTCATATCTGCCCATCTTCTCCAAGGCAAGGCCGCGGCCGTGCAGGGCGTCGATCCGCTGCGGGTCGTGCGCCAGGGCGGCATCAAAATGCTTCGCGGCATCAGCGTACCTGCCCATGCGGTACAGCGCCTTGCCCATCCGCAGGTTGGCGGTGGCGCTCTCCGGGTTTATGCCAAGGGCCTTGCCGTAGCTTGACAGGGCTTTTTGATACTCGCCGTAGCTCTCCCAGTACGTGCCCTTGTTGATGAAATGCCACTCGTTCTCGGTCTTTTCAAACACGAGAGGATATCACCCTTCTGGTTTTTTAGTTTGATCAAGATTCGTCCCGGCATGCGCCGAATCAGAGCCCGAGACCGCAGCTGCCGCGGGTCGCGCCGCAGTGCCGGTTTATGATGGTATTTTGCGCACATGTACTGGGCTGGCGGCATGAGCGCCAAAATTCATGCGCATCCCCGCCGCCGAACCAACGATAGAATTTAAAATGATTCTGTCGTAAGCTGCCCCGTGAAGTATCCTGATCTGATAAACCCGGAGATGTCCAGGATCGGGGTTGCGGAGTCGCAGATGTACAATGTCGTGGCCGGGATACTGCTCACCGAGACGATCAAGACGGCGCTGGGCCCGCGCGGGATGGAGAAGATGTACGTGGACATACTGGGCGAGGAGACGGTGACCAAGCACGGCGGGGCCTTTCTCAGGAAGATAGACGTGGACCACCCGGCGGCAAAGGCCGTCGTCGACGCGGTAAACAGCGTGGACAACCACGTGAGCGACGGGACCGTCTCCACCGCGGTGCTTGTGGGGGCGCTGCTTGGCGGGGCAAAGGCGATGCTCTCCAAGAGAATTCCGACCGCCGCGATAGTGCGCGGTTTTGAGATGGGGGCGCAGTACGCGCTAGCGGCGCTAGATGACATCAGGATCAAGGCGCAACCGGGCGACCCCGGTATGAGGCGCCGGATAGCCGCTTCCTGCCTAGATGGCAAGGCCCTGTCCAACTCGCTGGCTGACCGGAGTTTTCTGATAGATGCGGTGGTGGAGGCCACCGAGCGCGTCGCGGATCCACTTTCCGGGCGGGTCGACACCGACCTGATAAAGATAGAGGAGAAGCACGGGAGCTCGGCCGACATCGAGCTTGTGCGCGGAACCGTGATTGACAAGCCTGCGGACAGCGCCGCAATGCCCGACATGGTGACCGACGCCAAAGTGCTCCTGCTGAACGATCCTCTGGAGGCGATGCGCACAAAGACCGAGTCGGAGATCACCATCACGGCCCCCGGACAGATGAGCCAGTTCTGCGGGATGGACGATGTCGACGCAGCCACCATCAGGGGGGTGATAGACTCCGGGGCCAAACTGGTCGTGTCCAGAAAGGGCATAGGGGAGCTGGTCCAAGGGCGCCTTGCCGAGGCCGGGATAATGTCGGTCCGAAGGGCCAAGTACAACGATCTGTGGTGGCTGGAAAAGTCCACCGGCGCCAGGACGTGCTCGAGCGTGTATGATATTGGCCGGGATGAGCTGGGTTTTGCCAGCACCGTCCGCCAGAGGGTGGTGGGGGGCGACGCCATGATCTTTGTCGAGTCCGAAACGTCCGGATCCGTGACGCTCCTGCTGCGCGCCAACTCAAAGCGCTATCTTGACGAGTTCCACCGCACCGTCCTCAACGCGGCCCGCGCCCTGCGGAACTATGCCGAGGAGCCGTTCGTGCTTTATGGCGGCGGCGCGTGCGAGGCGATCCTGGCAAAGAGGGTACGCGAGCGGGCCCCGCTGGTGGAGGGAAAGGAGCAGAAAGTCCTGGAGGGCTTTGCGCACGCGCTGGAGTCGATTCCCCAGACGCTTGCGTACAACGCCGGAATGGACCCGTTGGACGCCATGCCCGCGCTGAGATCCAGGTGCGCCTCGGACGAGGAAGGGTGGTGGGGCATAGACGCGGCATCCAGAAGGGTGGCAAAGATCCGCGGCGTAATCGACACCTACCCCGTGAAGCGGCAGATGATCAAGTCGGCCGTGGAGGCCACCAACCAGATACTGAACGTGGACGACGTCTTCATGAAGGACTTGATAGACAACACGCACTGCCATCTGGACGGGACGGTCCACGCCCACAAGGATCCCGGCAGGAACCACAACCACTGGGAACAGGAAGGGCTGGAGCAGCGGCAGATGCACCAGCACTACTGAGCGCGTGCGCGAGCCGTCCTGTCTGCGGGGACGGCAGCCGCGTTTTGCAGCCGGCTACGTCTATCCGGATGGTGCAGTACCGGCGCTCCGCCTTGCCACATCCGGCACATTGCGGGGGATGCCGTGCGTACGGAAGGGCCGGTCGCGGCTAGGATCACTGCTCGATGCCGGGTTTGGGCGGCCCGCCGGAGCCGTCCGAGGCGTCGCTGACGCCGGAGTCCGTCACCCCTTCCTCGTGGAAGTGCTTGAGGTCCTCTCCGGATATGACATCCTCCTCGGGGGGTACATAGTCCCTTACGTCGTGGCGGGCCTTTCCTGGATACCTGCCCTGGGTGGCGAGCGCCACCAGTATGAACAGCACGAACGAGACCGCGGGGCAGATCATCTGATCCAGACCGGCAAGCTCCACGGGGAACGTGAAGAAGAATACCATCCTCAGGCCCGTGCCGGCCAGGAGGGAGGCAATGGCCGCGGGCATGTTTGCCTTCTTCCAGAACAGGCCGAGCGTCAGCGGCGCAAGGGCGCCTGCAAAGACCAGATCAAAGGCCAGAATCAGGTAGATGCCGGGCGCCGGGAGGAAGTATCCCAGCGTGGTTCCCGCAAAGAGCATCGGCACCAGCATGATGCGCGTGGTCAAAAGGAGTTTTAGGTCGGTGGTCCCCGGCAGGCCAAGCCATCTTCTGCGGATTATCCGGTTGATCAGGTTGCGCGACATGACGCTCGATATGGCAAGCAGCCCCCCGCTTGCGGTGGACATCGAGGCTCCCACCACACCCATCAGGATGGCCGCCCCTATGGCAAACGGCATGTATTCGACGCTCAGCAGCGGCAGGGCAAGATCCGGCAGCGTGTCGGCAGGCAGGTAGTGGAGCGCCACGATGCCCAGCATGCTGGTCGGCACCACGGTGAAGATGGTCAGGGCGCCGCCCATGAGGGCTCCGCGCTGGGCCGTCTTGGGATTTTTGGCGGCGAACACCCGCTCCATAAAGTCCAATGCGATTATGTCGCCTAGCGCCAATGCCAAGAATCCGCCCCAGTTTATCAGCGCCCCGTTGGCTATGTCGTACAGCCCGGAGAGATCCATGTACCCGGGCGGCGCGCTGCCCACGATGGTCTCCCAGGGGGTGCCAGAGAATCCGCCGGCAAAGAACAGGAACCCGGCCCAGAACGCGCCTATCGCGATATAGACCTGGAACAGGTTGGTGTACGCAGACGCGAACAGGCCCCCTGCGGCGGTATACGCCAGCACCACCAGTGACGCGATTAGTATGCCCCAAAAGTAGTCCACCCCGAACACGGTCTCCAGTATGAATCCGCAGGCGGCAAGATTGCCCGCCACAAGTATTACAAAGCTGATTATCAGCAGAACGCCCGATATGCCTTCGGCCCCGTTCCCGAACCGTCTGTAGTAAAAGTCGGGGAGCGTTATCATGGACATCTTGTTGAGCGGTTTTGCAAAACCCGCACCCACTATCAGCAGACATGAACCAAGGCCCAGCGGTATCATGGCGCCGGCCCAGAACCCGAACTGGAAGACCAGCGACACGTTGCCCAGCGAGGAGTTGCCGTCAACTGCCTGAGCCGCAAGCATGGTCCCGACCATGACCAGCGGAAGACTCTTTCCCGCGATGATGAGCCGCTTTCCGCTCTTCTGGACGAATTTCGAGGATATGATTCCGACCGCGAGGGTGATGGCGATGAACACAGCTACCGCTATGCCGAAATCACCGAATTGCGCCAACAGTATAGTAAGGTCTTACATTTATTTAAATATTGGAATAAAACGCGTATTCTACGTTTTTTTTGAATGGGAATCGATACGTATTGTACGTTTTTTACACAAAAAAGTAATTCGTATAGTACGTTTTTTTTAAATAAAAAGCCGGACGTACAGTACGTTTTTTTTAAAATGCGGGCGCGAGCAAGTGCTCCGGGTCCGGCCCGTCGCACTGCCGCCGCGGGCAGAAAAACACGTTCTCGGACAAACGCGTGGGCTCAAGGGCATTGACCCGGATGGATGAATGATTAGATCACATCGGTAACGTGGACGCCTGACGGTATATTAAACCGGTAATTGCCATAATACGCCGTTTACAGGTAATTGTGGGTTCTAAGCACCACTATGCTCGTTCAAATACATCATCCGGCCTTGTGGGCGGGGATCTTTAAACCCCGGCGTTTGTCCGAGAACAGAAAAATACGATGCAGGTCCTATAAGTTACCGATATGGTCCTGCAGCCGTGGCGGGCAGAATATTTAACTATCAGCGGCATTTGTAGTATTGTGACAGAAAATGGGAATGGAGTTTTACGGAGATGATTATCGGGGTGCCGACGTTGCACCATTTGTTGGGATAAACACGTTCCTCCACCTTCCGTGGGTGAAGAGTCTTGAAGAGCTCAGGCAGGCGAAGCCCGACGTGGCCATCGTGGGAGAGCCGTTCGACTTCGGCACCACCATACGTCCGGGCGCGCGGTACGGGCCGAGGGCTCTCCGGGCCGCGTCGACCATTCCCTCGCCGCCATATGAGCGGTTTAACATTGAGACGGGCGCCGATCCGTTTGGCACCTTCAGGACCGTCGACTATGGGGACGTAAACGTCTCTCCCGGCGATGTGATCGAGTCACACAAGAGGATGTCGCAGAAGGTCAAGGAGGTGTTGGAGCAGGACGGCATACCGGTCATGCTGGGCGGGGACCACTCCATCACTTATGCCAACGTGCGCGCATTCGCCAAAAAGTACAAGAACATCGGCATGATTCACTTTGACACCCACGCCGACTGCGCGCCGCAGGGGCTCACCGGCTACAAGTATGATCACGGCGCGCACATCCGGAGGATAATGGAGATGGGGTGCATGAGGGGTAGAAACTACTCTTTGGTGGGGCCGCGCGGATACTGGCCCGGACCGGACCTGTACAAGTGGATGTCCGACCAGGACTTCCAGTGGTTCACCATGCTTGACGTGGAGGAGCTGGGCATAGACTATATCGCCAAGGAGATAGCGGACCGGGCCAACGACGGAACCGATGCGGTGTATCTGAGCTGGGACATCGATTCGTTTGATCCCGCATATGCGCCCGGCACCGGCGAGCCCGAACCCAACGGTCTTACGTCCCGGGAGGGGATTAGGATGGTTCGCCTCCTCTCAAAGTCCTTTGATCCGGACAGGTTTGCCATGGACCTTGTGGAGGTCTCGCCGGCGTACGATGTCAGCGACAACAGCTCCTACAACGGCGGAATCACCTCCGGCCTGGGGCAGCGGTTGATCGTAGAGCTCCTGGCGGGATTGTCCCTGACAAAGAGGGGCTTGGAGGAGGGCAGTCCGGTCAGGCCGCACGACTACCGCGGAACTGGGAACACCTACAACTTTGGAAGTCCCCGGGCCGAGATACCACACCGGGACGGATGATCATCCGGGCTATTGCGCGCGGGGATCCTGATGCCGTCCCCCTGACCAAGGTGTTCGAGTACGAAAACCCGGACGACGGGGTCTTTGCGGCATCGGTAAAGAGCGTGGCTGATCTGCTGGAGGGCGGGAGGCGCATCAACATAAACCAGGCGCTTCTGCTTCTTGCCGCCCGGGCGGTAGAGTCGCTGGGCAGCGGCCGGAGCGCAGAGCAGGCGTGCAGGGATCTCACCGGCTTGATCCGGGCAGAGCAGGTGATGATAGGCGTGCCCGAGATGCTGCGCACGCTGGAGCTTGAGATAATCTCCGGGGGCAGCGTGACAAAGGTGGTTGCCAATGCGCCGATCGCCATCCAGGCACGCGCCCCTGGCCCGGACTGCGATCCCTGAGATGTTGCGGGCGCCCGGCATGGTGTTTGGGTACCGCCCATCTGTCGAATGTTGGGGGTAAGTGAAGCCCTATACCAGGCAGGCATAACCGAAACAGATCTGTAGGGGTAGATCCCCCGCACCCCCGTGGCGCGTAACAAAACGCAAAAACGAAAGAAACCCGGTCCCCCTGCTGCTCCTGCTGGCATTGTTTGCCGATATGGCAGCTACATCTGATCTGTTCAGGACTGTCCAGTGGGCCAACGGCCTGTTCTGTCCGCGCTGTGGCGGGGATGACATCGTCCGGTACTGCCGGTACCAGGAACGACTTTGGCCGAATTTGACACCAAAACCGACCGTCCTTGAAAAAGGGGTTGAACGGTTGCGACGAGTTTACGGCATCATGGGGGGCTGAGCATAAATGAGGGACCGGCGTCTGTAAAAACATGCAGAAAGCGGCCTCAGAATTTGGGGTCCAGATCACCGTGTTTGGATGTCTAGGTAAAAAGCATCCCGTTCTTTGTCATCCTGAGACACGTATGTAAACCCCTGCTTTGCATAGAAATTCCTGACTTCTTGATCGTCTTCCGGGTTTAACATGACTACCCTGCATCCGATTCTTTTGGAATGGCGCACGGCTTCCCTGATTGCCCACGCTATGAGATTTGTTCCTACTCCCTTCCTTTCATAGTCTTTGTGGGTTGCCAGGTGGCCGATCAGTAATGCAGGAATGTTCCCGTACCCCTTTCCCTGCAGCCGCTCGTCCCTTTCCGGCCTCATGTGCGACATCGCGATCGTGACAAACCCGATCATTTTTTTCTTGTACATGCAAAGCCAAGTTTGGCCCATTCCCTCCTTCATGTCGCTGAACGCAGTGACGCGATAGTATTCCGTGTATGATGGATCCTTGCATTCGAATTCAGAGTCTATGGACATGGTTGGGTCTAGCATGACGACAGAAACGTCTTTGCTAAAATCAATGTCTGGAGTCATGATCCGAATGAAATCTATGCTTCTTTCAATTTACCGGCACGCTCTAGGGCAGCTTTTACGGTACTGATCGATTTTTCAGTGGGGCCTGCCATCAACTGACTGGTTACCTGCTCCCACTGTTCGTCATCCATCGGTTTTACTTCTCTCAATGCCATGTAACTAACTCATGATTTTGTCATATATATTTTTGATGAAAGGGGCCTCGGCCAGGCAGCGGCGGGCGGTCCGGGGCCGGTATCTCATCCATCCATCCGGACGGGATGGCCCGCATGTGCCTGACCGGGGCGGTGTGGCTCGGGGCAGACTCGCCGTCCCAGGGGGTGCGCATCCAGCCCAGGCCCGACTCGGTCTTGCGATACGTCTGGTTGTTGGCCATCGTCATCCACAAGCAGTTGGAGACGGCCCCCTCGGACAGGGTAACGCCGTGGTTTGGGGAGAGGATGTAGCAGATGCCCCGGACGGTGGGAGTCACCGCGTGGAGGTTCATGATGATCCGGCGCAGGTTGGGGCCGGCTCAGGTGCCCGGGATCGACGCGGTTGCCGGCCAGGTCAGAACGCTGCAATGCCGGCAGAAGGCGGGCGTGGCCTTCTCCAGATAACAGATTACCCTGCCGCACTCGCCCAGGTCGAGCACCACCTTCCGGATGGTCTTGCCGGGGGCGGTATCGGTCCGGCCGTACTTCCCGCACTGTGCCTGGACGTACTCGACCGTCTTATTCGGGTCCGGCCGGTACGCGGAGGCCACCCCCGGCGAGCCGGGACGCGCCCCCCTCTTCCCGGTATCGGTGGCCGTGGACGCGTCCCCGGCGGCTGCCTCCTTCTTCCTTGCGGCGCGCCTGTGCGTCTTCCGCTTCCTGGCGAAGAGGGTGGCCTTGCTGGAGGGGTTGTTGTGGTTTTCGTGGACGACCAGCTGCCGCAGAGCATCCCTCAGCTTTGCCTTCAGGTCCTTGACGGTCTCGTTGGATTGATCAAACCCTTCGGTCAGCCGCTGGATCTCCTCGGTCAGGATGCGCGAGTTCTCCGCCCACCCCTCCAGAATCGCATCGTTCGCCTTCCAGGCCCGGATCAGCTCTAGCCGCAGCAATCCTTGCTGGTGTTTTTGGGCGTTCGTGGGGTAGGGAACATCCAAAGCGCCGTGTTAATCTCTGCCGACCCAGCCCGGATGGGTACCCGGGTCAGGTGGAGAGTAGTTCCCTGGCGGCCTTTATCTTGTAGAGCAGCTCGTTGATGTACGAGTCGGCGAACCTCTCAAACGTCACCGTTTCGTTGCTGTTCTGCTTGCTGTACTCTTTCCACAACCACTCAAACTCCGACTCCTCCAGCCTGATGACGTTTCGCTGCGCGTCCAGCTTTGACTCGAACAGGTTTCCTAGGAAGTAGTTCACGAAACTGGCAAAGGACTTGACCGGGTACTCTGACTTGTACTGCTCTCCCAGTGTCTGGTAACTCTCCCGCAGCCAGTTGCCCACGTCTGATCTTATGGTGAGCGTCTTGTAGTCTCCGGAGAGATCCAGTGCGATCTGGTGGGATTGGACCGAGTAGCGCCCAAGCTTGACCTCGTTCATCATGATGATGAGGGTGCTGGGGTAGAACATTCCCGGGTAGAACCGATCGGTCACCTCGTGGAGCCGCGTCATTATGCAGCGTTTTAGGCCGACGGTGGAGTACCCAACGCTTGGCATGCTCACAAGGGTTCTCGATCGTTTAAAAAATTTTGGACTGGCGGCGGCCTGCCCTGCAGGCCTCGGCATACGCGAGGCGGGATCGCGGTGCTGGATCCGTAGATCGGCCGCTGTCGCCATGGCTTGGAGGCATTCTACCGCCGCTTCAAATCCCGGATTATGATTAGCACTATCCACACCAGGGCGATGATTACCGTTCCCGTGCCCAAGCCGGAGTAGAAAGTTCCCTCCAGCTGGGTGAGCCCCAGGCCGATGATGATCAATACCACCGCAAAGGCATACTGCTTGTCCACAAGGCGGGTATTCTCACGCGACTATAAGTTGCGCGGTGTCGGAGGTGCTCGCGCAAGAACTCCCTCCCGGATACGAACTTGGCGGCGTGGACGAGACGGCACGCCATCCGGGCATATGGGCGGCAGATGACCCGGCGCGCGAGGCCGGCGTGCCAAGTGCGGGTGGGTGCTTGTGACAGGCTGTGACCGGTCACACGAGGGACTCGTCGCTGGAGGCCAGCGGCTTTCTTCCTGTGAATCCGCTATCCTTCTCGTGCCAGAATCCTATCTTGGTCTCCCCGTACTTCCAGCAGAGCCAGACCTCCTCGTTGAATCTCTTGGAGGGAAAGTCCAGCAGCCCCTGCTCTATGCTCTTGATCACGGCGCCGGTGTCCTCCAGGGTCTCGACGGCACGATAGTATTCGGTGACGGCTGCGTTGAGCCTCTTTTTTGATTTGACATAGTCCTGCATGGAACCCATCGCGGATGCCTCAACCTCGGCCTGCGTGCGGACCACGTTGTTCTTTTTGGCCAGCGCCATCTCGAACTTTTTTATCACCTCGGGGAGGGCTTTGTCGGCCTCGGCTACCGTGAAGAACATGCAGGTAGCGCGAGCATGTCGATTAAATACCTTGGTTGGACAATCGGGCGTGCCTGATACGTTTGGACAGAGTCGGGTGGCAGGATCCGCGGCCGCCGCGACCCGCGGAGCCTACCCGGACTGCCCCGATATGGCCTCTTTCACGCCGTCCAGAACGGAGGCATCCTCCATGGTGGTGGTGTCGCCGGTCGCGTTCCCGGTGGCCAGGTTCCTCAGCAGCCTTCTCATTATCTTGCCGCTGCGGGTCTTGGGCAGGGCCGGCACCACGTAGATGGCGTCCGGCTTGGCTATCGGGCCCACGTTCTCCGAGACAAGGGAACGCAGCTTCCCGCCCATGCCTGTGGCGTCTCCGGATCCCTCCCTCAACACCACAAAGGCCGCTATACTCTCGCCCTTTACCTCGTCGGGGATGCCCACCACGGCGGACTCGGCTACCGCTTCGTGCGAGACGATGCAGCTCTCCAGTTCCGCGGTGCCGATGCGGTGGCCGGCCACCTTGAGGATGTCGTCGGCGCGGCCCAGCAGCCACAGGTAGCCGTCCTCGTCCATCCGGGCATAGTCTCCGGGGTAGTAGAGACCCTTGAATTTGGACCAGTAGACATCCCTGTACTTGTCGTCGTCGCCCCAGAGGGTGAGCATTATGCCGGGCCAGGGATTGCGCACCGCCAGATATCCCTTGGTGTTGGGTGGCACCTCGTTACCGTCATCGTCCAGGACGGCCATGTCCAGGCCCGGTATCGGGAAGGTGCCGGATCCAGGCTTGAGCGGGATGGTTTCGATGCCGGGAAGCGCCGAGATCAGCATTCCGCCGGTTTCGGTCTGCCACCAGGTGTCGATGATCGGGCACCTGGAGCCGCCCACCACCATATAGTACCACCTCCAGACCTCTGGGTTTATCGGCTCCCCCACGCTTCCCAACAGTCTCAGAGCGGAGAGATCGTGGGACTTTGGCATGTGGTCGCCGTATTTTATCAGCATGCGCAGGGCGGTGGGGGTGGTGTAGAAGATGGTGGCACGGTGCCTCTCGATTATCTTCCAGAGCCGCGACGCATCGGGATAGTCGGGGGCGCCCTCGTAGATGACTTGGGTGGCTCCGCAGAGGAGCGGGGCGTATGCCACGTAGCTGTGGCCGGTCACCCACCCTATGTCTGCGGTGCAAAAGTAGACGTCGCTGTCCTTGATGTCGAACGCCCACCTGAACGTCGAGTGGATGTGGGTCATGTAGCCGCCGGTTCCGTGCAGCACGCCCTTGGGCCTGCCGGTGGTGCCTGAGGTGTACAGGATGAAGAGCGGATCAGCGGACTCTAGAGGTTCGGCCGGACACGGATCCGACGACCCGGCGATGTCTGCCCAGGACACGTATTCTGACTGTGCGGGAGCGGGTTCCTGCCGGTACAGCATTATCACGTGTTCCACGGACCGGGTGTCCTGCAGGGCCTTCTCTACGACCTCCTTGAGGCGCACCTTCTTGCCCCGTCGGTACCCCGTGTCCGCGGCGATGACCACCTTGGAGCCGGAGTCGTTGATACGCTCTGCCAGCGATGCAGAACTGAACCCAGAAAAGACCACCGTGTGGACGGCTCCTATCCGGGCGCATGCAAGCATGGAGACCAGTATCTCGGGTACCATGGGCAGGTATATGGCAATGCGATCACCCTTCTTGATGCCCAGGGATTTCAGGGCGTTGGCCACACTCTGCACTTGCAGCCACAGGTCTCGGTAGGATACTGACCTGGTAGAGCCGTCCTCGCCCTCCCAGAGTATGGCTGGTTTTTCGCCACGCTCCTCCTGGTGTACGTCCAGCGCGTTGTACGAGATGTTGGTAGTCCCACCAACAAACCATCTGGCAAAGGGGGGGTTCCACTGCAGCGTCTGCGTCCAGGGTTTGAACCAGTGAAGCAGCCTTGCCTGGCCGTCCCAGAATCGCACGTAGTCACTGTCAGCCTCTCTTCTGAACTCGGCGTCGTCATTGCCCAGGCCTATCTCGTATGACTCCACGGTGCAATATGCGGGGAGACGTGAATATTAACAGAGCGCCGTAGATCGGCACGGGCAAAAAATTCTATTGTGAGTTCATCCTGGCTAGCCAGTCGCTCTTTTGGGGTTCCGATGTGGTCTGTGGAGGTTCGGGGATGGGGTATTCGGGGGTGGGGACAGATGCTGGCTGCTCTGTCGGTACCTCCGGCGGTATGTCGGCAGCCTCTGCGGGCGCATAGGTGGCCTCTGCTGGGACCTCCGGCGGTATGGTCACCGGTTCCTCGTGGGCCGGTTCTGTCAGTACCTCCGATGGTGCGTAGGCAGCCTCTGCGGGTGCATAGGTGGCCTCTGCTGGGACCTCCGGCGGTATGGTCACCGGTTCCTCGTGGGCCGGTTCTGTCAGTACCTCCGATGGTGCGTAGGCAGCCTCTGCGGGTGCATAGGTGGCCTCTGCTGGGACCTCCGGCGGTATGGTCACCGGTTCCTCGTGGGCCGGTTCTGTCGGTACCTCCGATGGTGCGTAGGCAGCCTCTGCGGGTGCATAGGTGGCCTCTGCTGGGACCTCCGGCGGTATGGTCACCGGTTCCTCGTGGGCCGGTTCTGTCAGTACCTCCGATGGTGCGTAGGCAGCCTCTGCGGGTGCATAGGTGGCCTCTGCTGGGACCTCCGGCGGTATGGTCACCGGTTCCTCGTGGGCCGGTTCTGTCGGTACCTCCGATGGTGCGTAGGCAGCCTCTGCGGGTGCATAGGTGGCCTCTGCTGGGACCTCCGGCGGTATGGTCACCGGTTCCTCGTGGGCCGGTTCTGTCGGTACCTCCGATGTTTCCGAGGCCGTCGCCTCTGCTTGGGGTTCGGACTGGAAAGCGCTCTCTGCTGGTGCGTTCTCTTCCTCCATGGCTGGTTCCGGATGAGGAATCTTGTCAAACACCTCGTTCTCTTCGGCGGATAGGTCGTCCAACCTTCTCTCCATGTTCTTTATCTCGCTGGTCTCGTAGTCTATGCGTTCCAGTATGGCGGCGGTTGTAGATTTTACCACCTTGTAGTCGGTTTCATGTATCTCGCTGCTCTTGTACTGGATGGTGGCATCAAAGAGCAGGCTCTTGGCCACCTTTGATTGCTTATCTAGCTCCTCCACGCGTTCAGTCAAGACACCCCTGATGGATCCCTCAGACTCATTTACGCTGGCCAACCTCTCCTCGTATCCTTGAAGTACTGCCTCTGAGTCATCTTTCAACTGGTCGTTGTCCGATAGGATGGCATTGAGCGCCCTGAGCCGTCTGATGATGAGCCCTTTCATTCGCAGCACTTTTTGTGAGTCGAGCCGCCACTGGGGTATGTATATGATGGAGTCTTCCTGAACCACTAGGTGCTCGTAGGGCACCTCCAATAGACCGCGGTATCCGCAGTCCACTCCTACAGAGATTACGGTGCCGTCTATGTCGGTTGTGGTTCCGATCGCTTTTCCTACACGCGAGCCGTACATGTCACTGACTTTCTTTCCCATTATGGTGAGATCGTTCTCATTCATTGCCACCATCTGTGACGAATGGTATAACCGACGCATAGTCAACGGTGTTTGGCGTTTTGGTAAGGAATCTTTTACCACCCTCTGGTACGGCCCCTTTCGGGTCAACCAACAGGCCGGATCGTCCCATCCGGCAGGGTAATCCGACCCCGCCGGCTTCAAAAATTTAAATTTTGTAGGGATCCATTCCCGGCTATGATAAAGAAGGAGGAGATGGCGCAGATCCTGCGTTTTGTCTCAAAGAGATGGGACGAGATCGCGGAAAACCCACAGAGTCACGTGATGACCACCCTCCCGGACACCTTCTGGATGAATTCAGTGGGGGGCCGGGCAGGCAAGGGGAGATGGATCACAATGCTGATGTACACCGAGAGCGAGCAGGATGCGGATGCCTTCAAGGAGGTGCTGCTGCGTTGGCAGTCCAAGATGACGCAGAAGCAGAAGGGGCCCGATCTGATCCAGATAGGCAGCAAGCAGCAGCGCTGATCGCCCGTCGTATCAATAAATAGCACCGGATTTTGGATTGGTCGTGGCGATTGAGGACGCGGCTCAGGAGTATGCCCGCAAGAAACACGGTCAGGCAATGCGCCGCAACGCACCTGCCATCGACCACGTCCAGAGCGTAGTTTCAAATTTGCGGGCGGCGGGGGTGGGTGACCCTGCAATCATCTGCGCCGGCTGGCTGCACGATACCATAGAGGATGGCGACACTGACTATGACGACATATACGACCAGTTTGGCAGGGACGTGGCTGACTGCGTATCCGCGCTCTCCAAGGACAAGCGGCTACCCAAAGAAGAGAGGGACCGCCAGTACGCGGATCAGCTAACAAAGGCCCCGTGGCAGGCCCAGGTTGTAAAACTGGCCGACATCTTGGCCAACCTGCAGTCCATCGCCGACACCGGACAGTCCACCGCCAAACTCCAAAAAAAGGCGGCAAAGCTAAGATCCTATCTGCTGGCCATCCGTAGCGGCATTACGCCATCCAGGGTACCGGGACTGCCAGCCATCCAAAAGAGGCTCGACTTGTTGTTGATGCTGCACGGCCTTGAACCGGTGCCCTTGGGCAGTGAAGGCTGACTTCCTGCGACTGGCCCGCCCCGATTCCGGATCTGAGCCACCCCGACATGCCTGGCCGCCCCACTGCCCGGACGCTACCCGCTTTGGGTAGTTGGTGCTAGAGCGGCGTGCATGTTATTGCCCCGGATGCATGCCGACTCGAATTCATCTACCCGCTAGCCGGTTGCTGGGCCGGTGGGCCGGGGGGTGGTGTCCTGCGACGCCCTTTACGGCGGAACATCATGAGACCGCTGGCATAATCTTGGTACCGGCTCATACACCTTGTGATATCGCAAAAATATTTCATATGGTGCAAAATTCACCATGCCGCAACCAGTTGCCTGATTGTGTGGGCATGCAACATGTAATGGTGGCAGGCACCACCCAACATCGTACATCGTGCAGTACGGGCAACAACCGCGTGCTTTGGGTGCGTACGGAGGGCTTGCGCTACCATGAGCATGGCGTCAAAAAAGTACACCCAATTGACAAAGAATGTTGGCTCATCCTCTTATGATGGCCGGGGGCAAACCCGGTCATGTCAACGCTACTAGAGCAGCCGGTCGAGATAAGCCGGATGTTGATTGCCACGCCTGGTGAGGCCAGGGCAATCGAGGATCCGGCCAGGACAAAGATGCTCGAGATGCTATACCACCGCACCATGACTGCGGAACAGATGGCCGCCGGTCTCAAAAAATCAGGACACGAAAAGGCCCTGACCACGGTCCGGCACCACATAAGGGTGCTCAGGGAGTCCGGACTCATCCAGCTCACCAAGATAGAAGAGGTCAGGGGCACCATCTCAAAACACTACGGCACCCAGACGAGGCTGCTCAACTATACCGCACCGGAGGACTTTGACAGCAAGTACTCCAAGGTTATAGATACGACCACCACCAAGGTTGAGAGGCTGCTGCAAAGCATAAACACGCGCATACCGCGCCCAAAGAACGACAAGCAGCCGGAGGCCTACTACCACTATTTGGCGGCCGAGATCCTGAACCGGGCCATAACCAACTCCCTCGAACCGGCCAGGAAGTAGGATTACCCGGTACGTTTTTTTCCTGCCCAGCGCAGTCGTTGCTGCGTGCATCTGCCGCCGCTGTCGCGTTGCGCCATCGGTTGCGATATGCATATTTCTAATTTCGAATTTAGAAACATCTGGTTTGCCACGCGTTGGCGCATGGGCGCCCCGGCACCCGGCCTCAACAGTTGGTTATGCATGCTATGCCGACGTCTATGCTCTCGTGCCCTTTGGCAGGCCTGACGATGATCTTGTACTGCTCAAGATCGTCAAATGGTACGTCAAACTGGGTGGTCCGAGTGACTGCCCGGTCTGGCTGCAGCACCTCGATGTAGAGATCTTCTTCTGCGAACGTTCCGTTTCCGTATATCGGCCAATGCCTCTCGCCGCCTGCATCGACAAAGTAGAACTGGCCGCCGGTAACAGTCACGTCCGAGCTGTCGATATTGCGCATGTTGATCCTTATCTCAACAAAGGTGTGCTCCGGCCTTACCTCGTCGTTGCCGTCGTGTGTGCCTTCAAACGTGATGGCATACTCGACAGGACCCACAATCACAGGCTCGCCGTTGGAGACCTCCATGATGTTGGGCTGGTACTGAATGTACGCATACATGGCTATCACCATGGACGCCACTATGCCGCCGATGACTATGACCATACCCATCCTCACCATGACAAAAATGCGTGTGGGTGGTTGTATATAGAGAATGCCATGACCGGGGCAGCTAGACCTGCCGGATGCGCCGATATCCGGGGCGCATCCAGCCGCGTGGGCCCCTGCCGGCGGAAGCACGCGCCCGCGGCTCAATCACGCGTACCGCAGCACGGCGCCGACGATGCCGGCCTGGTACGGGTATTTGGGGAATATCTGGCATGCGGCAGATGGAGTCCTGTCCGCGGAGCTGCGCGCATGGCGGGGCAGGTGGTGGCCCGGCGGTGTCTACCTGCCGGCGCTGCCCATATTTTGGCCCTGATCATGCTGATCCGCGGGGGGTTTAGCTTTCACTCGTAAGAGAAAATGGCGGCAGGTCTTTTACTGAGACATCGGGGTGTTTGGGCGGTTGGATGCACTGATCGTTCGTAAGAGCTCAACCCCCCCTAAAACCGGCCGTTTTCGAAAAAACCGCGCCGTTCCTGATGCTGGGATGTTCCCCGGGGGGTTTAGCTTTTGTGCCTGATTCGGATACGGGACTCCCAGAAGGCCCGGCTGCCCTAGCCGGGCCCCAAAACAGGCATGCGACAGCGTTTCTGGAAGGGCAAGTTTACCCCCAAAAAGGGGGGGTGTTTGGGGGCATATTTGCGTCTCCAGACATTTGGGCGTATTGAACCGGGGCCGGGATCATGGTTTGTGGGGACACCTGATGCCCAAAACACCCATCAAGGATGGCTGCGCCCACATGCCCCGCCCAGAGTTATCTGGCAAGATCCCGGGGATCTCTAAAGCGCCGTCTCGGCGCAGATGATGATGATGTGCTCAGGCGTCTTGAGCCACCCACACCCGCACAAGGCGCCTGCCAGGCGCTTTGTCGGGATTTTATAGGCAGATGCGCATGCTCTCGGACGCGGACGCCGTCTCCCCTCTCCGTCACCTCCGAACTGCCAGCCCCGCTACCGCCAAGGACGGAATGGTGATCACAAAGAATACAAGCCCTATGCGGTCATGCAGGATGTCGCCAAATCCGGAAGTCTCCAGTCCTTCCGGCGTTCCGGACCACGTGCTGATGCCGTCATTGGCCTCCCATACCGGTGCGGTCGCCTGTACCGCCAACACCGTAACCATCAATACAAGATATGCCGAGGCGAGCGTTGCCATGGCGATTGTCAATGGCCTGCCTTGCCGATTTGATATCCGTCTTTGAAGCTGGAACGCCGCAAACCCGGCAACGGCCCCAACGACGGCCCCGCCCATAGGCCCCAAAACCTGCAGGAACGGCATTACCAGCGACGCGCCGGTGATGACCCCCAGAGCAATTCCCTGCGGCGTGATGTTTTTAGTTGCGCATGAAAGGGCCGCCCATGTGACCAGCGATACCGCGACGGAGATAGTCAGGACAATAACCGCACTATACCATATCCCATCTGCTATGATTATGCCGCCAGAGCCGAGTCCGGCGTATACGAACCATGGAACCAACACAAGAAACGCCGCCATGCCTGATAGGAGCCAAGTTCCAGCCTTGAGCGGCCGACTCACAGACATGAACAATACGGTATTTTCTTGATGATAAGTCTTCCACAATGTGCATGGCGCCGCATGCTGGAGCGGAGTGGATGAGCAATAAGGCAGATTCGTTTGAGCGCTGCCGCATGGGCACGGTGGCGGCCTGATCCTGTTTGTACGATTTGACACGATCAGATTGATGCATGGGATGGGGCGGGTGTTTTGACGTTCATTTGATATCGGCGCCTAACGCCCAATCATACCCCTCGTGATGCGCCGTGTGGCCGCTTTGATTCGGCCCGGAGTTATTTATGATATGCTTGAGCCGCATGATGTACCCGTTCGTTTTATGTTTCGGACTTACCTTCATGAAAAACATACAAAACAGCGAAACTGTATGGCCATGGCGGTACGTCGGATGCTTGTTTATGGGCACAACTGCAGGACTCGCGTTTTGTGTGTTGTACAAAGAAACCAATCCGGTCTTGGCCAGATGTCATCTGATAATGTTTATCTGGTTACCGCTGGCGGCGTGGACTCCGGCATATACTGCAATTATCGCCGCCGTCACATTGCCGCCGAATTTTAATCCGGGGCTTGTGTGAAGCGCGTGATGGTGCGGGCTGCAGGCCTGCGGCTTGCACGATCATGGCCGGTGCGCCGGTGCCAAACTAGGCAGGGCAGCAAGCTGCCTTGATGCCTAGTCGGTTCCTGTGATTTTATAATCGGTTTGAGGCAGGCGACGCTTTCCTTGTTGTACGTGCTGGCGCCGCCGGTTCTGTTTCATATGTTTCTAAATTCGAATTTTGAAATATTACTGATATGATGCGGGTAAGCCCGCGGCAAGGCCGCTAGGGGCTTCATAAGCGAGCCGGCAAGTCACGGGCAGCGGTCGGCGGCCGTATCATACGGGGCACGTGTGGCCAAAATGCGGGCGCCAGACGCTGCAACCCGAATCGTTATGCAGTGTGCTGCGCAAGCCGGATGGATCCTAAAAATACGCAGAATGCCGGCACGGAGTCCGGCGCCATCGACCGGCCTGCGACGGCATGCGAAACCCAGCGTTCACACGCAAACCTGCAGGGGTGAGCGAGGCCGGCCGCGGCCATCCCTCAATGCGGGCTGAGATCTACAAAAAATCATTATTTGGGTGGATGGATGCTGTTATCGTCTGAATAACACGGCCAAGCTACTATCGACTTGACAGCGCGACCGGGCGGGTTACGCCGGAATAGTTCGTTAGTATTGGCGGCAGTATTGGTGTAGCGGTTTCACATGGATAGTAGCAAAGGCAACCATATCTGGCCGGACGGGGTCTGCGGGGATGCCGGCCCGCTAGCCCGCTGTGGCCGCCTGCATGACGCGGGGCATTGCCGTCTAGCGTGTGTGATCTCGCGGAAGCGATGGTCAGATGCGGCATGATGGGCGTGTCGGCTGCGCGTTTTCGAGTTTTAGCCGGGCGGGTGCTTTGGATATGTCTGATAGGATACAAGACGCACCGGGTGCGCGACCTAGGCGCATATTTTTACCGCAACCGAAATTATGTTCTGGACCGTGGATTTTAGTCGGCGCCAGATATGACTCCTGCAATGACAAGCAGGGCTATGGGGGAGAACATCAACAAACCCAGCAGCAGGCAGCTTTTGGCCTTGTCTGGATCGTCGTGCCTGATGGCGCAGTATGAGACAATACCGCCGACCAAGTTTCCCATGATGGGCAGCAGAAACCACCACCTGCTCCGGTATCTGCGCGCCTTGTGGTCTTGCCTGAACAGCGCACACAGGCTGCCCCCGACGGCCTTGGCAAACCCGGCAATGCCCGACCTGGCAAAGGACGCAGCATCCGCGCCGCTTTCCGTCCGCGACTCGCTTATGCTCATTGCCTTGTATACGCCTGTTTGTCTTATAAATATTCGAGCCTGGTAGGGGGCGGACGCGCGTCTCCTTGACGACCACCTGGATGCATCCAAGTACTACGGGACGCGGCCTCCGGGCAGTATGTGTCTCAGACACGCCAGTCTGGTATGCCGCGGGTGCCTCGTCCCGGGCGCAGGGGATGGCCGGAGTTTGAAAGAAGTCTGCACATTTGAGCACTTTCCGCAGGCCTGGACGGTGCGGGAACCGGGTGAGGTTCTGCGCCTTGGCCGGCTATGCCCGCGCGCCCTTTCGCTGCTGGGTTATCTCTATCTCGACTGTCTCCAGCGGATCTTCTACCTGGTTGCGCCGTATAGAGAACATCTTTGGCTTTTCAAAGTCCCGGGTACAGTCGGGGCATGCGTAAACCAGCACGCGGTGTTCGTTGGGCGCCTTGGGGTTGGATAGTCGGGCATAATAGACCAGGCGGGCTCCGCAGTCGACGCAGTACCGGTTCGCTCTCCTGATCCGACCCATCGCCGCTAGGTTGCCGCGATGGCATATAACATGCAAAGTCAAACGTCTTGTACCATACGATGTACTTTGTCTACGTACCTCATCCATGCTAGATGGCGCCGCCCGACAGACTTGAACTGTCGACCAACGGATTAACAGTCCGCTGCTCTACCACGCTGAGCTAGGGCGGCAACGTACACGATGCCGGGATGTGTTGATTTAATCCTTGCTATGGCCCGGGGGTCTCCGGCGGCTGCCTTGGTTGGGCGCCACCTGCCAGCGGATCCGCCACAACTGATTCTACCATCCTGAGCATCGTTGAGGCAAGGGCGCAGGCTGGCCTCCGGATGCATTGCGCCGCGCACCATCTGCCGCCAGGTCGTTTGCACTAGTGGATTGGCATCGGTGGGTTGGTGCCTAGTCCATACCCGTCTTTTTGTCGTAGACGTAGATGCCGTCCAGGAACACTCTGGGATCCTTGTTCTTTATGCGGGTCTTCAGCTCTATGTTGGCAGCCGTCTGCGTGACATCGGTCAGGACGTGGCCCGTTATGACGACGTCCTCGCCCTTGGGCTCCACCTTGGCCGAACCGTGTATGTTGGCTATCCTCGGGGCCCTCTCCCCCTGGAAGTTCTCTATGACGACTCGGCGCCCGTCCACCTTGACGGTTACGGGAAAGTGGGCAAAGACGATCTTCATCTTCACCGTGTATCCCTCGATGACCCCCTCGCACAGGTTTCGGATCAGCGAACGCGCCGTGTTCATTATGGCGTAGTCGCGCTTGCGGGATCCGGCAGCGCTGAGCGAGACGGAGTTGTCATCCACCTTCAGGCTGACGGGTATCTTGCGGAAGCTCTTGATGGCCTTTCCACGCGGGCCCTCTACGGACAGCATGTGCTTTTTGAGGGTGACGGTCACCCCTTCGGGAACCTGAACCGCCGTGCTGAGCTTCTCTGGTCTAATAGGCATATCCCACCAGCAAACCTCCCAGTCCCAGATTGGCGGCCTCGCGGTGCGACATCACCCCTTGGTTGGTGGTGACCAGCAGTATCCCGCGGTCGTAGGACGGCAGATACTGCTGTTCCCAACGGGCGTACTCGCCTTTTTTCACCTTGAAGCGCGGCGATATGGCCCCGCACTTTGTTATCTTTGAGCGCAGTTTTATCCGGAACTTGCCGCCCCGCCTATCGTCTATGTGCTCGTAGTCGCCGATATACTCGTACCTCTTTAACGTCTTTAGAACTTCGCCGCCGTGCTTGGAGGTGGGCAGGACGGTACATTCGCGCTTGCGGCGTACCTCGTTGTTGTATATCGTTACAAACAGGTTGGCAATTACGTTTGTGGCCGGCATGTTCCCATCATCACCTGTGTTTCCGGAAGCCCAACGAGGTGGCCACTTCCCTGAAGCATCTCCTGCAGATCATTAAATCATATTTTTGTATGACCGCGGTGTAATCGCCGCACCGCTTGCACCACCTGGATCCCCTGCCGAAGGTGTGTTTTTTGCGGCCGGTAAACTCGTAGGAACGGTCCTTCATACTATCTCTACCCCGAAATTATTGGCAAGATAATCTTTTGCTTCTTGCTTGGATATCACATGGGACTTGCCTATGCTGGCCTTGTGGCGGCTCCTGAACCGGATACCAAAGCCCGGCCGGGTCAGGCTGACGGAGATATCCAAGCCCAGTATGCCGATCTTTGGATCATACTTGACGCCCGGTATGTCGATGTGCTCCCGTATGCCGAAGGAGTAGTTCCCGTAATCGTCGAAGGACTTGGCCTTGGCGGTATTGCCGCGCGCCTCGAACAACCGCTTTAGCAGCGATACTGCGTCGTCGCTCCGCAGGGTTACGGATACGCCTATGGGCTCCCCTTTTCTGACTCCCCAGTCTCTCTGGGCGGTTTTTGCATCGCGGGTGGTCGGCTTCTTTCCGGATATCTGTATGAGCGCCTCTTTGGCGGTATCGATGGCGTCGCCCGACCTGCCCACGCCCATGTTCAGGACGACCTTCTCAAGCCGTATGGAGCGCATCGAATTTTCACTCATTGCCCTGACACCTGCACTATCGAGTTCTCGCTGCCGGTGGCTATGATGGCGTCGGTGGGTATCTCGATGCTCCTTGAGCCCAGCGAGATCACTGCCCGGGGTGGCAGTATGAACGTGCCTGCCGTGATGCTCTCCACCTTGCCCGACTCGCCTGCGTTTGCCCCTTTTATCACCAAGGCTTGGCATCCGGACTTTAGCGGTATCGTGTCAAGTATCTTCTGTCCGGGTACCTCCAAGAGACAGCTGTCCCCGACCCGAACGTCCACGTCCGATATTATGGTGCGGCCGTCGTGCAGGCCCCAAGGCGGTTCGCCCTCCCTTTATGGTGACCTTTGAGGTGACTTTTGCAAGTTTCTTGGAGGCCTCTTCCTTTGGTATGGGCAGAGGCTGCAGCAGCTTTCCCTTGATGGGGACCATCCTGTAGGCGCCATCCATGTTGGCAAGCTCAACCACGTCCATCAGGCCTATCCCGTAGTGCAGCGACCTCCGCACAATTCCGTCGACCTTTACGCTTCCGCTGTATATTGCGGTCTTGGCCTCTCTCAGCGTGTATACGACCTTCAGCATGTCTCGGAGAAAGACGGCCGTCGGGACCGACCGGTTTTTGGGGTGTGGGCCTGGACGGGTGGCGATCACGAACCGCTTGTTCTTGCGGGTTATCCCCCAGAAGGTCGGGGCCATCTGGCGTTTCAGTTTGGTACTGCCCGATATGCTGACCACTATTGCTCACCTCTTGGCGCCTCGCCGGTCTCTTTTTTTGGCGCGGCGCCGTCATCATCCACCGGTTCGTCCGCCTCCTTTTTGGCGGTCGGGCTAGGTGGCGGGGGCGGCTCTATTGTTCCCTTGATCTTTTTGGTCCGCCACTTGTCGTCGGTGTTGAGGGCTGTGACCAGAAGGTTGGATGGATGTATGTAGACGTCGAACTTTTGGCCTGCCATCTTCTCCTTTTTGGTGCCGCTGATCACCACTCCCTTGGAGGGGTCCACCTTGTCCACCTTGCCGGTGACATCGCGATACTCGCCGCGGGCTATCTTTACCGAGTCGCCCGGTACCACCCTGATGCTGCGGGTGTGGTGGTTCTTCCGCAGGTCAGCGGACAGGTGGCTGGACATCATCTTGCTGCGCAGCGTATGGGAGGGGTGATGTATTGTTCGGTTTCTGATCTTTGATGGTTTCATTTTAGATCACCGTTGATGCCATGTTGGCTATTCGTGGCCATTTTTCAGATGCCTCTGCTGCAACCGGGCCCTTTATACCGGTTCCCTTCATTTCGCCCTCTGCGGATACTATCACGGCCGCATTATCCTCAAAACAGACACGCACGCCGCTGAGCCGTCTTACCGGGTACTTTTGCCGGATGATTACGGCACCGTGCACCTGCTTGCGCAGTTCCGCAGGTCCTTTCTTGACTACCACGTTGCAAAAGTCGCCGACGGCAGCCGCCGGAAGACGCGAGACGCGCGTCTTGGTCTTGTGCACCATTACGACCTCCAGTATCTTGGCCCCGGAGTTGTCGGCACACACTATGTTGGCACCCACCGGAATCGCCTTTGTCACGTATGGGCGGAATTCCTCTACTCCCTTGCCCGCCTGCTTTGCCATCTACCGTTTGACCTCCACTACCACGAACGATACGGACTTGGCCAGCGGCCTGCACTCGGCCGTCAGCACACGATCCCCCTCCTCCACGTCTATGCACTCGGGAACGTGGGCGTGCACGGTGCTCTTGCTGCGCGCATACCTCTTGAACTTGCTCAGATACACCGGGGACTCGCGTTGGATGGTGATGGTCTTTTTGGCCTTGACGCCGGTGGCCCTGCCCTCGAACAGTTTGCCGCGGACCGGCAGGCCGCCGTGGTACGGACAGTTGTCATCCGTGCAGGTACGGCTTGGTTCGGGCGTGTCCAGGCCGATCATACGGTGTCCACCCTCTCGTGAAATCTCTTGGATATGCTGGCCCCGTCTAGGCGGATGGTCTCGTCTCCGTGCCGTATCTCCCAGATGTTGGGCGACTTGGGTACCATACGTGAACCCACATCCGTAAGCAGGGTGACCATGTTTTTGGTTTCGTCCAGCACGGTTCCATTTATTCCTATTAGGGATGATGATCTGCCTTGGGACGCTATCACGCTGGCCCGGGATCCTATCAGCGCGGGAATCATTTCTTGGTCAACTCCGTCTGCCTGGTCATCATCCTGGCTATGTCTCGCCTCAGCGGTTTTATCTTGCCGTTGTCCTTTCGCAGCGTGCCCTTTGCCAGGTCTACGCGAAGCTTTGCCAGCTCGCCGCGGCTCTCGTGTATGCGTTCGGTCAGCTCCTTTGCGCCCAGGGCTCGTATGGTCTTCATGCTGGTGCGGCTCATTTCAGCTGCGACTCCTCCTCCTCCAATGTTACCACGGTCTCCATCTTGGCCTCTTCCTCCAGTATGTGCTCTGACTCGGTCTTGGTGCCGCCGGCGCTCTCTGCCTCTTCCTCTTTTGCGGGCGGCGACTTTGCGGACTGTGTGGAGGGCGCCTGCCCCGTCAGGGAAAATTCCGGCTTGTACTTCTCCTTGTGGGCTATCCTGATGCGTATGCCGATCAGTCCCATCGGCGTCTGCACGTGCGCTATATCCTCGTCCACTATCACCTGAGCATGGTGCCCGGCACGAGGGAGTATTCCAGAGGTGTGCTTCTCAAAGGATGACCTGTCCCCGCGGAGCTTGCCGGAGACGGTAATCTGGACGCCCATGGCTCCTGCCTCCATCACCTGGCGCAGCGTCCACATGGTGGCCCTTCGGAAAGCGGTACCCCGTTCTATGTGTGATGCCATCCTGTTGCACATCACACTCGGGGAGAGCTCCGGACGGGCAATCTCCTCGACGCGTATCTGGGGATTTTTGTAATCAAAGTCCGTCTCCAGCTGCTCGGTGAGCGCCCGGATCACCGCGCCCTTGCGGCCTATCACCACTCCCGGCCGGACCACATACAGCGAGACGCGCGTGCCGGTGGGTTGTTTTTGTATGTCAAAGTGGCTAAAGCCCGCCTCTTTTATCTCGCGGCGGAGGTAGTCGCGCAGCAGCATCATGTTGTAGTTGTCCCGGATCATGTTCTTTATGGCGGACATCTCATACCTCCTTGGCCACGATCTCCACGTGGATTCGGGCATCGTTGCGCGGTGTGGTCCTGCCCATCGCCCTGGGCATGAACCGCTTCATTATCCGTCCCTTGTGAACCGTGACGTTCACTATCTCCATCCTGTCCAAGTCCATCCCGCGGAACTCGGCGTTGGCCTCTAGGTTGTCCAGCAGCTTGAGTATCTCCGATGCGGCCTTCTCAGGGTAACGGCCCGCCATGACGCCGGGATCCGGGCGGTGTCCAACCTGTTCCTTGTAGCGTCTGAATGGCACGGCGCGCTCCTTGTTTATCACCGCAGTGAGGTAGTCGCGCGCCGCCTCTACGGCCATTCCCTTGATGGCAACACCTATCTCCCGGGCGTGCTTGTGGGACATGTCCTTTTCGCGTATTGATGCCCGGGCGTGCTGTTGCGGGTCGTAGTGTTGGTATGCGTAGTCGAACCGGGCCATTGCAATCACTTCAGCGGGACGTACAGGCTGGACCTGGACGCTCCCACGCCGGGGGATCCGTGCACCACCCTCTTGTTTGTAATGACGTATTCGCCTATGTATCTGCCGATCATCTCCGGAACTATCTCGACCGGTACGAACTCCTTGCCCGAGTACACCTCTATTGTAATGCCCACCTGGTAGGGCAGCACGATCAGATCACGCAGGTGCGTCTTTATGGGGCCGCTCTTTTTGCCCGCTTTGACGGCCTTGATGTCCTCGTTGAGCTTGCGCCGATCATCGGTGATGCCGTTTGACATGTAACGCCCCAGGGTTCTTCGCTGGCGAGCGTTGAAGAGCCGCAGCTGCCTGTCCAGCGACATCCCCTCCAGTTGTTCCAGCGGAACGCCCCTGTACTCGAACTTTTTAACCATGACTCAATTCCTGTTCCAAGTCCATATTATAGCATTCCTATTTCCGTGGCCAAATCTCTGGCCTTTTCAACGGTCTCAAACTTGACAAACGCCTTTTTTCCGTATATGGTGCGGGCAGTATTGACGGAACTGGCCTTCTCCTTGTACAGGACGGAGATGGCCTCGCGGATCTGAGATTTGGTGGCATCGCGGGCAGCTATAAAGCAGATGCGGGCATCGCGCTCGACCAACTCGAACGTTCTCTCGGTGATGTGCGGCTTGATGACTATCCGGTTGGCCTCGGTTACATTCATGAGATCCTCTCCGCTAGCCTCAGGTGTACCGAGTCAATCTCCGCCAACCCCTTGAGGGCGCCCTCCGAGTATATAGTCAACCTGGCCGGATCCGCCCCCGGCGCCATGTCCAGCACGCTGATCTTGGATGCCGTCTTTGCCTCCACTCCGGGCAGGGAGCCGCACGCTTTCCGGAGCGTGGCATCGTCGGACACCACGAACAGGACGCTCTTGCCCGACTTTTTTCCCCGCCCCCTGAGGGCGGACTTGCCGGTGCGGCTGCGGCGGGATTCAAGACGCTGCACGTCCCCGTACAACCCCAGCGACTCCAGCACGCCGGTGAGATCCTTGGCAGTCCGGACCGACTCGATGTCGTCCTGAACGACAATCGGGAACGTCTCCACGTTCCCGGTGACGTGTCCCCTGGACCGGACCGCCTCCCCGATTGCCGTTCCCGCTATGGCGGAGCAGAGGGCCAGGCGGTTCTCTTTTTTGTTCAGCCGCTTCCAGGTGACTTTGGCCACGTTTGGCGGATGGGCCTGCCTGCCGCCACGCACAGATGCAACGCCTCCGGCCTGCCCCTGCCTGCCTCCGCCGCCCCCGCGCATCTTGGCTATCCTGGAGACGCCGCGGCCGGTTGGAGGGTCATTGGATCTGGCGACCACGTCCATTCCTGCGGTCGGATGCCTTCCCTGAGGCTGGTACTTGTGCGAGTCCAAATTGACGAATGCCTTGTGGATCAGGTCCCTGCGGAACGGCGTAGAGAATACCGCCGGCAGGAGGGCCTCGCCCGTGCGCGATCCGCCGATGTCGTAGACTGGAACCTTCACACCACCACCTCCAGTATCCTGGGCTCGGATATCTTGTCCGGCTCTTTGCGTATCTGCGTCCGCATCTTCACCAGTCTCCTGTATGTTCCCGGCACGGATCCGCGCACAATGACATATTCGCCCTGGACATCTCCAAAGTGCTTGAATCCACCTTCAGGGCTCACCCTTGGACCGTCGTCCTCGGTGTTGCCCATCACCATTATCCTCTTGTTATACTCGACACGCTGGTGGAACCCCATCTGGCCTGCCCTGGGCACCGTATACATCACGTACTGCGGGGATATGGGCCCCAAACTGCCCAATTCCCTAACCGACTTGCGCGATTTGTGCTGCTTGCGCTTGGCCCCGTACCGCTTTATCACTCCCTGCCATCCCTTTCCCTTGGTGATGGCGGCAACGTCCACGAACCCGCCCGTACGGAAGAGGTCTGATACCTTTACCTCCTTGCCCAAAAGATTTTCGACGTACTTGGCGCGAGCTTCTATGTCGCCGCCCTCTACGGGGGCCTCGAATATGTATGGCATCTTCTGCTCCAGTCCTGCGTCCCTAGGTACCACCGCCAGGATGGCGCATATGCGCCTTATCTTGGAGAGATTCTGAGCCCTGTTGGCCACATCTTCGCCGGTGTTCAGCGATATCTGCTTTGATATTTTTTTGGGCAGGTCGTCTGCGTACACGTCAAAGGCGGCGTGGTATCCGTTTGTGTCCTTGGTGTAACCGCGCATCCCGACAACCGTTGCGGGGGGGGTTACGATTACCGTTCCTAGGCTTACCAGCTGCTTTCCTGCGTTCGGTGTCTTTTCGCGGTCGTCTATGCTGACCACCTGCAGGCAGCCTGCCTTGAAGCCGCAATGCATAAGCATGCGTGGTTCGGCATCAGCGATCTCAGGATATCCGCGTACGCGGGCCTCCATGCTTTTGGCCCTGCCTCGCGGCAGGTATGCCAGGCTGCCTCGGCGTGGCTGGCTGTGCTTTCTGTGGCCCATTGTAAACGAACAGACCGGTTCGCCGTCTTATATACCGTAGGTTGGAAATCCGGGGCTCAAACGCCAATAATGCGCATGGGTATTAGGGCGGGTGTTGCGGCGCTGATCATCGGCGCCAGCGCCGCCCCCGTATGGACGGCAGTCATGCGCGCGCCTCCGGGTAGATCGGTGATCGGGCAGTGGTCTTTTGGCTCGGATCATGCGGATCTGCGGGCAACTTGTCACCGTGCCGGCCGCGGCGCACGGGGACGGGCAATAGTTTGTGCTAAAGACGCGCCCGGATGGGGTCGGTTGCGGGTTTTATGGCGAAGATCTCGCACCATGGTGGCGGCAACTGCAATCCCATGGCTGTAGGCATATCGGGGTGCCGTGTTTGTTGGTTAATCTTTGTCGGCGGATCAGGATCCGCCAAAATTCAGACTCTGCCCGTCAGGCCCATGCAACAATCTTGCGGTCCTGGCCGTAAAATCCCAAAAACATGCCAAGGGTAATCCTGGGGGTGTCCCCCGTTATCTCTGTGACCCGGTGGTAGTAGCGGGGGTTAATTATGACCAAATCCCCTGCCTCAAGGCCAGGCGCCCTGCAGAACCGGCTGGATTCTACCAGGTCCGACGAATACCCAAAGTCGATGTTTCGGAACCGCTCGTCGGTTTTTGTCCACCGCCTGTCGTACATGACAAGATCCCCGCCGCTTTCTGATTCCTGCAGATGTAGCACGCAGGACAGCTGGTGGTCAATATCTGATACCGCATACTCCATCCCTTCGTATCCAACGTTGTCCTTGTGGACCGGGACGGATCTTCCTTTTTCATGGATCCGAATTACGGCCTGCGAATAATCATTTTGGAGTTCGCGTGCAAGGGAGACCGAATGGCCGGGAAACATACTGGCGGCGGTCTCGTAGATCAGCTGGACCGGGTTACTTATGCCGTCAAAAACGCCCTCTAGCGCCGTCCGGGCCTTTGCCGCGTCCTCAAAGTATCTTTTCTTGTCGGTTACGTGCGCCATCAGGAACGGGCCTATGTGCCTTAGTTTTCCGTTCTGGAATCCGGCTTGGCCGAGCTTTTTTATTCTTCCAACCGCCGTTTGGCAGCTTTTTTTGTCGTAAAAATTACGAATTACCACCAGGGGCGTTTTTCCGGAAACGAGGCGCCCCGGGTTGACTCCGCAGGCTTGCGAACGATCAACCACCCGCGGTTTCCACATCAGTATCCGCCGGCGCCAGAATGCGACACTTTACCCAGGATGGATCCGGCCTCGTCTCTTCGCTCAACTTCGCATTTCAAAAAGGCGTCAACCACGCATGCCCTGAGCGACTCCGCGGTCCATTCGTCCTTGTTGCGTGGCATGCCCGGCAGGTCTGCCGAAGTTATGGTTACCTTTTCAGTGTCCGAATAGGCGTCCCTGTTTCCATTCTTTTTGTGGGTCACGTTGAGAACGAACGAGTCGGCAGACAGTACGTTTGATCCGTTCCCCCAGATGATGTCCCCCATGGTTTGCCTATCCGCCTTTTTGTATATTAATAGTGCGACAAAATAGGCTGTGTCCCGCAGACATATAACCCCAAAACCACACCAGTGCCACACGGAACCGCCCGGTACCGTCCGGAACCGTCCGGTACAACAATCCAAACACTAAATACCGGACACACGCCACACACGGCATGGCACGCAGGCGGGGGCAGACCGTCGCCACGTCAATGCCCCACTGCAAGGCATACAGCCCAGCAAGGTATTGTGAGATCACCGGCGCGCGCAGGGCTCCAAGGCACCACCAAGACCCGAAACTGTCATCCGCGCTGGAATACGCCAAACACAAGACCAACCTGGGGTACCGCCTGTTTGTGGAGTTTACGCGCGACTTTCCGATGGTGCGGGACGCATACGGCGGGGAGGATCTGAAACGGTACGATTCCCGCCGCCGCATGATACGCGAACAACTCAAGCACCGCGGCGGCAAATACATGGCGCAGTTTGCCGGCTACATGTGCGACATGTGCGAGACCGCCGTCCGCGCCTACCGCAAAAGACGCGCATACAACCCCAACGCGCGCCGGCCCAAATGCGAAAACCCCGTCCTGCGCCAGGGCGCAGACGCCTGCGTCATATATGGTGATGGTTTCTGGTGCAGCCTGTCGGACGCCCCGAACCAGCCGCTTCTGGCGTCGCGCCGCGTGTTTCTGCGGTTTCCCATAACGCCGTCCCGACATGCCATGGAGATACAGTTGACGCCCAACGTGGTGGAGCGGATAGCGACCGCGGTGAGTGTTGGCGCCGTCACGATAAACAGCACCACCGCGTCAATAGCATACGAACCCCAACCGGTCCAGCCCGTGCAGCCGAAGGGCATGATGGGGATGGATGTCAACAAGCGGGAACACGTCGTCGCGAGCACCGACGGCGAGGTAGACCATATAGTAAACGGGGCGCTCGGGTTTGCGCAGGAGCGCCGCAGGAGGCACGCCATCCTGGGCGTGACCGGCGGCAGGCCAAAGCGCCCAAAGGCCCGCACCAAACCGCGATACGTGAAAAACCCCGGCAGCAAGCCACGCAACAAGGGCAAGCGTTCCAAGAAGCGGCGCGACTGGCGCGTCAACCGCCGCGAGCGCGCCCGCATAAACTCCAGATTCATCCACCGGAAGAACGACTGGCTATTCAAGACGATGCACGGTTGCGCCACCCGGGGGTATGCGCTGGTGTTGGAGGAGTCTACAATCAACAGGTTGCTGGTGCGCTCCAACAGGATGATGTCAAGGGAGCAGCGCGACCTGCTGAAGATGGGACTCAGCCAGGGGACCATACGGGCGGTGGCGGACGGCGTGTTCAAAAAGTACGGGTTGCCCGTATGTGACATCAACCCGGCGGGGACGAGCTCGGAGTGCCCAAAGTGCGGTGAAAAGTTGTGGGCGGCCAAGTACCGTACGAGATCGTGGAAGTCGTGGAAGCGCACGAAAGCGTGTACCGCGTGTTTGTATTATGTGGACAGGGACGACGTTGCCGGCATAAACATACTGTGCCGCGGCGTGTCCGCATATGAACCGGCGGCCGGTCCGGCGCCGTTGCAAGACGGCGCCGGTCGGCAGGTGGCCGGGGATTGGGAGCAGTGCGTTCCGCAGCTTGTCCAAACGCTGCTGGACGCTGCCGTCGTGTGGATGCCATACGTCGGCGAAGGGCGGCGGCCCAAAGGGGACGCGAAAAAACCGGCACCATACGAGCCGGCGGACGCGCGCTTCCTGGACGACCGCCTGGATGCATCCACTAATTCCGCTGGCATCGGGCCGCCGGGGGAGACTCCGGGGGTCTTATGTTAGTGGGACACACCTGACAAAATATCCTGCATGGCACCAGATCCGGCGATTTTTACGTTCGCCGCAGATCTACTACCAGATTACGGCAGAAGCGAGGCTATCGTGCCCCACAGCGTTATTCCCCCAATTGCAACCCCGAGCGAGCCCACGATAATGCAGGCGGCCAGGAAAGCGCGGCGATTCACCGCAGTTCCTCCCCGTACATGTTCAGTATTGAGAGCGTGCCCAGTACCGCCTCCTCGAGTCTGACGGTTCGGGTTCTCTGGCGCGGAAAAAAGTTCAGCTGTACCATGTCTCGGCCACTCAACCTGCCCCCGGCTATCTCTCTTACGCCGCGCTCAGGGGAACCAAACACTACAAGTATGTCGCGATCGTCTTCCACGTACTTGGAGATGCGCGCCCCTGTGGCGATCTTTCCGTGTCTGGTGGTTATGATCACGCCGCCCGTCCACTCCCGCACCAGTTGCAGGATGCCCGACCTTTCTCGTACCACATACCCCCAGTATTGGGGTACAGTCTCACGGTCAACCAGGACTGGATCAAAGTCCGGATAACCCGACCTGAACCTGACGGTAATCCTGCCATCCTTCCCGCGCCCGGGCAGCCTTATCATCTTGTTTATTCCCACGTCGGCATACCTTGTACCCTTTATGGTCACCGCCATTCCCTCCCGAATGTCGCCGGCCTTGACGGATTTGGGGTCGGCCTGGGAAGCGTGGCTTGGTATGTTGAGCGGATGCAGGGCGCCTGCAAACTTCAGATCTGACATCTTTGGAAAGAGTCGCCTCCGAAGAAACTGCGGGGTCTCAAGATATCGCAGTGTGGTGACCAGAAGCGATCTATCCCCGCCGTTGTCCCCATCGCGATAAACGAACACCGTGCGTATGCCGAATACTGCAGCGCATCGGGCCATCTGGGACGCCTTGCGCGACTTGTCCAGTTTTGTAGATTCGTCGGATAGCGCCGAGTCCGGTATCGCCACAGACAGGCGCACCGCGTATCAGTCCGTCTTGGGGTATGCGGTCTTGGCGGCCTCGGCGTATCTTGCAACGTCGTCGGCACCAACCTCTTGGAAGTTGTTCTTGTCTATTCGGGCCATCCTCATCTGGCTATCCTCGTCCTGGCTCTCGCTGGCTATCTGTATGGATGCAATGGCCAAGGAGGATGCCTCGTCCATGGACAGGTCGCCCCTGTATGTTTTTTCAAGGAAGGTGGTGACGCGGTCAGATCCGGCCCCGATGGCGATGGCGTCATACTCGATGTACGTTCCGCTGGGGTCTGTCAGGTAGACGTGGGGACCGTCCTTGTTTACGCCGCCCAGTATCAGGGCCACGCCGAAGGGCCTCACCCCGGCATATTGGGTGAACTGCTGGCACTGGTCCGCCAAGTGTTTCGCCACTGATTCGACGCCCACCTCATCGTCGTATATGAGACGGTTGCTTTGTGAGAAGAATCGCGCATTGTCCACCTGGCTACGGGCGTCTGGTATGTATCCGGCGGCGGCCACCCCTATGTGGTCGTCTATCTTGAATATCTTCTGGGCAGCGTCGGTAATCTGCAGCTTCCGGGACCGCTCCTCAACGGCAATGACTACCCCCTCAGCGGTCTTGATGCCCACGGCCACGGAGCCACGGCGCACCGTCTCGATGGCATACTCGACCTGGTAGAGGCGCCCATCCGGGGAAAACACCGTGATTGCCCTATCGTAGCCTTGCTGTGCTGGAAGCATCTGCGGTCTTGCGTCCCCAAGATTAATTTAAGTCATGCCAATCTGCCCCTCCGGTGATATACACTGTATCGTTCCGGGGCCACCCAAACATCCGCGCCACCCACAAGACCACCACCGAGATAACCGTAGATCCCTCGCTCAGCGTGCGTGGGGACTGCATAGTGGGCGTCTCGGCCGGCTGCGGCTGCGCAGGCCTCCCCGATGATCTAAAGGCGGCCCTGCGCAATCCGGCCACCCGCGTTCGCGTCACAATATCTGTTGGTGAGAACGAGTTCGTGATAACGGGCAGAGGCGACCCGAACATCGCCTTGGATCACCCCACGGACATGGTGATCAGGAAGAGCGGGTATACGTGCCCCCGAACGCTGGCGGTGGGGTGCGATGCGGCCTCCACAGACATGCCCAGGCAGATGGTAAGGGATCTTCGAGCCGGCCATGGCGGGACCCTGAGCGTTACCGCCGAATGATCCTGATGGTTCGCGCCGGGTTCCGCACACGAACCTGCACGGTTACGGGCACGCACGGGGCCGTAGACTTGATCAGAAGATATGGTTCTGTACACACTCAACTCCCCTGCTAATTTTAGGTGCGCCATACAGGTTGTTACCATACATTGCCACATGTTGTCAATTAGCACCGTTTTGCGCCGTTACCAGGGCCGAGATGCCCGTTTCACACCAAAATTAGCCCAGAGCTGGAGGGAGTTGAGCGTGGTACAGGTTCAGGTCAAACAGAATCCCATACGCGATCACACCCGGCAGCATCTGCCGGAGGTCACCGGTCAGGCACAGGTAAGAATTTGACCTGAACTTGTGTACAAAATGAGGACGGATCTGCCCTCCGCGGTCCGTACGGTTATCCAGATCATTATTCAAATTACCATGCGCCACGGCCGAGGCGGCCGGCATCACCATCCACGGGCCCGACAAGCGGCGGACGGTAATAGGCAACGCCGCCATGGCGGCGGGGGCGGGACCGTGAGGCAACTTGGCGTGGTCATCCGCACGGGACCACGTCCAGGCGGGGCTCGCCGGCCTGCTCCGCCCCGCGCCATCCAAGGACGGAGGCAGGATCATGCGTCGCCACCAACAATTAATGCCGAAGAATCCGATCGCGGCCGAAAATTCATTTTCCGGCAGCCAGAGTCTATATTGAGGTAGTCACGCCACCGTACGCCGTGGATAACTCGGAGGAATACGGTGGGTGGCCGTACCGGCCCACCCGAGAGAAGATCCGGAACGAGTCAGAAAGGATCGAATACAGCGCCGGCGTAAAAATTTACGAGGATGGCGATGTGCGGTTCATCGACATGTCCCGGGGCGAGATACTGGCGGTGGTTCGCGGCGAGCACAGGATGGAGGCCGTACACATGAGCCATGACCCGTACGCATTCAGGTGCAGCTGCTGGAGATTCCACCGCATGTCGGGGAACTGCAGACACATAATCGGCGTGCTGCTGTACATGGCGTATCATCTGGATGATCTTGAGGATGCCGAGCAGGTCCGCCTGGACTCGGCCGACGTGCTGCTGGACAGGGTGCCTCCACAGGATCTGAAACGGTTCGTTGCCGGCTATCTCCGAAATGATCCCGTAATGTATGATGATTTTGTAAAGCGGTTCAAGCTGAGCGGCGTGAGCGCCCCTCCCAACTATGAGCAGCTTCTCAAAAACATGCGTGAAAAATACCACAGCCACACCGGAGGAATGCTGCGCTTTGGGCGCCTGTTCAAGAAAATCCGGCAGAGGCGCGATGCCGGCGAATATGCCGAGACGACATCCGCATACAAGACCCTGCTGGAGGCGCTGTCCACGTTCGACATGGATGATGATCCGGTATATTATGCGGACTGCCTGAGGGCGGCGCTGGACGGGATGGCCGACTCGCTGGCGCGGGAGGATATGCCGCACAATAAAAAACGCGAACACGTACAATACCTCTTCAACATGTGTTTGGACGAGTCCAACTCAGACTACTGGCCTGACTGTCGGCGGGCCCTGGAGGCCGTATGCGACACCCCCGCCGACCTGGAATACTGGGAGTCGTTGGTGGCCAAATACCCCAACCGGGTAGAGCCGATGGCGTCCAACATGCTGCACATGCAGGCCCACATACTACACACCGCCGGCTCCGTCCGGGCCGCACTGGACCTTCTCTCCAAACACTATACGAGGGATCGGGAGCTCTGCTTAAAGTACGTCCGCCTACTGCGGGGCGCCGATCCTGCGCGGGCGCGCCGGGCCGGAAAGGGGATTTTAAAGGCGTACCAGGATGATATCGACATTTTAAAAGATCTGCTGCACCTGTATGATGACTCCGGTCCGGTGTATGTTCGGATACTGCGGCGAATATTCATGAACACCGGGGAGTGGGAATACTTTTTCATGCTGAAAAAGGCCTCCGACGACTGGGAAGGCACCCTGAGGGGGATGTCCGAGGACATGCAGGCATCGAACAAGTACGAGCGCGCCGTCGACATGTACCTCAAAGACGGCCTGCACCCGCAGGCCATGGATGTGGTGGTTGCGGCACACGACGTTGCAATGTACGAGAAATACGCCTCCAAACTGGCAAAACTATACCCTGAACAGTACGTCGATTCGTATGGCAATGCGGTGCGCGACTTTGTACCGATGCGCATGGCCCGGGATCACTATTATGCGGTGCGGCGCCATCTGGAAAGGATCGAGCGCATGGCCAACAAGAAAAAGTTCAGGGCCCTGGTGGACGGCATCAGAAAAGAGCACATCAAAAAACCCGTCCTGCAGTCCGTGCTGCGCGACTTATGATCCTAGGCATACGACATACCCGGACCGCGTCCTTTTGGCGCGCAGAGAGCCGGGGTTTCTGATCCGCACGATCTTGCCGCCCCCGACGGCGTAAAGGTAACAGTCCGCGCCCAGCGTCTTGGCCCGGAGCCACTGGTTCGGCGAGAGCGTCACCGTGCGGTTCAGGATGTCGGCCGCCAGTATGAACCGCACCGTGCCACCGTCCGTAGACCTCACGTCAAACCCGTGGCCGGCCGCCCGGACGTCCTGCGCGTCACGCCCGGCGTTCCTTTCGTATGATATGACCCGGCCCACGACCTCCTCCAGCCGCCGGATACCCTCTTGGCTGCCGGGGACGACCCGCACCGCCCCCACCATGCGGGGCTTCTCGGGTATGAGTGTGACATCGCGGTTCATGCGCATGCGCAAATCCAGTCTGGTCTGTCGGTACCGCTGCCGCTCCCGCTGCTTGTTGCGTATGGCAAGATCCACCCTGTCCCCGTCGGCCCGTCTCTCCACCAGATCCACTATGTCGTCGCCGATCCTGGCCAATATCTCGTCGATTGATCTCACGCCGTATTTCTGCGATGCCTCGTTCTGCTCCTGCCTGTCGCGCCGCACCTCGGCGGCGTAATCATCCAGCGCCGCGGCGGCCTTTTTGGAGGCGGCACGCCATGCCGTGTTGATGCCGCCTGCAGAAGCCCGACCCCCCGGCTTTAGGTCCAGCAGTATGGACGGGTTGACCAGGTCGGCCCTCCCGCCAGAATCCACGTATATGGCCTCCAGTTTGGCGCCCACCGGCTCCTGCGAACCGTCGGTCACGCGGTATTCGCAGAATATTATGTGGCCGTCCATCCCGCCGCGCGTGTCGGTAAAGACGGCGCCGCCCAGCGCGGATTGGCCGTACTGCCCGTCGGCCCAGGCCATCGCCGCGTCAAAGGCGGGATGGCCGAAGGTCACCAGCTCCACGCCCGGATTTGCCATGCGCACGCGCTTGTCGAAGGTGGCAGTCTTGTACGACTTTGGCTGGTCCGCCCAATCGGGCATGCGTATCGACACCAGTCCGCTGCGCTCCCGCTCGACCCCTCCGCCTGCCGCCTCCAGTATGCGCCCGAAGAACTCTCCGGTATATTCTGGAACCAGCTGCCTCTCCCGGGAGCGGTCCATCCTGTCCTTCAGCGGGGTGTGGTCTATGTATTTGGATGCCAGGCCGTCCTTTAGGTAGTCGAGTATCTGTTGGTTGTCCCGCGCCATGGTCTCCTGCATGTCCCGCATTATGGCCTGCTGGCTCCTGGCGCGCACGGTGGCGTCCAGCATCATCTGCGCCAGGGTCTTGCCGGGCACTATGTCGCTTATGACGTCAAAGACCTTGTCGCTGCCCATGGCCGCCTTTATCTCCTGTATCTTGTCAAAGAGGGTCTGCATTATCTGCCCCTCCCGTGTGTCGGCGTATATCATGTTGAATATTATGACCGGGCGGTTCTGGCCGTACCTGTGTATGCGGCCCATGCGCTGCTCCAGGCGGTTGGGGTTCCACGGAAGGTCGTAATTTATCATTATGTGGCAAAATTGCAGGTTAATCCCCTCACCGGCCGCCTCCGTGGCGACCATTATCCTGGTCTTGTCCCTGAATACGCGCTCGGCATCCTTGCGATCGGCGGCGCCCATGGCCCCGTGTATGGTGTTTACGGCGTATCCCATCTCCGCCAGCCTGCCGACCAGATACTCCATGGTGTCCCTGGATTCGGTGAACACCAGCACCTTCTCATCTGGCTCGCTCTTGTCCAGCGCATTTAGCGTGCTGCGCAGCTGGCGGAACTTGGTCTCGGCGCCCTTCTCGATCACCTTCGAGGCCAGCCGTATCAGCGAGTCGATGGCGCGCACCTCCTCTTCGAGTTCGTCACGGCTGCGCGCGGCGCTGATGAGCTCCCACTCCGCCTCTTCCCGCCACCGCTCGGCCTCGGACATATCCTCTGCGCCTCCGGCGCCGGGGATGGAGCCCATCCCAACCGACTTGGGACGCGCACTGCCCGGCTGCGACATTTCTGCCAACTTGTCCCGCCTGCGCGTGAGGGACCGTATCAGGGCGTGTATGCTGGAGGCGAACCGGCGCTGCAGCAGTACCAGGGCAAAGGCGACGTTGTGCCCCCTGCTGGAGAGCTGGGCCAGACTGTTCTGCTTTTTGATGTAGCGGGAGAGCTCCGCGTACAGATGCCTCTCCGGAGATGAGAGTCTCACGTCGGGAGTCTCTACCCGGCGCGGCACGAAGAGGGGCCGACCGTCAAAGTCCGCCATGTCCTCCTTGGCCCGGCGTAGAAACAGCGGGTTGTTTCCGTCGCGTATGGACTGGCGCATCATCTGCTCGGCTGCAAAGTAGCCGGGCTCCAAAAGGTCCAGTAGTAGCCTAAAGTTGGCGGGATCCCCCTTGTGAGGGGTGGCAGTCAGAAACAAGAGGTGTCGTCCCGCGTCCGAGAGCACCTCGCCGAGTCGGTAGCGTTGCGTCTTGGCGGTGGATTTGCCCGAATGGTAGGCGCTCAGCTTGTGTGCCTCGTCCACCACGACCAGATCATAGGCGGCATCCCGAAGGGACTTGAGCACGTCGTCCCTTTTGGCAAAATCCATGGATGTTATGATTTGATCCTTGTTCCACGCCATCCTGCCTTCGAGCCTGAGGTGGCGCCTCTCCACAATCTCAAAGGACTCGTCGAACTTGTCCTGCAGCTCCCACCGCCACTGCTCCCGCAGGGGGCTGGGAGCTACGACCAGAATGCGCCGTATGGCGCCCCGCATCTTCAGCTCCTTTATCAGCAGGCCGGCCATTATGGTCTTGCCGGCTCCCGGATCGTGGGCCAGGAGAAAGCGTATTCGCGGCATCCTGAGCAGGTGTCCATATACGGCCTCTATCTGGTGGGGGAGCGGATCCACCCTTGAGGCGCTCATCGCCAGCAGCGGATCATATTGGAATGCATACCTGAGGCGTTTGCACTCCATGGCCAGCAGGGTGGCATCAGAGGACCCGTTTAGCGGTCCGTTGCCGGACGGTGCGGTCATGATGTGTGAGCCGTGAGGAGGCCTTATTTTATGGATGGCGCCGCGCCTGCATGATCTGACAAACGACAGGCGGTGTGACGGATAGACTTTCCAAAGTTAGTTCAGACTTCCAGATGCTCGACTCTGAAGCGTGTCCGGCCCGCGGGATCCCGCGGAGTGATCGAGCTGGCATGTGGGGCGGCATCCTGTGGGATGGCCATCACGGTGTCGTATTTTTTGGTCCCTGGTTGGCCCGGCCGCTCTCCGAAGGCACCCGGTCCGCCACACGCCTGCCGGATTACTGCGCCCCGCCCCCCTGTGCGGTTCACCTAGAGGGGGCGCACCGGTGCGGGGTCCGGTGGGAAGGCGCGACTTGAGTGCGCCATAGCGTTGGCAGGGGCGACCGGCGGTGCGCGTGCCATCTGGGCTGCAGGCGTTATTGCAAACTTTGTGGCCATCACTACGCGTACGTTACGTGCGCGGCGTACCAAAGCATATAATTCCCGTCACAGGGGCGCATACGTCATGGGGCTGATGACCAAGATTTTCGTGGTGCTGCCGCTGGCAATCTTTGGGGCCATCATATTCGGATATGCCATCTACAACACCATCTGCAAAAACTCCAGCGTGATCACGCTGGACTGCTAAAGCTCCCAAGAGCTGTTCATATATCGCGGCAAGCCAGCACTCGCAATGGGCCGCAAGAGCACCCGGATAAGCCTGCCCGCAGAGGCCACGGATGCGGACGTATCGCGCCTGCAGGAGTACCTGAACGAGATGCCCATCTCAGAGGCGCTGCACGGACTCGAGTTTGCATGCAACCGATGGCGCCTGCAGGACTCGGGTACGCTGAGGGTGGGCCGAAAGGGGGTGGTCAGCAAGGAGGTGCAGATGATAACCGCCGAGCAGGCGCGCTGGCGGCTTGACAACTGGAAGATCATGGTGACGGACTACCGGCGGCGCGGCTACAGCTACCCGACGATATCCCGGATCAAAAAGCGCCTATCCGAGAAGGCCGAGGCGCTAGATCATCTCCCTGGCCCTTGAGCGGATGGGAGCCGCGTCGTCCGGTACTTCGGGCAGGACGCTGCGGGGCGCCGCTGGCTCCGAAGCGACACTGAGGCTTTCTGGCACCTTGGGTATCACCGCCTGCACCTCCGCGGATATTGCCGAGTGTGCCTCGTCTAGTATGTCCATCGCGTCCCGGTTTCGCAGGTTGTCCATGCCCATCATCCCCTCGGACTCCATGCGGGAGCTGCTTATCATCTCGCCCATCAGGCCCGAGAGGTCCTGCATTGACGTGGACGCTTCTGGCACCATGCCGCTTATGGACGGGCTCAGATCCTTTATGACCGACATGCATGGGCTCAGCGTCACTACGATATCGCCCAGCTCCGATACGGTATTGAGCCGCAGCTGTACCTGCTCCATGGAGAGTTTGGCATTGCTTACCATCCCCCTCATCTTTCTAACCTGGACCAGCTCGTTGGCATACATCTGGGCATATGTGTTGTTGTGTATGCGCTGGGCCGACACGATCCTCTCGAAGAGCTGATCCGCCTTGGCCTGGAGCTTCTCGTCGATGGCCCGGAGGTGGGATATGGGTATCTCCAGCCTCTTTTGGGCATACTCTATCTTCTTGGACAGCGGCATGTCGGGTTTTACGCGACCCAGCATCTTTTTTGCCAGTCCGTCTCCCTTGGGCCTACCGTTCCAAGAATCACCAATCATGATATCCGGATGCTTTCAGCCTGCCCTAAAAAGCGCCCGTGTATCTATGGTGTCTGTAACCACAGTTACGCTTGGGCGCGGTTACACCCTCTCACCCGAAGGTGAAGGTGAATATCTCTATCCCCTGTGACTTTACGCGCAGCCAGACCTCGTGCTCGCCGGCAGATTCCGAGTTGACAACGTTGTAGAGGCCGGCTTCCGATATCTCCAGCGTGTGTCCGCGAACGTCGGAGCCGCGGAGCTCGTCTCCCACCGGCTCCCCGTCCACGTACACCTCGATGGTCCCGGCTCCTTCGGTGACGATGTTGACCTCCTTGGCAAAGTATATCAGCTCGATGGCGCCCTCGTCGGACATCAGCCTCATGCTCTCCGCCCCGTTCCTCCAGACGCCGTCCATGTAGAACATGTGTATCTCCTTGTTATCCGGAACGCTGTACGCGACCAGCGTGTTGGGACGGAACCCCTCGTCGTTTCCTATCTGCTGCCTTCCAAAGGCCAGCTGGTACCCAAGGTACAGCTCGGGCGTGCGGGCCCGGGTGTGCTGGAACTCGTCTATCTCCACCAGGCTGGTGTCTTGGATCATGCCCACCTGAAGGGCGGCCGCCCTCTCCGTCAGCAACTCCTGTATGACGCGCTCTGTCTCTTGGTAGGCTCCCTCGCCGATGTGGTCATACCGTATGTATCCTTCGTGATCCGCGATATACTTGCGTGGCCAATAGCGGTTCTCAAAGGCGTTCCACGTGTCCCAATCGTTGTCCATGACCACCGGGTACTGTATGTTGTGCCGCCCTACGGCCGCCAGGACGTTGGCTGGGTCCTTCTCGAACTCGAACTCCGGAGTGTGTATGCCCACGATGAGCAGTCCCTGGTCCGAGTACTTTTCGTCCCAGGCCGTGATGAAAGGCAGGGTCCGTATGCAGTTTATGCACGAGTACGTCCAGATGTCGTACAGCACGACCTGTCCCTCGATGTTCTCGGCCAGCTGTTCGGGGGTGGTGTTGATGTACTCGGCGATACCCACTATGTCCGGCGCCGTCCTGAACCCGGACTTGTCTATGGGCTCGCCGGGGGCGGCCGGGACTACCATGGGGACTGCCTGCTCCACCGATCCAAAGTAGGCGCTCACCGCACCTATGCCTACCGCTATCGCGGCACCCAGAATTATGGCCGTCTTTAACTCGCTTCTCATCGCCCCATCATCACCCTAGCGCGATCAGCTCGTTCAGTAGCGGGAAGTTGGCAAGATATGCCAGCTGGTTGGTATACACCAGTATGCCCAGCACTATAATGAACGCCCCCAGAATCACCGAATAGTATTTCATGTGCTTGCCCATGGCCCTGATTACCCGCTGGGCCCGGGAGAAGAATATGGCAATCAGGATGAAGGGTATCCCCAGGCTGAGCGAGTACACCAGCAGCAGGTTGAACGCCATCGAGGGGGTGGTGGCTGCCAGCGTCAGTATGGTCCCCAGGATGGGGCCCACGCACGGGGTCCACCCCACCGCAAACGCCAGCCCAAAGACGAACGACAGCGGGTAGGACGCCTTTTCTCGCCTGACAAAAAACTTCCTTTCCACGTTCAGGGCGTTTATCCTGGTGGATAGTATCAGGAATGCGCCAAAACCAACTATGATGATACCGCCCACCTGGTTTAGCAGGTTTATCGTCTCGCCGCTCACGCCCGTGATTACGCTGTTTATCGCCACCCCTATCACCGAGAACACCACCGAGAAGCCCAGCACGAAGAATACCGCGTTCAGGATGATGTTGGTGCGGTTTATGGTGACGGTTCCCTCTCCGGACCGGTTTATGTCGGCCAGCGTGGTACCCGAGATATACGCCAGAAACGCCGGGATCATGGGCAATATGCACGGGGCCCAAAAGGATCCTAGCCCGGCCAAGGCGGCCACGGCAATGGTAACCTCAACCACACATTGGATGGCGAATCGGCTCTTAAAAACATAGTGTAGGCGGGCGGGCTGTGACTTGTCCGGTAAGTAGTTCCGCCCCTAATGCGTGCCTGTATGCGGCCGTGTTGAGTGGCCTCATGGTAAGTAGTTCTGCCCATATGTATGGTCGGCGAGGTGGGGGAGATGGCAGCTAGCGGCGTGGATCCTACGATATCCGCACACGCAGTGGAAATGAAGGTGGGAAGGTCGTCGCACGACCGCCGTACAAAGATCAAGACCAGATTCAAAAACGGCAAAAAGATCATGGTGCAGCTGGACAAGTCCCCGTCCGGGCCTTTGCCCGCCCGCGGACGGAAACGGTCCGGGCCCCCGCCTCACGGCCCTCTGGGGTGCGCGGCACGGGGCGGTCCGGCATGGGTCCGCAGGGCGGCGCCGGCCGCACCGTGCAGGGGTACGAACAGGTGCGGCGTTTGGGCCCAAACGTGCCAAACCGGGCGAGAACGCCGGCGCAGGCCCGGCCCCACACCGGCCACACGCTACCCGGATCGTGGAACCTTGTTAACTCCCAAGGTATAGCAGTTGTTTTTATATCCAAAAGCGCCCACCATTCAATGACAACAAAAGCAAACATTCGCGTGCTGGGATTGGCGGCCCTGACCGTAGTCATGGCCGGGTTCACCGTCCCAACCGCCTTTGCCCATTCAGACGAGGCCTCTGTCTCGGCCCCCACCATCACCAACAACATCTTCCTCTGCAGCCAGGATGATCTGGGCTTCGGCACGAACCAGTACTGGGACCATCCCGCAGACGAGGAGCCGGGTCTGGACCCCGACGAGGAAGCGAAGATGGAAGCGGAACTGGCTGCGCTGGATGCCGCATACGAAAGCCTCTTCGACAGGTTCTACCCCGAGACGGTACTCTCCGAGGAGGAGCAGGCCGAGTTCGATGCACAGCTCTTGGTCCTGGACGAGGAGTATGACGCCGTGCTGGCGAAGATCAGCGCGGCGCTGATCGGGGGCGAGGACGCCGACGCAGAACCGCTGTTCGAGACGCTGGTAACAATCGATGCCAAGTACGAACAGCTCTACGACAGGTTCTACCCCAAGACGGTACTCTCCGAGGAGGAGCAGGCCGAGTTCGATGTCCGTCTTGGGGCCCTGGACTGGGTGTATGACGGCATACTGGAAAAGTATGGCGTTGAGCCGGAGCACTTCTGGGACTGGGATGCCGGACAGGTGTCGGGCCCCGGATGTCACGACGAGGACGCGGATGAGCACGACGAGAAAGAGCACGCCGAGCGGTAGGCCGCGCCATGCTCCAGACCGGACGGTGTCGTGAAAGCGGCGCCGCCTTCCCCCCATTTTTTGGTACGCGTTTGGGCCAGGAGCAGATCAGGCGGCGGGATGCGGCCCGGCCCCTGGCTAATGCCGAGCCTCCGCCCGCCCAAGCGGGCAGCGCGCCGGACCTCCGCATCCCCCTACGCTGGGCGGGCCGGTCCCGCAGCAGTTTGGCGTCTGCGACAGGCGCGGCCCGCCCGCGGACCCGCGGAGGCATGCGGCCTTGGTCTTTATCCCGGGCCGAAGCGCATGTATCCATTGATACGGAACGATTTTTAGTGGTGGCGGCCTCAGTGGAGGCAACATGATCCCCTGCTGTGCGGCGGTCCGGCGCAGCCTGATGCGCTGAATTGCCCTACGAGTATCGGGACCGGATCTTCATACGCAAGGACATAATACTCAGGCTGGCCTCATACGGGGATCTGAACCAGACCCGACTGCTGAGCTATTGCGGGCTCAACTTGGCCAAGCACCGTCCGATACTCGACGATCTGGAGGAAAAGGGCATCATCAGAAAGACGGAGACCCGGCGGGGCAGCCAGCGGATCGTGGTTTATGGCGTAACCCCGAAGGGGCTGGACTTTTGCTCCCGGGTGCTGGAGCCGTACGAGGAGATGTTTCCCAGGAAGGGAACAAAGTTACGCAGCCGTTTTAATACGGCAGGAGAGGTGTGACCCATGGAAGGCGCCGCCGGACTCCCCGAACTGATGGAGGGGTTGATATCCCACATGAACAGAACCCGCCGGCTGTTCCTGATACTCATGCTGACCGCCTTTCTCATAGCTCCGGCCTCCCTGGTGCTGGCCCTGGTCATACTCTCCCCGGGCGTAACGCTAGCGGGCCCCGAGTACTCCATCGTGGTGGAGTATGACGAACTGCCCCCCGGCGTCTATACCGAACACGGGGACGGGTTACGCTGGGAGGAAGGCGTCTACGGGGAGTTCGAGGGACACATGGATGGCCGGCTGCTGGGCGAGCACTACGCCCCGCCGCTCAACGGCCACGCCAACACCACCGCGTACACCGGAGAGTTTGTGGGCGAGTTCGATGGGATATACGCGGTGTTCATCGGGGATTTTGAGGGAACCTTTGAGGGGGACTTCGTCGGGCTGTACGAGGACGGGGATCCCTACGGGCTGTATGAGGGGCTGTTTGAGGGGATCTTTGTCGGATCCTTTGTGGTCGAGGAGGACGGTCCAGAGATCTACGTGTATGACGACGATCTGGTCCCCGCGTACACGGATCCGGGATATGCCGTGGAATTCGTCGGCGAGGATCCGTTTGAGGATGCAGGACTGGTCCCGCGCTTCATGGTCGTCAACCATGGGGCGGCGCCCTACACCCAGACCGACATCACCATACCCGTGGTGGCCATGGTGGTGCTGGTGGCCTCCGTATCGGGGGTGGTGCTGTACGTGGGGCTGCGGGAGATGTCGTTCTATTCGGGGTGGAGCTCCCGGTTCGACAGGTACATGGAACGCAAGAGGGAGATAGACCGGGAGCTGGCCGGCGACGCGGACAACCCCTAGGACCCATGCGCAATAACACGGCCTGGCACTGGGAGGCCCCGGGCCGTTCCGGCCGGCGCCCGCCCTGGGCCTGCCCGCCGATCCCCCGCCAGCTGGACCCCGGTGTCCCGGTTTGTGCGCTCCGGCAGACACCGTTCGGCGTCTGCACCGCGACATTCCAACAGCCGCATGGCGCCTGCCGGAGAGCCATGTTCTCGGACAAACTCGGCGGATCCGGCAAATTATGTTCTCGGACAAACGTGTTCTCGGACAAACGCAGGGGATGGCCCAATTAATTATCCGCCACGATGGTTTTAATCGGCTTGAAAGTCGTACCGGAGTACCGTTGTACGATCCCGTGATGTGGCGATGCGTCCAAACAGCGTAATTGATCAGGCTAAGCGCCCCCCGACCGACACCGACACGCGCCATACACACGGGCGTGCGGCCGCATCATCAGGCAAAGTTGAAGCGGGAGGCCACGGCGCACCGTATCAGCGTGAGCAGCCTGTCGGGCCCCGGTATTGTAATGCCGGCATTCTCGGCGGGGGTCATCCCGCCCAGCCCCATGTGGAGCCGTAGGAAATTGTGGTGGTACACCTCGCCCAGTACGAACAGCCCCGGGATGTCGGAGTTGAATCCGCGCGAGCCCTTCTTGCGCCTCTCGGTGTCCCCGTTGTGGCGCTAGTGCTGGTTGTTGTTTACGTGTCTGTTGTTGACGGCTGCATCCGGTATGTGCATGGTGACGGGCCGCGGCTCGGTCCTCATTGTACTGTCGTACCCCCTCTTGTACCCGCCCAGCTTGTCGCTGAGCAGCAGCAGGGGCGGCCCTCCCAGCCGCTCCACCACCTTCTCCAGCAGCGGGGTAGCATCGTGGTTCAGCTTGTCCGGCCAGTGATCGCTGGCCAGGATGAACCTGGTTGCCATACACATCGCCCTGGCCATACACATCGCCCTGGCCATACACCTGGGCTTGCCCCCTGGCTTGTAGTGCTTCTCGTCCACGCTCACCCCGTTGCCTCCGGTCATCTCCAGATCCTTGGCAAACGCCGCCACCATCCCGGAGTACTCGTCCACCCACCTCTGGATGGTGCGCCCCGACACCTCCACCTTCTTCTCGTCTTGTATGGTCCTGGCCGCGTCCTTGGGCAGCATGTTCCTGGCGACCAGCCTGACGGCATACGATATCACGTCCTCGGGATAGTGCCGTCCCTCAAAGCACGGCCTGTCCGCAAACCTGCGGCCGCACGTGCCGCAGGTATAGAGGTCCACGCCCGTCCCCTCCGGGGCGGACATCCTCCTCAGCGGACGGCTCTCGCTCCATGCCACGTCCGTGGATCCGCAGTGCCTGCACCACCTCTCCGGCAGCTCAGAGCTGGCATCTGCCTTCTTTTTGGATTCGCGCGATCCGGAGGCCGCCGGTATGAACGCGGCCACCATGTGTTGGCACACCTTGTGGTCCAGCCTGTACGATTCGTACCGGTACGTCCAGCCGTCCCCGGTGTTGTGCACGTCATAGTACACCTCCCGGCGCGTCTGCTACCACACCCTGCACCGGCAGTCGCGGCTGTCGTCGTTGTCGACCTCGACCACCTCGCACGTGCAGCCCCGCCCGCCAGGTCGATGATCATCTGCTCGGATGGCGGTAGATCCCAGTCCGGGCGCCACTGCCGCCGGGTCGCCGTCCGATGACCCCTCCCGGCTACTCTGCTGGTGCGGAGTTGCCGCCTGAGGCCCTGCCGGCGTCCCGTATCGCCCCCCGGACATGCGCCAGTCTCTCGTCCAGAGACTCAAGGACCGGCCGGCTGATCCGGCGCGGGATGGACCGACGCGTCCCGCCCCGCACATACTCCACATCAAACGTGCACAGGCACCCCTCCTCGCCGGTGACCAAACGGGAATCATCTATCAGGACAGGGGCCATCCTGTACGTTTCGGTCAGCAGGCTGTCCAGCTCTCCGAAGAGATCTCTCTTTTTCTGGGCCAGATGGCGCATGGCCTCATCCCCGCTCATCTGCGACTCCAGGGAGCCGCGCAACGAGTCGTCCTCGTACAGCAGCTCGAAGAGTTCCTGGTGGTCCAGCCCGTCGTACCCCATGGACCTTAGCTTTTCGGCGATCAGTTCGTCGGATATGTCGGCCATCTCTTGCTCGCCGGTCTTTGCGGCATCCACTATCTCGGATAGCTCCCTCTGGCAGTCTATGACGCGCTGTTTGGGCATATAGTACAGCAGCACGTGAAACTGTATTGACAGGTGGCCGGAGAGTAGGTAGTTGCCCGCGCGGGTCTGAAATTTTACAAAGATCCTGCGTATGTCCTCGTTGCTGGTTGACATGACGCCGTCGGTCTGCCACCCTTCCAGGCTCCCGGCCACGCCTGCGAAGATGCCGCCTATCCTGCCGGGATCAAAGGTCTCCTCCTCTGTGACGGTGGCATCCCCCAGCATCACCTTTGTTTTGGCGGTCGCGGCAGCCTCCCGCATTGCGTCCATGAACACGTCCTGGATGGAGCGGACCGTCCCCTCTAGGACTGCAAGGGGGCCGTCGCCCGACCCGGCCCCTATGCGCATACGACACGCCCCATGCGGGTTCCCGTCATCCTTCTACCTTATATACGAACAGAGCGTATTTCCCGAGTGGCCATGAGCATGTATTGCGATCAATGCGGCGGCTTCATACTGATCGAGTATGAAGAGCGGTATGACGGTACCGGGGGAAGGTGCCTGTGCTGCGGCGTGGACTTTCCGCTGGAGTAGCATGGCATGAAAGATAGCGCCCCCGGCACCGACAGGATGTCCCCGGACGTGCTGGACATGATACGCACCGACCGCGGAACCACGCTGGACTCCGATACCCTGCTGCGCGAGACGCAGACGCGCATATGGAGATCGCTGAAAGAGGGATACGAGTACGACAACGCCCTGGACGGCTCAGAGAAATTCCTGCGCAACAACGTCCTCAAGAGATTCAAGTCGGTGGTCTTGTACGTGGACCTGGTCGGCTCCACCCAGCTGGCCCTGGATCTCCCTGAGGAGAAACTGGCCATGATAATAAGCACCTTTGCGCAGGAGATGGCCAACACCATCAGGGCATACCGCGGACTGGCGCTGAAGTTTGTGGGAGATGCAGTCATAGGGTACTTTGTGGCTTCGGGCAACTCGCTACTGGCGGCCGACCGGGCCGTCAGCTGCGCAAAGTCGATGCTGACCATCATGCACAAGGGGATCAACCCAATCCTGACGCAGTACGACTATCCAGAACTCCGCGTTAAGATAGGCATGGACTTTGGTGAGAACATAGTGGTCATGTACGGAAACAAATCCAGCACGTCCCAGGTCGACCTGATAGGACGTTCGATGAACATGGCGGCAAAGATACAGGGCATGGCCAAGCCCGACCAGATCCTGGTGGGCGAGCACGTCTACATTCGCCTCCACCCGGCCACCCAGGAGGAGTTTGACCTGGTGGTCTGGAAGAACAACGTCTGGACGTACCATGCCGTAGACACGGGCAACCTATACAAGGTTTACAGGTTTACGGGGAGTTAAGGATGTGTCCCGCAGGGCAACCAAACAACCACCCGCCGACGGCCTCGAGCCCGGCAGACCAGCAAAGCGGCTGACACTGCGGCGCATCCAGGACATCTGCTCCTGGAAGGTGTTCGAGTTGGGGAGGGGGTACTGTGACCAGAACAGAGTGGCGGATCTGGCCGTCCAACAGGACGGCACCCTGGCCGGAACGATTCTTGGGACGGACATGCACTACCCCAAGGATCTGGTGGACGGAACGTTCCTGGAGTATATGGTGGAGCGCCCTCAGAAGGAGCGCCGCGCCGAGGTGTCGCTCCGGACCGGCAGGAGGCGCTGCTCCTGCCCCTACTCGCGGGTGGCTGTCTGCAGCCACGTGGCGGCGCTGCTGATATGTGCCTCCAAGGATCTGAGGGTGGCAGTACCCGCTGGCGGCCTGCCGGTGCACGGCAGGTCTGGCGGGCGGATCCCTTTGCCCTACCGCGAAGATGCCGACCGCATACTTGCCCGGGCTGCCGATCCCGAGTCGGCCGGCGAGGATCTGGGCGGGTTACTGGAACTGGCCGATGCCTGCCGTAGCGAAGGCGATCTCGCAGAGGCGCTCATGGTGTGCCTGGGCACATCCGAGTCGCTGCTCTCCGGCCTGGACTATCCCGCCTATTCGGGGCATTTTAGCAAATTTTCGGCGTGGCCGCTGGGGCATGTTCCACCATCCGCGCGGGAGCCGGAGGGCATGGACACGATGCGCGTCCGCAAGTTTTGCGAAGTGATGGACAGGGCGCTGCGCATGACATCCAGATCAAGGATGTTGTACGAACAGAAGGCGCCGTGCATCATCGCCCTGCACCGGCTGTACGTGGAGACCAATCCCTGGGGTCCGTCAAGACACTATACCGCCCTCCTGGCCATGCTCTACCGAACCGACAGAGACAACGAACTCCTGAGGAGACTGTACGATCAGGTGGTGCCGGAGAGCACGCCTGATCCAAAGGAGGATCCCATTGGATTCCAAGCGGTGCTGAACTTGGCGCACAGTCAGGCGATAGCCTACGAACACCTCAAGAACCATTCGCTACTTGCCTCTTACGCGAGGCGCTACCGCGACGATCCCGGAACGTGCGTCAGGTATGTCAGATGCCTGCGCACCATGGGACGCGACTCCAGAGCGGTGGAGGCGGAGGGCAGGCGCCTGTTTCCCGACTTTGACGCCTGGGACGCACCCTACTGAGGTGCACAGCGGGGCTCGGGAGGTCCGGCTAGCCGGCACGTCGTCTTGGATGTCCGCGACACGTCCAGCGTATGGCGGTTTTGGGCGCGCCCGCCGGGCCGGATGCCGCGCGTCCCGGTACGGGTCCGAATCAGGCCGCACCGGTTGCGGTCCTGCAGGGAGGGTACGGCCGGCCGACTTTTGGCAAACCTCCCGCGGGAGGACTGCGCCGCAGCCACAGTATGATGTCGGGGGATCGCGCGCCCAGGGGCAGCGGTGCCGGAATGGCGGCCGCGACTTTCCGGCCCACAGGAAGACGAACTGCGCATGACTCGGGCGCCACGGGTAGGTCCAAGAGCCGTCGCCAGGTGGCTGCATTCTGCAGTTCTGCCATACGCAGGCCGCGCCCGGCAGCGGTTTTTCCCAATCCCGCCATGGGGGCCTGATGAGTCCGGCTACCACCCGGAGCACGACAACGCGGCCGGGGTCCTCTTCTCGGGGGTGGGCCTTGCCATCCATCTCTGGAATCCGACCATCATCTGCCTGACGGTCCTGCGGACGTGCCGTCCCGCGGACACCATCACGGTGCAGCCGCGGCCGCGCAGCAGGGTGCGACCATGGCATATCTTGTACCCGGCACCGGACACCGTCTTGATCAGATCCCGCATGTCCTTGGCCGGTCAGCAGGCGGTCTTCTTGACCGCCCTCCAGACCTTCTTCATGACTCTCTTGGAAACAAAAGGCGGCCTGCCGGACCGCGGCCATGTCCGCAGTTCGGGCAGATCCTCCCTGAGATAGTGCCCTAGTCATTTCATGCCACAGGACCGGCATGGCCCATGGAAAACGCGGCCTTGGTCCTTTGCATCCTGTCGCGTTCCGCCAGCATGCCCGGCATCAACCGCTTGACGATGCCCGAATCCTTTTCCTTGTCGTAGGCGGCAATCAACGCCTCCGTGTATGGTCTTTTTTTACTCATGGGTTGTATGAGGGGCAGTGTTCCTTTAGTATTTGGATAGTTAGGATCTCTGACATATCGCTCGCGGCATATCTGCTAGAGGATGATCGTGTGTGTAAACACAAATCAGTATGTTTTTGCTAATTAAAATCATGCCTAATTAATTTCATAAGATCAATTAGTCTTGTAAATTACATGATCCTGCTTATCGAACAAACTATATATATAAGAATAGCATATACAAACTGATGTTAAAAACGGAAAGCGGCAACGCATACCCTGAAAAAATTAAGCCGGTGTTAGAGATGATGGTTGAGCGCATTGTAAAAAAATTTAATCCGGTACAGATAATACTGTTCGGTTCGCATGCACGCAATGCGCCGCATCAGGACAGCGATATTGATTTATTCATAGTGTTAGATCACATTGAAAACAAGGTAAGTGTTCACGTCATCTGGACGTATTTTCTCGCACCAGCCAGCATTATAATAAATAACGCGCATATATCGAAGAAAATTATCGGTTAATCACCGTGCGTCTTTTTGGTTCATGTTGTTTTTGGACGGGCCGCCTGATTAAATGTACGCCGCCATCTGCGTCATGTAGTCGATGCCCCGCGCCTTCCAGGTCGCCACGCACGTGAAGATGTTGGCCAGCCAGTCCATGGTTTTTTCCGACCGGATGGAGCCGCGCACCTTGCGGTGGACGACCAGCTCGCGCAGGCCGCGCTCGGCGGCGTTGTTGGTGGCCGGGATGGACGGATCGATGACGAACCTGAACAGGTTGGGCAGGGCGTTGGCCAGTTTGGTCATGAACTTTTCCAGCACCGGGTGGTCGGCGTACCTGTCGATGATCCTCGATACCCGCTTGCGGAGGGCGTCGCGCAGGGATCTCCTGCGGTCGGGCGGTCCCTTGTTCCCCACACCATCCCGGTATATGCGGAGCAGGGCGTCGGCCACCTCCCGCGCCGCGCGGCAGTGTTCGTTGCGGTCGGCCAGGTGGTCGCCCTCGCGGAGGATGTGGGCCCAGCAGCGCTGGTGGCGGTATCCCTTGTAGGCCCCCCACCCGTCGCAGATGATCGTCCCGGACCAATTTTTGCCGAGGACCTCGCGCACCACCCCGGGGCCCCGGCTGGGGCGTATCAGGTAGTAGGTGTCGCCGGTCTCGGGGTTGAGGAATATCCAGATCCAGACCTTCGTGCCGTTGAGCGAGATGGACGTCTCGTCGATATGCAGCAGGCGCGCCCTCCGTATGCGGTCCCGCACCTCCAGGCTGGGCTCTCCCAGAGATAACCCCGTCCTGAACAGGACGTTGTGGATGGCGCCCGTCGACATCTCGATGCCGTGCCTGCCCATGCTGGCCGCGTTCAGCCTGCCTGGGAGGCGGTCCAGGAAGTTGTGGACGACGGTGCCCACCACGTTTCTGCCGTAGGATCCTCCCTTGGGCAGGTCGGCCCGTGGGTCTATCCCGTCCATGCCGCAGCTGCTGCACCTGCAGGTGGTCAGGTAATGGCGGGTGGTCGTGGCCTTGACGGGCTGCGGTATCTCGGTTATGTCTATCACCTCGGTTGACTCCCCCACCAGGGAGGTGTCGCCGCACCCCGGACACCTGATGGGAACGTGCGTCTCGAACTCGGTGGGAGTGGGTTTGTTGGTCTTGCCCTTGTGCCCGGGCTGGGCGCCCCGGCGCCTGGGCGGCGTCTCCTTCCCGGAAGGATCTCCCCCTTTCTTGGAGGCGTCGGTCTTTTTACGGCGTTTGGTCATCTTGCGCGAGGGCGGCGTGTTGGCGTTGTCGTGTAGGGTCAGGAGGCGCCTCAGCTCCCCGTTCTCTTTTCTGATCTTCTCGTTCTCTTTTTTTAGCGCCTTGTACTCGCGCCGCATCTCCTGGTGCTGGGCGAGCAGCCTGCGGTAGTCCTCGCTCATTTGCTTGTACATCTTTTTGATGTTGATTCTGCTCGCCAACTGTGGGCCGCGGATCAGCCCACATATAGATCTGCCGGTGTCGTCGCGTTATGGCGGCTATTTCTGGCCTGAAAACCGCATGCGTACAAGCCGTCCAATTTCCCGTACCATCCGGTATTAAAACACGTACGATCGCGGCCGAAAATTAATTTTCTGGCAGGCAAAACGTGCCTAGATGACGTGAACACTTACAAAACAAGCTTGAGAGCATGGCGGATATAGCTCGTATGTTGAAAGATTCGCCTATCGCGAAAGACATAGTTACGGCAACGCCGGATGAGGTTGAAAAATATAAGGATGATAAAGGGTATATAATATACTACGTATTAGAAGAGGGAAAAGTACTCTATGAGCGATAATTCGGCATATGAATGGTTAGATCAGTCAGATGATGATCTTGATCTTGCACTAGTTTGCGAATACGAGAACCCCAAGGACTCCTGCTATCATTCACAACAATCAATTGAAAAAGCGATTAAAGCCATACTTGTTTTTGAAGATTTGAAAGTTCCACGGATACATGACTTGACAACGCTTGTCAATAGAGTACCGTCCGGATGGAGTATCAAAAACGCGAACTACGACTTGGCAAAAATCACGACATGGGTTACAGCAAGATATCCTGGCGTTGGCATACAGCATGCCGGACGCGGTTTGCTGTTTGATGCGCACATTACTGCGGTGTCAAGATCCTCTTTAGCCAAGGTTAGCCAGTAAACAACATCGTTAGCGCTCATACAACACCACGCCCTCCCGTAGCGCGTAGTAGAGCGCGTAACCGCAGACGGCGCCCTCGTCTTTTATGCTATCCGGTGTCGCGACTATAACGTCTTTTGCAAAGCCCAGACCGCTTAGTTTTTCCATTATCTCGATGGCCGTCTGGCGCCTGTCCACCTCATCCGGCATCACCACCAGCAAGTCGACGTCGCTGTGCTTGTCCGCAGTGCCGCGCGCCAACGAGCCGAACAGTATGATTCGTTCGGGGTTGAAATGCCTGGTGATGCGCCCCACGGACTCGTCAAGGATTTGCTTGACATCCTCCTTGGAGCGTATTTTTAGATCATGCACGGCATGAATCTTTATTTTACGTATATAAAGTCATATTTGGAAGTGGTCTGTAACGTTGGCTCCGTCTGTAACAAATAGCGCCTAGAGCGGAAATGCAGGCCCAACCAGATCAGGCGTGCGGAGTGGAAACAGCGGTCAAAACCACTTGCTATCGAAACTCGGCGGCATTATGAAAGCCGTGTTCCACCAACACCTCGCCACCTTTCCGAACAGGTACAAAAGGCGCCTGTGGTAGAACCGAACCCGTTTCCACGCTGGGTCACTTTCGTCCCAACCGGTTTCAGGTCACGTGGATGCCGTACAAGTTCAGGTCAAACTGAATCCCACACTCGATCACACCCGGCAGCATCTGCCGGAGGTCGCCGGTCAGGCGCAGTTCAGAATTTGACCTGAACTTGTACGAAGATTCTGCAAGCGGAATGGTTGCACTCTGTGGCATGGCGCCGCTCTGGAAGAAAGTGTATCACGACTGCGCCGTATTCGCGGTACACAACCAGACCGCCGCGTTCCTGTACAAGCTCCGGCAGCCGTGCGACCTAGGCGACATGGCCGGGGTCGTGGCCACCGGCCAGGGGATGCTGCAAGTGTCCGACCATGCGATGCTGCTGAACGGGACGCCCAACTCTTGGATCTTGGAGCGGCGGTCGGATCGGACCCTTGAGGGCGGCGGGGCCTCATATGCCATCACACGGCGCGTGGCGGGCCCCGGCAGCCGCACCCTCCCGCTCGACTGCACAGGTGACTAGCCGGCAACCCCACGGCCGATACGGAGCGGACGGTCAGCGGGCCATGCCGCGTGGTCGGGGCGGCGGCCCAAACATGCCGTATGGGGGTGACTCGGTACCGACCGTATCCGTCAAGGGTGCGAGCCAACAAAGGCGCCAACCCATGCGGCTTTGACAGATACGATGTGATTCAGTTGGCGCGCCCGCCCCGCCACCCATAAATACCAAACATGCGGGCGCGCCCGCGTGGACCTGGATGATCGGCAGCGGGAGGCGGTGGACCACGCCGGCGGACCGCTGAGGGTGGAGGCCGGGCCCGGATCCGGCAAGACGCGCGTGATAGTAGAGCGGGCCGCGCGGCTGGTGGCCGGCGGCCTGCCACAGGACTCCATCCTCTGCGTGACCTTCACCCGGAAGGCGGCAGGCGAGATGGACAGGAGATTGCAGGAGATGGACATCGGGGGCGTCCGGGTGGAGACAATCCACTCGTTCTGCCTGGAGGTACTGCGCGAGAACTATCTGAGGACGGGCATATCCGAGAAGACCAGGCGGTTCAGCGAGCTGGCCAGGCTGGTCTGGTGCGTCAGGAACTCGGACCGGTTCGGCATAGATGGGGAGGTGATCCGCCTGGACAGGAACCCGGCGGACCTGTTCGGGCCCATGATGAGCGCCGTCAGCCTGGCAAAGAGGGAGCTGGTCTCCCCCGAGGATCTGGAGCGCCGCATCTCGCAGGGGCCCCCGGGCCCCGACGACCAGGAATGGTTCGACCAGCTTGCCGAACTATCCAAGGTATACAGGGCGTACGACTCCTACAAGACGGAAAAGAACCTGATAGACTATGACGACATGGTGGACGCGACCGTCCGGCTGATGAGTCAGGACCGGTCCGTCCTGGAGAGGTACCAGCAGAGGTACCGGCACGTCCTGGTGGACGAGTTCCAGGACAACAACTACGCCCAGTTCCTGCTGGTCAGGCTGCTGGCCGGCTCCGGCGGAATTACCGTCGTGGGTGATGTCGACCAGTCCATCATGGGCTTCCAGGGGGCGTTCAGCGGGATATTCGACGAGTTCGCAGATGCCTACCCCGATGCGACATCCGTCCGTCTGGACCGCAACTACCGGTGCTCGGCCAACGTGTCGGAGATCTCCACCCGGCTGCTCGCGGCCGAGCCGGACCGCGTAGCCGCCCCGGCCGTCCCGGTGGGGGCGGCCGGCGAGCCGGCGGTCGTGGTGGCGGCCGGCGACGAGGAGGCCGAGCGGCTGTTCGTCGCCGAAGAGATACGCAGGCTGGGCGGGCCCTGGAAGGATACGGCCGTGCTGTGCAGGACCAACCGGTCCTGCGAGCTGTTCGCCGAGACGCTCCGCTCGCACGGCATACCCGCCGCGCTGTCCGGCACCGGCAACCTGATGCGCAACGCCGCGGCGGTCGAGGTGGTCTCGATGCTCAAGGTGGCAGACTCGCCGCAGACCGCCGGCAGGGAGATCTCCTGGCTGCTCAAGAGGCGCGGCATATCCGAGCACAACATAGCCGGGATAAACCGGGTGGCCAGGGGGATGAGGAACCCGGACTCGCCGGACGATTGCGTCTTCAAGGCGATGCGGGTCTACTCGGGCTCGGACCAGGATGCGGAGATCCGGGAGGTGGCGCGCCACCTGGCCAGGATGGCCGAGGAGTCCAGGACCGCCTACCTGACGGACATGCTGCACCGCATAATGATGGAGTATACCGACCTCTACCGCCGAAATGCCAACTCGGGCGGCCCCGGGGCGGCCCGGAACCTGGCCATCCTCAACGCCATCCACCGGATGGCGGAGGACTACCAGCACCACTACTACGGCGAGCGGCTATCAGACTTTGTCGACTATCTGGGGATGGCCGGAGATCTGGAGTACTCCGGCCTGGACGCGTCCGCCGAGGACGGCGCGGACGCCGGCGACGCGGTGGCCGTCCTGACCATGCACAAGAGCAAGGGCAAGGAGTTCGGGACGGTCTTTGTGACCGGCCTGTACCAGGACGGCATCCCGGGCAAGTGGAAGAGGAGGGAGTTTGACATACCCGCCGACCTGCTGAAGGGGAGCGGCCGCCAACAGGACTCGGCGGAGTCGCACCTGCGCGAGGCCAGGAACCTCCTGTACGTGGCGATCACCCGGGCCAAGGACAGGCTCTACCTGTCGCATCCCAGGAGGGTCGGGGAGAGCGCCAAGGACAGGGAACCGTCTATCTTTCTTGAGCAGATCATCGGCGGCGATGACGGTGGTGCCCCGGCCGGGACAGTCCGGATGGTCGAGTATGACGGCGGGGGCGGCGCCGGCAGGCCTGCCGCGCGCGACCCGCTGGACACCGACAAGTACCGCATCCAGGAGGAGGCGTGCGGCGCCATCCGGGAGTCCCGGGTGGAGGCGGCCGCCGCCAGGCTTGCGGAGCTGGCCCGGGTGGTGCACGTCCGGGAACACGGGAACGCTGAAGGGTTTGATCCCATGCCGGTTCTGGCCGCCGGCGCCGCCGGACTGGACAAGATGATCCTGCCGGAGAGGACGCCGCTGGTCAGCCCGGAGACGCTGTCCCTGTCCGCGACGGCCATCCGGTCGTACCTGGAGTGTCCGTTGCAGTTCAAGTACAGGAGCGTCCTGGCAGTCCCGGCCGAGCCGTCCCTCGTCATGACAAAGGGCAGCATCATCCACGACGTGCTCGACACGCTGGGCAAGGAACGGCTGGGGGGTGGCGAGCCGGACATCGACGCGGGCGTGCGGCGCGCCCGCGACCTGTGGGATGTCGCCAGGCGCACCCACGGGGGCAGTCCCCGGTACGAGAAGGCCGCCGCCGACCTGGACGGGATAATACGGAGGTACGCCGAGTGGGAGGCCGCCTCCCCCAACAGCCTGGTGGAGACCGAAGCCAGGTTTGCCACGCACATCGACGACATAAGGTACACGGGCAAGATGGACCGGGTGGAAAGGAACGACCGCGGCGGGTACGAGATAGTCGACTTCAAGACCGGGTCTACGGTCCTGCCCAGAAGGGAGGTGGCGCTGGACCCCCAGCTGAACATATACGCGGCGGCGGCCCGGGCCAAGTACGGGACGCTGCCCGAGAAGGTGTCGCTGGTCTACCTGGAGAAGAAAAACGCGGTCCGCGAGTATATGGTGACCCCCGGGTCGCTGGAGGAGGGCCTGGAGCCGGTCCGGGCCGCGGCCGGGAACATACTGGACGAGAAGTTCGAGGCCACCCCCGGATACCACTGCAGGTGGTGCCCGTACAGGAGCATCTGCCCGGCTATGGTGGACGGGTAGGCGGGCTAGGCGGGACTTGGACCGATGAATGGTAAGCAGATTCTATGCTGTGCTACTCAACCAACTATGAGTTTTCTTGCGTAAGGTATTTTGGAGGGATCAGCAATGTTTCCAGCATCATAGGTTACGGAGGCAGCCGTACCGGAAGGCAGGCATGGAGGAGATAAGGGCCGCCAAGCGGGAGCTGCGTGAACTGGAACAGGAATAGCTGGCTCATGATGGCCACTATACGGCAGCCGTCATAAACAAGCGGCGGGAACCATCACTGCGCCGCCCTTGGTAGCATATCTGCCATATCATGTCGGCGAGACGGCATAGTGATGGCCTGAACATGTGGCTGTGGGTGATGTGACTTTCAGACGTTCACGGAACGACCCCCCCTCACTTGCTTTGGTTCTGGCTTTGGGCGCCTGCGCATCCATCAGTTCGTCCCCGAATCCCCCTAGACCCGTACCCTCTGTGGATGGGGACATCTTTTGCTCGGTTGCGGGTCCAGTTTTAACTCGACTTTGCCTTTCTCAGGGGCGCTGCATACTACAGCCATGTCGGCGACCGGATCCTTCAAAGGGGTGTCTGCCAGCCAGCCACCGGTCTGGTTGCATGCGGTGTTAGCCGGGCCTGCAGTGTTGAGGACGGCCCAGCCAATTGTAGGGATCCGGTATGTTGTAGCCCAGATCGTCGAAGGGATCCTGTACATGTTCATCATTGCCACCGTACATGAGATGACACACGTCGGGGTGGTGGAGCAGCCCCAAGTTGTGGCCGAATTCGTGTGATATGGTTCGCCTTAACTGATCGTACTCCCGCAGCCCCAAGATGTCAAGATCGTAGTTTAGCTGTAATATCGCTACGCGTATACCGCCTCCAGCATAAAGTGGACTACCATAGCCACCGTGAACGAGGCCCGCCCTGTAGTCGTCGATATCCAACAATTTCATCTCTATGTCGGGCACCCCCTCGGCAACCATCTCGAAGGTGATGTGTGGGTTCAACTCGGACCACTCGCTGAGGGCATCGCGGATGGCCGGCAGCAGCACCGTCTCGGTATGTTCTACGATGAATGCTTGGTCGTAGCCCAGCGGTCCGAGGATCCTCTCCGGCGACCCGACGGCGTACGTGAGATGGCAGGGGAGGTGAACCAGGGCCGAGCCGGGAAGCGCCCGCACGTTCAAAGACAGGCCGCCTATCAGGGGGACGTCACCTGAATCGTTGGATGTCCCGTTGGCCGCCGTCGCAACGACCCCTTCTTCCAGGCGCACCCAGGCGCTGCCCATCGTTTCCAGGACGAGACTGTCGGCACCCAACTCGAATACGGCGGACCTGCCATCTTGGTGTACACCGACCAACTCCATGTCCGACAGGATCCTGCCGGTGCACTTGTCGGTCACGACGGAGATGCGGCTAGCCTCTATCGACGACGAGTTGACCGGCTCTCTGAAGTGCAGGACGAGTTCGACCGCGTCCTTCGATACGCTGACCTGGCTGCGCCCCACCAGCAGGCCGGCAGGGATGTCGGGGTCCGGCGGGAAAAAGTCCGCCGCCCCCGTAACCTTCAGCCGGGCTAAATGGTGGCCAAAGTCGGTCCCGTCCGCCGTGCTGACGGCGCCCGCCTTGATAACCATCCAGGGGCTTGTGAGGACGGACATGTCGTACCGGGCGGACTCTGATAGATCAAGGATGATGGTCCTCCTGTCATCGGAGACCCCCACAAACCCAAACCCGCGCATCTCCTCAAAGCGGATGAGGTCGAAAAAGTACATCCTGGACAGGTGTATCGAGTAGGGGTTCACCCCGTCGGTGAACCTCAGGTACAGCCTGTTCTCGTCGGCCGCGTACTCGGCCGATGCCAGCCTCACCGCCCTGACCCAGACGGACTTTTCCGGCGCGGCTATGTGGTCCCAACTGGCAACGGTGTCATTCCCCGTGTACAGGATGAGCCTGCCCGTGCCCAGCAGGATTTCCCTTCCCCGGGCGTCCAGCGCAAAGACGAACGTCCTCCCGTCCCCCTCCGCCACCATCGGATCCAGTCCCAGGAACGGCCTGAAGACCTGCCCGGACGCGCCGCCGTGGAATTCGCGCAGGTAGATGCCGTCCCAGTCGGCCCGGGAGACGTTCACCGCATCGACAAAGTTCAGGTAGAGCCGGTCCGTGTGGGGGTCGCCCGCTAGGCGCACGAGCAGCACGGTGATGTGTTGGTCGGGCATGGCCACCCGTACTGTCGATTTCAGGACCGCGCTCCCGTCCGGGATATGCATGAAGGCACCGTACTCCAGCGTCAGGAAGGCCTGCTTCGATGACGACACCGCCTCCCAGGTGTCGGGCGGCAGGTATACCAGGACGACGCGCTCCTCGGTGTCATCCCGGACAGCCACCACGCCGTCCAGGGGCACCTGGGTGGACTGTCCCCCGTCGGATATCCTCAGGGAGATCCTGTCCGGGTCTACCGAGGAGGGATCGACGGCCTCCTGAGCCAGTACCTTGATCAGGCCGTCCTGTACGTACCAGGCGCCCTCCACGCTCCATCCAAACTCAATGGCGTGCGCGGCAGGGGCGATAGTGGCCGAGACGGCCGCCGCGCAGGCAAGGGCGGCTACCAGGCAGAGGGCCCGACGGGCCGGGACGCTCATAGCGGGAGGTTGTCGCCGGTTTCAGATAAGGATGGTGCAGCCCGAACCTTCGCACACCATCCCAAAATACGCCGCCCCGCAGACAGTTCGCCTCGGGGCGGGGCGGGGAGCCAACCGGGGCCGGCCGGGGGCATCATGGCGGGTTCCCGACGGGCTCCCGGCCGCTGACCCGGCCGATCAAAAGGACAAATCCGCATGGTTGGCTACCCCCGCCATCCCATGACACGAGCGTACTGCGTCAAATGCCGGGCGATAGTGGACATGTGGAATCCCGCCTAGGTCGCCCTCAAGAACGGCCGGCCCGACACTAGGGGGAGCTGCCCGACCTGCGGCACCTACGTCTTCCGGATGGGCTGGCCGTAGCGGGGACCTGCACGCGGGTCCGGTAACTGATGCCCTGACGGCGGACCCGCGCCCCCATCAGGTGCCGGGTCCCCCCAGACCCATACCGGACACTGGCATGACCGATCCGATTCTTGTTGGGTTGGGTTGGGCAGGATACAGACGAACTGTCATCGTCATTTGGTATTGATCGGGCTCATTCTAGCGGGATCCGCGCCGGTGTTCCGGAGGGCGCTCAGATCTTTGGTTCGATTACCATGCATCGGCATGCGCGGCATCATACATCACCATCGTCTGCTCCCGAATCATCATCGTCATCGTGTACGGTGTCGCTCTCGCCGCTCTCTATGGTGTCCGTTCCAGGCCCGCCGTGTACGGTGTCCGTCCCGGGTCCGCCGTACAGCGTATCGTCGCCGGCATCCCCGTATATCGTGTCGCTGCCTCCCAGGCCCCACATCTGGTCGTGGCCGGCCCCGCCGTACATGGTGTCGTGGCCGGCCCCGCCGTACATGGTGTCCGCGTCGGCCCCGCCGTACATGGTGTCGCCATTTTGTCCTCCGTATATGGTATCGGCGCCGCCCTGCCCCCACAGGTGGTCGTGGCCGGCCCCGCCGCGGATGGTGTCGTCCCCGCCGTTTCCGAATATCATGTCGTCGCCGCCCAGACCCAGCAGGGTGTCGGCGCCGGCCCCGCCTATGATACAGTCGTCCCCGCCCCGACCCTCGATGGTGGACCCGTTGTCGCCGGCGATGATCAGGTCGGCGGCATTGGTGCCTGCTATGCTGGATTCGGAGCTGAACATCTTGTTGATGATGTTGTATCTGCCGGACGCCATCAGCTGCGCCAGCGTCATGCCGTCGCAGTAGGACGCGGTATCGGTTGGGGGCGACACCGTGACGGTCCGGGTCTTGCGTTCGGTGTTGCCGGAGCTGTCCGTCACCCCGTAAGATATGGCGTATGTCCCGGGGATGAGTGGGTTCACTGCCCCCGTGATGCTTACCCTGCCGGTGATGTCCCCGTCTATGTTGTCGGTGGCCGCATAGCCTGGATCAGTGAATGTTGGTCCCATGGGCAGCGTAATGGAGGAGCCGCCGCTCAGCGCGATTGCCGGCGGCACCGTATCTGGCACCACCGTGACGGTCCGGACCTCGGTCGCCGCGTTTCCGGCGCCGTCCTTTATCTCGTATGATACGGTGTACGTTCCCAGCGTGCCGACGTCAACGCTGCCGGTCACCGCGACCCCGCCTGTGACGTTGCCGTCCATGTTGTCGGTGGCCGTATAGCCGGGTTCGGCGTATGTGGCGCCCTTGGTGAGCTGCACCCCGGCGGCGCCCACCAAGGTGATGACCGGCGGCGTCGTGTCAACCACCATGACGGTCCTGTTGTGGGTGGCGGCGTTCCCCGAGCTGTCCGAGACGTCGTAGCGCAGTGTGTACGTGTCCAGGACGGCGGTGTTGACCGTGCCGGTCACCACGACCATGTCCGTGATGTCCCCATCTATGTTGTCGGTGGCCGTATATCCGGGCTCCACGTACGCGGTTCTCCCCTCGATGTTCATAGTCTGCTGGCCCTTCAGCGCGATGACCGGTGGTATGTCGTCGGCCGCCACCGTCACGGTCCTGTTCTGGGTCACGGCGGCGTTGCCTGCGCGGTCGGCCACGTCATAGCTCAGCGTGTACGAACCCACTGCGTCGGTGTTGACGCTGCCGGTCACCACGACCATGCCTGTGACGTTGCCGTCCATGCTGTCGGTGGCCGCATATCCGGGTTCGGTGTATGTGGCTCCCTTGGTGATCTGTACCTCGGCGCCGCCCATCAAGGTGATGACCGGCGGCGTCGTGTCGACCGCCAGGTCCGTCCCGTTCAGGGAGGCGGCGGCTTCCTCGGATGGGTGGTTGTCCGGTACATCCGAGATAGTCAGGACCAGCGAGTCCGAGACGGTGGCGTTGCCGTCGGAGACGGCAAGGGTGAGGGTGGCGGTGGTGGTAACGTTGACCTGCGGCGCCCGGAACGACGCGGACGGGGAGGCGGGGTCGTCAAACGATACGGCCAGGGTGGGGCCGTGGGACCACCTGTAGGTCAGGGCGTCGCCGTCCATATCGGTGGCCGTCCCGTTCAGGGAGATGATGGCACCCTCCGGGACGCTCAGGTCGGGGCCGGCGTCGACCGTCGGCGGGTGGTTGTCCGGTACATCCAAGATGGTCAGGACCAGCGAGTCCGAGACGGTGGCGTTGCCGTCGGAGACGGCAAGGGTGAGGGTGGCGGTGGTGGTAACGTTGACCTGCGGCGCCCGGAACGACGCGGACGGGGAGGCGGGGTCGTCAAACGATACGGCCAGGGTGGGGCCGTGGGACCACCTGTAGGTCAGGGCGTCGCCGTCCATATCGGTGGCCGTCCCGTTCAGGGAGATGATGGCACCCTCCGGGACGCTCAGGTCGGGGCCGGCGTCGACCGTCGGCGGGTGGTTGTCCGGTACATCCAAGATGGTCAGGACCAGCGAGTCCGAGACGGTGGCGTTGCCGTCGGAGACGGCAAGGGTGAGGGTGGCGGTGGTGGTAACGTTGACCTGCGGCGCCCGGAACGACGCGGACGGGGAGGCGGGGTCGTCAAACGATACGGCCAGGGTGGGGCCGTGGGACCACCTGTAGGTCAGGGCGTCGCCGTCCATATCGGTGGCCGTCCCGTTCAGGGAGATGATGGCACCCTCCGGGACGCTCAGGTCGGGGCCGGCGTCGACCGTCGGCGGGTGGTTGTCCGGTACATCCAAGATGGTCAGGACCAGCGAGTCCGAGACGGTGGCGTTGCCGTCGGAGACGGCAAGGGTGAGGGTGGCGGTGGTGGTAACGTTGACCTGCGGCGCCCGGAACGACGCGGACGGGGAGGCGGGGTCGTCAAACGATACGGCCAGGGTGGGGCCGTGGGACCACCTGTAGGTCAGGGCGTCGCCGTCCATATCGGTGGCCGTCCCGTTCAGGGAGATGATCGTACCCTCGGGGACGCTCAGGTCGGGGCCGGCGTCGACCGTCAGCGGGTGGTTGTCCGGTACATCCAAGATGGTCAGTACCAGCGAGTCCGAGACGGTGGCGTTGCCGTCGGAGACGGCAAGGGTGAGGGTGGCGGTGGTGGTAACGTTGACCTGCGGCGCCCGGAACGACGCGGACGGGGAGGCGGGGTCGTCAAACGATACGGCCAGGGTGGGGCCGTGGGACCACCTATAGGTCAGGGTGTCGCCGTCCATATCGGTGGCCGTCCCGTTCAGGGAGATGATGGCACCCTCCGGGACGCTCAGGTCGGGGCCGGCGTCGACCGTCGGCGGGACATTGGCCGTCAGCCTCACGGGGACGGTGACCGGCTCTATCCGGTTGCCCGACCCGTCGGCGACGGCCCCCCCGGACACCCGGAGGGCGGGGGATGCGCCCACCATCCCGCGCTGGCCCGGGTCCAGCGTGGCGGCGATGGCATCATCGTCCAAGACCGCCCTGCCGGCCGCCGCCGCGAGGGTGATGTTCCCAGATGATCCCAGGACGGTCAGGCCGGAATGGTCGGTGGCAGTATGGTTGAGCGGTTCGCTGAATATCAGGGATATCTGGCCCGTGGAGTTGTCGTAGGTGGCCGAGACTATCTCGGGCGGGGTGGTATCGGGCACCTCCACCGGGAGGCCGGCGGCGGCCAGTACCGGGTTGCCGTACATGTCGTAGACGGCGTCCTCGCCGATGTCAAGCACCGGGGATGCCATGGCGCCGATGGTGCCGGACCGGCCGGCGCTCAACGCGATGGTCAGGACGGCTCCCTCCACTGCGGGCCTGCCGGAGAGGGGCAGCCCCGCATCGCCCCCTCCGGCCTCGCGCACATGCAGGCGGTCCGCATGAACCGCGGGGCCAAGCTGACCGTCGAAGACGACGGTGATGGCGCCGACACGCGGATGGTATGCGGCCGACACCGGGACGGGTCGGGGGGCGGGCGTGTGGGCCCCGAGGGAGTCGTCGGGGACTACCTCCAGTATCCGCAGACTATCATCAAAGAACCCCGTCGCGACCGCCGCGTAGACGGCGCCCCCCATCCCGAACACTGCCACGTCGCGCGCCGTCCCGTTAAGCGCCGGGGCGGCGGCGCCTTGAACGTGGATGGGGACGGGATTGACCGGGTCGGTGACGTCGACAGCCTGGACACCACTCTCAAACATGCTCACGGCCAGGGCGTACACGGCACTTCCTATGTTCACCGTCGTAACTGATGCCGCCCCCTTGAGCAGCAGCGTGGGGCCGTCGGCCACGCTCGAGATTGGAGACGGGTCGGAGGGGTCGGAAATATCAACCAACTGGAGGCCGCTGTCCCCGTGCGCCGCCACCACCGCGTAGGTACTGCCGCCCGTCACAAAAGCGTCAACGCCCCGCGCTCCCCCCAGCAGGGGCGCCGCCGAGCCGCCGTCCCGGATTCCGGCGATCAAGACAGGGCGTGCCGGGTCGGTGACGTTGACCACCCCCAGGCTGCTGTCGTCGCGCGAGGTGACCGCCACATAGGTACTGCCGCCCACCCTGAAGGCGTCCACGCCCCTGGCGTTGTCCAGCAGGGCCGCATCGTCGTCGAATATGGCCGCGGCCGCCACCGGATTGGACGGGTCGGTGACGTTGATTATCTGGATACCCTCACGGTATGATGCCACCACCGCATATGTGCCACCACCCGTCCCAAAGACGGCCACGGCCGAGGCCCCGTCCAGCGCCGTGCCGGCGCCGTCGGTGATGCTGCCCGTGCCGACCGGATTGGACGGGTCGGTGACGTTGATTATCTGTACGCCGTCATCCACCACGGCTGCCACCACCGCATATGTGCCGCCACCCGTCCCAAAGACGGCCACGTCGTAGGCCCCGTCCAGCGCCGTGCCGGCGCCGTCGGTGATGCTGCCCGTGCCGACCGGATTGGACGGGTCGGTGACGTTGATTATCTGTACGCCGTCGTCATGGGCGGCTGCCACCACCGCGTAGGTACCGCCGCCCGTCCCGAAGACGGCTACGGCCACGGCACCGTCGAGGGTGACCGGGCCGCTGTCGACCATCTCGCTGATCTCTACCATACTGAGAGCCGGTACGGACGGCATGCCCTCAGACACGGACAAAATGGTGCCCGATGCCAACACCGCGGCCGCCAGCAGGGCGACGGCGCATCCCAGAGATCTGCGGCTCGCAGATCCACCCTCATATTCCCGGATATTACCAATGACCACGGCGCCTAGGCGCCTCATCCATTTATAAAAATAGTAATTTTTCACGTCATTTTAGCGCATTGGATGATGATTTACGGCCTAAAATTAAACAAAAAAAAATTATTGCTAAAACGTGATAAAATTACATGGTTAGTTTGGTTATCAACAATGCCAGATAGTATTGTCCCCCTAAAGTAGGCGGATCTCGTACCGGCATGGCACCCGGGGGCGGGTGGCCATCTGAGATGCGCCCCTACCGGCGCGGGGCCGGGGCGGCGCCCGGGGGAGGTGTGCGGACCGTATAGGTGTGGTCGGTTCCGTTCACCATGACCGGATGGGCCAGCATGTTGCCTGCCTCATCGGCGATTCCGCTGTCCGGGGCAACGTCGATGTTGTAGGTTCCGTTCTGGGCGGCCAGGACGGTGACAAGGTATGTAGAGCCGGATCCGCTCAGGCCGGCCACAAGACCCACGCCGGTATGGTTGATGGCCAGGCTCCATAAGTTGAGGGTGCCGTTGTAGGCGCCCGCCCCATCCAGCACGCGCAGCGTCCAGTTGCCATAGATGTCAACCCCGGCAATGTCCGGCGCGTATGTCGCGGCCAGGCCGGCGGCCGAACCGGCGGTGCGGTTGTGCAGCACCAGGCCGGGGCCGGCCGGCGGGACCAGCTCCACCATCAGATCCCCGGCGGACGCGTGCGTGATGTTGACGCCGACCGCGACCGACTCGGCGATCCCCGACCGCCCCACCGTGATCGTATCCAGGGCGGCTTCGGGAGCCGCTATCCCCAGGGCCGGCGCACTGGCCCGGAGCAGCGGTGCCGGATCCGCCGTATCGTGGTTGATGGTCAGGTTCCACCCGTTCAGCGTGCCGTTCCACCAGATGAGGTCGTTCCGGACACTCAGCGTCCAGTTGCCGGCGGACTCTGTCCCGTTAAAGTCGGGCCGGTACGTCCCGAATATGCCGCCCCCGAAGGCAAAAGTGCCGTTGTGCAGCAGCCTGGTGGTGCCGTCCGGAGCCGCCAGCTGGACGGTCAGGCCGGAGGTGACCAGATGCGTGATGTTCAGCCCGACGGTCACCGAGGCGGCGGCGCCGGGCCGCCCGACGGTTATGGTGTCGTTGGCCGCCTGCAGGCCAGGTATCACCAGGGCGGGCGAGCTACGGTGTTCCAGGGGTTGGGGCCCGCTATCCGGGGACAGGACAAAGTCGGTCCGGTCGACGCCGGAGACCGGTTCGCTGAAGGTCACGTTGAAGACCAGCGTCCGGCGGTCGGTCGTGTTGCCCGGGGGGTCCGCCCCCTCTATCGAGACTACAACGGGCGGGACGGTATCCGGGGGAGGGGGCGGCGGGGCAGCCGGCAGCGGCAGGAACAGCGGCGGGGACGATGGTGGCGGCTGGGGCGTGGGTTGTGGTGTCGGTTGGGGCGTGGGTTGTGGTGTCGGCTGGGGCGTGGGTTGTGGCGGCGGGGGCGGTATCCCCAGTACCTGGGGCGGCGGGTTGACGTTTATCTCCTGGTTGGCGCTCAGCGAGCCCGGAGTTCCAGGGGATGGTAGGACGGGCCGGACGGTGATGTTGGCGTTCGCCTCGCGTATGGAGCTGGCATCGGGCGCCACCAGCGCACCGGTGCCGGTGTACCCCAGGTCGGCAGCTGTATCGCCGGCCTGCACGACGTACTCGAAGTAGAGGTCACTGCCGCCGGATCCTCCAGTGTAGACGGCTTGCCTGTCGGCGGAGGCCATATCCAGCCACAGGTACGGCGGGTTGGCCGCCCCCACCAGGACCGGATCCGAAAGGGAGACGGTTATGTAGATGGTGTCGCCGGTCAGGTAGTCGCCGTCGCCTGACGCGGAGACGGTCCCGGTCAGGGCGATCTCAGATGGGGTGGAATCCAGCGTATGCGTGGTGGCAAGAGTGTACTCCTGCGGGGATGCCGCGCCGGACCCGTCCACGCGCACGGTGCACGTCCCGGCGGCGGAGGGCCGAAAGACGACAAACTCGGTCGTCTGCTGGTCTGACTCGGCCCGCATTATGCCGTTGTTGCTCCCCGGGCAGATCACCGTAAAGTCGAGATCCGGCACCACCAGGGTACCGCCGCTGTACGATACCAGCCAGGTCAGGGCCACCTTGACGGGGTCGGCGGTGCGGGTCACGTTCAGTCCGTATATCTTGGGCGTGTCGCCCGGCCCGGTGCTGTTCGAGTCGACATGTACTGCAAAGTCGTCGACGTACCCCAGGGACTCGGCCACGTCCAGCATTCCAAAGCCTGCGTGGTTGAGCACCCCGAGTGTCCGTGGGTGGGAGGACGGGGTCTGGCGCGCGGCGTGCGAGCAGTTGTCGGTGCGGTCGGAGCGCTCATACTGGGTAGAGGTGCACGGAACGGGCCCGGTCCAGTCGGCCCCCAGGAACAGGAGGGACCTCGTCTCGGCGGGGGCAAGATCCGGTTTCAGGTCCAGCATCAGGGCCGCGGCGGCGCTGACCATCGGGGCAGCGTAGCTGGTGCCAAACCAGTTTGAGAAGCTATTACCCATCGTGGTGAAGATTTGCAGTCGTATGAATTCGGCCGGGGCCACCAGGTGGGGCGCCAGGCGCAGCGTGTTGTTGATGGGGCCCTTGGACGAGGATGCATACAGGTACCGGCTTTGGCCGCGGTCGTTGATTCCGCCCACCGTAATTATGTTGTGCGCGCAGGAAGGTGTGTTATGTGAGCTGTACAGGTAATGGTTGCCGGTGCTGTTTGAGACGTAGCCCTTGTTTCCGGCCGACGTTACGACCACCATGCCCCTGTTGACCACCTTGTTTATGGCCATATTGACTACGTTGTCTTCCTCACAGGCTAGTCCTGATATGCCCAGACTGATGCTGGCCACCCCTACGTTTAGGCCCTGCGCCCAGTTCAGGACATTTATCAGATTGGCGGCGGTGGGGGAATATCCGTCCAACAGCCGCACCCCGGGGGCCAGCCCGTTGTTGGCGGCCATCCCCGATGCGGCAATGATCTGCGCCATATGGGCTCCGTGGCGCGCCAGACTGCTGTTTAGATGGGCAATCTGATCCGGGGTAAGAATGGAGCTTCCGAAGTAATGCCCGCTGCGGTCAAACCCGCACGATCCGCCCGGGCAGTAGCTGCGGTAGGCCACCTTGCTGTTGACGAATATGCTGTTTATGCCAAAGTCCATAATGGCCACCGTGACGTTGCTGCCGTTAACCGCTCCTCCTGATAGCCCCGCCAGGTTAGCCGGAGCGGCCCGAAGAGTCAGGCGCGCCCTGTCCACCTGCGGGTCGGTCGGGAGCTCTCCGTCCCCCAGACGGGACACCCCGTCGTGTAGTGACAGGGCCGGTATCGCCTGGACGGGCACCAACGCGGTGACAAAGGGCAGGACCCCTCCGGAGACTATGTCGCGCCCTCCTGCAGCCTCAACGGCGTCCGCCACCCGCTCCATGTTCCGGCGGATCTCTGCGTCGCCGTCCCCGCTTATCGCCATGATGACGTGGTAGTACAGGGGGCCGTCCCGGGTGGCGGCGCTTTCGGCGGTGACGATGATATACTCTAGGTCCTCGTCGGGCGTGACCTGCCGGGGCTGGGGGGCGTCACCGTTATCATCACCTTTGATCAGTTCCTGTATCTTGTCATAAAACCCGTGGTCGAACTTGGATGGCGCACCGTCCGCCGATGACTGCCCGTCCGCCTCCCCGGCCTGGGGCGCCAACACGGCCAGGCAGGCAAGGGCGGCCACCCCCGCCAGAAGGGCCGCCGATGCGGCTTTTTGGGAACTCATCTGCAGAAGACGGAACCTTGTAAATTATATATTTACAGGGCGGGAATATTAACTGGGACATCCCCGCGACCTAAAACCGGCTGGACAAAAGTGACCCGGAGCGAAAACGCCGATGGAGTCGTGTTTTTTGGTTGTGTGCGGGCTGATCCTGTCGGCGGGGCCCAATCCTGTTCGGGTGTTTGCGGGTATTTTTTGCCGGAAATAATTTGGCGCGCCCCATCCGGCAGGCGCATATTATAATTATTATCGCGTTATTTTATTGCGTTATTGTCAAAATTATGCAAGACGCGATAATATAGGCAGATATTTAACCAAGCCGTAACCCAACATCCACAATGTCCAGCCCAGGGAAGTCGACGACCAACGCCACGATTACCGTAGCACATCATCTTTCCGGGGCCGGTTTTAGGCGAGATTCCGCCGCGCCCCCCCCCCGAGCGTAAGCGATAATCATATCTCCCGGATTATACCGGTTGTACTGCTTGCCGCGTTGTCCGTGCTGGCGGTATCTGCCATCATCTACGAGGCGCCGGCCGCCTCCGCATACCACGGCCAGGTCACGCAGGTCTGGTCGGGCGCGCTGACGCCGGATGATTCTACTATAAGCATAGGCTACCTACATGCTGCATCTGTTGGAACGCTCTCCGATAATGACTTCACATACGGCGGAGTTACGTATCGGATCGAAAGACTCGACGTACTAAATAGCGATGGACGTCTCCAGTTATTTTTAGACAGGACGGTTCCGGACAGCCTCAAGTCGGCCTTGACGCTGCACGTCGGCAACGCGCAGTTCCCCCTTGCGGACGCCTCTCTTGTCGCATCCAACAATATTGCGAACAGCGCAGCAGTATGGGCCAACCCCGGCCTGAGTTGGACCGTCGGCGACACCATCCAGCTGAGGCTGACCGAGCAGACACCACAGCCGTGCGAGATGCTGCCTGCCGGCTACCAGATCGTACTTGGTGGATATCTTGACACGGCCGACGGCACCATATGCTCCAACAGTGACCAATACCAGCTGGGCGTCTCCCTGCGGGATTCAAACGGCCGCCTGGCAACCCATACGAGCGACGTATGCGTGCTGTTGGAAAGAGTATCCGGCTCTACCGCTGCCGCCGAAAAACTCGGCCTGCCCGGCGAGGGATACATCAAGGCCGGAGAATCAAGCATAATATTTGCGAAGCATGTGGACGCGACGGATCTTCTCGATATACGCGACGGCGGACCCGTGGTCATCGGCGCCAGGACGGGCTCGCAGCTTTCAACGTTCACCCTCACCGTGGTGGACGGCGGCGGTGACAGCTGTCCGGCCCCGTCCTCGACCACCACCCGCACCACGCCCGGCACCCCCGGTACCACGCCCGGCGGCAGCACCCCGACCGCCTCCGGCACCACCACGACCACGCCCTCCTCCGGCGGCGCCTTCTTCTTTGTGCCGTCCACCGGGGATACAACCCCTCCAAGCATCATCTCAATGAATACCACCGGGAACGCCACCAGGACCCTGGGGGACGGCGCGCCTCTGTTCTTCAACATCACCTTCAGCGAACCGGTCTCCGGGGTGGACCCGACCGACTTTGTGCTGGTATCCGGCAACGATACCCTCCCGGTATCGGCCAACGCCACCAGCATCAACGCGACCATCCATCCTGAGCAGGTCATCCCGTACGATGACACGACAGAGTTCGTGATAGATGTTGAACCGGATGCCATCTACGAGGGCGCCACCATCAGCGGCGGGACCGCCTGGTTCGATATCGAGCACCTGGGATCCCACCTCCTGGAGGTACGGCTGACGGCCCCCGACTGCCGAACTATTCTGATCCACAACCAGACGTTCCAGTTCAGACCTGATCTGGCCAAGCCCAGGACCATAGAACCTCTGGCGGGCAGCCCGCTGGCCGGTCCCTGGACGCTCGCCATCCGCGACCATGCCCTCTACCAGAACGCGACGGTCCACCAGTACGGGCTTACCCTGGACGTCGGTCCGGCCATCACCGTCAACGGCACCGGCTCAAACTACCTGGTGGCCGTCAACGCCGCCACCACCGGCAACCTCACCCTGGCGCTGGCCGACGGCCACGATATAGCCGATACATCAGGCAACCGCCTGGCCGGCGGCATCCCGGCAGGAACCAACGGTACCTACGTGCTGGCCGAACCACCCAGGCGAACCTGTCCGTAGATCGGCAGTCTCCGCGGGCACGCCATGCCGTCCAAAGACTTCTACCAGGCCAGCAGGGCCAAGGCCAAAGCCTACTACCAGGCCAACAAGGAGCGGATAGCCGCCAAGGCCAGGGCATACCGCCGGGCCAACAGGGAGGAGATAGCCGCCAGGGACAGGGCCCGCTACCAGGCCAACAAGGCCAAGGCCAAGGCGTACCGCCGTGCCAGCAGGGAGGAGATAACCGCCAGGGCCAAGGCATACCGCCAGGCCAACAAGGAGAAGCTGGACGCCAGGTCCAGAGCCTACTACCAGGCCAACAGGGAGAGGATAGCCGCCCGGGCCAAAGCCTACTACCAGGCCAACAAAGAAAAGATAACCGCCCGGCACAAGGCCTACCGCCGGGCCAACAAGGAGAAGATAGCCGCCCGGCACAAGGCCTACTACCAGGCCAACAAGGCCAAGGCCAGGGCCTACTACCAGGCCAACAAGGAGAGGATAGCAGCCCGGCACAAGGCATACCGCCGGGCCAACAAGGAGAGGATAGCCGCCAGGGACAGGGCATACCACCAGGCCAACAAGGCCAAGGCCAGGGCCTACTACCAGGCCAACAAGGAGAGGATAGCCGCCCGGCACAAGGCCTACCGCCGGGCCAACAAGGAGAAGATAGCCGCCCGGCACAAGGCCTACTACCAGGCCAACAAGGCCAAGGCCAGGGCCTACTACCAGGCCAACAAGGAGAGGATAGCAGCCCGGCACAAGGCATACCGCCGGGCCAACAAGGAGAGGATAGCCGCCAGGGACAGGGCATACCACCAGGCCAACAAGGCCAAGGCCAGGGCCTACTACCAGGCCAACAAGGAGAGGATAGCCGCCCGGCACAAGGCCTACCGCCGGGCCAACAAGGAGAGGATAGCCGCCAGGGACAGGGCCTACTACCAGGCCAGCAAGAGGATGGCCGCTAAAACCAAGCCGGCCACGCGCCGCCCGCGGGGCTCGTCCTGAGCCGCACCACCCCGTGCCTCTCCGGCCGGCGGGTCCCGTGTCCGATGGTAGTCGATGTGTGCCGGGCATCGAACCGGCCGGACTCACATCTGGTGACATGGTGGTTTGTTGGTTGTTCGCGCGTTCTTCGCGGGGGCGGTGGTCCTGAGGCGGCATGCTGCGGTGAAATCCTTCCGGGCGGGCAGATCAGCAAAAGACGACACGGGTGTAACCGGCCAATCTTGAGAAGATCCGCCATGCACCCCCTGTTACAGTGGTTGTCATGTACCTAAGATATTACAGCCGCGGCAGCCCGCCATCCTTAATTAAACCGCAGCTTCCCATGACATGGTGATGGAGAGCACCAGTGTGTTGGTGGAGCGGTGCCGGGTGGCTGCGCTGGCAGGCCGCCCCGTGCCGCCCCGGGATGTGGCGGCCTTGTTTATGGTCCCGGACAACGACGTCTGGATGCTGGCCGACTCGGCCAACCAAATCACGCAGAGCGCCGGCGGCGGCGGGGTGGATGTCGAGCAGCTGCACAACATCAAAAAGAACGCCTGCAGCGAGGACTGCTCCTTCTGCGGGCAGTCGGCGTTCTTTGATACCGGTATCGGGACGTATGATCTGCCCCCGGCGGGGGAGGTGCTGGAGAGGGCCCGCCGCGCCAAGTCCCAGGGAGCCTCCTCGTACTGCCTGGTGGCGGCCTGGCGCCAACCCTCCGAGCGCGACTTTGAGGAGGTATGCGGCATCATACGGGCGGTGCGCCGCGAGGTCGGGATAGACGTAGAGTGCAGCCTGGGCTTTCTGAGCGAGTCGCAGGCGCTAACCCTCAAGAGGCTGGGCGTGAAGCGGTACAACCACAACCTGGAGACGGCCCCCTCCAAGTTCGCGGAGATATGCACGACCCACACCTTCCAGGACAGGGTCGACACCCTCCGGACGGCCCGGGCCGCGGGCCTCGAGTTGTGCACCGGCGGGATAATCGGCCTGGGGGAGAGCAGGGACCAGAGGCGCGAGCTGGCGCTGGAGATAGCCGGGCTGGATCCCGAGGAAGTCACCATAAACATACTGGTGCCGGTACCGGGAACGCCGCTGGAGCTGCAGACGCCGCTTCCTCCCTTGGAGATAGCGCGGATGTTTGCGGTGATGCGGTTCCTGCTGCCCAAGGCGATAATCAAGATATCTGGGGGCCGCGAGACCGCCACCGAGGACTCCGGCGAGTCGCTGCTGTCCGGGGGCGCCAACGGGATAATAACCAACGGATACCTCACCATGCCCGGTAACGCCCCGGCCAAGGATGCTGAGATGATCCGGCGCATCGGGCTTGAAGCGTAGCCTGCCCCACGTGGCCCCGGATCTGGACGGGCTCCGGCGTGACGGACTCTACCGGACGCTCAGGCCGAGCCGCGCATCCGGATCCCGCATCACCGTGGGCGATGCCGACATGATAAACCTAGGATCCAACGACTACCTCGCCATACCCTTCCGCTCCGGCATCGGGCCCCACGCGGCCAGCTCGCGTTTGGTGTCCGGCAACGACCGGTCCTACGGGGCGCTGGAGGAGGATCTGGCGGCGCACCGCTCCTGCGAGTCGTCCCTGGTGTACTCCACCGGGTACATGGCCGTCCTGGGAAGCATACCGGTCCTGGCCGTCTCGGGATATACCATCCTCAGCGACGAGCTGAACCACTCCAGCATAATCGAGGCCTGCCGGCTGGCCGGAGCCCAGACCGTCGTGTACGGGCACAACGACATGGCGGATCTGGAATCCAAGATGGCCGGCGTGCGCGGAAGTGCCCTGGTGGTCACCGAGGGCATATTCAGCATGGACGGCGACCATTCCAGGATAAAGGAGATATCTGACATATCATCAAGATACGGGGCTTTTGTGGTGCTGGATGATGCGCACGGCGACTTTGTAGTGGGCAGGGGCGGCCGGGGAACGGCGGAGATGGCCGGCGTGGCCGGTGATGTATCTCTGACCATAAGCAGCCTGAGCAAGGCCCTGGGCTCGTTTGGCGGATACGTGGCCGGCGACCGCGAGGTGGTGGATCTGCTGGTGAACCGGTCCAGGCCGCTCATCTACACCTCCGCCCTTCCGCCGGGCGTGCTGGAGGACGCGCACGGCCGTATGCGGTACGACATGGAGCCGCGGCGCCGGAGGCTGTCCGGAAACGTCCGCCGCCTCGCCTCGGGGCTGGAGCAGATGGGGCTCTGCGAGGGGCCGCAGACGCACATCATACCGGTCATGATGGGCGACGAGCACAGGGCGGTGGCCTTCTCCGAGAGCCTGGCCCGCGGCGGCGTGTACGCCAGGGCCATACGGTACCCCACCGTGCCCCGCAACGGGGCGCGGATCCGCGTATCGGTGACCGCCGCCCTGTCCAACGACGACATAGATGCGGTCCTGGGCGCCTTTGAGGCCGCGCTGCGCCAGGATGCCGCCGCCTACCGGAGCTGATCAAAGTTGCCGAACATGGGGGATCCTACAAAGAATGCAAACGTCAGTATCACTCCCAGCAGCACTCCCACAATGATAAACCGCTTCTTGTTCACGCGATAGCGTGTGCAGCGGTGTCATAAAAAGGGAATCATATGCACGGATTCTCGGACAAACGCGCGGGGTGGCCCAAATTAATTATCCGCCACGCTGGTTTTAGTCGGCTTGAAAGTCGTACCGGCGTGTCGCTGCACATGTCCATGATGCGGCGATGCGTCCAAACAACGTAATTGATCAGGTTAAACGCCAGCCGGCACGGACACACGCCGGGCGCACGGGCGTGCGGCCGCATCCTCAGGCAAAGTTGAGGCTAGAGGCCGCGGCGCACCGTATCGGTGTGAGCAGCCTATCGGGCCCCGGTATTGTGATGCCGGCCTTCTCGGCGGGGGTCATCCCGGCCAGCTCCATGTGGGGCCGGAGGAAATTGTGGCACACCTATCCGGCACAAACAGCCATAAGACGCAGGAGTTGAATCCGCGCTAGCCCTTCTTGCGCCTCTCGGCGTGTCCCCGTTGTGGCGCTCGCGCCGGTTGCTGTTTGCGTGCCCGTTGTTGATGGATGCGTCCGGTATGTGCACGGTGAGGGGTCACGGCTCATCTCTCATCGTGTTGACATACCCCTCCCTGTACCTCCGCCGCCCGTCGCTGAGCGGCAGCAGGGACATCCCTCCCAGCCGCCCCGCCACCTTCTCCGGCAGCTGGGCGACGTCATGGTTCAGCTTGTCCGGCCAGTGGTCGCTGGCCAGGATGAAGCGGGTTGCCATACACACCGCTCCGGCCATGCACATCGTTCTGGTCATCCACCTGGCCCTGCCCCTTGACTTGTAGTGCTTTTCGCCCATGCTCACCGCGTTGCCCCCCATCACCTACAGATCCATAGCAAACGCCGCCTCCATCCCCGGGTGCTCGTCACCCACCTCCGTATGGTGCGCTATGACACCGTCACCCTCTCCTCGCCTCACTCATATTTCAAATGCCATTGGTGACAGATCCCGTCGCTGACCGGAAAAAACATCTACCCGGTACAATAATGCGCGCATCGTGGGATTGTTTTAGTGAAAAATAAGCAGCTTTAGAAACATTCGGATCAGGACTGGATGGGTATTGTACGCGATGGACGGTCTGGATCAGGTCTGTTGCCCGGGGTACTGATCCAGGATCGCGGCCAGCGCCGCTAGGAACCTTCCGTGGACGACACCGTAGTGGCGGCGGTTGTGGACGAACTGGAACGACTTGACGTACGATTACAGATACCTCTTGCCGACACCATGTGTTTTTTTAGCCACCATTTCAGCAGGCCCACCCCGCGCTCGTAGTTGTTGGTGTGGATCCAGTTGAGATCCCCCGAGGCGTACTCGCTGTGGTTTACCGTCAGGTGGTCGTATCCGGCCTCTCCCAGGCACTTGATATGAATCCGCTACGCGGCCCAAGCCGCCCGCAACACCCGAAATATGAACGATGTTTATAAACCGGCGTGGCGTACTAGTGCTGCCAAAGGGCTATGGGGTGCCATAGCTTGGGGTGTGTAATGGTATGTTGCGGTTACACATTCCCGGCACTTATTTTGAAAATCCGTAAGTATTCACGTCATCCGGACGTGTTTTTCCATCAGGCTGAGCTGAGATAAATAATCCGCCCGTATTAAGCAAGAAATTACCGGTTGGTTGCCGGGTGTTTTTTCTTTAGATTGTTTTCTGGTCCGCAGCCGCCGTCCCGCTCAGATGTATCTTTCCATCTGCGCGGTGTAGTCAATGCCCCACACCTTCCAAGTTGTTACGCACGTGTAGAAGTTTGCCAGCCTGTCCATTGTCTTCACCGACCTGATGGAGTCACGCATCGTGCGGTGGACGATTAGTTCGTGTAGGGCCCGCTCGGCGGCGTTGTTGGTGGAGGAGATGGCCGGGTCGGTGACGAACCGGAACAGGCTGGGCAGGGCGCCGGATAGTTTAGCCATGAACTTTTCTAGCACTGGGTGGCCGGCATGCCTATTGATGATCCTCGTTACGCGCTTGTGGAGGGTGTCGCGGAGAGTGCGCCGGGCCATTGGAGGCGCCTCGCCCCCATATCGTCCCGGTATTGCGGCGCAGGACGTTGGTGGCTTTCCGCGCCTAACGGCAGTGTTCGTTGAGATCAGTAATTTGGTCGGCCTCGCGGAGGATGTGCGGCCGCACCGTTGAAGGTGATATCCACTGTAGACGGCTCACACGTCGCAGATGATCGTCCCAGACCATCTTTCGCCGAGCACTTCCCGGACGATATCGCGCCCACTGCTGGAACGTATCAGATAGTAGGCATCACCGGTTTCCAGGTCCAAGAACACCCAGATCCAGACGTTTGTACCGTTGCGCTAGATGGATATCTCATCGGCATGCAGTAGGCGCGTCCTCCTGATGCGGGCCCGGATCTCCGAGGCCGGCTCCTCCAGGCAGTACCCGGTTCCCGAGACGACATTGTGAATGGCCCCCATCGACATGACAATGCCGTGCCTGCCCATGCAGTCCGTGTTCCGCTTGTCAGGGAGGCGGTCTAGGAAGTTATGGGCCATGGTCATCATAACGTTCTTGCCGTGGGATCCCCTCTTTTAGATGTCGGGGACGGGCACCACTGCGTCTTCTGATGGTCCGGCCCCCGTCCCTACCCCATCCAAGCCGCGCTTGCCGCAGCTGCAGCTGACCATGTAATGGCGGGTGGTCGTGTGCGGAACCGGCTTTGGTATCTCTGTTATGTCGCGCTTCTTGATGTTCTTGACCTCCAGCGAGGTGTTGCCGCATCCGGGGCACCTGAGGGGCTCGTGCGTCTAGAACTTGGCAGGGGCGGGCTTGCAGGTGGTCCCCCTGTGCCCGGTCTGGATACCTCGCCGTTTGGATGGTGTTCCTTTCTCGGTGGTGCCCCCCTTGGGTGTGGCAACCGTGCTGGTGTAGCTCCATTCAGGTATTAAAACCCATACGATCGTGACCGCAAATGATTTTTGTAGACAATAAAACACGCCTAGATAATGCGAATACTTATTTTTAAACATAAGTGTTTATCGTTAGCGCTCGTTTAAATTTGGCATTGACATTGCTGTTATTCCCAGCTGACTCTGAATTTCTTCAGCAAGAGTGCTACCATGTGGCGCTCTAGAATTATCAGTCACGACTACTTGTGGATTAGCGGCATCTATGTAGTTTAGTATGCTCGTAAACTCAGCGTGTTCATCAGATGCCATCCAATAGGTGTGGCTGTCATCAGTTATTGTTGTTTTTCCAAATCCACCAGCTATTACCATTCTGCGCACCTTGTGCCTAGATTCTTGCGGTGTTATGTTAAGATTTGTGCGAAATTCAATCCACGGATATACGCCATCAATTATTTCTTCTGCAGTATAAGAATTTACATCAACAAGATCTCGAATGTTGTACCCGTATTTTCTATAGACGTTCGCCACACTACAGTCTTGCGGTGAAGCTAGAAACGGCACCGAATGAACAATATCGTTGCAGTGTGAAAGCGTATTCATAGCTGATTGCAACCTTCCCCTATGAGCGTGAATGCAGACCGGCCGCCCTCCATCAATAGCCGCCACCACGGCATCAACAAGTCTGCGTTCTAGACTGTGGCTGTCAATTATACGATCAAAATTAGGCGTACCGCGCGTAGAATCAACTACCAGAATATCGCATTCTGGAGGGCGGTCTTGTGGTGAGATATCGCCAGAATAAACTATTTTTATTTTATCGTAGGTGACAAGAAAAACTAAGCTTGCGCCAAACATATGCTTAGACTCTTTCAGTGTAAGAATATCACCGCAGCTGCGCTTAAGCATTTGTGGGGAATCATAATCTAATTTGTGGAGTTGAGTCCTTCCCATATAGGTATCATCTGTTATAGCCTCTAATAACTCGGCAGTAATCTTTGATGTATACACCGCGCACTGGTGCATGCAGCGTTCAAAGCCATCCGCGACATGATCGTGGTGAGCGTGAGTGAAGGCCGCAGATTTGTACTCGTTTTCAAATCCATCACACACTAATGATTTGCCAAGGCAGATAGAGCCATTGCGCGTAATCTTAACTTTAGAAAGTAGATCATTGGTATTCAAGGTAAAGATCTCCAGAGCAAAGCATGTGATTTATTACGTCCTTTCGCAGCAGGTTGTTGGTATCTGAGTAGGTGGCAATATTGGCACTACCTGCATCAGTCATAACCAACTGAATATAATCATCATATACTTTAATTTTTTTAATAGACTTGGCTGGGAATTTTTCTGATAAAATGCTATACGCATAATCGTCTACATGTAGTCTCATTTTATGAGATCGTTTTCTCAATTGGTTAACTATGCTAGGATCAACACCACTAATAAACATAAAATGTTCAATAGTTGGCGGACGTGTCACATTGAGGACTTGGGTAATACACTCATCAATACTTTTTGTACGATCATTACTGTTTTCTCTAACAATGGCTTTGACTTCATCCTTAGTGATGGGTCTGCAGCGCTGTTCATCAAGAATAGCGCTGGCCACTTTGAGGATGTGTGGTAATTCGCGTAGTTTGCCCAACTGTTGTGCCGCTGAAAATGAAATCTCGCCTCTGCGTATGTCAGAATCCCCCCACACAACAACATCGCGAATTTGAAGAGGCAGCTTTTGCAGTCTTAAGAACGCGTCAACCATGTCTTTTTTGATTGGAAGTCGTTTTACTAGATCTACCTTGTTGTTTCTTAGATCTACCAACAAGCTCTGAATTTCGTCAGATACTTCTACGGGTCCAAGAGGCCTATCTGAATTATATGTATTGAGACTCGAAAGTAATCTAGCTAGTCTTTGAGGATTGTTTAGAATACTTGTGTTAGGCATCAGCTGCATCTAATCCTATTTCGATTAGCTCAATAGCTGCATCCTCTCTATCTTTTATGTTTTTTTGATTTCTGAATTTGTCAACTCGTATTAGCTGATCATCAGTGATTTCTATATTAACCGTAGTAGTGGTTCTTTGTTTTGCTTTTTTGGCGGCAGCTTGAACAGACATTTCCGGTTTATTTTTTATAATAGAGGTGAACTTTGTTCTATAGACCGGTGAGAGAGCCTGCATTTCTTTTGCCGTTTCTAGCAAGGTTTGTTGATCAACAGTAGTTTCATCACCACCCAGTGCGTCAAGCGCCCTTATGGCATTGTCAGCAGTAACGGCACCATTTGCAACTTCGCTTTGCACATCTTTTGGCAGCCTACCTATTGTCAGATATTTTCGAACAGTAGGAATAGACAATCCAAGTTCCTCAGCAACGACTTTCGTTGAATTATACCGGTTCATAAACATCTGAATGGTATCCACATAATCAGCGCGCTTCATATCTTTTCGAGCTGCATTTTCAACCAAAGAAAGTCTTTTAGCATCAAACTCATCCACATCGGCATCTACAACATAAGCATCTATTGTAGATTTATTCAAAATTTCGTGCGCTCTATATCTTCGCTGTCCACTAATTAGATCATACGTTCCATCAGCTAGCTTTTTAACCACAACGGGATTTATAAGGCCATCGCGCCTTATGCTACAAACCAAGTCATCATTTTCATCAACTTTGGTATCGCGCTGCCTAGCTTGATGCTCGCTTAGTGTTATTTGGGCCTAATGGTAGTTCTACACGTTCTTTTGACAGTTTCATGCTTGAGAACCACCTAATCTAGGAGTTGAAATGCGCGGCGCATACCAATTTTTTCTTTGCAACATTGAGTAAATGTTTTGGTGAATTAAACCCTGGATTTGTATTTTTGGCTTCACATTGCTCGCACCCGGTTACTTGTTTATATTTATTACTACAGTCAATGATCAGTTATTGATATTTAATAATTTATAACACGCATACAGAAAAGTATGTTTGTTAACTTGTAACGTATGTGCCGCGTGTTTAATCAGTTGCCTAACACTCAGTTTTGAAAAGTATAAACCCAAGACAATAAGAGAATTACAACGTGCGCTTAACATGTGATAACGTGCTAACAGATCAAAGTCCGCCACAGACTATGGACCACTACTCCACCCCCAAGTCAATCGAAACAACAGCACTAACGAAGTAGATGCCGAAACAGGGTTAATCTCTTTTGATGTCATACGCAGTATACAGGTCGGCAGGGAATTTTACGCAGGCATGTGCTCCTTTGTCACACTCTACAACCACACCAAGTTCAACTAGGATCTGCAGATACCATTCGAGTTGAGGGCGCAGTACATGCTGCACCGCTCTCTGATTTCGGTCATCTCTGACTACATCTCAAACAACCCGAATAGATACACCCAGAAACGGATCTGGGATCTGGCCTGCGTGAGGATGGTACGATTTACGGAGTTCCGGCCAGATTTTCAACGGGCGGCATCCGGTCTCCATCACGCGTGATCATCCGGGTTATTGCGCGGCCACCAGATAGTTCGCCGCCCCGGCGGGACGCATCCGGCTGGCTACGGCCGCGACGGCCGCGATGGCCGCCCTCATCTCCTTGACCGGCGCGAAATGCCTGCCCGCGGGCATCGCCCTGAGGACGTTCCGCTGCTGCCTCATCGGGTTGAGATGCGGGGCGTGGGGGGCGATACCCGCCGGGCCCGGCCCCGCTGGCCTTGACAAAGTCGGTGGCGGTGTCATACTTACGACAGGATGCGTTGTCCGGGATCAGCTGCATTCCGGGATGGGAGCGCAGCGTCGCCCTCAGGAGCCGCTTGAACGTCTCGTAGCTGCAGGCATCAACGGTGCGGACGTGGAGGCTATCGAATCCCAGCACACCAAAGACTGACACCGACTTTCCGGAGTAGTAGATGGTCTTGACGGTGTCGCGTCCGTGGGCCGGCCACCACCGGCAGCCGGCATCGGGCCGGAGGCGGGCGTGTAGTTCATCGCGGGAGAGCACCGCAAACCCATATCGGGCAGCCTCGCTGACCGCCCGGTTGGTCTCGGCCCTGAACCGCTCCTGCCCTTGGGGCGCGGCCGCGTTGTGCGGGACGGGTCCTGGTTTGTGGTACGAATGCCCGACCATCTTGAGGGCGCGCCCGAGCGTGCCTGCCCTGCTGCGCATCCCGAATTTCTTGTACGGCATGTCCTGGATCATGACAATCTGGCAGGATCCCGCCTCGTATCCGTAGCGGGACAGGTCTCGGCCCAGCCGCCGCTTGATCTTCCTGAGGATCCGCCCTGTTGACATCCTGGTCCCGCGCTCGAGCCTCGTGTTCAGACTGCCCGCGCACATGCGAACCTGCCAGTCCCGGACGGTAGGGCAGGCCACGCCCGGCACCCGCGATATATCCAGGATGCCCCTGCCCTCCTGGGATGGGCTGCGTGCGGCTTGGACTTGCCCGCCTTCCCCTCTTGGTGCGCCCCGGCCAGTCTCTTCAGGCCGGCCCCGGGGCATGAGCGCGGCCCCTATGGGGACGGCCTCGTCTTTTTTGGCCGCGCTCAACCCCTTTTTTCCAGATGGCCTTGCCCGTGTGGGTGCGGGGGGTGATCCATACGTCTGCATTCGGCGCGGGTCCCGAGATGGCTTTCCGCGCTGCCAACTGGGCGGCGGTGATCTAATCGCCTTGAATTTCCCCACACCAACGTATTTCAAAAAGCGATGCAGTTATCCATTTTTTCATTCGCGCGCCCGCACAATTACCCGATAATGCGCCGGTTCGTCTCCGCCGGACGCACAACATTTTTGAATGGTCCCATCCCGCATCCATCCGTGTCCGACAACACCGAGATAATCGAGCTCAGGGGCCACCTTATCGACTCCATGATCATGGCAAAGGTGATGGACAAGGTGGTAAACCGCGGCGGCAAGTACGAGTTTTTGGAATTTCGGGTGGGCAGGCGGGTCGAGGATCCCAGTTACGCCAAGCTCCGGATAGCCGGCGATAACGAAGACCACCTGAACGAGATACTAAACGATATCCACACGGATGGCGCCACCGAGGTCACGCCGCGCCCGGCCGTCACAAAAAAGGCGCCAAAGGACATGACCCTGCCCGTCGACTTTTACAGCACGACCAACAACGAGACCAAAATCTTCCACAACGGCAGGTGGATCGGGGTGCAGAACCAGATGATGGACAAGTGCGTGGTGATAAAGAAGGGGCGCGCCTCGTGCATGCCCATCCGGGAGATACGGCAGGGGGACGAGATAGTCTGCGGCGAGGAAGGGGTGCGCGTGATACCGCCCCCGCGTCCCCGCGGCGAGGCCAACATATTCGAGTTCATGGGAAGCAGCAGCTCCAGCGAGCGGCCCACCCAGTACATAGCCAGGAGGGTGGCGGTGGACATAGTCAACACCAAGAAAAAGGGCGGCAGGATAGTGGTGGTAGGAGGGCCGGCCATAGTGCATACCGGCGGGGCTTCGTCGGTGGCGGCCATGGTGCGCGACGGATACATCGACGGCATCCTGGCAGGCAACGCCCTGGCGGTACACGACATAGAGAATGCCCTGTTTGGCACCTCGCTGGGAATGCACGTCAAGGACGCCACGCTGGCCAGCAAGGGCTACCGGAACCACATGGATACCGTAAACGCCGTCTTCACCCACGGGTCGATACCTGAGATGGTCAAGTCGGGGGCGCTCAGGCGCGGCATATTCTACGAGTGCGTGCGGGCCAAGGTGCCCTACGTGCTGGCGGGATCAATACGAGATGACGGCCCCCTCCCCGATGTCATCACCGACGTGGTGGATGCTCAGAGGGAGTACAAGAAGGTGCTGAAGGGGGCCAGCATGGTTCTGATGATATCGACGATGCTCCATTCGATAGCCACCGGAAACATGCTGCCCTCGAGCGTGCGGATTGTGGCCATCGACATAAACCAGTCCACCGTCACCAAGCTGATGGACCGGGGCACCTGGCAGGCGCTGGGGATAGTGACCGACGTGGGGGCGTTCCTGCCGCTGGTCCACCAGGAGATAGGCGAGATGGAGTCCGTCCTTCCCTGACCGGGTCACTTTAGGATGTCCCGGATGATCCGTATGGTCTCTTGCGGGTCCGCCCCGCCGCCGGTCTTGCGCATGACCATCCCCACCAGGTAGTTTACCGTCTGGGGGTTTGTGCGCGCCTGCTCGGCGGCCCCGGGGTTCTCCCCGATGACCTGCCTGATGATATCCTCCAGGTCCCCGCCCTCCCGCGAGGCCTCCCGTATCATCCTCCGGACGTCGCCGCCGTCGCGGGCCAGCCCGTACAGGATCCTTTTGGCCAGCGCCCGGGTTATCTTCCCGGACAGGACCGCCCCTGCCAGCTCCGCCAGGTGTTCGGGGATGATCCCGGAGGCGGCCCGCTTCTCCCGGGTGTCGGCCATCCCCATAAAGTCGGTGGTTATCATGTTGGCCACCATCTTGGCCGTCTCCGGGGTGTGGGAGTTCTCGAACAGGTCGCAGCAGAACCGGTCGGATACGAGTATGCCCGCCACCTGTGGCGGCATCCCGTACCGGCTGACGTACCGCTCCTGTCTGGCCAGGACGCTCTCGGGCATCGACTCCCTTATCGAGGAGATGGTGGCCTTGTCCAGGGCAATCCAGGGTATGTCCGCCTCCAGAAAGTAGCGGTAGTCCAGCTCGGCCTCCTTGGTGCGGGATGACACGGTTATCCGGCGCCTCTCGTCCCAGTGCCTGGTCTCCTGGACCACGGGTATCCCGCGGTCGTGCAGGCTGCTCTGCCGGGTGATCTCAAAGTGCAGGGCCTTCTCCAGGTCGTGGAACGAGTTGATGTTCTTTATCTCGACCTTGTTGCCGCCGTGCACCGAGACGTTCCCGTCGGCCCGCATGGCCCCGTCCAGGTAGGGGTCTGCCACGCCCAGGTTCTCCACGGTGTCGGCCAGCATGTTCATGAAGCTGCGCGCCTGCTGCGGGCTCTCAAAGTCCGGCTCGGTGACTATCTCCACCAGCGGGGTGCCGGCGCGGTTGTAGTCTATGAGCGTGGTCTTTCTGCCGTCGCCGCCCCCCTCGTAGGAGAGCCTGCCGGGGTCCTCCTCCAGCTGTATCCGGGTGATGCGAACGATCCCGCCGTCCACCCGGACGGTCCCCCTTCCGCCTATGCTGGTCTGTCCGAACGCGTCAAACTGGGTTATCTGGAAGTTCTTTGGCAGGTCCGGGTAAAAGTAGTTCTTGCGAAAGAAGGCCAGCCTCTCCCCCGGAGGGCAGTTGAGCGACATGGCGATGGCCGCCGCCTTCCGGACGGCATCGGAGTTGAGCCGGGGCAGAGTTCCGGGAAACCCCATGCAGACGGGGCAGGTGTTCTGGTTGGGCTCCATGCCGCGGTAGTCGGCCTTGCAGGCGCAGAAGAGCTTTGAGTTGAGCCCGGTCAGCTGGCAGTGTATCTCCAGCCCTATCACGGGAGCCCCTCCAGCGCCGTGGCCGCGCCCAGCAGTTCTGCGTCCTTCATCGAGTCTGCCATCATCTGTATGCCCACCGGCAGCCCCCCCGACTCTCCGCACGGGACCGAGACGGCCGGCTTGCCCGTCAGGTTGGCCGTGACCGTGTTGATGTCCACCAGGAACAGGGCCACCGGGTCGTCTATCTTCTCGCCTATCCTGAACGGGGGCACCGGGACGGTCGGCGAGACCAGGTAGTCGTACTTGCCGAACAGATCGTCGACCTCCCGGGTCAGCCTGCTCTTTACCTTGAGCGCCTTCAGGAAGTACCTTCCGGCGTATCCTGCCGACGGCACAAAACCCCCGGCGATTATCCGGCGCTTCACCTCGGAGCCGAACCGGCCGCGGGCCTTTGCCAGGTACCTGTGAAACTCGTATCCCTCCCGGTCCAGGTCGTACCCGTACCGGATGTTGTCGTAGCGCGCCAGGTTGCTTCCGGCCTCGGTGGATGTTATCGTGTAGTAGGCAGCCACCGAGTACTCGACCGTCTCCAGCGAGACCTCCTCGCAGACGGCGCCGCCCGACTCCAGCCTAGACACGGCCCCATCCAGGACGCCCCGGATACCCCGGTCCATGTCGTCTGGAGCCATCTGGCGGACCAGCCCCACGCGCTTTCCGTCCAGGTCGGCCTGGATGGCATCAAACTCGGAGGGGTCGGACCGGAGGGTGGTGTCGTCGTTGGCGTCGGGGCCGGAGATCACCCCCATGGCCAGTGCCACGTCCCGGATGGTGCGTCCCATGGGCCCTATCTGCTCTATGCTGTTGGCGTAGGATATCAGCCCGTACCGGCTCACCATCCCGTAGGTGGGCTTGAACCCCGCCACCCCGCAGAAGCTGGCCGGATTCCTGACCGAGCCGCCGGTGTCAGAGCCCAGCGATATGGACGAGGTCGCGTTGGCCACCGAGGCGGCGCTGCCCCCCGAGGACCCTCCCGGGACGAACTGTGGGTTGTGCGGGTTGAGGGTGGGCCCGAACGCGCTGAACTCGGTGCTCAGCCCCATGGCGAACTCGTCCATGTTGGTCTTGCCGACGATGATAGCCCCCTCGTCCAGCAGGCGCCGGACCACCGTGGCATCGTAGGGCGGAGTATAGTCCTCCAGCATCCTGGAGGCGCACGTCGTCCGGTGGTTCCTGGTGCAGATGTTGTCCTTGATGGATACGGGCATCCCCGCCAGGCGGCCGACGCGCTCCCCCGACTTTAGGGCCCGGTCCACCTCCCGGGCCTGCCGGAGGGCGTCCTGGTTGGTGCTGATGAAGATGTTCAGGTGGCGCGTCTGCTCTATCCGCTCCATGGTGCCGGCGACCAGGTCCTCGGCGCTGATCTCGCCGCGGCGGACCATCCCCGCCAGGCTGGCCGCCGGAGCCTGCAGGTCCAACTATCCCAGCCTGGGGGCCTTGATGTGCCCCCTCTCGTTCCTGGCCGCATATGAGAGGTCGTGCTTGGACGGGACGTGCTCGTCGGGCCTCAGCCTGTCCAGGGAGACCTCGCGCACCGATATCTCCTCGTCGTCGACGCCGGCCGAGTCCAGCAGCTCAAAGTAGTCCAGCATCTTCTGGACCTTCTCCACGTACTCGCTCCGGTCGTCTATCTCCAGGCGCATCATGGCCGCCATCCTGTTGATCTCCTCTTCGGTGACCGCCACTACGCCGCCATCCCCCCTCTATGGCCGGAGCCGGTCCACGTCCCGCGGGTAGAACGTGGTGTCCCGTATGTTGGGCGTTCCGGTCAGGGCCATCATCAGCCGTTCCAGCCCTATCCCGCACCCCGCGTGGGGCGGCATCCCGTACTCGAAGGCCCCCAGGTGGTGCTCGAACGAGTCCGCCTTCATGCCCTTGTCCTTCAGGTTCTGCTCCAGATCCTGGCGCCCCTCTATCCTGGTGCTGCCCGAGGAGAGCTCCAGGTCGCCGTACATCAGATCAAAGGACTCGGAGACGCGCGGGTCGTCCGCCTTCCTCTTGACGTAGAACGGCTTGGGGCCCATGGGCCAGTCCGTTATGAAGTATAGCCCCTCCAGGCCCGCCTTGCGCAGCCAGGAGGGGTGCAGGTCATCCCCCCAGTCCATCTTGAATCCGGCCTCCCGGATGCGGCCGGCCAGCTCCTCGTAGGAGTACCTGGGGATGGGGTCCGCCGCCGGAACGTCAAAGTCGGCCCCGGGGTTCTCCGCCGCGTAAGAGGCGACGGCCCCGGCGGCCCTCCGGACTATGTCGCCGGTGCGGTCCATGGTATCGCGATAGTCCACAAACGCCTCCTCGAGATCTATCGAGATGGCCTCGGCCAGGTGCCGGTTCGTCCTGGATGGCTCGGCCCGGAATATCGGGGCTATCTCAAAGACCCTCTCAAAGGACATGGTCAGCTGCTCCTTGTACAGCTGGGGGCTCTGCGCCAGAAACGCCTCCTTGTCGTAGTAGAATATTGGAAAGAGCGCCGCGCCGCCCTCGGTGGCAGAGGCTATCATCTTGGGGGTGCTTATCTCGGTAAAGCCGTGCTCTGCAAAGTATTCCCGGACGGCCCGCAATACGGCCGTGCGGGCCCCAAAGATGTGCCTGAGCGGCTCCCGCCTCAGGTCGATATACCGCACCTCCAGGCGGGTGTCGATATTCTTGATGGAGACGGCGGCCGGCTCAAACGGCGGCGTCCGTACCACCTCCGAGAAGACCCTCATCTCGGCAGGGATTACCTCCACTCCGCCGGGGGCCTTTGCCGATTTTGCCGCCGTCCCGGTTATGGACACCGACGAGTGCGGCTTGATCGAGGAGATCCTCTCGCGGATATCATCTGGGCAGGCGCCCTTCTTGGCCACCACCTGCACCTCGCCGGCCCTGTCCCGGATGGTGGCAAAGGATATGTTGCCGTGGGACCGGACCGCCGCCACCCATCCCATTATCGTGACGCTGTCGCCGTCCAGGGAGGGGCCAAGTTGCGAGGAGAGGTGCGTCCGGCGCAGATCCTCGAGGGTATCGCCAATCATGGTATCATGGAGGGGCCTCAGCGGTGTTTTATGCCTTGTGCGGTTTTATCATCCAAACCAGATGCAACCACCCGGCGCAGCCCCCATCTTTGGACACGGGAGAGGCGCCGGCCCGCCCTATCGCGCCGTCCCCCGGGGCGCCGCAGCAAGGCGCCCTATACGCGCCAGCGCCACCTCGACGCCGTCCCCCGGCGCGACCACCACGCAAGGCGGAACGGCCGGCCGCTCGGAGACGACCACAAACGCATCCCCGTCCGGACGGACGTACACGACGCGCCCGCAGCCCGCCGCGTGCTCGGCCGCCTCTCGGGGATCGACGGCCCGCTTCATCTCCCGCCGGCCCCGGTCCGCTCCACTGCATTGTTCGTCCGAGGGAGCCCCCCGCAGAAGTGCGACCTGTCGAGGCCGATATGCGGGCAGTTCCGGCCGCGTTCGTATGAGACAGGGTGTTCGTTACCGTCGCAGATGATCATCATCACGCCGGGCCCCATGTTGGTCTCGGCGCCGCACGACCTGCAGGAGGCCATCAGCCAGCCACCACCCCGTTGACGGCGTCGGCGTACCACCTGACGGCTGCCACGTACAGGCGGTGCTCGTATTCAAGTATCCTGGCCGCCAGCGTCTCCTCGGTGTCGCCCGCCTCCACCCTGACGGCCGCCTGGAAGATTATCCTGCCGGTGTCCACGCCGGCGTCGGCGAAGTGTACGGTACACCCGGTGTGTGTCGCCCCGTCGTCCAGCGCCTGCCGGACGGCGTGCAGGCCGGGGTACTTGGGCAGCAGCGAGGGATGTATGTTCATCACCCGGTGGCGCTCGGTGACGTCCGCCGGCAATATGCGCATGAAACCGGCCATGCATACCAGGTCGGGTTGCAGGTCCTCCAGCAGAGCGGCTATGCCCTCCAGGGACGGCTCCACGATGCACCTGGCCCCGAGATCCTTGGCCAGGGCCAGCCCCCCGGCTTCAGGCTTGTTGCTGATGACCGCCTGGATGGTATAGCGGTCGGCCCCCCTCACCAAGGCCCCCATGTTGGAGCCGCGGCCGGATATCAGCACGCAGACGCGCATGCCGCAACGGGCTCGCCTTGTTATTAAAATCTGTCCGGGGGCGGCGGGGGGTTGGCGCGCAAGTCGGCAGGCGGCGGCGCCCGTGCGGGCTCTGCCAAAGTCCGACGGGTCGGGCATAGGTGGCCGTACGGGGGGCGTCGGCAGACGCGCAAGCGGACGGGCGGGCGCTCCGATAGGATGGGCGACAGGGGCATGCCGCACCATCGCGTGCACCCGGCGGCACCGTCTCCGCATAAACCGGGATGATGCCGGCCATCCTGACGGGCTGCGCCACCACGGTCTCGACCGGCCGGATGAGGGCATCCTCAAGTTACTCGACGCTCGCAAAGTACCGGCCGGCCGCTCTTTGATCACCTTCCACAGTATCCAGATCGGTTTCAGCTGCGGGCGCAGCCAGGTCATGCGTTTGTGCATAATCTCCACTTAAAAAACACAAACGGGTAACGAAAATCGTGCAATCATACGATTACAGGTCTGATCTCAGGGCCGTTGAAAGGCGTATTGAGTGGTTAGAGGAGGCCAAAATAGCGGCACAGCAACACGGCTGCCCCGATGTCGAGAAAGCGGTGAATGCCAACCTTGAGAATGCTGAAAAGGAGCTGAAATATCCGCGTGCACTACGCTGACTGCCTGTCGCGTATCTCGGCACATTTCGCTATTGACTTCTCATACCCTCTTATTGATTCCTGCACTGACCGGGCCAGGCTGTCGTGGCCGTTGGCGATGGCGCGCTTCAACAGGCTTTCCTCTTCGGCTTTGAACTGTTCTAACTTCTCTATGGTACCGTCGTAGTCGTATCCCATGATATCAAATAAGAAACGATCTTTTTAAATATTGTACGATTTGGTTCCCCCCGCAAGGATGGGTGGCGGGTCAGGAAATCTGCATCCGCGATCTTAAACGGCCAATCGGATCAGGGTAGGCATGGGACACAGGAAACCCCGGAAGGGCAGGGCATCGGAGCAGAGTATAACGCGCCGCGGGCTCGACATCTACCAGAAGGGCGACCAGATCAAGGCCCTGAGCGGGAACCGCTGGGACGTGGCCTCCCGGGGCACGGAGGGTGTATGGTACCGCGTCTCGCTTGCGGGCGAGAGCCCCACGTGCGAGTGCGCGTACCACACCACCGGAAATGGGTGCAGGTGCAAGCATATCGCGGCGGCCTGGCACGCGCTGCTCATATCATCCGAGGCCGCCCTCGGCAGGAAGGTCGACGTCAGGGAGCAGGATCTGTCGTGCCCGGACTGTGTAGGGAAAAGAAGTACTCCCGTGACGGATGGTACTGCGGCAAGCACGAGAAGAGGCAGAGGTACGGGTGCACTATATGCAGGCGGCGGTTCGGGGACAACCCGGACTTTGAGTACCGCCGGGTGCCGCGCCCGTACATCATCACGCCGGCCCTGATGCTGTCGGGGATGAGGGGGATGGCGGCGGCCAACATACAGATGACGCTCAAACATCCGGGCATCGTGGTGCACGTGGACACCATAACCAGGATCCTGTAGCGCGTACAAGTTCACCTCAAATTTTTGGCCGATAGATCAAGTGTGATCGACCAACAGACTTATTGATCAGTGGAATGCATGCCTCATCAGATCACCACAAATGATGAGGCATGCACACCAACAACCCATAACGACAGAGGGATTTAAGATCAACGGCAGAGCACCTTTCTCTTCCTGGCCCGCCTGGATTGCCATTCCCGAGGTGGTACCGTGATGGACGAACCAACCGTCCCGTGCCCCTGCTGCGGCGGTACCGGCGTGGTCGTAAAGAGGGGGGTCGGGAGCGGGCAGTCCGAGATGGCCCTGCTGCGGTCCGAACTGATCCGGGTCTGGGATATAGCCGGCTCGCTGGAGGGGTTGGCCGCAGGCATCTACGAGACGGCGGGCGAGGTGATATCGTCCCTGGCGGCCGACCTGGAGAACGCCGGCAGCGGGATTGCCGAGCGGGACCGGCTGATATCCGACCTGGAGAGGCAGCTGGCGGTCCACCAGGGGTGGGACGGGGACGCCCCGGACGAGGATCAGGGTGAGGAACCAGGCAAGGCACCAGGCAAGAAGGACGGCCAGCCGGCGATGACCCGCGATGAGCACCGGCTGGCCTCGGCCAGGTTCGAGGCGGCCAGGAGCGGGGGCGACCCCGACCTGATCACCAAAAAGAAGCGGGGCGCCCAGTCCGGCCACCGGGGCGTCTCCCGAAGGGAACGCACCGAGGGAACCGTCCGGTTCCATCCCGAACTGTGCGGGTACTGCGGCAGGGCCGACCTGGTGATCACCAGTACCATCCGGAAGAGGTTCCGGGACCTGGCCGAGGCCCGGCGGAGCACCATCTCGCTGATGTACGTGATCCGCGTGGGGCAGTGTCCCGGGTGCGGTGTCCGGACTACCCCGCACACCGACGCCATCCCCGGGACGTCCCTGGGGCCGCGCACGCGCGCCACCCTCCAGGCCTACGAGAGGGCCCACAACACCGAGGACGACATGGCGATGATGCTACAGGAGATAGAGGACGCGGATGTCTCGGCGGGGGCCGTCTCCAACTGTATCACGGCGATGGCCGACCACATCGACGGGGACGTGCTATCCATCCCCCACGAGGAGCCCGTCATACTGGACCCGGTAGACCTCCGAGGGTACCGCTCCCCGGTGGCCCCGCCATCCGACATACCCGACACCGAGTTCCACCGCCAGGACGCCCTTCTCACGCAGCGCTCCAACCTGTGGACATCGTTCCAGCCCCAGCCCGCCATGGTCCAGATAGTCGAGAGGGCCTCCATGGACCCGTACGTCCGGACCGACGAGACCGGCCACCAGGTGGACCGCGAGGGGGTGCAGGCGTCGGTGGCCGAGACGGCACGCACCACCCAGATCAGGATAATCCCCCACAGGGACGCGGTCACGCTACGGTCCATCTGGGGGTGGATGGAGCACCGTCCCGCCATGCGGGACGGCACCACCGGGTACGAGTGGCACCAGGGCCTCCTGGCCAGGTGCCTGGTACACCTGCTGCGCGACGCCGAGGAGTCCTCGATGGAGAACGAGCTGGGATCCCCCCAGTACGACCGCTACCAGATGATGCGGGCCCTCTACCACGATACAAAGCTGACCTGCATGCAGGCGGAGCAGCTGGCCGGCGGACCCCTCCGGTGCGCCAGCCAACTGGGGATCACCGCCCGGATACCCGGCCTGGCTGAGTTCATCGATGCCCGGATTGACCAGCTGGTCGAGCGCGCCAGGATGATCATCGGCTCGTTCCCGGCCGACAGCGTCACCACCACCCTCTCCAACGCCCTTCCCTACATGTTCACCGCGCCCCGGGTGCCGGGGATGCCCGCCAGCAACAACGACACCGAGCGGAGCATCCGCGACCTGCTGGCGGTGGACCGCCGCAGGGTCAGGTTCCCCAACTGGAGGGCCGCCCGCAACTTTGCCATCCTCAGGACGTTCGCGGCCACCTGCGAGAAGAACGGCATATCCGCCTACCAGGCCACCATCCGGATGGCGCGCGATCCAACCTGGAGCATCTTCACCGACGGAATACCCCCGCCCATCTTCGGGGGAGGCGCGGCGCCCAAGGACGAACAGGCGGCATCCGCGGAGCCCGACCCGGCCTAGCCGCGTCTCCTTTCCCGAACCGACCAGAACGGCGGACGGGTCGTTGCCGCATGGCGTGGGGCAATGAGTGGATTTGACCTGAACTTGTACTGTAGCGCCATCCCGCCGCAGCCCACAACAATTATTATCCCGGCTGGGAGCGGCACCATATCATGGGGGTTATGGAGTATCTGGTGATAGCGACCATCATCATCGCGGGGGTATGGGTTGGATACCACGCCTGGGAAGAGTCCGCCGCCGACCCGTACAAGCCAGTCGAGCCGCACGGCGCGCCGCCCATCCAGCTCGCCACTGTCCACGGCCACGACCCCGTCACGGCCGTCGCGCCCCCGCAGGGATCTTAATTACCCGGTACCATCCCCATCCGGATCACCGTACCATGCCTCTTACCGACAGGGAAAAGCTCATAGTGGCCGTGGCAAACGCCCTGACATCCTATGCCATAGGGCGCAGCGAAGGCCGCATACCCCCCTCGGCCACCCCGCACCAGTTCGTGCTTGATGCCCTCCCCGCCGGCATGCGGTCCGGGCTCGGCGCCCAGATGGTGGACGAGGTCTTTGCCGCCATCCTGGCCGCAAACGGTTCATAAGTGGCATGCGCCCAGCGACATCCACCATGGTAGCCGTCTCCACGCTGGGATCCCACTGCGCCCTGCAGGTGCTAAAGGGGGCCAAGGACGAGGGACTGGACACCGTCCTGGTCTGCGAGAAGAGGCGGCTGAGCCTGTATGGGAGGTTCCCCTTTATCGACAGGATAATTCCGGTGGACGCCTTCGAGGACGTCCTGGGCGAGCCGTGCGCCTCGGCCCTGGAGGGGTCGGTGCTGATACCACACGGAACGCTGGTGGCCCAGATGAGCCCCGACCAGATAGAGTCCATCCGGGTGCCCGTCTTTGGCAACAAGCGCATACTGCGGTGGGAGTCCGACCGAACCCTCAAGGAGAGGATGATGAACGAGGCCGGCCTGCCCGTGCCCGGGGCGGTGGACTCGCCGGATGATATCGCCGGCAAGGTCATCGTAAAGCGGCAGGGCGCCGCCGGCGGCAAGGGCTACTTCATGGCGTCCTCGCCGGACGAGTACCGCTCCCGCAGGGATGCCCTGATATCGGAGGGGACCATCTCCCCGGACGAGCCGCTGTACATACAGGAGTATGTAGCGGGGGTGCTGGCGTACCTGCAGTTCTTTTACTCGCCCCTCCGCAAGGAGGTGGAGTTCTTCGGCTGCGACCAACGGCACGAGTCCGACATAGAGGGCCTGGCCAGGATACCTGCCTCCAGCCAGAGCTCCTCGAGCGTGCCCTCGTTCAACGTGATAGGCAACACCCACATGGTGCTGCGCGAATCCCTGCTGGATGGGGCCTACCGCATGGCCGAGGACTTTGTGGATGCCGCCAGGAGGCTGGTCGAGCCCGGCATGAACGGGCCCTTCTGCATAGAGGGCGTCTACGACGGCGATGCCCGCTTTGCGGCCTTTGAGTTCTCCGCAAGGATAGTGGCCGGCACCAACATCTACATGGACGGCTCGCCCTACTACACTCTGCTGTTCGGCGAACCGCTCAGCATGGGCAGGCGCATCGCCCGGGAGATAAGCAACGCCTCCGAGACCGGCGAGCTCTCCAAGATAACGACCTAGAGATCGTTCATTGCCGCCACGCCCCTCTGCGACTTGATAACGTAGCGGTCCCGCAGCTTCAGGCTCACCCAGTCTATGATCAGCACGGTGATCAGCACCACCAGCATAAAGAAGGCGGCCTTTCCATACTGTAGGAATTTGATGTAGTTCATTATGTAGAATCCAATCCCGCCGGCCCCCACCAGGCCCAGGATGCTGGTCTGCCTGACGTTGTAGTCGAACATGTACAGTAGCTGGCCCAGGAGGTGGGATGCCGACTCGGGTATCACCACGAACCGTATCATCTGCAGCTTGGACAGTCCGATGGAGCTGGCCGCATCCATAGGGTCGGCGTCGATCGTCTCTATGGCCTCGTACTGCAGCTTGGCCACAAAACCCAGGGTATACATGGTGATCGCCAGTATCCCGGCAAAAGGTCCCGGTCCCACCATGATAACGAACAGCAGCGCCCACATTATGGACGGGAATGTCCGCACCGCCGCTAGTATGCCCCTCATAGGGACATACACCCACCTGCCGGTCAGGTTGCGTGATGCCAAGAGGCTCATCGGAAAGGCCAGGGCGTAGCCCACCATCGTGCCTATGAACGCCATCAGGATGGTCTCCAGCATGGACCAGAACGCAGCATCTATCATTCGGGAGTCAACCTCAGATATCTCCTGGACCGCATCCTCGGCCACCAGCCACAGGTTGGGCAGCCCGTCCACAAATTCTCCGGGTTCGGCCCCGATATGCCAAGAGCCGGCCACCACCAGGGCCGCTATCACCCCTATCACCAGATTACTCTTCGGGGTCATCGTACATCTCCAGGATCTCCTGGGTGGTGGTGTTGCCAGTCTGAAAGTCCAGTATCGTATCGTTGTCCACCCCAAGCTCCATCACCTTGCGGCCCTCCTGCATGACGGCCACCCGGTCGGCAAACTTCAGGGCCAGTCGTATGTCGTGGTGGATCATTATCGCGGTCAGCCCCGTGTCCTTCTGCATGCCGGCTACCAGGTTCATTATCTCCTGGGAGGTGGTCCCGTCCAGCTCCGAGACTATCTCGTCGGCCAGCAGTATGCGAGGATCCTGCATGAATGCCCGCGCAATGGCCACGCGCCTCTTCTCACCCCCGCTTAGCATGTACGCCTTGCGATCCTCCTTGTCGGTCAGCCCCACCCGGTCAAGCACCCGGCGGGCCTCCTCTAGGTCCTCCTTATCATACCTCTTGAGCAGGTACTGCATGCGTTTCATCCGGGGTAGGGCGCCCATCATCACGTTGTCCAGGACCGATGAGTTTCTGACCAGCCCCAGGCTCTGGGGTATGTACCCTATCCTAGACATCATCGCCCGAAACCGCCCGTCGCGCTGGTCGGGCCTGAGATCCTCCACGAGAACCGTCCCGCGGCTTGGCACCATCATGCCGTTCATCAACTTGAGCAGGGTGGACTTGCCCGACCCCGACAGCCCCACTATCGCATAGTTGATGCCCGACTTTACACTCAAGCTGATGTCCCTGAGCGTCGTATGGCGAGCATCATATGATGCCCAAACGTTGTCCATGCGAATTATGGTTCCGCTAGGGCCGTTATCATTACCGTCCATGACACACGTTTTGGATGATCCGCCGGCATGCGGCAGCGTGATAATCCATTGTGCAGTTCATCTTGCAAACGTAATTTAAGGTAGTCAATAATTATCCGATTTTGGTACATGATTGTGGAATAACTCTTCAATCAAGAAATTCGCCAAATATTAAAAAAAAGGCTAGTTACCCACGTTGTACTTGTTCAGCAACCGATCCTCAAAGCCCAGGAGGCTATCGATGGTTGCGCCAAAGTCGCCTAGGTGGTGATTGGTTGTGGTAGGCAGCATGGCATTGACCTCGTACAGGTTGTACAGTATCTCGTTGTGTTCGTCACCGTTCAGCACCAGCATGGCGTCAAGCAAGGCCTTTTTGGTGTTCTCGGACATGTCGGCGCTCACCACTAGCACGTGGGAGGGCACCGGGCCCAGGGTGAATGCGGGCTTGATCAGCGCTCGCTTGTCTTCGTCCAGATATGTGGGCAGGCGATCATTGCCGAATGCCACATCGACCTCGCCACGGGCCAGCAGTTCTGCGGCACCTCCGTATCCGCCAGGATACGCATGGCTTTCGAATGCGTCACGGACTGCCCTGTCCAGAGCGACTACATCGTTGCCATCGATGGTAACATGTCCGCCACTGACCAGTGCTCCAAATGGCCTAACAAATCCTGAGGAACCAGTATTGCTGGTGAAAGAGACCTTTTTGCCCAGCGTGTCCTGTATTTCAGTGATGTCGTCGTTGTCCACGCTCACCCAAGCGGTAGCTTGGTAGTAGATCCTGCCCTTTTCGACCTCTGCCATTATGACCTCAGCGCCGGAATGTTTGTGTGCCAACCATCCGGGACCTGTGTCCATGATGGCCGCATCAATGTGGCCAAACCTTATTCCCTCTATGATGGGCTCGTAGCTGGATGGTAGGTTAATCTCCACATCTATACCCAGCTGACCCTCCAAGAATTCCGCAAACTCTTCGGCAACGGGCATAAAGTTTTCTGGATCACCGGGCTTGACCGGCGTGAACGCGATGGTCAGGCTGTCCACACCCACTGTGTTCTCCAGGCGCAGTATGTCGCTGGCGATAAGCTGCTGCAGGGCGTCAATGAACGCCGAGTCGCTCGTCTCGCCATCTAGCCAGCTGGACGCTATCGGCTTTACCCAGTCCGGGATGTGCCCGCCAGAGTCCATCATCATGCTCTGTGCTTCTGCTGACTGCAGCAGGGCCGGCGTGCCGGCGACTGCTGCCAGTGCTGCAATGGTTATTGCTATTTTCATCATTAGTCGTGCCTATCCGGCTTTGGGCTATTTAGTGTGGCTGCTGGCTATGCGGTCATATTTCAACATCGTATACGGACCAGCGTGGATTGTCTGCGGGGATGGCGCAACCCGCAGGCGCCCGGGCGGGCGCGCGTACGTTGCGCGTTGCTGCCTTGGTATGTGATTCCCGGCTCAGAGATTCCGTCCCTTGGCAGATGCCGACCTCTCGTAGTAGTACTCCTGGCGCCGCAGGTCCTGCTGCGATATTATCCGGCACCTGGCCGGCGAGACCAGCCGCGAGACCTGCTCGTAGGTGTCCATCCTAGCATAGTCGGAGGCAAACGCCACCTGGAAGAGCGGCGGCCTCTCAAGGAACAGCAGCTTGGCCTGGTCGTACCCGGCAATCCGGGGCAGGCCGGGCTTGTACACGCCCATGCCGGGGCCCTCGCCGGTCACCATCGGATCCTGGTAGCAGCAGACGGCGTACTCTGTATCGCCCTCGATGACGGTCAGCCGGACGAACCTGTCGTTCCAGGACTCCACGTGCCTGGAGAGTCGGGTGGCCACCCGGATGTCCTCGAAGATGGGCGAGACCACCAGCCGGCCGGCCTCGTGCGCCCAGGCAATCCGGTAAAATCCCCCCGTCCAGGTTATGTCGGGCATTTTGTGGGTTGGCCTGCCTGCAAATATGAGCCTTGGGTTGGTTGGCCGGTCAATATCCCCGGGCGAAGAGCGCCCGGGCCGGGGCCTCCCCGCCGCACAGCACGCAGGATCCCGGGCCGGCCCCCTCCTCCTGTATCAGCCTGATGTCGGCGCCCGTCTCCTCCTTGATGGCGCTCTCGCACCGGTCGCGGCCGCACCAGTGCGCGCTCAGAAAACCGCCGGATGCGGCCATCTCCCGGAACGCCTGGTAGTCGTCCACCGTGTGGGTCAGCCCCGAGGCCTGCCGCCGGGCCGACTCGAGCATGTCGCGCTGGATCTCGTCCAGCATCCCGGAGGTGCCGGCCGATATCCCCTCCAGCGGGACGTCCGTCTTGGAGCCGTCGTCCCTGCGGACCAGCACCGCCTTGTTGGCCCGGAGATCCCGCGGGCCCAGCTCCACCCGGATGGGGACCCCGCGCAGCTCCCAGTCGTGGAACTTGAACCCCGGAGTGACCTCGTCCCGGTCGTCCAGGTGGACCCTGATGCCGGCCTCCCGCAGGGTGGCCGCCAGCCGGGTGGCCGCCTCCCGGACGGCCTCGGTCTCGCCAAAGTATATCGGGACGACCACCACCTGGGTGGGGGCCACCCTTGGTGGAAGCACCAGGCCCCGGTCGTCGCCGTGCACCATGATCATCGCCCCGATCAGCCTCCAGGATACGCCCCAGGAGGTCTGCCAGACGTGGTGCTCGACGTTGTCCCGGTCGGCAAACTTGACCGAGAACGGGATAGAGAACTTTTGGCCCAGGAGGTGGCTGGTGCCCATCTGCAGGGCCTTGCCGTCTGGCATTATCGACTCGATGGTCAGCGTGTACTCGGAGCCCACGAACTGCTCCTGGGCGCTCTTGCGGCCCGACTCGACGGGGATGGCCAGGGTCTCCTCGACCACCTTCCGGTATATGCCGAGCATCTGCGAGACGGTCCGGGCGGCCTCCTCCCGGGTGGCGTGGGCGGTGTGGCCCTCCTGCCACAGGAACTCGGAGGTCCTCAGGAAGGGCTTGGTGGCCTTGATCTCGGCGCGCAGGGCCGAGTTCCAAAAGTTGAGCTTGAGGGGGAGGTCGCGCCAGGACTTGATCCACTTGGAGTACATCGAGTAGACGATGGTCTCCGAGGTGGGGCGCAGCGCCAGGCGGTCGCCCACCTCCGAGTCGCCCGAGTGGGTCACCCAGAACACCTCTATGTTGAACCCCTCAAAGTGCTCCTTCTCCCGGACCAGCAGCGATTCTGGTATCAGCACCGGGACGAACGCGTTTCGGACGCCGACCCCCCGGAACTCCGCGTCGAAGGCGGCCTGGATGGACTCCCAGATGGAGTACCCGTCCGGCCGCATGGCCATCATCCCCTTGACGGGGGCATAGTCGGCCAGCTCCGCCTTGAGGACCACCTGGGTGTACCACTCGCTGAAGTTGCCGGACTTGGGTTCTGTTATGCCTATCTCTTCCTTTCTTGCGCCCGGGCCGGTCAGTTCAGCGACTCCCCCCTGCACAGGACCATCCTGTTCAGACGGCTCTGGAAGTTGGGGCAGACAAAGCACTGCACAAAGTGCGTCTCCTTCTCCAGCACGGGGCAGTCCACGTACTCCAGCTTCATGGTCTTGAGCATCTTGGGGCTGACCCCGGTTATCTTGAGCTTGTTCTTCTCGTTCATCATGCCTGCCTCCCTGAGGGCGTCCTTGGTGTCCTGATCCATCCGCGCAGCCTTCTCCCGGCGCTCAACCTTCACCTCGTACTTGTGCTCCAGCTCGTTCATCCCATCATCACTCTCGGTGCCTCGTCGCGGATTTCAAACTTTAATATATTTAGCTTTTTTGCCGCAGGTTGGACGACAATTGCTGGTTATTTTCGACGTTGAAGGGGTGCTGTACGATGCAGAGTACCTCCCGATACTGGCCGAGAAGGTGAACAAGGAGGACGAGATCTGGGAGATCACCAAGCAGGGCATCCAGGGGGCCATAAACTGGGAGGAGGGGCTCCGCACCAGGGTCGGTGCCCTCCGGGGGATGGACTACCAGGTATGCCGGGAGGTGGCCGACTCTTTGCCGATAATGACCGGGGCCCGGAGGGCCTGCCGGGTGTTCCGGGAGAGGGGCTGGAGAATGATGGCCATATCGGGCGGTTTCACGATAATGACCGAGCGCCTGCGCACGGAGCTGAGCCTGGACTTTGTGGCCTCCAACGAGCTGATATTCCGGGAGGGCAAGCTGGACGGGGTCAGGATAAACGTGGACTCGGACAAGTCCAAGAGCGCCAGGGCCAAGATTGCCGAGTGGGGAGAGCGCAAGGAAGAGATAGTCTGCATCGCCGACGGGGCCAACGACCTGACCCTGTTTGACATATCGGGGATGGGCATAGCCTTCCGGGCCCAGGACATAGTCAAGGACAGGGCCACGGCCATCCTGGAGGAGAAGGACCTCTCCAGGGCGATACCCCTGATAGACGAGCACCTCGGCAGACAGCAACCATCTGTCTAAAACCATATTTCCGACCGCGCCGGCTGGGTATCATGGAGGTCCTGCCGGTGCGCATCAGCGAGGAGGTGGAAGCCGGCGACGACCTGGCCGGGATGATATGCGGATCGACCAGGCTGGAGGGGGGCGACATACTGGTGGTGGCCCAGAAGGTGGTCTCCAAGTCCGAGGGCAGGATGGTCAGGCTGGAGGGGGTGCAACCCTCGCTGCTGGCCCGGGGCATCTCCGGCGAGTACGGCAAGGACCCCCGGGTGGTGGAGCTGGTGGTGCGCGAGGCCGCCCGGATAGTCCGGATGGAATCGGGGATAATCATAACCGAGACGTCCTCGGGGCACGTCTGCGCCAACTCGGGGGTGGACCAGAGCAACGTCCCGCCCGGGCACGCCCTGCTGCTGCCGGAGGACTGCGACCGGTCGGCCGCCTCCATCCGGCGGGCCATCGAGGGGATGGCGGGCGTGCGGGTGGGGGTGATAGTGTCGGATACGGCCGGCCGGCCCTTCCGGGTGGGCCAGACCGACGTCGCCCTGGGGTGCTCGGGGCTGCTGCCGCTGCTGGACTACTCGGGCAGGCCCGACTGGTACGGGCGGGAACTCAGGACGACGGTCACCGCGGTAGCCGATCAGGTGGCGGGGGCGGCCGAGCTGGCCATGAAGAAGGTGGGCGGCACGCCGGTGGCCGTGGTCCGGGGGGCGGGGGTCCGGGCCGGGGACGGCTCGGGCCGGTCGGTCATACGGAGGAAGGGCGACCTGTTCAGATAGATGGCCGGCATCGGCCCCCTCATCCCGTCATGCGTCGGTCCGGACATGATTAGCGCCCCGACTGTCGTTCCTCAAGGATTCGGGCCGTATTTCGAAGCGCCCTGGCAAACTCTGGATCGTCCTGGGCCCTGTCGGCCAGATATTTGGCAAGCCGTATGGCTTCACGTCTGTCTGCCATGTCCGTATATGGGTAACATAATCTTAAAAAGATTAACTTGTACGGGATGTGTGGTCGATGACACTGATGCCATCAAGAGGCTGTTGGCCGATGTGGAGGCGGAGATCTCTGAACTTGATACGGAGATCAGGGCATCGCGCGAACTGCTTGCCAGTCGCGAGTCAGAGAGGCAGAAAGAGATCAGGGACATGAAACACGGTCTGAGCACCCTTGAGGAGCGGTACGATGACCTAATCACCATGGCGAAGATGCTGCGAGCACGTCTTCTCATTTGATAGCACGTGCACGCGTCTCCGACCGGATGGCAAGAACCCAGAGATCGTCGAACCACCCCATCGACGCTCTACTCGTAGGAAGTCAGGGGTAGTGCCTGCCGATACCGGCAATGACTCCCATGGCCGGAACCGTACGGCCGGATGCGTTGCATTGTGGTGTTATGTGTCCGTGTAGAACAGGCTGCGGTCTTCAAGAGATCCGCTAGGACCGTGCGCGGTGAGATACCCCGCCAAGCTTGTGTGGCGCGGGGTACTGCGCCAGCGACGATGATTGATCTTGACGGGCCCGCCGCCGGCACCATTTACGTCACAGTGATATTGTGGGCGGATCCAACGCGGATGATGCTGCAGGACGCCACAAAAACATGCAGGCATGCGGGCCGTCTGCGCCGCGCGTCATCATGCCAGACAAGCTCCGGCACCAAACCTGTCTTGGTTGCGGTGGCGATGGTGCTGGCGCTGCCGGTAGCGGTGAGCCTGGGCGCCGACCACGCCGAGGATCAGGATGTGGCCATCCCCAACATTGTGCCGAGACTGACCAACTATTTTACCACCGGGCAGATAACCGAGGCGGAGTGGGTGACCGCCATCAGGTATATGATGGACGAGAAGATCATCCGGCTGGGCGAGCCAGATCCGACCAACCCCGAATTGGTGGAAGGCACCGTTACCAAGAACATAGACGGCAACACCATCGAGATAGACGGGACGCGGATCCGCATCCCACTGGTGGATGTTGTGGATAGCGGCGACAAGACGGCGCCGCATGCCATCCTGGCCAAGCTGTTCTGCCCGGTCGGCTCGCCGGCCCAGTACGACATAGACGACCTGCAGGTACGGGACAAGTACGGACGGACGATCGCCATGGTCTACTGCGATGCCGCCGTATCCCTGGGCGAGATTATGATCGAGTTCGAACTGGGGTGGATCAACGAGTGGTACTGCGACAGGTCCGAGTTTGAGCGCGCCGCATGGACGGAAGGCGCATGCTGGTAGGGGTTGGCCCATCCAAGGAGGTTGATGTCAAGCCCCGTCCCCGCCAGCGATATACAACCCTCCGAGCATCGCGGATTTGACGGGTGGTTCCACGCGCACGGTCTCGGCAGAGCCATCAAAATGTACTTCTCTAGGCCATCCGACTCCCCGAAGTTGCGCCCCTGCGCCATGTCGTCCAAACTTGTTCTGGTCAGATACCTCTGGAAGTGGAACACATCCACTAGCCGGCCACCTTCAGTAGTTCTTTAAGTTCGGCCATCCTGTGGGCGGGCCTTGCATACCTGTCCAGCTTTGCCATGTCCAGCATGTTGCGCCGCCTCATGTGCTCCAGAATGTGCGCCGGCTCAGTGTCGGCTAGCACGAGGCCGTGGGCGCGTATGTCCGTTAGCAGATCAACCAAGGCCTTTTCGGGCTCGGCGATCGTCGAGCCCGGTATTGTGCTGTACTCCTGGATTGTCACTATCCTTCTTATCGGCCCCGCCGCAAGCAGCGCGTTGATCTGATCCCTGCTAGGTCGATCCGCCACCACCAGATCACCACCAAACTCACCCGATAGCAGGTCCGCCAGGTACCGGCCGTTGCCCGGCGTGGTGTGCAACGTATAGACTACCTTGCCGAGCAGGTTGCGCAGGTACGGCGCCAGGGTCGAGAGGGAGGTAAACTGAAACTTGAACTCATATTTATCCTTCAGGAACTCATGGAGTTCGGCCAGGCCATCTTCAAGCCCATATCCTGCGATATTGGGAATGGGGACGCTTCTGTTTCTTGACTCGGGCTCCTCCTGCGACCACTCATCCAAAAACGATTCAATTGCCCGGTTTCGCGACTCGATGATGTCTGCCAGATTGGGGTTTTTGGCCAGCAGGCCTGCCTCGGATGCGATCATGGCCACCAGGAAGAGTGGGTTCTTTACCAATCCGAACGCCTTTGAGTCCTTGTCTATGACTATGCGTATCCGGTCGTCCGTATCCTCTATCCGGTAGAACGGTCCGCCATGGAGAGACTCTATGGAAACGGTTGCGGCCTCATTGCCAAGCCCAATCTCGAACGGTTTTGGGTAATTCAGCATCTGCCTTGACAGGTTGGCGCTTACCCGTTTTGCAAGGAGCTGCGGCCGCCCGCTGCCGCCGAAATAGTCAAACACAGCCTCTAACGGGATGATCCTTTCGTCGACCGTCCAAGATAGGCGCAGCGCCCTCCTGAGCGCATCCGAGCCTCCAAACTTCTCTACGGCCTGCTCATATTCGGGACTCTCTTCGATGAAGGAGCTCTTGGTAAAATTGACCGGTACGTGATCCAGGTTCAGCTTGCCCACCACTTTGGAGTTCTGCGGGTGTGGCGAAAATCCGAACTTTTCAAACGCCTTTATCAGCCTCCCCTTCTGGAACAGGTTGATCCCGTACTGGCCGCGCACAGAATGCTTCCTCAGCAGCAAAAGGTGCCCCGTGATACGGCGTCCGAAGTCTAGCCGGATGTCCACCGGGATGCGCGTTCCCGGCACCACGTCAAACTCCGCCGACTTGCAGTATCGGGTATTGATTCGTATCTTCACCTGACCGTCCTGCAGGTACGGGCCATACCGTATCCCGAAATTGTCTTTAAAGCTGGAGACTTGGTTCGGGTACAAGGGAACGTTGAGCTCCGATATCGTGATGCGTGTCCCGTACCATCTCTCTGCAGGTGGTTCCTTGGTGATGGCAAAGTTGTTCCAGCCGCGCCCCTCGTCGTACAACCACTTGTCCTCGTCGTACTCTGCCCAGTATTCTCCATCCGAGTCAACCTTGGCCGTGCGGATGAGAAACCTCTTTCCCAGCGCCGAGCATGCGCTCTTCATCCCTATGCCAAACCTTCCCAACTTATCATCCCCTTTGGTCTCCTTTGCAATGGTCATCGCGGCTGTGAGCTCCTCTATGCCCATCCCGTGGCCGTTGTCACTTATGGTAATCCGCCTTCCCTTGAAGTCGAGATCAATGCCGATCTCTTCTGCAACCCCCTCAATCCTTGCGTCAATTGAGTTGTCTATCAGCTCTGCTATGGCCTGCTCGGTCCTGTATCCGACCATGCCGAGCTTCTTTACCAGAGACTTGTCCGGCGTGATGTCTACCGGTGTGTCGTTACCCATCATGTTTGGAAGTTAAGTCTTGAATTTATACATTTTTTCAAAACTTATAATCCAAAGTGGCGCAGGTCGAGGCTGGCAACACCATCGAGATAGACGGGACGCGGATCCGCATCCCCCTGGTGGATGTTGTGGATAGCGGTGACAAGACGGCGCCGCACGCCATCCTGGCCAAGCTGTTCTGCCCGGTCGGCTCGCCGGCCCAGTACGACATAGACGACCTGCAGGTACGGGACAAGTACGGACGGACGGTCGCCGCGGTCTACTGCGATGCCGCCGTATCCCTGGGCGAGATTATGATCGAGTTCGAGCTGGGGTGGATCAACGAGTGGTACTGCGACAGGTCCGAGTTTGAGCGCGCCGCATGGGCGGAAGGCGTATGCTGGTAGGGGTTGGTCCATCCAAGGAGGCTGACACCAGACCCCCGTCCCCGCCAGCGATATACAACCCTCCGAGCATCGCGGATTTGACGGGTGGCTCCACGCGCGTGGTCTCGGTAGAGCCATCGAAGGGTAGCTTTATTTTACAACCATCCCAGAGCAACCGCATCATGATGGCTGCCGACACCGCCACCATCCAGAGGCCGGCCCCCGAAGGCGGACCCGCCCGGTACGACGTGGTGATAATAGGGGCGGGCCCTGCCGGGTACACCGCCGGCATCTACTGCTCCAGGGCCGGCCACAACACGCTCATACTCTCCGGGATACTGCCCGGGGGGCAGCTGGTCAACACCACCGACGTCGAAAACTACCCGGGGTTCGAGAACGGGATAATGGGGCCCGACCTGATGATGGACATGAGAAAGCAGGCAGTCCGCATGGGCACCACCATCATTGATGACACGGTCCAGGAGGTGGACTTCCGGGGCCCTCTCAGGGTGCGCGCCACCGACGGCGAGTACGAGGCCCGGGCGGTCATCGTTGCCACCGGGGCCGACCCGCGCAAGCTGGGCCTGGACGCGGAGCTGACACTGGGAGGCCGCGGCGTATCCTACTGCGCCACCTGCGACGGGCCGTTCTTCCGCAACCAGGATATAGTGGTGGTCGGGGGCGGGGACACGGCCATGGAGGAGGCCACCTTCCTGACAAAGTTTGCCAGGATGGTCCACGTCATCCACAGGCGCGACAGGCTGAGGGCCAGCCAGGCCATGCAGGAGCGCGCCCTGGACAACGACAAGATAACATTCCACTGGAACAGCAGGGTCACCGAGATACGCGGCGGCGAGAGGGTCGAGGGGGTGAGCCTCCAGGACACCCTCACCGGCCAGACCCGCCGGATGGATGCCGGAGCCGTCTTCGTGGCCATAGGCCACAGTCCCAACACGTCCCTGTTCCGGGACAAGCTGGACATGGACGGGGAGGGCTATATCGTGGTCGACGGGACCGCCACCAGCGTCCCGGGCGTCTTTGCGGCCGGCGACGTCCACGACCGCAGGTACCGCCAGGCGGTGACCGCCGCGGGGTTCGGCTGCCAGGCTGCCATCGACGTGGACAAGTACCTGGAAGGCTAGAGATCGTATGCCAGCTTCGGCATGTGGTCGGCGGATGCCAGGGCCCGCTCGAACTGCTCCCCGGTGAAGATGCCCCGCTGCCCGTAGATGCTGCGGAACTTGCGCCCGTCATCGGCGAATATCCCCACCACGTGGCCCGATGATATATCGTACTTTTTCATGCAGGCGTAGACGGCGGCCGCCGACGGGCTTATCAGCAGCGAGTCCTTCTCCATCACCTCCCGGACCACCCCGAAGGCCTCCTGGTTGGTCACATCCACCCAGTCGTCCACCACCGACTCGCGCCTGATGAACAGGTCCGGCTTGGCCGACTCCTCGAAGTTGCGCCACCCCTGTATCAGGTGGTCCTTCTGGGGCTGGCAGCCGATTATCCTGACGTCGGGGTTCTTCTCCTTGAGGTAGGATCCTATCCCGGTGATGGTCCCGCCGGTTCCCACCCCGGTGAAGAAGTGGGTTATCCTGCCGCCGGTCTGCTCCCATATCTCGGGCCCGGTGGTGATATAGTGGCCCCGGAAGTTGGCGTCGTTGCCGTACTGGTTGGGCGAATAGTAGGTGTCCGGCCGGGACGACGCTATTGAGGTGGCCAGGGCGATGCTCTGCTCGGTGCCCACCCCGACCTTGGGGCAGAGGTCGTCGGTGGTCTCGTAGATGGTGGCGCCCATCCCCCGCAGTATCTCCTTGGTCTCCTCGCTGGCCTTCTCGGGGATCACTATCTCGGTACCGTAGCCCAGCATCCTGGCTATCCCCACCAGGGCTATCCCGGTGTTGCCCGAGGTCGGCTCGATTATCACGCTCTTGCCCTTGGTCAGGATGCCCCGCTCCTCGGCGTCCCGGATCATCCAGTAGGCCGCCCTGTCCTTGACGGACCCAAACGGGTTGTTCCCCTCCAGCTTGGCGTGGTAGCTGGCGTCATCGGTGGAGAGCGAGGCCAGCCGCACCAAGGGCGTCCCGCCTATCCTGGATAGTACGTCGCTGTCCGTGATGGTGGCCAAGTATGAATCACTTCACCTTCTTTATCTGGAACGTCAGCACGTCCCCGTCCTGGGTCATGCTGACAAGCTGGTGCCCGCTGCGGTTGACCCACCTGGATATGTCGTCCTCGGCGGCGGGATCATCGGCCGAGACGGTGATGGTCTGGCCCGCCTGCATGCGCTCGATGGCTATCTTGGTGCGGAAGACCGGCTCGGGGCAGAACAGTCCGGTGGCATCCAGCGTTACGTCGGACATGCCCCCCGATGGTCCCACAGCATATTAAAATCTACTCAAGGCTAGTGTATTGATGCTCCAGCACCACTACCATACTATCACCCCCCGCCGGGCGGCATGCGTACCATCTTCCGGGCGGACCGCTGACTCCATTTAGTGGATGCCGTGTACAAGTTCAGGTCAAACTGAATCCCATACGCGATCACGCCCGGCAGCACCTCCCGGAGGTCGCCGGTCAGGCACAGGTCAGAATTTGACCTGAACTTGTACGATGCCATCAGGTACCAACCGGACACCACGGTTTATACGGTCCGCGCTTCCCGTCTTTATGCGGTGATTCTTCACGCTGGAGAATGCGACGGTGCCCTGTGCCTGTGGGGCGAGACGGCCGGAGAGGGACGCCATACAAACGCACGGACAAAGGTCGGGCACCACCCATTCGGCGCCAGCATCAAGGAGATCTCCAGGTCCCTGAGCGGGCTAAAACTGAAACTCAAGCCCAGGAGAACGCCATCCGCGGTGACGGCCTGGCTTCCAACCGACGATGCCGGCCCCGTCCTGTCCAGCGATGCGGCCGGCCTGCAACCATCAAGGAACTTGGCGGTGGCCCCCTGGACCGTCCAGGTCATCCGGCTCTCCCCCGTGGAGGCCGTGGACCTCCTGTGCGAGGTGATGGGCAAGCGGGCCCTGGATTCGGGGGCCACGGTGGGCGCCGACCTGGCATACTGGGCGGAGGTGCTGCGCTTTGCCGGCTTCCAGGTGGCGCGGCAGCAGTTTCTTCCGGATCTGGTGGCAGACGGGGACGCGTACGCGGCGGTCTGGACCCCCATCTTCATGGGCGGTGATGCCGAGCGGCTCTCGGGCCTGGCCGGGCGCATGCCGGGGGCGGCCCGGGCCCTGGCGCCGTCCGGAACGGGACCGCCCCGGAGGGGCGCCCCCGAGGTACTCCGGCGGATCGTAGCCATGATGGTGGACTACCTGGTGCGCGCGGCCGCATCCGGCTCGCGCGCGCCGCTGGCCGGCCGGCAGAGGAGCTTTTCCAGCGCCCACGAACTCTGGCTGTACGCCCTGAAGGTGACCGGTCCGGTGGCAGGCCTGCACGAGGGCATGGACGGGCTTGCCGCCAGCGTGCGCGAGTGGCGGCGGCCCGTCGACATCCGGGCAGAGCACCCCCTCCGCCTCTGCTTCCGCCTGGAGGAGCCCGAGGCAGATGCCGGCGACGATGGTACCTGGCGCGTCCGATACCTGCTCCAGTCCCGGGACGACCCGAGCCTGATGGTCCCCGTCAACCAGGTATGGGAGGGCGGGGCGGACTGGGCTCCGGGGCAGGATAACACCGGAGAGATCTTGCTGGCGCTGCTGGGACACGCCTCGAAGATCGCCCCCGGGATAGCCGCCGGCCTGACGAGCGGGGACATGGGAGGGTACGACACCGACACGGCCGGAGCCTACGAGTTCCTGACCGGAGATGCGGCCGCCCTCAGGCAGGCGGGCCACGCCGTGATGCTTCCGTCGTGGTGGGGACAGGGGGGCGGCAGGCCCCGGCTGGTCGCGCACGCCGGATCCGGAGGCTTCAGGACGCCCGGCGGCATGCTGTCCCTGGACACGATAGTCTCCTTCGACTGGGAGGCGGCGCTGGGCGACCAGAAGATGACCCGCGAGGAGCTGGAGGATCTCGCCCGGGTGAAGGCTCCGCTGGTCAGGGTCCGCGGCCGGTGGACCGAGGTGAACCTCCCCGAGATCCAGTCGGCGATCAAATTCCTCAAGAAGGGTCCCCGGCAGGTGCCCTTCCGGGACGTGATCCGGGCGGCGCTCGGCGTCGCCGACGTGCCGCCAGATCTGGGCTTTGGCGGCGTCAAGGCCGACGGGCGCATGGCCGATCTGCTGGACCATCTGGACAAAAAGGCCGGCTTTGAGGAGCTGGCACAACCCGAGGGGTTCGTCGGGACGCTGCGGCCGTACCAACTGAGGGGCTACTCCTGGCTTGCGTTCCTGGGACGGTGGGGGCTGGGCGGGTGCCTGGCCGACGACATGGGCCTGGGCAAGACCATCCAGGCACTTGCCATGGTCCAGCGCGACTGGCCATCCGGCAGGAGCCCGACCCTGCTGGTCTGCCCCATGTCGGTGATGAACAACTGGCAGAGGGAGGCCGCCCGGTTCACCCCCCAGCTCCCGGTGATGATCCACCACGGCGCCGAACGGATGCGGGACGGAGAGTTCAGGGCGGCCGCCGAGCGGCACGCCATCGTGGTCACCAGCTACGGGCTGCTGCACCGCGACATCGGGTTCATGGCCGACATCCCCTGGCGCGGCGTGGTCCTGGACGAGGCCCAAAACATCAAGAACCCCCAGACCAAGCAGTCGGAAGCGGTCCGGATGCTGTCCGCCGGCTACCGGTTCGCCCTTACCGGAACGCCGGTGGAGAACCACCTGGGCGACCTGTGGTCGGTAATGGAGTTTCTGAACCCCGGTTTCCTGGGCACCCAGGGGGGGTTCAAGCGCAACTTCCTGGGTCCGATCCAGGCGGACCGGGACGGCGATGCCGCCGAGCGGCTCCGGCGGGCCACCGGACCCTTCATACTCCGGAGGCTCAAGACCGACAAGGCCATCATATCGGATCTCCCCGAGAAGATGGAGATGAAGGTCTACTGCCCGCTGACCAAGGAGCAGGCGTCCCTGTACGCATCCGTCCTGGAGGAGACCGAGAGGGCCCTGCGTTCGGCCGCGGGCATACAGAGAAAGGGCGTCATCCTGAGCACCCTCTCAAGGCTCAAGCAGGTGTGCAACCACCCCGCGCAGTTCCTGGGGGACAACTCCGGCGTGGGCAACCGGTCCGGCAAGCTGGCCAGGCTGACGGAGATGCTCGAGGAGGTGTTGTCCGTGGGGGACCGGGCGCTGGTGTTCACCCAGTTCGCCCTGATGGGCGGGATACTCCAGCGCCACCTCCAGGAGAGGTTCGGGCTGGAGGTACCGTTCCTGCACGGGGGAGTGCCCAAGGGCAGGCGCGACCGGATGGTCGAGCGCTTCCAGGGTGACGGCGGGCCGCGGATATTCGTGCTGTCCCTGAAGGCGGGAGGCACCGGGCTGAACCTCACCTCGGCCAGCCACGTCTTCCACTTTGACCGATGGTGGAATCCGGCCGTCGAGAGCCAGGCGACGGACCGGGCCTTCCGGATAGGCCAGCGGCGGAACGTCCAGGTCCGCAAGATGATCTGCGTGGGAACGCTCGAGGAGAAGATAGACCAGATGATAGAGGCCAAAAAGGCGGTGGCCGAGAAGGTGGTGGGCACCGGCGAGGGCTGGCTGACGGAGATGTCCAACGACGACCTCAGGAGGGTCCTGGCCCTGAGCAGGGAGGCGGTGGGCGCATAGGCATGTACCATGGATATTACCGGTGGCGGTGGCGCAGGCGCATCCAGCCCAGAAAGGTGAAGGGGGGCATCAAGCCCGACTCCAGGCGCGGCGAGATAGGCCGCAGCTGGCTGGCCAGGGAATGGATGGACATGGTGGGGGGCGCGGATCCCGGGGGCGAGTTTGACCGCGGCAAGACCTACGCGCGCAAGGGCCAGGTGCTGTCCATCTCGGTGGAGATGGGCATGGTGGTCGGGAGCGTGCAGGGGTCGTTGAGGCACCCGTACCATACGATAATCAAGTTCAGCCTGCCGGGCGTAAACCACTGGCGGAGGTTCGCCGGCATGCTCAAGGAGCAGCCGGCCCTTGCCGCAAGGATGCTGTCCGGGGAGATGCCCGAGGATATCGAGAAGGCGCTGCAGGCCAGGGGGCTCACGCTGTTCCGCTCGTGCAGGGTCGTGAACGTATCCTGCGGCTGTCAGAGGTGGACGGCCATCTGCAGGCATGCGGCGGCCGTATGCCATATCCTGGCAGAAGAGTTCGATCGGGATCCGTTCCTGTGTCTGAGGATATTCGGGGTTAGCCGGGAGGACCTCCTGGAGATGATGGGGCTGCGTGCAGGGCGGGCCCGGGACGAGGGGCCCGCCGCCGCGGGGACGCCGACCGGCCCGGCCCCGGGATCCGGCGCCATCCACGGTCCGGCCTTTCCGGCGGGCGGCCAGGCCACCGGAGCCGGCCGGACGGGGGAGCCGCCCCGGGATGGCTCGCCCGGCGGGCTGTCCTTTGTCCTGGGCGGCCTGCCGCCCAGCAAGCCTGCCGGCGGCGCATCCGGCTCCGGGAGCGAGCCGGTGCCGCTTCCAGATAATCCGGCGGCGTTTTGGGGCCGTCCGGACCAGGCTGAGCGACCATACCTATCAGAGTCCGCATCCGCGGAGGATGCGGCCCTGCCCAAGGAGGCGGGCAGCTTTCCGATGTGGCGCGGCGATGAGAGGTTTGTCAAGGTCATGGAGGAGATATACCACCGGGCATCGGCGGAGGGGGTGAACGCCCATCTGGGGATACGGAACGGTACGGGCGGCAGGAGGGGCAGGCCTGCGGGGACCGGGAAGGGATAGGTACAGCACATCCCAGCCAACCTCCGGGGGGCGGGTGTTCCGTCTTTGGCGTGCCAGGTCTTGATAGCCGCCACGTCCGCGCCGTCGATGCCCGCAGCTCCGGGACGCCCAGGGGATGGTTCCTGGGGATGGTGCTGCGCATCCATCCCGGGATGCGGCTGATCCCCCGAACAACGCATCCCGCCGCAGGTGGGGCACCGTCACCAGGTTTGTCAAGGCCGGCGGGGACCGGCTCAGGCGGGTGTTCCCGCCCGCGCCCCACATCCCAACCAGATAGGGCGGCAGCGGAACATCATCAGGATGGTGTTCGCGGGCAGGTATCTCGCGCCGGTCGTGGAGGTGAGGGCGGCCGTCGCCCTCCGGATGCGCCCCGCCAGGATGGTGAACCATCCGGTGGCCGCGCACTACCCCGGATGATCCCGCGTGATGGAGACCGGGCGCCGCCCGTTGAAAATCCGGCCAAAACTCCGCAAATCGGGCCACCCCTCCCCCGCGGGGCCGGCTTCCGCCTCTAGCCGAAAATCATCCCGGCGGCGCGCAAAATTGCGGCGGATTGCGCCGGTTTTGCGGCCCCATCTCGAAAATGGGCGCTCTGTTGGATGTCCACGCGCGGTCGGTTGCCATGCGGGTCATCTGCTGCAACATCGAGATGGTTGCGCGGTTTCACGTAAAAGACGGCAGGCTCACACACATGAGTCGCCGGCGGCATTAGCTGCCTGACGGACGCGGAGGCAGCCGCACCACCCATACGAGGGGAGCCTGCGCGCCGCCCTTTAGATCGGATTGAATTTTACGGTCTCGGACAACCTCTGAGACCGGCGGCACGCGGAAAATTCCACAATCCCAAGAAGTACGATAATGGCCGTACCAGCGAGATGTCAACGGATGGCTGTTTGGTTATGTCTGTGGGACGCAGCCGAATATTTATTAAATATATTTAGTATTGGCCGGCATGTCGCAAGAGACTGTCAAAAGAGCACCGACTCAAGATCGCGGCATGGAGCGCAAGGGCCGCCGGCGTTCAAGCGAAATGTCAGGCATCGCGCCTGATCGAAAAACGCGCCTCGCGCCAGCTGATCGGCCCAACTACAACATCATCCTGAATCAGTACGATGACGGCTATATACTGGTTAAATGTACTGAACTTAAGGGCCTGGTGACGGACGGCAGATCAATGGATGAAGCGTTGGCCAATGCCGCCGAAGCGGTATCCGCGCACTTGGAGGCGGACGGTGACACAGGCGAGTTTAACCTCATAATAAAATCAACACGCCAATGACAAAACTGCCCATTGCCTCTACCCGCGGTTTGATCAAATATTTAGTGCAACATGGTTTTGCGCATGAGCATTCCAAAGTATCACACCACGCCCTGCGAAAGCAGGAGTTTAGAGCCATAATACCGTAAAGAAAAAATCGGCAAGCGTGCGCTTTTAGCCATATTGAATGCTGCCGGCACTGACAGGGGTGAATTCATAGAAGATTTTCGTAGCAAGAAACTACGCTAAACGTACCATTTGGTTGTCGCCATAGCGCCGGGCAAAGGTTTCTACAGAATATTTTGGCTGTTTAGTCGGGTTCTCGCGTAAGGTTGCATGCCAGATGCCGGTTTTGCGGCCCCATCTCGAAAATGGGAGCTTCGACGGATGGCCCTATGCATCCGGCCTCTTCCGTCGTGACTCCAGTATCTTGCGCAGATTGCCGGCTCCGTACCCCGACGGCCCCAGAGTAGTCGCTCTCCACCACCGGCGGGTCGTCTAACACCGCCCCCCATACGTCCAAGTCTGCGGCGTCCTGGCATATGGCAGATAGGGCATTGCCATAATCCGCAGCGAACCAGTCGATGACGCGCATGGACCACTCGGCCAGATATCTGACCTCATCCCGCCGCCCGTCCGGGTCCAGCTGAGCGGCGTTTACGCACCTGACGATCCCCTCCAGGGCCTTGCTCATCCAGTATTGGCAGTCACCGCTCTTGTCCGGTATCAAGTCCATGTGCACCCCTATGGCCTCAGCCACATCCTTGTATATGCGGGCCGCAGCCATATGCGAGCCGGCCTTCTCCATCTTTGTCGCCTCCTTGAAGAACCTGTCCAGGTTGGGGCTGGCGTAAGCCGAGAGCGAAAAATCCCTGCCCATCTTTCTGGCTATGGCCAAGTCAACCTCGAACCGGATGTCGCGGCACTCGCCCCTGGCCCATCGCGCGAAACGTTCGCGCGTCCCAGGATCCGCCATGGCCTCGTACTCCAGGAGGGCCCTCATGCATGCGATGGGGACGCGCTTGGTGTACGGTCCCCGTACGCTCTTCCAGTCGACGGTAGCCTCATACACCCAGTGCCGGACCCGCATCACACATCCCCTGTCAAAAGTCACCTGTCCCCCTATTTTGTATTTTTCAGGGCAGTTGGCCTTGTCCAAAAAAATCAATCGGTTGTCCTCTTTGATGCCCATGGATGTGCCTGAACCGACAGGGAGGCGTGGGGCGGACGCCGGATCACGCGTTCCTGGTGCCCGCCGGAGTCGTTGTCAATGGCGGTCCGCGGACAGTCGTGCGCAGCCCCCCTGGTAGCCGCAGGTGGTTCCAGCCCCCGCGGCGTGGCCTCAGGCAAATGCCTTGTTGTCGCATACGGTCATCGATAGCAGCTCCGCCGACTAGGTCCGCTCCTTGAGGGCGCGCACGACCCCTTCTGCCCATGCCTTCAGCATACCCTTTACAGGTTCCAAGCGCACCAGCATCTATAAAGTTGGCAGTGGAAGAGATGACGAGAATGAAGGACACTCCACCGCCGGATCTGTTCAAGCAGGGCATAAGAGCCAGAGTCCCAAGACAAGTACACCCGAATGCTCAAGCTGGTGGCGTGCGGGCTCCTTGAGGACGTGATGGGATGCAGCTTCAAGGAACGCGCGGCATAGTTGGTCAAGGATGGCGGGGAAGATCCGGAATTGGTGCTAGTTGTGGCCGGTTTCGGCCCTCCTTCTGGCCAACTCTTCCCGGACGGCCTGACTCACTTCGTCCGGCAGCGCGTCGTCTTGGAGCGCGGAGAACCTTAAGAGCCCTATCACCTGTCCGGCAGTAAGTTCCCTGTCGGGGCAATGGGGGGCAAACGTGTTCTTGAATGTCTTTTTCTCATCATACGGGGCGGACTCCATGCCTCGTTACCTCCAATATCTCCTGTTGCCCGAACGTGCATTTAAACACCAATGCCTGCCTGACGGAAATTCCCGATACAACAACTGGCATCCCTGAACCTGCTGCCGTCGGGATCAGTCCACTGGCCAAGCAGCGCGTTCCTGCCCTCCATCCTCAATGCGACGTATGCCCTTCTGGTAGTTTCATTAAAGTCGCCGCCGGTATTGTTGGTGGCGCCTATCAGGTATACTGGATCTCCATCCATGGTGAATCTGTCAAAAAACCCCGCCCCGTCTTCCTCCCTTGACGGATCTGACACCGTGCCGCCTGTCGGCTCAAAGGTTACGTTTCTGCCGGTTTTTGGAAAACCCATATGCCCCTGTCGTACTCGGAGTTGGCGCCTGCCTCGCTTCGCCTGTGTGCCATGATCCCTGTGAATGAGGGGTGGGCATATTTAGCAAAATAGGTTGGCGCGCTGCGGGAAGGCCGCCTTGGATCACACGCATCACGCATCCCGCGATTTGCGCGTAAGGCTGCCCCATACGGCCCGGTACAGGAAGCAGAAGAATCCCATATCCACCCAGATGGACCCCGTGGCAGATGATGCCCAAAGGGCGTATCCCCCATCAATGAACCGGCGCGGCGGATGTGCTGTGAATCCGGATTCCTTGACACGCATGGAAGCCACCCAAGGTCAGGATGGCCCGCTCAGATGGCCATCCTCAGCATGGTGGCCAGGTCCCTGTCCCTCATGAACCCGGGGTCCATCCCCCCCACGTTGACCTTGGCCGAGACGCGGCCCATCAGGTAGACGCCCATCCGGTAGAAGATGGTCCACAGTATGCTGTCCGGCTTGGCGTTGTAGACGCGGAGCAGCAGCCTCAGCAGCCAGGCCGACCCGGGGTAGTTGGAGTCGATGTACTGTTCCAGGTACTCGCTGGAGTTGCGTATCTTGTACCGGAGGTGCTCCAGCGTCTCGGGGCGGCTGGCGTACCCGGACTGCTCTATGGACACGCGGCCATGCCTCATCGAGGAGAGTATCCCGTCCAGGTCGTTCTGGGACTCTATCCTGTTGACGCAGCGGCCCACCGTCGAGACCACGTGCGAGTCGCTGCCGGCCACGCCGGTCATCGAGTGGGCGGCTGCAAACTCCGCCGCCCTGGCGTTGGATATGATATCGACGTTGTTGCTGTTGAAGACCTCGATGACATCGCACTTGGCGGCGTCCTCCCGGACCGCGTCCAGCAGGCTGAAGGGGTGCGGCGCCGAGGAGACCGCCCCCTGCCTGCCCACCTCGTCGAGCACCTCGTCCAGCGGTAGCCCGGGCGGAATCTCGCGGTGTATGCCGTAGGCCAGGATGTGGGCGCCGTTCTCGGTGGTTATCTCTTCTGCGGGATAGACCCCGATATGGCGGAACTTTTCGTGGTCGTCCCGGTACCGCCTCAGCTGGTCGTACCCGGCCAGGGTGTTGTGGTTGGTCACGAAGATGGCATCAAGGCCCTCCGCCCTGGCCCGCTCGAGCTGGTCCCGGACGGATATGCTGCAGTCGTAGGGCGGCTCCTCGTTTCCGACATGAAAGTTGGAGAAGACGTTGTGGCAGTGCAGCTCGGTCCGGAGGCTCAACATCCCCCGAGAGACGGCACGGATTATAATCCTATCCGGGCGGCGGCGCCATCCGGCCCGGCAGTGTCCGGGCCATCCCGGGGCGTCCCGGTCGGGATGCCCGCGGTTGTCCACCCTTATACCGGATGCGTATTCGCGGGACAACAACACTATATTATGACGATGCCCGACCGTATGGCATGGCGCAGTTCCCCGGCGTGCTGGCAGCGATCATGCTGGTGGCGCCGGCCATCGCGCTTGCCCAGACCTATGACACCCCCGCCTCGCTGGTGGTTACCATCTCGGGCCCCACCTACCTGGTGGTGGACCAGGACGGCTACGCCGTGGTCACCGGGGTGGTCCACAACGACTCAGAGCACGCCCACGTGGGCAACGTCCAGGTACAGGCCAGGTTCTATGACGGCTCGGGGAGCGAACCGCTGGATGTGGCCGTCGGGGCCACCCACCTCGAGGTGATACCACCGGGGTCGTCATCGCCGTTTACGGTACGGTCCACCGCGCCGGATCCCCGCATCAACGAGGCGGCGACCACCCTGCTGCTGTTTGATTCGTCCGGACCCAAGCCCGCCGGCATCGGGCTCGAGGCGGCCGTTGGCGACTCCGGCGGGATATCCGTCACGGCATCAGATACGGCCGGCGCCCCGCACACCAACGTGACGGTCCACGTTGCCTACCACGACGCGTTTGATCCGCCCCGCATATTGTCCATCTCCACCATCAAGATGGGCGACATGCCCATCGGCGGGACGTTGAACGCCACCGCCGCCGACCAGTTCCCGCTCAGCGCCCGCGGCTATCTGGTCTTTGCCGAGTCGGACGTATTTAGCTCAAAATCCATCACCGGCAGGCTGCCGGCCCCGACCGAGGCCCCGGCCGGCCCGGCGGCCCACGTACGGGAGGCGTGGATCAGCGACGACACCGGCGAGAGAACCTCCATCGTGGAACGCGACCAGGAGGTCGCCTTCAGCGCGTCGGTGGTCTCGGCCGCCGCCGGCGGAGATGGTCCGTACTGGCTGTACCTGCAGGTAAAGAGCCTCGGGGATGATGGTCCGGTGGTGGTCTTTCTGGACAGGGCCGAGGTGTCCCTTGATGGCGAGGTGAACGTCTCCATCCCCTGGAGCGCGCCTGAGCCGGGGCAGTACTTTGCCGAGGCGTTCCTGTGGGGAGACCTGAACGTGCCGGTGGCAGAGCCCGGTCCGGTGGTCCTGTTCACGGTGGAGTGATACCTTGGCGGGGCGTACCGTCGCGGCCACCGGTGGGACCTTTGACATAATACACCGGGGCCACCGGGTCCTGCTGTCTGCGGCCCTGAACGGGTTTGATCACGTGATCATCGGGCTGACCACCGACGGGTTTGCGGCCAGGCGCGGCAAGGCCCCGCTGAACCCGTATCCGGTGCGGCTCGAGAACCTTCGCCGTCTGATAGACTCGAGGTTCCCGGATGGCAGCTGCGAGATCTGCCCGCTGGAGGACGTCTTTGGGCCCGCCGTTCTGCGGGAGAGCGTGGACGCCCTGGTGGTCAGCGAGGAGACCGCCGACCAGGGCGGGGTGCTCAACCGGATGAGGGCCGAAAAGGGGCTGGGGCCCGTCCGGGTGGTGGTCGTCCCGATGGTGCACGCCGCCGACGGCACTACCATATCCAGCACCAACATCCGCAACAACCTGATGGACCGGGATGGCAACCCGTCCTGAGGCCGGCCCGGACAGTGGCGGGCTATCCACGGAACACGCTAAACATATTGAGTTCCAGTCAAACAAATTACACTCTATCTTTAAATAAAATCCGCCAAAGTTTTGGCAAATGAAAGCAACTACGATACACGCGCTTCTGCTGTCGCTGGTAGTGATGGCGGGAGTCGCGGCAACAGATGCATACGCGCAGTCAAACACCGAACGGCTGCAGGACATACACGAGGACTCTTCCATAATCAAGGGGATAGTCGAGGCGATACAGTCGGCCCTGACCACCCTGGGCGAGCAGATTGACGGACTGGTAGAGAGCATGACATCGGTGGAGACATCGGTGAACGACATGAGTTCAAAGATAAGCGGCTTTGAGACCACCATCGATACAAGGCTGACCGGTGTAGAGATGAGGCTATCCGAGATAAGCAGCGAGGTCAGCGGCCTGTCTGTCGTATCCAACGGTACCGGAGATTCCACGCTCACCACCGTCGCCCTCAACGACCTGATAAACGGCATCTCCAGGATCAACGATCGCCTAAGCGGCATCGAACGGGATGTGGACTTCCTGCAGGCGCAGGTAGCAAGCGTGGCCGACCAGGTGTCCGCCCCGGCGCCGACCCCCACCCCCATCACTCCCCAAAGGGGCAGCCTGGTGGAGAGCACCATCCAGAAGGACGTCACTGCATACAACTACAAGCAATCCGGCCAAAAGAAGTCGGACAGGAACAGCTACAACTACTATGATCTAGACCTGACATTCTCCTGTAACAACGACGTGTTCATCGACAACGTGAAGATGATCCAAAGGCTAGCTGAGGATGGCAGTGAACAATACCTTAAGCTCAATGCGGTTCACGCTGGCACAGGTGCCAGTGAGACAGAGCCGAACGGCATAAACTACGTTCAAGTCGAGGGTAGGAACCTCTACCACAACTGGTTCCTAGTATCAGGGGATGACCACATTGAATACAACCCGTCATCACAGGACTTTGACAACATGGCCCTGAGATCAAACCAGGCCCTGTCGTTCGAGACGCGGGTCTACGACGGCAACTTTACTACTGCTGGTGTGTACAACACTGCTACTCTAACCGTCAACGATACACTCATGATAGCTGATGCCCCCAAGCCAGAACGCATAGATCGTGTTCTTACAGACTCGTCTATAGAATTGTACACGCTGGAAGTGACCTACCGCACCTACTTCCTCAACACCTCGTGCAGCCTGAACTTCGGCAAGGGTAGCAGCAGTGGATTCAACGTGGACACGGTCAGCACGCTGAACTTTGGCGCCAATGTTGAAGAAAGCACTAGCATACTGAAGAAGTTCGATAACACAATAGACTGTAGTGGCAACCCAGTGGAGATCACCAGCTTGACCACGGGCATTAGCGAAGACTGGAACGACAGCATCAGTTCGTTTGCCAAGCTATACCTGACGGTGGAGGACGGAGTTGATGATGACCAACCCGATGCAACGTTCGAGTTTGACAGCGATGGTACGGCCACACTGAGCGATGGCGACTATCCGTCGTTCAGTAATGCCGACCTCAAGGTACACGGAACGCTACCAGGTGATGGCCTGCTCATAAGCCTAGAGTACCTGAGCGTATCCGCCAACGTATGTGAAGATACAGAGTCAACATCCTAATTTTTCTCATTTTTTCATGTTTAGTCGTGGGTGCGGATCCCGCGGACCTGTAGGCGCCATACCCCGCCGTCGCGGCCATGCCAGATGGCACCATGCACCGCCGCCATCTGACGATGTTGTGATTTTTACGCGGTGGTGGTGGCCGCCGCCAACCCTGTCTGGCCGGCGCGCGGCCTTGTCCAAAAATCCGGAAAAAGGTCACTAGTAATGTTTAATTAGCACATCCGGATGCCCGCCGGACGGCGGCCCGGATGATCGGAAGGTATTAGGATCGGAGGATCGCCGCACCGCCCAATGAGCAAGAGACACGGAAAGTCAAGGCAGACCAACCCCAACCGTGCCAGAAGCAAGAACAACCCCGACGGGAAGAGGAACGATCCCAAGACGGACTGGCCAGGATACAACAAGGACCGCCGTTCGGAGGGCAGAAGGTTCATCCGGTGGATGCGCCGGATAGCCGAGATTGCACGCAAGATACTGGGCATAGCGCCAGGCACGCGCGACCGGCGCGTGTCAGCCATACTGGTGTCCATCATCAAGGGCGAAGAGAACCTCTTCTACTGGGGCCTGATCAAGCACTTTGACCGGCACCCCGATGACCTGGACCTGTGCGAGCTGTCCAGGCCGTACTGCAGATCATGGTACCAGCTCCGCATATCGGAGATAGATCCCGCAGTACTGCAAAAGATCATCACCAAGATGGCCGGCGATGAAGCGGTCCACGGTACCCTGCTGGTCGACTCCAGCGGATTCAGCATAGCCAAGTATATCGACTGGCAGAACGCAAAGTACGGCAAGATCAGCGTGAGGCTGTTTGCAAAGCTGCACATCATGCACACGCTACACGGCATGGCGTGCGCCGCCGTCGTCACCCCCGGAAAGTCAAACGACTCACCATACCTGCGCCAGATGATAGAGACGCTCCCGAAGGGAGACGGGGACGTCGTGGCCGACGCGGCCTACGGGGGCGTCAAGAATTGTAACGCCATCCGGGACAGTGGCCGGAGGACCGTCATCGACTCCAAATCCAACGCGGTTATCAAGGGATTCAACGCCAGGGCGGAGATGTTGAGGTTCCGCGAGGAGCACCCGGGGACATTCCACCGGATACTGCGCCTTCGGAACAACGTCGAGAGCGTCTTCTCGTCCATGAAGGCGCGGTTCGGCGGGGTGGTGCGCGCCCTCAGGGAGAAGACCCAATCGGTTGAGCTGCTAACGATGACCGTCTCCCATGTGTTACGAGCTTTTGGGCCCGCTGATGTTGTGTGTTGGTATTGCATCTGATCGGTCCGTTTTGCGGTGGATGGCGGCCGTTTTAAGCATTTGGCGGCCGGATTTGTTCCTGATCCTGAGCGCTTTTGCCGGGATCCGTGTATGCGCAGCCTCCCCCACGCGCCCTGGGGGAAAAAGGGCGATTTTACCCCCCGCGGGACTGGCCGGACCGGCCGACCCGCAACGTCTTTTTCGACAACCGGACGGGGGACGGCGAGGGGGCGTTGAGCCGCCCCTCGCCGGGGCCGGGGGCGGCGAAACGCCCCCGAGCGGGCCGTCCGGGGATCATCGGCGGTGGTGGTGGTCGGCTACTCCGGGGATTCGGCGACGCGCCGTATCCTCTGGAGTTTCCGTTTGACGAGGTCCCTGTCCTGGTGCCGGTAGTCTGCCTGCTCGGTCAGCATGTGGTGGATGGAGACCAGCATGCGCCGTGCTATGGCGACCCTGGCCTTCATGGGTCCGCGGCGCTCTGCGATGCGCTCGTAGATGGCCTTCAGCCGCGGGTCGTGCTGGATGGCCACGAACGCGGCCTCGACCATGGCGGTCCGCAGCCAGGCGGAGCCGCGCTTGGTTATGCCGCCGGTCCGGGTTCTATCGCCGCTGTCGTGGCGGCTGGGCGCCAGGCCGGCGTATGAGACCAGCTTTTCGGGGGTGGCAAACCGCCCGATGTCGACTATCTCGGCCATGACCGTCAGGGCCAGGATGTGGCCCATGCCGGTGAGGGTCATTATCTTTTGGACGTCGGGGTCGTCCAGGGCCTTCTTGGCGATCACCTTCCCGAGCCGGTCGGCCTGTCCGGTGATGGTGTCGATGATATCGAGGTTAGCGTTGATGGCCATCCGGTCGGCCTCCCGGAAGGGGGACGTCTCCAGCCAGGTCCGTCCGCGGCCCGAGTAGAGGTCGCCGGTGGGCCGCTTGAGCGGGTAGGTGGCGATGGCCGCCTCTATCCGGTTCTTGTAGGTGCTGATGCTGCCCTTGAGCCCGTGCCGGGATCTGGTCAGCTTGCGCCGGTCCCTGCCCTTTTTGGTTGGTATGTATGAAGCCGGGACGATGCCAAGCCGGCTCATCTCGGCCAGCCGCTCGGCATCTATCTTGTCGTCCTTGTACTTGGTCTGGGTGATCATCTTGGCATCGTGCGGATGGGCCACCAGCATCTCGATGCCGGCATCCTTGAGCGTGTCGTAGAGGAGCTCCCAGTATGTGGAGGTGGACTCGCAGGCGACCTTGGCCGGCAGGTAGTCCTCCTTGTCGAGGAGCTCCAGGAACCCGGTTATGCCGTCGATGTCGTTGGCAAAGCTGGTGCGCCGGAGCACCTCGGGGGAGGACTCCCCCTTGATGGCCACGACGCACCTGAGTTTGTGTACGTCTATTCCGATGTGGTACATTTTCTTTTTTTCTTTTTCACCTCCCTTGCAGTAGATTGGACCCGACCAGCGGAAGACTCCCATTCATCGGCTAGGCGATATTTTGCCGTCCGCATACCCTGAGCTATTCTGCTACACATCCGCGTGCGCTGCGTGCTAGGCTCGGTGCCCGGCGCTGGCGCGTGTGATAAGACGGTATCAGCTCTCGGGTCCAACGGGGAGGGTGCCACGATCGCCGTTATAACGGCGACACATGGCATCTGCTACAACATGGCCTTCGCCTGAGGCCACGCCACGGGGGGCGGGAACCCCCCGCGGCTATGGGGAGGCTGCGCACGACTGCTCGTGGACCGCCATCCAGGACGGCTCCGGCGGGCAGCAAGAACGTGATCCGGCGTCTACCCAGCGCCTTCCTGCCGGTCCAGGTGCCTCCATAGGTATCAAGCCGGGTCGTTAATTTTGACTTTTTGGACAAGGCCCCGGCGCGCGTTGACCTGATAATCACCCTAATTTGAGCTGGCCTCCTATAAGGCGAATCTGCATGGTCATATTATGGGAATGTTCGCCACCATCAACAACCGCATATCCTTCCTCCAACAGGGCCTTCAACCAGACATGCTCCGATACTGGCACCGCCGCGTATGCGAGGACGCCAGGGCGATGGCGCCGCCCTGGCTGCAGGACAAGATAAAGGTGCACCAGGACCCGCACCTCCCCATGAAGTTCGCCCTGGACATATCAAAGCGGGCCGCCAGATACTACGTGATGGCCGTCGACCAGAACCTTGATGACATGCCCAACTCGACCCGGCTCTACTTTCTGAGGGTCTGCGAGACGCTGGGCGTGGAGATGGACCGCGGCCTGGTCTGAGCGGGGGAGACCATCCCGTCACTCCTTGGATATCCGGATCACCTCGCCCGAGACCTCGGCGGCCGTCACCCTGTGAACCCCCTCCAGCACGCTCTGCAGGTAGCCGGCCAGCGCCTCGGCCTCATGGTCATCATACATGACCAGGCTGTGCGCCGACTTGTCCTTGAGCGAGACCACCATCTCGTTTCCGATGATGTCCAGGATGGCATCGACATACGTCAGGAGGCTCTTCTTGACCAGGATCATGCTGGCTATCTTTTGCGCCTCGTACTTATCGGCGCATCTTACCTCGATGTTCATCCCCGTCAAACAGGAACTCCTGCAGGTCGACCTCGCTGCGGCGGCCCTGGTGCTCCTCCAGGTACGAGACGACCCTCTCTATCAGTATCTGCTTTAGCTCGCCGGTCAGCATCTTGCCGGACATATAGTCGTCGCGGATCGACCCCAGGCGGGCGTCATCCGGCTCAAAGAACATCCTCAGATACTGGAAGGATACGTCCACCTCCGGGTTGCCGCCCAGCCTGCGGTGCTGCTCGACGGTGTCCCGGCCCCCCGAGTAGGCATAGCTGTTTATCTTCCGGCGCACCTGCGGGGCGGTATCGGTGGTATAGACGGCCGAGTTCTGGTCGGAGGCGGACATCTTGCCGCCGGGGCCCTGCAGCCCGGGCATCATCATGTTGTGGATGAGCGCCGGCTTGGGGCGCTTCAGCAAAGGCGCCACGTCCCGGGTGAGGCGAAAGTGCGGATCCTGGTCCACCCCCAGGGGTATCAACACCGGCTTGTCCTCCAGAAAGCAGGGCGCCGACTGCAGGGCCGTATAGAAGATCATCCCGATGTTGGTAGAGTCCCCGAACCCGAACGCCGCCTTGGTGGTCGAGAAGGTTATCCGCTTGGCCACCCTGGCGGCAATCGGATAGAGCGTCCGGATGTCGCGCGTGTCAATCAGTATGTGCGTCCTGGACGGATCAAAGCCCAGCGCGGCAAAGTCCAGGGCGTTGTCCCGGGCCAGCGACATGGTCTGCTCCAGCGAGAGGTCCTGCTTGGCGTAGAACTTCTCGTCGTCGGTCAGCTGAAAGTAGATGGTGGCGCCAAACCTCTCCTGCAGCCACCTGGCAAACACCCAGGGGACCAGGTGGCCGATATGCGTGCCCCCGGACGGACCCCTGCCCGTGTACAGGTAGAATCCGGTGCCCGACTCCTGCGAGTCCAGGATCATGTCCAGATCGCGGTGGGAGAAGAAGACGCCCCTCCTGACCATGTAGTGGTCCTCCCCGGCCAGCCCGGCCAGCCGCCTCCGCAGATCGTCCCGGATCAGCTTGACCCCGAACATCTCGGATAACCTGTCGTAGTTTATCTTGCCGCTGGAGTCCCAAGGCGTCAGCACAAAATCCTCCCCGGGCATTCGGGCTAAAGCCCCCGGCAAGCTTTAAAAAAGTATTCGGAGGCGCAACAGTGTTGTCCCGGGTGACGCATCCGATAGAAAAGGAGATAGTGCGGGCAATGAGCAAGGAGGGCTGCACCGACATCGGAGGGATCGTCCGCCACTCCGGGCTATCAGAAGATCAGGCGCGCCGGGGCATGGAATGGCTCAAGGACAAGGGCATCATACGCGCCACCCAGGAACCGCGCAAGGTGCTGCGGCTGGGCCCCGCCGGCATCAAGGCCGCCCGGTCCGGGCTGCCCGAGAGGCGGCTGCTGAGCGGGCTGCGCCGGGGCCTGGACACCGACAAGATAAGGGACGAGCTGGGGGACGACTACGGCCCCGCCGTCGGCATCTGCATGAGGAACGGGTGGATACGGATGGACCGGGGCCAGCCCGCCCTGGCAGAGTACCCCGAGATAATACCCGGCGAGGACATACTGGCGGGGTGGCGGGACGACGTCCCCGCCGGGGATGCCGACATGTCGGGCCTAGCAAGGAGGCCAGGGTTTGTCACCGCCCATGCCACGCCGGCCAGGTACGAGCTGGTCCACCATATGATCACCGACGATGATGGCCAGGGTGATGATGACGGGGCCATAGACGTCGAGGCGGATGTTGCCGCCCCGCATATAGCCCGGACTCACCCCCTGCGGGAGATAATCTCGGAGATCCGCGAGATATTCGTCACGCTGGGGTTCACCGAGATACACGGCAGCCTGGTCCAGTCCAGCTTTTGGAACTTTGACGCGCTCTTCACCCCGCAGGACCACCCAGCCCGGGAGATGCAGGACACCTTCTTTGTGCGGGACGTCCAGGGGGACATGGACGACACCGCCCAGCAGACCAACCAGGTGGAGGCCATCCACAACGACCGGTGGGGGTACAGCTGGGACCCGGCGCGCGCCGCCGAGCCGGTCCTGAGGACCCATACCACCTGCGTGACCATCCGCCACCTGGCCGAGAACAACCCCGCCGAGGCGCGTATCTTCTCGCTGGGGAGCGTCTTCCGGAACGAAAAGCCCAGCTACAAGCACCTGGTGGAGTTCAACCAGGTGGAGGGGGTGGTCATCGGCGACGACGTCTCGCTGCGCGACCTGATGGGGATACAGCGCGAGTTCTACCGGAGGATGGGCATCACCAGGATAAAGTTCTGGCCCACCTTCTTCCCGTATACGGAGCCGTCCCTGCAGTCGATGGTCTACAACGAGGCGCTGGGCAAGTGGGTTGAGTTATTCGGGATGGGCATATTCCGCCCCGAGGTGACCGAGCCGCTGGGGATAACCCGCCCGGTGCTGGCGTGGGGCGGTGGCATTGAGCGGATGGCGATGCTAAAGTACGGGGTGGACGACGTCCGCGAGTTCTACAACAACAGCCTGGGGTGGCTGCGGAGGACCCCCGTATGCCGGTAGTCTCCCTGTCATACGAGAGGCTGTCCAGGATGGTGGGCGCCCCCGCCGGGGAGGTGCGCAGGTCCCTGCCGTTCCTGGGACTGGACATAGAGCACGAACAGGGCGATACCGTCAGGATAGAGTACAGCCCCAACCGCCCCGACTACTCCACCGAGTACGGGGTGGCGCTGGGGCTGCGGGGCATGCTGGACATAGAGACTGGCATCTACCCGGCAAGGATATCCGCGGCGGGGTGGCGCCTGGAGGCGGACGAGTCGGTGAGGACAGTCCGGCCCGCCATCACCGGGATGGTCGCCCGGGAGCGCGGGCTGGATGCCTGCGACATCAAGCAGATCATCGCCATGCAGGAGGACCTCCACGAGGGGCTGGGCCGCAAGCGCAGGAAGCTGGCCATCGGCCTGCACGACCTGGACAAAATGTCGTTTCCCCTGAGGTACACGACCGTCACCAGGGAGTTCGAGTTTCCGCCGCTGGGGCAGGCCGAGCCCATGCCGGTGCACCGGATACTCTCCGAGACCGACCAGGGCATCCGGTATGGTCCGCTGCTGTTCGGGGACAGGATCCCCGTCATACTGGACAGCGAGGACCGGGTGGCATCCATGCCGCCGGTCATCAACTCCAGCCACACCACGGTCACCGAGGGGACCAGGAACCTCCTTGTCGATATCACCGGGGGCGCCATATCCGACATCGAGAACGCCCTGGCGGTGGTCTGCGTGACCCTGCAGGCAGCCGGCTTTGCTCTGGAGCGCCTCGAGGTGTCCGGGGCGGGCAACCGCACGCCGGAGCTGGCCACCCGGGAGATGTCCATAGACCATGCGGCGCCCAACAGGATGATCGGGCTGGAGATGACCGCCGAGGAGACCGCCGGGTGCCTCAGGAGGTCCAGGCTGGACGCCCGGGTGGACGGGGACACCATCCGCTGCACCGTCCCGGCGTACCGCTTTGACATGTTCGGCCCCATGGACATAGTCGAGGAGGTGGCCCTGGGGTATGGTGTTGACAACATGGAGCCCGCCACCCCCGGCGTGCGGACGGTGGGCCAACCCAGCAGGCTGTCCGCGCGCCTCGGGTGCATCGGCAGGGTGATGACCGGGCTGGGGTTCACCGAGGCGGTCAATTCCAGCCTGATAGGATCCGAGGTCATCTCCCGGGCTGGCGGCTCGGCCTCGCAGGAGGCGCGCAGGATTACCGTCGCAGGCTCAAAAAGCCAGAGCCATACGACGCTCCGGCATGCCCTGATACCCGGACTGCTGGAGAACCTGTCGGGGAACATCCACGAGCCGTATCCCCACCGGCTCTACGAGACCGGGACCGTCTTTGAGAGGACCGACGAGGACTTTGTGGCCGAGCCCGTCCACCTGGGCTGTGTGACGGCCCACCAGGGCGCATCGTACTCGGAGGCCAAGTCCATACTAAAGTCGGTGCTGGGAGCCGGCGGTCCGGCGGCGGAGGTGAGGACGCCGCCGGTGGACGAGGCGCCCTTCCGTCGGGGCAGGGCGGCGGCGGTCGAGGTGGGCGGCGCCAGGGTTGGCATCGTCGGGGAGATATCAGGGGAGGTCTGCCGAGCCTTCCGGATACGCGAGGGTGTCAGCGTGGCGGCCTTTGAGATAGACGTGTCTTGATGGGGGCGCTGTGAACTTGGCCGGTCACCTACTACCCGTGATCAAAGTTAGTTTCTCGATCCACCCGGAGGCTTCGGCCACCCCGCACCGAGGGTACGCGGAGTTCCATGTGCGGCATGCGCTGATGCGACGGCCAGCGACACTATGAGAATACGTCTACAATCTCTCTCGCGACATATTCCTTGTTTCGTCTTCGGGCGTTGGCTTGCTCAAGTATGCCCGCGCCAACCAAGTACATGACGGCCTTCTTTGCGGGTGGATATCCCGTTCCCAGGTATCTTGCCGCCATTGGGATCGTGACCACCGGATTGGAGAAGAGATACGTGGTCAAAATGATGGCATTTCCAGATGCGCGGCTCTCTTTCAGTTCCCGTTCGTACTTTGTCCGAAGATCAAGGAATCTGTGTGTAACGCGGATTGCCTCGTCGCTGCATTGGATCACTCCGTTCAGAAAGAATTCTATCCATTCCGTCCACTCGCTGTTTTGGCTCACCCTTCGAAGGCGTTCATAGTATTCTGTCCTGTTTCTTTCAAAATACGCGCTCAGATACAAAAGCGGCATGCTAAGCGCTCCGCTGCTTGCAAGAATCAACAGGATCAGCAATCTTCCGACCCTGCCGTTGCCGTCTTCGAACGGATGGATTGATTCAAACTGGTAATGCGTCAAGGCGCACCGCACCAGAACCGGTATGTTCCGGGGCGGATCCGTGACGAACCGCGCCAGATTTTCCAGGAGATCGCCAAGCCTGTGCACTGCGGGCGGAACGTATGACGCGTCTTCAATACGGCAGTTTGCATGCCCTATCCAGTTCTGCACCGTTCTGATCATGCCGGGCTCCGCCGTTTGCCCCCTTACTCCATCCAACAAAATCTTGTGCGCGTGCCTCAACATTTCCAGATCTACACTCCTTTTACCCCCTATCAGCTCAAAGCAGGAGCGCGATGCCCTAACGTAATTGGCTACCTCTAGAACTCTTTTGTGCCCGCCCGAATCCGCCCTTCCTTCTGCCTCGAACCGAAAGACATCCAGGTTCGACGCCTCGGTACCCTCGATCCTTGAGCTTAGGACCGCCTCCTGTGTGATGTACGGGATGATCAGCAGATCCGGATTCGGAAGGAGCTTTCCAACTCCCTCCAAAACGCCCAGACGCATATGCGCCTCCGTGATAAGGTCTATTGTGGACGCATAGTTGATCTCCGGTGGCAGGAATGCCGGCACAAACGTCACCTGGCCTTTGTTGTTCTCCTCGAACCGGCCACTGGGATTGGTAAATTCGGATTCCAGCAATCATCCCACCGCCAATGCGCATGGGGGCATAGCGCGTCGTTCCCTGCACGATGCTTCTGCCGAACCGCCTACTATACGAATTGCCGCTTCCGTATAACTACGGAACCCGTTGTTATACGGGGATGCAATACCGGCGTTCGTTGCTATACGAATTGCCGCTTCCGTATAACTACGGAACCCGTTGTTATACGGGGATGCAATACCGGCGTTCGTTGCTATACGAATTGCCGCTTCCGTATAACTACGGAACCCGTTGTTATACGGGGATGCAATACCGGCGTTCATTACTATACGAATTGCCGCTTCCGTATAATAACATGACTGGCGCCACAGAAAGTGGCGTAGCGTATTTTCGCTCTTGGTTCTCACGAAGACCAAGGCCGCTCGGGTGCGACCTGGGTCCAGCCACCATCGAGCTCACAACCCGGAATGCGGCGGCTGCGGGATGGCTGCGGGATGGCTGCGGGGCCGGGCGGGAGCCGCATGCGGGACGGGCGGCGCAGCAACCGTCAGCCTTGGCATGAGCCTTGGGAGCAGGGTGTCTGGTATCGGGTGTTTGGAAGATGGGCTTAATCCGGCGGATGCCCGCCCGGATTGCCGGCGGGCTGCATGTTTGCCGCATCCAGAAGCATGGAGACGAACAGGTTCAGCGTGACGGGCGGCCGCGCGCCTAGGTGGTGCCCCCCGCCGCGGGCCGCCATGAAGCGGGCCAGGATCCAGACGTTGTACAGGATGAACGGGATAAACCACAGCAGGATGCGGACCGAATAGTCGGTGCTGGTGGTCCGCGGCCTTGTAGCCTCGTAGCTCTTGTAGGAGTTCTCGATGCCCCATCTCCGCCTGTAGAACTCGGCTACGCGGTGCGGGTCGCCGCCGATCCAGCCCTCGCCCATGGTGGTGGCGAACACGTAGTACTGCCTGACCCGGGCATCCTCGTCGTGTAGCTTCGCCAGCTTTCTTTCTTCCCGGGACATCTTGGCATACTCTTTCTCCAGATCCTCCTTCTTGAGGATGGCCAGCGTGTACGTGGTGCTCCTGCCGGTACCGTTGGTTATGGTATGGGCGGATACGGCCTCCCGCTCTCCGGCCTTGTACTTTGCTATGATCTCCTTGACGGGGTCCAGCTTGACGGCGGGCATCACCAAGGGGATTCCCGTGGCCTTGATGGTCTCTATGACGTCCACCGAATGAAACCCGCGGTCGATGGTGATCGACGACATGCGGATGCCGCGCCGGCGGGCCCTCCACAGCAGCCTCTGCACCGTCTCGGCGGTGTCATCACCCCGGCGCACCACCTCGACGCCCAGGGTGAGGCGGTGCCCGTCCACCACGCAGTGGAGGGTGGCCAGACGGTGGAATTTTTTGGTGCCCTTCTTGTACCTGGAGAAGACCGCGTACGCCATGTTCATCACCTTGGCATAGGAGGGTATGTCGTGCTCGTCTATGGCGACGTCTATCGGGCGCCGCAGCATTCCGTGCCGGCGCGCCTGCAGCATGGAACGTGTCACCATCCTGCTGCACCGTGACAGCATGTGGTCGCGCCGCACCCCCTTGATGATGTCCAGCATCCGCCTGCGGCTGGGCAGTCTTTTGACGCTCTTCAGGACCCTGCTCCTCTGGTACTGCGCCTCGGCGCTGGACTCCCCGCCCTCGCGGGAGCACACCGACAGCAGTAGGCGGTACATGTCGGGCAGGCCGTACACGGCGTTGGGCGCACCAGAGAAGGGCAGCATCAGCCCGGCCAGCAGGGAGATTGCCAGCTTGGTGCCCAGGCCGCCGGCCATCTCCTGCATGAATTCGAGACCGTCATCGCCTGTCTTGCCGCCCTTGTCTTTCCGGCGCCCTGCCCCGCTCCTCGGAGGCTGGTTATTTTGGCCCTTGCCCGCCGGGTCCCGGCGGACCGTCCGTTTTGAATTTGACCCGGCCCGGTTCCCGCCGTCCCGTTCCGGTCCGTGCTGATCCCGGTGCGGATCCGCACGTCCCTCCAGAAACAACGCAGCGGCCGCCAACAGGCGCGACACGAACAGACACAGGCGATGAACGCAACCCTGACCTCGCTTCCCCTCCCGTTCTGCCCGGATGACGGCCGTCATGGGGGTGCGGGGGGATATCGGGCGATCTAAATCTTTCGATCACATTGTCCCGCAAGGTTCACCCGTCTGGCATGTGCCTGCCTGCGGGGTGCAGATTGGACAGACGGGCCGGCCAGGTCGTGTCCGAGGCCGATATCGCCTATGAGATTCCAGCGTCAAAATCCGCTCCGCCACTTTCTGAAATCCGCTGAACATTTAAAAATTGTTTACAGGTACACTGCCATATGATTAATTTGGCCTGCGCTGGCCTGTCGTTGCACGGACGACGGCCAAGGAGGGGTCGGCGTTAGCGGATGATCAGCCCGTTGCGGGTCTGAGTGGCGGGGACGAGTGGATGGTAGGATCCCTCGGAGCGACGACGTTTATCCCGAATCTCTCCGTGGATGGTGCCATAGAGAACACATGGTGGGACAAGACCATAGCGGATAAGCCGGAGGACGAGCACATCAACCGCCAAAAGGGGGTGAAAGAACAGACGGGCTCGCTCCATGGCCACCGTCTGATCATGGTCAGCCAGGCCGGCCGAGTCGACTGGGCTCTTGTGGCTACAGAGGAAGGATCATCTGAAACGTCAAAACTCGCCGCGCTGGGCCCCATGTCCGCCGACACGCTGGACCCATTTATGGAGATCGTCAAAAACTGGCTGAACAAATCCCAGCCGGCCAACAGGCTCGCGTTCGGAGCCGCCCTCGGAAGGCCGACCGCCGATGCCCAAACCGGATATAAGGAGATCCAGCCATATATTCCCGCCGTGAAACTGAACCCGCAGGACACCTCTGACTTCTTTTACCGGATCAATCGCCCCAGAGAGTCCGCGGTCAGTCCTGGCACAATGATCAATCGCTCGAGTAGCTGGGCAGTGGGATTGGTAGGTACCGTCGGGGTTGCGGTCGAACCCGCTGCATCCAAAGTGGTTGGCAGCATTCAGGGACAGCAATACATCTGCAGGCTTGATCTGGACATCAATACCGCAATTTTGGACGACGGTGTGGTCAAAGACGACGCATACTCGATATTTCAAGAGTTGGTGGCGCACGGACAAGAGATAGCCAGCAATGGCGATATCCTATGAACCTCCTGCTCACTAAAATGGATCCGCCGAGCATCTCGGCGCTAGACGACACTGACAGGCCGCAATTGGATTGGCCACGTAGCAGGGGTCAAGATTCGCTGGACAAGGCCGCATCTGCACAGCTGCAAAAGCTGCCGTTTGCAAGCCATTCTGCAGTAGTTATGATGGGAATCACTGACGCCTTGGTGGCCGGTGACCACAAAACGGTCAGTCAGTTGTATCTTGCAGAACCGCCCAAAGGGCAGGAATGGTCCAAGCCCCATGCCGTCACGATGCAAGACTCCAAGGTGTCGGTTTCTGTTGTCGGAACAGTGGCCGAGGCAATGATCGGATCTGTCTGGAGGCGGAATTACGGAACCGACTCGCCCAAGGTAGCCAAGCCTGTATCGGACCAAGAAGTACTGGCAGACGTACTACGCGAGCTGCTCCGCAGCGCAAACTATGAGGTATTCGAGGACGGAATGGACGGTGACTTTAGCAACAGCCTGAACCGCATAATTCGAGACAGGGGTGTTGCGGCCGTCTACGCGCTGGAAGGGACGATATACGCGGACGGCGTGAACCCAGAGGTCGCTGCGGAGGCGCTGATATGGGTGGGGCGCATGGACGACAAAGCGTCCCAAAACGCCCGGCTCTCCATGCTGGAGCGCGCGCTGGAGTCACCCAACGTGTGCATCAGGGATGCCGCATCGATAGGAATAGGCGCCATGGACGATCCAGCTGCCATAGGCAGCCTCCGGAAGGCAATAGACAGGGAGCGGTGCGGACTGCTGCGGCAAAACCTCAAGGACACATTGGAGCAATTGAAGGATGTCAGATGAGGCTATTCCTGAGAGTAGTCAAGCAACGCAGGTGGGTCAGGCAACCCGATGAGGACTGGCTTGAAGATGGCGAGTTGAAGGGCGACGCTCTTTCTGACCTCAACACCCAGCACGGCAGGCTTTCCGTCTACACAGTTTCCAGTGAGGCAGACAAGCAACGGGTAGCCGTAGCCTTGGCTGCAACAAGGCGAAGCTTCTCAAACATGGACTATGTGGTGTTCTCCGATTCTGACTTGAAGTCATTCGGCATAACGATACAGCAGACACCGGGCAGAACACCTGACAGCGAGGTCAACAACTTGCATTATGAACTTGGGAAGCTGACGGTAGACAGGCTGGTTCGACTGGCCATGATCATATCTGCAGGGATGTCCAAGCGGATACTCGAAAAGCGGATCAAAGCATTGTTGCATGAAGCAGTGAGCACTGGCCAACTGAACAAGGCAGACGCCATGCCCCCAGAAATGAGAGAAAGGTTAGATCTTTGACGATGTGACGTTGCCCCTTTCAGTAGAGGCCATACGCAGATCCCTCCAGGCCCGCCCGCTCAAGCCGGCCTGGCGCCCGCACGCTCCAGGCGACGGCCCCGCCTCGACCATCGCTGCGCGGTCATAAAACCGCCGGTACTCTTCCCGCCGGTCGTGCCCCGTTATTGCGGTGGACGCGAGATCCGCCGGTTATTGGACGTACCGGACGGGTCGGATGCGGTTATGGCGAGCTACGCACCAGCCTCGGCGCGATCCGGCAGGTGCAGTATTAGATCCATCCCGTTAACCGTCAGGCGCCGCCGGGCACCATCCCGGCATCTCGGGTTGGGCCACGCCGTCCAGCGTGCCGGCATACATCATCCCGGTGTTGGAGGAGATCCCCGCGCCGTCCTAACTGCAGACAGTGGTAGATGTGGCCGGCCAACTCGTAGGTGGTTCTACCGGCGGGCTGGTGCTGGCGTGCCGCATCCTGTCCTGTTGGTTTTTTCCGTCTGTCGGCGTATCGCCTTCAACGCCTTCAGTTGCAGCTTGCAGCGGGCCACGATGTCTTGGATTCTGGCGCTGCCTCGAACGTGCGGGTTGGCCAGGATCGGCTTGATGGCAGTCTTTTCCAGCTCCCTGTGGAGCACCTTCCGGTAGTTGCCGGTCGACTCGAAGAGGGCGATCGCCGGCTCGTGCCCGCGGAGCCGCATCCTGCGGATGAACCGGCCGATTCCCTGCAGGTCGTTGTCGAACTCGAACTGGTCTAGCACCTTCTTGGATCTTCCTTCGATGGTGGTCGTGTATTTTCTCGTGTGTACGTCGATTCCAGTGCAGTTCAATTCTTTTTCGCATTCACCCCCTTGTCAGTGGATAGTCGGACCTGACCAATGGTAGACTTCCATCCGCCCTCGGAAGGGCTGAAGCTTTTCGCATGCCTTGAGCCGTTCTAATCGACGCCCTCGGCGGGGCCAGAGATCATCGGCTATCCGGTCCAACAGGAAGAATGCCGGCGTCGCCGTTATAACGGCCGCACATAGCTTCTAATCGGGTCTCCGGCGCCCGGTGGGGCGCGGGTCCGCCATCCGGCCCCACTCGAGATACAACTGCGCTCCTGTCCGTTGCAAAGCCACTGTGGCCGCCAAAAAGAGCGCCAAATTGGGGACCATCTCAAGATTCCCGCCGGCCCCGGCCGCTAACCGCCCCCGCCGGGACGGTCCCCATCCAGGTCCCTGACGGAGCGCAGCGCCTCCTCCGGCAGGTCCGCGTCCCGGGCCATGATCCTCGCCATGCCGGCCACGGCGCCGGTCACCGTCCTGATGTCCTCCCGCACCGTCCTGATGTCCTCCCGCACCAGCCTCAGCTGGTCCAGGACCTCCGGGTCGGACGGCCGCCCCGCCTCCCCGGACGGCCTCTCCCCGGGACGGTCCGCCGCCGTCCCCAGGTACCCCTCTATCCCCGCAAAGATGTTGATCATCCCCGACGCTTTGGAGTACTCGCGGCGCAGCGCCTCGGGGTAGAGCACGGCCTGCTTCTCGTAGCTGTCCCGGGGGGCGTGCCCGAGCACGTGGTTGGCGGCATAGGGCGCGCACCCCGCCACCAACAGCGTGCTTTTCAGCAGGTCGCGCGTCTCGTGCGAGCGCACCCTCAGCGAGCCCCGCTCCATCCTGGCCTGTATGCCGGCCCGCGCCGCCATCCCGGCGAACCTCCTGGACACCCAGTGCGGGGTGACCGGCCTGCCCCGGGCGGTCACGAACAGCGGCATCCCCGGCTCGTGCTTGTCTCCCCCGAACTCCCTCCACCTCAGGTAGTCGCGCAGGTGCGAGACGGCGTCCCGGTCGATGAAGGTCGTGTACCGGGCGTTGGTCTTGACCCGGACCAGCCGGATGGGCACGGGGCACTTGGACAGGTCCCAGGCCTCGTAGTCGTCCGTCCCGAAGTGCCGGACCACCTGGGGGTAAGCCTCGAAGTTGAACCTGTCGGCCAGCGTGCTGGAGTCCAGGCCGGCCTGGAATTTCACCATCACCACGGCCTTGGTCATGGCGTCAGTCCCGCCGGAGGTCATCATCTTGTAGAGGTCCACCAGGCTCATCCGGTGGTCCCGTTCGGCGGGGCGGTGGCGGTTCCTCTCCACCCTGGTGCCGACGTGGACGTCGTGGGCGGCCAGGTAGGACTTGACGGCGGCGCACCGCACCAGGGCCGTCGAGACCGAGCACCCGGTGGCGGCCGAGTGGTTCAGGTACTGCCGGAGTATCCTGCCGGCGGCCCGCGCCCCGCCGTCGGACTCCCTGCAGTGCCCCAGCAGGTCCTCGACGTCCGAGAACGACCTGGGGGTGGTCCCTGTCTGGAGATCCCTGTCGCGCAGCCATCCGTTGAAGGAGCCCAGGGCGGTGGCGTAGGAGTGCCGCGTCCCCCCGTCGTTGGCCACCCGGATGGTCTTGGTCGGGCCCAGCTCCGACAGCCAGGACCGGACCGTCCCGAACTCCAGCACGCCGCCGGCCGTCCCGGCCTTCCGGAGCAGGCCGTTGGCGCACGCCCAGGAGACGGCGGAGCGCGCCCCGCGCCCCCTGATGTCGGTTGCCGAGACGTACCCGACGGACGGCAGCTTGCCGAGGACTGCGGCTATCCGGGGACCGGCCGCTTCCAGGTCCCGGTCGGTGGCGGGGCGCAGCACCTCGTAGTAGGCGGTGGCCAAGACCGCCTTGGTGGGGCCGCCCGCTATTTAACATCAGTTAAATACTAGATTGCTTCCGATAGTTAGATAATATGGGGCGAACACCTGCCAGCGGGGGCCGGCGCGAGACTGCTGCGGCAGGACGGAAGATGCCTCCCAATAAAGAGCATTATCGAAGCTGTTTTTGTCCCGTAACGCGTCTTGGGTGGCGCGATCCTCCCGATGGCGGGCCCATCCTGGCCGTTTTGCCCCTTATCGGGGGCCGGCGGCCGGGCGTCCTGCCGCAAAATACAAATATCGAATATAATAGTGTGCGAATACATGTCCTATAATGCTCTTTATCATGATACTGTAGGCATCCCCGCCGGGCGGGGACCGCCCCGAGCGGCGGCTATCCTGGCGCTCGCCGCAGCAATCGCCTTGTCGGCCGCGGCCGTCCTGCCCCAGGATGCCCTCCCAGATGCCCGGACGCTCCACGACGCCGTCTCTTCGCTCATCCTGGCCGGCCACGCCTTTGCGCAGATGCTTTCCAACTTCATCCTGGCTCCCGTGGGCAGCCTGGAAGAGGGCGGCTCCCGCGAGCTTGACGGCGCCCAAGGCATCGCCATCTTCGAGCACGGCGACGCCAACTACGCCGCCGTCGCCTCGTTCGTTGATGACGGCGTCCAGATAATCAACCTGGCGAACCCGGCAAGCCCGTCCGCCGCGGGACACCTGAGTGAAGCCGGCAGGCTTAACGGCGCCTCCGGCATCGCCATCTTCAAGCACGACGGCGCCAACTACGCCGCCGTCACCGCATTCGTCGACGACAGCGTCCGGATAATCAACCTGACGGACCCGGCACGCCCGTCCGGTGTGGGTAGCCTGGGAGACGACACCTCCCGCGAGCTTGACGGCGCCTTCGGCATCGCCATCTTCGAGCACGACAGTACCAACTACGCCGCCGTCACCGCAACAAATGATCCAGGCGTCCAGATAATCAACCTGACGGACCCGGCACGCCCGTCCGCCGCGGGCAGCCTGCCAGGCGGCAGCGGCGTCCTTCTTGGCTCCCCCCGCGGCATAGCCATCTTCGAGCACGGCGGCGCCAACTACGCCGCCGTCGCCTCGTCCAGCAGCAACGCCGTCCAGATAATCAACCTGACGGATCCGGCAAGCCCGTCCGCCGCGGGCCACCTGCAGGATGACTTCTCCCTCGTACTTGGCGGCGCCGTCGGCATCGCCATCTTCAAGCACGGCGACGACAACTACGCCGCCGTCGCCTCGACCAGCCGCAGCGAAGACGGCGTGCAGATAATCAACCTGGAGAACCCGAGAAGCCCGTCCGGTGTGGGCAGCCTGAGTGACAACGACGACCTGGAGCTTAACGGCGCCCGCAGCATCGCCATCTTCAAGCAGGGCGGCGTCAACTACGCCGCCGTCGCCGCGAATGATGACGACGGCGTCCAGATAATCAACCTGGCGAACCCGAGAAGCCCGTCCGGTGTGGGCCACTTGGGAGACCGCGACAGGCTTGACGGCGCCCGCGGCATCGCCATCTTCGAGCAGGGCGGCGCCAACTACACCGCCGTCGCCTCATACGAAGATGACAGCGTGCAGATCCTGCGGATTGCAGAGGACACCGCGCCCACCATCACCGTAACCGGCGGCAACCCCGTCACCGTGGAGGCGGGCCGGACCTACGCCGACGCCGGGGCCACCTGCACCGACGACTTCGACGACGCCCCCACCCTCACCTCGAACGCCACAGATGTCAACACCTCCACCCCCCGCACCTACACCGTCACCTACACCTGCACCGACACGGCGGAACAGACGGCGACCGCCGACAGGACCGTCAGGGTGGTGGACACCACCGCCCCCACCATCCGCGTAGACGGCGACAACCCCGCCACCGTGCTGGAGGACTCGATCTACAGAGACGCCGGGGCCACCTGCACGGACAACGCCGTCGGCGCCACCACCCTCACCTCGGACACCTCGGAGGTCGACACCACCACCCCCGGCACCTACACCGTCACCTACAACTGCACCGATAATGTGGGCCTCAGGGCGACCACCGCCACCAGAACCGTCAGGGTGGTGGCCAACACCGCCCCCACCATCACCGTAAACGGCGCCGAAACCGTCGAGCTGATGGTGGGCGACAGATACAACGAGCTCGGGGCCACCTGCACCGACGGGCCCGGCGTCAACCTGGGAGTCACCACCCGCGGCACCGTCGACACCAACACCCGCGGCACCTACTACATCACCTACACCTGCATCGACGGGGACAGGAACAAGGTGACCGCCACCAGGACCATCATCGTAGGCGACGTCATCGCCCCCGACATCACCGTAACCGGCGACAACCCCGCCTCCGTGCTGGCAGGCCGGACCTATGTTGACGAGGGGGCCGCCTGCACGGACAAGACCGACGGCGACATCACCCCCACCCCGGACACCTCGGAGGTCGACATCCACACCCCCGGCACCTACACCGTCACATACACCTGCACCGACATGGCGGGCAACACGGCGACCGCCTACAGGACCGTCATCGTAGGGAGCAACACCCCGCCCACCCTCACCATCTGGAACCACCGGCCTTCGGTGGTCTTAGACGACCCCCCTAGCTACGCCTCTGATGCCATCTGTACCGACAATGAGGACGGGAACATCTCAAATCTGGTGACCACTTCTGTGTCCTTCCAAGTGAACAACACCAGGGCCATCATTACTTATTCGTGCATGGACAGCGACGAAAATATCGTCAAGAAGATACGGCAGGTCCTGGTCACGGTCTCGGATCCGGACCCGGACCCGGACACCACACCGCCGAAGGTGGTCCTGAACGGCCAGCCGGTGGTGGAGATCAACGTCGGAGGCACCTACACCGATGAGGGGGCCTCCTGCATAGATGATGTCGACGGCAACTTTAATGCCATGCTCAGGTTCAGCACCATCGACAATACCACGCCCGGCATCTACACCGTGTTTTACGACTGCACCGACAAAACAGGCAACAGCGCCAGCGACATCAGGGTGGTGGAGGTGGTGCCGGCGGGCACGAACCTGCACCCGGTGCTGACCGTCCCGGGCCCGGTGACGCTCACCGTCAGTGACAACGACGACTTTACGGCGCCGTCGGCGACCTGCACCGACCCCGATGACGACGACATGAACCTCAAGATCGACGTTATCGACAACTTGGTGGACCCCAGGCAGGTCGGCAGGTATACGGTCTTTTACACGTGCACGGACCCCGCCGGCAACTTCGTGACCGCGTCGCTGTACGTGAACGTCAACCCCGCCCCGTAGGGGCGTCCGCGGGAGGCCAGCCGTCCAGTCGGAAGGACACCGGGGCTTGGCCGCGGAACCATGCCGCCGGGCGCTGGCCGGTCCCGGCGGTGCCGCCGGGGACAAGTCCGCCGCCCGCGGGCGGGGCGTTGCCGCCGGAGAAAAGGGAACGGAGCAGTTCCCGCAGACTGCCGGCCGGGAGATGAAGCGGGCCAAGGTTGCCATCCGGGCCAAGAGCGAACGCCCGGGAGAGTGGAGCCGCGCCCCGCCGGGGACGCGCCGGGCCGCCGCCCTCCCGCTAACCGCCACCGGAACCGTCCCCCTCCAGCTCCCAGAGGGCGCGCCTGATGCCCTCCCCGCCCCCGTCCGCCAGCATCACCCTGGGCGCCTCGGCCAGGGCGCCCGCCAGGATCCACCCCGGTTATGGCGGCTGCCCGGCGCCGCCCGTATCGGGCGTCCAGCGGCGAGGTCTCGGTCCGCCGCCCCGCTACCCACCGGGACGGTCCCCGCCCAGATCCTTGATGGCTTGCAGCGCCCACTCCGGCAGGTCCTTACCCACGCCTCCACCCATCAGGATGACCCCTGCCAGGGCGGCCAGGCCGCCGGACACCATCCGGAGCTCGGCCCCCATCCGGGCCTGCCGGTCCTCCGGCTTCCCCGCCCGGCGGTTCCCGGCCGCCCCCGCCGCCCCAAGGCACCCCTCCATCCCCGCAAAGATTCTGATCATCCCGGACGCCTTGGCGTACTCGCGGCGCAGCGCCCCCGGGTACAGGACGGCCTGCATCTCGTAGCTGTCGCGCGGGGCGTGCCCCAGGATATGGTCGGCGGCGTAGGGCGCGCACCCCGCCACCACCAAGGTGCTTTTGAGCAGGTCGCGCGTCTCGTGCGAGCGCACCCTCAGCGAGCCCCGCCCATCCTGGCCTGTATGCGGCCCGCGCCGCCACCCCGGCGAACCGTCCGGACACCCAGTGCGGGGTGACCTGCCCGCCCCTGGCCGTCACGAACAGCGGCGTCCCCGGCTCGTGCCTGCTGCCCACGAACCCCTTGAACCTCAGGTAGTCGCGCAGGTGCGAGACGGCGTCCCGGTCGATAAAGGTCGTGTACCGGGCGTTGGTCCTGACCCGGACCAGCCGGATGGGGACGGGGTAGTATTTGCCAAAAAGAATGGAAAAACTCGAGATGTGGCGGGGGACCCCTTAGAGCGAGACCGATCCGCAACAAAGACATTTGGAATACAGCCGGGAGGTACATGCGATGACCAACAAGCGATGGAGCGCGGAGGAAAAGTACAGGATAGTGATGGAGGCGCTCACCACGTCCGCGGAGACGGTCGAGATATGCCGCAAGCACGGCCTCTCGCCCAACACGCTCCACCCGTGGAGGGAGAAGTTCCTTGAATCCGCCAAGGCCGCCATGGCCGGTAAGTCGGATACTGCCGCAACCAAGGCCCTCCAGAAGGAGAATGACCGCCGCAAGACGCGCCTGGCCGAGTCCACCCTGGCCGTCGACGCGTTAAAAAAAACCTTGGAGGGAAGGAAGCGTTGAGGGTGGTGCGGCGCATGGTTGATCAGGGCATGTCGCTCAACGGGACGCTGCGCACCTGCGAGGTGTCCAAGCAGAGGTGGTGCTGGAGAAAAAAGGCGCGCGTGCCCCGGACCGACGCCGATCTTCTGGAGACCATCCTGGAGATACGTAAAAGGCGGCCGTTCTACGGGACCAGAAGGGTGGCCGCGGAGCTGGCGCGCCGCCTCGGAAGGCCCGTAAACCGAAGGGGGCGGGGCGCGCCCACCGCCCGGCGGGCTGGAGCAGGCCTGCACCATCCAGGGCAGACGCCAAGGCCCGCTGGAAGCCGATCAAGGCGGCCAGGCCCAACTAGGTATGGCAGACCGACATTACCTGCGTGTGGTGCGGGCACGCCGATGGCTGGTGCTATTGCTTCAACATGCTGGACATCTTCACCAGGCGGTGGATTGCCTGCCGGTTCGACGCCCTGGCCACCGCCGATATCGCCGTGGACTCGCTGGTGGAGGCCGTCGCCACCGCCAAACCGGACTGCTCAAGACTCGCCATCCAGTGCGACAATGGTTCCCAGTACGCGGGAAAAAAGTTCCGAAAGGCCGCATCCCGTCTCGGCATCAAGCTCAAATTCATCTGGAAGAGCACGCCACAGCAGAACGGCCACAAAGAATCGTTCCACGGCACCCTCAAGCGCGAGTACATCTGGCCGCACGATTTCTCCAACTACCAGCAGGCCAAAGCCGTCATAGCCGAGGCGTTCCGAGACTACAACCGGAGCCGGCTGCACTCGGCGCTAAAATACGTCCCGCCGGACGAGTTTGTGGCATCATGGGAGGCGGAGCATGAACGAGGGACCGACGTCTGTAAAAACATGCAGAAAGTGGTCTCAGAATTCGGGGTCCAGATCACCGCCTGACTGATGCCTTTACGATGCCGGCAATCGTCTTGCTCCTGGCACCCTTGCGTTTTTCCCCGGTACCACACTCCGCCACCGGCGGCCTGACTTGCCCACCATCCCGACTCTTCGACTTTCGATATGACGCCGCTTGCGTCTCCGGCGTCGGTATGCGCCGCGGACTTTTCCCTTGCACGCGGCCCCGGCACCTTCATTTTCGCTGCACAGCGGGCATGTCCTTGGCGCATAGCGCCGTGCCAAAACCACGCCAAACGGACACGGCAGGCAGGGGGTGGCATACTTTTAGGATTTTACAATGACGGAATTTCAATATCAACTAATTTATACAATAATTGAATGGCAGTAATATATTGGACCGATCTGCACGGGACATGGCTGCTGCGGACGGCTATGCCCGCCCAACCACGGGCCACAAAGGCTCGCGTCGGGTGGCCGTCCTGGCTGCGGCTGCCGCGGCGGGGATGGCGGCGGCAGCCGCCCCCTTCCGGGACGGCCGGCTCGACCAGGCCATGCCCGTCGCCGGCCCCGCGCCGCTGCCCGGGTACGCTTTCGCGCAGGCGCCCGACCTGGTGTCGGCCCTGATCCCGACCGACCAGATCGCCGACGGCGGCGACCGCGAGCTTGAAGGCGCCTCCGGCATAGCCACCCTCCGGATGGGCGGGAGCGCCTGCGCGGCGGCCGCCTCCCCGGGAGCCAACGGCGTCCAAATGCTCCGGATACCGGCAGTCCGCCCCGTCCCGGATCACGCCTTCGTCACCGCCCGGAAGACCGCCGCCAACCATGCCGGCCGGGACGTCCCGGCCAACCATCCGCCGGCCGTCCAGGCTGGTCCCGACCAGGCGGTGGGCGAGGGCCAGACCGTCACCATCTCCGGGACGGCCTCCGACGGCGACGCCCCAACCTGCCGGCGGGCCTCCGAGCAGTCCGGCCTGCCCGTCTCCGGCAGCGACGCACTTTCCCGCTCGTTCACCGCCCGGCAGGTCGACACCGCCACCGCCTTCACGCCGGCCGCTGATGACGGCCGCGGCGCCTCTTCACCTGACACCGTCTCCGCCACGATCCTGGCAGGCTCCCCGCCGACCTCCCCGCAGAACCTTCGCGCAGGCTCGGCCAACACGACTACCACTCCGGCCTGGGACGATCCAAATGTCTGCACCGTCCTCGGATACAGGATGCTGTCCCGGGTGGTGGTGGCCCCGACGGGGCCAGACCTCGCCGTGTTGGTCTCCGATACCGGCTCGGCGGACGCCTCCCACGCGGTCCGGAACCACGGGCCGGACGCCATCTGCGTCTTCGGGGCGGTGGCCCCCAACGGGCACGGCGAGCCGGCCTGCCCCAGCTTCGCCAGGATCTCCACCCTGATGTGGAGGTAGCTGGTTATGCAGGTTGTTCCCAGCGCCGTCGCGAACCAAACGCTCATTGCAGTCGTGTGCGTGGCAGCGTTTGCGGTCCTCTCCGCGGCCGATGTCCCGGATCATCTTGGCGCCGTCCTGCCCTCGTTCAATACCGCCTCTGCCCAGAACAACCAATCCCCGACTGCCGACGCGGGGCCGGACCAGCCGGCCGCCCCGGGCAGCACCGTCACCCTTGATGGTTCGGGCTCGACGGGTACCGACATCACATACTCCTGGAGCCAGGACTCCGGCACGACAGTCGCCCTCGACTTTATCAACCCGCGGGCAGCCGGCGGCATCGGCGACGGCGACGGCGGCTCCTTCGAGCTCCGTGGCGCGACGGGAATAGCCACCTTCGAGGTGTCGGGCACCACCTACGCCGCGGTCACCGGACACTTGGACGACGGCGTCCAGATACTCGACCTCTCCTACCCCTCAAGCCCGCGGGCGGCGGGCCAGATAGGCGACAACTCCACCCTGCTGCTTGCCGACTCGCGCGACATCGCCACCTTCGAGGTGTCGGGCACCGTATACGCCGCGGCCACATCCTACGATGACAACGGCGTCCAGATACTCGACCTCTCCGACCCCTCAAGCCCGCGGGCGGCCGGCCAGATAGGTGCCGATACCGCCCCCCTGCTTGGCGGCGCATTGGCCATCACCACCTTCGAGGTATCGGGCACCGTATACGCCGCAGTCACCGGACACTCGGGCCCCGGTGTCCAGATACTCAACATGTCCGACCCCTCAAGCCCCTCGGCGGCCGGCGGCATCTACGACGACATCCCGCTCCTGCTTGAGGATGCGCGGGGAATAGATATCTTCGAGGTGTCGGGCACCGTATACGCCGCGGTCACATCACACCTCGACGAGGGCGTCCAGATACTCAACATGTCCGACCCCTCGAGACCCTCGGCGGCCGGCCGCATCGCCGGCGACGATCTCTATCTTGAGGGCGCGACGGGAATAGATATCTTCGAGGTGTCGGGCACCACGTACGCCGCAGTCACCGGACAAAAGGACCACGGCGTCCAGATACTCCAGCTTACAGACAGTAGCGGCCTGAAGAACAGCCCGCAGGCGGCCGGCAGCATCGGCGACGGCGGCTCCCTCAAGCTTGAGGGCGCGACGGGAATAGATATCTTCGAGGTGTCGGGCACCACCTACGCCGCAGTCACCGGACACTTTGACCACGGCGTCCAGATACTCAACATCACAAACCCCTCAAGTCCCTCGGCAGCCGGCAGCATCGGCGACGACGCCACGCTCCTGCTTGCGGGCGCGACGGGAATAGCCACCTTCGAAGTGTCAGGCACCACGTACGCCGCAGTCGCAGGAGAAGACGACCACGGCGTCCAGATACTCGACCTCACAAGCCCCTCAAGCCCCTCGGCGGCCGGCAGCATCGGCGACGGCGACGATCTCGAGCTTGGGGGCGCGACGGGAATGGCCACCTTCGAGGTGTCGGGCACCACCTACGCCGCAGTCACCGGACACTCGGACCACGGCGTTCAGATACTCGACATCACAAACCCCTCAAGCCCGCGGGCGGCCGGCATCATCGGCGACAACCCCGCGCTCCTGCTTGCCGGCGCGCGCGGCATCGCCACCTTCGAGGTGTCGGGCACCACGTACGCCGCAGTCACCGGACAAAAGGACCACGGCGTCCAGATACTCCAGCTTACAGACAGTAGCGGCCTGAAGAACAGCCCGCAGGCGGCCGGCAGCATCGGCGACGGCGGCTCCCTCAAGCTTGAGGGCGCGACGGGAATAGATATCTTCGAGGTGTCGGGCAACACGTACGCCGCGGTCACATCACCCCTTGACCACGGCGTCCAGATACTCAACATCACAAACCCCTCAAGCCCCTCGGCGGCCGGCAGCATCGGCGACGACGCCACGCTCCTGCTTGCGGGTGCGACGGGAATAGCCACCTTCGAGGTATCGGGCACCGTATACGCCGCAGTCACCGGACACTTGAACAGCGCTGTCCAGATACTCCAGCTTACAGACAGCAGCGGCCTGAAGGACAACCCGACGATAGCCGGCAACATCGGCGACGGCGGCTCCCTCAAGCTTGCGGGCGCGACGGGAATAGCCACCTTCGTGGTGTCGGGCGCCACCTACGCCGCAGTCGCAGGAGAAGACGACAACGGCGTCCAGATACTCCAGCTTACAGACAGCAGCGGCCTGAAGGACAACCCGGAGGCCAAAGGCAGCATCGGCGACGGCGGCTCCCTCGAGCTCCGTGGCGCGACGGGAATAGCCACCTTCGTGGTGTCGGACACCACCTACGCCGCAGTCACCGGACACTCGGACCACGGCGTCCAGATACTCAACCTCTCATCCCCCTCAAGCCCCTCGGCGGCCGGCAGCATCGGCGACGGCGGCTCCCTCAAGCTCCGTGGCGCGGCGGGAATAGCCACCTTCGAGGTGTCGGGCGCCACCTACGCCGCAGTCGCAGGAGAAGACGACGACGGCGTCCAGATACTCGGCCTTGCAGACACTGCCGCTCCCACCTTTACGGCCCCGGCAGCGCCTGCCACCCTTGTGTTCACCCTTACGGTAACTGACGCCGCCTCCCAGACGGCCACGGACACCGTCACGGTCACCGTCCCGGCGGCCCCGGTGGCGGATGCAAGATCATCGGACAATTTAACCGAGGGCTCAGAGGAAGTCTTCCTTGACGGCTCACACTCTACCGGCTACGGTCCCCTGCAATACCATTGGAACCAGACCGATGGCTATTCGGTCGACCTTGACTTTACCAACCTGCAGGGAGCTGGCAAACTCCAAAGCGACCCCCTACTCACATTCCTGACCGCCATCACCACCTTCGAGGTAAACGATACCACGTACGCCGCGGCCGCATCAATTGGAGGCGAAAATTTCATACGGATACTCCAGCTTACAAACAGCAGCGGCCTGCAGGACAACCCGACAATAATCGGCAACATAACCGACACCGGCCCCCTCCTGTTTAACGACGTGAGAAGCATCGCCACCTTCGAGGCAGACGGCACCGTATACGCCGCGGCCGCAGCATTCCGCGACGACGGCGTCCAGATACTCGACCTCTCCGACCCCTCAAGCCCGCAGGCGGCGGGCCAAATTACCGCCAACCGCGCCGCCGACATCTACCTTTTTGGCGCGGCCAGCATAGCCACCTTCGAGGTAAACGATACCACCTACGCCGCAGTCGCGACGACCGGCGGCGTCCAGATGCTCGACCTGTCCAACCCCTCAAGCCCGCAGGCGGTGGGCCACATAGCCGATGAAGACGCCGAACCCGACGGGCTCAAGCTTGACCACGCGCGCGGCATCGCCACCTTCGATGTAAACGGTATCACGTACGCCGCAGTCGCGGCATCCCAGGACCACGGCGTCCAGATACTCCAGCTTACAGACAGCAGCGGCCTGATGGACAATCCTGTATCGGCCGGCAGCATTGATGACGATGATGGCACCACCTACGAGCTTGAGGACGCGCGCGGCATCGCCACCTTCGATGTAAACGATATCACCTACGCCGCAGTCGCGGCATTTGATGATAACGGCGTCCAGATACTCCAGCTTACAGACAGCAGCGGCCTGATGGACAATCCGACGGCGAAAGGCCACATAACCGACACCGAATCCACCCTGCTTGTAGGCGCAGAGGACATCTCCACCTTCGAGGTGTCGGGCATCACATACGCCGCAGTCGTATCACCCTTACAAGACGGCATCCAGATACTCCAGCTTACAGACAGCAGCGGCCTGATGGACAACCCGATACCGATCAGCCAAAGAACAAGTGACGACTCACTACTACTAAGTTCCCCCGAAGGCATCCACACCTTCGAAGTAAACGGCACCCCCTACGCCGCGGTCGCGGCAGCCTCAGACCAGGCCGTCCAGATACTCAGACTTGTAGACCCGGCTACGGCCAAGTTTACGACCCGGCAGTTCACGGATGATACCCTCCGGTTCACCCTTACAGTAACCGACGCCGCCTCCCAGACGGACACGGACACCGTCAGTGTCATCTCCCGGAGCAAGTCGGTCTCAGACGCGGGGCCGGACCAGAGGGTCGACCCCGGCGACATCGTCACCTTAGACGGCTCCGGCTCGATGGGAAACGGCGCCCTAGGATACCTATGGCACCAGCACGACGGCCCTACAGTCACACTCTCAAACATATTCGTGGTATCCCCCACGTTTAGGGCGCCCACGCCTGCGAATCCCACAGACTCGATAACCCTCGAATTCAGCCTTGAGGCTAGTGGCAACGACGACTACGCCTCAGGAGACGAAGACTTCGTCACGATCACCGTCCACAACATTCCCCCGATAGCGGACGCGGGGCCGGACCAGGTGGCCAACCCCGGCGATATTGTCACCTTAGACGGCACGGACTCGTCTGACACCGATGCCATACGCCACTCCTGGAGCCAGGACTCCGGCACGACAGTATCTCTCTCAAACACGACTGCCGTACGGCCCACCTTTACGGCCCCCGAGGCTCCGGCGACCCTCGTGTTCACCCTCACCGTAAATGACACCGCCTCCCAGACGGCCACGGACACCGTCAGGGTCACCGTCGCAGAGCCCCCGGTGGCGAACGCGGGGCTCGACCAGACGGTCGCCCCGGGCAGCACCGTCACCCTTGATGGCTCGCGCTCGACGGGCGTCGACATAGAATACTTTTGGAACCAGACGGCGGGCACCCCGGCAGTCGCCCTTGACATTATCGACCCGCGGGCGGCCGGCCGCACAACCAACGCCGACTCCGAAAGCTTGCACGGCGCATTCAACTTGGCCATCTTTGAGGCAGACGGCAACACGTACGCCGCGGTCGCAGGAGGCGAAGACTACGATTTCAGTATACTCCAGCTTACAGACAGCAGCGGCCGGCCGCACAACCCGACGATAGCCGGCGGCCTAAGCGAAGCCGACAACTCCGCCCTCAAGCTTGTAGGCGCGCAAAATGTCGACATCTTCGAGGTACACGACATCACGTACGCCGCAGTTACGGCATCCTCAGACAGCGGCGTCCAGATAATCAACATGTCCGACCCCTCAAACCCGCAGGCAGCCGGCAGCATTGGTGACGATGACTCCCTCACACTTCGGGGCGCAGATGACATCGCCATCTTCGAGGTAAACAATATCATATACGCCGCGGTCACAGCAGCCCAAGACCACGGCGTCCAGATACTCCAGCTTACAGACAGCAGCGGCCTGAAGGACAACCCTATATCCGCAGGCCGCATAGTCGATTCTCCCTCCCTCATATTAGATGATGCGCAAAACATCGCCATCTTCGAGGTAAACAATATCATATACGCCGCAGTTACGGCATCCGAGGACCACGGCGTCCAGATACTCCAGCTTACAGACAGCCGCGGCCTGATGGACAATCCTGTATCGGCCGGCAGCATTGATGACGATGATGGCACCTACGAGCTTGAAGGCGCGCACGGCATCGCCATCTTCGATGTAAACGATATCACCTACGCCGCAGTCGCGGCATTTGATGATAACGGCGTCCAGATACTCCAGCTTACAGACAGCCGCGGCCTGAAGGCCAACCCGACGGCGAAAGGCCACATATACGACACCGACTCCACCCTGCTTGTGGGCGCAGCCGAAATCTCTATCTTTGAGGTGTTTGGCGCCACGTACGCCGCGGTCACATCATACGGCGAAGACGGCGTCCAGATACTGCTGCTTGCCGACGACGGCGGCCTGAAGAGAAGTCCGCAGGCGGTCGACAGCATCGACGACACCCCCTCCCTCAGGCTTAACGGCGCATGGGGCATCGACACCTTCGATGTAAACGGCAACACGTACGCCGCGGTCGTGGCATTCGACGGCAAGGGCATCCAGATACTCCGCCTTGCAACCCCAGCCACCCCCACCTTTACGGCGCCCGCGGCCCCGGCGACCCTCCGGTTCAACCTTACGGTAACCGATGTTCTATCCCAAAATGACATGGACACCGTCACCGTCACCGTCACAGATGTCCCTGTAGCGCACGCGGGGCCAGACCAGACGGCCGCCGCGGGCAACCCCGTCACCCTCGACGGCTCGCGCTCGACCGGTACCGGTATTATATACTCCTGGAACCAGACGGCGGGCGCCGACGTGGATCTCGAATTCATAGACCTGCAGGCCGCCGGAAGCATCGCCGACAACTCCACCCTCAGGCTTGCCGGCGCGCGGGACGCCGCCACCTTCGAGCACGGCGGCGCCACGTACGCCGCGGTCGCCGCACTCAACGACGCCGGCGTCCAGATACTCGACCTGTCCGACCCCTCAAACCCGCGGGGGGTGGGCCAAATTCGCGACAACGCCACCCTCAGGCTTGCCGGCGCATCCGGCATCGCCACCTTTGCGCACTCCGGCGCCACGTACGCCGCCGTCGCCGCAAGCACCGACGACGGCGTCCAGGTACTCGACCTGTCCGTCCCCTCGAACCCGCGGGCGGTCGGCAGCATCGGCGACGACGACGACTCCGCCCTCAGGCTTGACGGCGCGAGCGGCATCGCCATATTCGAGGCAGGCGGCGCCGCGTACGCCGCGGTCGCGGCAAGCGACGACGACGGCGTCCAGATTATCGACCTGTCCGACCCCGAAAGCCCCGAGGGGGTCGGCAGCATCGCCGACGAAGGCGACCGCGAGCTTAAGGGAGCAGAGGACATCGCCATCTTCGAGGCAGGCGGCGCCACATACGCCGCGGTCGCCGCATTTGCAGACGACGGCGTCCAAATAATCAGCCTTGCAGACCCCGAAAACCCGCGGACGACAGGCCAGATAGGCGACAACTCCACCCTCCTGCTTGATGGCGCATTCGGCATCGCCGCCTTCGAGGTGAACGGCGCCGCGTACGCCGCGGTCACCGCATTCAGCGAAGGCGGCGTCCAGGTACTCGACCTGTCCGACCCCGAAAGCCCCGAGGGGGTCGGCAGCATCGCCGACGGCGGCGACCTCGCGCTTGGCGGCGCATACGGAATCGCCGCCTTCGAGGCAGGCGGCGCCGCGTACGCCGCGGTCACCGCATTTACAGACGGCCGCGTCCAGATCATCGACCTGTCCGACCCCGCAAGCCCCGAGGGGGTCGGCAGCATCGGCGACGAAGGCGACCGCGAGCTTACCGGCGCGAGCGGCATCGCCGCCTTTTACGCATCGGGCGCCACGTATGCGGCAGTCGCCGCATTTACAGACAGCGGCGTCCAGATGCTGAAGCTGGCCGACCACGTCTTCCCCGAGTTCACCGCCCCCTCGCCTGCCCCCGCCACCCTCGTGTTCGAACTTGCGGTAACCGACGCCTTCTCCCGGGAAGACACGGACACCGTCAGGGTCACCGTCGCAGAACCCCCGGTGGCGTACGCGGGGCCCGACCAGACCGTCGCCGCGGGTTCCACCGTCACCCTGGACGGCTCGGACTCGACCGGTACCGGCATCGCATACTCCTGGAGCCAAGACTCCGGCACGACAGTGGCGCTCTCAAACGCGACTGACGCGCGGCCCGACTTTACGGCCCCGGCGGCCCCGGCGACCCTCCGGTTCACCCTCACCGTGAACGATGACATCTCCCTGAATGACACGGACGCCGTCACCGTCACCGTCGCAGAACCCCCGGTGGCGGAGGCGGGGCCCGACCAGACGGTCGCCTTCAACAGCACCGTCGCCCTGGACGGCTCCGGCTCGACCGGTACCGGCATCGCATACTCTTGGAGCCAGACGGCGGGCGCCCCGGCAGTCGCCCTCGACTTTATCGACCCGCAGCCGGCCGGCAGCATAAACGAAGACGACGGCTCCCTCCTGCTTAAAGCCCCGCGAAACTTCGCCATCTTTGAGCATTCGGGCACCACGTACGCCGCGGTCGCAGACACAAACTCACACGGCGTCCAGGTACTCGACCTGTCCGACCCCTCAAGCCCGCGGGCGGCGGGCCAGATAGGCGACGATGCCACCCTCATGCTTAATGGCGCATGGGACATCGCCACCTTTGAGGTACACGGCACCAGGTACGCCGCGGTCACGGCATCCAGAGATAACGGCGTCCAAATAATCAGCCTTGCAGACCCCTCAAGCCCGCAGGCGACAGGCCAGATAGGCTACAACAACATCCCCCTGCTTGTCGGCGCGCGCGGCATCGCCACCTTTGAGGCAAACGATATCACGTACGCCGCGGTCACATCAATTCTCAACCACGGCGTCCAGATACTCAACGTGTCCGATCCCGCAAACCCGCGGACGACAGGCCAGATGAGCGACAACTCCACCCTCCTGCTTGGTGGCGCATTCGGCATCGCCGCCTTCGATGTAAACGGCACCACGTACGCCGCGGTCGCAGCGTCCCGCGACAACGGCGTCCAAATAATCAGCCTTGCAGACCCCGAAAACCCGCAGGCGACAGGCCAGATAGGCGACAACTCCACCCTCAGGCTTGCCACCCCGCGCGGCATCACCACCTTTGAGGCAAACGATATCACGTACGCCGCGGTCGCAGCATACAACGACGACGGCGTCCAGATACTTGACCTGTCCAGCCCCTCAAGCCCGCGGGCGGTAGGTCAAATACAAAACACCGGCGCCCGCAATCTTGACGGCGCAGAGGGCATCACCACCTTTGAGGTAAACGACACCACATACGCCGCGGTCGCAGCAGCAAACAACGCCGGCGTCCAGATACTCGACCTCTCCGACCCCTCAAGCCCGCAGCCGGCCGGCCGCATAGACGATGACGACGCCGAACCCGACGAGCTCGAGCTCAGGGGCGCGGCGGGAATAGCCACCTTTGATATAAACGGCACCACGTACGCCGCGGTCGCAGGATCCCTTGACGGCGGCGTCCAGATACTAGGCCTTGCAGACGCTGCCGCCCCCACCTTTACGGCGCCCACATTCCCCGCAGACCTCCAATTCACCCTGACCGTAACTGATGCCGCCTCCCAGAAGGATACGGACGATGTCACCGTCACCGTCACGTCCCCCGCCCCGCCCTCCCACGCCTTTGTCACCACCTGGACCACCGATGCCGCCAACCGGACCATCACCTTCCCGGGGACGGGCACCTACGACATCTTCTGGGGCGACGGCTCCGCCGACGAGGGCGTCTCCGGCAGCCAGACCCACACCTACGCGGCCGCCGCCACCTATACGGTCTCTGTCACCGGCGGCCTGGAGCTGTTCTCCCTGAACAACGCACAGCCCAACGCGGCCAGGCTGTCATCCATCGAGCAGTGGGGCAACAGTTCATGGACGAGCATGCGCAACGCCTTTGAAGGCGCATCCAACATGGCCTACCGGGCCAGCGATGCGCCCGACCTCTCCGGGGTAACCAGCATGCACTCCATGTTCAACGGCGCCTCCTCCTTTGACGGCAACCTCTCGGCCTGGGACGTCTCTAGCGTCACCCTCATGGTCAACATGTTCAACGGCGCCTCCTCCTTTGACGGCGATATCTCCACCTGGAACGTCTCGCGCGTCACCAGCATGACCGGCATGTTCTTTGAAGCCTCCTCCTTTGACGGGAACGTCTCTGCCTGGGACGTCTCCTCGGTCACCCGCATGGCCAACATGTTCTTCGGCGCCTCCTCCTTTGACGGCAACCTCTCTGCCTGGGACGTCTCTAGCGTCACCAGCATGACCGGCATGTTCGACGGCGCCACATCCTTCGAGCAGAACCTGGGGTCCTGGTATATCACCCCGGAGGAGGCCGACTTTGACGCCGCCGGCACCTCGCTCAACGTCACCGAGATAACCGCCCAGAACGATGTCCTGGACAACCACAACCCGACCTACAATATAGGGCCCGGCCCCAACCCGGACCTCTTCGAGGTGGCCGGATCCGGCACGCTGGCCTTCAAGAGCGCGCCGACCCGCAACGGAACCCACCAGGTCAACGTGACCGCCTCCGGCACCGACGTCTTTGAGAGCGGCAACAACTGGAGGATGGTGAATGTGATGGTATCCGGCGTCCCCACCCCCGACGAGCCGTCCGGCCCCGCCTTCATCACCACCTGGAGGACCGATGACGCCAACCAGCAGATAACCCTGCCGGTCACCGGCTCCGGCATGACCATATTATGGGGCGACGGCCAGAACTCGACGGGCGTCTCCGGCAGCCAGACCCACACCTATGCTGCCGCCGGCACCTACACCGTCAATGTCACCGGCGGGCTGACCCGGATACACCTGGGACACTCGTCCTCCGACGACGCCAACGACGGGAGGCTGGCCTCCATCGAGCAGTGGGGGAACGCGTCATGGACTGACATGCACGGCGCCTTCCACGGGGCCGAAAACATGGTATACGGGGCGACCGATGCGCCCAACCTCTCGAGCGTCTCCGACATGTCCTGGATGTTCCTCTCCGCCTCCTCCTTTGACGGCGACCTCTCGGCCTGGAACGTCTCGCGTGTAACCGACATGAACAGCATGTTCAACGGAGCCTCCTCCTTTGACGGCGACCTCTCGGCCTGGAACGTCTCAAGCGTAACCGGCATGAACTCCATGTTCTCCGGCGCCTCCTCCTTCAACCAGCCCCTAAACTCCTGGGACGTCTCGGGTGTAACCGGCATGGAATCCATGTTCTCCGGCGCCTCCTCCTTCAACCAGCCCCTCAACTCCTGGGACGTCTCGGGCGTAACCGGCATGAGCAGAATGTTCGACGCCGCCTCCTCCTTCAACCAGCCCCTCAACTCCTGGGACGTCTCGGGTGTAACCGGCATGAACAGCATGTTCAACGATGCCACCTCCTTCAACCAGCCCCTGAACTCCTGGGACGTCTCGGGCGTAACCGGCATGAGCAGCATGTTCAACGATGCCACCTCCTTCAACCAGCCCCTGAACTCCTGGGACGTCTCGGCCGTCACCTCCATGGGCTGGATGTTCAACGGCGCCTCCTCCTTTGACGGCGACCTCTCGGCCTGGGACGTCTCGCGCGTCACCCACATGAACAGCATGTTCAACGGAGCCTCCTCCTTTGACGGCGACATCTCCTCCTGGAACGTCTCGCGCGTAACCGACATGAACAGCATGTTCAACGGAGCCTCCTCCTTCAACCGGCCCCTAAACTCCTGGGACGTCTCGCGCGTCACCGACATGAGCTACATGTTCTCCGGCGCCACCTCCTTCAACCAGCCCCTGAACTCCTGGAACGTCGGCGCCGTCACCTCCATGTTCTCCATGTTCAACGGCGCCTCCTCCTTTGACGGCGACATCTCCGCCTGGGACGTCTCTGCCGTCACAGACATGGAATCCATGTTCAACGCCTCCTCCTCCTTCAACCAGCCACTAGACTCCTGGGACGTCGGCGCCGTCACCTTCATGACCGGCATGTTCAACGGCGCCACATCCTTCGAGCAGAACCTGGGGTCCTGGTATATCACCCCGGGGATGGCAGCCTTTAACGCCACAGGCGACTCGCTCAACGTCACCGAGATGACCGCCCAGAACGCAGTCTTGGGCAACCACAACGCCACCTACGGCATAGGGACCGGCGGCGACTCGCACATGTTCGAGGTGGTGAGCGGATCCTCCACGCTGGCCTTCACGAGCGCGCCGACCCGCAACGGAGATCATACGGTCAACGTGACCGCCTCTGACGGTACCGTCTTTGAGGACGGCAACAACCATAGACTGGTCACCGTGGACGTCACCGGCGTGTCCGGCGCCCCGCCCTCCCACGCCTTCGTCACCACCTGGAGGACCACCGCCGCCAACCAGACGGTCACCCTGCCGGTCGGCGGATCCGGCATCACCATCTCCTGGGGCGACGGCCAGACCTCAGAGAACGTCTCCGGCAGGACCGCCCACACCTACGCGACCGCCGGCAACTACACCGTCTCTGTCACCGGCGGGCTGACCAGCATAAGCCTGAGAACCGCGTCCGAAGACAACGCCGAAAGGCTGGCCTCCGTCGAGCAGTGGGGCAACAGTTCGTGGACCACCATGAACGGCGCCTTCTATGCAGCCTCCAGCATGGCCTACAACGCGGCCGGCAAGCCCGACCTCTCAAGCGTCACCGACATGTCCTACATGTTCTATGGCGCCACCTCCTTTGACGGCGACATCTCCTCCTGGGACGTCTCGCGCGTCACCGACATGAGCTACATGTTCCTCTCCGCATCCTCCTTCAACCAGCCCCTCAACGACTGGAACACCGAGAGCGTCACCAACATGGACTCTATGTTCGACGGCGCCACCTCCTTCAACCAACCCCTCTCCTCCTGGGACGTCTCGGCCGTCACCAACATGAACGCAATGTTCGACGGCGCCACCTCCTTCAACCAACCCCTGAACTCCTGGGACGTCTCGGCCGCCATCCAGATGAACATCATGTTCCTCGGCGCCACCTCCTTCGAGCAGAACCTGGGGCCCTGGTATATCACGCTGGACGACCCCGACCCGATAGTCTCTCCCGCCGACAGGGTGGCCGCCGACATATCAGCGCAGAACGACTTCCTGGGAGGCCACAAACCGACCTATGAGGTCCACAGCCCCAACCTCTTCGAGGTGGCCAATGACATGACCCTCCGGCTGAAGGCCAACCAGACCGTCACGCCCGGCGCCACCTACCAGGTGGTCATCAACGCGACCGGTGACCTGTTCGGGACCGGCAACGCCGCGACCTTCCCCGTCAGGGCCGCCTCCGACATGATGCCCGCCGACCCGCCCTCCCACGCCTTCGTCACCACCTGGAAGACCGATGCCGCCAACCAGGCCATCGCCTTCCCGGGGTCGGGCACCTACGACATCTCCTGGGGCGACGGCTCCACCGACGAGGGCGTCTCCGGCAGCCAGACCCACACCTATGCTGCCGCCGGCAACTACACCGTCGTGGTAACCGGCGGGCTGACCCGGATAAACCTGGGACACTCGTCCTCCGACGACGCCAACGACGGGAGGCTCGCCTCCATCGAGCAGTGGGGCAACAGTTCGTGGACGAGCATGGCGGGCGCCTTCGACGGGGCCGGCAACATGGTCTACAGGGCAGCCGATACCCCCAACCTCTCCGGCGTCACCGACATGTCCGGCATGTTCTTCCGCACCCCCTCCTTCAACGGCAACCTTGACACCTGGAACGTCTCGTCCGTCACCGACATGAGCTCCATGTTCTCCTTCTCCTCCTTCAACGGCGACATCTCCTCCTGGAACGTCTCGTCCGTCACCGACATGAGCTCCATGTTCTCCTTCTCCTCCTTCAACGGCGACATCTCCTCCTGGAACGTCTCCTCGGTGACCGACATGACCAGCATGTTCAACGGCGCCACCTCCTTCAACGGCGCCATCTCCGGCTGGAACGTCTCGCGCGTCACCAGCCTGGAAGAGATGTTCGACGGCGCCACCTCCTTCAACCAACCCCTGAACTCCTGGGACGTCTCGGCCGTCAGCTTCATGGGCTGGATGTTCGACGGCGCCACCTCCTTCAACCAACCCCTGAACTCCTGGGACGTCTCGGGTGTGACCGATATGAACGGCGTGTTCGAGGATGCCACCTCCTTCAACCAGCCCCTCTCCTCCTGGGACGTCTCGGCCGTCACCACCATGAGCAGCATGTTCGACGGCGCCACCTCCTTCAACCAACCCCTGAACTCCTGGGACGTCTCGGCCGTCACCTTCATGGGCTGGATGTTCGACGGCGCCACCTCCTTCAACCAACCCCTGAACTCCTGGGACGTCTCGGGTATGACCGAAATGTACGACATGTTCAACGGCGCCACCTCCTTCAACGGCGACATCTCAGGTTGGGACGTCTCGCGCGTGACAGACATGTCCGAGATGTTCCGCAACGCCACCTCCTTCAACCAGGACGTCTCCGGCTGGGAAGTCTCGGCCGTGACCGACATGGGCGACATGTTCTTCGGCGCCACCGCCTTCGACCGGAACCTTGGACCCTGGTATATCGCCCCTGATACCGCAGCCTTTAACGCCGCCGGCGCCTCGCTCAACGTCACCGAGATGGCCGCGCAGAACGCCTTCCTGGACAACCACAACGCCACCTACAATATAGGGACCGGCGGCGACTCGCACATGTTCGAGGTGGTGAGCGGATCCTCCACGCTGGCCTTCACGAGCGCGCCGACCAGCAACGGCGACCACACGGTCAACGTGACCGCCACGGGCACCAGCGTCTTTGAGAGCGGCAACAACCACAGGCTGGTCACCGTGGACGTCACCGGCGTGTCCGGCGCCCCACCCTCCCACGCCTTCGTCACCACCTGGAGGACCACCGGCGCCAACCAGAACATCACCTTCCCGGGGACGGGCACCTACGACATAGACTGGGGCGACGGCTCCACAGACGAGGGCGTCTCCGGCAGCCAGACCCACAGATACGCGGCCGCCGGCAACTACACCGTCTCGGTGACCGGCGACCTCCGGCGCATAAACATAGGGGACCTCTCCCCCTCCGACGACGACAAGATCGTCTCGCTGGACCAGTGGGGCAACAGTTCGTGGACCACCATGAACGGCGCCTTCCACGGGGCCGGCAACATGGTCTACAGGGCGACCGATACCCCCGTCCTCTCCGGCGTCACCGACATGTCCGGAATGTTCATCGATGCCACCTCCTTTGACGGCGACATCTCCCCCTGGAACGTCTCGGCCGTCACCGACATGACCAACATGTTCAACGGCGCCACCTCCTTCAACCAGGACCTATCAGACTGGAACGTCTCGGCCGTCACCCGAATGGTCCAGACGTTCCGCGACGCCACCTCCTTTGACGGCGACATCTCCGGCTGGAACGTCGGCGCCGTCACCAACACGGTCGGCATGTTCAACGGCGCCACCTCCTTCAACCGGGACATCTCCTCCTGGGACGTCTCTGCCGTCACCAGCATGAACTCCATGTTCTCCGGCGCCACCTCCTTCAACGGCGACATCTCAGACTGGAACGTCTCGCGCGTCACCAGCATGAACGACATGTTCTCCGGCGCCACCTCCTTCAACCAGGACATCTCCGGCTGGGACGTCTCGGCCGCCATCCAGATGAACACCATGTTCCTCGATGCCACATCCTTCGAGCAGAACCTGGGACCATGGTATATCACGCTGGACGACCCCGACCCGATAGTCTCTCCCGCCGACAGGGTGGCCGCCGGCATATCGGCGCAGAACGACTTCCTGGGAGGCCACAAACCGACCTATACGGTCATCAGCCCCGGCCTCTTCGAGGTGGCCGATGACATGACCCTCCGGCTGAAGGCCAACCAGACCGCCACGCCCGGCGCCACCTACCAGGTGGTCATCAGCGCGATCGGTACCGGCCTGTTCGGGACCGGCAACGCCGCGACCTTCCCCGTCAGGGGCCGCCCCCGAAACCGCCGCCCCCGACCCCATCAACCCCATCAACCCCATCAACCCCATCAACCCCATCAACCCCGCCGCCCCCACCATCACCGTATACGGCGACAACCCCGCCACCGTGCTGGAGGGCCGGACCTACACTGATGCGGGGGCCGAGTGCAACGACGAGACCGACGGGAGGCGGAGCGTCACCACCACCGGCACCGTCAACACCGACATCCCCCGCAGATACACCATCACCTACACCTGCACCGACGCCGATGGCAACACGGCGACCGCCACCAGGCGCGTCATCGTAGGGACCAACACCCCGCCCACCCTCACCATCTGGAACCACCGGCCCTCGGTGGGCGAAGACAGCCACCCCAGCTACGCCTCCGACGCCATCTGCACCGACGCCGAGGACGGGAACATCTCAAACCTCGTGACCACCTCCGTGTCCGTCCAAGCGAACAACAGGGCCACCATCACCTACTCGTGCATGGACAGCGACGAAAATACCGTCAGGAAGATACGGCAGGTCCCGGTCACGACCACCGAACCCCCGACCGTGGTCGTGATCGGCCAGCCGGTGGTGGAGATCATCGCCGGCGCCGACTACGAGGAGTTGGGGGCCACCTGCGCCGACGATACCGACGGCGCCACTGTCATGACCACGTTCAGTACGGTCGACACTACCACGCCCGGCACCTACACGGTGTTTTACGAGTGCACCGATAAGGCGGGCAACAAGGCCAGCGGCGTCAGGACGGTGCATGTGAGGCCGGTCCAGGTGGAGCCGGGCACGGACACGAACCTGTACCCGGTGCTGACCGTGCCGGGCCCGGTGACGCTCACCGTCGGGGACTACTTTGAGGCGCCGTCCGCTACCTGCACCGACCACGAGGACGACGACATGACCCTCAGGATCGACGTCGACGCCAACTCGGTGGACACCAAACAGGTCGGCAGGTATACGGTCTTTTACACGTGCACGGACAGCGACGGCAACTTAGCGACCGGGTCGCTGTACGTGAACGTCAACCCCGCCGCCCCGTAGGGGCGTCCGCGGGCGGCCAGCCGTCCAGTCGGAAGGACACCGGGGCTTGGCCGCGGAACCATGCCGCCGGGCGCTGGCCGGTCCCGCCGGTGCCGCCGGGGACAAGTCCGCCGCCCGCGGGCGGGGCGTTGCCGCCGGAGAAAAGGGAACTGGGCAGTTCCCGCAGACTGCCGGCCGGGAGGTGAAGCGGGCCAAGGCTGCCATCCGGGCCAAGAGCGAACGCCCGGGAGAGTGGAGCCGCGCCCCGCCGGGGACGCGCCGGGCCGCCGCCCTCCCGCTAACCGCCACCGGAACCGTCCCCCTCCAGCTCCCAGAGGGCGCGCCTGATGCCCTCCCCGCCCCGTCCGCCAGCATCACCCTGAGCGCCTCGGCCAGGGCGCCCGCCGGGATCCGCCCCGGCTATGGCGGCTGCCTGGCGCCGCCCGTATCGGGCGTCCAGCGGCGAGGTCTCGGTCCGCCGCCCCGCTACCCGCCGGGACGGTCCCCGCCCAGATCCTTGATGGCTTGCAGCGCCCACTCCGGCAGGTCCTTACCCACGCCCCCATCCATCAGGATGACCCCTGCCAGGGCGGCCAGGCCGCCGGACACCATCCGGAGCTCGGCCCCCATCCGGGCCTGCCGGTCCTCCGACTTCCCCGCCCGGCGGTTCCCGGCCGCCCCCGCCGCCCCAAGGTATCCTTCTATCCCCGCAAAGATTCTGATCATCCCGGACGCCTTGGCGTACTCGCGGCGCAGCGCCTCCAGGTAGAGCACGGCCTGCATCTCGTAGCTGTCGCGCGGGGCGTGCCCCAGGATATGGTCGGCGGCGTAGGGCGCGCACCCCGCCACCAACAGCGTGCTTTTGAGCAGGTCGCGCGTCTCGTGCGAGCGCACCCTCAGCGAGCCCCGCCCATCCTGGCCTGTATGCGGCCCGCGCCGCCACCCCGGCGAACCGTCCGGACACCCAGTGCGGGGTGACCGGCCCTCCCCTGGCCGTCACGAACAGCGGTGTCCCCGGCTCGTGCCTGCTGCCCACGAACCCCTTGAACCTCAGGTAGTCGCGCAGGTGCGAGACGGCGTCCCGGTCGATGAAGGCCGTGTACCGGGCGTTGGTCCTGACCCGGACCAGCCGGATGGGGACGGGGTAGTATTTGCCAAAAAGAATGGAAAAACTCGAGATGAACCGATAGGCATGATCACCCCGCCGCCGGATGGTTGCGGAAGGCGGGCGGGCCCGCGGGCTAGATGGTTTGTAGAACGGCGATGACGGGCGGTCGATTACGTTCCCGCGATCTTGCAGGGGCGCGCCGTGCCGCTATGCGGCCAGCAGCCAGTTGAACATTTTGACTGTCGGCATCTCACCGTTGCGGATCCTCCACCTGATGGCGTCCCGCATCTTCTCTGGGCCGTCAAGGAAGACGTTGGCGATGGCCGCCTTGATCTCCCTCCACTCTACCCCGATGGGGTTGAGCTGGAGAGCGTGGGCCGGCAGGTGCAACATCTCCACGTCCCCGCCCGCGTCCTCCGGGCACTTGCGCATATCCTTGCCGGCGAGGGCGCCGGCGTTATCCGCGATGATGCCCGCCTTATCGCAACGCCGACGCAGGTGCTCTACGCGCTCGATATGGCTGCCCGCAGACAGGTCGTCGCGGAACTGCAGATCCGGAGGTACCCTCGCCGGGCGCCCCTATCCTGCGGAGGGACTGCCTGGAGTGGTTGACGGGCACCGTCTCCCTTCCTCCCCGACGCCTGATCCCCCTGCGCCATACCGGCGGGTAGCGCAGGGTAGCCGCATCGATAGCCACGACGGTCCGGCCCTCGGCCCCCCATCCGGCGGCGGTCGCCTGCCTCTTCTTGACGAACTCCGCATGCTCCTCTGGCGTGGCGCTGTTGTACGGGGCGGATCGGCGGTTTTCTGACCAAGAACCCGAGCCGGTGCGCCAGCACGATGGCCGACCTGCCGCTGTACGGTACGCCGAACCTGTCGAGTATACGCCTGGCCACCATCTGGCGTTCCAGCTGCCGCGCTCAAAGCCGCTCTCGCGCGGCGTCCCGTCCAGATCCCCTTCGATGGTTTTCTCCTGCTCCGGGTTCAGTAGCCGCTGCCTGCCCGGGCTCTTGCCGTCGTGCCTGCCGTCCAGGCCTTCTCCATCCCGGACAGCCACCGGTGGGCGGTACTGACGCCACATCCCATGATACGGACTATCTTCCCAAGCGTCCTGCCCCGCTTTCTGAGCCCGGCTGCCTGCAGCCTGTCCCCGGACTTGCCGGGGCTCGCGCCTGTGCGTCTCTTCGAGTTCGGCCGGCGGCACACCGGGAAGGTACTCCTCTCCCCTCCTTACCAGAACTGCCTTTGGTATGGGGGTCCGAGGGCTGAGGGAGGATCTAAACCTTTCGGCGTCCGCGTGTTTTTGCAAACTTTGGATTAATATTTGACGGGTAGCCAACCACCATCGCCCCAAAGAGCAGGCACGCAGACGGACCGGACCGAGTGTGATCGTGCTGATTGCGGTGACTTCCGGTTCACCCAGGCGCGCTACACCGGGGCGCCCCGGTTAAAGAATCCATGGAGGCCAAGGCTACCTGTGAAGTTGGACGAGTCAGAGCCGGGGGACATCTTACCACTCAAGCACGGCGCCGACGCTCGGGCTGTAAAGTTATAGGCGCCTGCACCCGCCTGTCAAATCGGGCGCCTACAGCACGCACGACTCCAGCCTAGAGTCGGCACAACCTACGAATGATCCAGGCGCCGGTAACTTGACAGCCCAGCCGACGCTGTAAGAGTTATAAGGATTTTGTCTTTACGTTGCCTGCGCTTCGATAGCTCAGCCTGGTAGAGCGTTACCTTGGTAAGGTAAAGGTCGCGGGTTCGGATCCCGCTCGAAGCTTGTAATTTTTAAGCAAAGTGTACCCATCAAGTACGGTTGAGGCTCAACGAGATAGTGATAGGGGCCAAGTTCGGATCCCCGGATGCGGAGCTGGCCGCACGGGACGTGGCCGCCCGTTTCCTGGACCGCGGGTGCAAGGTGCACGTGCTAGCCCCGGTCAGCGTGGATGGGGCCATCCAGATAGATACCCTGGATGACCTGGGCGGATCCCGGCCCGACCTGGCCGTGACGCTGGGCGGAGATGGTACCACCCTCCGCACCCTCCGGCACCTTGCCGACGAGACGCCCGTGCTCACGATAAACGTGGGCGGGAACCGGGGCATACTCTCCGAGATAACCCTGGACCAGATCGGGCAGGCCATCGACCAGATGGAGTCCGGCGACATCATACTGGAAAAGCGCATAAGGGTGGCCGCCTCGTATGCCGGCGAGGAGTTCCCGCCGGCGCTCAACGAGATATACATCACCCGGGCCAACCTGACCCGGACCGCCAACATGATGATAAAATTCCAGAGCGACACCGTCACCCACAAGATGGACGGGGTCATGGTCTCCACCCCCAGCGGGTCAACGGGCCACTCCTTCTCGCTGGGCGGGCCCATACTGCACGAGAGCCTGGACGTCCTGATAATAACGCCGGTGGCCCCCATGTACCGGCTGGCCTCGATAGTCGTCCCCGACGACAAGATAGAGATCATCCCCTCCCACGACTGCAACATGGTGATGGACGCGCAGGTCATCAGGTCGGCCGGCTATGACGAGACCATCACCATCAAAAAATACGGCAAGAGGGCCGTCTTTGTCAGGCTCAAGAAGAGGGGCCTGCGCCAGATGAGCAAGATGGGGTTTTAGCCGAATTTGCCGCGGTCAACTCCGGCCCGTGCCCGATGCGTGGCGGTCCCCCCGTGGCGGATTACCCACCCGGCAAGGCAGACGCGGTTTTTTTGCGGCGCAGTTTCCGTTTGAGGGTGGCGCCGCAGACCGGGCACGACCTTGCCGGCCGCCTGGGCTTGTTGCAGGCAGGACACCTGTACGCCCATGTCCCGACGGTGCGTATCCCCCGGGTCATCACCGGAAATACGGTTATGTCCAGCATCCTGGCCACGTTGGATACGGCATAGTCGTCGGTGATAATCGGCTGCCCCGTCTGGATGGCCAGGGCCAGCACGGAGAGATCCTGGGCGGACAGGCTCGGCAGGTCGCCCGTCTTGCGGGCTGCCGCGCGGGCGCCGTCCAGGCGCGTTAGATCCGGCGACATCACGGCCAGCTTGCCGGCATCAACGAGGGCGCGTACGGCCTCCTGGTGACCCTTTATGTGCTCTATCTCTTCGTAGACGGCCGGCGTCGTGCGGTAGGAGTCAGGCGAACCAAACGGGACTCCCGCGTAAAAGGCGCTGGCGTCAAGTATCATATGTGGTGTTTTTTTGCCCTGCACGCGCGTGGAGATGTCCATAACCGGACATTATTCGGGCTATTTTGGTTATTATCACTTTCTGATTTTTCAGAGGGGCCACCCTCAGTTTTTTTACCCTTTTATCCCGTCGTGCGCCCTGCCGCTTTATGGTATTTGCCGGGCCGCCGGCAGCGATTCTCGTTGCCGCGGCATGCGGCACCGGCGCGCGTCCGGTTTTTCAGTGCCGGATTAAAACAGACGTATCGTCACGGCATTTCCCAAGCGGGCGCGGCGCCGGTCATCCATCATGGCGCGCGGCCATCCCTCATGGATGCCCTCCGGCCTCCTGTAAAATGCAATATTGTTCAAACCGCATCGCGGCTCGCTCGAATTTTTTTAATTTTTTGCAGGGGCGCCTTCTTCAAGATACAGTGCGCAAATGCATAGTTTGTGCCAAGGCGCGCCATCCCGCCGCAACATACGCCGCTCTGTGTTTTTCCAACCTAACAGGTTATAGCCTAGTGAACACATAATCTTACCGTCCCATGAACATATCGCAGGCCAACAGGATCTTTCGCAGCTCCATCATCGCGGGATTCTTCAAGCCGGAGCTGGTCCGCCGCGACTACAAGAGGTCCGAGTCGCGGCACCCGGTCATACCCGACCCCGGCATGATGCAGACCAGTCTGCTGCACGTATTCTTCGATATAGAGACGGGGGCCGACTACCAGGACGGTGATGAGTGGTTCGTCGTCGAGTACCTCTTCCCGCGCGAGGTCCGGATCCCGGACCCGCTGAAGGGGCCGGACCACTTTACCACCATCCCCGCCGGCGACGGGCGCATCCTGTGGCACCACCGCGAGATGGTCCGCTACAAGTACGGCCGCTCCAAAAAGCTCTCCGACGCGCTCAACTACATAGATGCAAGGTACCAGGATCTTCACACGCTGCTGGCGGTCCTACCCGACATCGACTAGCTGCCACCCGCCGCCCCCGAACCTGTACGCCGACTCGCCGGACAGGGCCGAATACAGGCGCCACCTCACCGCGTCAGGATCAAACCGGTAGGAGATCTGGTTGGTGCCGGCCGGCAGCTTGGCAGGATCCAGGTGGTAGGGGAGTAGTTCGAGCACAAAGTCGATCTTCTCCACCGAGTTGTCGAACCACTGCTTGTCCTCGGCGTCTATGCTGAAGGTGATGGTCGGCCTTCCCGCGAACACCAGATCCACCTTGATGGCGTTGCCCGAGCCGCGCCTCCGCTTCATCTCCTTGAAGAGTGCCTTGACCCTCTCCCACCGCCTGAACTCGAACCACTTGAAAAACTCCTCGCTGAAGGCCACCGGCAGGTACAGGGTAATCTTGCTTACGAACTCGGCCTCGTCCTGCTCTATCTCCTCCTGGTTGACGTCAAACCTGGACGAAAAGTACCCGTACATCACCTCTATCTCCCAGGGCGATATCCCGTAGTACCGGAACGTAGCCTGCGCCATTGCCCGTTGATCCCATCAAAGCTTGTAAACCTTTTTTCTCAATTAATTCCATCAGGGGACGGCGCGATGGCGCGAGGCCCTCCGGCGAGGCCGGGCGCCACGAGCACCCGGAGAGATGCGCGTACCCTGCGCCGCTGTCCGGCCCGGCCATAATTCCCTTAATATATGGCAGGCAACCACCCCGCCACGTGAAGAAGGAGTTTGTAGTGAAGAGCATAGACGCGGCTCCGGATGGCGCCCCCTATGTGGTGGTCTCCCTGTCATCGCTCAAGGACATGAACGAGGGAAACGCCTCCCCCATGTCCCCCTTCGGGCAGCCCAAGATGATGAGCTTTACCAACATGAACGACATGATGAAGGATCTCAACAAGATGTTCGCGGGGGCCGGCGGCGCCACCGGGCTGACGCAGCTGAAGATGGACATGCACGAGTACAAGGAGATGAACCTCTCGGTGGGCGACAAGGTGTACCTGGAGCTGACAAAGGCCGAGTCTCTGGGCATCTAGAGGGTGTTTATGTACTTCCACAGGTAGAAGGAGCCTATCGTACCGATAACAAACAGCATCGGCTTCCAGGCCAGCACCGGTATGCTGGGCGTGGACAGCCTCACCTTGTAGTTGTCGTAGACGGCGCGGACGTACCTCTTGATGTTGTCGTTCCAGACGCGGTAGTCCACCTGGTACTTGTTGAGCAGGTCCTGAATCTCGTAGATGACCGGCGTCCTCTGGCTGAACAGGTGCTGTATGTAGTCCCGGGAGACCTCCACCTCGGCGTGTATGCCTATCAGGCCTTCCTTGAGGTCCACCATCCTGACGTGCAGCTCCCAGGGCTTGCTCAGTTTCAGGTTGAAGCCGTGTCCCACCTGGCCGGGCTGCTTGTGCTCAAACTTTACGCGGGTAAAGCCCTCCTTGGAGAATATCCGGGCAAGCTCGTCCATGCTCTTCCTGACCACTATGTGCAGTTGCTCGAGGCCCTCGCGGCTGTCGACGCGAATGCTCTGCTTTATGCCGTCGGTCAGCGAGACGGTCTTGGGGTATCTGGTCAGGTACTCCATGTTCCCAAGTCTGCCCAAACGTTATTTAAATTACCGCGGATCGCCCGGCGGCCATGCGGTTCGGGCCATTGTATGACCCCACGGTTGTCCCGGGTGGCTCGGTGTAGGCGGATCCGCGGCTGGCCGGGCGCCCGGGTCGTCTCAGTGGCGGCCGCCGATGTTGTATCATGCTGGCATCATCTCGGCCCGTAGACTGACCGTCCCCTCCGGCAGGGCCGGCAGCGGAACCCGTGATGGCTATGCCTGCGGCCTCAGGGGCAGTGTATGTCGCAAAAAAGCTTGGTGCCCACGCCGGGCAGCGCCCTGGCCGTCACCGTGAACCCGTCCTCTACCCCGCGCCCGCAGACCGAACAGTCCGCCGGTATGGCCGAGGACAGGATGGCGGGCCTGTACAGGTATATCAGGGAGGCCTTGGAACCCGTTCTCTTTCTCATGGTAGTAGTAGGAGCACGAATCTTATAAAGGTACCGTACCATACCGGATATGATACGGAATTTGCCGTACAATCTGCTGATGGTGGCCGGGAGCGGCGGGGCGCCATCCGGACAGGCGGCCAGATCCTTTTGGTTTAAATTTGGAGCGCCGCGGGCAGGGATAATGTCGCAGATGATAACGCCGGGAGGCTGCCGGACGGCGTAGATTCATGGATACCATCAAGCAGGGATCCCCCGTACTCTTCCAGTACAACCAGAGCAAGAAGTGGCTCACCACCATATCCGGGGACGAGTCGCTGCACACCCACATAGGCGTCATCCGGCACGCGGACGCGATAGGAAAGTCATACGGCTCCAGGATAATGACCAACAAGGACAAGTATGTGTACCTGCTGAGGCCGACCACCTACGATTACATCATGAAGATACAGCACGGCACCCAGATAGTGTACCCCAAGGACATTGGGTACATACTGGCCAGGTCCGGCCTGGAGGGCGGGCAGAAGGTGGTAGAGATAGGGACCGGCAGCGGCGCCCTGACCACGGCCCTGGCCGGAGTGGTCCGGCCCCGGGGGAGGGTGTACACGTACGACGTGGACGAGCGGTTCATCAAGATAGCCGAGAAGAACATCCGGCGGGCCGGGCTCTCCAAGTATGTGGTGCAGGAGATGCTGGACGTGCGGGACCTGGAGGAGGCGCCCGTGACCGATGCGGATCTGGCGGTGATCGACCTGGGCGACCCGTGGAGCGTGGTCCCGCAGGTGCGCAGGATGCTGAAGGGGAGCGGATCGCTGTTTTCGATATGCCCCACCATGAACCAGCTTGAAAAGCTTGCAGCCGCCCTCACCGACAACGAGTTCACCGACATAGAGTGCTCCGAGAGGATACTGAGGACGATAGAGGCCCGGGAGGGCAAGACGCGCCACTCGTTCCAGGGGATAGGGCACACCGCCTATCTGTGCTATGCCAGGAAGGCGCACTTTGGCAGGCCATAAGAAGACTTAACGGTGGGGTGCCGGATACACGGACACGTTGATACAGAGGCTTACGGCAGCCCGCGTCAGGCGCTTCCTGCCGGCCAGGAGGGCCAACTCCAGGAAGGGCCAGAACGGGAAGGTTCTGGTGGTGGGGGGCGGCAGGATTTACCACGGCGCCCCGGCCCTCGCGTCGATGGCAGCCCTCAGGTCCGGCGTGGACCTGGCGTATGCGGCAGTGCCCAAGACCGTTGTTGACGCCGTGCGGGCGGCATCCTGCGATATCATAGTGATACCCATGGCCGACCAGAAACTGACCCGCGGGGCGGCCGCCAAGCTGGCAGGGACCATCCCCAAGGGGCTGGACTCGGCCGCCATAGGCATGGGGCTGGACGCCACCGACGGCCTGCCCACCCTGGTCGGGAGGCTGACCGACATGGACGTCCGGCTGGTGCTGGACGCGGGCGCCCTCATCCCGGGGATGGCCGAGATGGTCCGGGACAGGAACTGCGTCCTGACGCCGCACGCCGGCGAGTTCTACCGGCTGTTCGGCGAGTCGCCGCCGGACGGGACGGCCGAGAGGGCCGAGATGGTGCGCCGGGTGGCCGGAGAGTACGGCGTCACCATACTGCTCAAGGGCGAGACCGACATAGTGTCGGACGGCAGCAGCGCGTATGCCAACCCCGGCAGGGTTCCGGCCATGACGGCTGGCGGGACCGGCGACGTACTCTGCGGGCTGGCCGCCGGCATACTGGCCAGGAACCGCAACCCCCTGGAGGCGGCCGCCTCGGCCGCCTACATAAACAAGCGCGCCGGGCTGGCCGTCCAGAAGGAGACGGGGCTGCACATGGTGGCCTCGGATATAATCCCGATGATACCGCAGGCGATGAGGCCGTTTGACAGGGTTGCGCCATGACGGCCATCCGGACCGACAGGATGGTCGCCGACCTGCAGAGGATGATAAGGCAGCCCAGCGTCTCGGCCACCGGCCAGGGCATAACCGAGTGCGCCCGGCTGGTGTGTGACATTCTGGAGGAGTGCGGCGTCCGGTCCAGGCTGCTGGAGGTGCCGGGCCACGCCCCGCTGGTCTACGGGGAGGCCAGATCAGAGTCCAACCCGGACAGGACCGTCCTGTTCTACAACCACTACGACGTGCAGCCGGCCGAGCCCGTCGATCTGTGGGACCACCCCCCGTTTGCCGGCGAGATTGACGGCGGCAGGGTGTACGGCCGCGGTGCCACCGACGACAAGGGGGAGCTGGCCGCCCGGATGGAGGCGGTCAGGGCGCTTCTCGAGTCGGGGGATCCGCCCTGCAACATCAAGTTCGCGATAGAGGGCGAGGAGGAGAACGGCAGCACGGGCATACCCGCCTATCTTGACAGGTACGGCCGGATGATGGCCTGCGACGGGATAATCTGGGAGTTCGGGTACGTTGACGCCGCCGACAGGCCGATCATCGGGCTGGGCGTCAAGGGGATGCTGTTTGCAGAGCTGCGCGCCCGCGGAGCGTCCCGGGATCTTCACTCGGGGATGGCGCCGGTAATCCAGAACGCCGCCTGGCGGCTGACCGGCGCCCTGTCCACGCTGGCCGGCCCCGACGGCCGCATACGCATACCCTCCTGGTACGACGGCATCAAGCCCCTGTCGGAGGAGGACAGGCGGCTGCTCGAGGCGATGCCCTACGATGCGGAATCGGTAAAGTCCGACACCGGGGTGGAGCGGTTTGTCCTGGATCAGGACGAGGCTCAGGCAAAAGAGGACCTGGCCGGGGTCGCCACGTGCAACATAGCGGGGCTGTGGTCGGGGTATATGGGAGACGGCACCAAGACCGTCCTGCCCTCCGAGGCTACCGCAAAGCTTGATCTCCGGATCCTGCCGGGGATGGATCCCGCGGTGCAGGCGGACCGGCTAAAGAGGCATCTTGCGGACGGCGGGTACGGCGACATAGGGGTCACCATCCTGCACGCCGCGCCGGGCAGCCGCACCTCGCCGGCGCACCCGTTCGTGGGGGTCGTCAGGAAGGCGGCCGATGCGGCCTACGGGACCCACGTCCTCAGCATCATCTATCCGGAGACCGGCCCCCTGTGGCACTTTGCCACCAGGCTGGGCGCGCCCTGCGTGCTTGCCGGCGGCACGCACGTCCACTCCCCCATACACGCCCCCGACGAGTGGACCAGGATAGACCTCCTGGAGAGGACCTCCAGGATGATGGTGTCCGTGCTGGAAGGATTTGGCAGGTAGGCAGATGGTCCGCGCGGCCGGGCCGCCGGGGCCGGTTTGCGCCGCCCCCGCCGGAACCACGTGTAAAGATATCCGATGAAAAAGCGGTCAGTGCAGGAACCGGGGCAGCCTGCTGATCACCCTAACCAGCGATATCCTGCCCGGACCCATCAGGGCAATCGCCATTGCGGCAGCAAGCAGCACAATGTCGAACTCGGTGGCGCCATCACCTCCCGCGAACACCTGCGCTCCCTTGACCAAGAAGATCGCGCCCAGCATGTAGATCGCCAAGAGTCCGGATGAGAAGCGCGTCAGCACGCCTATCAGCAGCAGTATGCCCGGAACCAGCTCGCCCAGCGCGACCGGTACCTGCATGGCCGTTGGTATGCCCCAGCTCTCCAGTGCAAATGCAAAACCGGGATTGAACTTTCCTGCGCCGTGCACGATGAACACGACCCCCACCGCGGCCCTCAGGCCCATCATCACTACATCTTGGAGTATTCCGCCCCGAAGCTCTGCGGTGGCCATGAGGATAATACCGCAGCGTCGGTATAATTGCATTTCGCATCGCGTCGTTCCCGTGTAGTATGCGGAAATTATGTCTGCCGGTCATTTGACTCCGCCTCCAGGTCCGGCGCGGGCATCACAGGTTGCTGGGCGCAGATGACAACGTCAATGGATGAACCCGGGCAGCGGGTCTGGAATGGACGGAACTAGATTGATCCTACGTAATCCCGGCACGTCTCGGCCGGACACCTGCAGGTGGCATCGCACAGGCAGGATCCCTGCATCTGGCAGTCGCACTCGGAGCCCATCTCGGCAGACATGGCGCAGGCGCAGGCGGCCTCGTTGGTGTCCTGGGTAGCCGGTGGCGGATCCTGCTGCGCCGACCCCTGTTCCTGCTGCGCCGGCGGCTGCTCCACCTGGTCGTAGTAGCTGCGGGTCTGCTGGTAGTCCGAGTCGTCCCTGAGCTGGGCCTCGCCGCGGTTGGTCTGGTAGCCTCCCGAGGCGGCGCTGGTCTGGTATCCCACCAGCTGGCTGGGGTCTATCCCCTGCTGGCCCTGCTTCTCGTTCTTCAGGGCGCGGTTGCTGAACACAAAGAAGAGTCCGCCTCCGACAGCGGCCAGCCCGGCCATTCCGTAGATGATGATGACCGGAAAGTCGCCCGTCGAGGTCGTGGCATAGTCCTCCGGAGCGGTCGGCGTCACCCCGGCTATCTCCACGCCGTCCAGTACGTCCAAGGCGCCAAACCCAAAGATGTACAGGTTGGCGTTATCCGCGGACTGGACTGCTCGGAGATCATATGATATTTCCCCAGGTATGGTCGGGTGGGTGTCACCGGTGATGGTGGCGTGCCACTCCTGCTCCACCTGTATGCCTTCCCGGATGCTGCTCTCACCCATGGTCCAGGACGAGACTACGCGCCCGGCTATCTCCTCGGATATGCCGAACTGGGAGGCGTCCACGTTGATTCCCGTGGGATCAAACAGAAAGTGCCAGTTCCTCATGGGCTGCTCCAGGATAAAGTCGGCGTTTATCAGCGGCATAGACAGTATCTCGCCGGCCTCGGTGCCCTGCACCAGATCGTATATGACAGGTTCGTTGTCGCGCAGCATGTTCAGCGGTATGTTGACGTCCACCCCGTCTATCACTACCGACTCGCCGGAGCTGAGGCCCCTCCATCCCATGTCTACCAGCGTCCTGAGCTGGTCTGAGGTGATCACATAGTTGATTATGTTTCCTGTCAGCACCACCTTGAAGTCAAGAGATGTGTTGACGTTTCGGCCCGTCAGGTGGAAGCTGTACTCGACGTTCAGGTCGTCCACGCTGGCCTGGCTGCCATCGGAGCGTATCTGGCTGTTGAGGCTGTTCATCAGCCGCTGTACCGCCGGATCCTCAATGCCGGCCATGCCTTCCAGCGTCCACTCGGTGCCGTCCAGGTGGGTGGCCAGGTTGCCGCCCTGCGGGTATTCTATGAAGGCGGTCCGCTGGTACGTTATCTTGAAGGGTGAGGAGTTGGTGTCGGGATCCAAGTGCGCGTCCAGCTGCGCCCCCAGTGCCGGAGCTATCGTTCCGGCCACCATCAGACCTGCAAGCAGAGCGGTACACAGGACTGTTCTCATGGCTCGAAGTCACCCCACATACGGTAATAAATCTTCACAGCATCGAAGATCGAACGGCGCCGGCAGGCCATCACACCAACCCCACGCGTTCTCGGCACGTCCCGGCCGGACACCTGCAGGCGGCATCGCACGGGCAGGATCCCTGCATCTGGCAGTCGCACTCGGAGTTCATCTCGGCGGACGTGGCGCAGGAACAAGTGGCCTCGTCGGCGTCCCGGGGGGCCGGAGGCGGCGCCCGGTGCGCCGGCGGCGGCTCCACCCGGTCGTAGTAGCTGCGGGTCTGCTGGTAGTCCGAGTCGTCCCTGAGCTGGGCCTCGCCGCGGTTGGTCTGGTAGCCTCCCGAGGCGGCGCTGGTCTGGTAGCCCACCAGCCTGCTGGGGTCTATCCCCTGCTGGCCCTGCTTCTCGTTCTTCAGGGCGCGGTTGCTGAACACAAAGAAGAGCCCGCCCCCGGCAGCGGCCAGTCCGGCCATTCCGTAGATTATCGCGACCGGAAAGTCGCCCGTCGCGGTCTCGGCGGGGGCCTCCGGCGTCACCCTGGCAGTCTCCACGCCGTCCAGTACGTCCAGAGAGCCGAATCCCACCACGGTTATCACCGCGTTGTCGGCAGATTGGACGGCCCGGAGGTCGTAGGAAGTTTCATCGGGGATGGCGGGGTTGGCGTTCCCGGTGATGGTCGCATGCCATGTTTTCTCCTTTTGTATGCCTTCGCGCCAGCTGCTCTCCCCCATGGTCCAGGACGAGACCACCAGCCCCTCCAACTCGGACGATAGGTTGTACCGGGCCGCGTCCACGCTGACTCCGGTGGGATCAAACAGGAAGTGCCAGTTGGCCATGGGCTGCTCCAGGATATAGTCGGCGTTTATCAGCGGCATCGACAGTATCTTGCCGGCCTCGGTGCCCTGCACCAGCTCGTATATGGCAGGTTCGTGGTCGCGCAGCACGTTCAGGGGTATGTTGATATCCACGCCGTCCACCACCACGGATTCATCCGAACTCATGCCCCTCCAGCCAAGATCCAAGAGCTTTCTTATCTGGTCCTGCGTGACGATGTAGTTTGTTATGTTTCCGGTAAGCACCACCTGGTAGTCTATCGATGCGTTATCATCGCGGCCTGTCAGATGAAAGTCGTACTCTGCAACCAGGCCGCCTATGCTGGTGATGCTGCGATCAGCCAGAAGGCGGCTGTTTAGGTCATCCCGCAGGTGCTGCACGGCAGCGTCCTCCAATCCGGCCCGGCCCTCCAACACCCATTCCTTGCCGTACAGCAACTCGGATATTTCACTCCCAACAGGAAATGAAATTATCACGGCCCGCTGGTAGACTACCTGGAACGGGGAGACGTTTGTCTCAGGATCCAGGTGAACCTCCATCTGGGCGCCCAGCGCCGGGACCGCCGTTCCGGCCACCATCAAGCCCGCTACCAGTACGGCGTATGATGTTACTTGCATTCCAATCTACAAGCGCACTTTAGCGTATAAAAACCCCCTGCAAAATTATCTAAAAATGCATGGTTTTTCCAATAAATTTACCATAATCGAGGAAAAGAGCAGCAAACATGCACGCCGGTATGAAAAAATTCAGGCTGCGGGCAACGGCGCAGCCCGCATCGACCAGGCTGCCGGCGCACTACCATCCCGGGGTTATCGGTATGCGCCAGCATCCCCGGAATACCGTTTATAGGGATAGTGTGGGTGATCTGCCCGCAGTGGACGACGTGGTGGTCAGGGAGGCGTCTACAAAGGACGTTCCCGCTGTGCTTGGACTGCTTGATGAGCTTGGCAGGCCCGCACCCTCCGACCATCTTGAGACGGAGGCGTTTGGAAGGATGGTGGAGAGGTACATCGCCGACGATGACAAGCGCGTCCTGGTTGCGCTAGCCGGCGGCAGGGTTGTCGGCATGGCGTCGGTGCTGCTGTTGCCGCGCCTCAACCGCTCCTCGAGCGAGCTGTACATGCCGGAGTTGGTGGTGAGCCAACAGTACAGGGGGCGCGGCCTGGGCAAGGCGCTTGTCAGGTACTGCATCAGGCTTGCCGCAGAAAGCGGATGCCACCGGATACGCCTCGAGTCGGGCAACCGACGAACCTCCTCCCACAGGTTCTACCTGGATCTGGGGTTTGAGCAGTCCGCCCTATCGTTTTCCAGGGATGCGGGCTAGGGAGGATGGAGGCGGCCTTTCGGAACCTTTTGCCGGCGTACTGGAACCCGTTGTCGCACTGGAGGGTCAGCCTGGAGCAGTCCGGCTTGGCTGCGGCGACGGCCTCGACGAGCGACTCGACGGCGACGCTCGCGGTGGCCAGGGTGTCGAACCGGCAGGCGATCCACTGCCTGGTGAAGATATCCAGGACGTTGAAGCAGTAACACCAGCCGTCGAGCGGACCGCACCAGATGTAGTATGTGGTCCGTCTCCCAGGCCCGGTTGGGACGGGCGGTCCCGATTGGCATCCAGCGGGCCTTGGCGCACCTGAGATCCCGCGCCGGGAGGCCCCAGCCCATCCGCCGGTAGAGGCGGCGCACCAGATTGTGGTTGACCGGGCGGTCCAGCATCCCGGATAGCTCGGCGGCCATCCTTCTGGTGCCGTAGAACGGCCTCTCTTCGCGTATCGGATGGATCAGCTGCAGCACGTTCCGGTTGACGGCCGGCTCCCGCGCCTTTGGCACGTAGTACCAACTCTTTCGGGTCACCCCGCACCAGCGGAGCGCCTTGTTCAGGGACATCTCCTGGTGGATCAGGCTCTGCGCGGCCATCACTTTTTCCTTACCTCCAACGTTTTTTTCAAAGCGTTGTTGGCTAGGGTGATCTCCCCCACCAGTGTCTTGAGCGTAGCGTTTTCCTTTTGAAGCAACACCTTTGTGGCCCGCGCGCTCGGGCCCCCGGCCAGGGCGGCCCTGCCGCCCTCCAGGAACTTCTCACGCCAGGGATAGAACGTGTTGGGCGAGAGGCCGTACTTCCTGCATATGTCGGCGGTACTGGCCGTGGTGGTGAGCGACTCTATCACGATCTTGGCCTTGTCCTCGACGGTCCATCGCTTCATGGTCATGGCTTGATCCTCCTGGGCTGGCCCAAAAACTCTTTGTTGCGGATCGTTCTCCTTCTAAGGGGCCCCCGCCACGCCGTATTTGATCCCGGGGCACGGTCCGGATGGATGCTGCGTCTTTGTGTCGGGCGGGATTGTTGAGTACCTGTGGTTTAGCTGCCAACGGACGGGTTGTAAAGTTATGGTGACCGCGAGGCGCCTGTCAAATCAGTGACCAAAAGCATTCGGCAGAATCACGCGGCGCCGCTGCCATCGTTCGGCAAACCGGTCACCGATTTGACACATCTTTGGCGGTCACTGTAACTTGACAGCCAGGCCAACGGAACAAAGATTATTAGTAATATTGATTACTGCCATACATGGGCAAGGTAATTGCCGGATCCATATCGGATTTCCCTCCGGGTTCCGTCTCCAAGGTGACCGTGGACGGCCGCGAGATTGCCGTCGCCAACATAGACGGCGCCTGCTACGCCGTCGACGACACCTGCACCCACGCCGGAGCCAGCCTCTCGGAGGGGGAGATATCCGGCTGCAACGTGGTGTGCGGCTGGCATGGCGCTCAGTTCGACTGCACCACCGGCCAGCTGGCCAAGTTTCCAGCCAAGATACGCGACCTTGGCTCCTATGCAGTCACCACCGATGACGGAAACGTCTACGTCGAGGTGCCTTGAGATGTCCTCCGATGAGAGAAACCGACGCTCGATGCAGGAGGGGGTCGAGACGCTGGACCAGATATCCAAGAACCCATCCACCCCAAAGACCGTCAAAAAGTCCCTGACCGACCTACTGCCCGGCCTCAACTCGACCGAGTACTCGATGTCGGTACGGGCCGCCAACGCCATAAGCGCGTTGACTGACATCACCGAGGATCCCAACGTACCATCATACGTCCGCACCCAGCTCTGGCAGGCAGTCTCCAAGCTGGAGGCCATCCGGGAGTGAAAGTAGAAGAGTACCTGAAGACCCTTCCATCCGAGATAATGAGCGGCGAGGATGCCGTCCTCCCCGACTCGTCCGTCCACCGGATTCTCGATTTTGCGGAATTTCAACCGGGGGAGACCTTCTGCCATCTAGGATGCGGCCGGGGCGATGCGTTGCGGGTCGCGGCCGGACGCGGGGCGCGCGTCAGCGGGGTGGAGGTGAACCCGGACAAGGCATACGAGGCACGCCGCGCACTAGGGCCGTCCGCGGAGGTGTCTGTGGGCGACATAACGTCCTGCCCCCTGCCTGCGGCCGATATCATCCTGCTCTGGTTTGTGGATCACGCCGTCATCCAGGCCATGGCCGAACGGCTCTCGAAGCTGGATCCCGCCACCAGGATAGTCACCATCTGGGGTCCGCTTCCCGGCTGCCTGCCGGACTCGGTTAGATTCCCGTTCATCCTCAGCAGGCCCCCCTTCCGCCATGCTCCGGATGTCCGGTCCCAGATACGGGCAGTCTTTGGGGTCAACTGCGTCAGCTACGCCACGGCCTGGGAGTATGCAGAGCGATACACCAAGGAGATCCAACCGGGCAACTCGCAGAACGACCGTTTCCTGACGATCCTGCAGACCCTGACGATATGGTGCGCCGCCCGTTCCATGCACATCACCTGCGAGAAGGAGATCCCCCCGTCCGTCCATACCTACGCGGGGATAATGCGCAACTTCTTTGGGATAGACTTTGGACACCTGCTCGAATGAGCAGTCAGGTTTATCTTTTGGTTGGCGCGTATAGCATCATATCATGGAAGAAGGCCGCCTCAACATCAACGTCTCCACCGTCGACTACGACAAGACCAGCTCGGCCATCATACACCAGCTGACGCTGCTGGAGGAGATGGTCCACGGCGAGGATGATTTTGTGGTGACCGACTCGGAGTTCGCCCTGGGCTGGCACTTTTTTGTGGCCAGCGTCAACCGCTCGCTGGTATCGCGGCTCAAGGACCAGATGGGGCCGTCCTTCAACACGCTCAAGGGCCGGGGCGACGACAAAAAGTTCCTCAACTGGCTGGAATCCAGGCTAAAGGGCCAGGTGCCGCGGTTCAAGCTTGCCATCAAGGAAGAGATGGAGTCCTCAAAGTACGGTCTGTTCTAGGACGTTCGAAGTACGCCGACGGTCAGGATGGGTGTTTTTGCCTGCGGTAGCGGGGTTGGCGATGCGGAGGCCGGGGATGAGTAGAGGCCCTCGAGGGGAATCGAACCCCTGTCCGGGGATCCACAGTCCCCTATACTAGCCACTATACGACGAGGGCCACTGCCCGTGGTGGGCATCCTGGTGTAATATATCATAGCGGCAGGTCCGCCTGTGTCCGTGCAGCGCCGGCGCTAGTGCCTGGCGCATACCCGTGTGATTCCACCGATTCAATATAGTCATTCTTTATTATCCCGGACGGCCCGCCCTACCCTGTGAGGATTGTTCAGATATCGGACCTGCATGTGGGATCCCAGTTCATCGAGTCGCAGTTCCGGAAGGCGGCCGAGGAGATCAACGGACTGCGCCCCGACGTGGTGGTGGTCACCGGAGACCTCACCAACGAGGGCATCCAGAAAGAGTACGAAAAGTGCTCCTCGCTGCTCTCCACCATCCGTACCAAGAAGATGATCGCCATCAGCGGCAACCACGACTACCGCAACACCGGCTACCTGCTGTTCCGGAGGTACTTTCCCTCGCAGAACATCACCGAGCTGGGCGAGGACGTGGTGCTAGCCACCATAGGGACGGCCAGGCCGGACAGGAACGAGGGAGAGGTTGGATACCGGCAGAACCTGTGGCTGGAGAGCACCCTCAGGAGGTATGCGGACCGCGTCATCCTGGTGGCCATGCACCACCACCTGGTGGACGTGCCGGACACGGGCTCAGACCACCAGACCGTCCGGGACGCCGGCGACGTGCTCCGGACGATACTCGACTCGGGGGTCGGCCTGGTGTTGTGCGGGCACAACCACCGCCCGTGGGTCTGGGATTTTGGCAAGCTGAAGGTGGTCAACGCCGGCACCGTCACCTCGGAGCGGCCGCGTGGACTATTCGAGAACACCTACAACATCATCACCATCCAGAACAGGCAGGTGAGCGTGGACCTCAAGATTGTCGGGGGCGCCAGGATGCCGCTATCCGATATAGTCCGGGACTATTCGCGCTTCGACTCGCGCGACGCCTACGCGGCAGAGCGGAACCACCGGAGACGCCAAGAACCATGAATTTATTTAGCGAGCCGTCCGCCCTGCCCATGTGCGGGGATCGCCTAGCCTGGTAGGGCGTGGGATTGCTAATCCCATGTCAGCAATGACTCGGGGGTTCAAATCCCCCTCCCCGCGCTTCGTTTAATACCTCCGTGTGGCATACCTAGTTCATGGGAAGAAGAAAGACGCAAAAGATAATCCGCACCACCCAGAGAAACTCCACCATAGGCCGCTGCCCCCACTGTAGGACCATCGGCAAGATATTCCTGCTGGGAAAACCCGGCCAGGAAAAGTGCAAGTGCGACAAGTGCCGGGGAGAGTTCGACATATAGCCTGCCCAGCGGGCGGCCATGACGCCACGCCTACGGACGCTTCCACGCAACACGCCCAAGTTCGGCGCAAACACCTCGCACATACCGGCAACCGGGCGCATGTTCCCAAACGCATCGCAGGACGCAGCAGAGGGCAGTTCTAAGCCGCGGCCGCCTCCTGGCGCACCGCCGCCTGCGCGGTAGAGGACTTGGAGGGCTTCGATCCCCCGACCTGATGATCCGGAATCACCTGCACTATCCAGGCTGTGCTACAAGTCCGCGCGGCATACGATGAGCCGCTCTAAAAACCAATCCCGACGCCACCTGCCAGAGTATCACCGATACCATCCCGCAGGACGGATCTGGATCGACGTCCAACACCGCCCCTGTCTGCTTTTTATATCTCGTGTTGGTGGCTGGGCTGTTGGGACTGCTATACACTACCGGCTATGTGGACTTTGATGAGCACGACTGGAGGCAGGTTACCGTGAATCCGCCGGAGTTTGAGGCAGTCTCTGACTCTGTATCCCTTGAGATATTCGACGTATCGCAAAAGTCGTACAAGCTCAGGTTCCGGAAAGGGGCGCGTGTAAAGTCGTTCCGGGTGGTGGGGAAGTTCAGACTTACCTGGGACGACTCCGGCCTGCTGCAAAAATCCTGACTCAGGGGAGGTTACCGTTCCGGGTTATATCCGGTCACGGCAGGTACGCCTGCTGAATCGGCAAAGTGCCCATCATGGGCCTCCCTGCACGACTCGCACGCCTCCGCCCCCTGCCATGGCCGTAGACGGCAGGCGGCGCCATTCCTGGCTTTTTCCTGCGGCCGCCTGCCGGTTCATCCGTACCGCGACACGCCCCGTCAAAAATACTGTGCAGCTTCAGCGCGGCGAAGGGGAACGTTTAACATTTTAATATCAAACTTTGGCAAGCCTGCTTGTGAACAGCGACATCAAGGCTCTGGGAATAAGCCTTGTGGCCATGGTTGCCATCGTGACGGCCTGGGCCTTTCTAACCCTGACCTGACCTGGATTGTCTCATCCGGGCAAACCTTTGGTCGTACTTGGCCTGCGCCAGGCCGTCTTCACCGTAGTTGGTGCCGGATTCGTACTCCTCAATCCGCACCAGCAGAATCTCGCGGTGCAGCCTATCTAGGGCGCCCAGGACGACCCTGGAGTCCTGCATCGAGTATTGCCGCCTCTCCTCCTCGCTGGATCCGCGCACCGGGTAGGATTTGTCACGGAAGATGTCCTCCAATTCGGCCTCTATCTCGACCTTGGTCTCTTCTGCAAGATCAAAGCAGCCCTGGACGTGGCCCAACAGGCCGTCATTGGCGGCGCCCGGCCGGACCCATGACAGGTTCTTCACAAACTGCGTTACCAGGCGTATCCTTCCTATGGTAAAGACGAGGTCGTCGCCGCTCCTGTGCGACTCGACTGTCCACGAGCCTGCGTATCGGACTGTGGGCCATGGCGTCCTGGTAGGCGCCCGGATGCGGATCGGCCTCAAAGTCGCCCCATGCCAGATGCCTCGCTGGCGACCACTCGATTATCCCGTCCGGTGCCATGTGGCCATGTGGCTGCTGCATGTTAAAACGGTTCGCGGGTGGTGGTTGCGGGCCCGGCGGCCCCCGCTAGGTTTTAAATAAAAACGGCCCCATCAATGGCCGTGGTTGAGATCTGGCAGCTGCACGTGATTTTTATGGCCGTCTTCTTCGGGCTGCCCGCCGGGCTGGCATACCGGCAGTACAGGATATGGCGGCGCAAGAGCGACACGTCGGCTCTGGAGAGGGTAAAAAAGGATCTGGACATGGACTTTTGAGGGAACGGCGCCCCCGGACCTAGCCGATCATCCCGACAACCTGGCCGGAGCACTCCTCCATGTCCTTGAACGAATCCACCGAGTACCACCGGGCATGGGGAAATCTTGCCACCCCGAGCTTCCCGGAGGCCGCCCAGTCGGGGAAGAGCGTCCTCTCTATGTCGCCCTTCGCGGGCAGCTCCTCAAGCACCTCCCGGCCGAACCGGTAGATGCCGGCGTTCATCCACATGTCCGGCAGGGTGGCCTTCTCGCTGAACCCGGCCACCCTGTCCCCGGACAGGTCCAGCACGCCAAACTTGGTGCGCATGGGCACGGCGGCAATACAGTTGCGCCCCACCATCGTGATATCGATATCGGTTATCACGTCCCCGTTCATCACCACAAACTCTTCCCCGTCTATCAGGGGTGACGCGTTTCTTATGGCGCCCCCCGTCCCCAGCGCCTCCTCCTCTGCCGAGACCGCCACCGAGCCCCTGCCGCGCCTGCCTAGATAGTGCGAGATCATATCCGTCTTGTATCCGGAGCAGACCACCACGTCGGTTATCTTGAACCTCTCAAGATACCTGAGCTGCCACTCCAGGATTGGCACGTTGGCTAGTGGGGCCAGGGGCTTGGGGGTGTAGTCGGTTATGGGCCTGAGCCGCTGACCCCTGCCACCGGCCAGTATAACCGCCTGCATGGGGGCAGGGGCATCCTTGCGGGTTATAACCTTGGTCATGGCTGGTGCGGCGTGGCTGCAAAGGAATTTACCAAAGCCTTGGACCATCGGGGTGGTGGATTATCGACTGATTGCGGTGTCGGCGGCCATCGGCGTGGCCGCCGGACTGGCCGTGACGGCCATGTGGGAGCCCGCAGACAACGGCGGGCTGACAGCCACCGGCCTGGAGGCGGGCGGCTCTCCGGTCCTGGGGAACCTGGCGGCGCCGCTAACCATGATAGAGTGGGGCGATTACCAGTGCACCTTCTGCTACAGGTTCCACCAGGGAACCCTGGAGATGATAAAGCGGGACTATGTTCAGACGGGCATCCTGAAGGTGGTGTTCCAGGATTTCCCCCTGAACGGCCATGACTCGGAGCTGGCCGCCCAGGCGTCTTGGTGCGCCGCCGATCAAGGACTCTACTGGGAGTACCACGATACGCTGTACCGCAACTGGGGCGGCGAGCGAACCGGCTGGATAACGGCGCAGTCCCTGCGCAGCTTTGCCTTGGACGTGGGCCTTGACATGGGAGAGTTTGACGGCTGCCTGGACTCGGGGAGGTACGCCGGAGCGGTCCGCGAGGGGTACCAACTATCCAGGGAGGCGGGGATAGACGCCACCCCCTCGTTTATCATCCACGACGGTTCCCGGGCCATCAAGATAACGGGCAACCAGCCGCCGGAGACGTTCATTCTGGTGCTGGACGAGCTCCTGGCCGCTCAATAAGCCTCATATTGGCCGCGGCACGGGCGCCACCCGTGCCCAAGATAGACGTTGCCAAGCACGACTCGGTCAAGATGTACCGCATACGCAAGCTGCTGGAGGATCTCTCCCAGAAGACCGGACACGGTACCGAGCTGATATCCGTGTACATCCCCAAGGGCAAGCAGCTCCACGAGGTGATAAACACGCTACAGGTGGAGCAGGGCACGGCCAGCAACATAAAGTCGGACCTGACCCGAAGCCACGTTGTCGACTCTCTGGGACGGGTGGTGCAGCGCCTCAAGATGTACAAGAAGACCCCCGAGCGCGGGCTGGTCGTCTTCTGCGGCGCCCTGCCGCCCGAGGGGGGCGGGCCGATAGGCAGCGAGGTCCTGCAGGCCTACGAGATTGACCCGCCCAAGGACCTCAAGCAGTACCTGTATCGGTGCGACGACCACTTCCATGTAGACATACTAAAGGACATGCTGAGGGACGACACCATGGTGGGGTTCCTGGCCATCGACGCCAAGGATGCCGGGTGGGGGCTGCTCCACGGCGACAAGATAGAGGTGCTCTCGCAGACGGGATCAGGCGTTGCCGGCAAGCACCGCCAGGGGGGCCAGTCGGCCAAGAGATTCCAGAAGCTCAGGGAGATGGAGCTGACCTACTACTTCAACCGCGTGGCCCAGACCACCAGGGAGCTGTTCCTGGACATCTACAAGGTCAAGGGGATGATAGTGTCGGGGCCGGGTCCCACCAAGGAGGAGTTCATCAACGGGGGGTACTTGGAGTACCGTCTCCAGGACATGATAATATCCACCATAGACTCGTCGTACTCTGGAGCCGAGGGCATCAGGGAGGCGTTCACCAAGTCCGGCGACATACTCTCCAACTTTAGGATGGTCGAGGAGAAGAAACTGGTCGAGAAGCTCTTCCGCGAGATAAACACGGGGACGGGCCTTGGAGCCTACGGCCTCTCCGAGATAATATCGTACGTGACCAACAACGTGGCCCAGACCGTCCTGATAACCGACGATACAGACCTCCACCGGGTAACCGGCACCTGCAGGCGGTGCGGCAACATGCAGGAAAGGATGGTCGAGCGCCCCGAGGTGATCCCCACCAAGAGATCCTTTACGACAAACCCCTGTCCCTCCTGCAAGTCGATGGAGGTGGAGGCGGCCGAGCAGGACATCGTCGACTACCTGTCCCTGATATGTTCCAAGGTTGGAACCGCCATCGAGGTGGTCTCCGGCAAGGCAGAGCACGGGGTCATGCTCTCCAGCATAGGCAAGGCGGGCGCCATCCTCCGGTACAACCCCGGGCACTCGTCCTGATGGAGCTGACCGCTCGGCAGCCGGATCGTACGACAGGTACACTGGTATCATGCTGCAGCTGCCGGGTAGTTTCCAATCGGCGCGCCCGCGCGTAGCCGCCCTGGCGCTGGCCGGGCGTCCGGATGACAGAAAAAGGCGGTTTGCGGTCCATCATACCCGTAGAGGGCACGCCGGATGTAGTGTAGGCCCTGACGGATTAGACCTAAAGTTCCTACATCAACCTGGGTCCATCCGGCACGCCGGGAAGGCTGCCGGATCCGCGCCACGGGAATCACCCAATCAAGGTCACCTGGATGGTCCGCCGGCTGTTGCCGTCCTCAAAGACCGAGCCTCCGGTGGCGGAGATGGTGACCGTGTAGGTCGTACGGTCGGCGGCCGCCGAGACCATGCGAAGGAGGTTGCCGTCGGTTATGATAAACCGGTACGAGTCTTCCCCCGGCTCTATCAGGTAGGAGGGGTTCTGCCCGTCAAGATAGGCGTTCTTGGCGGAGATGGTCCCGACCGCGCCCGGAACGTCCGCCCTGTCGATGGACGTGTTGTCGAGTGTGACATACCAGCCGCCCAGGTTCTGGTCGAAGGAAGCAGCGGAGTCGAACATTCCGGTCATGTTTGTTACCAAGGAAACGTCCCAGGCGGAGATGTCTTGGTTGAAGGAGGTGGCGTTGTAAAACATGGCGGTCATGTCGGTCACCGACGAGACGTCCCAGCCTCCGATATCCTGGTTGAAGCTGTAGGCGCTGGCGAACATTCCGTACATGTCGGTCACCGACGAGACGTCCCAGCCTCCGATATCCTGGTTGAAGCTGTCGGCGCTGGCGAACATTCCGTACATGTCGGTCACCGACGAGACGTCCCAGCTGTAGAGGGGCTGGTTGAAGGAGGTGGCGTTGTAAAACATGGCGGTCATGTCGGTCACCGACGAGACATCCCAGCCGTCCAAGGGCTGGTCGAAGGAGGTGGCATCCCAGAACATCCCGAACATGGAGGTCACCGAAGAGATGTTCCAATATGACATGCCGCCGTTGAAAGAGTCAGCTCCGCGGAACATTTGGCGCATGTTGATGGCCGAGGAGACATCCCAGCCGTCCAAGGGCTGGTCGAAGGAGTCGGCGTCGCGGAACATCCAGCCCATGTCGGTTACCGACGAGACGTCCCAGCCGTCCAAGGGCTGATCGAAGGAGTCGGCGTCGCGGAACATCCAGCCCATGTCGGTTACCGACGAGACGTCCCAGCCGTCCAAGGGCTGGTCGAAGGAGGTGGCACCCCAGAACATCCCGAACATGGAGGTCACCGACGAGACGTCCCAGTCGTTGAGGGGTTGGTTGAAGGAGTCGGCGTCGCGGAACATCCCGAACATGTCGGTCACCAAAGAGACATCCCAAGATGATATGTTATGGTTGAAGGGGGTGGAGTCGAACATCGCGGACATGTCGGTTACAGAGGAAACGTTCCAAGATGATATGTCTTGGTTGAAATGGGTGGCGCCGTTGAACATCGCGGACATGTCGGTCACCGACGAGACGTCCCAGCCGTCCAAGGGCTGGTCGAAGGAGGTGGCACCAACGAACATCGCGGACATGTCGGTCACCGACGAGACGTCCCAGCCGTCCAAGGGCTGGTTGAAGGTGTCAGCACTCCAGAACATGCCTAACATGTCGGTCACCGAGGAAACGTCCCAGGAGGAGATGTCGCCGTTGAAGGAGTCGGCGTCGCGGAACATCCCGGTCATGTCGGTCACCGACGAGACGTTCCAGTCTCCGATGGTCTGGTTGAATTTGTTGGCGTTGAGGAACATGTCAGTCATGTTGGTCACCGAAGAGACGTCCCAGGTGTTGAGGGGCTGGTCGAAGGAGGTGGTGTCCCAGAACATCAAAGACATGTCCGTCACCGAGGAGACGTCCCAGGAGGATATGTCACCGTTGAAGGAGGCAGCGCCGCGAAACATCTGGGACATGTCGGTGACGCGCGAGAGGTCGGGGGCGTCGGTCGCCGCATAGACCATGTTGGCGGCTCCGCCAAAGGCCGATCCCATGGTCGTCCACGACGCATCGCCCCACTGGTCTATCGACACGAGCTTGACCGCATCCGGGTGGCCGTCCCGCGCGAAGGTTCCAAGGCCGCCGCCCAGCGAAATGGCTTCGAGGCCGCCGTAGACCGAGACCGCGTAGGCGCCGGGGTTGGCGTAGGTGTGGGTCGCGGTTCCCGAGACGCCGGTGCTGCTGGCGCCATCACCCCAGTGGATGGTCATGCCGGAGCCCGCCAGCGGGATGGTGACAGTCTGGTTGGCGGCGTAGGTCTGCCAGGTGGTGATGAACGGGCGCTGGTCCGGTTCTTGCTGCGCGTAGGCGAGTGGGAGGACCAGAGTCGCCGCCAGCCCGGCCAGCAGGAGGGTGTACGCGGCGGCACGCATGGTGCAGATAACCACTCAGAATCATAAAAGCATAGGGCCAACACAGCGTTTTCCACCTTGGGTGCTGACTGCAATCAGGCTGCCACGCTGCAGGAGCCGCGCGTCCCAGGACCATGCGATGCGCATGCCACCAACAGTGATACGGTCCCATATGTAGAATGGCGCGAATATGACGATCAAGACCGCCCATCCCAACACGATGATGCCGAACACTATCGCGTCACCATCCGCAGATGGGTCGGCTGCCTGTAGGTTCCCGATGATCAACAACATACAACATAACACTAGAATCAGGCAGTAACAGATGGTTATTTCAGATTCGGCGGGGCCGCGTTACCTCTCGGTGCCATCCAGGACCATCACGTGGTGGGCCCGGCCAGGGCGGACATCACCCCCGTATTGAAGGATATCCCCGTACCGTCCCGGGCCATCAGGATGACGCCGCCCTTCCCGCTCATGTCCCCTAGGTGGCGGATCTCCTCATCCGCGGCTTCCTGGGGCGGCATGCCCGACGCCACCAAACAGCAGGCCGCCTTGGTTGTTGCCGCCTTCAGGATTATGTCGCCGTTGCCGGTGGCTACTGCCGCGGCCGTGTCGTCGGCGTAATACCCCGCTCCGAACACCACCGAGTTGCCCATCCGGCCCGCTGACTTTGACCGGACGCCCCCGGTGGAGACGGCCGACGCTAGGCTACCGCGGGCATCCAGGGCTACGGCCCCGACCGTCCCGTACTCCTCGAACCTTTTGGGTCGTCCGGCCAGAACAACCCCGAACTCCGGCACGCCGCGCCGTCCGGCGAACTCCACCGCCCCGTTACCCGCCATCAGCGAGTGGCCCGACTCGCGCATCACTTTGAGGGCCGCGCGGACCGGGCTGACGCCGTTGACCGCCCCCACGCCACCGCATTCCATGGCGTTCCCGTCCCTTATTCCCGCGGCAATCTCGACGGTCCCGACATCCGCCAGGCACGATCCCAGGCCGGCGTTGAGGGTCCGCTGGCCTCCATGATATGGATTGCATCAAGAACGGCGCCGACGGCCGTGCCGCCGCCGGCCGGCAGGGCGTGCGCCGACCCGGTAGCTGCCTTCATGGCTTCTTCTGCCGGCCAGTCGGCCGGATGCTCCCCGGCACCGCCGTGGACCAGCACTCCGAACCTTGACATGCCCTGTCTTGGCGGTGGCTGGCTTTAAGCCGCGGTTTTCGGAAAACCCACCCGTACTGGATGGTCCGCTCCACCCGGCACACACATTCGTTGATGGCCTGTTGGCCGCACCCGGAACGCTTGCCGCGGTCGTACTCGACGGGGCGGGGGCTGCCTTAGGTGACCCCGCAATAACCGCAGCCATCCGCGGCTGTCCGGCGGCTATCCTCTTTCCCTGCAACGCGACGAACCTGGCGTTGCATACTTTGTGCCGTAGGTGTAGTCCATTCAGATGGCCCCTGGACCTGGCCGTTAACAAGTCAGTTGTCCCCGGGTTGGTGGTCTTGGGCAGGCCGGATATGGTGTTTGTCTGGCCGTCGGTGCCGACTACCGTCATGAAGAGATCGGTAGGGGCCGGCACGGTCCGCAGGACGTCAAGGATGTCGGTCCGGTCAGATATCTGGGGGCCTTGCCGGCCATAACGGACGGAATGCGGCACCGGCCGCGCCGGATAGTCCGTGCCTGATGGCGGGCAGACGGGTTTGTAAATCCGTATGGCATCACCGACCATGAGCATGAACCACGAGGCCCCAACGTGTAACGAGATGCCGGACGATCCGCACTCTGAACCCGAAACTAGCAACCTATATCTGCGGGACGCGAGCCTAAGTTTCGTGGCGCACACCAATGACGCGGATGGGGAAGCGATCGTCAGGGAGATGGTTCGCGCCGCCATACTGCGTCTGTCGAACAAGCGTGGCCGCGCATCCGTCACCAAGAAGGAGATTCTCAAGGTGCTGTTCAAGACAAAGGCGCGCCTGCCGGACGACAATCCGGTCAAGGGCCATCTGGCGTACTACTGGTACCTGGAGGGGCCGTACTCCGACAGAATCTATGCCAGCCTTGACGATCTTGTCCACTCTGGCGTGGTCACGAGGAACAAAACCGACCAACACGAGACGTACCGGTTGAAGCCAAGACTCTCCAGAAAGCCGCTGGCACCCCCCAGCGACGACCTGGACGCGGCCAGGCACGAACTCGACGAAGTGGTGGCCGACTTTGTGAACGTGGGTGATATGGTCAGGGAGACCTACAAGGACGCCCCGTATGAGTGGTACACCGCGTACAACCTAGAGTTCAAGCCCAAGTTTGAGAACTACTGCAATGCCGTCCTGCGCTCCCGTCCGGCCAGGTACACGCCAAAGGACGTAAGTGACTGGCTGGAACGTATGGTGCTGGACTACCCACCCCTCCCGACGTTCATCGAGCACAGGCGGATAGTGATGGATTTCTCCAAGATGCTGCACGCGGTAATGGAGTCGGATCCGCGCCACAAGCACCAGGATATTCTGCGCGAACTGTTTGAGATGAGCAACAAGATATGGGTGGTGTTCGCGTACGGCGTCAGGCTGGAGCACCACGACGAATACTATGATGGCCGGGTGGATGGCTGGCGGGAAAAGTATCTGCAGGCAGTGGCCAAACTGGACGAAGACGTACAGACGCAGGCGCGAGTATTTGGCGACGTTGTCCGGGACGACATACGGCTTGCCCCTGAGATAGAGGACGCGCTGGAGGGGCAGGACGCGGACGACTCCGAGCCATTGACCCCGGACGCCATCATGAATCGGCACTGACACATGCACCATAAGGGCGCCTGGGACATTCGCGAGAAGAAGGCGTTCCAGCAGGGGCGGAAAAAGTACAGGCGCGACACTAGGGTGTGCAAGGCATTGGCGGCATGCGTGGAGGCGCTGTCCGCCGAAGAGGATCCTGCTCGCTTGGGGGACAGGAAATACTGGCGATACGCCGGGACGTACGGGTACAACCTGTCAAAGTCCATACGTGTAATCTACAAGGTAGACTACGGTGCCCACCGGGTCCTGCTCGTTGCCATAGGAGACCACAAGGAGGTCTATCTGTCCGATTAGCCGGTCGGTCCGGCTCCGTTACGCTTTCCAACATTCCCAAAGGCCATCTGTCATCTGCTTGGCAGAACCTAGAGTTCTCTGGGTTGTATTCGCGCGCTTTCGGTTCGCGCGCGAACAGCCCCCCCGCGCCGGCAGGCATGGGAACACTAGAATAAACGGCCGCCGCCCCCAACCCCATGGGAGTGTCGTACGCGCTGGGCTCGCTACTGTCCATAGATGATCTGCTGTGGTGCGCCTCGCGCGTGGGGCCGGAGGACTCCGTCTGGGTGCCGGAGACCTGGGGCATGGACTGTTTCTCGGTCATGGCCGAGGTGGCGCACCGGAGCGGGTGCCGCACGATAGGATCCTCCATCCTGAACGTCTACTCGCGCAGCCCATCGGCCATGGCGATGGGGGCGGCAACTATAGACACCCTGTCGGGCGGCCGCCTCATCCTGGGCATCGGAGCCAGCAGCCCGGCCATCGTGGAGGGCTTTCACGGGTATGCGTATGATCGTCCGCTGCAGCGCGTCCGCGAATGCGTACAGATAGTGCGGCTTGCCTTGGGCGGAGGCCGGATAGACTATGACGGCCAGCTGTTCAAGCTGAGGGGCTTTTCGCTGCTGATCAAGCCCCCCAGGACAAGCATCCCCATCTATCTGGCCGCCGTCAACCCCAGGATGGTGAACCTGGCCTGGGAGGTGGCCGACGGGGTGATATTCTATCTGAGGCCTCCCGGCGAGATGGGGGAGACCATCCGGCGCATGCAGCAGAGGCGCCGCATACGGACGGCCTGCCCGGTGATAACGGCCGTCTCCGAGGATGCCGAGAGGGCATACGAGCGGGCCCGCCGGACACTGGCGTTCTACGTGTCCGTGGCCAAGGTGTACAGGGAGTTTCTGGCCGGCAATGGCTTTGCCCGCGAGACCTCCATGATATACGGCCAGTACAAGAAGAGCGGCCTTGCCGACGCGCACCGGGCGGTCTCGGATCACATGCTTCGGTCCCTCACCATCTGCGGCACCCCGCAGGAATGCCTGTCCGGGCTGGAGTCGCTCCGCGAGACCGGGGTGGACGAGCCCATCATCCAGTTCAACCCGGTGGGCGACGTGCGGGAGTCCTTCAAGCTGCTGGCGGGGATGTTCAGCTGAGCAGGGTGGGGATCGCCTCAGTTGGACAGACCACCTTCACCAGGGAAGACCGCCCCATCACGGACCTGCTGCTGGAGGCTGCCCTGGCCGCCCTGGACGGCGTTGACCGCAAGCAGATAGACTGCGTGCTGGTATCCACCAACGACTCGGCCAGGTACCTGGGGGCAATCCTCTCGGAGCTCATCGGCGTGCGATCCCAGATATCGCACACGGTCGAGAGCATGTGCGGGTCGGGGGGGAGCTCCATCATGTCGGCATACTCGTACATCAAGTCCGGCCTGGCCGAGACGGCCCTCGTGGTCGGGGCGGAGAGGCCTGAGAGTCCGGGCGCCGTCCTGGCATGGGACGTAACCCGGGGCCAGTTCCAGAGCCCCATCTACTGGGGCTCCATCCTGACGCGGTCCTACAGGCGCAGGCATGCGGTCTCCCCGGAGCTGCTGGCGTCGGTCCCGGCCAAGAACCGGCGGATGGCGCTTGACAACCCACACGCGCTGTGCGGCGGAGAGCACACCATCCTGGATGTCGTGGAATCCCGGGAGATCACCTCGGATCTGCGCCTGCTGGACTGCTCCCGAGCCTGCTCGGGATCGGCCGCCCTGGTGCTGGCCTCCGAGGAGGGGTGCCGCTCCATCACGGACCGCCCCGTCTGGGTTGCCGGCCTCTCCCAGGACGCCTCGTCTGCGAGCTTTGGGAGGTACCTGGAGCACCACTCCATCGAATCCTCGCGCCGCGCCGCGGCCGGCGCCTACCGGATGGCCGGCATAGATCCCGGGATGGTGGACGTGGCCGAGGTCCACGACGCCTTCTCCGTCTGCGAGCCCATGGCGCTGGAGTCGCTAGGGATGGCCGGGCCGGGGAAGGGGGCGCGGCTGTCCCATGACCTGCACCAGACGGGCAGCCGCCGGGTAAACCCCCGGGGCGGCCTCTTGGGGGCGGGCCACCCGCTGGGAGCCACGGGGGTGGCCCAGGCCGCCGAGATAGTCCTGCAGCTGCGCGGCGAGGCGGGAAAGCGGCAGGTTGAAGGCGCCAACACCGGCCTGACCCACGGCATGTCCGCGGCGGGTACCTCGTCTGTGGTGACGGTGATGCAGTCCTGATGTTTGAGGAGCGTCTGCGGCGGGGCCAGTTCTGGGTCACCGAGTGCACGTCGTGCCGCCATACGGTCTGGCCCGTCTCGGCCAACTGCCCCAGGTGCCTCGGCAAGGCGGTCCTGAGGCCATACGGGAAGGCCGGAGTGGTGCTGGAGATATCGTCCCGGCGGGATGTCACGTTCTGCGTCTGCCGGCTGGGGGACGATCTAACGCTGATGGGCAGGATGGTATCGCCCGACTGCGGGGTGGGCGCGAGGGTCGCCATGTCCAGGTGCGGCATGGACGGGGGCGTCCCCTTCTTTGAGTTCTCGACCCTGGATGGCCCCGGCGATCAGGCCTAGCCCAGAAGGGCGCAGATATACGGTGTCTCCTGGGGTTGATCAAACGTCCAGACGGTCGGCAGACTCATGCTCCATTCAACCATCATCCCGAACCTCCCTATCAGGGGGCCCCAGCCCCCCCACTCGGGGTTGCCGCCCCCGACTCCCCGGGGGCGGCTCCCGGCAAGTATGAACCTGCACCCGTCCATGCGCGCGTCATGCACCCTCTGCGCTATCGTCGCGGCCAGCACGTCGCCCATCTGGGGAAGCCCGCCGGTGAAGATGGCCGGCCCGTCAAAGCCCAGCGACGCATAGTCAAACTCCGCAGCGTCGGCGCACCGCACGTCCAAGGACACCCCGGTCCTCTCCGATATGTCGCGCTGCAGCCCGGCCAGCGCCCCGTCTATCTCGATGGAGCAGGCGTCCATGCCCAGCATCCTGCCGCAGAACGCTATCCGCCCGTCACCGGATCCCACGTCGATCACCTGGGAGCAGCCCGACTCCTTGACGGCCAGGGCCAGCACGTATGCGGAGAGCAGCCACGTCGGGTAGAACGGCTGGGCGCTGCCCGGGTTCTTCATGCTGTCTATCCAGTACTGGTTGATGTCGCCCTCGTACACGGTGCACGGTACGCCCTTGATGACCTCCTCGTACCTGCCGTGGTATATGGGGTTGGCAGCCGCGAACCGGTGCAGCATGGCCACGTGGTCCCTGCCGGCCCTGCCGTACCCGGACCCGGGCAGTATCTCCTGTATGTGGGCGCCTCCATCGTACTTGTCGTAAAAGGCCCGTTTCAGCTTGCAGAAGCGCCGGGCCATCTCGGCTGCCATGATGCCCGCAGTCCTGCAGCCGATAAAAGTTCATCCGTGCGGGTGGCGCCTCGCGCTGCCATGATCGCCGCTACAACGGCAACACGTGACATCCGCTAACCTGGCAGGATATGGTGATGCCCGTTAACTTCCGGGACATCGGTCCGGCTGACTTTGCGTTCCGTCCGAAGGTATCCTCTTATAGTACCATATTGTACGGTATATGATGGCTACCCCTGCCAAGGCCCTCACGCGCCGCCATAACCCGGACTGTTTGGAACCGTTCCCGGAGTACGTCCGGCTGGCAACCGAGACGGCGGCATTGGTATCGGTGAACAACGACATGCACAACCGCCTCGCCGTGCATGCCGCCCTCTACCACAGACTGCGCGGCCCGCAGGTCAACCCGGCGATAACCCGCGGGTGTATCCACCGGGCGGCGGCTGCCGCTGCCAAGAACATCGATGGCCCCGAACGGGCGCCAACCGTCAGGAAGCCCGTACCGGCACTCAACGACCAAAAATGGCGGCCCAACCCGGTTGGCGAGGCGTATGTCTCCCATGCCTACCCGGGGACGCGCCAACACCCGCGGGTTGTCACCATGCCGGTCTCCGGGGAGGTCGGCGAGCTGGTCTCGGAGCGTCACCGCGGCGATCTTTGGCCGGGCCGGGACCGTCTTACGATAACCCACTCAAAGGAGGCGCCCGTCACCCGAGGAACCCGGGAGAGCAACCCGAGCGTCGCCGAGTTGACCGGCAACATAGGCCGCGTTGGCGGCGAATCGCAACCGATAACGGGCGCGGACATGAGCGCCGGGGGGTGCATGGCCGGCGAATGGATCGGAAACGGACGGTTCGGCAGGCCGATGCGGCAGAGGCTGCAGAGATCCGCCATGATCAAGTTCCAGACCCGCATCGGCTACAAGGCCAGATGGGCAGGCGCGGATGCTGTTTTTATCAACCCGCGCAACACCTCGACCCTTTCTTGCGTTTGCTGTAGGGGGCTGGGCGGCAAGAATTACGCTTACCCTGCCTGCGCAGGCCGCGTTATCCGCGTGGATGGCGACGTAAATGCCGTCCTGAACGCGCGGAGAACCACCCCCTCCGTGGCCAGGTACGGCCGAGCGGTTCGGCCGAGCCGAGACAAAGCACAACGTACCTCCGACGCAATTCCCTGTCCGGGCGTGTTGACACGGGGAGGCCGGATCTTCCGGGTGGATGATCGCAAAGCCATCCCGGGACACAACCGGTGTCCCCCGAGGTTGACGGGCACCACCATGCCCCCTCAAGATAACAGAACCCTGATAACAAGACCCCCTCAACGATACGCATGACACCGCCTGATGACACAAAGGCGCGGAGCGCCAGGCTGAGAAGGCGGCGGGGCTACCGGTGGGAGGAGATCCTTGCAAAGCGCCTCAACGGGGCGCCCGGCTGGAAGGCGTTCCGGCTGGGCTCGCCCAGCGTGTTCCTCCCAGACATACTTGCAGTCAACACGGCTGAGCGCTCCATCTACGTGATGGAGGCAAAGTCCGGGGCCAAGACCAGCCTCTCGGTTCCGCCCAACCAGATACAACGGTGCCTGGACTGGTGCACCACCTTCGACATATACGACACCCGCAGGGTGGTGCTTGCCTTCAAGTTTCTGGCAAAGAAGCGGCTGGACGCCGGAGTGTACGAGTCCAGGCCCATGCGCGAGTACTACAAGGAATGGGATCCTGCCGTTGAACCGGTCGAGTGCGTCTGCACGTACGACGGAGAAACATACGCGCTGGAGGACGGAAGGCGCCGCATCCTGCACCTGGACGACTGCGTCGTACCATTCTAGCACCTGGCACCATCCGGACGGCCCGCGCATGTTTTTAAGAGAACCACCGCCAACCCATACCGTGAACCCATTCAAGAGGGCGGCCAGGGCCATGCGCCGAGGAGGCGAGGACGTGCCGCCCCAGACCGATCCCGACCCGGTAGAGGAACCGGAGGTCCCAACAGAGGAGGAACCTCCCGTCGAAGACGAGCAGATTGCCGAGGAGCCTGAGATAGTTCCGGAAGATGATGCCCCGGCCAAGGCCGGAAGGGACGTGCAGAGCCTGCTGGAGACCGTCTCCGAGTCCGAGCCCTCCCGCCGGCGTACATTCGAGGAGTTCGTGGACGAGCGGCTGCTGATAAGCGCCGACGCCCTAGGCACCAAGCACATGAAGATAAAGGTGCTGGAGGTCTCCGACGAACACCCGCCGGTGCAGTGGCGGTTCGGGGACCGCATCAAGATAACAAAGATCCTGGTGACCATCAAGCATTTGTCCACCCAGGAGGTTGAGGAGGGGGAGTTTGACATCGAATCGATAGAGCGGGAGCTGGCCGAGAAGCGCCACTACACGTCCACCAACCGATGGGTTCCGACCACGGACATCAAGAACGGCTACGTGGCAGGCTCCAGGCATACCTCGCTGATAAGCGACGCGGTGGCTCTGGACTATATCGTATTCTAGACCCCCCCACGGGTTAAAACCTATAAAGACACCACCACAGGACGTTCAATATGATAGTCAAGGAGGTGTCGGTCAACGGCAACGCCTACAAGTTCACGCTCACCGACCAGGTAATCGGACAGGTAGACCGCCTCAAGATGCTTTATGCGTCGGCCTACGAGGATCCGGAGGGTTTCGAGCAGATAAGCTCAGAGATAGCCGACGTCATCTCCGACATATCCGGCGCCGTGGAACCGCGGGCGTCCGACAGCGACATGGACGGGGTCGTCCAGGAGATGATCCGGACGCTGGACAACCGGAAGGCTGAACTGGAAAAACAGCTGCACCGGAAACGCTAACTACGTAACTATATAAAAAATATAGTTAATATTGATTTGGTTTAAAAACCGTATGTGTGATATAAAACTATGGTGTTGGTTATATCTGACGGCAACAAACAATGGACTATGCAGAGCTGCCAGTGTGGGATATGCGGTCACCGCAGCGCCGAGGAGTGCGTGAAAAAGGAGTGCGTGTGTTGCTCCAACTTCCACCTACGGTCGGGCCCCGGACGGCGGGATCCCTGACCGCCTACTTTTCGTAGCAGCTGCATCTCTTGCTTACGTGCAGGACGCATCCGATCAGCCGGTGGTCGCCGCACCCGCACAGAATACACTTTTTGGCCATCACAGCTCTGCCAATATCTGCTCCATCTTGGTAGTTAGACCTTTGTCCTCAAAGGCTTCCAGTACCTTGAACCGCATGTGCCGGAGCCGGCCCGGATCGTCCCCGTACAGCGGCTCCATTATGTCTATCTCCCTCTCAAAGTAGTAGCCGTCCAGGAATGTAGCGGCCCGGGACGCCAGTCCTGCTATGTCGGCGCTGGGATGCTCGCGCTGATCTACCCTGGTAACTATCACCTGCAAAATCCCTTTTGCCCTGAGAAGCTCCTGCCTGATGGTGGCTAGATCGCCGGGCTTGTCCTGCAGCTCGTTGATCGTCCGGTACGCCTCCAGCGCCTGTTCGATCATGTTTCGGAGGTATTCTGTGCGGGTTACCATGGCGCATAGAGGGGCCGGCGGTCTAAAAAGTAGTACGGGAGCAGGCTCGTGCAAATTCGGGCGCAGGCGATATCATGTTAGCGTCCAATACGCACCGAAACCGCGTGTGGCCGGTACTCCGCGGGGCGCGCCGGCGGAACTGCGCCCAATTTTGAGCAGGAACCTGCGCGCTGAGTTGCACTTTAATATAAAGTCGTTTTATATGATTGAATGAGTTCGGAAGAGACGGATGCGGCCGCAGAAGGCGGAGCCGGACGCGTGGGCGGGTTTATCGAGTCAGGTTTGGGAGACAAGGAACGACTGGAGTATATCATGCGCCAGATAAACGACGGCAGACAGCTGCGCCAGTCTGATCAGGCGTATTTGGAGAGCCTGGATGCCCTGCTCAAACAGGAGGAGGATGCGGAGCCGCCACTTTCGATGCCCCCGGATGCGCCATTGATGATAGATACGCTGGTGCGGCTAGAGCGGGGTGATTTGGGCCGGCTCAGGTACATGAAGACGATGCTGGAGGACGGCAGGCTTCTGTACAAGTCAGACGAGGAGTACCTGAGGGCGCGGTACGCCGAGGCAATATCGGAGATACCCTCAGCTGCAGACGATTCCGCCCCGCAGGATGCTGCGGCGCCGCCGGCCGAGATCCTGCCGGAACCCCCGGGCACTGCGCCTCCTGATCCGGATCAGGAGCGGCGCCAGGAACTATTGCGGGTGGCCGGGGAACGCAAGAAGCGCGAGGAGATACTGTCTGAGACAAGACGCAACTTGGATCAGCAGATACAGCAGGAGCAGTCCAAACTGGATGCCCAGCTGCGGATGTCCGAGGAACTATCCAGGAAGAAGCTGGAATTGGACCAGATCAAGACCCAGCTGGCGGATGTAAACCGGCGGATAGATGCGGCTAGGTCGTCGCTGAAGGATATTGAACGGCTTAAGGATCAGCTGTCAACATCCATAACCATCCAAGACGACCTGAACGCAAACATCTTCAGGGAACGGCAGGAGATACGTGACTTGATCGAGAAGCAGAGGGATAGTACCTCCGAGCAGGTATCGGCAGCCGCAGAGATACGGACGGAACGTACGGAACTGGAACAGGAATCGGCCCGCCTGGCCAAGGCGGTAGATGGCGCGGCCGACGCACACAAAAAGCTGCTCGAGGCGCGCAAGGATCTCCGCTCACTGAAGGTTGAGGAACGTAAACTGGACAAGCACCGGAAGGACATGGAGAAGGTGGAGAAGGAGATACAGAAGGGTCGCGAGAAGATAGCCAAGCGTATAGAGGCAGAGAAGGTCAAGATCGAGGAGCAGGCAGCCATGAAGAGGCAGCTGGACAAGGAGGCCGCCGAGCTGGAGGAGATAAAGAAGCAGCGCGAGGTGGCCAAAAAGGAGACCAAGCTGGCGCAAAAGGTCGTACGCGTGGCCAAGTCGCGCCGGACCAGGTCTACGGCCAGAAAAACCACGGCATCATAGTTTTACGGCTACCATCTCGCCGTATCCTATGGGAACCAAGACTGACCTGACGGCGGGGCTGCGGCTCACGCTCTCGCGTACCGCCTCCATCATCTTGGAGAACTTTTTGGGCTCGAGCATGTTGTCGATGGCTATCATGCCGCCGACCCTGGCCAGGTGCAGGGCCTCCTCAAAGTAGCGCGCGGCGTTCTCCTTGTCCGCATCTATCAGGACAAAATCGAACAGCGAGTCGTACCGTCCAGATGCCCTCATCTCGGCCAGTATGTCCAGAGCGACACCGTGCCTGATGTCTATAACCTCGGACACTCCGGCCTCCTCAAAATTTCTTGACGCCATTTCCACCTTTTTTGGGTCCATCTCTATGGTGGTGACGCTACCGCCGTTGGACGATACGGCCTCGGCCATCCAGATTGTGGAAAAGCCGGCGGACATTCCTATCTCGAGGACGTGCTTGGCTCGCATGGCCTGAAGCATCACGTTGAAGAGGATCGCGGTATCCTCGGTGATGGCCATCATTCTTGCGTCGGGCGGGGTGGGTCGTCGTATCCGCTCCATCTCGGATGCGGCATTGAGCCTCTTCAGCGTTCCTGCGATGCGCCCATCCATGGTTTGCGGGTAGCGGCGAACGATAATTAATGGTTGTGAGCGGTTAGTGCGGCCTGCCAGGCGAGAGGGGCCCGGCGTGGCCGCATGAACCCACCCACGGGCGCCCAACAATTAAAAACGAACCGGAAGTGGCTCATCCATGACGCTGGTCGATGAGGCGGAGCGCATGCGCTCGGGGTTTGACTCGGCCGACCTTGACGGGTTTTTGGATTTGGTGTGGCGTATACGCGCCCATCTGCGCACCGCGCCTGCCAGGGAATACCTGGCGGGGAAGGTGGAGGCGGCCCGGTCGGCCGAACCAGCGGAGCGCCGCCGCCTCTGCAAGGCTTTGCTGCCGTACCTTGACTGGTACATCGGCAGAAAATAATCCAAATGCGACGTTGTGGTCGACATCGTCAGGGAAGACCGGTTCGGTAGGGAGTTTACCAAGGCGACCGTCCGCGATGTTTTAGATCCGGGGGTGTCGGGACCCTAGCGGCCGGCCAATCGCGATACCCGCGGTGGCTCTACCGCAACACTCGCAGGTTGCGTGGTGGGTTATATGCTGCGTATCTTGGCCAGTCGTCGCTCTATCTCTCCCAACCTCGCCCGTATTCTCGCTTTCTTCGCTTCGCCTTCTACAAGAACCCTCTCCTGTTCCTCGACTGCCTGAAGATACGCCTCTTCAAGTCTTCGCTTTTCCTCAAGAAGCCTCTCATATTCCGTGCCGGCCAACCACCAACCAGCACCCTGCGTGTATTTAATAAGCTGGCTCTCCCACCATACAACATGGATGACATTGATGCCAGACTGGATAGTTCCGAGCGCGCCGCCGACGAGATGGAGGAGCAGGGCTGGCACGAGTCGGCCGATCTGGTGCGCGAGACGGCCAAGGACATACGTCATCTCCATGAAATGTTCCGGCCGCGGTAGTTGGTTGGACGGGCGTGACGGACGGATCGACAATTTCCACCCCAAAGGTGTTGCCCGGAATGCCCGGAGCCGGCATGGCTGGGTCGGATTCGGGCCGGTCGGCCACGCGCAGGAGCGGCTCGTTACCGGCAAATACCATCTACATCATGGTCTCGACATGGGTGCTGCATCCCTTGGCGAGTTTTGTACTCTCCTCTTTGTTGGGGGCGTTGCATTGGCGTGTGATGGTGAATGTGCCAGTACACAGTACGTTAACAACTCCGTGGCCGGGACTGACTCGTATAAATTCGGATGACTGCCACCTAACGCCAGCGCCAGGAGGTTGTGCGCCGATGCTTGGATTAGAACAACGCGGCAACTAACGCACTATCTCGACTGGCACATCGCTGGCAGCGGCGCCTGACCTACTCGAACCTGCCTATCTCCGACTTTGCCTCGCCTATGGCCCGCATCGTGGAGTCGGCCGCGTCCAGGCGGCCCACCATCCTCACGTGGTACTCCGACCCTCCGAGGGCCCGCCTGATGTCTGCCTCGTAGCACTCAAGGGCGCTAACCATGGTGGGCACGTCATCCGACAGGGAGACCGCCTTCCCCGCTCCGGCCAAAAATTCGCGTACGTCCTTCAGCGTACGGTTGGCTATGGGGGACCTCTTGGCCGCAGCCTGCTGGATGGTCACGGCAAACATTCCGGCGCCGCCAAGCTGGGGGTCGTCGCCCATGCTGCGCAGCCTCTTGGTGTAGTGCTCCAGCGACTCCAGGACTATTCGGTATCCGTCCCCGGATACCAGATACTCGGCACCGCGCCAACACCCGGACATCAGGATGGCTCGTTGCGTGGAATAAAAAAGACTTGTGGCGAGGGGTTCTTTCGAAAATACGGTTGATGGTGATTTTACTCATATCCGGACGGCCTGGAGCTAATCCGGCCTGGTGACTAGGATCTCGTTGCCCCGTATGACGAACTGCAACCCTGAGTCGGCCGGCGCGGACGACCGGGTCAAGCATCAAACCGGATCAGAGGCGAAGCGCTACGTCTCAGCCCGTCCTTTGTACGCCTCAACCGTATTTTCTAGAGAACCTGGCGAGGTGATGTCGCTCTGGGCCACCCAACGAACGAACATCTCGGGCATCGGGCGCCGCCGACATGATGTGGCCAGTCAGGCACCAACCGGTCTTGCGATGCTCAGATCAAAGTCCGGAACCAGCTTCCTCTCGAGGGCCATCTGGAACATCCTGCGTATGGCCGCCTCCCCGTCGCTACCCATATCCACCGTCACGGGATTGACGTACATCTTCACGAACCTGTCTATGAGGTCCTTGGGGTTGCCGCGGCCATACTGCATGGCGTAATCTACGGCCTCGCGGGGATGAGCCAACCCGTACTTTATCGAGTCTTGCAGATACCCATCAAACCGGCTTATGGTCTCATCGCCCAACGACGCCCTCATCACGTTTATCCCGAGGGGGACGGGCAGCCCGCCAGTCTCCCTGTCCCACCATTCCCCGGTGTCCAGCACCTTTGAGACGCCCTCACGCTCGTACGTTATCTGGGCCTCGTGGATGACCAGGCCCGCATCGGCCACTCCGCGGCTGACGGCCGAGGGGATGTCGCTAAAGTTCATCTCGGTATAATCAAACCTGCCGATCATCAACTGCAGCAGCAGGAACGCCGAGGTCATTCTGCCCGGCACCGCAACCTTGACACCGGGAAGCGCCTTCGCGTCAAAACCTTCCCGGGCGACCACTATCGGCCCGTATCCCCTGCCGAAACTGCCGCCGCTGCGCAGTATCGTATAGCCTGGAATGTGGGCGCATGCGTGGACGGATACCGCGGTGACGTCAAGATCGCCGTTCCTGGCCCGGCGGTTCAGCTCCTCGATGTCCTCGATGACCTGCTCCACCTCGAATCCGGGGGATGACGTCCTGCCTGTCAGCATGCCGTAAAACATGAACGCATCGTCTGCGTCAGGGGTATGCCCTACGGTAATCCTCACGTTCCCACCACCGATCCTGGCTATAAAAACCCAAAGTACGGAACCCCGTCCGCTCCCCAAAGACGTTCTGAAAACCGATATATTGGATTTGACGGCCCACCTGACTATGGCTAGGGGGACGGCTTACGTGGTTTTTGCCCTTCCGGTGGCCTTTACCGTGATATTCAGCTCGGTAGTGCTGGCCTCCGCCCTTGATGAGCTGGGCAGGGAGATAAACATGTGGCCTGCAGGCGGGGCCCACCATGGCGGCGGCTTGGATCTAGTGGGACTCCAAACCGAGTATGCTGAATCGGACAGGATAGTCTTCCAGCTGGACGTGTCAAACCCCGCATTCGACTGCGGGGATCTGCGGATAGCAGTGTATGATTCAGGCGGAACCTTGGTGTATGGCGACCTGCAAGAATCGGCATGCTTCCTGAAGGAGCCGCTAGACGAATTCTCCATCGCGGATGTCGCACCAGGCAGCTACACTGTGACCGTCACCATCAGCAAGGCCGAAGAGGATCTACTGACGAGCGCGGTTTTTCTGGTACGATAATTATGGCTTTATATGGCTCATCAGGACCCAGCTACCGGTCGGGAAATATTGGGTGATGACATGTCAAAGAAGGATCTGAAATCAAGCATGGAGGAGGCCAAGGCCCGGCTTGGCAAGCTGAGGCAGTACATACAGGTGCTGGAAAAATCGGACGGGAAAAGATCCGAGGAGGCCGTATCGGCAGACACAGAACCCGCACCGGCAGCTACCAAAACGGGTGCGCAAAAAACAAAGAGACCCTTGCCGGCAGCCGGGGCGGCCCATGCCCAGCCCGCCACAACCGAACCCAAGAAAAAACCGGCCAAACCTGAAACCGAACCCGAAACCGCCCCGAAACCGGACGCGGCCCCAGCCGAACCCAAGAAAAAACCTGCCAAACCTGAAACCAAACCCGAAACCGCCCCGAAACCGGACGCGGCCCCAGCCGAACCCAAGAAAAAACCCGCCAAACCCGAAACCGAACCCGAAACCGCCCCGAAACCGGACGCGGCCCCCGCAAAACCCAAGAAAAAACCTGCCGCGCGGGCAGACGAATCTGGGCCCTCCGAGCAGGTAAAACCCGCGAAAAAGCCCGGCAAACCTGCCGCCGAACCGAAAACCACCCCGCCCGCAGGCGCAAAAAAACCATCCGCCAAGACGACCGATAAAAAAACCCAAAAACCAAAAACCGCCAAAACGCCAAAGAAAAAAACCACCAAAAAGGCCGAGGCGTCCAAGCCAAACACGCTGGAGGATGAGCTGGCAGAGCAGCTGACCCCGGAGGAGATCGACAGCTTCCAGATAGAGAAGGTCGACATGGAGAGGCTCACGCACAAGGTCTGTGATCTGCTGGTCAGGTGCGAGTCAGATGGCATGTTTCAGTCGGACCTGTACAAGAAGCTCAAACTCAGCGCCAGAAACGGGGCGCGCCTGTCCCTGAAGCTGGAACGCATGGGGATGGTCACCAGGGTGAAACTGCTTGAAAAGCAGCGGTGGACCTACAAGCTGATACTCAAAAAGACCCCGGTCAGTACCGCCTCCCTGGAGGACGCGCCGTGCCTGGTCTGCCCGGTGGAGCAGCGGTGCTCGCTGGACGGCGAGATAAGTCCCAGGACGTGCGTGTACATTGAGGACTGGGTGCTGGCAGAACTGAAGCGAACCAAGATCAAATGAGGCTTCTGGACGCTCGCAAGGATCACTATCGGCGGCTGGCCCGGGATCAGGGATACCGCAGCCGGGCCGCCTACAAGCTCAAGGAGCTCAACAAGTCGTACAGGATCATGGGCCCCGGCTTTTACGTGCTGGACCTGGGGTGCGCCCCGGGAGGGTGGACCCAGATGGCCCTGAAGCTGGTCGGAAGCAGGGGCAAGGTGATGGGGGTGGACCTGTCGTACGTGGAGGAGATACCGGGCGCGCATATAGTCCGGGCCGGCGTGGACGACGATCTTCTGGTGGACGATATAATGGACTACTTTGGCCGCAAGGCAAACGCGGTGATCTGCGACATGTCCCCGCAGGTGACGGGGAATTGGTCGGTGGATCACGCGCGGCAGATATCGCTGAACTACTCCTGCACCAAGGTGATGGACCGGGTGCTCGCCTCCAAGGGAAACGCCGTCTTCAAGGTGTTCGACGGCGAGTTCTCCGAGGAGTTTAGACTGTACATGAACGGCAAGTTTGCCAAGACAAAGACGACAAAACCCAAGGCCAGCCGCAAGCCCAGCAGCGAACTATACCTGGTGTGCATGGGATTTCAATGACCTGGCCATCTCGCAGATGCTGCCGATGTCAGCGTCGGTCCTAAAACCGGTGAACGAGAAGGATGTGACCGAGGCGGCAAATCCGGCATCAAGCAATCCGCGGACCATCTCGGCCAGCTGCGGGGGGCCGGATCTTATCCTGGATGCTATCTCATCCAGCGTGTAAAAGGCGGCCGGCATCTCCGCCTCGTCCAGGCACCTTCCCAACATGGAGCCGTAGGCGCCCTCAGGCCGGATTGCCTGGTCGCAGAGGATCATCCCGTTTACAAACTCCCTCTCAAACAGGTTCCCAATCCAGAGGGGGCCGGCCGCCAGCACCGCCCCGCCGCACCGGCCGCACGACTCTGCGGGATCAGCTGAAGCCTGGCGGTGTCCGCAGGATGGGCAGTGCAGCAGGTAGCCCATCTGGCGCTCCCCCGGACTGCGGAGCAGCCTGGCGTACACCCTGTAGTAGTGCATGTGGTTCTCCGCGTACAGCGGCGATACGCCCTTGTCCAGGCGGCCGGCCACCGAGGAGATGCACCCGAGGATGAGCCGGACGGCCGTCTCGGCCATATAGCACGTTCTGACGGGGATCCCGCCGTATATCCTGCGGCACGCGTCGTTGTGCAGTCCTCCGAGCACCTGCAGGTCGGTCGCCGTGACTGCCAGCATCCCGCCGTGGGCGGTGGCCCGGATTGCGCAGTCAAGGTAGGGCGCCGGGGATCCGAACGGGTCCGTGTCCACCACCGCCCCGCGCTCCCCGCGCGTCGAATGGTCCGAGAGAAACCTGCACGCCTCCTTCTCGGAGAAGGAGACGTTGTCCAGCCCGTTGACGGCGGCGCCCTCCCGGGCAAGCGACACTGCCTCGGGGTTGGCATCGTTGACGTATACCGTCTCAAAGTCCAACTCGCGCGCCATCCGTATTCCCCGGGCGCCGGTTCCGGCCATCGCATCCAGGTACGTCTTGGGCCCCTCGAACGTCCCAAGGTGGGCCCCGCAGGCCCTGACGGCCAGATCCCGCGTCCGCTTGGCCCTGGGATTGAAGAATGCGGGCGTCCTGGGCGGAACCGGACCGCTCAGAGAGGCGGCCGGGACGGCCAGGACGGTACCTCCCTCGGTTATCCTGACGATCTCGCCTTCCATCGACCACCTTCCTTGCAACGGTTTAATACGTGTGGGGCCGCCGGCCAACCCGTGATTGTCTGCGGGGTGGACGAGGCCGGGCGGGGTTCCTTTGTTGGTCCGCTGGTGATAGCGGGAGTGGCCGTCGAGGAGTCCCGGCTGCCCGCGCTGGAGGAGGCCGGAGTGCGCGACTCCAAGACCCTCACGCCGCAGGCCAGATCCCGGCTGCACCGGGTTATCCTGGACAATTCGACGGCTCACGTGATCCGGCGCATACGCCCCAGGACCATCGACAACAGCGTGCTGTTCCACGGCCTCACCGACTTGGAGCTGGACAGGATGGCGGGGATAGTCTCCAGCATACGGGCCGACGCCTACTATGTGGATTCGTGCTATGCCGACGCGTCTCTCTTTGGCGCGCGCCTGGCCGCCATCTCCGGCGGCCGCCCGATACACTCGCACACCAAGGCGGATTCGCGGTTTACCGTGGTGGCTGCAGCCTCCATCCTGGCCAAGGTGGCCCGCGACAGGTCCGTCTCCAACATACGGCGGAACCACCGGGTGGGAAGCGGATACCCCAGCGACCCGCGGGCAGCCGAGTGCGTGGGCGGCATATATCGGGCGACGGGCGCGTTCCCGGACTTTGCCAGGAGAAGCTGGCTGACGGCCTGCAGGATAGCGGGGGACCAGCGCCCCCCTGGGCGCGCCGCCGGCCCCGCCTGAGCGGTCGTGGTGATGGCTGCCTCACGGGTATGACGCAAGTATCATGGCGTGATCCTTGTGGTACGGCATCAGGTTGATACTCCTGATGACCGCAAAGCCGTCCAGCTTCGACTCCTCCCGCCGGAATATCTCGCCGGGGTTGCTGACCACGTCTATGCTGCGCGCCTTGACCACCAGCAGCAGGTGGCCGCCCTTCCTGAGATACCTCCGGCAGTTGGAGATGGCTATCCTGGTCTGGTCGGGCTGGGCTATGTCGCAGTAGACCACGTCCACCCTGCCGTAGACCGAAAAGTACTCCGAGGGCTTGCGGGCATCCTGCAGCACCGGCACGACGTTGCTGCGGTGGCCGGCCACCCTCTCCAGCAGCTCCCTGGCAACCCGGCTGGTGTGCTCCACGGCAAAGACCACCCCGCTCTTCCCGACCATGTCCGAGACGTGGCTGACGGTGGTGCCGGTGGACGCGCCCAGGTACAGCACCGAGGTCCCGTAGGATATGGGTATCTGGCCTATCCCGTTCATGATGGCCGAGGCAAGCTTGCTTCGATAGGGATCCCACACGCGGTACTCCCTTCGCTTGTGGGTTAGCAGCCTCTCCTTGTAGACCTGTATTCCGGGGGCCAGGTTCTCGGTGGCCAGCCTCCGCTCGCCCTCGGACCTGACCCAGGCGTAACTATCGTCTGGCAAACCTTCTCTTGCGCTTGGCGCCCTTCCTGGCGGGCTGGTTGCGGCGGCGCCTATCCTGCTTGGGTTTCTGGGGCGGGGGGGTCGCCGGCCTCTGGGGCGGCTCGGCGTATTTCTGGCCTATCTCGTCCACCCTGACGTTGAGCTTCTCCAGGAGGGTCTCGTTTAGGGTGGGTTCGTGCATGTCCATCCTGGCGGCGATGACCGCCTTGGAGGCGACGGCCCTGGCTATCTTGCCCCTCTGCCAGCGCGGGGCCCTGTGGACCATGGCGTGCTGGAATATGAGCCCGTGCTTGGGCGGCTGCGAGCCGGTCTTTATCGACCGGAAGAGCGCCTTCTCGGCTCCCAGCACCTGGATGGTGCTGGCGGCCATGGTGGAGAGCCTCTTTAGGCTGCCGGCCTTGGCCAGCAGCCGGGCGCCCACGCCGGTGCCCATTATCGCGGACAGGTTGGGTGCGGCCAGCCTCATCTGCGCCTCGACGTGCTCCTCCAGGGCGCGGCGTGCGCCATACAGGTCCACCACCTGCCCGGCCATGGCCTGTATGCGCTCAAGATTCTCGTCCGATATGTCTCCGCCGCGGCTGGTCCTGGCCACCAGGTTCAGCATGTCCGCCTTGGAATCGGGGAACCCCGCCTCCGTAAAGACGGCCTTGTCCAGGCCCTCGCGCCGGCCCGCCAGGGCCACCCTACAGTACCCAAGTATGCCGTCCACCAGGTTCTCCAGCTCTGGAAAGTGCAGCCCGTACCATTCCCGCAGCCTGCCGAAGAGGGCGTTGGCTATGCGATCCGTCTCGTCCAGCGAGTTGATGGCCTGGATGATATGCAGGTCGGGCGCCTCGGAGACCTCTGCCACCCTGGACGAGGACAGCTCCAGCGCAAACTCCCGCAGCTTGCCAAGCGCGTCGTGCTCGTTGGACGCAAAGCCGGCTGCCGCCAGTATGGCCGGTTTTTCGTCCTGTATCTCCTCTATCCTGGCCTGGTCCATCATCCTGGCGTCCACCGAGTTGCGCTTGAGTATGGACAGCAGGCCCGGGTCGTTGGTCTCCACGTCCGTGTCCGCCGAGGCCAGAAAGGTCACCAGGCCGGCCAGCCGGGCCTTGCCGGACTTGGCGTCCAGGTAGTCCTGGGCGCGCTTGGAGAACGGGAACGACTCCACGTATGCCTCGCCGTCTTGGACGGCGGTCCCCAACTCCGTCAGTATGGCCGAGTACACGGTTGGTCGGCGGTCACCTTCCTTTAAAAACGCATTCCCGGGCGTGGCCTTGTCCAAAAAGCCAAAATTGACGACCCAGCTTGATACCTGCGGAGGCCACCCGGACCGGCGGGAAGGCGCGGGGCAGACGCCGGATCACGTTCTTGCTGCCCACCGAAGCCGTCCTGGGTGGCGGTCCACGAGCAGTCGTGCGCAGCCTCCCGGGTAGCCGCGGGGGTGTCGCCCCCGCGGCGTGGTCTCAGGCGAAGACCATGTTGTAGCAGCGGTCATCGATAGCATCTCCGCCGACCGGGTCTTCTCCCTGAGGGCGCGCACCACCCCACCGACCGCGCCTTCATGATGGACACCGGTATGGCTGAGGCGCGCCGGTCGCGCGTGCCCGGCGCCACACCCAGAATCTCGCGTGCAATCGCGGCTATCCGGCGCATCCACCGGACGAGCCTTCTGCCCTACAAGCGCCGGTCCTTGTTGTACTCGGACCGGTCAGTCTTGGGGTCGTTCCTCTTCCCGTAGGGGTTGCTCTTGCTTCCGGCACGGTTGGGGTTGGTCTGCCTTGACTTTCCGTGTCTCTTGCTCATTGGGTGGTGCGGCGATCCTCCGATCCTAACACCTTCCGATCATCCAAGCCGCCGTCCGGCGGGCATCCGGATTTGGTAACTACACGCCACTAGTGACCTTTTCCGGATTTTTGGACAAGGCCGGGCGTGACAATCACTTTATAACGTAGTCAACGGATGGTGGGGTAGAGCCACAAGCGTGTGGCTTTAGGGAAGCAGTTTCCCCGCAACTGTGCGGACCTGCTTCCCGACCAACGCATCTAAGGGAACTCCTTGAGGCCAAAACTGTCCAGCTTGCCATCGGCCCGGTACATTTTCAACTTCAACATCTCAAACAATCCTTCGAATTTTGAGTCGCTCTTGTAGTGCTTGAGTATCACGTATGCAATCATATCCGCTAACTGAATCAAGTTATGCATGTGCGATTCTACAAAGATGGGTTGCTCAATGACATGGTCGATGCCCCTCCAGATACCGCCGTCTTTTATCGCCTTTCGCATGGCTCTTCTGATCTCCGATTCGGGGTTCTTTTGGCTGGCGTCTATAAACAGCAGTCCGTTGTTGGTTCCCTCCGGCTTTTGCACCAAAAAATGCTCAAACCGCTCGGTAACAAACAGCCAGGAATATTCCGTGACTGCCGGAGAACGGTACCGCTCCTTCATCTTGTCCTTGAACATGACCACGCTGACTATCGTGATATTCGACCAGCGTGCGAGGTTTGCGGTTCTTGAGAATATCTCCAGTTTTTTCGCCTGGTTCAATCCCTGACGTCTGCCAGCAAAAAAGTCCCTGTTGTTCCAAATGTCCGACGCATGTAGCTCCCACTCGCGCGGATCCAACTCAGGAAACATCTCGCGCTTCATTTCCGAGATCTTGTTCGTTACCGATCTCCAGTCCTTTTCGTGTACAATAACCCCGACCGTGATATACAGGCTATCGTGCCTGCCATGCCTGCCCTGCCTTATCTCTGTCCGGCCCGAACTGTCCGCGTAAAGGAAATACACTATTGCGTCTTGTGGCAGGTGAATAAAAGCCGTTCCATACGACCGGGGTTGGTGCGTAATTCTCGTCTGCTTCGGCAGGTTTACCCTCCCGGACTTTCACCGGTCGGGCCACCATCCCCGGACCCGGCCACGCCGCACGCCCGGCCGCAGGCAGGGAACGTCAGGCGCACTCCGCGTGCATCTGTTGTCCTCCGTATGACTGGATTGGTACCTTCAGCCTGTTGGCCCACTCGAACCGGCCGGGCGCCCGCATGTTCCATGGATGGCCCTCCCCTTGGCGAACCGCAGGCGGTTGTCCGTCCGGACGAACCGGCAGTGCAGCTGGTGCCTCCTGCTCTCCTCGGCTCCAAAGATGCCCTCGATCAGGTCCCTCAGCGGATACTCGTCCTGGTTGAACAGCCTGGCCGCCTTCCTCCGGTTGGGCGTGGCCCGGTTGGTGGCGCCCCGTCGTTGCTCGATGTTGGGGGATCATGTCCATCCAGAAGATCATCCAGTAACCGTACTCGGCATCGTATCCCTTGTCGGCGTGAAAGAGGCGGTCCGCGAAGTCGAATCCGCGGCGCCTTATCTCATCCAGCATGCGGCTACGGTGAATTACGCACCAACCCCGGAGATACCCAACGACTTATCAACCACCGCATGCGCCACCACCAATAATGAACAGGAGAAGCGCGTCTATGGCAGCCCTGGCAGTGGTGTCTGTCGCCGCGCTGGCCGTGGCGCTCCAGTCGGCCGACTGGAACTGGCCGGTTCCGCAGGGCGCCGGAGACCAAGAGACCGACTCGGAGCTGTGCGGCGCGGATCCGTGCGTCGGGCAGGCATCCACCAACGGCGACCACAACGACACCCACGATGCGGACCCCTGGTGGCCGAACGTCCACGACAACGTGCCGACCAGCTTTAACGCTCAGGTTGACAGACCATCCATAGAACACGGCGCATTCATCCACCCCTTTGCGGTGGTGATTGGAGACTGCCACATAGGGAAGATGGTCTTTGTGGCGCCGACCGCCGTATGCAGGGGCGACGAGGGTGCCCCCATCCACATAGGGGACGGGACCAACATGCAGGACGGGGTGGTGATTCACGCGCTGGCGACGGTGGACGACGGCCGTAACATAGACGACCGCCGGTTCTCGGTAGACGGCGACAGGCTGAAGGGTGACGACCCGGCGTTTGATGGCGGCTACGCCGTATTCGTGGGAAACAACACCAGCCTCGCGCACGGCGCCATGGTTCACGGGCCGGCGTGGATCGGAAGCAGTACGTTCATAGGAATGGAGGCCTTGGTCTTCAACGCCAAGATCGGAAACAACGTCGCGGTGGGCGTGTCGGCCACCATCACCGGCGGAGTGGTGGTTGAAGACGGAAAGTTCGTACCACCAGGCGCGGTCATCGCCACCCAGGAGCAGGCCGACTCCCTGCCGGAGAGGGTGGGGAGCGCCTACGAGACCATCAACGCCGCGGTAGTCGACGTCAACCTGCAGCTGGCGGGCGGATACGACCTGCTGGATCTCGAGAGGCTGGCCTTAGAACGCGAAAAAGCGATGGACGAGATGATGCTGGAGACATCCATGCCTCATCCGTAGCTTCCCGCACACGTTCTTGTCATAGTATCGGCTGGCGCGAGCAGACGCGTAGTAATCGGATTTTAAAGATCTGAGCAGTCAAGCCGCATCCTTGGCCCGGTCCGCCGGCCAACAGATGTGCTCAAGATCCACCGGATCCGTGCATCCCAATGCCGCGGACGGGGCTGCTAAGTCACCCTGACCCGGCAACCGGCGTTAAGTCTGTGACCTGACGGATCTTCTCCAAGACGCGGCGGTCAGTCAGTTCCCGAACGTCTCGGATAACATGTCGATGATCTCAGGCAACCTGCACACGTCATCCACGGACACCTCGCCGGCGAGTATGCCGGCGGGTAGTTTGCCGTGTATCCTGTCACACTCGGCGCGTATCTGTGCCATGTCCTGGATGCTGCGTCTTTGTGCCGGGCAGGATTGTTGGGTACTTGCGCAGTTTTGGTATATGTTTCTGGGACGCAGCCAGCTTTAAACCTATAAACGGGACCCGCCCAAACCCGGGCATTGCCGGGCAGGATACGAGTAGGACTGGTGGGAATAGGTAACTGCTTCTCGGGCCTGATCCAGGGCATCGAGTACTATCGGCGCAATCCCGACCAGCGGGTCATCGGGATCATCCACGACACGCTGGCAGGGTACGGCATACACGACATCGACTTTGTCTGCGGCTTTGATGTGGGCGAGAACAAGGTGGGGCGCACCATCAACGAGGCCATCTACGCATACCCCAACATGGTGGACTGGATACCGCAGGACGGCATGCCCAAGACCGAGGCGCGCGTACACGAGAGCCCCGCCTTGGACGGGGTGGGCATCTGGGTGGAGAACCGCATCAAGCCCATCACATCCACAAAGACCACCGCCCAACTGCGCGAGGAGGCCATCCGCGTCATCCAGGACACCAAGACCGAGATACTGGTGTCGTACCTGCCGGTGGGCTCCGAGGAGGCTACAAAGTTCTGGGCCCAGGTCTGCCTGGACACGGGAACGGCCTTTGTCAACTGCATACCGTCGTTCATCGCCTCAGACGAGCGGTGGGCCGCCCGGTTCCGGGAGCTCAACGTGCCTGTCATCGGCGACGACATCAAGGGGCAGGTGGGCGCCACGATAGTCCACCGGACGCTGGCGCGGCTCTGCAACGACCGCGGCACGAAGATAACCAAGACCTACCAGATCAACGTGGGGGGCAACACCGACTTTCTCAACATGAAGGAGCAGGACAGGCTGGTCTCCAAGAAGATATCCAAGACCGAGAGCGTCCAGAGCCAGCTGGACAACCGGCTGGACGACGACAACATATACGTCGGCCCGTCCGACTTTATCCCGTTCCTTGGCAACACCAAGCTGATGTTCATGAGGATAGAGGGGCGGCAGTGGGCCAACATACCCTACAACATGGAGGTGAGGCTGGAGGTGGACGACAAGGCAAACTCTGCGGGGATAGTAATCGACGCCATCCGGCTGGCAAAGATTGCCTTGGAGAGGGGCGTGGGAGGGCCCATCATCCCGGCTAGCGCCTACCTGATGAAGCACCCCATCCGGCAGATGCCGGACACCAAGGCCCGCGAGGCCTGCGAGGAGTTTGTGGCCGGCTGAAATTGCCTGATCGCCCGAACTACCAAAAAACAACCCCGGGGAAATTAAGCTAGATAGGAGGCCGGTTTTTTTAACTGCCGGCGGGCTGCACGCGCGTTTTTTCTGATACGGTAACGGGTCGCAGCCCGCGGGCGTTTTTGAAGGGTGTGCACTAGCATCCTGCACCCTACCAAAAGATTCGCAAATCTTGACCAAATGCCAAATATACTGGTTTGTTCGTATACCGATGGGGATACCGGGATGGTTCACATTGAGAAGGTAGAGATCTACGGCTTCAAGTCTTTCGGCTTCAAGAACACCGTGGTCAAGTTTGTACCTGGACTGGTCTCCATATCCGGGCCAAACGGGTCCGGCAAGAGCAACATACTGGATGCGGTCGCCTTTGCCCTGGGCGAGAAGAACGCCAAGATAATGCGCGCCGACAGGCTAAAGTCGCTGATCCACGACGTGGAGGGATCCCGGGGCGGAACCAAGATTGCGCGGGCCACCGTCCATCTGGACAACGCCGACAGGAGCATACCGGTCGACTCCGACAGGGTGGAGATCACCCGCATACTGAACACCGACGGCGAGAGCGCCTACTACCTCAACAAGCAAAAGACCATCCGGGGACGCATCCAGGATATGCTGGAGGTGGTCAACGCCGGGCTCAACCAGCTCAACAACGTCCAGCAGGGCACAATAACGAGGATATCGGAATTCAGCGCCGAGGAGAAGCGCGGGGCCATAGAGGACCTGATAGGGCTGTCCGCCTTTGACGAGAGAAAGGATCAGGCCACAAAGCAGCTTGAACAGGCGGATCGGCGGCTGGAGGTGGCCCTGGCCAAGATGGGCGAGGTGAGAAGCAGGATAGGCGAGCTGGAGGGGGAACGGAACCACGTCCTGCGGCATGCCATCCTGTCCCAGGAGCTGGGCCGCTACAACACAATCCGGTCACTGCAGAGGCTGGCCGTCGAGAGGAACCGGGCCGAATCCTTGGAGGAGAATCTGAGCAAGATTGGTGCCAGCCTGCGCGACGGTACCGCCCAGCTGGATGGCATCCGGGAACGCATAGAGTCCCTGGAGTCGGAGAAGCAGGTCTACATGGAAGAGGCCGACACCCACGGAAAGGCCCGCGCCAGCATAGCGTCCGAGGTGCATGCGGCGGTGACCGACTACCAGAACGTAGAGGCTGCCCTAAAGACGGCCGAGAGGCGCATCATCCAGATAGATGCCAGGACGGCAAACATAAGATCTGAAATTTTGGATATAATCGAGTCCCGCGGCCAGAACCGATCCAAGATGGAGTCGCTGCGGCTGCTTCTGACCGAGACGGGAGGCAGCCGGAACGAGATTGCCCGGGCGCTGACCAAGATAAACAGGAAGCGCACCGCCATACTGGAGTGGCAGGCGGAGGCAGCTGCCAAAAAAGCCGAATCGGACCGGATGCTGGATCTGCTGAGGACCACCCTGTCCAGGCACCAGCGCGGCCTGTCCGAGATAGGACTGTCCGCCGAGCAGGGCGCCAGGCAGGCCGAGTCGGACCGCTCCCGGCTGGCCGACTTGGAGCGCCAGGTTGCCAGCCTGGAGAAACTGCATGCCCGCCTTGACTCTTGGATAGGGCGGCAGGATGCCTCTGCGGAGTCCATGAAATTCAGGCTGATCAAACTCGGCTCTGCCCGGGGCGGGGTGGCGGCGGATTTGGAGAGCCTGGATCCGCTGATAGAGGAGGCGGGAAGGGCCGCTGCGCGGTACGACTCCAAATTACGCTTGGTCAAGAAGGTGATGCATGAAGACTATTCGATCGGCAGGCTGAAGACGGAGGCTCCGGGCCTCGGCGTGTTGGGCATGGCGCACGAACTGCTCTCCTGGCCGGCCGAGTGCGAGCGGGCGGTAATGGCCTCCAGCTCAGACTGGCTGAAGGCTCTGGTGGTCGAGGATATGGAGGCGATGGCTGCCATATCCGAGACGGCCCGTTCCATGAACCTGCCCAGACTCAGGGTGATACCGCTCAACCATCTGCCGAACCTGAGGGCCATCCCGGGCAGTACCCCCGAACTGCTGGCAGACCGCGTATCGTGCGAAAAACGCTTTGAGCCTCTCCGAACGTTTCTGTTCGGCGGGGTGGTTCTGGCCGGATCACTAGAGTCGGCCCGGGAGGCCGCCGACAAGGGACTGCGAGCCGTCACCCTGTCCGGGGAGTATGTGGAGCCGGGCAAGTCTACCATACTGGACCGTGGCTCCCGCATATCCAACCTCACCAAGATAATATCGATGTCCGCAGAGATAGGCGGTCTGCAAAAGTCGATCAAACTGCTCGAGTCGATACGTTCCCGCCGCTCAGCCAGGCTGCGCTCGCTGGATGCGAGGACGTCCTCGCTGAACAAAAGACATTCGGAGATGCGCGAACGGCTGGCATCGGCCACCCAGAGCCTCTCTGATCTGGAATCGCGGATGAGATCGGCGCGACGCACGCGTGCCGACATATCCTCGCGGATCTCCCTGTACGAGACGCGCCTGCCCGACATGGAAAGGCAGCTGGCCCATCTGCAGTCGCTGGTGGCCAGGACGTCCGAGCGCATCACCCTGGAGGAGGGCCGCGTTCCAGCCGACACGTCCAAGAAGATCGCCGTCCAGCTATCCGAGATAAACCGCCACAAAGACGACTTTGAAAGGATGCAGACGCAGGCCAACTCCAGATACTACAAGGCCGAGGCCGAGTGGGAGGGGCTGGAGTCCTCATCAAAGGGGCTTATCCGGAGGGCCTCCGAGCGGGCCGGCGAGCAGGCCTCGCTGGTACGGGAGCGGAAGGAGACCGTCTCGAAGCTGGAGCGCATGGGGACCGAAGTGGGTGACAAGCAGCGAACCGTGGAGGGCCTGCGCCAAAAGGAGCAGCAGGTTATAGAGACTGCAGGCGCCTCGGTGTCGCGCCTGCGCGAATGCGAGTCCAGACTGAGCACCCTGCGTGGAACGGAGCGGCATGTCTCGGGGACCGTCAGCGGACTGCAGAGGCGCCATGACTCGATAGGGCGCGACCTTGCGGACTGCCAGGCGGCCGCCTCCAGGATAGCCGAGTCCATCCCGCCCAGGCCTCCCGAAGATCTGCCGCTGGACATGGACGTCTCCGGATTGATATCGTCCCTGAAGGCGGAGCAGGAGGCGCTTCCGCCCCTGAACGCCAATGCCCCCGGCACGTACGGGTCGGTTTCGGAAGGGTACCGGTCCATGTCCGAGAGGAAGAACTCGCTGGAGCAGGAACGCAACAGGATAGTATCGTTCATCGAGGACATCGAAAAGGACAAGCGCCAGAGATACCTGGACGCCTTTGACACGGTAGACACCGAGATCCGGGCCATCTTCGGCAAGATGTCCGGAGGCAACGCATGGCTGGAGCTGGAGGACGAGGATGACGTCTTTGGATCCGGCATCACCTACATGGTACAGTTCCCCGGCAAGCCCAAGCGCACATCCATGTCCATAAGCGGCGGAGAGAAGACGCTGGCAGCCATCGTCTTCGTTCTGGCCCTGCAGAAGCTCAACCCGTCCCCGTTCTACCTGTTCGACGAGGTGGATGCGCACCTGGATGCGCCAAACTCCGAGAGGCTGGCAAACATCCTGGAGGAGCGCTCGCAGAACAGCCAGTTCATCATGGTCTCGCTCAAGGAATTCGTCGTGCAGAAGGCCGGCCTGGTCTACGGCGTATACCCAAGGAACGGCGTGTCCCAGACGGTTGCCTACCACGACAGGCGCACCCGGCCCGTCGCCACCTAGTCACCGGCCGCGCCCTCCTTCCATTCCGCAACCGGCCTCTCCCGGAGGCGGTTGGCCGGATCCGGATCCGATATGGCGTTTATCAGGGCCTGCGTATACGGGTGCTTGGGCTGGTCCAGCACCTCGTCGATGGGACCCTGCTCGGTTATCCTGCCCCTGTACAGTATGATTATCCGCTGGCCAAAGTATCTGGCAGTGGCAAGGTCGTGCGTTATGTAGATGAACGATATGCCGTGCTTCTGCTGAAGCTCGCGCATCAGCTCCAGCATCTCGGCCCGGATGGATACGTCCAGCATGGAGACTGGCTCGTCGGCTATGATGATCCTGGGCTTTACTGCCAGGGCCCGCGCCAGTACCACCCTCTGCCTCTGTCCGCCGGAGAGCATGTGCGGGTACTTTGCCGACACGTCATCGGGATCCAGCTTCACCTCCGAGAGCGCCTCGGCCACGCGCCGCTTCCTGGACCCGGCATCGCCCAGGTGGTGTATCTCCAACGACTCGGCCACTATATCGCGCACCCGCATCCTGGGGTTTATCGAGTCGTATGGGTCCTGGTGCACCATCTGGCAGCCCTTCCGTATGGCCGACCGCGAGGCCCTGTCATAGGTGACGGTCCCGCCCTCAAACTTGACGGTCCCAGAGTCGGCCCGGACGGCGCCCAGTATCATCTTGGCTATGGTGGACTTGCCGGATCCGGACTCGCCCGCTATCACCAGCACCTCCCCCTCGCCCAGCTCAAAGGAGACGTCATCGACTGCCCTTACGGCCGCGGACTTGCCGAATATCCTTTTCCTGACGAATGTCCTGGTCAGGTTATCCACCTGGAGTATCGGGGCGGCCATGCCTGTGGGACGGACAGCGGGCAAATAACCCTTGGGGAGATCATCCTTGATGCCTGTGCCATCTCGCGGTACCTGCACCCGTCTCGGCCCGTTCGGCCCTGATCATCCCGCCCGCGCTCTTTTGGCGCGTGCGACGCCGCGCCAGCATCATCCGGGAACTGCCAGATGCCATCTTTATTTTAAAATGCAGCAAATTTCAGGACGTGCACCAAGAGCGGACTATCGGCCTCACCCCCGGAAATACTTTCAAAGAATATCGATGCCGCGTGCCGCAAAAAAATACTTTGGCCGCAATTTCGCGCCATCATTGCCCGGGACATCGCGGCAGGAAGCGCCGATAAAATACGACCGCAAGGCCGGATAATATTGCACTGGCCGGCAGCATGCTCTCGTCCGGGGGTGTCGCGAAATAACATGCGGCACCGGTCTGCCCGCAACCATATCGACAGAGCAGAACCGGTAAAGGGCACAGACGGCATGTTTGTATTTGGTTTGCGCGCGTGCCCCGGTGGCGGCTTGGGGTGCAGAATGGCCGGGCAGTCTTGCCTGCAGAATGGCCGATCACCCGAACGACGCACGGTCTCTAGCAGTCTTGCCTGTGGCGAGCCTGCCTATGGCATGCGGGGCGCGCGGCAATATTCTCCCAGGGCCGGTCTCTGACCTCGATGCTCGCAACGCTTTAAAATGGCTTTTTGGAGTGCAACCATGTCAAATGAAGTCGGTCTACTTTTATGACGAGGGTCAGGGCGTGAGCCGCAAGATATTGGGCGGCAAGGGTGCCGGACTCTGCGAGATGACCTCGCTCAACCTTCCGGTTCCGCCCGGGTTTGTAATTACCACCAGGGTCTGCCGAGCCTATTACGAGAACGACCGAACCCTGCCCCCCTCCCTGATGAGGGAGGTAAAACGGAAGATGGCCCGGATAGGCAGGGAGACGGGCAAGACCTGGAAGTCCAAGACCAACCCGCTGCTGGTCTCGGTCCGGTCCGGGGCCGCGATATCGATGCCCGGGATGATGGATACGATACTCAACTTGGGCCTCAACGACGATACCGTCCGGGGCCTGTCTGAGATGAGCAACAACCCGCGGTTCGCCTGGGACTCGTACCGGCGGTTCGTCCAGCTCTTTGGCAAGGTGGTGTTCGGGGTGGACGATTCAGAATTTGACGGCATACTGGACAGGGCCAAGTCCGACCAGGGCGTCGTGCTGGACGGGGATCTGACCGTCGAATCGCTGCAGGGGGTGGTCTCAAGGTACAAGGCCGTCTGCAAAAAAGAGACGGGCCGCGACTTTCCGGATGATCCCGACGAGCAGCTGGAGCTGGCCATCAAGGCGGTCTTTGCAAGCTGGATGGGCGAGCGGGCAATAGTCTACCGGGAGAAGAACAGGATCACCCGGGATATCGCCGACGGGACGGCGGTCAACGTGGTCTCGATGGTCTTTGGCAACATGGGCGGCGACTCGGCCACGGGGGTAATCTTCACCAGGAACCCCGGAGACGGTTCCAACAAAATATTCGGCGACTATCTGGTGAACGCGCAGGGCGAGGATGTGGTGGCCGGCACGCGCACGCCCAAGCCCGTGGCCAAGATGAAGCGGGAGCTGCCCGACGCATACGAGGAGCTGGCCAGGACGTGCGACGTACTGGAGAACCACTATCGGGAACCGCAGGACATCGAGTTCACCCTGGAGCGGGGCAAGTTCTACCTGCTCCAGACGCGCAGCGCCAAGATGAATGCCGCCTCCATGATACGCACCTCAGTCGAGATGGTCTCGGAGGGACTGATAACCAGGGAGAGGGCGCTCTCCAGGATATCGGCGGATCAGCTCGAGCAGATGCTGCATCCGAGCATCGACTCCAAGGCCGCCAGGGACCATGATGTGCTGGCCAAGGGGATAGCCGCCTCTCCGGGCGCCGCTTCGGGGATGGTGGTCTTTGACGTCAAGAGGGCAACGGCCCTGGGAGAGGAGGGCAAGAAGGTGATACTGGTCCGGGAGGAGACCAAACCCGAGGACGTGCCCGCGTTCTTTGCGTCGGCCGGGATACTGACCAGCAGGGGCGGCAAGACCTCCCATGCGGCGGTGGTGGCCCGGGGGATGGGCAAGCCTTGCATAGTGGGATGCACCGACCTCCGGATAGACTACGACGCAGGCTCGTGCACGGCCGGGGATGCGTCCATCTCCGACGGCGACTACATCACGATAGACGGAACCACCGGCCAGGTATTCGTGGGGGAGGTGCCCACCATCGAGCCCAAGATTACGCGCAACTTCCAGACGCTGCTCGGCTGGGCCCGGGAGGCAAAGACGCTGGGGATACGGGCCAACGCCGACACGCCCGAGGCGGCCAAACTCGCCCGCAAGTACGGGGCCGAGGGGATCGGCCTGTGCAGAACCGAGCGCATGTTCAACGCGGAGGACCGCATAGGGCTGTTCGTGGACATGATAATGGCAGATAACGTCACCGACCGCAAGCAGAAGCTGGCCGCCCTGCAGAAGCTGCAGCGCAGCGACTTTGTCAAGATACTCAAGGCGATGGAGGGCTATCCGGTTACCATCCGGCTGCTGGATCCGCCGCTGCACGAATTCCTGCCGGATCCGGAGACCATGAGCAACCGCATATCCAAGATGCCCAAGAAGGAGGCGGCAGAAGCTGCGCCCGTGCTGGCCAGGGCAAGAGATCTGGCCGAGGTCAACCCGATGATGGGACACCGGGGCGTCAGGGTGGGCATCACCTACCCTGAGATATACGAGATGCAGATAAGGGCCGTCTTTGAGGCCGCCGCTTCCCTCACCAGGAAGGGCGTCAACGCCGTACCCCAGATAATGATACCGCAGGTGGGCAGCGTGGAGGAGCTGGACCACATCAAGCGAATATACGACCTGATCAAGTCGGAGATGGAGAAGAAGCACGGCCACCCCATCCGGGTAAACTTTGGCACCATGATAGAGGTGGTGCGGGCCGCCGTCACCGCCGACCAGCTTGCCTCCACCGCGGAGTTCTTCAGCTTTGGGACAAACGACCTGACCCAGGCCACCTACTCGTTCAGCCGCGAGGATGCCGAGGGCAAGTTCCTCCCCGAGTACATGGAGAAGGAACTGCTGGCACGCAATCCCTTCCAGTCCCTGGACGTGGACGGGGTGGGGGCCCTGATGAACCTGGCCATCTCCAAGGGGCGGTCGGTCAGCCGAAGCCTCGAGATAGGAATCTGCGGCGAGCACGGCGGGGATCCCGACTCTGTGCGCTTCTGCCACGGGGCCGGAATCAGCTATGCCAGCTCATCGCCGCACCGCATACCCGTAGCCACGGTGGCCGCGGCGCAGGCGGCCATCGAGCGGACTGCCTAATTCCTAAATGCAATGCCCTGCTGATATGTCGGTGTTGCAGCGCGACCGGATACTTGAGGGACGCACCGTCTCGTACCAGAGGATAGTCCTGAAGGTGGGCGGTACCGTCATACCCCTCCGTCTCAAGCGCCATCTGGCCCCGCGGACGGTCCGGATAATCCTGCAGTCGCTGCCCATCCACGGGAACGCCCACCAGGCCGGCGGAATGGTCTATATCAACACCGAGATAGACTCGGGCCTTGAGCGCGGACGTGGCGCCTTTCGGGCAGGCGAGATCTCGTTCCTGCCCGGACAGCAGTGTGTCTGTTTCTTCGTCCGGGACGGCTCCCCCGGCAAGCCCATGACTCCAATCGGCGTGATGGATGGCGACGCGGCCGTACTGCAGACGGTAAAGCCCGGCGACGTAATGGAGATCTACGAGGAGACGCCCTGATACAGCCAGTGGCCGCTGTATCCGCCCACCTTCTTGGCCGTTCCGCTTCTGACCGCCTCCCTGAGATACTTGTTGGCGGCAGAGACCTTTACGCCGGTCTTGGTGGCCAGATCCTGGGCCGTGATGACCTTTGCGTTTTTCAGAAACCTGCCTGCCTGCTTGTCGGTCAGGATGACGGTGATCTCTGCCTTGGGCGGTCCCTGACCCTTGTCCTTCTTGGAGTCCTTTGATTCCCTGGACTTGTCCTGGGCTGCGGCCGGCCTGTTCTTGGAGGTCACAGACCCGGGCACGGGCGGTCCTCTTATAACGGTATCCGCGGCGGCGGTCCCGCGGGGCGGCCGCCCGCTGAGCTGCCATCCGCCTGCCGACGGGACGAGACGGTGCCCGCCTAGGCTCCGGCCGAGAAACCCCTCGCGTACACGCACTCTGACGGATCCACGGATGTCTCGCGGCCTGACACCTCCCCGTGTCTCAGCCGGGCACCGGACCCGCGCAATATGGCAAACGGCCTGGACTGGCCCCCCTCGCCCATGGTATAGTTGCCCGCCGAGGCCAGGTTGTCTGCCACCGCTTGGAAGGTTACCCTGAGCGGGCGACCCTCAAGGTCGGCGTCCCCCCGCATGTCCAGGACGGGGTCCATTCCGGCGCACGCCACCGCGACGCCGGTGGTGCCCACCCTGCCGGGCATCAGCCTGCTGTCCGCCAGTATCACCCCGACCATCGCCCCGGTCTCCAGGAATATCTTCCGCCGCAGACACTCGGCCGCCAAATACGGGTCCGCCGGATACAGTATGACCCTGCCGGGGCTGGCATTGGACGCGTCTATCCCCGCGTTGGGGGCCATCATCCCGCCCACGCTGGCCAGCACGAACCCGGCCAACCCGCCCATTATCGAGTCTGACTCGCGCAGTATGATCTCGGCCATCCCGGGCCCCATCCGGAACCGGCGCGCCATGCGCCTTCCCTCGTCGGACACCCTGGTATCGCCAACGCTGAGCACCCTGCCCTGTGAGACGGAGACGTACTTTGTGGAGACCACGACGATGTCGCCCGCCTTGACCTCGACACCGCTGCCATCCAAGGCCAGCCGGAGGGCGGAATAGAGATCAAAGGAGCCGATCTCCCTTTGCGCCTCCAGGGCCATAACCCTCAACTCCATCCGGTATGTTGCACCGTTGGGGAATTTTTAGGGTTGTCTTTGCGGGAGAGGGTGGCGCCCGCACCGTCCGTCCTGGCCCCCGGCCATGACGCGACCTCAAGCAGATGGATCAAGCCTGTCCGGCACACCGAAGGGCTCGGAACCCGTGTCCGGGCTGGGGTCTGCCCAGCACACGCGGCCGGCCCTGCGCGGATTTGCGGGCTTGCACGCGGGCGTTCTTTTTCCAAAGTTTTAAAGTCCCGCCCCGCCATCTCACATGGATGAACCTGGTCGAGAAGATACTGGCCCGAGCATCAGGAAGAGACAGGGTAAGCCCCGGCGAGGTGGTATTTGCGGACGTGGACAAGGCCATGATCCACGACGTATCGGGACCGGGCGTGATCAAGGTATTTGAAAAACTGCAAAAACAGAACATCCCGACCGACAGCCTCTGGGATCCCTCCCGGATATGGGTGGCAGAGGATCACTTCGTGCCGTCCGCCGAGAAGATATCGGCCCAGAACATCGTAAGGCTGTCCCGGTTTACCAAGGAGCACGGAATAAAGCGCCACTTCAAGTACGGCATGGGCCAGTACGGGATATGCCATTCGCTCTCCCACGAGGAGGCCCTGGTGCTGCCCGGGGAGGTCTACGTGGGGGGAGACTCGCACACCAACACCACCGGGGCGCTGGGGGCGTTTGCCTGCGGCCTGGGCCACACGGACATGGCATACGTACTGCTGAAGGGCCGCATATGGTTCCGCGTTCCGGAGACCATCTATTTCGAGATAAGCGGCACCCTGCCGGACAACGTCATGGCCAAGGATGTCATACTCAGTATCATCGGGGACATAGGCACCGACGGGGGGGCCTACAAGACCATGCAGTTTGGCGGCGACACGGTCTCGGAGATGTCCGTCGAGGACCGCCTCACCCTCTGCAACATGACCACCGAGGCAGGTGCCAAGAACGGGATAGTCGTCCCGGATGCCAAGACCATCCGGTACCTGGAATCGCGGGGGGCCACCGGCATATCCGCCGTCTACCCCGACGAGGATGATGCCTGCTACGAGACCACCCACCAGTACGATGCGGCCGAGATGGTGCCGGTGGTGGCCGAGCCGTACTCGCCTGAGAACGTCACCCCGGTCTCCGAGGCGCCATCCGAGGAGCTGGACAAGGCCTACATCGGGTCCTGCACCGGAGCCAAGTACGAGGACCTGGAGGCGGCCGCCCGCGTCCCTGAAGGGCCGCAGGGTGAGCATCCGCACCGAGGTGCTGCCGGGCAACCATCTCGATATATCGCCGCGCCGTCGAGAACGGGCTGGTGGGCATCATGATGGAGTCCGGGGCCACGGTGGGTCCGCCCACCTGCAGGGGCCTGTTGCGGGGCGCACATGGGCGTGCTGGCCGACGGGGAGGTGTGCATCAGCACGACCAACCGCAACTTTCCCGGAAGGATGGGCCATCGGGGGATCCCGTACCTACCTGGCATCGCCGGTGGTTGCCGCCGCCTCGGCCGTCACCGGCAGGATAACCCACCCGGGGGATCTGGATTGAGCGGCAGGGGTGGTAAAGTACGACCGGGACAACATCGACACCGACGTGATCATCCCGGGGCAGTACCTCAAGTATCCACGACTATGCCGAGCTGGCCACCCCACGCCATGGAGGGGCTTGACGAGTCGTTCCACTCCAGGGGCGGCTCGTATATCGTGGCGGGGGAGGAACTTTGTGGGTGCGGCTCCTCCCGCGAGCACGCGCCGATAGCCCTTGCCGGATCCGGCATACGGGCGGTCCTTGCGCTGTCCTTTGCGCGCATATTCTACCGCAACTCGGTGGACGGCGCCTTCCTGCTTCCCATAGAGATAGGCCGGGATGCCTACGAGGGCATATCCGACGGCGACGACATAACCCTTGACACCGGCACCAACACCGTCACCAACAACACGACGGGCCGCTCCTACCCCATCAAGCCGTTCCCGGGGATAATCCGGGATATCATAGATGCCGGGGGGCTCTTCCGGTACGTCCCCGGGTAGGTGGGCGAATGGCCCGCACGCTGTTCGACAAGGTCTGGGACTCGCACGTGGTGGTGGAGGGGCGGGGCGGCCCCTCGCTGCTGTACATAGATCGCCACCTGGTACACGAGGTCACCTCGCCCCAGGCCTTTGACGGGCTCCGCGCGGCCGGACGCCGCGTACGCCGCCCCGACCTGACCGTGGCCACCGTCGACCCACAACATCCCCACCGGCAGGCGCGGCCTGCCGATCCTCGACCAGACGTCGTCCATCCAGATAAGCACGCTCGAATCAAACTGCCGCAAGTTCGGCATCAGGCTGTTTGGGATGGACAGCCCCGACCAGGGAATAGTCCACGTGATAGGGCCGCAGCTGGGGATAACCCTGCCCGGAACCACCATCGTCTGCGGCGACTCCCACACGTCCACCCATGGCGCCTTTGGCGCCTTCCGCCCTGGGGATAGGGACCAGCGAGGTAGAGCACGTACTGGCCACCCAGACGCTCTGGCTCGAAAAACCGGAACCCTACGAGGTGCTGATGGAGGGCCGGCTCTCCGACCCGGTCACCTCCAAGGACCTCATACTGTACCTGATACGCAGCATAGGGACGGCCGGCGGCACGGGCTTTGTCTTTGAATACCGGGGGGAGGCCGTCCGGGCAATGTCCATGGAGCAGCGGATGACCATCTGCAACATGTCCATCGAGGGGGGAGCGCGGGCCGGAATGGTGGCTCCCGACGAGACCACCTTCGAGTACCTCCGGGGCCGCCGCTACACCCCGGGCAACTTCGAGGAGATGGCCGAGGCGTGGAAGGGGGGACCTCCGCTCCGACGGCGGGGGCGCGGTTCGCCAGGTCCTACACGATACGCGCCAACGAGGTGGCGCCCCAGGTCTCCTGGGGGACCAACCCCGGGATGACCTGCGACGTAACCGGGGTGCGTGCCGGATACCGGCCGAGTACGCCGACGGGGATCCGGCCAGGGAAACGGGGCGCCCGGAGGGCCCTGGAGTACATGGACCTGGAGGCGGGCACGGCGGTCACCGACATCCGGATAGACAGGGTGTTCATCGGTTCGTGCACCAACGCAAGGCTGGGAGGACCTGGTGCAGGCAGCCAGGGTGGCCCGGGGCAACCGGGTCGCCGAGGGGGTACGGGCCATGGTGGTGCCGGGATCCCAGATGGTCAAGCGCGAGGCCGAGGAGATGGGCCTGGACAGGGTCTTTCTGGATGCGGGCTTTGAGTGGAGGAACTCCGGATGCAGCATGTGCCTGGGAATGAACCCGGACATTCTGGAGCCGGGGCAGCGGTGCGCCAGCACCTCCAACCGCAACTTCGAGGGCCGGCAGGGTTCGGGGGGCCGCACCCACCTGCTCAGCCCGATAATGGCCGCCGCCGCGGCCGTCTCAGGCAGGATAGTGGATGTCCGGGAGATGAACCTGTGATGGAGCCGTTCCGGACTGTCCACTCGAGGGTTACCCCCGCTGCCGGATCCCAACATCGACACCGACCAGATAATACCCAAGCAGTTCCTCAAGCTGGTGTCCAGGTCCGGCTTTGGCAGGTATCTCTTCTACGACCGGCGGCGGGAGGGCGGGTCCGGCTTCGTGCTGGACGACCCCCGGTACGCCGGATCCCGGATACTTGTGGCCGGAGACAACTTTGGGTGCGGCTCATCCAGGGAGCACGCCGTCTGGGCCATCAAGGACTTTGGGTTCGGCGTGGTGGTGTCGACCTCGTTTGCGGACATCTTCTACAGCAACTGCATAAAGAACGGGGTGCTTCCGGTACGGCTGCCGGCCGCCGACCTGGCCCACCTGATGGAGGAACGGGGCGAGGTGGTGGTGGACCTGGGCCGCCAGAGCATCCGGACCGCCTCGCGGACCATCTCCTTCAGGATGGACCCGTACAAGCGGATAATGCTGCTGGAGGGGCTCGATGAGATCTCCCAGACACTCCAGCACGAGGACCAGATAGCTAGGTTCGAGGCGGCCTCTCCCTACCCATCCGTGAGATAATCTCGCGGACCACCAGGTCGTTCCTGTCCAGGACGGCCGGGGACTCGGCATCCAGCCACGGCTCCTCGCCTATGTCGTAGGCCGATATCCCGCCGCTCTCCGGCAGGCGCTGCAGTATGTCATAGGAGAGGTTCACGTGTCCCTCCTTCCGGCGGATCATCTCCAGCACCGTATCGCTGAGGATGTACACGCCCAGGCACTGCTGGTATGGCAGGTCCAGGATGGGTTTTTCCCGGAACCGCACCACCATGCCGTCCCGGACGTCTGCAAAGCCCGTCTCTTCCCGGCGCCTCGACCTGGTGGCTATGCATGCGGCCGCGCCGCTGGCCCGGTTTACTGCCCGGCCATCTCCCCTATGTCCAGGGCGCACAGGTTGTCGGAGAACCACAGCAGAAACTCGGACTCGCCGGCCAGGTCTGCATGCCGCAGGTCGCCGGCCGTGCCGCTGCCCGAGTCCTGGACGAAGGTTATCGGCTTGCCGGCGTGGCCCGAGTAGTGGTTCTGTATCTGCGCCCCCTTGCCTGCAAGGTCGGCCACTATCAGGATCTCCGATACGGCCCCGGATGCCTCCAGGTGGCCGGTTATGTGCTCTATGATGGGGCGGTTGCCGGCGGGCATCATGGCCTTGGGAAAGTAGTCGGTGAATGGCCGCGCCCGGGTTCCCAGGCCTCCGGCCATTATCACGCACTTCATCATCGGTATGACTTTTGCTTTCGCCGCCGGGCCCCCGGGTCCGCCGAACTTCTTGGGTTCCTTGCGCCGCGCATCGCCGCTTATCAGGTACTTGTCGTACTCGGTTATCCTTTTGCGGAGATCGTCCCTGACGGGCTTTTGCAGGGGGTGATCCTTTGGCTCCTTGCGGGACTTTGTCCAGCCCACCAGGGCCCGAGATATGGCCGTCGCCGCGGCTCCGGCCTGTCCCATGTATCCGCCCCCGCTGACCCGGACGGATATGTCCACCCTCTGGCGGAGCTCGCCGGCCACCTCGAGCGGGGCCAGTATGGTCTCCCGGGCAACCTCCTGGGACAGCATCTCGACGGGCACGTTGTTTATCCTGACGCTTCCGCTGCCCCTGCGTATATGCACAAAGGCGCTCGCCGTCTTGCGTGTTGCAAAGTATATCTCCGTCTTTGCGGTCATTCGGTCCACCCAACAGTCCTGCCCAGGTCCGCCATGGTCGTGTACTCCGGAGCGGCCCTTCTTATTTGGGCCTTTTGTATGCGTATCTTCTTGAGCGGCCTCACGCTGTCGGGGACGCCGATGTAGGTGCGCAGCCTCTTGTGGGCGGCCCTGCCGGACGGCTTTTTGCGCGGCAGCATTCCGCGAACCATCCTCTCCATTATCGTATCGGGCCTGCGCGGGTGAAAGGGCCCGTGCCGCGGATGCAGTATGCTGGCTATCTCAAGGAAGTCGCGGTACTCGCCGATGATGCTGCTTCTGGAACCGCTTATCATTATCTTCTCGCAGTTGACCAGCGTGACCCTGTTTCCCTCCAGCAGCATCTTGGCAACATGCGAGGCCAGCCTGCCCGCTATATGATCGGTCGAGTCGATCACCACATGCTGGATGGTCTCCTGCTCACCCAAGCAGCACCACTCCCCGCCCGGTGGGCCGCTCCGATATCATGGTGCCGTGATCCACCACCCTGCCTCCGGCCTCGACCACCTTGGATGCGGCCGACTCGGATATGCCAAAGCAGAACAGGGTGATCTTGTGGGATATGCCGCCTGTCCCCAGCACCTTTCCGGGGAAGGCCACCGCGTCGCCGTCGCCGGTCCACCTAGCGATCTGCTTGATGTTAGTGGTGCGGCCGGACCGCCTCAGGGCGTGCTCGGACAGGGCCTTCCAGATGGGCGCCTCGTTCTGGGCTGCCGCCCTCCTCAGCTCCCTGGCCATCCGGGTAACGTACTCGTTGGTCATGGACGGCAGACCATCCCACTCCAATATTAACCTAGGATTGGGCCGCGGTGACGGGGATCTCCCCTTGCACGGCGTCCCGCAGCTCCGCCAGCCGGTTTGCCAGCTCGTCCACCCCCGCCAGGATGATGTCCTCCGGCTTCATGGCCCCGGTAGACTCGACCGTAAGCACCAGCCCCTCCTCCTCGTTGCCGGTCAGCACCGACACGTTGGCCGAGTTCCATTTGGCGTGCTCGGTTCCGCGTCCCAGCCTGGCGTAGCACTCTACCACCACCTTCTGCGCGGGGGCCAGATCCACTATCGGGACCTGGTCGGAGATGGGCCTGACGGCGGGGTCCTCCGACGAGAGCCTGGAGGTGGTCAGGGTGGCCGTCTCGGTAGACTTGCCCGAGTCAAGTATCAGCATGACCCGGCAGTTGGCGCAGCCCTCCTCCCTTCCGCAGCCGCACTTGTCTATCGTGTTGAATGTGTCGCGGGGGGTGGTCAGGGGCACCAGGGCCAGGCGGTGGGCCAGCCCCTCGTCGGCCAACACCGACCCGTTCTCTACTATCTCGACCGTGTCCACCGCAAAGATCGGCACCCCGTTGAGGCATATGCGGCGGAGGGCGTTGGCGTACTGTATGGGAAAGCCGTTCAGCCGGACGGATATCCTGTCCTCATCCTTGGATAGCACCTCTACCGAATACAAGACAGGGTGTGGCTTGGAAATATACATAAAAACCTAACCTGGTGTGCAGCTAAACCACGGACGGGAACGGCAATCCAGGCGGGCCAGGAAGAGAAAGGTGCTCTGCCGTTTGATCTTAAATCCCTCTGTCGTTATGGGTTGTTGGCGTGCGTGCCTCATCATTTGTGGTGATCTGATGAGGCATGCATTCCACTGATCAATAAGTCTGCTGGTCGATCACACTTGATATCTATCGGCCAAAAATTTGAGGTGAACTTGTACCCACGGACGTACAAGTTCAGGTCAAACCTAATCCCATACGCGATCATACCCGGCAGCATCTGCGGGAGGTCGCCGCTCAGGCACAGGTCAGAATTTGACCTGAACTTGTACTTGCCAGAACCCGGCCGGCTACCACCCATAGATAAATACGGAGCTGTCCGCCATCCTGAGATATGGCCGACTATACGGTAATGCGGTACGCGCACGAGTCGCTCAAGTTCGAGATACTGGTAAAGCCGGATCCGGCGCTGGACTACCGCACCGGCAAGAAGGTGCCCGTCTCGGCCGTGCTTGTCTCCGATGAGATATACGCCGACTCGGGCAAGGGCACGCGCGCCTCGGAGGAGAACCTGCAGAAGGCGTTCGGAACCACCGACACGGCCGCCGCCATCACCATCATCCTGGAGAAGGGCCAGCTGAACCTGACGACAGAGCAGCGCCGCCGCATGACCGAGGCCAAGCGGCTGCAGATAGTCGAGCGCATATCCAAGACCTACGTGGATCCGCGCACGCACCTGCCGCACCCGCCGCTTAGGATACAGCAGGCCATCCGGGACGCCAGGGTGACCATCGATCCGCAAAAGTCCGCTGAGGGCCAGATACCGGAGGTGGTGGAGAAGCTGCGCGCGATAATCCCGCTCAAGACCGAGGGCGCCACCCTGCAGGTGACCATCCCCGCCCAGTTCGCCGCACAGTCCTACTCGGTGCTCAAGTCGCTGGGGACGCTCTCCTCTCCGGACTGGCAGTCTAACGGGTCCCTGAAAGCAATACTAGAAATATCAGCTGCCAGCAGACAGACCGTGATAGATAGGTTGAACCAGATAACGCGGGGAACCGCCACCGTGGAGGTCTCCCAATGACGGAGAACTCCCGCAGGAAGCACGTCATCCCGGGCGACGTCATAACGTCGGGATCGTACCGGGCCGAGCAGAACACCGTCCTGGACGGCCGCCTTATCATAGCGACGGCGGTGGGCGTCTCGGAGATATCCGACCAGTCGGTCCGGGTCATCCCGCTCACCGGCAAGTACATGCCCAGGATAGACGACCTGGTGGTGGGCAAGGTGATGTCGCATACGTCGCTATCCTGGGAGCTGGACATCAACTCGTGCTACGTGGGGTTCCTGCCGGCATCGGACGTATTTGGCCGTGACTTCTCGGCGCACTCTGACGAACTGACCAGCAAGCTGAAGAAGGGCGATCTGGTGGCGGCCCGGATAGCCAACTCGGACAGGAGCCGGGATCCGCTGCTGACCATCACCGACAGGGACCTGGGCAAGATCGATTCCGGCCATCTGGTGGAGATGTCGGCCAGCAAGATCCCCCGGCTGATAGGCAAGCGCGGGACCATGATACAGCTGATCGAGACGGCGACAGACTCGCTCATCACCGTGGGCCAGAACGGGTGGGTTGTCGTGGCCTGCGATGATCCAGATGGATTATTAAAGGCCAAAAAAGCCATCCGGATGGTGGACAAGATGGCACACGTACCCAACCTGACAGACAAGGTCCGGGCAATGCTGGGAGGCAAGTCCTGATGGGCGGCCGCGACACCGAGATGGTCCTGCTGGACGAGAATGGCATACGGTGCGATGGCCGCAAGGTGGACGAGCCGCGCCGGATAATGATAAAGGCAGGCGTACTCAAGAACGCCGACGGCTCCGCGTACATTGAGTTTGGGGACAACAAGATACTGGCTGGGGTGTACGGGCCGCGGGACGTCCACCCAAAGCACATGTCCAACGCCGATACGGGCATACTGCGGTGCCGCTACCACATGGAGCCGTTCTCGGTCACCGAGCGCAAGAACCCAGCCCCAAGCCGCAGGGAGATTGAGATATCCAAGGTCATCAAGGAGGCGCTGGCGCCGGCCGTCATGCTGGAGAGGTTCCCCAGGACCGCCGTGGACGTGTTCATAGAGATACTTCAGGCGGACGGCGGCAGCAGGTGCGCCGCACTGGACGCGGCCTCGGTGGCGCTGGCCGATGCGGGCATCCCCATGAGGGACATGGTCTCTGCGTGCGCCGCCGGCAAGGTTGCCGATACGATCGTCCTGGATGTCAACAACGAGGAGGACCAGGCAGGACAGGCGGACATGCCCATCGGGTACATGCCCAACCTCAACAAGATTACGCTGCTTCAGCTGGACGGGGTGATGTCCCTGGACGAGTACAAAAAGTGCATCGAGACGGGCATAGCGGGATGCAAGCTGGTCTACGAGATACAAAAGAAGGCGCTCATGGAAAAGTACTTTTCCAACGGGGATGGTGATTCGGAATGACCGTATTCACCGCCATGGACGAGCTCAAGCGGAACCACATAATGGAGCTGCTAGAGGCGGGCAAGCGGATAGACGGCCGCGCCTTTGACGAGTACCGGCCCATATCCATAGAGACGGGCGTCATACCAAAGGCGAACGGCTCGGCCCGGGTGAGGCTGGGCGACTCGGAGGTCGTCTGCGGGATAAAGATACAGCCTGACCGCCCCTTCCCGGATGTAGGCGACAAGGGCATCTTCATCTGCACCGCAGAGCTGCTGCCCCTCTCGCATCCGACGGTCGAGACGGGCCCGCCCAACGAGTCCGTGATAGAGCTGGCCAGGGTCGTGGACCGCGGAATACGCGAGAGCCACATGATTGATCTGACCCAGCTGGTCATAAAGAAGGACGTGTCGGTGGTGGGCGTGTTCGCGGACAACGTGGTGGTAGACTATGACGGCAACCTCTTTGATGCGTGCTCCTACGCTGCCACCTCGGCGGCGCTGTCCGCCCAGATGCCAAAGTGGGAGTTCGGCGAGAGCGGACCGGTCCTGCTGGAGGACACCTCGCAGCTGCCGACCACCACCATCCCCGTCTCGGTCACCATGGCAAAGATAGGCGGCCACATCGTGGTGGACCCCAACTCGGACGAGTGGGACTGCATGGACGCCAGGATCACCATAACCACCGACTCTGACCAGAACATCTGCGCCATACAAAAGGGCGGCAAGAACGGCTTTACCCTGGATGAGCTGGTAGCCTGCGGCGAGACCGCCGTCCGGTTAGGGGCAGACATCCGCAAGACCCTGGAGTCTGTCTCGCAATGACCAAGAAGAAAAAGTCGCTGAGCGGCTTGGGCGCCAGGTACGGCATCAAGCTACGCAAGCAGTACACCAAGATACACTACACGCTGAAGGAGAAGAGGGCCTGCCCGCAGTGCGGCTCGAACAGCTTTGGCCGCGACGCGGTCGGCATATGGTCCTGCAAGAAATGCCAGTTCAAGGTGGCCGGCACCGCCTATGACGTCAAGGTTTAGGGCCGACATAACGATAGACGCGGGCCCGCACTCTGAGGCGATATTCAGGTCCATCCAGGTAGACAACGCCTACTATACGGGTCCTGACAGCGTCCGGGTGGCCTACGACGGAGCCATCCGGGTGGCCGTCTCGGCAGACCGCGTATCGCACCTGCGCGCCGGC
>CBDHDZ010000005.1:0-3262 GCA_965261905.1 Nitrosopumilaceae archaeon | reverse complement strand
GACTGACCAGGGTTCGGCCGTCGGGACTGAACGCCACGAAGCGGACCCATCCCCACGGGATCTTCAGAGTGTGCCGAAGAATGCCCGCGGCCACATCCCACAGGTGGGTTTGGCCGTCACGACCGGCAGTGACGAGGGTCCGCCCGTCGGGACTGAAGACCACACTGGTGACACCACTCGCATGGCCCTCCAGGGAGTACAGAAGAGTGCCCGCAGCCACATCCCACAGGTGGATTTGGCCTTCGCGCCCGACAATGACGAGGGTCCGCCCGCCGGGACTGAACACCACGCGGGTGAGATCACTCGCATGGTCCTCCAGGATGTGCAGGAGAGTCCCCGTGGCCACATCCCACAGGTGGATTTGGCCATCACGACCGGCAGTGACGAGGGTCCGCCCGTCGGGGCTGAACACCACGCGGGTGAGCTCACTCGCACGGTCCTCCAGGATGTGCAGAAGAGTCCCCGTGGCCACATCCCACAGGGAGAAGGTGTTTCCTCCCCGTTTGATGGCGAGGGTCCGGCCGTCGGGACTGAACGTCATGTCATAGGCGTCACGCGCATGACCTTCCAGGGTGTGCCGGAGGGTGCCCGTAGCCACGTCCCACAGACGGACGGTGGGAGTCCCATCTCTGCTGGCCAGAGTCCGGCCGTCGGGACTGAAGGCCACACTGGTGACCCAATTCCTGTGCCCTTTCAGGGTGTGTCGGAGGGTGCCCGTGACTGCGTCCCACAGGAGGACCGTACCGGCACTCCCACCGCTTTCACGGGTCCAGACATCAGGACCAAAACTGGCCAGGATCCGGCCGTCGGGACCAAACGCCAAGCCGGTAACCCCATTCGGATGACCTTTGAGCGGGTACTCAACTTCGTAGGTTCGGGTGTCATACAGCCAAATACCCATGCTGCCCCCAACCGCCAAGCGGGTGCCGTCCGGCGAATACCGCACGGTCACAGCCGTACCCCGACCCAGACGGACCTTGGCCTCGGCCGGCAACGGCTCAAATGGGGATTCCCCAGCCACAACGGGCGATGCCGCGGCCAAGAGCAGGCACAGACATGCAGCCATCACCCGGATTGGGATCTTCACGGACAACATCGGACAGCCTCCTCAATGGCAAACCAACCCCATACCTTGCACCAGGGACAGGAACATCCAGCCGTCATGATAAGGACCTTCTCAGTATCGCCCACCAGCCGGACTCGGGAACGGAAGCGATGGATTGCGTCCAAGCCCGCCTTGGCTTGACGCCAATGTTCAGGGCTTTTTCACAAGCAGGAATACTCCAAAATCCAGGGCAATTGCATTCTGATAGGGTCGTGGCACCGTAGGTTGCATCGGAGTGTTGGAAGCTGGAATTTGCCACCGCAGCAAGAGGAAAACATGCCCATTCGGGCATCGCGGCCATGCGCGAACAGGTCGGATAAGCCTGGGACTACCTGATTGAGGACCTGCCAAAACAGAATGTGATTGCCCTACTCCAGAATCAGGAAAACGGAACCAGTGACAATGTCTTGGATTCTTGGCATGCCATGGGTACGCGGCGGGTATATGCTGTGATGTTGTCCCTACGTATACTGGATTCTTGGCATATTCCAACTTGAAAAATGGATCATGAATCCTGTGCACGGACAACTGCCGGATTGCCGGCTATTGTGGGTGGATGCCCGACCGGAATCGCTGGATCCGGTCCAACGCCTGCTGAAAACCCATCGCATCACCGTTCGGTGTATACCCAACTTTGAGGCGGCGCTGGAACAGATCCAGACTTGGGTGCCCCATATACTCCTACTCGATTATGGACGGTCGGCGACGGGCATGCACTATGAGACGTTCGTGTACGAGGAATTGCCGCTGGTGGACCCCTATGGTGCCGGTGGACAGCTTTTCGACAATCCCTGGCGCTACACAGCAACCCCCATCCTGCTGGCGGCCGGCGGCCTACCCGCAACGGTACCCGGCTATGTGACGCCGCACCTGACGCGCGTGGCCTATTTTCTGCCCAAGCCCTGCGATGTCAGCCACCTGGTCCAACGGGTGCGGGATATTCTGCGAATCCCCCCATTGGGTTTAACCTTGGAACCACACCGCAGGCGTGTGTGGATTCAGGGCACGTCCCATTCGCTTTCCCCCCGGGAAATGGACATCCTGCTCCTTCTGGCCCACAGCCATCCCGATCTCCTCACCGCACCGCAGCTGGTGCAAAGGCTGCACGACGAAAAAGGGATCAGAACCAACGAGGCCAAAGTGCGCGTAGACATCCATCACATACGCCAGATTCTGGAAACAGTACCAGCCAAACCCCAACTGCTGTGCAACGAAGGACACGGCTACTTCCTGCCCCACAAGCCGGCCTGGCATGCCGCATGACCGGCGATACCGGCCCGGTACGGACGGCCAGGCCACAGGTCCGGTCCCCTGTCTGGGCCCTCATCTCCTCAGGATGTTCAGGCTGTCCTGATCATGGCGGTTGGATATCCCTATCCCTTGCCCTAATTCAAGCCGTCACATTGGCGTGCCATTGAGAAGACCATCCGATGTTGTCCTCTGCCCGCATCTTGGCTACAAGCCTGCTTCTGCTTCTAGCCATGCCCTTGCCCGGTGTGGCCCAGGCCCCTCTGTCCGAGCACCTGCCTGCCGAGACCCAATCCCCTTTGCACCGGGACACAATTCAGGGCGTGCAGTATTCACCGGACAGCTCCGGCCTGACGGTTGGGGACCGTACCGGCATCCGGTTGTCCAATGCCCACTCCCACGATGTCGTGTCCCTGGCCACAATCCATACGGAGGCGGTCCGCAGGGTAGCCTTCAGTCCCGACGGCCAAATCCTCGCCAGCGGCGGTCAGAACGGGATCGTCCACCTCTGGGACATGGTCACCGGAACTCTCCTGCACTCACTGGAGGGCCATGCGGGAGGTGTCTGGAGCGTGGCCTTCAGTCCCAACGGCCAAACCCTCGCCAGCGGCGGTCGGGACGGTGCTGTCCACCTCTGGAACCCCACCACCGGGATCCTCCGGCACACCTTGCAAGGCCATACGGGAGGTGTCTGGAGCGTGGCCTTCAGTCCCAACGGCCAAACCCTCGCCAGCGGCGGTCGGGACGGTGCTGTCCACCTCTGGGATATGACCACGAAAACCCTCCAACACTCCTTGGAAAGCCATGTGCTGGGACGCCATGCGAGGAGTGTCCACATCGTAGCCTTCAGTCCCAATGGCCAAACCCTGGCCAGCGTCGGTGACGACAATCGCGTCCGCCTGTGGAATG
>CBDHDZ010000004.1:0-18653 GCA_965261905.1 Nitrosopumilaceae archaeon | reverse complement strand
CGCAGCGGCGCTGACGGGCTCACGGACATCGGCAACATCCCGGTCAAGGAAGTCGACGGCGTCGTGGTCAAGGTGAAGGACCTCGCAGGACTGAGCCTGGGCGGTGAAATCCGCCAAGGCGCCGTCACCATGACCGGCCGCGACGCCCAAGGCCGGCCGCAACCGCGCGGCGAAGTCCTGGCGGGCATCGTGTTCAAGCGCATGGGAGCCAATACCAATGCCACCATTGAAGGCGTCTACGACCGGCTGCCGCTGATCGCGCAGGCCCTGCCCGACGGCGTGACGTTATCCCCCTACTATGACCAGGCCGACCTGATCAACAAAGCCGTCGCCACGGTGACCAACGCGCTGTTGCAAGCGTTCGTCCTCCTCATCATCGTGCTGGCGATCTTCCTGATGAACCTGCGCGCCACGTTGTTGGTGCTGCTCTCCATACCACTGTCGATCGGCCTGGCCCTCACCGTCATGGCCTATTGGGGCATGTCGGCCAACCTGATGTCGTTGGGCGGCCTGGCGATCGCCATCGGGATGATGGTGGACGGCACGGTGGTGGTCATGGAAAACATTTTTTCCCACCTGACCAAACCCAAGGCCGTCCCTGCCGAGGCCTATCTGGGCGTGGTGCAAAGCAGGCAGCGACGCATGAACTTGCTCATTCAAGCGGCCACCCACGAAGTGACCAGCCCGGTCTTTTTTGCCGTGATGATTATTGCCGTGGTCTTTTCCCCCCTGTTTACCCTGGAAGGCGTTGAGGGCAAATTATTCCGGCCGATGGCCGTTTCCATCGTCGCGGCGATGCTGGCTTCGTTACTGGTCGCGTTGGTGGTGATCCCGGCGCTGGCGAGCTATTCCTTCAAGCAAGCGCCGCGACATGGGGAAAGCCCGATCCTGCAACCGATCGCGCGGCTGTATCGTCGCGTGCTGCACACGGCACTGAAGCGACGCACGCTGGTCGTCGGGTCCGCGGCGACCCTGTTCGTCCTGTCCATGACGATCATGACGCAACTGGGCACCGAGTTCGTGCCGGAACTGGAAGAAGGGACGTTGAACATCCGCACCACGCTGGCGCCCGCATCGAGCCTGCGGACGTCCGTCGCGCTCGCACCCAAACTCGAAGCGATCCTGATGGAGTTTCCGGAAGTCACCTACGCCCTGAGTCTCATCGGCCGCGCCGAGGTCGGCGGCGATCCCGAACCGGTGTCCAATATCGAAACCTACGTCGGGCTGAAGCCGGCGGCGGAATGGACGTCCGCCCGCAACCGCCATGAACTGCAAACCCTCATGGAAGAAAAACTGTCCGTCCATCCGGGGTTGCTGTTCTCCTTTTCCCAACCCATCGCCACCCGGGTCGATGAATTGCTGTCCGGGGTGAAAGCCCAACTCGCCGTCAAATTATTCGGCCCCGACCTGAACGTGCTGGCGAGGAAAGGCAGGGAGATCGAGGCGTTGGCCAAGGACGTCAAGGGCACACGAGGCGTCTCCATGGAGAAAATCGCCGGCGAAGCCCAGCTCGTGGTCCGCCCCGACCGCGAGGCGTTGGCACGTTACGGGATGGCGGTGGAGGAAATCGTCTCGCTGGTGTCGGACGGCATCGGCGGGATACCCGCCGGGCAGGTCATCAAGGGCAACGAGCGTTACGATATCTACGTGCGGCTGGAGGAATCCGCCCGCCGGAGCGCCAGCGCCATTCGTGACCTGTTGATCGAATCGCCCAACGGCGCGTGGGTGCGCTTGGGCGAAGTGGCAAGCGTCGAAATCGAAGCCGGGCCTCCGCAAATTCGCCGCGACGACGTCCAACGCCGCGTCGTGATCCAATCCAACGTGGAGGGTCGCGATATGGGCAGCCTGGTTGACGAATTGAAAGCACGGATCAGTCGAGAGATCGACCTGCCTCCCGGCTATAACGTGGTCTTCGGTGGGCAATATACAAATCAGGAACGGGCCCAGGCGCGACTCATGATCGTCGTGCCCATGTCCCTCGCGCTGATCCTGCTGTTGCTGTACTTCGCCTTCGGTTCGTTAGGCCAGGCCGCCCTGATCATGATCAACATCCCCCTGGCGTTAATCGGCGGCATTATCGCGCTCTGGCTGTCCGGGCAATATTTATCGGTGCCCAGTTCAATAGGGTTTATCGCGCTGTTCGGCGTGGCGGTGCTGAACGGGGTCGTGATGGTGACGTCCATCAACCGGCGTTTCACCGAGAACAGGATGCTCGGGCAAGCCATCGAGGAAGGGGCCCACTCTCGCCTCAGACCCGTACTCATGACCGCGATCACCACCGCGTTGGGATTGATTCCCTTGTTACTCGCAACCGGTGTCGGCTCGGAAATCCAGCGCCCCATGGCGACGGTGGTCGTCGGCGGATTGGTGTCCAGTACCCTGCTGACCCTGCTGGTGATTCCATCGCTGTACCCGTGGTTTTCGCGTTACTGGGTGCGCAGGAATTTGAAAGTGGAATAACAAGAGGCAGAGAGGCGGTCTTCGACCGGGCAAGGCCTTTATTCATCACGGCGGGGGGAGGAGCGTGCCCGTCGATCCCACACCATGCCGGTCTGCTCCTTGGCGCTGAAGCCGAGATTTTCATAGAAGGTGTGTTTATCGCGCGTGCAGAGCCAGAACAGTTCGACGCGTTGAAGGGCCGGATGGGTCAAGATCCGATGCATGATTTCCTTGCCCACGTCCTGTCCCTGGTACGCCGCATCCACGATGACGTCCCAGATGGAGGCGCGATACACGTAATCGGTCAGAACCCGGCCGCACCCGATGAGCCGGCCGTCGTCCCACGCCGTGATGAACAGCGCGGTCTGCCGAAGCATCTCCGCCGTCTCGGCCACGGTCCGCCCGCGAGCCCAGGGCGCTTGCTCAAACAAGGGCAATAAAACGGCGGGATCAAAATCTTTATGGTCGGCATAGATGATCATGTAGAGAACGGCAGCCCATTTGTATTACACTAAATCGCTCGCAATTGCCAGCGGAAGGTCAAACGTCCGTCAATGTTCGAGGTTTGTTAAACACCTTACCAGCCGGGGAAGTCACCATGCCCATGCTCGTCAGAAAATGTCCGAAATGTGAAAAACTGTTTTGGATCAAGGAACAGGATATCGACCGTTCAAACACGGATGTCCTGCGGGTCGCCTGTACGCACTGCCAGCAGGTGCTGCGCATCCCGCTCGTGACCGAAGGCGCCAACGCCGGCGCGCCGAAGATGGGGCACTAAGCCCGGCTTGGGGCCTTGCCCAAGAAGTTGATTCCGATGCGCGTGCACACGTACGGGGGGCTTGACGTCCACATCGCGGGAGGACCGGACCGCGAAGGCGGAGGTGACGGGCCCGTGGTCATTCTGCTGCATGGGTTCGGCGCACCCGGTGATGACTTGGTCGCCCTGTGGCGGATGTTACGGGTCCCGGACGACGTGCGGTTCGTGTTTCCCGTTGCGCCCCTGAGACTGGACGATGGCCTGCCCGATGGACGGGCTTGGTGGATGCTGGACCTGGACCTGATCGCCCGTGGACTCCCGCGTAATATCGAGGCAGTTCCCGACGGGCTGGCGTTTGCCCGCGAGCGAGTGTTTGCCATGCTGGACGAGCTCGACCGGCATGAGAGCCTTCCCCCGGACCGGGTCTTCCTCGGCGGGTTCTCGCAGGGCGCCATGTTGGCCTGCGATACAATGCTGCGAAGCCCACGCCCGTTTGCCGGGCTCATCATCCTGTCGGGCAGCATCATTGCGAGACCCGAGTGGGAAGCACGATGGCCTAGCCGAAAAGGGCTTCCCGTGTTTCAAAGTCATGGAACGGACGACCCCCTGCTCCCTCACGAAACCGCGACGCAACTCAAGGACTCCCTCCTCGCGCACGGACTCCCCGTGACCTGGCATGAATTTCGAGGGGGGCATGAAATCCCCCCGCAAGTCCTGGACCAACTTGGCCTGTTTTTGAATCACGCGTGCGGTGCAGATTGAAAGAGAGAGCCGGATAGATTGACAAGGACACTGGATCCTCGATTAAAAATGTCGAGGATGACAGGAGACTGCTCTCTAAGGGAAAGCCGCTGTGACGATAATCGAGCGTCGTTGCGGAAAGGCGTGGGCTTCAGTATCATGCTGCTTCGTGCCTCGGGACGAGGCAGGGAACATCATGATTACTCCGCAAACCATCACGGACTACGTTCGGCAAGTCTTAGCCGATGCCCAGGTCATTGTCACGGATCGAACGGGCACCATGGATCACTTGAACGTCCGGGTGGTGTCGGATGGGTTCCAAGGGAAAAATTTATTGGATCGTCACCGTCTCATTTATCAAGCATTGGACGAGCCGCTGAAAGATGGGCGCATCCATGCGCTTGAACTGACGACTGAAACAACGGATGGCTCATAGGAGGAAAACACGGCATGGCACATCCCATCGAAGAAGAAATTCAACAGGAACTGAAACAACACAAAATACTGATTTACGGGAAAGGGACCAAGACCGCGCCCCAATGCGGCTTTACCGTCGAAACCATGGAGTTTTTCGAGCAATTCGGCTATCCCTATGAGATTATCAACGTGTTGGAGCATCCGGAAAAGCGTGAAGTCCTCACGCAGATGACCAACTGGCCGACCCTGCCCAAAGTCTTTATCAACGGCCAGTTCTACGGCGATACCGACGTCCTGGGCCCCATGCAGTCGAAGGGGGAACTGAAGCCGCTTTTGGACAAGGCCTTTCAAGCGGCAGGCTAGTTTTTCATTCTCGCCAGAGTGACCGGGAGCGGCAATGAGAGCTCCCGGAACAAAAAAAGGAGGCTATCGGAAAGATAGCCTCCTTTGCGATTCCAGCGATTCGAACAACGGTTACTTAATGACCGTCGACGTGGCGCCACCCGGGTTGATATCCACCTTGTTCAAGGCCCCTTCAACCTCCGGCAAACGCCCGGCGCCCATAGATTTCTTCACCCGCGCACGATTCGGGTCGCTCGCGGTCTCCATGGCAGCCGCATCGGCGGCGGAAGCCGCTGCCATCGATGCTTTGTCACCAACGGCATTCGCTTGACCGGCATCATGGCTGGTCCGCGTGCCATCGGCCGGAGATTTGGTTTCTGCAGCGGGATACCCGGGATGTGCAGGCAGCATGCCCGGATTCGCATACACCACTGATGCCATCAAGGCAGTACCCGCGACCGCAATAAGAAGAAGGCGAATACTCTTCATAATTCCGCTCCTTTTGTTAAGACAGGTTATGGACGATAAAGACATGCGTTTCCGATTCAACCATTTCCCTGGAGAAAGAAGGTAAATCTTATTCATTTCATTCGGAGGTGTCAAGCGTGAACGCGCAGGCCGGGCGGGGCCTGAAACACCTCCGGACCGGCCCGGGGGCTCCCCGTGTCCTTATCGGCGCCTGGGCGAACGGCCTTTCCCGCGATAGGGCCGCCTGGGGCGCATGGCCGGCAGGGTAATGGTAACCAGCGTCCCTTCCTGGGGGCGACTGTCGATGGCAATGTGCCCTTCGTGTTCATCCACGATTTTTTTCACCATGGCCAGGCCCAACCCCGTGCCCGACCGTTTCGTGGTGAAATAGGGCTCAAAAATTCTCTCACTCAATTCTTCGGGAATCGGCGCGCCGTCGTTGTGGATGCGAATGACCATTTCCGGCTGGCGCCCGCGTTTCTGCGACACGGAGATGCGCAAATTCCCGCCCGGCGACATGGCCTCCAGGGCATTCGTGAAAATGCTGAGGAAGACATGCTGGATTTTCTCCCGGTCCCATCGCACCTGCCCCAGACGCGCGGGAAATTCCTTGGTCACCTCGATCCGGTTCACTCTCAGATCCGTGGCGACCAACGCCAGCCCGTCTTCGATCAAGGCGGTGACGCGGCACGGCCGCCGGTCCAATTGGAGGGGTTTGGCGAAATCCAGAATATCGTTCAACATGCTTTCCATCCGCATGAGATCCCGCATGGCCGCTTCGATGGAGGTTTGGGTTTCAAAGTCGAGTGTCCCGTCACCCGTCACCTCCTCCAATTGCGCGCGGATATAGCCCATGGGTTCGCGAACCTCGGTGGCCAGAAAGGAACTGACTTCATTCAAGGCCGTTTGCCGTTCCTGGCGCCGGATGACCGGTTCCGGCACGCCGGCTGCCGCCGCCTCCGGTGTCGACGGGGCCACCACGCCCGGCGACGCCTGGAGATTCAGGGACGGTTCATCAAACAGTTGGGCCAATTGCGTCGTGACCGGGGCAAGCTTCCCGGAATCGGCTTCCGTGGATTCATATTGCGCCCCCGTCTTGGACGCCAGGGTGATCGTCCCGGCGACACGGCCCCTGACAAAAAAAGGCACCACGAGCGTGCATCGGAACCGGTCACGGTACAATTGTTTGTAATCCTGAAAGCGTCCTTGCGTAGAGGCCAGGTTCTGATCAATCCGGGGCTTGCGATGCCGCACCGTCCACCCCGATGCGGATTCGTTCAACGACAAGCGGTGCCCCGGCAGCAGTTCTTTCTTATGCCCGGCCAGACACCCCAACACTTCCAGGGATGCGGCCAACGGATCATACAACGTGACCCATCCCCGATCGAACGGGACCAGGGACTGCGCCTCGGTCAAACACTCGGCGACCCGGTTCTGCACCTGGGGCGACGTATACGTCCGCGTCGTCGAGTCGGCGGTCTCCGGCGGTTCCTCGGTGGACGGCTCGTGCAGAATCCAGGGACGCGCCAGGAGCACGGAGTGATCGAAGAGCTTCGCTTCCCGCAATTGCTCGGTGATCCGGTGACTGACCGCGTCGATCGCGGTTTTTTCCCGCTTCGTAAACGGCCGCCGCTCCTGTTTGCCCACGACCAGCGCCCCATAGGTCACTTTTCCCTCGCGGAGGAGCTTCGCCAACAGATTCTTTGAACCGGGCGTCACCATGCGCAGTTCGATCGCCCCGTTTCCTTCTTCCTGCCCGGCACTCCCGAGAAGACCGCTGCGCTGGCCGTTTCCCCCGGACAGGGTCCGGACGACGGCACGAATCTCACGGGCGGAAAACCCTTTGGACACCTGCGACACCAACGGCCCCTTGGGTTGGTTCATGATGGCCACCGTCGCATCCATGCCCAGGTCATTGACCGTCGTGGTCAAAATGCGCTGGAGCGTCGTCTGCTTCGAAGGCCGAACCGGGTCTGGCGCTTTCTTTTTAGTCATGGTCGGAACCGTAGCATTGTCCGTGTAGGCTCATGCAAATTGGATCCCCGATCAGAGCCTGTCCCCGACCCGATCGGGGATCGGGGATGACAAAAGGGAAAGGAGGGAAGAGGGAGGTTGAGTGACATCAATTGATATGCCGGATCTTTCGTGACCGGGACGGAGACACGACCACCTGCACGTGGCCGCGATCAGCCACCACCATGTTCGCGACGGCGCTGACGAGGCTGATCAACACGGCCCCGCCGACCGCCGGCCAGAATCCGGCCACGTGAAACCCTTTGACCAGGACGGAGACCATGTTCAGCAGGAAGGCATTGATCACGATCATGAACAAGCCGAGCGTTACGACGATAAAGGGAGCCGAAAGCAGATACAGGAGCGGCCGGACCACGGCATTCAGGATTGCCAACACCAGCACGCCCACCGCGCCCGCGGCAAACGAATCGATGGTCACGCCCGGAATAATCTGTGCCGCGACAACCACCGCTATCCCGGTGACGATGAAGCGAACAAGAAATCCTCTCATACACCCATCTCCTGCCTAGCCTTATCCTTTTGGTGCGGCCACCGTCAAATCCAGGGACTGTTGCCGCCTGGTTATTGTATCACTCGGATCATAGTCGGCCACAAACGTTTTCTTCACGCCCTGAGCCGACACTTCGACCGTCGCGCCGGCATTTTCATTATGCATATGCAGGAAAATTTCATAATAGCCGGCCTCGTTCGTCTTGCCTGACGCCCCGTGCCCGCCCTTGACCTGGGGCATGGCATGCACCTCCGTCCCGGGCAAGGCCCGGCCCGATGCATCCCGGACGTACCCGAACACCGTAAACCCGTGTTCCACGTTGGCCTTCACGAACACGGGTTTCGGGGTCTCGGCCGCGGGATCCTTCAACGTGGACAAATACGTGGCGAGCGTCGTCACCTCTTCGTCCGTCATCAAATCCTTGTACTTATCCGGCATCCGGCCCTTCTTATGCTCTTTCTCGAACCCCTCCGCGTACAGGTACGTCGGATCGAAAATTTTTCGCTTGATATCGTTGACCGTCAAAAAACTGCCGATGTTGTCCAGAATCGGCCCCCGTTTTTTCACGCTCCCCTTGCCCCCGATTTTGTGACAGTTGTAACACTCGTACAAATCATAGACTTCGGCCCCGCGTTCAGTCACCGTGAGGGCGCCCTGCTCTTCCGGAGCCTCCGCCACCTCGATCGCCGGGGCGAACCGGCCCAGTCGCGCCATCACCGTTTGCGAATTATCCTGAAGCGCCTGCACACGTTGGAGCAACGCGTCCACCTGGCCTTGCTCGGCCATGACCAGGGCGCGCTTGCGTTTGAGAATCTTTTCGATCTTCCCCTTCTCCACCTCCGGATCATACTGCGGCCAGGACGACGCCCCCCCGATATAAATCGCGGACAGCACGAAATAGAAACCCACCAGGGCCGCCACGGCCGTCCACCCCGACAACCTGGTCATGGGCGGGGCATCCAGCAGCAGAAACACCGCCAGGCCCAGGGCCACGTACGCCACGAACATCGCCTGGAACACGTGGGGGAAGCCCAGGGCCCCGCTCCCGAACCACGCCGCAGTCGCCAAGACAACGCCCACCGCGATTTTTTTTAGGCTTGCCGGCATCAGGTTTTTATTTTGGACCGAAGGGGAAAGGTAACCTTCATCAATCGTTCAGGGGAATGGGGACAACGTGAAAGGACATCTACGTACATCTTACTCGGCCTGCCGGTTTCATACAAGCCTTGATTCGGTACATCGTGGGAGACGCATCGTCGTTTTTCCTTCTGTCATTCCTGCGAACCCTTCGACAAGCTCAGGGCAGGCGCAGGAATCCAGCGTCTTTCTCCTTCCGAACAGGGAAAAACAAAGACACTGGATCCTCGATTAGGAATGTCGAGGATGACGGAGTGGAGAAGAAAGGGAAAAGCGGCGCAGTTTCAAAAACGCCAAGGCGGTCACGGGCACGTAGAGCAGACACCCCACCAGGCCCAGCAGCCATTCGCCGATCCAGAACGTCATCACCAGATTGAACAGCAGCACCAAGTAATACAAGCCGCAACCGAGCAGCACCTCTCGAGCCGGGATCGCGTGAGGAAAGACGGGCAACGTCCCGCTCCGGTCAAGCACCCGGTAGCCCGTCATCGCGATCAACCCCACCACGAACCACCCGGCGAAGTTGGCCAGCGGCACGCCGAAATACACGCCGGGCTCGGGATAGCCGTAAATGAGCCCCAAATACCAGCGGTCGCCTCGAAGCGCCACCGGATCGATCACGACGTCGATCAACATGAACAACAGACAGGTCAGGCCGATCACCGGCCAGGAGAGCGACTCGCGCGTAAGCAGGCGGCAACCGGACTCCTCCGATGCGGGTTGAGCAGGCAGGACGAACCAGAGGGCCAGGCAGTAACTCGCGTACAACAGAAACGTGAACGACAACGAATCCATGAACGGAACGTTGGCCAGGTACAACTCCTCACCCACGGTCGAACCCGTGTAATAGTAATCGCCGAAGGGAAAGCCGATGCGGGTCGAGGACAATTCACAGACGAACGCGGTGAGCCACGTCACGCCGAACAATGCGCCGGTACGCCTCCATCCCAATAACCGCGACGCGGCCACCAGCGCCACGGCCAAAAAGAAAAAGACGTAGGGTCGAAGCAGGAGGGTCTTCCATAGCAGCAGGAGAACGTCCATGGGCAGGGTCGGTCACTTACGCGTACCGGTGATCCCGAAACCAGCGCACCGCCTTTTCCAGGGCCACCTCGGGCGGCGTCTGGGGCAAGTCCAACTCCTGAACGGCTTTGGAACTATCATAGTGCATCACGTACCGGGCCATGCGGACGCCGTCGAGCGGAATGCGCGGAGTGCGATGCGTCACGTAATCCGCCAGCCATTTATTGACGTGGGCCAGGGGCAGCACCAAGCCCCGGGGGAGCTTCACCTTGGGCGCCTTGACGCCCGTCAACCGGCCCAGGATCTCGAACACTTCCTTGAGCATCAGGTTCCGGCACCCCAGGATGTACCGTTCGCCAACTCGCCCGCGCTCCATGGCCCGGAGATGGCCCACGGCCACGTCATCCACGTCGATGAGATTCATGCCGGTTTCCACGTAGGCCACCATGCGACCTTTCATGAAATCGACAACAATCTGCCCGGTCGGGGTCGGCTTCACGTCGCACACACCCACCGGCGCCGAGGGATTCACGATCACCACGGGCAAGCCCGCGGCTGCCGCTTGCAGGACCTCCTGCTCGGCCAGATACTTGGAGCGTTTATAATCCCCGGTCATCTGCGACAGAGACACGGGGGTTGCTTCCGTGCCCGGCCCACCGTTTTTGGGCAACCCGATCGCGCCGATCGTACTCGTATACACCACGCGTTCGACACCCGACTCTCGCGCCGCGTCCAGTAACGTCCTGGTGCCCTCGACGTTCACCTTGTAGAACACCGACGGATCGCGCGCCCACAGGGCATAATGCGCCGCCACGTGGTACACCTGCCGGCAGCCGTGCAGCGCCGCCCGGAGCGACGCCGCGTCGTTCAAATCGCCGGGGACGGTTTCCATCGTCAACCCGTCCAACGCCCGCCGGTCGGCTCCCGGCCGGACCAAGCCCCGGACCTCCGTGCCCGATTGGATCAAGGCACGCGCCACGGCGGATCCGATGAACCCCGTGACCCCTGTGACCAAGGCTTTCATGATGAAAAAGGAACCGGCAAGGATGCGAATGAAGAGGATTGGAGCGTCACCGCCTGATACATGGAATCATTTTGGTGCCGTTTTGATGCCATTTAGCGTCTATTTAGCCCAATTTATATGCTATTTAGGTGCAATTTGGAGTCATTTCTGCTCTTTTTTACACCATTTCCGTACCATTTATGCACCATTTTGACTCATTTCTGCGCATTGCGTCTGTCTGTGCCGGTCAATTCTTGCGGTCGACGATATACCGGGCAATGCCTCTCAACGGATCGGCCTTTTCGTCGAACCCGTCCAGCCGTCCGATCGCGCGGGCGGCACAGTCCTGCGCGAGCTGTTGCGCGCCTTCAAGTCCATAGATCGCCGGATACGTCTGTTTGCCCCGTTCATCATCCGTGCCGGCGTCTTTCCCCAACTCCTCCCGCGTCCCCGTTACGTTCAACACGTCATCCGCAATTTGAAACGCCAGCCCGATATCTTCGGCATAGCCGGTCAGACGCTCGAACTGCGTCATGCCGGCTCCGGCGAGCAGCGCCCCGACGCGCACGGCGGCACGAATCAACTTGCCGGTCTTATGCACGTGAATCTGTTGCAACTCCGCCAGGTCCACCTGCCGGTTCTCGGCCTGGATATCCAGCACCTGTCCGCCCACCATGCCCGCGTGCCCGGCGCCCAGGGCCAGCTCCGCGATGATCTGGACCTGACACTGCGGGTCCAGGTCCGTCACAAGATCGGCCCGGCTGCACCATTCAAACGCCATGGCGTGCAAACCGTCCCCGGCCAAAATCGCCATCGCCTCGCCATAGACCTTATGGTTCGTGGGTCGTCCGCGGCGAAAATCATCGTTATCCATCGACGGCAGATCGTCGTGAATCAGCGAATACGTATGGATGAACTCGAACGCGCAGGCCACGGGCAGCAGCGAAGCCGGGCGCGGCCCGATCGCCTCCGCCGTGGCAATCGTCAGGATGGGCCGGACCCGTTTGCCCCCGGCCAACAGGCTGTACCGGATCGCCTCGTGCAGAACCGACGGCGGCGTCTGCGGATCAGGCAAATGCGCTTCCAGATACCGGTCGACGACGGCCCGTTTTTCTTCGAGATAGGTTTTGATATCCATGGGGATGCAGCGTCTTTCTTTGCACTGGTTCTGGGGATTCAGAAACTAACAAAGGCCCGGAGAGGTGTCAAACAAAGGCAGGAAGAATGCGGGGTTTCGCCCCCGCACGAAATGAGACACGCGTATTTGTAATTTTCTCGATCCACCGGCTATACTTCCCGGCCATGAGCATCCGGAATCGCGCAGGCCAATGGGAACCCCTCCTCCTGGGCATCGAGCCTGAACACTGCGGGGTGTGCGATCAAGTCCTGTATCGGAATACCACCATGCTCAAGGGGGGCTGGGAACGCTGTTCCGTCTGCCACCGGTTCGTCCACTACGCGTGTCTCGTCAGCGGCAAGGTGCAATTCCTCAAACGACGGCCCCGCGTATGTCTCAACTGCGAGCACACGCTCGCACAATCCGCAGAACAAGCGTAGCCCCCCGGACCGGTGACCGCCATTCCGGACGATCGCGAAACAGGATTCGGCAAGCTGCCCGTGTCCGCCATCGTCAACCTCGTGCTGGCCGTACTCCTCTCGTTGTGGAGCGGCTTTTTCACGATGGACTTTCTGCTCAGCGGGATCTATACGTGGCCCCGGTCGAGTCGCGTCGTGACCCTCACCTGCGCGGTCATCATCCTGGTCTACGAATTCATTTACAAAGAGCATCAAGCCCGGCATGCGGCCGTCACCGGCGTCGCCCCGCTGCACATGGTCGTGTATGCGTGCATGATTCCCTACATGCTGGGCACCCTGGCCCTGCTGGCCCTCTTCAATCCGGGGTGAGGCGTGTCGGGTGACGCGCCGCTAACGCGACCGATCTGTAAAAATTCAGCGTGACATTTATTGGGATCTTTGCTATTGTGTACGCAATGGCACACAACAGCATGAGGTCTGTGATGGATAATGTTCCCACTAGAGTCAGTATCCGTGAATTTCGTTCCCACCTTGCCCAATATGCAGGAGCTCATTCACCGATTGTGATCACTCGCCACGGTGAAACGGTCGGTTACTATATTCCGGCACGCCCCAGTCGGGATAAAGCAGAAATCGATGCTCTTAAAGAGGCCGCCTCTCACCTCGACGCTCTTCTTGCTCAGGCTGGCGTCAGCGCAGAGGACATGCTGTCGGAATTTCGTAAACTACGCAGCAAGAAAGCTTGATGGCTCTTCGCAAGACCCTGGTTCTGGATGCGAATATTTTAGTTCGAGCCGTCCTCAGCACGAAAGTCCGGACTTTGCTTGAACGGCACTCTTCACAAATACGGTTCTTTGCTCCTGACGTCTGTTTCGGCGATGCCGAAAAATACTTACCGCTGATTTTTGAGAAACGCGGCCTACCAACAAAACCAGCACTAGAGGTATTGGCTGGACTCTCCAGGATTGTTCAGACGGTTGAAGCTGACATCTATGGCGACTATCGCGAGGAAGCTATACAACGTATCGCTATCCGTGATCCGGATGATTGGCCGATTGTGGCAACGGCATTAGCCTTGAATTGCCCGATTTGGACAGAAGATTCTGACTTCTTCGGCGCGGGGATAGCGACTTGGACAACGGATCGCATCCACTTGTTCGTACCCCTCACACCTGATGAATAAAGGAAAGTCCGCGCCATGAGATAGCGCGGCTACAAAATAAAGAACGTCACCCGACCCCGTCGTCGCGTAGCACTTGCGCGGTCCAGGACGTGCCGGAGCGGAGCAACTCGGCCGGCGGGCCTTCATCCACGATCTCGCCGCCGGCGTTGCCGCCGTCCGGGCCCAGGTCCAGAATCCAGTCCGCGTTGCGGATCACGTCCAGGTTATGTTCGATCACGAGCACGGTGTTCCCGTGTTCCACCAGCCGGTTCAACACGTCCAGCAACCGTTGCACGTCCGCGAAATGCAACCCGGTGGTCGGCTCATCCAACAGGTACAGGGTCCGGCCCGTGGCCCGCTTGGACAGCTCGCGGCTCAACTTCACGCGTTGCGCCTCGCCCCCGGACAACGTCGTGGCGGACTGCCCCAGCTTGATGTAATGCAAGCCCACGTCCGCCAGCGTCTGCAATTTTTTGGCGATCGCCGGGATGTGCGTGAAAAAATCCAGGGCCTCCGCCACGGTCATGTCCAACACGTCCGCGATACTCTTGCCCTTGTGCCGCACGTCCAGCGTTTCACGGTTATACCGCCGTCCCTTACAGGCTTCGCAGGTCACGTACACGTCGGGCAGAAAATGCATTTCGATTTTCAGCAGCCCCCCGCCCTGGCACGCCTCGCACCGGCCCCCCTTCACGTTGAAACTGTAGCGCCCGGGCCGGTACCCGCGCACGCGCGACTCGGGCAGCCCGGCGAACAGGTCGCGGATAAACGTGAACACGCCCGTGTACGTGGCCGGATTGGAGCGCGGCGTCCGGCCGATGGGCGACTGATCGATGTCGATCACCTTATCCAGAGCCGCGGCCCCGTTCAGCGCCCGGCAGCCTTCCATCCGGGGTTTCCCTTCGACTACGCTCAGGACAGGCCCCTTCGGCTCCTCGCCGCCGCGCTCCGCTCAGGGCAGGCTTGTGAGACAGCAGGGACGACAGCGACGGGAACAGGACCTCCAGCACCAGGGTACTCTTGCCGGACCCGGACACGCCGGTGACGCACGTCAACAGCCCCAGCGGGATCTTCGCGTTCACGGATTTCAGATTATGCTTATCGGCCCCGGCCACGGTGAGAAACTTTTGGGGCCGGCGGGTGCGGGCCGGCAACGCCACCCGTTTCTCCCCGCGCAGGTACTGCCCGGTGAGCGAGCCGGGATGCCGCATCACCTCCGCGGGCGAGCCCTGCGTCACGATCGACCCGCCGTACACGCCCGCGCCGGGTCCCATGTCCACGATATGATCCGCCACGCGCATGGTCGCGGCGTCATGCTCCACCACCAACACGGTATTGCCCAGGTCGCGAAGCCGCAGCAGAGTTTGCAGCAGCCGGTGATTGTCGCGCTGGTGCAGGCCGATACTCGGCTCATCCAGGATATACAACACCCCCACCAGCCCCGACCCGATCTGGGTCGCCAGCCGGATGCGTTGCCCTTCCCCGCCCGACAGGGTGGCCGCCGCCCGGTCCAGCGTCAGATAATCCAGGCCCACGTTCAGCAAAAACTCCAACCGTTCCCGGATCTCCTTCAGGATCCGCCGGCCGATCATGCGCTCCCGTTCGCTCAAGGCCAGATCCGCGAAAAACGGCACGGCCTCGCGGATCGACAGTTGCGTGACCTCGGCAATGGACTTTTCACCGACCTTCACGGCCAGACTCTCCGCCTTCAGCCGCGTCCCTTGGCAGACCGGGCAGCGGTAATGCTCGGAATACTCCTGCCCCTCCGGGCACGCGGACACCTCGTACCCGATCCCGTCACACGCGGGACACGCGCCGTGCGGGCTGTTGAACGAAAACACCCGCGGCGCCATCTCCGGATAACTCACCCCGCACGTGATACACGCCAACTGCTCACTGTAGAGCGTGACCGTGTTCTCGTCCGTCAGCACCCCGACCAGGCCCTGGGTCAGTTTCAGCGCCGTCTCCACCGAATCCGCCAACCGCCGCTGCAACGACTCCTCGTCCTTCATCACCAAGCGGTCCACCACAATCTCGATCGTATGCTTCCGCTGCTTGTCCAGCGTAATCGTCTCGTCCAGCCCCACGATCGTGCCGTCCACTCGCGCCCGCACGTACCCCGCGCGCCGGGCGTCGGCCAACTCCTTGCGATACTCCCCTTTGCGCCCGCGCACGATGGGCGCCAGGATCTGAAACCGCGCGCCCGCCGGCAGCGCGCCGATGGCGTCCACCATCTGCTGAACCGTCTGCGCCGTGATCGGCTGCCCGCAATTCACGCAAAACGGCCGGCCCACCCGGGCGAACAGCAGGCGCAGATAATCGTAAATCTCCGTCACCGTGCCCACCGTGGACCGGGGATTGTGGCTGGTATTCTTCTGCTCGATGGAAATGGCGGGCGACAGGCCCTCGATCGAATCCACGTCGGGCTTGCCCATCTGTTCCAGGAACTGGCGCGCGTAAGCCGACAACGACTCCACGTACCGCCGCTGCCCCTCGGCATAAATCGTGTCGAAACTCAACGACGACTTGCCCGAGCCGCTCAATCCCGTCACCACGACCAACCGGTCGCGCGGCAGGACCACGTCGAGGTTCTTCAGGTTATGTTCCCGCGCCCCTTTGATATGAATCGTCTGGCTCATGGGTCCCGATAGAGCAGGGCACAACAATCGTTGTGCCCTACGACAAAATATAGAATGTGCAGGGGCCGCATCTCAAATGTATTTGTAGGGCCGCCTCATTCTCTTTCTGTCATTCCTGCGAATCCTTCGACAGTCTCCCTTCGACTTCGGTCTCAAGAGACCTACGCTCAGGGTGAACGGATTATGACTCCCCGTTCATCCTTCCCCCCCCGTTCGTCCTGAGCGTAGCAGAGCGAAGTCGAAGGACGCTCAGGACAGGCGCAGGAATCCAGTGTCTTTCTCCTTCATAAACGGAGGAAAAAGCAAAGACGCTGGATTCCCGATTAAAAATGTCGGGAATGACAGAAGGGAGAGGTCGGGAATGACAGAAGGGGGAGGCCGGAGATGACAGCAGGGAACGGGAAACAGGCAAGATCATTTGATTATGTGCAGGCCGTTCGTTACAATCACGGTAATGTAGCGGTGGCTACAAATGCAAAATGCAAAGACACTGGATTCCCGTGCCTGCCCTGAGCGTGTCGAAGGGTCCGCGGGAATGACAGCCATATTCCTGTTCGCTACGCAAAAGAGCGTCGTTTATCAGACTGGGGGAGGAGAATTTCATGCGCAGACTGTCACTGATTGTATTGGCCGTGTTGGTGGGCATCGGAGGCGCCATGACCACCACCGACGCCGTGGCCAAGGTCAAGAAATACGAACTCACGAGAAACAACGTGCAGAAACCCGAGGACGTGGACAGCACCACCGTGTCCCTGTACGGCGTCCGCTTGGGGGATCCGGAAATCGAAGCCGTGGAAATGCTGGTCAACGAAAAAATTTCCGGGGTCCGTGCCGAGCAGGAAGGCGTCTTCGTGCTGCTGTGGGATCAATCGAACCCCACCGGCGCCATGGCCGGCGTCCAGATCCTGGACGGCCGCGTCACGCTGATCTTCATCAACAACCGGTTCGTGCATAAAACCCGGGGCATTTTCCGGCGCGTCCTCACGGCCCAGAGCGCGAAGGAAATCCGGGAACTGCTGGGTCCCGAAGACTTCGGGGACGAAAACGTCATGGGGGCCATGTTGAACTACCAGAATCAAGGCTTTCTCGTGAACTACCTGGGGCGGGACATCAACGTCGAATTCACGCTCCCGTAACGCCCCCTTCGGCTTCGCTACGCTCTGCTCAGGGCAGGCTATGCGAACCGGCCTCGGGGTGGGACCATCGCTCACCCCCGGGAGACGGCCCCGTGCCGTCCCGAGCCCATAGCCCACGACCGGCCCCCTTCATGGAAGACCGCATCGTTACCGACCACCTCCTGGAAGAAGAACAGAACACCGAAGGCACCCTGCGCCCGCAAACCCTGGAGGACTACACCGGCCAGGAGCGCATGAAAGAATCGCTGCGGGTCTGCATCGAGGCGGCCCAACGCCGCGGCGAACCCCTGGACCACGCCATCTTCTACGGCCCGCCCGGCCTGGGCAAGACCACCATCGCGCACGTGATCGCCAGGGAAATGGGCGGCGGCATCCGCTCGACCTCCGGGCTCGTCCTGAACCACGCCGGCGACCTGGCCGCGATCCTGGCGAACCTCCAGGCCCACGACGTGTTGTTCATCGACGAAATCCATCGCCTGCCCGCGTCCGTGGAAGAAGCCCTCTACCCCGCGATGGAGGATTTCCAGATCGACCTCGTCATCGGCCAGGGCCCGGCCACCCGCACCATGAAACTGGACCTGCCCCCGTTCACCCTGGTGGGGGCCACGACCAGGGCCGGTGCGCTCACCTCCCCGCTCCGGGAACGGTTCGGGCTGGTGTACCGGCTCGACTTCTACACGGCGGAGGAACTGGAAACCATCGTCAACCGCTCGGCGGGCCTGTTGAACGTGGCCATCGAACCGGGCGGCGCGAGTGAAATCAGCCGGCGCGCGCGCGGGACGCCGCGCATCGCCAACCGGCTCATCCGGCGCGTCCGGGACTTCGCCGACGTCAAGGCCAAGGGCGTCATCACCCAAAAGGTGGCGCAGGAAGCCCTGCACTGGCTGGGCGTGGACGGCGCGGGGTTCGACGAAATGGACCGCAAGATTCTCCTGACCATCCTCGAAAAATTCAACGGCGGCCCGGTGGGCGCCGAAGCCCTGGCCACTGCGGTCCGCGAAGAAAAAGCCACACTCGAAGACGTGTACGAACCCTTCCTCCTCCAGGCCGGCTATCTGGACCGCACCGCCCGCGGCCGCCAGCTCACCGCCAAAGCCTTCGAACACTTCGGCAAACGCAAAGACCCCGGCCTGTTCGGGTAAGGCGGGCATCCCCCTCACCCTGCCCTCTCCCTCCAGGGGCGAGGGTTCGATTTGTCATTCTTGCTTTTTCTTGCTGTCATTCCTGCGAACCCTTCGACCCTTCGACAGGCTCAGGGCTCAGGGCAGGCGCAGGAATCCAGTGTCTTTCGCCTTCACGAACGCAGGATAAAGAAAAGACGCTGGATGC
>CBDHDZ010000003.1:0-58652 GCA_965261905.1 Nitrosopumilaceae archaeon | reverse complement strand
GACACCGTCACCGTCACGGTAAACGACTCTCCCAACACGGCGCCCTCAGTCGACGCCGGAAGCCCCCAGACCGTAACCGAGGGCGCCGCCGTGTCCCTGACCGGCACCGCCTCGGATGGTGACCCCGAGGACACCCTGGCCTACCAGTGGACCCACAACGCCACATTCACGATATCCCTTCGGGATTCCACCGCCCTGGAGACCACGTTCGACGCCCCCAGCGTGGACGCAGACACCCCCGTCCTGTTCACGCTGAACGTCACCGACGGCACCGCACACACCGCCGACACCGTCACGATCACAATAGCGGATACGCCCAACACGGCGCCCACCGCCGATGCCGGAAGCCCGCAAACAGTAACCGAGGGCGCCACCGTATCGCTGAACGGCACCCTCTCCAGTGATGCCGAGGATCCCACCCTGACATACTCGTGGACCCACACCAGCGGGCCCCCGCCGTCACGCTGACCGGCGCCACCACCGCCACGCCATCGTTTGAGGCGCCCAACGTGGGCCAGGCCAGTAATATCATACTGACACTCACCGTAACGGATTCGGGCTCCCTCACCGACACGGACACCGTCACCATCACGGTAAACGACTCTCCCAACACGGCGCCCTCAGTCGATGCCGGAAGCCCCCAGACCGTAACCGAGGGCGCCACCGTGTCCCTGACCGGCACCGCCTCGGATGCGGACCCCGAGGATTCCCTGACCTACGCCTGGACGCTCAACAACACCGCGCTGGGCATCACCCTGGCCAACACGGCCGCCCTGGACACCTCGTTCACCGCACCCAACGTGGCCGCCAACACCCACGTCCTGTTCACGCTGACCGTATCCGACGGTACTGTCTCAAGGACCGATACGGTGCTTGTGACCATCCAGGACAGCGCCAACTCGGCGCCCACCACCGATGCCGGAAGCCCCCAGACCGTATCCGAGGGTACCACCGTATCGCTGAGAGGGACAGCCAGCGATGCAGACCCCGAAGACACACTGGCATACCAGTGGACCCACAACTCATCGCTGACCATCACTCTCCAGAACTCTGCCGCACTGAGCACCACGTTTACGGCACCGGCCGTATCCGCAGACACCCCCGTCCTGTTCACGCTGAACGTCACCGACGGCACCGCACACACCGCCGACACCGTCACGATAACAATAACGGATACGCCCAACACGGCGCCCACCGCCGATGCCGGAAGCCCGCAAACAGTAACCGAGGGCGCCACCGTATCGCTGAACGGCACCCGCTCCAGCGACGCCGAGGATCCCACCCTGACATACTCGTGGACCCACACCAGCGGGCCCGCCGTCACGCTGACCGGTGGCAACACCGCCACGCCATCGTTTGAGGCGCCCAACGTGGGTGAGACCCAAAATATTGTGATCACGCTCACCGTAACGGATTCGGGCTCCCTCACCGGCACCGACACCGTCACCGTCACGGTAAACGACTCTCCCAACACGGCGCCCTCAGTCGACGCCGGAAGCCCCCAGACCGTAACCGAGGGCGCCGCCGTGTCCCTGACCGGCACCGCCTCGGATGGTGACCCCGAGGACACCCTGGCCTACCAGTGGACCCACAACGCCACATTCACGATATCCCTTCGGGATTCCACCGCCCTGGAGACCACGTTCGACGCCCCCAGCGTGGACGCAGACACCCCCGTCCTGTTCACGCTGAACGTCACCGACGGCACCGCACACACCGCCGACACCGTCACGATCACAATAGCGGATACGCCCAACACGGCGCCCACCGCCGATGCCGGAAGCCCGCAAACAGTAACCGAGGGCGCCACCGTGTCACTGAACGGTACCCGCTCCAGCGACCCAGAAGACGGAGATTCCCTGTCATACTCGTGGACCCGCACCAGCGGGCCCGCCGTCACGCTGTCCGGTGGCAACACCGCCACGCCATCGTTTGAGGCGCCCAACGTGGGCCAGGCCAGTAATATCATACTGACGCTGACCGTAACGGATTCGGGCTCCCTCACCGACACGGACACCGTCACCATCACGGTAAACGACTCTCCCAACAGGGCGCCCTCAGTCGATGCCGGCGACCCCCAGACCGTATCCGAGGGTACCGCCGTATCCCTGGACGGCACCGCCTCGGATGGTGACCCCGAGGATTCCCTGACCTACGCCTGGACGCTCAACAACACCGCGCTGGGCATCACCCTGGCCAACCCGGCCGCCCTGGACACCTCGTTCACCGCCCCCAACGTGGACGCAGACACCCCCGTCCTGTTCACGCTGAACGTCACTGATGGCACCGCGTACACCACCGACACCGTCACGATCACAATAACGGATACGCCCAACACGCCGCCCACCGCCGATGCAGGTGGCGACCAGATGGTAACTGAAGGTGACACAGTAACGCTGGATGGCTCCGGCTCTAGCGACCCCGAAGATGCCGCTGATTCCCTGACATATCTGTGGGAGCAAACCGGCGGGCCCACAGTCACGCTATCCGGCGCAGGCACTGACACGTCGACGTTTACAGCCCCCGGCGTGGCCAGGAACACCACCATGACATTCAGACTCACCGTGACTGATTCGGGCTCGCTCACCGGTACTGATACCATATCCATAACTGTTCAGAGGTATCTTCTCAACGACTTTGTCACTGTATGGGAGACGGCTGCTGCCAACCAAACCATTACGATACCGGTGGGGGGCTCAGCTGCCACTTACACAATAGACTGGGGCGATGGCACAATGGATGGCGGCGTCTCCGGTGATCAGACACACAAATACAACAACTCTGATACATATACGGTACGTATATCTGGCAACTTTGACAGGATTTACCTTGCCGGTAATACTGCCGATAATGCTGAAAAACTACAATCCATAGAGCAGTGGGGTTCTACAGAGTGGAGCAGCATGGCCGGTGCGTTCCAGGGAGCCGGTAACATGTGGCATAATGCCGCCGATACGCCGGATTTGTCGGGTGTAACCGACATGAATTCCATGTTCATGGGAGCTGCGAGCTTTAACGGCAACCTATCGGCATGGAACGTCTCTACTGCAACCAGCATGAATCAAATGTTCCGGGGGGCCACCCACTTCAACGGCGACATATCGGCATGGGATGTCTCTAGCGTTACAGGCATGAGCCGCATGTTCCAAGATGCTCGCAGCTTCAACGGCGACATATCGGCATGGGATGTATCCAGCGTAACTGACATGCAAGTTATGTTCTATAGGGCCGCTGGATTCAACCAACCATTGGCATCATGGAATGTCTCTAGCGTAACTAACATGAACAACATGTTCCGAGAAGCTACCTCATTCAACCAACCATTGGCATCATGGGATGTCTCCAGTGTCACAGATATGACTCTCATGTTCAACGGTGCCACCAGATTCAACCAACCATTAGAATCATGGGATGTCTCCAGTGTCACAAGTATGTACCAAATGTTCCGAGCTGCCTCCTCTTTCAACCAACCCCTCAACGACTGGGACACTTCACGCGTAGCTTCCATGGGATTCATATTCCAGGATAGTTCATTTAATCAGAATCTTGGCAACTGGATTACCGATATCGATTCCACCATGATACGAGAATCCAACATTCCTGGCGTGGTGGGTACCGTATCCCTGCCAACTCCGGCTCTTAGTAATAATCGCAATGTTGATGTCACATATGGTATAGGGACCGGTACGGATAGCGGCTTCTTTAACATAACCGGCAACAAACTATACATGACCGGACACACTACCAAGGAAGTCTACAGCGTTAATATCACGTCAACATTCAGTTCGCTTTTTACCCCAACAGGCTTTGCCACTAGCAATTACCATGTTTATGATATATCCGTAAACCAAAACAACCTGCCAACGGTTGATGCCGGCGAGAGGGCCACCGTAATCGAGGGCTATGAACTGCAGCTGCGCGGTACGGCGACCGACCTTGACACCAATGACATTCTAAGATACGAATGGTTTGACAACCACACGTCCCTGATAATAAACAACCCCGAAACGCTCGCCCCGTCGTTTATAGCGCCAAGTGTGACCGAGAACACCGCCATCGAGTTTACACTAGTTGTGGACGATGGCACCGGTACTGCGGAAGACACGGTGCTTGTCATCGTGACAGACGACGGCCGCAACCTTGATGATGATTTCGTTACGGTATGGGAGACAAAGACCGACAATGACGCCATCATGATACCGGTGGGCGACTCTGCCTCGACATATGCCATCGACTGGGGCGATGGCACCATGAACCGCGGCGTCACCGGAAACGCGACGCACGTGTACGGTGATGCGGGCAGCCACACCGTGCGGATATTTGGCGGCTTTGACAGGATTCATCTGGGCGGCAACGACACAAACGCGGCAAAACTGCAATCCATAGGGCAGTGGGGCAATGCGTCCTGGGCCGGCATGAGCGGGGCCTTTGAGGGGGCCGAGAACATGGTGTATGATGCCGCCGATGTGCCGGACCTGAGCAGTGTCACTAGCATGTCGGGCATGTTCAGATTTACCTCATTCAACGGTGATATCTCCGCCTGGAACGTATCGCAGGTCACCGACATGTCGGGCATGTTCCATGGAGCTGCCATCTTTGACCAACCACTCGCCGCCTGGAACGTATCGCAGGTCACCGACATGTCGGGCATGTTCAACGGAGCTGCCAGCTTTAACCAACCTCTCAACTCATGGAACGTATCGCAGGTCACCGACATGTCGGGCATGTTCGGCAACACATTTGCCTTTGACAGCCCTCTTGATGCCTGGGATGTGTCACAAGTAACCGACATGTCGGGCATGTTCTCAGTAGCCGTCGGCTTTAACCAGCCACTCGCCTCCTGGGACGTTTCATCGGTCACCGACATGTCAGACATGTTCGCCCAAACCTTTGCCTTTAACCAATCACTCGCCTCCTGGAACGTATCCCAGGTCACCGACATGTCGGATATGTTCAGCGGAGCCTCCGACTTCTCTCAGAATCTTGGAAACTGGTACATCGACCTTGACTCCACTCTGATAAAGCAGGCCAATGCACCCGGCGTGGTGGGTAATGTATCTGCACAAAACCAGTATCTTAGAGAACAAAGCCCTACATACGGTATTGGAACCGGTGGCGATGCAGGCTCCTTTAACATGACTGGCAACAAACTATTCCTGACTGTACGCCCTGACAAAGCATCATATGCTGTTAATATTACTTCAACGGGCGACTTTGGCGCAAACAATCATAGAATGTATGCTATACAGACACCCATCAACAACCCACCCGTGGTTGAGGCCGGTGAGAATGCCACTGTAATCGAAGGAAATAGACTGCAACTGAATGGTATAACTAGCGATCCTAATGAAATTGATACACTATCATACAAATGGACTCATAATTCAACACTATTCCAATTATCGGATGACACAACACTCACACCGTCATTTAACGCACCAAGTGTGAACAAGGACATCACGATACTATTCACACTAAACGTAACTGATGGTATTGAAAATGTTATAGATACAGTGTTTGTTGTTATCGCCGATGACGGGCGCAATCTTGATGATGACTTTGTTACAGTATGGCGAACTACTACGGCTAATGAAACCATTACCATACCAACTGCTGGTTCATCATCTAGATACACGGTAGACTGGGGTGATGGAACTATGGAGCGCAATGTATCGGCGCAGCAAAAAACACACCAGTATACTGACCCCGATGACTACACAGTGAGAATATCTGGAAACTTTCATAGAATTCACCTTGTTGGTAGTAGTGATACCAACGCAGCAAAACTACAGTCCATAGAGCAGTGGGGGAATATACAATGGACGAATATGTTCAGTGCATTCCAAAATGCGCGCAACATGGTATACAACGCCGAAGACGCCCCGGACCTGTCGAGGGTACAATATTTGAACGGCATGTTCAGCGGAGCTCACAACTTTAACGGCAATATATCAAATTGGGACGTGTCGAACATAGAATCTATGAACGGCATGTTCCTTGGTGCTCGGTCATTCAACCAATCGATAAACTCTTGGGACGTATCCGGCGTGCGGGGCATGTCGAACATGTTCAACGGCGCCTGGTCTTTCAACCAGCCTCTGAACTCTTGGGATATCTCAAGCGTGACTGACATGGGGAACATGTTCGCCGGCGCCAACAATTTCCGCCAGAACCTTGGCAGCTGGTACGTCAATTATAGCCCCGACACGACACTTGACAACCATCCGGCCATCCTGGGGACTGTAACCGCCCAAAACCAGATTCTAAGGGGCCAAAACCCCGTGTACGGCATTGGGGACGGCCCCGATGCTGACGCATTCAACATGACCGGCAGTACGCTATACCTGACCATAACACCTACCAAACTGGACTATACCGTCAACATTACGTCGACCAGTGTCCCCTTTGGCACCAACAATCACCGCCTTTACAACATAACCGTCAACCAGCATCCGGCCGTCGAGGCCGGCGACCCGCAGAGCATTAGAGAGGGCGAGACTGTAACCCTGGCGGGTACTGCCACCGATGATGACGAGGACGACACGCTGAGATACAGGTGGACGCACAACTCCTCCTCGGCAATATCCATAGCCGATGACACATCTCCGAGTACCACGTTTGTGGCGCCACAGGTACATGCGGACACGCCGGTACTCTTTACGCTCACCGTAGACGACGGCGAGATAGCCATATCCGACACTGTCCTGATAACGATAACCGACTACCTGGACCCCAACCACTTTATCACCACCTGGCGAACCGCCACCGACAACGAGTCCATCATGATGCCGGTTGGCGACTCTGCCTCCAGCTATACTGTCGACTGGGGTGACGGCACCATACAAACTGACATAACCGGGAATGCGACGCACCAGTATGGTACCGCGGGCGACCATACCGTAAGGATAACCGGCGACTTTGACCGGATTTATCTGGGCGGCAACGGCGCAAACGCCGCAAAACTGCAGTCCATAGGGCAGTGGGGAAACATCACCTGGGCCACCATGGCCGGGTCGTTCAAGGGCGCCGCCAACATGGCGTATGATGCTGTCGATGCCCCCGATCTGTCGGGCGTAACCGACATGAGCCAGATGTTCCAGGGCGCCGCGCGCCTTAACGGCAACCTGTCGGCCTGGAACGTCTCCACCGTAACCAACATGAACCATTTGTTCCAGGGCGCCACCGTCTTCAACGGCGACATATCATCATGGGATGTATCCAGCGTCACCGGCATGAACGGCATGTTCCATGGAGCTTCCAGCTTCAACGGCGACATATCGACATGGAATGTATCCAGCGTCACCGGCATGAACGGCATGTTCCATGGAGCTTCCAGCTTCAACGGCGACCTATCGACATGGAATGTATCCAGCGTCACCGGCATGAACCGCATGTTCCAGGATGTCGCCAGCTTCAACGCCGACATATCATCCTGGGATGTATCTGACGTTACTGACATGGAACGCATGTTCGAGCGCGCTCGCAGCTTCAACGCCGACATATCATCCTGGGATGTATCCGGCGTAACTAAAACTAAACTCATGTTCTGGGGCGCCACCTCATTCAACCAACCCCTGGACTCGTGGAACGTCTCTAGCGTAACTGACATGAGCCACATGTTCCGGACAGCCAGGACATTCAACCAACCACTGGCCTCATGGGATGTCTCCAGGGTGACAACTATGGCTGAAATGTTCAATGGAGCCGCCTCATTCAACCAGCCACTGGCCTCATGGGATGTCTCTGGGGTGGCAAACATGTTCAGAATGTTCAATGCCGCCAGCCAGTTCAACCAGCCCCTAAACGACTGGGACACTTCAAGCGCAACCGACATGTTATACATGTTTGATGCTAGTCCATTTAGTCAGAACCTTGGCAACTGGCTTACTGGTATCGATTCTACCATGATAAGGGAATCCAACATTCCCGGCGTGGTGGGTGATGTGTCCATTTCGACACCGTTCCTGCGTGGGTACGCCGATCGAATCACGTTTGGAATCGGGACCGGCGCCGATAGCGGCTTCTTTAACATAACCGGCAACAAACTATACATGACCGGACACACTACCAAGGAATTCTACGACGTTAACATCACATCAACGTTTGCTAGGCCCTTCCATGGCTTTGCCTCCAACAATTATCACGTCTACAACATATCCATAAGCCAGAACAGCCTGCCGACGGTTGATGCCGGCGAGATGGCCACCGTAATCGAGGGCTATGAACTGCAGCTGGGCGGTACGGCCACAGATGATGATACCAATGATAATCTAGACTACACTTGGAGCCACAACCACACATCTTTGATATTGAACAACCCTAAAACACTCGCCCCGTCGTTTATAGCTCCAAGCGTGACCATGGACACCACCATCGAGTTTACACTGGTTGCAGATGATGGTACCGGTACTGCGGAAGACGCGGTACTTGTCACCGTGACGGATGACGGCCGCAACCTTGATGATGACTTCGTTACGGTATGGGAGACAAAGACCGACAATGACACCATCATGATACCGGTGGGCGACTCTGCCTCGACATATGCCATCGACTGGGGCGATGGCACCATGAACCGCGGCGTCACCGGAAACGCGACACACGTGTACGGTGATGCGGGCAGCCACACCGTACGGATATTTGGCGGCTTTGACAGGATTTACCTGGGCGGCAACGGCACAAACGCCGCAAAACTGCAATCCATAGGGCAGTGGGGCAATGCGTCCTGGGCCAGCATGAGCGGGGCCTTTGAGGGAGCCGAAAACATGGTGTATCGTGCGACTGATGTGCCGGACCTGAGCGGTGTCGCCAACATGTCTGGAATGTTCCACAACGCCACATCGTTCAATGGCGATATCTCTGCCTGGGACGTATCGCAGGCTACAGACATGTCGGATATGTTCGCCGGAGCTACTGCATTTGAGCAGAATCTGGGAGGTTGGTTCATTATACTGGACAGTACAACAATAGATGCTAATGATGTGCCTGGAATAGTTGGCAGCATAGGGGCTCAGAACCAATTCTTGTCAGATATATCCACATACGGAATTGGAAGTAGCGCTGATCAAACATTCTTTGACATAGCCACTAATGGCTTAAACATGACAAATATATCAGACAAATCATTATACGTCGTCAATATCACCTCATCGGCACCTGACAAATTCGGCAGCGATGCTCATCACCGTGTTTATAACATCGCAGTAACTGGCATCAACAGGGCGCCCACCGCCAACGCCGGCGACCCCCAGACCGTGAGAGAGAGCACCCTCGTATCCCTGAACGGCACCCGCTCCAGCGACCCCGAGGACACTGCTGATTCCCTGACATACTCGTGGACCCACACCAGCGGGCCCGCCATCACGCTGACCGATGGCAACACCGCTACCCCGACGTTCACCACCCCCAACGTGGACCAGACCCAGGATATCGTGATCACCCTCACCGTAACGGATTCGGGCTCCCTCACCGACACGGACGCCGTCACCATCACGGTAAACGACTCTCCCAACACGCCACCCTCAGTCGATGCCGGAAGCCCACAAACAGTAACCGAGGGTGATAGCGTATCACTGGACGGCACCGCCTCGGACACGGACCCCGAGGATTCCCTGACGTATGCCTGGACGCTCAACAACACCGCGCTGGGCATCGCCCCGGCCAACCCGGCCGCCTTGGACACCTCGTTCACCGCCCCCAACGTGGCCGCAGACACCCCGGTCCTGTTCACGCTGAACGTATCCGACGGTACTGTCTCAAGGGCCGATACGGTGCTTGTGACCATCCAGGACAGCGCCAACACGCCACCCTCAGTCGATGCCGGAAACCCCCAGACGGTAACCGAGGGCGCTAGCGTATCCCTGGATGGAACCGCCTCGGATGTTGATCCTGAGGATGCCCTGGCCTACCAGTGGACCCACAACGCCACGTTCACGATATCACTTCAGGATTCCACCGCCCTGGACACCACCTTTACGGCGCCGGCCGTATCCGCAAACACCGCCGTCCTGTTCACGCTGAACGTCACCGACGGCACCGAACACACCACCGACACCGTCACGATCACAATAACGGATACGCCAAACACGGCGCCCACCGCCAACGCCGGCGACCCCCAGACGGTAACCGAGGGCGCCACCGTATTGCTGAACGGCACCCGCTCCAGCGACCCAGAAGACGGAAATTCCCTGTCATACTTCTGGGAACACACCAGCGGTCCTACGGTCACGCTGACCGATGGCAACACCGCCACGCCATCATTCACGGCGCCCAACGTGGGCCAGGCCAGTAATATCATACTGACACTTACCGTGACGGATTCGGGCTCCCTCACCGACACGGACACCGTCACCATCACGGTAAACGACTCTCCCAACACGCCACCCTCAGTCGATGCCGGAAGCCCACAAACAGTAACCGAGGGTAATAGCGTATCCCTGGACGGCACCGCCTCGGACGCGGACCCTGAGGATTCCCTGACGTATGCCTGGACGCTCAACAACACCGCGCTGGGCATCGCCCCGGCCAACCCGGCCGCCCTGGACACCTCGTTTACCGCCCCCAACGTGGCCGCCAACACCCCCGTCCTGTTCACGCTGAACGTATCCGACGGTACGGCCTCAAGGACCGATACGGTGCTTGTGACCATCCAGGACAGCGCCAACACGCCACCCTCAGTCGATGCCGGAAGCCCCCAGACGGTAACCGAGGGCGCTAGCGTATCCCTGGATGGAACCGCCTCGGATGTTGATCCTGAGGATACCCTGGCCTACCAGTGGACCCACAACGCCACGTTCACGATATCACTTCAGGATTCCACCGCCCTGGACACCACCTTTACGGCGCCGGCCGTATCCGCAAACACCGCAGTCCTGTTCACGCTGAACGTCACCGACGGCACCGACCACACCGCCGACACCGTCACGATCACAATAACGGATACGCCAAACACGGCGCCCACCGCCGATGCCGGCGACCCCCAGACCGTAACCGAGGGCGCCACCGTATCGCTGAACGGCACCCTCTCCAGCGACGCCGAGGATGCCTCCCTGTCATATCTGTGGGAACACACCAGCGGTCCTACGGTCACGCTGACCGATGGCAACACCGCCACGCCATCGTTCACGGCGCCCAACGTGGGCCGGGCCAGTAATATCATACTGACGCTGACCGTAACGGATTCGGGCTCCCTCACCGACACGGACACCGTCACCATCACGGTAAACGACTCTCCCAACACGCCACCCTCAGTCGATGCCGGAAACCCCCAGACCGTATCCGAGGGTACCACCGTATCACTGAGCGGAACAGCCAACGATGTAGACCCAGAAGACACATTGAGATATGCGTGGACCCACAATTCGTCGCTGGCAATCACCCTGCAGAACTCTGCCGCACTGAGCACCACCTTTACGGCGCCGGCCGTATCCGCAAACACCGCAGTCCTGTTCACGCTGAACGTCACTGATGGTACCGCGTACACCGCCGACACCGTCACGATCACAATAACGGATACGCCAAACACGGCGCCCACCGCCAACGCCGGCGACCCCCAGACCGTAACCGAGGGCGCCACCGTATCGCTGAACGGCACCCGCTCCAGCGACGCCGAGGATGCCTCCCTGTCATATCTGTGGGAACACACCAGCGGTCCTACGGTCACGCTGAGCGGCGCCGCCACCGCTACCCCGACATTTACGGCTCCCAACGTGGGCCGGGCCAGTAATATCATACTGACACTTACCGTGACGGATTCGGGCTCCCTCACCGACACGGACACCGTCACCATCACGGTAAACGACTCTCCCAACACGCCACCCTCAGTCGATGCCGGAAGCCCACAAACAGTAACCGAGGGTGATAGCGTATCCCTGGACGGCACCGCCTCGGACACGGACCCTGAGGATTCCCTGACGTACGCCTGGACGCTCAACAACACAGCGCTGGGCATCGCCCCGGCCAACCCGGCCGCCCTGGACACCTCGTTCACCGCCCCCAACGTGGCCGCCAACACCTCCGTCCTGTTCACGCTGACCGTATCCGACGGTACGGCCTCAAGGACCGATACGGTGCTTGTGACCATCCAGGACAGCGCCAACACGGCGCCCACAGTCGATGCCGGAAACCCCCAGACGGTAACCGAGGGCGCTAGCGTATCCCTGGATGGAACCGCCTCGGATGTTGATCCTGAGGATACCCTGGCCTACCAGTGGACCCACAACGCCACGTTCACGATATCACTTCAGGATTCCACCGCCCTGGACACCACGTTCACGGCGCCGGCCGTATCCGCAAACACCGCGGTCCTGTTCACGCTGAACGTCACCGACGGCACCGACCACACCACCGACACCGTCACGGTCACAATAACGGATACGCCCAACACGGCGCCCACCGCCAACGCCGGCGACCCCCAGACCGTAACCGAGGGCGCCACCGTATCGCTGAACGGCACCATCTCCAGCGACGCCGAGGATGCCTCCCTGTCATATCTGTGGGAACACACCAGCGGTCCTACGGTCACGCTGAGCGGCGCCGCCACCGCTACCCCGACATTTACGGCGCCCAACGTGGGCCGGGCCAGTAATATCATACTGACACTCACCGTGACGGATTCGGGCTCCCTCACCGACACGGACACCGTCACCATCACGGTAAACGACTCTCCCAACACGCCACCCTCAGTCGATGCCGGAAGCCCACAGACCGTATCCGAGGGTGATAGCGTATCCCTGGACGGCACCGCCTCGGACGCGGACCCCGAGGATTCCCTGACGTACGCCTGGACGCTCAACAACACAGCGCTGGGCATCGCCCCGGCCAACCCGGCCGCCCTGGACACCTCGTTTACCGCCCCCAACGTGGCCGCCAACACCTCCGTCCTGTTCACGCTGAACGTATCCGACGGTACGGCCTCAAGGACCGATACGGTGCTTGTGACCATCCAGGACAGCGCCAACACGCCACCCTCAGTCGATGCCGGAAACCCCCAGACGGTAACCGAGGGTAATACCGTATCACTGAGCGGAACAGCCAACGATGTAGACCCAGAAGACACATTGAGATATGCGTGGACCCACAATTCGTCGCTGGCAATCACCCTGCAGAACTCTGCCGCACTGAGCACCACCTTTACGGCGCCGGCCGTATCCGCAAACACCGCGGTCCTGTTCACGCTGAACGTCACCGACGGCACCGAACACACCACCGACACCGTCACGGTCACAATAACGGATACGCCCAACACGGCGCCCACCGCCAACGCCGGCGACCCCCAGACGGTAACCGAGGGCGCCACCGTGTCGCTGAACGGCACCCTCTCCAGCGACGCCGAGGATGCCTCCCTGTCATATCTGTGGGAACACACCAGCGGTCCTACGGTCACGCTGACCGATGGCAACACCGCCACGCCATCGTTCACGGCGCCCAACGTGGGCCGGGCCAGTAATATCATACTGACACTCACCGTGACGGATTCGGGCTCCCTCACCGACACGGACACCGTCACCATCACGGTAAACGACTCTCCCAACACGCCACCCTCAGTCGATGCCGGAAACCCCCAGACGGTAACCGAGGGTAATGCCGTATCACTGAGCGGAACAGCCAACGATGTAGACCCAGAAGACACATTGAGATATGCGTGGACCCACAACTCATCGCTGGCAATCACCCTGCAGAACTCTGCCGCACTGAGCACCACCTTTACGGCGCCGGCCGTATCCGCAAACACCGCAGTCCTGTTCACGCTGAACGTCACTGATGGTACCGCGTACACCGCCGACACCGTCACGGTCACAATAACGGATACGCCCAACACGGCGCCCACCGCCGATGCCGGCGACCCCCAGACCGTAACCGAGGGCGCCACCGTATCACTGAACGGCACCCTCTCCAGCGACGCCGAGGATGCCTCCCTGTCATATCTGTGGGAACACACCAGCGGTCCTACGGTCACGCTGAGCGGCGCCGCCACCGCTACCCCGACATTTACGGCGCCCAACGTGGGCCGGGCCAGTAATATCATACTGACACTCACCGTGACGGATTCGGGCTCCCTCACCGACACGGACACCGTCACCATCACGGTAAACGACTCTCCCAACACGCCACCCTCAGTCGATGCCGGAAGCCCACAGACCGTATCCGAGGGTGATAGCGTATCCCTGGACGGCACCGCCTCGGACGCGGACCCCGAGGATTCCCTGACGTACGCCTGGACGCTCAACAACACCGCGCTGGGCATCACCCCGGCCAACCCGGCCGCCCTGGACACCTCGTTCACCGCCCCCAACGTGGCCGCCAACACCTCCGTCCTGTTCACGCTGACCGTATCCGACGGTACGGCCTCAAGGACCGATACGGTGCTTGTGACCATCCAGGACAGCGCCAACACGCCGCCCTCAGTCGATGCCGGAAGCCCCCAGACGGTAACCGAGGGCGCTAGCGTATCCCTGGATGGAACCGCCTCGGATGTTGATCCTGAGGATACCCTGGCCTACCAGTGGACCCACAACGCCACGTTCACGATATCACTTCAGGATTCCACCGCCCTGGACACCACGTTCACGGCGCCGGCCGTATCCGCAAACACCGCGGTCCTGTTCACGCTGAACGTCACCGACGGCACCGACCACACCACCGACACCGTCACGGTCACAATAACGGATACGCCCAACACGGCGCCCACCGCCAACGCCGGCGACCCCCAGACGGTAACCGAGGGCGCCACCGTATCGCTGAACGGCACCCTCTCCAGCGACGCCGAGGATGCCTCCCTGTCATATCTGTGGGAACACACCAGCGGTCCTACGGTCACGCTGAGCGGCGCCGCCACCGCTACCCCGACATTTACGGCGCCCAACGTGGGCCGGGCCAGTAATATCATACTGACACTCACCGTGACGGATTCGGGCTCCCTCACCGACACGGACACCGTCACCATCACGGTAAACGACTCTCCCAACACGCCACCCTCAGTCGATGCCGGAAGCCCACAGACCGTATCCGAGGGTGATAGCGTATCCCTGGACGGCACCGCCTCGGACGCGGACCCCGAGGATTCCCTGACGTACGCCTGGACGCTCAACAACACCGCGCTGGGCATCGCCCCGGCCAACCCGGCCGCCCTGGACACCTCGTTTACCGCCCCCAACGTGGCCGCCAACACCTCCGTCCTGTTCACGCTGAACGTATCCGACGGTACGGCCTCAAGGACCGATACGGTGCTTGTGACCATCCAGGACAGCGCCAACACGCCACCCTCAGTCGATGCCGGAAACCCCCAGACGGTAACCGAGGGTAATGCCGTATCACTGAGCGGAACAGCCAACGATGTAGACCCAGAAGACACATTGAGATATGCGTGGACCCACAATTCGTCGCTGGCAATCACCCTGCAGAACTCTGCCGCACTGAGCACCACCTTTACGGCGCCGGCCGTATCCGCAAACACCGCGGTCCTGTTCACGCTGAACGTCACTGATGGTACCGCGTACACCACCGACACCGTCACGGTCACAATAACGGATACGCCCAACACGGCGCCCACCGCCAACGCCGGCGACCCCCAGACGGTAACCGAGGGCGCCACCGTGTCGCTGAACGGCACCCTCTCCAGCGACGCCGAGGATGCCTCCCTGTCATATCTGTGGGAACACACCAGCGGTCCTACGGTCACGCTGACCGATGGCAACACCGCCACGCCATCGTTCACGGCGCCCAACGTGGGCCGGGCCAGTAATATCATACTGACACTCACCGTGACGGATTCGGGCTCCCTCACCGACACGGACACCGTCACCATCACGGTAAACGACTCTCCCAACACGCCGCCCTCAGTCGATGCCGGTAGCCCACAGACCGTATCCGAGGGTACCACCGTATCGCTGAGAGGAACAGCCAGCGATGCAGACCCCGAAGACACGCTGGCATACCAGTGGACCCACAACTCATCGCTGGCAATCACCCTGCAGAACTCTGCCGCACTGAGCACCACGTTTGCGGCGCCGGCCGTATCCGCAAACACCGCGGTCCTGTTCACACTGAACGTCACCGACGGCACCGCACACGCCACCGACACTGTATTAGTCACAATTGCCAACAAACCGGTGATTGTACCTCCTCCCACTACCACTCCCACACCAACCCCCACACCAACCCCCACACCAACCCCCACACCAACCCCCACACCAGCACCCGTTGATATCGCTCCGCCCACGCCTAGTTCTGAAGAACCATCTGAGTCGGCACAGGCACAAGCAAAAATATCAGTCGTATACTCGTTCACAGACAATTCTGCTAGGTTTGCATCTCTTGGTGAAGCATCAAACATAATTGCGCTGGCCATAGGAAACAGTACATATGCGGTGGCCATGTCGCCGGATGGCATCCATCTTGTCGACATCGCCGACCCGGCCGCCCCGACCGTAACATCGACCATCTATAACGCCACCGAACTGGGCAGCGCCCCCACCGTCGACATCGCCACCATATCCAACCACACCTACGCCATCGTATCCACCGCCGCCGAGGGCGTGCAGCTGGTCGACATCACCGACCCGGCCGCCCCGACCGTAACATCGACCATCTATAACGCCACCGAACTGGGCAGCGCCCCCACCGTCGACATCGCCACCATATCCAACCACACCTACGCCATCGTATCCACCGCCGCCGAGGGCGTGCAGCTGGTCGACATCACCGACCCGGCCGCCCCGACCGTAACATCGACCATCTATAACGCCACCGAACTGGGCAGCGCCCCCACCGTCGACATCGCCACCATATCCAACCACACCTACGCCATCGTATCCACCGCCGCCGAGGGCGTGCAGCTGGTCGACATCACCGACCCGGCCGCCCCGACCGTAACATCGACCATCTATAACGCCACCGAACTGGGCAGCGCCCCCACCGTCGACATCGCCACCATATCCAACCACACCTACGCCATCGTATCCACCGCCGCCGAGGGCGTGCAGCTGGTCGACATCACCGACCCGGCCGCCCCGACCGTAACATCGACCATCTATAACGCCACCGAACTGGGCAGCGCCCCCACCGTCGACATCGCCACCATATCCAACCACACCTATGCCGTCATATCCGCCGCCGAGGGCGTGCAGCTGGTCGACATCACCGACCCGGCCGCCCCGACCGTAACATCGACCATCTATAACGCCACCGAACTGGGCAGCGCCCCCACCGTCGACATCGCCACCATATCCAACCACACCTACGCCATCGTATCCACCGCCGCCGAGGGCGTGCAGCTGGTCGACATCACCGACCCGGCCGCCCCGACCGTAACATCGACCATCTATAACGCCACCGAACTGGGCAGCGCCCCCACCGTCGACATCGCCACCATATCCAACCACACCTACGCCATCGTATCCACCGCCGCCGAGGGCGTGCAGCTGGTCGACATCACCGACCCGGCCGCCCCGACCGTAACATCGCCCACCCATGACACCGGCGCCGCTGCAGCGGACAACGTCGACATCACCACCGTATCCAACCGCACCTATGCGGTCGTCTCTGTGGCTGGAGGCGTTCAGATAGTCGACATAACAAACCCGGCCAACTCGACCCTGTCATCTTCGATTCACAACACAAACATCACGGCAGCCGATGACGTCGACATCGCCACCATATCCAACCGCACCTATGCCATCCTGTCCACCACCGAGGGAATACAGTTGATAAACATCACCGACCCGGCCGCCCCGACAGTCACGTCGACCATCCATCACGCCAACCTCACGGCAGCGCCCACCGTCGACATCACCACCGTATCCAACCGCACCTATGCGGTCGTCTCTGTGGCTGGAGGCGTTCAGATAGTCGACATAACAAACCCGGCCAACTCGACCCTGTCATCTTCGATTCACAACACAAACATCACGGCAGCCGATGACGTCGACATCGCCACCATATCCAACCGCACCTATGCCATCCTGTCCACCACCGAGGGAATACAGTTGATAAACATCACCGACCCGGCCGCCCCGACAGTCACGTCGACCATCCATCACGCCAACCTCACGGCAGCGCCCACCGTCGACATCACCACCGTATCCAACCGCACCTATGCGGTCGTCTCTGTGGCTGGAGGCGTTCAGATAGTCGACATAACAAACCCGGCCAACTCGACCCTGTCATCTTCGATTCACAACACAAACATCACGGCAGCCGATGACGTCGACATCGCCACCATATCCAACCGCACCTATGCCATCCTGTCCACCACCGAGGGAATACAGTTGATAAACATCACCGACCCGGCCGCCCCCGCCGTCACGTCGACCATCCATCACGCCAACCTCACGGCAGCGCCCACCGTCGACATCGCCACCGTATCCAACCACACCTATGCCGTCATATCCGCCGCCGAGGGAGTGCAGCTGGTCGACATCACCGACCCGGCCGCCCCGACCGTCACATCGACCATATATGACGCAGACACCATGCCTGCTGGAGGCTACGCCGGTGTTACAATCCACACCATAAACGGCAATACCTTCGTAGCACTTACCTCAGAGGGCGGTGTTTGGATATTGGCCGTGGTATTGCCGGATGGTTAGTGAACGTAGGGGAGTTTGAGGCAATCCGGTCACCGCAGCCCCGATGGCGGCGCGGGAGGCCATCCCGGGGCACGCGCCGGGTGCAAGCGTATGGATCACGCCCCGGCTCCCCGCACCATCGTGGCGGCAGCCCAACCGGGGAGGTCCGGGGCCCGCATCCGGGCGGGGGACGCGCCCTGCCGGAGTCCGGACGGTTCGTGCCGCCGGTGGCGGGCGGGCACGGCCGACCCATCGTCCGGGGCGGCGTACCGTTCCCCGGACCTGCCGGCCATCCTGGTTGGAGGGGCGGCCGGCAGGCTTTGGGAGGGGCGGGACATCGGGACGGCGAGCGGCTCTCCGGGGCCAGCGGGGACCTCAACGCCGAGAGGAACGACCGCGTCGGGATATGGCCGGGACTGTCCCCGGCGCCGACCGGACCGGTTCGGGGCGGCGGGGCGGGAGGCTGGGATGCAGACCCGCCATCGCCCGCAGGCGGTCGGGGATGGACGGGGAATAGGCCATATCGGTGCGGCCGTATGCCCTGATGGCCGCCGCCCGTCCGGGAAGGCGCCGGGTGGTTGCGCCCGCCTTGAAGGCGTACCCGACGGATACCCGGACATCGGCATCAACGGGGGGGTGGTGCGCGGCGGGGTGCGCCAGCACGACGGGGCTGACGGCCGGACTGGTGCCGTGTCAGACCCGCGCGGCACGCGTGCGGCGGGATGCCGGCCATATCTTTTTTTCTCCGCCGGCAGGGCGCCGCCGGGGCCGGCGTCCGGGGCGGCTGGGGCTGCGCGCGCAGACCGGCCCCGGAGATGCGGGGTTGGCGTACAGCGAATTGGGGTGTGTCTCAGAGACATATACGGCCCGGAGGCCGCGTCCCGTAGTACTTGGATGCATCCAGGCGGTCGTCAAGGAGACGCGCGTCCACCCAGGTAGGGGTTTCTTCACGCTCCCTTTCAGCCGCCGCCCTTCGCCGTATACGTGCGGAAACCGCACGCAGGCAGCGCCCACCAGCCGGAACACCGGCCGGTCGACGCGCTGCTCCCAATCCCCGGCCACCCGGACGCCGTTGCCGGACGCCGCCGCCGGTTCACAACCAGATGATGGTGATGATGACAGTAGGCGCCGCCTCATCAGGTTGATCGGCGCCTCATCATCCGGACTGTACACCTTGCCGTGGTGCATACTGACAGAGACCGTCTGGCCGGAGGTGCGCCTCATGGTACCATACGGTTACTACATAGTAAAAAACTTTATTGTTTTTGTATATGTTTCTGGGACACAACCAGCGAATTGCCAATACCCATATACGAAAAAACGTCCAAATCCACCCGTTGGGAATCCCCGAGAAGATAAAGGCCATCCAGGACGAGATGGCGCGCACCCAGATAAACAAGGCCACCGAACACCACATAGGCCTGCTCAAGGCCAAGATCGCCAAGCTCAAGCGCGAGCAGGAGGACCAGGACACCAAGAAGGCGGGCGCCCGACAGGACGGCTTTGACGTACGCAGGACCGGCGATGCCACCGTCGTGTTCATCGGGCTGCCCAGCGTGGGCAAGTCCACCCTGCTGAACCGGCTGACCGGGGCCAACTCGGCGGTGGGCGCCTTCCAGTTTACGACCGTCACGGTGGTACCTGGGATGATGGAGTACCGGGGGGCCCGGATACAGCTGCTGGACCTGCCGGGGATAATCAAGGGGGCCTCCACGGGCCGGGGGCTGGGCAAGAGGATACTCTCGGTGGCCAGGAGCGCCGACCTGGTGCTGCTGGTGCTGGACGTCTTCCAGCCGTACCACGAGCACGTGCTGGTGGAGGAGCTGGGCAACATCGGGATACGGCTCAACGCCCTGCCCCCGAACATCACCGTCGAGCGGGCCGGCGCCGGCGGGATAGCGGTGGCCCAGCAGGTCAGGATGACCAGGATAGACGAGAAGCACGTCCGGGACATCCTGCACCTGTACGGGGTAATCAACGCCAGGGTGGTCGTCCGCGAGGACATCACCTCGGAGCAGCTGGCAGACCATATAGCCGGCAACATCACCTATGCAAAGTCGCTGACCATCCTAAACAAGATAGACCTGGTGGAGGAGCCGTTCGTCAGGGAGGTGGCCGCCTCGATAAAGTCGGAGTTTGTGGGGGTCTCGGCCAACTCCAACACCAACATAGACGTGCTGCGGGAGCTCATCTACGGCCAGCTCAACTTTATCCGGATATACATGAGGCCCAAGGGCGGGCCCACCGACTACCGGGAGCCCTTGATAGCGCGCTCCGGGGACACGGTCGAGGACGTCTGCAACAAGCTGCACCGGCACATGAGGCGGGAGTTCCGGTACGGGATGGTCTGGGGCAAGAGCGTAAAGTACGGGGGACAGCGCGTGGGGCTCGCCCACGTGCTCCAGGACGAGGACGTCCTGACCATCATCAAGAGGCGGGGCGGCTCGGCCGGCTAGTAGAGGTTGCTGATGAGCCGTATCTGCTCGTCGGTGGTGATGACCTTCTTGCTGGCCAGCAGGTCCACCAGCTCCTTGATGAGCTCCTTCTGGCGGTCGTTCATGGGGGCGGACTCGCCGGACGGCCCCGGTTCGCCGGGAGGCCCGGGCGGCCCCGGCTCGCCGGGCTGACCTGGTGGTCCGCGCTCGCCCACCGGTCCCTGCTCGCCCTGGGGCCCGGGCGGCCCCGATGGCCCCCGCTCGCCCTGTAGTCCCTGAACGCCCTGGGGCCCGCGTATGCCCTTCTCCCCGGCCGGTCCCTGCGGGCCGGAGGGGCCCTTCTCGCCCGGGGGTCCCTGCACGCCCCGATCCCCGGCAGGTCCCTTGGGTCCACGCTCCCCGAGAGGTCCGGTGGGTCCCTTGCTTCCCATCGGGCCGGTCTCGCCGGTGATGCCCTTCTCGCCCAGCTTGCCCTGGGGTCCGGGCAGTCCGCGGGGCCCCGACGGTCCCTGCGCGCCCTTCTCCCCCGTTGGCCCCCGCGGGCCGCGCTCGCCGGCAGGCCCGGCCGGGCCGGTGGGGCCCTTCTCGCCGGTGATGCCCTTGTCGCCTTTATCACCAGGCGGGCCGGTGACCCCGCGCGGCCCCTGCGGACCCTTGTCGCCTGGGTTGCCCGTCGGACCCTTGTCGCCTTTATCACCAGGCGGGCCGGTGACCCCGCGGCTGCCCTGGGCCCCTTTCTCGCCGGTGCTGCCCGTCGGACCCTTGTCGCCTTTATCTCCTTTATCTCCGGATGGGCCGGTGACCCCGCGCGGCCCCTGCACCCCTTTCTCGCCGGTGCTGCCCGTCGGACCCTTGTCGCCTTTATCTCCTTTATCTCCGGATGGGCCGGTGACCCCGCGCGGCCCCTGCACCCCTTTCTCGCCGGTGCTGCCCGTCGGACCCTTGTCGCCCTTGTCGCCTGGCGGGCCGGCTGTCCCCCGCTCGCCCCTGTCGCCGGGCGGGCCTATCTGGCCCCTGTCGCCGGGCGAACCTGCCGGTCCCCGCTCGCCCCTGTCGCCGGGCTGACCCTTCGGTCCCTTGTCTCCGGGCGGCCCCGAGGGACCACGCTCGCCCTTGTCTCCGGGCTGACCCTTCGGTCCCCTGTCGCCGGCCGGCCCCGAGGGACCACGCTCGCCCTTGTCTCCGGGCTGACCCTTCGGTCCCCTGTCGCCGGCCGGCCCCGAGGGACCACGCTCGCCCTTGTCTCCGGGCGGACCTGCCGGTCCCCGCTCGCCCTTGTCTCCGGGCGGACCTGCCGGAGCCGCCCTGCCGGGGCTAGCGGCGGCTCTCGCCTTGGGCGGGGCGCCCGGGCGGGTAGCCTCCTTCCTTGGTGCCGGTTTTGGCTCCGGCTGCCCGGCGGGGTCCGCCTCCGGTCTTTGCACCATCATCTCGAACACCGAATAATCCTGCGAGAACATGTCCGCGACCACCACCCAGACGGACTTCATCGCATGGACCTCTGCGGGTACGGGGTTGCCCGCCGAGCCCAGCGCCACGCCGAACACCCCCTCGTCCACCCTCAGGTGGAAGGTGTCCTGCCATATGGCCGAAAAGCTTCTGCCCTTGATGGACTGCTCCGCGGGGCGGTCCCTGCAGACGGATATGACCATCTCGTATACGCCGCTCTTGGAAAAGGGCGCAGGCCCTGAAACCTGAAGATGCGCAGGAGTGCTCATGGTGCACGGCACCCCCATGCTTTATTTTTACTTTTACGGACGCGGCCGCCCTTCCCGGCAGCCGACCATCACCGGAAATGCCCGATACGGCCGGCCCATCCAATTCCGGTCGGGCGCGCGTGGATCATCCTGATAAATGGCGCGCTCCTCGCGCGCCAACCTGCAACCGGCCTCCCGCATGCGTGCAGGACCCCGCCGCGCACGCTGCCCCGCCGCCTGGACCGGCCCGCGGCCATCCGGGACAGCGGGGCGCGCCTTGCGGTACGGCACGAACAGGGCCTGCCCGCGGGTCAATCCGCGGGCGCAGTATTTTTTTTCTGCGCCGGATTTAATTTGCAGCTTTTTTTTTGCGCCCGGCGGTTTTTTTTGCCGGCGGCGCAGGCTGATCTCCTGCACGGGTTTTGCGGCGGCGGCCAGGCGTGTTTTTTTTTTGCCGGTAAAAAGTACCGGCAACCCCGAGCCCGGCGGGGGGCGGAAGCTGCCCGTATTTTGGAATCTTTGCTGGGCCGCCTGCCCGATGCGGCCCGCCGTGCGCGCCCGCGCAAATTCCGGGCTTGTCCGCGCCGCCGCCCGGCCGCCGCAAAGGCTCCCCTGCCCCGGATGTCCGGGCGGCGCCCGTGCCCGGTTCTGGCGCCTGACAGGCGGGCGGTGCGGGGCGCCCCCGCCGGGCGTACGGGCGGCAGCCGGATCCTTCCCGGGTCCGCGGACGCCCGTTCGGGCAGCCGCGCCCGGCCAACCTGCCGCAGTACGCCGCACGGGCCGAAGCCGTTCGTTGTTCGGGACGGGCTGGTGCGTAAATCGGCAGGCCGTACCTGCAGACGCCCTTCCCGGGCGGCGGGGTCCTGCCTGCGGGCGCGAATTACGCACCAGCCGCCATTTGGGAACAATATTTATCAGGTCGAAATGGCGATAAATACCCGATGAGAAGCAGCAAGGGCGCCGGCAAGGCCAAGCCAGAGGCAGAACCACCCGAGCAGGTGGAGGGGGCAGGCAAGGCCAAGCCGGGCAAGAAGCCCCCGGCCAGGATGAAGACCACCCCAGGCAAGGCCGAGCCCGAGCCGCCCGTCCCGGCGAGCAGCGAGACCAGCAGCCTGGTGGACTCGGACTACAACCGCAAGAAGCTGCACAAGAAGGGCGTCAACCTGATGGCCGACGAGAAGCTGGAGGAGGCCTGCGAGGTCTTTGAGCAGGCCCTGAGGATTGACCCCGACAACGTCGAGACGCTGCTCAAGCTGGGCTATGCCAGGTTCCACCTGGACCAGCATATCGAGGCGCTCAAGGCCTATGATCGCGTCCTGGAGATAGACGTGACCCACCCCGAGGCGTGGAACCTAAAGTCGCTGGTCGACTACGAACAAAAGAGCTACTCCAAGGCGCTCGAGGCCGTCGAGAACGCCGTCGAGTCGGACCCGACCTACGGGATGGCCTGGTACAACAAGGCCTGCTACCTGTCGCTGCTGAGCCAGGTTCCGGAGTCGCTTGAGGCGCTGAAACGCTCCATCGAGATCGACGTAAAGAACGCCCGCAAGGCCGTCAAGGACCGCGACTTTGTGAACGTGCGGGTGGAGGAGGGCTTTCGCAGGATCATCGAGGTGGTGGTGCTAGAGTCCATCCGGCAGGGCTACCATACCATCGGGGCGATTGTCTGGACCACCTTCCTGAACAAGGTGGACGCCGAGGAGGCGCTCACCAAGCTGCTGGAGAAGGGGCTGATAGTAAAGCACGAAAAGCGCGAGGGCTTCCACCGGATACCCACCTACGACCTGGCAAAGAAGATCGCCGACCGGGTGACCACCGAGAAGAGGGGCTTTCTGGGGCTCACCCGCAAGAAGATGCCGGGGTCCGTCCAGAACCTGCGGCTGCTCGGCGAGTCGGTCCAGATAGCCAAGGCATCCATCGAGGAGGAGGACGTCGAGAAGACCCTCTCCAGCCTGGAGGCGTTCGTCGACCCGCAGAAGTGCGGACCCCTGATGATAGGGCAGTTCTTCGAGGAGCACCGGGACATCCGGCTCTGGAAGGTGCGGCTGGACCACCGGGGGCGGGACTACCTGCTGGAGCACAAGGAGCGCATGCTGAACATCCTGGACAACATCGGGGTCACTGTCACCAAGAAGATGCGGGACGGGACAGAAGAGGCAGCTCACTCGCCGGAGAGATCCCAGTAGTTGGCGTCGGGCTGCTTCTCGGTGGGCTTGTCCAGGCTCTTCCACTCCCGGAACGACCTGACGTACAGCCTGGCGTTGTCCATGCCGACGGACTTGAGGGCGTAGTAGGCCAGCCCCGACAGGGTGCCCACGCTGCCGCAGTAGGTGATGACCTCCGAGCTGCCGTCTATCCCGCGGTTGGCCAGTATGCGGCGCATCTCCTCGGGCTTGCGGAGTATGCCATCGGGGGAGGCCAGGGTCCGGTAGGGTATGTTGATGGCCCCGGGGATGTGCTGCTCCAGGTAGTTGAGCCTCTCGCGGTTGTCCAGCAGGATGGTGCCGCTGTTGCGCTCCTCGAGGTACTGCGCCGTGGCCACTATGTCGGGGTTGATGTCGGCCAGGTACCGGGCGGGCCGCCGGTCGGGGATGGCATCGTCGGTCTCCAGGCCCATGGACCGCCAGCGGCCGTAGGTGGTCTCCAGCAGGGTGACATCCTGGTGCCCCAGGTACTCGAGCGTCCAGGCCACCCGGGAGGCCAGCGCCCCGAAGGTGTCGTCGTAGACGACCACCGAGGTCTGGCGGTCTATCCCCAGGGAGCCGGCCAGGTTGGCCACGCGCCCCGGAGAGTCGTCGTCGAGCAGGTTCCGCAGCGGTAGGTTCAGCGAGGTGGGTATGTGGCCCTGGTTGTACTCGTCTGCCTTTCGGACGTCGATAACCTTGATGCTTCTGTCCCGGACCCCGGATCTGACGGCGTCGATATCGGAGGTGGCGCGGCTCACGCGGCGCACTCGCCCTTCCCGGTCTTGGTGTGGTAGGCGGCGTCGCTGCCATAGTCGGAGTAAAAGTCCGGGTCCTCCTGGAGGGTGGGCGGGGTGCCCAGCGGGGCCAGTATCCTGCGGAGGTCAACCAGGGTGGTGGCGTCGGCCCCCAGGCAGACGCGGTGTATCCAGGTCTTGAGGTCGTCATCCGGCCGCCTCCTGTCCTTGAAGGTGTCGATGAGCCTCATCAGGGTCGGGATGACCCGCTTGGCGGGCACCCTCAGCATGTTCTGGCCCAGGACGGCCTCGCCGTCGGACCTGCCCCCGATGGACATCATGTAGCTGGGGTACATGTCGCGTCCCAGTCGGCCGCCGCCCCCGTAGAAGCCGACGGTGGCTATCCCGTGCTGGCCGCACGAGTTGGGGCAGCCGCTTATCTTGATGGAGGACTCGCGCAGCGTCTCGTCCTGGTCCAGGCCGCTATCCAGGAACTTGCGCTGTATCTCCTTGGCCAGGCGGTGGGAGTTGGTGAGGGCCAGGTTGCAGGAGGTGGTGCCCGAGCACCCTATCGGGGTGGCCATGGTCAGGGCCCCGGACCTGGCAAGGCCGGAGCCGGTCAGCCTGGCGTACAGTGGTGGCAGGTCGTCCTCGTGCACGTACCGCAGGGCTATGTTCTGGGTGAACCCTATCCTGCCGGTGCCCTCGGCCGAGTACTCCTGGATTATGTCTGCCAGCGTGCCCAGCTGGGTGGATGTGATGTCGCCTGCCTCCAGCGCTACAAAGACGGTCCTGTAGCCGGGCTGTTTCTGGACGAACGTGTTGGTGGCAAGCCACTTGGCGTAGCCGGGCTGGGTGGCGTCCCCTCCCTCGTGGTCTATCCGGACGGGCCTCCGTATGTTGGTAGGGGAGTGGTCCACGGGAAGCTTTACCACCACCGACTGGGTAGCGCGGACCAGATCGCGCTCCTTGAGGACCATGTTCCTGAACTTGTCCCAGCCCATCTGGTGGACCAGGTACCTGAGCCTGTTGCGCGCAAGGTTCTTGCGGTCGCCCAGGCGGTCGAACAGCCTGACGACGGCGATGGCCGTATAGATGACGTTCTCCTCGGGGGTGAACTCCTCTAGTTGGTGGCCCACGTACGACTTGTTGCCCAGCCCCCCGCCGATGAACACCTTGAAGCCGCGCACCTGCCTGCCGTCCACCTCGGCCACCTGCGGGATGAGGCCCACGTCGACTATCCTGGCCATGCCGTGCTTCTCGCAGCACGAGTAGGTGAACTTGAACTTGCGGGGGAGGTTCTGGTTGAGGGGGTTCCTAAGGAAGAACTTGGCCGTCGCCTGCGCGTACGGGGTGGAGTCGAAGGGTTCATCCGGGCAGACCCCGGCGGTGGGGCTGCACATGACGTTGCGGATGGCGTTGCCGCAGGCCTCCCTGGAGGTCAGGCCCACCTCGGCGAGGCCCCTGAACACCTCGGATACGTCCTCCAGCACGACCCAGTGGAGCTGGATGCTCTCGCGGGTGGATATGTGGGCGCTGCCGATCGAGAACTGCTCGCTCAGCTGGGAGAGCTTGTCCAGTTGGATGGGGTATATCTGGCCGGCGGGTATCTTTACGCGCACCATGGCATAGTCGGAGGTCATCCTGGTGCCGTAGGCGCCGTGCTGCAGGCGGTACCTGCGGAACATGTCCTCGGGGTACAGTCCCTGGCGGAACTTCTTGACGGTTGCGGCAAAGTCGTCGGCCTCCTCGGCCCTGGCCCAGTCTATGCTGGGGGCGGCTCGCTCCTTCCTTGCCTGTTGCAGGTCCGTACCGGACATTACAACCGAGATGCAAAATTTCTCTTATAAATTTTTGACACCCGGTTTTATCGGGATGCTTTTGGGTGCTACCCGGCAAGACTGGCCACGTCCGGACCGCCGCCCGGGCCTGCCGTACCTGACAAAGGCCCCGGCTAGTTTCAGACGCCCGCCGGGTGCGGTCGGGGACGGGTGGGCCGCGTGCGGGGGCCGCCCGAGAGCGGACAGTGGTGTTTGGTGCAGGATCGGGCCGTCTGCATGCTGGCCGGGCGGGATCGTCATGGCGCCGACACGCAGTCGGTGGTCCTGACGAACTCGGCGGCGAACAGCCCGTCCACGTACTGCTGGTCGTCCATGACGCTGTCTATGCAGTGCACGGTCACGTGAAGGCTGTGCTCGGAGTATGCGTATATCCTCAGGATGAGCTGGTTTCCGGTCTCGCCGTTCATCACGCCGACCTCCATCTCCACCTGGTCGTGATCGTGGTTGATCCTTTCGACCGCGTCGGGATACCTGTCGTACATTGCCCCGTATGCGGCGTTTGCCCGTATCTCCCTGACGGCCTTGTCCGTGTCCACGCGGTCGTCGTGGATCTCCCACATGAATGCCAGGTTGGGAATGGACAGCAGCAGAAACAGCGAACACAGGATGACCGATACCGATATGACCGTCACGTATGTAGCCTTCTTGAGCGTCTCCATTGTCGCGTGTTCCGTTGATGTTCCGCGTGGGCCGCGGCTATAAACTATGACGATTGTGTAAAGTATGGACTCAGGTCCGCAGGCGTCGATCTTTGATTGGCATCTTCAACCAAATATGGTCAACTCATACCGATTAACAGTGCGCAAATCCAACAAATACCTCCCAAGGTAGTGTGGTTAGTGGATTCCACGCTAATCAACAGGATACGTGCCTGGGGACCTGAGTCCGTACTGTGTAAACTGGGACATCCGCGTGACCTAAAACCGGTTGGGACAAAGGTGACCTGGAGTGGACACGGCGGTCTGGCAGGATCAGCCCTGTCGCGGTAAGTACGCGAGTATGTCAAACATGTGGCATCGTTTTGACTGGGTGAGGCATCTGGCAAGGATTAAAAACGCGCCGCAGTACTGTGGATAATGGGCGTATCGCGGGTCTACCTCGACTCCTACTATCTAGTTGAACTGGTCAAGGAGGGTGGTGAAGCGAGCGACGTGAGAAGCTTGCTGTACAAACTAGTCAATAACAACGCCTTTGATGTATTCATATCCCAAATCGCGCTCGGGGAGGCCCTTGCGGTCATCTGCCGCGATTCCCGGTCAGGCAATTCGCATCCGCGGGACACGGCAGCGAAATTGGCCGACGTAATGAACGACAACGGCATCGGTTGGGAGCGCGCCGTTCCGCCGAATGGGAGCGCATTTGGTATAATGCACGCGCTCCGGGAAGCTGACGGGATGCTGGATCCGACGGACACGATGATCGTGTCGCACGCTCTAGCGGACAGTGAATCCAAATTCTTCCTCACCACGGACAACCGCCTGCTCGGCAACCGAGAGGTGATCAAGTTGGATGAGAAGTTGAGGGTGGAGGGCGTGCGCAGGACAAATCTCAAAATTCAGGACCGGGTTTGATGGCCGGACGACACGGCGAACTTACGCGGTAGCGTCGAACGAGACCATGCGGCGGTCTTCCAGCTCGCCCAGTACCTCCTCTATGTACGGCCTGCCGAACTGTGATTTCATGTGCCAGACGTTCTCCGCCAAGGCGGCGCGTTCCCTGACTCTTCCGTTCCTGTCGATTATGGTGGTCGCTACCTCTAGCCAGCCCGGGTCGTTCTTGACGTCCCTCAAAAAGTCTTCCCTCCTGAACTCGGCTGGGAGGGACCCTGTTGAACCGGCGGCGCGTTTCGAGTCGCGCGCCAAGGAGTAATAGTCGGCGGTAAGCCCGCGTGAGTACGGGCCGTACAGGTACATGTCGTGCCGGTATCCCAGCGGCATGCCGTAGCACTTCGCCAGGAAGGCATATTTTTGGAGCTTTAGCCTGTTGGTGAACTCGGCTTCACCATCGCCCAGTATGTCGAACTCCACCAAGCCGTTGTTCTCGAGAAACTTGACGAACTTCGCTAACTCGTCGCGCATGTTTTGCTTTGTGGCCGTGCAGATTTAAGGCTAGCTGCCGCCGGCGGATTGTAAAGTTATGGTGACCGCCAGAGGGGTGTCAAATCGGCGACCAGTGGTCGCAGTGCGGACCCCCACGTCTCCGCAGTCAGTACTGCACCGTTTCCCCGAACCAAGCCAGTATGGAGTCCGCGCCCTCGCCGCGATCAATGATGCGGACGTCCAGCAGCTCCGAGTTATCGTCAGTGGTAATGCGTGTGTTATAGTTGGGATCAAATAATCGGACAAATCCACAAGATCATGATAGAGTAAAATCTCAAGCCGGCACATGGCTACGACCGAGATGAAAGACGCGCTAAAACGCGCCAAAAACGAGCATGCGCGTATTGCAGCGGCGAACGTGGTGTTGAACAAAAACGACAGCGTCGATACCTCGGCAGACGGTTTCTGCGTCAGTCACGGAACCGTCTACGCGTGGCTTGCCGCGTACGACCGCGACGGGCCAGACGGCCTCGCCGACGACGCGAGGCCGGGCCGCTCCCCTTTCGTGCCGCGCGCCCGGCTGGAGATAGTCGGCGGCGCCAAGCGGTTCACCGCCTTGTGGTTCGTCGAGCTGGTCGAGAAGAGGACCGGCGTGAAATACAGCGAGCCGCACGGGCGCCGCCTGCCGAGGTCACCGGGCTTCGCGGTCAAGAAGACGCTCCGGTTGTCCGGCCGCGTCCCGCCGAAGAAGGAGGCGGAGATCTGGCAGAAGGATACAGAAAGGGAGGTTGAGACGCTCGAAAAGGACGATTTCACCGCGGTCATGGCCAACGAGAGCCACCAAAACGCGAACCTGTTCGGGTCGGAAGACGTCTACGTGCGACGCGACGCCGAAACCGGTACGGATGCCGCTGGTAATTGGGGCCGACCACCGGGTGTTCGCAGTGATGGACGCGGCCAGCCGGTTTATCCAATCTTGGGACGTCTCGCCCCGCAAGCTCGCCTACGATGCCGGCCCCCTGTTCAGCCGCGCCAAGGGCGGGACCGGATGTGTTACGCGCATATTCGAGACCGTCGGACTCGGTTCATTCCGGTCCGTCTTTCGGAGGCATTCTGGAGGGACAAGGGTCCGGGGCCTTTCCACTTCCGGGAGAGCCACATCCACAACAGGCGGTGCACCAACAACGGACACGAGCGGTTCAACGGGACGCTGGGCGAGTTTCTGGAGGGGTCGCGCGGCCTGACAAAGACCGACCAGACGCTGGTCCGCGCCAGTCTGTTGCACTATGATCTCATTCGGCCGCACCGCGGGCTGGGCGGGATCGCGCCCGCCGCGCCCGCGGGGATCAACGTCCGCAGGATCAACACCTGGTTGACCATGATCCAGCACGCGGCGCTGGCCGCCGCGTAGACTGAAATTAGCCGCGCGAACCGTCCGGACATGGCAAATCAACCGTCAGGTCGGCCGATACGCGGCAATCTGCGTCAATCCGGACAAAATCCGGCCACCTTGGCCAAAGATACGGCCCCAGAAACTGCACAATCCGGATAACCCCCGAATTTGCACAAGGCCAAGATATTATCAGACTATTATAGAACGAGGGCACCGCTTGGTCTGTTGAAGATATACACAAAGACCGGCGACTCGGGCACGACCGGGCTGCAGGGAGGCAGCCGCGTCTCCAAGGCGGATCCGCGGATAATGGCGTACGGGGCGCTTGACGAGGCCAATGCGATTCTGGGGATGGCCATCGCCGCCGGACCCGAAGGGGATCTCCGCGGCACGCTGAGCAAACTGCAGAACGACATCTTCGTGCTGGGCGCCGACCTCTCCAACCCGAACATGGACGATGGCCGTGTACGGATCACCGCGGAGATGACCTCCGGCCTTGAGGGGTTGATAGACGAGACCGAGGAGACGCTCCCGCGGCTGGCCAATTTTATCCTGCCCGGCGGGACGATGACCGGATCCCTCCTCCACCTGGCCAGGACGGTCGTGCGCCGCGCCGAGACGAACTTGGCGGCAGTCCGGGACGGACCGCTCAACCCCGAATGCCGGAGGTACGTCAACCGCCTCTCCGACCTTCTGTTCGTGCTGGCGCGCTCCGCCAACAGTCGGGCCGGGCTGCAGGAGAGCCCCTGGACGCCGGAGTAGGGCAACCTTTTATTCACCCCGATATGTGGGATACAGAAGTGCCAGGGTAGCTCAGCCCGGGAGAGCACTCGGCTGAAGACCGAGCTGTCGCGCGTTCAAATCCCGCCCCTGGCACCATAACCACGGTTAATCGGGTTTTCCCCCGGCACCCATCACTCCCGGCCGCCGTCGTATTTTGCGCGGCGCCTCTTGTCGGAGAGCACCTCGTAGGCCTCGTTTATCTTGGCCATGTCCCGGTCGGAATCGTCGCCGCTGATGTCGGGGTGGTGCGTCTTTGCCAGCTCGCGGTAGCGGGCCTTTATCTCGGCGGCGCTGGCGTCGGGCGGCACGCCCAGCACCTCGTAATGGTCCTGGTCACCGGGGGCATTTTCCCGCTCCTTGTCCGAGCCGAACTCCTCGTAGTCGTCCTGCCAGTCGGAGTGGTATTTTTCGTAGTCGCGGTTCTTTTTTGACTCGAACTCGCTTTTGTCGTACTCGGTGCGCCTCCTGAGTATGGAGTGCCTGGCCAGGTACAGGAACAGGGCTATCACCGCGACGATGAATATGATAAAGATGATCATGACCTCCTGCGGGGATATGGTCTCGTCCTGGTTGGCCTGCGCCAACGCCGCCGGGAAGAGGACCGCGGCCAAAATGATCAGGATGGCAGCAGGGTACATCATCCGGACCGCCGCCTCTGGCTGGAAACGCCTTCCGCGTCCTGCATGCACGGCGAACAACCCGCACCGGCTATTCTTGATGGCGTCCCGTCTGGATGCCGTTTGGCCGGAATGGCCCGTGCTGTGGCCATGTGCGGATGGTGGCGGCGGCCGTATAAAAACCGACCACGAAGCCTTCGTCTGCCATGTTGAGACGCGCCCGTGGGCCGCCTTTGTAGTGCCGTCCGGGATGGTGCGCGCCTTGGCCTGGTTGGCGCCGGAAAACGGCAGAGACGAAGGCCATCCGGCCACCGGCGCGTTCCGTATGCGGTCTGGCATTATACAGAATTGGCGCGCCATGCAAACCGGACGACAGCGAATAAAAATCGGGGAAAGCCGCCGCTTTTGTTCCGGACCAGGACTGATTTTTTGGAAATTATGCACCTGAGTTAACTACTGCGCACGTAGCATACGCGTAGGGCTATCCAAAGCAAAGCGCTCATTTTCGGGCTAGGACCGCAAAACCGGTTCGGCTAGCCGCAATTTTGTGTTCTTGACAAACACGGGGGTTTAAAGATCTCCGCCCACAAGGCCGGGTGATGTATTTGAACAAGAGTGTAGTGGTGTTTAGAACCCATAATTGCCTGTAAGCGGTGCATTGTAGCAATTGCAGGTTCAATATACCGTCAAGCGTCCGCGTTACCGATGTGATCTAATCGGTCATTCTTACGGGTTAGTGCCCTTGATCCCCCGCGTTTGTCCGAGAACAAATAAATACGACATAGCCCAACTCCTGCGTCACATGCGCCGCCTCCTGAATTATTAGCGACATATCGACAAATCCTCCAAAACCTTATCAACCGCCCAATCTGGAAATTCTATAGTTTTTTGTTTTATCTTGTGGCCGTACAGCGCCATTATGGCTATCGCATCCATGAAATCGCGCCCGCCGGCGGCCACGCAATCCAAAAACACCCTCTCAAGATAGTTCTCAAACGAGCCTATCTTTGGTAGCAATATAACCCGCGATTTTATGTTTTTATCTTCTTCAACAAAACCGTTACGTTTTAGCAATGAAGAAAAAGCTTCAACGTCATCCACATAGACGTAAAACTGCCGAGGATATTGATAGCTTGTAAGTTCCGCCGCCTTGTAATCAAGCGTCACCAGTGAGTTTGGTGGCATGTGCTTCATCGCAAAGTCTACATCTGTTTGATCATGTTTCCGACCAAACCATCTTGAATGTTTGTACGATATTAAGGACGGCGTGATTTTTTGAAACACTGTGTTTGGCTGCGCAATAACATCATCATACATCATGAATGTGTTTTTGGTTTTACTAAACACCAACCAATATTTAGACAATAGTTGTAGTTTTTCGTTGACCGTTTTAACGGATAGATCAGTCAGTTTTACAATATCATCAACACGATATATGGTTTTATGCGGCAGTTTTCTGACACAGTATAGTGCGTCAGCCAAATGTTTAAAGTCAGTTTTTTGAGCAGCCGTACTCATGTTTTCTATATGTGAAATATAATATTTATACTTTTAGAAAAGTGGCGGCCGCATAAACCGCCGAGACCGCATATCGCGCAGTCGGGACCAGCCTTAAAGCGGCCGGTTTTCCGGTCATCTACTCTCTGCCAGATACGTAGTATCGACTGCTTGGACGCCGTTATCATTGACAGCAGCCACCGCCCCGTACAGCCTGTCATCCACGACCGTGATGTCCGAGGCGCCATCCAAGGCGCGGAAGTTGTCGCCGCCGTCTCCGACACCGCCGTTCTTTTCAGGGCTAAGCGGATCGATAATGTCAACAATGGGAAAGCCGGCAGTACCCGGCCCGGCCGCGTAATGCCGACCGGCAATCTCGAACGTCTCAAGATGTTGCGGATCGCGCACGAAATTCACAGAATGACTGTCCATCGGTGCGGTCAGTTTTATGGGATTGCGCGGGTCCGCCACGTCGTACACCGACAGGTTACTAACCTTTGTCTCATAGCGGATGGCGTGGTAGTCTGCTATACGCTCAGGGCGGTGTTCAATGACGTCAACCGGCCCGTAGTCTATCCCGCCTATCTTGGCTAGTTCGGCGCCGGTGGCGTTTTCGACGGCCATCAGCGAATTCAGCCTCTGCATGTAGATGTCAAAACCGTCGGATATCCTGATACTGCCGTCCGTGTAGGTGGTCGCTGCCCTTGAGCTGAGGATGCGCGCCCGGCGGCATTTTTTGTTAGGGTGAGCGGATTATTGTGGCCTGTACTATGGTTGAACCTGTGGTGGGACGAGTCGACAGGGAAGCTACCATAGGTGTCATCCGCCGCGGCGAACAGGATCAGCGCACCGAGCATCTCCATGGGTAGCCTGTGCATCCACTTGCGCAGCTACGACTTGGAGGGCGCCCGCGTGAGGCGGGCCGCCTTCAGGGAGCCGCGGCTGTAGTGCAGCTAGGCGATCATCCCGCGGATGGACAGGCCGTACCGCGTCATCATTATCCAGAACATCATCACCGACATTAGGTGCCGATATCCGGGGTTGTCCTTCATACATCTGTCGTAAGTGTTCACGTCATCTGGACGTATTTTCTCGCACCAGCCAGCATTATAATAAATAACGCGCATATATCGAAGAAAATTATCGGTTAATCACCGTGCGTCTTTTTGGTTCATGTTGTTTTTGGACGGGCCGCCTGATTAAATGTACGCCGCCATCTGCGTCATGTAGTCGATGCCCCGCGCCTTCCAGGTCGCCACGCACGTGAAGATGTTGGCCAGCCAGTCCATGGTTTTTTCCGACCGGATGGAGCCGCGCACCTTGCGGTGGACGACCAGCTCGCGCAGGCCGCGCTCGGCGGCGTTGTTGGTGGCCGGGATGGACGGATCGATGACGAACCTGAACAGGTTGGGCAGGGCGTTGGCCAGTTTGGTCATGAACTTTTCCAGCACCGGGTGGTCGGCGTACCTGTCGATGATCCTCGATACCCGCTTGCGGAGGGCGTCGCGCAGGGATCTCCTGCGGTCGGGCGGTCCCTTGTTCCCCACACCATCCCGGTATATGCGGAGCAGGGCGTCGGCCACCTCCCGCGCCGCGCGGCAGTGTTCGTTGCGGTCGGCCAGGTGGTCGCCCTCGCGGAGGATGTGGGCCCAGCAGCGCTGGTGGCGGTATCCCTTGTAGGCTCCCCACCCGTCGCAGATGATCGTCCCGGACCAATTTTTGCCGAGGACCTCGCGCACCACCCCGGGGCCCCGGCTGGGGCGTATCAGGTAGTAGGTGTCGCCGGTCTCGGGGTTGAGGAATATCCAGATCCAGACCTTCGTGCCGTTGAGCGAGATGGACGTCTCGTCGATATGCAGCAGGCGCGCCCTCCGTATGCGGTCCCGCACCTCCAGGCTGGGCTCTCCCAGAGATAACCCCGTCCTGAACAGGACGTTGTGGATGGCGCCCGTCGACATCTCGATGCCGTGCCTGCCCATGCTGGCCGCGTTCAGCCTGCCTGGGAGGCGGTCCAGGAAGTTGTGGACGACGGTGCCCACCACGTTTCTGCCGTAGGATCCTCCCTTGGGCAGGTCGGCCCGCGGGTCTATCCCGTCCATGCCGCAGCTGCTGCACCTGCAGGTGGTCAGGTAATGGCGGGTGGTCGTGGCCTTGATGGGCTGCGGTATCTCGGTTATGTCTATCACCTCGGTTGACTCCCCCACCAGGGAGGTGTCGCCGCACCCCGGACACCTGATGGGAACGTGCGTCTCGAACTCGGTGGGGGCGGGTTTGTTGGTCGTGCCCTTGTGCCCGGGCTGGGCGCCCCGGCGCCTGGGCGGCGTCTCCTTCCCGGAAGGATCTCCCCCTTTCTTGGAGGCGTCGGTCTTTTTACGACGTTTGGTCATCTTGCGCGAGGGCGGCGTGTTGGCGTTGTCGTGTAGGGTCAGGAGGCGCCTCAGCTCCCCGTTCTCTTTTCTGATCTTCTCGTTCTCTTTTTTCAGCGCCTTGTACTCGCGCCGCATCTCCTGGTGCTGGGCGAGCAGCCTGCGGTAGTCCTCGCTCATCTGCTTGTACATCTTTTTGATGTTGATTCTGCTCGCCAACTGTGGGCCGCGGATCAGCCCACATATAGATCTGCCGGTGTCGTCGCGTTATGGCGGCTATTTCTGGCCTGAAAACCGCATGCGTACAAGCCGCCCAATTTCCCGTACCATCCGGTATTAAAACACGTACGATCGCGGCCGAAAATTAATTTTCTGGCAGGCAAAACGTGCCTAGATGACGTGAACACTTACCATCTGTCAGTCCGGGTTCGGATCTTCTTGAAATCCAGCTTGAGCTTCTTTGCCTTGAGCACCCGCTTCTGCTCCCGGTCGTCGAAGTAGCCGTCCTGTCCGCGCGGTCTTTTTCGTCGTTTTTTGTTGTCGGGTTTCATTGTTGGGATGGGACGGATCCGCCGATCAACAAACTTTTTGATTGGCCGGGCAGCGGCGCCGAGGTGTTTTTAACTCTTGAGAGTATTTTATGGCAAAATACAGTGCAATGAAAATTCAAATCGTGGACAACCACTCCCGCGGCGAGACTGTTCAATCTACGTGAGTTAAGATAGCGCGTTAATTACGTGAGTTGGGAGCCGGGTGGTTTGTTAGACTGCGAGTCTACCACGCCTAGCGATTCTTGAGAAGATCGGATCCCGGCCCGCCATGTACCCGATTTAACACCCTAGGTCATGTACCTACTTTTGAGCAGTCCTCATGCCAAAATAATATTATAAACCGCAGCGATGGACTACCGACGGGCCAGGTTTGGATTGGTTGTGGTACTTCTCGGCTAAGGAAGTTTTTGGTTTCGTAATGTTTGCGGGATGCCTGCCGCTCGCAATTTCGCTCGAACCGGTCATCCTAGGGCGAGAGCCTAACTACTACCTCATAGCGTTTAGTCTGACGGCAGTCGGGGTTGCCTGTGCCATGCTGGTGTATCACATTCGAAAAGGTGGCGAGGAATCCACCGCCACCAAGAAGAAGATCATACTGGTTTGGATGGCAGTAAGCGCACCGATGGGCGCCTTGGCAATGCTGGACACGCTGTGGCCTCTCGTGGTGGGCACCTAGGCACTAACCTTCTCCCCGCAGATCACAATAACTTATCAGTACCCGACTGTGGTTCTTGAGAAGATCGGATCCCGGCCCCCAACTCACGTAATTAACACACTATCTTAACTCACGTAAATTGAACAGCCTCCCCGCGGCGGTTAACTTAAGTGTATGATCCGCGATTTTTTGTACTAAATTAATAAATAGACTGCCGCCAACCGGCGCCAATGAACAAAAACATACTATTTGCCGTTCTGGCGGCAGCTGCAACCGCCGGGCTGCTGGGCTCGCTGGCAGCGTACGGGGGGACGGCGCAGGCATCCCCGGGCGAGGGCGCACCCGAGCCCGGCTCTAGCGCATCCAACCCCGGTTCCGACATACTGGATTTGAGCGAATGCTATCCGAATCTGGATAAAGAATATCCCGCACTGGGCACGTGTGATGCCGATTCGTTGGGCCTTCTGGGGTCGATATCGGTCAGCGGCTCGGCCGAGACGAGCGTGGATCCGGATCTGTTAGTCGTGAGGCTGGGGGTCAACATCGTAGAGCCTACCGCCGCCGAGGCGCTGGCAGAGAACTCGCGTACCCTGACGGAGGTGGTCGGCGCCATAATGGCGGCGGGCATCACCGAGGACGAGATAAGCACATCATACCTTAGCATACATCCGGACTACTCGGACGAATGGGACGAGTCCGGCACGTACAAGAGGGTGCTTACGGGGTACCGCGCAACCAACACGATCACGGTGACGACGTCCAACCTGACGATAGCCGCGGACATACTGGACGGGGCAGTCGGGGCCGGCGCCAACACGGTCGAGTCGGTAAGGTTTGCCCTCTCCCCGCAGGTGGAGAAGGAGGTGCGGGAAGGCCTGATAACCGAGGCCGTATCTGACGCCCTGAACAAGGCCGAGATTGCCCTTGCCCCGCTGGATCAAGAGATCCTGGGAGTCAAGTCGGTGCTGGTGGACGTGGATGAGGCGTTAGAGCCGGTAGGCCGGATCCTTGAGAGTGCGGTGGCGTTCGCGTCACTTGATGCGTCCACGCCGATATTCTCCTCCGACCAGACGATAAGGACGTCTGTGACCATAACCTTCGTCACCGGGCCAGAGTAGCAGCGGCCCGGCAGGCTTTTTTTTCCTCTATCTAATTTGGCGCCAGCCGGGGACCGGACCGGGCCCCGCCGAAACCCATTTAATATGCACAATTGCCACCGGGGTCATGTCCTACATGTACATGCCCGGAGCTACGGCCGTGGGCATGGTCTGCCAGGACGGCGTGGTCTTTGCCAGCGAGAAGCGGATAGCGTACGGCCACCTGCTGGTGAGCAAGTCCACCAAGAAGACGTTCAGGATAACCCCGAAGGTGGGGGCGACGTGCGCCGGGCTGGTGGCCGACATGCAGATACTGGCGCTCCAGATAAGCGCCCTGGCCAAGATACGGCGCATGGAGATAAGGAGGGACGTTCCGGCCAACTCGATCGCCAAGATGATGTCCAACATGATGTATGAGCGCAGGTTCTTTCCGCTGTTGACCCAGGTGATAGTGGGCGGGATGGTCGGCGAGCCGGCCATCTACACGCTGGATCCGCTGGGCTCCGTCCTGCCGGACAGGTATGCGGCGGTCGGGACCGGCTCGGAGATGGCCCTGGGCGTGCTGGATCCAAAGTACGAACAGGATATGACCGTCCAGGACGGGGTGGCCCTGGCCAAGAAGGCCATCAAGGCCGCAGCCAACCGGGATGCGGCCAGCGGGGACGGCATCGATATCCTGGTGATTGACGGTGGCGGCTCCAGCGAGTCCACCGAGGCCATCGCCTAGCGGATGGTCTTTCCGCTCTCCCAGTATCTGTCGGATATGTAGTGCAGGTTCCTGACGACGGCGCCCCTCTCCATCGAGTCCAGATCGACACTGTCCACGGTGGCCGTTCCGACGGCCAGGTACTTGTTGGTGGGTTCGGCCACGCAGACCACCTGGCCGGTCGAGAACCGGTCGTGGGATGCTATCCCCGGACGCATGACGTCGGCCCCGTTGCAGACGAACCGGATGGCGCCCGCGTCGGTCCGGACCGCGGGGAACCTGTCCAGCAGGGGGATATCGGAGAGGAACGGCAGGTACTGGTCCGGCAGGGCCAGTATGCGCAGGTTCTGGCCGGTCAGCAGCTGGACGTCCTGGGCGATGCTGTGGACCGTCAGGTTGCGGGGCCGGGGCAGCTCCATCCCCCAAGCCGCGGATATCCTGGATATCAGCTCGGCGGTCTGGCTCTTGGATATGTTGTGGGACTTTATCGGCTGGTCACCGCCTCGCGTATCTCCTGGAGGTCGCGCAGCACGGCGCTGGCCGTCTCGACGCCGCCGGCCCCCCTGCCAATGATGGTCTGCGTTCCCGAGTGCTCGGCGGTGAACGAGATGGCGTTGAGCGTTCCGTTGACGCACAGCGGGTCATCCAGGGGTATCTCGGCGGGGGCGACCTCCAGGCGGCCGTCATCGGAGGCGGCCACCAGCTTGATGGCGGCGCCCCTCTCGGCGGCGCGCCGTATGTCCTGGACGGTGACGTCGCGGATGCCGGTCCGCTCGACCTGCTGGATGGTGACCTTCATGTTCATCACCCAGTTGGCCAGGATGGCCAGCTTGGCCGCCGCGTCAAGGCCGTCCAGGTCCAGGGACTCGTCGGCCTCCACGTATCCCCGCGAGCGGGCGTCCTCCAGGGCGTCCTGGAAGGTCATGCCCGACTCCATGCCGGTGAGGATATAGTTGGTGGTGCCGTTGAGTATCCCGCGGAACGAGGTTATCCTCTCGCCCCGGAGGCTGTTCTTGGCGTAGTTGAGTATGGGGGTGCCGCCGCCCACCGTCCCGCCGAACCGCAGCAGTACCCCGTTGTAGCGGGCCATCTCGACCAGGCTGGGCAGGGCCAGGGCCAGGGGGCCCTTGTTTACGGATATGACGTGCAGCCCGCGCTTGAGGGCAGTCATGATGTTGGTCATGCCCGGCTCGCCGTCGGTATAGTTGCTCGGGGTGGCCTCTATCAGGACGTCGGCCTCGGTGCCTCCTATCAGGCCGGCCCCCTCCGGCGGGGCGCCGCCTCCGGCCACGCTGCCGGTCTCCCGCTTGGCCTTGGCCAGCAGGGACGGTTCCAGGCCCGCCTCGTCGGCTATGCCGCCGCCGCTGTCGGCCACGCCCACCAGCCGGGTGTTGAGGCCGTACCTGGTGTAGGTGTCGTCCCTGGAGCCCAGCAGCTTGGCCAGGCTCTGGCCCACCACGCCAAACCCGTTCAGTATTATCCTCACGGACTGGTCCTCCTGGATGTCCTGATGCGGGAAGGCGCCATCTGTTTTGTGGCGTCCCGGCGGCGCTTATTAATGGTGATGGGCTCCTGCGTGGCGGGGTGGCGGCGCGGTCTGGGGGGCGGCTGCCACCTGTCGTGCAGGCGGGTTTCGGCATGGGTGGCTGCGACCGGACTGCCGCCTCTGCGATGTTTATCAAAACGCGACGCCGGACATGCCTGATGCTCATCATGGACGAGATGATAAAAAAATCAGAGAGCGGCGCTGCAGGGGCCGAGGGTTCCCGGAACCGGCAGCCGCCGTGCGTGATGGCGCCAAACCGCTCGGAGGGTTGAAGGAGGACCTCGAACGGGCAGCAGGCGGGAGAGTCCGGACTCAAGCGGCGGCTCGACACGCCGGCCCAAGGATGATACGGCAAAGACCGCAACGCGTCACCGGAACCGGTTGGGGGCATCAACGGCAGATGCCGCGGCACGGGCTGGGAGAGCTCCGGAAGCGCCGGCTCGTGATGCGGGCCCGTCCGGATGGGATGCGCGCCATCTAGGACGGGCTGCGCCGGCTGGAGCGGGCCGGCGCGCCCCATCGGGGCCGCGGCGTCCGGGGTATCGATCTTATCGTAGCCGCGGATGGTGACCCGGATGGACGACGATCCCGGGACGATCACGTTTTGGCCGCGGGCGGGGATGCAATCTCCAGGTTGGCATAGTCGCCGGTGTGGCAGGTAAAGCACATGGAGTCGCGGGGTATCCCCACCGACTGCGCCAGGTTCTCGGCGTCGTTGTAGCCCAGAAAGTCGGCGCCTATGTCCCTGCGGACCATCTCGGTCACCTCCGGCTGGGTCATCTTCCCGTCCGAGTAGGTGGCCAGCTCCTCGCGGGAGGGAAAGTCTATCCCCGCATAGCAGGGGAACATCACCGGCGGGTAGGTTATCAGCATGCTTATCCTGCGGGCGCCCGAGTTCCGCAGGGCCTCGATGATGGCGCGCGAGCTGGTCCCGCGCACCAGGCTGTCGTCTATCACCACGACGTGGCGGCCCCGTATTATCTCGGTGATGGGGATTATCCAGCGGTTTATCTCGACGCGGTCGCTCTGCTGCGGCTCTATGAAGCTGCGCAGGGGGCCCTTCTTGCTGTAGCGGTCCTTGAGGAGGCCCTCGTCAAAGGGTATGGACAGCTCCTGCGCGTAGCCCAGGGCGGCGGGGCGCGCCGAGTCGGGGACGGGTATGACCAGGTCCGCGTCCCGGATGGGGAACTTTCTGGCCAGGCCCCTGCCTATGCTCTTCCGGGCCAGGTAGATGTTGACGCCCTCCATGCTGCTGGAGGGATGCGCAAAATAGGTGAACTCGAAGGAGCAGTGGGCCGGCTTTTCGCCGGTCGAGAACATCTCGCTCTTGAGGCCGTCCCGGTTCATCCTTATCAGCTCGCCCGGCCTGATGTCACGGACCAGCGTGGCGCCCACTGCCGACAGGCCGGCCGACTCGGAGGCGACCACGTGGACGCCGCCCTCCCGGCGGTGGCCCAGGACCATCGGGCGGAAACCCCGGGAGTCCCTTGCGGCGTAGACGGACCGGTCATCGGAGATGAACGTAAAGCAGTAGGAGCCGGCCATCTCGCTCTTTAGTATCCGGAGGGCCTCGCCCATCTCGCTGTTGTCGGATATCAGCGAGACCAGGCGCTTTGCGGCCATCAGGGTGTCGCTGGCGCTCTGGGGGCTGAACGAGCAGCCGCCGACCATGTTCTGGATCTCCTGGGCGTCGGTGATGGTTCCGTTGTGGGCCACGCACAGGTCCCTGACCCTGAGGGGCTGGGCGTTCTCCAGGTTGCTCTTGCCGATGGTCGAGTACCGGACGTGGCCGATGGCGCAGGGGGACTCGTACTCGGTGGCTATCTCCTTGAACTCGGAGGATGACGCAGATACCAGCCCCAGCCGGCGGAGGGGCTCCCTGTCGGGGACGGCCACGCCCCAGGCCTCCTGGCCCCGGTGCTGCAGGGCGCGCAGGGCGTCTATGGCCATCGGGATGACGTTGGATCCGTCCATGCTGAACATGCCTACGACCCCGCAGTTCTCCTTAACCATGCTGGATCATCCGCTCCAATGCGCCAGACCACTCCAGGCGCGCCTTATCAACCATTAGGCTGGCCGCCGCCCTCCCGCCCGTCCGGAAGGACAGAACATCCCCCCCGAACGTCCCTATCCTGGCGTGTGGTACGCCCGCCTCCGAGAGCGAACCCTCGGCGTCGGCCAGGCGGCCCGGCCGGACCGCCGCCAGATATCTAGAGTGGCTCTCCGAGAAGAGGGCAGCCCCCGCATCGGACACTGCCCCGGGGATCGAGCCAATGTCAACCTCGCATCCTATCCGTCCGTCCATGCACAGCCTGGCGGCGGCCACGGCCAGCCCGCCCTGGGAGCAGTCCCGGACCACCCGGACCATCCCGTCCCGGACCAGCCGGCGCGCCGCCCCGGCGTTGGCCCTTGACGCGTTGATGTCCACCCTGGGGCACATCCCGCCGGGGTGGCCTGCCAGGTGGCGGTAGGCGGACCCGCCCGTCTCCTCGCCGGTCTTCCCCAGGATGAGCAGGGCGTCGCCGCCGGAGGCCGGGCCGGTGGGCGGCTTCCGCTCGGTGATGCCCAGCACCAGGATGACCGGGGACGGCTTGATGGGACCCTTCTGCGTCTCGTTGTACAGGCTGACCTTGCCCCCTATGCAGGGGATGGATGCGCCCTCCGAGTATGATCTCAGGGCACGGACGGTCTCCAGGAAGGTCCAGAATATGGCGGGGTTCTCGGGGCTGCCAAACTGGAGGTGGTCCAGCATGGCCACCGGTTTGGCTCCCAGGCTGGACACGTTCCGGCAGGCCTCCTCGAAGCATCCCATGGCCCCGTGGTAGGGGTTGGCATGGCAGTGGCGCGGGTTTCCGTCCATCGACAGGGCCAGGTACTTGCCGTTGTCCAGGCGGAGCAGCGAGGCGCCCAGGCCGGGCCGGACGACCGTCCTGATGCCCACCTCGTGGTCGTACTGCGAGTATGCCCACCTTCTGCTGGAGCAGTGCGGGCTGGTTAGCAGTCCGAGCAGCATGTCCGAGTAGTCCGCCAGCGGCGGGGGTCGCGTCCCGTCCTCGGGCGGCGTCTGCGGCGCGGCCGGCCAATCCAGCAGGGGCGCGTTGGCCACCAGGCCGGCGGGCATGCTGGCCAGCGTCTTCCCGGCGCGGCTGACGGTCACGTACCCTGAGCCGTCCACCGTCCCTATCACCGAGCACCGAACCCGGAACTTGGAGCAGGACCGCCGGATCTCCTCCAGACCAGGATCGTCGGTTATCACCAGCATCCTCTCCTGGGACTCGGAGATCATTATCTCGGATGGGGTCATGCCGGGGTTCCGGACGTGCACCCGCTCGGTGTCCATGGTGATGCCGACCCCCAGGGAGTCGGCGGTCTCCGATACGGCGCACGCCAGCCCGCCGCCGCCCAGGTCCTTGACGGCCTTGATGAACGGGCGGCTCTCCAGTATCACCTCCAGGACGAGCTTCTCTATGAACGGGTCCGGTATCTGGACGGCGGATCTCTCCTCGGCCTCCAGCGAGTCGGAGGCAAACTGGGCTCCGCCCACCCCGTCGTACCCGGTGGGGCCGCCCAGCAGGATGACCCGGTCCCCCGGGTCGGCCCTGTTGCGGATCAGCCTGTCGTCCCTGCCGAACCCGACCGCCGCCACGTCCACCAGCGCGTACCCGGCGTAGCAGGGATCAAAGCCGACCTCGCCGCCGACGGTGGGTATGCCCAGGCAGTTGCCGTAGTCGGATATGCCGCGGACCGCGTTCCGGAACATCCAGGCCGCCTGGCGGTCCCTGTCCACCTCGCCGAAGCGCAGCCCGTCCAGTATGGCTATGGGCCGGGTTCCGGCCGATATGATGTCCCGGATTATCCCGCCCACGCCGGTGGCCGCCCCGCCGTACGGCTCCACCGCGGAGGGGTGGTTGTGGCTCTCTATGTGGGCCGTCACGATATAGCCGCCACCGACCTCTATCACCCCAGAGTCCAGCCCCTTCCCCGTTATGACGTGGGGCGCCGCCGAGGGGAGGGTCCTGATGTGCCTCTTGGAGGACTTGTAGGAGCAGTGCTCGGACCACTCGGCCGATACGATGGCCAGCTCCGTCTCGGTGGGGGGCCGTCCGAGCGACTTTGCCAGGTGGGCCGTCTCGGAGGGGAACATGTCAGGAACTCCCCAGCGACTCGAAGATGGAGCGCGCCGGCCTGTGGTCGTACGGGTTGGTGTCTGGCTCGGCCGCCCGCTCCGGATGCGGCATGAGGCCCACCACGTTGCCCTGCTCGTTGCAGACCCCCGCTATGTTGCAGGCGGATCCGTTGATATCGGACTCGTACCTGAAGACCACCTGGCCGCTCCTTTCCATGTCCCGGATGGCCGAGTCGTCGGCGTAGTACCTTCCCTCCCCGTTGGCTACGGGTATGGGGATGCGGCCCCCGGCCCGCAACATCCTGGTGAACGGGGTGGTCTGGCCCCCCACCACCAGGCTGGTCCACCCGCACATGAACCGGGTGGTATCGTTATCCAGCAGGACGCCCGGCAGCATGCCGGCCTCGACCATTATCTGAAACCCGTTGCAGATACCAAGTACGGGCCGTCCCTCGTCGGCCATCCTTTTGACCTCGTCCATTATCGGGCTGTGCGAGGCTATCGCCCCGGCCCTCAGCCTGTCCCCGTAGGAGAACCCGCCCGGCAGTATCAGGGCGTCGGTGTCGTCGGGAACCGGATCCTCGTGCCAGACGTACGATGCGTCCAGGCCGACGTCGGTCAGGACGTGATGGACGTCCCGGTCACAGTTGCTGCCCGGAAAGACAACTATCCCGACCCTCACACAGGTGCTGGCTCGGGACATGATAAAAACCTGTAGGGGACCTGGTTCTGGAAAGTTACAGGGGCATGAGATGGTGCGGGAAGCAGGGGACGTGGGTCGAATCCACGATGCGGCGCCGGAACCGGCAACATGGTACCACAGAAGAATCCGCTACGATGGCATGCGGTGAACTTGAACAGTTGATTTGATACGTATGCAGAATGAGTTGACATGACGTGCTGTCTGCTGTGTATGCGCGTAGCGCGCCCTCAATTATCAGTTGCTATATCGCCTACCATTCTGCATAATGAGTATACCAATGTAGTATCTGGTAATCTTCTCCATCTTTTAGATTTAAGATCTATCAAACAGTCGCCGGAATGATCACCATCACTAAAACTCGGATCATATTTGAATCCATATTTTTTATAAAAATTTATTACTCCTGGATCATTAACCGGGTTTAACATAACATGTCTACATCCTACCAGCGACTCCGGTGTTGGTACGATGTTGATTACAAAGTCCAACAGATTAGTTCCAATTCCGCGCCTTTGCATGTCTTTATGAACGGCCAGATGGCTTATTAATAGCGCCGGCACGTTATTGAGAATATCTTTATCTCTAATTTCTTCTGTTGCGTCGGGTCTCAGATGCGCCATTGCGATCGTGACGTATCCTACTACTTGCTTGCCGTATTTGATAAAATACATGTGAACCAGTTTTTCTTGCATGTCATAGCGACTGCATATGCGGTAATATTCAGTAAATTCGTCAACGCTTGACTCAAACGTATCTTCAAGATCATCTACATCAATAGCTTGGTAGTACTTGTATCCATCAGCATCCTGAAACAAACCTAGTGGCAATTTTAAAATTTTATTCTTTTAATGGGCGCAATTTTTTAATACGTTCGCCTATTTCATCCATTTTTTTAATATCATCATCACTGGGTCCATTTTTCATTAGATCCATCAACCATGTCCACTGCTTGGCGTTAAGCGGTTCTACGTTTCGAATCATATTGTGATATACAAATGGTACTATATAGGAACTAATGTGTTGTCGGCTGTGTCCCATGGACGTACAAGTTCAGGTCAAACGCAGATCCGTACCTGTCGGCCTCCCTTGAAGATGTTGCCACGAGAGGGTTTGGCATGGAGTTTGGTTTGGGCTGAACTTGTACCCATGGACGTATGCCATCTCAAAATCGCAAGACATATTGATCCGATGATCGTGGCCTCGCCCAATGGCAAAAACAAAACGTGATCAGCGACCGTTCGACATGGTCCAGCAGTACCTACCGGTCCTGATACTGAACACCATCCTGGTGACCATATCAGGGAGGTGGGTGGCCCCTACCAAGCTTGGCCGGGGCTGGGCGGAATGACCGCCTACCCGCCAAAGGCCATGGCCGCCGTCTGCATCCTGATGGTGGCCGAGAAGATCTACAGGAGGATGGTCGGCTACCTCAGGATGCATCCGGATGCGGTCCACAGGATCGGACTGTCCAAGGTGCCATCCAAGAACGCCATCTGGCTCGCCTACGGGAGGATCCCCGAGCCGTACCTGCGCGGGGTCCGCCTGAGGATCGTGAACTATATCGTGGCCGGCTCGCTGGCAGATGGTTGTTTGGTTATATCTGTGGGACACAGCCGCTGGACGGTGATTGTTTAAATCAGGCGCGGTACCACCAACAGGCGATGACCCAGATGAGCGAGGCGCGGCAGGGCCGGACGACCGAGCAGATGCTCCAGGTGGCCCGCGACGAGGACGTCGAGGCCGACTGGCTGCTCAAGCGGGTGGCCAGCGGCAGCATCATCATACCCTCCAACAACGCCCGCCCGCAGACCATCCACAACGTGGGGATAGGCAAGGGCCTCAAGACCAAGGTGAACGTGAACATCGGCACCTCGACGCTCCACGCCGACCTGGCAGAGGAGCGGGTAAAGGCGCGCACCGCCGTCAAGTACCACGCGGACACGATAATGGACCTGAGTGACGGCGGCGACATCGGGGAGATACGGCGCGCCCTGATGGCAGAGGCGCCCATCACCTTCGGGACGGTCCCCATCTACGAGGCGTACAACTACTCGATACAGAAATACAAGAACCCGATGTCGCTGACCGAGGACGACTTTCTGAACGCCTTTGAGAACAACGCCAAGGACGGGGTGGACTACACGACCATCCACTGCGGGATAACCCGGGAGATAGCCCGGCGGATACTGGAGACAAAGCGCCACGCGGGCGTGGTCAGCAAGGGCGGGACCATCACGGCAGCCTGGATGCTGCACCACGAAAAGGAGAACCCGTACTATTCGCACTATGACTACCTGATCGAACTGGCCAGAAAGTACGATGTCACCTTCAGCCTGGGGGATGCCCTGCGGCCCGGGTCCATCCTGGACTCGCATGACGAGCTGCAGGTCCAGGAGATGATCAACGTGGCCCGGCTGACCAAAAGGGCCCACCAGAACGACGTCCAGGTGATGGTTGAGGGCCCCGGGCACGTGCCGCTCAACGAGGTGGCCGCCAACGTCAGGCTGGCAAAGTCGCTGATAGGCGATGTTCCCTACTATGTGCTGGGCCCGCTGGTCACCGACATCGCGTCGGGCCACGACCATATAGCCAGCGCCATCGGGGCGGCGGTCTCCGCCGCCGAGGGGGTGGACCTGCTGTGCTACCTGACGCCCTCCGAGCACCTGGCACTGCCCAACGCCGAGGAGGTCAAGGAGGGGCTGATAGCCTACAGGATAGCGGCGCACGCCGCCGACCTGGTAAAGATACGCGAGAAGGCCATCAAGTGGGACATGAAGATGAGCCAGGCGCGCCGCACCCTCGACTGGGAGAGCCAGCTGGCCCTGTCAATAGACCCCGAGAAGGCCGCCCTGATACACTCCCGGACGGGACAGCACCCCGGAAACAGCGTCCCATGCACCATGTGCGGAGGGGCCTGCGTGTACGTGATGCTGCCCCAGCAGCGCGCCTACGAGACCAAGAAGGACGAATAGTATCCGGCCGAGATGCGGGACCGTCCTGTGGCGGGCGATATCGGCGGGGCGCACCCACCGGTAGGATACGTTCTCCCGGTTCAGCCTGACCCTCCTGCCGGGGACGTCAAACAGGAACGGGTGCACCAGGACGGTCCTGGGTCCGTCGATGGGGACGGCGACAGCGGGGGCGCGGGCAAGGAGCCGCGGGCCGTCCATGCCGGTCTCCTGGCGTATCTCGGTTATGGCCCGATCCAGCGGGTCCTCGCCGCCCTCTATCACCCCGCTGACCGCCGCCCAGCGGCCCGGCAAGGTGGGCATGGAGTCGCTCCGTTTCAGGATGAGGATGCGGTCGTGGTATCGGAGGTAGGCGGTGACGGCGCGCATCAGGCGTCGACGGCGTTGGCCATCTTGGTCATCTTCTTGTAGGAGGCCTCCAGGTTGGTGCCCTCGGATAGCCTTCCCTGGCACGCCCGGATGTACTCGAGCACCTCCTCGGTCTTGGACTCCTGGGTGGCGGTCAGCAGCCGGCCGATGTCCTTCCAGAGTTCTTCGGCGTGCTTTCGCATCTCCGGGTTGGCGATTATGATCTCGATCAGCTCCGGCGACTCGGACATTATCCCCTCGGCAAGCAGCCTCTGCACCCTGAAGGTGGGCCCGGACATCTTCTCGGTCAGCTGGCTGCGGCCGTCCTTGGAGATGACGCTGGCAAAGCACAGGTTCAGCAGGTGCGGCAGGCCCAGGATGGTGGCCACCTTCTTGTCGTGCTCGGCCGAGTCGATGGTGACAAAGCTGGCCCCCGCAAAGAGCTTCTTGGCGATGCCCAGTTCCATCTTGGCGTCCCGGACGGGTATCGATATGATGTTGCGCTTTTTGAGGCTGCGTATCCCGGGGCCGAACATCGGATGGATGCAGATGGGGTTTATCTTGGCCGGTATCTTGGAGAGGGACGAGACCACCTTGGCCTTCTCCGAGGATATGTCTATCAGGTAGGCGCCGCGCTTCATCTCCTTGGCTATCAGGCGGATGATCTCCGGTGTCCGCCGGGTGGGCGTGCACAGCAGGACGTAGTCGGCCTTGAGTATGCCGCCCACCAGCGAGGAGGCCGTCTCGACGCCCTTGGCGGACACCTCGTTCTCGGTGTCGTACCCGGTGACCTGGAAGCCGGCGTCAACAAAATACTTTGAGAACCAGCGGCCCATCTGGCCGCCAGCCCCGATGATGGTTACTCTCTCCATGTGTCATCATCCTGTAGGATGTTGCTCAATATGTGCATTCCGTCCTCAACCTCGCCGGTACCCGCCGAGATCCTCACAAACTCGGGGTAGTGCCCAAAGCCGATGCCCGGGGCCAGCGCCAGCCCGCGCCCGAGGCACCTGTCCACGAGGTCGGTCCCCGAGATGCCGGGCATCCTGGCAAAGACGTACATGGCGCCGTCCGGCTCGGCGAACTGCAGGCCCGCCCGGCGGCCCATCCGGGTGATGGTGCGCAGCCTGGACTGGATGGTCCGGACGCCGTCGGCGTTGTCGTGGCGGATGGACTTGAGGGCGGCGTACTGGATCACCCCGGCCACCCCGGTCAGGCAGAGGGCGGACAGGCGGGTCATCTGGTCGATTATCCGGGGCGGCGCCACGGCGTACCCTATGCGGAAGCCCATCATGGCATGCGACTTTGAGAACGACTGGGCCACGACGCTCTTGTCGTACTCGTACTCCAGGACGCTCTTGGGGCGGGTGCCGTGGTGGTGGTAGTCGTAGTAGATCTCGTCGCTGAGCACGTACAGGCCGCGGCGGGAGGCCAGCTCCATTATCCCGTCCATGAGGCGGCCGGGGAGTATCTTGCCGGTGGGGTTGGAGGGGTAGCACAGGACGATCATCCTGGTCTGGGGGGTGATGGCCTCCTCTATCTCGGCCAGGGATGGCTCCCACCGGCCCTCCAGGGTGGTGGGGATCACCCTCGGCTTGATGCCGGCGTGGAAGGCCGCGTCCCGGTAGGCGGGCCAGGCCGGCTCGATGATGATGATCTCCTCGCCGGGGCTCGCTAGGGTGGTGATGGCAGAAAAGACCGCAAAGCGCGCACCGGGGGTCACCAGGACGCCGTCCGGCGGCACGGGGGCGCCGTGCTTGTCGGAGACAAACTCGGCCAGGGCCGATCTGAGCCGGGGCATGCCGGCCGGCAGGCCGTATCTGGTGTGGCCGGCCTCAAAGCCCTCCAGCAGGGCGGCCCCCGCCCCCGGGGGTGGCGCAAAGTCGGGCTCGCCCAGCTCCATGTGGATTACCCTCTTGCCGGTACGCTCCATCTCCTTGGCCCTCCGGAAGACGGCCAGGTGTGAGGGGGCGCCGTCCGACTGCACCTTGAGGGAGTGGCTCAGGAGGTAGTTGAGGAAACCCCCCGCTACGTCCGCGGACATTCCGATGTCGGCGGCCGTGCCCAGTACCATGTCGCGGAGGGAGCCCTCCCGCGACTTGTCGTGGACGCGAAGCTCCTGCTGCTTCTTGACGGCGCCTATCCTGGAGGATATGTCGGTGCGCTCCTTTAGCAGGTGCATCATCTGGACGGTGATCTCGTCCATCCTGGTCCTGAGATCGTCCAGCGCCGTCAAGTGACCACCGGGCCTATCATCCCGGACATGATGGCGTGGTCTGCCAGGACCAGCGCGGCCATCGAGTCGACCACCGGCGGGGCCCGGGGGACCACGCACGGGTCATGCCTGCCCCGGACCCTGAGCTTGGCAGGGGACATGGTCCTGGTGTCGACGGTATCCTGGGGCATGGCTATCGAGGATGCCGGCTTGAAGGCCACCCTGAAGGTGACGGGCATGCCGGTGGAGAGGCCGCCCAGTATGCCGCCCGAGTTGTTGGTGGCGGTGCGGACGCTGTCCCCGACCACCAGGTAGGGGTCGTTGTTCTGGGATCCGCGGAGGCGCGATCCGGCAAAGCCGGATCCGAACTCCACCCCCTTGACGGACGGTATGGAGAAGGCCGCCGATGCGATGTCCGACTCCAGCGAGTTGTAGATGGGCTCGCCCAGGCCCACCGGCACGCCGGTGGTCACCGACTCGATGATCCCCCCCAGCGTGTCGCCGGAGCCGCGCGCCTTCACGATGGCCTGCCTCATGGCGCCGGCCGCGTCCGGGTCGGGGCACCTGACGTCGTTGTCATGGTAGATGGCCTCCTCGGTCACCTGGCCGGGGGAGATGCTGGCGGTGTGGCCGCCTATCTCCAGCGTGTACGAGTGGGTGGTGATGCCCAGCGTCTCGGAGAGCAGCTTGCGGGCGACCGCGCCGCCCATCACCTGGGTGGCGGTCAGCCTGCCCGAGAAGATGCCTCCGCCCCGGTGGTCGGCGTGGCCGCCGTACTTGCGGCTTGCGGGGTAGTCTGAGTGGCCCGGCCGGGGGGTGTGGACCAGATCGTCATAGTCGGAGGAGCGTTGGTCCTTGTTCCAGGTGACCATGGTGATGGGGGCGCCGGTGGTCCTGCCCCGGTACACCCCGGATAATATCTCGACGGTATCGGACTCCTTTCTCTGGGTGGTGATCTTGGACTGGCCGGGGCGGCGCCTGTCCAGCATCACCTGGATGTCCTGCTCGGAGATGGGCAGGCCGGCCGGGCAGCCTGAGAGCAGGGCGCCGACGCACCTGCCGTGGCTCTCGCCGTAGCTGGCCAGGGCGAGGCGGTGGCCCATGGATGCGCCTATCATGAAATGTGGTACGATCAGGTGTGTTATAATTGCTTGAGTCCGGCGGGCGTACGGACTCAGGTCCACAGGCACGTATCCTGTTGATGAGCGTGGAATCCCCTAATCACACTACCGTGGGAGGTATTTGTTGGATTTGCGCACTGTTAATCGGTATGAGTTGACCATATTTGGTTGAAGATGCCAATCAAAGATCGACGCCTGCGGACCTGAGTCCATACCGGCGGGCGGTATGCGGGAGGTACAAGTTCAGGTCAAACAGAATCCAATACGCGATCACGCCCGGCAGTATCTCCCGGAGGTAGCCGGTCAGGCACAGGTCCGAATTTGACCTGAACTTGTACCAGAGTTCATACCCCGCCCGTTTCCTAACACTAATAATATGCGCAGACATGGCGCCCGCATTGAAGCCGTACGCGGTCATCGCCAGTGTAGTGGCCATTGCAGCCATGGTGGGTCTCGCGTTTCCTACAAGCTACCAGGATGAAGGGGACCCCTCCAGCATACAAACCGGGTTTGACGTGGCCGGCCTGGAGGCAAGGGCCATGGCGGCGGTGGATGATGCCATCAACCAGTACCGGTCAAACGGCGAGAGGGCGTTTGATGAGCTGACCCAGACGGTAAGTATAACGTCCATCGATCCGTTCCCGTTCGTTCTTGATGCGGAGACCGCCGAGGTGGTTGCCCACGGGGCGAACCCGGGCCTCCGTGAGACGATACTCGACTCCATCCGATACCATGCGGACAGGCCGTATGAGCAGATCCTTGAGGATCTGCGCGACGGCGGGGGCGTCTGGGTAACGCACGTGTCGCAGAACCCGGGAGCCCTCACAGACCAGCTAAAGCGAACCTGGCTGTCCTTGGAGGGGGAGTATGTCTTTGGAGCCGGCTACTACCTGCCAGACTACCGGGTCCAGTCCGTGGTGGAGGGCGCCCTCTCCCTGTACGCGGAACACGGAGTGGAGGCCTTTGGGATAATCACCCCAGATACCGCAAACCCCACCGATGCGCTCTACCCGTTCGTGATGAATGCCACGACCACCGAGGCCATGGCACACGGTGCGTACCCGCACCTGCTGGCCACCCTCTCGGACGCACTCCTCAACCACGCCGACCGTCCGTACGGGGAACTGCTGGATGATCTGAGGCGGGACGGGGGCGCCTGGGTATCGTACATGTTTACAAATCCGGATACCAACACCCAGCAGCTCAAGCGCACGTGGGTGTACCTGCACGACGGGTTGATATTCGCCTCCGGCTACTACATGCCCGACTCCCGTGTCCAGTCCCTGACCGACGAGATCATCTCCATCTACGACACCAGCCGTGACGGAGCGTTTGCCGCAATCAACGCCCTGTCCGGGGAGGGGTCGTCGGTATTCCTCTTTGTGGTGGATCCGTCCACCTCCAGGATTGTGGCAGACAACGACCCGGCGCGGCGCGGAACGCACTGGACCGCCCACGCCGTCGGGGAGAGGTCGTTTGCGGAACTTCAGGATGATCTGCAGGAGCACGGCTCCGTCTGGGAGAACGTGGTAGTTGAAAACCCCTCCGTCGGGACGGATCAGGTCCGGCGTACCTGGATAACCCTGCACGACGGGCTCATGTTCAATGCGGGCTACTTCATACCCGACTCGGAGGTGCAGTCGGTGGTGGACTATGCCGTCATCACCTACGAGTCGGACAAGGAGACGGCGTTTAGCCGCCTGACCCCGGGCGGAGACGCGACCCGCCTAGACCAAATCCACACCGATGTCACCTACCCGTTCGTATTTGATGCCGTCACCCATGTTACGGTGGCACACGGCGCCATCCCGGACCGCCTGGGACACATACCCTACGCGATAATAGACAGCGGCGACAGGCCGTTTGACGAGGTCCTTGGGGACGTGCGCCGGGACGGGGGCACCTGGGTCGCGTACAACTTTACAAACCCCGATGTCGGCGCCTACCAGCTAAAGCGAACCTGGCTGTTCATGCATGACGGCTTCATCTTCGCCTCGGGCTATTACCTGCTCGACTCGCAGGTGCAGACGGTGGTGGCCAGCGCCATCCACGGATACGAGTCCAGCGGGGATGTCGGGCGGATAGACTCCGTTCCCGGAGCGCGCATTCCGTTCTACTACTTTGTCATAGATCCACGCACCTCCGAGGTGGTGGCACACGGCGCCGACGGCGCCCCGGCAGGATCGGACTCGCTCAGCCTTACGGCGGCGGACATGCCCCGGGCGGATATTCTGGACGAGCTGAGGGTGGAGCGCGGGACCTGGTCCGAGTACAGCACGATCAACCCGCGTACCGGCGCCGAGGAGCACAAGCGCTCCTGGCTCTCCCTGCACGACGGGTACATATTCGGCGCGGGCTATTATGACTCCGACAGGGCCGACTACCCGGCGGTCCCCAATGCGACATCGACGGATGCCCTGACGGCATCATCTCTGGTGCTGGCTACCACCGACACGGACGAGGCTGCCGCGGCGGCAGACGAGCCGGAGACATTTGATGCACTCAACGGGGCCAGCGACATAGAGGTGGCCATGATATCGGGACACCCGTACGCGATCGTGGCCGGCTATGCGGATGACGCCATCCAGATAATGGGCATCACCTACCCTACGGCCCCCGTGCCCGTGGCCAGCATCTTTGACGGGGAGGCAGGCTTTGACGCCCTTGCGGGCCCGCGCGACATCGAGGTATTTGCGTCGGCGGGAACCTCCTACGCCCTGGTGGCAAGCTGGGGCGATGACGCCGTGCAGATAATCAACGTCACCGATCCGGCGGCCCCCGTGCCGGTGGCCAACGCGACCGACGGCATGGGCGGCTTTGGCGCGCTGGACGGGGCAAGCGACATAGAGACCGTTGCCATGTCGGGTAGCACCTATGCCGTCGTGGCAAGCAACCAGGATGACGCCGTACAGATAATCGAGATCACCGACCCGGCCAACCCGGTCCCCGTCTCCAGCGCCATCGACGGCAGGGGCGGCTTCGACTCGCTGGACGGGGCCAGCGACGTGGCGATATGGGTGGCGGCGGGTCGCACTTTTGCGGCCGTGGCGGCCTACTCGGATGACGCCGTACAGATAATCGAGATCACCGACCCGGCCAACCCGGTCCCCGTCTCCGGCGCCATCGACGGCAGGGACGGTTTCGACTCGCTGGATGGCCCGCGCGACATCGCAGTGGTCGAGCTGTCCGGCCGCACCTATGCGCTGGTGGCGGCCTACTCGGATGATGCCGTACAGATTATCGATGTCACCGACCCGGCCATGCCCCTGCCTGCGGGGAGCATAGGGGACGGTTTCGCGCTGGACGGACCAAACAGCATCGACGTGTATGATCTCCTGGGCCGCACCTACGCCATGGTCACAAGCAGCCTGGATGACGCCGTACAGATAATCGATATCACCCGGCCCGCTTCCCCGTCTCTGGTGGCCGGCATGGCGGACGGCCAGGGCGGCTTTGACGCGCTCGGCGGGCCGCACGACGTGGTCGTGGATGTGGTGCTGGGCAATCCCTATGCGCTGGTGGCGGCCTACTCGGATGATGCCGTCCAGGTAGTCAACCTTGCCATACCGGAATTCCCGTCCCCGGCAACCAGCATTCGGGATGACCGGGGCGGTTATGCGTTGGACCAGCCCCTGGACATTGAGATCTACGAGACATCAGGCCGCACCTACGCCCTGGTGGCAAGCTCCTCGGATGACGCCATCCAGGTGATCGACCTGACCGACCCCGATGTGCCGGTTCCGGTAAACACCCTGAGAGACGGCCAGGACGGCTTTGACGCCCTTGACGGACCGCGCGAGATCGAGCTGTATGGGGTGTCGGGCCGCACCTACGCCCTGGTGTCAAGCTGGGTGGATGATGCCATCCAGGTGATCGATGTCACCGACCCCGAAGAACCCCTGCCGGTGGCCGCCATGATCAACGGCCAGGGCGGCTTCGTCCTTAACGGGGCCAGCGACATTGAGCTGGACAGAATATCGAGCCGCACCTACGCCCTGGTGGCGAGCTACTGGAGCGATGCCGTCCAGATAATCGATGTCACCGACCCCGCCGCCCCGGTGCCGGTGGCCGCCATGATCAACGGCCTGGACGGTTACGACGCGCTGAACGGGGCCCGCGACATAGCGGTGGGCCAGATATCGGGCCGCACATACGCCGTGGTGTCTGGCCTGGCCAGCGACGCCGTCCAGATAATCGACATCACCGACCCGGCCAACCCGGCTCCGGTCTCCAGCGTCTTTGACGACCAGGACGGCTTTGACGCCCTTGCAGTCCCGCGCGACATCGAACTGGTGGCAGAATCGGGCCGCACATACGCGATGGTGGCAAGCGTGGGCGATGAGGCCATACAGATAATCGACATAACACGCCCCAACGTTCCGGTTCCGGTGACCAGCATCCGCGACGACCGGAGCGGCTTTGACGCCCTTGGAGGGCCGCGCGACATCGAACTGCTCGTGGTATCGGATCGCACCTACGCGATAGCGGCAAGCTGGGAGGACGATGCCGTCCAGATAATCGATGTCACCGACCCGGCGGATCCGGCTCCGGTAGCTAGCATCTTTGACGATCAAGACGGCTTTGTCGGGCTTGACGAGGCGCGCGCCGTGGAGATAGGCACCATATCGGGCACCACCTACGCCCTGGTGGCAAGCTGGGGTGATGACGCCGTCCAGATAATCGATGTCACCGACCCGGCCTCGCCGCTGCCCGTGATCAGCGTGACCGACGACCAGGGCGGATTTGCACTCGACGGGTCCGATGACATAGCCCTGACCACGATCTCCGGTCGCCACTATGTTCTGGCGGCCAGCGCATTTGATGACAGCATCCAGGTTATCGACATTACCGATCCATCCACCCCCATCTCGGTGGTCACCCTGGTCGACGGCCAGGACGGCTTTGACGCGCTAGATGGGGCCGATGCCATCGAGGTGGTCGAGCTCTCCGGCCGCACTTACGCGGTGGTGGCAAGCTGGGGCGACCACGCCGTACAGATAATCGACATCACCGACCCGGCCGAGCCGGCTCCGGTCTCCAGCGTCTTTGACTCCCAGCCGGGCTTTGCACTCAAGGAGGCGGTAGACGTCCGGGTGGCGACCATCTCCGACCGCACCTACGCCCTGGTGGCGAGCTGGTTGGATGACGCCGTCCAGATAATAGACATCACCGACCCGGCCGAGCCGGCGCGCGTGGCCAACGTGGTCGACGGACGGGGCGGCTTTGAGTATCTTGACGGGGCGCAGCTGGTGGAGACGGTAGAGGTGGACGGGCGCACCTACGCCCTGGTGACGAGCTGGATTGACGATGACGCAGTCGAGATCATCGACGTTACCGACCCGGCCAACCCGGCTCCGGTCTCCAGCATCGTTGACGGACAGGGCGGCTTTGAGGCGCTTGCGGGAGCCACCAGGATCGACACGGCCGTAATATCCGGCCATACCTACGCCCTGGTGACGGGCTTTTACGACCATGCCGTCCAGATAATAAACATCACCGACCCGGCCAACCCGGCTCCGGCCTCCAGCATAGTCAACGGCCAGGGCGGCTTTGCCTCCCTTGCCTACCCGTATGATGTCAAGGCGACCACCATATCCGGCCACCCGTACGCGCTGGCGACCAGCTACTGGAACGATGCCGTCCATGTCATCGACATCGCCGACCCGGCCGCCCCGGCCCTGGTCTCCAGCGTCTTTGACGGCCAGGGCGGCTTTGATGCGCTGTACGGGCCGCTGGAGATAGAGGTTGTCGAGATATCGGACCGCACCTACGCGGTGGTGATGAGCATCAGCGTCGTCCAGATAATCGACATAACCGACCCGGCCGCCCCGATCCCCGTGGCCAGCATCCTGGAAGGATGATATAGCCGGTACCATCCGGCGGGGGGGGGGCAGGTGTATCATCATCATCTCCGGCGCGTACCGGGGGAGCCGTCCCAAGGCCGGCCGCGCCCGCGGATCAGCCTATAAAGTCATAAAAGCCCGCCACCACAACATCCCCCGATGAAGGACTACGACCACGTGGTGGTCTGGCTGGACTACTTCAACAGGGTACTGCCGAGATCCAAGGGCAGGAGGCTGGAGCGGAGCGTCTGCGTGCAGGATCCAACGCTCAAGGACCTGGTCGAGGCGGTCCGCAATGCCGGCTTCGAGGTGGCCGGGGTCAACGATCAGGCCCGCCACCCGCGCCGGCCCTACTACCGCTCCGGATACGTGTCGGTTCCAAAGACCAACGTCCCCAAGACCCGCATCCTGTACCGGGTGGCGCCCAAGCTGGCGCGCCTGGCCAGGAAGAGGTAAGCAAAAACGCTGTGATCGCTCTATAAAATTAAACAGATCAACTTGTTAACAAGTACATCCCATCCCATCTCCATGAAAGAGATAGGTACTGTAATGCACGTAGCCGGGAGCGGCCGGGTGATAATAAGACTCACCGGGGCCGCCTCCGAAGGCGACATACTCTGCGAC
>CBDHDZ010000002.1:0-2259 GCA_965261905.1 Nitrosopumilaceae archaeon | reverse complement strand
TTGGCGGGCCCGAAGATATGGTTAATAAACGCCGTATGAGGCCACCCAACCATGAGACTGCTGGAGTTTCAGGCAAAGGAGCTCTTCCGTAAGTACGGGATCCGGGTGCCCCCCAGCAGGGCATCCAACAGCCTGGAGGCCGGCCGCAGGGACGCCGAGATACTGGGGTATCCGTTTGTGATAAAATTCCAGGCTCCGGTCGGGGGTCGCGGAAAGGCGGGCGGCATCCAAAGGTGCTCCAACGCCGACGAGTTCGAGGTGAGGTATCCCCAGGTGCTGAACATGACCATAAAGGGCGAGCGGGCCCGGGCCGTCCTGCTGGAGAAGATGGCAGACATAAGAAAGGAGTTGTACCTGTCGCTGTTCCTGAACCGCTCAAAGAGGTGCTACACGATAATAGCCTCCGCCGAGGGGGGCGTCGAGATAGAGTCGGTCAAGAGCCAGATTATCCGCGAGGTGGGCCTGGGGGACGTCTCGCCCGATACCGCCGCCGAGGTTGCCGGCCAGATGGGGCTGGAGGGTGCCGCAGCAGACGGCTTTGTGGACATGCTTGTCCGCCTGTCCAAGCTTGCAGTCGAGAAGGAGGTGGAACTGGCAGAGATAAACCCGCTGGCCATACTGCAGGACGGAACGCTGGCCGCCCTGGACGGCAAGGTAATCACCGACGACAACTCCAACTTCCGCCACCCGGAGCTGGCAAAATACCGCGATGAGTCAGAGATAGAGGAGAAGGCAGAGAAGAGCGGGTTCTCCTTGGTGGAGCTGGACGGCAACATGGCGGTGGTGGGAAACGGGGCCGGGCTGGTCATGTCCACCCTGGACATGCTGGCAGACAACGGCGGCAGGCCCCGCGTGCTTCCTGGACGTCGGGGGCGGGGCCACCACCGAATCAGTCTACGAGGCGCTATCCCTGATAAGCAGGATGTCCAGCGTGACGGGGATACTGGTCAACCTGTACGGCGGGATAGTAAAGACCACTACGGTGGCCTCGGCGTTCCTCAAGGCGTATGATGACGGCACGATAGACCTTCCCGTCTATGCCAGGCTGAAGGGGGCCGAGTCGGACAAGGCGCGCGTCATGCTGGCCGACTCCAAGACGAGGATGTTCAACTCGGTGGAAGATGCCATCAGCGCCGCCGTCACGGAGGCGGGCCGATGACCGACATATTCGAGATACTCAGAGGGTCGGAGGGCGAGCCCGACCACCTCAAGAAGGGCGTCATCATCCAGGGTATGACTGGTGCCTACGGGTCGCTGCACACCAGGAACATGGTCGCATACGGAACGAACGTGGTGGCCGGGGTGACCCCCGGAAAAGGTGGCCAGACCTTCGAGGGCATCCCCGTCTACGACACCATGAGGGAGGCAGTCGAGGCTACCGGCTCCAACATTTCTGCAGTCTTCGTCCCGGCCAAGTTCTTCAAGGGCGCCGCAACAGATGCCCTGGAGGCCGGTATCAAGCTGCTGGTTGCCATACCCGAGCACGTGCCGGTACGCGACACCATGGAGGTGCTGGAGCTGGCGCGGCAGAAAGAAGCCATCGTTATCGGACCCAACACGCCCGGCGTGATAATCCCCGAGGTCATCAAGATAGGGATAATGCCGCCAACCCCCTTCAAGGCCGGAAACGTCGCCGTCATATCCAAGAGCGGCACGCTCCTCTATGAGATATCGGACGCCCTCAGCTCCGCCGGCTTTGGCCAGTGCATAACCATAGGGGTGGGCGGGGACCCCATAAACGGCACCAGGCTGGTGGACGCCTTTGAGATGGTAAGGGATCTTCCGGACCTGGAGGGACTTGTAGTCGTGGGAGAGATCGGCGGAGATGCCGAGGAGATGCTGGCCCAGAGGATAATGGACTTGGGCTTCTCAAAGCCGGCCGTCGCATACATAGCGGGCAGGGCCGCCCCCAAGGAGAAGCGCATGGGTCATGCAGGGGCCATAGTCATGGGCACGTACGGCTCGGCCGAATCCAAGGTTGGCATGTTCAACAAGGCCAACATACCCGTCGCCAAGAGACCCGCCGAGGTGCCCGTTCTGCTAGCCGGCAAGGTGGGCAAATCCGTTTAGATTATTAGTGAGGATTCCGATGGGAGGGTTGCAATGCCGGTAACCGACCCAGAAAAGAAGCGCATAGCCACCCAGGCGAGGCTGCGGATGAAGATATGCTTCAACTGCGGCTGCCGCAACGACATACTGGCCACCCGCTGTCGCAAGTGCCGCAACGGCTACCTGCGCCTCAAGAACCGCAACTTGGGC
>CBDHDZ010000001.1:0-269285 GCA_965261905.1 Nitrosopumilaceae archaeon | reverse complement strand
CCGCCAACGATCCCGGCGATACGGGGATGGCACACTCGGCTACATTTACAGTCCGGGCAGGGGGCAGTCACGACCGCCTCTCGTTTGCAAGCATGCTGATCTGCACCAACGACGGCTTTGCCGGAATAAACGGGGTTAGCCTGCCAGGCTATGGCGAAAAGACCGTCTATGCTGCCGCCTATGACGCAAGAACCGAAGCAAACACCGAGGACTTTGCCGACCTAGTGCCTCCGTGCCAGGGATTGACAGGCGTCTCGGGCGAGAGCTCCGGCACCGGTGCAAGCAACCCGGCCATATCCGAGGAGGGTATAGTCATACCCCATCCAGGAATAGAGGGCGATGCGGATTTAACCTTCGCTCATGACTGGGCCGACCCCGTCGTCAAGATAGATATCAAGCGACTATCGTAGCTTTTTTTTCTTTTTTTTTTTGTTTTGTGCGAGACCGCCGGCCCGGCCCGTCCTGGTTGGCGGTTTTGCCATCACGTTCTTGGAGGCTTTGCGGTGCGCCGCCCGCCGGCCGTGCCGGTTTTTGTATTATTATTATTGTGACCGGTTTTAAAATTCCGGTACCATGGGCGGCCGCGTGATAAAATGATCGAGCCCCGCCGGGGAGTGCGCGGCGCATTTCCGCATCGCGCCAGGCCGTGAACGCATCGCTCACCGGGACCTGCCCGCATTACGCAACGGCAGCATCGACACAGTTTAATTGCCAGTCGGCGTCCCACCCTGTCGATGGCGGGCGTGCGGATGGACGGTCTGGCGGTGGCCGGCGAGGTCAGGCGGAGGGTGGCCCAGGGGACTAGCCGTCTCAAGAGCAAAGGAATCACCCCCTGCCTGGCCACCGTGCTGGTCGGGGACGACCCCGCATCGGCCGTGTACGTACGCAACAAGCACAAGGCCTGCGCGGAGGCCGGAATCGCCACAAAGGACCACAAGATGCCTGCCGGTATCACCCAGCAGGAGCTGGACTCGCTGGTGGACCGGCTGAACGCCGACGGGGCGGTCCACGGGATACTGGTGCAGCTTCCCCTGCCGGACCACATCGACGCGTTCCGGACCATATCCAGGATATCGCCGGACAAGGACGTGGACGGCCTGACCCCTGCCAGCGCCGGGCTGCTGGCTGCAGGCCGGGCCCGTCTGGCCGCCTGCACCCCCCTGGGGATTGTACGCATGCTCGACCACTACGGCATAGCCATCGAGGGCAGGCACGCCGTGATAATAAACCGGAGCGGCCTGATCGGAAAGCCGCTGTACCACCTGCTGCTGCAGAGGAACGCGACGGTCACCACCTGCCATTCCAGGACGGCCGACCTGGCAGGGATATGCAGGGGCGCCGACATAGTGGTGACCGGCGTCGGCAACCCCGGCAGGTTTGCCCTGACCGCGGACATGATAAAGGACGGGGTGGTCGTGGTCGATGTTGCCATCAACAGGGTGGACGGCAGGCTGTCCGGCGACGCCGACTACCCGGGGGTAATCCAAAAGGCATCGTATGCCACCCCCGTCCCCGGCGGGGTGGGACCCATGACGGTTGCCATGCTGCTCCGCAACACCCTGGTGGCGGCCGGTGGCGATGAGGCCTGATCCTGACCGGGAAGCCCTCCGGCGCATGCTGCTGAAGAGGCGCGACTCCACCTCCTCGGACATGCTGGAGATGGCCAGCGGCAGAATACGCGAGAGGCTGCTTCGGATGGAACCTCTTCGGGACGCAGGGGTCGGTGGGGGCGTACCATGCGATTGGCAGCGAGGTGCGCACCGCGGGGATAATCCAGGACGTACTGGACGCGGGCCAGCGGCTCCTCCTGCCGGCCGTCGCCGGGGACTCGCTGGTCTTTCGGGCGGTCGAGGATGTCGGGGATCTTGTGCGCGGCAGGTTCGGGATAATGGAGCCCAAGCCCAGGTGCGATGCGGGCACCCCCGAGGTGCTGCTGGCGCCGGCGGTGGGCGTGACCATCAAGGGCGCCAGGCTGGGATACGGTAGCGGATACTACGACAGGTACCTGCGCCTGAGCGGGGCCGTATCGGTGGCCCTCACCCTGGAAAAGCAGGTGGTCGGCAGGATACCGGAGGGTCCCGGCGACGTTCCGGTGGACTGGGTGGTCACCGAAGACAGGCTGGTGCGCGTCTAGAGGGCCCGGTGGGCTATGTCCCTGCGGCAGTACTTGTCTGTCCAGTCCACCATATCGGCCAGCCCGTATGCCCGGGAGACCGCCGACTTTAGGTCGGCTCCCGCCGCGGTCACCCCCAGCACGCGCCCCCCGTTGGATACCACCTGGCCGTCCCGGATGGCGGTGCCGGCGTGGAATATCTGCGCGTCGGGGCCGCGGTCCCCGGGCAGGAGGATGCGCTGCCCCCTGCCGTACCCGCCGGGATATCCCTTGGATGCCAGCACCACGCAGACCGCCGGCCCCCCCCTTCCAGCGGGGCGGCGGCAGGCCATCCAGCGTGCCGGAGACGGCCGCCTCCATGTACCGGTACAGGTCAAAGTCCATCCGCATGACCACCGGCTGGCACTCCGGATCCCCCATCCGGACGTTGAACTCCAGCACGAAAGGCTCCCCGTCCTGGATGATGATCCCCGCGTACAGGAACCCCCGGAAGGGTATTCCCTCGCCGGACATGGCCCCGACGGTCCTCTCTATCACCTCCGCCTGGATGGCGCCGGCCAGCTCTTCGGTGATGGCCGGGGTAGGCGAGTAGGCGCCCATCCCCCCGGTGTTGGGGCCCGCGGTCGCCGTCATAGATGCGCTTGTGGTCCTGGCTGGTGGCCATCGGGACGGCTGTCCTGCCGTCGCAGATGGCGATATAGGAGGCCTCCACCCCGGACAATCTCTCCTCGATTACGACCCTCCTGCCGGCCCCGCCGAACCGCCCCTCCACCATCATCGACGAGATCGCCGACCTGGCCTGGCCGGGGCTGTCGCAGACCACCACCCCCTTGCCGGCGGCGAGCCCGTCTGCCTTTACCACCACGTCGTAGTCCACCGACCCGACATGCTCGATGGCCTCGGCGGCATCCTCGAAGACGCCGAACCGGGCGGTCCTGATTCCGTTGCGCTCCATGAACTCCTTGGCCCATACCTTGCTGGACTCCAGCTGGGCGGCCGCCCTGGAGGGGCCGAACAGCCTGAGGTTCCTGTCGGCGAACACGTCCGCTATCCCGGCGGCAAGGGGCGCCTCGGGCCCCACCACGGTAAGGCAGTCGTGCTCTTCTGCAAAGTTGGCCAACCCCACCATATCGTCTGCCTGGATGGGTACGTTGTTGGAGGTGCCGCCGATAATACTTATACAACACCATCATAATCACCATTCACCATGGTTAAGATAACCCGGACCGTCCACGTGGCGCATGACATGGGTCATCTCTTGGGCGGTTTGCTGCACTATATCATGGCCGCATCCAACCACGCCGCCAAGGGGTACCGCCGGGGCGTACGTGGCAGGGAACTGTATCGTCTGGCGGTGCACCGTACCGGCGTCTACCAGGCCAGGTTTGCCGACTACGTCATAGTTGACGTGCGGGGCAGCCACAAGGCGTGGCGCAGCAACCAACTGGTCAACCCGCATGCGCGGGCGCCGCACTATCACAACCCGGTGGCGCAGACAGACTGCTTTGAGATGGCGTTCGATGATACCTCAAAACGGTGGGACGGCTCGCCGGCCATCCATGTCGCCATATACGGCATGGGCCGCCAAGACCGCGCGTGGATGGCATTCCGCGTGCCGCCATACATGGTGGAGCAGCTGGGCAGACCCGGCGTCACGCCCAAGACCGTCAAACTGACCAGGGACGAGATCCACGTAACCTACGAGAAGACGGTACCGGACCGCCAACCAACCACCTGGGCGAGCGTGGACATGAACGCCGACAACAACACGTACGCCCTATTGGACGGCACCGTGATAGTCAAGAACAACGACTTCCGAAGACAGTACAACAGGGCGTGCAGCAAGATACTGAACGTAAAGCGCCGCAGTGACACCCGCGTCATGGCCAAACACCAGCAAAAAGCCTGGAACACCTATCGCAACCGCGTAAAGAACGCAATCGGTGTCGAGGCGCGCCAGATGGCCAACGCCGGGTACGGCCTGGGATACGAGCAGCTGAGCACGGACAAACTATACACCAAGAACGGCAGGATGGCACCGTACGTTCGCGGCAAGCTAAAGACCTCCCTCAACACCGGCCAGCGAAGACGCGCCCTGGTCTGTGCCGCCCAGTCGGAGGGGCTGCCGCATGTCGGGGTGGACCCGGCAGGCACCTCGGCGAACTGCCTCATGTGTGGTGGCAAGCTGAAACGCGCGACCAGCCAGCCAACAGGCAGACGCAACCTGTGGTGCCAGCCATGCAAGGCCATCCGTGAGCGGGATGCCAACGCGGGCGCCAACATATTGTTCCGGACGGTAACGGCGCTTGTCATGGATTATACCGGCCGGGACGGGTCGACACGCGTCACGTTCCCGGCCATGCTGGCGATGCTGAGGGATGCCATCCACGAACCCGGCATGAGCAGACAGCAAAAGAACACTCTGACAAACATCTTGCGGCTGATAGAGGGCCGCAGTGCAGGCGCCGATTGGCGCCTGCCGGGGGCGCACAAACCGGGGCGTCAAAGTTCCGCCGGCGGGGAGCCGGCAGACGGACCCGGGGTGGACGACCACGGCCGGAACGGGCCGGGGCCGCCCAATGCAGCCAAGTTATGCGTCTATGCATAATCTCTAATAGGCCTGGGCACCCTTCTGGTTGCAGGCCCCCCAGCTGTTGCCGACGGTAATCCTGGCTTGACCGGATCCCGGGTCATGATCCAGGAACAGCTGGGCATGGGCTGCCACCATCACCTCAGCGATGGCCCTCTCTGCTGCACGGGTTATATCATGCATGGTCGGCTTGTCCAGTGGCATACGATGTGGGGATTACATGCGGTACTAATCATGTTTTATGGTGACACCCGGGTGGCGGCCCGAGCGCGCCCGCCACCTACCGGATGATGTAATTCCTGCCGGCTTTCTAGGTTACGGCGGCTCGGCGCGGCAAACCACGGCACACCATATGGCGGGCCGGCGCGGCGTGCCGTACATGATGCGCCCGGTGGCCGCCTGGGCCGCCGCCGGTCGCTTCGCAGGCCGACTGGCATCCGGAGACCCGATTAACAATTAGCGGAGAGTCCGGTCCGATGGGTACGCAGAAGATCCAAATACGGCCACTCGGCTCAACATACCATGCGTGTCTTCAAGATAATGTCAAAGAACGCCCGCGCGTTCAGGACAACCGTCGGCATATCGCTCCAACAGTTTGATTTTTTGATACGCGATGTCGAAAAAACATACCAGCAGGCAGAATCCGAAAGGCTCGCCAGACCAGACCGCAAGCGCCAGGTTGGCGCCGGACGCAGGTTCTCCCTGCACCTGTGGGACAGGGTCCTCCTAACCCTCATGTACTACCGGACCTACCTGACCCAGGACGGGCTGACCCATTTGTTCGGGATCACCCAGGGGTCTATCTCCACCAACATAGGCAAGATGTCACCGGTAATACGGGACATCCTTCCCCTGCCGCAAAAGCTCTACAAGCAGGCCTGCGAGGCCACCACCATCGAGGATCTGAACGAGCTCTTCCCGGGGATGGTCTCCCTGGTTGACGCCTCCGAGCAGCCCGTACAGCAGCCGCAGCAGGCCGAGGCCGAGAAGGCTCACTTCTCGGGCAAGGCCAGGATGCACACTATCAAGGTCCAGTACACGACCAGCTTCGACGGGCTGATCGTCCATAAGACGGTCCACTTTCCGGGCCGCGACCACGACTTTAAGATATACAAGATGAAGCACCCCACGTTCCCGACCGGACTCCCCAGCCGGGACGGGGATGCAGGGGACAAGCCCGGCCGCGACCACCTCAGGCACTACGGGGACACCGCGTACCGTGGGATGGCCAACGTGGTCGAGGGAATAGATGTGAGGATCCCCGTCGTGCGCAAGCCGGGCGAGGATCTTACACCAGACCAGCGGGAATACAACAAAGCTCACTCGAGGATCCGCATACGCGTCGAGAACGCAATCCGGAGGATTAAGATCTTCCGGATTGCCAAGGAAAAATACAGAAACGATCGGAGAAAATACGACCATATCAACGATGTAGTCTGCGGGGTGGTCAACCAGACCATCCTGTTGAAGAGAGCAGGGACCCTCTGAGGAGGGCCGCTGCGGGCCGGCCAAGGGCGGGGGCCGCATGATCTTTAATTACAGATCAGGTCTCGGGCCGGCAATGCGCACCACATACTGCCTTGCCGGCGCGGTTCAGCGTACCGCCCTTCAAAGGCCAGCTTTCTCTGATCAGCGGTCTTACCACGACTCGTACTGCTGCCACTCATCGTGCTGGCTCCAATCATCAACGCCATCGACGCTGAAGTTTTCACCGAACGCATCATCCTTTTGCAGGTCGCCGATATCAACTAGCCTCACGTCGAATTTTTCGGCGCTCTCGCGCGCATCGCCGTCAAAGGCCCCATTTGTCACCACAACCGCCGCTGCAGAGCCTGACCTTTTTCTGATGTAATGAGCTGCCAGTACGACTTGCCTGCCCACGGGATTGTCTGCGGCCGCGTCAGCTATAAAGACCAGCACGCGCCCGTCATTCTTTATCGCCGCGAAGATGCCAGAAGGCCCAATGCGCCCATCCACCGCATAGCCGCGCTTCATGCACTCATTCATCATGAGGCCTTCAAGCTTGCTGGCGGTCAGGCCTTTGGCCGTTATGTCCATGATAATCTGATATTGTTTTTATATTTAAATATTAAGCGGCGATGGCATGATGCACCCGTACAATAATGACAGATATCAAATATCACCTGCGAGCCACGGAATTGATCAAAATCGTTACAAAAAAACAGCAAACAACGCACATGCGGCAATTTAATTTTTAAATTACCGCCGTACTCGTCATGTTAGTCAGATGTTTATGGCGGATGCGGTTTGCCACGTTGCGCGTGATGCGCGATTATCGTGCATTTATGATGCCTGATTGATATTGAAGCTCTTTTGGGGAAAGGCCATGCCCGCGAGACACCCGTGGATAGTCGCGGGTGCATATTTTCTCGGAAGAAGACAAAACCCAAAAACCGGTTAGCGGGCCAACCACCATGATGGTGCATCCTGTATGGGTTTTGGCGCATATGTGATCAGGCTGCAAGCTGCGGTGGTTGAAAAATGGACCCGGAGACGAGCTAGATATCATAGCCCAAACCAACCATGGTCAGGACGGGATGATGAATTTGGAGAACGGTCAAGGGACGGGTCGATGGTGGACAGAAGATGATGTCAGGATCCTGCCCGGCCGCGCATGTTATGCCGTACGGCGGCCTGTCACGTTCTCATTTGGGCCAGACCGCCAGGTCGGTTGGCGTTGGATCATAATGCGCCGGGAGCGGCCATGCCAAACCGCCCGAGACGGTTCAGGCTGGAGCATATCCCCCAGTCTGGCCCCCACCCCGCCCAGATGAGAATGAAACAAATAACTGTCAGGATCACCTGTACGAATGAAACCCACCCACGAGGACGTGTATCGGGCCGCGGAGATGCGCGGCGAGGAGATCCGCGTGACCCCCCTGATATACTCCTCAACATTCAGCAGGATGAGCGGATCCCAGGTATACCTCAAGGCCGAGTTCCGGCAGAAGACCGGATCCTTCAAGCTGCGGGGCGCCTACTACAAGATACAGAGGCTCTCCGATGAGGAGCGCAGAAAGGGCGTGGTGGCCGCTTCGGCAGGCAACCATGCCCAAGGGGTGGCGTACGCGTCCCAGAAGGCGGACATACCATGCACCATCGTGATGCCCAAGACGGCGTCCCCGGCCAAGATAGCCGCCACCAAGGGATACGGGGCCAGCGTGGTACTGGCCGGCTCAAACTACGAGGAGTCCAGCAAGAGGGCCGCGGAGATGGCATCAAAGACGGGCGCCACCATGATACACGCCTTTGACGACCCCGACATCATAGCAGGCCAGGGCGTGATCGGTTTGGAGGTGATCGAGGAGATGCCCGATGTCGACGAGATATACGTGCCCATAGGCGGTGGCGGGCTGGCGGCAGGCGTTCTGCTGGCCGTCAAGCAGAGGAATCCCGATACCAGGGTGATCGGGGTGCAGACCGCCTCGTTTCCGGCCATGCACGAGTCATGGAAGTCCGGGGAGGTGAAGATCACAGAAGGGTCATCAACCATTGCCGACGGCATATCGGTAAAGGTTCCAGGGGAGACCACATTCTCGATAATCCGCGAGATGATTGACGATATCGTCCTGGTGGACGACTCGGAGATAATCAAGACGATGTTCCTGCTGATGGAGAGGACAAAGTTCGTGGTGGAACCGGCCGGGGCGGCGGCTCTCGCCTACGTCATATCTAGGCGCCCCTCTCCCGGCAGGAAGGTGGTCTGTATAATGGGGGGCGGCAACATAGACATGTACCTGCTGGGCCAGATAGTTGACCGCGGGCTTGCCACCATGGGCCGCCTGCTCAAGATATCCATGATACTCCCCGACAGGCCCGGCGTATTCAAGGAGATAATGGACGAGATAGCTGCTGCCAACGCAAACCTGGTGGAGATGGTGCACGACCGGCTCAGCTCCGGAATTAACGCCGGATACGTATCGGTGACCGTCAGCCTGGAGACGGAGGGCAGGGCAAGCACCGAGGCCCTCATTGGAGCCCTGCGCAAGAAGAATATCCAGTTCCACCTGATGACCTGACGCTATTTGGTGCCGGCCAGCCCCGACTCTCTGAGATCCTCGGACTCGCGCAGCACCTGCTCGTACCTCTCTTTCTTGTACCGCCTCAGGGCATCCCGGACCTTGTCGAACTCGTTGGCCAGGATCATGGCCGCGTATACGCCCGCACTCCGGGCCTTGTTGACGCCCATGGTGCCCACCGGAGATCCCGAGGGCATCTCGGATATGGACAGCAGGGCATCCATCCCGCCGAACGCAGAGAACCTGCCGCCCTCGCCCCTGTCCGCATAAACCAGGATGGGCACGCCTATCACCGGTATGGTGGTATATGATGCGACCATCCCGGGCAGGTGCGCCGCCCCGCCGGCCCCCGCTATTATCGCGCGGAACCCCGACGCCTCTGCGTGCCGAGCGTACTCGGAGAGCCGCGACGGCGTCCTGTGTGCGGAGACTATCTGGTCCTCGTGGGGTATCCCAAAGGCGTCCAGCGCCTGGGCGGCCCCGCTCATCACGCGCTTGTCCGAGGAGGATCCCATGATTATACCAACCAGCGGCTTGTCGCCGTACGACATGCCCGAGGTACCGCAGGGGCGCTATTATGCCTAGCGCCACCGCGACCTGCATCGCACACCCGGACCGGCCATTATCTATTTTAGAGTCCGGCGCGGAGCACCCACCATGTCGAAGACTCTGGGGGTGATCGGCGGCGGGCAGCTTGGGATGATGCTGACCGAGGCGGCCAGGGACCTGCCCCTGATATCCAGGGTCGTGGTGCTGGATCCCGTCCCCCGGTGCCCCGCCGCACAGGTGGGCGCCGAGCAGATCGTGGGCGGCTTCAAGGACGCCGACGCCATCAGGGAGCTGGCTGCAAAGTCTGACATCATCACCTACGAGATCGAGTCCGGGGATAGCTCCTACCTAAGGTCCCTGGAGAGGATAGTCGAGATAAACCCCTCCCCCCAGACGCTCCATACCATCCAGGACAAGCTGCGCCAAAAGTCGTTCCTGAGGGATAACGGCCTGCCGGTGCCGGAGTTTGTGGGGGTGGAGTCGCTGGATGATCTGCTGGAGGGTATCGACAAGTTTGGCTGCCCCGCACTGCTAAAGGCCAGGACGGGAGGCTACGACGGCCGGGGCAACTACAAGATAGACTCCCCCGGCCAGGCCGAGGAGGCCATGCGGCGTTTTGGCGACACGCCGCTCATGCTGGAGCGGTTCGTCCCGTATGTGATGGAGATATCCGTGATGGTGGCCCGGAATACCTCCGGCCAGATGGCCAGCTATCCCACAGCCGAGAACATCCACCAGGCCAACATACTCCGCCAGACAGTCTGCCCGGCCCGCACGAGCGAACGTGCCGCCAGAAGGGCAGAGGAGATAGCCATGGAGACGATGCGCGTGCTGCGCGGGGCAGGCGTCTTTGGCATAGAGATGTTCCTGATGGAGGACGAGACCATACTGATAAACGAGATCGCCCCCAGGGTACACAACTCCGGCCACCACACCCTCCAGTCCAGCGAGACATCGCAGTTCAGGCAGCACCTGCTGGCCATACTGGGGATGGACCTGGGCGACACCTCGCTGCGCGGGCCCGCCGTCATGTACAACATACTGGGGCCGGCCGGCTACACGGGCCCGTACCGCGCCCCGGCCATATCGGATCCGCGCGTCCACCTCAAGATGTACGGAAAGGAGACCTCAAAGCCGCTCAGAAAGCTGGGCCACCTCAACATAGTCGGGGGGCCGGACGAGGACGTGTCATCGCCCCTGGCAGTCCTCGAGTCGGTCTTGGACGGCGCCGCGGTGAGCCCGGCGCGCTGAGTTACCTTTATTGGTGGGGCGGACGGTTTTGTCGCATGGCCCTTGCGGCAGGCTATATCATGATAGGGATATCCCTAGCGCTCCTGATCACCTATGGTGCCGATGTGGCCATCGGGGGCGGGGCCGGCGGTGACGGCTTCATACCGCTGAGCAGCGCGGTCCGGGGCATGGTCTTTGGCGCCCCTCCAATCGCACTATCCATAGCGGCATACTTTGTGGCGCGCAAGGATCCATCCATCGTGCTGGGCGGCCTGATAATACTGGCCGGGGTCCTGATAATAGTGGGCGGGGCGATGGCCCTGCAGGGTTCATCCGATCCAGAGGCGGCAGCCCGCATGAGTGCGGAGGGCGCAGCCCTGATAGGTATCGGCGGCGTCATAATCGGCCTGGGCGTGGCCGCGATGAAGAGGGCAACCTCCGGTTGACGCGATGCCGGCCTGCGCCAAATGCCGCGTTGATGCGCCAAAGGTGTACGACTGCGACCACACGGGACCGCAGGGGTACTGCAAGGAGTGCTACATGGAACTGCACCACGCCCTCACAGAGCCATGAGCTGGTTTGAGTCCGCCATACAGCCGGTGCTGGACGCGATTGCGGGCAACGTCTATCCGGGCGTGTTTCTGGCCGCCCTGCTTGAGACCATAATACCGCCCATCCCCAGCGAGATAATATTCCCCCTGGCCGGCTACAGCATACTGAGCGCGGGAATGCCGGCGATCCACATTGCGGGGGTGGGCGTGACGGGCGGGGCCGGCGCCACCCTGGGGGCATATGTCATATTCATCGTATCCAAGATGGTGGGCCGCCCCGGATTGCTGCGCTACATGGGACGGTTCCGCATAACCGAGAAGGGGCTGGACCGCGCCGAGAGGTGGTTTGCCAAGTACGGGGACAAATCCGTGGTGGTGGGCCGCTGCATCCCGGGGATAAGGGAGCTGGTATCGGTGCCGGCGGGCATACTCAACATGAACACGCCCAAGTTTCTGGCGTACACCTTTGCGGGGTCGTGCGCCTGGAGCACCGGACTGACCGCCGCCGGGTACTACCTAGGCAGGGCCACGCTCTAGCCGGCCAGTATCGACTTCACGTCAAGGTATCTGCCAAGGTCGACACTGCCGCCACCCGTCCGCGGGATGGCCCCCAGCACCGGTACGTCCAGGACGCCCTCCAGGCACCGCCGCATGGTACGCTCGTCGTATCCGTCGTGGATCATGTTCAGGACGATACCCAGCACGCGCGCCCCCCTGGACCTGCACGAGTTCACCGTCATCACGACATGGTTTATCGAGCCCACCCTGTTTCCGGCCACCACCAGGACGGGCAGCCCCATGTCCCGGGCCAGGTCCGCCATGAAATAGTCGGCCAGTATCGGCACCATCGAGCCGCCCATGCCCTCCACCACCATCACCTCGTGCAGCCTTGCAAGGCTCCTGTACCGCTCGACCACCCGGGCCGGATCCTGCCTCTGGCCGGTCTCAAGATAGTCTGCGTATGGCGGCGCCGCCAGATCCTGGTGGACCGGGTTGATGTCCTCGCCGGCGTCCACCCCGGCAGCCCCGGCCAGGACATGGGCATCGGCGGACGGGTGGTCCCGGCCCTCCCTGGTACCGGCCGAGTACGGCTTCATCACCCCCACGTCCAGCCCCCTGCCCCTGAGCAGGGCAGCCAGTCCGGCCGCCACAAACGTCTTGCCTATGTCGGTGTCAGTCCCGGTCACAAAGACCGAGTTTACGGACCTGCCGCGCGGCATACTGGTTGGTACACCCCCACGCGCGTATATAGCGTTCCCTGCAGGCACAAAGACAGCACACCCGGGCCGCTCAACTACCCGATGGCCGGGCCCGGTGTCACGAATGAATGGCCCCCGTTGTAATTCCCCCTGACACTCTGGCGAAGCCGCTATATATCCAGGATACGCCTGCCCCGTATTGAGGGCCAACGCCAAGACCCTGGGGGCCGGAGCTGGAGTGGCCGTCGCTGCCTTTGTGATAGTTGTGGTGGTCTCGCAGGTAACCTCCGGTCCCGGCCAGCTGCAGATGGAGGAGTCCCCCGACCCGCAACGGGCGGCCCTGATGGCGGCCCTGCTGGATAACGCCTCCCCGGCACTGGGAGACGAGGAGGCGCCCATCACGCTGGTGGAGTTTGGCGACTACCAGTGCCACTTCTGCAACGTCTTCTTCCACAACACGAAGGACGCCATCGTCCGCGACTATATCGAGACGGGCCAGGTCAGGATGGTGTTCAAGGACCGCACCATAATCGGCCCCGACTCGGTGGTCGCTGCCCACGGCGCCAGCTGTGCGGGAGACCAGGGGCTCTTCTGGGAGTACCACGATACGGTCTACGCAAACTGGGCCGGCGAGAACACCGGGTGGGCATCGCTGGACAACCTGCGCGGTTTTGCCGCAGATGCGGGCCTGGACGAGCAGGAGTGGTCCGCGTGCATGGCGTCATCCGTCCACTCAGAGAGGGTGGCCGCCAGCAACCAGGACGCCAGGAGTCTGGGCGTCGGGGGCACGCCATCCTTCTTTGTGATAGGTCCGGACGGGAACGTCCTCAACATACAGGGCGCCCAGCCCTACGAGCAGTTCGCCCGGGTCTTTGATGACATGCTGGAAGGATGAGGGCGCAGCCTGGCCGTCCTGCGCGCCTGCCAGGCAGCCACCCCGCCACACAGGCGGATGAGGGGATGGCCGAGGCGGCAGGCGCCAAGACGGCTAGATCAAAACTCTATATTGTTCCTGTTGAGGGAATAGGGGATGGCAGCGGGCATAGACGACATTGCCGTATACATACCAAAGTTGTATGTTGATGCGGAGGATTTTGCCAACACCAGGGGCGTAAACCTGGACAAGCTGCAGAAGGGCCTGGGCATATACCAGATGGCCATCGTGGACAGCAACCAGGATCCCGCTTGCCTGGCCGCCAACGCCGCCCTCAAGATAATACGGCGAAACGGCCTCGCCCCGGCCGACATCGGGCGGCTCTACCTGTCGACAGAGTCCTCGTTTGACGAGTCAAAGGCCATGAACGCCTACGTGATAGGCATGCTGGAGCAGGTCTACGGGGACGGTACCTTCGAGCACTGCGGGGGCGTGGAGACAAAGTTTGCGTGCGTCAGCGGATCCTACACTCTGTACGACAACATCAACTGGATACGGGCCGGCGAGGCCGACGGCAAGTACGCGCTTGTCGTGGTCTCCGACATAGCCAAGTACGACCTGGGATCCAGCGGCGAGATGACGCAGGGGGCCGGGGCGGTGGCCATGCTGCTCAACGACAGCCCCCGGCTGCTGTCCTTTGATCCCAAGGTGACATCCACGGCCATCCGCGACGAGTACGACTTTTACCGCCCCTTCGGCAAGGACACCCCGATAGTCCACGGGCAGTACTCCAACATCCTCTACCTGATGCAGGTCCGAAAGGCCCTGGAGTTATACAAGGAGAAGGTCGTCGCCACGGGCCTGATAAGGCCGGGCCCCGACGAGTCGGTCCTGGACTACATAGACTACCTCAACATGCACCTGCCGTACAGCGCCATGGGGCGCAAGGCCCTAGCATACCTGATAAGGCACGAGTGGCGCTGCCTGCCCAGGTGGAAGGCCGTAATCGACGAGATAGGCATGCCGGAGCCCATCCGGGACGACGCCCCAGGAACCATCGAGTCCATGCTGATGGACCCCGAGTTCACCAAAAAGGACAACGTCTTCAACCGAAAGCTCATGGAGACGCCGGAGTTTACCGACGTGTACGAGAGGAAGCTGGCCAGCTCCCTGGTGGCCTCCAAGATGATCGGCAACCTGTACACCGCCTCGCTCTACCTGGGCTTTCGCAGCAGTCTGGAGTACGAGTACCGCAAGGGGGTGGACCTGGCCGGCAAGCGGGTCGGGTTCGGCTCGTACGGCAGCGGAAGCAGCGCCATGGTGTTCAGCGGGGTGGTCCTGGACGAGTACCGGGAGGTGCTCAAGAACATGAACCTGGAATCGGACATGGCCAACCGCCGCAGGCTCACCCTGGAGGAGTACGAGATCCTCCACCGCGGAGAGTTGTCGGCAGGCGATCCCATGCTGTCCGGCAAGGGGGAGTTTGTCCTGTCCAACGTAGACGAGTCCAGCGGCGAGAGGAGATACGCGTTCAACCAATGACCGGGCAGGACCCCTCCCCGATCAAGGAGATGCTCTTTGAGTTCCTCGGGTCCAACGATGAACGGCTGGCGGAGATGGCCTCGCAGGGCAGGTACGGCCAGATGGCGGCCGAGGCCGTCTCCGGGTGCCTGGACAGGGCGCTGAGCATGGCCCCGCGGGAGGATGCCCTGGAGGCGCTGGCCACCGGCACAATCCACTATACGCTGACGCGGGCCGCCATACCCAGCCAGAGGAAGGCGGAGATGGACGGGACGACCCTGGACGTGGTGGTTCCCGGCACGCGGGAGCTGCGGCGGGATCCTGGCAGCGCCCTGGTGATACTTGTCGCCTGCGGATGCGCAACCCTGGAGAGGCGCCTGGAAGAGACGTTCCGCATCCAGCCCGTCCGGGAGAACGTCTGGGCCCTGACGCAGGACTGCAGGGTGGCCGGGGCGCGGCAATTTGTCATATCCGGGGGCGATGCCACGCTCTCCGAGATGATACAAGAGGTGGTGCGGTTTGCCAGGGAGAGGGGACAGCACCGACTGGGGATGGCGGCGTGACCCCCCCGTACACCGTCTGGCACCCCAACACCCAGATGGGCGAGTGGGACGGCTGGGACAGGATAGTGCGCGGAGAGGGAATGTGGCTGGTGGACTCGGAGGGCCACCGCATGATGGATGCGGTGGCCTCGATGTGGTGCAACGTCTGGGGCCACTCCGAGCCGCAGCTGGTAGAGGCGCTCATCCAACAGGCCGAGACGCTCCAGCACTCCCCCCTGTTCAACCTGACTCACGAGCCCGCCGAGAGGCTGGCCGGATACCTGGCCGACATCTGCCCTGGAATGGAGGGCGTATTCTACTCGGACAACGGATCCACGGCCATGGAGGCGGCCATCAAGATGGCCGTCCAGTACTGGGGCAACCAGGGATCCCCCGAGAGGAACCAGCTGGTCGGGCTGCAGAACGGCTACCACGGCGACACCATCGGGGCCATGTCGGTGGGCTACTCGCCGGGATTCTTTGGCAGGTTTGAGGGGATGGTGGCCGGATACGACCAACTGGCGATGCCGCCGGCCGGCGCCGAACCGGAGCTGTGGGACAGGTGCCTTGGGCGGATGGCTGAAAGGCTGGAGGAGGATGGCGCCCTGGCGGCTTTGGTAATGGAGAGCGGGGCCCAGGTTGCGGGGGGCGCGATCATCTATCCGGACGGGTTCCAGAGCAAAGTATCTGAGATATGCCGCCGGACCGAGACGCTCCTGGTGGCCGACGAGGTTGCAACCGGCCTGGGCAGGCTGGGCGGCATGGCCGAGTACGCCAGGCAGTCGTCAAAGCCGGACATGGTGGCCTACGGCAAGATGCTGACCGGCGGATACCTGCCCATGGCCGCCACCCTGGCCACCGGACGCGTGCAGGATGCCTTTCTGGGCAGCTTCGGCGAGAAGAGGCACCTCTTCCACGGACACACCTTCACGGGCAATCCGCTGGCCTCCGCCGTCGCCGCCCGCAACCTGGAACTGTACCAGGAGCGCCGCCTGATAGAGCGGGTGGGCGGCACCTCGAAGAGGATGGGGGAGCTGCTGGGCGACGTATCATCCATCGGCACGGTCAAGGAGGTACGCCATTCGGGGATGCTGGCCGGGATCGTACTGGATGAGTCATGGAGTCCGCCGGGTGGCGCCTCGGCCAACCGCTTCATCTACCAGATAGGCAGGCGGAACGGCGTATACCTCCGGACGCTGGGCAACATCATACTGGTGGTGCCGCCCCTGGCAATATCCGAGGAGGATCTAGCGGAGATGATCTCCCGGGTCGTCGCCACCATCGGCGATATCCAGCCCCTCGCCGGATAGGGCCGCCTCCCGGCGACGCCTGTTCCACATGACTATCCCCCCCACAAGCATGGCGGTCAGCAGTATCACCCCGGCCATCTGCAGCTCAAAGTGGTACAGCACAGGATGGGTGGGTGTCGCCGGCGGTTAAAGGTTGCTGGTTGGAGGCGCAGCCGGAACAATACGGCCCGGCTCATACCGATTTATCGACGGACGGCATAACCCAGGCTCTTGCGCAAACCCGGGCACAGGCCATCCTGCCGGCATCCGGCACGCATGGAGACCGCATGCGGCAGGTACTCCTCCGGGCACGCCGGCGGAACTGTACCCAATTTTGGGCAAATACCCAAACCCAACAAGGCTTAATAACACAAGAATGGCAATCGAAGTGAACGAATGGCAGTTATCTGTAACATGTGTGGCCTACCCGAGGATCTATGCGCCTGCGGGGAACTTGCCCGGGATAGCGCCAAGATAATCATCCGCTTGGAGACACGGAGGTTCAAAAAGAAGGGCACCATGATAGAGGGGATAGACCCCAAGACCAACGACGTGGACAACGTAGCCAAGGGACTCAAGAACAAGTACGCCTGTGGCGGTACGGCCAAGGACGGGTACATATTCCTGCAGGGCGACCACCGAGAGACCATCAAGGAGACGCTGGTTGGGCTTGGCTTTCCCGAGGAAAGCATCGAGCTGCACTAGAAGTTGACCAAATCACGCAGTGTGGCAGAGGTGCTGGGCATACCCCATTCCGCACTGGTGTCGATAGTGTTCGGGATGATGCTGGTCTCGTTCCCGCTGGGTGCGTACGTCGTCTTTCACACGGACATCGGAGGCCAGATAACACACCAGATACCGCTCGAGGGGCTCTCATCGTTTGGGATCGCACAGCACCCGCTCCTCCCCCAGGCCATAGAGTTGGGGGACGTCTTTGTGGCCGCATGGGCAGCATACGCGGTACTCTTTGCGGTGGCCATAATGGGGCCCGGCCGGGACATGGCAGCGTCCCTCAGGAACTCCATCTCCCTGGGCGGGAGGGACACCTCCAACTACATGATACAGGCAGTGTCGTGGTTCTCGGTGCTGGTGCTGGCGTCCACGGTAATCGATGCCATACAGGGACAGGCCGGCCTGTCCATGACGCCCCCGGACGCATCCAACGATCTGGTCCGGTTCTACCTGATAGCGCTGGCCCCCCTGGTGGAGGAGCCCGTCTTCCGTGTCGCCCTGGTGGGCCTGCCCGTATTTGCCATGTACACGCACAGGGCATCGGCTACGTTCCTGCTCAAGTCCCTGTGGCATCCGGCAAGGCACCTGCACATCCACGACCCCAAAAGAATGATTGCGGTGGTGCTGGCGGCCGGGGCGGTGTTCGGGATTGCCCACGCGCTCTCCGGGGATTCTTGGGGGCCGGACAAGGTGGCGCAGGCCAGCGTTGCAGGAGTCATTCTGGGGTACGTGTACTGCAGGTATGGGCTGGTCTGCGGGATAATCCTGCACTGGGCGGCCAACTACTTCCTGTACGCATATGGCCATTTTGTGGCATATGTGGGGGACTGGGGGGTGTTGGAGGCGTTCGAGCAGCCGTTCTTTGGCACCATCCAGGCCGTGCTTGTCGCTGCCGGCGCCATCACCCTGGCCGCATCGGTGGCCGGGATGCTAGCCGCTCGCCCTCCCGCAGGCCCAACGACTCCATGACCTTCCGCCGGAAGGCCGGCTTGGCGCCGCAGTCCAGCAGGCGGTCCAGATCCGAGGCCGTGTCCACGTCCATCATCATGTTAGGGACGTACACCAGGGCCGGGTTGGGCGTGGACTCGCGCGCCATCCTCATGTGGTTGCGGTAGCTGTCATCGTCATAGTGCGTCCCCATTATCCCGGGGGGGCATCTCAGCAGGGCGTTGGTCCCGTCGAACCTGGCTGACGGTACGACCATCACACAGGTGGGCGGCGTAAAAAACTTGAGCAGGAACGATACGTCCGAGGGCTCCAGCAGCGGGATGTCCTGCGGCAGGACCAGCGAGATGGCCGCCCGCTGCCGTCCGAGGTAGTCGTCGGCCAGGGCGACCGCCGGGTTTACCCCCTGCCCGCGGTCACGCAGGACCGCGGCGCCCATCTCCTCGCACAGCGACTCGGCCCGCCGCTCCTGCGTGACGGCGACGATCTCGTGTATGTATGGCGAGTCGGAGAGGACGGAGAGGATCTCCTCGAGCATCAGATGGCACAAGTCCGCCCGCTTCTTGGGATGGACGTCCAGCCGGGTCTTGGCCAGGGAATAGGCCTTGACCGGCACGATAGCCGATACCCTCAAAGCGTCCTGGCGTTCTTGAGTATGAAGGCGGCCAGCGTCTCCTCGGCCCGCTTGTTCTCCATGGATATCTTTGTCTCCAGCGCCCGGTGGTCCAGGTCCTGTATCTTTCTTGCAAGCGCCCTGTCCTTGGTATCGATCACGATAGTGGAGCAGACATCCGAGTACATCTTTGCCAGCCCGTACGCGTTGGACTCGATTCCGGCCGCCTTCATGTACTTGGCCGCCGGGCCCGCCACGGCCTTGTCTCCAATCAGCGGACTCACCGCCACCACGTTGCGCTTCTTGCGTGACAGTTCCTTCTTTATCCCCTTTATCTGCAGCATGGGCCCGATGGACGTCAGCGGATTGCCCGGCGCTATGATCACCGTCTCGGAGTTTTGGATGGCGTTGATTGCCTCCGGGTTGGGACGGGCCTTGTCCGCTCCGATATACTGTATCCCTTCGACCGGATCTCGGCCGCGGTGCTTCACCCAGTACTCCTGCAGGTGAAGGTCCCCCTTGTTGGTGATTATGCGCGTCTCTACGTTGTTGTCAGAGACGGGTATGACGTTGGCGCTGACTGCGAACTTTTCGCACATCCACTTGGTTATTTTGCTGAGGTTCTCCCCGTTCTTGAGCATGTTGGTGCGTATCAGGTGGGTCGCCGCGTCACGGTCGCCTATCCGAAACCAGGTCTCCTCGCCAAAGACCTCCATCTGCCGGAGGAAGTTGAAGGTGTCCTTTTTGACGCCCCACCCCCGGGTCGGATCCAGCAGGTCAGCCAGGCCGTAGACGATCGTGTCTATGTCGGGGCAGATGTACAGGCCGTACAGCCAATAGTTGTCCCCGACGTTGGCGATGACGTTTATCTCCGACTCGTGCGCCGCCAGGCCCCGAACCAGCTTGACCGAGCCCGTACCACCAGCCAGAACAGTAATCATGTGGGGTCATGCACGGTTGTTCAATATTACCTTTTCAAGAGGGCGGGCTGATGTTTGCTCTTCAACTATTATAACGGAAAGCCGGCGCCCCCGATAGCGCCATGAACATACCGACCAGCTTTGACGCCAAGGCCATCGAGAACGAGACGCGGAGGCAGATGGAGCAGGTCGACGTCCGCGGGATGATCCAGGAGTCCGGCCGGCCCCGCGTATCGTTCATAGAGGGTCCCCCCACCCTCAACGGCAGCCCTCATGCCGGACACCTCCGGGGCCGGGTCATCAAGGACCTGTGGTACAGGTACACCACCCTCACCGGCAAGATGGTCGCGTTTCAGGGCGGCTGGGACACGCAGGGCCTTCCGGTGGAGCTGCAGGCAGAAAAGGAGCTTGGCGTCACCGGCGGCAAGGCAGAGATAGCCGAGACCGTCGGCATAGAAAGGCTGGTCTCCGTATGCAAGGGAATAGTGGAAAAGTACAACCGCCGCTGGGAGAGGGCCGATTCTCTGATGGGCATGTCCATGGACCACTCAAAGTCCTACTGGACGTACAGGGACGAATACATCGAGCGCGAATGGCAGGTGCTCAAGAGGGCCTTGGAGGCGGGCATACTGGAGGACGACTATACCGTGATAGGGTACTGCCCCGGCTGCCAGACCTCCCTGAGTCACGCCGAGGTGAACCAGGGGTATGATACCGTCCAGGATCCATCCCTGTACTACAAGGTGAGGCTGCGGGACGAGGACCTGTACTTGGTGGTCTGGACCACCATGCCCTTTACGCTGGTAACCGACGCCATGGTGGGCCTGCACCCCGACGAGGAGTACGCGGTGGTGCGGGTCCAAGGCCAGAGATGGGTGGTGGGAAGGAGGCGCCTGGAGCAGTTCATGGAGGAGGTGCGGATCTCCGAGTACGAGATAGAGCGGACCCTCAAGGGATCATACTTTGAGGGCAGGAGGTATGTCCACCCCCTGCTGGACAGGATACCCGGGCTGGCCGGGCTGGCAGCCGGGGCCAACTACCACACCGCGGTGGCAGAGCGGTTCGTGGACGCGTCTGCCGGCAGCGGCCTGGTCCACCTGGCCCCGGCCAACGGCGAGGAGGACATCGCCATAGCCAAGAGGCGCGGTGTCGAGATCTTTTGCCCGATAGACGAGCGGGTACGCTTTACCGCGCCTGCGGGAGCATACGAGGGCGTGTTCGTGAGGGACGCCGACCGGCAGATAGTCGAGGACCTGCGGGAGGCCGGATCCCTGGTCAGGATAGGCCGCATACGCCACAAGTATCCGCTCTGCTGGAGATCCAAGCACCCGATAGTGTGGCTGGCCAGGAGGGGATGGTTCTACAAGCTGGACAGGCTGGAGGGCAAGACGCTTGAGGCCGCGCAGAAGGTCGGGTACTTCTTTGAGGCCCCAAAGAACAGGTTTCTGGGGATAGTGGGCGAGAACCACCCCTGGTGCATATCCAGGGAGCGGTACTGGGGGTGCCCCCTGCCGGTCTGGGACTGCGGGGACTGCCATTCCAAGACGTGGTGCCATACTCGGGAGGAGATAGTACGGTTGGCCCAGGACCTGCCGGACGGCCCCGACTTTGAGCTGCACCGGCCGTGGATCGACCGCATCAGGATAAGGTGCGGCCGATGCGGCGGGTGCAATACCAAGCGGGAGCAGTACGTCCTGGACACCTGGCACAACAGCGGCGCGGCTCCCTTCGCCTCCCAGACCGACCAGTCATACCAGGAGAGCATACCGGCCCCCTTCTTTACGGAAGGCATAGACCAGACGCGGGGCTGGGCATACACCCTGCTGGTGGAGAACGTCATATTGTCCGGCCAACCCGTCTCCCCGTACCGGGCGTTCCTGTTCCAGGGGCACGTGCTGGACGAGAAGGGCGGCAAGATGAGCAAGAGCCTGGGCAACGTGATCGAGGCAGAGGATCTCCTCACCAGCCATCCCGTCGACCTAGTGCGGCTCTACTTCATGTGGAAGGCCAGTCCGGTGGAGACGCTCAACTTTAGCGTGGCGGAGATGGAGTCCAGACCCTACCAGATACTCAGCACCCTCTACAACCTCCACCTCTACTACCTCCAGAACAGCGAGTACGACCGATACTCGAGGGACAGGAACGTGGCCTGGGCCGCGGACCGGGGGCTGCTGGAGCCCCCGGACATATGGCTGCTCTCCAGGATGCAGGAGGTGGTGCGCCTTGTAACATCCAAGATAGAGGCGTGCAGGTTCCACGAGGCGGCCAAGGCCCTAGACGACTTTCTGATAAACTCGCTGAGCCAGTCGTACGTGCAGAGCGTCCGCAGCGAGTTGTGGGAGGAGGACGACTCCAAGAGAGACCGGAGGCACGCCATATACGCGGTAATATCCGAGGCCCTGCTGTCCCTGGACATAATGATACACCCCTTCTGTCCCTTCACCAGCGAGTACCTGTACGGGGCGGCATTCGGGGACAGGCAGTCCCTGCTGCTGGAGAAGTGGCCCGTCCCCGACGAGGCCCTGGTCGACTCAGAGGTGGAGGAGGCCTTTGACTCGATGAGGGCCATACTCTCCCTGGCCGCGGCGGCCAGGGCCAAGGCCAAGCTCAAGAGGAGGTGGCCCCTGGAGAGAGCCTTTGTGGTGGTACCAAAAGGACGAAAGGACGGGGCGGAGCTTCTCTGGGCCTCCCTCCGGCAGCAGATGAACGTGGAGGAGCTGGCGCACCCCAAAGAGGGCAAGGCCGACTCGGGCCTGGAGCAGCTTCTGGAGATGAGGGATCTGGGGATGCCCATCAAGCCGGTCATAGAGCTGGACAGAAAGAGGCTGGGCCCCAGGATCAAGGGCGAGATGGCAGGCCTGCGCCAGGCGTTCTCAAGGACAGACCCCTGGGAGATAGTCGGGTCGGTGGAGAGCGGCGGCCACACCTTCGTTGTGAACGACACAGGCATCACGCTGGACCGGGACGACTTTGTGTTTGGCTACGAGCCCGGGGACGGCTACCAGGCCGCATCGCGGGACGGATACGTGGTCTTTGTCTCCACCGCCCACGACGATATCACGACGGCCCGCTGGTTTCTCCGGGATGTTGCGCGGCGCCTGCAGAACCTGCGCAAGGAGAGGGGCTACAACCCCACCCAGATACTGGATACGGCGTCGATACTGGGACTGGACGGGACGGCCCGCAGGCTGGTCGAGAGCGGCGAGTACGATCTAGCATCGTTGGTGCGGGTCAGCAAGATATCCTTTGAGGAGAAGGCCGGCGAGCAGTACAAGGAAGAGGACATAGACGGCCAAAAGATACGGATAGCCATCTGGTGACATCCCAAGCCGGCCCCCGGCCAGGTTCCAGCGGACGTAGTAGCCCCGCTCGGCTACGGCACCCCGCGGCCCGGCGTGCCTGCTCCGAGGAGCCCGACCATGGCTTTGGTAAAGTCAGCAGTCCAAGCCGTCAGTCGTCACAAGGCACGATTAGCGTGTTTGCATGGTCTGTGGCCTTGCGAATGAACTCTGCCTGTTCGCCTGACGGACCCTTTTTGAGATCGTTAACCAATGCGGTCCATTCACGATCTTCCAGTGGCGGTTTCGTACGCATTACCATGATCATCATGCCGGACGTTGATTTATTGGCACATCGTAAATACAGCAGCAAAATCTAAAATTTTATATTTTTACATATTTATATTATATTTATGATTTTGACTTTAAATATGAACAATTATTACAAATAACATGAAATATTACAAGCCGCCAATCAAGCAAAGGCCAAGTCGCCTATTCACCATTCCAACGGGAACCACGCTCTCAATTTGGGCCTGGCCAACAATATTTGAAAGCATGAGCCAGCCGGCAGAGTGGCGGATGGCCATTATTCCGGCGGCGGCCATGCCTGCATGCGCATTCTGCGCACACCGGATCAGAGAGCATTTGCCCCCGCCTACAGTTTATTATGGTGTTGCATCACGCCGGTACAATGGCATGGAAGAAGGTGGCCGACAATGGAGATATAGCACCCGGCAGGGGCAAGATGTTCGAGGTTGGCGGTAAAAAGATAGCCGTCTTCAACCAGGACGGATACCATGCCATCGACGACGTGTGCGTACACCAAGACGGCTCGCTAGCCCCGGGCAAGCTTGACGGCGACATAGTCGAGTGCCCCCTGCACTTTTGGCACTACAACATCAGAACCGGCGAGCTGACAGACTACCTAAAAGATGTAAAGCTGGAGACGTACCAGGTGCAGGCCAAAGAAGACGGCATATACGTTGACGTGTAGCCCTAGGCCCGTTCCGGCAGGGCATCAGCTATGCTGGCTGCCCCGCCCCGCGTGTCGCAATAAAGCAGAAAGTAGGTCTGGCCGGCAAGATACGCCTCGTCCAGATGGTGTACGGCATTCGATATTGCCTCCAGAAGGCGCCCAAGGCGGATGTCGCCACGGCGGTACCCGGCCACCATATCCAGCAGGGCAGTGCGGCTGCGCTCGTCCAGCCTTGGCAAAAAATGACCGCACATCCTCATGACGGCGTTGGCGTGTTTTGAAGCGGTGGCGTCGCGCCCCAGCGCCCCCCTGAGCAGTTTCTCATATCTGTCAAAGGCCTCCTCGGCGGGGAGGCCGTCGTGGTTGGCCACCACCCTGCCCATGGACCCAAGCCGCCCCTGATCATGGGCCATGATCAGGTACTTGTTGCGGGTGTGGAACTTTACCAGCTCGCCCATCCTGCCGGAGCTTCGGGCGGCCCCAAACATACCCAGCACATATTCGACCCCTTCAGCCTGACTCACCGTACCCGACATGTTGGTCTGAGCGCCTGCCGCGATTTAAAATTAGAATTACCATGTCGAGATTACCACCATGCGAAAGTGTGTTAGCACTAGTTGCATAGTTGGTACTAGGTTATATACGCTGAAGGCGCAATTGTCATCAATGAAGGCAGTAATGACCGCATGCGTTCTGGCGATAGCGGTTGCCGCCGCCCCGGCCATGGCCGAGTCCATACCCGAGTGGGTAAAGAGCAGCGCCGGGTGGTGGGCAGAAGGCATTACGACCGACGAGGAGTTTGTGGCCGCCCTGCAGTACCTGATAAGCGTCGGAATAATTTCCGTGGAGCATGTTGGGCAGACGGAGAACGCCGGCGCCGGCATACCCGAGTGGGTAAAGAGCAGCGCCGGGTGGTGGGCAGAAGGCATTACGACCGACGAGGAGTTTGTAGGCGCCATACAGTACCTGATAAAGGTGGGCGTAATCAGGGTGGAGCAGTCCGAGGATCCGCGCATGTCGGAGCTGGAGGCGAGGCTGGCAGAGTGCTCCCAGCACACAAAGGCATACCAGCGGCTGGAGTGCGAGGGCGAGGTAGAGCGGGAGATCACGCGCCTCCGCTACGAGACGGATGCGACCCCCTACCAGGTGGGCCCTGTCACGTATTATTACCCGGGGGCGCATCTGGAGATGACCGCCGGCGGCCAGCCCCTGCTGACCATACGCATGCTGGCAGCCAACGGCGACACCGACAATGTCACCCTCATGTGCACGGGACCTGCCATCTGCAACTACGATGTAACTGACGGCACAACCTCCTACAAGTATGCCGCCACGGACTTTACCAGCGGCAGCATCACCATCAAGCCCGGCGAGGCCAGGGAATTCGAGATGGTGTTCGGGCCCAACATAGGATACGGGGGGACCACCTTCGTGTATGATCCCGCCAAGCAGTACCACTTTAGGATAAGCGAGCCGTTCGGATCCCACTCCATACCGCTGGACCTGGAGTAGGGGAGAGATCCGTCTTCTTTTTTGTTCGCCGGCGGGCGGTACAATAATTTACCGCCGCCGCGAATGCGACTCTGCATGAGCGGCGCAGACATACCGGAGCCCGATTACCCGGCCATCAAGCGCGAGTTGGCCGACTTTCTTGACTCCTGCCTGGAGAGGACCGGGACAGAAGGGTTCGTGTTGGGCATGAGCGGCGGCGTGGACTCGGCGGCCCTGGCATACCTGGCGTGCGTGCGGCACAGGGACAAAACGCTGGGTGTCATAATGCCGGATGCGTCGGTCACGCCCGACAGCGAGACCGACGACGGCAGATACATGGCAGGCGCGCTGGGAATGGAGAGCAGTGCCATCAGAATAGACGGGATAGTAGACGCGTATGCCGGCCAGCTGGGCAATGATGAGCGCGCCCTGGGCAACCTGCGGGCCCGGGTAAGGGGCACCATACTGTACTACCACGCCAACTCAGACAACCGGCTGGTCCTGGGCTCGACCGACCGCAGCGAGTACCTGCTGGGATATTATACAAAGTACGGGGACGGCGCCGCCGACGCCACCCCCCTGGTGGGGTTGTACAAGACGCACGTAAGGGGGCTTGCAAGGCACCTTGGCGTGCCGGGCAGGGTTGTGGAAAAGAAGAGCAGCCCCCACCTGTGGGCAGGACACGATGCCGAGGCCGAGATCGGCATGCCCTACGAGACGGTTGACCGGATACTGTACCATGCCATCGATCTTCGAATGACCCCCGGCGAGTGCTCGGCGCGCACCGGCATACCCGTGGAGGCCGTCTCGCGCATACTGGAGATGGTGGAGAGGAACCGCCACAAGAGGGAGGCGCCCGACAGTCCCCGGACGGCGCAATGATCCTCTCTGACACGCTCAGCGGCGGCAGGGTGGAGATTCCGGCGGGCCCGGTCCGGATATACCTGTGCGGGGTGACCGTATACGACGACTCCCACATAGGCCACGCCAGGACCATCGTGGTCTTTGACGTGATGAGAAGGTACCTGGAGGGGATGGGCCGCCAGGTCAGGCTGGTGCAGAACTTTACCGACGTAGACGACAAGATAATAGAGCGGGCGCAGGCGGAGGGGGCCGACGCCCTGCAGCTGTCCGCCAAGTATACGGCCAGATACCACGAGGATTTCGACCGGCTCAACGTTGCCCGGGCCACTGCATACCCCAGCGCCACCACGCACATAGGCCAGATGATCTCGCTGATATCGGCCCTGGTAGAGTCCGGCCACGCCTACGCCGTGGATTCGGGCGTGTACTACTCTGTGGAATCGTTCCCCGAGTACGGCAGGCTCTCAAAGAAGAATATCGGCGAGATGATGGCCGGCGCCAGGGTAGAGCCGGAGGGGGACAAGCGCAACCCGCTGGACTTTGCCCTCTGGAAGAGGGCGCATGCGGGGCCCCTCTGGGACAGCCCATGGGGGCGGGGAAGGCCCGGATGGCACATAGAGTGTTCGGCAATGAGCCTGGAGTACCTGGGCGAGGACTTTGAGATACACGGCGGGGGGAGGGATCTCATCTTTCCCCACCACGAGAACGAGATAGCCCAGACGGAAGGGCGTACGGGCAAGAGGCTGGCCAAGATATGGATGCACACCGGGATGGTCACCATATCCGGACAGAAGATGTCAAAGTCGCTGGGCAACATCAAGTCCACCAGAACGCTGCTGGACTCCTGGGGCCCCAACGTCCTGAGACTGTTCTGCCTGTCCGGACACTACCAGAAGCCAATCGACTACTCCGAGGACCTTCTGGCCGAGTCACTCGCCCTTTGGCGGCGTCTGGAGACGTGCCATTATACGCTGGCTCAGACGGCAGGTCCGGACAGCGGAGACGCGACCGAGTGGCGGAAGAGGTTCGATGGGGCGCTCTCCTCGGACATGAACACCCACCAGGCCATCACCGCCATGATGGAGATGGCCCGCGAGGCAGGCGATATGGCGGCCGGCGGCCGGCTGGAGCGCGATACGGCGGCGGCGATGGCCGCCGATCTATCCTGGATGTTCTCCGTGCTGGGGCTGGCGGTACCTGCGCCATCCGGCGAGCGCGCAGGCAGAATCCGGGACCAAATATCCCAAAGGAGCAGCCTGCGCAAGGCAGGCGAGTACAGCCGGGCCGACTCCATTCGGGACGGACTGCGGCAGGAGGGGGTGGAGCTGCTCGACTATGGAGGCCGCACCATCTGGGTGTGCCACGAGCCGGTACGCGGAGAAGTTAGCACCAGCAACCCAGATAGGCACTAGTTAAATATTCTCTGGCGCATGATGGGTATGGATGGTATACATACGCGAAAAGAAGGTCAAGGGCAAAGAGTACCTGTACCTGGTGAGGAGCGTCTGGGACAGTGAGAAGAAGACCTCCCGGCAGGCCATCGTAAAGTATCTTGGCAACGCCTCAAAGGTGACGCCGGAGGACATACCCTCCGAATACAGGAGCTCCAAGGAGGTGGCGCGTTTTTTGGCGGCAAGAGAGAAGACGGGCCAGGATCGTGGCGGTATTGCCGCGGAACTGGTCGAGAGCCTTCACGGCAGCCTGACTGCGGGCGACCTGAAAGGGGCCCTGGCCGTCTACGGCGAATCCGTCAGGCTGCTGGGAACGACCGGGGCGTTCTTTGACAGGGTTCTCCGGCCGGTCCTCTACGGTATAGGCGAGCGATGGGCGCAGGGCCGGATAGACATCGCCACCGAGCACGTGGCCAGCAACGTGGCCCAAGCCCTGGTGAGGATAATACTGGACAGGAACAGCAGGCGGCCGGGAAAGACCAAGGTGGTCCTATGCGTGCCGCCCGGCGAGGAGCACCGCATGGGGTGCGATGTCATGGAGACGTACCTGCGCGGGTGCGGGTTCGTCGTGTACAATCTTGGTCCGCCCCTCCCCTCCAGCGAGGTGATATCCTTCATAGAGAAGAACCGGCCCGACGCGGTGATGATCTCCGTCTCCATGGACGACAGTCTGCAGTCGGCCAAGAGGCTGGTGGACAAGATAACCAGCAGGCGCCAGATACCCGTGATGGTCGGAGGCTACGCCTTCCGCAACGGCGATGGCGGGATGGGCAGATACGCGATTCCGGAGCAGGCGCTGCAGGATCTGCCCCGGCGCATAAGGCGTGCGATAAGGGAGCAGTCGCCTCATCGCGCGCCAAACCCGAATAATAGAGGGATTGATAAATACTAGCGGTGCGATCACTAGGGTATGGTCAAGGTCAAGATACGAACTGGCCGCGGAACAGGTACCAAGGAGATCGACGCCGACTCAAAAGACTGGGCCGGTGACGAGTACCGCAAGAAGCAAGCTGAAGCCAAGAAGAAGGCCGGCAACGTAAGCGTGGGCACCGGAAGGGGCACCGGCAGCAGAAAACTCAAGGACATACCCGAACCTGCAGAGCGGCCCTCCACCGAGGGAATGACGCGCACTACCGGAAGGGGCACCGGATCAAGAAAGAGCAAGAACAAGGGCAGCTAGCAGGCTCCCACCACCGCATTATTTTGTTGTATTTTGGGTTTTTTCCCAGTCGGCAAGAAAGCTTGCCAGGCCCTTGTCGGTCAGGGGATGGCGGAGCATCTTGTCTAGGACCGCCGGGGGCAGGGTGACCACGTGCGCCCCAAGGCGCGCCGCATCGACCACGTGGACCGGATGCCTCACGCTGGCCACCAGCACCTGCGTCTGGAAGTCGTACTGCACGAAGATCTCCAGGATGGTCTCGACCAGCTCCATGCCGTCCTGCCCTATGTCGTCCAACCTGCCAATGAACGGGCTCACGTAGCGGGCGCCCGCCTTGGCGGCCAGTATGGCCTGGTTGGGCGAGAACACCAGCGTGACGTTGACCGGTATGCCCTCGGAGGTGAGCGTCCTGCAGGCCCTCAGGCCCTCGGAGGTCATGGGCACCTTGACCACCACGTTGTCCCCGTACCGGCGCAGCCGCCTGCCCTCCTCGATCATGCCGTGGTAGTCGGTGCTGACCACCTCCAGGCTTACGTCCCCGCTCACCGTGGAGACTATCTCCGACATGGCCTTGTCCGGGTCGGTCTCCTCGCGCGACATTAGCGTGGGGTTGGTGGTAATCCCGTCCAGCAGGCCCATGTCATTGAACCGCCGTATCTCCTCCAGGTTGGCGGTATCCAAGAAGATCTTCATCGGGTAGCCCTCACCATCTCCCTAACCTGCCGGGCAATATTAATGGATGATAGGCCGTGCATCGCCAGCAGATCAGATACCTGATCATCGCGGGCAGACTCGCCAAAGACGTCCCGCACGCCCAGCCGCCGCACCGGAACGGGATACCTCTCGGAGACGGCCTCGGCGACGGCGGATCCGAGTCCCCCGAGCATGTTGTGCTCCTCACAGGTGAGTATTCGGCCGGTCTGCCGGGCGGCCTCCTCTATGGATCTGACATCCAGCGGTTTGACGGAGAACATGTCCAGGACGCGGCACGATATGCCCTCCCCTCCGAGGTGGTCGGCCGCCTCTGCCGCCATCGAGACGGTTATCCCGCACGCCGCAATGGTGCAGTCGGATCCCTCCCGGACGGTGATGGCCCTGCCGGGGACAAACTCGCGCGACTCGGGGTGGACCATCCTGGTCTTTGAGCGCGCCATCCGCATGTAGAAGGGGCCGTACCGGGCCGCCATGAGGTGGGTCAGCGCGTATACAGAGACCGAGTCGGCCGGTACCAGCACGGTGAAGTTTGGTATGGCGCGCATTATGGCGATGTCCTCCAGTTGTTGGTGGGATCCGCCGTCGGCCCCCACCGAGAGTCCGCCGTGGGAGGCGACAAGCTTGACGTTGAGGCCCGCCTGGCCGTTTCTGGTCGGGTAGGCGATGTTGTTGCGTATCTGGTCGACCGCCCTGCCAGGCAGGAATATGGCGTAGGTGCTGGCAAAGGGTATCTTGCCGGAGTATGCCAGTCCCGCTGCGATAGAGACCATGTTGCCCTCGGCTATCCCAACGTTGAACAGCCGGTCGGGGAACTCCCTGCCGAAGGCGGCGGTCTTGAGCGAGTCGGTGGTGTCAGCTCCCAGGACCACTATGTCGCCGTTGCTGCCGCCCAGCTCTACCAGGGCCTTGCCGTAGGCGGCCCGCATGTCCGGCATCATGGCAGTCCGGCCTCCCGGGCAAGCCCGGCAATCTCCCCGGCCTTGCCGCCGACAACGTGCAGCCCGGTCCACTCCTTCAGCAGATCGGGTCCGCCCAGATCATGGGCCTGGCGTGCCAGCCCCAGCCGGCGGGCGCCCAGTATGCTAGCCCTCATCGATGAGAGGGCACCCTTCATGTTTGGCTGTCCCACCATCGAGCTGCCTCCCACGAAGACGCGGCAGCCGTCCCCGAAGCACTCGACTATGTTGGACGGGTTGACCCCGCCATCCGCCTCGATGACCCCGCCGAATCCGCCATCTCTGAGTGTCGATGCCACCCGGCGCGTCTTTTGGTGCGACTCCTCGATGTACGACTGGCCCGACTTGCCCGGAACCACCGACATTACGATCACCTGGTCCAGGGTCGGGATGAACCGGCGCGTCCAGTCCGGCAGGTCGGTACCGGGGTTGATGGCGATGCCCACGCCGGTGGCGTTGGACCGGAGATAGTCGTGTATCTCGCCGAACTCCTGCTCGTCGCACGCCTCCGCGTGGACCGTTATGATGTCGCTGCCCGCCTCCGCATAGTCCCGGACGTGCTTGAGCGGTTCGGATATCATCAGGTGCGTGTCAAAGGGGATGTCGGTGAGCGAGCGCAGCATCCCGACCTTGATGTGGTCGAAGGTGTAGTTGGGTACGAACACGCCGTCCATGACGTCCAGGTGGACATAGTCGGCGCCGGCCGCATCGCATCGGAGCACCTCGCGGTCGAGCCGGGTCATGTCGCCCGCTATTATCGAGGGCGCCAGGTAGGCATGAGAGTCCAGCTCGGAGAGTATGACCGGGACCATCCTGGGGGCAGGGGCCTTGCCGTGCCATTGGGGGTTGTCCTCCATGTGCTCCACCCCGCGCCCCTTGACCGTCCGGGCCACGATGATGGTCGGCGACCCCTTGTGCCGGATGGCCGCCTCCAGTGCCGCGTCCACCTGCTCGATGCGGTGCCCGTCCACACCTATCACGTGCCATCCAAAGGCGCGCCACTTGGCGCAGGTTCGCCAGGAGATGGGGTCGGTCCGGGCAGCCACCGGATCCGTTCCGAAGGCGCCGGCGTCCAGCGGCATCACCCCCTCGGTGTAGGAGTCCTGCTGGACGTAGTTCCTGTCCAGTATGACCGTCAGGTTGTCAAGGCCGAACTTGGACGCGGCCATGGTGGCCTCCCATATCTGTCCCTCGTCCGACTCGCCGTCCCCTATCACGGTATAGACGCGGTTGTCCCGGCCATCAAGGCGCATGGCCAGAGCCACGCCCACCGAGTACGAGAGGCCCGTTCCGAGGGACCCCCCGCAGAACTCCACGCCGGGACACTTGAGATCTGGGTGGCCCTGCAGCCTGCTGCCCAGGCTGCGGAGCGTGAGCACCTCGGACTCGTCTATAAACCCAGATATCGCCAAGTGGGAGAAGAGGCCGGGGGCGGCGTGTCCCTTGGAGAGCACCAGCCGATCGCGGTCCTCCCAGAGGGGATCTTCTGGATTGTACTTGAGGCGCTTGTAGAAGAGGCAGCCCAGTATCTCCGCCATCGAGAAGGATCCGCCCGGGTGCCCGGATCCGGCCGCCGAGGTCGCCTTTACTACCAGTTTCCGGGACCGCAGGACGTTGCGTCTTATTCTACAGTGGTGGGATCCCATTAGGGTTGGGTGTCTTCAAAATTAATAAAAATCTATACTGGCAAACCACGGGAATGATGGAGTCTGCGCCGGGAAGCGGCGCTAGGACGGCCGGCGCTGCAGGCACCTCAACGAACAATGCGTGACCCGGTTCACCGGCGGGCCCGGTTCACCGGCGGGCACCCCGCCCCCCCATGGCCATCCTGATGGCCCCGATGCTGTTCGCGATGGGTGGGAGGTGGTCGCCGGAGGGCATCACCTTGGCGCTCAAGCAACAGATGGACCTGAAGGTGCACCGGGCCAGCATCCAATGTCGTTTGCCCCCACCGCGGACCGGGATAGGTCACGCCCGCCGGGGCGGCGGGGATCAGCGTCCGCGGGACCAACACCTGGATGATCCTGATCCAGTACGCGGCGCTGGCCGCCGCCCAGGCGGAAATCAACCGCGCGAACCGCCCCAGACACAACAAATCAACTGCCAGGTCGGCCGATACGCCGCGAGCGGCGGCCATCTGGATAAAATCCGGCCATCCTGGCCAAAGACACGGGCTCTGAAACTGCACAATCCGGATAACCCCTGAATTTGCACGAGCCCACCAAGTTGACTTTATAGGATGTAGACATAGGCCAGACATGTCCAACCATGCAAACCCCTTCAGGCCGGGTTCGGGCCTACAACCCCCGTATCTGGCAGGGAGAGACGAGGAGCTGACAAGGTTCTCGCAGATGCTGCAGCAGATACAGGAGGGACAGGTCCGCAACCTCATGGTTCAGGGCCTGAGGGGTGTGGGAAAGACGGCCCTCTTGAAAGAGTTCGTCAATATGTGCGCCGACAACAAATTCCTCCCCGTGACGCGGCTCCGGTTCAGCAGCAAGCACTCGGATCCCGCAGAGTTCACCCGAGCCCTACAACACGATCTGGACAGCGCCATGGGAAGCCTCTACAGGGTGGAAAAGACAAAACAGAAGCTGCAGGATGCCGCCCGGCAGATGAGGCCTCAAAAGATCGACGTCATGGGGGTCGGGTGGGAATTCAAGCACCATCCTGCCAGCCGCGTACCGCTGGAAAACCAGATAATCGACTATCTGGAAAAGTGGTGGAAAGTCGTACAGGAAAACGGCTACAACGGTATAGTTCTCCTCTTTGACGAGTTCCACACTGTCGTCGACGTAAAGGCCAACAGCTGGTACATACTCACGGATTTCATCGGGGCGGTAAACGAGATCCAGCCCAGCGGATGCAGATACTCGCTTGTCCTGTGTGGCCCTACCCACACTCATACCCAATGTCAAGGCTGCGCGCTCTTATGCCGAGAGGATGTTTGGCGTGATGAACGTATCCAACCTAGACGAGAAAAACGCTAGAGTCGCCATATCAAAGCCCCTAGAGAACACGGCCTGGCACTTCTCAGACGACTTGATATCGGCAATAGTGCAGGACACGGACAGTTACCCGTACTTTATCCAGTTCTTCTGCAGGGAGATCATAAGCCGAGTCGGCAAAGATCATATCGCTCTGGACGATTACGAAAAGATCAAAGATCGGTTGATAGGAGATCTCGGCCGCGACTTTTTTGACCAGCGCATCGAGCCGCTAAGCGTGGCGCAAAAGCGCGTACTGTACTCGGCCGCCTCCCTGCCTGATCCAGATCTGGAATTCTCTTCCATCCAAAAGTCGCTGGACATGGGTAAAGGATCACTCTCCAGTCACTTGAAGCGCCTAGAAGAGAAGGGTCTGATCTACAGATCCGGGCGCGGTACTTACCGTCTTGCCATGCCGCTGCTTGGCAAATACCTGCGATTGAGGATACGGTCAGAATAATACTTGAGCGTACAAAAGATGATCATGTGTAGATTCAAACCTACAAACGCGCTTGGAGCCTTCAAAATCGACGACACCCGTACCTGGCGCCTGCCAAAGTCTGCAAAGTCTGCAAAGTTGAAGACATTGACGACGTCCATACCTGGCGCCTGCCAAAGTCTGCAAAGTCGTGTCTGACGCCTGTTGCTGGAGAACAGGTGGCCTCGCTCAGGCGGAATTGACCATGATTGACGCAATCAGCTAATCAAAATGCGAAGCATTTGAGGCGACGGCGAGCCGGCATACCTGCGGCGCGGGGAGAGCGGGCGCCTCAGATCATCGTGGAGTGCAACCGCATCGGGAGGATCACCCCGCACCACCACCGCCTCGCGAGGTCCCAAGCTGATGGCTTGAGGCGGTACGATGTCCGGCGGGATGGTAGTAGGTGATCCTGCAGCTGCGCCGATCACCTGTACCGAAAGGCGCAGTTCAAGCACATGCTGGCCGTGATGGCCCAGCTGGCCGAGAGGGAGACGGTCGACCCGGGAACGGTCCCCAAACCGGCGAGCGGTTCTGCGCCAACGAGGTATTAGGTGCAGCCGACCGCCGCTCCTGCCTGTTCTCGGTGACCGACCTGGCAACCCGCTTCTGTCTGGCGTTCGGGATGGCCGACCGCAGGGACGGTCACAACGCCACCGCCCTGCTGGAGGATGTCCGGGACCGGGCCGGCAATGTTCCCGCCGAGTTTGTCAGCGACGGGCTACCCCCGTACGGGCAGGCCCACCGGGTGGTGTTCGCGGCCAGGGTGCCCCCCGGACAAGTGTGGTGTGTATATAGGCAAGGCATCCATCCGCAACAGAGAACGCAACAACAACGCCCAGGAGAGGTTCAACTGGACGTTCCGCGCCTCTCAGAGGTAGAGGCGCGGCATCAAGAGCGCCGCTCGCGGTTCATTATCTGGTTCTTTGTCCGTTATAATTTCGTCCGGCCGCACATGGCCATCGGGTGACGCATTCCGGCCGAGTCGGCCGGCACCACCGTCCACGGACCAGACGGGGGCGGACGATAACAGGCAATGCCACCCTGCGGCGGGGGCGGCATCCTGAGACATCCTGTTGGGATCATCCGCATGAGTAGTGATGACCATAAAGTTTGCAATAACGCCTGCAGCCCATATGGTACGCGTATCGCCGGCCGCCCTTGTCAATACTATGGCGCAGCCAAGTCACCCCTTCCCACCGGGTCACGCATCGGTGCGCCTCCTCCGGATGAACCGCGCAGGGAGGGGACGGGGCGCAGTAATCCGGCAGGTGTGGGGTAGACCGGGTGCCTTTCGGAGAGCGGCCGGGCCGACTAGGGAGGGGGCAGTGCCGGAGTTGGTAATGGTGGGTTCGGCACGTCTATGACTCGGTAGCTCGCCGCATCTTCTCGGCCCTGGCCACCAACTCCCGTAGACCGTCCTCGGACCCTATATCGCTCCGGTGTTCCAGGCCGCCGGTCTCCGAGGCGGCAATGACATCCTCGACCACTCCAGATGCCTCCGGGATGGAACCCGCCATGGCGCCGATGGCGGCCGCGCGCGACCTTCCCAGCGACACCAATGAGTCACCATTCCTCAGGCACGATGCCGTCCAGATACTGGCGCCAACCTCGGCGGCGCGCTCCGCGTTGATGCTGAAAGGCACACGCCGGCCGACCGATGGGTATTCCGGCCCCACCAAATATTTGACTACACTGGCGCGCCTCTCGAACTGCACCTTATCACTGGTCAGCACCCTATTCCACATCATCCTGATGACATCCGAGAACGGCGTGCGCGATATCTGCAGTATGTTAAGTCCCTCGGGGTCGCCGAACCTCCCGTTAAACTCCATGAACTTGATGCCGTCCTTTGTAAGAAAGAAACCCCCGTTGAGCACGCCGGTGAATTGCAGGCCAAGCCGGCGCATCTCGTCCAACACACTGGCCATGGCGCGCCTGCAATCCTCCAGGTCGCCATCCGTCATGAACGGGAGCGCCTTGGTCGGCCCGGTGAAACAACCCATGCCACCGGTCCCCGGTCCCGTGTCGCCGACGAATCTGTACGGGTAGTCGTAGGACGCGGGAGGCATCACAAGGTGGATGCCGTCAGTCAGACCCATCACGGTGAACTCTATCCCCTCCAGCCTCTCCACCAACAGGACCCCCTCACCAGGACGGTTGTCCAACAGTTCGGCAGCATAGTTGCGGCAGTCGGCATACGTCTCCAGGTGCGGCCCCATCACCTTGACACCCTTGCCACCGGTCAGGCCCTGCGGCTTGACCACCACCGCCAGGCCGGCCGCCTCGAACCACGACATGGCGCCACCCAACTCGTCCGCATCACGGATAATCTTGTGGCGCGGCATTATCTCCGGGCACACCCGGTTCACCAACCCGGCGGCCCATATTTTGTCCCATTCGATGCGGGCCGCCGCCCTGGTGGCTCCGACGGCTTTTATCCCCGCGTCCAGCAAACCGTCAACCACCCCGGCTGCAAGCGGCTCGTCGGAGCTGACGAAAGCGTAGTCTATGTCCTCCCTCTCGGCGAACTCCGCTACCTTGGCTGGGTTGCGCGTGTCACCGACAACCCAGTTACCCCCGGTCCGTTCGGAGTATTGCGCTATCAACGGGTTCTCGTGGTCCATGATGGCACACACCGCCGAGTCTTCGGCCAAACGGGATGCGAAGGCAGCCTCCCGGCCACCACTCCCAACCACCAAGAACCTGTCCACACACCCCCGGTGGACCGGCAGTATTAAAGTGGTGTGTGTTTTGGGGCTGTGTCCCAGAAACATATACCAAAACAGTGAAGTTTTTTACTATGTGATAACTGTATAGTACCATGAAGCGCACCTCCGGCCAGACGGTCTCTGTCAGCATGCACCACGGCAAGGTGCACAGTCCGCCCAAATTCCGCGAGATCACCGGCGTGCGCAAGCAGGCCGTGCCGCCGCACGATCCCGACGGCGCCCTGGCAGGCGCCCTCGAGCACGCCGTCCACAAGATAAACCTGGGTATCAGGATGTGGCTTGACCTGATACGCGACTACCCCAAGGTGCGCGAAGACTACTCTGGGGCCGAGCTCGCCGAGTATGACGGACGCGTCCGCAGGATATACGCTATGCTCAAGCACCACCAAGGCAGGTACATGGCGCAGTTCGCCAAATACATGACGGACGGCTGCGAGGTCATGGCCAGGGCGTACGTCAAGAGGCGAACCACCGACGCCAACGCCGCCCGCCCGAGGTGCTCCAACCCGGCGCTGCGCCAGGGGGCGGGTTCGTGCGTGGTCTACGGCAGGGGCTTTTGGTGCAAACTATCCGACGCGCCCGGGCAGCCGTTGCTCTCTTCCCCTTATGTGATACTGCGCTTTCCCATCGTTCCGTCCAGGCACACGGCCGAATTCAAGCTCAACCGCCATGTCATAGAGGCGATCGCCACCGCATCCAGGGTGGGCGCCGTCACCCTCACGCCCACCACCCTCTCGATAGCGGTAACGCCGCGGCCCGCCGCGGCGGCCGAGCCCGGCGGCGGCGGTATCATCGCGATGGATGTCAACAAGGCAGAGCACGCCACCGCAGACACGAACGGGCGGCAGGAGCGCATACCCAACGGGGCGCTCGCCCACGCCGGGGCGCGCCGCCGCAAGCACGCCGTCCTGGGCGTGACCGGCGGGCCGCCCGCCAAAAAGCGGAACGGGGGGCGGTCCGGCAGGCGCCACCCCGCAAGGCATCCCGGGCGCAAGCCCTCCAACAAGGGCAGGCGGCGCGACCGGCGCGTCAACAGGCGCGAGCGCAGGGCGATAAACGCCCGGTATGCCAACCAAAAGACGAACCACCTATACAAGATGATGCACGGGCTGGCGGCGCGCGGCATGGATCTCGTGCTGGAGCGGCCCACCATCGACGCCATGCTGGTCAAATCCAACAGGAACATGTCATCTATGGAGCGCGATCTGCTGAAGATGGGGCTCAGCCAGGGCACCATCGTCGAGGTGGCGGGGCGGGTGTTCGCCAAGCACGGGCTGCGCGTCCATCTGGCGGACCCGCGGGGGACGAGCTCCACCTGTCCTGTCTGCGGCGGGACGTTCTGGGAGGCCAACTACCACAAGGACAGAAACCTGTGGCGGCAGTGGAGGCGCAAGAAGGCTTGCACCACCTGCCATTACCTGATAGACCGGGATGATGCGGCGCCGATCAACCTGCTGAGGCGACGCCTGCTGCCATCATCATCATCGGACTGTGAACCGGCGGCGGCGTCCGGCAACGGCGTCCGGGTGGCCGGGGATTGGGAGCAGCGCGTCGACCGGCTGGTGTTCCGGCTGGTGGACGCTGCCTGCGTGCGGTTTCCGTACGTATACGGCGAAGGGCGGCGGCTGAAAGGGAGCGCGAACAAACCCCTGCAGGGGGCGGACGCGCGTCTCCTTGACGACCGCCTGGATGCATCCAAGTACTACGGGACGCGGCCTCCGGGCCGTATATGTCTCAGACACACCCGTGTTTTGGTTCCCCCCGCAAGGATGGGCGGTCTGATTGTATTCGGAACGTGGGCGCTTGATGGCGTACTGTGTCTACCATCCCCTTGATGCGCCGCCCATGGGACAATGTAGACTCTAGGCGCTGCTGCCTTTCAGTTCCAACCACCACCCGTCTTTTCGAGAGGAGTCAAAGTCTGCAAAGTCTGCAAAGTTGAAGACATTGACGACACCGGCGCCTGGCGCCTGCCAAAGTCTGCAAAGCCGTGCCTGACGCCTGCTGTTGGAGAACAGGTGGCCTCGCTCAGGCGGAATTGACCAGGATCGGCGTAATCAGCTAATCAAAATGCGAAGCATTTGAGGCGACGGCGAGCCGGCATACCTGCGGCGCGGGGAGAGTGGGCGCCTCGGATCATCGCGGAGTGCGACCGCATCGGGAGGATCATCCCGCACCACCACCTCGCGAGGTCCCAGGCTGACGGCTCGGGGCGGTACGATATCCGGCGGGAGGGCTACAGGCGGTCCTGCAGCTGCGCCGATCACCCGTACCGAAAGGCGCAGTTCAGGCAGATGCTGTCCGTGATGGCCCGGCTGGCCGAGAGGGAGGCGGGCGGCGAGCCGCCGCGGCCCTAGAGCGCCCTGAACTCCTCGCTCCACCGATGATAGGCTCTCACCATCTCCTGCGAGACGCTGGGCTTCCTTCGCGACATTATCTCGCGAAAGTCCGCTATGGTGAGGTCGCGCGGTTTCTGCAGGTCCTCGCCCTCGACCGGATCCCTGTAGCCAGGCGAGTCGAACAGCTCATGGACCGTCTGCAGTTGGGCGCTCTGGCAGACGTCCCGGATGTCGCTGGCGCTGTACCCGTCAAAGAGCCGGGCCAGCTCGTGCGATTTGACGGTCGAGTCTATGTGCAGGTCCGTCGTGTACTGCCTGAAGAGTGCCTCTCGTGCATCCGTGGTGGGCAGGGCCACGTAGATCCTCTTCTGGAACCGGCGCAGGAACGGCCAGTCCAGAGTCCAGGGCTTGTTGGTGGCGCCTATCACGTACAGCATCAGGTTCTTCCCCTTGCCGTTGACCCCGTCCATCTCGGTCAGGAACTGGTTCTTGGTCCGAACCTCGCCCCCCACCTCGCTGCTGCGGGATCCCAGCAGCGAGTCGACCTCGTCCACGAAGAGTATGACCGGCTTGCCCTCCCGCTCCGCGTGGGTCCGCGCTATCTTGAAGACCTTGGAGACGTTCTTCTCGGCCTCTCCCAGCCACTTGCTCATCATCGAGGAGGCGTCCACGTTCACGAAATAGCCGTCCATCTCGCTTGCCGTCGCCGCCGCCAGCATGGTCTTGCCGGTTCCGGGTGGTCCGTACAGCAGCATGCCCTTGGGCCACCCCAACGGAAACAGGTCGGGCCTCTTTGTGGGGTAGATGATGGACTCGCGGAGGGCGCTCTTGGCGTCCTCAAGACCTATGACCTCGGTCCAGCTGATGTCGGGCTTCTCCTTCATCACCAGGTCCTCAAAGTCGTTCTCTTCCTCCTGCCTCTGCAGGGACGCCTTCTGGTCCTTGTTGCTGGCCCTGGGATCTATGGCCGGCTCCAGTTTCTTGGCGCTCTGCAGCTGCTCTATCCGCCGGCGGTACGACTGGCACCTCTCCTGGTAGAGCACGTTGAGCTTGCTGTTGGGGTAGAGTTCCAGCAGTTTGGCCAGCGAGTCGATCGCCTTTTGGTAGTTGGCGACGGCCATTCCCCGCGCCCCCTGGGAGTCAAACTTTATGGCGTCGGAGGCGTACCTACTGGCATTATTCTCCAGTTCTTGCGGTGCTACACTCATCTCAATCGGACTTCGTTTTTACACTTTGTTGGTATTTGGCAGAGTCAGTTTGTCTTGTAGTTTTGGTAAAAATAGTTGGACTCGTCTCTGCGAGTATCCTCCTTACCGACTCCCGGTCGGCCGGGCTGGAGGCCGAATGCATGCACAGCCGCGCTTCCCGGATCCTCCTGTAGGACATCTCGGAGACCGACGAGGCCTCTGCGATCTCCTCATCGATGGCCGATATGCCGTCGGCGGCCTCCTGCATCATCCCCCCCAAGCTCTCAAGGGTGCGGCGCATCTCCATCCTCTCCTGGTACTTGGATAGCATGCACTCCAGCATCAGCATCACCCGGGAGATGTCCTCCAGATCCTGAGAGTTGAGCCGCTCCAGCCTGTCCGGGGCCAGCTCGCCCAGCCTGGTGTTGATGGCGCCGCGTATGCTCCTTATCCTGTCAATGTCCGGGCGGAGATCATCCTCTGGGGGGCTGAACGACTTCAACGTACCCTGTTGCCTGTGGATGGTATATCAGGATAGAGCTTGCAAAGTTTAGAGTCGGTGATCAACTTTGCTTTATCCAGTATCCGCGCCGACTCGGAGCCGCACCGCCGTATGTCGACCGCCTTCCCGGCCAGTATGGCCGAGTCCAGAGCTATGCTTCCCAGGTGGACTGCCAGCTCGCACAGCCTGCTGCTGGATACGGGCAGCAGGGCGGCCAGCCGGGCGCTGGCCGTCCGCAGTACCGGTATGGCCGGCAAGACCATTCCCGGAATCTCGCCCATGCCAGATATTCTCCGCAGCCTCTTTCCGGCGCCAAGTACAACCTCAAGGCAGAACAGGACCGTCCGCTCCGCCTCGTCGGGGGAGGTGCGTCCCCCGTCCCTGCGTAGACGGCGCAGGCTGCGCCGCAGATCCTTCTCGGTGTCTGCCAGCAGTCGTTGCGAGTATTCCAGGCGGGGCGCCAGGGCCACCGAGTGGGTTGCGTTGTATGCCACAACATGGTGGGCTGCATTTCGTATATCAACACGGTGTAACGGGCGGGTGGTTTACCGCGGTTACGTGAAAGCAGGTGACAGCAATTGAGCTAGCATGTAAAGGAATTTAGCTTCTGTCTTTTACCTGTACAGATTCAACCAGATGCCGTGAACGCGGACAACTCCCTGACCGTCAGCCTGGAGGAGTTCGGTCTCAGCCAGTACGAGGCGCGGGCCTACTATGCCATGATCGCCAGGGGCCCCGTCTCGGCGGGCGAGCTGGCATACTACTCGGAGCTTCCCCGGACCAAGGTGTACCCAACCCTGCAGAAGCTGCGCAAGAAGAAGCTGGCAACCATCTCGGACACCAAGCCGATCATGTGCGCCGCCATAGCCCCGGAGGAGGCCTTTGATCCCATCATCCAGGAGCAGATAAACAAGGTCAACGCCATGAACTCGCTGGTGGCCAACCTCAAGACGGTCAGCGAGGAGAGCCGGAAGAGCATAGGCATCGAGGAGAGGCGCTACCGCCACCTCACGCTGGGCAATGTCCCCAAAGACCTTCGCGCCATGATAGATGGCGCCAGGGAGTCGGTGCGGATAGTGGTGGACAGGCCGGCGATAGGCCTCTTTGCCGAATGCGGCAAGCAGATAGCCGCGGCCGTGCGCCGCGGGGTGGAGGTCAGGATAATCGTGCCGCCGTCCGAGGCTGGCAGCTCCGTCTCACTGCCCGCCTGCTCGGGGGTGCGCATGCTGGAGAGCTCCCAGAGCTGCTTCATCCAGGACGACACGGGCGTGCTGGTGGTGGATGATGGTGGCGCCGGAGACATATTTTCGCAGACAGGCGTGTTGGGAAACACCCTGGCGGGGGCGTTTGAGGAGCAGTGGGAGAGGGCGGTCCCGGCCGACGCCCTCCTGGACATGACCGGAAGCGAGTCAGAGGAGGTGTACAGGGCCATAGTGACACTGGACAGGAGCGGCCCGTCCAGGGTCCTCGACGCGGCGATGGCGCCCGGAGAGGCGCCCGACATGGCCGGCCTGCTGGAGGAGTGCGGGGTGCCGGTCCATTCCCGCACGCTGAGCGACCTTGTGGATCTGGCCGATGGGGCCCTGCAGGCGACCTGTGGCGGCCGGGCCCAGATGGACACGGCCGGAGGCGTGCTGTCGCTGGAGTCGGCGCCAGGTCACGGCCACATGCTGGCTTGGGCATCGGTGCTGAGAGCGTACCTGCAGAACAAGGGGTATACCACCAGGACCATCCCGCAGGAGTCCGACGGCTCAAGAAAGGTGCACATCAGGCTGGAAAAGAGATAAAAGACAAACCGGCGCCATCGCCCCAGTGATACTGGACAGGTTGAAGGAGATGGGCATCACCCTGCCGGACCCCCCGCAGCCTGCCGGCTCGTACACGCCGGTGGTGGTGGCCGGCAATCTGGCGTTCGTGGCCGGACAGGTGCCCATCCGGGATGGCAGGGTGGCATTCACGGGCAGGGTGGACGCCTCCAATATCGAGACGGCCCGAAAGTCGGCGGAGCTGTGCGCCATCAACATACTGGCCCAGCTGCACAAGAGGATGGGTCTGGAGCGGGTGCAGAGGTTTGTGCGGATAAACGGCTTTGTCAGTTCGGGGCCCGGTTTCGCGGATCATCCCAGGGTGGTGGACGCCGCCTCCGACCTGATATACGAGGTGTTCGGGGACAGGGGACGGCACACCAGAGCCGCCGTTGGCGTGTCCAGCCTGCCGCTGGGAGCCATGACGGAGATAGACGCGGTGGTGCAGGTCTAGAGCCGCGAGCCGAGCTCCCGGTTGAACTCCCGCAGGAAGACCTTCATCTTGCTCTTGGGTACGAGGGCGCCGCACGCCCGGTCGTGGCCGCCGCCGGATCCGCCCAGGCCCGTGGCCAGGGGGTTGACTATCCTGCCCAGGTGCACCTTGCAGGACTGGGAGCCCCGGATGGAGACGGCGTAGTTGCCGTAGTCGACGCGCTCCTTGTAGGCCACCCCCACCTCCTTGCCGGATAGTCCCAGTACAAAGTTTACGGCCCCGCTTGCCCCCGCATCGGTGATCTCCATGTGGGCCAGGTTTCTCATCTTCTTGTAGCCGCGCCTGACCTTGGCCATCACCTCTGCCAGGCGCTCCACCTGCACGCGGGCAGACTCAAAGGAGTCCGGTATCTGGTGCGGGAACTTGAGCTCGACCAGCTGGTCCACCAGATACAGCAGGTAGTCCGGATCCTTCTGGCGGCCGACTATATTGTACGTCATTACCGTCGCGCTTATCAGGGCAAACTGCCGGTCATACATCTGCAGGAGGATGGAGGCGGCCGGCCGCGCGTCCATGTAGTCGGTGATGGCAGAGCATGCCGCTATAAAGGCAGACCCCTCAGGCAGCCTCCTCCGGTAGGTGCCGTACACCTGCACCGCCGTGCACTCGCCGGTGTCATGGACCATCCTGACCTTCATGGCGGTCAGCTTGCGGATTATCCTCTTGTCCAGGTCGTGGTGGTCGATATAGGTCACCCTGACGTGACGCTTGCGGAGGGAGGCAACGATGTCGACGAACTCCTCCTCGTTCTTTTTGCTCAGGCCAAGGTCGCATATGTGCAACGACTTTAGTGCAGGATCCGAGGCCACCTCCCGGATCTTTTCCATCTGGCCAACATAGTCAACCAGGATAATCTCGGCGCCTATGGCCTGGCGAACCAGCGCCGCGGACCCTATCCCGTCCATGTCCTCCTTGTGGGATATGCATACCACCCTGCTCTTTTTGACCGCGGCGTTCACCATCACCGGGACGCTCGCATCCCCTCATTTAAACCAAAATTAGATGATCCAGGGCGGAAGTTTTCCGCCCGCCCGGCACGCCGCCCTGCAGAACCCGGCGCAGGCCCCCGGGGCGCGCAAAAATGCGGGCCGCACCTACGGCAGAAAGCTCTAATTACGCTGCGTCCGGACGTACCATGATGGAGACCAAGAACATAGGGCTGCGCGGAATAGAGGTCGCCGACACCAGGATATCCAACATCAACGGTGACAGGGGCAAGCTGATATACCGCGGCTACGACATACTGGATCTGGCCAGGCACTCCACCTACGAGGAGACGGCCTACCTCCTGCTGCACGACGAGCTTCCCTCAAAGGAGGAGCTGGGCTCCTTCAACGCCAAGATGGCCGAGGCGCGGTGGATACCAAAGCAGATGCAAAAGAACATGGAAAACTGGCGCAAGGACGCCGACCCCATGGACATGCTGCAGGCTTTCGTGGCCGCCCTGGCCGGCTACTACGACGAGGAGTTCTCCAACAAATTCGCCAGCTATGACCGCGCATCCAACCTGATAGCCAAGGTGCCTACGATAGTGGCCAGCTGGCAGCGCATACGCAACGGGTTTGGCCCGGTGGATCCGGATCCCTCCCTGGGGCACGCCGCCAACTTCCTGCAGATGATGACAGGTGACATGCCGGACAAGGAGCTGGAGACCATATTTGACGTCTGCCTGATACTGCACGCCGAGCACACCTTCAACGCATCCACCTTTACCGCCAGGCAGGTGGCATCCACCAGGGCCCACATGTACTCGGCGTCCAGCGCCGCCATAGGCGCCCTGAGCGGGGAGCTGCACGGCGGGGCCAACTACGAGGTGATGAAGATGCTGCTGGACATAGCCGACATAGACAGGGTCGAACCGTGGGTGAAGGAGAGGATGGACCGCAACGAACGGATAATGGGGATGGGCCATGCCGTCTACCGCACCTACGACCCAAGGGCGCAGGTGCTCAAGGAGATGTCCAGAAAGCTGGCCGCCAAGACCGGCCAGCCCTGGTTTGACATCACCGAGCGCGTCGAACAGGCGACCATATCCGAGATGAAGCGGCGAAAGGGTCGTGACATCTACCCCAACGTTGACCTGTACAGCGCCTCCATCTACTACATGCTGAACATACCCATGGACATGAACACGCCCATATTTGCCATATCCAGGGTGGCGGGGTGGGCCGCCCATATCATCGAGGAGAAGTTTGCCGAGGCCGCCCCCAAGCCCGCCCTGTACCGGCCCAAGGCCGTATACGTGGGAAAGGACTGCGGGCCGCAGGGCTGCGAATACAGGCCCATCAACCTCCGGGAATAGACCACATGGGCCGCTGTACACTGTACAGCGACGGGGATACCCGCCGGATAGCGTGGGCCATCCGGACCGGCACGCAGACCCTCAGGCAGTGGCGAAACCAGGCCAAGATGTACCGGGGCGTCGTCTCCGACATGCAGGCCAGGTTTATGGCCCTGCACGTGGGCCTGTTCTGGGGCATCGGCGTCTTTGCCATCCGGAACGGCGACGACATAGGCGTGATGGTGGACGACCAGGCCATGCTGGCCCATCTGGAGTCGGGCGAGTCCGGCGGCGACGAGTTCATCGACAGGCGCATCCATTTTGTGAACATGCTGGCGGATCAGAGGGGGCTTGGCATCACATTCGAGAGCGTGTCACGCGCCGACAACATCGCCTCGCCGCTGCTGCTCTGAGGTTATCTGCGGCGGCACCGGCGGGCGCCGGACCCTGCCGCACGCAGACATCCCACGGGGGGCGACGGCCCCGCCCAAACGCCGCCGGCGCCAGGCCGTTGCGCGGGGTGGCCCCCTGGCGGTAGGTATATTTTGGAAATTGCACCCCACCGGCATCATCCATGGATTTTGAGCTGCGTTCGGAGTTTGAGCCCACCGGGGACCAGCCAGAGGCGATCAAGGCGCTGGTCAAGGGCGTCCTCTCAAAGAAGGTGCAGACCCTCCTGGGGGTAACCGGCAGCGGCAAGACGTTCACGGTCGCCAACGTGATTGCCCGGACCGGCAAGAACACCCTGGTCATATCCCACAACAAGACGCTGGCAGCCCAGCTGTACTCGGAGCTGAAGCAGTTCTTTCCGAACAACAACGTCGGCTATTTTGTGTCGTTCTACGACTATTACCAGCCGGAGAGCTACATACCGCAGACCGACACCTACATCGAGAAGGACACGCGGCGCAACGAAATCATAGAGAAGATGCGCCTAGAGTCGACTGCCATGCTGCTCTCCGGCGAGCCCACGATAATAGTGGCCACCGTCTCGTGCATATACTCGCTGGGCAACCCCAAGGATTGGGAGGATCTCTCCCTGAGCATCCGGGCGGGCGACCGCTCCGACAGGTCCGATATCATACGCCGGCTCTTGGACGCGCGCTACGAGCGAAACGACACCGAGGTCGCCCCCGGAAACTTCCGCGTCAAGGGCGACACCATAGACATAAGTCCCGCCTACTCGGGGGACGTGGTCCGGGTGTCCATGTTCGGCGACCGGATAGAGAGGATCTCGGTGCGAGATCCCGTGTCCATGGAGGAGAAGTGCCGCCTGCCGGCGATAACCGTATACCCCGCAAAGCACTACCTGACCGCCAGGGACGTGCGGGAGGGGGCCGTCCGCACCATCCGCGAGGAGCTGGATGCCAGGCTGCCCCAGCTGCCCGAGCTGGAAAGGCAGAGGCTCCGGAACAGGACCAACTACGACCTGGAGATGATCGAAGAGCTGGGATACTGCTCCGGGATAGAGAACTACTCCAGGCACTTTGATGGGCGCAAGCCCGGCGAGAAGGCGTTCTGCCTGCTGGACTTTTTTGGGGACGACTTTCTGCTGGTGATAGACGAGTCCCACGTTACCCTGCCGCAGCTGCACGCCATGTACAAGGGAGACTACTCCCGGAAGAAGCAGCTGGTGGACTACGGGTTCAGGCTGCCCAGCGCCCACGACAACAGGCCCCTCAAGTTTGAGGAGTTCGAGGGGTACATGTCAAACACCATGCTGGTCTCGGCCACGCCCGCCGACTACGAACGCAGGGTCTCCTACAGGACCGTCGAGCAGCTGGTCAGGCCCACCGGCCTGGTTGATCCCCCCGTCGAGATACGGCCCAGCGCCAACCAGATGGACGACCTGATACGGGAGATACGCGCCCGGGCCGGCCGGGCCGAGCGCGTCCTGGTCACCACCCTGACAAAGCGGATGGCCGAGGACCTTGCCGAGTACCTCTCCAAGAAGGAGGTGCGCGTGCGCTACATGCACTCGGAGATAGAGGGGCTACAGAGGACCGAGCTGATACGGCAGCTGCGCCTGGGAGAGTTCGACGTGCTGGTCGGGATAAACCTGCTGCGCGAGGGGCTGGACATACCCGAGGTCTCCCTGGTGGCGGTCCTTGACGCGGACAAGGAGGGTTTTCTGCGAAACTACACCAGCCTGATACAGACCTTTGGCAGGGCGTCCCGCAACGCCAACGGCGCCGTCATAATGTACGCGGATGCCCTGACCGGTTCGATGGAGCACGCCATCAAGGAGACCACCAGGCGCCGGGAGCGCCAGATCAGGTACAACCAGATGCACGGGATAACCCCCCGCACCATATCAAAGCCCATACCCGAGAAGGGCGCCGAGGTGGACGACTCCCAGCACAAGACCACCCACGACATCCGCATGGAGGTGATAGAGCTGGAGGCGCAGATGAGGAGGCACTCCGACGGGATGGAGTTTGAAAAGGCCATAGAGTGCCGGGACCGCATAAGCCGGCTGGAGAGGGAGCTGTCCAAGAGGGATGGTTAAGGATAAGCTGGTCATCCGGGGCGCCCGGCACCACAACCTCAAGAACATCAACATCGACCTGCCCAAGAACAGGATGGTCGTGATAAGCGGCCTGTCCGGATCCGGCAAGTCCACCCTGGCCTTTGACACCATATACGCCGAGGGACAGAGGAGGTACGTCGAGTCGCTATCAGCGTACGCCAGGCAGTTTCTGGACATCATGGACAAGCCCGAGGTGGACTCGATAGAGGGCCTCTCGCCGGCCATAGCCATCCAGCAGAAGAGCACCAGCAAGAACCCCAGGTCCACCGTGGGCACCACCACCGAGATATACGACTATCTCAGGCTGCTCTACGCCAGGGTGGGCACCCCCTACTGCCACGAGTGCGGCCGCCAGATATCCAGCCAGTCGGTCGAGACCATCTGCGACTCGGTCATCCGGGAGTTCGGCGGCAAGGACATACTGGTGCTCTCGCCGGTCATAAAGAGAAAGAAGGGCACCCACACCGGGGTCATATCCAAGGTGGGCGGCGAGGGGTACTCCAGGGTCAGGGTTGACGGGACCATATTCAACCTGGACGACGAGATACCGCCGCTGGACCGGCAGCAGTGGCACAACATAGAGATAGTGGTGGACAGGCTGGCCGCCGACAAGTCGGGCAGGTCCAGGCTCTTTGAGGCGGTACAGACGGCGGTGGACGCCTCAGGGGGGGAGGCGATGGTGGCAGCGGACAAGCGCGAGCAGATATACTCGCAGAGCAACGCGTGCCCGTACTGCGGCGTCAACATAGGCGAGATGGAGCCGCGGACCTTCTCGTTCAACTCGCCCTTCGGCATGTGCCAGACGTGTTCGGGCCTGGGCGGTGGCAGGGCGTACGATCCGCTCCTGATAGTTCCGGATCCCTCAAAGTCCATATCCGACGGCGCCGTTCTGCCCTGGGGCAGCAACCTTGTGCCCCCGGTCCGGGACAGGCTGGAGTTTCTGGGTCAGCGATACGGCTTTGATCTGAGGACCCCCGTCCGGGAGATGAGCGATGATCAGTTCTCGGGGCTGATGTACGGGCCGGAGGGTTCCCGCGACCTATCACCGATCAGCCTGTTTATGGGCGACTGCGTCTACGGCGGGGTGACCAGGATGATCCAGGAGATGGAGTACCGCATGAACAAGGATGACGCCTCGGCCCTGCAGAACAGGTTTGTCCGGGAGATACCCTGCTACGACTGCGACGGCAAGAAGCTGCGCCCCGAGTCGCTCAGCGTGAGGATAGCCGGCAAGGGCATCATGGACGTCTGCGCCATGTCCATCGAGGACTGCCACGCCTTCTTCTCCGGCATAAAGCTGAACGACACAGAGGCGTACATCGCAAAGGACATCCTAAAAGAGATAAGAACGCGGCTGGAGTTCCTGATAAGCGTGGGACTGACGTACCTGACCCTGGACAGGAAGAGCTCAACCCTGTCTGGGGGCGAGGCGCAGAGGATACGGCTGGCCACCCAGATAGGATCAAGCCTGACGGGTGTCCTGTACGTGCTGGATGAGCCCACCATCGGGCTGCACCAGCGGGACAACGACAGGCTGGTCAGGACGCTCAAGAAGCTGCGCGACCTGGGCAACACGGTCATCGTGGTGGAGCACGACGAGGAGGTCATCCGCAGCTCCGACTGGCTGGTGGACCTGGGGCCGGCTGCCGGCGTCCACGGTGGAGAGGTGGTCTTTGAGGGGACCATCAAGAAGATGCTCGACGGCGCCGAGTCGGTCACCGGCGAGTACCTGAGGGGGGATAGGCGCATCATCCTGCAGGACAAGGTCAGGAACCGCTCGGGCAGCATGAGGGTGGTGGGCGCCTCCGAGAACAACCTCAAGGAGATAGACGTCGAGTTCCCCCTGGGGCTGCTGGTCTGCGTGACGGGCGTGTCGGGGTCGGGCAAGTCCACGCTGGTCAACGGGATACTGCTGGCGGAGCTGCAGCACCGGCTGAGCCGCCCCGAGACCTGGGCGGGCGCCCACAAGGACATCCTGGGGGCGGAGGATGTCGACAAGGTCATAGCGATAGACCAGTCCCCGATAGGGAGGACGCCCCGCTCCAACCCCGCCACGTACATAGGGGTGTTCTCGCCCATCCGGGACGTCTTTGCCAGGACGGAGATCTCCAAGTCCAGGGGGTACTCTCCGGGGCAGTTCTCCTTCAACGTGCAGAAGGGCCGCTGCTTTGAGTGCGAGGGCAGCGGGGTGCGGCGCATCGAGATGCAGTTCCTCTCGGACATCTACGTCAGGTGCGACAAGTGCAAGGGCAAGCGCTTTGACTCGCAGACGCTCCAGGTCAGGTACCGCGGCAAGAGCATATACGACATCCTGGAGATGACCGTCGAGGAGGCCTTTGCGTTCTTTGAGAACCACCGGGCCATCCGGGCCAAGCTGAAGACCATCCGGGACGTGGGCCTGGGGTACGTAAAGCTGGGCCAGCCCTCCACCACCCTCTCCGGCGGTGAGGCGCAGAGGATAAAGCTGGCAGCGGAGCTCTCCCGGCGGGACACCGGCAGAACGCTATACGTGCTGGATGAGCCCACCACCGGCCTCCACTTTGCAGACGTCCACAAGCTGCTGGAGGTGCTCAACAAGCTGGTGAACCAGGGGAACACGGTGGTGGTGATCGAGCACAACATGGACGTGATAGCAAACGCCGACTGGGTGGTAGACCTGGGTCCGGAGGGCGGGGACGCGGGCGGCCGGGTGGTCGCATCCGGGACGCCCGCCGAGATAGTCAAGACCGACACCCACACAGGCAGGTACCTCAAGAAGATGCTCAAGGTTGTTTGACGTATCAGGGATGGACATCCCCAGGCAACCGGGCATCTATATCATGAAGGATGGGGCAGGTCATATCATCTACATAGGAAAGGCCAAGGAGTTGAGGCGGCGGGTCCGGTCCTACTTCAACAGGACCCAGGACTACAAGACGACCCGGCTGGTGGAGAGCATCGGCGAGATAGAGTTCGTCCTGACCGACACAGAACAGGAGGCGTACATACTCGAGTCCGGCATGATAAAGCGGCACCGGCCCAAGTTCAACATAGAGCTGAAGGACCAGGAGAGGTACACCTACCTCAGGGTAACCGACGAGGAGTACCCCAGGCTGGTGGTGGCACGGCGCACCAGGGACGGGCGGTTCATCGGCAAGGGGAACGTGTACGGCCCCTTCGTCCACGGCAGCTCCAAGCTGCTGACCATCGGCACCCTCCGCAAGACCTTCAAGGTACGCATATGCAAGACGCTGCCCAAGCGCGTCTGCCTGGAATACCACCTGGGCAACTGCGAGGGACCCTGCGAGTTTGAGTGGGCCCAGGAAAAGTACGCCGGACACGTCCGGGACCTGAAGGAGGTCCTACAGGACAAGAACCAGGCCAGGGCGTTTGCAGACAAGCTGAAGGAGGAGATGGCCGTCGCCGCCAACATGAGGCAGTTCGAGAGGGCCAGGGAGATCAGGGACACGCTGGCCAGGCTGGGCAGCCTGCGGGCCGAGCAGAAGATGGCCCGGCCGGCCGGCTCCGACGAGGAGTTCTTTGCCATCAGGGTGCGGGACGGCGAGGCCACCGTCATGAACTTCAGGATGGCGTCGGGCGTGATCCGGGACAGCGACAAGTTCTTCTTCAGCGTGATGGGGGACAACAACTTCTCCAACTTCCTGTACCAGTACTATTCGACGCACCTGGTCCCCGAGGTGGTCGTGGTAAGCGAAAAGCCGGAGAACCTGGTGGTGCTCGAGGGGTTGCTCTCCGAGCAGTCGGGCAGGCAGGTCCGGATAGTGGAGCCGTCCACGGCCGTCCACCTGGACATGATCAAGCTGCTGCTGAAGAACGTCGACCTGGTGGTGGCAAAGTCGGTGGAGACCGGCATATCCGAGCTGCAGGAGGCGTTGGGACTGGCCGGCCCGCCTAGGATAATAGAGTGTTTTGACATATCCAACCACGGCGACGAGTATGCGGTGGGGTCCATGTCGCGCTTTGTCGATGGCAGGCCCGACAAGTCCGGATATCGAAGGTTCAGGATAAGGGGGGTAACCGGCAGGGACGACTTTGCCATGATATCCGAGGTGGTCGGCCGCCGCTATTCCAGGCTTGTCCGCGAGGATGGGAAGATGCCCGACCTTGTGCTGGTAGACGGCGGGAAGGGGCAGCTGGCATCCGCCGTCGAGGCCCTGGAGGCGGCCGGCGTCCGGCTGCCCTGCGCCTCGCTGGCCAAGGAGAACGAGGAGGTGTTCGTGCCGGGCAGGAGCCGCCCCATCGTCATATCCCCCAGACGGCAGTCCCTGAAGATACTGCAGTACGCCCGCGACGAGTCCCACAGGTTCGGGGTCGCCTACAACCGCGCCATCCGGCGGTCCCAACTAAAACTGGAAAAGTAGCAGCATCAGTCCACCTGGACGGCCCCCACCACCCAGGGATGCACCAGGCAAAAGTACTCGTACTGGCCCGGTTCCTCGAACGTATACTCGAACGTCTCGCCGGAGATTATCAGGCTGCTATCAAAGATGCCCGTCGGGCCGGTTGCCGGCGAGCCCGAGGTGACCGTATGGGATGACGTATCCTGGTTGGTCCAGGATACACTTCCGCCCGCCTCTATCTTGGCTACGGATGGCACCAGGCACGAGCGGTCATCCTCGCAGCCGGGCAGGTTGGTCCCCAAGGGCATCAACACCTGCGCCACCCCAGGCAGGGTATCGGTTACTTCCCCGGTCATGATACCGCCATCCTGTGGCGTCTCCAGCGGTACGTCGGCGGCCGGAGACGCAGACGGGGGCGAATGATCCTCGTCTGCCGCGGGGCTGGGCGCCGTCGGCGTAACTGGAGTCTCAGCCGGAGAGCTCAGGCCATAGAACACTATCCCCACCGCGACGGCCACAATCCCGATAGACCATCCTACCGCGGCCCTGTCAATCCCCGACATGTACCGGATGTTGGAACCGTACGGTAAATAATGTTTGGAGCGCGCCTCATCGGATCGGGGCGTGATGGCGGCCGGGCTCGCCTAGGCTGCTGCTCAAACCGCCACCAACTGCACACGCTCGCCGGGATCCGGGCAGTCGACGCGCGCAGGTTGCCGGCCATCCAGACGCAGACACCTGTCCAGACGCCCGTTGCGCCACCCCGCTTCGAGGGCAGTTGCTAAAATGTCTGCTGCAGACTCCCCCCCTACGAGATCATGCCTGACTCCCAGCACGCCCGCACGTCTGCGCTTCCAGCCCTCACACGCCGGCTTAGAAAAAGTGAGTAACCTTTATAGGTAAACGGGCATTTGCAGCTTAAAATGTTAACATACAAACTAACGATAACATGATAGCGATAGCAGGTCTGTTTGCAATGGTGCCCGTGATGGGCGCGTATGCGCAGACCAGCGACGACAACACGATTGAAAACGACAGTATGATGGAAGGCAGTATGATGGAAGGCGACAGCATGATGATGAGTTCATCCATCACCGGACCTGTGCAGATTGGTGGCTTATTCCCGCTTAGTGGTGACCTCAGTTCCTTTGGCCCAATTATCCGGGCAGCAGCCGAGTTAGCTGTAGAGGACTTTAACGCATACCTAGATGAGAACGGAGCGGAATGGTGGCTGGAGTTGGACGTTGAGGACACCGCCACCGACCCAGAAGAAGCGCTAAGAAAGGTCCAGGCATTACATGGAAAGGAGATCACCAGCTTCGTAGGCATGGCAACGAGTGCCAGCGTAAAGAATGCCAAGAGTTACGCGGATCAGTTTGATCTGCTAGTCATAAGCTGTTGTTCTACCGATCCGAGCTTGGCCATCGCCGGCGACAGCGTGTACCGACTGGTACCCGACGACATAAACCAAGGCGCAGCCACGGGTAAACTACTTGAGAACAGCGGCATATCAGCAGTGGTTCCAGTCTGGAGAGGCGACACCTATGGAGACGGTCTGCGGGCTGCAACCGTAACCAACTTTGAGGAGAGGGGCGGCTTTGCGCACCCCGGTGTCAGATATGACCCCAACACTCTCGACTACTCGACAGAGGCAAATCTTCTAGCAGAGTACGTAGAGGAAGCAATAGCCAAGTATGGTGTAGACGAGGTTGCAGTTTGGGTGGTCGCTTTCGATGAAAGAGTTCAACTACTGCAATCGGCAGCACAGTACGACATATTGGAGGACGTAAGGTGGTTTGCCGCCGAATCCGTAGCACAACAATCCGACATACTTGATGACAGGATAACATCAGAGTTTATTGCCGAGATAGACCTTACTGCGATGACCATCCTGCCCAGTGCTGGCGGGCAATATGATCACGTGACCGAGAGTGTGACAGAGGAGATTGGCGAAATCAACGCGTTTGTTTACCCCGCATACGATTCTGTGTGGATTCTGGGCAAAGCCATCATGAAGGCTGACAGTACAGAGCCCTCAGAGATAAAGAAAGTGTTGCCAACCGTGGCAGCAGAGTACAAGGATGGCGCCATGTCCAACACCGAACTGAACGATGCCGGCGATCTAATACTGGCCAACTACCAGATAATGAAGGTGGTAGATAACGAATGGGAGAGAACCATCAAATACGCTACCGAGCAGGACATACTTACCGCGGTCAACCAGCCGACCGGCGAGGTGGATATAGGATCTCTGTACCCCCTTACCGGCAGGCAAGATGCGACTGGGTATCACACACGCGATGCCACGCAACTAGGCGCCGACGACTTTAACAAGTTCCTTGAGAGTCTGAACATTGATTGGCGCATGAATATTGTATCGGAGGACTCGGGCACATCGCCTACCATTGCCGATGAAAAAGTGAAGACATTGAAAGCGCGCAACATAGACGTCATAATCGGGCCTAGAATCAGTTCAACTACAACTCAGGCAAAGGTATACGCAGATTTAAATGACATGATGCTGATAAGCTGTTGTTCCACTGACCCGAGATTGGCCATACCCGATGACAGCGTCTTTAGGCTCGTCCCAGATGACAGAAACCAGGGCGTTGCCGCAAGCAAGTTGCTAGAAGTAGAAAACATCGAAGTCATTGTTCCAATTTGGCTAGAGGATACTTATGGTAGAGGACTGCACACCGAGCTTAAGAAAAACTTTGAGAATAGAGGCTACATGGTTGCAGACGGCATCCCGTTTAATCCAGAGGCGCTTGAATTTGGGTTAGAGGTATCAACTCTTGCAGCTGAGGTTCAAAAGCAGGTAGACGAGCATGGTAAAGACAAGGTGGCGGTGTTCATGATAGCGTTTGGTCAGTACATCCAAATAATTGAGAGCGCGACTAATCACGAGATTCTCAGCGAGGTCAGGTGGTTCGGCGCAGAGACGCTGACCAAAAGGACCGGTGGCCTAGAGAACGATATAACTCGCGACTTTATCATAAACTCGCGCTTCTCAGGCGTGCAGGTAGCAGAGTCCGCCGGTGAAACTCATGACCGCGTTGAAGCATACTTTGTGGAGACAATTGGCGAAGTCCCAATAACACTCGTATATCACGCATATGACGCAGCATGGCTGGTCGGCCTGTCCATACTACAATATGGCGCCACCGATGCAGATTCGATCAAGAACATATTCCACGACGTGGCGGCCAACTATAAAGGAGGCGCCATCGGCGACACTACGCTGAATGAGGCCGGAGACCTTGCCGCAGCAGATTATGCTGTCTGGGAAGTGTCAGAAGACGGCGAGTGGGTACAGACCGGCATATACACCTTCGAAGACGATTCCATTTCCTAAGCACTTTTTTTATTTTTTGTTTGTTTGTACAGGCGGGTCCTGCCACATCCTAGTGTTGCAACATAGACGTCTCAAGAACGCGGATGGCGAACGCCCTGTAGTCGGATGCCCCACGATCGTCCGTCACCCTGATCAGCACAAACTGGTATGATGAGCCGTCTCGGCTTTCGACAGGCCACTCGTATAGCCCCGTGACCGGATCTATGGTGGCGCCATCGGGCCCGACAATTGTCAGGCTGTACCTCAGGCCGCCATCTGGGCCATCCGGGTCGGTTGCGTTGGCGGTGAGTGATAGCAGGGAGTGGTCGTAAACATCCTGGCGCGATATTTCATCAAACATTGGCGGCGTGTTTGGAGCAGGGCATACACGGATGGCGATAATTTGTGGATCCGCAGATATCATGCCGTCTGACACGACTACCGCTATCAAGTGGGTTCCCACCTGCGACGCGTGCGGGGTCCACAAGAAGTCCCCTGCGCCGTCTTCGCTGCTGATTGTGGCGCCGGGCGGCGCGTCCACCAGAGTGTATGTCAGGGTGTTGGCGGGCAGGTCGGGATCATGGCCGACCACCGAAAAGGCCAGGGTGGAGTTTGCGCATATTCTCTGGGCAGGCATCTTGCCAAGGGTGGGAGTCTCGTTTACTTCACGGACGTCAACGGTAACGGGGCGTCCGAACAGGCCGCCCTCGCCATCGGAGACGACGATGACAAACGAGATTGAACCATCCTGGCCCTCGTGTGGCGTCCACGTAAAATTCCCGCTCGTGTTGTCGATCCTGTTTATGGCAGCGCCGGGCGGTGCGCCCGACAGGCGGTACGTCAGGATGTTGGCGGGCAGGTCTGGATCAAACGCAGATACTGGAAAGGTCAGCAGCGAGTGCTCGTCGGTCCCAAGGCGAGGCATGCCATCCAGATACGGTGCCGTATTTACCTCGTTGACGCCAATGCCGAACACCTCATGGCTGGACGCGTCATAGCCGTCGGTAACCTTGATGGTCACGAAATGGTACGCCCCGCCCTGACTCTCCGTCGGGGTCCACCGGTATTCGCCCGTGGCTGGATCGATGGCGTCGCCGTCCGGACCCGTGCCCCCCAGGCTGTATCGCAGGGCGCTATCCGGGCCGTCCGGATCTATGGCAGATACTGTTACGTTTATCGTGGCAAGCTCATCCGCGGTCAGGTCCGATACAGGAAAAATGACTGGTGGCGCGTTTGCTGTGGCGTTGCGCATGTCCATGTCGGCAAACTGAAAGTCCCAACCGCCGGTCCCATCGTCGGCCCCGACTACAACCAAGCGTAGCGCCTCGCCGTGCGCGGGGATCCAGGTAAAGATGCCCGTGGCTGGATCAAGGGCCGCGTCCTCGGGCAGGATCTCAAGTATGTCAGGCGGTATGTCTGAGGACAGATCAGCATCCCCAACGTTTGTGGCAGGTGCGGGAGGGCTGCCCTCAGCAGATCCGTATGCTGGGGCAAAACCTGCCACAAGTACGGCAGCCATCAGGATCAGGAACAAGAGTGGACGGTTTTTGGACGGCGTGGAAGATACGCCGTTCCACCGTCCCAGAATGCAATTCCGCACGGGCATGCCACCTAACTAACTCGAGCGCGGCTCTTTTACTTTGCGGAGCGTGGTTCTGCAGCAAACGCGGGTGCTGCCCGACGACGGCTCCCCGGACAACCGACTTTATTCGGGAAAGCGCCGGTCGCAGCCAGGTGGTTTCTATGAACACCCGAATTTGCACAAGAACCCGGAGCGTAGTTCCCAGGAAATTCCCGGGCCAGCCCGCGTACCTGCCAGCTGCGGTCGATGCAGCCCATCCCTGCAAAGCACCAAACCACATCTGGTGCGCGCAGTCCGGCCGAATCCAGCACCGGGGCCGGACCGGGGCATAGCCGGTACAAATGTTCTTTAAGCTTGCGCCGATCAACCTAGCATGCGGTTGCCGGTACTGGCCCTGATGGTGATGCTGGCCGCGGCGCCGCTGGCGTGGGCCGAGGTGGCCGTGCAGAACGACAGGATGTACACGGGCAGCGACGGCTCCCTGCATATTGTGGGCGAGGTGCAAAATGATCTGGGCGCGCCGCTAGGACAGATCCGCCTGACGGCCACCATCTACGACGGCCAGGGCAACGTCATAGCCACAACAGACGGCTGGTCCCTGGTCAACACGGTGATGCCCGGGATGAGGGGGCCCTTTGATCTGGTCATGGCAGAGCCCGCCGCCCGGCAGGCGGCAGATTACACCATCGAGACGGATTATCTGGTGCTGGCCCCCAAGAGCCAGGTCATGGACGTAACGTCGGTCGAGCTGGAGAGGAGCGGCCAGGGCGACCTGTTCATAACCGGAACCGTCGCCAACCACGGCGAAACCACCGCCAACATGATATCGATTGTGGCCACGCTGTATGATCGAAACGGGGACGTGGCAACAGTGGCGCGCGCCCAGCCTGAGCCCGACTACCTGAGGGCCAACCACGAAGGCGTCTTTGTGGTGCCCCTGCCGGAGAAGGACCAGACCGCGGACATATCAGGCTACATGCTGGTGGCCGAGTCCGAGGAGTATGCCGCCGTGCCGGAATTTCCCATAGGATCCTCCTTAGTGCTAGCCGCGTCTGCGGCCGGCTACATACTGCTCTCCAGGTACTCGCCCGGAATCACAAGGCAGCCCGGGTAGGCTGCGGCGCGCCGGCCCTGACGCCGTCACCAGGACGACCCTACAGCAGGCCAAGCCGCTGCAGCGAATCCAGGGTGGGCGCAAGCTCGGCCGCCAGATCCTTCTTGTGCAGCCGCACCGGCCGCCTGAACTGAACCGGAAAGGTCATGGTCAGCATATCCTGGTCCGTGTGCGATATCCGTATCGAGTGGAAGGGGTAACTCTTGGCCTTCATGTAGTTGGACCACCTGGCCAGGGAGCGGCCTGCCATCTCAAGCCGATCCTCCAGCGTCTCAATGTCTATGTTGAGATCAGAATCAAAGAGGCCGAACTTGATCATAGGAACCACCAGGTAGCCGCCGGGGACCGGATCTCCTCTCTTCAGCATCCCCTCTATCTCGTCCTCGGAGGCTCTCTCGCCGTAATCCGGATCAAAGTACCCGGCAATGTATTTTTGCGAGTCGAATATGCGAAAAAAAGACTCGTCATCGTCCAGCGTCCACATGCGCCATCGGACTGTAGACACGATAATTAAATCAAGGCGGACGGGCCGGGCCGGGCTGGTCAGAACAACTGCCAGCAGATGAAAACGTCCCCGGAGCCAGCCCGGCATGATAAAATTTCGCTGCCATGCGGCATGGATCACCATCTCCAGGACATACTGCAGGACGGGACCGTCCGGAACGGCAGGCGGCGGGCTGGGCGGCATCGGGGTAGTGACGATGACATGACGGCCACCGGCGCGCCCCTCGCGTGGAATGTGCTCGGGATGGCGCGATATCCGGCACCCCATGGCAGAAGGGCGCCCCATCGGGGATCCGGCGGACCGGTCCGCCGGACGGACTCCCGGGTCAGCACGTCCGGATACCTGGAGAATATCCTCAGCGTCGTCATGGTGACGGATCCTCCGATCCTCCTGAATGGGTGGCGCGCCAGTGTCCAGGCGTTATGGAACAGCATCGGGAAGAACAGCAACAACAACCTGACCGGCTCGTTCCTGCCGGCGGTCCTGGGCCGCACCTGCCCGTAGCACCGGGAGGCCGTCTCCATTCCCCGGCACCGCCTGCAGGTCTCGGCGAATCGGTCCGGTTCGGATACGACCGCGCGTCAGGGCGCGTCAGGGCCGCGGTACGTCGGAGGCATAATAGCCCGACCCAAAGACCAGTCCATCAAAAGTTGTAAGCCAGGTCCGTTTCTGTTCCGACTGACCGGTGCGGGGATTTGTAAATTCATACTCTACCCACTTGCCGCGCTGCGCCTCCAACTCACCCAGCTGGATTGCCGATGCATCATGCCGGAGTATGACTTGCCACTCCGATACGTCTCCCACGGCGCCAGGATCTACGCCCTGTGCCAATATTGTCCCGGTATGAGGATCAACCACAAACAAGTAGGTTGAAACTACCTCCCGCATTGCATTGGTGTTAGCAAGAAACGCATCCTTGCCGTCCCTCAAGTATTCCAGAACCCCTCCGTGTGCTATGGTCTGTATCTGAGCATCAAACACGTAATAGCCAGACGCAAATATGAGTCCGTCGCGCATATACAGATAGGTACGTTTGGGTTGTTTTGTATCGGTACCCGGATTTGTGAAAGTGTACTCTGCCCAGGTACTCCCATCTTGCTCCAGATCAGCCAAGATTACCTCTATTGGCCTGTCCCCCGTATTCAGTATCGCGTAAGGTACATGTCCGATCCTGTCGGGAATCGCCCCATGGGCCACCGTCTCCAGGGTGGTTTTGTTCAGGACCAGCGGATAGAGATCATTTGTAGCTACCAGTTCTTGAGGGGTGATTATGTTTATCCACGCGTCGTTCTCCTTGTTGGACTCATAGATGAATACTGCATAGTCCACTACACTCTGAACATCGCTGTCTGCAACGGTATAGGATGTACCGAACAGGTATCCATCGTGAGTGGTATACCAAGTGCGCTTGACCTGTTGCGTCTCAGTAGACGGATCGTTAATTATCAAATGGCGCCAAGTACTGCCGCCTCGCTGCTCAAGAGTATCCGGTGTGGCGTGCAACGGCACGCCTGTTATCGTGGGCTGCGTCCCCAGCAAATGGTGATTTTTGCCGATGGCTATCACATAGCTAGTCGAGTTCCTGACGAATGGATACAGGCTGCCCTCATTAATCCCACCCGATGTGATCACATCAAAAGCGTCCGTGCCGAGGGATTTGTAGGCATAGATCGCCTTGTCGGCCATCGACTGAGCCCGAGAATCCGGCATGTGGTATCCGGCGCCGAATATGTATCCGTCGTACAGACTCAAATAAGTGCGCGTCAGCTGAGGTGTGCGGGTGTCTACATTTACCGACATGTGGGCCACCCATACACTGCCATCCCGAGCCAAATCTTCACGAATGCGTTCCAAACTCCTATCGGCAGCCTCAAGAAAGTCTGCAGTGCTGTCAACCAAATTTTGACGCGCCCCGTGTGCTACGATCTCTGTGCTGGTCGCATTAATGATAAACGGGTAGTATGACACAAGTGGGCGCGCCACCTCTGGCGTAATCATCTCAAAGGCGCCTGTACCGTGCGACTTGTACAAGTGAAGAGCCTCTTCAACATGCGACTGCACCCTAGAGTCAGGCAGGTAGTATCCGGAACCGAATATGTATCCGTTATACAGATACAGCCACGTACGCTTGAGTTGTTTGGTGTCCGTATCCGGGTTCGTAAATACGTACTCTACCCACGTGTCGCCGTCTCGTTCCAGATCAGCCAAGATGACCTCTATTGGCCTATCACCTGTAGTCAGTATTGAGTAGGGCGTATGTCCGATCCTGTCTGGAATCGCCCCATGGGCCACCGTCTCCAAGGTGGATTCAACAAATACGAACGGGTATGGTTCTGCTGTGCGGAGTATGTCCCGGGGCGTTATAGTCTCAAAGGCAGCTTGGCCCTCCGAATCGAAGAGACGAACGGCGACATCTACCGCATGCTTCACGCTGGACTCCTGCAGGTAGTGACCGGAGCCAAATATGTAACCATCATGCAAGTACAGAAAGGCACGCTTGAGCTGAATCGACCCTGTGTCGGGGTTTGTGGCCATGTACTCCACCCACGTGCCCCCGTCCCGGATCAGGTCTGCAAGGATGTGACCCACCGGTCTGTCCGCATTTATAATGTCATCTGGAACGGTTCCGGCCAAGTTCGAGAATGCTCCATTCGCCACGGTCTCAAAGGTGGTGGCATTTAGGACGAACGGATAGATTGTGTCATCATAAGTATTTTCAGCCGGTGTAATGGTGTCAAACACGCCTGCGCCATCCGATTGATATGCCAACAATGTCTTTATCACCGCGGCATGAACCCGCGACTCTATACCGTCTCTATCAAACTTAGCGTGCAGAGTATAAGGCGCCACCTCCACGGCCTCCTCGATATCCACACCATTCATGGTACTGTCTGCTGCAAATCCAGAGGAAGTTGTACCTACCAGGGCGAGGACAATCGTAGCTGCAACCACTAGACACCACGTGCACGCCTTTGACGTGTTCCCCGTATCACGGCGTGGAGCCAACGGTAATGGGTGACCAATGCATATTAATATAATTTGTGAAGTCAGGTTTGCTGCAAACGCGGGGTAACCGTTCAGCCCCCTTCTCCGGATGGCAGTGATCAGGAACGACTCTGGCCGAATTTGACACCAAAACCGGCCGTCTTTGTAAAAGGGTTGGATGGCTACAATGCGGGTGTTAGACCAACTTTTCCTCAATGCCCAGCTACCGGTCCGCGTTGCCCACCGTGACCGCGTCCCCCGTATGGAAAAAACCGACCGTTTTGGATTGTCAAGCACCAACAACGGACACGAGCAGTTCAACGGGACGCTGGGCGAGCTTCTGGAGGGCGGCCCGACAAAGACCGACCCTATGCCGGTCCGCGCCAGCCTGCTGCACTACAATTTCATTTGCCCCCACCGCGAACCGGGCGGGATCACGCCCGCGGGACCAGTACCCCGCCGACCCAGATCCAGTACGCGGCGCTGGCCGCCGTCTAGGCGGAAATCAGCCGCGCGAACCGCCCCGGACATGACAAATCTGCCGTCAGGTCAACCGATACGCCGCGAACGGCGGCCATCCGGACAAAATCTGGCCATCCAGGACAAAGACGCGGGCCCTGAAACTGTACAATCCGGATAACCCTCGAATTTGCACAAGAACAACTACTCCGGTAGAGATAAATCATCAGGTGACGTGATTAGGCCATGTCCGAGACCAACGAGTTCAGGATTACCCAGATAGTGGACAACGGGCAGGTGGTTCAGCTGACACTGATAGAGAACGTCTCCACCGAGCCCATATCCCAGAAGCAGATGATCATGGAGAACATCTCAAAAAAGCTCGACTCGGAGACCAGCGGCCAGATAATGCCCATCCTGCAGGCAATACTGCAGGCGCAGCCCACCATCAAGGTCAAGAGCTACCGGCAGACGCAGGTGACCATGGCCATGCCCAAGTCCAGGTACCAGAACATGGGAACCCCGCAGGTGGGCGAGGTACTCTCCCTGGAGTTTGCAAAGATCTAGAGCCGATCCTTGACCTCTTGGGCCGTGCGGAGGGGCGGCGAGCATGACATGTCCCTGCATATGAACACCTGCGTGCCGTCTCCGAACTCCTTGCCTGCAAAGAAGTCATATCCTGCCAGGTTCTCTGCCTGCCTGCCGTCGCGGATCCACACCAGCATTCCCTCTGGGATGAACTCCGAGGACAGCAAGTCCCGGATCGCGCCGTTCTCGGTGTTCAGCACGGTTATCTCCGTAGGCCCCCTCAGGTACAGGTATGCGGCATTCAGCAGGTGGCCAAAGGCAAACGGGTTTTCGGCCGCCCTTTGCAGGCGGGACTTTAGGACTGCCAGGGCCGGCTCGAGGAACCTATCCTCCCCGGCCAGATGGCTCAGCCGGATCAGCGACATGGCCGCGACGGAGTTGCCCGACGGAGTGGCCAGGTCGTACTCGCTCCCCGGCCGGATTATCAGGCTCTCGTGGTCGTCTGGGGTCATGTAGAACCCGTTCTTGCCGTCCCAAAAGTGCTCCAGCATGTGCAGGCCCAGCCGGCGGGCCGCGTCCAGATACCGCAGGTCCGGGCATTCCTCAAAGACGTCCAGAAGGGCGCCGGCCATGCACGCGTAGTCATCCAGGAAGCCGCGTATGCTGGCACCTCCCTTGTACGCATGGAACAGTCCGGCGTCATCCATCATCCTGTGGATGATAAAGTCGGTGGCCCTCCGGGCGGCCTCCAGGTACCTCTCATCCCCGGATACCCTGTATCCGCGGGCCAGCGCCGTTATCATCATGGCGTTCCAGGACAGCAGCACCTTGTCGTCCAGGCCGGGACGAACACGCCGGTTCCGCGCCGCCAAGAGCTTGCGCTCGCACTCCCGGATTGTCCGCTTCGCGTCATCCTCGGTGACCGAGCAGGAGAAGGCCACCGCGGACATTTTCAGGTTGTTGCACAGGATGCTCTTTCCCTCCCAGTTGCCCCCGTCGGTTACATCATAGTACAGGCAGAAGAGATCGGCATCATCGCCCAGTATCGTGCGGATCTCCGACTTGGACCACACGTAGAACCGGCCCTCCTCGCCCTCCGAGTCGGCGTCCAGCGCCGAGTAAAAGGCGCCCTCCGGCGAGGTCATCTCCCTGAGCACAAAGTCCAGCGTTTTTTTCATTATGTCCAGGTAAAACTCGTTTTTTGTTATCTGGTATGCCTCCGCATAGTTCAGGGGGATCAGCGCGTTGTCATACAGCATCTTCTCAAAATGCGGGACCAGCCACCTGCTATCCGTCGAATATCGGTGGAAGCCGCCGCCCACCTGATCAAATATTCCGCCCTTGGCCATTTTCGTGAGCGTACGCAGGGCAAACTCGCCGAACCTGGAGACGCCCGAGAGCCTGGCGTAGCGGAACAGGAACGAGATGTTTGCCGCATTGGGAAACTTGGGAGCCCCGCCGAATCCCCCATAGGAGGGGTCGCCCATCTGCAGCAGGTTGACGGCGGCCTCGTCCAGCAGGGGGCGCTCCACCTCGACGGCATCCCCCGAAGGCAGGCCGGCATCCAGGTTGGCCGCAAAGTCCCCGGCGGCCTTTTTGATATCCTGCGGCCGCTCCTGCCACGCCTGAGCCAGGCGCCTCAGGATGCTGCCAAAGCCGGGCCGGCCGTAGGCGTCCATGACCGGAAAGTACGTCCCGACGTAGAAGGGCCTCTGGTCCGGCGTCAGGAACACGCTCAGCGGCCAGCCGCCCTGGCCGGTGGCCCTCTGGCAGGCGGCCTGGTAGATGGCATCTATGTCGGGCCGCTCCTCCCTGTCCACCTTTATGTTTACGAAATGCTCGTTCATCACCCCGGCTATATCGTTATTTTCAAACGACTCGTGCGCCATGACGTGGCACCAGTGGCAGGCGCTGTATCCCACGCTCAGAAATATCGGCTTGTTCTCTTTTTTGGCGCGGGCCAGCGCCTCGGCGCCCCACGGATACCAGTGTACGGGGTTATCGGCGTGCTGCAGCAGGTACGGACTGCTCTCCCTTCCCAGCACGTTTTCGGCCATAATCCGGTCTCCGCCGCCAGGGTATTTGTACCTAGGCGCCCCGCCAGCCCGCGGTCAGGCCCCCCAGATGCTCCGGCCCTCTTCCAGCTCGTATATGCGGGCGTTGATGTTGGTGAGCAGCTTCATCTTGGACTTGCGCGCCTTTTTGTTGTGGCTGTAGTCCTTCTTTTCCACCAAGAACTGGAGACGCTTGAGCTCCTGCAGCGTCATCTGGTTGAAGGCCTGCTTGGAGCTGGTAATCTTGTTGAGTAGCCGTACTCTTTCCATGTCTTCCTTGGTGATCTTTTCATCCACTGGCAGGACACGTACGTTGGTTTATTTTTTTGTAGCGCGCGCTCCCCCGTAGCAGACAGATGCCCGTCCGCGCCTTGTCTGCCTGCATGAGCGTGGCGGCGCGCATGGCTGGCGCCCGGGCGAAAACATGAGACTGGCATCCGCAGTGCCAACAACCTCTGCAAGGGCACGTATGACGAGATTTCGGCAGGCAAAAAAGCGCATTTTGGCATGTTGTTTGGTTTTTTATTTTTTATCGTATTTTTAATCCAATACAATCGCGCCGCGCCTCGTTGAGAACCACTTTGTCATGGCACGTTGGCGAATGCAGTTGTCGGGGCAGCGGTGCACTTGGCCCGCCGCGATGATCTAGATACAACGCAGGTGTATGGTGCGGTCATGCTTGTCAGGTGGGGCTGATTAAAAATTCCGGATTGGGCACGAACCGGATGTGCGTGAAATCACGGCATAATTGTGCAAGGGCGGAGTTTAGGGGCCGTGATCCTCGCCGTTGCCGCCACGGGGTTGCTCATAGTCGCGCATCACCAGCGAGTCATCAAGCGGCGAATACAGGCCGATCTCCTCCCACTGACCGTCGACCACCTGCCAGACGGCATAATCCGCATAGGCCAAGTCGCCTGCCTCGTTCAGTATGATGCTGTCCTGAGCCCCGCTATAGCCGGAGGCCACGTCGCCGAATACGGACTTGACGGCGGTCGCCTCAGCCGTGCCGGCGTGCAGTATTGACAGGCCGACCAGCCATGCGGCGTCGTATGAACGGTAGACGTGGGGCGTGGGCGCTTGTCCGAACGTGTCGGATATGTGCTGGCGCACGCGCTCGTATGAATCGCCCGGGTTGTCGGCCACCTGCAAGGCGGTAAACCGGACCGAATGGGCCGGATCAAGCAGATCCTCATCGAGCAGTAAGGCGGTATTGGCCAGCGCCTCGGAGCCAAACCACCTGACGCCGGTAAGGATGTCAACCGTAGCTGATGCTTCCGCTATCTTCTTGGCACCATCGCCAAATGATATCATAAAGACGGCCACCCTCTCTGCGCCGTATTCGTCCACCATGGATTGAACCTCATCTGCCAGGGCTGTAACCTTCCCCGCAAAGTTAGTCTCGACAATTCCATACCGCACGCCCTCGCCTACGACACCGCCCCTAGACTCAAAGTTGTCCGCAGTGGCCACCCACAGGTCGTCGCCGTAGATATCGCCACGCCAAATGGGAACCACGGCCCGGATGCCGGCGCTCTCCAAGAGCTTGCCTACTGCAATGCCTTGCTGGGAGTCGTCCTGGATCAGTCTGAAGATTCCGTCTCCGGGAACTGCCAGGCTCGGAGCGGTAGAGCAGCAGCTGACAAGCATCATGTCGTTCTGGTTGGCATACCTGCCCACCGGCTCGACGTTGACGCTAATCTGGGGCCCTATTATAATATCGATACCGCCCTGGTGCATCTCCCGGGCCGAAGCCAGCGCCGTAATGGGGTTGGCGAGGGTATCCTCTGGCGTGACGGACAGCCTCCAGTCCACGTTGATGCTCTCCAGGAACGCGTTAAAGTCCCCGGCCCCCAGCAGCGTGGCCTCCCGGTTCTCGGCTCCCTTGGCGCTGCCGGTCACCGGGTACAGCGCCCCTATGCGCACCTCGCCGGTCGGCTGGGTGGCCGCGGCCAGTAGGTCCCTCTCGGCGGAGTACTTGCCTGCCTCCACCCAGGTACCGTTTACGATGGATAGTATGCGGTAGTTGGCCAGCTGAAGATCCCCGGCGTCGTCCAGATCGGTGCTGCTCATGGCGCCCGTATGGGCGGCGGCCACCTCCGGCAGCACCCTCCGTATGTCTGCCGGTTCGGCGCTGCCGGCCTCCATTATCGACTTGCCCACCAGCCAGACCGAGTCGTAGGCGGAGTAGGTGTAGATGTTGGGATCTCCCTGTATCGCCCCCGCGGCCCGGTCCGTCACGTTCTCGAACCTCTCCCCGGGGCTGACCATCGAGGTGGTCACCGTAAAGTTGACGGCCCCCATAAAGTCTGACACGGCATCCTCATCCACCAGATATGGCGCGTTTGCAAGCGAGCTGGTACCAAACCATATCACGTCGTCGAGTATGTCATGCTGGGAGGCGGCCTGCACTATCTCGCGCATCTCCGCAAAGGATACCGCCAGTACCGCCACCCTGCCCGCCCCGTGTTGGTCTACGGCCTCCCGGACGTACTCTGCCAGCTGGCCGGCCTCGCCGTGGTAGGCGGGCAGGTCTGGCCCGTCCGCCATGCCGGCGTCATCGCCCCCGCCGGGCGGGGCCATCAGGGCCGGGGCCGGATCGTCGCCATACCGGACCCCCTCGCTAACCGTCCCGCCTGATGCCTGAAAGAGCTCCGCTACGATGGCGCGCATGTCGTCGCCATAAGTCTCCCCCCGCCAGATGGGAACCAGCGCCTCTATCCCGCTGACCTCCAGCAGCTTGGCCAGGGCGACGGCCTGGTTGATGTCGTTTGGGATCAACCGGTAGAGGCTGTCATCGGCAGTGCTCAGGCTGGGCGCCGTGGAGCAGCAGGCCACCAGAAGCAACCCCTCAGAATCCGCATACTCCTTGACTTTTGCGGCGCTGGCGCTGGTGGGAGGGCCCAGTATGATGCCAATCCCGCGCTGGTGCAGCGACTGCGCCTTTTCCAAGGCGGTTGCCGAGTCGGTGGCCGTGTCCTCCTCGATAATCCCAAGCCTCCACCGGGCACCCTGCCCCTCCAGGTATTCGTTAAAGTCGGATACGGCAAGGTTGACGCCCACCCGCGCCTCTCCCCCTATGTCGCTGAGGGAGCCGGTGATCGCGTGCAAGGCTCCCACGACGATCGTGCCATTCAAGGCGGAAACCGCCGGGCCGTCGCCACCGTCGTGGTCATCGACAGCCTCGCCCTGCGCCTGGTCCGCCAACAAGTCGGGCAATACGGCCATACCCGCGGCGGCCCCCAGCAGAACCAGCAGGCATGCAGCCGATCTCATCAGACACTGGAATGCCCGGAAATATAAAAATCGACTTGGGGAGGGGTATGCCGCCGCCACTCGTAAAAACTAAAATTTCACCGGCTCCCCGCCATCCCCGATGGCAAAGATGCGGGCCATGGTCCTCTCAAAGTGCGGCAAGGTGGAGACTCATCCGCTGAATATGATGGAGATAGAGCGCCACGAGATACGCGGCCCCGGCGAGATACTCCTCAGGATAGAGGCCTGCGGGGTCTGCCATTCGCAGGTACACGGGATAGAGGGGGACTGGCTGGACATAGGGATACCGCCGGTTCTGCCCACCGTCCCCGGGCACGAGCTGGTGGGCAGGGTGGTGGAGACGGGCAAGAGCGTGACAAAGTTCAGGGTGGGCGACCGCGCGGGCGTGACACCGCTGCTCTCGGCCTGCGGCGACTGCCAGTACTGCGAGGAGGGAAACGAGCAGCTCTGCGACTCCATGGAGGTCACCGGCGAGACTCTGAGGGGAGGCTATGCGGAGTACATCACCGTTCCCGAAAAGTTTGCCACCAAGATACCCGAGACCATGAAGTCCGAGTATGCAGCCCCCCTGTTCTGCGCCGGGATAACCGCGTACAAGGCCATCAAGGCGGCCGAGCCTGGGTCTCACCGCAGGATAGGCATATTCGGGATAGGCGGGGTCGGGCACATGGCCGTCCAGTTCGCCGCCCTGGAGGGGTGCAGGGTCGTGGCAGTGTCGCGCAACCCGCAACACCTGGACGTAGCCAAGAGGCTGGGGGCCGGCTACACGGTAACGTATACGGACGACCAGGATGAGTTCTTGGCCAAGATGCGGAACGACCACGGCATGCTGGATGCGGTCGTAGTCTTTGCCCCATCCGACAAGGTGACCGACACCGCCATCAGGGCCACCAAGAAGGGAGGCCTGATCGTGATAGCCACCATCGGCGAGAATCCGCACTTTCAGGCGTTCGAGGAGAAGACCATCCGCGGGACGCTTATCGGATCCACCAAGGACATGGAGGAGGTGATCCGGATAGCGGACCAACAGAAGATGGAGGTGGTCTATGAGACGTTCCCGCTGGAGAAGGCAAACGAGGTGCTCAAGATGCTCAAGGACTCGAAGATAGAGGCCCGGGCAGTGCTGGTTCCCTGACGGATGGTCTGGTTCTGCTGCAAACGTGGGGGTTCCCCGACGCGCAGCTTGCACGTCAGGCCAGAGCGTGATGGTGCGCGCGGTATCGGCGCCGTCCCACCCTCCGGTTGGCGCTTGACGTTTCACTGGGATGCCAACGTAAGAGCCATCACGCGTCAACTTACAAGTTCAACACCAAAACCAGCCTTTATCAGGCCCATATGCGGCAGTTAGCGGCCGGCCGGACGTAATTAGGCCGGTTTAGTCAAAGATGCCGGATGCTGAAACGCCCCAATCCGGATAACACCCGCATTTGCAGCAGAACCGATGACTTTAATCTATGCCGAATAACCAACATGTGTGAACTGCTCCCGCTGCTTCCATTCGGATATGGCCCACTCAAAGAATGGCGACGCCGGATCCCTGATGAAGCTGGGAAAGTGCCAGATACCCGACTGCCCCTGCGGCCGGTTCCGCGACGCCATCCAAGAGATAGACGAGGAGCTGGTATAGCCAGGGCGCACCATGGATGGCCGCAGGGTCGTCATTTGGGCGCGCTGGTGGCCGCCCGCCGTCATTGGTGGGAGGCTCAAACCCCCGCTGCCGGCCAGTCCAGTTACAGTCATATTTCACCGGGGACGACACCTGCCGTTGTCAAAGCACGCGTCACCGGATCAGATGCAGCGGGACCTGGACATCATGCTATCCAAGATCAACGCCATGGAGGTTGTGGCCCAGGACGAGTTTCAGCGCAGCGTGGTGAAGGTGCTCCGGGAGCTGGTGCAGGGGCAGGCTCACTCGCTGAACGAGTTTGGGCACCTCAAAAAGGCCATAGACATGGTCACCCTGGAGATGTTCAAGGTAAAGTCGGCGCAGTCCTGAGGCCGGCGCATGGTCACGCCATACCGGGCAGGTCGCCGTAGTTCCCGGTTGGCGCATCAGCATGCCGGACAGCGGGATGCCGGATGGGTACTGCGGCGTCAGGGCTGCTGGTCGGCCTGCCCGCCGCTCGCCTCCCCGTTGCATGGCGGCTTTATCGAGGACACTATCTTCTCCAGCACGTACTTCCGTTTGTCCGGACCCGAGTCAAAGAGCGGAAGTATTGCCAGGTAGAGATTCCTGTCGGATCCGGCCAGGCTGACCCAGCACTTGAATGCGGGGTTGGAGACAAAGAACGCCTTGTCGTCGGTCTTTTCGCATACGCCGGCGTAGACCGGACGGAACTGGTCCTTGTTCCTGGAGAGCATCACGTAGACCACCTTTTCCATGGGCGGGCCCCACTGATCCAGCGCCACCGGGCCCAAAAACTCGTAGTGCAGAATCTGTATGCTCAACGTACCAGGATGGCGTCGCCCGTTTTTTTCCTTTGCGGTATACTCCTAGTATTTCCACTCGTCGCTCAGGCCGTTCCAGAGGGGGCGAAAGCCGGAGATGTCCATGTCCAGCTCGCCGCGTATGCGGTTCTCCAGGGCAAAGTAAAAGTTCTCCAGCGCGTCGACCCCGCCGCTCTCGAACAGCTCCCCGCCTATCTCGGTTATGCGCCCCTTCTTGGCCTCCACCTCTCCGGACTGCGGGTTCTGCAGGCAGAAGGTCATCAGGTCCATCAGCTCCTCCTCCAGCATAAAGTCCATGGGATTGATTCTGCAAGCCCACCATACAAGTGTTTAGAGGATCCGGCTGCGCCGGATGGTGTTGCGCTGCCGGACCGGAACCGCCGGATCCGCTGCCCGACAACCATCGCTGAAAGGACAACGTCTGCTATCTGGCAAGGCGGTCCCCGGAGGACATGGCCGGGATACTCAAGTACGCACGCGGCCCGGCCTTGCCCAAAAAATCAAAATTGACGACCTCCCCCACATACCCACGAAGGCGCCTGGACCGGCAGGAAGGCGCGGGGCAGACGCCGGATCACGTTCTTGCCGCCCGCCGGCCCGTCGTCGATGGCGGTCCGCGAGCAGTAGCGCGCAGCCTCCCGGATAGCCGCGTGGGGCCTGGGGGTGCCGCCTCCTCGGCGTGGCCTCAGACAAAGGCCGCGTTGCAGCAGGCGGTCATCGTCAGCAGATCCACCGACGGGCCTCCTCCTTGAGGGCGCGCACCACCCCGCCTAGCGGTGATCCCTGTTGTACTCGGACCAGTCCGTCTCGGGGTCGTTCCTCCTCGCGCCGTGGTTGTTCTTGCTGCGGGAGTGGCCTACCTTGGCTTTCCGCGTTTCCTGCTCGTTTGGCGGTGCGACGATCCTCCGATCAGAATACCTTTCGGCCTCTCCTGGTCGTTGCCCGACGGACGCCCGGATTTGGCGATTAAACATTACTAGTGGCGTTTTTCCGGATTTTTGGACAGGACTCGCGGCTGGAAAAGGAATAAATCCCGCGGCCAGCCCACCGCCCACATGAAACCGGAGCGCAACCACGCAAAGGTGGGCTACTCTATGATAGTTGTCTCAGCGTCGCTTACGATAATAGCCCTGATCGGTCTGGCCATAGGCGCCGACGTGCTATACGGGGACAACATCCAGCGCGCAAACACCGCCCACTTCAACGAGTGCAAGGAGAACGACTTTCAGACCGAGGACTGTGAAAAGTACTGGGACCGCATAAACAGCGAGATATCCGGGATATACGTCGATCTGGACGGGTAGGGGGCTTTTAACCTGGTTGTCGCCAGGTATGTACGTGTCCATGGGTTTGATATTGGCGGGGGCGGCGGTGACTGCCGCCGGGATGGTGTTCCACCTCCAGGGACAGTCGGTGGTGGGCCCGGCCGAGTCCTTCATGTACGGCAACCCCGAGTGGGTGGGCCACGGCATATGGATTGCCATGGTCGGGACGGCGGTGGCCGGAGCCGGGGCTGCCCTGCATATCCGGTCTAGAAACCGGCGGCGACGGGGTCGGCGGGCTTGATCATCTCGCGCATCAGCATCGTCGCAAACGACCCCCGGGACAGGACAAAGCCGACGCGGTCTCCCTTGGCCGTATAGTCGGAGCACTGTATCATGGCCTGCCTGAACCCGCCCTCGCCGCTCACCTCCTGCATCTCCTTCAGGTAAAAATCCCGGGGAGCCACGCCCTCCCGGGATAGTATCCCGGATATGACCGGGTTGAACCGGGTCTTCTTGTAGTAGGAGTATCCTACGACCGGCACGGCCAGTCGCTGCCGAGGATCCCCCTGGTACTTCCCCAGACGGTCGGACCCGTCAAAGCAGACGTCGCCATCCTGCGGCGTCCCGAGCCGCTGCCCCTCGGAGGCGGCCTCTCCCAAGGTCAGGTTGAAGATATAGGACTGGTACGCCTGGACGTACAGGCGCCTCAGGTACAGGGGTATGCGGAGAAAGGCCTGGCGCGGGCTCCCGCCGTCCCTCAGGGCCACCAGGACCGCCCTCTCGGTGTCCATGGATCGGGGCATCTCCCGGAGGCACTCGTCGCGGTTGGCCGGGTCGGCCATCCTGGCCCGCATCTCGTTGCTGCGGGCCGCATCAAACGGGGAGGTCTCCGAGAGTATCAGGCGGACGGCCTCCTCAAAGTCCCCCCGTATGACGGCCCTGCCGACAAGGTGGGTCACCGGCCTCCGGGACCCGAACCGCTGGTATCCGTAGTGGTTCAGTATGCGGTCGTGCCCCTCAAACGTCCCCGGGTCCCCGGTGCAGTCCCGCACGGTTATCCCGAAGCGGTTTCCGACCATCGCCTTCTTGGTGAGGGGCCGCTCAACGTATCCCAGCCGGGTCAGATCATAGCGGGCGGCACCAACCCGGTCGGGTCCCGCCCCCGCCGATGTGGCGCAGACGTACTGGGTGGTGTGCGCCGAGGCATCCTTCATGCCCAGCGCCTTGAGCCGGAGGCGCCGCCTCCGAAAGATATCCGCCAGGCAGTGGCCGGTGTCGATGCCCCGCTTGGCCAGCGAGTATACGGCGTAGCCCCCTCCGTCCTCTTCCCGGATGGAGCCGGCCGCCCTATCCGATATCACCTCCTCCACCACAAAGTCCTCCGGCCTGTCTCTTATGCGGCCGCCGATCCCCGGCGAGGGAACGCTGTAGAGTGTGATCCCCACGGCCCTGTCCAGAGCCGGCACGGTCGTCTCCATGGTGTCACGGGCCGGGTTGGGGGACCGGCAGTATCTCCACCGTCACGTACCGCGATACAGAGACGGATCCGCTCTCGGCGCCCAGCAGTATCTTGTACTCTCCGGGTAGCGCATCTGGGGTGGAGACGATATCCAGGGTCACAATCTCCGAGTTCTCCAGCAGGATCAGCTGCGGGGGCCGGTGTGGCACCACATGCAGGTACGTGTGCGTGTTGGCCGAGACCGGCTCGACTGCTATGGGCCGCTCGGTGGTCGACTCTATCGCATACGCGATGCTTGCCGACTCGCCCGGCGCCAGGGTCAGTCGCGGGGTCTGGATTGATATGTCAAAGGGCAGCGGTTTTGCGGTGTCCAGCATACCTATGCTGTTCTCGGCCCACTCGGTAAACCACACCTCCGAGCCGTCCACGGTAATGGAGAGCACCTGCGCTATTCCGCAGGCCGGATCCCCCCTGCAGTCGGCCCAGAACGGGTTGCGTGACGGGATAGAGTACTCTACCAGCTTCTCCGTCCGGGGGTCCATGACCGCGATCCGGTTGGCGGTCTGCTCGTTGAAGACTATATCCCCCCGGTCGTTGACCATCATCCAGTAGGGCCGGGATATGGGCGTCTGGATCACCCCGGTGAGGTTTCCATAGGAGAGCGGATCCGGCCTGCTGGTGACATAGTGCGAGAACGACTCGCTGGCTGGGTCATACATGAAAAAGTACGAGCTGCTGGTGTCGGCCAGCCATATGTTGCCGCGGTGGTCGGCGGCGGCGCCGTTGGGGGTCCTCAGGCCGGAGGGCAGCGTCTCTATTATGATGTCCGACGCGTTCTGTCCCCGAACCAGGTTTGGATCAACTCCGACCAGGAGGCCGCCGCGGCCGTCTATCCAGGTCGTATACCAGATGACTCCGGCGCGGTCCAAGGCAAAGCCGGCCGTCACGGCGCCGGTCGTGTTGGAGGGAAGGGAGTTGTACACCAGGCCGCCATCGGGGTCGGAGGCGTCCAGTACCACCAGCGCGTTGCCCTGCAGGTCGTTCAGTATGATGTCGGTCCCGTGCACCAGCAGCTGCTGGGGGAACGAGTCCTCGGACACGGGCAGGAGGAACTGCCGGTAGGTGCCCTGGGATATGTCGAACCGCCAGACCGAGTCGTTGGCCTCGTCCGTATACCACAGGAAGCCGTTGTCGTGGTCCATGCCCCAGATCATCGATCTCTGGGCATCATCCCAGAAGGGATTCTCAAACTCGGTGATGGTCTGGGTGTCCCTGTCGAACCGGGCCAGGTTTCCCGTGTTGGACTGGGCGAACCACACGCCGCCGTCCGGGGTGGTGGTTATGGCCAGCGGCTGGGTGCAGATGGTGGGAACCCCGTACTCGGTGATGTACGCGTTGGCCGTTGGCTCCGACTGCCCGCAGAACATGGCCCGCTGGTCATCTGGGTAGTTGTCCTGCGGGGTGCCGGTGATGGTGACCTGGCCTGGCTCCGGCATCGCCGGTCGTTGGGGTTCGGGGGGAGCAATGCCAAAGAAGATGGTCGAGGAGAGCAGTATGAACCCGAAGAAGATTGCCACTATAATGCCGAGCTTCTTTTGGTTGCCGGTACGTGTGGGGCGCTTTTTCACTAACAACGGGGCGGGCGGCCTCGTTATATCTCTATACGAGATGCCATCTACAGCAGCGGCAGATCCCCGGTAATCCTGTCCACCAGGTTCTCTGGGGCAGGACCCACCGAGACGCAGGTTACCGTGCCCGGAGAGACCTGCGTGTGGCCCGCATCAGAGACCATCCTGAAGGGCAGGCCCATCTGGGCGGCCTCCCGCCGGATCCTCTCCAGATCCTCGTACCCGGAGACCTTGACGACGACCTTCTCCTGGCTGCCCCACCACTCGGCATGCCAGTCCGGCTTGGATATCCTGGCCGCCTCTGCTGCCATCACACAGGCGTGTCCCACCTGGGCGGCTATCTTCCCCCGTCCCATCTTCAGGTCGGTCCGGACCGCTATCACCTGCTTTATTGAAGCCACTGCCAGGATGTGCGATACCGATAATGAAAAACTTTTGAATAATCGCCGTATGTGAGCCCACCTGTGAGGCATGATGTTGTGGTGGCCGGAGGCAGTATCGCCGGACTCCTGTGCGCACGGGAAGCCGCCCTGGGCGGGCACAGCGTCCTGGTCGTCGAGCAGGGCCACGAGATAGGCACCCCCCAGCATTGCGGCGGGCTGCTCAGCCGCGACGCCCTGGACTACCTCGGGGTGGTCGCATCGGTCCGGATGCTGGGCAACCCCATACGGGCGGCCAGGTTGGTCGCTCCCGGCGGGGCGGTGGTGGAGGTGGCCTCCAACGGCAGGGTGGTAGAGGTGGACAGGCGCGAACTGGACAAGTACGTGGCATCGCAGGCGCAGAGGGCCGGGGCCACCATCCGGACCGGCGTCTCGTTCCGCGGGGAAAGCGGCGGCGTGGCAAAGACCACGGCAGGAGATGTCCCGTGCAGGGTGGTGGTGGATGCCCGTGGGGTTGCATCCCTGGGCCGGGGCCCCGGTATGATGCCGTCGGTCCAGTGCGAGGTGCAGGCCGGCTGGATAAGGCGCGGCGTGGTGTCGGTGATGGTGGACCAGATGACATACCCAGGCTTCTTTGCCTGGGTGATACCGTCGGCCAGCGGCCGGGGAAAGGTGGGCGTGGCGGGCCGGGGAATAAATGCCGGCCAGGCCATGAAGGCCCTTCTGGACAGGCTGGGCGGAGGATCAGTCTTTCGCAGCATAGCGGCGCCCATCTGGGTTGGCGGACCCATCCCCGAGTTTGTCCAAGGCAGGGTGGTGGCCGTGGGAGATGCGGCCGGCCAGGCCAAGCCTACCACCGGAGGCGGCATATATTCGGGAGGAGCCGGAGGCATGCTGGCCGGCAGGGCCATATCCAGGTATCTTGACTCGGGCAGGGCAGAGGATCTCGACTACAAGGACGCGTGGAACGCAAAATTTGGCGAGGAGTTTGAGGCGCAGAGGGCGGCCCGGCGGATGCTGGAGCGGCTGGACAATGCATCGATAGATCAGCTCGTCTCCAGACTAAGCCCGAACCTCATAAGCGGCGTGGCCGACGGCGACTTTGACTTTCACACGGGCGCCATACTATCCCTGCTGGGCGTCCGGGGCACGGTCGGCGCCGTCGGGGCGGTTACTGCCAGCGAGCTTCGCAGGGCGGCGGGGCGCATACGATCCCTGATCAAGAAAAGCGGGGCACGGGTTGATAATGCCTAAAACCGTGTCCCCTCGGACGGTCCCGCGCATGCTGAGGACATGTAAAAAACCGCCAGAATTTTCCCGGCACGCGCCTGGCCACCACCGCAACGGCGCGGCGCCACGCCTGCTGCCCGGCGAGCACGGAGCCGGAATCGGCAGCTCCCAGGCATGATATAAATTGGACGCGCCACGTCCCGGTACCATGTCTTCCCAGATATCGCTGCCATCATGCAGCTGCTGCTTCCGGCCCATCATGCCCAACGACAAGTGCGTCAAGTTCAACTGCCCAGACTGCAATGCCACCCTCATATGGCGCTGCGAGAGCTGCCGTGAATCAGCCAGGCAGTACGCCTGCAACCAGTGCGGGTTCGAGGGACCATAATGGCCCAGCTTTTGATGATCACAAAGGTACTGCCCACCGGCATCGAGGTGGACCTGAACGGCCTGGCGCGCTCCATAGCAGAGGCGCTGCCCGGGTCGATGAGCCTGAAGAGGCACGCCACCGAACCGATAGCCTTTGGTCTGGAGTGCCTGAAGGCGGAGTTTGTGATCGAGGACAGTGAGGGCCAGAGTGATGCTCTGGAGAATGCGGTACGGTCCGTCGACGGTGTCAGCGAGTTCGAGGTGCTGAACATGAGTAGAATGTCCGTGGACATGAAGTGATAGTTGGTTGGCGCAGAACCACGAGCCGTTGCAGATGCGCGTTGGCGAGGCAAAGCAGAGAGATGTCGGCAAGAAGCGTGCCCGTATGGGTCCTGACGCAATGGACTTTCTGGGGCTGGCCCCCGGCGACATCGTCGAGATATCCGGCAAGCGGCAGAGCTGCGCCACTGCATGGCCCGCCGACGAGGGCGAAAGGGCCCCGGGCCTGATCCGGATAGACGGGCAGACCCGCAAGAGTATGGGCGTCTCGCTCAACGATATCATCCGCGTCAAAAAGACCGCAGCCAAGGAGGCCCGCGCGGTAACCCTGATCCCCGCAGACGGCATGAAGGCAGATACGGAGCTGACAGACTTTGTGAAGAAGCAGATCACAGACCGCCCATGCCCGCTGGTCCGGGGTGACGAGATAGCGGTGGCGATAATGGGCAACTCGATGGTGTTCCAGGTGGGCAAGACCGCCCCGGGCGGCATCGTATGGATAGACCAGTCCACCAGCCTGTCCATATCGGCCAACGCGGCGGCCGACGGCAAAGACGCCCTGCAGGCGGTCGAGGAGGACGGCGGCCTGGCAGAGGAGATCGCCGACAGCATGGCCATGATCACCTACGAGGACATAGGCGGGCTGAGCCAGGAGCTCAAGGCCATGCGCGAGATAGTGGAGCTGCCCCTGCGGTACCCGGAGCTCTTTACCAGACTGGGTGTAGAGGCTCACAGTGGCGTGCTGCTGTATGGCCCCCCCGGCTGCGGCAAGACCCTGATAGCCAAGGCGCTGGCCAGCGAATCCGATGCCAGCATGTACTCGATAAGCGGCCCCGAGATAGTCAACAAGTACTACGGCGAGACCGAGGCGCGCCTGCGGGACATATTCAAGGAAGCCAAGGATAACGCGCCCAGCATAATCTTCATCGACGAAATAGACGCCATAGCCCCCAAGAGAGAGGAGGCCTACGGGGATGTTGAAAAACGCATGGTGGCGCAGCTGCTGGCCCTGATGGACGGGCTGGACGAGCGCGGGAACGTCATAGTCCTGGGGGCCACCAACAGGCCCAACAGCGTGGAGCCGGCGCTGCGCAGGCCGGGCCGCTTTGATCGCGAGTTCGAGATATCGGTTCCCAACACGGACGGCCGCCGCGACATCCTGCACATACACACCCGGGGCATGCCCCTGGCCAAGGACATCAAGATCAGGGAGCTGGCCTCGGAGCTGCACGGGTACACCGGCGCCGACATAAAGTCGCTCTGCAGGGAGGCGGCCACCAGGGCCATCCGGAGATACCTGCCCCAGATGGACCTCGAGTCAGAACAGATACCATCGGACGTACTGCGGTCCATGGAGATCCGCCTAGAGGACTTTCACATGGGCATGCACGAGGTTGTGCCCACCGCCATGAGGGAGTTCTACGTGGAACGCCCCAAAGTGCACTGGGCCGACGTGGGCGGGCTGGATGACATCAAGGAGGCGCTCAAGGACAACCTGATAGTTTCCATGCATGATCCGTCCAAGTTCACCAAGATGGGCATAAGGCCTCCGAAGGGGGCACTCCTGTACGGACCGCCCGGCTGCGGCAAGACCCTGGTGGCCCGCGCCCTGGCAACCGAGAGCGGCGCCAACATGATACTTGTCAGAGGACCCGAGATACTCTCCAAATGGCTGGGCGAGTCAGAGAAGGCCGTCCGCGAGATATTCCGCAAGGCCAAGGCATCCTCCCCCTGCGTGGTCATATTCGACGAGCTGGACTCCCTGGCCCGGCAGCGGGGAGGCGATGGAGGCGTCAACGAGACGGTTCTCAGCCAGCTGCTGACAGAGATGGAGGAGGGGACGACCCCCGGGGTGGTGGTCATCGGAATAACCAACCGCCCCGACGTGCTGGATGTCTCCCTGATGAGGACCGGCCGGCTCGACCTGTCCCTGTACGTGGGCCCGCCCGAGGAGCCAGACAGGCTGGATATAATCAAGATACTAACCAAAAGAATGCCTCTGGACGATGATCTCAGGCGTAGAATAGACGAGACCCCACAGGGGGGCGCGGGGCGCCAACCAGCAGCGGATGCCGCGGGGATGGACGTCTCGGAAGCGACAGTGCGCAAGGCCGAAGCAAAGACGACACATGGACGGGGCAGCGGTTCGCTGTTCACACTTGCCGCCACCCAGAACTACTCCGGGGCAGATCTTGCCACGCTGTGCCGGGAGGCCGCCGTCCAGGCCATGAGGAGGGGTTCGGATGAGATAGATGGTGCAGACTTTGATAAGGCGCTAAGGCGCACCAAACCTTCGATCACACCCGAGATGCGCCAGTGGTACAAGGGAATTGCCGACAACATATCTAGTGTAATGCCTAAAAAGGACGACGAGGGGCCCTACGGGTAATGGCCATACCCCTGCGCAACACCGTATACGACAAGATTGTGGCGTCCGGCTCGATGACCGACGAGGAGCTGGCAAAGTCGTTGTCCAAGGATGGTCTGTCCGTACCCGCCGACCGGCTCAACAAGGTTCTGCTGGATCTTGAGATAATGGGCGTCATTGCCGTGACCTGGTTCACCAAGGACAGGCGCAAGATAGAGGTGTCCAGGATAGAGGCGGACGAGGAGGAGGCCGAGAACATGCGCGAGCGCGAGCGCGAGTACGAGGCCAGCTTCCCCGGAGCCGGGGACGACTAGATGCGCACGTGAAACGCCCCATCCAGGGCCACGGCCAGGAATATTATCGTCAGGTACGGGGCGGTGACCTTGTAGGCCTTCCAGGCAAAGTCAGCGGTGGGGTTCTTGGTGAGTTTGTAGTGGTAGAGCAGCATCAGGCCGCCCGAGGCGGCAGCCAGCGCCGTGTAGACCACGCCCATCCCGAACGCGTACAGCAGCAGGGAGTAGGGCACCAGTATCAACGTGTTGGCCAGGATGTACTTGGAGGTGCGGTGCATGCCTATGACGACGGGCAGCATGGGCACGTTGGCCTGCTCGTACTCTTCCCGGATCTTCATGGCCAGGCACCAAAAGTGCGAGGGGGTCCATACGAACACCAAAAAACCCACCAGGAATCCCAGCAGGTCCAGCGTTCCGGTCGCTGCAGCCCACCCCGCCCAAGACGCGGCACTGCCCGCTATCCCTCCAATCACTATATTGGAGGTGTTCAGCCTCTTGAGCCAGGCCGTATATATTATGACATACGAAAATATGCCCAGGGCTATAAAGAATGCCGAGGCCGCGTTTATGAGCAGATAGCCGTAGATCACAGAGACGCAAGAGAGGGCCACGCCGTACACCAGCACGGCCCTGGCCGAGAGGCGCCCCGACGGTATTGGCCTGGTGCTGGTCCGGCTCATCCTAGGATCGATGTCGCGGTCATAGTAGTGGTTCAAGGCGCTCGAGCCAGCCGAGGCCAGGGCTCCTGCGACTATGATATGCAGGTACGTCTCGTATCCCACCGGCTGGGCATCCGGCGAGAGCATGCTGGCCCCATACAGCGACGCAACGGCCGTTATCACCAGCAGGACCACTATCCTAGGCTTTGATACCTCCGCAATCTCCCTGAGCGCCAACATGCCACGGTACTAGGCGTGTACATTTAATCTATTTGTATTAGAGTAGCAGCTAACCGAACAGAAACCACATGAACGCGGCATGGCCGGTAGGGTCGGGTGGATAGTAGCCGGCGCCAAAGACGTACCCCTCGTGCATGGTCAGCCAGGTGCGTTTGGTCTCTTCCTTTCCGGTGGTTGGATTCAGGAACTGGTAGGTGACAAACTCGCCGTTCTCCGTCTCCAGTTCGTTCAGGAGGTTGGGCTCTGCTGCAAGGGCCGCCTGCCAGTCGGAGGATGATCCCGCCGGGGACGGATCAGCGCCCTGCGCCTGAACGGTTCCGTCGCCAGGATCCACCACAAACAGGTAGAGCGAGTTCGGCTTATCTGGAACGTCGTTGATCTTTGCAAACGCGGCATCCCTGCCCAGCTGATCAAAGTCCAGCGTGCCATCATACGCGATGGTCTGCACCCTGGAGTCGAAGATGTAGTAGCCTGCCGCAAAGATGTAGCCGTCCCGCTCGACCAGCCAGGTACGCTTGAGCTGTTCGGTGCCCGTGTCCGGATTGAGGAACGTGTACGTGACCCACGCAGACCCGTCCTCGTCCAGGTCGGCGCGAACATCCTCAAACGGCCTGACGGACGTCTTCAGTATGGAGTCGGCCACTTCCCCGATTTTTTCAGGCAGCACTCCGTGGGCAACCCCCTCCCAGGTGGTTGCGTTCAGGACGAACGGGTAGATGTCGTCGGTTATGACGGGATCATCTGGGGTTATGATGTCTATCCAGGCGTCGTTCTCCTTGTTGGACTCGTAGATGAACAGGGCATAGTCGACCACCGACTGGGCATCGGCATCCGGAACGGCATATGCGGAGCTAAAGATGTAGCCGTCGTGGAGGGCCCCGTAGCTGATCTTGATCTGTTCGGTCTGGGTGGCTGGGTTTTGGCTGATGGCGGACGTGAACGTGGTGCCTCCCCGCTTGGCGGTGGCCAGGTTTGAATCCAGGGTGTTGGCGGACCGTGCATCCGACTGCGAGAACACCTCCGAGATCGGCCCGAGCAGGCGCTGGTGGTTAAAGCCCAGCTCTTTGGCGGGTCCAACCAGGCCGTAGGCTACCACATGCGTCGAGTTTCTGACAATCGGCCAGAGGTTGCTCGTGTTGAGATCCCCCGAGGAGATGGTCTCGAATGCGGCATCGCCGTGGGACCTGTACGCGTAGATGGCCTCATCCACCACGGACTGTATCCTGGAGTCGGGGAAGTAGTAGCCCGCCCCGAAGATGTAGCCGTCGTATTCGGCCAGGTAGGTGCGGGTCAGTTGGTCGGTGCGCGTGTTGGGGTTCTCGGATAGGTAGGCGACCCAGGTTCCCTCCTCGTTGTCCAGCTCGTCGCGTATCTGGGAGAGTGACTTGTCGGCCTCGCTGAGGTGGCCGTCGGTAGTCCCCACCCTGTCCGGCAGTCCACTGTGCGCCCTGACCGTCAAGGGGTCCGTTTCCAAGACGAACGAGTAGACGAGCGAGCCCAGCCTCTCCCCGGGTTCGGGCGTGATTATCTCAAAGGCGTCGGTCCCTTGGGATGCATACAGGTGGATGGCCTCCTCCACCAGCGACTGCACCCTGGAGTCCTGCAGGTAGTAGCCTGAGGCGAAGATGTACCCTTCATGCAGGTAGAGCCAGGTACGCTTGAGCTGGTCGGTGCCCGTGTTCGGGTTTGTAAAGACGTAGGATGCCCAGGTACTTCCATGGTCGAGCAGGTCTTGCTGAATCTGGGGCCAGGGCCTATCCGCCCGGTAGAGGGACGAGATCGGTATCGCGCCACGCTTGTCCGGATAGGCGCCGTGTGCCACGGTCTCGGACGTGGTAAAGTTCAGCACGAACGGATACAGGGCATCCGTAAGGGCCGACACATCCGGGGTGATGGCATCAAAGGCGGCGCGGCCATCAGAGTTGAACATGGCGACGGCCTCGTCTACGACCGCCTGTATGCCGGACTCAAAGAGGTAGTGGCCGGAGCCGAATATGTATCCGTCGTGCAGGTAGAGCCAGGCACGCTTGAGCTGCACGGTGTCGGTATTGGGATTTGTTGCCATGTATTCGACCCAGGTTCCATTCAGGCGAAGATCCGAGAGGATGTCGTCAGCGGGCCGGTCGGCCAGGGTGACGGTGTCGGGGATCACCCCATCAAGGTTGGGGAACGCCCCGTTTGCCACCGGCTCGAGCGTCTCCGCGTCCAGGACGAACGGGTAGATGGTGCCGGTCTGCTTGGTCTCAGGCGTGATGGTCTCGAACGCGCCTGCCCCCTCCGATCCGTACAGGATTATGGTAGAGAGAACGGCAGATTGGACCCGAGATTCTATGCTTTCAATGTCAAACCGGTGCTGGGCAGATGATGCCTCCATCGAGTCCATCGTCTCCGAGTAGGCCGAGGATGGCGCAAGGCCGGCCAGGACCGAGACCGCCAGGGCCGCAGCTACTGCCAGCAGCCATCCCGGAGCGGGCCGGCGTCTAACATGCGCCCCCCCGGTGGAATCGGGCTGCTCAGCTGCAACCGGCAACATAAAAAGCCGATACATGGCAGATGTACCTATGTATGTAAAGACGGCGTGTGCGAGCGGAAGCCATGTGCCTTGATGCATGCCACGAGTAAGTTGGACGGGTAATATTTAACCCGCGCCGACTTGCGCGACAGGATCATCGTTTTTTGCACCGGGATAGGGACCCAAGGGAGGCGTCGAAGCCGCCCCCCGCCTGGGCCGGGGCGGCGAGACGCCTCCCGACGGGGGACCGGATCTGGAAATGCGCAGGGCCCCCCTACGCGGGATCCGGCGCTCCCTGCTCGTTGGGCGCCGCGCGGGCCGGCGGCGCCATTCCGGTCGTTTTTTCCCATGCGAAAAAAAAACATCTGCCAATGGTGCTGGGCGGAGCCCGCACGGTGGCGGGCCGCATCTGGCCGGGCCCCGGCGCCCTCTCAAATTGATCCAGAGATGGGTGCCGGAGCGCCTGCTAGATGCGGGATGCTAGCCGCGCCAGCCGGACCAGCTTGGCCTGGTAGGCCTTCTGGTCGACGAATCGGCAGGGTTGTCGTTTTTTCAGCATGTGCCAGATGTAGATGGCCATCTTTTTGGCCAGGTGGCTCTGGGCCACCACCGGCGGGCGGCGCTTGCGGGCGCCCTCGTAGTATGCCGACAGCACGGGATCGTAATGGCCGGCCACCAGGGTCGGGACGTCGTCCATCCTGAGCCGGTTGGCCAGCTGCCCGGCATCCAGCCTGTCGGTCTTGGTCCCGGACTGGGACAGCTTGAGCCGCAGTGGGTTGGCCAGCACTATGGGCCCGGGATCCGTTCTTCCCAGGATCTTCTCCGGAGACAGACTCCGGGCCGGACCAGCCGCTCTTTCTGCCATATCGTCCGGACGCCACAAACGGCGCCGGAAGGGTCACGCCCGGATCAACACCGAAAGTGCGAGGTTGCAGGCGTCCCGGCACAGGCTGGTTGGACGGATAATGACTGCAGGCGCCTAGGCACACCCACCTACGGGCAGGTCCGCCTGGGCGGCTCGGTAAGGACATACGTGTTGTTGGTTCCAGCCGGGATACCGCCGGCCAAGCGATTGCCTGAGATATCGGTGATATCGTGACCGTCGGCCAGCCCCAAGGCGAGGTTGCCGTTGACGGCAGCGTTGACGGCCACCAGATAGTTGGAGCCGGTGCCGTTGATGACTATCGCCGGACCTACATCCAGGCTCAGCCCGAACAGGTGAACCGTCGCGTTCTGGTACAGGGCGTGGTCCCGGATACTCAGCGTCCAGGGGCCCGCCACCGGACTGCCCGCCAGCGGTTCTATGGTTCGTGGTTTGGCTAGATCTGGCCGGAACAGGAACGTCTGGTTGTGCACCAAGATGGTCCTGCAGTCGGGGGCCGTCAGCCGGACCTCCAGAAGGTGGGATCCCAGATGCTCTATGTCGAACCGGGCGGTCCCGCCGCTGATGGTGGCGCCACCATAGGTGGCATTAGGCTCTATCTCTATCACAAACTCGGTCGTGTCACCGTACGGGATGACCTGCTCCGGGTAGATGGTCGCGTTGAGGATGGTGGCGTTGGCCGGTACGGGGATGGTTGCATTGGTCGGCGCCGGCAGGGTGGCGTTGGCCGATACTGGGATGGTTGCATTGGTCGGCGCCGGCAGGGTGGCGTTGGCCGATACGGGGACGGTATCGTTGCCGGACACCAGCACAAAGTCGGTCGGGTCTACCCCGGTCACCGGCTTGCTGAAGGTAATGTTGAAGAGCAGCGGCCCGCCTTCGCCCAGGGTCCTGGTGGCGTTCCCGGTGATGTTCATCGAGAGGATGGTCGGAGGGGTGGTGCCCCCGCTGAACGGCGCAAAGAAGGACGTGCCGCCGGTGGGCGTGGTGCCGGTGGTGGTGGTGGGCGTGGTGCCGGTGGTGGTGGTGGGCGTGGTGCCGGTGGTGGTGGTGGGCGTGGTGCCGGTTGGGGTGGTGGTGGGGGTTGTGGTGGGCGTGGTGCGGGGGGTGGACGGGGCCGGACAGCTCTCGGCGCCGCTGCCATGCACTACAGTGAGCTCGAAAGTATCAGACAGCGAGCCCGTCCTGGCGACGATGGTCACGGGTTCGCCGTCGAGCGTGCGGGCCTGAAGATCCGTGTCCGCGTTCATCCGAAAGATGACGCTCGTGTCCCCGGCCGCGATATAGTTCTCGCGTGGCAGGCCGATTTCCTCGGCGATGATCTCGGAGCCGGACATTCTCTCCAACAGCACGCATACGTTGCTCGTATGTGTTACCGGGTTGCCGTTTGCATCCCGCAGGTAGATGCCCAGATAGTAATCGTCCCGGTTGGAGCACAGGGTGCCGTCGGCCACGTCAAGATTTCCGTCAAGTACGATCTGGTAGCCGGCAGGCAGCGTCGTCACGCAGTTCGTCGGTGAGTGGTAGGCGGAGGCGGGCGGCGCCTCATAGATGATGATGACGACGACGGAGACCGCCAGGATGGCCAGTGCGGCGAACAGTACCAGCGGGATTATCCGGGAAACGCCAGCGGGATTAGAACCCGCGCTGGGCGGGGCAGTTAAAGCCCGCCTCAAACCGGTTCCGAAAAGCTGGCATGCGGCGGTGAGCGAGGCGTCGCGTGTTCGCTTCCCGGTTTCTCCGATTTTAGACATTGTGTTTCTTTTATTTCGCTCCTTAAATATTCACTGTTTGTTATCGCGCTATGCATAGTCAGAATAATAAACGAAATAAAATATCGCGGCGATAACGATTGCGTGCGCTTGCCATATGGTGGCGCCTCCAGGTTGTTTCCGATAAAAAGATGCCCCTGCAGATATCGGGAATTATCGGATAAATACACACGCCAGGACGAGACCGGCGGCCCGCCAGGCAGGACCGGGTTTATATGGTTGGTCCGGTACATTACCGTATGATGCGCACCCGCGGCTTCCGCGTCGTCCTGACGCGCGAGCAGGCCGCCAAACTGTCCGATTTGGTCGGCGCCCAGCGCGAAGCATACAACTGGGCCGTCTCCAGGCTGAAGGGGGATCCGACGCTCACCTTGTTCGACCTGCAAAAGGAGTTCACCATCCTGCGGCAGGCGACGCCGCACCAACAACAGACGGAGCGGGACTTCCAGCAGGCGGCAATCCGCCAGGCGAGGACGGCCGCCGACGTCTCCAACAAGCACGGCAACGGCAACCTCAACTACCGGACACGGAAGAACCCGTTGAGGACGGTCTCGTGCGAGGTAGCGCCGACCTACGTCGACAACCAAACGGCCTCGCTGCGCGGCTTGGGCCGCGTCCGGCTAGCCTGGGAGCAGCCATACCAATACCCAAACAACTGGCTATATGGCGCAAGGTCGTTCCGGTTGATGGACGTGTCGCCGTACGGGAACGCCAGCACCTGGCGGCTCTACATCACCTACAAGCTGCCGGACGCCGAGCCGCGTACGACCGGTTTGGCCGTCGGCATAGACCGCGGCATAACCAACCCGACGGTGGTGGCGCGCTCGGACGGGCGCGTCGCCTGCTACGACACGGCGAGCGCGTTCAGGCCCAACCAGCACTGGAACGATGCGACGCGCCGCAAACTATCCAAGATCAACAAACATTCGCGCAACTATCGGGAGACGGCGCGCCGGCGCGACCGCCGCAACCACAAGAACGCCTGCGTACGGGACTACTGCGAGTGGTTGCTGGCCAAGGAGGTTTGCTGGGGTGCGAGCGTCATCTGTATCGAACGGTTGGATCTGGAGGCGATGACGCGGCACGGCGGAAACAGGAAGCGCGGCCTCAACAGGGGCATGAGGTTCGTCCGCCATGGTGAGATACTGCGGAAGATCAGGATTGTGGCCGAGCGGTTGGGCATCCGGGTGGTAGAGGTCAACCCGGTTGGTACCAGCACGACCTGCTCGGCATGCCAACATGCTGATGCGGAGTCGCGGAACGGCGAGCGCTTTGAGTGTGTGTTCTGCGGCCGGGTGATGAACGCCGACGGTAACGCGGCGTACAATGTGGTCAACAGGGGAACGGACATTAACGTTCCCGCGGGGGAAGGAATTGCCCTCGAAAGGCGTGAATTGGGACGGACCCGGAACCCACCAACTTGGGTGACCGCAGCTCCGGACGCCACTAGGCGGCGCGAGAACCAAGCGCGAAATCGTCCCGCGACACCAAGCGCCGGAAAGCACCTGGGTAGGTACGCGTATGTTACGCGTCTGTACTTAGGCATATAATTCCCCAGATATCCGGACAGGTTGCCGTTCCGAGGTGTCCCGCAAGTCTCTTTTTTGCGCTCTTGGGCGGGCCGCAGTACTCGCAGACTTGGGCGCCAAGTTTGGATCTGCGCCCCGCCTCCCCGGCGGCGTTCATATGCGGGGCGCCCACCTAGAAACCTGTGCAGGGCCGCCGTCGCGCGGTGCCCGGCAGGTAGTCCATCATCACCCCGGAGGGGCGCGGCGCCATCAACCGGAACGAGGATCTTCCCGTACTTGCAGGCAGGCTAGTCCGGATACCGGATGAACGTGGCGGTGCCGAATTTTTCACGTATCCGAACATCTGCGGCCGGTCGTCGGCGGTGGCCGGGCCGGCAGGCCAACCCTGCACGGCCGCTACATCCGGTCGGACGAGTGCCTGGGCAGGCGCCTGTCGCGCTTTCCGGTCACGATATAGGTGATCGCATCACTCATGAACAGGGCATGATCCGCTATCCGCTCCAGGTACCTGAGCAGCAGGGCCTCGGCGAGGGCGCACTTTGTGTCGCTGGATCGTATCAGGATGGGCATCCTCTCCCGGTAGATCGTATCGGTCATCACCTCCCGGTCCTTGATGTACCGGGCCTTGCGAATATCCAGGGACGCGAACGAGAGGACGGCCTCCTTTATCACGCGCTCCACCAGCACGAAGGATTCTATGAGCTGGTCGTTCCTGCATTGGCTGATATCCCCGAACGAGTCCCGGACCAGCGTAATATCGTACGCGTATCTGCCGAACCTCAGAAAGGCGTAGGATATCTCTATCGACGACCTTATGAAGCGAAAGTCGCGGGCCACCGGCTGGTACTTGAGCAGCATCTCGAAGGTCAGGTCCTCCACCTCGAAGTATTTTTTGGTGATCGAGTCCGATATGCGGCGCGTCTCGTCCTTGGTGTTGGTACCGGAGACAAACGACTCCATGGCCAGACTCATCGTCTTGATGGCCATCTCGCCCATCTCGCCCATGGCAAAGGAGAGCTTCTTGAGGGATGGATCTATAAGCCTTGCCATCTACTAGCCAAATTGGCCCTGAACGTATTTAGCGGTTAGCTGCTCCCTGGGCCGTTCAAATATCTGCTTGGTCTTGCCTGCCTCTATCAGCTCGCCCAGATACATGAACGCCGTATAGTCGGAGCAGCGGATTGCCTGCTGCATGTTGTGGGTCACTATGATGATGCAATAGTCCTTCTTGAGCTCGGTTATCGTCTCCTCGATCTTCTGCGTGGCTATCGGGTCCAGGGCGGACGCGGGCTCGTCCATCAGGAGTACCTCCGGCTGGATGGCCAGCGCCCGGGCAATGCACAGGCGCTGCTGCTGGCCTCCGGAGAGCTCCAGGGCCGGCTTCCGGAGTATGCCCTTGACCTCGTCCCAGAGGTAGGCCATCTTCAGGCAGTCCTCCACTATCTCGTCCAGTATCGATCTGTTCCGCACCCCGTTCAGTTTTACCCCCGCCACCACGTTATCATATATGCTCATGGTGGGAAACGGGTTGGGTTTTTGGAAGACCATTCCCACCTTCCTGCGGTGGTATATCGGGTCGATGCTCTTGTCGTACAGGTCGGCGCCATCCAAGAGTACCCTGCCCGCCACCCGGGCGCTCTGGGTCATGTCGTGCATTCGGTTGAGGCAGCGGATGTAGGTCGTCTTGCCGCAGCCAGACGGCCCTATCAGCGCCGTCACCGACTTTTCGGGGAACCTGAGGGTCAGGTTCTTGACGGCGTGTACGTCACCGTAGTGGATGTTGATGTTCTCTGTGACCATCTTGTATTTGGGTTTGACGAGATCGGCAGTGGTTGGGGGATGACGCTGCTCTGTGACGGTACTCAGCTTGCCATCATCCTCTGTTTCGCCTCAGCCGTAACGTCTCACTTAAGCTTTTGCCGCTCCTGTCCCGAAGGAAGAAGTAGCGTACGCCCACGTGTATGGCGAATATGACAAGAACCAGGGTAAGGGCGGCCCCCCACCCTGCCATGCGGGCCTCATCGTACGGCTGCAGGGAGAAGCGCCATATCCTGAGCGGCAGCGCATCCATCGGCGTGTCCAGGTCCTCGAAGAAGACGCTGCTTCCCAGGATGGTCATTATCAGCGGGGCCGTCTCCCCGCCCACCCGCGATATCGAGAGGAGTATGCCGGTCAGTATGCCCTTCTTGGCGTGGGAGAGCACCACCCTCATCGTCACCACGGCCTTGCTCAGGCCCAGAGCCGCGCCCGCCTCCCGGTAGGTCCACGGAACCATCCGCATGGCCTCCTCGGTGGAGCGGGCCACTATCGGAAACATTATCAGCGACAACGCAAAGGCCCCAGCCCAGACCGAGAAGTGGCCCAGGATAAGCACGACCGCCAAAAACGCGAATATCCCGATTACTATCGATGGTATCTGCATAAACACGTCCATGTAGAACCTGATCTGCTTGGCAAGCCTGCTGCCCTGCCCGAACTCGGCCAGATACACTCCCCCCATCACCCCGATGGGAAGGCCTATCAGCGAGGATAAGCCTATGATTATCAGGGTTCCCTGGATGGCCGGACCTATCGATATCTCTCCGGAGCCAACGGCCCCGGGCTCTTCTGTCAGGAAGGCCCAGCTGAGGGCGGGCAGGCCGCCGTAGACGGCCGTGCCCAGTATCCAGAACAGCGGTATTATGGCTATCAGGGCGCAGGCAACCACCACGCCAATCACTATCTTGTCCACCAAAAGGCGGCGCCTGACGTTGGACCTGAACATGGACCGGATCTGGGCGCGCTTCTGCTGGCGTTCCTCAAAGCTCAATGGACCACTCCCTCGTTCACCTTGACCATCCTTGCCACCAGGAAGTGGGCCACCACGTTGATGGCTAGCCCCACGGCCAGCAGCACCAGCCCGACCCCTATCAGTGCGGGCAGGTGGATGCCGACCGGTGATGCCTCTATGAACTCGTTGGCTATGATGCTTGGCATCGTCTGGCTGGAATGGAAGAGCGACTGCGGGATGGCCGCAGGCCCAATGGAGTTTCCTATCAGCATGGTGACGGCCATCGTCTCGCCCACGGCCCTGCCCAGGCCAAGCATGGATGCGCCCAGCAGGCCGGCCTTGGAGTAGGGGAATATTGCCATGCGGAACATCTCGAAGGTGGTGGAGCCCAGCATGTAGGCCGCCTCCTTCTGTTGCTGCGGCACTGCCATCATCACCTCCCTGGATATGGAGGAGATGGTGGGGATGATCATTATCGCCAGGATGATGCTGGCCGTCAGCACGTCGAGGCCGAACGGGGTCCCCCCGAAGAGGTAGATGGAATCGCCAAAGGCCTCGTGAAGCGGCTTCTCCACCAAATCCCTAAAGTATATCCTAAAGACGAACAACCCCCACAGTCCGAACACCACGCTGGGAACCGCCTCTATCAGCTCCACCAGATACCCCAGGGGCTGGCCTATCTTCTTGGGCACTATCATGACCAGCATGGCGATGCCTATGCTCAGGGGAAAGCCCAAGGCCAGGGCTATGGCGGAGGTGATGAGCGTGCCCAGTATGTACGGGAAGGCGCCAAACGACTCACGGCCCGGCACCGAGTTCCAGTCCGTTCCGTATATGAAGCCGAGGCCCTCCTCCTCCCAGATGGGGGCCGACTCAAAGCCCAGCTGCAGCGCCATGACCAGTATCATGGCGAGCACGTAGGCGCCGGCCGCAGCTGCGGCGAACTTGAAGAGCTTTTCGGAGAGCAGGAACTTTTTGGCCTTTGTCTCGCGGCGGATCCAGCGCTTGGTCACAGATGGCATTTGCCTCTGAAAAAATATCTGACAGGCGCCAATAGATTACCCGCCCCATATTCCTCGCATGTTACTATATAGAATAATGTGATCAACAGTATAATACGCAGAACCATACCAATTCCGTATTGACCAGGGCGGAGCCGTCAAGGCAGAACAGGAAGCTTCAGGTCAGCGGCGGTTCCACCTACATCGTCTCCCTCCCCAAGGTATGGGTGGAGCAGATGAGTCTGAGCGTCGGCGACAGCGTATCGATGACAAAGAACGAGAACAACTCGCTGACCATCTTCCCCAACAGCGATTCGGCCGGCCTGGGAAGGGCGGCGGTCGCGGTGGGCCCAAAGGACTCGGACGAGTCAATCCGGCGCAAGATAGTAGCCATGTACCTGGCCGGATACAAGTCGATCAAGATAATGGCCAAGGGGATAAGGCTGGGACCCGGTCAGATAAGCGCCATACGGAGCTTTGCCAGGTCCTCGATGATAGGAACCGAGATAATCGAGTCCAACCCCGAATACGTCACCATCCAGACCCTGACACGCCTTCCGGAGCTTACCTTCGAGGTTGCCCTCAGGCGCATGCGCACCATGACGGTTGACATGCACCGGGAGGCCCTTGAGGCGCTGAGGACTGGGGATCTGGAGTATGCAGAAGAGGTGGTTCGGCTGGATGACGAGATGGACAGGTTCACATTTTACATGCTCAGAAACCTCACCGTGGCGGTGGCCAACGCGGGCATGCTGCAGGAGATGTTCCTGGATAGCCCCGTGGACTGCCTGCACTACAGGACGGTGATAGCGCGGATGGAGAGGATAGCCGACCACGCCGCCCTGATAGCAAAGAGGGTAAAGTACCTGGCAGGCCCGGCGGAGCCTGAGACCATCTCCGGGATAAGGGATTTGGGTGAGTCGGCCATGGGGGCGTTCGACAAGGCCATCGAGGCCCTGATCAGGTCCGACTACAGGATGGCCGAGGCCGTATCCGAGTCGGTCGTCCGGATAGGCAGGATGCAGGAGGAGATGATGATGTCGGTAAAGGACCCCGCCCCCAACGCCACCGTCATAAAGTTCGTCCTGGAAGGGATAAGGAGGTCTGCCGAGTACACCGCGGACATAGCCGAGGTGGTCATGGACAGAAACATCAGGAACGTTATCATCAATGCCCAGCAGCCATCCCAGACCGCCGCCCCGATCATAGCAGGGTAGGAATGCCTACGGTGGCGCGCCTGCTCAGAGCGGGCCAGCTATGAAATAGGGCGCCATGAGCACATCACCCATGAGGTTCTCCGAGATTGTGGAAGATCTGCAGGCGGCCCTAAGGCGAGACATGGCGCGCATTCGCTTCCTGCTGGCGAGAAACCCCGCCATGGCATACTCCAGCATAGTGGAGATAGGCCGCCGGACGGGATCAAAGTACGGCATACAGCTTATCGTAAACTTTCCCCAGGAAGGCAAGATAGAGCAGTTTGACATGTACGGGAAGCGGGATCTGAGCCTGATAATAGACAGGGAGCGCAAGAACTTTCCCATACCCCGGGAGAGCATCAAGGCCAAGGCCAGGGAGGTGTTTGGGGACGTAAAGGTGGAGGATGCCTACATGTACGAGGGAAAGGAGGGGGCCAGGGTGTGGACGCCGGGCGGAAAGATAGACATCCTGCCGCATTCGCTGCACGTGTGGACGCCCTTTGAGGGGCCGGTCACCGGGTATTGCGACTGGCTGATGGAGAACGTGTATAGCCCTAGCCCTGCAGGTTCTTGAGCAGCGACTTGGCTTCGGTATGATCCGGGTTGATCTTCAGTATGTGCATGCAGCATGCGGCCGCCTCCTGCGGCTGTCCCAGCGAGAGGTGGGAGTTGGTCTTGAGCATCAGGGACTCGACATCGTCATGCTGGAACGATATGGCCTTGTCAAAGTAGGGGATGGCGTTTGTTGGATCGTCCAGGATGTAGTAGACGCTGCCGATGATAAACAGAAAATCGTGATCCTCCCGATACTTTGGCTCGATGGACTTGCCAAACTCCAGCGCCTCGGCGTACTCCCCCCTTTGGACCATCTTGCGCAGCTTCCTCTTGGGGTATTTCAGGAAGGGCAACTAGGAGACCCGTATTATCCCGGATGATATGAGAAACTGTATCCCCTGGACAAAGGAGTTGTCGTCTATCAGCCCGTCTGCCCACCAGAGGGCGTTGTTCTTTATCCAGGAGGGTATGGATCCTGGCTCCCCGGCCTCGGTTGCCTCCGTGGGCGGTACGACGATTATTCCCTCCCGTATGAGAAACTGCAGTCCCTGAACGAACGAGTCGTCATCTATCTGCCCCTCGGCCCACCACCGCGCCGTGTTCTTTATCCAGTCGGGGATGGCGGCCGGACCCGTCTCGTCACCGGGCGCCGGCTCCGGTTCTTGGGCACCGGGTGCTGCATCCGAGCCGTCATCCAGTCCCGGATGCACCTGCAGTGGTATCAACAGAAAGTCGCCCTCGCCGGGAGACGGCACTATATTCTCCGGTGCGAGGCCGTACACGCGTATCAGGTAGTTGGCGGTCTCTGACTCGGCCACAGTAAACTCTATCTCCGACTGGCCCGATGGCGAGAACAGGAACAGCCTGCCGTCATCGTCTGCAATGGAGCGAACGGGTGGCGTCAGGGGCTGGCCCGACTCGTTGACGTCCACCACCCAGACGTCGTACTGCACCTGGTTGAGGAACTCTGTGTCGTCGTACTTGGAGATGAACTTGACCAGCCACTTCATGGGACAGTCCTCTACCGGCGGATCCGGCGTGTAGAAGGCATGTATCTGGTACTTGAACGAGTTGGTCGGCTTTTTGATCGACTTCTCAAGTCCGCCGATCTCGGGGCAGCCCAACTGCGCCTGTTCCTGGGCGGTGCTGACTATCCCGGCTAGCGGGTTCTCCGAGACGCCGGTCCTGTAGTCACGCAGCTCAAAATCGTACTCCTTGGGCGGTATGCCCTCGGAGACGTGGGTCCATGTGAGCGCCTTTATCGGGAAGGGGAACCCGTCCACCACCCAGATGTTGCTGGTGGCGCCGCCGGTTCTCCAGCCCACCAGGATTACCTCCTCGAAGTGGCCAGCCCGCACGTCCAGCCCGCCTTCCACCAGTTCCTTGGGCAGTATCTGCTCGCCTCCTATGTTGGCTATCTTGCCCCACGATGGCAGGGAGAACTTCTTGGGCTCGTTGGCATTGGCAAACGCCGACAGCCACACGATCGACGACTTGAACGCTCCGCGGTAGGTGCTGAGCTCGGCAGTGCCGCCGGTGGGCTCAGGGGCTATCTTCCCCAGCTCCATCTGGCCGGCAGTCACCCTGTTGCCATCATAGACGACCACGTGTGCAAGCCACTTCGTCTCGGTTCCCACCTGTATGTCTCCCTCTATCCAGATGTCCATCTGGAACTGGGCGCATTCCCTGTAGTCCACATGGCACATTATGTACGAGTAGTAGTCGCCGGCGGCCATACCCTCACCAACGTGCCACTCCCCGGAGTGGTCTACTCCCCCCTGCTGGAACTGGGCCAGGGCGGGGGCGGCCCCGCCAACAACAAGGACTGCAGCCAAGACGGCAATATACCGGAGGCTCATCACCCTAAGAGGTATGAACGCCAATATTAAGGGTTGGTGCCCGCCTGCCCCGGCCAAACCCGGCAGGTTTGGACGCATATCCAGCTAAACCAAGTGTGATCCAATCCGCACGAGCAGATCACAGCAATCCCGCTCACCGATCCGAGTGCGCGTCTAGACTTCTTGGCTCCATCTGGATGTACTGTTGGATCCGGCGCAGCCACTGGCACTTTTGGTTTAGCTGATATCCTGAATAGACAAATATAGAGCAGGTACCAACTTGCGAGCACAATGTGTGAATGCCCCAAGGTTCACATGTACGAGGTCGAGTTCAAGCTGGACGGTATGGTGGTTGTTCCCACCCACAAGAACTGCGGTTTTGCCCTGGATGCCAAGCAAGCCGACAAGTTCCAGAAGGAACTGGTAAAGTCGTGGGGGCTAGACGAGGAAGACTAGCCAAAAAGATAGAATTGTGTTGACGTCTTACCTTTCGGTGTTCTTGCAGATGTCCAATCCGCAGGTGCAGGTTGCATCACAAAAGCATGCGCTCTGTAGATGGCAGTCACACTCTACGCCGTTGTCCTTGGATGCCTCGCATCCACATGCTGCATCTCCCATGGGTTTGATATGCAGGCACGTTGTCTTTAAAGTTATCTAGTTTTGAAACATGCCGGTGGACTGGATGGGGGTCATCACCGTCACCATCTGATCACGCATGCGCCAACACCTCCAACATGCGGTTGGCCTCGCCCCTCACCCTCGCGGCATTGCCCCGCACCAGTATCGCATCCCGTTCCGCGTCCAATGCCATCGGGGCGACGTACTCTACATCCGCGCCTCCCCGGATGGAGTCGGTTGCGGACAGGCACTGCCTGGCTACGCCGCACAGATAGCGGTAGCAGTCCGGAATCCTGGATCCGGCAAGCAGCGCACCGGCCTTGAGCCGTATTATCTCGGGCGGCGTCCCGCCAACCATCCCGGAGAGCCCGGCGGCCGACTCGGTCATGCGGGTCAGCAGGGTACTTGACGCTCTCTCCATCCCCAGCGTTCCGGTGGACACCAGTGTTCCGGTACGGTTGCCGCGTATGTCCCGCAGCGCGGCCAGCGCGTGCGAGGATGGGAGGCGGCCGTTGAGCGCCAGTATGGCGTCGCCCAGGTACAGGGAAGAGCATTTCTGCCAGCAGGATCCCATGTCCACGGACCGCTCCAGTGCAATGGTTGCACGCTGGGCGCACAGGATCGCCTCGGCCAGGTTGCTGCGGGCCAGATCCGTTAGCAGTGCATCGCGGTTCTCCACCACTCCGGATAGGAACGGCGCCAGCTCCATGGAGTCGTCCCGGATTATGTTCATGGAGAGGTATCCAGCCAGGGACGGCGTCCTGGACTCCCGGAGAGAGCCGCGGTAGAGTATGACGGCCCGGTCACCGTACTGCACCACCCTGGGCGGGGAGTGGGATCCGTCAAAGACCACCAAATCGTACGAGCAAGACGCATGGTGGGTGCCGTCGGCCCTGCATCCGACCAACCCGGCCGGATAAGAGCCAAGACCCACCCCGTCCAGAACAGCCTGCAGATCCACGCGCCATATGACACGCCACGATATATGAAGTGGACAGAACGCAGTCCGGGAATTATCGGATAAATACACACGCCAGGACGAGACCGGCGGCCAGCCAGGCAGGACTGGGTTTATATGGTTGGTCCGGTACATTACCGTATGATGCGCACCCGCGGCTTCCGCGTCGTCCTGACGCGCGAACAGGCCGCCAAACTGTCCGATTTGGTCGGCGCCCAGCGCGAAGCATACAACTGGGCCGTCTCCAGGCTGAAGGAGGATCCGACGCTCACCTTGTTCGACCTGCAAAAGGAGTTCACCATCCTGCGGCAGGCGACGCCGCACCAACAGCAGACGGAGCGGGACTTTCAGCAGGCGGCAATCCATCAGGCGAGGACGGCCGCCGACGTCTCCAACAAGCACGGCAACGGCAACCTCAACTACCGGACACGGAAGAACCCGTTGAGGACGGTCTCGTGCGAGGTCGCGCCGACCTACGTCGGCAACCAAACGGCCTCGCTGCGCGGCTTGGGCCGCGTCCGGCTAGCCGGGGAGCAGCCATACCAATACCCAAACAACTGGCTATATGGCGCAAGGTCGTTCCGGTTGATGGACGTGTCGCCGTACGGGAACGCCAACACCTGGCGGCTCTACATCACCTACAAGCTGCCGGACGCCGAGCCGCGTACAACCGGTTTGGCCGTCGGCATAGACCGCGGCATAACCAACCCGACGGTGGTGGCGCGCTCGGACGGGCGCGTCGCCTGCTACGACACGGCGAGCGCGTTCAGGTCCAACCGGCACTGGAACGATGCGACGCGCCGCAAACTATCCAAGACCAGCAAACATTCGCGCAACTATCGGGAGACGGCGCGCCGGCGCGGCCGTCGCAACCACAAGAACGCCTGCGTACGGGACTACTGCGAGTGGTTGCTGGCCAAGGAGGTTTGCTGGGGTGCAAGCGTCATCTGTATCGAACGGTTGGATCTGGAGGCGATGACGCGGCACGGCGGAAACAGGAAGCGCGGCCTCAACAGGGGCATGAGGTTCGTCCGCCATGGTGAGATACTGCGGAAGATCAGGATTGTGGCCGAGAGGTTGGGCATCAGGGTGGTAGAGGTCAACCCGGTTGGTACCAGCACGACCTGCTCGGCATGCCAACATGCTGATGCGGAGTCGCGGAACGGTGAGCGCTTTGAGTGTGTGTTCTGCGGCCGGGTGATGAACGCCGACGGTAACGCGGCGTACAATGTGGTCAACAGGGGAACGGACGTTAACGTTCCCGCGGGGGAAGGAATTGCCCTCGAAAGGCGTGAATTGGGACGGACCCGGAACCCACCAACTTGGGTGACCGCAGCTCCGGACGCCACTAGGCGGCGCGAGAACCAAGCGTGCAATCGTCCCGCGACACCAAGCGCCGGAAAGCACCTGGGTAGGTACGCGTATGTTACGCGTCTGTACTTAGGCATATAATTCCCCGCAGTCCGCTCTGCGTCACTGCCCCGTGCCCACCAAGCCATTTCCTTTAAATTGAGACCGGGTAGAGGGGGTTGGGGCTCCTGTGGTGTAGTCCGGCTAAGCATACTGCCCTCTCAAGGCAGTGATCCCGGGTTCAAATCCCGGCGGGAGCACCTTTATGACGGCCGCGGTCTGTGCCGCCGCGGTTCGAATCAGTTAATTACGGTCTGCTAGAGCGTACAGGCGTTGCCGGGGTCGCCTAGCCTGGTAGGGCGCGCGCCTGGAAATCAAGAGACCACAAAGCGCGTTCTCGCAAGGGAGCGGGAGTTCAAATCTCCCTCCCGGCGCCATATCATCCTGCCCAAATCTTGCTGCAGGCATGAAACCTGCCTCACTTCCAGATCATTATCGTCGTCGAGTCCTCCGCCTGAGCACCATCAGGCCCGTGCCCGCGGATTGATATCCGGTACAATCCCTCCAGAGCCGTGTCCCCGTCGTTCTTTGTCTGGTCCCATACCAGGGTGGTCTCAAGGCCGGGATCCAGCTTCATGGGGGCGTGGCCCGGCTCACTGTACATGAGCATGCCGGAGAGGCCCGTTATCCTGAACCTCCAAGCCTCGCCGGACTCCAGCGGGACGCTGCCGGTGTTGACTATCCGGACCGACACCGGCTCGCCCAGCTTGTAGTCACTCTTGTCGGTGGCGACGCTGATGGATAGGCCATCCACATGGGTGATCTCCCCGCCGGTTATGTCCATCAAGAGCAGTCCCGCCGCCAGGCCCGCGGCGGCGCCTACCGACATGAAGATGGCCAGCGTGTACCTGGACAACTACTACTCCACATGTCTGCCCTTGGAGCGCCATCTTCGGGGGTAGGTACCCGGAGTCATGATTATCCTCTTGGTCTCAAAGCCGTGCCCCTTGGTGGCATCCAGTATGTCGGCCTCGGACATCTTGCATTCGGCCAGGGCGACGGCCTCGCCCTTCTGGGTGTATACCGCCGTCACATCCCCCCGGTTGATCCCCGGCGAGACCTGCAGTATGCCCGGCACGGCCAGCTGCGCCCCGTGGCACAGGGCGTCTACGGCCGAGTCCCGGATCACCACAGACTTGAGCCCGCTGAGCGCCTCCTCGACCGGCCGGATCATCGATGCCAGACGAGATCCGTCCCCGGTCTCCTTCCAGACGGCATGCGCGTCGGAGAGTTCATGCAGGGTCACCAGCCCCCCCGACTCGGTGAAGTGGCTGACGCGGGTGCGGCGCAGCTCTATCATGGTGGCCCCGGGCCCCAGTACCTCCCCCATGTCGTACAGGAGCTTCCGGATGTATGTGCCCGACTCGCAGACGACCCGCAGCAAGGCCAGCCGCTCCTTCCTTTCTATCAGATCCATCTGGTGTATGGTTCTTGTGCGGGTCCGGCGCAGTACGCTGGAGCGCTGCGGTGGCCGCTGGTAGATGGTGCCGGTAAACTCCCCGAGTACGCTCATCAGGCGCTCCTCGGAAGGGAGGGAGTGGAACCGGCACACCGCATGGTACTCTTTTGGGCCGTACAGCAGCACCCCCAAGGCCTTTGTGGCCTCGCCCAGCCCCAGCGGAAGGACGCCTGAGACCTGCGGATCTAGCGTCCCGCTGTGGCCCACCTTGTCCAGGCCCATCATCCGCTTGGTCCAGGCGACGGTCTCGTGGCTGGTAGGACCTGGCGGTTTGTCCAGTATTATTATCCCATAGTCCAGCAACTGTTCGGGCGTCCTCTGGTTGTAGGGTGTACCGTAGGCTGGATCCGTCACATCCTGGTCAACCTCCACCAGGCGGTCCAGTTGCGGGAGCGTCATGGCTGTCCGTCCAGCCGGGCCACGACCTCTGAGATCACCTGTCCCACATCCTTGCCGTCTGTCTGTACCACTATCTCAAAGACCGAGTCGTCCCGGCCGAACTTGAACCCGTAATGGCGCTCGTACAGCCTCATGTTGCGGTCGTACCTGTCCCGGGCTATACGATAAGCGTCTTTGGCGTTGACGCCGTCCCGGTCCTGCATCCGCCGGGCGCTGACATCCTGGGAGCAGTCCAGCCAGACCCTGACCGCGCTGCTGGTCAGCCAAGGCAGCGTATAGCTGGTGATCACCACCCCGCCATGCCCGCACATCTCAACCAGGCGCGTGTCCATCTCCCTGTCGAAGCTAAAGTCGTTCTCCCGCACGGACAGAAACTTCATTCCCTGGGGCGTGTCCCACCAGTCCTCGCCGGCTGGATCAAAGCCCCTCTCCCGCGCCATCTCCTTGAGGACATCGCCGCCGCTGACAAGGCGCAGCCCGTACCTCTCGGCAAGGCTCCTGGCCACGGTGGACTTGCCTACGGCTGGGGGGCCAGATATGACGATGGAACGGCTCAACTGAGATCCATGGTAGTCTTGGTGAGCTTCATAATAATCCCGCTGAAGGCTATCGACGACAGGAAGTACCATGCCCACAGGAGGAGCGCGTTCTCCTCCTCGCATATGTGATCCGGGTCGGCCGCCTGCTCGGCGGTGCATGTAAGCTGGAAGAAGTCTCCGGGTATGACGTTGAGGGAGACCGGTGAGATGGCCACCGTATACGAAAAGAGGGCCGGTAGCACGAAGTAGAATATCAGTATCAGCGGTACGAACGTTATCATCATGGGGCGCAGGTTCATCTGCATCAGCTCCATGTTGAGCTTGTTCATGTAGGCCGACTTTTTGTTCAGGTGGTTTATCCTGTCTTGGTCCTTGGACCGGAAGGCCGCCATCCTCTCTTTGTTGAAGGCGCGGGTCTCCTTCATTATGCGGCGCCACTTTACCTGGTCGACCATCTTCTTGCGGATGGCCGCGTTGAGCAGGTTGAGCAGCACGCCAAAGCCCGACACCGCAAATGCGGAGGCCACCAGTCCCACTATGATGGGGTCGTCGCTGCCCAAGGCTCCGCGATCCCCGCCAAGAAACCCCAGAAAGCCGCCGTCCTCCTGCAGGAAGATCGACTCAAGGAACAGCAGTACTCCGTTCATGCCATTACAACCCTATGGCCCTTATTACGTCGTTTGCTGCATCGGCCACCTTCCCCTGGCGGTTGGCGATGGGCTTGATCGGGGCACCGGATACCACCGAGCACGCAGACACCATTGCCGCCTGGAGATCCAGTTCCTGCTTTATGGCGTTGTGGTCTATACGATCGCGGCTTCTGGTCGGATCGTTCATGCGGCGGTGGTAGATGTCCTCGGGCCGGGCAGATACCGAGATGTAGATGGTTGGTTTGAGTATGTCCAGCACCTTGACGGGCAGCCCCGGGTAGTACCCTGCACGGGTGCTCACAAAGGCATGCGTGTCTATTATTATGACGTCGGCAGACTCCGCAGCAATGCTTGCCGCAGCGTTGCTCTGCAGCGCCTCCTGGTCCTGTATGGTGAGGTTCCGGATCATGTCCCGGTCCGTTATGCCGTTGCGCCTTGCCTCATCCAGCATGACCGTACCGAAGTTGCGAACCAGGACGATCTTGGCGGCATCCTGCAGCTTCTCCACCACGGCCTTGAGCAGGGTGGTCTTGCCCACGCCTGAGATGCCCACCAGAACGACACGCTTACTTTCTGCCAAGCAAAGCACCCAACCGCGGCATGACTACCTCTACCTGTTCGCGTACCAGCTGCGTATAGTAGTTGATCAGGATATCCACCATCAGCAGTACCCCTATTCCCGTACCAAATACCCCCAGCACGTCCGAGACACCGGCCAGCAGGCCCAGTATCATCGAACCCACAATCGTGACGGATGGTATGTACTTGTTGAGCAGTGTCTCGATGGGTTTGTTGGACCGCCGGAAGCCTGGCACCTGAACATCCGCATCCAGCAGGTTCTGCGCCGCGCTCTTGGGAGAGAGGCCGCCCAGTTCCACCCACAACTTTCCGAAGACGACAACAATCCCGATCATGAACAGGACGTATCCGACAGCCCGGGTCGGGTCGGCTGCGGCTATCTCCAGCCCCCGCGGGGGCGTAACATAGTAGATGATACCGCCGATCGGCGTAGAGGGATTCGTGGGATCAAACTGCCCTATGATGTTCCAGAGGGCATCTGTATTGCGCGGATTGACGTTGGCCCAGATCATCTGACCCAGAAACACGGCATTGGCAGTGAGTGCTGATGCCAGTATGACCGGTATGTTGGAGACGTACATCATCTTGATGGGGTAGACCGCCGAGAACCCCCTGTACCTGGTCGAGACTATGGGTATCTCGATCTTCATCCCCTGCGTGAAGACCAGTATCAGCAGTATTCCAGCCGTCAGGCACAGCCCGAATATACTCGGCAACTGGCCGCTCCGGAAGATGACGTTGCCGATGTCGCCTGCCATTATGGACTGGCCCAGGTACGGCAGAACCCCGATGGGCCCGCCATCGCCTGCCGGCAGGGGGGCAAAGAGGCTCCACAGTATCTGCTGCGTGACTCCGGCCATTATGAACAGGCTGATTCCGCTACCCAGCCCCCATCCCTTCTGGATCATCTCATCCAGGAACATGATGAGTACGGAGGCCACCATCAGCTGGCCTATCATCACGTACAGGTGCGAGGGATCCAGTATGTTGGGCCCGTAGACGGCTATCGCATACACAACAGACTCCGCGATGATAACCACGTAGGTGACCAGCTTGGTGGCGGTCTGAAATATGCCGCGCTCTTCGGGTTTTTTAAAGTCGAACTTTAGTATCTCCGAGCCCCTAAGCAGCTGCATCAGCAGTCCAGCCGTTACTATCGGCCCTATCCCCAGCTCCACCAGGGTGCCCTGCTGGGAGGCGAATATGACCCGGGCGAATGCCAGAAAGTCCATCTCCGGCGTGACGGCCCCAAAGAGCGGCGTCTGGCCCATCACCATGTATATGAGCAGGGCCACGCCACTCCACAAGAGCCGCTTCTGCAGCGTGAGCTTCTTCTTTGGTTTGGGCACCTGCGGCAGGTACGGCTCTACCTTGAATACAACCTTGCGGATTATCTCGGTGGCGCTTCCCTCAACCATCGTCCGAGAGCACCTCACCACCGGCAGCTTCCACCTTTCCGGCCGCCGACTTTGTAGAATCGGGCACCAGCACGGTATAAGCGGACGAGACGCTACCTCCACCCAGCAGTTTCTCGTAACCGGCGCCCCTCAGGTCCACTACCCGGCGTTCCCCCTCCAAGCGCCCGTGCCGGGCGTACAGGTCATCAAGATCCCGAACGCTTGCCCACCTTCTTGTGATGTTGGGGTTTGGCGGCCGGGTGGAGGAGTGCCCGAAATGATCCGGGTCGTTCATCAGCATGGACGAGTAGTGGTGCTTCAGCTGTCCGGATACGCCCAGGCCGCCCTTGTGGCCGCTGGCCCGGTGTTGCGCTACCTGGCCCCAGCCGTGGTTCCGCGAGCCGCGGTACCTGCGGGTCTTGCGTAGTCTGGTGGCCATATCAGATCATCCTCCGTACCAGCTCCGGCAGGTCCTTGTTCCGTCCGAGTATCCCGTTCTGGCCCGCAAGCTTCTTGGTACTCCTCTTAAAGCCCATCTTGGGCGGCGCCAAAGCGAACCAGGGCTTGAGCGGATCCAGTTTTGACAAGGCAACCTTGCCGCTAGAGAGTGACTCGACCAGGTCGGCCGTACCATCATATCCCATCTCCTTGATGTCGTCCTGAGTTAGCGGTCTGTAGCCGGACTTGCGCGCCTTCTTCTCTACCAGCTCCTGCACTATCGCAGGGTCTGCCTCGCTCCAAGCCACGAAAGTCTGTATCTTCTGCAGCATTCCCTTGGTGCTGTCGGTTGCAGGCACGATGGTGGCGCGGTGCTTCTTTTCCAGTTTGAGCAGCTTCATGGTGGTCCGCGCCCAGTGGGGGACGTCTGCTTGTCCCTTTATTCTGACCACCAGGTATGCCTTGACCATGCCCAGATACTACCCCTGACTGAACGATTGCCGCAGGCAGTTCAGAATAGCCTTGGATGTGGAGTTCATGGTGGCCGTGGATCCGGTGGCCTTGGTCCACGCGTCCCGCAGTCCGGCCAGCTCCAGCAGTCTCTTTATCTTTCCCCCCGCCACAAGACCCAAGCCCCGCGGCGCCGGCAGTATCTCGATGGTTACGCTTCCGCCCTTGCCCCGTATCTTGAACGGGACCGAATGTTTCTGATCGCATCTGCACTCCCAGCTGCCACAGCCGAGCTTGACCGGGCTTACGTTGAGGTATGCCTGGTTGGTAGCCTTCTCTATGGCTATCCGCATCTGCTTTGACTTTCCTTGTCCCACTCCCAGATAGCCGTTCTCGTTGCCGGCTGCCACGATAGCCTTGAACCTGGTAGACTGCCCGTTGGAGGTCATTTTTTGGATTATCCCCACGTCGACCACCTCGGTCTTGAGGTCGGGCAGCAGCTTCTTGATGATCCCCGCCTCCTGCACACGCAGGCCCTGCTCGATTATGCCCTCCAAGGACGTTATGGTTCCTGCATCAACCTGCTTGCCCAGGGCGGTCTTTGGTATCCAGACCTCCTCAACCTCACGGCGGTTACCTTGCGGTTTCAAGGTACGGGCACCTCACTGTCTATCGACGACTTGAACTTGGAAACATCATTCTTGACGGCCAGGTGCTCGCCGTTTATCCTCTCCTCCGGCGGGAACGTCTCAGGGTCAGCTGGTACCTGTAACCCGGCATCTATGACGCCCCTTAGCGCGGCGGCCATCCGTTGGGTGTACCTCCGGGTGCCCGTGTACAGTATGGCATTTCTAGTGCCACCGCTAAGGGCCTTCCGGCCGGCCAGATATCCGGTGAGGTATGCGGCCGGAATGTTCTTGCGTGAGCCTTGCCACCCGCCCTTGAGCAGCTGCCTGGAGTGGGCAGAGGCGACTACTCTGTCCCCGTCCATGCCCGGATGCAGTACCTGTACCTGGGTGTTCTCGTTGGTCACGATCACGGTGATAAAGTCCTTCTTGCCCATCAGCATTGTGCGGCGCTTCCTGTAGTTGGTTTTCTCCTCCCGTAGGCGCCTTAGGATTCTGGAATAGGCCATGTATTGGGCTTGGACTGATTTTTCACTTATATACGTTCGTTGTGGGCTAAAGGGTTGAAAATACGCACCCATGTCCCTGGGCCAAGATGGTGGGAAGTCCGCATCATCCAGTGTAGGCGATGCCCGGATTCATCCAGCAGTGCTACCATCATGAAGCCAATCGTCATCAGTCTGCCCGGGCAGGCTACCGTGAAGGCGGCAAGTCCGGGGTGATGGTGTCGCTGATCAGCGAGTACATGCCGATCTCTGTCCACGCCCCATCTGCCACCTGCCAGACCGAGTAGTCGGCGTAGGCTAGATCCCCGGCCTCGTTCAGTGTGAGACTCTCAAATGCGCCGCTATACCCGGAAGCCACGTCGGCCAGTGCCGATCTGACCGAGGCGGCATCAGGGACTCCAGTCTTCAGTATGGACAGGCCCACCAGCCAAGCGGCATCGTACGATTTGTAGACGTAGGCGTTGGGATCCCTCCCCAGCGTGGACGACATGCGCGAATGTACGCGCTCGTACATGTCACCGTGGCTGTCTGATATCTGCAGGGTGGTGAATCGGACCATGTTGGCAAACCCGTACAGACCGTCCCCGACCAGCATGGCATCCCCGGTCAGGCTTTCGGAGCCAAACCATCGGACCTCGGCAAGTATGGCGTGGTCCTGAGCCCCTTCCGCGATCCTTGATGACTTGCTTATGGAGATCATCAAGACGGCCACACTATCGGTGCCGTACTGGTCGGTCAGCATCTGAACCTCGCCGGCCAGCGACCCTAGCTCGTCTGCAAAGTCCACCTCCGCAGGATCGTACCGTACGCCTTCGGCGACGATGCCCCCACGGGACTCAAAGTTTGCAGCGACATGCTCCCTGAGGCCGTCACCGTAGGTGTCGCCCACCCATATGGGAACCACCGCCCGGATGCCCTGGCTCTCCAGCAGTTTGCCCATGGCGACCCCCTGTTTAGAGTCGTCCGGAACCAGTCTGAAGACGCTGTCGCCGGGTATGGCCAAGCTCGGGGCAGTGGAGCAGCAGCTGAGCAGTGTCATGTTGTGGTCGTCCGCGTACGGCTTTATCGCCTCGGCGGCACGGCTGGTCCCAGGTCCGATGATTATGTCAATGCCTTGGTCGCGCAGCATCGTGGCCTTCTCCAATGCAATATCGGGGTAGCCTCCGGTGTCCTTGGCCACGACGGACAACCACCAGTCCACATTGATGCCGTGAAGGAATGTGTTGAAGTCATCTATGCCCAGCTGTACGGCAGCCAGGTTCTCCGCTCCTCCGGAGTCGCCAGTCAATGAATATAGCGCCCCCACCGCTACCTCGCCGGTCGGCTGAGCAGTAGCGGTCAAAAGATCCATCTCGCTAGAGTACTTGACAGTCGCCTTCCAAGAAGTACCGTTCATCTCCAGTATCTGGTAGTTGGCCGAGTCCACGTCGCCGGCCTCGTTAAGGCCGGTAAGCCGCGTTGCACCATTGTGGTGAGCCACGGCGCCGGGCAATGCTGCCCGGATGTCGGCGGCCTCTGCGCCGCCGCCCTCGGCTATTGACTTGCCCACCACCCACACCGTATCGTACATCAGGTGGGTAGTGGTGCTGGATTCTGATCCTTCGATGATATCGGCGACATATCCGTACCGTTCGCCGGGGCTGATCATGGCTTCAACTGCGGTAAAGTTCACGGTATTGACGAACGCCCTGATCACCTCGTCGCCGGCGAACTGTTCGACATACGGTACAGAAGAGCCGCTGGCCAACCACTCCACGCTGGCTAGCGCATCATAAGCTGATGCCGCCCGGACTATGTCAGTGGATTCGTCAAACGACACCATCAGGACGGCAACCTTGTTGGCGCCGTACCTGTCCACAGCAGTTCGAACGTGCTTATCCAAGACTTCCGCATCCAGTTCGAACCCGGTATTGTCCGGCGGATACCGCATGCCCGCGTACATCATGCCTTCCCGCGCCCCGAACTCCCGGCCCACCTCAGTCCATATTCCGTCTCCATAGGCATCCCCTCTCCAAATGGGAACGACTACCTCCTTGCCGGCTGCCTCAAGGATGGTGGCCAAGGCCGCACTCTGGCCACGGTCATCCGGCGCAAGGCGGTATACGCTATCATCCGGTACGGCCAGAACGGATGCAGTGGAGCAGCATGCAATTACCGCCATGTTGTTTTTGTCGGCGTACTCCTTGAGGTCCTGTAGGCTTTCGCTGGACATGGACCCGACCACCACATCTATGCCCATATCATGCATATGTCGCAATTGCTCCAGCGCAACATCTGGATCGGTAGCCGTGTCTCCACTGACCAGCTCAATCCACCACTTGGCCCCGCCAGCTGCCATATGCGCGCTGACATCCCAGGCTGCCAGTGTGGCAGCATCCAGATCCCGCGCTCCCGTAGAACCAAGGTCGCCTGTAAGCGGGAACAACCCGCCGATCAGGACAGGGCCGGTGAGGGTACTGTTGGCAATGGTGGTCATGTTCATGCTGTCATCGGTAGATGCCTCCTCTGTCTGCGCGTAAGATCCCAGAGCGGGAACCGCAACAAGCATCATTACGGTAGCGGCTAGCGCAGTCCTGCCAAACATCATGACAGTATCGTTGCTAAAGCATCTTGGATATACCCGTTTCGTACTAGTTGTATTACTGGGCCTTGCGGTGCGTGTCAGGCCACCGGACCCGGATCTTTCGGGTTCTGTTAACCTGACGGGACATGGTGATACCCGTTAAGTTAACTGAACCGATATTTCGCATGCTAGCGGCAATATACCGATGCTAGATGTCCGGTGCGGCCCCCATAAGCAATGCAAGTAGAGCCTTTTGCGAGTGGAGACGGTTCTCTGCCTCGTCCCAGACGGCGGACTGCGGGCCATCGATCACAGAGGAGGTAACCTCACGCCCCCTTGTAGCCGGCAGGCAGTGCAGAAAGATGGCGTCTGGTTTTGCCACGGACATGGTGGCATCGCTCACCTGGTATTTGGGGAACAATTTATCCTCGTTGACACCGCCGCTATCGTGTATTGATTTGAAGGTATCTGTGGCTATCACGTCAGCGCCAGCAGCTGCCTTTGTAGGATCCGTGGTCAGATCTATGGTCGTAAGTTTGCTAGCATCCCTGAGCGCCTGCGCCGAGGGACGTAGGCCGGCAGGGGTGGCAATGCTCATGGTTGCCCCCGACAGGGCAGCGCCATACATCATGGAGTTACAGACATTATTCCCGTCTCCTATCCACGCTATGTGCAGTCCCCGTAGGCTACCTTTTCGCTCCAACATGGTAGCAAAGTCGGCCAGTGTTTGGCATGGATGAAACGTGTTAGAGAGTCCGTTTATCACGGGAATGGTAGAGTGTTTTGCCAACGCCTCGATTTGATCGTGGTCGTAAACCCGAGCCATCAGGCAGTCGGCGTATCTAGATATGGTACGAGCCGTGTCTGCTACGGATTCGCCCCGTGACAACTGCATGTCTCCAGATGAAAGGTTGATGGCGTGCCCCCCAAGCTGATACATGCCAACCTCGAAACTTATCCTAGTACGCGTAGATGGTTTCTGGAATATCATGGCCAGAGTTTTGTTCTTCAGTAGATGATGTACGGCTCCAGTTGCAAGATCCTTCTTCATTTGCATGGACAATCTGAGTATGTCATCGAACTCGCTGGAGTCAAGCTCTCCCAGAGTGAGTATCTGTCGTGTGGATAGGCTCATTTTCTGAACATCCCAAAGAACCCACGCTTCTTTTTGGGTTTCGGTTCAGGTTCAGGCTCAGGTTCAGGTTCTAGTTCGGATTCTCTCTCCGGCTGCACGGCATGCTCTGTTGATGTGCTGCTCTTTATTGGATCTGGCCTACCCTGCTTTATCCACTGCCGTATCTTGGCGGCAATCTCCTGCGCATCCGCATCAGTCTCTGGTGGTGGAACGTCGTATATCTCAGAATACATTGCTATGTCATTATCCTCTATCCCTTGGAATGGATCCTCTGGCTCACCGTCTGTGATGTCATCGTCTCGTACTGATGGCGCGTATTCTTTTTGTGCAGATTCTGTAGGTTGTAGAGTTTGCTCAGGTGCTGGCGCCGGCTGCGGTATCTCCTCTGGGGCTGGCGCGGGCGGCTCCGGTTCCGGTTCTGGCTCGGGCTCAGGTGCTGGCGCCGGCTGCGGTATCTCCTCTGGGGCTGGCGCGGGCGGCTCCGGTTCCGGTTCTGGCTCGGGCTCAGGTGCTGGCGCCGGCTGCGGTATCTCCTCTGGGGCTGGCGCGGGCGGCTCCGGTTCCGGTTCTGGCTCGGGCTCAGGTGCTGGCGCCGGCTGCGGTATCTCCTCTGGGGCTGGCGCGGGCGGCTCCGGTTCCGGTTCTGGCTCGGGCTCAGGTGCTGGCGCCTCATCAGGCGCAGGTTTGGTTGCTGGTGCAGGTTGCGATACATGCCTGTCGCGGGTTGACTCTTCCTGCGTGGTCGCAGCAGTGGGTCGGCCCTTGCTTATCCACCGCCGTATATTAGAGGCCAGATCCCGTGCTTCTGCATCGTTATCAGGCGGCGGCACATCATATATCTCAGAATATTCGGCGATGTCATCATCAGATATGCCGTCGAAGGGATCATCCTCGGAGGATGCAGCCCGCTCCGCTACATCGTTGGCGGGCGAACTTTGTACTTCCGGCATCCTAGACAGCATCTCCCGATCTATCTTGCTTGAGTCTCCAAAGACAGTCTCCAAAAACGCCTCCTTCCGGAACGGCTTCAGGTCAGGATACTCTTGGCCTACCCCCAAATACAGTATGGGTTTGGACGTCATCTTGACTATAGAGAGTGCCGCGCCTCCCTTGGCATCGGCGTCGCTTTTGGTCAAGATAGAGCAGTCAAAGTCCGTATACTCATGAAATTCTCTGGCCTGGCTGACCGCGTCATTACCTGCAAGCGAGTCTCCTACGAAGATCTTGAGATCTGGATTTACCACCTTGGTTATCTTCTCTATCTGCTGCATCAGGTTGGTACTGGTCTGTATTCTACCCGCCGTATCCACTAGAACGCAATTCACACGATGGGACTTGGCGTATAGGACCGCATCCCTAGCTACTGCAGCTGGATCCGAGTTGTAATTCTGGGCAACAAGTTTTACCTGTAGCCTTTCCGTATGCTCTCGGATTTGTTCGATGGCTCCGGCCCGGAACGTGTCTGCCGCGGCCACGGCTACGGTAAGGTTCTGCTGTTTTAGGAGATGTGCGAACTTTGCCAGGGTTGTGGTCTTGCCTGTTCCATTGATACCCAGAAAGACGACAAGGTATGGATCTCCCCGAGCGTTCTTTTCACGTATGCGCTCAAAGACATCAATGGTGCCCGTACCCTCGAACATGGACGAGATGGACTGGATCAGGGCCGTCTTCACAAACTCCCCCACCTCCTTCTTGTTGACTGAGATGCCTGCCAGTCGCTCCTTGAGATCCGCGCTTATCTCCTCTACCACCTCCAGAGCGACATCTGACTGGAGAAGCGATATCTCCAGATCCGATAGCACTTCCTCGATGTCTGCTTCCTCCAGATCCTTTTCCGCAAACGTCTTTGAGAAGCCAGAGAGTGTCTTGCGAAGGCTGTCAAACATGTTAGCTACGTGGAGTAGACTGCGCCGACTTGGCCAGCTCCTCCAGCCTCCGGTTTCCGCGCTCCATCTTTGCTATTATCTCGCTTCGTCCAGCAGCCGTGTTGGTTAGGGAGACCTCCAACTCCTTTATCCTAGATTCCAAGTAGTTAATGGCGGAGTCGTGACTCTTCTCTAGAACCACCCCCGCTCCCACGCTGACAGGTATACGGTCACTAGAGGAGATGTTTGCCTTGAACATGGCGCCATGTCCTATCTGGAGTATAGTCTGACAGTCTCCTCCGTCCTTGACTGCCCTTATGGCCTCGATGGCTGCCGCAGCCTCCATCATGGCAATTCGGATCTTCTGCTCCTCGCTGGCCAGTCGCAGGAGCAGTTGTTCAAACGCGCGCTGCTGCTCGTAGATCTGCTGCGCCTCACTCATGTAGCCAATCGTAGCGTTGACGGTTATAAATTAAGGCGGGTTGCAGGGGGGCGGTCAAGTTATGGGGACCGCGCAGCGTGTGTAAAATCAGTGGCCGGATTGCCGAACAAACACGACGGTGCCGCACGATTCTGCCGAACGGTCTTGGGTCACTGATTTGACACCATCCGGCAGGTCACTAACTTTACAGCCACAGTTGAGGATGCGCATCCTTGTCGGGTTGATACCCCATCTGCCGCATGTCGTGCTCCGTATCGCCACACAGGAGCCGCCGAGTTGTTGGTCGGCGCGCCCATCCGTGTTCCAAAAGAAGTATAATTGGAGCTGATCAAGCAGATGGCATGGATGAGTTCACCCAAGACGAGGTAGTCAGCATGATATGTTCCAGATTTATGGTTGCTGACACGCTCAAGGGTACATACTCGATAGAGTTCAAGATCATGGATGTTGACTGCACCGACAGGTTCGCGGATCTGGCCAGGGTGCTGGAGGGAAGCAGGTACATCTGCAGGTTGGTAGAACAGAACGGAGACAGGTACATCATAGTGCAGAGGTACCCCGCCCAGAAACCGAGCAAGATCATGGGGTTTGCTTGGACCCCCAGGATCCTGTTCGGGGTGGTCTGCGCCTTTGTAATGGTGGACGGGTATTATCGGACGATCCAGTCAAACAGCGTAGCATACGTCGGTGATCCCCTGCAGATGGCCGTCCTGTATACGCTGGCTCTTCTGGGCATACTTGGCATTCATGAGGCCGGTCACCTAGTTGCGGCCAGGGCACACCGCCTCAAAACTACTTGGCCGTTCTTCATTCCCGGGTTGCCGATCATCGGCATTCCGACGTTTGGCGCCTTCATACGGTCCGGTGGTCTGACTATCAACCGCAAGATACTCTTCGATGTGGCCATTGCCGGTCCGGTTGCCGGGGCAGTTGTGGCCGTCATGGTGGCAGTAGTAGGAGCATGGAGCGCCCCAGTACTGGATGAGCAGACCGCCGACGAGCTTGCATCCCGTGGAATGTTGTTTGAGTTCCGCTTCGGCGAACCTCTGCTTCTGTACGGCGCCTTGGAAATGTTCGGCAATGGGAGAGATGGGGTGGTGGTACTCACGCCCATACTCTGGGCATCCTGGATAGGCTTTCTGATCACATTCCTTAACCTGCTGCCTGCCTGGCAGCTTGACGGTGGGCATATGGCAAGAACGCTGTTGGGCTTGCGGGTGCACCAGTACGCCACCTATGCCAGTATGGGCGTGCTGGTGCTCCTAAACTACTGGGTGATGGCGCTCTTGATACTGGTGCTCAGCATGAGAAATCCCTCCGCCACACCTCTAGACGATATCTCCCCCCTGCCCGGGAACAGGAGGATGGTGTACATGGGCGTTGTTGCGCTAGCCGTGGTCTGCGCCCCCCTCCCCGCCGGCATCCTGCCTTAGGACGATTCGGGCCGCATCTGGGAGTAGTGCGATCTTGCGTCGCGGACTCTTTTTCAGTATCTCGTCCAAGGCGTCCTGGGATCTGCGGACCGCCCTTATGCCCAGTTTGTGCGTGTAAAAATCCGGCAGCGCCGAGACCAGTGTCACCTCCATCTCCTCGGTTACCTTTCCCAAGAACAACACATCCTCCATGCCTGCCACGTACTCCTCTGGCTTGAGCAGATCATCTTGGGCGATACGCCCTTCCACATACCGGACCAGCGAGTCAGATCCCAGTCCGCCTCCGCACTCGGCCAACAGGACAGCCTGGCCGCCCGTCCTCAGAGCTCCCCACACGTTCCACAGAGACGGCAGGGAGTGGGCCAGTGTGTAGTTGCTGGATGCCTTGCCGGTACTACCTATGGCCGTCTGCGCTGAGTTGGCCCCGCCTGCCACGTACGACTCAACCAGGCTATCTGGACTGCACGAGGAGGGATGGCCCACTTGCAGGCCGCCGATGCCCTTCCGGCTGCCGGCCACCTCGATGGAGGTAACCTCGAACTGGTCTGCGAACTCCCTGGCGATCCTGTAGGGCGCCGTATCCGTGGCAGGTACCGGCATATCGGCATCGCGCTTTCCGTAGGCCTCAAGCATGCCGGCCCCCCCGAACTTGCGAAGCAGCCTGGTACAGATTGTCTGGTACCCGAACAGTCCGTCAGGCTCCACTTCGGCCACAAACACAAGATCGCTGCCCAGCTCCTCGTCACTGCTAGCCTGAAATGTCTGCACCGCACTGCCCTCGGGCAGGCCAGGTTTTATCGAGTCTCTGGTCGCCCCATCGGCCAATATACCCGGGAACGGGACCGATTCTGCCTCGCAGATGCCGTACAGCCTAGAGATAACCTGGCGCACCCCCAGCGTATCCTGCAGCACCACCAACGTTGGAGACCTAGCCAAGTCCACACCCGAGAGCAGTTCGCCTATCTCATCATCAGGAAGCGCACCATCGGAAGCCCCCATGATAGTACCGAGGTTCTCGGCCCGAACGTCCAAGACCGCGTCCACGGCGCCGTAGTTGAGCCACACCTCTGGCATGAGTTGGAGCCGGTGGCTCATCATAAGGATTTTACGCCCACGCCCGCCTCACGGGATCGCCTAGCATAAAAATATGATAATGTGCAGCAGAGCCTGGTGTCGTCAGAGGACCTCTAGCTTGCCGTTCTTCTTTGGAACGTTCAGTTGTACCTCGTTGCGAAAGGTGTTGGTGTAGCCGCCCTGGATTGAGACCCTGTCCTCGTTGTTTACCTTCTTAATGTCGTCTCCCCACAACGAGAGCTTGATTCTATCTCCTGCATCGTCTTCCAGATACGCGTCGCATACCTGTGTCTCGCCGTACTTTGTGGTCACGTTCCTAGGCTCGGACTTGTCTTTGATGGTGCCCTCAACGTCTATGTTGTTGCGCTGGTTCTTGGCATCCTTTATGGTACCCATGGGGATGGTGTCGGTGCCTTGAATATATTCCTTTTATGATCGCGGTAGGGAATTACCGTGATTGCTACACTTTAAATATCAATTTTGCGCAACAAGGTATGATCAAACAAACAACCAAAACGAAAGGCGGTCCGGACAAACCCGGCCGCAAGGACCCGTCCCTGGCGGAGATATTTGACACGTTTCCCGACGAGCAGGCCGCCATGGGGTGGCTGGAGCGCAACGTATGGCCGGACGGCCGCGTATGCCCCAGGTGCGCCAACAAGTACACCTGCATCTCCAGGCACCCGAACATGCCGTACTACTGCTCGGAGTGCAAGAAGCGCTTCAGCGTCAGGATCAACACCGTCATGGAATCGTCCAATATCAGGTACCGGGACTGGGCCGTGGCCACCTATCTGATGGCCACCCGTCCCAAGGGCATATCCAGCGTGCAGCTGGCCAGGGACCTCGGAATCAGCCAGAGCGCGGCGTGGTTCCTGCTGCACAGGCTCAGGAAGTCCTGGCGCTCCCTGGCGGGGCCGGACCTGGCGATGGCCGGCCCCGTCGAGGTGGACGAGGTGCACCCGGGCGGGCGCGAGAAGAACAAGCGCGCCGACAAGAAGGGCAGGACGAAGAAGACGGTGGTGGTGGTGGGAATCAAGGACAGGGAGACGGGGGCCATCCGGGCGGTGCCCGTACCGGAGACCACCGGGGCCCGCTTGGCGGGGTTTGTCGGGTAGAACACTGCGCAAAGGGCGCCAGGGTGTTTACCGACGAGAACCGGGCGTACAACGACCCGGAGAACCACCACACGGTCAACCACGGCGACGGCGAGTACGTCCGGGGAGAGGTCGTCCACATCAACGGGATGGGACCGTTCTGGGCCCCGGCGGGGCGCGGGTACAACGGGACGTTCCACCATATCGATCCCAAGCACCTGCACCGGTACGTCAACGAGTTTTCCGGACGGCTAAGCGACAAGGCGGTGGGGGTCATCGAAAGGATGGGCGGGATTGTCCGAAACCTGGTGGGTAAAAGGCCCACCTGACCGTCAGCTGGTAGCCGGCAACGCGCTCTGCGGCAGGCTGTGACGGCAGATTCCGGTCGCGGCAACGGAGAGCCGCGCGCGGTGGATCCATGCAAATGACTGACGGATGTTATACCCTGCAGGCCCGCGCCAATTCCAAGTCATGCCGACCGTCCGGCGGCTGCTGGTGTCCGGCAGGATGTCTTGGCTGTTGGTGCGGCAGATGACCGACAGGCCGGCGGTGTATTCATCATGATAATTCCCCCGCCAACCGACAGTGTTAAATGGTTGGTCCGGTATATTACCACATGATTCGCTCCCGCGGCTTCCGCGTGAACCTCGCCGGCCCGCAGGCCGACAAACTATACGCGTTGGTGGGCGCCCAGCGCGAGGCATACAACTGGGCCATATCCAAACTGAAGGAGGACCCGACACTCACCGGGTTCGACCTGCAGAAGGAGTTCACTGCGATAAGGCGGGCAACCCCCCACCTACAACCAACCACGCGCGCCTTCCAGAACACGGCAATCCGCCAGGCCAGGACGGCCTGCGATGTCTCCAACAAGTACGGCAACGGCAGCCTCAAGTACCGGACCGGCAAGAAACCACTAAGGACAGTCGGGTGCGAGCTGGCCCCTACCTATGTTGACAACCAGACCCTATCGCTGCCCGGGCTGGGCCACGTGAACCTGGCCGAGCAGCAACCGTATCAATATCCGGACAACTGGCTATACAAGGCAAGGTCGTTCAGACTGGTGGATGTCACCCCCTGGCGTGATGCGAGACCATCCGACCGCGTCTGGCGACTCTACGTCACCTACAACCTGCCCGATCCCGAACCGCGCACCGAAGGACCGGCGGTCGGGGTTGACCGCGGCATCAGGAACCCGACCACGATAGGGCGCTCGGACGGCTCCACCGTCTGCTATGACACCGCCACCTCCTTCAGAAACAACCAACGCCGTAACGATAACACGCGCCGCAAACTATCCAAGACAAACAAACACTCTCGCAACTATCGGGAGACGGCCCGCCGGCGCGACCGCCGCAACTACAAGGACGCATGTGCTCGCGACTACTGTGAGTGGATGCTGGCCAAGGAGGTTTGTTGGGGTGCGAGCGTCATCTGCATCGAACGGCTGGATCTGGAGGCGATGACCCGATATGGCGGCAACCGCAAAAGGGGACTGAACCGGGGCATGAGGTTCGTCCGCCACGGCGAGATACTGCGGAAGATCAGGGTTGTCGCCGAGCGACTCGGCATCAAGGTGATAGAGGTCAACCCGGCCGGCACCAGCATCACGTGCTCAAAGTGCCAACACGCCGACAGGGAGTCGCGAGACGGCGAGCGCTTCGAGTGCGTGGCATGCGGACGGGTGATGAACGCCGACGGAAACGCGTCGTGCAATATCGTTAACAAGGGAGCGGACATTAACGTTCCCGCGGGGGAAGGAATGTTCCTCGAAAGGCGTGAATTGGGACGGACCCGGAATCCACCCGTATGGGTGAGGGCAGCTCCGGACGCAGACCAGCGGCGCGAGAACCAAGCGCGAAATCGTCCCGCGACATCAAGCGCCGAAAAACACTTGGGCAGGTACGCGTACGTTACGTGCGCGGTGTACCAAAGTCTATAATTCCCTCGCGGTATGCACTCAGGTGTACAAGCTCAGGTCAAACCGAACATCCCATACGCGATCACGCCCGGCAGCATCTGCGGGAGGTCGCCGGTCAGGCACAGGTCAGAATTTGACCTGAACTTGTACACTCAGGTCCACAAAGCGGGCATCTTGGGCATCGTCATAATTGTCTGCGACGTTAATCCGGTCTCAGCACGCCGCGACGACCGGCGCGACCAGCTCCTGGCGCTCCTGCTTCGGCGGCGGCTTGAACAGCCTCCGGTCCTGGTTCCTGACCAAATTCTCGCCGTGGTTGGCAGCGCGCTGTAAAGTTACCGGCGCCTGCATCTGTCTGCCAAATTGGGCGCCTGCGGCACGAAGGGATCTTACTGGAGCCGGCGGAACCCACGAATGATCCAGGCGCCTGATTTGGCACCCCTCCCTAGGCGCCTGTAACTTGACAACCCGGGTTGGCAGCATCAAATTATATACCATCCTGACTCTCCTCACGCCGCAGAGGTATCGAAGCCCGGTCAACCGAGAAGGACTCAAGATCAGTGATAGGAAATCCTTTCCCTCAGGGGTTCGTGGGTTCGAATCCCACCCTCTGCACCAGACAAGCGGCAGGCAACTCTTGTGTGCTACTCGATACACAACCCCGCCCGAACGAAGAATGAGGAACCTCATGCAACGGTACGGCTAGCCGCTACCTGACCGGGCTCCCTGTCGGCACGCCTTCCGGAACGCCCAGCCAGAACGGCTTATCGTCCACTTCTGCAGCCAACAGCATAGCCTCCGACTTGATACCGGCCACCACTCTCGGTTCCAGGTTGGCTAGCACTATCACAGTCTTCCCCACCAGGCTGGCCGGCTCGTAGTACTGGGCGCCGCCGATTATCACCGTCCTGACATCGCCGGCGATCTCTATCTCCCCCCGTACGATGCGGGTCTTGCCCGGTATGGGCTCTGCTGAAACCACCTTTGCCACCCGTATGTCCAGACGGGCAAAGTCGTCATAGGAGACCGTATCCACGAACGATACTGGAACCACGAGGTATTAGAACCATACTAGGCCGTCGGCCAAACCAAATGGACTGCTCGTACAGCCTGGATCAAGTTTGTGTCATCTGGCTGTGATGGAAGAATGGCATGTGCCGTTGGGACTGGAGTTACGGTCCCGGATTTTTAGCACAATACCCATCACAGCCAACGGTAGATAGCAATGGTATAATATATGTAATCCTATATCGCATACTTAATGTATGGTAGCGATAGAGGAGTCCATACTTGTTCAGGCTCCGCCCGGAGCGGTCTGGGAGGTGGTCTCGGACCTAGACTTGGAGCCCAAGTTCTGGAGCGGCACCAAGAGTATCAGAACCATATCAAGAGATGGCAATACCGTACGGCGCGAGATCACCATAGCCTTCCGTGACCAAAAATGCATACAAGACGTCACCATCCACCCCAAAGACAGGATAGAGGCCAGATTTATCAAGGGGGTAATAGACGGGCGCAAGGACATCTTTGTCACACCAGATGGGGACGGCACCCTGCTCAGAGCTGCTTGGGATATCAAGCTCACCGGGATGATGAGCGTGTTCAACGGAATGATAACTGGACACATCAAGAAAGGCACGATGCAGGCCCTTGAGTCCATAAAAAAGGAGGCAGAGGGTAAACGGAACTGATCGACGTCGCTCACTATGTGCTGGCGGCCACGATGCTTGGTGTCTGTGTTGGGTGGGCCGTGCTGCTTCACGGTACCGTGCAGTCATTCCGCCTGACACCCCACATCTCCGGATCCCCCAAGATCGATACCGCACCAAAGGTATCCATCATACTGCCCGCCCGGAACGAGGAGGCATTCATAGGAAGATGCCTGCACACGCTCACCAAGCAGGACTATCCCAACTACGAGATCGTTGTCATCAACGACTCTTCGGAGGATGCCACAGGGGAGATAATCAGGAAGTACGCGGCTCAGGATCCACGAATCATACCAGTGGATGCCAAATCCAAGCCGGACAACTGGATGGGGAAAAACTGGGCATGCATAGAAGGATACGAAAGAGCCACAGGCGAGCTGCTGCTGTTCACCGACGCGGACACCACGTTCGCTCCAGATATCATCTCAAAAGCTGTGAACCGCCTGATCTCTGACAATCTAGACGCACTGACTGCCATCCCCAGACTACTGACCAATGACCCCTGGACCCGCGCCACGCTTCCGGTGCTGGCAGCGTTCCTGCATACGCAGTTCTCCGCACTCAAGGTGAATGACTCCAAAAAGACGACCGGGTATTTTTACGGAAGCTTCTTTGTTATGCGCAGGGAGACCTACGAGGAGGTGGGTACGCACAAGGTCGTGAGCCAGGAGATTGTAGAGGACGCAGCCTTGGGTAGAATAGTAAAAGGCAGCGGGTACAAGATGAGGATGGTACGGGCCGATGACATGGTAGACGCGGTCTGGGCCAGGGACGGCCCCACCCTGTGGAACGCCCTCAAGAGGTTGATAGTGCCAGTATACCTGCATGACCGGAAGATGGCCTTGGGAATACTTGCGTCTGGGGCGTTTCTGATGTTGCTGCCCTTTCCGCTGGCCGCATACTCGGCCTTGGCCGGGACTGCCACATCTGCCCTGGCGCTGCTGGGCTCATCACTGGCAGCGTCGCTGATGATATTATGCGGGGCAGTCGTAGAGACAAAGATATTGCGCATAAAGATAAAGCACGCCCTAGCCTGTCCGGCAGGTGGCGCGATTATCGTTGGCGGGTTTTTGGCCGGGGCGATTCGGGCGGGAGGAAAGAATTCCGTGTCTTGGAGAAACCGGAATTATACGATCAAGGATCATGTGCAGCGCCGCATAATGTAGAGGCTGGGCGCCCGGCATCGTACTGCTGCATCTACGGCTCTCTGATGGCGCGTGCCGATAGGAACCCGCCCGCCTTGCCAGCAAAAATGTAGTAAGCCTTTTAGATGCAACGGCCGCACTCACACCAGTGGCCAATGCTGGCGTTATGATAGGAGGCGGCATGGCGGCCTTGGCCGTTGCAATTCTGGTCGCCGTTTACGTACTGGCCGCAGACGATGTCGTCGTAGATGCCGCCCCCGCGGTTGCGGAGGTGGTAGTTGCGGAGCAGGCCAGCAGCCCGAAGAGCACATCATCCTCAAGGGATCTATCCTTGATCGAGATATTCGAGCAATCCGAGTCCGGGGTTGTCCGCCTTACCGTCCTGCGAGGAAACGTCACCGATGGAAGCGGCGGCGTAGGATCCGGGATAGTTTTTAGCCAGATGGGCCACATCATCACAAACGCCCATGTCGTGAAGGATTCAAACAGAACCGAGGTAACGTTCCTGGACGGGAGGTCCTACGAGGCCGAGATAATCGGGGTCGATGAGCATACGGATCTTGCCGTGGTCAGAGTAGACGCCGATCCCGACCACCTGACGCCGCTACTCATAGGAGACTCCAGCAACCTGAGGGTCGGGGAGCCGGTAGCGGCCATAGGAAATCCCTTCGGACTCTCCGGCTCGATGACCGCCGGGATAGTCAGCCAACTGAACAGGCTGCTCCCGGTAGAGGCGACAGGCTTTTCCATACCCGATATAATACAGACCGACGCCGCCATAAACCCCGGAAACTCTGGCGGCCCCCTGCTGAACATAAGAGGCGAGGTGATCGGTGTCAACACAGCCATACAATCCAGGACGGGCGAGTTCACCGGGGTAGGATTCGCGGTACCCTCCCAGACTGTGGTCAAGATAGTACCCACGCTCATATCACATGGCAGCTATGATCATCCATGGATCGGCGTCTCCGGTACCGACATCAGTCCCCTTCTGGCCGATGCGCTAAACCTCACCGATACCAGAGGGTTTTTAGTTATCGGCGTGGTGGAGGACAGCCCCGCCGGCCGGGCCGGCCTGCAGGGCTCCGACAGGACAATCGAGTTTGAGGGAATGGAGTTCGCGGTGGGTGGCGACATCATAACCATGGTTGACGATATAGATGTCCGGAAGATATCCGACATTCTGATACACCTGCAGCGGGCAAAGTCCGTGGGGGATGAGCTGCAGCTGCAGTTGCTGCGGGACGGCGAGATCATCACGACGGTGCTAGTGCTGGACAAGAGGCCGGGCAGCGACGAATAAAAACACGCATCCCATATCCGATATTGACACAGCATATCCGGGGTGCAGGGATCATGTGACCGCAGCACTAGCAGTGCTGAATGCGGCATGGGCTTGGATGGCCATGCCGGGGCATGCCGCCATGCCCCGCGTGCGCGGCAGGCCGTCTTTTTTCCCGTGGGCCCTATTCTGAAGCAGGACAAAGGTGGCCGTGTGGTTTATCGACTGTGGTTTATTACCCGATACTGCAGGCGCCAACTCCCTCAGGAGGGCATCCAAGACGGCTGAGCCGTTGGTTGAGGTTCACGTATATCGCTTCCTTGTCGCTTCCAAATCTGCGATTGCCCTGGTTGTACCAAGCGTGGATGCAACAAAACCCAGCACCAGCACCGCATCCAGGATAATCAACTGCTGCGCTACCGGGTTCAGCAGGCTGTGTAGAGGCGGCTCAGTGACCAGGATGGCGGTTACGGCGCCGATGCCGCCCCCAAAGCTGCACAATATTCCAATCATTGCGATCAGCCGCCCAAACACTACAAGTCCACCCCCCACACCAGCGCGGGCCGGATCATCAAGTCGTGCACCAAGTTCATGCTCAGGGACGCCCCATCATCCTACTGATGGTAAAATTCGTTAATAAACCAAGCGAACAAAAAAACCACCATTATTTTAGCACCATATCCTACCGCCACCCGGACCGTCACCAAGCCCGTCTTGCCGCCTCCGCCAAATCGCCACCCCAAACACCCATCAATCAGGCAGCCAGAAATCGACAACCCCGAATAACTCGCACAGTTTACCGAATTGGATGGCCCGGCTGTTGCAGCAGCATGTTCTCACTGACCGGTACGGGCGGGGGCGGTTTATTTTTTGCCAACTTTATCATCGGCACTATCAAAATTTTTTTGAAAAAGTCGGATCAGCGCAGGCGCTGGACATGTCTGAGGAACTGCGCGCGGATCGCCGGAGAATAAAAAATGCAAGCGGACCGGCATTGGCCATGATGCGGCGTGTCAATTCAGGCATCCGCTGGTGCCGGTCTTTTTGTGGATGGACATGGCGGTAATACGGTAGTTGGCATGATAATGACAACCGCCGCCTATCGGCAGTACCGCAGGCAGTCAGGTACAACGTGACACGTAATATTCTGAACCGACGCCTCAGATACAGCCTGGGACGCGCGTCTCCGGCCGCCAAACCAAAACCGACCGAACCCAGACGCGATGACGGCCCCGAGCCCGCCTTATCGGCCGGTCAGACGGATCCAAGATTAAATACACACACCATCGTCTAGAGTCGTTGAGTGAGCTCGCACTTGCCTCCGAATGCTTGAATCGTGTTGCGGACGGCCGCAGTCCCACGCCCGACGAGTGCCTGCAGATATACCATGATGCCATATCCGATCCGACGGAGCTGCTTGCCACCGCGGCGCATCTGAGGACTGCACGCAAGGGCAGGGCGATTACCTTCTCCAAGAAGGCGTTCCTCAATGTGGTGAACCTGTGCAGGGACACCTGCTCGTACTGCACCTACAAGGCCGAACCGGGCCAGGCCAAGCTGTCCATGATGAGCCCAGAGGCAGTCTTATCGGTCCTAGGGACGGCCAAGAGATACAGGTGTGTTGAGGCATTGCTGGTAACCGGTGAGCGGCCCGAGGAGAGGTATCCGGAGGCCCGTCAGTGGCTCAAGAGCAACGGTTTCTCCTCCACCCCCGAGTACCTGGCTCACGTATCCCTGATGGTTCTGGAGGCCGGACTCTTCCCGCATACCAACGCAGGCAACCTGGACGCCGCCGAGATGCGCCAACTGGCTGAGACCAACGTATCCATGGGACTGATGCTGGAGAGTTCCAGCGACAGGATGACCCAAAAGGGGATGCCGCACCATCTGGCCCCCAGCAAGAGGCCCGCCGAGCGTATCAAAGTCCTAACGGACGCCGGGAACCTGGGAATTCCCATGACCACGGGGATACTGGCGGGCATCGGGGAGACGGCCGAGGAGGCAATAGACTCCATCATCACCATAAGGGACATCAACCGCCGCTACGGGCACATCCAGGAGGTCATACTCCAAAACTTTTGGCCCAAGCAGGACACGGCCATGAGGGGCGCGCCTGCCGCCGACCATACGCGGTTCATGATACTGGTGGCCCTGGCCAGGGTCATGATGCCCGACATGAACATCCAGATACCGCCCAACCTCTCCCCCGGGCTATACCAGCAGTACGTCCGCTCCGGCATAAACGACTGGGGGGGCGTCTCCCCGTTCACCCCAGACTATGTCAACCCCGAGTTCTCCTGGCCGGCCATACCCGAGGTGGATAGAAGGTGCCGTGACTTGGGGTATCGCCTGAGATGCCGCTTTCCCGTCTATCCCGAGTTTGTGCATATGCTAAAGAATGACCTGCAAGACAGGATAGCCGTGATCGCCGATAAGGACAACCTGGTAAGGGAGGAGTACTGGCGATGACATCCCGGATTGACCGCATGTTCAGGGAGTCTGATCCTGTCATCGCTGGGATACTGGACTCTGCCCTATCAGGCAAGGAGGTCGGTGTGGATGACGGGGCGGAACTGTATTCGGCGACCGGCTCTGCGTTCCACCTGACCGGACTGGTGGCCGACGAGATCAGGAGACGCAAGGTAGGCGATACGGTGACCTACGTGGTGAACCGCAACATCAACTTTACCAACGTCTGCATAAAGCAGTGCGGGTTCTGCGCCTTCAGCAGGGACTTTAGGGAGGATGAGGGGTACATGCTTCCCACCCCAGAGATAGTAAGAAGGGCTGCCGAGGCCCGCCGGTTAGGCGCTACCGAGGTCTGCATCCAAGCCGGACTGCCCCCGGACATGGACCCTGACACCTACGAGAGCATATGCCGCGCCATCAAGGTGGAGGTGCCCGACATACACATACACGGGTTCTCCCCAGAGGAGGTCCTCTACGGGTCTCAGAGAACCGGTACCACCATCCGGGAGTATCTGGAGCGTCTCAAGGAGGCAGGGGTAGACACTCTGCCGGGCACCTCCGCCGAGATACTTGATCAGCGGCTCCGCGACACCATCTCGCCCGGCCGCATAACCATCGACAAATGGAAGGAGGTAATCCGGACGGCGCATCTGCTGGGTATCAGGACCACCTCGACCATGATGTTCGGGCATCTAGAGAGCATACGGCACCGCGTACAGCACATGGCCACCATCCGGGACATGCAAAAGGAGACGGGCGGGTTCACCGAGTTTGTCCCCCTCAATTTCATAGCAGAGGAGGCGCCCATGTACCGGCACGGCCTCCATGAGGGCATGAGGGCCGGGGCCGGAGGCGCCGACGTTCTGCTGACGCATGCCATATCCCGGATAATGCTGCACAACATAGACAACATCCAGATGTCCTGGGTCAAGGAGGGAGGCGGGATGTCGCAACTGCTGCTGATGTGGGGGGCCAACGACTTTGGCGGCACCCTGATAAACGAGAGTATATCCACGGCGGCCGGTGCCAGACATGGTCAGCTGATCAAGCCATCTCGGTTAAGAGGACTGATCCGTGAGATCGGGCGCACTCCGGCTGAGCGGAGCACCACCTATGACATCATACGGCGATTCGGCGCCGAGGACCACCCCTCAGACATGCTCGACGCAGCCGACCCCGACTCGTTTGGCTCTTACGCGGAGCTGATCAAGATAGACAGGTTCAGGTATGCCAGTCCCCGGTCTACCCCATGAGGCTGAACAGCAGGTATCCCGCATATGCGGCCACCAGTCCCACGCCCACCTTCCGGCCCAGGCTGCCAGAGCGCATGGCCGCAAACAGTACCAGGCTGAACGATACCATTATGGCATAGTCGGTGAAGACGGCTGGAGCCACGGCGATGCCCGCGATGGTGGCCGCCACGCCCATTATCAGCAGGATGTTGTAGATGTTGCTGCCGATTATGTTTCCCACGCCGATATCGGTGTGGCCCCGGCGTATGGCTATCACCGAGGTTATCATCTCCGGCAGGGACGTTCCAATGGCTATAACGGTGATCCCGATCACCCTCTCCGGTATGCCAAACGTCTCTGCCACCACCACCGCATTGTCCACCGTCAGAATGGCCCCCACGTACAGCAGCGCCACGCCCACGCCCAGCAGCGCCACCGACTTTATGTGCGCGGACGCCGTCGAGCCCTCCTTGTTGGCCGGCTCTGCGGTCCGCCGGGCCTGCCGAAACGTGTACACGGTAAAGACCACCAGCAGCGCCACCAGCACCATCCCGTCTGTCTCAGATATCATCCCGTCCACGGACAGGCCGATCAGCAGGACCGAAAACCCCACCATAATCGGAATCTCTCGCCGGATGGTCTGCCTCCCCACCACCAGCGTGGCCAGCACCGCCGCCACCCCGATCACCATCCCAACGTTGGCGATGTTGCTGCCTATGATGTTGCCCAGTATGATGTCGCCGTGCTTGCCGGCGGCGGCCACGCTGGCGGCCAGCTCGGGAGTGGAGGTCCCGTATGCCACCACCGTCATGCCTATGACCAGGCTGGAGACGCCCATCCTCCTGGCAATGGATACGCCGCCGCTCACAAGCCAGTTGCCGCCATAGCACAGCATCACTATGCCGACCGCGGTCAGTGCCACGTTCACCAGTATATCCACGGCACATCATCAGCGAAAACACTGTTTAAACCAGCCGGCCGGTCGCGACCCACAGGCAACTCCTGAAAGAATTTATGCCGGGCGCCTGAACCTGAGTCGTGAATGTCCTCACCCTCGACGACTTTGATCTGAGAGGAAAGACGGTCTATCTGCGGGTGGACATGAACTGCCCCATCGATCCCGAGACCATGGAGATATCCGGCACCAAAAGGATAGAGGAGGTGGCCGAGACCCTGGGGGACATAAAGGACTCCAAGGTGGTCCTGGCGTCCCACCAAGGCAGGGTCGGCAACAGCGACTACACGGGAATGGACCGGCACGCCAGGGTGCTGGAGGAGGTGCTGGGCCGAAAGGTCAGGTACGTCGAGGACGTGATAGGCGTTGCCGCACGCGAAGCGATAAGGGGCATGAAGGATGGAGAGATACTGCTGCTGGACAACCTGAGGCTGTGCGCAGAGGAGAACTACGAATTTGCGCCCGGCAACGCTGCCAAGACCATCATGGTCAGGCGGCTGTCTGGGCTGTTCGATGTCTGCATCCTTGACTCGTTTCCCAGCGCCCACCGCTCCCACCCTTCGATAGTGGGGTTTCCCCAGGTCATGCCTGCCTGCGCCGGCCGGATAGCCGAGAGGGAGATAAGGAACCTGGACGAGATAATGACCGTGGCAAAGGCGCCACACGTGGTGGTGCTGGGAGGCGCAAAGGTGATGGACAGGTTGGAGGCCATCAGAATGCTCATACAGAACGGCCGGGCCGACCACATCCTGCTTACCGGGGTAATAGGCAACGTCTTCATGAGGGCGCAGGGGCGCATCAGGTATCCGCTGGGCATCAAACTGGAGGACGAGGTGGTCAAGAGGGCACACAAGCTTATCGGCGAGTACCCCGACGTATTCTCGACCCCCGTCGACGTGGCCATCGACGCAAGCGGTGAACGGCTGGAGCTGGACGTGAGAAAGTTGGACGAGGGCGACAGCATATACGACATAGGTCCAAAGACGGTCGAGTATTACTCAAGGATCATAACCAGTGCCGGAACCGTCTTCATCAGCGGACCTGCGGGTAACTTTGAGAAGGAAAAATTTGGCAAGGGTACCAAGATGCTGCTTGAGGCCGTATCCAACTCGATGGCCACCACGATCGTATCAGGGGGACATCTGACGTCGGTGCTGAAGCGGCACGGGCTGGACTCTCACATAAACCACATCAGCACGGCGGGCGGAGCCTTGGTGCTATACATGACAGGGGCCAAGCTTCCGATGATAAAGGCTCTGGAGAGCGCCAAGATCCGATCCTAGAGGCCGCCGCTGCACAAGGGGCAGACTCGGTCTTCCTGCCGCCCCAGATGCACCACCCCGCACGTGGCGCACTCGGCCGGTTCCACCATATCGAAGAGTTTGAGCCAGATGGTGGTAAAGTTCTGAGCTATATCCCGGGCCAGGCCCGACCTGCAGAGACCCTCGAAATCTTCGGCAAGGTCGTCTACGGTCACCGAGCTGTCGACATAGCCGTCCCGGATCATTACCTCCAGCACCTGGTCGTTCGTAAACGGGGTGTCGGGATCATTGAAGTTGTCGTGGATTACCTGCCTGATGGTTGCGCGCGCGTCCAAACTAGTAAAGCCCTGCCGCCTCGTCCTTGAGAGAACCCGCATCATCGGAGCCGAGGTGTTCGCTGAGGTACGTGTAGAGCGCAAACTTGAGCGTCTTGAGTGAGAGCAGGGCGCACTTGATCCGGACGGCCTGCAGGTGCTCAAGGCCCAGCTCGCCCAGTATGTCGTGCTTGGATATTTGGCGGGCCTCATCGAGGCTCTTGCCCTTGGTTATCTCGGTGAGCACCGACGAGCACGCCATACAGATGGCGCACCCCTTTCCGTGGAACTTGATGTCGGTGACCTTGGAATCGTCTATCTTCAGGTCTATGTCGATGCTGTCACCGCACAGCGGGTTGGCATCGTGGTAGGTCACGTCCGGGTTCTCCATCTTTCCGTAGTTGACGGGGTTGCGGGAGTAGTCCACTATCATCTCGTGGTAGATGTCGCGGCTATACAAGCTTGAACACCCTAGCCACCGTCTGCAGTGCCCCCACCAGCGCGTCGACGTCCTCGGTGGTGTTGTACAGGTAGAAGCTGGCCCGGGACATGGCGGCCACGTTCATCCTCTCCATCAGCACCTGCGCGCAATGGTGGCCAGATCTTATGGCTATCCCCTCCTCGTCCAGTATCTGGGCGACGTCGTGGGGGTGGACATCGGCAAAGTTGAACGATACCACCCCGCCCCTCATGTCCGGATTGCGCGTGCCATAGATGGTCAGGCCCGGGACGGCAGACATCCTCTCCAGCGCGTAGGCGGTCAAATCCCGCTCGTGGCGCCGGATATTATCCATGCCCACGGCCTCCAGATAGTCTACGGCGGCGCCCAGCCCCACCACGTCGGCTATGTTTGGCGTACCGGCCTCGAATTTGTAGGGCAGATCATTCCAGGTGGACTCGTACTTGTGCACCTCCCGGATCATGTCTCCGCCCCCGTGGAAGGGCCTCATGTCCTCCAGCAGGGATCTCCGTGCCCACAGCGCCCCTATCCCGGTGGGCCCCATCATCTTGTGCCCGCTGAGCGCGAAAAAGTCACATCCCAGCGCCTCTACATCTATCCGCATGTGCGGCACGGCCTGCGCCCCGTCCACCAGGGTGAGGACCCCCGCCTCGCGGCACTTTGATATGATTCGTTGTGCGTCGGTGATTGTCCCCAGCACGTTTGAGACCAGGGCAAACGCCACCAGCTTGGTCCGGCCGTCGGCCAGTATCTCGTCCAAGACATCCAGCATCAGGTGTCCCTCATCATCGATGGGGATATACCGCAACCGGGCCCCCTTCTCCTGGACCAGCAGCTGCCACGGTACTATATTGGAGTGGTGCTCGTACTCGGTGGTCACTATCTCGTCCCCCTTGGCCACGTTGGCCCTGCCCCACGCGTACGCGACCATGTTTATCGCCTCGGTGGTCCCGCGCACAAAGACTATCTCCTGGCGGTCTCTTATGTTGAGCATCTTGGCCAGCTTGTCCCGGGCCGACTCGTATTCCTGGGTGGCCTCCTCGGCCAGTTCGTACACGGCTCGGTGTATGTTGGCGTTGTGGTTGCGGTAGTACTCGCTTATGGCGTCAACCACCTGGTTTGGTTTTTGTGTGGTTGCCGCGTTATCAAGATACACAAGCCGTTTGCCGCCACGCACCGTCCGTGACAGTATGGGAAAGTCATTCTTGATATCCGCAAGGGTGCTGGTCTGCAAGATTAAACCTCCACCAGTACCCCTTCGTGCTCTATTTTAACATTGTACGTGATTATCGGCTCTTGCGCCGGCGGGTTCAGCGGCCTGCCTGTGGACATCTCAAAGACCGACAGGTGCAGGGGGCAGCGCACGCCCTCCGGCGAGATGAACCCGCCGGTGAGGTCCGCGTCCTCGTGGGTGCAGGTCCGGTCCGCCGCGTACACCTTTCCGCCTATCCGCGCCACCATCAGCCTTCTGCCGCGCGCATCAAAGGGTAGCACGTCCCCCTCTCCCAGCTCGTCCGTACCGCACAGGCGCACCCACTCCATCATCTACCGCCTGTACTTGTAGTGTTGCTCTATCTCGGCGTTTTCGTTGTAGCGGGTCTCCTCCACCTCGATGAACTTCCGGAGCTCCTCGTCGGTATTGATGGAGAGCCTCTTGCCCTCCCATTTGGACTCTACCAGATGGGCTATCCATGCACGTATCTGGGTGGACATCTTCCGGGAGAGCGGCTCCAAGAACCCCTCCACGATGGTCCGCTCGGCGCCCGCCTTGGTCAGGCACCGCGACATGAGGTAGAATATCTGCTCCTCGTCTATCTGCGCTACCGAAGCCGAGTGGGTGGCCTTGACATCGTTGGTGAGTATCTCAAGGCCGGGTATGGCATCTGACTTGGCCTCGCTGCCCAGCAGTATGGACCGGCCGGACAGGTACGAGTTTGACTTTGAGGCATTCTCGTTGATCCTTATCATCCCCTTGAAGAGGGATCTTGACTTCTCCCGGAGGATTGACTTTTCGGTGATGCGACCCTCGGTGGCCGGGCCATTGTGGATCAGCTCAGCCTGCAGGTCAAAGGACTGCGCGGCGTTTCCAAACACCACCTCCGAATCGTTGGCCGATGCGCCGCTGCCGTTCAGGTGGTATCCTATGCGGTACCTGGATAGCAGCGCTCCAAAGAGGCCCAGGTACCAGTTGACGGTAGAGTCGGCGGCAAGATCCGTGCGCCGGGTCGAGAAGTTGTAGGAGTCCTGCTTCATCATCTGCAGTGTGGTCACATCCAGCCTGGCCCCTCCCGCCACGCTTGTGTTGAGCAGCTCCAGATACGCCTGGCCCCTCCTGCCCTCGGGGGAGTAGATCTCCTGAACGATGGTGGCGCGGCTGTTGGATCCCGCCGAAATTATGTTGCGCGATATGGCCGAGATGCCGTCCTCGGGAAGCGTGGTGACCAAGTGTAGCGGCCTCTCCAGGATTGCATCATCTGGTATGTCCACGAAGACACCCGTGTTGAATGCGGCGTTGTTCAGCGCCGTAAACCTGTCCTCGGACGGCTTTGATGCATGCAGGGCGGCTCGTACCAGCTCGGCGTTGTCCAAGACCGCGTCGAATACGGACGTGACGGTGACTCCGGCCGAACGCATGGCATCGGGTACTTGTATCTCCCGTATGCTGGAGCCGGCCTGCAGGACGTATGCTTCGCCGTCCAGCTCCTTGAGGCGCTCTGACAGGAAGGAAGGCGTCTCCTCGACCGCATCGGTCGATATCGATATGGTCTCGGGGTCCATCTTGGCAGCGTCTGTGTACTTGCCGTACAGCGGCGAGGTCTCTATGGGGAGACCGCCGTACACGGACAGCGAGTCTAGCCGGTACCGTCTAAGCCAGTCGGGCTCCCCGGCCATCTCCGATATGGCCTCAACGTGGTTGGTGTCAAGCAGTGAGAGCGGTCGCGTGGTCATGGCAGGAACGCCTAGCCCACCGAGTCATCCATTTCCAGCTTTATGAGACGGTTGAGCTCCACCGCATACTCCATGGGCAGCTCCTTGGTGAACGGCTCCATGAATCCGTTGACTATAAGAGAGAGGGCCTCCTCCTCGGTGAATCCCCGGCTCATCAGGTAGAATATCTGCTCGTCCCCTATCTTGCCGACCGTCGCCTCGTGCGTTATGGTGGCATCGTCCTCGTTTATCTCCATGTACGGGTAGGTGTCCGTCTTGGAGGTGTCATCCAAGAGCAGCGCGTCGCAGCGCACCGTCGACTTGACGCCGGTGGCCCCCTTGGCCACGTTAAGCAGACCCCGGTAGGTGGAACGGCCGTCCAGGCGGCTGACCGACTTGGATGTAATCTTGGAGGTGGTGTTGGGTGCCAGATGGACCATCTTGGCTCCGGTATCCTGGTGCTGGCCCCGCCCTGCAAAGGCAATGGACAGCGTCTCGCCGTAGGCGCGCTCTCCCAGCATGTACACGCCCGGATACTTCATGGTTATCTTGCTGCCGATGTTACCGTCTATCCACTCGACGGTTGCGCCATCGTACGCGTATGCCCGCTTCGTCACCAGGTTGTAGACATCGTTGCTCCAGTTCTGGATGGTGGTGTACCGGAGCCTGGCGTCCTTGAGCGCAACCAGTTCCACCACCGCGGAGTGGAGCGACTCGGAGGAGTAGACGGGTGCGGTGCAGCCCTCGATATAGTGTACCTCGGCCCCCTCGTCCACTATTATCAGGGTGCGCTCAAACTGGCCTATGTTCTCGGCGTTTATCCTAAAGTATGCCTGCAGTGGCATGTCCACCTTGATGCCGGGCGGCACGTAGATGAACGATCCTCCGCTCCACACTGCGCTGTTTAGGGCGGCAAACTTGTTGTCCTCGGGGGGTATTATCTTTCCAAAGTACTTGCGGAATATCTCCGGCTTCTCCTTTAGGGCCGTATCCGTATCAAGAAAGACCACCCCCTGCTTCTCCAGGTCCTCTCTCAGATTGTGGTAGACTACCTCCGACTCGTACTGAGCACCCACGCCGGCCAAGAACTTCTTCTCGGCCTCGGGGATTCCCAGCTTGTCGAAGGTGTTCTTGACCTCCGGCGGGACGTCGTCCCAGCTCTTTTCGGTCTTCTCGGCCGCCTTGGCGTAGTAGTAGATGTTCTGGAAGTCTATGGTAGAGAGATCCGCCCCCCAGTTGGGCATGGGCTTCTTCATGAACGTCTCAAAGGAGCGCAGCCTAAAGTCCAGCATCCACTGCGGCTCCTCCTTCATACGGCTTATGCCTATGATCGTATCCCGCGAGAGTCCCTTCTTGCTGAGGTGCACGTACATCTCAGTCGAGTCCTTAAAGTCGTACTTGGAGTAGTCCATCTCAAGGTTCTCTGTCGCCATGATATCCCTACCCAGAACTCCCATAAATATACTGGTAAAAATAGGCATAGCTAAACCGGCCGCGGGTGCGGCCAGTGCGATCAGGCCACCAGGGAGAGGGGTTGTCTGGCGCTGCCAGGTAACAGCGGTAACCGTTCATCCTCTCCTTAAGGATGGTGGTCTTGGTGCCAAATTCGGCCAAAGTCGCTCCTGATCACTACCATCTAGAGAAGGGGGTTGAACGGTTACTATCTGCTGCCAGACAGCATTCCCAAAGTATTTGTAAAATGCCGTTTGAATAGTTGTTGTGCAGGGTTTTTTTCTTCAATTGGATCCCGGATCCATAGTAGACACGCTTAGCGGTATCGCCTCGAACGTACTCAACGAGATCACCCCCGAGCGCCCGCACACGGACTTTGTGGTAGACATGGCATTCATCATGATAATAGGCGGCATAGTCACCATGGCCTTCTTCAGGATAAAGCAGCCGATCATCATAGGGTACCTGTTTGCGGGGATGCTGCTGGGCCCGCTCTCTCCCCTGTGGACGTGGATATTTCCGGCGGGGAGTGCGCCCTGGGATGCATCCGGCGGCGTAGGGATTCTGGGGGACATAGCGTCGCTGAACCTCTTCGCTGAAATCGGGGTGATACTGTTGCTCTTTGTCATAGGGATAGAGTTTCCCTATGCAAAGATACGCCAGATAGGCAGCGTGGCGGTAGGCGTGGGCTCCATTGGCCTCTTTGGGACGATGGGCGTGGTCTTCTACCTGGCCAGCGCACTGGGCCTCTCCTTCATGGATGCCCTGTTCATCGCGGCTGCCCTCTCCATATCCAGTACCGCCGTGATAGTCAAGATGCTGGAGGAGACAGGCCGCATCAAGCACGACTTCTCCATAATGGTCCTGGGCATACTGATAGTGGAGGACGTGATAGCGGTCATCCTCATATCCACCCTGCAGTCGGTCGCCCTTGCGGGAACCATCTCCGTGGAGGGGCTTGTGGTGGTGGTGCTGGTTGGCTTCGGACTGATCATCGGCACGTTCACGGTGGGCACCAGGGTCATACCGCCCCTGATAGACAAGGTGGCAGCCATCGAACACCGGGAGATACTGCTGCTATGCGTGCTGGGGTTGTGCTTTGGGTACTCGCTGCTGGCCAACCTGGTGGGACTGTCGGTGGCCATAGGCGCCTTCCTGGCGGGGGTGCTGGTTGCAGAGTCCAAGTCCGCAGAGACATCCAAGATACTATCCAGCCCCATCAAGGACATGTTCGTGGCGATCTTCTTCATATCATCAGGGGCCCTGATGGACGTATCCCAGATAGGAGACTTCGTCTGGATAAGCCTGGCCCTGATAGCTGCCGCAATCGCGATGAAGTTTGGCGGAAACATGCTGGGGAACATCATATTCAAGCAGAAGCGGGCCAAGTCCATCAGGACGGCCAGCTCCCTGGCCGCTCCCAGGGGAGAGTTTTCGATAGTCATAGTAAAGACAGGTGTGGAGATAGGCGCCGTCAGCTCCTTCCTGTTCCCCATGATGGGCGTGATTGCGATAATCACCACCTTCATCTCGCCGTTCGTCATGAAGGCCGGAGAACGGCTGGTACCTGCAGGAGGCGCCAAGAATGATTGACTGGATTAGAAGGATGCGATACAGGCGCCATCCCGCCGAGTCGTCCCGGGGCTTGGACGAGCTGCTCTCACAATCACATGATGGCCTGGGCACGTTCGACATGGAGGGGACAGAGGTGCCCCTGATACTGCTCCGGGAGGACAGGTTCCAGAAGATGATCTCCCGCCACATGTCTCCGGATGCGGGTACGGAGGATACGGGCAACCCAAGCCACGGATCCTCGGTCAAGACCAACCTCAACATACTCCGGGACGGCATGGGGCACGTCTTCGTCGACATAGTCATGACGTTTGGCGATGGGGAAAAGGAGATAGTGACGGTCAATGCCAACGAACACCTAGACTTTTTCCAAAAACTGGCCGAGACCACCGTGCTGGCCATAGCGCCTGCCCGTCCCGATGATCCGCGCATCTTCATGATACAACTCCCGCGCGCGGAGAGCGCCGAGGAGGCGCTGCGGATGATAGAGGCCGGCCTGGCCTCCGGGGATAAACGGTAGATGGTGCAGTCGCCGGGATTTGAACCCGGGCCGCGAACTTGGCAAGCTCGCATAATAACCAAGCTATACTACGACTGCTCCTCGGTACTCCCATACCCGCGGTATTAATTGTTTTAACGCAGATAGCTGGCTACGCCACATCACGCGGTTGGCCTTGCGCAGGTTCGGTCCACAAACGCGGCGCCATACGAGGGCCGGACCAACCATTTTTAGTGACGGTGTGGCACGTAAGGCATGGATGCGGATCTGGAGCAGAAGATACTAGAAAAGATACAGGAGACACTCGGCGCGGGTCCGGAGCTGCGCCGTACTGCGCGGGCGCTCTCAGACGACGAGTCCGAGTCGTTTGTGATGGGAATGGTCTCAGGCAGGCTCTACAACTCCTTCTACTACCAATGCAGGAGGATGCAGAAGAGGGATCCCACAGGGGAGGAGTTTGGGGAGTTTCTGGACATGCTGGTGCGCTACCGCGATCAGCTTGCCAAGGCATGCCGGGAATGACCGCCGCCCGGCGATGCAGTTCTACGAGACTGGCCTGGCAGCACGAACGGCTCCAGGCGCCGCTACTTTAGAGGAACCACCCGTATGGTAGGCGTCCCCGGCAACTTTATGCACGCGTTCCTGAGTGCTTTCTTGGCGGCGTCGACGTGTGGAGCGTTGACCTGAAGCTCCATTATTATCTGGCCCCTGTTTACCCTGGCTGCTAGGCTGACAGCCTTGCCCCAAGCCCTTCGCATCCCCTCCTGCAGCCGGTCGGCTCCGGCTGTGGCGATCATCTTGTTTTCACGCAGGAGATTATGCGGGTATATGCGGAGTTTGGAGAAGTAAGCCGACTCGCCGGTGGTCTTCTCCAGGGCCTTGTTGGCCGTGAGCCTGCACGCCTCTATTGCCATGTGCCTGATCTGAACCTTCTCGTTGATCAGCAACTGGACGGAGAAGTCGTAGTCGCCGCGCTTGCCGCCCTGGAATTTGGCGATCTTGGGCTGCGGCTTTCCCTTGATGTATTCCTTGCGCGTGAAAGGCTGACCCGTCCCCGCCCGATAGTTGGCACCGTGCATGTGGTGGCACTCTGTGGCCGTATTTTAAAGGTTGACTGGGTGTGGGGGCGGATTCCGGATGCAGATGCCCGAACGCGTGCTCGGCTCGCCGGGATCGCCATGGAGTGACGGCAGCCATTCCGGTTCCCGGAGACATCACGTGGAATTCGCCGCCGCATGGCCGCCGGTCGTTGTAGTGGAGCCTGCTCCCCCCGTACCGGGCTACCGCGGTTGGCTCAGGACAAGACGGCCCGACCGCATGTCCGCGGCAGGGCCCCAGGTGTCAGTCGTCCTTGGGATACTTTTTCCGCTTCATCACATACCACAAGATTCCTACCCCGGCGGCCAGCATGGAGAACCAGAACAGCTGGGTAAGGAACGGATCGTGCTCCACCAAGATGAGCCGGCTGGGCGCATTAAAAACTCAACCGTTACCGATGCGGTGCGGCCCGCACGCGATCATCTTATAACCGAAGATCCTGACAATGCCAAGCCATGGAGGAAACCATCCAGCCAATCGGGAGCGTTCTGAGGGGCGATCGCATCAAGGTAACCGGACGGGACTCCGTACACAAGCTTGGTCAAGACGGATACGGGGACGACGAGGTAGACGGGTACCACCTCAAGCCATTTGAGGCGCTCTACCTTATGTCCACGGGCAAGCTGGTCGTCAGAAAGGACAGGAGGCAGGTCAGCTTTGATGGCCTCCTGGAGTCATGCCAAGAAACGGACCCCGACATCCTCTCAAAATATCTAATATACAGGGACCTCCGTTCCAGGGGATACGTAGCCAAAGACGGGTTTGGGTTCGGCATGGACTTTCGGGTGTATGATCGTGGTCATTTCGGCGAGAAAGGCGCCAAATTCCTAGTCTTCGGTTTGAACGAGGGCCGAAAGGAGAGCGCCCGCTCGTTCTATGAAAAAGTCGACGAGATGGCAAGGATGGGAAAGGAGCCGGTCATAGCAGTGATAGAGAGGCGCGGGGAGATAATATACTACAAAATAAACAGGGTGAATTTTTTCGACAACAGGCCGCGGGATGGCAGACCTAGTGGTGTATAGCCCATCCCGATGAATATTTCAACAGGTTGTGCTTGTTTGCATAGTCAAAGTCGTAGACGCGCACATTTTCCGTCCTGTCGTTCCACAAATCCTGAAAATTCGATATTTTGTTTTTGACCCGTTCCGGATCGTTCCACGACGTAAACACGTCCACAGATTCAAAGTCTTTTTGCTGCTCGTAGAACGACACCTTCGAGGTGCCGGTAAACGCCACCACATCTCCAGCCCCGTCTCCAAATATGCCCAGTCGCTGGGAAAATTCACCGCTGGATTCAGCAAATGATGGAATTGCAATACGGAGCATTATCTGCTTTTGCTGCATCATCTTGCACACCGTGTTAACCATCTTGTCATCGTGATCAAAATCGCATGCGGGCTCGGTGATGTACTTGGTGAGTATGCCGATATCGCGCGCGCCGAGCCTGTGGCCCACGATAAGCCTTATTCTTGTCTTGCCGGACACGAAGTTCTCAAACTGCTGCGCCATGGTAAAGAGCGTCTTGACGGAAAAAATATCCACACACCTGTCATACGTGACGCAGTTGGAAAAGCACGGGAAGAAGAAGTCGTGCACTATGTCATCCGTATCACTGCAATACTCTAACTTCAAATCCAGCTTTCGCAGCACACTAGACTCTAGAAGGCAGGATATTAAAATGGATCCTGTCCGAGTGCCGCGTCATAGGCACCACCCAGCAAGTCTTGGGCAGGCTTCTGCAAAAAACGGCTCGATCTCACACCAACCTGGCCAAGGCAGGGTGCTCTCTCACTCACCACCAGGGTCCTGCCGCGCAGGCGTGGCGCGCCCGCGCATGCCATCGCACCAACCCCCGACAGCAGGTCAGCATCAACGCCGCCCCCGCACCGGCGCACGAACGCGGCACTATCCTTGGGTGTCGGTCCAAGCGGGCGCCTAGCATGCATTCTGCGGCATCCTTCCGTCAGCCCATGCTCCAAGGATACTGTGACTGGCCGCCAGAGACGCCGCCGTCCAAATTCGCTACGCATGCCGCCCCGCCAAGGCACAGGTGGACGATCGTGGCGAGCTGCCACCTGCAAACGCAGTCAGCGGCTCGTGCGAATTCGGGTGCCCATCGAAACCATCTGGCCGCGACCAGTGCTTTCCCGAACAAAATCGATTGCCCGGGGAGCTGCCATCGGGCAGCATCCGCGTTTGCAGCAGAACCCCAACCAGCAAAGAGATAATAAGGCATACCTGTGCGAATCGTGTTACTTATGATTGCGGGTGAGATGTAAAACTGATGGTGACAGTAACCGGCCGCGCCCCTACGGGCAGGTTCTCCAAGCAGTTGGCAGAGTTCGGGATCAATCCAAGAACCGTCTACAGAAACATGACCCATCAGGAACTATCCAAAGCCGCGCTGAAGGCCAGAGACGGCATACGTACCGATGCAGGAGCCATAGCGGTAAACACCGGAAAGTACACCGGCAGGTCACCGGATGATAGGTTTATCGTGTACGATGACACGACCCAGGACACGGTAGACTGGAACCAGATAAACCACAAGTTCTCGTCCGAAGCGTTCGGGGTCCTATTGGACAAGATGAAGAATCATGTCTCCGGCAGGGATCTGTACGCCTTTGACGGATTTGTTGGGGCAGACAAAAGCAACCGCCTGCCCATCCGCGTAATCACCGATCATGCATGGCAGAGTCTCTTTGCCAGCAGCCTCTTTATCAGACCCACTGACGAAGAGCTCGAACGCCATGAACCGGAGTTTACCGTGATGGCCATAAATGGCTTTAGCGCCGTCCCGCAGATCGACAAGACGAGATCCAAAGTCTTCATACTGATAGACCTGACAAGGAAGGTGGTGCTGATCGGCGGCACAAGGTATGCAGGCGAGATTAAAAAGTCGATGTTCAGTGTAATGAATTTCTTGCTGCCTGATCGTGGCGTCTTTCCGATGCATTGCTCAGCCAACGCCGATGGAGACGGCCATACTGCCCTCTTCTTCGGCCTTTCTGGCACCGGCAAGACCACCCTCTCGGCAGATGACAGCCGCATGCTGATAGGCGACGATGAGCACGGCTGGTCCGACTCTGGAATATTCAATTTTGAGGGCGGTTGTTATGCAAAGTGCATCAGGCTTGCAAAGGAGAGCGAACCGCAGATATGGAATGCCATAAGGGACGGGGCCGTCCTGGAAAACGTTGTAATTGGCCCGGATGGCAGGCCCGATTTTGATGACGGTTCCCTTACGGAGAATACCAGGGTGGCGTATCCGCTGGATCATATACCCGGCGCGGTGCAGCCCAGTTTGGGCGGCCACCCCAGCGTCATAATATTCCTGACCGCCGACGCCAAGGGTATCCTTCCGCCCATTTCAAGACTGAGCAGGGAAGGCGCGATGTACCATTTCATGTCCGGGTACACCAGCAAGCTGGCCGGCACGGAAAGAGGGGTGAAAAAGCCCCGGTCCGTCTTTTCCGCATGTTTTGGAGCCCCGTTCATGCCCAGATCCGCCCAGACCTATGCAAGGATGCTGGCCTCAAAGATAACCAAGTACAACACCAGGGTATACCTGATAAACACGGGCTGGTCCGGCGGTCCCTACGGCACCGGACAGAGAATAAAACTGGCATATAGCCGGGCCATGGTCACGGCTGCGCTGAACGGCGACTTGGAAGATACGGAATATAGGCGCGATCCAATATTCAATCTGGACGTACCCACAAGATGTCCCGGTGTCCCCGACGACATACTGGATCCTAAAAACACATGGGAGAGCGGCGAGCTCTACGACAAGCAGGCCAAGAGGCTAGCAGGCAAGTTCGTGACCAATTTTGCAAAGTTCAAGGACGCCGAACCCGATATCGTCGGAGCCGGTCCGCAGGTGTGAGATAGATAATCACCCCCGTAGCTGCCACCGTGCCCGCTATCGCCGCCACCACCGCAAGCTGCCTCCAAGGCATATCCGGGGCATCCGGCGGGCGTACCCTGTCATCCGGAACGGAGTTTACCAGAACGTAATCGTATGCAGAGGATCCCCTAGACTTGGTCACAATGTCGGCCTGTACATAGTACAGGCCGTTCTCGTAGACGTCAATATGCGGGATCTGACTCGGGGTTGCAGAGACATGATGCAAATCCCCGTTTCTGGAAGCCAGCGTTATCTTGGCAAAGCTCCACCCGTCCGGGTGCGACACCTCAAAGCCCAGCCGACCGCCATCCTGGGTGGCAGATACTGTTCCGGCTGTATGGTACAGCAGTACGGGGATTGTATGCCGCACCCCATCATGAACGATGATGACGCGGCCTTCGGATGCGTCCCCTTGGGCGTCCGACCCTATCTCCAGCAGCAGCATCTCACCATCCACGCTGTGCGATATGTTCATGGCCGGGGCGTCGTACTCTATCGTTATCTCTCCAAGGCGCCCATTGAGAGGTTGGAGGTGGATTGGTACGACGTGGACGCTGTCCTCCGGCGTGACGCTGGCCACCACAACCGACGGATACGGCACCAGGCCGGACGATAGGGCGGCGCCTACGTCAAGCCTGCCAGATCCCGCATCGGCCAGGGCCGCCTGGCCGCCGACCTCGTCCACCACCCCCGCAGACGTCGATGTCAGGAGGGCGCGGATATTCTCGACCGACATTTCGGGATACTGCTGCAGCAGGAGTGCCGCGGCACCGCTCACGTGCGGGGCGGCGTAACTGGTGCCACTCACCACGTTGTAGCCGTCCAGGGAGGTGGTGTTGACGTAGGCGCCCGGCGCCATCATATCAGGTTTGATGTAGAATGGCGATACAGGTCCGCGGGAGCTGAAGAGTACCGGGTGATCCGGGTTGTACAGGAACTGCAGCTTCGCTTTTGCGCCCTCCCGGATCATCTCCATCACCTCAATGCCCTCATCACGATCCATCGACACGGCCGGTATGCGGGGCACATACCCCGGCTCCACGAAATCGTGTATCAGTTCCCCGAAGAATATTCCGCTCTCGCTGTTGAAGACCACTATGGCGGCAGCCCCCGCCTCTGCAGCGTTATGCTCCTTGATGGAGAAATACACCAGCTCGCCGGGTGTGTCACTGCCCCTCTCTGCCAGCACCACCGCCCCGGAGACATTCAGGCCGGCCAGATCCCGTTCTCTGGCATAGCCGCCAAAGACCACCTGACCGACAACCGGCATATCGGGCATCACCGAGTCTATCATGGGCATGACAGCGTATGAACTATCGCCGACCTCCAGTGTGGCAATGCGGCTGGCCGCCAGGTTGTTGTAGGTGGCCCCCACGGTAATGGCGGCGGGGCTGCGTCCGGGACTGCCGATGGACTCGGCCGCCGGCCCGTCGTTGCCTGCGGCGGCCACCACCAAGACCCCCTCCTGGACTGCCTCCTCTATTGCCGAGTCTATGGAATCGTTGGTCCTGTTTACGCCCAGGCTGATGTTGATTATATCGGCGCCGTCCTCGGTGGCCATACGTATTGCCTGCACTATCAGCTCGGGGCGTACCCCCTCGCCGTCCTCCGACACCTTGTATGCCAGTATCCTGGAGGCCGGGGCAACTCCCTGTATGCCCCCATCGGCGGCAATTATCCCTGCCACCTGCGTTCCGTGTCCGTTGGTGTCAATCGGCGGCTCTCGTGGGTCAACTAGGTTGTATCCGCCCGCCACCTTGCCTGCTGCGCCAAACCCGTAAAGATCAGGATGCGAGTAGTCGATGCCAGTATCTATGATCGCCACCAGTATTCCGCCACCGTCCGGTCCGCCATCTACCTGGACCACCCCGACGTGCGGAATGCTCCTCTCCAAGTACAACTCCGCCCGATCCCCGGCGGGGGGATAAAACGCCAGGGCCACCAGCGGCACTGCCAACAGTACAAGGAGCCACCGCACGCACGTACTAGCGAGCCCTCGTCTAAAAATTGTTCTCTTTCATGCGCACCATGCGGGTTTGTTTGAAGCCAAGTCCGGAAGTGGCGTGCGTTTGGCAGGAGCTGAGTGGGGATGGCGCCTAAACGGCACGTCCGCTTAAATTCAAAAAGATTTTTTGGTGGGAAAAAGTGCATGGGCGCGCCTTCTTCGCCCGGCGCGGGTCATGCCAAAAAATCACCGCCATGTCCGAGTATGCGGCCCTGATGGGGTGCCGCATCGGTTGCCTGCTGCGCAAAATACCCAGGCCCACGCGGCTGCATTGCGCCGATTATGCGCCGGTGCGATGTCTTGTCCTTTACCGCCCGATCGAGTCCAAATTTCGTCAGTACCGCTAGCGGCGCAGAGCGGCCTACCCGCCCCCTCAGGCCCCCACCAGGGCGGGCATGCTCCAGAATGCCCACACCGGCCGCGGATGCGCGGCACCGCGCTCAAAGTATAAATTGTCAGGCATGCTCTCGACAGGCATGGCAAAATACACACTACCTGCAATGCCATACTCCTACGACTCACTAGAACCGCACATAGACGCCAGAACCATGGAGATACACCACACAAAGCACCACCAAGCATACACAGACAAGCTCAACGCCGCGCTGGCCAAGTGTTCCCAGCAGATACAAGACACGGACATACTGGACATCCTAGCGAACCTTGATGATGTACCCGTTGATCAGCTAGGCGCCATAAACTTTAACGGCGGAGGCTTTGACAACCACCGTCTGTTCTGGAACAGCATGAGCGGCAATGGTGGAGGCGAGCCCGGCGGCGCCGTTGCCGACGCAATCACCAATGCGTTCGGCGGCTTTGCCGAATTCAAGGAAAAGTTCACCGCGTCCACCGCCGTCATACAGGGCAGCGGTTGGGGATGGTTGGTCTACAACCCCGGTTCAAAGTCAGTCGAGTACAGATCCATGCCCAACCAGACCAGCCCAAGAACCGAAGGACTGGTCCCGCTGTTGGGTTGCGACGTTTGGGAGCATGCGTACTACCTAAAGTACCAGAACCGCAGACCCGACTACATAGCGTCGTGGTGGAATGTGGTAAACTGGGACGAGGTAGAAAAACGTCTGGCTGCCGCCAGCTAGGTTTTTCATTTATTTTGTTTTGTTGCGGCCCGCTGCGGGGCGTGGCAGTGGTATTTATGGGACAGGTTTGCACACACCCCCATGCCGGTGTGCTCGGTCTGCGGGACCCCATTCCAAGATGACATAAGGTTCCTCAACCACATGATGGAAAAGCACGGGTTCAGAAACCCAAATACGGACAAGCCGGACAGAAACAGCCGCGGATACTAGCCGAGACGGCGCAGATAATCCAGGACGAGCCGCACCCCGAAACCGGTGGCCCCCTGAGGGTTGTACGGTTTTTTCTTGGATGGTGGTTGAATCCAAGCCGTCCCCGCTATGTCAAGGTGCAGCCATGGCGTGCTGTTGATGGCGCTTCGCAGAAAGGCCGCGGCGGCTATGGTTCCAGCCGCCCTGCCGGTACCCAGGTTTTTGATGTCGGCCACCTTGGATTTTATCATGTCCATGTAGTCGTCGTTGAGCGGCAGGCGCCACACCCCCTCGGCGGTCCTGTCGGCAGATTCCGATACGGATGCGGCCAGTTCGTCATTGTTGGAGACCATTCCGGCCACATTGCACCCCAGGGCAATAATGCAGGCCCCCGTCAGCGTGGCAAAGTCTATTATCGCCTTGGGCGCGAACCGGCTCTCGGCGTACGAGAGCGCATCGGCCAGAATAAGGCGTCCTTCCGCATCCGTGTTTAGTATCTCTGCCGTCTTTCCGCCGTACAGCTTTATTATGTCGCCGGGCCGGTACGATTCGCCTCCGGGCATGTTCTCCACGGATGGGACAAGTCCCACAATATTTACCGGCAGCTCCAGCTCGGCCGCCGCCTTTATTATCCCCAACACTGTGCAGCCTCCGCACTTGTCGAATTTCATCTCGTCCATCTTTTCCCCCGGCTTGATGGATATTCCTCCGGTGTCAAAGGTTACCGCCTTGCCCACCAGTGCCACCGGCCTTCCCTCGCCGCCGTTATACTCCAGGATTATCAGGCGCGGCGTGTTGACGCTGCCCTGGCCCACTGCGATGATCCCCCCGAATCCGCCCTCAGAGAGGTCCGGGCCGGAGAGGATGGTGCACTTGATTTTGCCGTTTTCGGCAATCTTGCTGGCAAAGTCGGCCATGCCTGCCGGCGGGCACTCGTTGGGCGGCAGGTTCGCGACGCTGCGCGCAAAGACAACGCCGTCGGCCGCTGCTTTGGCCGTCCGCACCGGCCCCGACATGTCTGAGGCGCAAACCACCGTCAGATCCGGCGCCGGGTCTGACTTTTCTGACTTGTAGGCGTCAAAATTGTACAAGGACAGCACGCTGCCTTCCACTATCTGGGCAGCTGACTCATCAGGTTCGGCCACGCCGCCCAGCGGACACATGACGGCGAACCGGCTCACCCGCAGCTCCCGCGCTTTTTGCGCCACAGCGCCGGATACATGGCGGATGGTATCAGGCCCCACTTTATCCTTGGATCCCAGCCCTGCAAGCAGTACACGCGGCGGCTTCTGCCCCGGGTTTGCGACCGTGACTATCCTGGCGAACCTTCCACCCAGATCCCCCGCTGCCTGCCTCACCGCTGCCCCTATAGTTGGGTCGGATTCCAGTTCCGGCGGTATGCCCGACTCCTCGGTCACCATGCAGCAAAGCAGGTCCGTCTCCACATCCATCGGACCGGCAGAGGACGAGTTAACTTCCATGGATGCGGTCGCTAGATTAGTCTATTTAGGTATACACGCCCAAGCTGCTTGTCGAGGTAACAGAAAGGCCTGCCGCCGTACGGGCGCATCAGCATGAGCCGGGAGCGGCCCGCATCAGCCATCACCCTTGTTCGCCGCCGGGGCAGTCATCCAGGATTGTCTCGTGTATGCCCGGCACCCCCGCCTCCTGCGGGAGTGCAAATATCCTGAGTGTCAGGGCGCACACGTCCGTGGAGGGTATGGTGATGGTGTCCTCCCCCGCTGCATCCTGCGCCCCCGAGTATATGACCCCTCCCTCCGGACCGCTCACAAAGTACCTCAGGGTGGCGGCTCCGGTGGTGGTCACTCTGACGGCGTGCCCTCCATCCTCTTGCGGATCCACCCGCACGTCCAGTACCTCCGGGTATGCGGGATCTCCGAACTGCGACCACATGCCCTGAACGAACGGGTACGAGTCGTCCCGGAACGCCGACAGCCTGGCCGTCTGCTCTCCGTGCTCCTCAAGGTAGAATGGTCCGTTGCTCACCACTGCATGCCCCTGCTTGGCCACCCAGCCGGCAGCTGCCCAGTACCTCGTCTCCGGGTAATAGTCGTCCAGGTTCATCTCCTGCAGGGGTGCGGGTACGCTGCCCTCGGCGATGAACTTGATCAGAGCCCGCTGCATGCCCCTGGCATCATCGGGGTTGATCAGCGAGAGCCAGTTCACGTCCCTCTCTCCTGCGACCGACCGCGAAAATGCCGCATCGTCATCCCGGACCAGCCGCTCCATGGCATAGTATACCTCCCATGGTGTTCCCGTCCATGATATGCCGGAGAGGGCTATCTCGGATTCGTCAAAATGCCAGTAGTCTATGTACACCTCCAGGGTGTCCTCGTCTACCTGCCGTACGCCCACCAGCTCCTCGAGTGCCAGCTGGGCGCCGTGCACGTATTCTGCGTCGACCGTCTCGTCGTCCTCGCCGGTGATCGTCCCCCATTCATACAGGAAGTATATCCCGTAGAGTATGTCGTTCATGTCCATGGCCCTGCCATGGTGCCAATTGCCGAACTTGTAGTCCAGCGCCACCATGCTGGTGGCAGTGACACCTGCACCCACGCGCTCCCATCTCTGCGTGAACGGATCCCAGACCACGGTATCTTCTGGCACACTCAGAACGCCATCGGGGCCCGCCGTGGTGACCGACCACTCCGCCCTGGCCGGAACGACGCCTCCCGCGTGCGGGTGTCCAAACGCGGCCGGGTCGACTATCAGTGTCGCGATATCGTTCGAATAGACGTCGCTGTATCCGCCCACGGGATTCCATGAGCTCTGGCTCAGGTACCTGACCCCAATGGCCAAGTCGCCCCCGCCGCCCTGGGCGTTTATCGGCGTTAGCCTGTCGGTGATTCCCTCACCTACGTCGCTCACCACCCCGGCGATATCGTCGTTGACCACGAACAGCTCGGTCCGCGACGCCACAAATACGCGCACCGCCTCCTCCACCCCCATGACCACGCCGTCCTGAAGCAGGGCGCTGCGCTCCTCCTCATTCCCGTACTCGCCGTGGGAGAGCTGCCTGGCTATCTCGTCCAGCTGGGCGTGCTCGTAGTTCCAGAATGACGGGTTGCCGCTGCCCGGCATGGTGCCCCGGATTGGGGCATAGAAAGCCCCCAGGGACGAGTCGTCATAGTTGGTGATGCCGGACCCTCCCCATCCCTCCGTGTATATGTGCCAGCTGAACTCGGCCGGATCTTGGCCGTACACCTGGGTGATCGCTCCGCGCAGGTCGCCGTAGGTGCGAACCACCACAAACCCGGCCTCCTCGAGGCCATCTGCCAAGGACTCTCCCAGACTGTGCCGGACCGGGTCATCGTTGCGAATTAACATGACAACCTCGACCGGCTCCCCATCAGCGGTCCAGACTCCATCGACCAGAGCGGCGCCTGCCCGTATCATCGCCTCATCAATCATCCGGCCTGCCAGCTCGGGGTTGTAGTGGAAACCGAAGGACTCTACCTGCTCAATCACCCTCAGGTAGTCCGGCTCAAAGGGCGCCACGTAGGAGACCATCTGCGAGCCGTAGCCGCCAAGCAGGTCGTCCACCGCCTGCTGCCTGTCCACCAGGTAGTTCACCGCAAAGCGCACCTCCCGTATCTGGAACGGGTTGAAGGCGTCGCCGTCGGCCGGATTCAACAGCAGGCTGTATGACAGACCGCCCGGGGCGGTGTACACCCGCAGGTCGCGCATTCCCGCCTCGCCGTCCAGCAGCTCCGGCGGTACGCCATAATAGTACATGTCAAGGGTTCCGGCCCGGACCATATCGACGGCCAGGGCAGGATCATCGACCATCTCGAAGGTGACCGAGTCCTGGTAGGGCTGGGCTGCTGCCAACCCCGCCGCGCCCGACGCCACCGCGGCGGCCACCAACAGACCGACCAGTAGGTTCACGATATCACGATATCATGGCAGAATATTAGCGCTGCGCGCATGGTTGTATTCATGGTTTTTAACTGCCCTGCCGCTCCGCCCCGCCATGGAGTCGGTGAACTTTGCCTTCCTGGGGGCCGAGGAGCAGGCCGCCACCCTGGGCAAGAGGGGAACCCGGACCGACCTGACCCTGTACGACCGGAAAGAGGCGGGCACCATCCGAACCTGGGTGGTGCCCAACGGATTCCCCGACAAGATACAGCCCCTCTTCCAGGCGGTCAACCTGGCAGAGCACGCCATACTGCACGTTGGAACCCTGGACAGGTATGTGGGCGAGCAGATACTGGCCTTGGATGCGGCAGGCAGGCGGACCGGCATTCTGAGCCACTCCGAGGCAGTGGACCACGATGCCCTGATCAAGGCCGTGCGCGGGACGGTCGTCGAGCGGTACGACCTGGTGGAGCCGGACCAGATGCGTCTTGCGGCGTCCGCATTCAAGCCGTCCCCTGGAGAGGGCGGCGTCCGGATAGTGGTGGACCACAGCTTCGATGTCAAGGGGGCAGGAACCATAGTGCTGGGCAGGGTCGCATCAGGCACCGTCTCCAAGCATGACACGCTGCACGCCCTGCCCTCGGGTTTGGAGGTCTCTGTCAAGTCCATCCAGATGCACGACGATCCCGTGGAGTCGGCATCCTCGCCGGCCCGGGTCGGACTTGCGCTCAAGGGCGCAAGACCCGAGGAGATAGGCCGGGGCGAGGTGCTCTGCGGAGACGGCGCCCGCCTGCCGGTCTCCTCGGAGGTGCGCCTGGACTTTGTAAAGACGCCATACTACAAGGGGGAGCCGTCGGTGAACCAGATGTGTCTGGCCAGCATCGGATTGCAGGTGGTGGCCGGGCGGTTTTCATCGGTCGATCCCGTTATCATATCACTGGACCGGCCGGCAGCCTGCGAGTCCGGAGAGGTCTGCTCCCTGCTAAAGCCCGATTCTCCGGGCGTGCGCATAATGGGCAGCGGCAGGATAGTATAGTCCCCGGCCGCCGACTCAGTCTTTTATGGCGCAGTATGCCGCGGATTGTGGTTGAGACTGTTCGGAGGAGATCCCCAGAAGAAGAGGAACGTGGCGAAGGTAAAGGAGATCAGGGAGATGGTCAAAAAGAAGCGGTACGACCTGGCCCTGAAGGCGGGCAGGGAATACCTCGAGAAGGTTCCCGAGAACCACGACGTACTGTTCATTGTGGGCGGCATATACTACATGAGAAAGAGGTACGCGGTGGCCCTGCCCTACTTTGAGAGGGCCCTGGAGATAGGCAGGTACGACACCGAGGTGCTCGCCCTCAAGGCCCAGTGCCACAGGCATCTTGGCCAAGCCAGCAAGGCCAAGGATTGCTGGCAGGACATACTGGAGGTGGACCCCAAGAACGAGGAGGCCGGGCGCATGCTGGAGGAGAACGGCTAGATCTCAAGGCTCAGGTCCAGCCCCCGTACCGAGCTGGTCATGGACCCCACCGACACGCAGTCCACGCCGCTCCTGCCATACTCGGCTATGTTCTGGGCTGTTATCCCGCCGGAGGCCTCCAGCTCGACACCCCCGCGCAGGCCCTCCCGCTCCAGGGCCGAGACCACCCCCCGGATCTCCTCAGGCTCAAAGTTGTCCAAGAGTATGACGGGCGCTCCAAGCCGGGCGGCCAGCAGGGCGTCTTGGGCCGTATCGACTTCCACCTCGAAGCGTCCGCCCCGGGCCCTGGCCCTGCGGACCAGCCGTTCCAGGGATCCTTCGGCGGCCACGTGGTTGTCTTTGATCATTATCATCTCGCCCAGCGCCATGCGGTGCCGGAATCCGCCGCCGGTCTCGACGGCTTCCTTGTCGAAGGGCCGCAGTCCGGGAGCGGTCTTCCTGGTGGAGAGGAGCCGCACCCCCTCCGGCAGCCTTGAGGCAAGGTCGGCAGCCTGGGTTGCTATGCCGCTCATCCTAGACACCAGGTTCAGGGCGGTCCTCTCCAGGGCCAGAACGTCTGCGGCCCTGCCCGAGACGGTCATCACCAGGCCGCCAGCCTCCACCACGCCCCCGTCGGCCACGGCCACCCGGCAGGCGCAACCCCGGCTCGAGAATATGGCGACGGCGTGGGCAACCCCGGATGCCACTCCCCGCTCCCGGGAGACCATCCTGGCGGCAATCTCCACGTCCGAGAGCAGATCCCCGGTGGGGTCCCCCCCTAGGAGAGATCCTCTGCAATAAAGCCATCCAGCATGTCGCGCGTGCCCATGTCTCCGATATCCCCGCAGAAACTAAAAGCGTTTTTTGGTCAGGTGGGCCTTCAGGGCGTACAAAATTAACCCTTGCGGCTTGAGAATGCCGGTCCAGTCCTGGCGGCAATCTCCACGTCCGAGAGCAGATCCCCGGTGGGGTCCCCCCCGGAGAGATCCTCTGCAATAAAGCCCTGGCGTTGAATCCAGCATCGCGGTCGGCGCACTGCCCATGTCTCCGCGTATCCCCGAGAGTGCGCCCGTCTCCCTTCGGTTGAGCGATCATGGCCGGTCACTGGATGAGTCGTCCATCACCTTCCGGAGAGGTGCGAGCGGCGGTCCCCGCAAGTGGTGAAACTGCAAACAGCACTAAAGCGTTTTTCCTTGGCTATGCAATCCTTGTCCCAGCGTGCCGGAGACATCTCGTCCACGTGAGGCATCCAGTGACCTTCAGGGCGGTACTTTCCCTTGATGGCTGACCTCTGCCTGGCAATTCTGGAGCGTACTCGGCTTCCACATTGCGGCTGATGCCCCAGTCAGTTCGTCGGGGTTGTCCCCGCAGGTCGCAGGGCACTTTCCGTGTCTCTTGCTCATTCTGGAGGACTCCGGCACCACCAAGGCCGATGCCGGGCGTACTTTCCCTTGCGGCTGACCCCCAGCGTCTGGGCAATTCTGGAGGACTCCGGCTCCACCACCAAGGCGATGCCGGTCCAGTCCGGTGTGAGGTCCGAGGACTTGCATGCCGGACACACCTTCCCCGGGGTCACGAACTTGCACTTGCGGCAGGCCATCTCCCGTACCATCTACTCCTCGCCTCCGCCCTTTGGATCTGCTTTTGCGGCACCCTCGCCGGACTTGTCCACCTCGTCGGCAACCCATTCGTCGGCTCCCAGGAACGGCTGCCGGCAGGTTATGCCTATCTTGCCCATCGAGGCGCCCTTGCCCAGCGAGACAGCCGTTATGCGCGCCCTCAGCGTGGATCCCACCCTGAGAGTGCGCCCGCTCTGGTTGGCTATTATCATGCCCGCCTTGACGTCACTCTTGAGATAGTCGTCCATCACCTGGGAGAGGTGCAGCAGCGCGTCGGATGGCCCTATCCGTACAAACGCCCCAAAGTCGGTGATATCCACTATCTCGCCGCGCACTATCTCGTTCATCTTTGGGTAGAACGTGAGGGCTTCAAACTCAACCTTGTGGAAGGTTCCCCCGTCCCCGGAGACCATCTTGCCCATCTCGTCCACGGAGGCATCCAGTATCATTATGATATAGCCCAGGTCCGGGGTGATCATCGACTCGTACTTCTCCTTGAGCGTGCTTATGGCCGCCTTTCTGAGGGCGGTGCCAAAGAGGTTGGGCGGTATCCGTACCACGTCTACCATAGTGGAGATAGAAAACAACTACGAGGGGGGTGCCCGATCCTTATTTTATGAATCTTTGTATGCGGCGCCGAGTTCAAGCCAAATTCCAGCCCGTGCCTGATCAGCGTTCATCGGCGATACCGCCGGATATGATCACGCCCGAAATCCGGTTAGGCCCCGAACTCGCACCCCTCTGTAAGTACAAGTTCAGGTCAAATTCTGACCTGTGCCTGACCGGCTACCTCCGGCAGATGCTGCCGGGCGTGTTCGCGTATGGGGTTCAGTTTGATCTGAACCTGTACTACCTCTGGGACAGCCCCCCGTCCGTGCAATAGAGATTATGCGCAGACCCCCCATACCTCTAGTACCATATAGTATAGTATTAGTACTTCATAATACTTATACAACACTATCATAACCGCCCAACATGGTTAAGATAACCCGGACCGTCCACGTGGCGCATGACATGGGTCATCTCTTGGGCGGTTTGCTGCACTATATCATGGCCGCATCCAACCACGCCGCCAAGGGGTACCGCCGGGGCGTACGCGGCAGGGAACTGTATCGTCTGGCGGTGCACCGTACCGGCGTCTACCAGGCCAGGTTTGCCGACTACATCATAGTTGACGTGCGGGGCAGCCACAAGGCGTGGCGCAGCAACCAACTGGTCAACCGGCATGCGCGGGCGCCGCACTATCACAACCCGGCGGCGCAGACAGACTGCTTTGAGATGGCGTTCGATGATACCTCAAAACGGTGGGACGGCTCGCCGGCCATCCATGTCGCCATATACGGCATGGGCCGCCAAGACCGCGCGTGGATGGCATTCCGCGTGCCGCCATACATGGTGGAGCAGCTGGGCAGACCCGGCGTCACGCCCAAGACCGTCAAACTGACCAAGGACGAGATCCACGTAACCTACGAGAAGACGGTGCCGGACCGCCAACCAACCACCTGGGCGGGTGTGGACATGAACGCCGACAACAACACGTACGCCCTGTTGGACGGCACCGTGATAGTCAAACGCAACGACTTCCGAAGACAGTACAACAGGGCGTGCAGCAAGATACTGAACGTAAAGCGCCGCAGTGACACCCGCGTCATGGCCAAACACCAGCAAAAAGCCTGGGCCACCTATCGCAACCGCGTAAAGAACGCAATCGGTGTCGAGGCGCGCCAGATGGCCAACGCCGGGTACGGCCTGGGATACGAGCAGCTGAGCACGGACAAACTATACACCAAGAACGGCAGGATGGCGCCGTACGTTCGCGGCAAGCTAAAGACCTCCCTCAACACCGGCCAGCGAAGACGCGCCCTGGTCTGTGCCGCCCAGTCGGAGGGGCTGCCGCATGTCGGGGTGGACCCGGCAGGCACCTCGGCGAACTGCCTCATGTGTGGTGGCAGGCTGAAACGCGCGACCAGCCAGCCAACAGGCAGACGCAACATGTGGTGCCAGCCATGCAGGGCCATCCGTGAGCGGGATGCCAACGCGGGCGCCAACATATTGTTCCGGACGGTAACGGCGCTTATCCTGGATTATACCGGCCGGGACGGGTCGACACGCGTCACGTTCCCGGCCATGCTGGCGATGCTGAGGGATGCCATCCACGAACCCGGCATGAGCAGACAGCAAAAGAACACTCTGACAAACATCTTGCGGCTGATAGAGGGCCGCAGTGCAGGCGCCGATTGGCGCCTGCCGGGGGCGCACAAACCGGGGCGTCAAAGTTCCGCCGGCGGGGAGCCGGCAGACGGACCCGGGGTGGACGACCACGGCCGGAACGGGCCGGGGCCGCCCAATGCAGCCAAGTTATGCGTCTATGCATAATCTCTAATTATAAATAGCACAAAGGGAGAACGGCGGGCATGGTTGGAATCGACCAAGTGTTGGGGAGGCTTGGAACCGTCATAGATCCCGACCTAAAGAAGGACATTGTGTCGATGGGGATGATAAAGGACCTGGAGCTGAACGGCGGGGATCTCAGCTTCACCCTAGAGTTGACCACCCCGGCGTGCCCCTTCAACGTGGAGATAGAAGAAGATGTCAGGAAAGTCATCGACGGCATGGAGGGGATAGACAACCTAGACATGAAGGTGACCGCCAAGGTGATGGAGGGCAGATCCTTGGACGAGGACACCGGCATGCAGACCGTCAAGAACATCATAGGAGTGGCCAGCGGAAAGGGCGGGGTTGGAAAGTCCACCGTGTCGTTGAACTTGGCCTTGGCGCTCTCCCAGAGCGGCGCCAAGGTTGGACTGCTGGACGCGGACATCTACGGCCCCAGCGTGCCCCTCATGCTGGGCATGAAGGACGGATACATGGAGGTGGAGGACAACAAGCTGCAGCCTGCCGTCTCCAACGGAATCAGGGTGGTCTCCTTTGGGTTCTTCGCGGAGCAGTCGCACCAGGCCGCCATATACAGGGGCCCAATCATCTCTGGCATACTCAAGCAGTTCCTGGTGGACACCAACTGGTCAGACTTGGATTACCTGATAGTGGATCTGCCCCCCGGCACCGGCGACATACCGCTCACGCTGGCCCAGACCATACCCATAACCGGCATCCTGGTGGTCACCACCCCGCAGGACGTGGCCAGCAACGTGGCCGTCAAGGCAATAGGAATGTTTGAGAAGCTCAACGTCCCCATCATAGGGGTGGTCGAGAACATGAGCACGTTCATCTGTCCGGAGTGCTCTGCCGAGCACCACATATTTGGGCGCGGCGGGGCAGAGAAGATAGCGGGACAGTTCGGCATACCCTTTTTGGGCGAGATCCCCCTGAACTCCGGAATAATGGCCGGCTCCGACCTGGGAAAACCCGTCATGATAACCGATCCCGGGTCTGACGGCGCAGGCGCCTTCAGAAAGGCGGCAAAGAACATTGCCGCCCAGTGCAGCATACTGGCCGCCAGGCTGCGAGAGGAGCAGGCCGCCATGCAAGACGATGCGCAGTGAGGCTTCCAGAGAGACACCGGCATTTGTTCAAAAAGCCCATGGGCGAGCTCATACCGGACGAACAAGTCAGCAGGGAGGAGATGGTCGGCAGGCTGGCAGGCGCCACGCGCGTCGTGACGGTTGGAGACCGCACCACAGAGAGGATCATCGGGTACGGTTTGGAGCCGGATCTGCAGATTGTGGACGGCCTGGAGAGACGCGCGGCGCGCGCCCTTCCGGAGAGCGCCGCCGAGACCATATCGTGCAGCAACCCCGCCGCCCACGTAACCGAGGATGCCGTATCGGCGATAGCCCGGGCGTATGCGTCGGATCACCCCATCCGGATACTGGTCTCCGGCGAGGAGGACCTCCTGTTCGTGCCGGCGCTGGCGCATGCCCCGGAGGGGTCGGCTCTTATGTACGGGCAGCCGGGCGAGGGACTGGTGATCGTAAGGGCGGACGCGGCATCAAAAGAGAGAGCCCACCGTATACTGGAATTGCTGGAGCGGGATGATGAGACGGTGGCTGTATGACCCTGTGATTAAAGTACACAACCAATCTGACCCACCTGCAATTGCAGCAGCTGAGCAAAACTTGACTCGGCACCTTAAATTCCGTATCATCCATCCTCGGCCGTGAAGCTGACGCCGGAGCTGAAACTCACCATACTGGAGTCGGTCGGAATATACGCCGCCCGCTTCAGCATAAGGGCGCCCCGGGTCCTGATGACCACCAGGGAGGTTCTGGACATGCCAAAGGAGGTGACCGCCGGCAGGAGGACCACCGCCTACAAATACTACGGTACCGCGTACCTGAAGCACAGCACCATATTCATCAACGTCAGAAAGATACCGGATATGCGCAGCCTGGAGGACACCATCGTGCACGAGCTTGTCCATATGCGATTCCCCTACCTCGCTCACGGAAGGCGGTTTGAGGATCTGGTAAGGAGGGGACTCAGGGGGGCGAGGTTTGGGCCATACCGCCGGGCAGCCAGGCGGCCGGGGCGCGTGCGTCGCGCCTGACAGGCGGCAACAGCGGGCGCCCGAAAATGATCACGGGCCAGTTGGCCGGCCTGTCCAAACGCGCCTCCGACGCGCTGATCAGGGTATCTACATCAAATATCAGGCCAACGGATAATCCGGACAGGGTCCATGCGATGGCAAAAATATTTTGTCGATCAAACAATTCCCCAACATGTAGTTTTTGATTTAATAGGCAGCCTTCTTCCATGCCAGCCGGCTTACTTGGCATGCCTGGATCATGATTAAATCCGCAACGCAGCCCGCATTTCAAACGCAAAAAAGCACCGGTTCGCAGCACTGCGCGCGCCTGCAGGCGCGAGGCATCATAAATTCTTCATTGTCAACGCAAATTATGCCAGAGCCAAGGCGCCCCGGATTCAAAAATGCCGTAAACTGCCGAGCGCAGTCCAGATGTTGCCGGTTCATTGCCATGCCGCCGCCTTCAGGGCCGTATACCGTGTATTTGTGTTTAAGATACCCGTTTTGTAATCGCGGCAGAATTTCTAAAAAATAACCAGCATGCGCTTATGCGGATTATCCGTGGCAACAATTACATGCACGGAATGGTTGGGTGTGGTGTGTTCGGTAATTAGCAATCGGGTCGGGTGAGGGTGTGTTCGTAGGCAAGGCATGCATGCGCACCGCGGGGTTTGGGCTCGCGAAAGCGGCAGGGTCCAAAAGGAATTTCGGCTAGACGGTATTTGGCCTTGCAGATGGACCGAAGATTCCAGCGCCAAGAATGATCCGGATTCTAAAAAATCTTGCAGTCAGTAGGGCGCAGCAGATTCCGGTCGGCAAAGATTTTTCAACCCCCGCGTACCGTCTCCGGTAATGGGCGCTATGCGGAAGAACCACATCACCGACAGATACACGGTGATACGGCCCGGTTCGAGCGGAGATGGCGCCCCGCAACCGGAGGATGAGCCCGTCATCTCCCTGGTCAGCCGGGATGGCGTGCTGCAGAGAGTGCACGACTACGAGGGCAGGGACAACGACGGCTGGGCCATCCAGGTGTTTGAGAGCCGCAACCCGATAGTGTCGGTGGATGCCGAGGAGACCTACGGGGACAACCCGCAATACCACCACCCCGCCTACGGATACCACTATGTGCTGATAGCCGCCGAAGACAAGACCTCAGACGTATCCGGACCTGATCAGTGGCTCAACATACTGGTGGCAGTACAGGACCGCATGAGGTGGCTCTACGACCAGAAGAAGGTCGGATATGTGTCGGTGTTTGCAGACATGAGTGGTGGTGGCGCAACGCCGCATCTGCAGATAGCCACATTTCCCGGCGTGCCGCCCGTCATAGCCACCGAGGCCAAAGCGGCCAGCACCATCCAGAACGAAAGAGGCGTCTGCGTCATGTGCCAGATGATAAAGGGCGAGTCGGACGGGCCGCGCCAGGTGCTGCAGACTGACGGGTTCATGGCATTCTGTCCATGGTCTCCATCGTACCCGTACGAGTTCTGGATAGCCCCCAAGAAGCACAGCACAAGCTTTCTCAGGGCAAGCCAGAGGGATCTGGGGGACCTGGCACTGATGCTGCGCACCTCGCTGGGGGGCATGGAGAAGGTCCTGGGCGGCATACCATACAGCCTGGCATTCCATCTCTCCCCCGAGAAGAAGAACACCCGCCAGATACACTGGCACATAGAGGTTTATCCGGCCACAAGCGCGCCCACCAGCCTGGACAGGGGTTTTGGCATATCGCTGAGCCACACCTCGCCCGAGGATGCCGCCAAGGAGATGGGAGCCGCTGGCCGGAAGGTTCTGGCCAACATAATGGGGATTGACGACTAGGCGGGGGCTGTCAAGTTGCCAGCGCCCGGACCGGGATGTCAAATTGGGCGCCCGGATAGTTCGTGGATTCTGTAGGCGCTGGTTGCAATCCCTTCGCGCCGTAGGCGCCTGATTTGACAGGCGGGTGTAGACGTCTGCAACCTGACAGCCCGGACTGTATAGACTCAGGTCCGCAGGCGTCGATCTTTAGTCGCCATGGTTTAATTAGAAACGGCTGCCATCGGTGTGCATGGCCATGGAGAAGTGGATAGCCGCTGCAAGCCTGGGCCTCTTTGCAATATTCTCCGGCGAGATGGTCTCCATATACGTCTACATGCAGCAGGCGCCCGAGGATCTGGAATCGGGCATTATCTTTGAACCGAATCCAAAGATACTGCAGTTCATCTCCATCGGCGCCGCACCCGGATCTGTGATGGCCGCGGTCTCGTTCATCCTGTCGAGAAGGTACGGATCAAGGCAGGTAGGCGGCCTGATCGTGGCCGGCGGGGCGGCCCTGCTGAGCGGGATGGCGTACTGTTACACGATCAAAGACACCATACACGCCGTCTATGTGACCGACGCCACCGAGATATCCCCCGCCCTGTTCATGATGGTCTCGGCGCCGGTCATGGTCTTTGGCGCCCTGCTGTTCCGCATCAAGCGCCGAAGGGCCAAGAAGGGCTACGTGTGATCATACCGCATAGACTCGCCCTTCCGCCGGAACCCCATGCCCGCATAGAACGGGATGAGATCCGCCTCGCAGTCAAGGGTGGTCCGGTAGCAGCCACGTCTGCCTGCCGCCTCCAGCAGGTACCCCACCAGGCGCCTTCCTATCCCCATGCCCTGAAAGTCGGTGGCCACCACCACATCCTCGATGTGTCCGGCCAACCCCCCCTCGTGGATGAACTTGCGCTCCACCAGCAGGGTTGCCGCCCCCACCACCCGGCCGCCCTCTACGGCGACCGCTACGATATGGCGGGGGTTGTCCTGGATCTCCTCAAGGACTTTTAGCGCAACGTCCCTGTCCATGCCGCTGGCCGGCCGGAGGGCGTCCAGCGACTCCAGAAGGCCGCGGTCTATGTCCCCCGGTTCCAGCTCCCGCACATGCACGCCGGCCAGGCTATATGTCACCCAGCCTGTCCCGGTACGCCTGGCTTACCTCCATGTATGAGGAGCGCGTCCCCACGTCCGTAAACTCTCCCTTGGCGAGGTACCCCATGACGGTCCTGCCGTCGTTCATGGCAGCCTTGATCACCGAGTCCATGCCCCAGGGTTTGTCGGCGGGTATGTACGACATCACCGCCGGCTCCATCACGTAGCAGCCCATGTTTATCTGCGAGACGGTCTGCGGCTTCTCCCTCCAGGAGACGACCCGGCCCGTCTGGTCGGTGTCTATCACCCCATACGGGATGGTGGAGCGGTGCTCGTGGAGGCCCATCGTTATGAACGCCCCGGCATCCCGGTGGGCCTGGATCATCCCGTGCAGATCAAAGTCGTACACCGAGTCCCCGTACAGGCAGACGAACGTGTCCTGAACTAGGTCTTGGGCCGTCCTCAGCTGTCCGGCCGTGGCCAGCGGCTTGCGGGAGGCCGCATACTGTATCGACACGCCAAACCTCTCGCCATCCCCAAAGTAGTCCTCGATCATCCGTCCCAGATAGCTCGTGCACAGTACAATCTCGTCGATTTTGTTCTTTAGGTTCCACTCGATGATATGCTCAAGCAGGGGCTTCTCCCCCAGCGGCAGCATGGGCTTTGGCATGAACATCGTGTACGGCAGCAGCCTTGTGCCCAGCCCGCCAGCGAGTATCACCGATTTCACTCCAGAGCATCCGGGAGACGACTATTTAAGAGACGAGGAGAGGCGGGCCACCTTGCAGACCACCTCCGATGGCGTCTTGCCGAATATTATCGTCATTGGTTCCTTGCCAAAATCCCCCCGGTGGCAGACCGCGTCGGGCGCGGTTGCGCAGTGTCGCGAGGCCTCGCCCACCCCCCATGCGACCGAGGATCCGGACTCCTTCACCTGGGGCGGCTCCTTGTCTCGGTCATAAAAGGACACGGCAAACTCCTCCCGGATCATCCCCGAGAGTATCCCGGCCGAGTACCGTATGTTGATAGCCGAACGCACGTCGGGAAACCGGGCCCGCATGGCGCAGACGGCCGCCGCCACGTGCCTCGAGCCGCCGGGACGTATGGCGCCCGCCTGGGCCACCGACCGGCCGGTCCGCACTATCCTGCCCTCCACTCCCAGCACCTCCCGGGGTGATGTCGAGCCGGCCGGCGCATACACAAAGTTGGTCTGGCACTGCGGTATCAGCGACGACACGCCGGGTATGGCGGCCAGGGCCGCGATGGCCTCTGCCAAGGCCGCCACCTCGCCACCGGGCTCGGCTGCCACGCGCATCCCCCTGCCGGCCGCCACCGCGTCCCGGATGGACAGATACGCCGCATCGCGGGCCAGCCTTGCCGCCTCCCGGACGGTGCGGCCGGACGCCATCTGGCAGGCCAGCACGGCCGAGTAGGTGCACCCGCCTCCCCGGTTCTCCCCGGCCAGGCGCGCCCCGCGAATCTCGTGGTAGGCTCCATCATAGATTACATCGACCACCTCGTCTCCGTCCACCACCCCCGTGACCACCACCGAGGAGGGCCCCATCCCCGATATGGCCCGCGCCGCCTTCCGGGCCGCTCCCGGGGTGGCGATATCGGCGCCCGTCAGGTAGCCCGCCTCGGACCCGTTCGGCGTGGCCACGTCGGCCAGCGGCATCATCGTCCTGATCAACGCGTCCCGCGCCGACTCATCCAGCAGGGCCCCGCCCGTGGTGGAGCGCACTACCGGATCCAGCACCACGGGCACGTCCACCCCCTCGATGCCCCTGCCGATGCTGGCCATGGCCTCCCGGCCCCACACCATCCCTATCTTTATCGCGTGCACCTCAAAGTCGGATAGCACCGCGTCCAGCTGCATCGACACCATCCCCGCATCCACCGGGGAGACGCCAAGAAACCTGGAGGTGTTCTGGGCTGTAACCGCCGTCACCACGCTCAGCGGACGGAAGCCCAGCGACGAGATGACCCTGGCGTCACGCTGCACCCCCGCGGCCCCGGACGGATCCGAGCCCCCTATCGACAGTATGTTCATGGCTCCAAGGCGCCCGCGCTCCTATTTTATGCGAGCGCAGGGCAGGCATCTTCCGGCGCGCGCCCGCACGCTCCCCGGCCGCCCCGTGCCAGACTTAAATTGGGAGCCGGCCCCCCGTCCAGCAACGGGATTGTGGTCTAGCATGGTATGATTCTGGTTTTGGGTACCAGGGGTCGCAGGTTCAAGTCCTGCCAATCCCACCATATCCTACGGCCAGCCGTAGCCGGGGATCGCTCCCTAGTAGAGCCGTCTCTTGGAGCGCATTGCCTGGCTCTTCTCGTACAGGGCGTCCAGCTTCTCGGCCAGTTCGGCAGGCAGCCTGAACCCCGAGAGGGACTCGGCCGACATGTTGACCGTGTTGGTGTCCAGGCGCACGCTCACCTTGGGAAGGCCCTTGTCTATCCACATGCGCACCGCCTTCTCCTCCAGCCGCCTATCCCGGAAGCCGGCGCCAAACCGCTTGGTGATATGCGAGACCAGTGTGCGGTCCGCAAAGACGGCTCCAGGCTCCATCGTCTTGGAGGTATCCGCGTAGGTGCTCTCAAAGAGGTTGCCGGTTATCTCGTCGGAGAGCAGCTCGCCCCGGTGTATCCGTCTGATCAAATCCAGGTAGTGGAGGAACTCGTGCGCCAGTATCGCGTGGATCGTGCCCTTGAGACCGTATGCCACCAGCGGCGCCGATATCTGTATCACCACCCTGAACTCCCCGTTGGCCACCAGCGGGACGGTCCTGGCAAAGAGTATGCCGTACCCGAACTGCGCCGCAGGGGATATCACCACGGCGGGCTCCACGTAGGCCACCGGAAAGTTCAGGCCGGAGGCGCGCTCTATCCGGTCTATCCCGCCGACCACCAGCTTGAACCGGCGCAGCACCATATCGCACACCTTGTCCGGGATTGTGCCCTTGAGACGAATCTCCTTGAGGGCCGCCAGCGGATCCATCGTCTAGACGGCCCGCAAGCGAGGTAAAAATCTTGGCGGCGGCGCTATCTTGATCTGGCCTTGCCCGACTTTGACTTTTTGTTGCGGCGCCGGTCGGCGCGCTGATCAGCCCACCTCTGGTGCTTTCCCTTCTTTCTGAGCGGCATGCCTACCGGCTGAGGGCGCCTCTAGTTAATTGTTGTCACGATATCCAGAAAGTCGAACCTGGCGCAGTCGCAGGCGACGCCCAGCACCCCGCTGACCGACGGCTCGATGTCCTGGCCTGCCACAAACCGCTTCACCGGCAGCCCGCCGTCGGCATCGACCACCATCCGGAACGCCCTATCCGAGACCCGCCTGTACCGCAGCGAGTGGACCTGCCGGCGGGAGGCCCTGCCGGACTGCTCCCCCACGGATACCCCGCCCACCAGCCCCCTCAGCCGCCTGAGGGCGGCCGGGGCGATGATCTCGGCCGCCTCCACCCGTATCCGTATGGTAGAGCGGAACCGCGGTATCCGGGACGGCACCTCCGGAACGACCGACATCCCGCCGAACCGTATGCCGCTCAGCGAGGCCGTCCCGGCAAGACGCATCTCCCGGCGGACCGGGTTCCGCACCCGGGCGTACAGCAGCCTGCCGCCGCCCAGAACCAGGCTGGACCTGTCCTCGCCGCCCACCCAGGTGAAGCGAACGTCGGTGCCCCCCAGCTTATCCAGCAGGTATCCTGCAAAGATGCTCTCGATGCTGGGCCCCGCCGACCCGGACAGCCCGCAGTCGCCGCACCCCTCCCCCGAGCACGAGGTACAGGCATCCCTCTTCTGCGGGATGCCCCGGCGGGGCTTGGTGTACCGGGCCCGCACCACCACGTGCTTGGACCGGACCTCGCATGACCCAAACCGCGTGTCCACCACTATCGTGACGTCCGGGTCGGTCCTGTCAAGGCGCCTTCCGGACCTTCTGGAGATTATCCTGCCCAGGTCCCCGGTCAGGGCCGTCTTTATCGAGTCTGCCCCGCGGGCGCGCAGCCTGGACCTCAGGTAGTCGTCCCTGTCCAGCACCGACGGCTTTAGGGTGGCCCCCACCGAGAACGTCCCAAAGTCGTACCCGGACACCCTCTCCAGCGCCATCCCCGCCATCTCCCCCAGATGGTCCATCATCCCCCGGCAGACGAAGCACTTGCCGCCTGCCCCCTCCGGCCGGAGCCGCCGGCCTATCGTGCGGGCGGAGGCGCCCCCCGTCCCGCGGGAGAGCAGGCGGCCCAGGCAGCTAGCGCACAGGTCAAACTCGGAGCAGAGTCTCTGGGCGTCCTCGGCCAGGCCGCCGTCGCCCATCAGCCCAGGCCCATCCGGCGGAGCATGCCCTGCATCTTGCGGCCCTTGTTGGATTTGATCATGGCCTTGGTGGCGTTGAAGTTCTTGACCAGAAACTTGACATCATGCTCCGACCAGCCCGATCCCCGGGCTATCCGCTTCGTCCTGGAGCGGTTGAGCACGTCGGGGTTGTTCCGCTCCCCCTCGGTCATGCTTTGGATGATATATCTCCACTTCTCGGTGTTCTCCTCGGCCTGCTCTATCTGGCTGTCCTTCATCTTGCCGGCGAACGCCGGTATGCTGTCCAGCAGATCCCTCATGGAGCCCGCCCCCTTTACGCTCTCCATCTCGTTGAGAAAGTCCATCAGCGTCATCTTGCCCCGGTAGATGCGCTTGCTGCGGTCCCCGTCTGCCTCCTGTTCGAGCTTCTTGGCAAGGTCCAGCACCGCCTTGATATCGCCCATGCCCAGCATCTTGCCGACGAACCTGGTGGGTACGAACGGCTCCAGGTCGTCTATCTTCTCCCCGTTGCTGACGAACATCACCCTGGCCCCCGTAGCCGCGGCGGCGGCCAGCGCCCCGCCCCCCTTGCCCGAGCTGTCCAGTTTGGTGATGATGATCCCTCCGACGGGGACGGTCCTATGGAACGCCTCGGCCTGGCGGAAGCACTGCTGTCCTATGGTCCCGTCTATCACCAGCAGCGAGCTGTCCGGCCTGGCCACCGAGCTTATCCGGTTCATCTCCTCCAGCAGGTCCTGCTCCTCCTTGTGCCGGCCGGCCGTATCGATGATGACCACATCCCTGGAGTCGCCAAAGTGCTCGAGGCCGTCCCGGACTATCCCGGCCGAGTCGGCAGGCGACTCGCTGCCGTACACCTCGGTCTTGGCCTTCTCGCACATGGTCCTGAGCTGGGTCAGCGCCCCGGGCCGGTAGTTGTCGGCCCCGATAACCCCGACTGTATGCCCCCGGTCGGACAGCAGTTTGGCCAACTTGGCGCAGGTGGTGGTCTTGCCGCTTCCCTGTATGCCGAGCAGCAGGATACGGTGGGCACTCCCGGGGTTTATCTCCAGGCCCGCCTCCTCCTCTCCCAGCAGTCCGGATAGTTCGTCGTACAGTATCTTGATGACGTGGTCCTTGCGGGAGAGCCCCGGTGGCGGCATCTCCTTGAGGGCCCGCGCCTCCAGGCGCTTTGATATGTCGAAGGTCAGCCTTGTGTCCACGTCCGAGAGTATCAGGGCCTTCTGTACGTCCTTCTTCAGGTCCGCCACAATCTTCTCGTCCACCACGTTGGAGTGGACTATCTTGTTGACCGCCTCCCGCAGGTTGCCCCGGAGCTTGTCTAGCATCGCCTACCCAATGCCGCCGCCGCTATTTCAAACCTTCCCGTGTAGCCGTCCCAGATTGCCCGGCCGCAGAGCACGACAGGCCGGGCAAACAGCGGGCAGTCCACCACGAACGTCTCCGCCTCGCCGCCCTCAAAGTCGGCGGCAAGGCCGTGCGTCCGGGAGAGGCCGTCCAGGCGTGCCGCATCAACCTCGGTCACGACCCTGCCCAGCCAGGATCCGTCCAGGCCGCCTGCAGAGACCCCCAGCACCACGAAACGGAAGCCCTTCCGGATCAGCCTCCGCAGGTGGCCCTCCCCCAATCCCCAGACGGGCGCGACCGGCTCCAGCGAATGCCTCCGGCAGAGCCCCTCGAACCGATTCCGCTGGAAGGCGCTGCGTATCCCGCCGTGCACCAGCCCCTCGATCCGGTGTTCTCCGACGGCCCACTCGGCCAGCCGGTCCAGGGCGGCGTCCTCTTCGTCCCTGTCCGTGGAGGGCGCCTCCTCCCCCCGCCAGTCCACCCCCATCGATGCGGCCTGCAGCGACGCGTGGGCCGTTCCGGGGTGATGCAGCAGGTGGCTGTCGGCCGACTCGGGATGGACCGTCAGCAGGCAGTCCACCGTATGGCCATCCTGCACGGCCCGGTACACCGCAAAGGTGCTGTCCTTTCCGCCCGAGAAGAGGGCGCCCAGCCTCATCTCAGGCGGCCGCCATGCGAAACGGACGCCTCATCACTCATAATCCTCATCATCATATCCTCAGACGGCTTTTCCGGTCATCATCAGCGTCCGGGTCAGTTCTTGATGCGCATTATTTTAGTCCTGTCCATGACCTTCCAGTACTCGACGTTCTGGTCGTTCTCCAGCTTGGGCCGCACCTCCTCCTCCACCAGGGTGACATCTATGGTCTCGAAGGTCTCCGAGTCCATTATCTGGACGGTCTCCCCGATTATCGATATTATCTGGCCCGTCCTCTTGTCTATCAGCGGAACGTGTACCTGCATGCTGACAGGTCCCACGTGCGGCCTCTTTTGGCCGTCAAAGACGCCCACGCCCACTATCCTGGCCTTGGCTGCTCCGTGCTTGCCCGGTTTTGAGGTGTCGTACTCGGATATGCGGCACGGCTCCCCGGTGGGCTGGTCGCTGACGGGCAGCAGTATATAGGAGCCTATCTTCAAGGAACCCAGCTCGACCGGCTTGCTCATCTTCTAGAGGGGGCCGGTGCGGCGTATTTATCTTTATTTGAGGCGCTCCAGTATGGAGACGCTCACCATCCTTGACAACGATATCCCGTGGCGGGCCATCTCGGTCTTTGTCTTTTCGCAGTACTGGTTGAGGCCCTGCGGGCTCTTCTCCCCGGAGGCCACCAGCGCCACGATGCTGTCCTGGTAGGGGAACGTGAACCGGGGCGGCTCCTGGGTGATGGTCTTGAGATAGCCCCTCTCTGCTCGGGCCACCAGCTGGCGCTTCTGGAATATCTCCGCCATCTCGTCGCCGTTGCTGTCCTCGTCGTACCTTGCATAGTAGAAGGAGATGAAGCTGCCCTCCGAGGAGCCGCGATCCATCATCATCTGCGGCATCACAAAGACAAAGATCGTCTCCCCCTTGAACCTCCCCAGGTCCCCGAACGCCTGGGAGCTGTCGCGGAACCGTGCCACCGTATAGTGGTTCACAAAGTCCGAAAAGTAGAGCTTGCTCTCAGGCGAGAATGTGGCCGCGGCAAAGAAGAGGTCCGTGACGCTGCCCGACCGCCGCCAGCGATCCCGCAACTTGGCCGAAAAGTCGTCATGCCCGTATGGAACGCACACGTACCCCGGATAGGCCATCTGGAGTCTAGACACAGTTACGGTGCCTTTCCGATGGTTATAAGATTTTATGAGGGCCATCATGGCCCGGATGGGCCGCTTATCATGGCAAACCCGACCTGCGGCAACAGCGAAGGCCGCCATCATGGCAGAGCGTAACGGCGGCGCCTGCCGGGCCGGGGCCTTCCGCCGTTGACCTCTCAGGGTGGCGGGCGCGAAAAGACCGGATGGCGCCGCCGCCCATCCGCAACCATACCGGATGGCAAGAGCCCGGTCTTGTCGGGCCGGCAGACGACCCGGCAGCAATCCCGGCCCGGTTCGCCGACCGTCCGTGTCACGGGGGTCCGCTGCCCGGTCCGTCCTGATGGCGGGCACCTGCCACCATACGATCCCCTGCGGATGCCCCCAGCCGCACACCGGCAACATGCCCCGAAGCTGGGTGAGCTACTTTTTTGGTCTGAGAGCAAACTAGCTGACTCTTGGTAATTTCTTTGATTACCGCGCCCCTAGTATTGTATTGAAGGTAGCAGTAGTCTACAACAAGAAGACCATCGACCCCAAGGACGTAATCAACATCTACGGGTCCGCCACCAGGGAGCACTACAGCCCAAAGACCGTAAACAAGGTGGCCGCCTCGCTGGAGAAGGGCGGCCATACCGTCAAGGTCATCGAGGGGACCATGTCCTCGGTCGAGGAGATGCAGTCGTTCATGCCCAAGGTGGTCAACGGCGAGGGTCCGGGGATAGTCTTCAACATGGCATACGGCATACAGGGGCACGACAGGTACACCCATCTTCCCGCGATGCTGGAGATGCTGGGCGTGCCCTATACGGGATCCGGCCCCGAGGCGCACGCCATAGTCCAGGACAAGGTGATGACCAAGATAGTCCTGCAGAAGAACAAGCTGCCCACCGCCAACTTTTGGGTCTTCTCCTCCCACGATGACACCTTCGAGGACATGACATTCCCGGTGATAGTAAAGCCAAAGATGGAGTCCACCTCCATGGGCATGAGGATAGTAGACAACTGGGACGGCCTGCGCGAGGCCGTCAAGGAGGAGATCGACAAGTACCAGCAGGATGCCTTGGTGGAGCAGTTCATTCCGGGCAGGGAGTTTGCGGTCGGGATACTGGGCAACCGGCACCACCTGGAGGTCCTGCCGATAGTGGAGATTGCGCTGGCCGACCCCAACCAGATACAGACAAAGACCAACAAGATGGAGCAACCCCTCAAGAAGATCTGTCCTGCGGAGCTTGATCCCAGCACCGAACAGGAGATGAAAAAGCTCTGCGTCAAGGCGTTCAACAAGCTGGGGCTGCACGACTACTCCAGAGTGGACATCCGGATGGACGAGGACGGGAGGATGTACATACTGGAGCTGAACTCGATGGCCAGCCTGGGGCTGACCGGCTCCTTCGTCAAGGCGGCCGAGACGGCCGGATACACCTACGAGTCGCTGATCAACAAGATACTGGACGTTGCGGCGATAAGGTGCTTCGGGGAATCCCACCTCCAGAGCGAGTCGGTGAGCCACCTGGACAAGGCCCACAGCCAGCCGCTCAGGATTACCGCCCGGAGCTACCTGAGGAGCCACCAGCGTACCACCGTCCAGCTTCTCAAGCAGATGCTGGAGATCAACACCAGCGTAAGGAACATAGACAACATAAACCGGCTCGGCGGGATAATCTCCAAGAGGCTCGCCCACCTGGGGTTTGTGGAACACGTCCACCAGCAGCTTGACGTCGGCGACATCAGATACTTTACCAACCACGCCGGCCCCGCAAACGACGTCCTCCTGCTATGCCATATCGACACCCCATACAGCTCCCACGACTTTGTCCCGCACAAGGAGGAGCGCGGGAAGATCTTTGGCACCGGGGTGGCAGAGAGCAAGGGCGGGATAGCCGTCATGCTCTCGGCCCTGCAGGCCCTGCGGTTCACAAGGCAGCTCCGAAAGATACGGTGCGGCATACTCATCACCACCGACGACAGCCTGGGCGGGATCCACTCCCAGAAGATGATCCAGCAGTGCGCCGGCAGCTCAAAGTCGGTGCTGGGCCTCAAGTGGGGAGGGCTGGACGGCAGCATAGTATCATCAGGGTACGGGAGGGACGACTACAAGATAGAGATCTCCGACATCCGGAGACATACGGATCCCATGCTGCCGGATCTCATCCCGCTGGTATCCAAAAAGGCGGTCGCCCTGAGCAAGATCTCGACCGACGACTGCCGCATCATCATGACATCCATGCGGGCGCGCACCTCCTACGGGAGGACTCTGGACTATGCCTCCATGAGTCTGACTGCAAGCTTTGCCACCGGCGATCTCGGGGACGAGGCCGAGGCCAAGATAAGGAGCATACTCAGAAAGCAGGAGGGGGGCCGGATGGAGGTGGAGATAGAGAAGGGCATCAGGAGGGCGCCGGTAACGGAGACGGAGGCCTCAAGGCAGCTCTACGGGATGGTGGCCGGCAAGGCAGAGCAGATAGGCATTCCCGTAAAACCGGCCAGCCGCCTTATCTCTTCGGATATCGGGTACGTCCCCGACGAGATCGCCGCCCTGGACGGTTTCGGGCCGCTGGGGGCCGAATACAGAAGCCCCAACGAGTACATCCTGGTGGACAGCCTGGTGGACAGGGCGCTGCTGCTGGCCCTGGTACTAAACGAGTGCGCCGCATCAAGGGCCAAGCCCGCAAAGTAGGACATGGAGGCTGTAGGGGTAGACCCGGGACGGGTAGAGGAGTCGTTTGCGGCCTCGCCGGACGGCAAGGCATCCTCGTCCCGCCGCGGGATGGTCGCGACGGCGTTCCCCGAGGCCACGGCGGCCGGCTCCCGCATGCTAGAGTTCGGGGGAAACGCCGCAGATGCCGCCTGCGCCGCCTCTCTGGCCCTGGCCGTCTGCGAGCCACAGGCATCGGGTCTGGGCGGGCAGACCATAGCGTTGATCCACGTAAGAGGCAGGACGGTCGCCATAGACGGATCCAGCAGGGCGCCGTCCGCGGCCCACCCGTCCAGGTTTGCGGGGCCAGGCCGGAGGTTTATCGGGAACGGCGCCGCCACCGTCCCCAGCACGGTCGCAACCCTCGGATACCTGAACGAGATCTACGGGCGGCTCGACTGGGAGACCCTGGTGGAGCCGGCCATACGGATAGCCAGGAGGGGATACAGGATCACCGAACTCCAGCACAGGTGCCAGGCAGACAACCAGGCCAAGTTTCTGGAAGCGGCATCGCGGTCTGGGGCCAAGTACTTTCTCAGGGACGGAGTGGTTCCCTATGATCCCGGCGATCTCTTCGTCCAGGAGGACCTGGCCGATACGCTGGAGCACATCAGCGTCAACGGGTACCGCTCGTTCTACCAGGGCGGCATAGCGGACATCATAGATGGCGACATGCGCCGCAACGGCGGGCTGATCCGGAAGGAGGATCTGGCACGTATTCCCGTCCCGGTGGAGAGGAGGGCCATCTCCCGCAGGTACAGGGGCGTGCGCATCTGCACCGTCCCGCCCCCGGGGGCCGGCGGCACCATGCTCTTGGCGCTGATGATGCTGGACAGCGTTCCCAGGAAAGACCTATCCGACAAGGGGCCCGAGGCATACAGGTATCTGGCCGAGGTGTTCAGGGGGGCCCTGCTGAGCCGCACCCAGAGGCCGTTTGATCCCCTGACATATCCCCGCACGCCGCAGAGGTCCGGCCCGAGCCGCGCCCTTGCAAGAAGGATCTCCGGCCGGATCATCCGCAGCGTCGGCGCCCCGCCAACGCGGGAGCCGCCGACCTCGCCTGAGGACACCACCCACCTGTCGGTGATGGACGGGGAGGGGAACGGGGTCAGCATGACCCAGTCCATAGAGCTGGTCTACGGATCCAAGACGGCTGCCGAGGGTCTTGGGTTCCTCTACAACAACTACATGTCGGCGTTCGAGCTGGAGAACAGGGGGCATCCCTTCTACATGAGGCCCGAGGCCGCACCATGGTCGTCCGCATGCCCCAGCATCATATTCTCTGGCCGCGAGCCGTGGATTGTGGCAGGCACCCCCGGCAGCGAGAGGATAATCACCACGTTCAGCCTGTTCGCATCCAGGCTGCTGGACGAGGGCGACTCCATCTACAGGGCGATGGCCAGGCCGCGCATGCACTGCTCGACCGGCGGCAGGATAAGCCTGGAGACGGACGGCGCCGGCGACAAACTCGCCGGCAGCCTCAGGGAGATGGGCTACGAGGTCGACATCCTGGAGGGGCGCTCGTTCTATCTGGGGGCGATCCAGGCGGTGCTGAAGCGCCAGACCGGGGATGGGTTCCAGGGGGTGGCAGACGTCAGACGCGACGGGACGGCAGGCGGCATCCAATGAGCCGGCTGCCGGCGATCATATCCATCCCGCACGGCAGTACCGCCCGGCCTGCCGAGCTTGACGGCCGACTATCCATAACGGACCGGGAACTCTTTGCCGACTCGGACCCGTTCGCGGCCCAGCTGTATGATCTAGGCGAGGGGGTAGAGCGCGTGATCAAGGGGGATGTAGCCCGGACCTTCGTTGATCTCAACCGCTCCCTGCGGGATCTTCCCCCGGACAACCCCGACGGCATGATAAAGACCTCCACGTTCCACGGGCGGCCCATATACCTGGAGGGGATGGAGCCCGACGAGGATCTCCAAAAGAGGCTGGTCCGCCTGTACTACCTGCCCTACCACAGGACCATCCAGCGAGGCATCGGGGAGCTGGACCTGCAGCTGTGCCTGGACTGCCATACCATGGAGGCGGTCGCGCCACAGATATCGCCGGATCCTGCCGGCAGGAAGCGGCCCATGTTCTGCCTGTCCAACCGGGACGGGCAGACGTCATCCCCCGAGATGATAAGACTGCTGGCCTCGTGTATGGCCGAGTCTTACGGGGTGGACCCCGGGCAGGTATCCATCAACGACCCCTTCCACGGGGGGCACATAACGGCCACCTACGGCAACAATCCGGTCCCGTGGATCCAGGTGGAGATGAACCGCAGCCTCTACCTGGCAGAGCCGTGGTTCGACGCAGAGTCGCTGTCCATGGACGGCGGGCGCCTGCGGGATCTGAACAGGCGGTTTGGGGAGGCGCTGGAGGCGTTCTTTGCCAGGATCTGAGCGATCATTCGATAATTATTTAAAACGAGTACGCTCTCCGATATCCGTCCCAAGCTAGCTCAGCCTGGTAGAGCTTCCGGCTGTAGTTGCCGGCTTGAGGCTGGCCGAAGAGCAGCGTATCAGGCACACAGAAACCGGGTTGTCGAAGGTTCAACTCCTTCGCTTGGGACCACAGCCCGGGGCCTCGCGGCCCCGGGCCTAACACCCGGGGCTGGCCTAGTATGGACTCAGGTCCGCAGGCGTCGATCTTTGATTGGTATCTTCAACCAAATATGGTCAACTCATACCGATTAGCAGTGCACAAATCCAACAAATACCTCCCATGGTAGCGTGATTGGTGGATTCCACGCTCATCAACAGGATACGTGCCTGGGGACCTGAGTCGTACAAGTTCACCTCAAATTTTTGGCCGATAGATCAAGTGTGATCGACCAACAGACTTATTGATCAGTGGAATGCATGCCTCATCAGATCACCACAAATGATGAGGCATGCACACCAACAACCCATAACGACAGAGGGATTTAAGATCAACGGCAGAGCACCTTTCTCTTCCTGGCCCGCCTGGATTGCCATTCCCGAGGTGGTACCGTGATGGACGAACCAACCGTCCCGTGCCCCTGCTGCGGCGGTACCGGCGTGGTCGTAAAGAGGGGGGTCGGGAGCGGGCAGTCCGAGATGGCCCTGCTGCGGTCCGAACTGATCCGGGTCTGGGATATAGCCGGCTCGCTGGAGGGGTTGGCCGCAGGCATCTACGAGACGGCGGGCGAGGTGATATCGTCCCTGGCGGCCGACCTGGAGAACGCCGGCAGCGGGATTGCCGAGCGGGACCGGCTGATATCCGACCTGGAGAGGCAGCTGGCGGTCCACCAGGGGTGGGACGGGGACGCCCCGGACGAGGATCAGGGTGAGGAACCAGGCAAGGCACCAGGCAAGAAGGACGGCCAGCCGGCGATGACCCGCGATGAGCACCGGCTGGCCTCGGCCAGGTTCGAGGCGGCCAGGAGCGGGGGCGACCCCGACCTGATCACCAAAAAGAAGCGGGGCGCCCAGTCCGGCCACCGGGGCGTCTCCCGAAGGGAACGCACCGAGGGAACCGTCCGGTTCCATCCCGAACTGTGCGGGTACTGCGGCAGGGCCGACCTGGTGATCACCAGTACCATCCGGAAGAGGTTCCGGGACCTGGCCGAGGCCCGGCGGAGCACCATCTCGCTGATGTACGTGATCCGCGTGGGGCAGTGTCCCGGGTGCGGTGTCCGGACTACCCCGCACACCGACGCCATCCCCGGGACGTCCCTGGGGCCGCGCACGCGCGCCACCCTCCAGGCCTACGAGAGGGCCCACAACACCGAGGACGACATGGCGATGATGCTACAGGAGATAGAGGACGCGGATGTCTCGGCGGGGGCCGTCTCCAACTGTATCACGGCGATGGCCGACCACATCGACGGGGACGTGCTATCCATCCCCCACGAGGAGCCCGTCATACTGGACCCGGTAGACCTCCGAGGGTACCGCTCCCCGGTGGCCCCGCCATCCGACATACCCGACACCGAGTTCCACCGCCAGGACGCCCTTCTCACGCAGCGCTCCAACCTGTGGACATCGTTCCAGCCCCAGCCCGCCATGGTCCAGATAGTCGAGAGGGCCTCCATGGACCCGTACGTCCGGACCGACGAGACCGGCCACCAGGTGGACCGCGAGGGGGTGCAGGCGTCGGTGGCCGAGACGGCACGCACCACCCAGATCAGGATAATCCCCCACAGGGACGCGGTCACGCTACGGTCCATCTGGGGGTGGATGGAGCACCGTCCCGCCATGCGGGACGGCACCACCGGGTACGAGTGGCACCAGGGCCTCCTGGCCAGGTGCCTGGTACACCTGCTGCGCGACGCCGAGGAGTCCTCGATGGAGAACGAGCTGGGATCCCCCCAGTACGACCGCTACCAGATGATGCGGGCCCTCTACCACGATACAAAGCTGACCTGCATGCAGGCGGAGCAGCTGGCCGGCGGACCCCTCCGGTGCGCCAGCCAACTGGGGATCACCGCCCGGATACCCGGCCTGGCTGAGTTCATCGATGCCCGGATTGACCAGCTGGTCGAGCGCGCCAGGATGATCATCGGCTCGTTCCCGGCCGACAGCGTCACCACCACCCTCTCCAACGCCCTTCCCTACATGTTCACCGCGCCCCTGGTGCCGGGGATGCCCGCCAGCAACAACGACACCGAGCGGAGCATCCGCGACCTGCTGGCGGTGGACCGCCGCAGGGTCAGGTTCCCCAACTGGAGGGCCGCCCGCAACTTTGCCATCCTCAGGACGTTCGCGGCCACCTGCGAGAAGAACGGCATATCCGCCTACCAGGCCACCATCCGGATGGCGCGCGATCCAACCTGGAGCATCTTCACCGACGGAATACCCCCGCCCATCTTCGGGGGAGGCGCGGCGCCCAAGGACGAACAGGCGGCATCCGCGGAGCCCGACCCGGCCTAGCCGCGTCTCCTTTCCCGAACCGACCAGAACGGCGGACGGGTCGTTGCCGCATGGCGTGGGGCAATGAGTGGATTTGACCTGAACTTGTACCCTGAGTCCGTACCTGGCCTAATCGTCAAGGTTTATATGAAAAACTTCGGGAGTGGCGCAGGTATGTCCGTGATACAGACCGTCAGCGACAGCAAGAACGACTTTCTCTCCCGCCGCGAGATAACCTGCTACTTTGCCGGGCTGGGGGGAAGGCTGCAGAAGGCAGAGGCCATACAGATGGTGACTGCCGAGTACGGCCTGGACGGCAAGGTGGTGCTACCCATCAGGCTCAAAAACCAGGTGGGCCGCACCACGGTAACGGGCACCTTCTACGTGTACGAGGACGAGGGCCTGGCCAGAAAGCACGTAAACCCCACCGTGTTCGCGCGGCTGGAGAGGCTCAAAAAGAAGGAAGAGGGTTCCGAGGAGCAATGAGCGGCAAAAAAGGATACAGCCCCAAGGTCTACGGATACTACAAGGTCGACGGCCAGAGCCTGACCCGCAACAAAAAGATATGCTCCAGGTGCGGCAGGGGCGTCTTCATGTCGGACCACAAGAACCGGCGGACCTGCGGCAAGTGCGGCCTGACCGAGTTTCTCTAGGGTACGACCACAACCGAAATGAAATTAAAACGCCAAGGTTCACGCATGTCGGGCTCGTTGCATAGCATGGATAGTGCGAACGCTTGCGGAGCGTTAGGTCGGGGGTTCGAATCCCTTCGGGCCCGCCAGTCATGTGATCCTATCTGGATGATCCTCCAGTCGGTTGGAAGGAATCCACCCATTCCGTAGGCCAGAGGAATGATCATTGTATCGTATGACGCACCACCATGGGTTCATTCAGACAAACCAAGAAACTGCTCTCGCGGGCGCCCCCTTGGCCTCCGCACTAGATTGGCATTCTGTATGACACCTGCCGACTACTCTTTCTGTTATTCTGTGCGTGTCTTCAGAGCAGGACACAGGCGACTGTAGCATAAATGATGGACAACGGTGCGATGCGTATCGCCTTGGAAGTGGCATCATAGCCGCGTGCTGCGAGATACTGGGGGAACCTGATTCAACTGGCAGACATGATTGCGTACGTGGTGCACAAGCATTACAAGAAGGATTCAAGGTTCGAGGGGTGGTTCAAGTCGCTGGAACCCAAGATGCACCATTCCGGCGGCAGGATACACGGTTTTGGCATAAATTAGATTCCGGGTTCGTATTAAGGCGGGAAGCAGGTCCGCACGGTTGCGGAGAGCTGCTTCCCTGGAGCTGCGCAGCGGCAGGCTCTTGCCATACCATGCAATGTTGAATCGCATAATTTTTCTGGATCGGTTATTGTAGAGGAGGCTGGGCCTGCCGTTGCCCATAAATTGATGGCCGTTCTGGTATGGTGGTGCACCGGATTGTTCGCGCAGGATACGGTGGCTCCCATCGGGTAGGCGGCCACGCCACCCCGACCCGATCGGCAGTTCGGAACGCTCCGGGGCGGAAGCCGTCCCCGGGCGGTCCCGCATGGGAGGGGTATCCGTCTGGCACGTAGGCGGCAGCAGACGAGGCCCGGAGGGGGCCGCGGGGCCGCGCGAGAGGAGGCGGCGGCCCGCTTACGGCGCGGGCTGGAGATGATGAAGCGCAACAGGCACGACGAGGCCATGAAGTACTACGAGAAGGCGATAGCGGCGGATCCGGCATGCGTCGAGGCGTACGGTGGCAAGGGCACCATCCTAGGGATGAGGGGACGGTACACCGAGGCGCTGACCTGCCTTGATCTGGCCGTGAACCTGCTCGGCAGGATACGGCCGTCGGCCCGACACGCGTTCATCTACACGAACCGGGCCGGGGTCCTTGCGGCGCTGGGAAGGCGCGACGAGGCGCTTGACGACCTAGAGGCGGCCAAGGACCTGCTGGGCGAGGCAGACGGACAGATGTCCATGATGCGCAATCTGGCGGCCGATGCGTTCAGGGCGATGGGCGAGCCGGACCGGACAGACGCCCGCAGGAGAGACGGAGAGGATCCCGACTCGGCGGCCGCGCAGTACCGCCGGGGGGTCTTCCTGGCCGCAACAGGCAGGAACCAGGAGGCGGCCGACTGCTTTGGGCAGGCCGCCATCCGGGATCCTGGGTTTGCCGAGGCGCACTACAGCATGGGGACGGTGATGCGCAGGATGGGCAAGCACCAAGAGGCTTTGGACTGCTTTGATCAGGCGACAAAGGCGGATCCGGAATACGCGCTGGCCTACCACGACAAGTCAGTCGAGCTCCGCGGCATGGGCAGGCGCAAGGAAGCGATGGAATGCCTGGACCTGGCGATATCGCTGGATCCGAATATGGGCCTGGCAGTCTTCGGCAAGGGGGCCTTGCTGTCGGAGATTGGATATCCTGAGGAGGCCATCCCGTACCTTGATCGGGCTCTGGAGATCGACCCCGACGAGCCCATCATCCACCACGAGAAGGGGTGGGCCTTGATGGAGACGGGCGACCACCGCGGGGCGCTCCGGTGCTTTCAGCGCGCCATGGACCTGAACCCGGACTACGACGATGCGCACTTGGGAGCGGACATGGCGAGGATGTCGATGGTGTTGGACGGAGAGCACGAGACATGACCCGGAGACGCCACCTATGATTAGAAATCATGCGGCCGCCCGCCCGTGTGGCATCTGGCGGCCCTAACTGTCGTCGCGGCGGCGGTGGCGGCGTCCGGAGGCCAGGCGTCCCATGCTGCCGGCGGCATCGGCGACATCTCGGCGTTCGTCTCGCCCGACGGCCGCGTCCATGCCCTGGTTGGCAGCGGCGACGGCATCCAGGTGATCGACGTCACCAACCCGTACGCGCCCGGCCCGGCCGGCAGCATCCGCGAGGTGCCCGGCATCCTGGCGGACGAGAGCATACGCTGGATCGCCACCGTCCCGATGCCCGACGGCCGCGTGGTAGCGCTGGCCGCCGACGGGGCAGGTCGGGCCGGCATACTGGATGTCACCGATCCGGCCCGGCCGGTCCCGACAGGGGCCGTACCGCCGGCGGGGGGCGCCGGGCCCATCCGAGAGATGGCAGTGTTCGAGGCCCCCGGCGGCCACGTCCATATCCTGCTGGCCTGGGAGGGCGGCTCCCGCGTCATCGACGTGACCAACCCCGGGGATCCGGTGGCGGTAGCCGCCTTTGGAAACGCGGCCGCGCCAGAGTAACCATACATACTCCATGGCAGCCACCTGGCCAGATGGCGGAGTCCGCATCACAGACGTCGCCGACCCGAGCAATCCGGCCCCCGTCTCGACGGTCCAACCACCTAGCAGCGGCACCCTTCGGGCCCGCATCCCCGGTTCCAAGCAAACTCCGCCCGCCGCCCCATTTTGTGGGAGATCTGTATGGCTGGTTCTTTAGAAAATACGGTTGATGGAGATTTTACGCATACCCGGACGGCTTGGAGCTAATCCGGCCTGGTGACCAGGATCTCGTTGTCCCGTATGACGAACCGCGACCCTGAGTCGGCCGGCGCGTATGACCGGGTCAAGCACCAAACCAGATCAGAGGCAAAGCGTTACGTCTCAGCCCGCCCTTTGTACGCAACAACCGTATTTTCTAAAGAACCGTATGGCTTGTAGTTTATATCCGAACGAATACAACACAGCAAATGCGCCGCCCCGTCGACACGCTGCACGAGATGGTAACCCGGAAGGGTTCAAGCAGGATGCTAACGTTCGGCGCGCCGCACGTATTCAAGGCACTGCGCACCATGTTCAATCAAAAGTATACAAGCCGCAGCGCCCTGTGCAGCGGCCTGAACATAGGGGAGGGGGCTGCAAGAACGCTGGCGCTGCGCCTCAGACAGTCGGGCCTGGCAAGCTCGATAAGGGCAGGCATGTTCCTGACCCCCAAGGGCAGGCGCCTATCAGAGGAGCTGTTCAGGACCGTCCCGTCCCAGTGCGCGATGGGACCGTGCAGTATAACAAGCAACCTGCACAACCACGCAGTCCTCATGAGGGGGTACGCATCGGGGATCGGCAACGGCATAGCGCAGCGCGACTATGCCATCATGTATGGCGCAAGCGGCGCGACCACCCTCGCCTTTGAGAACGGCAGGTTCGTCTTCCCCGCCGAGGCGGCCGACTGCCTAAGCGAAGACCCAAGGACCAAGGATATCCTGCTTGAAGGGCTGAGGCCCAAAGACGGCGATCTGGTCATCATCGCATCCGCGGATGATCCCTTCGTTGCCGAGATCTCTGCAACCAACTCGGCGCTGCAGACTCTCTCCTCCGACTAGGCGCCGGATCATCCAGCAGTCGAAACACGCCCTAGTGGCTCTCCAACCTGGTCTCGGAGTCCGGCCTGAACCTCTGCCACAGTGAGCCCATGACGACGGCAAGCGCCACCCAGAATATGCTGACGCCCAAGGCCGACATTACCCTAAATCCGTCAAGCAGTTCTGCCTGGATGGTGACCTCATCCGGGTTGGCCGGCATCAGCACGAACGCGGCCACCACCAGGGCCGCATACCCGGCGAAGGCCACAAATCGTCTGTTGGCGGCCACCCTCTTGTACACCTGGTAGAATCCTACCGCCCCCAGCCCTGAAATTGCAATAAACGAGAGGTAGAGAATCGCGCGCAGCACGACGGTCTCGCCGTCTCCCACCGTGGGCGGGTTTGCCGGGTACTTGAGGAACGGAATCACGTATATCGTAAACCACATGATCGCGGCCAGCACCGATGCCTTCCTCAGATCGCTGCCCTGCGGCAGCGCGTCCCTGGACAGCACGTACACTATCCCAAAGAGCGCCCCAATCGACGTTCCAAGAATCGTGCCGGCGAGCACCTGGCCGCCCTTCTGCCAGTTCCTGTACGCGTCATACTCCAACCAGAACTGGGGCGTATCCTCCTCCTGGCCCGACGCAAACAGGGCTCGGTTCTCTATCATTATCGCCTCGTCAAGGTACGGCTCCACCAGCGCCAGGTTGGCAGCGCCATGGACGGTTCCTGCCACCGCGCCGGAGACCAGCACGACCACCAGAAACAGGGCAGTCCTCAAAGCCGCCCCTCAGCCCCTAGTGGCACGGAAATCCCGCTGCATGCCTCATGTCGTGGGTCAGTTCGTGAATGAAGAGATCATCGAACGCCTGCTCGCCGAACGCAACGCTGAGTATGTGACCCTGATCAAAGCCGACCACAAACAGGCCAACCGCAAAGACGAGCCCTAGAACGACCACCGCAATCATTGGAACCTTCACCGGTGATTTGGCAATCTGCGCAGTGCGTGCCGTCATACCCACAGGCCCCTTTGCTTGCTATTTAAATCAACGGATAAATTGTCCAATTTATAAGCAAATGTCTGCTGCCAGGGCGCCGCTCCCAGACGGGCCCGCATCACACGGTGCGCTGCATGATGCCGGCTTGATGGTGCCGGATCCGGCGACACGGTGGCGCCAGCACAGGGGGGTCATCCCGCCGGCGCGTCCTTGGCGGCCCGGAGGGGCAGCGTCCGTATGTGCGCCACCTCTATCCAGCCGCTCTCGTCGGTGGGAAAGTGGCGGTTGGCTCCGGTGCGGGAGAACTCTATCGACCTCATGGTGTGGCGGCGCACCACCAGTCCGTTGATCTTCTCCGCCCGGCTTCTCACCTCCTCATGTCCAAACCTGGCTATGGACATGGGATAGTCCAGACTCTGAAGGATTACCCCGAAGACGCCATCTGGTATCTGCGCCCTCTCCGGGGCTATCATGTTCGGCGGCACCATGTACTCCATCAGGATGTCGTTGGTCGAGTCCTCCCCAAACAGCGAGAGTATGGCCCACAGGTCCGGCTGCCGTAGATAGTAGGAGATGCCCTCAAGTACCAGAACCGAGGAGGCGCTGCCGTCCCAGCCGGCCGCCGTCACCTTCCGGACCACCTCCGGCGGCCTGGCCAGATCCGCGGCCACGCAGGTGATGCGTCCGGCCGCCTCCGGGGCCGCCTTCCCCACCAGCTCACGCTTGGTGTCCATCTGCTCTGCGTCCACCTCGTATACGTGGACGCCCTCCGTCCGGGATACGATCTCCAGCGAGAGCGGATCCAGGCCGCTGCCCAGTATTATCACCTGGTTCGTTCCGGCCCCGATGCACCGGAGGGTCTCCTCCAGTATGCATTTTTTCCTGTTCTTTACCAGCTCGTTGAGGTGCGGCCAGACTGCCGTGCACCGCCGCAGCAGACTCCTGCCGGCGGACAGATCCAGCAGCACCCTGTATCTGGACGAGTATGCGCTGGTGTGAACGTCGTCGCCGGCCAGCAGGGTCACCAACGCCGAGGTATCAGACAGCCGGGTCAGGGACACGCACACTCCTCGCATACGTTTTTTTATTAAGCGTTGGGTTTTTTGCGCGGCCCCAGGCTGGCCGCACCCGGGCGGCCGGCATCGGCAAATCCAAGGTTATAATTATGGCCGGCCATCAGGGGTGCTGCTTGACCGATTTCGTATACAGGGAGTACGATACGATACACGTAAGGGACATCATAAAGGTTGACCGGGACGACCTGATCATAATGATGTCCGGCACCGAATCCGGCATGGCGTACTGGGCCGACGGGGTACTGTTTGCGTGTTTTACCATGATCGAGTCGGACGAGCTTGCGCGAAAAGAGATAGCCGGCGAGACGTACCTGGAGAAGATCATCTTTGCCAAGCACAAGGATTTTTCCAGAACCATCAAGTCCGCCACCAACTTTGAGATTCCCGTGGTCAACGTCCAGGGCAGCGGCATGTACAACAAGCTGATAAAGTGGATCAAGAGCCAGCCGGTCTGGAACGACTAGGCGATGGACCCCCCCCCAACAGGTGCTCGTGGGCGGTCGGCGAGCTGATGACAAGATACCACGATACCGAGTGGGGCAAGCCCGAGCACGAGGACAACAGGCTCTACGAGTTTTTGGTGCTCGAGGGTGCGCAGGCCGGGCTGTCGTGGAGCACCATCCTGGACAAGAGAGAGGGCTACAGGCGCGCCTTTGCCGATTTTGATCCCGCGACGGTGGCCGCGTATACCACCGGGGACGTACATTCCCTCCTGCAGGACAGCCGGATAGTGCGAAACCGCCGCAAGATAGAGTCTGCAATAAACAACGCCGCCAGGTTTTTGGAGGTGCAGAGGGAGCACGGCAGTTTCGACGAATACATCTGGGGGCTGTCCGGCGGGCCGACAAAAAACGCGTTCAAGGACCACTCGGAGCTGCCCGCCGCCACTCCGGTCTCAAGCAGGATGAGCGCCAACCTCCGGAGGCGCGGCTTTACGTTTGTGGGCCCGGTCATATGCTACGCATTCATGCAGGCCACCGGCATGGTAAACGACCATACCAGGGAATGCTTCCTGTACCAAGCTTAGGCGGCCGGTCCCGCATTCCTGTGCGCGGGGATTGTGCGATCATTATTTATGACCCGTTCCGCACAATTACATTATGAACATATCAGACCAGATGAGCCGCGCCCTCAACAGCCAGATATCCATGGAGGCTGCCGCCTCCCAGTACTACCTGGCAACGGCCAGCTGGTGCGAGATCAGCGGCTACGACGGCGGAGCGGCCTACTTTTACGCCCAATCCGACGAGGAACGCATGCACATGCTCAAGATAGTCAGGTTCCTCAACGGTCTTGGCGTGCCCGCTGCCATACCCGCGGTGGCAAAGCCGAAGATCTCACACAAGTCGCTGGAGGGGGCCCTGAAGGCCTCTCTGGGGAGCGAGCAGCGGGTGACCGTCGCCATACAGGCTGCGCTGACCCTGGCCTACAAAAAGGCCGACTATGCCACGCTGGACATCCTGCACTGGTTCGCCAACGAGCAGGTCCAGGAAGAGACAAAGTTCGAGGCGCTGCTGCAAAAATTCGACGTCATAGGAAGGGATCCGCTGGCAGTCGCCGAGATAGACAAGATGCTCGCCGCCCAGGCGGGAACCTGTTAGACCATCTTCTACCCGTTTTGGGGTTTTTTTGCCAGATATGCAGCGTCCGGAGTCGCCACCTACGGAATGAACGCCGTGCAGTGGCAGCCTCGTACAAGGCACCGGCCCGAGCCGCCATCATGGATGGTGCTGTCGTGGTAGCAGCCGATTCTCCGGTTTCTGCAGTTCACATGCGCACCCCGGCGGGCGCCGCTGATTAGCGTTGCTGACGTTCCATGGGCGCCTCCCGTACGGGGCCTGCCTGCTTGATCAACCACCAGAGGTAGCGAGGTTATATTTGCCGCAGCGCCATATGTTGCATGGGGCTGGCAGGAGCCGTGATCAGGGTAGCCGTATTTGTGGCGGCGGGGCTGGCCGCCATAGTGGTTGGGGCCTTCATGCTCAGGGGCAACATGCGCATGTGGGACCGGCGCGGCGGCCGGCGCGGAAAGTCGGCGCCATAACGCATGGCGCCCACCGGCAGGGTGAAATAGTCCGGCGACCTTGGCCGGGTATCATGGTGGGACCTCAGGATGGCGGATTTGGCTTTGATCAGTCAAGGAGGTATTCCAGCGTGGACAACATCGAGGAGGTGTGCGTCCAGTGCCAGGCCGGCCAGCACAGGAAGTGCCTGGCCAAGTCCGGCGAACAGAGCCAGTGCGAGTGCGAGCCCTGCATAATATACGGGTAGGGCCGTCGGGGGCGCACTTTTGTAGTGGCCCCGCGCGATGGCTCGCATGGGCGACGACCACAAGATGCAGTTCAGCTGCACGCTCTGCGGCAGGTTCTTTGGCAGGGACGTCATCGGGCTGGCCAGGCATATCGGCGACGAGCACGATCCGGACCGGACTGCGAAGCTTCAATAATGCCCCCGTGTCCGGTCGTCTCATGGCCATATCCCGCAACAAAAAGATAGCCATCTGGGTCGTAATCATCGGCGGCGGGCTGGCGTACTACCTGGCATACGGTCATATAGCTGACCTCATGAGGTAGCGCCCGATGGCAGAGATAACCGACGAGATGTCCGAGTTTATGTACAACGAGAGGCTGGGCTTTGTGGCCACCGTCTCCCCGGATGGCAAGCCCAACGTCTCCCCCAAGGGGACGATAATCAGGCGCAACGCCGGCCAGCTGGCCTTTGCCGAGATAAGATCCCCCGACACGGTCGCCAACCTGGCATCCAACCCAGCTGTCGAGGTCAGCGTGATAAGCCCGATAGTCCGGAGAGGCTACCTGTTCACCGGCAGGGGCAGGTCGGTAAAGGAGGGGCCCGAGTTTGAGGAGATGGTGGGCCGCTTCAGGGAGATGGGCGTCCAGAGCCCCATAGCCAACGTGGTCGTTATCGACGTGGACCAGATAGAGGAGACAAAGTCACCCCTCTACGACCTGGGATACACCGAGGCCCAGATAAAGTCCAGATGGAAGAACCACTACTTTCCGTCCTGATCCTTTCCCTTGGGCGCCTTTGGTTTTTTGGGCGTCCCCGCATGCCGACCCCTCTCCCGGGCAAGATCCAGCCGGGCAACGGCCAGATCCTTTTCGGCCTTGGCCAGCCTGGCCCGGTACGATCCCACCAGCGCGCTGGCCGCCTCTATCACGCCCTTGTCGGAGGGCGGGGCCGCCTGATCCGGCCCGGACTTTTCCAGCTCGGCCTCGGCCAGCCGCCGCCTCAGATCCTGGATGGTCTCGTCCCGGTCGGCAAGCTGGGCGCGCATCTTCCGGCGTTCGGCATCCGTCTCGGCCAGCCGTGACCGGTATAGGTCCAGCTCCGAGCCGGGCCCCCCGTCCTTTGCGGCGGCGGCCTCCGGCGAGCCGGATCCGGCTGCTGCCCCGTCGGCCAGTTTTGCGTCCAGATCCCTCCATTCCCGAACCAGCGATTCGTTCTCGCGGGATCTTCGTGCCACCTCCTCGGCCACGTCTGCCAGCTCGCGCTTTATCCTGTCCAGGCGACTCTGCTCCCGCCGGCGCTCCTGCGTGGCAGAGTCCAGCTCCGAGCGTATCCTCTCAAGGTCTGCGGCCGCCTTCTCTGCCAGGTCCAGATCCCGGTGGCTGCCCTTTAGGATCCTGCGCCCCTCCTCTATCTGCATCCTGATGTTGGTGCTCTGCCTCTCCAGCCGCTCGCGCTCCTCTTTGATGTCGTTGATCTCCTTCTTGATCTTCATCAGGTTGGAGACGGTCGCGGTGTACTCGGAGCGGACGGTCGCCAGCCTGGCATCTGCCTCCCGTATCTGCGAATCGCGCTCCCGCACGTCGGCCCGCAGCCGCTCCGCCTCTTCTGCCAGGTCGCCCCGCATCCCCTCCGATTCGGCGGGATCATCCTGCTTTCTTCGCCTGAACAGGTCCAAGATGGATATCTTTTGGCCTACCGGGTTAATCTGTTTTTCACAAAGCGCACGTAAAAGCCGATTCCCCCCACCGCCAGCCCCCCGACCAGCGCCGCTATCCCCAGTGCCTGGTCCGTCTGGTATACGCCGGGAGCCACGAACAAAAGAAGGGCGCCCATTATCACCAGCACAAAGCCCCCGCTGCGCCTGGATCTGTTGTGTTCACTGTGCGCCATTATCCCTCGGCATACCCGTCCAGCCTGACGGCCACGTTCTCAAAGCCCATGTCCGATATGAGGGGCCCCAGCCTCGGGCCTCGGTCGGTCCCCAGCATTATCCTGTATAGCACCCTGAAAAAGTCCCGCGGGCGCACCTGCCCCGACTTGGCCGCCTCGTACACCAGGTCCTGCGGGTTGGCGCCCGGATTGGCCCGCAGGGATGCGGCCAGGTGCGTCAGGGCCCGGCCGGAGGCCCCGTCTATCTCCACGGCAGGCCGCTCCGTCCCCGCGTGGTCGTCGGCAAACCGTCCGGCCAGCTCGATAAGCCGGTCCAGATCCGGGCTGGCCTCCGAGATGATCCCATAGTCCATCAGCTTCCGGGTGATCCTGCGCCCCCTGTCCTCCCGGAAGATGCCGGCCAGCTCGACCAGCAGCAGGTAGTTCACGTGGATGGCCGGCTCGGCCGGGGGTCGCAGCAGGTTGGCGTACTCGTAGAGTCCCCTCAGCCGCGATTCGCGCTCCTTGTTGTCCATCGACACCCTCCCAAAGTAGACGTCCTCCAGTTCGTTGTACTCGTTCATGAGCGAGGGCACGTCCCCGAGCCCCAGGTGTCTGGCCCCCTTGATCCTCTTGTACAGCAGCAACAGGAGGGACTGCGGACTTCCTATCTTCAGCCAGTCCTGGGCGGTCACCACGTTGCCCAGCGACTTTGATATCTTCTTGCCGCCGCTATCCAGGAACATCTCGTATCTTACGTGGTGGGGCGGCGGCGTCCCCAGTATCTCCTGTGCCACCCAGTCGTTTACCTGGACCGAGTCCATTATGTCCTTGCCGTACGCCTCAAACCTTACATCAAAGGCGCTCCACCTGGCCGCAAACTCCACCTTCCAGGCCAGCTTCCCCAGATCACCCCCGCCTATCCTGGCCGATCCAGCATGGCCGCACCCGCGGATCTTCCTCCCCCCGATGGTCGCATCACCACAGCTGTAAGAGACGGTCCGCGATTGGGGGTCGTACCGGTGCGACTGCGTGGTGTATATCCTCTGGCAGTTGGCGCACACCGCAAAGTACGGGAGTGATTTGGTGTACTTGTCCTGGCCCACCATATCCAGTATGGCCTCCCCTATCCTGTCCGCCCGGGAGAGTATCGCATGGGCCTGCTCGGACAGCAGGCCGTCCCGGTAGGTGTCGTAGGCCCGCCGGAACTCGTACTGTACGCCGAGGCGGTCCAGGCCATCCAGCAGTATGCCGCTCATGCGCGACCCGTAGGACTCGTAGGACCCAAACGGATCATCTATCAGGGAGACCGGCTTTGCCACGTCCTGCTCCAGCGAACCGGGAAAGCCCTCCGGAACCTTGCGCAGGCCGTCCAGATCATCGGAGTACGCTACCAGGGTAGAGCTGCATCCCATGTTCTCCAGGGCCAGCTTCACCCCGTACGACCTCACCGCATCGCCCAAGCTGCCCACATGCGGGACGCCGGAGGCCCCAAGGCCGCTCTCTACCACCACGTGATCAAGGCTCCTGCCCAGATTCCTCTCCCTGTCCAGCAGCTCCGCCGCCAGCTTGTCTATCCAGGTCCCCCTGCCTATCACGGTCTCGGCCATGCTACAGACGCTTTGCCATGTACGGTCCATATAACGAATACCCCAGCCTCGAATAGTACTCCCTGGTGCCCACCGCGCTGATCACCAGCACCCGGTCGGCCCCCAGCTCCGTCCCGGATATCTCCTCGGCCTCGGCCAGCAGCCTCCTGCCCAGCCCGGAGTGCTGTATTCCGCCGCGCTCTCCCATCCCCAAGGATCTTCCGTAGACGTGCAGCTCCCTCACCAGCGAGGAGCCTACCACCTCGGGCCGGTGCGCCGCCGGCCCCGGCTCCCTCAACCGGAGAAATCCGTGTATCCTGTTGTCGCCGTCAACATACGACAGGAAGACCTCGCGGCCCCCCGACGCCTGGTAGTCTATCCGTCTCTGGCGCAGGTCGCCGCCGTGCCCGCCCCGGGGCTCCCTGCACCTTATGCAGGCGCAGCGCGTGCCGTTCCGCTCCATCTCCCGGTGCACCATCTGGCGCAGGTTGCCCTGCCGCGGCCCTGCCACTATCTCGTCGGACGGTATCTCCCGCTGGACGCGCATTATCCGCACCCACTCGGGGACGGCGGCCTTGGCGGCTGCAAGAACCCGGATCATCTCCCGGTCCGTATACGGAACATATGACCCGGCCACGTACTGCTCGTAGAGCGGCGTGCCCCGGAGTACCAGCGACGGGTAGACCTTGAGCATGTCGGGGCGGAGATCCGGATCCTCGAACAGCCTGGCAAAGTCCTCGATGTCCTGCTGCGGGGTGGCGGTGGGGAGGCCGGGCATCATATGGGCCACTATCTTCAGCCCGGCGTCCCGGGCCGCCTGGAACGACTCGGTGACATCCCCGAAGGTGTGCCCCCGGTTCACCAGCCGATACACCCTCTCCCTGAGGCTCTGCACCCCTATCTCCACCCTGGTGACCCCGTATCCAAGCATGACATCCACGTGGGAAGCCCTGCAGTAGTCCGGCTTTGTCTCCACGGTGAACCCCACGTTGCGTATCGGGGCGCGCTCGTTGAGTTTTTTGGCCGACTCGAGGCTGTCCGAGACGGTACCGTTGAGCGCGTCATAGCACGACTTGACAAAATTCTCCCGGTAGGGCCCCGGCATGAACAGAAACGTCCCCCCCACTATCACCAGCTCCATCTTGGTCGGGCTGTGCCCATAGGACACCAGCTTCTCTATCTTGGAGGTAATCTGCAGGTAGGGGTCATAGCCGTTCTCTATGGCGTTCAGCGTCGATGGCTCCGAGCCCGTATAGCTGTTGGGCGTATTGTCCGGTATGCCGCCGGGGCAGTACGTGCACCTCCCGTGCGGGCAGGCGTACGGCATGGGCATCAGGGCTACCACCGCCACGCCGGATCCCGTCTTGGCCGGTTTTTTCAAAAGTATCCGCTTGAGGCGCGAGTATCCTCCCGAACCCGCCGCAGCCAGGATCTCCTGCTTTCGCGGTATCCTCTCAGGAGAGATCCTGGCGCAGACATTCTTGGTGGTCCTCCGCGCATCCTCCCGGGTCGGATTTTCCATGCTCAAAAGGCTGCGGGCTATCTCGGCGCATGCGATATCTATCCTGGTGGCCATGCCCCATCCTGCACCGCAACCACATAAAATTATGACGGCATCGTCATTTTAGTTGCAACCGGTATTAAAAAAACAGGCGGCACCGGGCAACCTGACACCCTTCTCCCTTTGTCGGAGGAGGGCCTGCTATGCTGTTGATTTTCTGGGCCGGCCACGTTTCTTCGGCGGGGCAGACGGATCCTTCGGCGGTCTGCCGCGCCTCTTTGGCGGGGCATCCGGGTTCTTCGGCGGGCGGCCGCGGCGCTTTGGTGGCTCGTCAGGGTTCTTTGGCGGCCTGCCGCGCCTCTTTGGCGGGGCATCCGGGTTCTTCGGCGGGCGGCCGCGGCGCTTTGGTGGCTCGTCAGGGTTCTTTGGCGGCCTGCCGCGCCTCTTTGGCGGGGCATCCGGGTCCTTCGGCGGGCGGCCGCGGCGCTTTGGTGGCTCGTCAGGGTTCTTTGGCGGTCTGCCGCGCCTCTTTGGCGGGGCATCCGGGTCCTTCGGCGGGCGGCCGCGGCGCTTTGGGGCCGGAACCGCAGCTAGCATTTCCCTTAGCTGGGCTATACCTGCCTTTAGGCTCTCAAGTTCTTCCTTGATGGATATTGTTTGATTGCTCATTTACCGGGCTAGGGTATATTGATATTTTAGTTTTGCCTATGCTCGACCGTACGCGCTTCGAACAGAACCAGAAAATCCACTAACCGTGGTTTCGCAGTCAGCACCTGCGGTTCCGTGGCAGCAGACCGCGCAGGATCGCAGAAATTGCATGCCAAATTAGACAATTCGTTCAATGGACGGCGGCTGAACCTCATCCGGATCCGTTCCGAGCCGAAACGCGTACATGCTCAAGCGAAAAGCGATCTCCAATTCGTTCGGCGGTGTTTTTCGGTGCACCGGCCATCCGCTTGCGCAGGCCAATACCCGTATGACCGTGGAAATGGCCAAAGGCGCGTGCCCGTGGTGCGGAGATGGCATTATTCCCCGGGGCGTGCAACCGAGAACCTCCACCGCATGGGCAAATTGCGGAATTTGCTGCTAGCGCCACCCGCCCACGGCGCGATCTTGCTTAAATGGCACAGCGTTTATTAATATTCAGACGCTACAGCGCGATATAAGAATGCCGGTAACCACACGCGCATTCCGGATAATTATGCGGCACGGACATTCCGCCCTCCCTTTCACGGCGTGGTACGAGTTTTCCGGCGTGGTTTTACCCGGATGAACCCAGGTTGCAAAACCGGAGAGGCCGGCGTTGGCACGTACCCACGCTCAGCAACACCCCGCGAGCAGATCTCCATTATTTTCAACAGAAATACCGGAATCGTTCCGATGCGCCGCTGCGTATATGGGCATCACGGCCGCAGCTGCCCGGGTGCGCAAATTACTACGAACGCCAGGCACCTGCGGCCGGCTGCCCTACGACTGGCTGTCGGTTTTTTTGGCGATGGTGCCGGTACTGCGCGCGCTGCTCTGCTCCCTGCGATATTCGATCTTCAGCCAGATGGGGGTAATTATGGTGGTTACCGCCACCATGATTATGATCGTCGAATACACCTCTGACGTTATCGTTCCTGCGGTAACGCCCACGCCGGCAACTATCAGCCCCACTTCTCCGCGGGATATCATTCCTATGCCTACCCGCCTTCCCCTGACGCGGCTCTTGAGGAAGAACATGGCCGGAAGTCCGCAGCCGAAGAACTTTGTGGCAATGGCCACCACCACTATTATACCGCTGATCATCAGCACGTTCAGATCAACGGCCCTAAAGTCGACCTGCGCCCCGATGATGGCAAAGAAGAGGGGCGCAAATATCAGGCCCACCTTGTCTATGAAATGCTCCACCTGCTTGAACACGCGGGTGGTCGAGAGGGCCATTCCAACCGCAAAGGCGCCCACGATCGGGGACAGGCCCATGGTTCCGGCCAGGGCGGCCGCCCCGAAGAAGGAGGCGGTGGCCACCGCTTCCACGCTGCCCTTGCCCTTCCACAGCTTGCGGGTCAGCAGGCGCGGTATGATCACTATGGCGGCAATCAGCATGCCGGCAAAGAACCCCAGCACCTGCAGGACGGTAATTATCACGTCCTGCGGCGAGACGGTGGAGATGTCACCGCCCCCGATAGAGGTCACCACGGACAGTACCGCGATGGCCAAAATGTCGTCCACCACCGCGGCGCCGATGATCAGGCGCGCCTCGGGGGTCTTCAGCTTGCCGAACTCGTTGAGAACCTGGATGGATATGGCGATGCTGGTGGCCGTAAGCGCCGTAGCAATGAGCATGGACTGGTACGTATCAAAGCCGAACACCTGAAAGACCAGCAGACCCGTAAAGAACGGCACGACCACGCCCAGCGTGCCCACGGTAAAGGAGGCCTTGCCCCCCTTCAGGAACTCCCTGGGAGTCATCTCCAACCCCGCCATAAACAGTATCACGATGGCCCCCATCTCGCCCAGTGTCCGTATCTCCGGAGTAAGCTGGAGCAGGGGCAGCCCGTCGGGGCCGATCAGGTACGCCCCAAAGGCAAAGGGGCTGATTATCATTCCTGCAATGAGCTCCCCCAAGACGATGGGAAGGTTGAACCTCAGAAAGAGCTCGGCCATCAGTTTGGAGGCGAACAGCAGCAACCCCACCCCCACGATGGTGGTTATGAAATGCTCCTCGGCTGCCACGATACGGTGGCAGTATTATACCCAATATAAGGGGGTTATGAGATCGGTACGGAGTTTATTCGGACGCCGCTTTTGCCGGTGATACGCCCTATCACGTCGGCACGTATCCGGTGTCTTCTGAACGCGGATATGATCTCGTCGGCCTCGCCGCCGGGCGCCACCACGCAGAACCCCACGCCCATGTTGAATGTACGGTACATTTCGTCCGCATCGACCCCCTGGTCGGCTATCAGGTCGATGATTGGCGGGGGCGGAGGAAGCGAATCTATCTCAAAGCCCACCCGGCGGAGGCGCGTAAGTTTTGTAAAGGAACCGCCGGTTATGTGAGCCAAGCCGTGTACCGTGCACCCATCCAGTACCTCCAGGACCGGCCTGACGTATATCTCGGTTGGCTCCAGCAGCGCCTCCCCTATGTTGCCCACGCCCCGGACACTGTCGTGCACCGAATACTTGGAAAAGAGTGCCTTTCGGGCTAGCGTGTACCCGTTTGAATGAAGCCCGGTGCTGCGCGCCCCCACTATGGCGTCGCCGGCCCGAATCTGCTTGCCCAGGATGACGCGGTCCCTGTCGACCAAGCCGGTTACGGTCCCGGCCAGGTCAAAGGCAAACCCTTCCCCGTCAAACATGTCCGGCATTATGGCCGTCTCGCCGCCCACTATCGGCACGCCGGCCTTTTTAGCCCCGACCACCAGCCCCCCAACCAGCTCGTTGAATATGCCCGAATCGTTTTTGCTGGCAGCGATATAATCCACAAACGAGGCGGGGGCCGCCCCCACGCATATTACATCGTTAACATTCATCGCAACGCAATCTATCCCCACCGTGTCGTATTTGCCCAAGGCGCCAGCTATCATCACCTTAGTTCCCACGCCATCGGTGTGGGTGGCAAGCAGTACGCCATTCCGTATCTCCACCAGACCGGCATAGTGGCCAAATCCGTGTACGGTGGAGGTCCCGGACTGGGTGGATCTTATCAGCCTCCCTATCGACGCTTGGCTCTTTTTGATGGCCGATATATCCACGCCGGCTTCCTTGTATGTGACACCCACAGACGGGCTTTCGTTCCAGTGAATAAAAGAATTTGGGGGGCCGCACGGTCGAACCCCCACCAATTATATTGCATGGGCGCCACGGTACTGCAAATGGGAAAACGTCAGGTAAAGAGTGAAAGCGACCTCAAGGAGATACGTCTTCCAGAAGAGGGCGAGCTATTTGGCCGCGTCTTAAAGATATTGGGTGGCGAGAACGTCATGATAAAGTGCACTGACGGGATAACCAGGCGCGGCAGAATTCGGGGAAAACTCAAGCGCAGGGTATGGATCCGGGACAACGACATAGTGATAATAGCGCCGTGGGATTTCAAGGATACCGAGATGGGCGACATAGTCTGGCGGTTCACACTCCCCCAGGTGGAGTGGCTCAAGGAAAAATCACACATACCCAGAGACTTTTAGCGTGTTGCAAAGTCCGTGCTGCCGGTTTGCCTGATGGCGCGCAGCAGACAAGAATAGATTGTTGCCGGAACAATCCGGTGCCTGGCGGTTTGAGGTCCGGACGTACCGCCTTGCAATATCCACAACATCATAGCCCCTGGCCGGCGCCATCAGGGCATGTCTACTATAACCATCCCGTCCTCGTCGTCCGTGAGTTCGCCGCTTACAGCGTCCAGGATGTGGGACCGTGATGTCAGGCCGGAGAAGTCCATTGCCTTCAGGCTGTTTACCAGATAGACGCCGGGCATTATGCCAAAATGTTTCGACTTGAAAAACCGATCAAGGGCGCCGATGACAGTCGTCCCGTTCCCGCGGAAGACCTCCCCGTTCTCCAGCGAGACCTTTGGCCTGCCAAACATGTCAAGTACCACGATTTTGCGCCTGTCCCTCTTGACCAGCAGCCGCTTCTCTTTGATGTGCGCGCCAAACACAAAGTAGTGGCTCGTCTTGAAGATGAGCTCGACCAGGCCCGGATCCGCTCCGATGATCTCAGAGGCCCTCTCCCTTGCCTCGTCCTGGGTAAAGACGTTCCTCAAGGTTGCGCCGCCGTCCAGCTCCACGTTTCCGACCGCCGTTATCCGGAGGATCGCCTTGTCTGGAATGAACTTGCTGTCGATCACCACCGACTCCGGAGTTGCCCCCTTGTCCACCAGCATCTCGCGGATCTTCTTGTGCTCCAGCGAGATCTTCTCTGGGGTTGGATCAGCCATCGACACCTCCTGCTCTTCTTGGAGCATGGACGAAGCCACTCCGATCGATGAGATGACCTCGGCCTGCTCGGCCTTGCGGTACGGCACCTCCAGTTGTTTGGCTACAAACGGCACCAGGACCGACGCGCCGCCGCCACCGCCGATGATCTCCGTGGAGGAGTCCATCTTGAAGTCCTTGAGGATCCTGGTGACGGCCTTTGTGATCTCAAACGAGGAGTTCTGGATTATGGACTGCGCCGCCTCAAAGTACGAGACATGCAGCGCCTCCCCCAGCTTGGCCATGGCAATCTTGGCCGACTCCCTGTTTGCAAACGAGTAGTCCCCTTCATCCACCATCTCCAGCGCGTTTGCGGCACAGGTGTTTGTGATGGCGTAGGTGCCCCCCTCGCATTCTATGCACACGTACTCGTCATCGCCCGGTCTTGGCCGGATCATGACAATCCGGCCGGTCCTCAGATCGTCGGGGTCGGCAAAGCAGGAGTACTTTCGTCCGGCAATGTGGGCGCTTCGGGGCCCGACAGCCGAGATCCTGCCCTTGCTCAGCCTGACCATGCTCCCGCCGGCGACGCCCACTATCCGGACATCCATGGAGCGGATGCAGGTCGGATGATCCTTTATCGTAACGTAGCGAAACTCGGGCCTGCCTCCCCTGATGACGCAGATGTTCGTGCTGGTTCCTCCCACCTCTATGAAGATCCCGTTTGTAATCCTGAGATACAAAAGGGCGCCCGCGACGCTGGCCGCCGGCCCCGAGAGTATGGTCAGGATGGGCTTTGTCTTGAAGGTGTCCATGCTGGTAACCCCGCCGTCGCCCTTCATGACCATCAGGGGCGAGGTCACGCCCATGCCGCGGATCGCCTCCTCCACAAAGTTTGCCACCTGAAGCGTCTTGGGAAGCACACTGGCGTTGATCACGGAGGTGAGCGTCCTGATCTCCAGTCCGTAGATTCCAGATATCTCGTGTGACGCCGTCGAGGGCATGCCGCTCTTGGTAGCCACCTCCATCACGAAGAGCTCGTTTGAGGGGTCGTCCACGCCGAACGCCTCCGTCGCGACGATGGCCTCGGCCCCCTCCCCGCGTAGCCTCTCTACGGCCTCGCCCACCTCGTCTTCGGATATCAGGTGCGAGGTGTCCAGAAACTCATGGCACGTCCTCAGGTCCTTATCGGGGCCGTCCTTGCCGCCGTCCAGGCGGGTTCTCTTGATCACGTCGCTCTTTGTGGGTCCGACCCCCATCGCTACTATGCCAACCTTGTGCACGTCAGACTCCAGCAGCGCGTTGATGGCCTGGGTGGTGCTGTGCGAGATTATCTCAATCTCGCCAAGATCAACGCCGGATTCCTCCAGGATGTTGCGAAGGGCGCCGACAATCCCCTCCGAGACGCCCTTCTGGGAGTCGTGCGTCGTCGGCACCGTGGACTTTGCCACCACCGCGCCGGCTCCGACATCTATCGCCACCGCCTTGGTGAAGGTTCCGCCTACGTCTATCCCTACCCTGATGCGCCTATTCCCGGACATTGGCCCTTGACTTTCTCATCTGCGCAATCTGTCTGGCCTTTCTGGGCCGCAGAATCAGCACGTACGCCGAGGCCGACATGTAGACGCTCAGCAGGACAATCTGCGCCACGACCGTCTCGAGGGTGGGGTAGATTCCCGTCATTGTGGCCATGTTGATGTCCAGCCGCGGTATCGTGCCAAGCATGCTGGTATACGGGATGATGTCCAGCACCTGCAGCTCCCGGATAGCATTTCCCAGGAACGCAATGGAGAGGTACGCGCCTATGCCCATGGTCAATCCGAACAGGACCCGCAGGGGCAGCCTCCTGCCCAGCCTTCTCATTACAAAGTATATGGCAAAGAGTGACGCCAGGCCGAGGATAAAGCCCAGCCCCACAAAGCTCTCCAGGTACTTGGCAAAGCCGAACATCGCCTGGTAGAAGAGTACCGTCTCAAAGCCCTCCCGGTAGACGGTAAAGAACGCCAGCATGACAAAGACCATGGTCCCCCCGGTGGTGGTCGCCTGCCAGACCTTGGCCTTGATAAACTCCATCCATTTTTTGTGCTCTATCTTGTTCAGTATCCAAAAGCTGACATAGAACAGGACTCCGGTCGCGGACAGGGCGGCGATCGCCTCTATCAGTTCCCGGTCCGCGCCCGATATCTCGATAACGTATGAGGCTATCATCCACGTTACCCCGGTTGCCGCCACCGCCGCGATGATACCATAGTAGACGTACGGCTTCAGCCTGGAGTTTCTTGACGCCTCAAGGTACATCAGGATTGCCCCCAGGATCAGGACGGCCTCCAGGCCCTCCCTGAATATGATGGCAAACGACGCGGTGAACGCTATCACCGGGGCTATCTCCCCGCTTCCGGTGACCAGGCGCTCTGACTCGTCGAGGTTCCGCTCTATCGCGACGACCACCCCCCGAACCTCGTCATAGTCTGCCTGCCCCTTGATCAGGTTGCGGAGCTCGGCAAACTGGTACTCGACCTCCAGCGTAAAGTCCGGGGCGATGGGGCGCAGGGGTATCTCCACGTACTCGTAGCTGTCAAGGTACGCCACCCGGGCGGCGGCATACGCAGAGTCGTAGTCATCGTTCTGGTAGTGCGCCAGCATCTCTTGCAGGGTGGCCCTGATAAAGTCGATCTCGGCCCTCACCTCTGCCTGCTGCTCGTCGGTTGAGTCTCCCCTCTCCCTGAGCTCCCTCTGGAAGGCAAAGGCGGTCCCATCGGCGCTGCTATCCAAGAATGCCATGGCCTTTGCCTCGCCGGCATCCAGATCCGGAAGGATCGACCCTTCAAGAAAGGTCCGGATCTGTTGCGGATCCTGCCGCTCCTTTATCATGTCCCTCAGATCCTCCCTCATGTTGATCTCCAGGGCATACATGAACTCCGCATCGACTATCTCAAGCGTCGGCTCAAGGTACTCAAAGTTTTCAAGGTATGCCTCGATGGCCAGCTCCTCTGCGGTCTCATAGTCCCCCGAATCGATTGCCACAAGCAGCTGTGCGTAGAGGTCGCGGATGTTGTCATACAGCTCGCCTTCATCATGTGTGAGGGTCTCCATACCCAGAAGATCGCGCTGGATTGCACTGACAAGGTTTCCCACCGTCAGAAAGCTGTCCTCGTTTTCAACGGAGTACTCCAGATCATCAAAGAAGGACTGTATCTCCAGATCCAGCATCACGTTCAGATCGGCGGTCTGCTCAAAGACGCGTTTTGACTCCCCCAGCAGGGCCCCCGTTATCTCATAGGCTGGCGCGCTGCCCTCGGCATACGCTATTATGTACTGCTCGTCGGCCGCGGTCAGCATGGCCACGATGACCGCGTCTGAGCCATCCGCCCGGATGCCGTACCTGTCGATCATCGACAGCATGGAATCTATGGACTGGATTGCCTCCGGTTGATTATCCCCCGTAAGGGACAGGGGCAGGTCCAGCAGCTCCAAGTGTAGCTGGTTGGTCAGTTCCGGAGCATAGCCGCGGAGATCCTGCAGGCCGAAGACAAAGTTCGCCGATGCAAACTCCACCGCATACTTGGCGCTCTCCACATCGCCATCCTGAAGGAAGGACTTTCCCACGTCCAGTCCAATTCTCGTGATCGCCAGCGTTGATGCGGAGAGTTCGTGTTCGGTCGCATGGGCCGGTACGGCAAGCAGCACCGCAAAGGCTGCAAAGGCTGCAAGGCATATGCGGCGGTTCTGGATCATGGTGGCGTCGCGCTCCATACGTTGGAGAGTATATTTAAGCGAAGAAATTGATTCTCCAATCGTAGAATATGATTGTATAATATCTGCCGCTGCAGCGGCCAGGATGCGAACGTTGCGCGGGCGGATCCCGGTGCGGTTCTCGCAGCATCCCGGTTCGTGCTGAAGGTGGGGTGGAAAATGAAGTTGCTAGGTCCTGTATGCCAGGCCGAGCCTGGTTCGCATACCCAGCACTATGGTGGCGGCCACCGCCACCGACAAGATTAGCACCGCAACGGCGCCGAACTCCGGGACCACGACGGCCACCGCATCCATCCTCTCTAGAATGGCATCAATCTGAGCATCTACCTCCGATACCGGGGCCCCGTTTCTTATCATCGAGCGAAGATCTTCGCGCATCATCACCTCAACCTCCAGCATCAGTTCGGGCTCACCGGCGTCAGCCAGCGGCCCCTCCAAGAACTCGTAGTTGTCAAGGTATGCCTTTGTAACATGGCTCAGTGCAAGATCGGCATTGCCCTGGCGGTATTCTGACTTTGCGTCGGTCAGCAGCTCCCGGATGGTTTCCACGTAGGACAGTAGGTCGGACTCGTCATCTCCCGTTATGCCGTTGATCCTGTCGATTATCCCGCCTGCCAGCTCGTCAATCTTTGCGGGGTCCGCTCTGCCGATATACGCTATCCAGAGGTCCGTGTAGAGATCGCCTATGGCTGCCGCATCATCCTCGCTGATCTCGGACCGCACCTCGCCGAAGATATGCTGCGATCTCCAGACGAAGGCGGTGCCATCCTGGAACTCGGCCACCTCCACGATGATGCCGTTGGAGACGGCCTCCCTGTACTCTGCTATGGACGTCTCAAGGAGCGTCTTCATCAGACGTAGCTTGAAGTGCGGATCGGCGCCGAGAGCATCTCCCACCACCAGTGTCCGTGCCCGCTCGACCAGAGTTCTGGCATCATCAACTGCCTCCTGGGCCTGCGCCCTGGATACGTCGACGGTCGCCCTGTCCTTCAGCTCGATCAACATCGTCCGGAATAGGTCGTCAAAGGCCGGATCTGCAGCCTGCAGCTGCGGCTTCATGGCATCGTACAGTTCGGCCACCGGATGGGTGGCATGGACCACTGCAAGCTCGGCGTTGTTCTCGTCCAGGTTGAGCTCTATGGCCCAAAAGTGTCCGAGCGCCTCCTCGAGTCCGGCGGCAAAGTCCAGCCTGTCTTGGTCGTCCGCAAGCGCGGTTTGATAGGATGGCATGGCTGCAAGTATGCCGAGTGAAAGCACCAACACGACCACATTGGTACCCAGTATCCATCGCCGGTCCCGCATGTTTTGCGCGAAACATGAATTCCACAAATATATTTTACGAAGATGGAAAGCCAGGTGATCCCGGGCTGCTTCAAACCACACTACGCAGGAACAACTCCCCGTTTAGGTGCATCATACATTTGTTCCACCACTTGAAAATATAGTTATATAATTTACCGATCGTTTAAAATATATACAAAAAACGACTGCGATAATGAACAGTAATACATCTATACTAATTCTGACACTTGGCATGCTTGTAACCCTGCCTTCCTATCAGATCGCGTTTGCAGACGCGCAGGAGAGGCTGGACTTTGCCGCCGGACTCGAAGAGGCGCTCGGACACTTTTCGGCGCTAGAGCGTAACCTGGACCTAGGTAACGCCGGTCTTGCAGAGACCCACGCACTGCACCCGCCATCCGAACTGTACGACTCGATGAAGCCGCAGTTGCAGGCCGCAGACCCCGCCTTTGACGAGGAGTTCGGGGCAGCACTGAACGATCTGGTGAACAGGGCGACGACTGACGTGCCCAGGGCTCAAGCCCAGGCAGCCATCGACAACCTGAAGGACCTGGTAGAGGAGGCGCGCACCCTGGTGGTGGGCGACGCTCTAAGCAACGACCCATACTTCAAGATTCAGCTGATGAAGTCGCTCCTTGAAACCTCCATAGTGGAGTACGGGGTGGCCATCTCCGACGGCCAAATCGTGGAGATGGCAGAGTTCCAGGACGGCCAAGCCTTTGTCGTGAGATCGCAGGCGATCTTTGGCGAAATAAAATCAGAGATCGACGCAGATGACGCCGCAGACATAGACACAATCTACGCCTCCCTTCATGGTGCGTACGCCGCGCAAGCAGACCCGGCAGTAATTGACAGTCAGACAAGCGGATTAATCGATAGTCTCGACAGCGTAGCTGAGGCGATAACCCAGGACAGACTGGGCTTTGGTGCAGGACTCGAAGAGGCGCTCGGACACTTTTGGGCTCTAGAGCTCAACTTGGACAAGGGTAACGCCGGTCTTGCAGAGACCCACGCACTGCACCCGCCATCCGAACTGTACGACTCGATGAAGCCGCAGTTGCAGGCAGCGGATTCCGCATTTGACAGGGAGTTCGGGGAGGCCCTGAACGATCTGAGGAACCGGGCAACGACTGACGTGCCCAGGGCTCAAGCCCAGGCAGCTATCGACAACCTGAAGGACCTGGTAGAGGAGGCGCGCACCCTGGTGGTGGGCGATCTGCTCAGCGAGGATCGAGACTTTAAGCTAGAGCTGGTAAAGTCACTTCTTGAAACCTCCATAGTAGAGTACGGAGTGGCCATCACCGACGGCGAAATCGTGGAGCTGGCAGAGTTCCAGGATGGTACTGCCTTTGTCTGGAGGTCGCAGCAGATCTTCAACGAGATAAGCTCGGAGATCAGCGACGGCGATGCCAGCAGCATCTATGATGCATATACGGACCTCTGGGCAGCATACGCCACCATGGCTGAGCCGTCCAGGGTCGATGAGATCACAAACGGGATCATCGACCGAATCGACATCATAACAGGAGGCATAACGCAGGAGAAACTGGACTTTGCCGGAGGACTCGAAGAGGCGCTCGGACACTTTTGGGCGCTAGAGCTCAACCTGAACGAGGGTAACGCCGGTCTTGCAGAGACCCACGCACTGCACCCGCCATCCGAACTGTACGACTCGATGAAGCCGCAGTTGCAGGCCGCAGACCCCGCCTTTGACGAGGAGTTCGGGGAGGCCCTGAACGATCTGGTGAACAGGGCAACTACTGACGTGCCCAGGGCTCAAGCCCAGGCAGCCATCGACAACCTGAAGGACCTGGTAGAGGAGGCGCGCACCCTGGTGGTGGGCGACACTCTCAGCGCTGATCCAAACTTCAGGCTCCTGTTGATGAAGTCGCTCCTTGATACGTCCATAGTGGAGTACGGAGTGGCCATCTCCAACGGCCAAATCGCGGAGCTGGCAGAGTTCCAAGACGGCCAAGCCTTTGTCGTGAGATCACAGCAGATCTTCGGCGAGATAAGCTCGGAGATCGACGAGGAGGACGCTGCGGAGATTGACGGCCACTACACGGCCCTCAATGCAGCGTACGACGAAACAGCAGACCCGTCGGTAGTTACCGAACATACAACCGGAATCATCAACGTCATCAACAGCATAACTGGCGATGACGCAGAGGCCGGCCTCCAGGATCACATAGATGCGATCCGGATGTTGCTAGAAGAGACAAGGTCAGCATACAGCCAGGGTGACATCACCACTGCAAAGAAGGCATCCATAGACGCATACCTTGACCACTACGAATTCCTTGAGCTGCCACTGATCAATGCCGGAGAACGCGAATTCATGGTAGAGCTTGAGAACGAGATGCGCGTAGCGCTCCGCACCCTGATAGATGACGGCGCCGCAGTATCCACCGTGTCTGGGATCATAGACAGAGTCCTAGCCGATATAGACCGGGTCGAAGAGATCCTAACGGATTCGTCCGCCAACTAACATTTGTAATGGGGCCCGTCGAAGGGCATCCAGTGTTTTTTTAAAAAACCACGAACTAGGATGGTGCCGCTCGCGGCGGTCTTTCTTGGGCGCGGCGCTCTGGATTTTTTATACGGCCATCCTCGTATGTTGCTATGGTCATACTAAACTCCGGAGGGCTGTGCCGCACCAAAAGGACCCGCGATGCCGTGTCCATACTGGAGAGCGGCCTGGCAGCGGCCGACCCGGCAAGCATAATCCCGAGATTCGTGGATCGCAACACCATACGCATGGACGACCACGATATCGACCTGAGCGGGTACGATGCCGTGTACACGGTGGCCTTCGGCAAGGCGGCAGACTCAATGAGCAGGGCCGCAGCACGCGTGCTGCGCGTGAAATCCGGCATGATAGTGGTCCCGCGCGACTCCAAGCCGGCCACCCGCGGCAGCAGATTCCGCGTGCACCGGGCCGGCCACCCGCAGCCCGACCGCCGGAGCGTGTCGGCGGCAAAGGCGGTCATCAAATTTCTGTCCAACAGGAGGGTAGACGACTTTGTGCTGTTTCTGGTGTCCGGCGGGGCCTCCTCGCTGCTGGCCCTGCCTGACGGCATCACGCTATCAGACAAGATGCATGCCACCGGCGAGCTGCTGCGGTGCGGGGCTGCCATCGGCGAGATCAACTGCGTGCGAAAGCACATCTCCGGCATAAAGGGCGGGCGGCTGCTCAACCAGATGCCCTGCGAAGGCGCGTCCCTGGTCATGTCAGACGTTGAGGGTGATGACCCCGGCACGATAGCCTCGGGCACCACCCACATGGATACCACCACCTTTGCGGACGCGCTGCAGGTGCTGGAAAAGTACGACCTGACAGGAAGGGTGCACCACACCGTCATTGCCAGGCTGCAGGATGGAGTCGACGGACTCGTCCCCGAGACGCCCAAGGCCCCCACCGTACCCCATCGGATAATTGCAAACAACGCCACGTGCACCGATGCCATGGCAGAGCGGGCGCGCGCCATCGGATACAGGACGGAGACGGCGCGGCACTATGGGGACGTGTCGGAGGTGGCCGGCGCCCTGGCAGAATCCCTCCCGGAGAAGGGCGGGTGCCTGGTCTTTGGCGGCGAGCCCACGGTACGCGTTCGGGGCAGGGGTCGAGGCGGCCGCAACCAGGAGCTGGTCCTGCGCATGCTAAAGGAGGCATCCGGTCCCGGCGTGATCGTGGCATCCATGGGAACCGACGGCATAGACGGCAACACCAGAGCCGCCGGAGCCATCCACGAGGGCCCCGCCGCAGACCCGCCGTATATCGAGTCGTGCCTGGCAGAGAACGACTCGCACTCGTACTTTGAGCGGTACGGCGGTCTGATCAACACCGGCCACACCGGCACCAACCTGCTGGACATAGGAGTCATCCTGTCGGGCCGGCCGTCCGCCGGCTCCAGTTAACAAAGGACGGGCCGGGTGCGGCGCGCGCCGGATAGTCGGGCGGCCTTCTCGCCGTTCAAGCAGCGTGGTTAGTGGGCGCGTACAAGTTCAGGTCAAACTCTGACCTGTGCCTGACCGGCCACCTACCGCAGATGCTGCCGGGCGTGATCGCGTATGGGATTCAGTTTGACCTGAACTTGTACGTGGGCGCCATGCCTTATCAACAAGGTAACCGTTCAGCCCCTTCTCTGGATGGTGGTGATCAGGAACGATTTTGGCCGAATTTGCACCAAAACCGGCCGTCTTTAAAAAGGGGCTGAACGGTTACTCAACAAGATGCGTACCGAGAGGATCTGAGTCCAAATGTCGAATATTTGCAAATAATTATATTTTACCAGACCGTCGCCCAATGCATGAAATCAGCGGTTGTGCTGGCAGCAATTTTGTTGTTGGCTGCATCGGGCGTGGCGGCGCCCACCGTCGCAATGGCAAACAGCGAGACGTCCGAGGGCGAACCGCGCTTGATCATAACCATTGTCTGCAGCATATACGCGGATCATCTGGGCGACATCCTGGCAGACATAGAATCGGCCACGGGCATCAACCTTGGCCTGCAAGATTCCGACTGCGAGATCAGCACGGAGTACGCCACGGGGGCTCCGCTGCCTTCTGTGGAGGTGACCATACCGGAGGGAGCTCTCTATCCAACCTGCGAGGCCACTGACGACTGCTTTGATCCACACACCATAACCGTAAAGGCGGGAACGGATGTGACTTGGACCAACCTCGACAATGTACTGCATACCGTCACCGGTAGCCAGCCCAATCCAGACGGCATGTTTGATAGATGGGTGCAACCTGGTGAAGAGTTTACCTTTACGTTTGAGACTCCGGGCACCTATGAGTACGGGTGTGTTGTTCACCCCTGGGCCAGTGGCGTGGTGATAGTGGAGTCCGAGACCACTGCTGAACCGTCCAATCCGGAGTTGGCGCAGGACCTGGTGGATGAACTCATTGCGCAGTACAAGGCGGATGGGGTCGACACCTTTGATGCCATAACCGAATTGGATCCTGACAAGGTGGTAGTCGGGTTTATCGTGGATGCTGTCAACTACACCGTCATAGCCCACAATTCGAACCCTGACTTTCGAGGCCTGCTAGTTGAACCGCTGCTAGACAAGGCATCCATCCCCCTTGAGACGATGCTGCAGATCATAATGGAGGAGGACGAGGGCGTCTGGCTCAGCTATCCGTTACCGGACACGGCGGGCAACATCATCGGCTACGAACGCGGCTGGTTTAAGATGTATGACGATTACATATTCGGTGCCAGATACAGTGTCACTACCGAAGAGAGGATTCAGGGCATTGTCGAGGAGATGACCCGCCAGTACGATCGAGACCCCGCAGGAGCATTCGACACCATAAACTCCTTCATGTCGTCGGATCCAAGCTACCCGTTCGTCCTGGATCCGGGTAGCGTCACCGTGGTGGCACACGGCGCAAACCCCGACAGAGTCGACACCCCATCAGTGACACTTACCAACTCTACCGTTACGCTTGAAACGTTCCGAAATTTGGAACAGGGTGAGGGGTTGTGGGCAGAATACACGATAACCAACCCCCAAACCGGAACGGAGTCGCTAAAACGCTCTTGGGTTGTCCTGCACGACGGCTACCTATTCGGCGCTGGCTATTACCCATAACCACGCCCGCCCATCTTTATCGGTTCAAAGATCTCGCGCGTACCCTCTCAACCGAAGCGCGATCAGCCGTCAGGGAGCCAGCCGGCCAGGGAGATAGGCGGGAGCAGTCCCGTGACGGGATGGCGGTAACTAGATGGGGCCGCCACCGGCTTTGGCGCCACCCAGCACCGCAGGCCCCAGCTGCTCAGGTCCCGGTCAAAGGTGCAGGCAAAATCGAACACGCGCCCCATGCCGGTGACCGAGGAGACGTTCCAGGAACCCGTGGGTTGGTTGAAGGAGGCAGTATGATGGAGCCGGGAAACCAAGACACGCACTAGGATCGGTGAGCGGGATGGCCTTTATCCGCTGGGGCGGATTGGATCACAACTGGCTTGCCCAGCCCCCGGTAAGCTATTTATTCCAATCTCGGGGACCCGGCTGTATGCCAATCAACAAGCCCATCCTGGCCAAGCGTGCCAAGATCAAGGGAAACAACCCCGACTTTGTCAGGCCCGAGAGCTGGAGGTACGACCGGATCAAGCCCGCATGGAGAAAGCCCAAGGGGATAGACAACCACCAGCGCAAGCAGAAGAGCCGCGGAAGGCCCGGGCTTGTCAAGGTCGGATACAGGGGTCCCAAGGAGGCAAGAGACCTTCACCCGTCCGGGTACACGGACAACCTGGTCTACCGGGTGGAGGATTTGGACGCTCTGGATCCCGCCAGGGACGGCGTAAGGCTGGGCCACTCGGTGGGAACCCGCAAGCGGATTCGGGTGGTGGAGGAGGCCATCAAGAGAAAGTTCAAGATATTCAACGCCAGGGTGGACGTAAATGGTGGTTAACCTCAGGGCAAAAAAGCGCCTGGTCTCCCGGGTTACCGGGGTAGGCATCCACCGCGTCCGCTTCGACCCGGACAGGCTGGATGACATCGCCGACGCCATCACCAGGGCCAACATCCGGAGCCTCGTCACCGCCGGCACCATAACCATAAAGTCGTTCCGCGGGACGTCCCGGGGCCGTGCCCAGCACAAGAGGGAGCAGCGCAACCGGCGGGGCACCAAGCCCGGCTCCAAGCAGGGACGCAAGGGGGCCAGGACCAACCGCAAGGAGACGTACGTGGCCAAGGTCAGGTCCCTCCGCAGGCTGCTCAGGATAGCCAAGGAGCGCCGGGACATAACCAACCCCGAGTTCTGGAGCCTCTACAAGAGGGTTGGCGGCAACACCGTCCGCAACAAGGCCCACCTGCGGCAGCTGATGGCCGAGACCGTCTCAAAGAGAAAGGACTAGAACCGGTACGTCACCTTGTCGGCGTCGCGCACCTTGCCGCCCTCCACCGCCACGCCCTCCCGGCGCAGCATGTTGGCCTTTATCTCCGGGCCCCCGTACCCGTAGCCCCCCAGCCGTCCATCGGACATCACCACCCGGTGGCAGGGCACTATCCCCGGGTACGGGTTGTTTGCCATTATCCGGCCCACGGCCCGCTGGCCGTTCTTGAGGCCGGCCGCCCGCGCCAGCTCGCCATACGAGACCACCATCCCGGGCGGAACCTCCATCAGCTTGCGGTACACGCGCTCGGCCGCGCTCAAAGCCGCACCACCTCCAGGTCCGTCTCATCCAGAAGCCGCGCCACCTCGCGCCGGTGCTTGCCCATACCGTTCCACTCCAGCAGGGCCGCCTGCGCCCCGCCGTTCCTGGATATGATATGGGACAGCATGGCCTCGTCCACCTCCCCCATGGCGCGACGCGGGACTATCGTTCCCAGCGCGTAGCCGCCCTCGATGACCTCCCGGGTGAACGGTCCGGGGTAGTGCGACCCGCCGAACCCTATCGCCTCGGGGTATTGTACGCGTTCGGCCAGCGCCTCCTCCAGGATGGCGGCCACCGAACGGCACAGCCCCGCATCGCGCCACTGCGCCTCGGTGGTGCCCACCTCCACGAACACCGACGGCCTTCCCAGCGAGGTGGGGCCGTGGTGGGTGGTCTCCAGGGTTATATCAAAGTCTCCAAACTCCTCTCGGCGCTCCCAGAGTTTTTTCATGTACGTCTTTTGGATGGCAGGATACGGGATTGCCACCTCGCGCCGCCTTCCCCCGAAGAGCGCCTCGCCGAAGTTGCCCGTCGAGTGGCAGGTCAGCGCCAGCGTTCCGGACTCGGCGGCGTGCCGCGACAAAAAGACGTACCCGTCATACTCGAACCTTGACTCCAGCCAGTCCGCCGATATGGCCGGGCTGTCTATGATCGCCAGGTCGTAGGAGTCGCCCCGGTACAGCCCGCCGTCCTTGATCATCGACTCTGCAAAATACTCGGCCATGTTCCGCCCGGCGGGATCCTCTCCGTAGGCCACCAGGAGGTCCATAGACAAAATTATATTGACTGGGTATTTATTTCCACCAAATGAACCCCAGGCAGACCCTCAAGAACATGGTCAACACCATCAAGCTCACCAAAAAGCCCGACCGCGAGGAGTACAAGCAGCACCTACGTCTGGTCCTGCTCGGGATAGGGGCGGTGGGAACCATCGGCTTCATAATCCAGTTCGTCTTCTCGGTCATCAACTACGGCAGATAGAATTGTCCCAGGAAACATCACACCTGTACGCCGTAAAGACCAGCATGGGACAGGAAAAGAAGGTCATGAACCTCCTGGAGGCCAGGCTCCGTTCCGGCAACAGCAACATACAGGCCGTGCTGCTGGTGGAGGACCTGAGAGGGTACGTGGTGATAGAGGCCCTCGACTCCAACGACGTCTTCCATGCGGTTGACGGCCTCAGGCACGTCCGCGGGCAGCTGCGCGGGGAGCTGGAGTTCTCTGATATCGAGGGCTACCTGGTCAAAAAGTCCGCAGTCTCCACCCTGAACGTGGAGAACACCGTGGAGATAACAGGCGGCCCGTTCAAGGGCATGAAGGCCACCATAACCCGGATCGACCGGGAGAAGGAGGAGGCCACCGTCATCCTGCTGGACGCCACCTACCAGCTGCCCGTCACGGTCGATGCCAACTACCTCAAGATATCCACGTCCGGTTGAAAAGGATTAAATTTTTCCTTGTAGGCTGATATGCTCATGGGCCAGATACAGAAGATATCCTCGCTGGTGACCGGCGGCGCAGCCTCCGCGGGACCTCCCCTGGGTCCGGCTCTGGGTCCGCTGGGCGTCAACATCATGGAGGTCATAAACGCCATCAACGACCGCACCAAGGACTTTGAGGGCATGAAGGTGCCCGTCACCGTCTCGGTGGACACCGACACCAAGCAGTACGAGGTGGACGTTGGCATACCATCGGCGGCGCCGCTCATACTCAAGGAGGCCGGAATCCAGAAGGGTTCGGGCGCCGCCGGAACCGAGTGGGTGGGCGAGGTCACCATGGACCAGGTGATAAAGATAGCCCGCACCAAGCTGGACTCCTCGTACGCGTCCAGCATAAAGTCCGTCACCAAGACCATCGTCGGGACGTGCCAGGCGCTGGGCGTGAAGGTTGAGGGCAAGCCGCCCAGGGAGATAACCGCCGAGATCGCCCAGGGTGCCTGGGACGAGAAGTTTGACTAGTCCGGCTTGAGGTAGGCAGGCTCCTTTTCGATCCTGTCCAGCTCCACGAACGTCTCGGTGTTCTGGACGCCCTCTATCCTGCCTATCGCCTCCAGGACGGTCGTGTGCAGCGTGGCCAGATCCCCCACGCAGACCATCACCATGATGTCAAAGCGGCCGGTCACCTCGGTGATGGACACCACCTCGGGCGTATCCATCAGCTTCTCGTGCACATGCCTCTTCAGCTTGGGGTTGCGGTTGATTCCCACCGCGGCCCGCACCCCCATGCCCAGCATCTCGTCATCCACCTGGATGGTGAACTTTTTGATTATCCGCCGCCTCAGCAGGCGCTTTATCCTGCTGTACAGCACCGAGGGGTTGGCGCCCAGCTTCTTGGAGAGTACCGGTACCGAGATCGAGCCGTCCAGGTACAGTTCGTAGAGGAGCCGCCTGTCCAAATCATCGTACAGCGCCACGCCGAGTCGTCCGTCGAACTGGTTATTAAATACGTGCGAGGATCCTGCACGTTTTTCACATATGCGGGCCAATGTTTGTGATTTCTTGGGTGCCCGCTGTCGGCCGGATCCCCTCCGGCAACACTAAAAACGCGGCAGTCCGCCAGTACAGGCGTGTTTGGCAGAAAGCCGACCCTCAAGGAGGGCGTCCACGTGTTCAGCATCAAGCCCAGCGGGGAGTACAACGACTTTATCATAGGGGTGGTGACCGGGGTCGACCGCCGGAAGATCGGGGTCAACGGCATCCTGGTGGACATGGCCGGTCTCAAGAACAAGGTCTCCCAGGGCAAGACCGGCCAGAGGTCCGAGGAGATTCTCAAGAACCCTACCCCGGACAACGTGATCATGGGGCTCATCTACAGGGTGGAGCACGACAACTACACCGGCGTGCTAGACCTGGACGAGGACAGGTGCGATGTCATCCCGCCCAAGGTGTACAGCGTGATCGAGGGATGGATACGGGAGTCCCTCCCGGAGCTGCTCAACAACGTGCTCTCGCTGTCCCCCGGCGACGAGCGGGACGAGGCCAAGAGGGTGGTCCGGCACAGGATGGACACGCTTCTGGACAAGAGCCTCAAGCGGACCCTCTACTCGGTCTGCAGGAGCCTCCGCATACTAAACTAGGCATATAGAGCCTGAGAGGGCCCCGCGCCGGACGGGCCGGCCGAACCATCCTTGGAGCATCCACCATGCTGCCCTCCCGGATGTGCCGGGCCATCGCCGACAGGCAGTTGAGGATGGCCCCCGCGGCCGGGATGATGTCGTGGCTCGCTGAGGAGGCAACAGATGCCCCGGACGGCGGGAGTCGCCTCGTGGACGTGTCAGGACGTGCGAGTTCTCCGTCCACCCTTCTCAAGAATAGCGCCAACCACCTTCCAGGCCCGGACCAGCTCGAGCCGCTGCAACCACTGCCGGTGTTTTTGTGGATTTCACGGGGCAGGGGGTTTGTGCCCCGATCTGAATCTTTAGGTCCCGGAGAGCTCCAGGTTCAATGCGTCGGGCAGACCGGTACTGGCCGGCTCGCACACACCGGGCGTGGCCGCTTTATAATTGGGGTGAACGGTTACTGCCAGAGTACAAGTTCAGGCCAAACAGAATCCCGTACGCCATCACACCCGGCGGCATCTGCCTGAGGTCACCGGCCAGGCACAGGTCAGAATTTAACCCGAACTTGTATCTGTTAGATAAAAACTGCATTAACGATTGAAATATATGCTGGAAGTATATCTCATCATGCATGATCCAGCCATTATGGTTGAGTCCCGTTGGAATACTACAACACCGGAAGACTGCGGTGGCGCTGGCGGCGGTCGCCGTCATGGCGGCGGTGGCCGCGCAGGCCGGCTGGCTCGGGACGTTTCCGGCAGATTCGGCCGCCGCCTTGCCTGATGGCATCCTGGCGGCGGCGCCCCCGCTGCTGCCCGGATACGCCTTTGCGCAGACCCCGCCGCCCGACCACGCCTTTGTCACCACCTGGACGACCACCGAGGCCAACCAGGCCATACGGCTCCCCGTCAGTGGATCCGGCATGACCATATTCTGGGGCGACGGCCAGACCTCAGAGAGTGTCAACGGATTCACGACCCACACCTACGCGGCCGCCAGCACCTACACCGTCAGCGTCACCGGCGGGCTGACCCAGATAGACATGGGATCCACGTCCGTCGCCAACGCCGGGAGGCTGGCCTCCATCGAGAAGTGGGGCAACGCCACCTGGACGAGCATGAACGGCGCCTTCCGGGGAGCCTCCAACATGGACTACCGGGCCAGCGACAAGCCCAACCTCTCCGGCGTCACCGACATGTCCAGCATGTTCAACAGCGCCCGCTCCTTCAACGGCAACATCTCCGGCTGGGACGTCTCGAGCGTTACCACCATGTCCAACATGTTCCGCGGCGCCACCTCCTTTGACCAGGACCTCCCCTCCTGGGACGTCTCGGCCGTGACCGACATGAGATACATGTTCAACGACGCCCGCTCCTTCAACGGCAGCATCTCCGGCTGGGACGTCTCGAGCGTTACCAACATGGACACCATGTTCTCCAGCGCCACCTCCTTCGACCAGGACATCTCCGGCTGGGACGTCTCGAGCGTTACCACCATGTCCAACATGTTCTGGGGCGCCACCTCCTTTGACCAGGACATCTCCGGCTGGGACGTCTCGAGCGTTACCAACATGCTCAACATGTTCCGCAGCGCCACCTCCTTCGATCAGGACATCTCAGGATGGGACGTCTCGAGCGTTACCAACATGAACGCCATGTTCTCCGGCGCCCGCTCCTTCAACCAGGACATCTCAGGATGGGACGTCTCGAGCGTCACCGACATGAACGCCATGTTCTCCAGCGCCCGCTCCTTCGACCAGGACATCTCAGGATGGGACGTCTCAAGTGTCACCGACATGTCTCAGATGTTCCACAGAGCCTCCGCCTTCGAGCAGAACCTGGGGCTCTGGTATATCACCCCGGGGACCGCCGACTTTGACGCTACAGGCGACTCGCTCAACGTCACCGATATAACCGCCCAGAACGCCTTCCTGGACGGGCAGACCCCGACCTACGGGATAGGGGCCGGCGGCGACCCGGAGCTGTTCGAGATTATCCCGGGATCCTCCACGCTGGCCTTCAAGTCCGCGCCCGGGAACGGAGCCCACACGGTCACCGTGACCGCCACCGGCGATAACGTCTTTGAGGACGGCAACAACCGGCGGATGGTGCGCGTGACCGTCTCCGGCGCGTCCGACGCCCCGCCGGCCCACGCCTTCGTCACCACCTGGGAGACCACGGCCGCCAACCCGCAGATAACCCTGCCGGTCAGCGGATCCGGCATGACCATCTTCTGGGGCGACGACACGAACTCGACGGGCGTCTCCGGCCCGACCACCCACACCTACGCCAGCCCGGGCAACTACACCGTCGTGGTAACCGGCGGCCTGGAGCGGTTCCACTTGGACAACGGCCCCAGCAGGGCCAACCTGACCTCCATCGACCAGTGGGGCAGCGCCACCTGGACCAGCATGAGCGGCGCCTTCGACGGGGCCGAAAACATGGTCTACAGGGCGACCGATACCCCCAACCTCTCGCTCGTCACCGACATGTCCTGGATGTTCACCGGCGCCTCCTCCTTTAACGGCGACATCTCAGGGTGGGACGTGTCCGGCGTGACCGACATGAGCCGGATGTTCCAATCTGCTTCCTCCTTCAACCAGCCCCTGGACGGCTGGGATACCTCGAGCGTCACCACCATGAGCCGGATGTTCCAATCTGCTTCCTCCTTCAACCAGCCCCTGGACGGCTGGGATACCTCGAGCGTCACCACCATGACCGGATGTTCCAATCTGCTTCCTCCTTCAACCAGCCCCTGGACGGCTGGGATGAGCGTCACCACCATGAGCCAGATGCCGGCGCCTACCCCTTCAACGGCGACATCTCAGGGTGGGACGTGTCCGGCGTCACCGACATGAGCCAGACGTTCGCCGACTCCGACTTTAACCGGGACATATCCGGCTGGGATACCTCGAGCGTGACCACCATGAGCCAGATGTTCGCCGGCACCCTCTACTTCAACCAGACCCTGGACACCTGGGACACCTCGAGCGTGACCGACATGTCCGACATGTTCAACAAGGCCGACGCCTTCAACCGGCCCCTGGCCTCCTGGGACACCTCAAGCGTGACCACCATGTCCGGCATGTTTAGTGACGCCGTGGTCTTCAACCAGCCCCTCTCCTCCTGGGACACCTCGGGTGTCACCGACATGAGCGGGATGTTCCACTATGCCACCTCCTTCAACCAGACCCTCGACTCTTGGGACGTCTCTGCCGTCACCGACATGAACAACATGTTCTCGTCGGCCCTCGCCTTCAACCGGCCCCTGGCCTCCTGGGACACCTCGAGCGTGACCAACATGCAGAAGATGTTCGCCTCCTCAGCCGAGCCCGCCTTCAACCAGCCCCTCGGCACCTGGGACGTCTCCAGCGTCACCAACATGGACGCCATGTTCGGCGGCGCCGACTCCTTCAGCCAGAACCTGGGGTCCTGGTACGTCGCGCTGAACGACACCAACCCGTTGGTGTGGGAAGACGACCGGCTCGTCAGCGGGATATCCACGCAGAACGCCTACCTGGCCGGCCAGAACCCCACCTACAGCCTCACGGGCCTGAACGCCGACCTCTTCGTGCTGGTCGGCGATACGCTCCAGCTAAAGCCGGACCGGAACGTCACCGCCGGCATCACCTATCTGGTGATCGTCGAGGTGACCGGCAGCGACCTCTTTGGGACCGGCAACTCCCGGGGGATCTCCGTTGACACCACCACGCGCCCGACCATCACCGTCCCGGGGGACAACCCCGCCACCGTCCGGGTCGGCGACGAATACACCGAATCGGATCCCACCTGCTCGAACAACGCCAACAGCACCCTGCCCGTCAGGACGACCCACGCCGTCAACACCACCGAGCCCTCGACCCACACCGTCACCTACCAGTGCGACGACGGGCGCCACAACCCGGTGACGGCCACCCGGACCGTCATCGTCGCCTCCGATGACGCTCCCCTGGGCGCCTCCGGCGACGGATCCCCTCCGGCCATCCACCTCCTGGCCCAGGGAGGCACCATCGCCAGGGGCGGAACCTACCAGTACCAGGACTACAACTGCGTCGACCCGGAGGACGGGATCATCAACCACCTGGTGGTTGTCAGCGTCGCCGCCGGCACGAGCACCGCCACCGTCACCTATACGTGCACCGACCGCGACGGCAACGTGGCGACGGCCACCCGAACCGTCCAGATAACCGACACCCGCCCGCCGGAGGTGCACATCAACAATCCCTCGGAGATCCGGCTGAGGGTCGGCCAGTCCTATACCGAGTGGGGAGCCACCTGCGTCGACGACCGCGAGGGCAGGTCCGCCGCCACGATCGACCCGCTGCGAAGCAGCGTCGACACCTCGACTCCGGGCACCTACGCTGTCGGCTACTACTGCCGGGACGCCCAGGGCAACGAGGGGTACGCCGTCCGCGGGGTCATTGTGGTGCCCGACGAGGTGAACATCCGGCCGGTGGTGAGCGTGTCCGACGAGGCCATCTACCTGAGCGTGAACGACTCCTATACCCTGCCCACGGCCACCTGCACCGACGCCGAGGACGATGACGACAGCCTGAGCGTCAAGATAGACGGCGACAAGGAGGTTGACACCTCGATGGCGGGCACCTACGAGGTCTTCTTCCGGTGTACGGACAGCGACGGGGCCACGGCGGTCACCAGCGTGGTCATCTACGTCGACTAGCCGCAAGTTCCGGCCGGGGCGGTTCGGCCGCCGGCGGGTTTTTTGGTCGAGGCGCCGGATCCACCGCCCGCAGATGCCGCCCGCGGGCGGCGGACTTGTCCCCGGCGGCACCGCCGGGACGGGCGCCCGGCGGCACGACTCCGCGGCCAAGCCCCGGCGTTCTTACGTCTGGATGGTCGGCCGCCCGCGGACGCCCCCTGCCGGGCGGGTGGGGGTTGCACCCCGATCTGAATCTTTCGGTCTCGGAACGCTCCAGGTTCAATGCTCCGGGCAGACCGCGGACTGGCCGGCTCGCACACGCCGGATGCGGCCGCTTTATCATGGTGGTGAGTGGTTACGGCGGGGGCGAGCCGGCTCGAAAAAACGGTTTTTATGTGGCTCAAAGACACCACCGGGCATGATCGCCGAATCCCAGGTCAAGGAGATGGTCGGGGAAGCCAAGGAGGCAGCCAAGAAGCGCGGCTTCACCCAGTCCATAGAGCTCATAACCGTCTTCAAGGACATCGACGTCAAGAAGGGGTTCCAGCTGAACGAGGTGGTACAGCTGCCCCAGACCAGCTCCGAGGCGCGCGTCTGCGTGCTGGCCGGCGGCGACATGGGAACCAAGGCCAAGGAGGCCAAGGCCGACGCGGTGGTGGACGCGGACGAGCTGGGCAAGCTGGCCGTCGACAAGAGGGCCGCCCGCAAGTTCATCAACAAGTACGACTTTTTCCTGGCGGACACCAAGATAATGCCCACCGTGGGAAAGTCGCTGGGACAGCTGCTCGGGCCCCGGGGCAAGATGCCCACGCCGGTCCCCTTCAACGCGCCCATCGAGTCGTTCCTGGCCAGGTTCAAAAAGTCCATCCGGGTCAGGGTCAGGGGGTCCCTCTCGGTCTCCTGCAAGATCGGCGACGAGACGATGGACGATACCGGCCTGGCCACCAACGCGATGACCGTCCTGGGCGCCATCGAGAAGAAGCTTCCCAACGGCGACAAGAACATCCGCGACGTCATGGTAAAGGCGACCATGGGCGGGATAGTGAAAGGTGCAAAGCGGGATGCATGAGAACAGGACCACCTACCCGCCCAAGAAGGCCAGGATGCACGCCCAGCTGAGGGAGCTGCCCTCCAAGTACAAGGTGGTGGCCCTGGTGCGCATGAACAAGGTCAGGGCGTCCCAGATACTGCAGCTGCGCAAAAAGCTCAAGGACGAGGTGGAGTTTGTCAGCATCAAGGACAAGGTTGCCGAGAGGGCGCTGGAGAAGCTGCAGGTACCCGGCATGGACAGGCTGGCCGGGGACCTCACCGGCCAGTGCATGCTGCTCTTCACCAACCTCTCGCCGTTCCGGCTCAATATGATCCTAGCCAAGAACAAGCTGATGATGGCCGCCAGGGGCGGCGACGTGGCCAGCATCGACGTGGAGGTAACCGCCCGCAACACTGGTATCGCCCCCGGACCCATGCTGACCGAGTTCAAGGAGGCCGGCATACCCACCAAGATCGACCAGGGGACCATCTGGATAGCCAAGGACACCGTCCCCGTCAAGAAGGGCGAGGTGATCAACGAGAAGCTGGCGTCCATGCTGGGCAAGCTGGACATCAAGCCGGTCGAGGCAAGCATCGCCCTGGATACCGCCGTCGAGGACGGCTTCAAGTACGCCCGTGACGACCTGGTGATTGACCTGGATGCGGTCTCGGGCCGGATAGCGGCAGCCCACCAGGAGGCGGTCAACCTGTCGGTCGAGGCCGCCTACGTGACGCCAGATAACGCCACCATGATACTGGCCAAGGCGGCCGCCTCGGCACGTTCGCTATCCGTGGAGTCGGGCTACCCGACCAAGGAGACCGGCGACGCCATCCTGGCCAAGGCGCACGCCCAGGCGACGGCCCTCTCCGGGGCTGCCTCCGGGTACAGTCCATCCTCCTAGGGCGCACTTTAGGCGCATACTAAACAAGATAGATCTGCTGGGGGCTGCCTCCGGGTACAGTCCATCCTCCTAGGGCGCGTCCGCATCCGGGGCGGCTGGTGACCCGCAAAAAAACAAACCTGGCCTGATGGCGGCCGGATTATCCAAACAGCGAGGAGAGGCCCTCCATGGCCGCTTCCTCGCTAGCTCCCTCGTCCTTCTTCTCTTCTTTCTTCTCCTCTGGCTTTGCCTCGGCGGCGTCGGGCGCTGCCTCGGCCGGGGCCGCGGCGGCAACGGCGACGGGGGCCGCCTTGATTGCCTCGCCGATGTCTACATCAGCCAATGCTGCGACCAGCGACTTTACCTGCGCCTCGTTGACCTCGGCGCCAGACGCCGAAACGACTGCCTTGAGGTTGTCCTCGCTGACGTCCTTTTGCAACTTGTGAAGAAGTAAAGCAGCATAGACATATTCCATGGTAGGACGAGTCGTTCTCGGGCATAATATAAACCGTAAAGGGAGAGCGGGCGCGATGCGTGCGGTACAAGTTCAGGTCAAACTGAATCCCATACGTGATCACGTCCGGCAGTATCTGCCGGGGGTAGCCGGTCAGGCACAGGTCAAAATTTGACCTGAACTTGTACCGCGTTCGTACCAGGCCAAATGCAAATCCCAGCCCTGCCTGCCCTTCCTCGAGGATGCCGTTGCGAGAGGAGTGGGCGTGCGGTTTAGTTTGATGATCCTAACTCGTACCCTGCAGGATCCAACCGTTAATCCCTATTCACTTATATAATCTGGTTGCAAATAGGTAGCATGGTCACATACAGGACGAGCATGCAGATAATAGCTGACCTGCTCACCGCCACGCAAGATTCCGGCATGGAAGGAATCAAGACGACATCCCTGCTGACCAAGGCCAATCTATCCCATCTCAGGCTGGTAAAGTTTCTAAAGAACCTTACCAGCGCCGGACTGGTCAACAGGATAGAGTTCGACGGCAAGCATACTTTCGTGATAACCCCCAAGGGCAGGCAGTATCTGGAATCCTACAGGCGCTTCTCCAGCATATCAGAGTCCTTCGGTCTGGAACTGTAGATAAAGCCTATCTCTTCCTTTTCCTCTTGTACTCTCGGCGGTTCTTGGATGCCGAGTACATGATCACGATGATGGCTCCGGCCAGCATGGCGTAAAACACCAGCCACCGCTCCTGCGCCGCCATTATCACCATCCCCCCCACCAGCAGCATCATTATCACCAGCAGGTATTTGTCCATGGGGCAGTGGCGACCGTATTGGGTATAAGTCTGTTGAAGCGGCTATCGCAACCGCGTAAAAAACGCGCTCGGCGTCGAGGCGCGCCGGACGGCCAATGCCGGGGTTGGTTTGGGGTACGAGGAGTTGAACATACACGGACTGTACGACAGGATGGTGCCATACGTTCGCGGCAGGTTGAAGACCGCCCTTAACACCGGCCAGAGGAGGCGCGCCCTGACAGACGCGCTATCATCGGCGGGGCTGCCGCATGTGGGGGTGGACCCTGCCGGCACCTCGGCGAACTGCCTCATGTGCGGCGGTAGGTTGAGGCGCGCCACCAGCCAGCCCCTGGGCAGGCGCAACCTGTGGTGCCAGCCATGCAGGGCCATCCGTGAGCGGGATGCCAACGCGGGCGCCAACATATTGTTCCGGACGGTGGCGGCACTCGTCATCGAGTACACCGGCCGGGACGGGTCGACACGCGTCGCGTTCCCGGCCATGCTGGCGATGCTGCAGGATGCCGTCAACGAACCCGGTATGAACCCACAACAAAAGAACACTTTGACAGACATCCTGCGGATGTTAGAGGGCCGCAGCGCAGGCGCCGAATGGCGCCTGCCGGGGGTACACAAACCGGGGCGCCGAAGTTCCGCCGGCGGCAAGCCGGCGGGCGGACCCGGGGTGGACGACCACGGCCGGAACTGGCCGGGGCCGCCCAATGCAGCCAAGTTATGCGCCTATGCATAATCTCTAAGGTTATATCATCCGATACGGCACCGCAAGCGTGATCAAGCTGCTGGAGCTGGTGGGCTTTGCCGCCGTAGCGGGCACCATCTACGCGTTCCTCGGTCTGGCAGACAGCGAGTACAGGTGGCCCGTCTTCTGGACGTGCGCCGGGGTGGCCATAGTGGTGATCATATACCGCAAGAGAGCGAGAGACAAAGCGACACAGGTATAAACCAGGAGATCCCCCAAAGATCTAGCGATGAATGGAAGCACTCCCGAATGGTGGAAAGGCCTGGGCGAGAAACTTCAGGTTGACATAGAGGTGCTTCACGGGTCGGACGGGTAGTGTAAAAGCCTCGAACGGGCTTTGAACCCGCGACCTAACGCTTACGAGGCGTTCGCTCTACCAGGCTGAGCTACCGAGGCACAATGGCCGACCCACCAGAGTTTATAAAAAGCCTTAGCGACCTTGCAGGCTTATGAAGGCGACAATCTCCGGCATAAGGGGGGTGGTCGGCGAGGACCTCACCCTGATGGACGTGCTGCGCTTCTGCGGCGGGTTTGCCGGGATAATCCAGTCCGGCCGGTGCTATGTGGGCCGCGACACCAGGCCGTCGGGGCCGGTGCTCCAGGGCATGGCAGCAGCCGCCCTGATGGGCTGCGGCGTGGACGTCCACGACCTCGGGATGGTTCCCACCCCGGTGGTCTTCCGGGAGTCGCGGGGCGGGGCCGCCGGCCTGGTGGTGACCTCCTCGCACAACCCCGTCGGATGGAACGGCCTCAAGTTTGTCCTGGAGGGGCGCGGCATCAACCAGCCGGAGCTGGACGAGGTGGTCCGGGGTCGAGGCTCCATGGACGGGCCGTGGGGCTCCAGCGTTGAGGCTACATCGACCTACCTGGAGGACCTGCACCGGGTGGTGGGCGACATACCCGGCAGTCCCGCCGTCCTGGTCGACGGGGGAGGCGGGGCCGCCTCCGAGATGGCGCCCGCCGCCCTGAGGATGCTGGGCTGCCGCACCGGTACCATCCGGACGGAGGAACCGCGGCCGGACCCGACCGCCGGCGGGCTGGAGAGGCTGGTGGCCGGGTCCTCGGGATACGACGCCGGCGTGGCCTTTGACATGGACGGGGACAGGATGGTCCTGGTGATGAACGGGATGGTGCAGCCTCCCGATGCCACCCTGGGGCTGGGCGTGGCGGCGGCGCTCGAGCTGGGCCACCGCAGGTTCGTGCTGAGCGCCGACACCAGCGTGCTGGTGGAGCAGTACCTGCTGGAGAGGGGCGGGCGCGTCTACAGGTCGCCGGTGGGCGAGGCCAACGTGGTGGCCGCCATGGCGGAGCGGGAGGCGGGAGCCGGCGGCGAGGGGAGCAGCGCGGGTTTCATCCTGCCGGGGTTCAACCGCTGCCGGGACGGCATGCTGGCCGCCGGGCTGGTGGCATCCATGATACCGGACGGGACGGCCGGCCGCGTGCTAGAGGAGGTTACCGGAAGTGCCATCATCAGGGAGAAGGTGCCCGGCGGCCCCGAGACGCTGGAGCGCATCGGGGAGAGGATGCGGGGCATCTCCTCGGAGGTGGACACCGCCGACGGGATCCGGGCCGTGCTGGACGAGTCCAGCTGGGTCCTGGTCAGGGTGTCCAACACCGAGGACGTCATAAGGATCTCGGCCGAGGCCGGGACGCTCGAGGAGTGCCGCCGGATTGTCCGGATGGTCGAGGGGATGATATAGGGCATGCGGCCGGATGAGGCCGGGGTCATCCGGATGTTCCGGGAGGCGCTGGGCTCCAGCCAAGAGCCCGACGACATAGAGCGGGTGGCGCTCGGCGGCTCGACGCTGGCCTCCAAGGTAGACACGCTGGTCTACAGCACCGACGTCCCCCCGGGGATGCTGCCCAGGCAGGCCGCAAGGAAGAGCGTGGCGGCGTGCGTCAGCGACTTTGCCGCCAAAGGGGTCAGGCCCCGGTGGGGGCTGGTCTCCCTGGTTGCCCCGGGCACCTGGGAGAGGGCCGACTTTGAAGAGACGGCCGGCGGGGTGGCCGAGGCGGCCGCCGAGTTCGGCGTGGGCATGATCGGCGGCGACACCAACCGGGGGGAGGATCCCTCCATAACCGTCTGCCTGCTGGGGATGGCCGGGCATGCCCCGTACAGGAGCGGGGCCAGCCCCGGCGACCAGATACTCGTGAGCGGCCCCTTCGGGCTGTCCGCCGCCGGGCTCCACATGCTGATCAACGGCACCGGCGACATGGAGGGCGCCGCAGAGGCGGTCCTGCGCCCGGCGCCCCGGCTGGAGTTCGGGGCAAGGGCGGCCCCCCTGTTCAGCTCGTCCATGGACTCCAGCGACGGGCTGTCGGCCACCCTGCACGAGATGTCCCGCAGGAGCGGCGTGGCCATGATAATAGAGAAGAGTCCGGCCGCCGCCGGCCTGGAGCGGTTCGCCGGCGAGACTGGACTGGACCCGCGCAGGCTCATCTACCACGGGGGCGAGGAGTACGAGATAGTCTTCACGGCCCATCCCTCCCGGACCGGGCAGATAGAGGAGATGGCCCGGGAGACCGGCACCCCGGTCCTGCGGATAGGCCGTGTGGAGGATGGCGCCGGCGTCCTGATCGAGGAGGACGGGAGGCGCCCCCTGACAGAGGGCGGCTGGAAGGCCTTCGGGTGAGGACTGAACCGGCAACCCGGCCCGTCGCAGGGCCCAAGACACGATCCCAGAGGGATCCCTGCCAAGTAGATGGGTGCACGCTCTAGCGCATCCGGCCATCCGTATCACCTAGCGAACTGCACCAGCCTCATTACCAAGATAAATCCAGCAGCTCGTACGCCACACCTAGAGGCTCAGGCAAAACCATCCCAATGCGATATACAAGGTCGCCTCGTCCTTGGAGTTTATAATCCGATTTTCTCTTTGATCATATCAATCTCGCCCTCCACCCTCTGGAAGCGCCTTTCCGTCATGTCACCCCAGGTTGTTCGAGAGTTACGTACCTCCGATGTGGTTTGGTCCGTGCAAGATCGTAGAAATTGTATATCAGATTAGACAATTCGTCCAATGGATGGCAGCTTAACCTCGTCTGGATCCGCTCCGAGCCGAAATGCGTACCCATGCGATGGTACCAATGTATTTTAAACCCGTTCCCGTGATACCGCCCGTTGTCACAGGACGAACCCGCCAAACCGGACGAGGTAGCCGCTCCCGCAGAGGGCGCAGATCCCGCAGAGAAACCGGCAGAGGACCCAATCAAGGAGACCACAGTCGAGCCCGCAGAGCCGGAGGGCGCGCCCGAGCCGGCCGCAGAGCCGCCTGAGGCGGAGGCCGCAGAGGTGCAGGCCGAGACCCCGCCGGCACCCGAGCCGGATGCGGCAGCGGAGCCGGAGGCAGCAGAGTCCGATACCCCGCCAGAGCCGGAGGACGCGCCCGAGCCGGACTCGGCCGGGGCCGAGGATGTCGCCGAGCCGGCCGCAGAGAAGCACCGAGAGATATCTCAGGAGACGAAGGACCGCATAGACGCCATGCTGGCGGGCCGGGGGGGCGGCAGTTTTGGCGAGGGTGAGTCCGAACCCTCCGAGAAACCCGAGAAGTGGGGGATAGCCCACATCTTTAGCAGCTTCAACAACACGATAATCCACCTGACCGACCTGACCGGCGCCGAGACCATCGCCATCAGCTCCGGCGGCAGGCACTCCAACGCGGACCGGTACGAGTCCTCGCCGTTCGCCGCCATGAAGGCGGCCAACGCGGTCGTCGAGGTGGCGCGGGCCCGCGGCTTTACCGGCTTTCACATCAGGGTCAGGGCGGTTGGCGGGGTCGGATCCCGCGTCCCCGGACCCGGGGCGCAGGCGGCCATCAGGGCCCTGGCCAGGGCCACCTCCAACAAGGACGGCGAGGACGCGGAGGGCGGTGTCTTCAGGATAGGCAGGATAGACGACGTGACCCCCATCCCGCACGACACCACCCGCAAGAAGGGCGGCAAGCGCGGACGCCGGGTCTAGGCCAGCTTTACCTTCACGTTGCAGCCGCGCGCCTGCAGGTAGTCCTGCATGAACTTGGCGAACTTCTCATCGGGCTTGGACCAGCGGTACCTCCCTATCATGTCGGCGAACCTCTTCTCTATCCCCTCGCGCATCTCCATCTTGAAGGCCATCTCAAAGAACGTCCAGCCGAACCTCGAGGAGGGCTCGCCGAGGGCGTACCCGTTGTAGACGGAGAGCAGCGTGCCCATCTGGGACATGGCCTTCTTGACCAGGACCACGTCGGTGGGGTAGTCCCGGGTGCCCACCTGCAGCAGGGTCAGCCCTGCTCGCCCCCGCCGGCTATCCTCTCGGAGAGGGAGACCATCTTGCCGTCCTGCTCCACCCGTATGCTGGTCTGCATCCTGACGTTGAGCCCCACCAGCCTGAACACGTAGAGCAGCTTGCCCCCGTCCAGCTGCTCGCGCAGCTCCCCGGACGATATCAGGGCCCCCAGCTGCTGCACCACCATGGCGGCCTGCCGGGGAAACTGCCGCTCGGCGTTCTCCAGCACCTCCAGGCCCCGGTAGCCCAGCCGGGAGACCAGCACCTGCCGGGGGTCGGGGGGAGGCGCCTCCGCCTCCCGGGCCATCCTGGCCCTCCGCTCCAGCTCGGCACGCCTCTTGGCCATCAGCCTGTCCAGCTCGGCGTCGTCCTCGCTCAACCCTTGATCACCCCGATGGGCACCAGCCGCGCCACCCTGGTGGCTATGCCAAGATCGTGCGAGACGTCCACCACCGCGTCCACGTCCTTGTAGGCCTGGGGCGTCTCCTCGACGACGCCGTCCCGGGTCATCGCCTTGATGAATATGCCCTTGTTGTTGAGGGATCTTCGCACCTCCGACTCGGTGTAGTCGCGGCGCGCCCGCGACCTGGACATGGTGCGTCCGGCCCCGTGGGCGGTGGACCCGAAGCTGAGCTCCATCGAGCCGGGCTGCCCCAGCAGTATCCAGCTGGCCGTCCCCATCGACCCCGGTATCAGGACCGGCTGGCCCATATCCCGGTACCTCTCCTGGACCTCGCTCCGGTCTGCCGGAAACGCCCGGGTGGCCCCCTTCCGGTGCACCACCACCCTGCGCTCCTCCCCGTTGATCCTGTGCGTCTCCACCTTGGCGATGTTGTGCGCCACATCATAGACCAGGTCCATCCCCAGGTCGGCCTCGCTACTCCCAAAGACCCGCTCGAAGGACCTGCGGGTCCAGTGGGTTATCATCTGGCGGTTGCTCCATGCAAAGTTGAGCGCCGCAAACATCGCCTTGCGGTACGAGTCGCCCTCCTCGGAGCTGTTGGGGACGCAGGCCAGCTCCCGGTCGGGCAGGTCAATCCCGTACTTGTGCAGGGCCCTCTCCGATATCCTCAGGTAGTCGCTGCAGACCTGGTGGCCGAACCCGCGGGATCCGCAGTGTATCAGGACCGTGATGGTCCCCTCGCTGATGCCCATGCGTTCGGCGGCGGCCTCGTCGTGCACCTCATCCACCTTCTGCACCTCCAGGAAGTGGTTGCCGGATCCCAGGCTGCCCAGCTGCGGCGCCCCCCGCTTGCGCGCCCGCTCGGAGACCTTGTCGGGGTCGGCCCCCGCCATCATGCCGTCCTCCTCGCAGACGGCCGCGTCCCGGGCGGTGCCGTATCCGTTGTCGACGGCCCAGTTCACCCCCCGGGTGAGCACCTCGTCCAGCTGGGACCCGGAGAGCCGGACCGCCCCCTTGGAGCCGACCCCGGAGGGTATCGACTTGAAGAGGTGCGTCACCAGGTCCTTGAGGCGGGGCCTCAGCTCCCCCTCGGAGAGGCTGCTGCGCAGCAGCCTCACCCCGCAGTTGATATCATAGCCCACGCCGCCGGGGCTTATCATCCCCTCCTCGGCGTCCATCGCCGCCACCCCCCCTACCGGAAAGCCGTACCCTTCGTGGCCGTCCGGCAGCACCACCCCGTGGCTCAGGATGCCCGGGATGGATGCGACGTTGCACGCCTGCCGCAGGGTGCGGTCGCGCAGCATCTTGTTCATCAGGCCGTCGCTGGCGTAGACCCGGACCGGCACCCTCATTCCCAGGGCCGGGTCGGCCTCAATCAGGTACTGCCCGTTCCCGACCTTCTTTGGAGCAGGGGAGGACATTATGCGGCTGCTGATTTGCTCCAGCCAATTTAAATCATAAGGGGCAGGGGGCTGTGTCCCAGAAGTACAAGTTCAGGTCAAACTGAATCCCATACGCGAACACGCCCGGCAGTATCTGCCGGCGGTAGCCGGTCAGGCACAGGTCAGAATTTGACCTGAACTTGTACTCCCAGAAGTACAGGTTCAGGTCAAACTGAATCCCATACGCGAACACGCCCGGCAGTATCTGCCGGCGGTAGCCGGTCAGGCACAGGTCAGAATTTGACCTGAACTTGTACAACCCCAAGTCCTAACCCGAGAGCCCCCACCACAAGAGAATGTGTCGGCATGAAAACACTCTCGCAAATTCATGCGTCGTGCCACTGGGCTGGTTGAGGTTTGAACCTATAGTCCGATCTTTTCTTTGATTAGTCGTATCTCGCCGTCCAGTCTCTGGAAGCGTCCGTCTATCATATCGTGCATGTTGTCCGAGAGGCCGCATATTGCACTTACAGTCTCGCCCTGCACCGCTAGCACCTTGTCTTGCTTGTCAACCGTCTACTTTGCAGGCTCTTGCTTGTCAAGCATTTGGTCTTGCTTGTCAAGCATTTGGTCTTGCTTGTCAAGCATTTGGTCTTGCTTGTCAAGCATTTGGTCTTGCTTGTCAAGCATTTGGTCTTGCTTGTCAAGCATTTGGTCTTGCTTGTCAAGCATTTGGTCTTGCTTGTCAAGCATTTGGTCTTGCTTGTCAAGCATTTGGTCTTGCTTGTCAAGCATTTGGTCTTGCTTGTCAAGCGGATGGGAAATCTTGCTTTTTATCAGAGTTCATAAGCAGTGCGTATCCAGTAGCGAATCCCTCTTCAAGCGCTTCCGTGCCATCCCTGTATGCAACTTGAAACAATTCGAATTCACCTGTCGCCTCAGAGTATGACACCCGGACATCCTTTACCACTGCAGGCTCCCTGACATCGCGTATCTTTTGGGTTAGCAATTCGATGTTCTCTCTTGAACCCTCGGCCACGATCTCCACTGTTCCGTCTGGCAGATTCTTGACATGGCCCGTGACTTTAAGCGATATGGCAGCATCCAGTACCGCGTACCTGAACCCTACCCTTTGGACTGTCCCGTGCACTATGATCTCGGCGCGCACCATGGCACAGTTCACGCTATTTACCGTATTATACTTTACTAATAATTTGAACTGGTAAGTTAACAGCGCCCGGTAAAAAACAGCGCCCGGTGCGGGTGCAGTAGTGTGTCTGGCCGCCAGGGACGCGCGGTGTGAATCTCGGCCAAATTCGCCCTGCCGGGCCGCAGATCTTGCATCCGGTAGGCGCTGTCTCCTTCCAGGCGCTGTTAACTTACCAGTTAACAGTTTTAGTGCAGGATTCAGCCAAAATCGTGCCTGATCGCCTACATCTGTGAGGAGGGGGTGAACGGTCACTTGGCGGCGCCAGACTGCCCGTTGAGCGATCGTGGCTTTTATGTTGAAATGGTGATAACCGCCCATGGAGAAGGACATTGAGACGGCCATCCGGCTGAGCTACGAGCTGGCCGAGATTGATCCGGATCCCGACGTCAGGGCAAAGTTCAGGGCGCTGGGGGACATAATCAGCGAGGCGCAGTAGGGGCGCGGACGGTTTCACGCGCGCAGGCCATCCCGGCCCGATGATGACCCTACGGCACCGCATGGCCTGGTTCTTGTCCACGGCCAATCCGCGCGTGCCCATGGACGCGCCAAGGCAGGCTGCGCCGGCCGGGAGCCCCGCCGGTTGATCATCCGCGGATAAGCGCCCGGTCGCGTACGGCCTTGACCGCCATGTCGGCCCCTAGCGCCCCCCCGACCCGCCGGCACGCCTGCTGCAGGATCGTCGCCGGGATGGTCCGCCCCTCGTTCCCGACGGCCAGGGTCAGCGATCCGTCGACAACCGACAGGTTGGAGACTGCCCCGGCGGTTATCACCAGGTCGCACAGGTACAGGACCGGGGAGAGCCTCCTGAGGATCTGATCGTCGGTCCGGTACAGGATTGACCTGTACCGATCCATCAGCAGCCTGGAGCGCTTGGGTTTCTTGGAGTAGGCCAGGCAGAGTGCCGCCAGCAGCTGTATCCGGTGGGTAAGGGGGCTGGGCTTGTCCATCACCCTGTACAGGAAGTCGTCGGCGTCCCGGAAGGTCCGCAACATCTCCAGGTTGGCCGCGGCTGCCTGCAGGATTGCCGGCTCCTCGCCGGAGAGCAGCCCCGATGACCCCAGCGGGCGGACCACCCCGGCGGCGGCCGCCGGCACGTGCGGTGTCCCCGGCGGCGCGCGCACCAGCTCCCGGACGTGGTACTCTGAGACCTGGTGGCGGCCAAAGTCAGGATATCTCGAGGCCACCGCCAGCACCCCCTCCCGGAGGCCGGCGGCGCTCACCGTTATCCCTCCAAAGTTGAACTTGTCGAGTATCCCCGCCACTATCACGGCCCCGGCCTTGATGATGTCGGCCCTGCCGTTGCCTATCTCGTACATCCTGGATAGATCGGCGGTGTCCGTCGAGATTATCTCGGCGGCGGCGTCCATTATCGAGTGCGCGTCCATCGTATAGTTGTGCAGCTTCTTGAGGGGGTAGCCGGTGTGGCCCTGGACGTACTTTGCGATGGCGCGGAGCGTGCCGCCCACCCCCACCAGCACGGCATCGCGGCCCATCGGCCCCAGCATCTCCGGCGCCGGCAGCGAACCGTACACGTGAGCCCGCAGGCGCCCCAGCGACTCCTCCCCAAGGTCCCCGTCCCCGGCAAACCTCCGGGTCATGACCAGGGCGCCCAGCGGCAGTGACACGGCCCGGGTGACGGCGTGGTTCCTGGCCGAGACTATCTCCAGGGATCCTCCCCCCAGATCAAAGAAGACCGACGAGGGCATGCTCAGGCGGCTGGCCGCGCCCGCGTACGAGTAGAGCGCCTCCTCCTCGCCGGAGAGCACGCTAAAGTCGAACCCTATCTCCCCGCGTATCTCCGATAGCAGCGACTGCCTGTTGCGGGCGCTCCGGACGGCGCTGGTGGCGACGGCCAGCACCCGGCCCACCCGCTCGTAGGCGGTGATGTTGCGGAAGATGGTCAGCACCTCCATCAGCCGGGCGGCCGGCTCCTTGCCCACCACCCCCTTGCCGTACTCGTCCAGCCTCACCCGGGCCGACTCGCGGTGGTAGGGCCGGTACGCCCCCGTATGGTCGGCCGAGTAGCAGACCATCTTGACCGAGTTGGATCCCAGGTCCACCACGGCCACCCTCTCGGGGTAGGCGCCGCTCTCCTCGAAGGGGTCGGCGCTCATGATATCATCGCCAGCTGCCTGGGGGTCAGCACGTACCGCAGCCTCCCGGGCCCCAGCGCCGGCACCCGCACGCAGGCCAACCCCCCCTTCTTCAGCGATACGACGGCCGACCCGTCCGATATCATCTGCGATATCATCGAGGACATGTGGGGTTCGTGTCCCACCAGCAGTACCGTGTCGGCGCCGGCGGCCTCCACCATGTCTATCGTGTCCCGCGGGTCCGTCTCCGGCTTTAGCTCGTCCCACTCGACGGCCTCTACACCCACATACCCCGACACTATCCCGGCGGTCTGCGCCGCCCTGACCAGCGGGCTGGTGGCCAGCACATCCGGGTTGATGCCCATCCTTCTGATGGCCCGGCCAACCCGCTCCACCTCCTTCCGGCCGATGGCCGTCAGCGGGCGCTGGTAGTCGCTGGGCACCCTGATGGACGGCCTCTCGGCCTTGCCGTGGCGGAGCAGGAGCACGTCCATGTGGGGTAATCCAGGCACCATCATATATGAGTGAGGTGTGGGGGCGTAACATCTGCGTGAGTTGGCGAATGCAGTAGCTTGCACAGATTGGGCAATTCCGCCGCCAACTAGGCGGTATCGTGGACCGGGATGGGCGCCGGGGGCGGGATTTGAACCCGCGAGCGTGAAGGCGCCACTACTCATCAGGTAGACGCCATACCCAGCTAGGCGGCCCCGGCACCGGAACTGGCAAGTTACGGTGACCCGGCAAAATATCGGGCACGAACGTCGGGTACGGCGCCGGGTTGGGTCACCACAACTTTCCAGAACCCATCGCTGCAACGCGGGTTCAAATCCCGCCTGCGCCGTCCACCACAGCATCCGCGGGTATGGATTCGGGCGCCAGCTAAACAGCAGGGATTGGCGCCCCCGCGACAAGCACGGGGGCTGGGTTACTGTGGCGCCTTCACTAACCACCTGAAGCGTAACCGTAAGTTGTTAACGGGGGGATCTAAATATGTCCGTCGGTGCCGGGGTCGCCTAGTCAGGTATGGCGTCTACCTGATGAGTAGTGGCGCCTTCACGCTCGCGGGTTCAAATCCCGTCCCCGGCGCCCATCCCGGTCCACGATACCACCTAGTTGGCGGCGGAATTGCCCAATCTGTGCAAGCTACTGCATTCGCCAACTCACGCAGATGCTGCACCCCGTGCGGGGCCGGCCTGAAGAGGCTGATCAAGACGGGCAGTACAACCACCGCAGAATACATTCTGCGCCAAGGTACCTGACACCCTCCGAGTTTGCCGTGCAGTACCGACAGGGCTCGAAGGGTGCCATACCGGATATAGAAGGAGGCGGTAAGTGTGAATAAAATGTCGCGAAAATCGGTATCAATAAGACGGGACCACTCTATCCCTATGCGCCATCCGCCAGGACATCCCGCATCGCATCCAGCGAGCCGGCCACCGTGTGAACCCGCGATACGTGGTGCTCCACCCCCATCCCGTCCAGCTCCTCGGAGGTGAAAGGTCCTATCGATACCACGGCGACCCCCTCCAGCAGGCCGGCCGCATCAACGGAGGAGGTCTTTGACATTATCTCAAAGAACGCCCTGACCGACGACGCGCTGGTAAATACCAGCCCGTCTATCTCGCCCCCCGACAGCATCCGGGCAAAGTCGTCCCAGTCCGGCCCGCCGGGGTGCGGCCTGACATCGTACAGGTATATCTCCCGGACGTCATAGTCCATCTTGCTCAGCAGCTCCTTGAGGAACGGCGTGGAGGCGCCGCTCCGCGGCACCAGCACCCGGTTCTTGGATCTGTCCATCCTGCTGAACACCTCGCCCACCCCCACCGACGAGTAGACCGACTTTGGCATCGCGTTGGTCCTTATCCCGTAGGCCTCCAGCATCTTGCCGGTCTTGGGCCCCACCGAGACCACGTTGGTGTTGGCGACGGCCATCCTCACCTCCTCCAGGTTGGAGCTGGCCTGCGCATCATCAAACAGCAGCCGGACCGCCTTGGAGCTCATAAAGACGGTATGGTCGGGGTCGTAGGAGGAGGACTCCCGCAGGTAGTCGCCGGATATGTCCCCGCCCCGCCCCACCAGCTGGATGGTGGGCAGCGGTATCGCCCTGCCGCCCTCGGACCGGACCATCCCGGTGAACTCGGCGGCGTCCTCGGGGCCGCGGGTGATCGCCACGCTCCTGCCGGAGAGGGCGGTCATCGCCAGCCCAGCTCCTTGTGCAGGTCCACCACCCTGCCGATGATGATGTTGGCCGGGGGCCTGATGCCTTCCCGCTGCACGACATCCGCTATGTCCGAGATGGTTCCGGTCACCAGGGTATGGCGGTCGGTGGTGCCGTCCTGGATGACCGCCACCGGCGTCTCGGGGTCCATCCCGCCCGAGGAGAGCCTCTCGCAGATCACCCGTATCCTGGAGAGGCCCATCATCACCACGATGGTATCAACCGACTTTGCCAGCGCCTCCCAGCGGACGCTCTGGGCCGGCTTGCCGGGGTCCTCGTGCCCGGTGACAAACGCGACCGAGGAGGAGTGGCTCCGGTGCGTCAGGGGTATGCCCGAGTAGGCCGCCGATCCTATCCCGGAGGTTATCCCGGGGACCACCTCGTACTCTATGCCCTGCCTTCTGAGAAACTGCGCCTCCTCGCCGCCCCGTCCAAAGATGGTGGGGTCGCCCCCCTTGAGCCGGACCACGCTCGAGCCCGCCCTGGCGTACCGCGCCATCATCTCGTTGGTGTCGTCCTGGTGGGCGGTGTCATCGCCCACCGCCCGGCCCACGTAGACCTTCCTGGTGGTATCGGGGATCATCCCGACGACCGAGGGCTCAATCAGCCGGTCATACAGCACCACGTCGGCCCCGCGGATCAGCTCGGCGGCGCGGACCGTCAGCAGCCCGCTGTCGCCGGGCCCGGCCCCCACCAGGTAGACCTTTCCGCCAGCCGTCCTCATCCCCACTCCGCCAGCTGCCTCCGCCAATTTAATGCAAGTGCGGCCGCCCCCCGCTCCAGCAGGTCGTTGCCCGCCGCCCGGCCCACCTCGGCCGGGTCGCTGCCCGACCGGCGCGAGACTATCGCCCCGCCGCCACCAGGATGGTACGCGGCGGCCACCATCCGAACCAGGCCGTCCTCCGAGCTGGCGTAGGCGCCCACCGGAAATCGGCACCCCGACTCTATCACCCTGGATAGGGCGCGCTCCGCCTCGGTCTCGGCCCTGGACGGCCCGTCCTGGATGGACTCCAGCAGGGATATGGTGGACCGGTCGCCGGACCTGGCCACCACCGCCAGGGCCCCCTGCCCGGGGGAGGGCACGAACGTCTCGGTGGGGAGCACCTCGTATGGCACGTCCAGCCCCAGCCTCTCTATCCCGGCCCGGGCCAGTACCACCGCGTCCAGCGACCCGCCCACCCGCGACACCCTGGTGTCGACGTTGCCCCGGATGGGCCGCACCTCCACCCCCGGGAAGGCCATCCTCACCTGCGCCGCCCGCCTCAGGCTGCTGGTGCCCACCACCGAGCCCGGCGGCGGGGACCGGGGGTCGATCCCCTCCCTGCATATCAGGACATCGTTGGGCGGCGCCCGCCGGGGGACGCATGCCAGGACCAGCCCATCCGGGATATCTGTCGGCACGTCCTTCATGCTGTGGACGGCAAAGTCGGCCCGGCCGTCGGCGACCGCCATGTCCACCTCCTTCTCGAAGATGCCGCGCCTGTCCATCCGGAAGAGCGGCTTGGCGTCCGTGTCCCCTTTGGTGGTTATCCGGATGGCCTGGAAGGTGCTCTCAGGGTCTGAGCGGCTCAACTCCCCGATGGTCTGGGCGGTCTGCGCCAGGGACAGGCGGCTGCCCCGGGTGGCCACCGTATACCTCAGGACCCCATCCCCTCCAGCGAGGACCTGTACGACTCGATCACCTTATCCTCGTCCTCTTGGTTCATAGCCGCCGAGAAGAAGACCGTCTCGTACTGGGAGGGCGCCACGAAGACCCCCGCATCCAGCAGCCCGTCAAACAGGTCGCGGAACCGGGCCGCGTCCGACCTCCTGGCCGTCCGGTAGTCGTACACATCACCATCACTGAAGAACACCTGCATCATCGAGGAGATATGGTGCACCCGGTGAGGTATCCCCAGGTCCGAGGCGATATCGTCGACGGCCGACGCCACCCTCCCGCAGATCCTCTCCAGATCATCATACAGGGTGCCGGCCATCCTGTTGAGGGTCCGGATGGACGCGGCCGCCGCTGCCGCCGCCACCGGGTTTCCCGCAAAGGTGCTGGCCTGGTAGACGTTGCCCCCCGGCGCCAGCCCCTCCATTATCTGGCGCCGCCCCCCGACGGCGGCCGCCGCAAAGCCGTTGCCCAGCGCCTTGGCCAGGGTGGTCAGGTCCGGCGTCACGCGGTAGTACTGCTGCGCCCCGCCCGGGGACATACGGAACCCGGTGACCACCTCGTCGAATATCAGCAGTATCCCCTGCTGGGTGGTCATCCTCCGGACCTCCTCCAGGAAACCATCCCGGGGGGGTATCAGGCCCATGTTGGCCATGACCGGCTCCATAATCACCGCCGCTATCTGCTCGCCGTGCGACTCTATCACCTCCGCCAGCGTGCCGGGGTCGTTGTACCTGGCGACGACCGTCTGCCCGGAGACCTCGGGCAGCCCGCCCTCCGAGGTCGGCACCCCCAGGTGGGCCGAGCCGCTGCCCGCCCTGACCAGCACCGAGTCGTGCGCCCCGTGGTAGCCCCCCTCGAAGGTGACTATCCTGCGGCGGCCTGTATAGCCGCGCGCCAGCCGGATGGCCGTCATGGTGGCCTCGCTGCCGGTGTTGACCATCCTGGCCGTGTCCACCGACGGGTAGTTGCCGGCTATCATCCGCGAGACCTCCGTCTCCATCTGGGTTGGCACGCAGAAGAGCGTCCCGCGGTCCATCTGGTCGGCGACGGCCCCGACGATGTCCGGGTGCCGGTGGCCCAGCAGCATGGCGCCGTACCCGTTGCACAGGTCGACCAGCTCCCGGCCGTCGGCGTCCCAGATGCGGCTGCCCTCCGAGCGTACCGCAAAGAACGGGTACGGGTCATAATGCCGGACCGGACTGTTGACCCCGTGGGGGATCACCTCCCTGGCCTGCCTGCTCAGCTTCTCCGATTTGGGGCCGGCTCCGGCAGAGGATGCATCCAGCATTATCATGTACGGAGGTTGGTCCCTCATTTATGCGCCGCCTCCACGGAGCAGTTGGTTTTGGGCAAAAACGCACTCTAAAGACGAGTCTGTCGGACCAGAAGCCCCCACGTGTCCAGACACGACATCGCCATATCGGCAAGCTTCCAGAGATATCCATCAGACAGTAAGACGCTTCTTGGAAAGGGGTTGTAACAGTCCCGTGTGCTGATATCTAGTGTAACACCCGTGCGCCGAGGCGGATCTTCTCGGAAATGAAAGAAGGGCGTGGTCAATCTGCGGACTTGGCCCAACCGCTCATTACTCGGGACTAGTCGCGACCATATACCTTCTTGTGATCCCCAATATCCAGTAGCCGAATTAATTGGGCGTCATAATCCACCACAAACAGCAGCCGGACCGACTTTGACAGCCGTGTTCCATACACTCCCTTCAACGGCCCAATCTTGATGTCCCCCAAACGCCCAGGATCTTCTGCATTTTGGAGTGATTCGAGGCGTTCGCAAAGCGCCTTGCTTACCGCCTGATCATGCAGATACCCCTTCTTGTGCTTATCATACTGCCTACTTTTGACAAGTCCCCACTTGGCCTCGGGGGTCATGGATTACCTGTCCTTTGCTACGCCATCCAACGACAGTGGTGTGAAAACATGGTCCTCCGGATGAAGTATCATGTCCTCTATCTCTGGCGCCAAGCCAGGCTCATTCACACTAACATCGCCAAACTGCCTCATGCGCCTGGCCGTTTCATGTTCCAGTTTGTCCAATGCCTCACCATACATCTCCGCCCACCTCCCTGTGTGACCATCATACTGCGGGTCATGGTGGTGCACTCGCACTCCGTATGCAAAGGTCTCCCACATGGAAGAGCATAGGACCGGAAGCCATCTTGGCGTATTCTTGGGAGTGTGGTGCGAATCTCGCCGCAGGAAGGCGTTCACCATCTTTGCAAAGTCCATGAATGCCAGCCTATGTTCCATGAACTCTGGGGTGGTCGGATAGTCCAGCACTGCGTCGTCCAACCGCTCCAGCATATCACTAGCTGTGTGCATACCCTCACGGCCGGCCAGCGCATCCTTGCAGTATCTCTCAAACTGGGGCTTGAACTCCAGGTTGTATGCGGTATACCACTTGGACGGGGCCGCCTCATACGTGCGCTTGACGGCATCATGCACATTTGAGTTCTCACTCGCTACTAGGTCTATCTCACGCCTGGCAGCATCCAGATCAGCGCCGCTCGCCACTGGCCGCAGGGCCCGCTCAGACTCCAGTCTGTATGTCTCCGACTTGCCGGTCTTGCTGGCCTTGACCAAACCATCACCGATCATCTGGTCAAGGTTGGCATACACAACCTCGGAGTACGGCCCCTCCTTGTACCAATAATATGCTAGGTCGTGCCTGACGCGGTTATCATCAGGCAGATTCTCTCTTGCCAAAAACAGGACTTTTAGTATGTACTTCTTGGTGGCACCGGCTCTATCGTTCTTGGATAACCGCTGTATGGTAACACGTATTGTTTCTTGGACAGCCGGGTTGGCCTTCCGTGCCCAAGCCCGCCCCATATCAGCCGCATCCTCTGCTTTGTTTATATCAGTTTCTCCATCCAACCTTGCCATATGAAAGACCCATCATATAACATACGGTCAATCTGATATATTTTATTTCAGGACGCTCATCTGCCGAATGTTGGGGGTAAGTAAAGCCCCGCACCAGGCAGGCATAACCGAAACAGATCTGCAGGGGTAGATCCCCCACACCCCCGTGGCGCGCGATAAAACGCAAAAACGAAAGGAATCCGGCCCCCTGCTACTCCTGCCGGTATTGTTTGCCGATATGGCGGCTACGGCCGAGCTGTTCAGGACGGTCCGGTGGGCCGGCGGCCTGTTCTGCCCGCACTGTGGCGGGGATGACATCGTCCGGTACTGCCGGTACCGGGGGCACGTCCGGAGATGCACATGCAAGGACTGCCGCCGGACATTCAACGACAAGACCGGGACGATCCTCCACTACCGGCACGTCCGGATGGGAGACTGGATGCCGGCCCTCTGGGTGTTCCTGTGCGGGCCGCCCAACGGGGTATCGATTATCTACTGCATCGCAACCTTGATGGGCCGCGCCTACGGGGCCGTCTACCGGATGATGCGCGACATCATGCGGAAGGTGAGCGAGCTGCCCGAGGGCAAGCTGTCGGGGACCGGCGAGACCGACGAGGGGTACGCCCGGGCCGGCTCCAAGGGGGTGGCGCTGAACAACAACGGCGAGAACCGGACCATCCCCGGCCGCCGCCGGCTGCCGCGCGGCCCCGGCAGGGGCACCTTCTAGAAGAACACCAGATGGTCACCATCTACCACCGGCGCGCCGCCCCGGATGAACCCGACGTGACCATCCTCGAGGTTCCCCGCGGCGACGGCAGGACGCTGGCCGAGACGGTGGCCGAGAAGTTCGAGCCGGGCTCGACGGTGATCACCGACGAGCATCAAGCCTACAAGAGCCCGGAGGAGATTGGATACGTCCACCCGGCCGTCAACCACGGCGAGGGCGAATACGCATCAGGAGAACGCAACGAGATCCACACCAACAACTGCGAGTGCAGGATAGGCCTGCTCAAGTGGTGGCTGAAGAAACACCGCGGCGTGAGCAAATGGCACCTTGAGGAGTACGTCAAGTCCTTCCAGTTCGTTCACAACCGCCGGCAATATAGCATCAATGGTAGGTTCGTGGCTGCGCTGGCCGCCGTTCTTGGCCAATATCTCGGGAGGCAGGCCTGACCAAAATTCTCTTCGAGCCGTAATTATTTTCCAACAAATCCGTCCCGCAGGCGCGTGCCTTCAGGCTGGCTGCATATTTTTTCTGTACTGAACGACGATCCCGCTGCCCGTGAGCGGAATTGTTACCCCCAACATTCGGCAGATGGGCGAAACGAGATAACCCGGACCACCCACATGGCGCACGGCAGGGGACGCCTCCTGGCCGGCCTGCTGCACCATATCATGGCGGCGTCCAACCGCACAGCCGAGGGGTACCGCGGCGGGGTGCGCGGCAAGGATCTGTACCGGATGATAGTACGCCGTACCGGCGTCTGCCAGAAGGGGCTTGCCGACCATATCATACGCAGCGTGCACGGTAGCCACAAGGCGGGACGCACCAACCGGCAGCACGCCAACCCGCACGCCAGGGCGCCGCACGACCACAACGGGGTGGCGCAGACCGGCTGCTTTGAGATGGCCCCTTATGGTCCATCCAAACGGCGGGACGGCGCGCCGGCCATCCACGTGGCCATCTACGGTGTTGGCCGCCAAGACAGACGCGGGATGGTATTTCACGTACCACCATACATGGCGGAGCGGCCTGCAAGACCCGGCATCAAAGACCATCCTGCGGGGCAGGCGCGAGATCTACGTCACCTACGATGAGACCATACCAGACCGCGAGCCGACCATCCAGGCATGCGCCAGCATCACTCGATGAATATTGCCGGCTTGCAGGGGCGCGCGAACCGCGCCTTGTTGCCGGGGTCATCGGCATCGGCGTCATCTGCCCCGCAGACCACCACCCGGCAGTCGTACTCGGTCCTTACGACCGGCTCCAACTCGGCTGCCAGCAGGCTCTTCTCGTCAAACGACTCATCTGCCAGCCTGCCCTTCCGTATGTCGGCCGGCTCGGAGAGGATATCCCTGAGGCACTTCATTACCACATCAGGCGACCTCCTCAGGTGGGCCGTCCGCTCCTCGCCTGCCAGCCTGGCCATGACGTCCCTCATGCTGGTCTGCCCCGCCTCCACGCAGGCCAGCACGGCCCGGTACGCCTCGCTGGACGCCGCAACATACACCAGCACCCTATCGGGGCTCACCCCCGACACCTTCACGATTTTGGCGATATCCGCAAGAACCGACCTGAGCAGGTGCTCGGCGTGCACCACCGAGCCGTCCGGGCTGCCGCCGTCCGGCCAGGCCGCCTCCGAGGCCAGTCCCTCCCCGCCCAGGGCGCGCCACATCTCCTCGGCCGCATGCGGTGCGAACGGGGCCAGCAGCCTGGCCCGCGTGCTGCATATCGTATGGGCCATCCCGGGGGGCATCTCCCGGCCCTTGGCCCGAAGCCTCCTAACGTACCACTGCAGGTCCGACTCGAACCCGTACAGCATATCATGGAGTGCCTCCCGCAGCCTCATCCTCTCCATGTTCCCGGTGACCCTCCCGACCATCAGCCCCAACCGGGCGCGTATCCAGGCATCCTCCACCGCCAGGCTATCCGAGTCGCCCGGCTGCGCCATCCCGCACTCCCGGATCATCCTCTCCAGCCGGGCGCCAACCCCCGACACCGACTCGAGGTTGATGTCCGCATCCTGCAGCAGCTCGGCCGATATGACTATTCCCAGCCGTATGGGATCGGCCCCGTACCTCCTGATGGCGCTCCTCAGCGGGATGATATTGCCCATGCTCTTGGACATCTTCTTGCCGTCCATCAGCACCGACCCGTTGACCACGATCTGCCGCGGCCAGCCGTCCCTGGGGAAGAGCGCCACGTGGTTCATCACAAAGAAGGTCAGGTGGTTGGGCACCAGGTCCCTGCCCGAGTGGCGGGTGTCCACCGGATAATAATACAGGAACTCCTCCCGTATCTCCTCTATCCCCGGCACCTCCGGGGGAGGCCCCCTCCCCATCAGCACGTACTCGAAGAACTCGCCGGTCATCACCCCCGGCGTGATGGTCCCGTCCCGGACGAACCTCATTATCACGTAGAAGGCCATATAGATGGTCGAGTCAGACAGGCTCTCGACTATCCAGTTGTCGTCCCAGGGGAGCTTGGTCCCCAGGCCGTGCTGCCTGGCGCACGCCCGCTCCCGCAGCCAGTCCACCACGTTGTAGAACTCGCCGGATATCTCGGGGGGCAGTATGCTCATCCCCCCCAGGCAGTCCCGGGTATCCCGCTTCCACCCGTCGTCCCCGTAGTTGAGGAACCACTGGTTGGTCAGCATCTTGACGACACACCTGGCCCCGCACCTGCACCGCACCTCGCCGGCCATCTCGTGGAACGCCTCGGCCCCGTTCTCCTCCCGCAGCCACTCCCGGACTGCATCCTTGCACTCGGAGACCTTCTGTCCGGCGAACCTGCCGCAGTTCTCCCGCAGGACCCCCTCGTAGAACTCCTTGTTGTATATCTGGGTGGTGGCCTCCTCCAGGCGGTCGTCCCGCTGGCTATCTATCCCCATCCGCTCGCATATCTCCCGGGCCGGCACCTCCCCGTACCCGGGGACCGATATTATCGGCACCGGGACGATGGCCCCGGCGATCTCCGACCCGCCGGCCGCATCCACCAGGGCCGCATAGTCGAATGGGGCGTGCGCCGGCACCGACATCACCAGGCCCGTCCCCGTCCTGGGGTCGGCAAAGCCGGCCGCCAACACCGGGACGCTCCCGCCCAGGGGCGTCCTGAGGGTCTCGCCTGCCAGCCTTGAGCCGGCGATGGTGCCCACCTTCACCGGGTCCCTGCCCTGGTGGACCAGCTTGTCTACGCACTGCGGCGAGACCACCCACTGTTCGCTACCCACCCGGACGATATCATAGGTCACCTCGGGGTTGACCCAGACGTTGGTCACCCCGAAGATAGTCTCGGGCCGCAGGGTCGCCGTGGGTATCACGTACCCGTCCCAGCGGAACTTGACCAGCACGTACTCGGTGAACTGGGGCTCGACGTCCCCCAGGGTATCGTGCTGGGAGACCGGATTCTGGTCCTCGGGGCACCACCCCACCGGGTGCGACCCCTGGATGATCAACCCCGCCCTCCTCAGCGATTCTATCTGCCACTCGATGAACCTCCGGTATGGCTCGTCGATGGTGGTGAACTGGCGGCGCCAGTCTATCGAGTAGCCCATCTCCCTCATGCCCTGGCGTATCTCGTCGCGGAAGTAGTTGGCGATGTTGAGCGGCTCGGTGAACCCGTCGATGTCCTCCTGTGGCACCCCGAATATGTCCCGCAGCCCGGCCAGCAGCTCGGCGTCTCTCCCCTGGACCCTTCTGGCCATCCCCAGGATGGGCGTCCCCGTATAATGGAACCCCATCGGGAACAGCACGTTGTACCCCCGCATCCGCCAGAACCGCGCGTCTATATCGGCGAGCGTGTAGGTCCGGCCGTGCCCTATATGCTGGGGCGAGTTGGGGTACGGGTAGGCGACGGTGATCATCTTCTTGGGGCGGCCGTCCGGGTTGGCCTCGAAGGTGCGGCGCTCCTCCCAGACAGCCTGCCACCTACGTTCTATCTCCCCCCAGTTGACGGCCGTCATTGCGGGATCATCTCCGATACCGCCCAGGATATCGCCCGGTCCACCTCCGAGGCGTTGCGGCCCCCGCCCTGCGCGAACCGCCTGGTGCCGGCGGCCCTGCCCCCCAGCATCTCCGAGATGGTCCCCGCTATCCCGTCGGCCGGATGGGCCGAGTCGGTCCCGCAGTAGACCATCACCCGGATGGCGGGGCCGCTCCGGAATATCCCGCAGTAGGATGTTGTGCTGTGGCGGGCGGTCAGCCTCTTGCCCATCTGCACGTGGAAGCGCTCGTCATAGTCGGCCCCGTGCACCACGCAGGATCCTCCCCCGTAGGTGATGCCCGGCTCGGGGGAGCCCCGCCCGGACGGCACCCGCTCCAGCAGCGACTCCATCATCGCCCTGGCGCGCCGCCGCCGCTGCTCCTTGATGGCGTCATCATCATCCAAGCCGGCCCTTGCCGCCCCATCATCATCATCATCCTGGACGTCCAAGGCCGCCTCCGGCCCCGCCACAAACTCCATCCGGACCACCCCGTCCTGGATGCGCTTGGCCCGGGTTATCCGTATCCGCTGGACCTGGCCGGTGCTATCAACATGGGTGCCCCCGCAGGCCTCCACGTCCACCTCGCCGATCGAGACTATCCTGACCGACCTGACCGGGACGACGCCCCCCTGGTATATGCGGAAACCGTACCTGCTCTCGGCGCTTCCCCGGTCCATGTACCGGATGGTGACCGGCAGGTCCTGCCCGACTATCCCGTTGGCCGTCTCCTGTATCCTGGAGATCTCCTGGGGGGTGAGCGCCGAGTGGTGGGTCACGTCCAGCCTGGCGTGGTCCTCGTCCTTGTGGGCGGAGTGCTGCCAGACCCAGGATCCCAGCACCATCCTGGAGGAGGCGTTCAGGATGTGGGTGGCGGTGTGGTGCCGGGTTATCCGGCGGCGCCTATCCTGGTCGACCCGGCAGGCAACACTCCGGCCAACCTCCGGCAGGGTACCCTCCACGTAATGGATGACGACCTCCCCGTGCTTCTGGACGTCCCGGACGGTACAGCTGCCTATCACCCCGGCGTCCGGCTCCTGGCCTCCCCCGCGCGGGTAGAAGGCGGTCCTGTCCAGGATTACCATGTTGTCTGCCGCCCGGACGACCTCCGCCTCGAACCTACCGGGGTCATCCTGGTAGTAGAGCGGCTCGGTCCCGGGGATGCCCTCCAGGTCCGGGGCCGTCTGCCTGGCCTGCCTGCCCTGCTGGTGCAGCTCTGATAGCCGGGGGTAGAACTCGGCGGGCACCTCGGGGATCGCCCCCGCCTCCTTGAGGTAGTCGGGGGTTATCCCGTCGGACTCGTACAGGGTCAGCAGCTCCGGGATGGTCGGGGATCTCTGCTGGTCGCGTATCCTGGCGGCCACCTTGGCCATGCGGCCCCGGGACCTGCCGTACCTGTCCAGCTCTATATCCAGGATGGTCCGGACGTCGTCCCGGTGGCCGTCCAGCTCGGGGTAGGTCTTGGAGAGGTAGTCTATCTGCCGTTCCACCATCTCGTGGATGTCCAGCCCCCGGGCCGCCCCGGCAATCCTCCGGACCATCATCCGCAGGTTGTATCCTCCCCCCACGTTGCTGGGCAGCGACCCGTCGGAGATGGCAAATATCAGCGTCCTGACATGGTCGGCCACCATGTAGATGGCCTCCAGCGGCTCTATCCTGGACCGGTACTGGCGGTCCGTCATCCCGGCCCGCCCGATGGCGCGCCGCCTGAGCGCGCCCATGTCCCCCGAGGATTCCTCGAGGCCCCGGGCTATCTCGGTATAGTACGACTTGAGGCTGTCCGCGTCGACGTCCACCCCCCGCGCCTCCACCATCATGGCCAGGACCGGCCCAAAGCAGCAGTCGTAGGCGGTGGGCGTGCCCATGGTTATCCAGGCGAACCTCTCAAGGCCCGCCCCCATGTCGATTATCCGGTTGTCCAGGGTGGTGTGGTTGTCCAGCGTCCCCTGGAACTCGGTGAACACGGCGTTGCCCAGCTCCAGCCCCCGCACGAAATACTCCAGCGAGGGACCGAACGAGCCGCCCCCCGCCCAGACGTCCTCGACGAAGGTGATCTCGGCAGGATCAATCCCGAACGGCCCCGTCAGCAGGGAATAGTCCAGCTCGATGCAGCGGTCCTTCCAGTAGCCGCCCTGGTCGGGAACCGAGTGCTGGCCCACCATGCAAAAGCTCGAAAAGTGCCTCCCGCTCACCCCGACGTTGTCCATATCCTTGAACCTCAGGCACGTCTGGGGGACCACCAGCGGGTTGGCCGGAAACTCAAAGAACACCTTGGAGCCGGCCACCCTCTGGAAGTCGACTATCGAGGCTATCGTATAGTACAGGTCATCCCGCCACCTGCAGACCACCGGATACCTGGGGATGGAGGCGTGGCCGTTGTCCACAAAGAACGACTCTATCTCCCTCCAGGACTCGGTATAGTCCAGCCGGCGGCTGGTGGGGGGCTCGCCTATGAACGAGTAGGTGTCGGCCCCGTGGTCTGGGCAGTCGGTCCGGTCCGGGTCCAGCGTCCAAAAGTACCTCCCGCACGTCCGGCAGGACCTCCTCTCGAAGCCCCGGTCGGTGAAGGTCTCGACGGTGTAGTACCGGTCCGGCTCCCCGGAGAAGCTGGCCAGCATCTGGGCCTTGTCCATTATACGGGCGGGTGGGCAACCCTGGCGTTATGAAGATTTGCCTGCTACAGCTTTCAAACCGCACGGACGGAGCTCAGGCACGATTGGGACGCGGAGTTATGGTTCCTTATCTTTTTATCAGACCCCCGCTGTAAACGCCATGTTGATTGGCAAACGCATATTGGAAGCACTCCCCGAGAAGTCTGGTGAATCTCTCAAACCCGCAGTCATTGTGTTCCTAGAGACAAATCATGGCCTCGCATTTACGATGGCCGAAATCAGCAATGGTTTGGGTGGTGATAGTATGGGCATTCTGGATCCGCAGCTGGAGTCTGATGTTGAAGGATTGGTAAAGGAAGGCGCCATACTAAAGAAGTCCGGCCCCAAATCCGAACCATACTACGCGATACCATAAGAGTGGGAACGTCTCCTTCCGGAAGATCCGTCTTGGCACACAACTTTACAGTGGCTGCTAGCACAGGGTAGCCTTGCCGCCACCCCCGCGGACGCGCAGCAGCGTCCGGGAACTGCGCATCACCACACCACGGACGCGAACCATCCGGGTCGCGCGCCGTCCAGATGCCTTGGGTGGTTATCGGGATTTTATAGAAATATCGATCAGACTAGGACGTGACCAAATACTACAGGGTGCTCCGCCGGGTAACCGAGATCGACCTGTAGAGGGCGCCCGGCCGCGCCTTGCAGGTCTTGAAGTTACTGCTCCCCTCAGGGTACGTCTCGGCCAAGCATCTGAGGAACTCGGGCATCGCCGAACCCAGGCAGGGCACGTCCTGGGCGTGCAAGCATGGAATTTTGAAACTGTCCTCGCCGGGGACGTGCGTGGACGGGCTTGGAGGCGTGAAACGCCGGATGAGCCACCCGAAGGACGGGAGTAACAAGCACGGCAGGTCCCCCGGCAGCACGCAGAACCCGTATCTGGGCCACCTGGGCGCCTTCAGCATGTGGCCGGAGGGCAGGGAGTTCGAGGTCAAACAGCAGGCGGTCGAGGGCGACACCATCACCACCCAGAGGCGCCAGAGGACGTTTGCCAGCGTCGAGGAGCTGCTGAACTTTTGCGGGGATGATAATTTCGGAGTCATGATGATGACCAACCACGTCGTCTCCGACTATCTCAACGATCCGTTCCACGGCGAACTCACCAAGCTGGCCATCATCGGAATGCGCACCGCCATAAAGCCGTACTTTCGCATCCACGGCTTCAGTCTCGACGTGCAGGTGAACCTGAACAAGCACGCGTGCCACGACGATATCGTCGACGACACGGAGATGGGTTTGGAGGACTTACAACCTCCTCGTTAGCGGCAACCCCGGTACGGCGTTCAGGGCGATCATGCCGATCCAGTTCCGGGGCGGGATGGACGTCAGCACGTTCGCGGATCGGTTCAACTGCGAGGCCTACGCCCAGATAGTGGAATGGTTCGGGACCGAGGATCGCCGGCAATTGGATCTGGGCCGCTGTCCGGTGCCGCCCACGTTCGTCCGCATGAAGACGGCGCACCAGTACACGACGTTCATAGACCGCGACGCGGTGGACGCGTTACGCGAATACCCGGATCAAAAGGAGGAAAAGTACGGCAAGCACGATCCGGCCGGCCCGATATTCCTCACCAGCATAGGCACGGCGGTGCGCGCCGTCTGGATATCCAACCGGTTCGCCGAAGTCGCCAAGAGGTCGGGCATGCAGAAGAAGGTGCGCTGGAGCAGCTTCAAGATCAGGGCGCATGGCCTCCGCACCCTGCTGAAATCCACGCCGGAGGCCTGCGGCTGCGCGCCATATGCGGCAGATCACGTCATCGGCCACAAGGGCAATGACTGCTACCAAAAGCCCGCCGAGCTGTTCCCCCAGAAACTGCGCGAGGAGTATTCCAAGGGATCCGAGATGATCAACTTGCACTCCCGCCTGTCCCCGTATGCCGGGATAGTGGGATGGTCCGAATCGCCACCCTCCCAGCTAGCCGAGTTGAAGGACAGGGTCGCGGCCGCCGAAGTCCGCAATGCCCGGTTGGAGTCGGAGATCAGGGCCGTCAAGGACCGCAGTGCCCGGTTGGAGTCGCAGCCTGGAGTCGCCGGGAAGGGAACCGCACAGTCCAAGGCCGGGGTCGGCGGCCAGGGGCGGCGTGGTGGTTGACGCCCCGCACCCGATGATGGGTTGTTTGGGCACGTTCCCCGTCCGGGGCCGGGTGGATGGAGCCCGGCTTTACGGCCGCCGGGCAGGCCTGCCGGGCGTCCTTGTGGACGGGCGGCATCCCGGCGTCAACCATCTGGCGCGCGCCATCAACGCCTGCGCCGGGGCCTGCGGGGTACCCGGCGAGCTGCGGGCCGCCTTGGAGATAGCCGGATAGTGGGGCGGGCGACCGCCATCGCAAAAATCGGTTGCCCGTGTGGTCAGAACACACGGGCGGCGATCATCTGACACGGAGGTATTTGATGACCTACCATCCTTAATAGACGATTATATTTAGGGGTTACCGGCGGGGTGGGGTTGTCCACGCTGACGGCTCCCCTACACGATAATTCTCCAAAAAAGTCGCAGAAGAGTTAAAAGCAATCCGAGCAGGCCGCCGCCGGACCGAAACGTTTGTTGATCACCGGATCCACGGCCGCACAATGAAACAACACCACACCGGGAGAAGAAGGCGAAAGGAAAGACTCGAGGGTTACTGCAGGGATTACGAGCGGCGCAGGAAGAACGGCGGCAAGCGGTTCAAGGAACGGTTCAAGGCCATCCTGAGAAGGATAGCCAAGTTCCTGGAGGACAACCCTGAACACAAGGCCATGCTGTGTGTGCTGATGACCCGGGTGATGATGAAGAGATACTCCTGCTCCATCCGCGGGATGCTCGAGGAGTGCGAGGCCGGGCCTGTGCAGGAAGCTGGGCATGGATCACGTCCCCTCCAAATCGTGGCTGCACACAAGTGGATGAAGAGAATACCCGCCGGCCTGCTGGACTCGCTGCTGAGGTTCACCGCCGGCGGCTACGCGCGCCGGACGCTGTCGGTGGACTCCACCCAGTACACGTTCAACCGGTATGTCGAGGTGGAGGACATCCGCCGTGGGAGATTCTACCGGAAGGCCACAGTCAAGCACCACGCCCTGATCACGGACAGCTGCAGGATAGTCGCCGTCGTCGTGACGGACGGGAACGCGGGCGACTCGCCCGCACCGGCGAGGCTGTGCGCCAGGGCGCCCCGCGGCGAGGGGTACCTGCTGGGAGACTCGGCCTACTGTTCCAGGAAGAGCTGCCGGCTGGCCGCATCCATCGGAAGGCAGCCGTGCTTCCGGCCCAAGAAGAACTTCGCGGTCCGCGGCATGAGCGAGTGGGGCAGGATGCTGGCCTGGTGCAGGGACCGCCCCGGCGGGTTCTACAGGACGTATGGCAGACGAAACACGATCGAGAGCTGCTTCTCGGCGGTCAAGGACCGGTTCAACTTCAGGATCAGGTCTGTGACGCTGGAGATGCAACTACGCGAGATCGCCATCATGTCCATCTGCCGGAATCTCTTTGCCTGATCGGGGATAAAAAGAGTCCCGTCTCCCCGGGGACACGTGGGGGAGACTGCGCTCGAACGCCCGGATCCGGCGGATGATGGGGCATTTGCGGCAGGGGACGCCACGGCCTGCCATCGCGGGATGGGGTAATGCAGCCAAAACCGGTCTGATGATAATCCGGATCTGCCGTTTTGAAGGGGTAATTTCGTGGGTTTATGCGCATCGTGGACAACCCCCCCCCACTATCCCATAATACTATAACAGATAACACGTCCAACACACCCGTGGGTAGAAGACGGCGTCGTGGTGAACTCACCAAGGCGCAGGTGTTTGGTTTGTCACTTTTTGGGCCGATTTTCGCGCTGGTGTTTTGGGATGATTTGCTGCAGGATGGGGTTCAAGGATGGGGATCTTTGGTCATGTTGATACTACTGCCACTCATCACCACGTTCATCACGTCACCCAAACCGTTCATTCGTGGATGGCGGCAGATGGAGTCAGCACGCCGCCGCAAGGTAGATCGTAGGGAACACCGAATGCCATCATTGAGCGATGACGTAAATGCCATGACCGGTGATCAGTTTGAGGAGTTGTTAGCGGAGGTGTTTGGTTCGTTAAAGTTTGACGTGAAGCATACCGGGAAGGGCGGTGCTGATTTCGGTGTTGACTTGTTGTTGAGCAAGGGCAGACGCAGGATAGCGGTGCAGGCCAAACGGTACGTGGGAAGCGTCGGCAATGACGCGGTGCAGGCGGTATATGCCGGTATGAGGCATTACGGTGCGGACAAGGCGTGGGTTGTAACCAATTCCCATTTCACGGAGCCCGCCCGCAAGCAAGCCAAGTCGTGCGGTGTTAGGTTGATCGAACACGACGAGTTGGCTGATATGATATCGGATGCGAGGAAGCGCGAATCCGGTGGCGGTGGCCGCACACCATGGATAGCCCTCGGGTTGATCATAACATGCATCACCGGGGGCATCTGGTGGGCGGTCACCGGGGATATCTCCACCGCCATCGATGCCATAGATGATGTCATCGGGTCCATCTCGGGAACGATAGACGAGATTTCCCCGGGTGTCGAATGGGCGTTAGATAAGGCGGTCGACCTGCTGCCCGAGACCGTCGGCCCATACAGTCTACAGGCAGATGACGCAGTCAGCCCATCCATCACTACCCAGTCACCACCAACCAACAATATGACAGTGGGAGAGCGGCCACAAACTCCATTCGATAGGACAATCTGGCCCTAGCCGGTATGTGGTATTACCACATGTTGGCGAGTGTTGTGACACTCATGTGGGGCGGACCCCGCTAAAATGAGGCCGAACAAAACCAAATGCAGACGGTGTACCTAAAGCGTAGTCATCGGATTAAAGATACGAACATCCCGCAGGCCCCCCGATGCGCACAGGCCATGGTTTTCCGGAACACTCTGCCGACCGGCATCAAAGATGGAGGGCATCGGGCCGGCCGGGCGCGCTCGAACATCCGTCAGACCGGAGTGACCGGCGCAGGGCCGCCATCTGGACGGAGATGAGCTGACCGGTGCGGTGACAACCCGGAAGGCCGGGGCATGCCTACGCGGCGCAGGCCCCCGGTACGGGATTGCGGCAGTCCATGGCCTCCAGCATATACCGGAACAGGCTGCTGATGATGGCAACCTCTCCGCGGCGGAGCATTCGGATCATCGCCGTCCGCATCCGGTCTATGCCATCAAAGCAGACGTCGGCGATGGCCCGCTTGATCTCGCGCCACAGCACCCCTATCTGGTTGTGCCGGGGAGTGCGCGTGGGCGGGAACCGCAGGACCGCCCCGCCGCCCGTGTTCCTGTCGTACTCGTCCACCGCCTTTGACCGGTGGGCGACCGGCGCTGTCCGGTATCACGAATATCCTGCCGCGCTTCCACCGGACGTACTCCAGCAGGGATATCAGGGCTGGCGCGCCGGCTTTCTCGTGGAACCGTATGTCCAAGGTCTTGGCACCCAGCGCCCCTATGATCCTAGTCGTCTTGGCGGCAAAGCTGACGCCGACCGTATCGCGCCCGCCCCTGGGGCGGATGCCCAGCGCCGGGGACCGCGAGTCAACCAGGCCGGCCGCGTCCAGGCATATGACAGAGTAGTCGAGGTCGGCATGGCGCCGGATCACCTTGATGGTATTTCCTACGTACGCGTCTATCTCCTCGGGGGACGCCGTGTTGTAGGGGACCGGCCGCGCCTTCCTGACCGAAAAGTTCATCCTGGCGGCCAGCTTGAGCGCCCCGCCGGGGCCGTACGCGGCCCCGAACCTGTCCGGGATTGCCCTGGCGACCATCTTGGCCGTCCAGGATCCGCGCTCAAAGCCGCTGTCCGTCGGGCTCTGACGCAGGATGCCGTCCAGCTCCCGGATCTGGTCGCCGGAGAGGCGCCGAGGCCGGCCCGGACTCTTGCGGTCGTGCCTGCGCTCGTGGCCCCTCCTCCTGCATCCGCAGCAGCCAGCCGTGCACGGTGCTCTTGGCGTACTCGACTATGTCGGCTATCCTGTCCAAGGTCCAGCCCCGCTTGCGGAGCTTGGCGGCCTTTAGCCTGTCCCGCGACTTGCCGGGCGGCTCGTTCCTCTGCATCTCAGACAGCTGCGATATGCTGACGTCCGGGAGGAATTCAGCCCCCCGTTTTACCTTCAATGTTCGTGGCATGGGGATGCACGGATCCGGTAGATCTTGAGCATTTCTGTCGGTCGGTGGGCTGGGCCAAGGATACGGCTTAGTTGTTCAGATCTTTAGTCCGATTACTATGCATTGCCAACACGCAACATCAACGGGTTTGAACACCCTCAACACATGGAAGCCCGCGGTGAACCGCCTAACGTTTAACCAACCTAGCAGTGTTGACCATCTGACGACACTCCAACAACCAACAATACGTGGCATGTATGAGCCTCATCAGAAACAGCCACCACCCACCACGCAGCAACGCGACATCTCCTGACCCATCCACGCCCACGATCAAGTCTCGGCGCCCGTGATGTTTCGCCATACTGACGAAACACTCCTGCCAGTCATGTTCGCGCTGGCATTCGCCCCACGGAAACTCCCCCTGCGGGCTTAAGTGGGCACCCGTGTGGATCATCCTGTTCCTCTCGTCCCGTATCAGGTTGATGGCGCACCGGAACAACTCTATGTCGGGCCCGTCCAGCCCGACACTCTTCAACATGCGTACAAAGAGTTTGATTTTGTCGGCAAATCTGAGATTGGGCGGGTTGTTCTCCTCGTGCAACATGTGCGATATCAGGATGACAACGTGTCCCATCAGGTACTCGAACCGGTCCGTCAGGTAGGCCAAGTGGCCGGCCCTGAACCGTATATCGTCACTCATCCTGATGTGAGCGTGCAGCATACACACCCCGTCAAACCCGAACTGTTGGTTGGTGTGTGGCGGGTGATGCAGATCCGCATGTCCCGGGCTGGCATCGACACCAACACCATAAACCAACACACTCAGATCCGGCATGAGCCCGGCTTGGCGGACCAGGCCGTCAAGTACCACGCGCCGGTTGGGTGACAACCGTTCGTCCATGCCCAGTACCAACATGTCGGCCAACACCCAGTGGGTTGGGCTGCGTTCCCGCCTGGTGGCAAACCCCGTGGTTGCCAGGAAGTCGGTCATACGTGTGATTTCTGTCTCCGCCGGGGTGGTATCGGGCGCGACATGGAGGATGTTTATACTGTTCATGGCAGAGTTCTTCGGCCCCCGGCGCGTGCACCATAGCATCTCGGTCTGGAGGGTGCCAAACAGGCCGTCAAAACCCAACTCGTTGGATGGTCTACCGAATGTTGGCAATGTTAGTGTACACACCACACTCACCCCGGCACCTTGTCGATTATCTGTAATATCTCATCCTCCGAAGGTCTATCCATGTCCGGATCCGACAATCGTATCTCTTTTCCCACCTCCACGTAGAGTTTTGTCAGGTTCCCACCAACAACGGGGCCGGGTAAAACAAACTTCCGAATATCGGACGGTACGCTTGCTTCGTCAACAGACATTGGGCGGGTTTGTGTGTTTGTGATGGCGTTATGGTACGACTCGTGTATTTTGGCCGAAAAGAGATGGCCGTACTCGTGGAAGTGCTGTCGCAGCCACCGGATATCCTCTGGATACATCAAAAAACAAAGTCTTGGATCCACCTTCCTGGTTTTAGAGTCGGTAAACCACCCCTGGGAAAACATCGCGCGAAGCCCCCAATACAAGTCTCTTACGGTATTAACTCGTACACGCTCACGATCCTTGCGGCGCTCCTTGAGGGTGTGTAGGTAGATGGCCAACTGTACCACTGCCGCACCACCCACTATGATGCCGGCCCCGACCACAGGCGCCCAAGACTCCATCATTACTCAATTATACCGCTGTATCCCTATAAACATCAGGTTGTGTGTTGGATCCCCAAGACCCATCAATCCTCATAGTGCTAGTGTAGAACCTTCAGGTTGTGGAGATGTACCAGTCCTAGGAGAGTACCGTGGTTTTGATCACCATTTCCACCCCGCACGCCTGATCATGCCGGACCGCCGTTTTCACTCTAGGCGCTGTTTTTTACCAGGCGCTGTTAACTTACCAGTTCACGGGGCGAACCTGCACGAATGCCGCCCTGAATGGGAATGCAAGTCCTGCTTGGCATCTGGCTATGTCGACAAAGTTCCATCGGTGTGCAGCAGCGACTTTAAATTTTCATAGTCGAACTTTGGCTTGCAGAACCTGTTCTTTACAACCACCACATTTTCCTGTATCATGTTGTGGATCTGGTTGCGGATGAAGATAAAGTCCCGCCTGTCGGTGATTGAGGATCCATCGTTTCCACTGAATATCTTGTCTGCGACGAGCACCACTGCCGGAATGTTCTCTTGCTCGTAGAGATCCTCGATGATGTAATCAACAAAGTGTTCCGCGCCATCAGCAACCTGGAAAAGGAAGGGTCCCGTAATGACCAGCACGCCGGTCGCTTCCGGCGGAATCTGGCGCGTTTTTGCGAGGTCGTTGATCTTGACTCTTACCCTGTGTTCCTCCCTTACGTTGTCCGGCGGGGCCGTATAGTCCGCCCGTGCCCGGAGGTATGACCCCAGCCATTTCTTGCTGGCTGCGCCATTCCCTGATCACTTTGTCGCGGTCAGGCAGTTCGTCAGGCACTATGTACACCTTCAAAACCTTGTCCAGGGAGACCTCAACGGCAATATTGTTGAAAATTGCGTGTTTGGTCTTGCGCGCCAGGATGTCGGCGACCTCCTTTAGGTGCGGCCCGGACAGTGGCTTGAATATCGCCCCCAGCGGGAATATGGGTCTGCATGCGGCGCGGATGCCGTCGATGGTCATGTTGGCCTTGGAAGTTTCGGCGGCAGTGCCAAGCGTCTTGACCTCGACAAAGAACTTCATGTCATCGTTCCGGCAGAGCATGTCGGGCTTCTTTTTGCGTTCCACCTCTGGCTCGAATTCTATGCTGTATCCGTGGCTTACCAACCGGCCGGCCATCTCCAGCTCCGCGATTGAGCTTTCAGGGTCCTCGTGGCGCCGCAGTTTGGCCAGCATGCCATCAAGGCCCTCGGCTCCCTCTACGGCAGACAAAGAATTGCCCCAGACTACAGGGAGGTAGTCACGCACGGCGCCGCTGATCATCCGCAATTCCCAAAGAATGGCGTGGCGACTGTCTTCTGGCGCCTTTGATGGCCAGTCCTCCCCAAGATACCTTCGTATGGTTTGGACGGCCTCTGTAAGTTGTTTTTTTAGTTCCGGGCTGGCCGCATTTTCTTCGATGCTGCTTAGATAGTGATCCCAGCCGTCCGCGTGGTGAGACATGGAAGTCCGCCCGCATTTGTTGGATATAGAGTTATCACACCGCCCACCGGAGCGGCGCGCCCGGCGGGCCGGCCGCCCGTCTCGGACATGCTGGCCGACGAGGTGTTGGCCGGAACAAGGTCCGGGGCGTTTACCTACACGGATGCCTGGCGCTTGGTCGGCGTGAAGGCGCTCCGCGAGGCCGAGGCCCGCGAGGCAGCCAGAGTAACCAACCCGGGGGCGGCATGACGGGCGCGATACACATACTCCTTGACCATGTTTCTGGCGTAGGCTACTGCCACGACTGCAGGATGCGCGTGTTAGAGTTGTCTCCGGTCGATGCAAACCACCTGCTGACGTTCAAACACTACGACGACAGGTACGCCACCGGCACCACCGACTCCGAAGAATCCGCCAAACCCTACATCATACGCGGCCTGGGCGGGCTGGACATCGAAGACATCCCGCACGTTCGGGGCAACACCAGACTCCAAGACATCGTTGTCCACCGCAAACAACAGTCGGAGACGCTGAAGGCTACACGCTGACAGCCAGCCACCACCCAAAAACCGCCGGGGTTTTTCAGGCGGCCAGGACATCCTGCCAAGATAATCCCCCAACAAACACGCGGCCCGCCACGGGGATCTCCCAGTACGGGTCTTGGGGGCCGTCAAAGACCGTGCCGCCCGCGCGGATTGGAAAGTGATACTCTGGAAGGCAAGAAATAGTAGAATCCAGACAGGCCCGACAGGCTGGTGGTTGGCGAGGTCGTGCGGCCAGATGTACTCGCGCTTGAGGGTTCCGTGGAACGATTCTATGTGGCCGTTCTGCCCGGGTGTGTGGGCCCGGATGAACTTCAGGCTGATGCCTAGGATGGAGGCGGCCTTTCGGAACCTTTTGCCAGCGTACCGGGATCCGTTGTCGCACTAGAGGGTCAGCCTGGAGCAGTCCGGCTTGGCGGTGGCAACGGGCCTCCACCAGCGAGTCCACGGCGATACTCGCGGTGGCCGGGGTGCCGAACCGGTAGGCGATCCACTGCCTGGTGAAGATGTCCGGGACGTTGAAGCAGTAACACCAGCCGTCGAGCGGATCGCACCAGGCGTAGTGTGTGGTCCGTCTCCCAGACCCGGTTGTGTTAGGCTGCCTTGATTGGCATCCAGCGGGCCTTGGCGCACTTGAGATCCTGCGCCGGGAGGCCCGTGCCATCCGCAGGTAGACGCGGCGCATCAGATTGCTGTTGACCGGGTGGTTCGGCATCCTGGAGAGCTCGGCAGCATACTTCTGGTGCCATGGATGGTCTCTCTTCGCGTATCTGCCGGATCAGCTGTAGCACGTCCAGGTTGACGGCCGGCTCCCGCGCTTTCGGCTTGTAGTACCGCCACCTCTTTCGGGTCACCCCACACCAGCGGAGTGCCTTGCTCAGGGATACCTCCTGTTGGATCATGCTCTGCGCGGCCGTCATTTTTTCCTTGTATGGACTCAGGTCCGCAGGCGTCGATCTTTGATTGGCATCTTCAACCAAATATGGTCAACTCATACCGATTAACAGTGCGCAAATCCAACAAATACCTCCCATGGTAGTGTGATTAGTGGATTCCACGCTCATCAACCGGATACGTGCCGGGGGACCTGAGTCCGTACGCTGACCTGTACGCGTTTCGGCTAGGAACGAATCAGGTCTGGGTCATCAGGATGCGGTCCAGCTCGTGGTAGATGTTGAGTTTCCGCTTGCGCCAGGTCAGCAGGCACGTGAACAGCACGCCGAACCTGTCCATTCCCTCGACACTGCCTATCTGGCCGCTGACCTTGCGGCGCAGTATCGGGCGGCGCAGCTCCCTCTCGGAGTGGTTGTTGGTCGCCTGCATGCCAGGGTGCCGCAGGAAGGTAAACAGGTACGGGGCGGCAGCGATGATCTTGTTGGCCAGCTTCTCAGGGTAGGTCCGGGCCACCTCAATGGTACGCTGCACCAGTACGTCGCACTGGCCGGGGGTGGCCGTGCCCATCTCCTTGGCCTCGTGGTAGATCAGCATCAGGCGGTCGTGCCGCGCCTGCGCGTCGCGGCAGTCCGTCGAGGAGACGCCGGATCTCTCCTTGGCGATCCTGACCTGGCTCTCGGACTCACGGCTGATGTGCGCCCAGCAGCGCTGGAGTGTCTCGAAGAGATTCTTGTAGGGCTGGTAGCCGTCTGCCGTCAGCGGCCGCTCGAAGAAGGGGAAGATCTTGCGCAGGACGGCCTCCGCCCGGCTGGCCCCCACCTTGACCAGGGCGGTGTCCTCGTCGGCGGCAAGCCAAATCTGCCCCGTCCTGCCGGGAACCGTTATCGGAGACTCATCGATGCCGACGGGATCCTTCTTGGATGCTCATCTGCCGAATGTTGGGGGTAACAATTCTGCTCACGGGCAGCGGGATTGTCGTTCAGTGCAGAAAAAATATGCAGCCAGCCTGATGGCACGCGCCTGCGGGACGGATTTGTTGGAAAGTAATTACGGCATGAAAAACATCTTGGTCAGGCCTGCCTCCCGGGATATTGGTCAAGAACGGCGGCCAGCGCAGCCAGAAACCTGCCGTTGATGCTATAATGCCGGTGGTTGTGAACGAACTGGAAGGACTAGACGTACCCTTCTAGGTGCCATTTGCTCACACCGCGGTGCTTTTTCAGCCACCGCTTGATCAGGCCTATCCTGCACTCGCAGTTGTTGGTGTGGATCTCATTGTGTTCTCCTGATGCGTATTCACCCTCGCCGTGGTTGACGGCCGGGTGGACGTATCCAATCGCCTCCAGGCTCCCGTAGGCTTTATGCTCGTCGGTGATCACCGTCGAACCCGGCTCGAACTTCTCGGCCACCATCTCGGTCAGCGTCCTGCCGTCACCATGGGGAACCTCAAGGATGGTCACGTCGGGCTCATCAGAGGTGGCGCGCCGGTGGTAGATGGTGGCCATCGGGGTGTTCTTCTCGAAGGTGCCCCTGCCGGGGCCGCGCGGCAGCCGGCGGCGGCTGGGGATGGTTCGGTTCTCGCCGTTGTTGTTCAGCGCCACCCCCTTGGAGCCGGCCCGGATGTACCCCTCGTCGGTCTAGCCGGTCCCGGACAGCTTGCCCTCGGGCAGTTCGCTCACCGTCCGCATGATGTCGCGCATCATCCGGTAGACGGCCCCGTAGGCGCGGCCCATCAAGGTTGCGATGTAGTTTATCGATACCCCGTTGGGCGGCCCGCACAGGAACATCCAGAGGGCCAGCATCCAGTCTCCCATCCGGACGTGTCGGTAGTGGAGGATCGTCCCGGTCTTGTCGTTGAAGGTACGGTGGCAGCCCTTGCACGTGTATCTCCGGACATGTCCCCGGTACCGGCAGTACCGGACGATGTCATCCCCGCCACAGTGCGGGCAGAACAGGCCGCCGGCCCACCGGACCGTCCTGAACAGCTCGGCTGTAGTCGCCATATCGGCAAACAATGCCAGCAGAAGTAGCAGGGGACCGGATTCTTTTCGCTTTTGCGTTTTATCGCGCGCCATGGGGGTACGGGGGATTACCCCTACAGATCTGTTTCGGTTATGCCTGCTTGGTACGGGGCTTCACTTACCCCCAACATTCCGCAGATGAGCGTTTAGGTTTTATTGCAATTGACATTCAAACATACATGTCAGCGCTCTGCAGTGCGATCCACAAATAAGCAACTTATTTATATGCCACATAATGTAATAATAAGTATGGACAAAAAATACGTTCTGGCATTACTGCATATCAACACTGGCGGTGAAAACAACGGAATCAGCGGGCAAACATGGCTTCAAAAGATAATATATGCCGCATCCAAGGCTCACCCAGAGCTCGAGTGCGACTTCGCGCCTCACTTACATGGCATGTACAGCCAGCGCCTCAAATACGCTCTGGAAGAACTTGAAACAGAAGGACTGATCTGTATGGAAGAGGATGAAGATGGGCGCCGTCCGGTACATCTGACAAGACGTGGCCATGTCAAAGCCGAAGAAGCAATCAAGGATGTGAAACCCAACACATTGAGATCTCTTTATAGCCTAAAATCAGTGTTTAACAGGTTGACGTATAGAGAAATGATCGTATTGTCGTACACGAAGTTTCCAGAAATGAAGGAAAAAAGCAAACTCGTTAAGGAATATGAAATGTGGAGAAAAGATGCGGCACTGTCTATGGTGAAAGGCGGTAAGATATCACGATCGCTTGGCGCGAAGATTTATGGCATGGGTGTGGTTGAGTTTGACGATTACTTAGACAGCTTAGTATGATAAGACTTTTTAAACGACTTATAGTGTACTAATATGATGAAAAAATATTATCTTGATACGATGATACTTGTAAGTCTTGATAGAAATAAATTAATTGAAACACTGGCAACATTTAAGAAAAAAATGAATGCTAAATTGCTGATGACACAAACAATACTTGATGAAACCCGAGGTGGCGGGCACAAAATGTCTGACAAGTTTAATGACATCATAGCGGACGGGGTTATAGAAGTCATCAACGATGTTGTTGACGAATCAGATCGAGAAATGGAACAAGCAGAAACGTCGATAGTAGAACTAGGAGACGGTGAGTCGAGTTTGATAAAATTGTTGGTGTACCAAAAAGAGATAGCAACGTCCGTATTGCTAACGAATGATTATGACGCGTTAAATTCTGCTGTTGGGCTTGGTATTAAGACTATGATGTTGACTGATTACATTATTTGGTTGGAAAAAGGAAGGATGTTGTCTTGTGATGAAGCTTTGGTCTTGCTTGAAAAAATGATTAGCAAGCTAGCAAAACACAGACAGTTGATTATGTCGAGCAAAAGACATGACGCGATGAGTTAAAGAAATTTTTACTCGCTGCTGGGGCGGACCCCGCTAGAGTAGTACCGCACGCGTTTGCATACCTTAAGGGCTGTGGAGGGGCAGAACGGGCATGACAAAGACCAAGTTCACTCCCGAGCAAAAGATCCAGATCGTACTGGAATCAATCAAGACCAACATCGGTATGGCAGAGCTGTGCCGCAAGCACAACGTGCACCCTACGACGTTCCAGGCATGGAGGCAGCAATTCTTGGATGCGGGCAAGGCCAGATTGGCACACCACGGCAATGCGGATCCTGCAAAGGCCCCTAAAAGAGAGATCGACAACCTTAAGCGGATTATTGGAGAGCTGACAGTCGCCAACGACGCTTTAAAAAAAACCTTGGAGGAAAGCAGAGGTTGAGCGCGGTCAGGCGTATGCAACAGCAGATGAGCCTTGCCAAGTCGCTAAAGTACGCAGGCGTATCAAAGTGTGCCTGGTACTACAAGCCCAAGACGCGCGAGGTCAGACTTGACCGGGGCATCGTAGATGCCGTGGCCAGGATCAGCGCCAAGAGGCCCACGTATGGAACACGCCGGATGGCGGCCCAGGTGTCCAGAGAGACGGGCGTTCGGGTAAATCGCAAGCAAATACAGAGGATATACCGAAAGACCGGCTACATCGACCCGCAAAAGACCAAGAACGACATCATCCGTACGAAACGCAGGCTCTTCAAGCCCGAGGCCTCGAACCGGCTGTGGGAGCTTGACATCACGTACATCTGGTGCGGCATGGACGGATGGTGCTACAGCTTTAACGTGGTCGATTGTTTCACCCACAAGTGGGTATCTGATCTGGACCCCGAATTCTGAGACCGCTTTCTGCATATTTTTACACAGACATCGGTCCCTCATTTATGCTCCGCCTCCCATGATGCCACAAACTCGTCCGGCGGGACGTACTTTAGCGCCGAGTGCAGCCGGTTCCGGTTGTAGTCTCGGAACGCCTCGGCTATGACGGCTTCGGCCTGCTGGTAGTTGGAGAAATCGTGCGGCCAGATGTACTCGCGCTTGAGGGTGCCGTGGAACGATTCTATGTGGCCGTTCTGCTGCGGCGTGCTCTTCCAGATGAACTTGAGTTTGATGCTGAGATGGGACGCGGCCTTTCGGAACTTTTTGCCAGCATACTGGGAACCGTTGTCGCACTGGATGGTGAGTCTTGAGCAGTCCGGCTTGGCGGTGGCGACGGCCTCCACCAGCGAGTCCACTGCGATATCGGCGGTGGCTGGGGTGTCGAACCGGTAGGCAATCCACTGCCTGGTGAAGATATCCAGTATGTTGAAGCAATAACACCATCCGTCGGCCTGCCCGCACCACACGTAAGTGATGTCGGTCTGCCAGACCTGGTTGGGTCTGGCCGCCTTGATCGGCTTCCAGCGGGCCTTGGCATCTGCCTTGGACGGGGCCGGCTTGCTCCAGCCCGCCAGGCGGTAGGCGCGCCGTACCCTCTTGCGGTTTACGGGCCTTCCGAGGCTGCGCGCCAGCTCCGCGGCCACCCTTCTGGTCCCGTAGAACGGCCGCCTTTTGCGTATCTCCAAGATAATCTCCAGAAGATCGGCGTCGGTCCGGGGCACGCGCGTCTTTTTTCTCCAGTACCATCTCTGCTTGGACACTTCGCAGGTGCGCAGCGCCCCGTTGAGCGACATGCCCTGATCAACCATGCGCTGCACCGCCCTCAACGCTTCCTTCCCTCCAAGGTTTTTTTAACGCGTCGACGGCCAGGGTGGACTCGGCCAGGAGCGTCTTGAGGCGGTCGTTCTCCTTCTGGAGGGCCTTGGTTGCGGCAGTATCTGACTTACCGGCCATGGCGGCCTTGGCGGATTCAAGGAACTTCTCCCTCCACGGGTAGAACGTGTTGGGCGAGAGGCCGTGCTTGTGGCATATCTCGACCGTCTCCGCGGACGTGGTGAGCGCCTCCATCACTATCCTGCACTTTTCCTCCGCGCTCCATCGCTTCTTGGTCATCGCATGTACCCCCCGGCCGTACTCCGAATGTCTGTGTTACGGATCGGTCTCGCTCTAAGGGGTCCCCCGCCATATCGTACGCGTTTGACACCAACGCCACCCGGCACGTGGCCATAGATTCAATCACAAACGCGGTCGCTGCGGAAAAACCCGACTGCACCCGGCTGAGGATACGAACAGACAACGGCAACCAGTACGCAAGCCACGACTTCAGAAAGGCGGTACGGGCTCTTGGCATCAGCAAGCACGAATTCATCTGGAAGAACACGCCGGAGCAGAACGGGCACGTAGAGTCGTTCCACAAGACACTCAAAAAGGAGTACATATGGCCCCGTGAGTTTGGATCCTATCAGGATGCCGAGATTGCGCTTGCAGACGCCTTTGCGGATTACAACAACCAACGGATCCACTCTGCCATCGGATACATGACACCAACCGAGTTTGCCATGCAGTGGGAGCTGAGAAATAAATGAGGCTCACCATACGAAGAACCATGGCAAAAACGGTCCTATTTTATGGGGTCCACTCCACCATGCAGTGGGAGCTGAGAAATAAATGAGGCTCACCATACGAAGAACCATGGCAAAAACGGTCCTATTTTATGGGGTCCAGATCATGCGGCCTGCGCGAGCTGGTCGTCCACCGCAAGGTGCGCGGCTCCATCCGGTCGGAAAAGACCATGAACTGGCTGGCCAACATCTTCACGTGCGTGGCGACCTAGAAGGCGCGGGGCATCGACTACATGACGCAGATGGCGGCGTACATTTGATCAGGCGGCCCGTCCAAAAACAACCTGAACCAAAAAGGCGCACGGTAATTAACCGATAATTTTCTTCGATATATGCGCGTTATTTGTTATAATGCTGGCTGGTGCGAGAAAACACGTCCGGATGACGTGAACACATACGAAAAAGACAACAGCAAGTGTATAGTTTCCAATCGGCGGGCGTGGCGCGCAGTCCGGCCAGAGGCCCCAATTTGCTTTTGGTGGTTGTCAGTGTGTAGCCTTCAGCATCTCCAACTGTTGTTTGTGGCGGACAACAATGTCTTGGATTCTGGTGTTGCCCCGAACGTGCGGGATGTCTTCTACGTCCAGCCCGCCCAGGCCGCGTATGATGTAGGGTTTGGCGGATCCTTCGGAGTCGATGGTGCCGGTGGCGTACCGGTCGCCGTAGTGCTTGACCCGCGACAGGTGGTCTGCATTGACCGGCGACAGCTTGAACACGCGCATCCCGCAGTCGAGGCAGTACCCGATGCCAGAAACATGGTCAAGGAGTATGTGTATCGTGCCCGTCATGCCGCCCCCGGGTTGCTTACTCTGGCTGCCTCGCGGGCCTCGGCCTCACGGAACGCCTTCACGCCGACCAAGCGCCAGGCGTCCCGGTGGGTGAGCGCCCTGGATCTCGCGCCTGCCAGCACCTCGTCGGCCATTACCTCTGAGACCGGCGGCCAGCCCGCCGGGCGTGACGCTCCGGTGGGCGGTGTAACAACTCTGCTGCGTGCGCACCCGCTGGTTCTCGATCATCCGGCAGCCGGTCTCTACCATCCGGCGGCATGGTCCCTGCCGCCTGCCGCCCGACCCGGGGCGAGCCGTTTGCAGTACTGCGCGGGCGCGGCCGAATCCCAAAGGCCGGCCCCGCCGCGGGCCTTGGCACCGGGCGCACCGCCACCCACAACCAACGCGCTAGAACCCCCGCCCCCCTACGGCAGGGTGGACGGCCTGACGAAGTTGGACCAGGCCGACTCGCCGTGCTCGCCCAGGGCGACCACCCGAAAGACGTAGATGGTGTCCGGGTTCAGGCCGGTCACCGTGTGGGTGGTCTCCACCGAGCCGGTGTCGGAGACCAGCACGGCGAGGTTCGGCTCCGTCAGGGCCGCCCGGAACAGCACCTTGTACCCGGTGATGGTCGCGTCATCTGGATCGTCCCAAGTCAGGGTGACGGTGGTACCGGTGGCGGAGGTGGCCCGGAGGTTCTGCGGGGCTGCCGGCGGGTCGTCCCCGGGGACGTCCGAGATGGTGATGGTGACCCTGTCGGCGGCGGTGGCGTTGTGCTGGTCGGTGACGCTCAGGGTGAAGGTGACGGCCGTGTCGGCATCGACATCGGGGGTGGTGAACGAGGGGGAGAGCGTATCGGAGCCGGACAGGGCGATGCCCAGGTCGGGGCGGTCGTGGATCCACAGGTAGGTTGGCTGCTTGCCGGTATAGACGGCGGTGCCGGAGAGCGTCACCGACGACCCCTCGACGACGGCCCGGTCGGGGCCGGCATCGGCGGCCAGGGAAGGGTTTGCCGGGGCGGTGGGGAGCCTGATGAAGTTGGACCAGGCCGACTCGCCGTGCTCGCCCAGGGCGACCACCCGAAAGACGTAGATGGTATCCGGGTTCAGGCCGGTCACCGTGTGGGCGGTGTCCGCCGAGCCGGTGTCGGAGACCAGCACGGCGAGGTTCGGCTCCGTCAGGGCCGCCCGGGACAGCACCTTGTACCCGGTGATGGTAGCGTCATCGGGGTCGTCCCAGGTCAGCGTGACGGTGGTGTTGGTGGTGGCTACGAACCGGAGGTGCTGCGGGGGGTCCGGCGGGGAACCAACCAGGATGGTGACGGAGACGGTGTCCGTCGAGGAGGCGCCGCGGCCGTCGTCGGCGGCCAGTGTGAAGGTGACGACCGTGTCCGAGTCGACCGCCGGGGCCGCGAAGGTTGTCAAGAGGGCGGTGGCGTTCTCCAGGATGACTGGCAGGTCGGTCCGGTTATGGGTCCACAGGTAGGCGAGATGGTCGCCGTCGGGGTCGGAGGCTGTCCCCGACAGGGTCACGGTGTCGCCTTCGATCACGGTCAGGTCGGGGCCGGCGTCGGCCGTCGGGGGGCGGTTGGGCGGCGGGGCATCAGGATATGCGACGGTCACCTCGACGACGCGGTGTTTGTTGGTCCCGAAGCTGCCGGCGGAGGTCACGTTGACCGCGTAGGCGTAGCTGCCAGAGGGGTCGTCAGGGGGTTCAGCCAGCACCAGAACGGTGCCGTTTGATATCGCGAAGCGGCCCGAGTCGTCGCCGGTTCCTATACCGTATGCGGTGTTCTGTCCGGCCAGGATCGAGTTCCGGGCGGAGATGGTTCCAACTACCCCGGAGGCTGGAGTTCGACTGGACGACACGGGCAGACAGTCCAAAAGGGTTTGCCCGCAAACACGGCGTGTGGCCCTTGATTTCATAACTCTTTAAATTCCAATACTTTTAATAAACCAATCTTGTGATAATGTGATTTTACATTATAGCAAGAATGTGATCGACAAATTGCGTCCCGCAGACACAACCAAACAACCACCAGCTTGCGCCTCACCGGTACGGCCATTATCTGAATTATCGGAATTGTCTGCATGCCGCCGGCCTCAGAGATTGCAGTTAACACAACTGCCTTTTCTTCGATGGTCAACTATCGGGGGCGCCCGCCATGGGCATAGTGATGGCCATAAAGTTTGCAGCAACGCCTGCAGCCCAGATGATGCGCGTACCGCCGGTCGCCCCTGCCAGTACTATGACGTAGTCAAGTTGCCCCTTCCCGCTGGATACCGCGCCGGTGCGCCCCCTCTCGATGAATTGCGCAGGAGGCCAGGGTGCAGTAATCTGGCAGGTGTGGGGCGGACCGGGTGCCTTCGGAGAGCTGCCGGGTCGACTAGGGAGTGGGCAGCAGCCAGTCAAACAGCCTGACTATCGGCATCTCGCCGTTGTGGAGCATGCGTATTATTGCGTCCCGCGTCCTGCCCAGGCCGACGAGGATGATGCCGGCTATGGCCACCCTGATCTCATGCCGTTCCGTCTCTATGGGGTTGAGCTGTGGCGCGTGGGACGGAATGTGCACCATCTTGACGGCCCCGTCAGTGCCGGCAGTGTGCCCGTTCGTGGTCTTGCCGGTGAGGGCGCCAGCGAGCATATTCTGCCAGGGCCGCATGGCCATCCGTCTTCGGGTTATCGTGGAATAGCCAGTCCAGCGTGCCGCCCCCCCCCGGAGCCCCGATCAGGCGGGTGGATTTTTTGGAGTGGCTGGTGCGGACTATGTTCTTTTCCGCCCCGTCGCCTGGGACCCCTGCCAGACGTGGGCGGGTCCCGCAAGGTGGCCGCGTGTATGGCCGGCAGGGTGCGTCCCTCTTCCTTCCATCCGGCGATCGTCCCCCCCATCCCTTCAGTGAATGCAGCCTGCCCCTCGGGCGTGGTGCCGTCGCAGGACATATGGGCCGCGGCCTGCATGCAGAAAAACCGAGCCAGCCCGCGATTCTCGGGCGGCCCTCCGGCTGCACGGGATGGCGCCGGACCTGTCGCCCATGCGCCCAGCAGGCATCCTGGCGTTCCAACTGCCGCGCGCAAAGCCACTGTCGGGCGGCGGCCCGCCAGGATCCTCCCCGATGGAGCGTCCCTGCTCCGATGTCAGAAGCCGCGGCCCGCCCGGGCCCCCGCCGGTCGTACCTGCCCTCGGGACCCTCGCGCTCCGGCCTGTGTAACCACCGGTGGACGGTGCCGGATGATGGTGCCCCGATATGGTGGCCATCTTCACGATCATCTTGCCGCGCTTTCTGAGCACGGCCGCCTGAAGCCTGTCCCCGGACTTGCCCGAGGGCTCGCGCCTGCATAGGAACTTGAATAGTGATCTGGATAACCGTACGGGCCACGGAGGGCAGATCCGTCCTCATTTTATCCAAATCTTTTTGCAAATCACTATGCGTGTCCTGCGCGCAATCTTTCGCAGTCTCTTCATCACGCCGCGATGGACCGCGGTCTGCCTGCCGCTCCGGGGCTTGTCCTGCAGTCCATCTATTCCGCTCTTTTCGTACCTCTTGGTCCATTTGCCGCCCCATGATCTGGCCATGTGCATGGTCTTTGCAGCCTTTGACGGCGTCATCCCGTCTACCTTGATGTGTGTCATCAGCTGCAGACGCTTGCTGACATCGCCGTTCTTCTCCTTCTTGTATGCCTGCATGAGTTGTTGTTTCCCATCTTCCATTGGCGCTGTACGGGCGGGGAGATCCTTGAAAGTTTCGTGGTCGGTGGTTTGCGCAAGCCGCTGGTTCACATGATCAGCGGATGTGCCAACCGGGTGATCTCGGACTATGGCCACGCGGTATACGTTACGTGTGCGGTGTACCAAAGTCTATAACTCCCCTACGAGGCTGGACGTTTTGGCGACCCAGTCGCCGTGCCTGGCGTTCGCGTCCGATGGCGCCGGGTCACCGTAATGTCCAGATTCTGGGTGCCGTTCATTTCACGCGGGATGGAGAACACCGCTGTCCGCGCAGGCACGCATTCCGAACTTAAAATACACGGCACAACCGTTCAATCCCCCCGGGCGGCGCGCCGCCCAGATGCCGCGGATGGTCATCTCGGGGATTTTATAGAAATATCGATCAGACTAGGACATGACCAAATACTACAGGGTACTCCGCCGGGTAACCGAGCTCGACCTGCAGAAGGCGCCCGGCCGCGCCTTGCAGGTCTTGAAGTTACTGCCCCCCTCAGGGTACGTCTCGGCCAGGCACCTGAGGAACTCGGGCATCGCCGAACCCAGGCACGGCACGTCCTGGGCGTGCAAGCACGGAATTTTGAAACTGTCCTCGCCGGGGACGAGCGTGGACGGGCTTGGAAGCGTGAAACGCTGGATGAGCCACCTGAAGGACGGGAGTTACAAGCACGGCAGGCCCCCCGGCAGCACGCGGAGCCTGTATCTGGGCCACCTGGGCGCCTTCAGCATGTGGCTGGAGGGCAGGGAGTTCGAGGTCAAACAGCAGGCGGTCGAGGGCGACACCATCACCACCCAGAGGCGCCAGAGGACGTTTGCCAACGTCGAGGATCTGCTGAACTTTTGCGAGGATGATAATTTCGGAGTCATGATGACCAACCGCATCGTCTCCGACTATCTCAACGATCCGTTCCACGGCGAACTCACCAAGCCGGCCATCATCGGAATGCGCACCGCCATAAAGTCGTACTTTCGCATCCACGGCTTCAGTCTCGACGTGCAGGTGAACCTGAACAAGCACGCGTGCCACGACGTCGTCGACGACACGGAGATGGGCCTGGAGGACTTTTACAACCTCCTCGTTCGCGGCAACCCAGGTACGGCGTTCAGGGCGATCATGCTGATCCAGTTCCAGGGCGGGATGGACGTCAGCACGTTCGCGGATCGGTTCAACTACGAGGCCTACGCCCAGATAGTGGAATGGTTCGGGACCGAGGATCGGCGGCAGTGGGATCTGGGCCGCTGTCCGGTGCCGCTCACGTTCGTCCGCATGAAGACGGCTCACCAGTACACGACGTTCATAGACCGCGACGCGGTGGACGCGTTACGCGAATACCTGGATCAAAAGGAGGAGAAGTACGGCAAGCACGATCCGGCCGGCCCGATATTTCTCACCAGCATAGGCACGGCGGTGCGCGGTGTCTGGATATCCAACCGGTTCGCCGAGGTAGCCAAGAGGTCGGGCGTGCAGAAGAAGGTGCGCTGGAACGGCTTCAAGATCAGGGCGCACGGCCTCCGCACCCTGCTGAAATCCACGCTGGAGGCCTGCGGCTGCGCCCCATATGCGGCAGATCACGTCATCGGCCACAAGGGCAATGACCGCTACCAAAAGCCCGCCGAGCTGTTCCCCCAGAAACTGCGCGAGGAGTATTCCAAGGGATCCGAGATGATCAACTTGCTCTCCCGCCTGTCCTCGTATGCGGGGATGGTGGGTGGGTCCGAGTCGCTGCCTTCCCAGCTAGCCGAGTTGAAGGACAGGGTCGCGGCCGCCGAAGTCCGCAATGCCCAGTTGGAGTCGGAGATCAGGGCCGTCAAGGACCGTAATGCCCAGTTGGAGTCGCAGCTTGGAATCGCCGGGAAGGGAACCGCACAGTCCAAGGCCGGCGGCCAGGGGCGGCGTGGTGGTTGACGCCCCGTACCCGATGATGGGTTGTTTGGGCACGTTCCCCGTCCGGGCCGGGTGGATGGAGCCCATCTTTGCGGCCGCCGGGCATCCTTGTGGACGGGCGGCATCCCGGCGTCAACTATCTGGCGCACCCCGTCAACGCCTGCACCGGGGCCTGCGGGATGCCCGACGAGCTGCGGGCCGTGTTGGGGATAGATATACCATAATCGAGCCAGATAAATGGCTGGATAACAACCCGTATGACGTGGGCCGGTAGTTGGTTCTTGTGCAAACGCGGGTGTTTCCCGACGCGCACCTTACACGTCACGCCAGAGAACGACGGTGCGTGCAGCATCTCGCCCTCCGGTCGGTGCTTGACGTTTCACAGGGGAGCCAATGCAAGAACCCTCCGCGTCCAGGCGCCCCTTAACATGGGCGCTGCCGGCGTCGGCCGGCAAGGCAGGCAGTATGGGATCATCATGCCGCAGCTTCAGTCGGCCGCGGACGGCCCCGGGGCCGAGTTTTTCGAGCCCGGCCTTCTCGATGTTCGATCCGGCATTGCAGTCGGCGTGATCCGAATGGCCGCACCGCCTGCACAAAAACTTCCTGCCGTCCCGGTTGTCCTTGTCAACAAACCCGCACGGGCAGCATCTTTGGCTGGTGTAGGCCGCGCTGACCCAGACGATGCCGCCGGCCAGCTTGTAGGCCAGCAGGAGGGCCAGCAACCCCCAGCATTGCCCGAGTATCGACCTGTTGAGGCCGGACTTTTGCTTGACGTTGGTGCCCGGGTTCTCGACTGTACCCTTGGCGGACTTTGTCATGTTTGGGATGCTCAGCTTCTCAAGGACGACATGCGTGCAGCTGTCGGCGATAACGCGCGACATCTTGTGCGTGATGGTCCTGCGGATGTCGGCGCCCCTGCGCCTGTTCTTGGCGGCGCGCCTGGCCGCCTTGGCCCACCGTCTGGAGCCGGGTCTGCGCAGGCGGCCGTCGGGCTTGCGGCGGCGCGCCATGATCCTCTGCGCCCGGGCGGCGGTCCTCTCGGCGTTGGCCATCCGGCGGACCATCTTGGATGGCGGCTCCACCACGTGGCCGGCTGTGGCCATGTTGCCGACGTTGCGGTCTACGCCCAGGATGATGGCGGACCCGGTGACCTTGGGGTGCCCGTCGGGCACCTGGCAGGATACGGTCATGCGCCACCTGCCGTCGGCGGTCTGGAGCAGCCGGGCCGCCTTGGGCCGGTAGTTGTTGACGGGGAACGGTCGCGACAGAGTGATATCGCCCATCTTGGCCACACGGAGGATGCGCCCGCCGACGAACCTGGCGCTGCCGGCGGTGCCGTCATGGGTTATGGTCAGCGGGACGGATATCCGATCGCCGTGCCGCTTGAAGTGCGGCTCGCCCCATTCGGTCTCCGGGGTGATGCCGGCCGCCCTGGCATACTCGGTGTCCGCGTACTGCTCGTAGTGCCTGGCCAGGTCATACAGCGTCTGGCGCGTCACCTGCGAGACGGACTGTCGCAGCCAGCGCGGCCCCGCGGTGTTGCGCAGGTCCGTATACCAGGCGTTGACGCGGCCGCGCGTGGTGTTGACCCTGCCCGTCCTGCGGTACTCCTCCCGGAGGGTCTCGAGCAGTTTGTTGTGCGCGTACCGGTCCATGCCGGCCTGGCGGGCCAGCATGCCTGCATCAAACCCCTTGCGGAACCGCACGCCGAAGGTGTATGTGTGGATCAATATCAGGTATAATACGGTACCATCGGTTAAAAGAATTACGGGCAGCTGACCGGAGCTGCCGGGCGCGGGCAACACCCGCGTTTGCACAAGAACCCCGGTAGTTCAAAGGTAAAACATCTGTCTGAGACGCAGAAGATCCGAGTTCAATTCCCGGCCGGTCCACGCCTTCGGATCATTTATTATGTCCCACAACCCATGTAAGGTGCGTCTCAGGCAGAGCTAGCCTACCTTTGGGCTAGTCTTTTTTCAGTTTCGTTGTGGTGGCCATCGCGTCCGTGTTAGAACCCCCCAGATGTCTGCGGGGTGTGGGGTGGAATGTGCACCATCTCGACGGCCCCGTCCGTGTCTTTGGCCAGGATGGTAGGATTTTATCCAGATGGCCGACGATTGCGGCGTATCGGCCGACCTGACGGCTGGTTTGTTATATCCGGACGTGCCGGGTGATTAATTTTCGCCATCCTGCCCATCCATGACGCTGGAGACCGGTTGCGGGGAGGCGGGATCCGTGATATCGATTATCTGGACGGCGTTGTCCCAGTTGCTTGTGACTACAGCGTAGATGCGCCCCGATACCGCGTATGCCTCCACATCGCTGGCCCCGGCAAGCGCATCAAACCCGTCTTGGCCGTTGAACGCGCTGGATATCGGAGCCGGCGAGGCGGGATCCGTAACGTCCATGATCTGAAACGCGTCGCCCAGGCTGGCCACCAGGGCGTAGGTGCGTCCGGATATCGCGACGAGCTCGACATCGTTTGCGCCGTCAAGCGCGTCAAACCCGTCTTGGCCGTTGAACACGCTTGAGACCGGTTGCGGGGAGGCGGGATCCGTGATATCGATTATCTGGACGGCGTCATCCGAGTTACTGGCAACCAGGGCGTATGCTCTCCCCGACACCGCGTACACCTCCACCCCGTTCGCCCCCTCGAGTGCGTCAAAACCCCCGCGGCCGTCAAGGATTATCGACAGGGTACTCGGAGATGCGGGATCACCAATGTCGATTATCTGCACGGCGTTGTCGTTGGGGGAGGCAATCAAGACCGGCACCGCGTCGGGCTCATCGGAACCCGTCTCGCCGTCGGAGGCGTCTGGCACGGGATGCAGCTGATCAGGCTCGGCCACATCGGTGATCAGGACATCATCAGCATCATCACCGGGGGCGGTATCAAAGACCGGTATCGCGCTGGGCGCAGTAAAACCGCCCTTCCCATCAAAGATGCCGGCGACCGGAATCGGCGCAGCCGGATCGGTGATGTCGATTATCTGGACTGCGTTGTCCGCGTGGCTGGGCCACCAGGGCGTACGCGCCGCCAGATATGGCAACCACCTCAATGCTGTTGGCGCCCGCAAGCGCATCAAAGCCGTCCTGATCGTCAACCACCCCATGGACGGCCCGGGGCGACGCGGGATCCGTCACGTCGATAATCTGCACGGCGTTGTCGCTCCTGCTGGTGACCAGCGCATAGGTGCGCCCCGACGCCTCGTACACCTCCACATCGTTGGCCCGCCCGAGAGCGTCAAAGCCGTCTTGCTCGTCGAACACGCTGGAGACGGCCCGGGGTGCTGCGGGGTCGGTGATATCGATTATCTGGACTGCGTTGTCATCCTGGCTGGTGACCAGCGCATAGGTGCGCCCCGACGCCTCGTACACCTCCACGTCGTTGGCCCGCCCGAGAGCGTCAAAGCCGTCCCGGCCATCAAACACGCTGGACACGGGCCGGGGTGCTGCGGGGTCGGTGATCTCGATTATCTGGACTGCGTTGTCCGCGTGGCTGGCCACCAGGGCGTAGGTGCTGCCCGATATGGTGGCCGTCTCCATGCCGTTTGCCCTGCCCAGGGCGCCAAAGCCCTTCCGTCCGTCAAACACGCTGGACACCGGCAGTGGAGCTGCGGGGTCGGTGATCTCGATTATCTGGACCGCATTGTCCGCGTGGCTGGCCACCAGGGCGTAGGTGCTGCCCGATATGGTGGCCGTCTCCATGCCGTTTGCCCTGCCCAGGGCGCCAAAGCCCTTCCGTCCGTCAAACACGCTGGACACCGGCAGTGGAGCTGCGGGGTCGGTGATATCGATTATCTGGACCGCATCATCATCCAAGCTCGTCACCAGGGCGTACGTGCTGCCCGATATGGTGGCCGTCTCTATATCGTTCGCCCTGCCCAGGGCGTCAAAGCCGTCTTGCTCGTCAAACACGCTGGACACCGGCAGTGGAGCTGCGGGGTCGGTGATCTCGATTATCTGGACCGCATTGTCGCCCCTGCTGGCCACCAGGGCATACGTGTGCCCCGATATCGTGACCGCCGCCACGTCGTTGGCCAGACCCAGCGCATTGAAGACGGCCCGCCCGTCAAACACGCTGGATACCGGCAGCGGAGCTGCGGGGTCGGTGATGTTGATTATCTGGACCGCATCATCATCCGGGCTTGTTACCAAGGCGTAGGCGCCATCGGCGATTGTGGCCAGCGCCACCTCCTTCGCGCTACCAAGCGCGGTAAAACCGCCCCGTCCATCGAACATGCTGGATGCGGGTCGCGGCGACATCGGGTCGGTGATATCAACTATCTGGACTGCACCATCCCAGCTGCTTGTCACCAGGGCGTAGGTGCTGTCGGAGACGGCAGCCACCTCGATATGGTTTGCCCCGGCAAGCGCGTCAAACCCGTCCCGGCCGTTGAACACGCTGGACACCGGCACGGGCTCGGCAGGGTCGGTGATGTTGATTATCTGGACCGCATCGCCCTGGCTTGCAACCAGGGCATAGACGCCATCAGATATGGCGGCTATGGCAACGTCTTTTGCCCCGTCCAGAGCGTCGAACCCGTCCCGGCCGTTGAACACGCTGGACACCGGCACGGGCTCGGCAGGGTCGGTGATGTTGACTATCTGCACGGCGCCGTCCCAGTTGCTTGTCACCAGGGCGTAGGTGCTGCCGGAGACGGCAGCCACCGCTATCCCGCTTGCGCCGGCAAGCGCGTCATAGCCGTCCTGGTCGCCAAAGATGCCGGACGCGGGATCTGGTCTGGACGGATCAGTGATGTCCATTATCTGGACGGAATCATAGTCGGGGCTTACCGTCAAGGCGTACGTGCTGCCCGAGATTGTGGTTATGGCGATGCTGACGGGCCCGCCCATGGCATCAAAGCCGTCCTGGTCGCCAAAGATGCCGGACGCGGGAATGGGCGAGGCGGGATCCGTTATGTTGACTATCTGGACGGCGTTGTAGTCCAGGCTCGTAACCAGGGCGTAGGTGCTGCCCGAGATTGTGGCCACGGCGATGCTGCCGGGTCCGCCCAAAGCATCAAAGCCGCCCTGCTCTGTGATGCTGGATACGGGGCGGGGGGCGGAGGGATCGGTAATGTCGATGATCTGGACCGCCCTATCATCCAAACTCGCCACCAGTGCGTAGGTTCTGTCCGATATTGTGACTGTCTCAACACCGCCGGCTCCGCCGAGGGCATCAAAGACGCCATCCAGCGTTGCAGTAGCGGAGTCGGCCAGTGCCGCTTGGGGGGTTGCTGCCAGCAGCAGGGCAGCCAGCAAAACCGGCGCCATGGCGGCCAGTAGTGCAGGGGGTGGGCGGGCAACCTCCGGCGTGAACGGATCACGCAGGCAGTACCCTGGCCCATGCATTATTTGTGGACTATATACAACTATATAATATTTTGATGATATACGACACTGTTTTGTATGAATATTATATAGGCGGACGGCGGCGGTTCGCCGGTGGCGGCTCACCTGGCGCCCGCCGCCCGGCCATCTGCAGACAAAATAAAAGCATTTCATGCACTCCTGTTGTCCCTTGCAGTGATAGCAGGAGCAGTAACGATAACAACTGACGCATACGCGCAGACAAACACAGAGAGACTAATTACAGTAGTTGACAATACCAACGAGGCCAACAGCCTGCTGTCCGACATACTGGACGCAGTGACCAGCGGCTTTGCCAACGTGTTGGAGATGCTAGGAGTAATTGACACCGACCTGGAAGCCATCCACGGTGACCTGGAGGACATCCACGGCGATCTTAGCGCCGTTGATGCCGACCTGCAGGACATCCACGGTGACCTGACAACCATTCACAGCGACATAGATGCCCTGTCCTCCAACCTTGCTGGTGTTGGACAGGCTGCTTCCGCACTCAGCGAAGTCAGCCAGAGTCTCAGCACGGTCACCCAAGGCGTACAGACCAACGCGGCATCCATCAACGCTCTGGACGCGAAGCTGGACATGATCGCCGCTTCAGTCGGCGTGGTAAGTAATACCACTACGTCGATCCAGGAGGCCGTTGAGACTGACTCAGCAACAACAGCGACACCCACGGGTAACATGCTACACTCTGATGATACTGAGCAGGCCATAACCGTCGCCGACTTTGCCGGGACGGTAACCAAACACCCTACTGACCACGTATACGAGACATCCAACACGTTCTCCTGTACTGGTGACGTGTTCATTGATACCATGTCGGTATCTACTGTTAATTCTGTACTAGAGTCAAACGCAGATACTGCTGGAGCCACAGCAAAGTCCACAATTACAGTTGAGGGCTTCTTCCTTTACGAAGCCACTAATGTTGGCGTTTCCCCCACCATTGATCACGTCGAGATTATAAAGACCAGAGACTTCGATAACCGATTCCTGCGTGCAGGTGATGGTATAGCGATAAAGGGTTCAACAGATCAGTCTAGAGCTTTGGGCCAGAGTGACAGTTTAGTTCAGCCTCCGGCGGATCGTGTTTCCGGTGATTTCGACCTACTGAACTATAATGGGACAGAGCCTGCTGCAACTGCGTACTACTTTAGTATTCAAGACTATGTGGGCCTGAAGACTAATAAGGCTACGATCGGTCCTACCTTCACTCAGGATGGTGCGAACGCTTCTGCTAATGCTACAAAGACACAACTAGGTACTGTGGAACTTTACACCATCACGGTGAACTGGTTCGCACCCAGCTCCGACACAACCTGTAGCATATCATCCGCCACAGGATCTGCTCCGGGTCTTGACAACAGTGCAACTAGGCTTGTAAGCTTGACCGTTGACGACGATGCCGATGAGCCAGGCGCACTCAAGCCCTTCGATGAGGCAAAACTCGACTGTAACGGTGAGGACACGGAGATAACAAGCATAAGCATTGGAGCAGGAGGCTTCCTGACACAGTACGTTGAACTAACCCTGACGGCAGGCAGTGAGTCGGCCAAAGTTATGTTTGACGGCGACGAGTCTGACGCAGAAAAGAGCGAGCTGCCCTTCAGGTTCAGCGGCTCTGACTTGACCATAACCGGCAAAGGAATCAACGATCTACTCCTCACCATATCCTACGATACAGTAGCCAAGAACACCTGTAGTTAATACTCCATTTTTTTCATTTTTCATTAGTGGGATCTGTTCCCGGATGGCATGCGCATGCCGTGACGCGCAGTGCCGGCTGATGTTGTTGCGGGCCGCGAGGGGGACGAGCCGCTGAGCTGGAGTGTGTACGGCGTAGTAGCGGCAAGTAGGATCCAGTAGTTCAAAAAGTGACCCGCGTGCAGGGTGGCTGGAGTGGTCCCCTCTTATTGATGCCGATTTTCGCGACATTTGATTCACACGTACCGCCCCCTTCTATATCAGGTATGGCACCCTCCGAGCCCTGCCGGTACTGCCCGGCAAACTCGGAGGGTGTCAGGTACCTTGGCGCAGAATGTATTCTGCGGTGGTTGTAGTCCTCAAACGCTGCAAGCATCGCCTCTCTGGCTTCTTGGATGTCGGCAAACTCCCGCGGCCAGACGTACTCTTTTTTGAGCGTCCTGTGGAAGGACTCGATGTGTCCGTTCTGCTCTGGCGTGTTGACGTAGATGCATTCTAGGGTGATTCCCAGCGCGGCCACAGATGATCTGAATTCGCGGCTGGTGTACTGGGATCCGTTGTCGACCCTGAGGGTCGGGCCGGGCAGTTCGGGGCCGGCGGCGGCCACCGCGTTGGTCACCGACATGATGGCCTCGCGGCGCGTGGCGCGGCTAGCCAGCACGAATGCCAGCCACTGCCTGGTGAAGACATCTATCACGTTGAAGCAATAGCCACAGCCGTCGGATCCGCACCAGATGTAGGACATGTCAGACTCCCAGAACCGGTTTGGCGCCTTTGGCCTGGGTGGTTTCTTGTTGGCCCGGATTATCTCCCGTCTGGTGCGCGAGGGCTCGCTCCAGCCCAGTCTCTTGAATATGCGCCCTACCGCCTTGCGGTTGACCGGGCGGTTCAGTTCCCTGGATGCCTGGGCGGCCATGCGCCGCGTACCGTAGGTGGGTCTTGCGGGGCCGATCTTTTGGATCATCTCCTGGACCTCGGGGTCCGGCGACACGTTCCTGGATCTGATGGTGTAGTACCATGCCTTCTTGGAGACGCCATAAAGCAAGAGCGCCTTGTTCAGGCTCACCGTTCCGTGCATCGTCCCGACTGCCTTCATTTTAGCTCGCCTCCCAGCGCTTTTTTTAAAGCGTCATTGGCCACGGCATACTCTCCGATGATCCTCTTTAGCGAGGCAACCACCTCTTTGTGTCGCTTGACCTGCTTGGAGGCGTCGGGGGCCATCAAGCGAACTGCGGCCGCCAGCTAGGAACTTTTCTTTCCACACGTATACTGTCCGGGGCACCAAGTTGTGCTCGCGGCATATCTCAGCCATGCTGGCTTGTGGGTTAAATGTCTGGAGTACGATATACGGATTTGCTCGTCCGTACTCCATCGTGACTTCTTGTCTGTCATGCCCCCTCTGGCCTCCCGCCGCTAAAGTGTGCATTGCTGATCGGTCTCCTTCTAGCGGGGTCTGCCCCAGCCACTCTGAATAACGAAACGGTGCCGATCAGCCAAAGTTGACCACCGATAGACTAAATCTTCACACCCTGTCTTTATATCGAACGGCACGACTGCCACCAAATGAGAATAATTTACACCCTCCTGCTGTTTGCGATAATGGCAGGAGCGACAACGATAGCAACCGACGCATATGCGCAGTCCAACACCGAAAGAATCAAGGCAATCCACGAGACGGTGATAAGCATGAACGGTACGCTGACATCGCTGGTCGCGCCCTCCGATGACGACGGTATCACCTCCAGTATCACCAGCTTCGGCGACATCCTCAACGAGATACTGGTAGTAGCTCAGTCCAACCAACAGACTGTCACCGAGCTGGCCTCGATAATGGCTGACATGCGCACCGACTTGTCCGAAGTGCATGCCGCCCTGTCTACCCAGGATGACACCAACCTGGCCGAGGACATAGGCTTTCTGACCAGTACAGTCACTCGAAACCATGCCACCGTCTTGGATAGGCTGGACACCATTGAGGCGACCTCAGCGCGATAGAGGGGAGACTTGTGAACACGCCCACGACCGGCTCCCCGACCGTAACGCCGGGCACAGATCTGGTGCGCGACGATGTAACCTTAGAGGTATCCGCCTACACCTACAAAACCAACGGGATCCAGAGGACGATAGGCGGAGAAGAAGTCTACGACCTGGACCTGACGTTCTCGTGTACCGGACCGGCCAACATCGACACGATCAGCACCAACGTGAAGGGCAGCACGCACCGAGAG